>NZ_CP175563.1:2337500-3252431 GCF_046097065.1 Syntrophus buswellii | reverse complement strand
ACACTTATCAACATGTGTTGATAAGTGTTGAGAAAAATTTACTCCTTACGGGGAAAGAGGCTCCGTGGTCTCCTCTTTTCCGCGATTCATTTCGGCGGATTTAACAGGGCGAGCAGACGGTCCCGCTCTTCAGAAGAGGCATATCGAATCTCAATTCTGCCTTTTTTACGTCCTTGTCGAATAACGACCGATGTCCGGAGCCGGGTGGAGAGGGCCTTTTCCAGCACCTCCAGGTGACGGGCCTCATCGTCTGGCGGCCTTTTGGGAGGCCTTTCCAGAGGCCTGGCAACGAGGCGCTCCGTTTCCCGTACGCTGAGCTTCTTGCTCAGGATGACATCGAGGGCTTTCAGCCGCTCTTTTTTTGTCGCCAGTGTCAGAAGAGCCCTCGCATGGCCCGGGGAAATCCGCTTTTCGACCAGCGCCCTGCGTATCTCATCCTCGAGCTTCAGCAGCCTCAGGGTATTGGCGATCGTGGAGCGGTCTTTTCCCACCCGTGAGGAGATCTCCTCCTGGGAAAGTCCGAAAACCTCCATCAGCGTGTGATAGGCCTCTGCCTCTTCAAGGGCGTTCAATGCCGAACGCTGAAGATTTTCAATGAGTGACAGTTCGGCCAGTTCCAGATCCTGAACGTCCCGGATCAGGATGGGGATTTCCGTGCAGCCGGCTTCCTTGGCGGCCCGCCAGCGGCGTTCACCGGCGATGATCTCGTATCCTCCCTCCTGCGGCCGGACAATGACCGGCTGGAGCAGCCCCTTGGTTCGAATGGACTCCACCAGATTCCGGTGCTCTTCATCGTCAAATTCCTTTCTGGGCTGAAAACGGTTGGGAATCAGCTCCTCCACACTGCAGAATATGAAGGAGGGCCGTTCGTTCAAGTCTTCAAGGATATCGGGAAGAATGGCCCCCAATCCCTTGCCCAGAATGTTTTTAGGCGGCATTCAGATCCTCTTGCTGTTCAGAACTTCCTGGGCAAGCTCCATGTAGGAAACCGCCCCGCGGGATTTGATGTCATAGTAAATGATCGGAAGTCCGTGGCTCGGGCTCTCGGACAGACGGACATTCCTGGGGATCACCGTATTGAACACGGAGCCTCCGAAGTGGCTGCGCACATCTTCGCTGACCCGCCGGGATAGAAGATTCCGTGAATCAAACATCGTCAGCAGGATGCCTCCCAGGGAAAGCATCGGATTCAAGCGGGTCTTGACGAGTTTCAGCGTACTCATGAGCTGTCCCAGACCTTCCAGCGCAAAATATTCGCATTGGAGGGGAACAATGACCGAGGATGAAGCCACCAGGGCGTTCAATGTCAAAAAACCCAGGGAAGGAGGACAATCCAGGATGATAAAATCATACTGCGTATCCAATTCCCGGATCAGCCTTCGAAGCTGCTTTTCCCGCTCCTGTATCGAAATGAATTCAACCTCAACCCCGACCAGATCCTGAGTGGCGGCTACGGCATCGAGATAGGGGATGCAGGTGGGGACAACCACCTCCTGCAGCGGGACCCTGTTGATCAGGGCGGAGTAGAGATTTTTCTCCGAAATCTGCTCCCTGTTGATGCCCACGCCGCTGCTGGCATTTCCCTGGGCGTCGCAGTCGATGAGGAGGGTCTTTTTTTCGGCTGAAGCCAGAGTCGCTGAGAGGTTGATCGCTGTCGTGGTTTTTCCCACTCCCCCCTTTTGATTGGCAATGGATATCACTTTTCGCATGGGAGCAAAACCGGTTTTAATATTTTATGATCCTGTAAGAGGTGGAGACGTTAACACAAAAAAATCTATTTTAGAAGGAGTATTTTCGTCAATCTTTATAGTAAGTTATGAATAATACACATGATTTCAAATCCTTGTAGCCGCCGGGCCCCTGAAGGTGAGATGGGTCTGCAACTTTTTGAAGATCAGGATCGCCCGGAAATCGCCCCCCCGGGGAAGGGTCAGGGTGTGCACATCGGTCAAGACCAGGTTCCAGTCGGTCAGGACATCCGACACGTCATCCAGTTCCGTCCGGTAATTGGCTCCCTTCATCGCAAAGATCAATCCGGACGGGGAGACCAGCCCGCCTGCCGCCTGAAGGTATTGCGGAAGCTTCAGGGCGGCCCGGGAAACCACCATGTCGAAGCAGACCCTGGATGACTCCTCTTTCAGCAGGCTTTCAAGACGTTCCTGGAGGATGGACATTCCCTCCAGCTTCAGGATCCGGCAGAGGGATTTGAGGAAGGACACCTTTTTTCGGGAGGCCTCCAGCAGGGTGACCTTCAGACCGGGGATGGCAATCTTCAAGGGAATCCCCGGGAATCCCCCACCCGTTCCGATGTCCAGGAGGCGTCCGTCGGGAAGGGGGAGAAAGGGGACCAGGGTCAGGGAATCCAGGAAATGTTTGACAAAGACTTCCTCCGCAGATTCCGTGGAAGCCACCAGGTTGAAACGGGAGTTCCACAGGTCCAGTTCCTGATAATACCGCTGGAAATTCTGCAGCTGCTCATCGGTGAGAACGACACCCAGCCCGGCAGCCGACTCTTTGAAGCGTTTTGTCAATCCCCCGGATCCGGCGGTATTGAAGTCGCAAGACGATGAATGTTCCAATAAAAAGTTCCTCTACCCGGATTGATCGGACGGCACGATACGGCCCGAACATGTCGACAGGATAAAAAGAAGGCGGATCGTTGGCAAAGGTTTATTTCAAAACTTTTCTTTTGGGTGAAAAAGGATTACATATTTGCCTCCTTTCTATGCGATTGGAAAAGGTCTGTCAACAAGGGACGAAGAGAGAACAAAAGGTGTTGCAGGGCATGCGGTTAACGGCGGATAAGGAGCATATCGCGGTTGTTTTAAACCGTCCGAAATATGCAGGAAACATAGGCTCGGCGGCGCGCTGCGCCAAGAACATGGGAGTGGAGAGGCTGATGGTGGTGAGTGACCGGGATTACCCGCAGGAGGAAATCCGTCAGATGTCCACCCATCTGGCTGCAGATGTCGTCGATTCCATCGTCTATTGCCGGGACCTGGGGGAAGCCCTTTCCGGATTTCACTATGTCGTCGGAACGACCGCCCGGCTGGGCCTTGCCCGGGGGCCGGTGATGTCGCCCAGGGATATGGCGGAGCAGGTGGTTGAACTATCGAGAAAAAATGACGTGGCTCTTTTGTTCGGCCCGGAGGATACGGGGTTGACCAATGAGGACCTGCGGTACTGCCAGAGTGTTGTCTCCATCCCCACCTCGGAGCGGTTCCGCTCGCTCAACCTGTCTCATGCGGTCATGATCCTCTGCTATGAAATTTCGATGGCGGAAATAGGGGTTCCAGAGCGGTTCACCCCGAAAATGGCCTCTTCCCGGGAAACCGAGGGAATGTACGGGCACATCGGCGCCCTTTTGCAGGAAATCGGCTTTCTGAACCCGGAAAACCCCGAATACTGGATGATGCACATCCGGCGGCTCTTTTCCCGGATGCGCCTTTCCGCCAGGGAGGTCCGGATTATCCGGGGAATCTGCCGTCAGCTTTCCTGGTATCTCCACCACAGGGGATAGCGGTCCCTGTCGAAGGGAATTGACTTCTCATGACTTGTCCCTGACAATAGAGGGCCGAAGCCTGGAACAAAATGGGTGATCTTCATGGAAATTGCGTCAGAAAAAGAAAAAGACTGGGTCGTTGTATCCGTCACGGGCAGAATCGATGCCGTTACGGCACCGGAATTCGAAAAGGCGCTTGCGGAGCAGGTGGCCCGGGGTGAAAAGAATTTTCTTCTCAACTTCATCGGACTTGATTATATTAGCAGTGCAGGGCTGCGAAGCATTCTGGCAACGGCGCAAAAATTGAAGCCCGGAGGGGGAAAGATGATCTTCTCCGGACTGAGGGGAACCGTCAGGGATATCTTTCAAATTTCCGGATTCGCCACGATGTTCAAAATATTTGATACCCGGGAAGATGCATTGAAATAGGTCAAATGGATGACCATGCCCTCAACGATCACATTGCCGGGAACAATGGAATCCCTCTATGCGCTGATGGGTTTCGTGACTTCCTTCGCCGGAAAACAGGGATTTTCTCCGGAAAAAATCCGGACACTCGAACTGGCCATGGAGGAAGTCCTTGTAAACATTATCAAGTATGCATACAGGGATGATGATTCGACAGGCAGCATCGAGATCACCTGCACATGTTGTCCTGAGCGGGGCCTTGTGATCGAGGTCGTGGATTCCGGCGTTCCCTTTGATATTTTTTCCGTTCCCGATCCGGATGTATCGGCCGATATGGAGGAACGGCGAATCGGGGGGCTGGGGATTTTTCTCGTCAAGCAGTTGATGGATGATGTCCGCTATCGGCGGGAGGATAATCGAAACAGGCTGACCCTCGTCATAGACGGCGCCAAAACCTGATCGTTTCTTCGATCGCCTTGAAAGGGGAGCCGGATCGTGAGCGTAAAAGACACCGTGGTCATTGTGAAGCCCAAGCCCCTGGAAGATGTCTCTCAGGATGCCGTAGAGCGGATTCCGCTCCGCTCCGGGCGCCAGATCGTCGTTCATGGCGGTGACGAGGAGGAGCTTATCTCCATCGTGGAATCGGGAGGAGAAATCTCTCTGACGGTCCGCCTGACCGATGCGGGCCCCGTATTTACCCTCCGGGGGGCTCAACTGAAGCTCGAATCGACCCGGTCCATTACCCTGGAAGCCGGAACAATAAACCTTCATGCGCAAGAGGAAGCGGTGCTCAGGAGCGAAGGGGCACTGAAAATAGACGCTGCGAAGACGATGGATCTTCACTGCGATGACGACCTCCGTGTCGAAGGAAAGATCATTCACCTGAACTGAGCAGGAAACGCATGGAATTACGAAGATCAAGGAGGAGAGAGCATGCCGTCCGCCGCCCGCGTGGGTGACATGGTCCTGCAGGATGCGCCCCACTGCCACGCCCCCATCCATCCGCCGGCGCCTGTCCCGACGCCTGTTCCGCACCCGGCGCTTCCGCTGACCATCATAACCGGCATGCCCACCGTGCTCATCGGTAATCAGCCCGCCGCAAGGCTGACAAGCACAACCACGCCCTGCACCCTTCCAGGATGCATCCCCGGAGGGCCCGGGATCGTGGTCAAAGGATCTGCAACCGTCATGATCGGGGGTTTGCCCGCTGCGCGGGTCAATGATCAGACGGCCCATCCGACCTGTGTCGCTCCGATTCCAAGCCCCACGGGAAAAATTCTTCCGCCCGGATGCCCGACGGTGATGATTGGAGGGTAGCCTCATTAAACTGCGCCATTTTGAGATTCTTCAGCCGTTATGCCCGGTGTGCAGAGCCGCCGGACAAGAATCCCCTCTGAAGATCGGATCGGTCCTCAGGGAGGGAAACGGGTCAATTCGGGAAGGAATTCTCGTCTGTTCAAACGCCGGCTGCCTCAGTGAATATCCGGTCCTGGACGGCATCCCCATCCTGCTGGCCAACCTGAGGGCCTACGTTTCCCAGAATTTCCTGCCGGTTCTCTGCCGGGACGATCTGACCGAACCGATGGAAAGCCTCCTGGGAGACTGCTTCGGTCCGGGATCGGCTTTTGATTCCCGGCGCCAGCACCTCAGCACTTACGTATTCGATCACTACGGGGATCTGGACCCCGGCGAAGGGGAGCAAAGCCCCGGCCCGCCCGGTTCGATCCGGAGACTGTTCCAGCGGGGGTTTTCGCTCGCGGAGCGACGGGCAGAGGGACCGGTCATCGATATCGGCTGCGCGGTGGGCCGGACGAGTTTCGAACTCGCAGAACAGGTCGATGACATCGTCCTCGGGATGGATTTGAACTTCGGCATGCTGAAGACAGCGGCGACCATTCTCGAAAGCGGATGCGTTTGCTACCCCAAGCGCCGGGGCGGCATTGTCTATGAGCGCCGGCGGTTCCCGGCCGCCTTCGAAAGGGCGGAGCAGGTTGATTTCTGGGTCTGCGATGCGACGGCCCTGCCTTTTGCCGACCGGACCTTTTCCGCCGGGATCAGCCTCAATGTTTTGGACTGCGTCTGGTCGCCCTATGACTGCCTGGCGGAGATGGGCAGGATTCTGAAGCCGGGTGGAAGTGCCGTCCTGTCGACCCCCTACGACTGGAATGCCGGTGCCACTCCCGTGGAGTCCTGGCTGGGAGGGCACTCACAGCGCTCAGGACATCGGGGATCAAGCCCGGATATCCTGCGGTCCCTTATGTCCGGAGGTGGCCATCCCAACGCGGTTGATGTGCTGGAACTTCTCTCGGTAGAAGAAGTTCCCTGGACCCTGCGGCTTCATGACCGGAGTTTTATGGAATACCTGGTTTCCGTGATGGTTATCCGGAAGAAGATGGAAAATGGATCGGCATGACACCTCGATACTCAAGATTCCGGCCCGGATTCAGAGTCTTCCTGACGACGGCAGGAAGAAAGTCCGTTGAGTTTAACCCCAAGACCATCTGGAGAAAGAAGAAATGATCAGCCTCAGCCTCAATCAAACGATAGCAGCAGAGAAGACTCGCCAGATCGAGGATTTGGTAATCTGCGGCAGACTCTGGGATATCTATGAAAAAAACACGACCCTTATGTCCGTCCTCCGCCAGATGTGCGCCGCTGGAGCCGGAATTTCACTCGAGTGGCTCAAGAAATGCGCTGATGCAGTCAACGAGCCTGACCTTAATAAATTCTTTGAAGTCGTCTTCCGCAACAGAAAGGGTGATAAGTTGCTGGACGAGGTCAAGAACATGGATTGCTTCGAGGGAAAATCCCCCACCAGGGCCAAATTCGAGGACATGCAGAAACGCCCGGAGGTCTGGTTCAGGGATATTGGGAAGATCGGCGGCTGGTTCCGGGTCCAGGCCGAGCTGTCGGAACATATGTGCACATTCATCCTCGATCAGCTTGGCCTCAGACGGGACCCGGACATCGATACCCTCATGGCCAGGTCCCGGTTCGAGACATCCGACAATCCCCTCGTAACGAAGTACCTGAAGCTCATAGCCGGTGCGCCCAAAGCGCCCAACCCGGTCCGGGACAAGCATCGCATTCAACTGATGGCTGCGATTCTTGATCGGGAGTACGAGGGGCGGCTCAGTCACCAGGCCAGGCTTGTGCAGCGTTACCTTAAAGGTCAAGGCGCGACGCCCGGGGGCAGAAAATACAAAATCTACGCCTATACCGCAGAATGGTTCGCAAAGTGGCAGTACAAGGGCGACCCGGCAGCCGGAGCTTACCAGGCGAAGCTCGAGGAGGTACGCGGCTCAGAGTACGAGCTGCAGCGTGCCCGACGAAGCGAGAGCAACGTTCCTATCCCGCGCGAGCTGCGGCCATACATCAAAATGCCGTCGCACAAGAAGAGCACGATTAATATCAATAATGACTCTGATTGGCAGTTCGCAGGCATCACCAAATGGCGGCAGATGGAATGGGACCGTCTATGGCAGATCTCTCAGCTTTACGGGCTGCCTCGAGGCGCGACGATCTCGGGGACGACGACGGACCACCAGTTTGCGATCTATGAAATACTATCTCGCGTCGAGTCGATTGGAACAGAAGACAATGTCCGGAGAAATGTTGAAAATGCTGTTCACATGAAGGGCCTCGCCGAACGCATACAGATGTTCCTGCCCTACATCCATCTCATTCCCGTCATCCAGATGGGCGCCCAGATGCACCATTCCGTATGCGAGATGGGGACAGCCCTTTCTCTGAACGACTTTATCGACTACCATGTCGGTTACTACACAACGTTACTCCCCTCTGCCGGTGCGGGCATGAAGGTCTACAGTTCAACCTTCGACCAGGCAGTCAGACGGGCGTTAGCCGACGCCGAAGCAAGGGTGACACATCTGTATGCCATATCGGAGAACAAGCGCAGAGGAATGTCCCCGACGGCGCATGCCGCCTGGGCTTGCTCGAATGATCGGGACCGCGCCAGGCACAAGGCCAGGGCGGCGATCAATCCGGAGACCGCCCACGTGTTCGAGCAGATCCCTTTTGACCATGGGGTTGATTTCATTCTGAAAAAAGCGAAGGAGATCGATGCGAATATCCATTAGCCCGACCGAAAAGAGGGGAAAGGGATGGTTTTCCCTCTTTCGTCATCTTCTCAATCCGGGCTGAAGTTCCCGCTCAGAACGCAACCGCGGAATCCTCAGGCTTGATGTCCAAAAACCAGGTGAACAGGCCGTCCTTAATCTGGAGGATGACGGCGCTCTTGATGGGATCTCCGGAACCTTCCCTGAACTTCATCGTCCCCGTGACACCTTCGTAGTGCGTCATTTTTGCCACGGCATTGCGGAGTTTTTTCCGGTCCACTGTTCCGGCAGTCTTCAACCCCTCCCAAAGCAACCCAAGGGCATCGTAGGTCAAAGCGGCCACATCATCGGGAATCTGGTTGTACCGTGCTTGGTAATTGTTGATAAACTGTTTTGCTGCAGCGGTCGAAGCATCCAACGCATAGTGGCCGCTGAAATAACAGGATTCGCAGTCATAGCCGCATTTCTCCAGCAGCTCATAATTTCCCCAGGAGTCACTGCCGAGAAAGGAGGCCGTCAGGCCAATTTTTTTTGCAAGATGGATTTGAAGAGGTATTTCCCAATAATAGTTGGGGAGGAAAACGATCTCTGGACGAGCCGCCTTGATTCTTTTCAACTGATCCGCAAGGGCCGTATCGCCGATTTTGTAAGTTTCAAAGGCCACCACCTTCCCCCCGCTCTTTTCAAAGGCATCCCGAAAGAAATGGGCAATGACCGATTTGCCGCTTTCGTAAAGCACAGCCCCTTTTTTCAGCCGCAGTGTTTCAAGAGTAAATTCCGCAAGGACACGGCCTTGAAACAAATCGTTGTAGCAGGCCCGAAAGACGAATTTCTTCGGTTTTCCCGACGTCTCGTCAAGCGTGGACCAGGGAGATGTGGACCAGGGTGAAATCAGCAACGTTTCATTCTTCTCGGCAACGGCTCCCGCCCGCATCACATAGCGGCTGGCGTTCGGTCCGACGATGGCCACCACATAGTGCTTGCGGATCAGGTTAACGGCGGCCTGTTCAGACAGATCCTCTCTGCCGCCGTTATCCTCCAGAATCAGTTCTACGGGATGCCTCTTTTTATTGATCAAGAGACCCCCGCCTTCATTGATTTCATCAGCCGCCATCTGGGCGGCCTTGCGGCAGGATGCCCCGACTGCCGACATATCACCGGTGAGCTCCGCTATGACGCCGATTCGAACGGGTTCCCCACGATCGGAGCAGCCTGTAACGGACAAACCCAGGATGGTCAGCAGAAGAAGAGCGGAAAATAAAATGCTTGTCCTCATCATGGCCGACCTCGGTAGCGGAACGCCAGGATCGTAATATCGTCCGATTGCGGCTCCTGGCCGACAAAATGCCTGACGGATGTCAGGACGGAAGAGATCAACTCCTCCAGTGTCGAACTCTGGCAGGAACTTACCGTTTCGAGGAGCGCCGCATCGGAAAACAATTGTTTTTCTTCGTTCATGGCTTCGGTAATGCCGTCCGTATAAAGGAGCAGCGTCTCTCCAGGCTTCAGGGTCATGAGGCTCGTGTCATAGGAGGCATCCTCCATGATTCCGAGAATTAACCCCGGCGGAACTTCCAGCCAGCGCGGTGCGCCCTCCGCAGGCACCAGCACGGGGGGGTTATGGCCTGCGTTGGTAAAGCGCAGATCCCCCGTCCTGAAGTTCAGGATCCCGCAGAACAGGGTGACAAACATGCACGATTCATTGTCTATGCAAAGCTCGGCATTGACGGCGTTGAGGATTTCCGACGGCTGGATTCCCTGGCTTGAGCCGATGCCCTTGATCAGGGTTTTGGTAACGGCCATGAACAGGGCCGCGGGGACGCCTTTCCCGGAAACATCGCCGATGGAAAAGAACAGGTGTTCGTTATCGATCAGGAAAAAATCGTAGAGATCCCCTCCCACCTCCCTGGCCGGTTCCAGAGCCGCAAATATTTCGAATTCCTGCTTTTCCGGGAAGGGGGGGAACTTCTTAGGCAGGAAGCTCATCTGGATGGTGTGGGCAATCTTCAGCTCGCTTTCAATCCGTTCCTTGGCCGCGGTTGTTTCAGCCAGGTCGCTGATATAATCTTTCAAAGCGGTCTGCATGTCGCGGAACGACCGGGTCAGTTCCCCCACTTCATCCTGCGAAGCCGTGGGCGGTATATCGAGGTCGAGGTTTCCCCTGGAAATTTCCTTTGTCGTTTCCGCAAGGACCCGCAGGGGGCGGGTCACATTTCCGGAAATGAAGATGATGGCGAAAAAGAGAACCGACAAACCGGCGGCGCCGATGGCGAGCTTCACCCGGTTCAACCTTTGGATCTCGGCAAAAAGGATCTCGTCCGGAAAGACGATGCCCATGGACCAGCCCAGGGAGGGCAGCGGCGCGTAATATATCCAGATCTTCTGGCTGGCATAATTGCGCGTGATCGAGACGAATCCTTCTCCTCCGCGGGTCATGTGGCGGCCGATCCGCCGCAGCTCTGGATTATCGAGGGCTTCGGCAATGCTGAAGACGCTTTCCCGCAGAATATAGTGCTTGTTCGGATGGATCACAAAAACGCCGTTTCGAGATACGAGGAACGCGTAACCCGTCTGTTCCGGGATGAGTTTCGCGACGATATCCAGAAGCCAATCCAGGGAAATATCCGCGGTGACGACGCCCGTAAAGGTTCTCCTGTTGTCGACGTACCGGTAGAAGGGAACGGAGTAGGTGGCCATGGGGATGTTCCCACCCCCCTCGTCAAAGTACGGTTCGCTCCAGACGGCGCGCCCCAGCTCCCTGGGGATCTGATACCAGTCGAGATGAAAATAGTCGTACTGCGAACTTCCCAGGGCGATCCTTTTGAGCGTGTTGCGTTCGCGGAAGATGTAGGGGGCGTAATAGAGCGTTTTCCCATCAAAGGCATAAGGTTCAAAGGCGACAGCGGAACCGAATATTTCCGGATTGGTCGAAAGAAAATTTTCCATCTCCCGCTGCAGGGGCAAATCCTCCAGATTCTGGGTGGCCAGCGAACGGGCGACATAGGTGGGGACTTTCTCGATTCCGTTGAGGGTTGTCTCAATCTTGTTGACGGCGGCCAGCGTCAGGTTTGCCGCATTGATCTGGGTATCCCTGAGAAGCTGGTCCCGTGAGTAAAGGTAGGTGTAGCCGAAGGCTGCAAGGAAAATGAAGGCCGTGCAGGACAGGATGACGCGGGTCAGTTTAAAGGCGAGGCCGTGTTTAATCATGGTAGCCGTCACGCAGGCAGTCGACGTAAAAACGGTCGAAGGGCTGGACCTGTCGAATAAGGCCTGCCTTGAGAAGCTCTTCCGCGACCGTCTGATAGCCCCCGGACTCCAGGACGCCCATGGGGACCCTTGAACCTTCCGGCAGGATCAGGTCCTTCATCCGGTCAAGCATCCACTGCTGATGGGTCCGGTTGGTTCCCGTATGAGCTTCGGCTGCGTATCTCATCACGATGTCAAGCGCCTCCTTGCGGTGCTCAAAGGCGTAGTTCCAGCCCTCCACCGACGCCCTGACGAAGCTGCAGTACAGGGCCGGGTCCCGACGAAAGGTTTCCTCGAGAACATAGATCCCGTCCTCGGGAAAATTCAGGCCGTACTGGTGAAAGAAAAAAAGGGTCAGCTCGTTTTCATCCCACCCCGCATTGAGAATGGCGTGGTATTCGTTGTACCACATGGCCGAAGCGGCATCCACACCGCCCCGAAGAAAGAGGTTCACCGTCGTCCCCTGAACCACGGGGCGGACGGTAATCTTGTATCGGCGGAAAAAAGACTGCGGCTGAACGCTGAAACTCTGCCAGAGGCTGACCTTCCTGGAATTCAAGTCTTCCGGCCTGGAAATTCCGCTGCCTTTTTTGGCCACAAGCATGTAGCCGGAGCGTTGAACGATCTGGCCGATATTGATGAGTTGAACGTTCCGGTCCCGCTGCTGGATGGCGTCGGAAAGAAAGAGCGTCGTCACGTCCGCTTGTTTCCGGGAGAGCATGACATCGGAGGGAAATCCCGGCCCGCCCCGGAGAATTTTGAGATCGATGCCGTGCTTTTTATAAAAGCCCTTTTCATAGGCCACGTAATATCCGGCGAATTGGGCCTGGGGCAGCCACTGAGGGAGAAAGGTCACGGTCTTCAGTTCTCCTGCAGCCGCCAGAGCGGAGGACCCGAAAAGCAGCGCGCCGAGAAGACAGCCGACCGGCAGGATGTATGAAAGGAGTCTGCGGAGCATGGAGCATTTCCTCGGGGAAGCACTGAAGTGTTTTTTTGCGTTCATGGGCGGACCGTTCTGAGAGGACTTCACCATGTCTCATCGGATTCCTGGTCCGAAGAATCTTCCCGGTACTGGTCCTCGTCCTCTGAGCTGTCCCCGCGGGGACCGGGGTATGCGTGCCCTCCGGTCCCACCGCAGGCGTCGAGGCCGACGAGCGCCGGATCGAAGTCGACGAAGCTCTCCAGATCTACCCGGTATAAATCCTTCAGGGATTGCCATGCCGCAGAGGTTTTGTATTCTTCAAAAGCCGTCAGTTCATGGATATGTGCGGCGGACTGTCTCACAAAGGGGGTGAAGAGCTTCGGGAAGTAGATCCTGGGATCGAAGTCGGCAATAATGGCGTTGACGTCATCGGCGACGATGGCGGCACTGGGATATTTTCCTTTTGAAATCAGCTCGTCGAAGACTTCCAGTTTGCGTAAAAGGGCCGTCAGATGATAAGAGCCTTCCGCATGATCCGCCTTTTCTCCTCTGGAAGAGTCGGGGATGGAAGCCGGCCTGCCTTCCTCCTGTCCCGTCTTTCCTTCGCCCGGCTTTTCCTCTCTTGGTGCGGACGGTTCATTTCCTTCCGGTGGATATTCCTCGTGTGCCTCTTCGGTTGCCGGTTCAGGTGCCCGGTAGACAAGGCGCTCAAAAGCCTTCAGCCAGTCGCTGATCTTCCCCAGGCCCTCGAGGACGGGAGCGGCCGCGTCTTCCAGGGTCGCCCCCAGGACGCGGCTCAGCTTTTCGCCCGCCTCCAGGGACTCCCGGACCGAATCGCTGGAAACGGACGAAACCCAGTCTTCGTAAAGGCGGCTCTTCCTACCCTCTTCGTACTGAAGCGTTTTGAGAATCTGTCGGACCAGCCAGTTCAGGATGGTCTGGATATGCCTGGCCCGGTTTCTCGTCGGGCCGAGGGCCTCCAGGTTTTCGCCCAGGAGGTCTGCCAGGCTCCGATAGATGTCGGTCAGGGCCGGGATGCCCTCTTCCATGAAGTGGCCGTAGAGAACATAGCCGATCATGCGTATGTCGTAGATGTGGTCCTCCAGGATCGCCTCCGCCCCCGCCGCCGCCTCCAGATAGCTGCCCTCCTGCACCAGGGTGGCGATGTCCGTAAACCTCGGATCGGTGATGTCCAGGCCGGGTTTCTCTCCGACTTCCAGTGTCCCTTGTATCAGTTCAATCTTCATGGGGTCTCCCGTAGATGAAAAAATTGGCTAAAGCAACTCTTTTCTGATCCTTTCCAGGGTGCTGCGGTGCCGCGCACGGGCAATTTCCAGGGCCGTTTCCGGATCCGTGGCCAGGCAGGCCAGACAGATCTCAAAGCCTTCCACGGTCTTCAGGTTGGCGGGCAGGACAGGACGCCGGCAGGCCTGGCAGACCAGGCCGACGGCCTGGTCCCCCGCACCGGCAGGGACCTCTTCTGCTTCAGCGCGATGTGCGGCATACTCCGTGGGAAATGGCTTAGGCTTCCGGGCGATGATCTCCTGAAGGCAGTGGTAGCAGTCGGGACAGTAGGGATGGCCGTCGAACTGCTTGCTGCCGATGAAGGGGATTTGCCTGCCGCAGCCATAACACTGAACGGGGGTGCTGAAGTCCACGCGGACCTGCATCACCGGCGGCTTCTCCGTCTCGGCCATTTCCTGTTCCCTTTCCCCTGTTTCTGTCGCGGGGGGGATCTCCGGTTTTTTGATCAGGTTTTCATAACACTGGCGGCAGAGGATCATCCCGAGGAGTTCGCGGGCGGCTCCTTCTTCAAGCTCCTTTTCGCAAATCAGGCATTGCTGCGGTTTTTCCGCTGCCCCCGCCTCGGGCGCAGCGTCCGGGGTTTTTTTCTCCTCCTCGGCCCTGGCGAACAGGGCTTGAAAACACTCCAAACAGAAAGGCCATGAGGCGACCTTTTTGTACTCTTTTCCGGAAAGGTCGATGCCGCATTTTTTGCATTCCATAGCACTCCCCCCTGATGTTTCCCGCGGCGATGGGCGCCGGGATTATTCTGAATTTCCGAATGACTGCCCGATATGCCCCCTGAAGATACGAACCCGCCGGTAGGTATCCTCGTCACTTTGAATCCGGTCATAACCCAGGTAGGTTTTCTCGTGAAGGCGCACCCACCTTTTCTGGGATTTTAAAACAAGGAGAATTTCCAGGTCGATCCCAGCCTGTCGCAGGACTGGAAAGACCAGGTTGGTGAGCCGGTTTTTTATCTCCTTCGGCCAGGGCACCCGGGTATCGGTCATCTCCTCGTCGCTGTAGAAGGTGATTCTCCGGCCGTTAATGGGGACACGGGTTCTGCTGCCAAAGACCGCATCAAAGCCGAGCGCGGTTTCCCCCAGGCGGATCGGCCGCGTCTGCACGTCACTGCTTAACACGGCATTTTCAACCTGGACGCCGATCTCGGGAAAGACCTTCGAGAAGAGCCAGTGCAGTGTGCCGATGGATCTGATATTAAGAATCTGGAGATAGCGCCTTTTGGTCAACTCCCAGTCCGGGAAGAAAAAGGCGTTGATTTCGGGATAGATGTTCAGGAGATAATTCCGGATCAGGCAGTGATCAAAATATCGAATAAAATCCACAAGCGAGGCCCGACCGGATTCTTCCTGGTCCATTTTTTTTCTGAAGTAGGAGGGCAGCGGGGACTGGGCGCTCAGAAGGCCCATGTTCATCGTAATGACCGCCTCTCGAACCGGTTCGGAGTAGAACTGAATGCCCTGGATCAGGCCGGGCTGTGAACAGGTGCTGTTGGAACTCCGGAACCGGATGTCTTCCGGGGCGTAATCCATGGTCTTCAGGAGATGCAGAAGCGAGACGATATCGAACTCATGGATTGCTCCGGATATTTTTTCCCTCAGGCCCGTCATGGATCACGATCCTCCGATACGGTATGTCCCGCTCTTTTCTTCCTGCACCGGGCGCGCACGGCGGCGAAGATCTTATCTCCCCTTCCCGTTGGGGCGGTCGATTTCATAAGCGTCCAGAAGATCCTCGAGCCGGTTCAGGGCCTCGTGAAGAGCGGCAATGTCTTCCGCTCGGGGCTCCGTTTTTGAGCCCTTCGGAAACACGCGGCACAGGTGAAGATGCAGCTCTTCAAGCATCCGATTGACCACGACGGCCTCATCCCCGGAGAAGCGTCCGGAAACGAGCGTTTTCAGGTGTTCAAAAAGCTCCAGGGGAGACGGTCCTTCCCCCTTGGCGGTGGCGGATCGGCCTGCGGGCTTCGGGGCCTTCTGCCAGCGTTGGCTCAACCGTTCCGGGGAAAATAGTTCATCGATCTTGTTGGGCATGACCTTCCTCTGCTTCCTTAAAAGCGCCCGGGGCGGCCAGGCGGGTTACGGCTGGTCGATATTCGCCAGGATCAAGAAAAAGAGATAGGCGAACACAATGACGCCCACCGCTATCAGGTAGTACCAGTAGGGCGAATAAAACCGCTTCAGCTTCACATTCTCGCCGCCTGCGGCAGGCGGCGGAGGGATCTCATCCTGCTTGAGCTTCGCCTGAAGCTTTTTGAGATATTCCGTTATCTTCACGGGATTGTTTTCGTACCGCCCGCGGAATCCGTAACGGATGCAGAAGAAATAGACCTCATAAACAAAGGTGTTGGTCTGCGGCTTCGACAGGATGTCATCCAGGATTTCGTAAAAGACTTCACCGGCATCTTCGAGGTCGAAGAGCTCCTTCTGGAGAAGCGGCCAGCTGGTGTTGAGACTGTGGAGAACATTCGTCTGGATCAGCTCGTCAATTTGAGCCACCACGGCGAACAGGACCATGTAGGTTTCCCTTCCGGAATAGTGTTCGGCAAGCGTCGCCTGAAGAAAGTCCAGCTGATTCCTGAGTTCCGCGCGGATGCGCACCATGTCGTCGATGCTCAATGCCCCCGGTGCCGCCTCCGGCTTTCTCTCCATCTCTTCGCGGTTTTCTTCCCCGGCGGCGGAAAGCTGCTCTTCCGGAACGTACAGGCTTCTCCCGCAGAGCTTTTCCATGCGGGTATAGAGTTCATGTATGGCTTCCCATGACTTATTCTTCATTTTTCTTCCTTATCTGAGGCATGCCGGTTTCAGCGTCCCCGATCTCCTTTCGGACTTCGACGGTGGCGCCGGAAATCCACGCGTTAAGGATATGTTCCACCTGCGTCAGGAAAATCTCCATCAGGGGTTCCCTGCTGGGATCGTACTCTCTGAAGCGCAGGATATATCTATGTTTCAAAAGCCCTGAAAAGCGGGTTTCCGGCAGCGGGGATTTTTCAACCCGGACATCGGCCAGCAGGTCGCAAAGGACCTGGAACTGTTTCTGCCTCGTAATGCCCATCACCTGCAGGATGTCGATCAGGTCATCACGGCTCAATGTTTCCCGGTTGGTCAGGGTGAGAAAATGGAGAAATCCCTCGATGCTGTCCTGGAAGAGGTTTTCGGCATGGGGGACCGGGTTGACGAGGAGATCCCACTTCAGCCCCGTCGTTCTGCGGCTGTAGGGGGTGGCCGTCAGCCTTTCCGCGATTCTGGCACTGAACCAGGGCTGGAACCAGAGGGCGTCGGTCACGATGGTTCTCGGCTTTTCGAAGGCCTTGGGGAAGTGGAGGTGGAGGTAATGGCGCCTCCGTCCCTGGGGGTCCATCGATTCCTCGGTCTCGTAAGACGGGGCCGATCCGGAAAGAATGCCCGGCTTGACAAAGGCCATGCCCTCTCTGGTGACCTCATGGACACCCGTTACGGAATGGATTTCGAATCCGTAATCCTTCTCCGGGTGGCGAATCGCATAGCGTTCCTGAGTCCCGTCGCAGATGACCGGCTGGGCCGTGCCCTGACGGAGGTTCATGGCGGGGATGGCAAAGAGCTGGAACACATCCCGGTTCAAGACAAGATTCCGCGGCCATCCGGGGTCAAGGTCGAGCAGGAGGGTAAAATCGCTCCAGCTTCCCGGAGACCGGGGGACCTGAACATTCAGGAAGGTTTCCTGCCAGGGGAAGTGGAAGAAAATCCTTTCCCTGTGCAGGGGATGGGCATGATCATCAGCCGCCCGCGGCATTCCAAAGGATACGCCGCAGGGGGCTCCGGAGGATGTTTCGGTGGCTTTTTCGTTGAAGAGGACGGACACCCTCCTGAGGTGGCGTTTGAGGGAAAAAAGAACCATCTGGGAGGATTCATAATTGTTGAGGTGGTTGATGAAAAAGCTCATCTGTCCGATGTCTTCACTGCGGGCAAAGAAGGCGCCGAAGCGAAGGGCGATCCGGAATCCCTTGTCCCGCAGCAGCATGGAGAATCTGGCAAGCTCTATCGGCAGGATGCGAAGGTCTCCCAGGGTTTGAAAGACCGCTCCCCCACCGGATTCCGGAGAAAGAATCCATTCCGATCCCCTGGGGAAGATCACGGGCTCTACAAACTGCCGGCTTGGGAGAGCCTGAAGGATGGCCATAGAGGGGATGGGAGCCAGCAGGTGAGGGAAAAACTGCTGGAAGATCCTTCGGCTGACCGCGCTGATGCTGCGCGAACCGGCCAGCCGGGTGCGCGCCGAAAAAAGGGCCATCGCCTCGATCAATCGCCTCACGTCCGGGTCCTCACGGTCCAGAGGAACGCCGGGGTGCAGGGATGCGTAGGCGATGCGGAAATTTTCCAGGGCGTTCATCTCTTCCAGGAAGATTTTATACAGGCCTTCGTCGATTCTCATGCTCGCTATCTTTTCCGGTTTTCAACCTATATTGACATTGAAGCCTTTGAGGTTTCCGATTTTCGATTTCAGATCCAGCGTCGCCGACGCGTCAACGGTAATCATGGCCCCCTTCATTTCCGCGCTGGTTGTGCCGGAGAGCTTCAGGCTCATCCCGCCGATCTTCGTTTCCGAGGAACTCTCCATGGCGGAATTCATGGCCTTGTACGTCGCGTCGCTGACGGCGGAGGCATTCAGATTGCCCTTGCTTTTGATCGTGAAATCCTCACCGCTTTCATGGGTGGTCTCCTTTTTGGAGACGCAGGTGATGGTTTCCGCATGGAGCGTAAAGGCCTTGCAGTCAATGTGAATCCCATCCTCCTGCTGGGTGATCGTGCTGGTTTCATTCGCCCCCTTGACGGTCGCCGTAATCTTCGTTCCATCCATGACCACCGTCTGGGTGATCTTTCCCTCGCCGTTCTCCACCGTCAGGACGATCCCCTTCTTCTTGTCGAGCTCTACCCGGCAAACCAGGTTTCCCATAATCGCAATCCTATTTTTCTTCTGAACTCTCCTCTTTGGTCTGGAGAATAATGGTTCCTTCCTGCAGCTGGATGATTTCCGTATCATTGCTGGAAGAACGCTTCACGTTGAGCTGGGGTTTGTTGTCCACATACTCATGGCGAATGGAGGTCTGGCTGTCCTCGCTTTTCCCGAACAGAATCTGATTTCCCTGCGTGTCCAGGGGCAGCTGGCCGCCCGGACGCCAGTCCAGAAATCGGACAATCCGTGCGCCGTGAAAATCGAGCTCCACAAGCACCCGCTCGTCCTTGTAGGCCGGAAAATAAAAGTGCCCTGGTGCAAAGAGAGGCTCAAAGGGGCAGACAACCTGCAGGTCGTCAAAAATCGGAATTTTAACCCTGTAATGGTTCTTCTCCGCCTCCAGCTTATCGCCGACGAAGGGGATTTTTTCCGCCTGCTGCTCGAGCATCTCCTCCGTTTCCTCGCCGACAAAGGGGATATCGATATCGTACTCCGGATATTGATAGAGCTGATAGGTTTCTTCCTTCTCCTGCCCCTCGTCGCTGACGATTTTTCCCTCCACCTGGATGGGGTAGGCCGGGGCCTTGAAGGGTGGCAGATTCAACGCCCGTTCCCCCTTGAGCTCCAACCGGGAAGTCATCTCCATTCTGTAGGTCGCAGACATCATATTGTGATCGGCATCGGGGGCATCATGGACGGCATGGGCCTCGAGGGAGATATCCCTTACCCGGTATTCCTTCCCCTTGAGAAAAATCCTTTTGCTCCAGAGGCCGCCTTCGAATTTGACAAAGGTGCCCGGCCGGTAGGTGAGGAGGGGAAAACGCCGATGGGTCAGCAACAGCTCATGCTGCCGGCTTTTCCGCTTTCTTGATTCAAGCCGGAACGCTTTTTCAAAATTCCCGGCGTTTGATTCCAGCACCAGAACGTCCCGCCTCAGGTCTTTCTCCGCCGTACTTCGGCTTGTTTCCATTTCCTGGGGATCTTCCGCCACGGCATTGAGAAACCGGTCATTGCAGCGGGAAGTCTCAGGAAAATCGATCCGATGGTCTGCGACTTCCAGTTCGCTCATGGCAGTCACTTTTCCATCCTGTTCCTTTGATCCGGACAGGGTGTACGAGTTTGTCCTGCCTTCATAAGTGAAGACGCCGTTGTAAGTCGCCGCGTACCAGATGATGAAGTCATAAAAGCTGGTTGGTTCATCGGGGGAGCCCGGCGAAAGCGTGCTGACGGCAAATTTTTCATTCAAGAATGACCAGTCATACGTCAGATTCACTCCGTCCGCCTTGTTGGCTTCGATGAGCTCCTTAACGTCTTCATCAACCATCAGATCACAGGGAAAATGCTGACGCCAGAGGACATGGGCAGGATCGGCAAAATCAATCTGGTAATGCCGATAAAGAACAGGATCGCCCTTCAGGTTTACATTCTCAATGGTGAGCTCCGTGAGAATCGCTTTGTCCGTTACAAATCCCTGCAGAGTCAGGGGTTCAATCTTCGTGTCCCTGGGCTTCAAATGCGGCTCGATATCCAGTTTGACCTCGATCAGATCCTGTTCCACAAACCTGGAGAAAAGGGGATCGTTTTCCTTCCCCCTGGCCGTTGCCGATGAAATCCAGAACTCCAGGCGTGCCGTGTAGCCGTAAGGGTGTATGGAAGCCGTCAGGAACTTGATCTGACCGCCCGGCACCTTGATCCTGTCCATGCCGATCGTCAGGGCCAGCGTCATTTTCAGGCTATCTTCGAACATTTCCCGCTCCGGGTTCATGAGTTCTTGATGTGAAAGTCATGGTGCACCGAGTTGAATTCCATGAACAGCTCCTTCTGAGTATCCTTGACCAGGCATTCGATTTTAAAGGAAATGCGGAAAGGATCGGGATGGTCCTCGACGGAGATCTTCACCACCTGCAGCCTCGGCTCGTACTGTTCGATGTTGTGTTGAACTTCCTCCATGATGACCGTGGCCAGCTGATCGCGGGAGCTGAACTGGTTCATGTCCCGTATGCCGAAATCGGAGAGGAAGCTGCCATAGCCCTTCTTGGTATTGAGGACGTTATTCAGGTTTTCAAGAATATCCTGAATTTCGTCTTTTTTGCCGGTAACGGAGCGGTCTCCGAATTTACTGAATAGGGCCATCGGGATTGTCCAGCGACTGAAATTCCAGGAAACGGTTACTCGATACGCCAGAATATATAGAAGGCGGTATCCTTCAGTTCCGGCCGATTGTAAAAAGCCACGACCTTTTCATTCAATGCATTGTCCCATTCCTCTCCCTCCTTGAGCTGATAGAATTCCACCTCTGCTCCGAAGGAGTGCTGAAAGGAAGGGTGCTCCACTTTTTTAAAGGGAACGCCCTGGAGGGCCATCTTGTGTACGACGGGTAATCGTGAGAGACAGGCCAGTTTGACTTCGTCAAGGGAAAGCCTGCTGATGACCCGGTCTTTCTGCGCAAGGAGATACACATTCGTGGCCTGCCGGATCTCATCGGGCAGTTTGACCTTGTAGATGTTGTCGCTCAGTTCAAAGGGCAGGTAAGGCGGCAGGGCCCTCACCATCTGCATCTGCGTGTTGATCAGATCTAGAATCGTCTGCAGAAAGGCAAGCTGATCATGGTTGTAGGGGGACGTAATGTTTTCCGGTGTCGTATTCCTGTAGAAACAGACCTCGGTATACAGGGTTAACAGCTCTTCGCAGAGAAAGAAGGGGTGGAGATGGACCTGGGAACCCAGGTTGGCCAGCAGGCGCTGGGTCCGAAAAACGCTCTTCAGGCATTGCTTGACGCTGGAAAGACTGTCCCCGCTCAGGTAGGATACGGCATCCATGTAGAGATTGTATTGAAAAAGGGCCAGAGCCTCGGAGAGCGAGGCCATTTCGCTCCTCAAAAAAGGGGAGGTTCCCACCTGCAGCAACGGGGGAATATAGTCCCGCGAAATCTGCCAGACGCTCTCTACGCTTTTTCGAAATTCGGCCAGCTTCAATGTTTCAATGGCACCACGGTAATCCTGCTCCGAAGAGAGGGCCATCCTGTGCATGATCCTCGGGATCCTTTCGTCGACCTGGTCGCCCCAGCCTTCCGGGCTGCTTTCGGCGGTAGGCGTGTCGCCGAGAATGTGCAGATAAAGGGCTACATTCGCCGTCCCGGGAAGGTTCAAGTTGAACGGAGAGAGACCGGCATTGCCCGGAATGCTCAGCAGCAATCCCGAAGACAGGACGATGGTCATTTCCTGTACGGAAAAAATTCCTTCGCCTAAGAGCGTCTCATTCAGGATCAGCTTTCCGATCCCGTAGGCAGGCAGCCCCTGCATACGGAACCGTTGTACGGTGTTTGCCAGCAGCGAATCCTCCATAGCCGTCAGATGTTCCGGCAGGAGGGTCTGTCCCATTTTCCAGCTGACTCGTGCTAGTTTGTCATCCATCTCTTTGTGCCGCCTTGGTGATTCTAAGAATAGAAGTTTTCAGAACCGATCGGCTGCCCGCCACGGCGGGCAACGCCCCTCCCTCTTCCCCTTCCCGGATGGAGGGGGCGGAAGGAGAGATGACACGCCGATCCCCCTTCGTGAATGGCCCTTCTGCAAAGGGGGCCGCTTTTGACAATGGATCATTTGGCCACTTCAACGCCCCACTTTTTCGCGAACTTATCAGAAACGGAAACAGCCAGATGAATGGCCATGTCAAGATCCTGAGGCATGACCCCAAGAGAAAAAGAGAAGTTCTTGGGCGAGACGACTTCCATGGACTGGTCCATATCGATGCTCATAGCAAGTTCTCCACCCGATTTCAGGACAAGCCCTTTGAGCTTCGTGTCGTTGGTGTGGAAGCACTTGTAATATCTCTTCTCCTTGGGATCGTAGTCGTAGATGTTGAAATCAAAAAGGACCTCCGTATTGGCCAGGCTTTTGTGGGTCAAGGTCGCAATTTTTGTCTTATTGAAATTGGAAACCTGGCAGGAAAACTGAACCGGATCGGCATAACCGCCGGCCCAATAGATCGACGATACGATACCGAAAACCTTAACCAGGTTTGAAGCGTTCTCCGGGTTGCTCACATTCAGGTCGGAATCAAACTGATCGTTTCCGATCTTGCATGAAACAATATGCCCTACGAGAACCTGCTGATCCTTTTGAAAATTGAATCCCTGTGAAACGCTGCAGCTATAATTTGATTCAGCCATGATGTTTCCTCCTCTTGGAAGTTAAAGGTTATTTTCTAAAGCCGGGTGTCTAGCCGGAGCTCGGCATCCATCCCTTCAAACTGGATATGGGGAAGGATCGCTATCCTGCAGTCATACCATCCGATCATTCCCGGCCGTTCGGTCACCTCCACGGATGCCGCCTTGAAAGGATAGAAGCGCAGCGTCAGGTCATCGGGATCAACGACGGTCGTCACGTACTGGAAGATCCAGTTGCTCAGCGTGTTCTGGATATACTGGGCATCTGCATTGCTGCCGATGTTGTCCCTCATGATGGATTTGACGTAATGGGCGATTCGAGTAATGGAGAAGGTGTAGGAAAGATTGGTGACCAGTTGGGCATTCTCCGAGTCCTTCGGATCCTTGAACTTCCTGGCCCTTTTAAGCGACTGGCAGCTGAAGAAGCAGGCATCGGCGGTACCCTTCCGGTAGATCAGGGGAATAAATCCGCAGTTGGCGTACTCCAGTTCGCGATAATCCGGAATGGCCATCTCAATAGGGATCTTGATTTCTTCTTCGCCACGCAGATTGAAGGTGTGCACGGGAAGACCGGTTACGAGGCCGCCGCCTTTCGGACCGCGTATATACTGGCACCAGCCGGACTGGGCAAAAGAGCGCACCATGTTCTGGGCGAAGAGCATCGCGGCGCTGCCCCAGACGTAGTCCTCGTCATTGCTGCCCCGGATCTTCTCCTTGAAGGTGATCTCTCTGCAGGGATTGACTTCCGGATCATAGGGGAGACGGGTGATATACCTGGGCAGGGTCAACCCGAGATAGGCCGCCTGCTCGGAGTCGCGCAGTTTGTTCCAGGCTCCGTATTTCGGATGGTTCATGAGGCCCTCGAGGTCTTTGATGGCGGACAGTTCCTCAATGGAGTCGCAGCCGAAAAATTTCGGCGAAACCGATCCGATAAAGGGGGCATGACTGGCCGCGGCGATTTTTCCCATGGTCGTCAGCCAGAAGACGTCGTCAGGCGATTGGGTAAATTCATGGAGGCCGATGATGGCGCCGAAGGGTTTCCCTCCGTACTGATCGTATTCGCTCACATAGACCTTTTTGAACAGGGCGCTGCTGGTAATATCCACGGCATTGGCTTCGAAATCCTCGTAGAGTTCGTCCTTACCCACATCAAGAATATCAATCATGATGTCGGCCTTGAAATTGGTGTTCAAGACCAGATCGTTGAGCGAACGCCAGGCGGATTCCATCGACTTGAAATCGTCATGATGGATGATCTCGTTGACCTGATCGATCACAACCTGATCAATATGGGCGATCAGTTCCTGGATGCTCCCCTTGTCCAGACGTTTTGAGGATCTATCCACATTGAGCAGCAGAGCGGCCATCCCGGAAAGGAATCGGTCTTCGTCGCTGACATCTTCTTTTACGACCTGGAGATTTTCCTGAACCATCGGGACCGGTTCCTTGAGCTCGGTGCTCAGGCGCATGCTGGAAAGGAATCGTTTGAGATCCAGCTCTTCAATTTTTTCTTCCGTTTTTTCAACAGGTTTTGTTTTATCAGTCATTTGACTTCTCCTTGAAAGCGGTTGTTCTATTCTCTGGTTGGACAGGCAGTTCCCGGGAGAATCATTCGGGGTTCCCCTTATTTGTTACCTGAAGGAAGTTTCATGCTTTCGAAGCCTTTCAACTGCTCCAGCATTTTCGCCAGGGCCTCCTCGTTGCCCATTAATTCATTGAGCAATTTGCGAAACTCCTTCCGGTTGTCTACATTGGAGATGACTTCTTCCAGGAGCCTCTTCACCTGGAGTATCCCTCGAAGCTTGGGCACATGCTTGGCCACTTCGTCAGGAGAAAAAGATCTCATGCTGGTGATGGGAACGTCGACATTCATATCGTCCGATGCTGCGGGGTCAATCTTGTTGGCTACGGCAAACTTCAGAGACATTCCCATGTCCTTCATGACCGCATCCGTGTTCGTGCCGTCAAGATTGCGCAGGCGCCTCTCCTCGAGATCCACCTGCCGGTCCTGGGAGCTTCCATGGGAAAAATCCCCTTCGACCAGAAGCCTCAGCGGCAGAGTCAAATCTTCGGGCTGCCCGTGGATTTCTGTCTTGTACCTCAAGGTAAGACGTGATTTTGGAATTTCATCCTGTATGGCCATGTTTCCTTTATCTCCTTTCGATGATTGGATTATTGTATGATTTCGTCTGCCGGTCCGGCAGATAATTCTGCTGAACGCTCTCGTTCAATGACGCATTTCCTCAGCCGGGTCAGGATGGCGAAAAGCTCCCTTTTCGATCTCCGGGAAAGTGTTCCGGACAGAAAGGCATTTCGGCACCAGGCATGGTCCACCTCGGCCGGGGATAGAAATCGTGGATACAGTGGAAGAAATTCCATGCGATCGGGCAGAAACTCTTCCCCCATCTCTTCGGCCAGGGTTGTCCGGATTTCCGACGTTACCCGGGCTTCATTCAACTGGGCATCGGCGCCGCGGAAAACAAGGAGCACCATGCGCTGTCCGTTTCCCCCGTCCATCCGGGGGACATCCGCGAGGGAGCAGAAGAAGCCGTAGCGGGCTTCCAGCTTCCTGAGCGTCGCCAGGATTTCGTCCACGGGGAATGTCCTCCCCTCACGGTGCCGGGTGGAAACGCCGGAAAAAATCCATTCCTGCCCGCTTCTGGCGATTCGATCAGCCGTGGCCTTCTGCTCTTCTTCCGGTGCGCCGGTTGCTGAGAGCGTGTAGATGCCGAAATCCTCTGCGGAAGCCTCCTCCGCGCCGGACAGAGCGCCGAGGCTCCAGGTGCTGCCGGGAACAGGCAGGACCGTCATATGTGCCGACCCTTTCCTCCGCACGGAAAAGAGGGAGCATCCTCCCACGGCGGCGCTCCACCTCAGATTAAAGGCAAAGGACCGTTCAAGCTTGAGGTTCCGGATGAAATGATACCACCGGTCCATGTCCTGGGATTCCGCCGGGTTGCGAAACCATGATTCCCAGCAATCCTCTGCGGTGATTCCCCGCTCCAGGAGGATGTCCCTTACCTTCGGGCACACCCCGAAGGCCTTGAGCGGATGCTGCCCGACAAGCTCCGGCCGGGCTTCAATGTCCTCCGGCGTAAGGTGAAGGTAGGTTGCTCCGCAGAGCAGACCGGCCAGAAGGAGGGCCGGGGTGGTTTCCATGGCGTGGAATCCCGGTGCCGCGTAGATCTGACCCGGACCGATCCCCAGGGAGATCATCGCATCTCGCAGGGCGCACAAATAGGCCGAATCGCTGGTTACGTCCGAAAGGGTGCCGGGGTCGCTTCCGCAGGGATCGAAATGGCGGAAAACGACCTGGCCGGACAGGTACGTAAAAGGCCGCTCTCGCCCGTTGGAGAGACCCGTTCCGCGATCGCCTTCCGGCAGCACGCGCCTGTTCCATGCCGGAAGCAGCGCAGCCTGCCGATCTTCCATGGCAATGTGGTCGGGTTTGAGGGCGTCGAGCCTCCTTTGCAGAAAACCCATTCCCCGGGGAGGCAGGAAGGAAATGACGCATCCCGCCTTCAGGGCCGCCAGCAGATCAACGGTCATTTCCAGGCCCATGTTCCTGATGATGCAGAGGGTTTGTCCCGGCAGGACACCGAGGCGGGCCCAATGGCTTGACCTGGCGGCGGCAAGGGAATCCAACTCGCGGTAAGAAATGCCTTTGATTCCGGTGGCCGGTTCATACCAGCACAGGGCGGGTTGGGAACGATTGCGGTTGCGGAGAAGCATGTCATGATAGAAGTTATACCCGTTAAAAAGGGAACTGGTTCCCTGCACCGTGACATGCGCATCAAAAGCCCCTTGGAGAGAGCGCCAGAACTCGCCTGGATTGCGGTAGCTGACCTCCAGCCATCCCGGGCTCCGGTATGGCTGCTGACTCTCCAGGCGCAGATCGTTCTCAAGAGAGGCGATGTCTAAATGCTGCGGCATGATCGCACCTTCACGTTATCGACAGACCGTTCACGGCAGGGATGCCGGAAAGCAGGTCCAACAGATTCCCCTGGACCTCTTCCACTTCGTTCTTCTTCACGTTGATCCGGTATTCCTTCTTCAACGGCCCCTCGAGGATCACTTTCCAGTTTTCGCCGGGATTGGTGAAAAGGACATAGACGCCGATATCCTCTTTGCCGGGCTTGATGACCTTTATCTGCTGCTTCTGTCCGGGCAGGATCATCTTGACGGCCAGGATGCTTTCATTGGGCTTCCTGGCAAAGGCCATATCGGAGATGGTCTCGTACTGGTCGATGAGGAATTCCATTTTATTCACCCTGCGAATGACGACATAGGCGAGCCGCTCCTCATTGGCGAGCGCATCGGCGGCAATGTCGAGCGTGATGTAGTCCACCTTTGCGCCGCTTTTCAAGCCCAGAAAAGCGCACCCCATGAGCGAAAGCAGAAAAAGGGCCGTTAACGCTCCGCTTAGAAACCGTGCAGGTAAGGCTGATTCCTTATAATGTGCCATGAGATACCCTGTTGGCCTCGCATTGTCAGCGGGGCAGTTTAAAGACGCTCCACGGATCACCCTTGATGTCGAAGGCGATATCCAGGGATACCCCTTCTCCATTGCCGGCCGGTGACATGATGGTCCACTGCACTGTCGAAATGTTTCTGTTTCTGTCGAAGGCCGCCGGCTGTTTCGCCTTCTGGAGAAGGCGGTAAAAGCTCCAGTATGAAGGCGGAACCTCGATCGTTCTCTTGATTCTGGCCGATCTGCTCCGGCCCGCGAACTCGATGCCCACAGCCGCACTGGACGGGTCTTTCCAGGAGCATCGTATCCTCTTCCAGGATGGCTTCTGATTGAAGCCAAAGACGGCGGAGTCGCCCACATACAGATAGGACAGAGCGGCCAGCGGCTCCCGGGGAGGCATCAAGGGAAGGGGGGCGGGGCGAACCATGAATTCGAGGAATTTTTCCTTTCCGTCCCTGTCCCAGAGGACATCGCCAAGCTGCTCGATGGCGTTGAGAGTCGGCAGCATCGTCTCGGGAAGCTTCAGGACGTTGTAAGGGCTGCTTCTCTTCCGCCAACGTTGTCCCTCTTCTCCGCAGTAGGGCAGGAGCAGGGCCTGAAAAGACCGCCGGAAATGCCCGGCGGGGTGTGTCGCATTCCGGAGCTCTTCAATGGAAACGTCCTCACCGGAGGCGGGAAGAAAGGGAAATTTATGCTGCAGGGGCTGGATGTCGGCCTGCCGGAGCTCTTCCCATGTTTTCGCGATGTCGGATTCAATCTCGGCCATACCCAGAAAATAGGCCTGCCATACCGGCGCCAGAAAAATGTCCTGCCAGGGGCGGGGCACGGCGACACTCTCAAGCCAGCGCTTCACCAGGTTCACGTAGGAGTCCTTTTCCTGGTCGAGGATTGCAAACGCGATCCGGCCGAGGGGAGACAGGCGGTTTTTGAGCAGGGCATGAGATTCCTCCTTGTCCCGCTTTTCACCCTGTCCCTGCTGTTCCTGGATATCCGCCAGCATCTGCTCCATCAGGGCTTTGTATCGATCCAGCTCCGGAAAGGTTCCCTTCTGCTCGCCCATGAGGCGCTTGATGAAATCGAATTCCGATAGATGCCGGGAAAAAATCTGCATGTATTCATTCGTACCGGGATCAATCCGGATATTATCCTGTATGCTCACCAGCACCTCCCGGAGGGGTGACGAGGGAAGGACCATCTGGCTCAATACAAAGCGGAGTGCCCCCGGGGATCCGGCCTTGATGTCGAATTCCATGTAATACCTTCGGTAGGACTGGGCATAGCGACGTCCGTAGATGTCAACTTCCTTGAGAAGGAAATTCGTAACATGCTTTTTGCCCTGGGGGTCTATCGGCAGACTCTCTATGAGCGCGGGAAGTTCCGACAAGATCGGCCGCACCCTTTTTTCGACGGCATCCCTCGTAAATCTGCCGTCCACTCGCGCTGAACCGATGAACAGGAAGCGTCCGTCATTGGACGGGTTCATGATGAGGTCATCAAACTCCTGGTCCGACGGAAAAAAGAGCAGGCCGTCCTGGCGCTGATGCTGATTCACAAAGTCCCGTAGAAACGCGTTGATCCTGCTGCGGTTGATGAGGTCTTTCCACTGTCCGGCGCTGAGGCTGAAGTCTTCGCCGCCCAGGGAAAAACGGAAGGTCCAGTCTTTTTCGGCCCGGGGATCCTTGTAACTGAGCATCACCTTGAGGTTTTCGAGCAGGCCGGCCAATCCGGAACCCGGCGCCGTCTCAGGATAATTCATGCTGGAGTTCTTGATGAAGTTCAGGGAATTTTTGATCGCCTCCTGCCGGAGTTCGGATTCCTGGATCACGATCATATCCAGGTGGATATCCGGCGGGACCTCTTTTTTCAGCAGCTTCGCCAGCCGGACCGTGAGGTCGTAAAGCTCCATCTGCTGGATCACTCCGAGAAATTGCTCCGTGTCCTTCTGGAGCTTTTCGAATTCCATCCTGCTCATGAACGGCTGCTGGCAGAAACGGCGGATTTCCCTGAAGTACGCCATCCAGCGGTTGGGATCATCCACGGCGCCATGGGACTGACGGAAGGAAAGCTTCTTCCCGGCCAGGGAAACATCGGAGGACGAAACATTGTTGTGGACGTAGTCCTCGATCATGGTTCTTGGCAAATTAAGGATTTTTGACCAGGAGGTGGGATTTTGCTGAATGAGCTGCCCCAGATCGTTGTCCCGTGTGGCATAGATCAAGGCCAGCAGATAGACGGCCCTGTCCTGGGCGGCATGAATGCTGCCCTTGTAGTAATGCTCAAAGCCATGGATGGTGATGACCGCGCCCGTCGGAGTCTGCGGCTTGGCCGCCATTTCTGTGGCCAGCCTGTCCAGTTCCGGAAGCAGATAAAGCTCGCGGATGTTTTCCATGGAGCGATGCGTGATTTCCCTGTTCCGTGATGAAAAAAAATCGGGCAGAACTTTGGTGACGGGGTGCTGATCCGCATAGACTGCGGGCAGAAGCTCGTGCATCCGCTGATCATATCGGGCGGGGGGATCCGTCTCCACGCGGTCCAGGCCTCGCTGTCGCTCGACGATCAGGCTTCGCCCGTGAAAGTATGCCGCCCCGAAAAAAAGCAGTCCCGCCAGGCCTATGGCGGCTGCTGCCAGCCGGTGCCTGCGATGCGGGTCGATTTTTGAAATTTCCTCCGCCGTCAGCAGGGGGGCGAAGGGATTCAGGACGGGGAGATTCTCTTCAGCCTGTGATGTCAGGTAGAAACCGGTGATCTCCGGTTCCAGCGACAGGGGGTCAGCTTCCTGAAGGCTTCTGACAAACAGGGAGAGATCCTGAAAAACTCTCGGAGCCTGGCAGAGAAAGGTCATCGCCCTGAGGTACTGGTCCGCCGGAAGCGAGATCAGCGCGCGGGTCAGGTGTTCTTCGCAGGGATCCAGACATCCGGAGAGATCATAACGATCCGTTCTGGCAGTGGGATCCTGCCTCTGTCCTTCAACGGGAGTTCCGGGGCTTCCGGAACGGTCCCTGTCCCCGCCTGCCGAGGGCCATTCGAGCTTCAGGGGGATGTTGCCCTGGGCCAGAAACCTGGAAAATTCCAGGAATCCCTCGAATTGGTCCAGATGGGTCAGGACAAGGCGCACGGGGATCGGTTTTTTACAGATCTGTCCGAGCAGGTTGATTTTCCCCCGGATCATCTGCGCCTTCTGCCGGAGAGATTCCAGGTGGCCCGGTTCGTCCGGCGAAAGCTCCATGGCGTTTAAGGCAATGACCACGGTGGGTTTCCTTCTCCTGAAGAGGGGTTTCCAAAGTTTCAGCAGGGCCCGGCGGGCAGCCTCTGATGTATCGTCCAGCAGGGACGCCGGTATTTCCTGAACCAGGACCTTTGACCCGAGGTAGATCTGCAGCAGGGGGTTTGCGGTGAAGCTTGGATAAAACTGCCGCGCATGCCCCTGCCAGTCCGTGTAACGGTCAATCAGGGTGCTTTTTCCCGAGCCGGCCTGCCCGAACACGATGAAGTGCTCATAGGTCATGATATTCGGCCTGATCGACCAGGGGATTGCTTTCAGAAATTCCTTCCATATTCCGGTAAGACTCGAAGCGGGCATCTCCTTCTTCAGGGCTTTCCGCTCCGCGGAGGACCCGGCCTTGATCTCCAGGGTGCCCGGATGGCGGCGTTTTCTGATCCGGTAATAGACGAGCAGCCCCACCAGGATCAACAAAACCAGTGCCGCAAGAATGGCGAGAAGAGTCGGCCAGTTGTCCAGTGTGAAGAAATTCCGGACATATCCGGTTATCCGGGAAAGCGAATCCATAGAATATCCACCTTCATGAGCTGATGAAAACAGGCTCCGAGTCCTGCCTGAAACGCGATGATGATGCCGATCATCCGGCTGCAGGAGCCGGAAACTTAATGCTCGCCCTGCGGTTCTGCAACGCCGACCGTCTTTATGACCAGTTGCCCCCCGTCGACGGAGATGCAGACGGTATCTCCCGGCTGGATTTTGCCGGAGATGATGTCTTCGGCCAGGGGGTCCTGGAGATGCGTCTGGATGACGCGATTCAAAGGCCGGGCGCCCATCAGGGGGTTAAAGCCCAGTTGAGCCAGGAGGGTCAGCGCCTCCTCCTTGAACTCCAGGGAGATGCCCTGTTCCCTCAGCAGCCTGGCAAGGCGCTTGAGCTGAATATCGGCGATGGTTTTCATGCCTTCGATGGTCAGCTGCTTGAAAACGAGGATATCGTCCAGGCGGTTGATGAATTCCGGACGGAAATGGGAGCGCACGGCCCTCATGATCGCCGCGTTCATCTCCTGGATTTCCTCCTCCGTTTCGGCGGGCTGAATGCTTTCCGATCCGAGATTGGAGGTCATGAGCACCACCGTGTTGGCAAAATTCACCGTCTGTCCCTGGCTGTCCGTCAGGCGTCCGTCATCAAGAAGCTGCAGGAAAAGGTTGAACACGTCGGCATGGCCCTTTTCAACCTCGTCGAAGAGGATCACGCTGTAGGGTTTGCGCCGAACGCTGTTGGTCAGGACGCCGCCTTCTTCATAGCCGACATAGCCCGGGGGGGCCCCGACCAGGCGGGCCACGGAATGCTTCTCCATGAATTCGCTCATGTCGATCCGGATCAGTGAGCGCTCGTCGTCGAAGAGAAACTCCGCCAGGGTTTTGCATACCTCCGTTTTCCCCACGCCCGTGGGGCCGAGCATCAGGAAGGAGGCGATGGGGCGGTTCGGGTTCTGTACACCGGCCCGGGAGCGCCGGATGGCCTTGGCGATGGTTGAAAGGACATGGTCCTGGCCGACAACCCGCTGGCGCAGATGATCTTCCAGGTGCAGCAGCTTGTCGATTTCGGATCCGAGGAGCTTGGAGACGGGGATGTGGGTCAGCCTGGAAACCGTATCGGCGATGTCGTCTTCCGAAATGGTCCTGCGCAGGAAGTTCCGGCCGGAAAGATCCACATCGGCGTATTCCGCCAGGATCCTGTTGCACTCCGGGATCACTTTGTACTGCAGTTCGGCAACCCGGGAGAAATCTTCTTCCCGGATCTTCTGCTCCATTTCCTGGTTGGCCGCCTCCAGGTTTTTCTTTGCCTTCTGAATCTCCGCCAGGGCCTTCCTTTCCTTTTCCCATTGTTCCGTCAGCTGGCGGCTCCTTTCCCTGAGCTCTTCCATCTCCCGCTGCAGGTGGCCAAGGCGTTCGGCCGTGTTGGAGTCCGATTCATGTTCCAGAGCCCGGATCTCAATTTCGAGGTTGACGATCCGGTGGTCCATCTGCTCGAGTTCTTCGGGTTTTGACGAAAGGCCGATGCGCAGGGAAGCCGCCGCCTGGTCGATGAGATCCACGGCCTTGTCGGGAAGAAACCGGTCCGTGATGTAGCGGTTGGAAAGCTTGGCCGCCGCCGCAAGGGCGGCGTCCAGGATCTGGACCCCATGATGGACTTCGTATTTTTCCTTGATTCCGCGCAGGATCGTGATGGTTTCGTCAAGGCTCGGCTCGTCGACCATTACGACCTGAAAGCGGCGCATCAAGGCGGTATCCTTCTCGATGTGCTTTCGATATTCCTCCAGGGTGGTCGCCCCGATGCAGCGGATTTCACCCCGGGACAAGGCGGGCTTGATCAGGTTGGCCGCGTCCATGGCGCCTTCCGAGCCGCCGGCGCCGATGAGCATGTGAATTTCATCGATGAAGAGAATCACGTTGCCGGCATCGGAGACTTCCTGCAGCAGCCGTTTGAAGCGCTCCTCGAATTCGCCCCGGTATTTTGCCCCGGCGATGAGCTGTCCCATGTCAAGGGAAAGAATCGACGCCGATTTCAGGTCTTCGGGGACATCTCCCCGCACAATCCGCTGGGCCAGGCCCTCTACGATGGCGGTCTTGCCGACCCCCGGTTCTCCGATGATGATGGGGTTGTTCTTGAGCCGGCGGCTGAGAATCTGGATGGTGAGCCGAACTTCCTGATCCCGCCCGATGACGGGATCCAGGCCGCCCCGGCGGGCCCGTTCCGTAAGATCCTGGGTGTATCGGGCCAGGTACTCAAAATCGCCGGATCCGCTTTCGCCTCCCGAAAACAGGCTTCTTGGCGGCTGCTGGAGCAGGGCTTCGAGCTCAGGCTGATCCGCGCCGGCATCGGCAAAGGCTTCGGAGATTTCTTCCAGAGCGAGCATGCCCAGAACGATGTGGTGGATGCCGATGTATTTAGCCCCGGCCCTCTGGCTTGCCTCCTCGGCGAGGATGAACACTTTTTCCAGGTCGCGGTTGATGGGGGTCTGCGAAGTGCCTTCCCTGCCCTTCGGCTGAGTGAGCAGTTTGCCGTCCACCCTCGCCCCGAGGGCCTCCAGATCGATGGATGTCCGGGAAAGATAGCTTCGAATGAGATCATCGTCGGGTTGGAGCAGCGCGGAAAGCATGTGCCAGGGCGTGACATGCTCGTGATCCTTTTTCACTGCAAGCCGGCAGGCGCTTTCAATGCTGTCCTGGGCTTTTACCGAAAACTTTTCGATCAGCATGCTGTTTGATCTCCTTTAGGTGGGGTTGATGTGAAGATCCCGTGGATATGGGCTCAAGAGGCGTGCCCGTGTCGACATGCTCCCGCTTTCCCGTTTCCGTCGCCGGGTTCGCGGGGACTGCAGCCATGGAATCGGGTTCCTGTCCGGCTCTCTTTTATGCAAATCCCCGATATCAGGTGCTTGCATGAAAAATGAGCCGGTCGTCTTCGACAAGCCCGATAATGACCGCGTAAAATATTCCGTAAAGAAGTTGAATGAGCGAAGGGAGGATTTTGATGCTGCAAGTAAAAAAATCATTCGACGTTTCATTGTGCCAACCCAGCGTGAACATGATGAAAAAACAGCAGAAACACTTATATCACAGATTATATCGAAAAAAAAACAAATCTTGTCAATGTTGGAGCAGGCAAAACGTTCGGTATCGCGGACAGGCCGGCCTCGATTTCGTTCCCTGTGCTCCGGGACCGGATCCGGCGGCCTTGCCGCTTGTCAGAAGCGGATAAATGGACGTTTCATTCCTGAACGTCCGGGTAAGGCACGAGTATTTGCAAGAACTTTGCCGGATTTTTCGCCGCCGGCCTGCCACAGAGCCCGGTCATCCCTTCCATAAAAGAACTTGACTTTCCTCCTGCGGAAACTTATTTTCCAGTAAATTCGCAAGGGAATATTATGCAGGGAGGTTTGATCATGCCCGGTTTTGAACTGATGGGCCCGGAAGAACTCAAGGAAGTTATGGAGGTCATGGAGACGGGCGTCCTCATGCGCTACGGTTTTGACAGCGAACGGAGAGGTGTTTTCAAGGTCCGGCAGTTTGAAGAGGAATTTGCCCGATACTGCGGCGCGGGATATGCCCTGGGGGTCACGTCGGGATCCTCGGCCCTCAAGATCGCCCTCACCGCTCTGGATGTCGGACCCGGCGATGAAGTCCTCGTTCCCGCCTTCACCTTTCTGGCGACCTGGGAGGCGGTCCTTGAAGTCGGGGCGATCCCCGTGATGACGGATATCGATGAAACCCTCAACATGGATCCCGCCGACATGGAACGCAAAATGTCTCCTTATACCAAAGCGGTTGTTCCGGTGCATATGTGCGGCTCCGGAGCCCGCATCGACAAAATCCTGGAAACGGCCCGCCGGCACAACCTCCTCGTCCTGGAGGACAACGCTCAGGGATGCGGGGGTTCTTTCTCGGGGAAAAAGCTGGGCACCTTCGGCGACATGGGAATCTTCAGCTTTGATTACTATAAAACCATGACCACCGGCGAAGGCGGCATGGTGATCACAAACAGCGAAACCCTCTACCATCGGTCCGATGAGTATCATGATCACGGCCATGACCACAATCCCAAGGTCAGCCGGGCCATGGAGGGGCGGTCGATCCTGGGCTTCAATTACCGGATGAATGAGCTCCAGGGGGCCATTGGCCTGGCCCAGCTGCGGAAAGTCGATGCCATGATCGCCGAACAGAAAAAAAACAAAGCCGCGATCAAGGGCATGCTGTCGTCTGCGAAAGGGGTCACGTTCCGGGAGCTTGTCGATCCCCAGGGCGATACGGCCACCTTCCTGGCCTTCAATCTTCCCGATGAAGGTACGGCGGAGAAATTCCAGCAGGCCCTCGCCGCCGGAGGTGTCGATACGGTCTGCTACAAAAGAAACGCCTGGCATTACCTGCCGAACTGGGAGCACTTCCTGTCGCAGTCGACGGCCAATTCGAAGAAGTTCCCCTTTTCCAGCCCCATGAACGGGCGAACCGTGAGATACGATCGGCAGGACATCCCACAGGCGGAGGATCTTCTGGGCCGCACCCTGGTCATGGGGATCAACATCCGGATGCCCCAAGAGCGGCTGGCGGCGATTCGGCAGGCGATTGAAAAGGCCGCCGACGTCCTGTAACCTTAGACATCAAGGAGAACGCATCGTGTATATCGTCACCGGCGGGGCCGGTTTCATCGGCAGCGCCTTCGTCTGGAAACTGAATTCGGAAGGCATCAACGACATCCTGATCGTGGACAATCTGGGAGAGACGGAAAAGTGGAAAAACCTGGTCAATCGGAGCTATGCCGACTATGTCCACAAGGAAGATTTCCGGCATATGCTGGACGAGGATATTCTTTCGGCGGACAACATCGAGGCCGTGGTTCATCTGGGAGCCTGCTCGTCCACGACGGAGCGGGACGCCGACTACCTCATGGAGAACAACTTCCACTATACCTGCGACCTGGCCCAGTGGGCGCTCAGCCATGACATCCGGTTTGTCTACGCCAGCTCCGCGGCCACCTACGGAAACGGATCCCAGGGATTCGACGACGACCTGGATGGGATCGACCGGCTCCGGCCGATCAACATGTACGGCTATTCCAAGCAGCTCTTCGACCAATGGGCCATCCGGCGGGGATTGATCGACCGGATGGCGGGGGTCAAGTTCTTCAATGTCTTCGGACCCAACGAATACCACAAGGGCGACATGACCAGCGTGGTCTTCAAGTCCTTCCGCCAGATTATGGATACGGGGCGGGTGCGCCTTTTCAAGTCCCATTCCCCCGATTACACCGACGGGGGGCAGAAACGGGACTTCGTTTATGTGAAGGACTGTGTGGACGTTCTCTGGGCGTTTGTCCGGCATCCCGAAATCAACGGGATCTTCAACCTGGGCACCGGCCGGGCGCGAACCTGGAACGACCTGGTGGAGGCCGTTTTTTCGGCGATGAACCTGCCGCCTCAGATCGATTACATTGATATGCCGGAGTCTCTCCGCGGGCAGTACCAGTATTTCACCGAGGCGCGGATGGAAAAGCTTCAGGCGGCCGGCCTGGGGGCCGATTTTCATACCCTCGAGGAAGCCGTGGCCGATTACGTCAAGAATCATCTCCAGGCCGACAACCCCTATCTGTAAAAGGAAACATTGAAAGCACCATGAAAATCGTCTGTATAATCCCTTCCCGCTTCGCTTCAAGCCGCTTTCCGGGAAAGCCCCTGGCCGATCTCTGCGGAAAGCCGATGATTCAGCATGTCTATGAGAGGGTTCTTCAATCGGCCCTTGTTTCCGCTGCGGCGGTGGCCACGGATGATGACCGGATCTTCGAAGCCGTGGAAAAATTCGGCGGAAAGGCGATCATGACGGCGGGCCGCCATCGCTCCGGAACGGACCGCATCGCCGAAGCCGTCGAATCGCTGGATCTGGAAGACGAGGACATTGTCGTCAACGTCCAGGGGGATCAGCCGATTTTTGAGCCGTCCCAGATTGACGAGGTGACCCGTCCGCTCCGGGAGGACCCTTCCCTGCCCATGTCGACCCTGATCTACCGGATTGTACGCAGGGAGGAGATCGCCCACCCCAACTGCGTCAAGGTGGTGTTCGACTCCGACTTCAATGCCCTCTATTTCTCCCGGTCCACGATCCCGTACGTCCGGGACGACCGCCATCCCGCCGCCCATTACAAGCATCACGGGATTTACGCCTACCGGAGATCCTTCCTCCGGACCTTCACCGAACTGGAAGAGGGAAAGCTGGAGCGGCTCGAATCGCTGGAACAGCTGCGCGCCCTGGAATTCGGCTATCGGATCCGGGTGGTGGAAACCCTCCATGATTCCGTGGAAGTGGACGCCCCGGAAGAGCTGGCCCGGGTCCGGGAGATCCTTCTGGGCCGCGCGGTTTAGAACTCCTCTGTGATCCCTTCGATGTTGTTTCCCAAATGACAAAAAAAAAGTGACAAGCCCGGTTTACCGGACTTGTCACTTCAGAAAAGAATGAGAACGTTAACAGAGAATGCCCTGCAGCCGATGAGACTACCGGCTCATCCTTCTGCGGAGAGCGGCCAGGCCGGCAAGACCCGGGGCAAAAAGCAGAATGGCGCCGGGAATCGGAACCGTGGGATTGGGGTTGGGGTTGGGAATTGAACCACCGTCAATAGAAAGGGCCGATTTTGAAAGAGTCACCAGCCAATTCCCGCCCGAGGTTGTATCTATATCCATCCAAATCTTAAGTCCAGTAACGATGTCATCATAAAAGTTGGGGGCCAAAGTAAAGGTCGTATAGGACCAGATGTCGTCGGCACCAGCTAGTTCACCAAGCAGCACCTTGTTTGCACCGTCATAGGCATAAATAAGATCATGTTCATACCAAGAAGCTGAACTTGCATTATCGACATCAAAGGCGCTGATGTTTAAGGTGGCGCTCGTAATGGTGTTGGGGTCCACTGCAAGGGCAGAGTGCTGCCATCCCCAATCTTGATACTGATCACGATAATACGGGGTGCTGTACTTAAGCGCATCACTGGGCACAAAATAGCCTGTGGGTGCTTGTACTACATCCGTAAGTGGTGCCGCCTGAGCAAGGCCGGTCAAGGCGAGGAGCAGGCTGGCGAATAACAAGGTCGCGATTCTCTTTTTCATTTTTTTCTCCTTAAATAATGATCGTTTCTTCGTTGACGTTAAAAGCAAAAAACTCACCCGTGTGGAGGATCCAATAACCTGCGTTCCGTGGCGGTTAAACCACCAACTCGGCATCCATGTACAACCCGCCACATTCTCCGGTCCGCCTATCACCTCCTTTTTCGGGAAAAAGCCGTGTCGAGGCCTGAGCGTGAAGTTGGCGCCACGCCGGACTCCACGGCCCTTTCTCTAATCCTCAGAAATGAGGAGTATTCATACGATTCCGGCTGAAAAGCTGACAGAAGCCGGAGCCTCTTTCTTCCGCTGCAGTCCGCAGACTGCGAACACATTCCTCTCAAGAGCGGGGATCGTTTATGAGCGCAGCATATAGAAGAGGTACTTTCCACACAATCGGGACGGGACTGATTTTTTGTTGCGGGAAATGATGAAATGGCATGGTGCAAAACCTTAGGACGGACGGGTTGTAACCATGATAAACCGTGGTTTTACCGGAGACCAGGGAATCAGGAACCGCATGTCCTTTGAACGGGATTTTTCTCCCCGGCTTCCTCTATGGAAGAAGGGGTGGACCGTTTGAAATCCAACGACATGCGGCGCTGCCGGCATGACCGGCAGCGCCGCGGAAGAAGTGCGACTGGAGGGTTGCTGCACGCGGGTTGACTACGTCAGCATCCGGACCCGTTCACCTGCCGCCGTCTGAAGGCCGTCAAGCCGATCAGGCCGCTGGCCAGAAGCCAGACTGCGGCCGGAATGGGGGTGGCGATCAATTGATCCTGCCGTGCGTAGGAGAGATCCCCTTCGTGACCGGGTACCCACAGGCTGGCGACCTTGATGCCGTAAGCGCCATTGCTGTCGTCATCGGCGTTTTCCAGGCTTCCGAACTGCGTGAGAACGGCATTCAGGAAGATGTTCGAAGCCCCCCCGGCATCGGCATACGTTTCCTCATTTTCAAGGTACCAGATGGCATGCTGGAGGGCCGCAGCGGACGTCTCGCGTTGAGATTCCGTTCCGTACTGGTATCCGCTTAACGATCCCCGGCTGAAGTGGCTGTAAAGGTATGCTGTGCCGATTGAAATGGGATCCCCAAAATTCGTGTTCTGGCCGCCGCCGTTCGCCTGGTTGCTGATCGTAACGGAGTATGACGCACCGGTGTAGAGATGTTCGTCTTTTTCCAGGCAAAAGGATTGAAACGTCCCTGGCTGCGGTGTGGATGAAAGGGGATTTTGTTGTTTGATGTCTGAGGTCGTTCCCGAAACGTACCCGGCGAGGATCGACTGTAAGGCATGATCTGCCTGCAGCGTAAACTCGCCACCCTGACCGGATTGATAAGGCCCGTAACTGCTGCCCGTCGTGATCGTGTATGCCGCCGCCATTTGCGCAGCGAGGATCAAAATGGCTGTGACCGCCGTCATCAACATCGCTCTTTTAATCATGGTCTTGTCCTCCTCCTTCTTCTTTCCTCTTCGGTATGGTTTGTGTTCAACAGGGTTGTCGTCAGGATGCGGTCCGTGGTTGAGTTGGAATCTTCCGTGAATTGAGGGAAATGATCCTGACGTAGGGGAAAAGTACAAAAGAATCAGGTTTTTGCCAATCGGGAGAAAGTTGATTTTTTGTTTAGGAAGCCGGTAAAAGGAGCAGGGAAAATACCTTAGGAGTACCTAGGGAATATTCCTGACGGATTTTGTCGTTTCCTGAAGATCTAGGGCAGGAGAAGCTGGTTGTCCCTGGAGCGGGATTCTCCGATGCTGGTCACGGAGATGGCGGGCCGGCCGAGGACGGGGCATTTGGCTTCGCAGATGCCGCAGCCCACGCAGAGTTCCAGATCCACGTGGGGCTGCCGCAGCGTCAGGAGGCGGCCTGTCCGATTCTTCACAGGAACCGTTTCGAACCAGATCGCCTTTTCCGGGGTGGGGCAGACCTCCTGGCAGACAATGCAGGGGGTTGCATGGGCGAAGGGGAGGCAGCGGCCCTTGTCGATCATGGCCGTGCCGATGCGGACCGTCGCCTTTTCCTCCAGGGTCAGATTTCGGATCGCCCCCGTGGGACAGACCTGGCCGCAGAGGGTGCAGCGGTATTCGCAGTATCCGATCCGGGGGACCAGCATCGGAGACCAGATTCCGTCCAGGCCCGCTTCCAGAAGGGTGGGCTGCAGGCCATTGGTGGTGCAGACCTTCATGCACTGCCCGCATTTGACGCATTTTTTCAGAAATTCCGTCTCTTCCAGGGAACCGGGGGGCCGGATCAGACGGGGGTCCGCTGCCCCGGCCTTTTTCAGCGGCGAGATCCGAAGCAGGGGAACGGCAACCGTGCCGGCAGCGACGGCCCCGATCATCCGCCGCTTGCCCAGATCCAGGGCGGACCCGGATGGCTTCCGGGAAAACCCGAAAGAAACGGCATTGCGGGGGCACAGATCGTCGCAGTTCATGCAGAGGAGGCATTCCGATTTGCGCCACTTTTCCTTCGAATCCGGTGCGGCCCCGCCGGGGCAGACCTTGGCGCAGACGCCGCAGCCGTTGCAGACCTCGCTGACGGAGCGGTTCAGCAAGGCGTAGCGGGAACAGAGCCCGAGAAGCGCGCCCAGGGGGCACAGATATCTGCACCAGAAGCGCTTCTCCCGCAGATTCAGTGCCAGAATTCCAAAGAAAATCAGACCGAGAAACAGTGCCTGCTGGAAATGAGGTTGCTGGAAAGAGAGGAAGCCTTTTTTCAGCAGGGCGTAGAGAAATTCGGAGCATTTTGTGAGGACGGGAAGATCCCAGGTGTAGACGGTGTCAAAAACGCTGACGACGGCATTGTGAACCAGGGGGTAAACGGCCAGCGACAGGGACCGGATCAGCAGAGAAAGGGGATCGGCAAGGCCGGTCAGTTGAAGGCCGAACGCGGATAAAACCAGGAGGAAAATCAGCAGGAGGTATTTCCCGAAATAGAGATGGCCGGTTTTTCCGGGATCCCTTTCCCTCTTCAGGCAGCCTGCCAGGTTGTGCAGGGTTCCCAGGGGGCAGATCCAGCCGCAGAACACCCGGCCCAGCAGGACCGTGGCCAGCACAACGAAAAGGGCAAGCAGAAAGGGGGTATAAAACCGGCGGGTGGACAGGACCGTGGTGAGGTAAAGAAGAGGATCGGCCTCCAGGAAGAGCTTGACCGGATAGCCCAGTTCGTTGGCTCCCCGCGATTCCGTCGAAAGGAAAAGCCAGAGAAAAAGGAGCAGAAAGAGGGCCTGGGACAGGCGTCGAATATTCTTCAGCATGAGACGTTGATGTCGTAAGAAAAATCGCGGGCCTTCCGGCCCCACGGTGAAATGCTTACAGGGTGATTCTCTGGATTTTCATGGCCGCCAGGTCCATGCTTCCCAGGCGGCGCTGATGACCGACGCGGACAAACCCCAGGTCGGCCGGCTTCATCCCGAAAAGGGTGGCTCCGAAGGCGTCGACGGCCACGGCGTCCGTCCCGGCGATGACCAGATTGAGCTGCCGCACATCTGCCAGGCTGCCCCCCTGAGGACCGTTGTCCGTCAGGATCCGGACGGCATCGAGGATCGTCAACGTGGGCTGGATGAACATCGCCAGATCCACGAGGCTTTCGTCGATGCGCTGGTGGATCCGTCCCCGCCAGCCGCCCATCACCCCCATCCAGTTTTTCATCCCGAGGGTCAATCGGGAGGTCCCATGGGTTTTGGCGATCGGGATGTTGATGACCTTGTCCGCCTCGAAGACCTCCGTGTAAAGGGGCCATGATTTCAAGGACGTTCCGTTGAGCCGCATATCCTTGAATTTCCGGCTGTCCGTGAAGGAGACGGTCGCGCCCGCGGCGGATGCGGCAGCGGCGATGCCGCTCTGCCTGTAGGTCCTTCGCGGGTCGTTGACGGGATGATCGAACACCTTGACCTGCTTGGCACCGGCCTCGAAGCAGAGCCGGACGGCGGCGGCGACAACTTCGGGGTTCGTGTTGGCGGCATACTCCGGGGTGCGGTCCCAGCCGATGTTGGGCTTTACAACCACGATGTCCCCCCGCGAGACGAATCGCTTCATCCCCCCCAGGCTGCCGATCGCTGCCCGGACAAGTGCGGTGGGAGGTGTTCCCCGCGCAACGGCCAGATCCGGCCTCTCGGCGGCCTGAAGAACGTTCAGAACGGGATCCAGGCCCGCCGGAAGGCTCAAGGCCGCTCCCGTCACCAGGGCTGATTTCAGAAAATCTCTGCGTTTCATGGAAATCCCTCCCTTGAACAACATTGCCGATCCTGGAATGATGGCCGTCATGCGGGTGGCACAGGGCAATTTCGTAGTTCTGCGATTTGATGAACCCCTGCCACCTGAGCGCATAGAATACACCAATATGGACTTATTCGCCATAAAACGCTGAAAGCGGCGCGAACCATTCCTGATGAAAGAACGAGGATTTTCTTTGAGAAGAGTTTGATCTTTCAGCACTGATGATTTAATGTTAGTGAAATTGCTGCACAAGGGGCCAAGAAAAGATGAGATATCTGAACTTGAAGAGCCTTCTTCCCAGGCATTGGCAGGTCATGACCTTTTATCAACGCTTCGAAAGCCTGGTCGCCATGGTGATCACGCTGCTGATCACGATCGTGATCGTCGTGACCATCTACCGCCTGTTTATCGAAGTGATCGGCGGCATTGTTCTCGGGCCCATGGACCCCCTCGATCACCGGGTTTTCCAGACCGTCTTCGGCGAGATCCTGACGGTCCTGATCGCCCTGGAGTTCAGCCATACGCTCCAATACGTGGCCACCGGGCAGCAGAGCACTCAGACGAAGGTGATCCTTCTTATTGCCCTGCTTGCTGTAACCCGTAAATTCATCATCCTGGATATCAAGGAGACCACGCCCCTTGTCATGACCGGTCTGGCGGCCATCGCTCTGGCGCTGGGGATCGTGTACTGGCTGCTCCGTGAGCGCGATGACCGCCTCGAACGGGCCCGGGGAGGCTGTAATCCCGGGAACCCATTGATGGATACCGCAAGTCGCCGACGGGCGGAGGACAAAGGGGAATCTTGCTGCAATTCATGAAAATCTTGTGATTCATCCCTGTTTTCTCGAAGATCAGGTAATGCGGAATCAGGGAGATGGCGCCCTATGCCGGGATGATCCGTTTTCCATGGGGAACCGTTCTGTTTCTTTCAACTCATCAAGGCTATCGGAGGTATGGTTATGGAACTGCAGGAGGCCATTCTTAAAAGACGCAGCATAAGGAATTTCAGCCGGGACGATGTCACAGACGATCAATTGCGGCAGATCTTCGAAGCGGTCCGCTGGTCTCCGTCCTGGGCCAATACGCAGGTCTGGGAGTTTGTCGTGGTGAGGGATAAGAAGTTGATCCAGGGGGTTACCGAGACCTATTCCGAAAAAAATCCCGCTAGAAAGTGTTCCCTTGCCGCTTCAGCCCTGATTGTCGCTTGCGCCAAAACGGGGCTGTCCGGCTGTTACGGAGGGAAGCAAGCGACCAAGCACTCCGACTGGTACATGTTTGATCTGGGCCTCGCGACTCAGACATTGTGCCTTAAAGCCTGCGAGTTGGGTCTGGGGACGGTTGTCGTCGGTCTCATAGATCATGACGCATGCAAGAAATTGATCGGACTGCCCGATGATCATGAAGTGGCTGCCGTCATTCCTATTGGAAGGCCCGCTGTTGAACTGAAGGAAGGTCCTCCGCGCAAAGCCGTATCCGAAATGGTGCATCTTGACAGGTTCGGCAAAAAGATGTTTTAGGTTCATCCAGCTAAGGCGCAATTTTTGAAAAATTCGTCCTGTACGTGAGTCCGGAGCGGAGATGCGACGCAGTCGACATTTCACATACCAAAGCAGGAATCCAGAGTTCTTGGGCATTTGATGCAATGCCGTTTGTAACTCACATCGCCTGCAAACCAATTTTCGAGAGAGTCGCCTTACAACAATCCTTCCTGCAATCGGTTAAGCGTCACTATTGCAAAGACGGCTTGATTGCAATCCGCAATTGACAAATTTTCCATAAATTACGAAGTTCGTTTTTAGTCCTTATTACCATGATATCCGAAATCTTCTAGATGACTAGCGACTTGAAATTATGGAACATTTCACTTTTTTGCCAAATTATCATGTGGTATGTTGATAACAAAAAATCGGAAAAAACGAACTTCGTATATTGATTGTTATGCACTCACTGAAAAATCCCATGCTACTATTCACAAGTGTTCCATACTTAAAGCTACACTTGTTATTAATAACATATACAACAGGAAAATAGAATGACAACTACCCAACAGCGCGCAGCCCTGCAACGCCAGATCTGGCAAATCGCCAACGATGTTCGTGGCGCAGTCGATGGCTGGGATTTCAAGCAATACGTACTCGGCACCCTGTTCTATCGCTTTATCAGTGAGAACTTTGCCAGCTACATCGAAGGCGGTGACGACAGCATCCACTATGCAGCGCTGCCTGATAGCGTCGTCACCCCGGAAATCAAAGACGACGCCATCAAAACCAAGGGCTATTTCATCTACCCGAGCCAGCTTTTCGCCGTTGTTGCCGCCAGCGCCAACACCAACGAGAGCCTGAATACTGACTTGGCCGCCATCTTTGCCGCCATCGAAAGCTCCGCCAACGGCTACCCCTCCGAACACGACATCAAAGGCCTGTTTGCCGACTTCGACACCACCAGCAACCGCCTCGGCAATACGGTGAAAGACAAAAACGCCCGCCTGGCCGCCGTGCTCAAAGGCGTGGCCGAACTGGACTTTGGTGATTTTGATAGTAGCCACATCGACCTGTTCGGCGATGCCTACGAGTTCCTCATCTCCAACTACGCCGCCAACGCCGGCAAGTCCGGCGGTGAGTTTTTCACCCCGCAGCATGTCTCCCGGCTGATTGCGCAGCTTGCCATGCACAAGCAAACCAGCGTCAACAAGATTTACGACCCGGCCTGCGGCTCCGGCTCCTTGCTGCTGCAAGCCAAAAAGCACTTTGACGCCCACATCATTGAAGACGGCTTTTTCGGTCAGGAGATCAACCACACCACCTACAACCTGGCGCGGATGAACATGTTCCTGCACAACATCAACTACGACAAGTTCAACATCCAGTTGGGCAATACCCTGATCGCCCCGCATTTCGGCGATGACAAACCCTTTGATGCCATCGTCTCCAACCCGCCCTATTCGGTGAAGTGGATAGGCACCGACGACCCCACCCTGATCAACGATGACCGTTTTGCCCCGGCCGGTGTGTTAGCGCCCAAATCCAAAGCCGACTTTGCCTTCGTGCTGCATGCCCTCAGCTACCTCTCCAGCAAAGGCCGCGCCGCCATTGTCTGCTTCCCCGGCATTTTTTACCGGGGCGGGGCCGAACAAAAAATCCGCCAGTATCTGGTGGATAACAACTACGTCGAAACCGTCATTTCCCTCGCGCCCAACCTTTTTTTCGGCACCACCATCGCCGTGAACATTCTGGTGCTCTCCAAGCACAAAACCGACACCACTACCCAGTTCATTGATGCCAGCGCCCTGTTCAAGAAAGAAACCAATAACAACGTGCTGCTGGACGCACACATCGAACAGATCATGGAGGTGTTCGACAGCAAGGCGCATGTGGCGCACTTTGCCCAAACGGTGCCGTTTGAAACCATCGCCGCCAACGATTACAACCTCTCGGTCAGCAGCTACGTCGAGGCCAAGGACAACCGCGAAGTGGTGGATATTGCAAAGCTTAATGCGGAGCTGAAAACTACCGTGGCCAAAATCGACCAGCTGCGGGCGGAGATTGATGCCATTGTGAATGAAATTGAAGGAGACGAGGCATGAGCGAGGTGATTTTATACACCACGGATGATGGTGCGACGAAAATTGACCTGCGCTTTGAAGATGGAACGGTCTGGCTTACACAACTTGAACTGGCGGAACTTTTTCAAACCAGCAAGCAAAACATCAGCAAACACATCAAAGCGATCTTCGACGACCAGGAATTGAGCGAATCGGCAACTGTCAACCAAAAGTTGACAGTTCAAAACGAGGGCGGCCGAGGGGTTTCGCGCAGGCTTATACTCAACAACCTCGTCTCAGCCTATTTTGACCTCGCTGAATTGAATGCCATCGAAGAGCGCGAAATGCGCATGGTCGATTATGTGCGCGAGCTGGACAACATCCTCAGTTCCACCGGGCGCGAGCTGCTTGATAATGCAGGCAGCATCTCCCATACACAGGCGGCAAACAAAGCCAGGCTGGAATACAAAAAATACAAAGCCAAAACGCTGGCCAATGTGGAACAAGACTACCTGAAAACCATTGCGAAACTGGAAAAACAGGCCAAAGAAGAGAGCCGTAAAAAATGAGCAGCGTGAATTTTATGGACAAGCTGATGGATGGCCGTGAGTTCCAATGGAAGGCATTGGGCAATGTTGGAGTTTTCGTTCGGGGCTCAGGCATCCAGAAATCGGATTTTACCGAGTCGGGCGTCGGCTGCATTCACTACGGCCAGATTCATACGCACTACGGAACATGGGCAACTGAAACCAAATCATTTATTAACCGCGATTTCGCTGCGCGGCTTAGAAAAGCGCATGCTGGCGATCTTGTAATTGCCACCACAAGCGAAGACGACGATGCCGTAGCCAAAGCCGTGGCATGGCTGGGCAATGAAGAGGTAGCTGTCAGCACGGATGCCTACATCTATCGCCACACGATTAATCCCAAGTACATGTCGTACTTCTTTCAGACCGAGCTTTTCCAGTCACAGAAGAAACCACACATCACAGGAACTAAGGTCCGTCGCATATCCGGCGACAGCCTTGCAAAAATCCTAATCCCCATCCCCTGCCCAGAAAACCCCAAAAGATCGCTGGAAATCCAAGCCGAAATCGTCCGCATTCTGGACACATTTACCGAGCTGACCGCCGAGCTGACCGCCGAGCTGACCGCCGAGCTGACCGCCCGCAAAAAACAATACAACTACTACCGCGACCAGTTGTTGAGTTTTGAAGAAGGCGAAGTGAAGTGGAAGACGTTGGGGGAGATAACTATAAAGACGTACTCCGGGGGCACACCCACAGCGGGCAATTCAGAATATTACGATGGCGGCACAATTCCTTGGTTAAGAACGCAAGAGGTTAAGTTTTCTGACATTGAAAAAACAGAAGTTAAGATAACGCCCTCTGCGTTAGAAAATTCGGCAGCCAAATGGATTCCTGAAAACTGCGTTATTGTTGCAATTTCGGGGGCGACGGCAGGACGGTCTGCTATTAACAAAATACCCTTAACGACTAATCAGCACTGCTGCTGCTTAGAAGTTGATCCCGAAAAAGCGTTATACCGATATGTTTTTCATTGGGTAAGTTTTAACTACGAAAACCTTAAAGCACTGGGGCAAGGCGCCAGAGGTGACCTTAACTCAGGGATCATAAAGGGATTCAATATCCCCATTCCGCATGCCGACAAACCAGAGAAATCTCTTGCAGAGCAAGACAACATCGTCGCCATCCTGGACAAATTTGACGCTTTGACCAACTCCATCAGCGAAGGCTTGCCCCGCGAAATCGAGTTGCGTCAGAAACAGTACGAGTATTACCGCGACCTGCTGTTGAGCTTCCCCAAGCCGGAAGAGGTAGCGGCCTGACATGAACAAGACGCTGACCGAAATCGCCCAGCAGTTGAAAGAGGCCAACAAAAAGGTGCAGCTGATCTATGCCTTTAACGGTGCGGGTAAGACGCGCCTTTCTCGGGAGTTCAAAGATTTAATTGCGCCAAAAACTGACGCTGAAGATGTGCCGCAGTCAGAGTTGGCGCAAAAGAAAATTCTCTATTACAGCGCGTTCACGGAAGATTTGTTCTATTGGGATAACGATTTAGATAAAGATGCCGAGCCAAAGTTAAAAATCCAAACCAACTCATTCACCAAATGGGTGCTTGAAGAGCAAGGCCAAGACCAAAATATCATTACCACTTTTCAGCACTACGCCAATGAAAAATTGACGCCGCATTTTAGTTCGGATTTTTCCGAAGTCAGCTTTTCATTCGAGCGCGGCAATAATCAGCAAGAGCCAAATATCAAAATCTCCAAAGGCGAAGAAAGCAACTTTATTTGGAGCGTGTTTCATTCGCTGATTGAGCAGATGATTTCCGAGTTAAACATCGCAGAGGCGGCCAATCGGTCCACTGATGTTTTTAACAATCTGGAATACGTTTTCATTGATGACCCGGTGAGTTCATTGGATGAAAATCATTTGATTGAATTGGCGGTCAATTTGGCGGCCTTGATTAAATCAAGTCAATCCGACCTGAAATTTGTCATCACGACCCACAGCCCGCTTTTTTACAACGTGCTCTACAATGAGCTTGGCCTTGGTAAAAATGGCAAAAAGGAAGGTTGCTATCTGTTGGAGCGCTTCGAGGATGGCACCTTCGATCTGAATGTCAAATATGGAGACTCCAACAAGAGTTTTTCCTATCACCTGCATCTCAAGAAAACCCTTGAGCAGGCGATTGCCACCGATCAGGTGCAGCGATATCACTTCACGTTGCTGCGCAACCTCTATGAGAAAACGGCCAGCTTTCTGGGTTATCCAAAGTGGTCGGAGCTCTTGCCCGATGACAAACAGCTCTATCTGAGCAGAATTGTCAATTTTACAAGCCACAGCACGTTATCCAACGAAACCGTTGCAGAACCAACGCAAGCGGAGAAGGCGACGGTCAAATTATTGCTCGATCACTTGAAAAGCAACTATGGCTATTGGCAACAGGAGCAACAGAATGGCTGAGTACATCAAACCCATCGCTGAATCGAACAGCTTCATCGTTCTCGATAAATACACCCAGGAATGGAAGGTCGCTGAAAGCTATCAAAGCGAATACGATTTGGAGCGGGAATTCATTCAGGATTTGCAAAATCAAGGCTATGAGTTCCTGCCCGGCCTGAATAATCCCGAAGCCTTGCTGGCCAATGTGCGCGTGCAGCTGCAAGCGCTCAATAACGTGCAGTTCTTAGATGGTGAATGGTTGCGCTTTGTCGAAACCTGGCTGGATAAACCCAGCGATGGCATCATTGAGAAAACCCGCAAGGTTCACGATGACTACATTCACGACTTTGTTTTTGACGACGGGCATATCCAGAACATCTACCTGCTGGATAAAAAGAATATTGCCCGCAATAAGGTGCAGGTCATCAAGCAGTTTGAGCAAGCCGGCGCCCATGCCAACCGCTACGATGTGACGATTCTGGTCAATGGCCTGCCCCTCGTGCAGGTGGAGCTTAAAAAGCGCGGCGTGGCGATTCGCGAAGCCTTTAACCAGGTGCACCGATACAGCAAAGAGAGTTTCAACAGCGAACACTCCTTGTTCAAGTATTTGCAGCTATTTGTGATTTCCAACGGCACCGACAGCCGTTATTTCGCCAATACCACCCAGCGCAACAAGAACAGCTTCGATTTCACCATGAACTGGGCGAAGGCGGATAACAGTCTGATCAAAGACCTGAAAGACTTTACCGCTACCTTCTTCCAGAAGCACACCCTGCTCAATGTATTGCTGCATTATTCGGTGTTTGATGTCAGCAACACGCTGCTGGTGATGCGCCCTTACCAGATTGCTGCTACCGAGCGCATTTTGTGGAAGATCAAGAGCGCCTGGCAGGCCAAGAACTGGAGCAAACCGGAAAGCGGTGGCTACATCTGGCACACCACCGGCTCGGGCAAGACCCTGACTAGTTTCAAGGCGGCTCGCCTGGCCACCGAGCTGGATTTCATCGACAAGGTGTTCTTCGTGGTGGATCGCAAGGATCTGGATTACCAGACCATGAAAGAATACCAGCGATTTTCGCCGGACAGCGTGAATGGCTCGGACAGCACCGCCGGCCTCAAGCGCAACCTGGATAAAGACGACAACAAGATCATCGTCACCACCATCCAGAAGCTCAACAACCTGATGAAAGGTGAAGGCGACCTGCCCATCTACAACAAGCAGGTGGTCTTCATTTTTGATGAGTGCCACCGCAGCCAGTTTGGTGAAGCGCAGAAAAACCTGCAAAAAAAGTTTAAAAAGTTTTATCAGTTCGGCTTTACCGGCACGCCGATCTTCCCGCAAAACGCCCTCGGTGCGGAAACCACCGCCAGCGTGTTTGGTCGCGAATTGCACTCCTATGTCATTACTGATGCCATTCGCGATGAAAAGGTGCTCAAGTTCAAGGTGGACTACAACGATGTGCGCCCGCAGTTCAAGGCCATTGAAACCGAGCAGGACGAGAAAAACCTCAGCGCCGCGGAAAATAAACAAGCCTTGTTGCACCCCGACCGTATCCGCGAAATTACCCAGTACATCCTGAATAACTTCCGGCAGAAAACCCACCGCCTGCAAGCAGGCGCCAAGGGCTTTAATGCCATGTTTGCCGTGAGCAGCGTGGATGCCGCCAAGCTGTATTACGAGTCGTTCAAGGCATTGCAGAAGAACAGCGACAAGCCCCTGAAAGTGGTCACCATCTTCTCGTTTGCCGCCAACGAAGAGCAGGATGCCGTGGGCGACATTCTGGATGAAAGCTTTGAAATCTCAGCGATGGACAGCAGTGCCAAAGAGTTCCTGAGCGCGGCCATTGCCGACTACAACGCGTTCTTTAAAACCAATTTCAGTGTGGACAGCAACGGCTTCCAGAACTATTACCGCGATTTGTCCAAGCGGGTTAAATCCAAGGAAATCGACTTATTGATCGTGGTCGGTATGTTTCTCACCGGTTTTGACGCCCCGACGCTCAATACCTTGTTTGTGGATAAAAACTTGCGTTACCACGGTTTGATGCAGTCCTATTCGCGCACTAACCGCATTTATGATGCCACTAAGACCTTCGGCAATATCGTCACCTTCCGCGATCTGGAAAAGGCGACCGTGGATGCCATTACCCTGTTTGGCGATAAAAACACCAAAAACGTGGTACTGGAAAAGAGCTACAAGGAATACATGGAAGGTTTTACCGATGTGGTCACCGGCGAAGCAAGGCGCGGCTTTATGGATGTGGTGAGCGAGCTGGAGCAGCGCTTTCCCGATCCCTCCGCCATTGAAAAGGAGTCCGACAAAAAAGCCTTCGCGAAGCTGTTTGGCGAGTATTTGCGGGTTGAAAACGTGCTGCAAAACTACGATGAATTTTCCAGCTTAAAGGCCCTGCAAAACATTGATATGAACGACCCAGAGGCGGTTGAGGCGTTTAAAGCCGAACATTATTTGAATGATGAAGACCTGGCGGCGCTGCAAACCATTAGGATTCCTGCTGAGCGCAAAATTCAGGATTACCGCTCCACTTACAACGATATCCGTGACTGGTTGCGCCATGAAAAAGCGGCCAATGAAAATGAAAAATCAACCATCGATTGGGATGATGTGGTGTTTGAGGTGGACCTGCTGAAATCTCAAGAGATCAACCTGGACTACATTCTGGAGCTGATTTTTGAGCACAACAAGAAAACCAAAAGCAAAGCCGATTTAGTTGACGAAGTGCGCCGGGTGATTCGTGCCAGCCTTGGCAATCGCGCCAAAGAAAGCCTGTTGGTGGATTTTATCAATCAGACCGACCTTGACCAGATTGGCGATAAGGCCAGTGTTATAGAGGCCTTTTTTACTTTTGCCCGAGAGAAACAACAACGAGAAGCCGAAGAATTAATTAGTACAGAAAAACTTAACGCAGAAGCCGCTAAACGTTACATCACTACATCGTTAAAACGTGAGTATGCCAGTGAAAACGGCACGGAGCTAAATGCAATACTTCCCAAAATGAGTCCGCTTAATCCGCAATACTTGACAAAAAAACAGAGTGTATTCCAAAAGATTACGGCTTTTGTTGAGAAGTTTAAGGGCGTGGGTGGGCAGCTCTAATCTAAATGTTTAATGTATGCATAACAAGGCGCTGCACTCGGACGGCAATTCCGCTGCGCTCCATTGCCGCCGGTGAGCTTGGGTGTTGGGCAACGGCAATTCAATTTTAAAAGGAGTAAAGGCATGTTGAAAAAAGTCGCTATGGTCGTTTTTTTTGTTATGATTTCCGTGGGCTTATCGATGGCGGAAGATGCCGTCGGGAAGGATTACGGCAAGCAGCCGTGGGTGGTCGACATCGAAGATCTGACAGTAAAGAATGAAAATTTCCGTACCGCGAAGTGGACGGGTCGGAACCTTCAGATGACTGTTATGTCGCTTAAGCCAGGTGAGGAGATAGGCTTGGAGAAACATGACGAGGGCGATCAGTTCATCCGTGTTGAAAAAGGGAATGCCCGTGTTGCGATGGGCGCGTCGAAGGATAAAATGACTTTCGATAAAAAAGTTTCAGATGACTGGGCCATCTTTATCCCAGGCGGTTTCTGGCACAATATTATCAACGAAGGGGATAAGCCGCTCAAGGTTTACGTTATTTACGCTCCACCCGAGCACCCCGCTGGAACATTGCACAAAACTTTCAAGGAATCGGAAGCCGCCCATGGGCATTGACCGGGGTGGAGGGGACAGTCATTACCAAAAACCTACAAGTGATAAAAAACGTTGCCCAACAAGTCGTTCCAGTGGATCCCGCAACAGAGCGGCTCCACTCGGAATTGGAAAATAAACTTTACCGAGAGATATTGCCAGGCAAGGCTGGTCGCCCCATAAAGCAGAAAGAAATTTAATACGGGAAGTGTCTCTCTATTTCCCTGAATCATAAAAAAAAGGAGAAGCATTCATGCAAACGACATCAATTAAGTGTTCTCATTGCAGCAAGGAGCATGGAATCCGGACCGTGCACGTCTGGCTCGCAGACTCGGATCAGTACGTGGAGCAGACTCAGATCGAGGAGGCGGAATTCTTTGATATGGAAGCGTTGAACAAGCATCCCCAATTCAAGGCGGAGTTGGAAGAGGAGTACGGGCGCCCCGCGGACTTTGTCGTGGGTCCCTATACCGGCTGGTGCCTACGGTCTGCTGCCTAGATTTCCTTTTCCGGCGGTTGGCCGGACTCCGCCATCTGAATCGATTTTCAGGCTTCATATCCAATACGTTAACCGCTATGACCCCCCTCGGCGGGTGCGCCGGTTCCGGAATCCCGGCCAGGGCGGATGAAAGCAGCCCCACGGCCGGTTGACCGTGAGGAGCGCCGGGGTGAAGAAACCGGTTCAGGCCATCGCCGCCAGGGTCTTGCGGAAACGCGCCAGGGACAGGCCGAAGAGGCTTGCTCCGATCAGGACGAGGGTGACGAACTGCGGCCAGACGACGGCCAGGCCGGCGCCGCGATAGAGGATGGCCTGGGCGAGGATGACGAAATGGGTGTTCGGTGCCGCCATCATGGCGAACTGGACCGCGTCCGGCATGCTTTCCCGGGGGGTCACGCTGCCAGAGAGGATCTGCAGCGGGATCAGGATCAGCATCACCAGGAGGCCGAACTGGGGCATCGACCGGGCGAGCGTGCCCAGGAAGATCCCCAGAGAGGTGGTGGCGAAGAGGTGGAGGGCCGATCCGGCCAGGAACAGGAGGATGGAGCCCTGGATGGGAACGGCGAGCAACCCCTGGACGACAAAGACGAGTGAACCGGCCGTGGCGGCCAGGACCACCAGCGCCATGGCCCACACCTTGCCGGCCATGATTTCGAAGGGAGTGACCGGCATCACCAGCAGATGCTCGACGGTGCCGTGCTCACGCTCGCGGATCAGCGCGGCGCCGGTGAGAATGATGGACAGCATGGTGACGTTGTCAATGACCTTCATGACCGCCCCGAACCACGATTTGTTCAGTTGGGGATTGAAGCGGGCCCGCAGGGCCAGCTCCACCGGAGGCGGCGGGTTGGCGCGGTACCCCTGGAGGAAGCTGGAGATCTCCGTGCCGATAATGGTCTGGATATAGCCGCTGCCGACGAAGGCCTGGCTCATCCGGGTGGCGTCCACGTTGAGCTGGATCGTTGGCGAGCGGCCGGCAAGGACGTCGCGCTGGAAACCGGGGGGGATGTTGACGGCAAAGGTATCGAGGCCGGCATCCATCCGGGCATCCATCTCCGACCGTGAAATCAGTGCGGGAGAGAGAAAGTACGGGGGATAAAAGGCGTCGATGATGCGGGTGGAGAGGGGCGAGCGGTCCTCGTCCACGATGGCGATGGGCGCCTTGTGAAGGGTCTCGGGCATGGCGGCTGAGGCGATATAGACGGCATAGGTAAAGGCGTAGAGGATCAGGAAGAGCATCACCGGATCGCGCAGCAGGCTGCGCAGCTCTTTGTTTCCCAGGTGAAAGATGTTGGCGGCACGCATGGTCAGGATTCCTGTTTTCTGAGCAGAAGGGTTCCCAGGGCGATGAGGATGGGAACGGCCAGCAGCAGGGGAAGAAACGAGGCGGAGAGGTCGCTGAAGCCGAGCCCCTTGGAGAAGGTTCCCCGGGCAATGGTCAAAAAATGGGTTGTGGGATAGATCCGGCCGATCACGGCGCCCGCTCCCTCCAGGGACGAGACGGGATCGTTCATCCCGGAGAACTGGACCGCCGGCAGGATGGTCAGAAGCGTCGTGCCGAACAGCGCGGCGATCTGGCTGCGCATGAAGGCCGAGATCACCAGGCCTAGGGCGGTGGCGGCGATTGAGTATAACGCCGCGCCCGCGGCAAGGGCGGTAAAACTCCCCTTGATGGGCAGGCGGAACACGGCAACAGCCAGGGCGGTCAGCAGGAGAAAGTTCAGGAACGCCAGGCAGACATAGGGGATCTGCTTACCGAGGAGAAACTCGAGGCGGGTGGTTGGGGTGACGTAAAAGTTGACGATGGATCCCAGCTCCTTTTCCCGCACCACGGCCAGGGCGGTCAGCATGGCCGGAATCATCATCAGGAGCAGGGGGATCACGGCCGGCACCATGGCCGGCAGGCTCTTCACGTCCGGATTGTAGCGGAACCGGATCTCGATGCTGGCCGCCCCCGCTGTTGCCACCGGCCCGAGGGCGTGCCGGGCCAGATTCGCCATCCAGTGGGCGTGCATCCCCTGCACGTAGCCGCGCACCGTTTCGGCGCGGGTGGGCATGGCGCCGTCGATCCAGGCGCCGATGGCCACCGGTGAGCCCCGGTGCAGGGAGCGGCTGAAGTCGGGAGGAATCTCGATGGCCAGGCTGATCTCGCCGGCGCGCATGCGCCGGTCCAAATCGGCATGGTCCTTTATGGGCGGCTGTTCACGAAAGTAGCGCGAGCCGGACAGGTTCAGGGCATAATCGCGGCTGAGGGTCGTCTGGTCCCTGTCGAGCACCGCAAAGGAGAGATCCTCCACATCCATGTTGATCCCGTACCCCATGACGATCATCAGGATGACGCTCCCCAGCATGGCGAGGGTCAGGCGGATCGGGTCGCGGAGAAGCTCCAGGGCCTCGCGCCGGTTGTAGCTGAAGAGGCGCCGCAGGCTGAAGAAGTCGCTCTTCGCCGCTCCGGCTGGTGCGGATTGTCCTGCAGGGATTTCCGACGGCCCGTCCGGGGCCGTTGCATCCCCGTCCGCCATGCTCTCCTCCGCTTCCTCCAGGTAGCCGATGAAGGCCTCTTCCAGGGTGTTTACCCCCCGCTTTTCGATCAGCGCTGCCGGAGCGTCACTGACGAGCACCCGGCCCGCGTGCATCAGCGAGATCCGGTCGCACCGTTCCGCTTCGTTCATGAAGTGGGTGGAGATGAAAATGGTGACCTTGTCCCGGCGGGCCAGATCGATCATGATCTGCCAGAAGGCATCCCGCGCCACCGGGTCCACCCCCGAGGTCGGTTCGTCGAGGATCAGCATCTCCGGGCCGTGGATCATCGCCACCGCCAGGGAGAGACGCTGCCGGTGGCCCAGCGGCAGGGAGGCGGGGAGGCTCTCCATCTCCTCGCTGAGGCCGAAGCGCCGGGCCATCTCCTCCACCCGTGCCGGGATTCCTTCCTCCGGCATCCGGAAAAGGCGCGCATGAAGCACCAGGTTCTGCCGCACCGTCAGCTCGCCGTAGAGAGAAAACGACTGGGTCATATAGCCGACGCGCCGCCGTGTCTCGATATCCTTTGGATCCACCGGCCGGCCGAAGAGCCGGGCCTCCCCCTCGCTGGCGGGCAGAAGGCCCGTGAGCATCTTCATGGTGGTGGTCTTGCCGCACCCGTTGGATCCCAGGAAGCCGAAAATTTCCCCCTGCCCGATGCGGAAACTGACGGAATCAACAGCGGTGAAATCGCCGAAGCGCATGGTGAGACCGTGGGCCTCGATGGCGGTTTTTCCGGAGTCGGCATCCGGCTCGCGGGGGGGAATGACGACCGGCCGGTAACCTTCGCGCTGGGACGGTGGGAGCAGAGCGATGAAGGCCTCTTCCAGGGTGGCTGTACCGGTGGCGTCGAGGAGCTCCCGGGGGGCTTCCGCGGCGAGCAGACGGCCGGCGTTCATGGCGACGAGCCAGTCGAAACGGGCCGCCTCCTCCATATAGGCGGTGGCCACCAGAACGCTCATGCCGGGCCGGCCGACGCGGATGCGGGTGATGAGCTCCCAGAACTGCCTCCGGGACAGCGGATCGACACCGGTCGTGGGCTCGTCCAGTATCAGCAGGTCGGGGTCGTGAATCAGGGCGCAGCAGAGGCCCAGCTTCTGTTTCATGCCTCCGGAGAGCTTGCCGGCGGGACGATCGGCGAATGGGGCGAGCCCTGTCGCCGAGAGCAGGTTTCCGATGCGATGCTCGCGTTCTTCACGGGCATGACCGAAGAGCCGTCCGAAGAAGTCGGCATTCTCGAAAACGGAAAGCGTGGGATAGAGGTTTCTGCCAAGCCCCTGCGGCATATAGGCGATCCGGGGGCAGGCCGCGCGGCGGTGGCCGGCATCGGCCATGTCGCCCTCCAGTACGGAGATCCGGCCGGACTGGATCTTCCGCGCCCCGGCCACCAGGGACAGCAGGCTGGACTTGCCCACGCCGTCGGGACCGATGAAGCCGACCATGGAGCCGGAAGGCAGGTCGAGGGTAATCCGTTCAAGGGCCTTCGTCCTGCCGTAGTTCAGGCTGACATCCTGCAGCCTCGCCACGGGCGGGAATGGTGGTGGGGAAAGAAAGGCATCAGCAGCCGCGTCGACGGCCTTCATTGGACGAGCTTTTCCCGGAGGCGGTTCGGCCACTCCGCAGTGGGGTCCAGCCGCACATAGGCCACGCCGGGCAGCCCCGTCTTGACCTGGGTGATGTATTTCTGCAGCAGCTCCACGGGAATCTGCGCCCGGACGCGAAACATCAGCTTTTCCCGTTCGCTGGCCGTTTCCACGGTCTTGGGGGTGAACTGGGCGACGTCGGCAATAAAGGAAACTTTAGCGGGGATGGCATACTGGGGAGCGGCATCCAGCACCAGGCGCACCTCGGTTCCCAGGGCCACCTTCCCCACGACAGCCGTGGGCAGGAAAAAGGTCATGTAGACATCGCTCAGATCCACCAGGCTCAACACCCGCCCGCCTGCGCCGACCACCTCGCCGGGCTGGGCGACCCGGTACTGAATCCGGCCGCTCCGGGGGGATTTGAGGGCGCTGTCCCTGATATCCGCCTGGATCCGCTCAACCGTTGCCTGCGCCGCTTCGATGGCCGATTCCTTTCCGGCAACCTGCTCCCGCGCCGTAACAATGGCGGCCTCGGAGGCGGCAACCTGGGCGCGGGCTGCGGCGACGGCAGCAGAGCCGCTCTGCACCCGGGCTCGATCGTCATCTTCCTCCTGCTGCGATGTCGCCCCCTCTGCGGCCAGTGTCGTGGAGCGGGCCAGGCGCTTTCTGGCTACCGCGAGCTCGGCTTCACGCTGCCCCACAACGGCAAGCGCAGCCGCTTTCTCGCTTTCCCTCTGCACCAGCTGGCTGCGGGCGATCGCACTATCGCTCTGTGCCTGCTGCAGCCTGGCCTTGGCCTCACGAAGCTGCGCCTCGAGCACATCCGTGTCCATCATGGCGACCACCTGCCCCGCCGTGACAAAATCGCCCTCCCGCACCAGGATTTCCTTGATCCGGCCGGCGATTTTGGCGGCCACATCGATTTCCGTCGCCTCGATCCGGCCGTTTCCGCCGGCCAGACCCTCATCCGGCCGATCGGCGTAACGCTGCCAGGCAAGAAGAGCCAGAACGACGACGGCCAATGCCACGGCAATGCGGATCAACCATTTTTTCTGCTGAACTGTCATGAACCCCTCTCCTGACTCGATGAATTGTGCTCGGGCCGATCTTCTCCTCCACCGCCCAGGGCGGCATAGAGGTTGACACTGCTGGACAGCAGCGCCCGCCTTGATTGAACCAGCGCCTGCTCGGCGGCAAACCGGTCGCGCTCCGCATCGAGCACTTCGAAATAAGGCGCAGCGCCGCTCTGGTAGCGCAGTCCGGCGAGGCGGGCGCGTTCCGTCTGGGCCACCAGGGTGGCCTGCTGAGCGGCCACCTGTTCGGCGAGCCAGCGCCTTTCGGCCAGGGCATCCGCCACCTCTCGGAAGGCCCCCATGATTGTCCGTTCATAGTCGGCGACCGCCAGATGACGGCGTGCCTCCGACAGGTCCAGGTTGGCCAGATTTCGTCCGCCCTCGAAAATCGGCAGGGTGATGCTGGGCATGAAATTCCAGACGCCGCTGCCCGCGGCAAAGAGATCGCTCAAGTCGGCGCTGGCGGTCCCGGCGCTTCCGATCAGCACGATGCGCGGAAAGAAGGCCGCCCGCGCGGCCCCGATATTGACGAAGGCCGCCTTGAGGCGGTGTTCCGCCGCCAGGACGTCGGGACGGTTGAGCAGCAGGTCGGAGGGCACCCCAACGGAAATTTTCCGGACAAATCCGGCTTCGATCCGGGACAGGGGCGACGTTTCCACCGGCGGGGCGGCTCCGGTCAGAAGGGTCAGGGCATTTCGATTCAGGTCCCGCGTGCGCTGCAGGAGGGCCAGGTTCGCCCGGGCTGAATTGAGGAGGGTTTCCGCCTGGACCGCGTCCAGTTTCGAACCGGCCCCCACCTCGTAGCGTCGCTTCATGATCCGGTAGGATTCCGCCCGGGTGGCCAGGGTGGACTGGGCAATATCGATCAGTTCGTCCAATTCCCGCGCCAGGAGATAGGAATTGGCAACCTCAGCGACGAGGCTGATGACAACGGCGCGTCGAGCCTCTTCCGTCGCCAGGTAGGATTCAAGGGCGGCGGCGGAGAGGTTGCGCACCCGGCCCCAGAAATCGAGCTCCCAGGCGCTGAGGTTCAGGGTGGCCGAATACCGTTCGGAAATCATGGAATGTCCGGTGGGCGAGAGGTCGGCCGGCACCCGGGACCGGTCACTGACCGCTCCGGCACCAATATTGGGAAACTGGTCGGCGCGCTCTATGCCGTAGAGGCTCCGCGCCTCCTGAACGCGGTACATGGCGATCCGCAGATCGCGATTGTTCTCCAGCGCCAGGGCGATCAATCCATGGAGCCGTTTGTCCGTGAAGAATTCACGCCAGTTGAGTCGATGGGCAGCGTCAGCGGCCTGATTTTCCGCCGCCGTGTTGGGATAGGCCGCCGCCGTGGGCAGGGTTGGCCGCTCATAGGAGGGGGCTAGCGAACAGCCAGCCACCAGGAGCATCACGATGCCAGGCAGAATCCTTTGAAGGTTCATTGGGGGAAGCCTTGCCTCAAATTCCCGGCAATTTCGACGCTCAGCCGGGCGAGGACCCGGCTGACGGCTGCCGCCAGCGTTTCATAGCGGCTGTCCGCAAGGGGTTCCGTCAGGGTGGCCATTTCCGTCATGCCTTCCCGGTTCTGACCGGAAAAAATGGTCCACTGGGCCTTGAGGAGAACCTGGTTGCCGGGCGAACAGTCGAGCCGGAGGACCCGAAGGGCCAGAAGGTAATCGGTTTGTTCGGTGCGGATCCGGCGATGGACAAAGACCCGCTTCGATCCGAGGAGCACGGATAGATTTTCCATCAGCACCGTGCTCATGTTGTCCCTCAGGGAGCCTGCCCAGCGGTCGAATTCGGCAAGGGTCAACGCGTTTTCGCCCTCCCGTGTCACAATCTGGGGGCGGTCCAGGTAGTCCGGGATTTCAATGGGGGCGATGGTGACCGAGAAAGGAGGCTCCGCCTGGGAAGGAGGGAAACCCGGCCCCGGCTGTTCGAGGGGGGTGAGCGCATAAAACCGGACCTGGGGTGAACCTGCACAGCCGGCAAGAAGAAGGGCCGCGGCGAGAAAAAAAGTTCCGGGGAAGAAAAAGGCTCTGTTCATGTCAATATCCTTTCGGGATGGCCTTGCCCTTGAGCAGGGAATCGGGATGGCGTTCCAGGAAATCGGAAAGGTGTCGCAGCGAACGGGACGCCGCGCCGAGTTCCTGCAGGGCCCTGTTCATTTCCGCCACCAGGGGGGAATCCTCCGAATAGGTCTGCAGGGTCCGTTCGGATTGCTTCATCAGCGCCTGGGTCGATTCCAGCGTCATCTTTGTCGAGGCGACCAGCTCTCGGACATCCTCCCGGAGGGCCGTGGCGGTCGCCCGGCTCTCGACCAATGTCTCTTCCGTGGCGGTGGAGGTCCGAGCCAGATTTTCGAAGAGGGGATCGATCTGACCGTCCAGGTGCCGGACGAGGGTTTGGACGTCCTTGAGAGTGGCTTCCAGGGTCTGACTGGTTTGTTTTGCATTGATGGAATTGAGGAGCCGGTCAAGCCCTTGAACGGCGCCGTTCAGATTGGCGATGATTTCTCTCAGGGGGAGGTTGGAAACGGATCTCTGAAGCTCCTGAAATTCCGTAGGGATAGTGGGAATTTCGGTGTACGCCTTATTGGTCCCCACGTAACGGGCTGGTTTCGATGGGAAGAAATCCAGGGCCACCATGAGTTGCCCGGTCACAAAGTTCTGAAGCTGAAGCTGCCCCCTCAGCCCAGCGCCGATCGCCTTATCAATGGCCTTCGCATCGACCCTCAGCCCTTCGGCGCCTTCGATCCGCACCGGCTCAAGGCGGATGATCACCGGGATGTTCAGGGCATGGTTCGCGGGGTCGATGACCACACTGATGTGGGTGACTTCGCCGATCTTGACCCCCCGGAACGTTACGGGAGATCCCACGTTGAGCCCCTTGACCGACCCTTCGAAGAACAGGACGTAGTATTTGCTCTCCCGAAAGAACTTGCCGGAACCCAGGGCCAGCACCACTCCGATCAGGATGGCCAGGGCCCCGACCACAAAGGCGCCGATCAACGTTTTATTCGCTTTTCCGCTCATAGGGTTTTCCTCTGCTTTCCGGGAAATTGCGCAGCCCTCATTCCGGTTTCCGCCCTTCCCCCCGGGTGAGGAAACGGACGACTTTTTCATTCCCCGACTCGGCCAGGATCTGTTTAGGATTGCCCGCTGCCGTCATGGTCTTTTCTTCGGGGTCGAGAAAGATGGAATGGGTGCCGATGGCAAAAATGCTCGCCAGATCATGGGTGACCACGACCACGGTCGTGTCCAGGCTTTCGCTCAGCTCAATGATCAGATCGTCCAGCAGCCGGGCGCTGATCGGATCGAGCCCCGCGGAGGGCTCGTCGAAAAAGAGGAAGTCCGGATCGAGGGCCATGGCCCTGGCGAGGCCGGCCCGTTTCTTCATGCCCCCGCTGAGCTCCGAGGGATAAAAGTCCTCGAAGCCGCCGAGTCCGACCAGGGCCAGCTTGAACGAAACCAGTTCCCGAATCTGGGCGGGAGTCAGATCCGTATACTGCTCCAGGGGCAGGGCGACGTTTTCCGCCAGCGTCATGGAGCTCCAGAGAGCGCCGCTCTGAAAGAGGATGCCGAATCGCCTCTTGAGCTGCTCCTGCCGGCTGGGCTCGACATCCCAGAAACTGACGTCGCCGTAAAGGACCTTGCCGCCGGCCGGCCTCTTGAGGCCGATCATCTGCTTCATGAGGGTGCTCTTGCCGCAGCCGCTTCCGCCCATGATGATGAAGATGTCGCCTCGGCGGATCTGAAAATTGAGGTCGCGCATCAGGACGAAACTGCCGTAGGAAATTTCCAGGTTACGGACTTCGATGACGATTTCCCGTTCATTTCCGGAATCGGGCTTCGGTGCGCTCATATGCCCAGCACCTGGCAGAGAAGCGTTATGACGGCGGTGGCCACGACGATGCTGACGATGCCGGTGACCACGGCTGATGTGGCGGCGAAGCCGACGGCGGCGGCGTTCCGCTCGCACTGAAGGCCGCGCAGGCAGCCGGCCAGGGCCACCAGGATCCCGAAGACGAAACTGTGGAAAAGGCCGATCCAGAAGTAGGTCAATTTCACCGCCTTGAGCGTCTGGTAATAGTACTCGGCCACGCCCAGGTCGAGCATGCCGACGCCGACAATCATCCCTCCCAGGATGCCCATGAGATCGGAATAAATGCACAGCATGGGCATCATCAGCATCAGCGCCAGCATCCGGGGCAGGACGAGAAAGTCCATCGGCGGGATCCCCAGGGATTCCAGGGCGTCAATCTCTTCATTGACCTGCATCATTCCGAGTTGAGCGGCAAAGGCCGCCCCCGTCCGACCCGCCATGATGATTCCCGTCATGATGGCCCCCATGACCCGCACCACGCCGATGCCCACCACGTCGGCCACGTAGATCTGAACGCCGAACAGCTTGAGCTGAATCGCGGCCACGAAGGCGAGAATCATCCCCACGAGGAGGCTGATGAGGGAAACAATGGGCAGGGCCTGAGCGCCTGTCTCCTGGAGCGCCTGGCTCAGGTCGGAGCGGCGGAATTCGGCCTTCCCCCGCAGCAGTTTGAAGAAGGAGAGGGTGGCGTCGCCGATGAAGGCGAGCATTTCCTGAAAGCCATGGAAGAGATCCAGGGTTGCATCGGCAACCCGCACCAGAAAGCCCGGAGAGGACTTTTCACGCGTCACCCCCGTACGCTGTTTATCGGGAGAGGCCAGGTCCAGAAGCTTTCGAACCCCTTCGGGCAGCCCGGAAAGATCGACCGGAGTCCCGCTTCCGTTGCAGAGATCGACGATCCTGGCCAGAAAGACCAGAAAGCCGCTGTCCCAGGCGCCAAGGCCTTCGGTTACGAAAGCGATCCGGGGCGCCGGTTTTGTCCGGACAAGGTCCTGCAGGGCCTCGTCGGCGTCGGGAAGATCGCCGCCCGCCACCCAGTTTCCGGAAAATTTCAGGACAAGTCTGTCCGGGGCAACCGGGATAAACTGTACGGCAGCGTCCTCAAAATGGGCTGTATCGGAATGTTCCTGTTGCATCGGAATCAGCGATGGTTTTTTCTATGAATCAGGTGATATCGGTACTGGCAGCGCTTCAGGGTTACAAGCCGTCATCTGCTGTCAGATTCTATCTTTCCACGGGTTCACGGTTTCTTCATCCGTCACAGTATGATGCCCCTGCCGTTTTCCGGCAGTTGCTGCCGATGTGACGGCACTATACCAGAATTTCGAATTCTTTTCACCATCCGTTATGCCGGTTCTCCCGCTCATGAGAATCATCTACCGATTTTGTGTGCCAGGAAGACACGGGTGGGTTTTACTTCCGAAGCATTGGATATACCGATGAATTTATTGACAATGGGTCTTCCCTGTGCGATAGGCTTAGTGGTGATATCTGAGGAATTCGCGGACTTGGGTCCTGAACTTGAGATTCGGATTCATTCATAGATTCAAAGTACGAACCTTAAGCATCAACCCTAAAGATAAATAGCATATCTCCTTTGGTAGTCAAAGCTACTTTCGTAAGCTAAAAGGTAAGAGCTGAGTGACAAACCCTGGAAGAAAAAGACACATAGGAAGCAAATAAAATTTCTTACAATCACGAGCACTACCGGGGCTCGCAAAAAGCGCGAGTCCGGTGAGCAGGCCGTTAGGCGCAATCTCAAAATCACTATGCCCACGGAGGTGCTAGATGCAGGGGCTCAATACCCTCACTGCGAATATCCGGCGCGAATGGCTGGCGAGAATACTGGATGGATCGAAGAAGATTGAGTATCGAGACGTTACTGACTACTGGCTGTCCAGACTCGAACGGGTCGGCCCTCCACCTTTTCTGCTGCGACTCATCAACGGTATGCGACCAGATTCACCTGAGGCTACACTGTTGGTGGACCGGGTTGACATAGACATTTTGGCAGGACAGATACGTCTGCACATTAAGGAAATTCGTGAGACTATACGCTGGAATCCTGCATGGCACTCGAAATACCCTCCCCTTCAACCTGAACCGCCTCTCGATCCATCGTCTTTGTTTAAGGAACCATTAGCCAAATCCAATATCCGACTTGCTGTTTCCTTGCCTATTAAGGAATCATTGTCACCTGGGAAACCTGTCACGTTCGCACTGCCCTTGGCGGACGATACCTACGGGCAATTTGCACAAGCGCCTGAGGGCATCTTTGCTGTAGGGTTGGAGGCGGATAATCAAGTCCGACAGGTTGCACTCCTCAGTGCATACGACCGTATCTTTGAGGATGTCGTTGATTACACCGTTGTCGCATTGCCGGAATGTACCTAATGAAGATTGCCGCCGACGCGCTACGCGTGCTGCTGATCCTTTCGATCGCTTAACATGGAACATGACAACCATGGCTTACGGTTGTCTCGTAAAATATGTGGTGGATCATAAAATGATCAGAGAGTTTCGCGTTGTCATTGAAAAGGGCGAAGACGGGTATTTTGTCGCTTCCTTACCGACGCTGCGGGGCTGTCATACCCAGGCAAGATCCCTGGATGCACTTATGAAAAGGGTAAGGGAAGCGATTGAACTTTGTCTCGAAGTTGAAGAACCCGTACCTACCGAGTTCGTCGGTGTGCAGAGAATAGCCATTACCGCATGAGTACTCTTCCCGCAATTACAGGGGACCGCTTTATCAAGAGTCTTGGAAGGCTTGGTTTTGAAGTCGTTCGCCGGAAGGGAAGCCAGCATTTTCTCCGTCATCCGGACGGCAGATGCACGGTGGTTCCTGTTCATCGTGGCGAGACAATTGGTCGCGGGCTGCTGGCGCAAATGCTCAAAGACTGTGAAACAACGGAAGAAGAGCTGAAGAGTCTGATGTGAGCGGACAACGGCATACATCGGACAAGCCGCTGAGGCCGGACGTCCGGCTAGAAAAGGAGAACCCTATGAAAAGACTTGGTTTGCTCATGCTTCTATTGTTTTTTGTCGTGCTGAGTGGTTGTGCCACCAGATCCATCTCTAACTCCGGTTACAATCCGGGTGGCTATTACAGCCGGGGAACCGACAACCCGCTCTATAAGGGCGAGTTGAGCGAATTCGATGTTCTCGGCATCGATGCTGGAAAAGAGATAACGGAACAGGACATACTTGCGGCTGCAAGTGCCGGCAAGAGCCGGCTCACTTTGCGCAAAGGCGATTCCATTCTTCTCATCCAGTCGGGAGCCATGATTCCAGATCAAGACATGACGGCGAGCGCTGAAAGGTACTTTTCCGTGAGCGTCTTCACCGGTGTTCCCGAGCAGGGAAAGAAGACCAACGCAAGCTATGCGAAGGCGCTGCGGCTTGCCGCTGCCGGAGCAGGCATCGAAAAGATCCTGGTCTACTGGGGCGTTCTTGAATCGGGAACAAAGAATCTCATCACAAAGTCTGTCTCCTGGGTTCCCCTGGCAGGGATGGCAATCCCGGACCAGGCCCAGGAACTTCGCATTCGTCTGAAGGTTGCCCTCATAGACGTCAAGACGGGTCAGTGGGACATTTTCGTACCAAAGGTTTCCGAAGACACAGCGTACAGTGCTTCCCTCACCCGCGAACGCTCCGATCAACAGCAGGTTGAGCTGCTGAAGACAAAGGCTTATCAGGCAGCTATCGAGGGTACGTTGGCGCGGTACTCGAGGTGAGCCATAACAGTAATCGGCTACAGATGAGCACCCACTGGAAATCTCAACTGCCAGGGACAACGATCCATATCGGGCTGAAATCAAGGGGGATGATTTGTGGCTGTTTTTAAAGGTGCGCATCAGCAATATTGCCTGCTGAGGGCGGGGGAAAAAGTCCCGGAGCAGCCGATCGTTATTGTCGTCACTTGACGCATCGTTCTGCGGGATCCGGAATGAACGACGAGCGGCAGGGTTATCCTTCCCGGATCATTTGAAGCAGCTCATCCGCCGACATCCTGCCGCTCATATCGCTTCCGTCCAGCAGGCTGTTGGCCAGGTCGCGCTTCGTGCCGTGGAGCTTCAGGATTTTTTCTTCGATGGTGTTTTTCGTCACCAAGCGGTACACGGTCACGGGACGCTGCTGGCCGATGCGGTGCGCCCGGTCGGAGGCCTGATCCTCCACCGCCGGATTCCACCAGGGGTCCATGTGGATGACGTAGTCCGCCGCCGTCAGGTTGAGGCCCACGCCCCCGGCCCGGAGGCTGATGAGGAACAGGGAGCCCTGTCCCGCCTGAAAGGCCTCCACTTCCCGCCGGCGTTCCTTGGGCGGTGTGCCGCCGTCGAGGTAGCGGTACTCGATGCCCTTCACCTTCAGATAATTCCGGATCAGGGTCAGGTGGCCGACGAACTGGCTGAAAACCAGCGCCTTGTGGGAATTTTCCAGCAGTTCCTCCACCACTTCCCCGAACAGGGCCAGCTTGGAGCTGGCCAGGTCGCTTTCCGGCAGAACCAGTCGGGGGTGGCAGCAGGCCTGCCGCAGCCGCATGATCTCCGCCAGGATTTTCAGGTGCTTCTGTCCCGAGGGGCTCTCGTCCTGCTCCAGGGCTTCCACGGCCTCTCGCCGCAGGGCCTCGTAGAGCGCTGTTTCTTCCGGAGACATCTCCACCTGGAGAGTCACCTCGGTCCGGGGAGGCAGCTCATCAAGAACCTGGGATTTGATGCGCCTCAGGAGAAAAGGGGAAACCAGCTTCTTCAGCCTCTTCCTGGCTTCCCGGTCGCCGTTCTTCTCAATGGGGATGGCATAGCGCTCGTTAAACTGCCGGCGGGAGCCAAGCAGTCCGGGATTGATGAAGTCGAAAAGGGTATAGAACTCACCCAGGTGATTTTCAATGGGGGTGCCGGTGGTGATCAGACGGAAATCGCCCTTGAGGGCCAGGGCGGCCTGAGCCCGCTGGGTCTCGAAATTCTTGATGGCCTGGGCCTCATCGAGGATGATGGTGCGCCACTGGACCGTTGCCAGGAGTTCCGCTTCCTGCTGCAGCAGACCGTAACTGCAGATCATCACATCCATGCCCTGGAGGCTTCCGACCAGCTCCTCACGGTGCCGGCCGCCGAACAGGCCGGGATTGAGAGTCGGTGCGAAACGGTTGATTTCAGCCAGCCAGTTCATGCAGACGGACGTGGGGGCAACCACCAGGGCGGGCCCCTGGGGGGCCCGCTGCAGGAGAACCGCCAGGGCCTGAAGCGTTTTTCCCAGCCCCATGTCGTCTGCCAGGCAGGCACCCGCCCCCCATGACGACAGGCGGGACATCCATTCAAAACCGGCCACCTGGTAATCCCGCAGTTCCGCCATCAGCGTGGAGGGGACGGCTGGCTTCAGGGACGTCCCCTGTTCGAAGGCCTTCAACCGCTCCTTCCAGGAGGAGTCCCGGCTCACGTGGGGAAAATCGTCGAGGAGATCGTCCATGACGGGAACGGCCAGGGCGTGGCATCGGACAGCGTCTGCCTCCTTGTCCACGTAGGGGCTCATTTCATCCAGGCGCCGGCGCAGCGCCTCGGTGAGGGCGACAAAGCGGCCTTCCCCCAGGGGTAGAAAACGGCGGGGTGCGTTCTCTGCCAGTTCAAGGAGCGTTTTCATGTCCAGAAGCAGGCCGTCATCCAGTTTGAGCTGACCCTCCAGCTCGAACCAGTCTCCGGATTTGCGAATCTTCATGCGGAACGAATCGAACGTTACCGTCTGCGGCGTCTTCAGGGATTCTCCCTCCGGCCATTCCGCAACCGCTTCTCCCTGCTCCTGCAGGGCTTTCAGCTCCAGCAGCACTTCCAGGCAATCCTCCGGATTTTCCAGGTATCCCTGCCCCCGGTTGTTGAGCACCAGGGCCAGCGTAGGGCAGGAATCTTCCAGGAGCTTCACCTTCCGGATCTCCAGGGCGAGATCCCGCCGGGCCAGCATCCGTTTCCCGTCCATGTCCGCCATGACGTGCTCCATGCCTTTACCCGGTTGCAGGCGGATCCCTCCACTGCCGAAGGGGCGCACCAGCACTTCCACGTGGAATCCTTCGCCGATCGGTGCCAGCTGGACAACCGGATGGGGATCGCCTTCAATCTCCTCGAGGGCCTCCGCGCTTCCGCCGATGGTGGAATGGATGGTCACCAGGGTGGAAAGCTCCGCCATGGCTTCGATGAGCTCATTTTTGGCCGTTGCTGGAACCATCAATCCCTTGCCGCCCAGGATCTGCCCGATGCGTCGATGTGCGTCCGACAGCTCGCAGACCTTGAAGCGGGTGGGGCTTTCCGGCAGCATGGTCACCCGGGATTCCGAAAGGGGAACGCTCAAGTGGAGGCGCAATCCTTCCTGGGATTCCGTCACCACCAGCTCCACCTCCCCTCGGAGAAATTCCACGGATTTTTCCGGGTTCTCTTCGGAAAAAATCAGGGGATGGCCCACGAGCAGCGGCAGGGTCTTTTCCCAGTCAAAATAATACTCGGCGCTGCTGTACCCTCCGTAATAGCGTGATTCCGCTTTCAGGGTCGCCCGGATCATGTGATCCTGACGGCTCAGGTACTCCAGGTTGGTTCCCTTGTGCAGCCGGCTGAGGGCGACGGGCCGCCCCGAAGTCCATCCCCCCCGGGCCTTCTGCCTCTGCTCCAGCGGCTTGAGGGACAGCCCTTCCTCTCCGTGCCGGAAAAGCCAGATCAGCCGTTTTTCAGCGGACGCGGCAGCCGGACGCTCCGTCTCCGCCGCCTGCTTCAGGGCACGGAGGCTTTTCCTCCAGGGCTCTTCAAAATGGATCGATGGGATCAGAGAGACCAGCCCTGTAGCTTCACCGATCTCCCGGACCTGCTGCCGGTACAGGGCCGTATTGACGCCGCCGGCGTCCAGCAGGCCTGCGCATTCCATCGCGGCCCAGGACATGCCGCTTTCCCGGGCCTGCCGATACAACTCCTGCAGCGACACAATGGTCTTTGATCCCAGGCGGCGCTTCTGCCAGTATTCCGCCAAGGCGGTGAAAATGGCCCCGATGCCGGTCCCTTCCTGGGGCGAGTCGTAAGCGGGGTAGTCCGGGTCCATCATCAGGGTAGCGGCGATTTTTCGCAGGGCGGTCAGGCCGGCAATATAAAAGCTGTTGGGATTGTTGCGGTGGGCCGTCAGGTACAGATATTTTTTGATTTTCGCCGCCCCTGCCGTGTCCGGGGATGCGGAATAGGACTTCAGCAAGGCCAGCAGGAAAAAAAGGCCCGCCGGATCGATAAAGAAATTGTTTCGAATGCCGGATCTCCGGATCAGTTGGCGGAGTTCCGCCTCGTAGGCGGCGATGGACTCCTCGTTCTTCCCTTCGAGGAAGTAAAGGCATCCCTGCAGGCCATCCGTTGAGCCTTCTGCTTCGTTTCTCAACTTGTCCAGAAGCCGCCCGGCTTCATCAAGGCGGCCTCCCAGCAGCAGGCGAAGGGCCAGGACATGGAGCAGGGGGCGCTCTCCGTACCCCTGCGGCTGTTCCCCGAAGGCCAGAGCCAGGGCGTCATTGAGCGGCGCCTCGTCAGGTTCAAGGAAGATGAGGCTCTGGAAAAGGATTCGGGATAACGCGGCGGAGCGGAGATCCAGGGGCAGTGTGGCGAACCAGGCCGGATCGAAGGGTGCGTTGCAGATGCGCAGAAAAGGGTCGGGGATGCGGAAGGGTACCGGGCAGTAACGCAGCATCTGGTCGTAGAGCACCTTGACCTCGCGGGAATCCCCTCGGTACAGGGCGATGCGGAAATCCCGCAGAACGCGCTTCCAGTCGTATTCCGGAGAATAGCGGGAAAGATAGCGATTTCCGGGCATGAGCCGTTGAATCGTCCGGGCCATCTTCTCAAAGTGCCCGTCTGCAACGGCCAGCCGGGTGGCGATTTCCCGGAATCCTTCCGGGCATTGATAGTGGTTATCCACCAGGCCCAGCTTCAGGATCCGCTTCAGGGCCGGCTGCAGGTTCTGCCAACTGGTCCTGCCGGTTCCGTTGGAGTGAATTCCCGTGACATCGAAGCAGCGGATGACCGTGGTCATGCTCATCGGTTCCATCGCAACGGAACAGAACTGGACCAGGAGCTTCTCCGCCGGGGATAATGCGTTATAGAGTGATGAAAGCTGCTCGCTCTTTTTTGAAACGGATGCCGAAGTAAATTGCCGATTCATAAATGCTCAATAATCCTATTTCTGGATCACCTATTCTGCCGGGATTCTGCTTTATTTGCATTCATCATGCAAGAATTTTTATCAGGAAAATGCCGGTTCCCTCCGGCAGGGCGGCATCGGCCTTCCCAAAGCTAAACCTCGAATAAAATCGGGAAATGTGTTACCAAGAAATCTATCAACAGCCAATGGCATGAGGAGGTTTTTATGAGAGTTCGCGTATCCGCTGTATTTGAACAGGCCGGTGAAATTCTCTGCATGAAGTACGTCTACGGCGGAAAGGAGGTCTTTGCCCTTCCCGGCGGCGGGGTGGACAAGGACATACCGCTCCAGGAAGCCATTGTGAACGAATGGAAGGAAGAGCTGGGGGTGAAGGTCGATATCGGCGACATTATCCTGATCGGCGAAGCCCCTGCCGGAAAGAGGCATCCCCAGACCCTGCACATTGTCTTCGAGGCAACGGAAATCCGCGGCGCTCCGAAAGTGCGGCCTGACGCCACTCATTCCCTGGATGTCGCCTGGGTTTCCCTGGATCGATTACCTTCGCTTCCCCTGTATCCCGACGTGGGCAAACAGCTTTCGATCAGTCTCTCCGAAGCTCCCCGCCGGTCCATCACCTTCATCAGCAACTGCATGGAGCGGGGTTACTGGTAACGGAAGTCCTCCGTTGATCCGCCGCCCAGCACCTTGTACAGGGTGATCCGGCTGGTGAACCCCTCAAGGCGAAGGGCGGTCAAGGCCTGCTGAGCGCTGTACAGGGAACGCTGGGCGTCCAGGACACTCAGGTAGCTGTCGATTCCCCTGTCGTAGCGGGCGTCGGCGAGGCGGTAAGCCTTGGCGGTCGCCTCCACAAGGGATTGCTGTGCCGCCAACTGCTCTCCCAGGGTACCCTTCAGAGCCAGGGCATCCGCCACTTCCCGGAAGGCCGCCTGAATCGTCTGTTCGTACCGGGTTACGGAGATCTCCCGCTCCACTTTTGTGACATCATAAGCGGACCAGGTGCGGGCGTCGAAAATCGGCATGACGATCTGCGGGCCGAAAGTCCAGGTGCCCTGTCCGGACTTGAACAGGTCGGACAGGTCGGCGCTTGCCGTTCCGAGAGTCGTCGTCAGTGAGATGCGGGGGAAGAAGGCCGCCCGGGCGGCGCCGATGTTGGCGTGGGCCGCTTTGAGCCGGTGCTCCGCGGCCAGCACATCGGGCCGGCTTAACAGCACATCGGAAGAAAGGCCGGCAGAGACCTCTTTCGGAGGTTTGATTCCACTGAGCTTTGACGGGAGGAACTCCGCGGGAACAGGTGCCCCAGCGAGAAGATCCAGGGCGTTGACATCCTGCGCCGCCCATTGTGTGTAAATGGCGACGTTTCGCCTGGCCGTATCCACCTGCGTCTGCGCACGGCTGAGATCCAGTTCCGATGCGAGCCCCACGTCATAACGCTTTCGGATCAGATTGTAGGCGGTTTGCTGGGTTTCAAGCGTGGAGCGGGAAAGGACGAGATTCTCACCATCGGCGGCCAGGGCAAACCAGACGTTGGCCACCTCTGACACCAATAGAATCTGTGCGTTGCGCCGGGCCTGATCCGTTGCCAGATATTCTTCCAGCGCCCGGTCCTTGAGGCTCTGGATGCGTCCGAAAAAATCGATTTCCCAGGAACTGACGCCGAAATCGACACGGTATTGCTCCCGGGTCGTTCTGCGCCCGGAGGAGGACAGATCCGCCGGCACCCGTTCCTTGATTCCGCTTCCGGCTGCATCCAGCGAGGGCAGCAGTTCGTCGCGCTGAACGCGGTAGAGCGCACGCGCCCTCTCGACGTTCAAGGCCGCCAGGCGCAGGTCGCGGCTGTTTTTCAGGGCGATTTCCACGGCCTTTTGCAGGCGTTCCTCGGGGAGAAATTCCCGCCATGGCAAATCGGCTGCCGGTTCGGAAACGGCAGGCCTTTCTTCCTGGTAGGCGGCGCCCGTCGGCCAGTTGCCGGGGACGGGGGACGCCGGGCGGTCGTACTTCGGGGCCAGGGTGCATCCTCCCAGCAGGACCGCAAGGATTCCCAGCATCAAAAGCCGCCATCTATCTTTGCTTATGTTCATGATTTTCAATCCTCGATTGGATTTTTCTTCTCATCTTCGACGGCCTTGAGTTCATCCGTCAGTTCCTGATCGATCACACCAATGCGGTGGGATGCGTTTAGCGGAGCTGTTCCGGCCGTGTTCTGCTGCAGTTTTTTCCCGAACAGTTTTTCGATCAGCACGTAGAAGAGGGGAGCAAAAATAATCACCAGAACCGTGGAGGTGACCATTCCTCCCAGCACGCCGGTGCCGATGGCATTCTGGGCGCCCGCGCCCGCTCCTGTAGCCAGGGTAAGGGGGAGAACGCCGAAACCGAAGGCCAGGGAGGTCATGACGATCGGCCGGAAGCGCAATCGGGCCCCCTCCAGGGTGGCTTCGATCAGATCCATGCCCCTTTCCCGTCCGGCCTTCGCGAACTGGACGATCAGGATGGCGTTTTTGGTGGTGAGCCCAAGGGTCGTCAGAAGGCCGATCTGAAAATAGACGTCATTGGGCAATCCCCGCAGGCTTGAGGCGATGACGCCGCCAATGACCCCGAGAGGCAGGGCGAACAGGATCGAAAAGGGGATCGGCCAACTCTCATAGAGGGCTGCCAGGCAGAGGAAGATCACGAAAATGGAAAAGGCATAGAGCAATCCGGCCTGAGAGCTGGCCATCCGCTCCTGGTAGGAAAGGCCGGTCCAGTCGAAGCCGACACCCTGCGGCAACTTTGCGACAAACCCTTCCATGGCCTCCATGGCTTCACCGGAACTCCTGCCCGCCGCCGCCTCTCCCACGATGTTGACGGACGGGAAACCGTTGTATCGCTCCAGTTTGGGAGAGCCGGATGTCCAGTGTCCCGTGGCGAAGGAGGAAAAGGGAACCATCCGGCCCGCGTTATTGCGCACGTGAAGCTTTTCCAGGTCACTGGGCAGCATGCGGTAGGGGGCATCCGCCTGGACGTATACCCGCTTGACCCGGCCGGCCTGGATGAAGTCATTGACATAGACGCTGCCGAAGGCCGCAGAGATCGTACTGTGGATCGACGTTATCGGCAATCCCAGCGCGCCGGCCTTTTCCCAGTCGACGTCAACCCGGTACTCCGGCACATCTTCCAGGCCATTGGGCCGGACCTTCGTCAACACCTTGTCTTGAGCCGCCATGCCGAGGAGCTGATTCCGGGCCGCCATCAGCCGGGCGTGTCCCATGCCGCCCCGGTCGAGGAGCTGGAGGTCGAACCCTTTGGACGTGCCCAGTTCAATCACTGCGGGAGGTGCAAAGGCAAAAACCATGGCATTGCGAATCCTGGAAAATGTCCCCATGGCCCTTCCGGCCACGGCCCCCACCTTCAGATCCTGCCGGCTTCGTAAATCCCAGTCCTTCAACTGGACAAAGGCCAGTCCCGCGTTCTGCCCCCGGCCGGAAAAGTTCATGCCGGAAATCGTCATGATGGATTTGACGGCATCTTTCTCGTTTTCCAGAAAGTGATTCCTGACCGTTTTCATGACGTCGTCCGTCTGTTCCAGGGCTGAATTTGCCGGAAGCATGGCCTGAATCATGAGAAATCCCTGATCTTCGTCGGGAAGATAGGAAGTGGGCATACGGAGGAACAGAAATCCCAGGGCGGCCACAATCACGAGAAAAACGGCCAGATAGCGGAGCTTTCGGGAGAGGGAATGGTCGACCAGGCGGAGGTAGAAATCACGGATGCGGGAAAACGTGCGGTCAAACCACCGGAAAAAGGGGCGCAGAAAAAAGATGGAGTTCTCCGCCGTTTCGTGCCCCGCAGACACCGGTTTGAGAAGGGAGGCGCAGAGGACGGGCGTCAGAATGAGGGCCACCAGAACGGAAAGCAGCATGGAGGCGGTGATGGTGATGGAGAACTGGCGGTAGATGACCCCCGTGGATCCGCTGAAAAAAGCCATGGGGCCGAAGACCGCGGAGAGAACCAGCCCGATGCCGATCAGGGCGCTGGTGATCTGTTCCATGGACTTGCGGGTGGCCTCCTTGGGAGAAAGCCCTTCTTCTCTCATGATCCGCTCGACGTTTTCCACCACGACAATGGCGTCATCCACCAGCAGGCCGATGGCCAGCACCATGGCAAACATGGTCAGCATGTTGATGGAAAATCCGAAGAGGCCCAGCACCGCAAAGGTTCCGAGGAGCACGACAGGCACGGCGATGGTCGGGATCAGCGTGGCCCGAAGATTTCCCATGAAGAGGAACATGACCAGAAAAACCAGCAGGATCGCCTCGAAAAGGGTCTTGACCACCTCATGAATCGCCACGCTGACAAAAGGAGTGGTGTCGTAGGGATAAACGACTTTCATGCCGGTTGGAAAGAATCGGCTCATTTCCGCCATCTTGTTTCGAACATTATCCGCCGTCTCCAGGGCATTGGCGCCTGCGGCCTGGCGAATGGCGAGTCCGGCGGAGGGTTTGCCGTTGTAGTGCGACTGGATATCATAGGTTTCCGTGCCCAGCTCCGTCCTGCCTATATCCCTGACCCGCACAACGGAGCCGTCCGGATTGGTGCGCAGAGGAATGGCGGCAAACTCCTCCGGCGTCTTGAGCATGCTCTGGACGATGATGGCGGCGTTGAGCCGCTGGCCTTCCACAGCCGGGGCGCCGCCGAACTGACCTGCGGAGACCTCCACGTTGTAGGCCTTCAATGCGGTGATGACATCCGGGATGGTCATTCCGTAATCGGTCAGCTTGTCGGGGTTCAGCCAGATCCGCATGGCATACTGGGAGCCGAAAATCTCCACCTCGCCGACTCCCGGTACCCTGGAGAGCACCTTTTCCAGGTTGGATTGGGCATAGTCGCGCAGGTCATTGCCATCCATGCTTCCGTCTTCCGAGATCAGGCCCACGATCAGCAGCCAGTTTCGCGTGGATTTAGCCACCTTGACACCGGCATCCTGCACCACCTCCGGCAGGCTCGCCATGGCGAGCTGAAGCTTGTTCTGCACCTGGGCCCAGGCCAGATCCGGATCGGTTCCCGGGGCAAAGGTCAACTCGATGCGGGACTGGCCGGAGGAATCGCTGGTCGCTGAAAGGTACAGCATCTTGTCGAAGCCGGTCATCTTCTGCTCGATGATCTGGGTGATGCTGTTTTCGACCGTCTCGGCGGAAGCCCCCGGGTAGAAAGCGGTAATGGCGATGGACGGCGGCGCGATGGGGGGGTACTGTGAAATGGGCAGATTGTAAATGGCCAGGCCTCCCGCCGCCATCATGATGATGGCGATGACCCAGGCGAACACCGGCCGGTCCAGAAAGAATCGTGATAACATTGTGAGCCTCCGTCAGTTTGTTTTCGTCGCCGGAGGGATCACGCGCCCGTTCTCCCCGCTGTCTGTTGCCTTGGCGGCAGCAAAAGGAACCACCTGCACCGGAATCCCCGGTTTCACCTTCTGCGCACCCTCCACGATGACCCTATCGCCGGCTGCGAGACCCGATGACACCAGCCATTTATCGCCGATGGTCCGATCGACCTTCAGCATCCGCTGCTGGACTTTTCCGTCGGCGTCCACAACCAGGGCAAGGGGATTCCCCTTCGGGTCGCGGCTGACGCCCTGCTGGGGGACCAGGAGGGCCTGCTCATTGACCCCTTCTTCGATGACGGCCCGTGCGTACATTCCGGGGAGAAGAATTCCCTCCGGATTGGGGAACACAATGCGGAGAATGAAGGATCCGGTCGTCGGGTCAACCGTGATGTCACGGAACTGGAGCTTTCCTTCCAGGGGATAGAACGTGCCGTCCTCCAGGAGAAGTTTGACCTTTGCCGAATTGACGTTTTCCTTCTTGAGGATGCCGCTGGCCATGCTCTTCTTGAGATGCAGCAGGCTGCTGCTTGACTGGGTGACGTCGACGTAGATGGGGTCGATCTGCTGGATCGTGGTCAATGCGATTCCCTGGCCGGCCGTTGCCAGGGCGCCGACGGTCACAAGAGATCTGCCGATGCGGCCGGAAATGGGGGCGGTAATCCGCGTATGGGCCAGGTTGATGCGGGCGGTTTCCACCGCCGCCTTGCCGGCCTGGATTTCCGCCTCGGCCTGCTTGAGGGCGGCGGCGGCATCATCGTATTCCTGGCGGCTGACCGCCTTGCTGCCGACCAGCTCCTTGTAGCGTTCGGCCCGGTAGCGGATGGAAGTCACATTGGCCTCCGCCCGGGCGAGGTTGGCCTTGGCGCTGGCATAGGCTGCCTGATATGTCGACGGGTCAATCTGATAGAGAACATCGCCGGCCTTTACATCCGATCCCTCTGTGAAATGGCGCTTCTGGAGAATACCGCTCACCTGGGGCCGGACCTCCGCCATCAGATAGGCGGATGTCCGGCCGGGCAGTTCGTTGGTGATCTTTACCTGCTCCGTTTGCACGGTTACCACGGCCACTTCGGGAGGGCCACCCTGCGGGGGCTGTTTCTCTTCCCCGCAGCCGGCAACAACCAGGAATCCGGCCAGGACTCCTGCAATAGCTATGAGCCTTACGCTGTCACGAATGTGCATGTTCCACCTCTACCGCTTGAAATGAAAGAGTCTGCATCCTCTGCTGTTTTTCAGATTCCGGATTTCGTATGGCCATGAACGGCGAAATGTTTTAAAAAAGAACCATTGGATTCTCCTGAATGAAAGTTCATTCTGAAGCGCTTTTCCTTATCTTTTGACTCCATCCCAGCAGGCCTCCACGGTCCGTGTGATCAGGGTATCGTCCAGGACGATGAACCCCAGGATATGATCCCGCGCCAGAGCGACCAGGGGGCCGAAGGCCAGGTCGAAAAGGACGGCAAGGGGGAAATCCTTCAGAACCTGCTGGATGATCCCTTCGGTAAAGAGCTGCCTGGTGATATCCACATCATCCGCCTTGTTCAGAAGCTGATCCCTGCGCAGGGAGATGCCGTAGGGGGAGTTGTGGTACTGTTCCATGTAACGGAAATGCACCGGAAACGATATGAAATAGTGGAGAAGGGTGGTTCCGATGAGGAGAAACCGCTCCCGGAAGGGCTTTTCCGCAGAGTACTCCTTCCGGAGAGCCCCGAGGATCTTTTCCTCCAGTTCATGGTACAACGCGTTGATCAGAACATCCTTGTTCTCGAAGTACCGATAGATGGTGCCTACAGCGACATCGGACTTCTCGGCGATCATCGCCATCGTGGCGCCGTGAAAGCCCTTCTCCGTGATCAGTTCCAGTGCGCCCTGGATGATGTCATTCCGTTTGTCCGGCATCGTCATGGTTTTCTCTTTTCTGTAGGTGAATGAACATTCATTCATTGAATAAGGCGACTTTTTAATTTTTTGCCTGAATTTTGTCAAGCCTTTTCATTGTGTTCAGAGGGAACACAGCGGTGGACTCCGCCGGAAAGCGGTGGGGAAAGATACCCTGGCATCCGCGTCGACGGTATGATAGGACTTTCCATTCACATTGCATGCCTCGGACGGGGGGCTGATTTCAAGTCCGGATGGACTTTGCGGAAACGCCGGCTGAAATCCGGAAAAGGGATTGAAACGAATGGGAAGGACGATCGAAAAGGCCCGGTTTATCGCCAGGCCGAACCGGTTCACGGTGCGCTGCGCTCTGGGTTCTGAAATCCTGGAGGCCTATCTGCCCAATCCGGGACGTCTATGGGAGCTGCTGCTGCCGGACAGCGAGCTTTATGTCATCCGGCAGGAAACCGCTGCTAACCGCAAACTTCAGGGGCTCGTTGTGGCCGTCGAACGGGAGGGCCGTCCCGTCATGCTCCATACCCTGGCCTGCAATGACATCGTGGCCGACCTCCTGGGCCGGCGCCGCCTGCCCGGTTTCGAAGAGATGCGGATTGTGCGGCGTGAAGTCACCCGAGGTTCCAGCCGCTTCGACTTTCTGCTGGAGGAGGGCGGTCTTCAGCACCTGCTGGAGGTGAAATCCTGCACGCTCTTCGGCCGCCGGATCGCCATGTTTCCCGATGCCGTCACCTCCCGCGGGCGGCGGCATCTGCTGGAACTGGCCGAGCTTGCCCGGCGGGGGACGCCGGCACATGTCCTGTTTCTTGTCGGCTGCCCCCATGCGGATTACTTTCTGCCCGACTACCACACCGACTTCGCCTTTGCGTCGGCCTTTCTGGCTGTGCGGGACCTGGTCCGGTTTCATCCCCTCGCGGTCGACTGGCAGCCGGACATGACGCCCGGCCCGAACATCCGGAAACTGTCGATCCCCTGGTCTCTTCTGGAGCGGGAAAGCGGGGACTTCGGCTGCACCCTGCTGATCCTTCATCTTCCCGGGGATGTGACGTTTTCATCGTCCGGTTCGGGTCGCCTGCTGTTCAGGAAGGGCTACTATGTTTCCGTCGATTCCGTCCATTCCGGGTTGACCCGCCGTCTTCAATCGGCCCTGCGAAAACCGGCGGCGGCGAGAGTCGGCGGTGGAGGCGTTCTGGAGACCCTGAAGGCTGCCGCGGACAGCCGTCAGATCATCCCGATCCGGACGGCGGAGCCGTTGGAGGCGGAACTGGCCTCCGCCATCGCCCGTGTCGCCGACTGGACTCTTTCGACCGCTGAATTTCCGGGGGAGCCGGCCCCCCCTCGCTTCTTCGGGATGACGGACCCTCCCCTTACCCGCCGCGCGTTCGTGGAACTGCTCCTGGATTTTCGCATCAACCGCCTGGAAAAGCATCTTTCCTGAAGAGGGGATGCCTGTCCCGTAACGCCGGGGCTTAGCCTTCGGATACCTATCATTCCTTACTCCATTTCAGTAACAGGAAAGGCTTAAATCAGATTTTCAAGGCCCATAAATCAGGCCTTTCCCGATTGTGAAACACCTCACACTCCTGTATTCAAAAAACAGAGATTCTTTCGCCCGGCGATGAAACAACAGCCGCGGCGGGAATCAGCATCTGTCAGCTGGCGTGCCTGTTTGCCTTTTAAAAAAATCGTGAGGTGTACTTGGCAGATGATTCAAGAATTCAAATGCGAAAAAATGTGGGGATGGAACCCGGGCCGCATGTTTGCCGTTCCGGCTGCCCTGTGGATCCTGCTGACCTCGTTGAATCTGCTGGATTACTTTGCGACGAAGCACGCGTTATCCAACGGCTGCCGTGAACTGAACCCCTTCGTGGCGAGGCTTTTCCAGATAGATGAATTCAATGCGGTTCTGGCGACGAAGCTCTTGTTCCTGGCGGTCCTGTTTGTGCTGCTGCCCTTTGTTAAAAGCTGGAAACTGAATCTTCTGGCAATCGCCACCCTCTTGTACGCAGCCGTTGCCACATATCACCTCTACGGAGCGTATCTCTTTCATTTCATGTAGCATCATCCCGGGATGGTCTTTGAGTGCTTGGGCCGCGGATGGAAAAGAGCCCCGGAGATGCTTCCGGGATCGAACCGCCGATGGCATTCAGCCGATCTTCACCCGCTGGTCACGGATTTCCCTTCTGAAGATTCCGCCGATAAAGGCTCCGGATTGGCCTGTCTGCGTTTCGTTAACGCCGGCAGGATGCAGGAGAACAGGAAATAGCCCAGGGCGATCATGAAGGGCCTGGGGGAGGAAATCTGCCAGGGAAGGTAAATCTCTCCGCCGGGATGAACGGAATGGATGAAGCCGAACAGGGTCAGGCCCGCGCAGGTCAAGGTGCACAGGGCGGCAAGGCGGACCTGTTGGTCGATGAGAAAGGCCAGCATGCTGCCCCAGAGCAGGCCGGTCACTATGAAGCCGTTACTGAGCACCGTGAGGGTTGAATGCAGGACCTGCAGGCGAACCGGTAACGCCTCAGGGGTAATGGAGGCCGCGTCCAGGAATTGGCGAAGAATAATGGTCACTAGATGGGCGACGACCGGCAGGAAGCTGAGGCTTACGGCGGCAGAGTGGGCGTCCGGCGACTCCCTGTAGGCCTGATGGACGATCTCGAAGCCGATGAAGAGGAAAATGGGGGCGATAACGGCCCGGGGAATCAGTCCGACAAAGAGGGACATCAGGCCGACGACGGAGCCGATGCCGACTGCAAGGGCGGTAAAAAGCGTGTACAGCCAGGTTGCCCCCATCTTTTTGTAAGCCGGGTGGCCGATGTAGGGCGTGGTCTGGGCCACCCCGCCGAAGAAGGCGGCAATCAGGGAGGTGCATGCCTCCGTGAGGAGAATGTCCCTTGTCCGGTAAGCATCGCCTGCCAGACGGGCGCTTTCGGTATTGTTGATGCCGCCGATGATCGTGAGGATGCCGAAGGGAATGGCCAGCGGCAGATACGGGATGCACCGGGGAAGGGTTTGCAGAAAGTCCAGGGAAAAAAGCGGGATGCAGAGCTTCATGTCAAAGGCGGGTGTCTTGAATTCCGGGATGTATCCGGCGTATCCCAGAGCAAAATGAAGGGCGGTCCCGAGGATGACGGCAGCCAGAACGCCGGGAACGCGTCCCGGAAGCTGGAGCTTGCCGATCAGCACGGCCAGGATCAGTCCCATGGCCACCATCCCCACCACCACTTCGTTGAAGATTTCGATGAGGGGCAGAAAGCCGAGCAGCAGAAGCCCGACCCCGGCGATCGATCCCAGGAGTCCGGCCGTGGGAAAAATCCGCTGAATCCAGGCGCCGGAAAAGGAAGTGACCATCTTGACGATGCCGATCATGAAGAGGGTGGCCATGCCGACGTGCCAGGTGAGCAGCGCGTCCTGCGAGGCGATGTACGTCGGGCCGAGGACAGCGTAGGCGATCCCGATCGTGGATGGCGTATCCAGGCCGAGCGGCATCGCGGTGACATCCCTGCGGCCGGTTTTCCGGGCCAGACGAAGGGCCAGAAGGCTGTAGAGGAGGTCGCCGAAGAAAATCCCCATGGCGGTGCCGGGGATCATGCGCGTCAGGATGATTTCTGCCGGGTAGTTGAAGGTGTGGACGAGAATGGCGCTGAGAAAGATGAGCACCCCGACGTTGTCGAGAAACAGGGCGAGAAACGCCGTCGTTTCTCCCCAGAATCGGTTTTTGCGGTCTTCGTTCACGGCAGGATCGCTCCTTTTTGTGCTCCGGCGCAGCATAGCCGAACACGGTCGGTTATTTCAAGGATCCATCCGCCTGTTTCTTCTGTTCCTGCGCCCTCCGCAAAAAATTGATGGGTGTGCCTGGTGCGCTCTGTGCAGGAACATGGGTAGCCAAAAATGAAGGAAGGTGCATATGATGCCCCAAAAAAGGATCGGCTTTCCGGTAACCCTTTCCGTTGTCCTGTTTCTGTTGAGCGGCTGCGCTTCTACTTTTCGGCCCGGTCTGGAGGCGGACCCGGTTTCCATTGTCTCCAGGGAACTCGTCAAAACGACCAGGAGCTGGGATGGGCAGCTGCTGCCTGCCTATCCGCAAAGTCAGCCGGAGATCTCAATCCGGAGGATCACCATCCCCGCAGGGGCCCGGCTGGAAACGCACAGCCATCCCGTGATCAATGCCGGCATTGTGCTCAGCGGGGGGCTGACGGTCGTGACGACCGGGGGAGACACGCTGCACCTCAAGGCCGGGGACCCCATCGTCGAGGTGGTGAACAAGCTCCATTACGGCGTGAATGAGGGGACCATTCCAGCGGAACTTGTCGTTTTTTATGCCGGGACCGTCAACGTGCCGATCACCGTTGTCCGGGAGCGATCAGAAGGCTCCGTGATCCCGCCGGCAGGCGGCAATCCCGCACTGGATGAGCCGGAGACGGCTTCCGGTCCCTCGCAGGGGTCAAAATTCGATTGATCAGGATTGGACTCTCTGATAGGTCTGTCCCGTCGGGGACCGACTCCCGGGGCCTCTTTAATTCCCTATCCAGAGAGCCGTCTGCAGCTGTGCCGGCTCCAGTAGGCAAAGAATTTTGACTTCCTCACCTTCTGACAGATCCTATCCGGCAGCAAGCCGAACCGTGGCCCTGGTTGTCACCACCATGGCCTCTTTTCTTACGCCGTTCATGGGATCCGCCATCAATGTGGCCCTTCCCGCCCTGGGCCGGGAATTTTCCCTGAACGCCCTGTTTCTGAACTGGATGGCCACCATCTTTCTGCTGGCGGCGGCAATGAGCCTGGTCCCCCTGGGCAGGATGGCCGACCTTTACGGCAGGAAAAGGCTTTTTCTCTGGGGCGTGGCCCTTTACGCCCTTTCCTCCCTGGCCTGCAGCGCCGCTCCCGATGCCGTCATGCTGATCATCCTGCGCTTTCTTCAGGGCATCGGCGGGGCCATGATCTTTGGGACATCAACGGCCATCCTCATCTCTGTCTTTCCCCGCAGCGAACGGGGGAAAGTGCTGGGAATCAACGTTGCGGCCGTCTACACCGGGCTTTCCGCGGGGCCGTTGATCGGTGGAATCCTGACGCAGCATCTGGGATGGAGGAGCATCTTCCTGTTGAACGCCATCCTGGGGCTGGCCGTCCTGTTTTGCACCCTGTGGAAGCTGAAAGATGAATGGGCCGAAGCCCGGGGAGAGAGGTTCGATCTGGCAGGCTCCTTCATTTACAGCCTGAGCCTTCTTTTGCTGATGGTTGGCATTTCGTTCCTGCCGGCGGCGGCCGCCGGGTTATCCGCTGTTGCCGGGATTGCCGGGATCGTGGTTTTCCTGAGATGGGAAAAGGGAAATCCCAGCCCTCTGATCAACGTCTCCCTGTTCTACCAAAACCGGGCCTTCACCTTCTCCAACCTGGCCGCCTTGGTCCACTACTGCGCCACCTATGCCGTGAGCTTTCTCATGAGCCTCTATCTGCAGCTCATTGAAGGCCTGTCTCCGCAGTACGCCGGGTTGATTCTCCTGATCCAGCCGGTTCTTCAGGCTGTTTTTTCACCGGTGATCGGCCGCCTCTCCGACCGGGTTCAACCCAGGATCCTGGCTTCCCTGGGGATGGCCCTCACCGTCTGCGGCCTGGGCCTGCTCACCTTCATATCCACCTTCTCGACCCTGTTTCCCATCCTGCTTAGCCTTGTTCTGCTGGGGCTGGGGTTTGCCCTGTTCTCGTCGCCCAATGTGAACGCCATCATGAGTTCCGTCGACAGGAAGTTCCTCGGGCTGGCCTCCGGAACGCTGGCCACGATGCGGATTCTGGGGCAGATGTTCAGCATGGGGATCGCCATGCTGATGTTCGCCCTCTTGATCGGAAAAGTGGAGCTGTCCCCACTCTACTATCCACTGCTTTTAACAAGCATGACATGGACTTTTTTCCTGCTCGCCCTGCTCTGCAGTCTGGGAGTTTTCGCCTCTCTGGCCAGGGGCCCGATGCGCTGAAGGGGCTCCTCCTCCATCCCGCTATTCGATATCGAAGGCTTCCCTTGGAGAAAATTCCTTGTACTGGTAGGGAAGGGCCTCGCGAATCGCCTCTGGAATCCGTCCGTATGTCCCTTCAAATTCCTCCAGATATTCCCGGCGGCCGCGGTAAAAATCCCGGAGTCGCTTTTCCAGAAGGTCCTGGTCGTCAAAAAGCCGGTGTGCGGCCATAAGATCCAGGTTGGCCCGGTCGCACTTAATGGGGTAGTGGTAGCCCAGGTGGTCGGCCTCCAGGCTGAAGCGGAGCTGATTGCGGACCAGGTCGTTGTAGGTGGACAGGGACTGCCGCAGGGTAACCTTGTCTTCCCGGATTCCGATGGTTCCCGTGTTGGCCAGATAGCACTGGATTTTATTGCGCTTGACGATATCGTAAAAAATCATCGCATGTTCCAGGCGTTCGCCGGCCATGAAGGGATCGAGGAAGAACTCCCGCTTGAAGCGGCCGGCCTCTTCGGGGTTTCCCCCGCTGCTTTCGATGGATTCCCCATAGATGAACTGCATGGTGGCCTGTTCCGGTGTCAGGCGGCTGATGACGTTGACCAGGGGATTGCGTGTCAGGATGATGATGTAGTTCAGGCGATCGGCCCGCAGGCTTGGCGAGGCGATTTCCAGGTTGTCCCGGGAGACGACGGCCCTGCCGTTTCCTGTCTTGGAGATGTCGGCGAAATTGGGCATGTAGGGATACTTGGTCAGGGCCACGTTCTCCAGGAAGGCTTCCTTGGACTCCGCCGCCCGGAGGATTTCCGGCTGGCTAGCGTCCAGCCCTTCCGTCTTGACATAAACGCCGCCCATTTCGAAGGCCGCGTAACCCCCGTCAAACATCAGGGCGCCTCCATCATCGCCGATCATTTCCGAGCGCTCCCTGGGTATTTTCGTGAACTTGCGGCAGAGGGTCGTCGTCTTTCCGGTTGCGGTCAGGCCTGCCGCCGCAGTGACGATCTCCGTCATTTCCGGCCGGCCGGATGCCTGATCATAAACCCAGAGAAAGTCGCGGCGGGCGCCGGCGTGGAGAAAGAGCCCGGTTTTGTCGATGGCCTTGATCCGCCAGTCTTCAAACTGGAAGATGCCCTTTTTCCCCTCTCCGAGATAAATCGTATTGCGGCAGATCTTGACCTGGTCTCCGCGTTTTTCGCCCAGCATGAGGCGGACGGAGATGTCCTTTTCCAGCAGTTTCTTCTCGCGGTTTCGCTCGAAGGACCCGTCGGTGAAGTAGATGATCGTGTAGGTTGGGTTGTCCAGGACGACCGGCGGATGATTGAAGAGGAGTTTCAAGCCGTAGGCGAGTTGGGCGTACTGCTCCGGGATGAGGAACCGTGCTGAAACACCGTCCCGGCCGTCTCCGATGAAGGTGTCCAGGGAGATGATCGTTTCCTTTTTCAGGAGCTCCAGCATCTCCGCCGCCAGCTGCGCTTCCTCCTCGCCGAAGGGATGGTCCACGCTGTTGCAGGTGTGGGGCGCCGAACGGGACATGGGCTCGGAATCCGCGGCCACCGAGCCGATCTGGGTTTGAATGACACCCTCCTGGCGCAGGGCGATTTCTTTCAATTCATCCAGAGAGCGGCCCTCGATGAGGCGGCCCTCCTTCCTGGCGGTTTCGTAAAGCTGATTGGCCGCCGCTTTGAAGATGTTCATGGATTTTCTCCCTTGCTGAGATCTGGGCCCTGCATGGATGAATACATTGGGACCGGTTGTTCCGTCACTTCTTCTTTCCCGCCTGCGCTCTCAGTCCAGAGAAACGAAGGAGGCGTCTGTAATTCCGTCCAGGAGCTGGAAAGATTTTGCCCTGATCCGGAAGAACTCTGTTTCCGGGCTTTCGGCAAAGGCCTTCAGGTGGGGATGCCGCTCCAGCAGACGATTCCGAATCCGCTCTTGTTCCTCTTCACTTTCAATCCGTTCAAACCGGCCGGTCACGGTCAGAGCCTTTGTGCGAGGCCGGTTTTCCGGAGAGTCCTGCCCCCTGGTATCGACAAGCAGACTGACGGCGGGATTGGCCATCAGATTTTCATATTTCCGGGTATTTCTGAGGGTCATCATGTAGATCTCCCTGCAGTCCTCATCAACGGCGTAAGACATGAGCGAACAATGGGGTTCATTTCCGGATACGGTTGCCAATACGCAGGTGTCCTTGGATTTCATCAGTTCTTTCATCACTTCCAGCACGGCGTGAACCTCCCGACGGGGAATAGGGACATAAAACGCTTCCCTTGAAAAAGTGCCTTCCTGATGGAACACGTCGTGTGATATACGATTTCCATCGTGCCGAGGCGCTTTAAAAATACGGGAACTCTCATGAAATATCAATAAAATCCTTCTGCGAAGAAACGATTCCGACATGGACAAACGGACAACATCCCTGAAGCGGGCGGAACAGACCGCAGGCGGTATCGCGGAACGCCTCCTGTCCTGGTATGAAAGGAATAAGCGGCGCCTCCCCTGGCGGAATACTGCTGACCCGTATGCCATATGGCTTTCGGAGATCATGCTGCAGCAAACCCAGGTTGAGGCGGTTATTCCTCATTACCGACGGTTTCTGGAGCGCTTTCCAACGCTCGAGGATCTGGCCCGGTCCCCTTTGGAAGAGGTGCTGAAAGCCTGGGAAAATATGGGTTATTACAGCCGTGCCCGTAATCTGCACGCGGCGTCCCGGCGGATTGTGGACCTCCATGCCGGCCGGCTGCCTGAAAATCCCGATGAGCTCAAGGCGCTGCCCGGTATCGGCCCCTACACGTCAGGGGCCATTCTCAGTATGGCCTTCGGGAAGGCCGTTCCGGCCGTCGACGGCAATGTAAAGCGGGTTTTGTGCCGGCTTTTCGCTGTGGACAGTCCGTTGAGCGACGGTGCGACGCAGCGGTTTATCACTGCTCTGGCGGAGAAGCTGGTTCCCGCCGAGAGGCCCGGTCCGTTCAATTCGGCTCTCATGGAGCTGGGGGCGCTTCTTTGTCGGCCGGGAATTCCGCAGTGTCCGGATTGCCCCCTGAGATCGAACTGCCTGGGCTACGCCGGCAACTGCCAGAATCGGCTGCCGGTGGCCGGAAAGAAGGCGAAACGGCCGGACAAGGAAGCCGGCGCAGCGATTCTCCGCGATTCTAAGGGCCGTTTTTTCATCGTTCGACGACCGGCAGACGGTTTTCTGGGAGGGCTCTGGAAGTTTCCCGGCGGGATGCTCCATCCCGGTGAAACGGTTACGGATGCCCTGAAAAGCCGCTGCCGGGAGGAGCTCGGCATTTCCATTTCCGTGAAGGATCACCTGATGACCCTGCAGCAGTTCTACTCGCATTTCCGGCTGACGCTTCACGTTTTCTCCGGGACGATCCAGGAAGGTGGTCCGCTATCGCCTGCCGCCGGCAACCGGCTTTGGGCATCCCCCGCTGACATCCGGAAATACCCCTTTTCACGGGTCGAGCTGAGGATTCTCGATGCCCTGTTCATCTGAGCCTTGCCGCCCTCTTCGGGCCTTTACTTTTCCATCCAACTCGGGTAATTTATGGGCAATTTCAGCTGGCCCGTTCAGCGGCGGCTGCAGATCAAAGCATAGCAAACATGACGAGGATTTGGGTTTTTCCATGAATACGGACGATATCATCATTCGTTGTCTTAACTGTGGAACAAAAAATCGTATTCCCAGAACGCGGTTTAAGGAAAATCCCGTATGCGGCCGATGCCATGCGAAGTTGGACGACATGATCATCCGGTGCCTGAATTGCGGGACAAAGAATCGCATGCCTGAAAATCGGCTCAATGCTCACCCCCTCTGCGGCCGCTGCGGTGCGCCGCTGGTCGTGGAAAGCGGCCTGCATACGCCTGTGGAGGTTACGGACAGCACGTTTTTAGGAGAGGTGCTGACATCGAACCGTTCCGTCCTGGTGGACTGCTGGGCGCCCTGGTGCGGTCCCTGCCGTTCCCTGGCCTCGCATCTCGAAGAACTGGCCGCAAAATACGGGGGCGGAATCAAAATCGCCAAGCTGAATGTGGATGAGAATCCCCTGACCGCTCAACAGTACAATGTCCGGAATATCCCCACCATGCTGCTCTTCTCCAAGGGGAGGCTGGTAAATACCCTCGTCGGACTGCTTTCGAAGGAGGAAATCGAGCGCCACCTGTTGTCCGTCATGGAGACGAGCTGATCAGGGTTGACGAAGTGAAGATCTGGGCAGGATTGACAAAGGGGATGGGAAGGAGTGCCTGAAATTAAGCCGAAAAGATTGGAAGAAAACAGGGTCTACACGTGCCGCATTTTTGAGGTCTACGAAGGAAAGATTCAGCTGCCGGACGGGCGGGTCGCCGACCAGAGCTGGATTACTCACAAGCCCGTCATTGCGGCTGTTCCGGTGACCTCCGAGGGGCGGCTCCTCCTCATCCGGCAGTATCGTTCGGCTGTTGAGCAGATGCTTCTCGAAATCCCCGCCGGCACCGTGGACAAGGGGCCTGAGACGATCGAAGAGTGCGTTCAGCGGGAGCTTGCGGAAGAGATCGGGTTTCAGGCCCGTACGCTGGTCAAACTGTTTGAAGGATATCTGGTTCCCGGCTACTGCAATGAATACATGCACTATTATCTGGCCATGGATCTTTTTGCGGCTGCGCTGCCGCCCGATGTGGACGAAGTGATTGAGCTCGTTCCCGTCTCTTTTCCGGAGGCCATGGAAATGATGAAGGAAGGTCGGATTGTCGACTCAAAAACCGCCCTGGGTATCACCCTGGCTTGGGAGTATCTGAAGAACCGTTCCTGACGCGACTCATTTCAATTCAGAGCGGCGGATTCCGAAATGGCTCCTCGCCCTGGGGCTCTGTACGCCTATAACGTCCCTATCCTCATTTAAGCTGGAACCGGAGCCGGATCCGGATTTTTCCCCGGAAGGATGGCGCCTTGCTCCGCAATGATTTGTTTTGATGAAGCTTGCCCCATTTTGAAGAATCTGTTATAAAAATCCATCTGCATGTGGAGCTGAAAGCTGTTAAGTTCTTGCTGTGAAGAGTATCCGTGACGGCCAGCCCGAATCTTCATTCAAAGGAGGAATGACGTATGAAAAAAGAAACCCGTTCTCTGGACCAATTGGTGAGCGCACAGCTAGCCCGCTGGCATACGCGGCAGGCTGCCCAAAAGAAAATGGAGGAAGAAAAACCCAAACCCTGCATGACCATATCAATTGATCCCGGCAGCGGAGGCGTCGAAATCGCCAAAAGACTTGCGTCGTTGCTTGGAATGGACCTTCTGGGCAGTGAAATTATCCAGCGAATCGCAGAAAGCTCGGAAAAGAGCGAAGAGGCCGTCAAATCTCTCGATGAGAAGGAAACATCAAAACTCAATTCCTGGCTCAGTTCCCTGTTCGCCACTCAGCATCTTACACCCGATGAGTATCTGCGCCATCTGACCCGTGTCGTCGGTGCGATCGGGAAATACGGCAATGCCATGCTCCTGGGTCGTGGCGCTCAGTACATCCTTCCCCGCGAAACGACATTCCGGACCAGGATCATAGCCCCCCTGGACATGCGGATCGAGAAGGCAGAGAAAGCAAGAAATCAAAGCCGGAAGGATGCGGAAGACTTTGTCCTGAAGATGGAATATGATCGGAGATCCTTTGTTGAACAGTACTTCCACCGGGATGTCACGAATCCCCTGGACTATGACCTCGTGTTGAACACCGAAAACCTGAGCATCGATGCGGCGGTTGCAACGCTCGAGACCGCCTTTAAGGCTAAATTTAAAGGGATGTGAGAGGACGGTACGCCGTCAACATCAAACCCGGTTGAAAATTCTCCGGATCCGCTCCTCTGAATGTACCGGGCGTCAGAGATCCGGATTTCTTTCCACCTTACATCAAAGCGTCCCCCGACGTTGTTTTGCGATCGTCCTTCCGAATGCACGGTTGTGCATACCCACACCGCTCCTGTTCAGCCGTCCTGCGAGCCTGTTCGATCTACATATTTGGAGTTACACAACCGTTTCTTTTCGGAAGCCGGGAAACCGGATTATTTTTTTGCGCCTTTCCAGAACGCTTCGTATCGCCTGCTGATGATATAAATGGCGTGGTCGAAAATGCGCATGGTCTTGGTGATGGCCTCAATGGCCTGATAAGAGTCCAGGGGGCTGGTGAAGACAACCTGCATGTCGGCATAAAGCCAGAGATGCCGGCGCATCATGATGAGGGCATGAAGGGCTTCGTTAAGCGGAGTCCCTTCCTGGAATCTTCGCTCCGCGTACTTGGAGAAATATTCCTCCTGCCCGGAGTAAGGTTTCGGTTCGAAATAAAGATTCGTGAAGTTTTCGTAAAAATCCACCGCGTAGCTGATGCACTGATCCTGGGTATAATCATGATATGATGGCGTTTTGGGATTTTTTCGTACATCCTTTGCCCAATTTGCTGCAATGTCCCTCTTGTGTTTCACCACCACATCAAATAGGCGATCTGCAAAAACTTTCATCATGACCTGTATTCCTCCTGAATAGAAATGTTTATGTATTAAAACCGGTCAGCGTGACCATGCCCTCCCCAGCAAGCCATGATCATCTCTGTCCATGTCCCGATTTTCCGATGCGTTAAGTTGACACCGCGCTCAGTACACCACTGATTTGCGATGTATGTTTACTCGCATTGCGAAAAAATATCAATCATTTCCTGCAAAAGAATTGCAAAGGGCCTGCAGATTGTTTCAACTCAAAATATCGCCTTGATTTCCCAGGCAAATTAGTCAATATTTAATTGATGTTAAAAAGTAAAGTCTTTTTTTAACGCTTCGGTGCCGTCCTTCTTTTCCACCTTGGGGAATTTAGGCCCACTTTTTTGTCGGATTTTCGTATTTCCTGAGGGAAAAGGTTCATAGGGAAGGCATCGTCCCCCTTCCGGCAGCGGATCAGTGGCCCAGAGGCCTTTGACGGCCGTCATTTTGCCCCGTTTTTCCCTGTAAGGCATAAAGGGCCGGAAAGCAGTGGGAAAATCCGGACCGAACGGAAGTTCCCGGACGAGAAGACCCCATTTTCAAGGAGGTACCGATCATGGCAGGCGAAACGAAATACTGCGCCATTTGCGCCTGGCGGGAGAACTGCCAGAAGCGTTACAGTGTTCGCACAGATATCATGGGAAATGTCTATTGCAATGAATTCACCCGCGATCTGACCTTGAAGAGGAAGGAAGAGGTGGAAGAGCAGAACAGAGAAGCCGCTTCCAGGATCGAGCGATATATCGAAAGTCAATTGCAGCGGATGAAAAATCTTTCCGAACAGGAACTTAAAGAGGGAGCCAGCGGGGGCGTGATCACGATTTCCCGGGAGGCGGGTGCCTGCGGGACTGAAATCGCCCAGCGTCTTTCCCGGGAGCTGAACATGGAGCTGATGAACAATCAGATTATCGACTATGTGGCGGAAAGCGCGCAGATCAGCAAACGGGTCATCGAATCGCTGGATGAAAAGGAGGTGAGCCGACGCGACGCCTGGATAGCTTCCTTTTTCGAGCACAAGCACCTGTGGCCGGACCAGTACCTGGACCACCTGATCAAGATTATCGCCACCATCGGACGTTACGGAAATGCAATTATCGTCGGTCGGGGCGCCCACTACATTCTGCCTCCGGAGAAGCTTTTCCGAATCCGGCTGGTGGCCCCCCTGGAAGACCGGATCGCGCACATCATGAAGGTTCAGAACGCGACCCGCAAGGAGGCGGAAAAATACGTCCTGAAAACCGACAACGACCGGCAAGCCTTCATCCGGAAGTATTTTCACATGGATATGACGGATCCCGGCCATTACGACCTGTTGATCAACATGCGGATCATCACCGTTGACGGTGCCGTGGAGGCCATCAAGGCGGCCTTTCTGAAGCGGAAAGGTCTTGAGGCTGCCTCTCCGGCGGCGTAAGCGATGCCGGACGCTTCCGTCCTGGCTGGAAGCTGACAAGACACCCGGGAGTGCCCGTCCAGGACCTCTGGCCGGAACCATTGGGGCAATCCATAACATCATGTTTCCTTATCGAGAGGAACAGCCATGGAAAAAGACGATGACGTAGCGCGCCAGGAGCTTGAATCCGGTCATGAGTTCGATCCGGCGCATGAAGATCGCACCATCCGTTTTTTGCATAAGGTCATAAGAATTGCCGTGAAAGTTCTGGCGGTGCTCATGGTCCTTGTGATTGTCTGGGGCATTGCGGACGTCATCTATATTTTATACCAGCGGCTGGTCCAGCCGCCTTTTATGCTTTTGCAGATCAGTGACATACTTGCCACCTTCGGCGGTTTTCTGGCCGTATTGATCGCCATTGAAATCTTCATCAACATCAGGATGTACCTGAGCACGAATGTATTGCCTGTCCGGCTGGTGATCGCCACGGCGCTGATGGCCATTGCCCGGAAAGTCATCATTTTTGATTTCGAATATATAACGCCTCCTTTCATCTATGGAACCGCGGCCGTTGTTTTGGCTTTGGGATTGACGTACTGGCTGATTACAAAAAGAGCTTAGGCCGTCGGATCTCAGAACGGCCAGGAACGGCAGGCAGGGGTCATGGGGCATGGCGTTTTGAACCTGTAACCTGTCGAAATCCGGTTTAATATACGAAGATTGGCCACTATGTTATTGACATGCGAGCCCATTGCTTTATAAATAGGCTCGATCTTTTTTTTATAAAACGGTATAAAGCCAAGCGGATTCTATGCCTGCAGGATCGTCCTCCCGGCGGCGGTTGCGGGGTTGCGCTGAAACGGAAGCCAGGGCTCGTCTCTCAAGATCGATGTGGCGGCATTTCAGGCAGCGCGCTGTTTTTTTACTACTGGAATAGAAAGGAGTAATGTCCATGGCTGAAAAATCTATCTTGAAAATCAACAGTGAGGATGCTTATTTCGAGAAGCATTACCGGAAGCAGATGGAGGAGGTGCGGGCTGCAGCCCAGCAGGAGGCGAACGAAACCTATAAAAATGAGCACAAAAATCACTGCTTCCGGTGCGGGACGCACAGCCTTGTGGAGGTTCAGCAGGGCGATGTCCACATCGACATCTGCATCAACGAGGGATGCGGTGCGATCCACCTCGATCCCGGCGAACTGGAAAAAATATTGGAAGGCGAAGGCGGACTTTTTGGAAAAATAAAATCTTCCGTATTTTCGGTTTTTAAATGAGGGCTTGAGGGCAGGAAAGAGGCGGAGACCCAACGGTTTTTTCTGCTGGAGGGTATCCTTCTCTTTCAACGAGCCGGATGGTGGAAATTTTTCCAATCCGGCTCGTTGGCTGTCATTGAGGCCGGGCCGCAGGGTCGGGAACAGGCGACTCCTTCGGGACACCATGAATCGGGCGGAAACTGTGCAATGCATGAACGGCATTGATTGTTTCTGCAGGCCGGCAGTTCATTCGCCGATCGGGTCGGGCGATCAAAATCGTCTGCTGATGGCTGCCGGGCAGAGAGCTTTGAACGCGCTCGGCTATCCGGCGGACATTTCCGAGCGCCCGCCTTTGTAAGGGGACTCGATTGTGAACGCCCGGGATGCCAAATCTGCTCAAGTCCACCACGGCGCTCATTTTGGTCGGCATGTGCTGATCGGGTTTTTTACCATTGCGCCTCTGTGGGTCACCTGGCTGGTATTCGATTTTCTCCTTGATCTCCTTGCGGGCATAGGCAGGCCGATCCTCCTTGCCGCGGCAAGCCTCGCGGCGCCCGTTTCAGGCACGCTGGCCGCATGGCTTCTCAATTCCACATTTCAAAAACTGGTGGCTGTGCTCTTTACGCTGGCCCTGATATACGGCATTGGCCTGTTCGCCTCGATGGTGCTTGGGCGCAAACTGATTGCAGCCGTGGAGGCGATGCTGAATCGCCTGCCTCTGGTGCAGACCGTCTACGGCGGCACAAAGCGATTTCTTTCAGCCCTCAGAAAACCTCCTGTTTACGGCCAACGCGTCGTTTTGATCAGCTTTCCGACCCCGGAAATGAAGGCATTGGGTTTTGTAACCAAGATCATACGCGACGAGGCTGGCGGCCGTGACCTGGCGGCTGTCTATGTCCCCACCTCACCCAATCCGACTTCCGGTTACATTGAAATCGTTCCGCTTTCGGAAGTGGTCCAGACCGACTGGAGCATCGAGGAAGCGATGAGCTTCGTCGTGACCGGCGGCGCAAACGGGCCTGATTCCGTCCATTTCGACAACAGGCCTCGAAATGGGAGAAACCACCCATGACAGGCTATTCTGTGTTCGCGACACCTGAAAAAAGCTCCAGGCACCAGGCTTCAGCCTGGTGATCCAAGAAACGACCATCAGCCAGAGCATGGATGACGATCGGAACCCGACCCATCAGCAGAAAAGCATTGCGTAAAGGCGAGGCGGATTTTGACCCTCGAAAAGCTCTTGAAGGGAGCGCTGTTCCGCGGCGGCCTTTAAACCTGGCCGCATCGCAGGGCCCAGAAAATGAGTCTGGATAGTTCATGAAGCGGTTTACTTGCCTGTTCCAGTTAATTTGGGCCGCGTTGTTCGTTCTGCTGTCCGCATGGCCGGTGCAGGCTCAATGGCCTCAAGGAAAAAGCCGGGTTCTCATCATCCATTCCTATCATTCGGGCCTCACCTGGACCGATGCGATCATGAACGGAATCCGGGATACCTTCGCGGCCAGCGACCCAGGTATTCAGATCAGCACCGAATACCTGGACTCCCGGCGTTATCCCAAGTCTGACCTCTCCCGTAGAATCCGGGAATTTCTTCTTGAAAAATTAAATGGCACAACGCCGGATCTGGTGATGGTTTCGGATAATAATGCCCTCGAACTCGTTCTGGAACAGCGGAATCGACTTTTTCCCGGCATACCGATCGTCTTTTGCGGCATCAACGATTTCAGCCCGGCCATGATTTCAAGCTGCCCGGATATCACGGGTGTTGCTGAAGATCTTTCAATCGTTGAGACGGTGAATCTTGCGCTCCGTCTGCATCCCGACACCGGGGAGATTGTCGTGATCGGCCGGACCACTGTGGCGGCAGACAGGTATAATCGCGACAGCTTCATCGCTGCGCTGCCGAGGGTGCCTTCTCATCTGAAGGTCACGTTCTGGGACGACCTGCCGGGCCCTGAATTGAAGTCAAGGCTGGAGAAGCTCGAAAGCGGCACGGTCCTTTTCATCAACGGACTTATCACGGACCATTCCGGTCGGCAGATGATGTACGGAGAAACCACAAAATGGATCTCCCAATACAGCAAGGTGCCCGCGTATTCATTCTGGGAGGTCTATCTGGGCTACGGCATCGTGGGAGGCAAGCTGGTAAGCGGTTATCGGCAGGGTCGGATGGCCGGACAACTGGCCCTGCGCATCCTCCGTGGCGAGCGTGCCGACCGCATTCCCGTGGTGGCCGGTCTTGATGCCAATCATTACATGCTTGATTACCGTCAACTGGAAAGATTTCGCATCCCCCTGTCAAAAGTCCCGCAAGGCACCCTCTTCGTCCATCGCCCTGATTCGTTTTACGACCGCCATAAAACTCTTGTCTGGACAACCGTCTCCGTCGTCGCAGCACTGGGGGCTCTTGTGATTCTTCTCAGTACGGCCATCCTGCATCGGCGTAATGCCGAACGGGCGCTGAAGGTCAGCGAGGAGCGGATGCGTCTCTTTTTTGAGCGCCAGATTGTCGGGATGGCCATCGCATCTCCCGAAATGGGCTGGCTGCAGGTCAATGACAGGTTATGCCGGATGCTGGGCTATTCCCGGGAGGAACTCCTGCGGAAAACCTGGACGGAATTGACCTATCCTGACGATCTCGCTGCCGATATCGAACAGTTTGATCGGCTCCTTGCCGGCGCGATCAACGAGTATACGCTGGAAAAGCGGTTTGTCCGCAGGGACGGGACCATCATCTTCACGGATCTTTCTGTTGGCTGTGTCCGAAATGCGAGGGGGCGTGTGGATTACGTCCTGGCGCTGCTGGAGGACATTACGGAGCGTAAGGAGGCTGCCGGGGAGCGGGAAAAGCTGCAGGAGCAGCTTATCCAGGCTCAGAAGCTGGAGTCCATCGGCAGGCTTGCAGGTGGCGTGGCCCACGACTTCAACAATATGCTCACCGCGATCCTGGGTCATGTGGAACTGTCGATGAGGCTGTGCACCCCGGAGGGACCGATCTACAAAAGCCTCAAGGTGATCGAGGAGTCCGCACTCCGATCCGCCGGTCTTGTCAGGCAGCTGCTGGCCTTTGCGCGCAGACAGACCGTGGCGCCCAAGGTCCTGGACGTGAACGACACCACAGCGAGCATGCTCAAGATGCTGCAGCGGTTGATGGGCGAAAGCATCTCCCTCGTCTGGCTGCCCCAGATGGGCCTGTGGCCGGTCAGGGTCGACCCTTCGCAGATTGACCAGCTGCTGGTCAATCTGTGTATCAACGCCCGGGACGCTATTCCCGGGGTGGGCAGGGTCACTATCGAAACCGGGAATAAAGTCCTGGATGAGACTTATTGCGCCGTTCACCCCGATTGTGTCCCGGGAGAATACGTGATGCTGGCCGTAAGTGACGACGGTGACGGAATCGGCAAGGATGCCCTGGGCCACATCTTTGAGCCCTTCTTTACCACGAAGGAGCCGGGAAGGGGTACCGGTTTGGGACTATCTACGGTTTACGGCATCGTCAAGCAGAACAACGGGTACATCCATGTGTGCAGCGAACCCGGCAAGGGTTCGACCTTCAGGATATACCTGCCCCGGTTTGCAGGGGACGCCGGAGAGCCGGCGGTGGAAAGCAAGGCGGAACCGCCTGGGAGCCGGGGGGAGACTGTTCTCCTGGTGGAGGATGAGGCCGTGATTCTGCACGTCGGACAGGCGATGCTGGAAGCTCTTGGCTATCGGGTGTTGACGGCCGACACGCCGGGCAAGGCGCTTCAGCAGATGAGAGCCCGCAGTGGCGAGATAGACCTCGTACTCACTGACGTGGTCATGCCGGAAATGAACGGACGGGAACTGGCGGAACGGCTCCTTGATATCAAACCCGGCCTGAAATGCCTGTTCGCATCCGGTTACACAGCCGACGTCATTGCACGCGACGGCGTGCTGGAAGAAGGTGTTGTTTTCATTCAGAAACCGTTTTCCATCAAACACCTGGCCGCCAAGGTGCGCGAGGCATTGGAGCGGGAGTAGGTGCGCCCCCTGACTCCGGCCCAGGCCACCTTCCAGATCCGCCCTGGCCTGCGGAGCATGGATGCCCTTCCTGTTGCCCTCCGCGCCATGCTCGCCGGAAAGCCCTTTCTCACCGGATGCAAATCCGCCCGGCCGTTAGTCCGCCCCGTTCCTATGCCGACCGTATGGCTCCGGATGATGTTTTTCCCTCCCCCACCGGCAAAAGCGCCCGGACATGGGTGCTTTTGCCTCAATCGTGTTCTGTCCGCCGGTTCAGGGCGCTCGGGCGGTGGTTCCGGATCGGCCTTCCATCATCGTACATCCTGAAGGAGATGGCTTTGAAATCAGGGGGCATTTCTCGGCGGCTTCCTCGCCGAAGGTAAGGCAGTTGCTGGTGCGGAGAACGTTCAGATTCCGGGATACAAACTGATCGAAGAGTTAAAAAGAGCTGGAGTTATATCCTGGATTGTACTATAGGTTGAGTTATATTATAGCTAGAGTGTAGAATTCGGAGTCTTTTCCGAATGTCGGTGCTTTGCTCTAGACTCCTGTTTTTTTTTGAGGAAGGAGGTGAGGAAGGATAGTAATGCAAGGCTAGACGTTTAAATCACGCTTTTTAAAAAAAGGAGGAGATATGCTGAGTGATCGCAAAATGTTAGGAGTTCTTGCAGTTGCTGTGCTTGGTATTTTGATTGCTTTGGCGCAGCCCTTTGCTCCGGGGTTGTCGCCGTTGGGACATTATGTCATGGGGACTGTCATTGCCGGCCTGGGAATGTGGATCTTCCGTCCCGGCGCACTGCCCTTCATGTCGGGTACCGCCATCATTCTTGGTATTACCCTTGCTCTCTTTTTTGCCTTCAAAGCGACCCTGGTGTTTCCGGGCAAAGTTCCTTTCAAGGCACCGCCGCAAATCTACGGGGTCGTCATGGGCGGCTTTACTTCATCAGCCGTCTGGGTCCTGATTCCTGCACTATATTTTGGTTTTGTTCTGCAAAAAACGGGTCTGGGCAAGCGCATTGCCTATCTGGTTCTTAAGACGTTTCCGGCAACCTGGCTTGGCCTGGCGATCAGCTGGCTCGTGATCGGCGTTGCGCTGTCCGCCTTGACCCCTTCCATCACCGTCCGTGTGGCCATTGTCGTTCCCATCGCCATCGGAATTGTGGAAGCCTGTAAACTGGAATACCGCTCCAAGGGTTCGGCCTATATCTGTCTGCTGGCCTGGGGCATGGCCCTCTTCCCCGGGACCGGATGGTTGACCGGCTCCCTCTCGGGACCGATCATGCAGGGGTTCTTTCCCCCGGAAATCAAACACCTGTGCAATTTTGACGACTGGTTCAAGATCCTGGCCCTGCCCTGGTTCGTGGTGACCATTGTCTACGTCGTCCTGGCTTACATTCTGGCCAGGCCGAAAGAGGCCATTGCCATCAGCTCCGACATGTTCAAGGAGGAATACAAGAAACTCGGTCCCATGTCCAAGGATGAAATCATCTCCGTGATCATCCTTGTCGGTTCGCTGTTGATGTTCTTCACGGAAAAGCAGCATGGGATTCCCACGGCGGCCACCGCCCTGTTCGCCCTGTTCCTCTTCGTCATGTTCCGCATCATCACCGGTCCGGAGATCAGCAGCGGCATCAACTGGGACGTGGTCTGCTTCTTCGGCATCGCCGTAGCGCTGCCCCCCATCTTTGCGGTTTCCGGAATCTCCGCCTGGTTCGGTCCCCTGATCAAGGGGCCCATCATGGCCATGGCAGGATCTCCCATGCTGTTCATGCTGGTCATCACCGCGGGGCTCCTGCTCATCCGCTTCATTGACGTTCCCTGGGGCTTCACCACCGCCGCGTTGACCATCATCATGCTGATCCCGCTCTTCAACGACTTCGGGTATCATCCCCTGGCGGTGACCATGGCCTATCTGATCGCCATTAACTTCTTCCTCCTGTCCTACCAGCAGCCCTTTATTCTGATGGGTGAAGGAATGATTCAAGGCAGGGGCTGGGCGCCGGCCCATGTGACCCTCTTCGGTCTGATCTACATTGCGGCGGCCTTCATCTCCCTGCTGGTGGCCGTGCCTTACTGGAAGATGTTGGGGGTTATCCGTTAACGAATTGAATTCATAGCATAGCAGGGAAATTGACCCCGGACAGGCATCCGTTCCTGTCCGGGGTTTTTTCCCTCTCGTCACATATCCGGAAGCATGCCGGAGATGACCGCCTTTGCTTCTTTCTCGATGTTGCTCCCAGATTTCATGACGAGTTCGGGGCGCCAAGGCGGAGACGAGGCCGTAGCACGCAGACACATGGCGGGCGGCCTGCAACGCGGCCCGCGAAGATCGCGGCGGGATGGCGGACTGGAACTAGACGGTCTTCTGGAAATCGGCAAGGCTCATAACCCGGAGCAGGGGGTAAAGCGGGGTTTTTCTGAGAAGGTAGAGCACCCGGTCCCGGGTCTCCGGAAAGCGGGAGGCAACGCAGTCGTCAAGAACGATGACGTGAAAATCATGGCAGACGGCGTCATAGGCCGTACTGAGAACGCAGACCTCGGTGGAAACCCCTCCGATGACAACCGTGTCCACTCCCCGCTTCCTCAAGATGGCGGCGAGTTCCGTCTTGAAAAAAGCGCTGAAACGGGGCTTCTCCACGATCAGGTCACCATCTTCAGGCTTCAGTTCGCTGATGACCTTCGCTCCCGGCGTTCCCTGAATCGCATGGGGATTCATCCGGGACTGAAAGAGGAAGCAGTCCGGCGATAGCGCATCGTTGGAGTAAATGACGGGGATGGCTTTCTCCCGGGAGAACCGGATCAATTTCTGAAGATTGGGGATGATGTTGATGCCTTCTTCACCCATGGGAAGGGGACCATCCATCCGGATGAAGTCCTCCAGCATGTCGGAAACGATTAGCGCCTGCTTCATCTATTCACCGAAGAGGAATGGATTTTGCGGATTATTTCTCCTCCGTGGGCCCAATATTAGGGAAGCCCGGCATGGGTGTCAATGGTTTTTGTTCAGAAGGTTCGCAGCGGGGCCTGGCAGCGGTGTCGCCCGCCGCGAGGCTTCAGGCTCTCGTTCCCCTTGACCGGAGGAGCCGTTCATGCGATAAAAAACAAAAATGCAAATAACTTATTCCACTTCCAGGCGATAGGCTCGATGCGGGTCCACAGACCGGGGGTGCTTCGGGGGCCGAACAAAGACGCATGCCGGATCCCGATCAGGGGATTTTTCCGTGCTGAGGAAACCCGGATCTTGAAGCGGAATGAAAGAACAGGAGATGCCATGGGAGAAAGGCAGTTTTCCCGGATTGCGTTTGACCGTCACGTCACCCTTAAAATCGGCGATTCCGCAAGTCCCGCAGAAATCGAGAATATCAGCCTCAAGGGTGCGTTGCTGAAAACGCGGTGTCCATTCAACCTTCAGGATGTCGTGATCCTTGAGCTCCGGTTGTCGGAAGAACCCGATCCCCGGATCCTGACGATTGAGGGAACCGTGGTCCGCTGTGAACGAAACAAGGCGGCAGTCCATTTCACCCGCATGGATCCGGATTCTTTTGTTCTCCTGAAAAACATCATGGCGTACAATCAGGGGGACGAGGCCATTGTCCGGGGCGAACTGGCCGATTATCTTTCCGGTAAGGGCTAACCGTTCATCAGGGAGGTGCTCAGAGGAAACATGGAGAAGAAATGGGTGACCACCAGGGAAGCCCCCCTGCCCGTCGGGCCCTATGCGCAGGCGGTGAAGGCGGGCGGATTCCTTTTCGTCTCCGGACAGATTCCGGTGGATGCTCGGACCGGCCAACTGTCGACGGGGCCTTTTGTCGAACAGGCCGGGAAGGCCCTTGACAATCTGGCTGCCGTCCTGAAGGCGGGCGGCGCCGGTCTGGACTCCGTCGTCAAGGTCACCGTCTATCTGTCCGATATGGCAAACTTTAATGAATTCAACATGGTGTATATCACCTATTTCGAAAACTCCCGCCCCGCCAGATCCTGTGTTGCCGTCCGGGAACTGCCCAAGGGGGCCTTGGTGGAAATCGAAGCGGTCGCCCTCTGCGAGGATGGATGATGGAGTCTTTCCTGGGCGGCCTGAGCGGCTACATGGCGGATTCCCTGTTTGCGGCTTACCTGGCCGCCTATCTTGGCGGAGTGCTCGTAAGTTTCACCCCCTGCGTCTACCCGGTCATGCCGGTTGTGATCGCCTACATCGGCGCTCAGGGCGCACAGTCCCGGGCCCGGGCGTTTTTTCTTTCCCTGGCCTATGTGCTGGGACTGGCCCTGACCTATGCGGTTCTCGGCGGCGTTTCCGCGTTGACGGGCCAGCTGTTTGGCCGATTCCAGAACAGCTTCCTGACGTCCTTTCTCGTGGCCAATGTCTGTATTTTCATGGGGTTGGCCATGCTGGATGTCTTTTCGATTTCCATCCGGATTCCAGGGTTTATGGCCCGGTCGGAAAAGGGCATCCTGAGCAGCGGCATTCTGGGCAGTCTCGTGATCGGCATTACCTCAGGCCTTCTGGTAGGCCCCTGCTCGGCGCCGGTCTTTTCCGTGCTGCTCGCTTATGTGGCTAGTAGGCAGAACGTCTTTTTCGGCATGAGCCTCCTGTTTGTTTTTGCCCTGGGCATGGGAACGCTGCTTCTTGCCGTCGGTTCCTTTGCCGGGCTGCTGACCGGCCTGCCCAAATCAGGCCTTTGGATGGTACGGATCAAACAGGGCTGTGGCTGGCTCCTTCTGGCCACGGGCGAATATTTCCTGATCAGGGCCGGCGGTGCGCTGGTTTAATTCTCACGAATGGATGCAGGAGCATTGAACACCATGAAACTTCTACGGATTCTTCCCGTTGTCGTCGGACTTTCCCTGGTGGTTTTCTCTCTGGTAAGCTGCCTGGAGCCTTCCGACCAGGGAGAAAAGGGATCGAAGCAAAGCCTGCCCCAAGTCGAAGGCATCGAAGCGCCGGATTTTGAACTCCCCGATCTGGAGGGGAAATCGTTCCGCCTGAGCCAACATCGAGGCAAACCCGTTCTCCTGATCTTCAGCACCACCTGGTGCGCCCATTGCCGTTCCGAAGTGCCTCACCTGCGGGAAATCGCCGCCAACTACGGCCCGCGAGGCCTGGAGGTGGTTCAAATCTTCATTCAGGAATCCCCGCAGAAGGTTTCATCCTTTGCCCGTCAATACCAGCTTTCTTACCGCGTCCTGCTGGATGAGCGGGGAGAGGTCGCTGATACTTACGGCGTTCGCGGGGTTCCCGATATGATCCTCCTGGATCGTAACGGTCGTCTTGTTTGCCGCCGCTGCCCGGATCTCGAAGCTTCCCTGAACGGCCTTTTCGCGAAGCAGCCGGATTAGCGGGAATGCAGGTGCCGGAAAGACGCGGTCTGCGGCTCCGGCCAACTGCCATTGAAGAGGATCTATTTGGATTTCAGGAGATTTTCTATCTCGGCGATGTTGGCGCCGAAAACCGCTGAATCCCCGATGAGAAAGAAAGGCGTGCCGGTCAATCCCAACCGGGTGGCAACCTCCTTGTGCTTCCTGAGGGTTTCCTCCGCCCGGCTGTCCCCGCAGCGCTGGAAGTTCATGCTGTCCAGCTTTCCTGTCATCGCTTCCTCGTAGGCTTTTCCCCAGTCTTTGGCACAGAAGACATAAAGCGCCTTCGCCTCGGCATCCTTGTGGAAGGGAAGGGGATAGAAGAAGATATGACGGGTCACATCCGTCCGTCCGGCAAAAAAGGCGGAGGCCTGGCGGCAGTAGGGACAATCCGGATCCGTGATTTCAATGACGCGATGCGGTCCCGTTCCGATCGTGATCGCCGAATCCAGGGGCAGGTTTTTCGCTTTGGCCGCAATCAGTTCCCGAATCTTCTCCCGGGTCAGATTTTTCCCCTCCTTCGTAACGATTTCCCCGAGCAGCAGGCAATCCGTTTCGGGAGCGTAATAGAGAATCTCATTGCCGACGATCACCTCGTAAACCCCCTTGATGGCCGTTTCCGAAATCCTTTCCGCCGGGATCTGGGGGTAACTTTTTTTAAAGGCTTCATTCGGCGATCTTTCCGCGGCCAAAGCCTGACCTCCCGGCAGCGCGAGGATCGAAAGAGCGATGAAGAGGAAACCCCTGGTGAGGAATTTTGCCCCTCTATTTCTTCTGTAACATTCCATGAAGTTTTAAGATTCCTTTCTTTTCTTGAAGAAGAAACATTGATCGCCGCTGAAAGTCAAGGGGCAATTCCCCCTTGCAAGGGGCAGCGGCCGAAGATAAGATACTCCCGTCTTTTCAGCAGCAGGAAGGAGAAGGGAAGTCATGCCGATTACCCCTGAAAACACCTGGGAAGCGGTCTCGACCATTCGCGCTCAGGCCCCTTTGATCCACAATATCACGAATTATGTCGTGATGAACAGCACGGCCAACGCCCTGTTGGCCCTGGGCGCCTCGCCCGTCATGGCCCATGCCCGGGAGGAAGTGGAAGAGATGGTCAGCGCCGCGTCGGCCCTGGTGATCAACATAGGAACGCTCAGCCCGCCCTGGGTCGAGTCTATGACCAGCGCGGCACGGAAGGCCGCCGAGCGGCGGATTCCCATCGTGCTGGACCCGGTCGGAGCAGGGGCCACGTCATATCGGACCCGGACCGTCCGGAAGCTCCTGGATGCGGTTGCCCCGACGATCATCAGGGGCAATGCCTCTGAAATTCTGGCGTTGGCGGCCGCTGAAAAGGGGCGGACCAAAGGGGTTGACGCCACGGAACATTCAAGCCGCGCCGTCGAGGCCGCCCGCAGGATGAGCGAACGCTATGGGAGCACGATCTGCATCAGCGGAGAGACGGATTTCATTGTGAGCAGGCAGGTGCTTCTGGGGATCAAAAACGGCCATCCCCTGATGGCCCGGGTGACGGGGCTTGGGTGCACGGCCTCCGCCCTCTGCGGCGCCTTTGCAGCCGTGAACCCGTCCTTTGCCCTGGCTGCGGCGCAAGCCATGGCGATCATGGGCGTTGCCGGCGAAATGGCTGCGGAAATCTCCCCCGGCCCGGGAAGCCTGCAGCTTCACTTCCTGGACATCCTTTATCAGCTGACCGAGGAAGACCTTGTCCGTCGAATGCGAACCTCACCAGGAGCCGGATGATGGATCGACCTTTTTCCGCCCGGAGAAAAACCGATGGATTGTACCTTGTCACGGACCGCAGCCTGTGCGGCCGAAGAAGTGTCGAAGAGGTCGTTTCAATGGCCGTACAAGGCGGTGCGGCCTGGGTCCAGCTCCGGGAAAAGGATCTGGCCACCCGCCCCTTTGTTGAGGAGGCCAGACGCCTGAAAGCGCTCCTCTTCCCCCTGGGGGTTCCCCTGATCATCAACGACCGGCTTGATGTCGTCCTGGCCTCTGAAGCGGACGGAATCCACCTCGGCCAGGAGGATATGCCCTATGAAACGGCCCGCCGGCTGCTGGGGCCCAAGGCCATCATCGGCCTCTCCGTGGAATCCTGGGAAGACGTGGTGCAGGCCCAATCCCTGGACGTCGATTATCTCGGCGTCAGTCCCGTTTTTGCCACACCCACCAAAAGGGATACCAAAGCACCTTGGGGCTTGGAGGGCTTGGCGCGGATCCGGGCGTTTTCCCGGCATTCTCTCGTTGCCATAGGCGGAATTTCCCGCGAAAATGCCGGTGCGGTCATTCGGGCCGGGGCCGACCGGATCGCCGTGGTGTCGGCAATCTGTGCGGCATCGGATCCCTTCAGGGCCGCCAGGGATCTCTGCCATGACATTGCTGAGGCGCAGGGAAAAGGGGCGCCGGCTGGAACGCAGCGGGAGCGCCCTTAGCTTTTTTGCGCAGGTTCAGAATCGCATGAAACCGCACAAGCTGCTTCTTTTGGACTATTCGGGGACGCTGAGCCTTCAGGCCGTTCTGTTCGGCCGGGGGGATTCTCTCCAGTCGGCGCTGGAGCAGAGCGGCCTTGCCTGTCTGGGCATCACGCCTTCCCGGCTCTGGGAGAAGATCGTCAATCCGACCTGGGAGGAAGGCAGTACGACCCCGGTGGGCTACCGACAGATTCTTCTGAGGCACCTTCTGGAAGATGCCGGGGGGGAGGTTTCCAGCGCCAGACCAGGGTTCGTTCCCGATTTGGAGAGGGCTGCGGAGGCCTTCGTGGATTTCTATCTCGCGGCATCCCGCATGGAGGACCCCTGGCGCCCCCTCCTCAGGAAGCTTGCGGATCAGCCGGGGCTCCGCACGGTCATTGTAACGGATCATTACGCGGAAGCCACGGCGACGATCCTTAGGTATCTTGCGGACTGGGAAATCCCCGCCGTTTCCGCGAAGGAAGTCTTCGGCCCGGAGCCTCCCGCCGCGCTCATCGTGGCCAATTCCGCGGACCTGGGGGTACACAAAGACACGCCGTGCTTCTGGCAGTCGCTGAAGTCCGGCCTTGGGCTGCACGCATTGAAGGATATTCTGCTCATTGATGATTTTGGCTTGAATGAACACAGCAGTGATGCCTACGGTGACAGGACACGGGTTGAACGGCGGCAGGAAGAGACAGCCCGCCTTCTCCGGGAGATTTTTTCCGTCGAGGCCCGCATTTTTCGCTTTTTTCTGGAACGGGGGGAGGGGCTGCCCGATTACGAACGGCTCATGCGCCGGGTGGAACGTCTGGTGAATCAATTTCTGGAGGGGACAGGTTGAAAAAAAATTTTTTTCAAAAAATCCAAAGCAATCCGGAGGGTTCATCATAAAAGGTCATATGGGCCAGGAAACCGGATGCCAAAGCGGGAGGCGCTCTTTTCACCCGTGGCTCTCTTTCGGGTGACATGGGAAGGGTGCAACAGTCTCTTTCGGATTCAGCAGGAGCCCTGACGGCAACACCCGCGTCTCTGCCAGGCTCCGCCTTGGCGAGCCCTCGAGCCGGAACAGGTTCTCCTGGCGACGGTTTCTCCTGATGCGACTTATCACCTGGAACACGTGCGGCCGATTGGACCGCTGACTGCGCGATGACGGCATGTCGAAGGTTGCCGTAAAGATCCATGCCGAAGGTCAACCCCCTTTTTCCGGCAATCCGGGCGTCCGAGCTCAGAACCGTCTCAATCTTCGGCGATTTCCTCTTTACGCAGAGATGCACCTCGGCTGTCAGATAATCGTATTCCCTGCTGTCGTTCGGAGGCCCGCAAAAACAATCTTCCCGCGTATGATTGATCAGTGTCTTGAACGCGTGGCAGAAAATCAGCGGCTCGATAAAGAACAGATTTGCGGAAAGGGACTGCAGGCCCGAATCCTCCCAGAGCTCGTAGAGCGTCTGTCTTTCCTGGATTCGCCGCCCGTGGCTTGCCAGCATGATCCTCGGTTCCAAAGGAAGAGAGCAATAGCCGGAAGAAGATTGGCTGGACAACACATTCTCCTCGCTCCAGCTTATGATTTCCGCAAGATCGGGGCGGACATAGGGATTTTCCACTTCCACCAGATCGGGCCCGAAGAGGAGCAGAGAGTCGCTGAATTCACGCACAGCACTGCGCAGGGTGCATTTGCCTGTTTTCCATGCGCCTTTCCTAAGGCAGGCAACCTTCCAGACAACCTCAAAGAAATAAATAGCCGGCACGATCGTCTCACACTGTCGAATCAGGAGATATGGGCACGATATTTCCGCTCGAGAGGCAACATGTCATCCTTTGCCTGAACCGCTTTTCCGAACCTTCGCTGCCTGCGCCTCTATCGCAACTTCCCGGAGAAGAGATCATTCTTTCCCTCTTTTTTCAAGAAAAAAATCCCCGGAATTCCTGCCGGAAGGAAAAGATTCACATTCCCGCCAGCCCCCCGTGCCGTCAAGATGAGTCCCTGTCTGGATTCTTTTCAGGAAAATGGCCGGGTTGCTTTTCAGGGGGCAGTGCGCCATCGGGCTTCGTACCGACATAAAGCCGGGTGATGCCCAATGTCAGGGGATAGTGACGGACATTGGAAAAGCCGACGTCGCGCATCATCCCCGCGAATCGTTCCGGGGCGGGGAACTGGATGATGGAATCGGCAAGATAAAGATAGGCCGCCGGGTTGCGGGTAAAACACCTGGCCATCCGGGGTAGGATCCGGCGGAGATAGAAGCTGCACAAGAACTGCAAAACCTTCTGCTGCGGGAGCTGCATCTCCAGTATGGCCACCTGGCCGCCTTCAATGAGAACCCGGGAAAACTCCCGGAGCGCTCCCGGACGGTCTGGAATGTTGCGGATCCCGAAGGCTATTCCCACCACGTCAAAAGACCGGTCCGCAAAGGGAAGGGCCAGGGCGTCACCCTGGACGAAGGATACCCGGTCCCGGCATTCCTTCCGCCGGGCGGTTTTGATCACAGCTTTTTCAAGCATTTCCAGGACAAAATCAACGCCGGTTACCTCGACATCCGGATAGCGGCTCGCCACCTCCAGGGCCAGATCCGCCGTGCCGGTGGCCACGTCCAGGTAACGGCGTGTCCTGGGGAAATGCATCTTCCGGGCGGCAAAGCGCCGCCAGGCAACATCTCGACGGAAACTGAGGAGGTGATTGAGAAAATCGTACTTTCCCGTAACCGTCGCAAAAATATCCTGGACGATGCGAATGTGGTCATCCGCTTTCAGGTCCTTGACGGGGGCGTAATCCCGCTTCAAGCGTTCTTTCAAAGATAGAGGTCCTTTTTGGAAGTTCTGACGATCTCTCTGTGCTTTCAGCCGGGATTTGCCGCTGTCACCCGTCCTCAGGCCTTTTCGGAGCCCGCAACCCGCTGCGGTGTTGCGGGCGCTTCAGCGTGGCTTTTCTATCACAGTTCAAGGCGGATCACAACTGGAGGTGTTCTCCGGAATCCATCGACCGCCCGACCGTTTGGATTTTTCATCAATTTTTTGAAGATGGTCCGGGCGGGCAGGTCCAAATCCGGAGGCGGTCATGGGAGGTTCTCGGGACCAAGAAAGGCATGGGGCCGATCCCAACCGCTAAGGGGTGCTGTGTCCTTTCATCATTCCCTATTCCTTTGGAGCTGCTTTCATCGCCAGCAGCCGCTCGATCCTTTTCTCGATCGGTGGATGGGTGCTGAAGAGGGTCCGAAGAAAATCTCCTGATAGCGGATTCACGATGAACATATGCGCCGTGGATGGGTTGACATTCATCGGGTTGGCCCTCGATGCCGCCGACAGCTTCCGGAGGGCGGAGGCCAGGGCTTCCGGCTTGCCGGTGATCCTCGCGCTGCCTGCATCGGCGTCATATTCCCTGGATCGGGAGATCGCCATCTGAATGACCGTTGCCGCAACAGGTGCTATCACCGCCATGGCAATGGCGGGGATCATTCCCCCTCCCTCGTCGTTGCCGAAAAAAACGGCCCACCGGGACAGAAGCACGACGGCGCTCGCCACCGTCGCGGCCATGGTGCTGATCAGGATATCCTTGTGCTTGATGTGGGAAAGTTCATGGGCGAGGACGCCCTCCAGTTCATCCCGGTCAAGAATCTTCTGGATGCCGGATGTCACTGCGACGGCGGCATGATCTTCATTTCTTCCCGTTGCAAAGGCGTTGGGAACATCGTTGGAAATCAGGTAAATCCGGGGCTTCGGCAGACCGGCCCTCGCGGCCAGCGCTTCCACGGAGTTGTGGAGGACAGGGGCCTCCGCGTGCGGTACTTCACGGGCGGAATACATGCGGAGGACGATACTGTCCGAATACCAGTAGCTGCCGAAGTTCATGAGCGCGGAAAAAACCAGGGCGATTACCACGCCGGTTCCCCGCGCGACAAAATAGCCGGCCAGTATGAGCAGACCGGACAGGGAGGCCAGCAGGAGGATGACTTTGAGTGTGTTCATGGCATGTTACCTCGGGATTGTATCGCGCCTTTCAGCTTCCGGCGCCGTTTCTCCGGCTTTCGCCATTCCATGGTTGAGGGACATCCGATTCGCCCCCGACGTTGTCGCCTTTGGGAACGAGAATCCACAGGAGGAGATACAGCAGGAATCCAAATCCGCAGAAGAAGAACAGAAATGCAAACAGGAACCGCCAGCACCACGACGGAATGGGCGTATGCTCCCCCAGGCCTCCGCAGACTCCGCCGATCCATTTATCCCGTCGCGATTTCTTAAAGCGTTGCAGCCAGTTCTTTCCCTCCATGTTGCAACCTCCAGCCCCCTGAAATGTTCCATGATTCCGATTTTATGGCCGGCCTTTCGGCGTTTCGCCGTTTTTGCCCGATCCGCGTTCCTGCCGGGCCTCTTTACTGCGTTCGAGCCGACATCCTATCCCGTTATCCCAATGAGATACTAAAACCAGCGGTTTTGTAAAGAACATTCTGAAGGCGGATCGCCCTGAAAAGAGACAGGCATCTTCGAGGCTGCCGGCAACAGGGCATTCCCGATTTTCTTTTCTTGCAACCGTGCATCCCGCTCTTGTATGATGCGTTCTTCTTTTGAGGTACAAGAAAGGTCGTAATGAAAAACAGGCGGGAAAGAACAAACCGTGAAGATACGGTGGCGACGCCCCGAACCCGTGGCGAGGGGTTGTCGACGTCGTCCGGAGTGACGTCTTCCCCGAAGCAGGTAATCCTTTATACCGACGGCGCCTGTCTTGGAAATCCCGGGCCGGGCGGATATGGCGTTGTGCTTCTCTATGGGGAACACCGAAAGGAGCTTTCCGGCGGCTACCGGTTGACCACGAACAACCGCATGGAAATTCTCGCGGCAATCAGAGGTCTGGAGGCTTTGAAGCTTCCCTGTTCGGTGACGCTTTATTCGGATTCCCAATATCTGGTGAATGCGATCACCAAGGGGTGGGCAAAACGCTGGCGGGCAAACGGCTGGAAGCGCAATTCAAGGGAAAAGGCGCTTAACGCCGATCTCTGGGAGTGGCTGTTGAATCTGTGCTCCCTTCATCAGGTCACCTTTGTCTGGGTGCGGGGCCATGCGGACATCAAGGAAAACGAACGTTGCGATGTTCTTGCCAATGAAGCTGCTGGACAGGCCGACCTGGAAGAGGATCTTGGGTATTTGCAGAAGGCGTCCTTCTGAAAGACCGTGCCGCCGGAGCCCATGGAACAGCGGGATGTCCCCCCGCCGGACTTCGAAGTACGGAAATCCTTCAACCTTCCTCCTTCTTTTTCTTTTTTTGCTCTTTGACCTGCGCCTTGAGCGCTTTTTTCCGGAGCTTGGTCTCGTCTTTTTCCGATGGAGGAATGGCATCCGCAAATGTTGCGACTTCCGGCTCTTTCTGCGCCGTGGAAACGCGCTCCGGCGGCGGGGCCGGCTTCGGGGGTTCTTGGTCGCCGGGGGCCGAAGCCAGCTTCTCCGCTTCCAGGGCTTTTCTCACCCGGATTTTCTCCAGGAGATATTTGGCGAAGGATTTACCAAACTGGGCAATAAAACCGGTAATCAGGACAATCAGCACCCATTTCAGGATGCGCTGGACGTCAATATTCGAAATATCCATGGGCCACAGTAAAGATGATTCAGCAATCGTAAAAAGAGACGTTGCTCGTCATTTCAAGACCGAGGCTTCAATGAGATCTACCAGGCCCAGAATGTCGTTGATGTCCAGGCATGGCACCCCGATGTCAAGCGGCGTGTCGCTGGCCAGGGCAAGCAAATTGTCATGCTGGCCGCAGAGAAGTTCCCGCTTGAGGGCAGCCCGGTATATCTCGATTTTCGGATGGGGGTTCCCTTTGAACCCTTCCGTCAGGATCAGGTCTACATCGTGGATATAGCGTTCCCGGAGGGCGTCGATGCTGAAATCTTCCTCCACGTCTTCAATCAGGGCTACCTTTCGGGGGGTCGCAATGACCGTTGCCCGGGCGCCTGCCTGCCGGTGCCGCCAGCTATCCTTTCCTTCGATGTCGATATCGAAGTCGTGCAGATGATGCTTGATGGTCGCCACCCTGTATCCCCGCTTGGCCAGTTCCGGAACCAGCTTCTCGATCAGGGTCGTTTTTCCCGTATTGGATTTGCCGACGATGGAAATCACAGGAATGGGGTTATGTGCTTTCACGTCTTCTCCTTGGGCCCTTTCCCGGCCGTCATGTTCAACGGATAAACCAAAGCGGAGCGCAGCCCCGCGCCATCCAAACATGAACGATATGAAATTTATAGACGAAGGCGGATCGCATTTCAAGCAGTATATCTCCCTTTCCGGGGGATTAATAATTGCTTGCACTTTTGACAGGAAGGATTATATACGTAGCAGGTGTTTTGGATAGTATCCAAGGCGCAAGTCCAAGGACAGGAGGCCTGAAACTGCATGGCGAACATGCTGAATGCCCTAAAAACGATCGAGCAGTACAAATCCGACAGTCCGTACTACAGCGAACTGCTGGATATTCTCGCGGAACTTCTCATCCTGCGGGAAGAGTATCACAAAACATCCGACAGGATGATTTTTCAGGTGGATGAGCACCTGATCCCCCAGAAGGTGGCGGGTGGATTGCCCCTGATTGATTTTATCTCGGGAGAATTTAATCTTTCCCTGCCCAGGGATTATTTCCTGAAGCTTCTGGATATTGCAAAAAAGCGTTCTCCGGAAAAAACAGAGGAAATGATCGAGCAGCTGCACCGCGGGGCTCTGGATTTTGAGAGGATGATCCGTCATACCTTCGACCCCCTTGCGGAAGGGGATTTTCCGGAAGAAAAAGATGATGATTTTTATGATCTTGTGGAGCTGTTCCTGGAAGAAAGCCTGAGACCTGAACTGGAAAAGATCGCCGGCCATTATGGCGACCGGATTTCCCAACTCAAATGGTCCGAAGGGTACTGCCCGATCTGCGGCAAAGAGCCGAAAATCGGCAAGATCAAGGCCGGAGACGGAAGGCGCTATCTTTTCTGCAACCAGTGCGGCTTTGAATGGCATTACCGGCGGGTGAAATGCCCCTTCTGCGGCAATGAGGAGCAGCACGCCCTCGCCTATTTCACGATCGAAGGGGATGAGCGCTACCGGGTGGATGTATGTAACGTCTGCAAACGGTACATCAAGATGGTCGATCTGAGAGTGACGGAGCAGGAGGCCGATCTGGATGTCGAAGACATTGCCACCCTTCATCTGGACATGCTGGCCTACGAAGAGGGGTATAGTTAGTCCGCAGGATTCGGAGCCCGGTTCATGGACAGCAAAGAAATCGACCTCCTGGTTCGCCGGCTTGAAGTCAGTGCCGGGGGCGCTGACTTTCCCATCGTCACCCAACTGGCGGAAAGGCAGCACGATCCTTTCAAGATCCTGATTTCTACCGTGCTCAGTCTGAGGACGAAGGACGAGGTCACGGGGAAGGCCACCGAGAAGCTGTTTCGTCTGGCTTCAACGCCTGAGGGAATGATGAAGCTGAGTGAAGAGGAAATTCGCCAAGCCATCTATCCCGTCGGCTTTTACCGGAACAAGGCCCGGCAGATTCCTGAAATCTGCCGGGATCTCGTTGAGCGCTTTTTCTCCCGGGTGCCCGACACCCTGGAGGATTTGCTTTCGCTCAAAGGCGTGGGGCGAAAAACCGCAAATCTCGTTCTTTCGCTGGGCTACGGACAAGAGGCCATCTGCGTCGACACGCATGTGCACCGGATCTCCAACCGTCTCGGTCTGGTCAAGACAAAAACACCGGAGCAGACGGAATTCGCTCTCCAGGATACCCTTCCGCGATGCTACTGGTCACGCTACAACACCCTGCTGGTTTCCTTCGGCCAGCGTGTCTGCCGTCCGGTTTCTCCCCTCTGCAGCTCCTGCCTCCTTGGTGATCTCTGTCCCCGCATATCCGTTACCAGCCATCGATGATCTCCTGCCTGGGCGCCGCCGCCGGCTTTGCTGCTTAAAGGCCGTCATTCGGCTTCCTCGCGCGTTTTCCATGAACGGATAAGGGCTGTGTTCCATCCGAAACGCAAAATGGTCCGGCAGGCTACCGGGAGGTGTTCCCCTGTCTGAAATGAGCAAGCACCTCGTCAACCGATCGAGTGTTCAGGATGGAAGAGGGCCGGCACCAGCCGCGCCGGGCCATGCCGATTCCGAAGCGGATCAGCTCGAAATGCTCCGGGCGGTGCGCATCCGTATTGATTGCCAGCAGGACGCCCAGCTCCCGCGCCCGGTAGATGAAGTTGTCCTTAAGATCCAGGCGGTCGGGCATGGAATTGATCTCCAGGACCTTGCGATACTGAGCTGCGGCGGAAAAAACCGCCTCCAGATCCACTGCGATGGGCTCACGCTTTCCGATGAGGCGGCCCGTCGGGTGAGCCAGGATGTCCACATGGGGATTCTCCAGGGCCTTCAGGATCCTCCGGGTCATTTTCCCCTCGCTCTGGTTCAGGGATGAGTGGATCGATGCCACGACAACATCCAGCCCGGACAGGATCTCGTCCGGCAGATCCAGCCGTCCGTCGCTCATGATATTGACTTCAATCCCCGTAAGCAGCCGGATTCCCTCGATCTGCTGGTTGAGTTCGTGGATGGCCTGCTGCTGTTTCAGCAGCCGATCTTCATGCAATCCCCCGGCAATGCCCAATCCGCCGGAATGATCCGTAATGGCCAGATAGGCATACCCCGCTTCCTTCGCCGCCTGGGCCATGGATTCAAGGGATGCCGTTCCGTCGCTCCAATGGGTATGCACGTGGAGATCCCCCCTGATGTCTGAGCGTTCGACCAGTTCAGGAAGGGCATGGGTTGCCGCAAGTTCGATCTCCCCGTAATCTTCACGGATTTCCGGCGGGATGTACTGCATTCCCAGGCGCGCATAAAAGTCCTCTTCCGTTGCAAACGTTTCCAGCCTGCCCGTGGAGGCATCGGTAATTCCGTATTCGCTGAGTTTCAAGCCCCGTTTTTGATTCCTGGCCCTCAGGGCGATGTTGTGCTGACGGCTCCCCGTAAAATACTGCAGGAGCGATCCGAAGGCCTCATGCTCCACCATCCGGAGATCGGCCTGAAGCCCGTCGGCCAGAATGACGCTGGCCTTGGTGGGCCCCTGGCCGAGGACGTCTCGAACGGCGGGCAGGGACACAAAGGAGCGGATGACCTGTTCCGGGTAATCCGCCGTTCCCATCAGGTCGATGTCGCCGACGGTTTCCCGGAAGCGGCGAAGGCTTCCCGCTGCGACCAGATTCTTCACTCCCGGCAGGGGGCGGAGCATGGAGAGAACGTCTTCGACCAGGGGAAGGGCCCGCCCAAGGGGAATGCGCTGATCCTTGCGCCGCAAGGACTCGATCTGGTGCAGCAGATTGTCCGCCGTCCTGTCGCCCAGCCGAAAGAGGGAGGCCACCTTACCCTGCCGAATGGCTCGCTCCAATTCGTCCACGGAGGAGATCCCAAGCTCTGACGCCAGGCGAAAAGCGGTTTTCGGACCGATGCCCGGTATTTCCAGGAGTTCGGAGAGGCCTTCGGGAAGGGAGCCTCTCAGGGTTTCCCAGGCGGCCAGGCGTCCGGTGCGGACCAGCTCTTCCGCCTTGGCGGCAATCGCCTGGCCGATCCCCGGAAGGCTTTTCAAATCCTCTCCCGCCGCAAGCATGACGGCGAGTTCCCGGGGCAGATGTTCTATGACCTGGGCGGCTCGTCGATAAGCCCTTATCTTGAACGGGTTTTCTCCCTTGATTTCCAGAAAATTCGCCATGTGTTCGAAGATCCCGGCTATGTCGGTATTGTTCATGATGCCTCCTTTTGCCCGGATAGGTTCGCTGCGCATCGTCCCGTGAACAGGGCCCGGGAAGCACGGAACGCAGTGCTGCAGCCATAGTTATAATCCATAATGGAACCCTCGCAACAGAAGAAAATGAAGAAATATCCGGTTATCGGCGGGTATGAGATCTCGGTTTTCCTGGAGAGCACCGGCTTCAACGGGAGAAAAGAATCGCGGATTATAACGGCTGCCCTCCTGAAAAAGGATTGAATTCTTTTGACATCGGTGATATACGGCACTGCGTCGCTGTTTATGAACGCATGTCCTCTTGGTTCCGGCAGGAGGCTCAATAAAATTAAAAGAGGCGGAATTACTGTGCACATTCTGATTAATGTATTGCATATCATCTCCTGTTTTGTCCTTGTGATCGTCGTGCTTCTTCAGGCGGGAAAAGGCGCCAGTATGGGGGCGGCATTCGGCGGTTCCAGCCAGACCGTCTTCGGCAGCAGCGGGGCAGGGACCTTTCTCGGAAAAATGACGACCGCCGTAGCCGTCGTCTTCATGCTGACGTCGCTTTTCCTCTCCTATGCGTCGATCCATAAAGGCTCCTCGCTGATGGAAGGGGCTTCCAGGCCTGTAGCGGAAAGGCCGGCCGCACCTACCGCACCGGCAGCACCCGCCACGGCGCCGGCACCGGCGCAGAACACAGCGCCTCCTGTCTCCACGCCTCAGTCACAGCCGGCGAAGTAGGGGGCCGTACCAAGAAAAATGGCCGGGAGACTCTTTTCGTATTGACAAATTCATGAGGGGTGGGGTAGCTTATCGATCGGCAGGAAAATGGGCCTGATCGAGATAGTTTGAAAAAGACCGTTTTTTGCCGTATCCGTATTCCGGAATATTGCCGAAGTGGTGGAATCTGGTAGACACGCTATCTTGAGGGGGTAGTGAGCCACGCTCGTCCGGGTTCAAGTCCCGGCTTCGGCACCATAAATCCAATATATCACTTCTGATACTGGGGATTTAGAGTGGGACTCTAAACCCCTTTATTGTTTGGAGTCTCTTTCGGAAACAGACCATGGAACGGGAGGAAGAAGGGTATTTCCCATTTGAATTGCAGAAAAAGCCCGCGAAAGAGAAGCGTTGAGCCCGTAGAATTGACTTGACAAAAGAGGATCAAGTTGTTATTGCAGCACACTGTAATAGTTCATGATTTTGCTCCCGAGGTGCAAGGAGATCTCCAGCCCTCAAAAAGTCGTGCCCTTTCTTAACATTCTGAAAGATGGTCAAAGCCGGATGAGTTTTTTGAAGTCTGAACATTGTGGACCGATCGTAACCTTCTTTAGATGATCAAGAGCAGAAAAAAATACTTCGAGTAACGAACATCAACAATAATAACAGGGGGATTTAGAAATGGGAAAGCTAGAAGGTAAGGTAGCGGTAGTAACCGGCGGCGGAAGAGGTGTGGGAAGAGCCATTTGTCTTGCCTATGCGGAAGAGGGCGCCGATGTTATCGTAAACTACGCCGGTAATCATGCCGCAGCCAATGAAGTGGTTGCTATGATTGAAAAGATGGGGCGTCGTGCCGTGGCCGTTCAGGGGCGTGTCGAAGTCAAGGACGAGGCGGTAAAGACCATCCAGGCCGCTGTCGATAATTTTGGAAGAATTGATGTCCTGGTGAATAACGCCGGTGCGACGAAGCCCGCAATGCTCCATAAGATGACGGAGGAGCAGTGGGATGCGGTCGTTAACATCCACATGAAAGGCCCCTTCCTCTGTGTGCAGGCGGCGGCAAAATATTTCATGGAGCAGAATTACGGCAAGATCATCAACGTCACTTCCGTTGCGGGACTGGTGGGAACGACGGGCCAGATTAACTACGCGGCTGCTAAAGGCGGCATCCTTTCCTTCACCATGTCAGCCGCGAGAGAGCTTGCAAGATTCAACGTCACGGCCAATGTGATCTCTCTGGGCATCGTGACAACGGACATGACCGAAAAAATCACAACTGATGAAAAATTGAAGGAAATTTACATGAGGCGCATTCTCCTCAATCGCTATGCGGAACCTTCAGAAGTGGCTCCCGCCTTTGTTTTCTTCGGCTGCGACGATTCCAGGTATATTACGGGACAGCTGCTGAGAGTCGACGGTGGTTACGGTATGACCTAAGCCGCTGCATGGGGATGAAAACGCTCTGCACGTGCGAAACAGCCTGATAGTGCCTATAAGACCCTCTGGAATAAGAAAACTATATTCAGAGGGTTTTATACTCATAGGGGCTGCCTTCAAGAATTTTGAAAGCGGTCATCCTGAAGGCTGGACGCGAGAGGAAGACAGGACAAAGCTGATGAATTGACCTCTTGAAAGATATTTCTTGACAAAAGTAAAGTTACATCATAGCTAAACCATAGAATAATTTAAAATATGGCAGGAAAAAAAGTCAGGAAATAAGGATTATGGGAACAAGGGAATCAGAAAAAAAGAGCTCTTTGTCGAAGCCTCCATTGTCCAGAAAGCCTTCTGAGAAATCAGATGAGAGAATAATGGAAGCGACCTCAACAAAAAGCGCGGATCAGCAGGCGGACAAAAGCATCTTTGAAAAAGTCAAATTTGAAGTCTATGGAGAAGAAATGATTTCCAAGGAGGTCAAGCAAAGCGGCAACAGCGGCCGGGTGTACCTGCCTCCGGATTGGATTGGAAAGCATTTAAAAATTATACGGATCGATTGAGTTGCATTATGGCAGATGATATAGAGATAAAAGAAATAGATTTAACATATGCGCCTGAGATTACAGAGATTCATCGTGCTATCATGAAAGGCAATATTACCGATTCCTGGATGCAGAGTATTGAACTCCATCTTCGGAAGCAGGACGTTGTCGGTTACGTGGCCATAAAAGACGGCCGCGTGACGGGATTTATCATCGGTGAAATTAAAGGACCGAGTTTTGGACTGGAAAAGAGCGGATGGATCATTGCCCTTGAATCCCACCCGAATCACATGGGTGGCGGGATCGGCAAGGCCCTTGTGGAAAGCATCTTTAAATATTTCAAGCAGAAGGGAGTGCGGGAGATTTATACCGCACTGAGATGGGATGCGGTGGACATGGTGTCCTTCTTCATATCTGTAGGGTTTGACCGCTCCGAGTTCATCAATCTGGGAAAGCATCTCGATGATTAACTGAAGTCCAGGCTCGGATCAGGCAACGCCGCAAAACAACAAGCAGCGTAAGAGAAGAGACAAAAAGAGGGTGCGGAACCGAAAAGGTCCGCACCCTCTTTTTGTCTGTCTATTATAAAGTTGCTATGAAATGTCCTCAGGCCGCTTCAAGCTCTCCCGCCTTTTTAAATTCCTTCCGGAAGGGCCGGAATATGTTGCGGGGACACTTTGCAACGCAGGCTTCCTGGCAGTCCGGTCCGTAGGCCAGACACTTGTCATGATCAATGTGGACCACATCGTTTTCAATACTGACCGCTCCCGCCGGACACGCCTTGACACACATTTTGCACGTGATGCAGCCGACCTTGCAGATGTTCCTCACCGTCTTTCCAGGATCCTTTGTGCTGCAGGGAACCCAGACGCGAGCCTTCAGGGGCATCAGCTCAATAACCTTCTTGGGACAGGCGCGTACACAGGATCCGCAGCCGACACACTTTTCCACATCGACAACGGGAAACTGCTGCTCCATGGTAATGGCGCCAAAGGGGCAGGAAGCGGCACAGTCGCCCAATCCGATGCAGGCGTATGCGCAGTCCTGCGGACCACCAAAGGCGATACTTGCACCTGCGCAGGTATCGAAACCAAGATAGGAATACTTCTGTTTGACCTGCCCTTCGATACGGGAACATCGGATCTGGGCAACCACATTTTCGACACCGCCGACCGTTTTTCCCGCAATTTCGGCAACTGCCGCAGCCACTTCCGCCTTGCCGGGAAAGCAGAGATTCGGTGGAACGTCAGGGTCGTGGACAACCGCTTCGGCATATGCTTCGCAACCTGCAAAGCCGCAGCCGCCTCATTGAGCCCCCGCCAGAACTTCCAGGACCTCTTCTACCTTGGGATCGCCCTCCACGGCGAACTTCTGAGCGGCCAGCGCCAGGCCGATGCCGAACAACAGACCGATGCAGCCGAGGAACGCGATGCCTCCAATTGCCAATTTAATCAATACAGGATCCATGACATACCTCAATTCATTTCAGTTAATTTTAAAAAATCGCCATTCCGGAAAAGCCCATGAAGGCCAGGGCAAAGAGCCCTGTAGCCACAAAAGCGATGGGCAATCCACGGTAGGTGGGAGGCACGTTTGCCAACTCCAGGCGCTCCCTGGATGATGCCATGAGAAAGAGTGCAAGAAGGAATCCGCCGCCTGCACCCAGGGCCAGCATGAAGCTTTCAGCGGCGTTGTACTCGGCACTCGCCAGAGTCAGGGGAACGGCGATAATAACGCAGTTGGCGATGACCAGCACGAGGTACACACCGAAGGCCTTGAAAAGGGCCGGGTTGACCTTGCGGAGGATGGTATCGACGGCCTGCACGGTCAGCGAGACGAGGCCGATAAAGGTAACAACCTGCAGAAAGTCGAGCCGATAGGGTTTCAGAACGAACTGGTAGAGGAACCATGAGATCATGGCGCTGATGACGATGACGATGGTAAAGGTGACCCCCATTCCAACCGCCGTACTCTTTTTCCTGGATGTTCCGATAAAGACGCAAAGCCCAAGATACTTGGTGAATACGTAATTGTTGATCAGCATTGCACCGATGAGAATGGAAAAGAGGTAGCCGAAATAGGACTTCTTGACGTCCAGAAACGAGGCGCCCATGTCTTTCCCCTCGGATGGAATGCTTGCCATACTGACCGTGTGCGCCAGTTTCAGATCAAGATCTTCCCCGAATTTCAAGAAGACGGTCTTCTTGTCCGGGCCCACATCCACCTGCTTCACCGGCAGGAGAACATCGGGGTTATTCTTCTGAAAAACCTTGAAATTGGCGGGATCCGAGACCCATGACGCATCGGGCGCCCCGGCGAATTCGATCATGATGGAGCGGGCGTCCTTGAATCCACCCTTCTTGATGAAGGGATTATCAATTTTCTCACATCCGGCAAGAAGGAACAGCAGGGCAAGAACCAACCAGACCGGCCGAAAAGCGGATCGTTTTATCGAAGCGTTCATGACTTACTCTCCTTCCGGCGATTGTAAACAACTTCCACATAGTTGAACATCGCCATCATGATACCCACGCAGAAAAACCCCGCCGCAGGAAGAACAAAGAACAGCAGCGGCTTGAATCCCAGAACATCGTAGCCAAGGAGCATGCCCGAACCGAGAAGCTCGCGGACAAAACCGATGGTGACCATGCCGAACATGAAGCCGAAACCCATGCCGATGCCGTCCCACCAAGAGGCGGAGACGCTGTTTTTGCAGGCAAACATCTCAAGGCGCATGGTGATGATCGCGAAAGCCACGATCAGTTTTACGAAGAGACCGACCTGCTTATAGGCATCAGGAACATAGGCAGCAAGGACCAGGTCGATCACCGTGACCCAAGTGGCGATGGTCAAGGTGTAGGTGGGGATTCGAATCCGGGGGTGTATGAAGTTTTTTATGGCAGCAATCGTGCAGCTGGAAAAGACTTGCACGAAGAGGACTGCCGTGCCGAGCAATAATCCGTTCTTGATGGAGGTCGTCAATCCGACGGCCGGGCACATGGAAAGGGCCAGGCGGAAAATCGGATTTTCCAGAAATATCCCATCAAGGACAAGCTGACTGTTGGTTTTTTTCGTGGCGGCCAAGACTATCCTCCTTTATATCAAATCAAAGCTGGTATTTTCTGGTCGGCAATCACATCGTTCAGGACCTGGATCCTGTAGGCGAAACGCTTGACCATGTTCTTGACACCATCAGTTACAGACCGGCTGGAAATCGTTGAACCCGTCAGGGCGTAAATGTCCTTTTCACCATACTGTTTGATAATGGCATCCGCTTTATCCTTGTCCATCTTATCCGGCGCATTCAGATAGGCGCGATACTCATCGGGCAGAGGCTCCTTGATGACATCGAGAGATTTCAGACGTTCAAAGGATTTATTACGAAATTGGTTTTTGAAATAATTCTGGGAAATTTCAGCACCCAGACCGGGGTCTTCCTCGTGCTCCATGATTTCCAGGCCGCGGATGGCGAAATCTGGATTCAAAGACAAAATGACGTTGATAAATGTCTTGAATCCGCCGAACTTGCCGGGGAGCAGATAGGCTAAGCGCTGATCTCCGAGGCGGGCTACGACGGTCCGGTCCTGGTAGGAAATGCCCTGCTCCGTTTTCAGAGCCTCCTTCATAGCGGTCGCACGCTCCGCGTCTTCAGCCGCCGCATCCGGGGAGATATTCATGGGCACACGCTGCATCAGCTTCCCCTCCAGGTTCAGCTTGAGCAGTTCATAGGACTCCTTGCCCGACTCGGTGACGGGAACCATGTAGCCCAGGTAGGTCGTTCCCTTTTCTTCAATGATGTAGCGATAGAGGGAATAAAGCTTCAATTCCTTGGGGGCGGGGTTCAAATCGCTGTAGCCGAGCAGGCTCAACATCGTTGTCTGAACATTGACGTGTTCATTGTGCTTCTTTGCCTTGTCTGTGAAGATGAACGCTGTTCCCATCACCAGGGCAGCCATGAGACAAGAAAGGGTCAAGCGAAATGTTATTTTTACAAATTCGTTCATTTTGTCGCACCTTTCGCTGGAGCAAAACGCTTGGGTTGAAACCATGAATCCAATGCCGGCGTGAGGGTATTCATGAGCAGAATCGCATAGCAGACACCCTCCGGATAGCCGCCTTTGAGGCGGATCAGAACCGTAATGGCGCCGACCCCGAATCCGAAAGCAAGCTGGGCGTATTTCTGGGTGGGTGAGGTGACGTAATCCGTAGCCATGAAAATGGCGCCAAGGAACACGCCGCCGGTAAGAACGGCCAGAATGGGATCGCCGTTGAAGTAGCCTTCACCGCCGAAAATCCAGGTCAACACACCGATGGTTGCAATAACGGAAACCGGAATGTGCCAAGAGATGTATTTTTTGAAGATCAGCACCAGCCCTCCAAGGAGGAGGAGCAGATTGGAGACTTCACCGATGCAGCCGGGCCGCACACCAAGAAAGAAATCCTTGTACATGGTGGAAACAGCGCCGTATTTCTCGATGAGGGCCGCCAGGCCGTAATGCTTCAGTACATAAAGAGGGGTAGCTGTGGAGACCGCATCGACCCCGGGCTGCATGTATTTGAAAATGGAGAAGTCGTTCATGGGCATGATCCAGGCCGACGTCATGGCCACAGGGAACGTGGCCACCAGGAAGGCGCGCCCGATCAGTGCCGGATTAAAAATGTTGAAGCCCAGCCCCCCGAACAGATGTTTGGTGATGTAGATCGTAAAAACCGCGCCCAGGATCGGCATCCAGTAGGGCACTCCAGGGGGTATTATGTAGGCTAGAAGCAGACCCGTCAACACGGCGCTCCCATCCTTGATGGTGATGGAGCGGTGAAGAAGCTTCTGGGAAACCGCCTCGGCGATAACGCAACTGAAAACGCTGACCAGGGTGATGATCAGGGTCTGAAATCCGAAGATGAAAACGGATAAAAGAAGGGGAGGCAACAAACAGGCATTCACGGTCCACATGATCTTGGCCGTGGATTCGCGGCTCTTGACATGCGGAGAAATGGAGACCGTGCATGCAGGTAACGGATGTTCTGAAATTTGAGTATCTTTTACTTGCTCCACGATGGCTTTGCTCCTTATCTTTTAGACTATCTTTTTGCCTTTTGCTTGGCCAGGCGGATGAACTGGACCAGCGGTCTCTTGGCAGGACAGACAAAGGCGCAGGAACCGCACTCAAAACAGTCGAAGACTCCAAAAGGCGCCGTGTCCGCAGCCCGTCCGGCCTCAACATAAAGGCCGATCTCGTTCGGCGACAATCCCATGGGGCAGGCCTCTACACACCATCCGCAGCGGATGCAGGGCCCATGGGGCTGATCATCGATCTCTTCTTTGGTCAGGAAGAGGACTCCCGAAACCGTCTTTGTCACAGGAATGTCCAAAGTTGATACGGCGAATCCCATCATGGGGCCTCCCATGACGATCTTTGCCAGATCCGGCTTCGTACCGCCAAGATATTGAACGATGTCCCGAATGCGCGTACCGACCCGAACCTGGAGGTTGGCCGGTCTCGAAATGCCCCTGCCGGAAATGGTAATGACCTTTTCATAGAGCGGCTTATTGAGAACAACAGCGTCATAAACAGCCTTCGTTGTGCCGATGTTCTGAACAATCACGCCGACGTCGAAAGGCAATCCGCCGCCCGGGACTTTGCGTCCGGTCACACTTTCAATCAACTGTTTTTCAGATCCCTGGGGATATTTAACCTGGAGTGCGTCAATCGAGATCTTCGCGCCGTGGAGCTTCTGCGCTTCAGCGGCCTTCCGCAGGACATCGATGGCGTCGCTTTTGTTGGCTTCAACACCGATATGCCCTTCCGAGATCCCCAACACGCGAAGGAGAATCTGGGCCCCCACGATGACCTCTTCAGGCTTTTCCAGCATGACCCGATGGTCCGTGGTCAGGTAAGGCTCGCATTCGGCGCCGTTCAGGATCAGTTTGTCGACCTTGGTGCCCGGAGGCGGAGCCAGCTTGACATGGGCCGGGAATCCGGCGCCGCCGATGCCGACAATGCCGGCATCCTTTATTTTCGAAAGCAGCTCCTGCGGGCTCAGAGATTTCCAATCCGAAGGCGTATAGGTTTTATCCGGCGCTTCGAGATCCCTGGAAATGGTCACCGAGGGGACATTGAGGGAGACCGGCCCGATGGATGTGCCGATATCCGTGATGGTTCCGGTGACGCTGGCATGCACATTGGCTCCCAGTCCGCCCGTAACCTGGCCGATGAGATCGCCTTCCTCAACACGGTCCTTTTTCTTGACCAGAGGCTGGCATGGGGCGCCAAAATGCTGAAGGAGCGGAATTTCGAACTCCTCGGGCAGAGGCATCTTCTCAATAGCCAATCTTTCGGTAATTTCTTTGGATTCTGGAGGATGAACCCCACCTTTGGCAAAAGTCAATAATGACGTGCTCATAGTAGACAGTCCGTTGATAAAATTAAAATTTATTATGCAAGCCGAAAAACTCTTGAGATCTAACGCGCCTCCCTAAATGAAAGAGGAAAAGGTCAGAAAAGCTTTCAACAACCAGACTTGCCACCCGAATACGATCTTGCATTACCCATCGGTGAACTGCTTGAGAATTCTCTGAAAACATCAGCATCTCACCGACATTCAGCCTCCTAGGATAGCGTCGATGTGGATATTATGTAATCATGGCTTTGTCAAGAAATATTTTGTCGGCAACAGGAGGGAACATCGGGAGTCTCCGTGCATGGTTAAGCTTGAAAGGGGTCGGTCCGTGAAAAATCGGGCAGGTATTCCTGTTGACTTCCGCACTCCTGAACGAAGGCATTTTCCAGGCCGAGTTCCAGGGCGCAGTCGATGATCGATTCGTACTCCTCTTCGGAAAGAGTCCTGTTGATCCGTGGATAGTCTCCTGCCCGGAATTGCGGGGAATACTGGGACATGATGCTGACGGGAAGATCCCGGGAAAAGCCGGCCAGAAAACGGAGGCAGGAACGGCTGTTTTCAAGATGGCCGGGCAGAACGAGATGGCGGACCAGCAGACCCCGCCGGGCTGAGCCGGCCTCATCGAGCACGAGGGGGCCGACCTGGGCGAACATCTCCCCGAGGACGCCGGGGACGATCCGGGCATAATCGCCGGCGGCGGAAAGCCCCCTGGCCGCATCCTCGTCGAGATACTTCAGATCGGGCAGAAAGATATCGATGAGCCCCCGGATCTCACGGAGCGCGGCAACGGAATCGTAGCCGTTGGAGTTGTAGACGATGGGAAGGGTGAGCCCCCTGTTCCGGGCGATTGATATTGCATCCGCCAGGTGGAAGATGAGGTGGGACGGAGAGACGAGGTTGATGTTGTGTGCCCCGGCTTTTTCAAGGCGCTGCATTTCGTCGGCGAGTTCCCGTGGGGAAAGGGTTCGCACGCTCCCCCTTTGAAACTCCTGGCTGATCTGATGATTCTGGCAGAAGACGCAGCGGAGATTGCATCCGGCGAAAAAGATGGTGCCCGATCCACGGGAACCGGAGATAGGGGGCTCCTCTCCGAAGTGCAATCCGATATGGGCAACGGGAATGCCGGAACCGGTCCGGCAGAAGCCGGTCTCCCCCCTGAGGCGGTTAACACCGCATTCACGCGGGCAGCACCGGCAGCAGGCCATTTCTTCGCTGAAGGATCGTCTCATCAACCTATTCCAATGCCATATCAAAGCGCCATTTTAGCATACTGCGTTGCCGGCTCCCCGACGTATGCCCCGATGCGCCTTCGTCGCCCCATTTCCGCCGCTCTGCCGCCATGTTCGATCCGGAAGCGGAGTTCGTCCCTCTTTCGGGGTCGATGATCCCTGCTTCAAGGATAATATTGCCTGCGCTGCGCAAAGAGGTAGAGCGCGGACAGGAAAATGACGTTGGTAAACAGGACGATGGTCAGGATGTCAAGCACGGGATCTCCATCCAGCCCCAGAAGAATAACGCGCAGGAGATCCACCGCATAGCTGAAGGGATTGAGATAAATCAGAATCTTCAGCCAGTCCGGGATGTTGGACAGGGGATGAAGGGCGCCGCTGAGGAAAAAGACCGGCATGACAACGAAGTTGTTGACTGCGCCGAAGCCTTCAAGGGTGCGGATCCGCGCGGCGAGCAGCACGCCGACGGCGGTTACCGCCATGGCGATGAAAAAGATGGCCAGCAGGGTCTGGGCCAACTGCAGAAATCCGAGGGAGATGCCCAGGAGCGGATAGACCGCCAGAACGAGAACTCCCTGGCAGCCCGCGATGATGGTGCCGCTGAGGACCTTCCCGAGAATGATCGACCAGCGGGGTATCGGAGCGATGGTGATCTCCTTGAGAAAACCGAATTCGCGGTCCCAGACGATCGTGGCCCCGGACATCACCCCGGAAAAAAGGACGTTCATGGCGATGATGCCGGGAAAGATGTACTGCTGCCAGTTGATCCCGACGAGCGGCAGGGCGATGAACCCGAATTTGAGTCCGGTCCCGAGAAAAAAAAGCCAGAGGATAGGCCGGACAACGGCCCCGATGAGCGGTATCTTCTGGCGCGTCATCCGGATAAGATCGCGCTTCATGATGTAGTAACTGTCTTTCAGGCCGCTGGTCATTTGATTCTCCGCACGCGCAGGGCCGCCTTCAGCCGCTCCAGTTCACCGGTTTCCGAATCCTGAAGGTCCCGTCCGGTCAGGTGGAGAAAGAGGTCGTCCAGGGTCTTCTGCCCGTGGATTTCCTTTAAGCGGGCCGGGGTATCGCAGGCGATGACGGCCCCGTGATCTAGGATGGCGATCCGATCGCAGATTTCCGCCTCCTCGAGGTAGTGGGTTGTGAGAAGGATGGTGAGGGGGTAATCCTGGCGGAGGCTGGCGATATAGTCCCAGATGCGGCGGCGGGCCTGGGTATCGAGGCCGACGGTCGCCTCGTCCAGAAGCAGGAGCTGCGGCTGGTGCAGGATGCTCCGGGCGATTTCCAGGCGGCGTTTCATTCCGCCGGAGAAGGTGATCACCCGATCGTTGCTGCGGTCGGCCAGGCCCACCATGGCCAGGAGAGCGGTGATGCGTTGAGAGGCTTCCCGGGGGGGTACGTGATAGAACATGGCGTGAAAGTACAGGTTCTCATAAGCCGTCAGGCGCTCGTCCAGGCTCGAATCCTGAAAGATCACGCCGATGGAACTCCGGATCTTCGCCGCTTCGGTTGCCAGCGGCCAGCCGTTTACCGTCACGGAGCCGCTGTCCGGCTGCAGCAGGGTCACGAGGATATTGATCAGCGTCGATTTTCCTGCGCCGTTGGGACCGAGCAGGCCGAAGCACTCGCCCGGCGAGACGGAAAAAGACAGGTTCTTGAGGGCAGGATAACCATGAAAGGAATGAGAAACGCGCTCCACGGAAATCATGACGGCCTCAGCAATTGAAACCCCGGGGTCTTGTGCAGCTTTCCCTGGCTGTCGATCAGGATGGCCTTGAGGTTTTCCTGTTTTAAAAAGGCCATGCTCCAGTCGATGCTGTTTAGGAAGAGGGCTTTGGTGACGATGTCGGCCGTTGCCGCGTTGTCCGTAATCACGGTCACCAGGGCCATGGTTTCCCTGGCCGGCCAGCCGGTGCGGGGGTCGATGATGTGAGAATAGCGGTGACTGTCCTTGATGAAAAAGCGCCGGTTGTCGGCGGATGTGCCCATGGCCTCCCCGGAGCGCAGGACAATCACCCCGACCAGCTTTCCGGCCGATCGCGGGTTTTCCACACCGATTCGCCAGCCGCGGCCGCCTGGGCCGTCTCCGATCACCTTGATGCTGCTGCCGGCATTGATCATGGCGTTCGTGATGCCGTTCTTCATGAGAATCCTGGCGGCCTCTTCAACGGCGTACCCCTTGGCGATGCCGCCTACGGTCAAGGACATTCCAGGCTTCGCCAATCGGATCTGCCGCTTTCCCGGGAAGAACAGCATCTTGTCACTGCCGACCCTGGGCAGGGCGGCCTTGATGGCGTCAGGTTCGGGAAAATTGCCCTCTCCGTCGTAGCCGAAACCCCACAGTTCCAAAAGAGGATTAACCGTTACATCGAAGGCCCCGTTGGTCTTCCGCCAGTATTCGGCGGCCAGGGAGAGGATCTCCCACGTATCGCTGCTGACGTTAAGAGGGGGGCCTCCGGCTGAGGCGGCCAGACGGCTCAGGTCGGACCATTCTTCCCTGCCGACGGCGTCCTCGATCTGCTGCATGCGCGTAAAGGCCGCCGTGATCGCCGCTTCGGCACCCCGGTCGCAGGCCGTAATCTCGATGATGGTCCCCATCATCAAACGGGAACGGACCAGGGGCTCGTGAGCAATCCGGTTCCAGGCCATCCAGAAAAAGCCGAACATGGATCCGGAGAGAAGGAGCATCAGGATCGCTTTATGACTTTTTTTCATCGTCTTGTATTTCTGAGCGTTATCTCAATATGTTAAGGGGCGGGGCTCTGTCTCCTGTAGGCGCTGTCCTGTCCATGGGGCTCTTCGGCATCATGACGGGGAAATTCTGGGAGGCTTCGGGAGGAATGGAAGGAGTTGTTATAACATGGAAGCGCAACGGTCACAGCCAACCTGGCAGCCTGACGGCCCCTTTCCCTCTGCGCCGGACCGGGCTGCAAAAATGGCGGCAACCTCATCCCTGGTTTTGATGATGGAATCGATGACCGGCATATTCTCATCGGACCAGCGCCGATAGAACCAGATCCCCAGCAGGAAGCCCAGGAGCGCTCCTGCAGGAACGAAGATCGCCAGATTGCCGCTTTCCATCGAGGCACCCAGAATCCCGCCGGCCATCGAACCGGCACAGGGGAACCCGACCAGCACCATCACATTCTTGACGACGGATGAGCGCTTTCGGGAAACAGACACCCAGTCGCCGGGGGAGGCGCCTGCCAGGTTCAATGCCTCGGTCCGGACGATGGAGTTCTCCGTTGCGCAGTGGCATACGCGCCCTGCAATTTCGCTGGCATGGGGAATGTCGGGCCTGTCCGGCCGGATGACAATCTCTGCCCTGCCGTTGGGAAGAAGGCCCGTTACCGTGGCCCCATACTGTGCCATATCGTTACATCACATCCATTGCTTGAAGCAGAAGTATTCGGAGAGGAGCATAGGAAAAGCACACTTTCCTGTCAATGAAAAAAAAGTAACCGCCGGATATGGGAGCGGGAATGAAGTGCGGCGCCCCCGGCTCCTGTCCTGATCTCATGCCGGGGGGCGCCGGATGTTCCTTCCGTCAGTCTACGACAATGATCGACAGATTTTCCGCATGCTGGATGATCTTGTTGGAAACGCTGCCAAAGGCGTACTTCTTGTTGTCCGCCATTCCCCGTCTGCCGATAATGACGGCGTCGTAGTTTTCCCTGGCGGCCTCGATGAGAATGTCACCGGCAATATCGCCTTCCTGACTGCGAAGTTCAACGCAGATATGCTCGGCGGGAAACCCGGCCCTGACCAGCTTATTTTTGGCTTCATCCAGGAATCCCTGGGCGGCCGCTCTCTTGGCTTCCTCGATCACGCAGAAGTCCTTGAGGCCCTCCTCCAACAGGGGATGCAGCTCCGTAGGCCCTTTCAGTTCACAGGCTGCCGCCGGATCCGCCACAACGCTCATCAGGGTGATCTGGGCCGAGGGATTGATGGTGCCCGCCACGAAATCGATCGCTTTCAGGGAACTGTTTGACTTGTCCAGTGCCACCAGAAATTTCTTTGCCATTATCCTTCTCCTTTCGTCTGATTTGTTAAAGCACCCTTTCTGCGCCGGTATAAATCTTCATTTCCGCTTTCTCGGCAATGTTGCTGTCCCCCATGTCCTTGATCATTCTGGAACCTTCGGCCCGGGCGGAGCCGATGACGGTCATTCCGCACTGCTCGCCGATCTCCCGCCCCCTGTCTGTGACAGCGGTCTTGGTGGCGACCAGTGGGATGCCGGCGCGGGCGATTTTGATGACCATTTCGGAGGCCATGCGCCCGGTGGAAACCATGAAGGTGCGGGTGCAGTCGATCCCGTTCAGGAGTGCATAGCCGATGATCTTGTCCAGTGTGTTGTGCCTGCCGATGTCCTCCATGAGGCACAGGAGATTGCCCCGGGTGTCGAAAAGGGCGGCGGAATGAGCGCCTCCCGTTTGCTCATAAAGCGCGGCCTTTTCAAACAGGAGGGTCATGGCCTGGAAGATGTGCTGCCTGTCGATTTTAACATCCGACGTGAGGCAGGGAAGGACGGATGTCTCAAAATAGGCTGTTCGGCCGCCGCCGGAGACGATGCGGTAGGTGGTTTTTTCTTTCCTGCCCTTGAGCGCATCCGCATCAGCCAGAACCGCGTAGGCCCCTTTTTCCTTAATTTCCAGCGACACGATTTCCGCGGCACTCTCGATAAAGCTCTGTCCGAAGAGGTACCCGGCGACGAATTCCCTTTCCATCAGGGGCGTCACCGACGCTGTTGCGAGAAGTTCGCCGTTGACGATGATCGGAAGCTCTTTTTCGATGATGAGAAGAGCCTCGGCAGGCACAAAGGACCCTTCCTCCAGCCTCTGGACGTTAAACCGCTTCAATCCCGGCGCCGTCATTGTCACAGGATCCTCCAGGAATGAGAGTACACGACCATGGAATTCCGTTTTACCATGCCCACCAGGGTGATCCCCGCCTTTTCCGCCAATTCCACGCCCAGGGACGTGGGGACGCCCTTGGTTGCGATGATGGGAATGCCTGCGCTCAGGCACTTCAGGATCATTTCCGCCGGTTGGCGGCCCGTGGAAGTGGCCACGACGTCAGCGAAATCGACATCCTTCAGCAGGCCGGCTCCAATGACCTTGTCCAGGGCGTTGTGGCGGCCCAGATCTTCAGCAATGCAGACCGATTCCCTGCCCTCACGGAACAGCCCCGCACAATGGACGGCCCCTGTCTCCTCGAAAATCGGCGAGGTCAGGATGGCCTGGACGCAGCGGCGGACATCCTCGTGCCGCACCTTCAGTCCCGAGGTGAGCGCGGCGGGGAGGGCGCGCTGTTCTAGGCCGGGCCTGAGTTTAACGCGGACGGTTTGATCTTCGATCTCGATCGAGGAAATGTCTCCTGCATGTCGAATTCGCCCCTGGATGTACAGGTGGCCGATGACAAACTCCTTTTCAAGGGCGCCCAGAATCATGGCGGTGGCGAAATGCCGTCCATCCACAAGCACGGTCAGCGCCGTCTCCCGGATGATTCTCTCGCTGGTGGCGACGACCTCTCCGTCAGCCCGGATGCAGGAAACTTCCTGGAGTATTTTGCTGTCCATAGAACACCATAAAGGGTTTTGCGAAACCGCTGAGGGCAGTATCGCTCGTACGGCTGTTTATTGAGGAGCGGGTTCCACAATCCATTCCGCTAAAGACTATCTGATTTGCATCCTTAACGCAATCATTTTAGACCACGGCATCGGCCCCGCCGTTGCCGTCCCTCGGACATCTCTTCCGGGGGGTCCGCCTCGCCGTTGGGGCGGGCGAGACCGGTCCTAAAACAGGGCGGCAATGAGGATCAGACCGTTGATGAAATAAAAGATGCGGATATATTTTCCATGAAAATCCAATTCCACCCAATTGCGGATCGAGACGACAAGTCTCCAGACCTTGATCAGAAGGGGCAACGTCAAGAGCGTACACCAGGCGATCGGGGAAAAGTAGCCGGCCAGGGTCAGGGCGGCGATGCTGGCATAGATCGACGTCCAGAAGACGGCCAGGACGGTCCGGGCGCCTCTTTTCCCGAGGCGGACCGCCAGGGTGCGCTTGCCCGCGGCCTCGTCCGTTTCCATGTCGGGCAGGCTCTGGTAATACAGGATCAGAGCCACCATCAGTCCGATGGGAAGTGAAACGGGCAGGGCGGACCAGTCAACGCGACCCAGGAGGACCCAGTTGGAACCCATGACCATGACCGGACCCATGTTGATGGCGACGAACAGTTCGCCAAGGCCGTGGTAGCCGTACCTGACGGGGGGCGCCACGTAAAAGAGGCTGCTGAAAAAGGCCAGGGCCATCAGGGGAAGAATTGCCCACAGTTTCAGGGTCCAGACGAGATAGAAACCGATGAGCGCAGCGACGGTATAAAGAAGGATGATGGCTTTCCCCAGCTCCGTTAACGTGATCTTGCCCTCCTGGAGAACGCGGGAGCCGCCGATGGATTCCCCGGCATCGGTTCCCTGCATGTGATCGAAATAATCATTGGAAATATTCGTTGCAAAGTGCACCAGAAAAGATGCCACGAGGACCAGGGCAAAAGGGAGCACTTCGAACGAGTCCTGGCGATGCGCCAGGACTGCCCCGGCGGTCAGCGGAATGAGGGTGGCGACGAAGAACGGCGGTCGGCTTGCCTGAACCCACGCCTTTAATGTTTCTCGATTCACCTTTCAGCTCCTTTGTCTGCGCCCCGGGGGACGGCGGTCTGCTCCGCCTTGAGAATCCGCTCCAGGGCCCGGAGGATCTTTTCCGGGAACTGGGCGTGGATGTTGTGAGAAGCGTTTTGAAAGACCGTCACGTTCATCCCGGGGATCTTCTCCTTGATCGTTCTGGCTGTTCCGCAATAGGCTTCATCCCTCTCCCCGCAGAAATAGAACAGGGGAAAGCGCAACCCCGCCAATCGCTCCGCAAAGAAGGGGTGGCTCCCGACGCTGAGAATCTTCAGGGATTGGCGGAGTTCCGCGACGTTGTTGTCCCGCCTCGTCCGTAGAATCTCCTGCAGGGCGGATGTACCCGCAAGGGTGCGAAACAGGGGCAGACGATACCACCCTTCCAGAAATGCCGCAAGATCCTTCTCCGTCCGCACATCGGCCAGCAGGTCCTGATCCTGGAGGTATCGCCGTCGTCTCTCTTCCGGATCGGCAATGCCGAAAGAGGCCGATTCAAGGACGATCCGCTCGATCCGATCCGGAGCCAGAAGGGCGACATTCTGAGCAAGCCGCCCTCCCATGGAATATCCGTAGAGGCTGAAGCGGCTCACCCCCAGGGCATCCAGATTCTGCAGGACCAGATGGGCGGCGTCTTCCATCGTCTGCAGGGCCCTGAGGGAGTCGCTTCTGCCAAAGAGGGAATTCCCATGCCCGGGAAGATCGAAGGTCAGGCAGCGGCAGATCCCGGCAAGAGGCTGTGCGATGGCTTGCAGCGAGTGGCGGCTTCCCATGAATCCGTGCAGAAAGACAACGGTGCGGAGATTCCGGTGGCCGAATTCTCCGTAATGCAGAGACAACGCCTTCATCGGCCGCCTGCCGGCCCCGGGCCGGCCATTTCTTCGGCCAGCTTCGCCAGGGCTTCCCGGCTGTATTTCATTTTTCCCTCCCTGTTTTGCGGTTCCAGCCGGAGGATCCGCTTCGGAACCTTGTAGCCGGGCAGCCGCTTCTTCAGGGCGGCAAGAAGCCAGCCCGCATCGAACAAACCTGAACATTCGACGAAAGCCCAGGGGACCAGCCCGAACTCCCGATCGGGGACCGGCACGGCGATGGCCGTTGAGATGGAATCCAGCGCCAGCAGGGCATTTTCAATCTCAAATGGGGAGATGTTCTCGCCTCCGGAGATGAAAATCCCATCCTTCCGCCCCAGCACCACCAGATTGCCTGCGGGGTCCAGATAGCCGAGGTCTGCCGTCCGAAAGATTCCTTCTCCTTCGGCGGGTGGTGTCGGGGGATCGTCGAGATATCTTCGGAAAAGCGTCTTTCCCCCCAGCAGGATGGTCCCGTCCTTCGCAATCCGGATTTCCCGATAGGGAAGCGGCTTCCCGGCGGTGAAATAGGAGCTCCTGTCCGAACCTTTCGCCACACCTGTGGCCTGGGTACATGATTCCGTGGACCCGTAGGTCGGCATCACGGGAATGCCCAGATCCAGAGCCTTTTCAATCAGCCATGCCGGAATCGGCGCGCCGCCCAGCTGGATGGCCTTGGCCTTTTGAAGGGCGGCGACGGTGTCTTCTGAGGACAGGCAGCGGATGAGCTGAGTCGGCACCAGGGACAGGACGGAGGGGCGGTGGATCCGGATCGCGGCATCGATTCCTTTCATCGATTCCGGCAGGATGCAGGCGCTTCCTGCCAGGAAAGTGCGGATCCAGATCAGGATGCCGCCGACATGGAAAAGGGGCAGGCTGATAAGCCAGCGGTCCTCCGGCTCCATCCCGATGAAGATGTCCGTTCCCAGGGCGCTGTAAATGTAATTGCCCACGGTATGAATAATTCCACGGGGTTTTCCCGTCGATCCCGATGTGAAGATGACGCTGGCCTCCTGCCGGAACGGGATCGCCGGCCATGGACGGCCTTCCCTCCAGAGATCCGCATCGGAGGGCGGGCTCTGAAGCAGTATGCCGGGGTGAAGAATGGGCACGTCGGCGGAAGGCGGCACATCCCCGGCTGTAATGAGAAAATCAAGCGGGGCGGCCTTCAGAAGACTGTCCAGCGGTGCTTTGAAATCCAGGGGAAGATAGAGAAATCCCTCAACCCAGGCCGCGAGCATCAGGAGCAGGTGCAGCTCGCTGTTTTCCCCGTGGAGTGCCGCCAGATGGCCCCGGCGCACCCCGGCCTTCCGGAGGGTGGCGATCACGTCTCCAAGGCTCTTGCTGATGTCACCAAAGGTCCGGACGCCCTCCGGCGTCAGCAGGGCCGGATTCGGCCGGAACTCCTCGAACAGCCGCGCCAGGTCGATGGATTCGTTCTGCAGGAAGACGGGCTTCATAAGACTTTTTCCCCGAGGCAGGACGGGTTGAGCAACGCCCTTCCGAGGAGGAGCCCGGCGGGAATTTCCAGCTTCCCTCCGCTCAGTCCGGGGGACGGCGTCAGAATATCGGCGGCAAGGTAGCGCAATGTATCCAGACCATGGGCTGTCTCCGGCGGAATGCCGGCCAGGCGGGAAAAGACGCCAAGGACGGAGAGGGTGAGGCCGGAATTGAAGGCGGAGCTGAGGATCGTCCGGATGCCGCTGCGCTCCGCATCCTCGACGGCCCGAGCCATGGCATGCAGACCCCTGAGGAGTCCGGGCTTGAGGATGACCGCCCTCACCGCCGGGTCCAGTTCCGATGGACGGGGTTCTTCCGGATCGAGAAGGCCTGCCAGCGATTCATCCAGGGCCAGAGGCCATGGGAGATCGCCTGCCTTTTCCAGCTCCGCTTCCGCAAGGGGCTCTTCGACGTACTCCACGGGAAGATCGCAGAGAGCCTCAAAATAGCGCCGGTATGCCGCCGCCGTCAGGTTCCGGTTGCCGTCAAGGCGCAGGGAGACCCCCGTTCCCATCTCTTCGGCCAGGATGCGGATCTGCCGGATTTCCCCATTTTCCGGGAGCCTGCCTATCTTGATCTTGATTGTCGTTGCACCGCTGTTCTTCAGGTCCCGGATCTGCCGCTCCAGGCCCTCTTCGGCGGGCTCCGGGATGAAAAGGGCGTTGACGGGGATCCTCCAGGTTCCATCCGCAAAGGGGGGAAGGTTGTTCCGGCTCTTCCCGCCACCGGCCTGGAGATAAAGGCCCAGCAGGGCGCTTTCCACACCGAAGAGGGTGTGTTCCGTCCAGGAGGACACCGGGGCGTCGGCCATGCCCAGAAGAGGCTCCGTCAGCAGGAGCGGTCCGCAGGTGACGCAAAGGCTTTTCATGGTCTTCCCTACCGACGGGATATCCTGGAGACATCGTTCCAGCGTCACCGTATCAAAGCCGGCCAGGGGGGCGATCTCCCCATAGCCGCAATGGTTGTTCCCGGCTCTAAGGGCGATCAGGAGCCCGTCCCTGTCAGGCAGGACCTTCCGGCCGACCGTCACCGGCCTGGCGAAGGGAAGAGAAAAGCGATAGACTTCTGTGCCGATGATCCTCATCGTGAATGTGCCCCGAAATCCCCCTCTGTGGGAGGAAAGCATGGTAGACGAAGAAACGTCCAAGGTGTCCCCGCGCAGGGATGGATGGAAGCCTTCGTCTTAACAGAAGGTGAGCATAGGGAAAAAGACCGCAGCGTGTCAATGATAAAAGGCGGCCGAGGGGGAGGGGCTTGTGCCCTTCGGCCGCGAAGTTCTGGGCAACCTTTATGTTGAACAGCCATGGGAACTTGAGTATGATGATGAGCAGGTCACGCCGGGGGGAGACAAGGGGCAACGGCCGGGATGACGGGCGATTTGACGCGATGGAAAGAAGTGGAAGGGAAGAGGCATGCCGGAGGGTGGGCAGATGAATTACAAGTTCAAGAGAATCAAAGTCCATGGACTCCTCGTCGTGGAAACGGAAGAAGGCTATGACCAGCGGAGCGTCGATGTCATTCCATTGGAGGTTGACGCGAATCTGGAATCGGATGCAAGGACGATTCAGCCCGGCGAAACGGTCATCGGCCTGATTCAGAACCCGAAGATCTTCCATGTCTATGCCGAGATGGAAGACGGGACGTGGCTCGACCTGGGATACGACTGCATCGAGGACGAATATGAACGGGACTGGGACAAAGTCGTAGAGGAAGCCATCGCGGAATACCAGAGGGAGCAGGCACAGAGCGGTCATGATACGTCGGGGTAATCGATGAACCCCATCCTAATTAAGGGTGCTCCCCCGGTTCAACCGGGGCATGGACCTGCAGGAAAAGCCCCTCTTCTTCTACTTGAATTCGCCCGTTTCGTTGAAGGGGATGCGGAAAAAAGGCGCCCCCGAATAAAGGGATCCTTTCAGCCGGTACTTCAATCCCGAATCGAATCCCCCTTTCCCCAGCTCCGAAAGCTGCCGCAGGATGCTGGTGAGCCCGGTATAAGCCTCGATTTTGACGGTCTTCGTGCTCAGGCGCTCCACGGTAAGGCTCTGATTTGAAACCCCCTTGGCAAAGGGCTGGCCGTTGATCTCCAGATCGAAAACAACCCCGGTGATGTTCAAGTCCCTCTCCGTGGTATTGAGAATCCGAAGCTCCATCAAAAACGTCTGCTCCATAAGGCGCATCTCCTTGGGAGCAATACTGACGATATCGATGCGTGGCTTTTCCCCCCTCCAGAAAACCGGGGCGCATCCGGAAACCGCAGCCGCGAAGAGCACCATCCACAGCGCATACGGCCAAATGACGTTTCTTCTCATTGCCTCTGCCTTCTTTCCGGCGATGCCGCCAGATGAACGTGATGGATTCCAGTGGTGAAATCCCTGAGAAAAAGCTTTTTGATCCGGAGCGGCACCGGATCCCCGGGGCTGTCTCGTGATCATTCCTGATTATGAAAGAATTTTGGGGGCATAACACGTATGAGCCATCCGGAAATACATGTTATGTCCCCCGAAAAGATGAGATCGATTTGTCCGTCATCACTGTTTTGCAAATTTTGCGGCGCTTTCACCGACGATTCTTCCAAAAACGATGGTCTGCGTGATGGAATTTCCGCCCAGGCGGTTTGCGCCATGAACACCGCCTGTCCCCTCGCCGGCGGCAAACAGTCCGGGAATGGGCTTGCCGTCCTTAGCCATCACCTGGGCGTTTGCGTCCACCTTCAGGCCGCCCATGGTGTAATGCACACCGGGCATGATTTCAATGGCATAGAATCGCGGAGTTTTGATCGACCGGGGCATGTCAGGCCTCTTGAACGCGGCATCGCTCTTTTCGTCAACGGCCTTATTGTAGGCGCTGAGGGTCGCCTCAAGTTCTGCTGCAGGCACTTTGATCTTCGCTGCCAGGTCGGCTATGGTCGTCCCGGCGGTGACCAGATTCAGATGAAAGTAGCCTTCGATCTGCCTGAGGCTTTTTCGGATCCCTTCGTCAAAGACGAGGAACGCCGACTTGCCGGTCTGGGCGAGAATGGCGGCGGAGGCGGCATCGCGGGTCGTCATTTCGTTTACAAACCGCCTGCCGTCGCGGTTCACGAGAATGGCACCGTTGCCGCGCACCGCTTCAGTAATCAGGATGCGGCTGCCTGCGGCAACCGTGGGATGTATCTGTATCTGCTTCATATCGACCAGATCCCCACCTGCCGCATCACCGAGATGTATCCCGTCGCCCGTCGCGCCCGGTTGATTGGAGGTGGTCATCCCTTTGAACGTCGGCTGGTAATAGGCCACTCGTTCGGGATTGGCGGAAAATCCCCCGGCGGCAATGATGACCGCCTTGGCCGAAATCTTGTAGAGTTTGCTGTGCTTGCCTTCCACCAGCACGCCGGTCACGCGTCCCTTGCCGTCCTCCAGAATCTTGATCGCCCGGCTGTTGACCCGGATATCGATCTTGCGGTCTTCCGCATTTTTCTTCAGGGCCTGGGTGATGTTCGCGCCGACGGCGGCTCCCCCGCTGGGCCTGTGGGCCCTGGCGGCGCTTGCCCCGCCCAATCGCCCCACATCGCTCAGATCGGCTCCGAGAGAGGTGAGCCAATCAACGGCGGCGGCGGAATCCTTTGCCAGGATTTTGACCAGACCGGGATCACTGGTGTTCTTTCCGCCTTTCATCGTGTCTTCGTACATGAGATCCACGGAATCCTTGATGCCTTTCTCCTTCTGAATCCTTGTTTCCGAGGCGTTCATTCCGCCCGCGGCAAGCTGGCTGTTCCCGCCGGTAATGGGCATTTTTTCCAGGAGAATGACTTTCGCCCCTCTGTCGTGGGCGGTGATGGCCGCGGCAAAGCCCGTTGCCCCTGCCCCGATGATCACGATATCCGTCTTGTCCGTTCGAAGGTTCGCCGGGATCTCTTTCACAACGGGCAGAGTGGTCGAAGGCACACGGGCGGCGACTTTGCCGAAGGGTATGTTCATGTCGAAATGATGGCAGCCGAGACAGTACGACATGGAATCGGCATGCCCGGCATGGCAGACCGTGCAGTTCATGTTGCCGAGATGCGATTTGTGCGCGTTGACCGCTTCTTCCGACTTTTCAGCCACCTTGGCGAGCGACCCGTGGCACTTGACGCAGGCGGAGTTGACAAGTGTTTCGTTGTCATCAACCTCCATGGTGTCGCCATGACAGGCGGTGCAATTCAATCCCTTGTCCTTGTGGGCATCGGCAAGATAGGGCCCATTTGCTGAAGCCCAGAGCAGCACCGATGCGAAGACGGCAATGACCGCAAAGAGCATTGACGCCATCCATTTTCCTGATTTCATGGGAAACCTCCTCATATCGGGGAAACATAAAAACGGTTGTGGGTTTGAATACGCTTCCTGAACCCTGGGGCTTGATCCTGCAAGTCCGCAACAAAAAGATTATAGGTGCAAAAAGATGCCGTGTCAATCGGCGCTGATATCGCCAGGGTGCATTGACGAGAGAAGAGTTGTCACGACATGTTCCGGCGGCTTTTTCTTTGCCGGGGGGCGGTTGCAGAGGAAGGTTCAGCGGGCCCCGGGGTGGACATCCGGGTGGTCTCAGGAACATCCGGATTGCAACGCCCGCGAGAGGTCAAAAAGAAATGGCCACATAGGATTCGCATGGTATAATCGATCCGCCGGTGTGCCGTCACGGGAGGCTTCATGGAATGGTGGCGAGATGCTTTGGAGTGAGTCGATACCGTGCGGCTTGAAGAACATATCTAAGGAGGGCTTTGAAAAATGAGACGTTTGGAAAAGGGGCAGGCAAGCGTTGGTGAGGCGGCGTCCGATCCGCATCGGGCAACGGATCTGGATCGGAGAGATTTTCTGAAGAGTGCAACCATGTTAGGCACGGCAGTGATCGCGTTCACCTCTTCGGAGCGTGTCTTTGCCGGGAACGAACGTTCCGGTGCCCCTCCGGCGGCAGGCCTGCCGGGAAACGAACAGGAACTTCCTTTTGTGAAAATTCCCGATGTTTCGATCCTGATGAGAAGTCCTGATTCCGTCCTCGTCGGGGTGGCCACAAGCGATGTGGTTGAAATTAAGCTTGCCGACGTGATGAAGGTTCATGGATACTGCGGGGGGAGCGCCTTTGCCTTCCGGGCGGCTCAGGAGGCCTTCAAAATTTTATATCCCGACAGGCTTCCTCTGCGCCAGTCCATCAAGGTGCAGACCTCGATACATTGCTGCCAGGCTGATGCCCTGGCCTACATTACCGGCGCCAGGACGGATCTGAGCGCCTTGCCCACCAGGGGAGACCTGGTGTTGATTCCCGTGGAGAAAAACCAGATGGTTTTCATGGACAAGCAAACGGGAAATCAGGTTATCCTGAAGCCCAACGTCAACCCCCACGACACCTTCAGCCCCCTGTACAAGCGGGTGCGCAAAGAGCCCGGTTTTGCGCCACAGGTCCACAGAGTGATGCATGAGAAGATACAGGAATACATTTACGCGCCTCAGGAAAAGCTGTTTCAGATAGTCCGGGTGTAAGAAGCATTCTCCGGCATCGGGGCACGCAAGGCGCTCTCTCTTCCGTTGCGGCCGGGAGTGCGGAGCGCATCCCCTTTCCGGCCGATCCGTTTCGGCATCCCGGGCGTTATGCGTCGGCTGGACGCATAACGTGCCCGATCCGCCCTGGTTCTCTGGATTTCAGAAGTGCCAGGGGAATTTCTTGAAGTCCTGGGGGCGCTTCTCCAGAAAGGCATTGCGCCCTTCTTCGGCTTCCGGTGTGCCGTATGCCAGCCGTGTAGCCTCCCCGGCGAAGATCTGCTGTCCCACCATGCCGTCGTCCAGCAGGTTGAAACCGTACTTCAGCATCCGCATGGCCGTCGGCGATTTGGAGTTCATGATTCCCGCCCATTCAAGGGCGACGTTCTCCAGATCCACGTGAGGAACGACCTTGTTCACCATGCCCATCTCGAAGGCATCCTGGGCGGTATAGTTGAACCCCAGGAAAAAAATCTCCCTGGCGCGCTTCTGGCCGATATGCTTTGCCAGGTAAGCGGAGCCGTAACCGCTGTCGAAGCTGGCGACATCGGGATCGGTCTGCCGGAAGATGGCATGCTCTTTCGAGGCAAGCGTGAGATCGCACACGGCGTGGAGGCTGTGACCGCCGCCGACGGCCCAGCCGGGGACAACGGCCACGACAATCTTGGGCATGAACCGGATCAGGCGTTGAACTTCAAGGATATGAAGCCGTCCCAGGCGGCTGAAATCGACCGCCCCTTTCTGGCCCGCATATTTATAGCCGTCCCTGCCACGGATCTGCTGATCGCCCCCGGAACAGAAGGCCCAGACGCCATCCTTGGGAGAAGGGCCATTTCCCGTGAGGAGCACCACGCCGACGTCGGGGGTCATGCGGGCATGGTCCAGAGCCAGGTAGAGTTCGTCGACCGTCCTGGGCCGAAAGGCATTGCGGATTTCCGGCCGGTTGAAGGCGACGCGGACGGTCCCCTGTTCCTTGGCGCGATGGTAGGTGATGTCCGTAAATTCGAAGCCGGGAACTTCAAGCCAGAGTTCCGGGTCAAAAATTTCTGAAATCATGGGTTTCTCTTTCCTTTCTGAAATGGGGTTATGGCAGGCGGATCTGCTGCATGTCCGCAAACGTTCTCAGATCTTCCTCCGGGGACAGGATCACTTCGAGGATGGCGGAACGCTCCAGCTTCAGGGCCTGGCCGTAATGATGAGCCACTTCCCCCGGTGTCCCCGCCTTGAAATAGGGCAGATCGAACTGAGCTGCCATCCGCTCGAAGGTCATGCCGTGGGGGGTTGTCATGTAAGGATCGATAATCTCGGGAAAATTGCGGATGGGGAGCCTCTCAAAAATCCTCCCCCCCCCGTTGTTGATTACGACGAGGATGACGGGTGTCGTGCTCCCGGCGAGAAGCAGGAGGGAATTCAGATCATGAAGAAAGGAGATGTCGCCGATCACCGCTGTCACCCGCCGCTGTGAGGCTTCGGCAAAGCCGACGCTCGTGGCGATATTTCCCTCGATCCCGCTCACCCCGCGGTTGGAGATAACGGAAATCCTCCGTGGAAAGGGGGAACGGACGGCATCGAAGGCCCGGATGACCAGGGAATTTCCCAGGAACAGGCCCTCCCCGTCGGGAATCCCGGCAAGGATGTCGACCGCGATTCCGGGAAAGCTCAAGACCTTCCGGGCAAGGAGGGTTTCCATGAGCTGGTAGAGGGTTTCCATGGGACCGAGAAGACGCAGTCGCGCCACCCTGTCCAGGGACAGATCGTTCTGAAGATTCAAGGCGTCTACAAAGGCATGGGCGGAAACCAGGATGCGGCTGTTCACCCGATGGGCGGGATCGCGCAGCCCCTTCCGGGGGCAGATCTGGATCACCTCCGCCTCGCTTTGAGGCAGAAGGGTGGCGTAGTAATGCTTGGATACGAGACCGGAACCGAACTGCAGGATCGTTTCGGGGGAGTATTCCGCGATCAACCGGATGGCTTCGGGGTGATCCAGGCTGAAGAGCTGCCGGGTCGCCGGAAGAATCCCCTTCATGGACGAAGCGACGTCGCAGAACACCGGCCAGCCGAGGGTCATGACCAGCCATTCGAGGGCTTCGATATCCTCAGGCCCATCGAGGCGGCCGATGACCACCAGCCCCCTGGAGGTGGCGGCGATTTTAGCCGCGATGCCGTCCATGTCGCGGATCATCGTCTCCGGGGCGGGGTAGCTTGTGTAGGGCCTGCTTCGGCTGTACAGACGCTCTGCCATCTCCAGCAGCCCTTTGGGAATCGGCTGAGGGTCGGGAAGGCCCGGCACCAGGGGGTCCCGGAAGGCGCAGTTGACGTGGACCGGACCGGTTGCCGCGGTAACGAGGTAATCGATCTTGGCCAGCAGGGCCTCCAGGGGATAATCAGCACAGGGGCAGGGCAGGAAAAGGGAGTCCCGGCAATAGGACCCGTAAAGATCCGGCTGGACAATCGTCTGGTTGGCGTCGCTTCCCACGAGCTCCGGGGGGCGGTCCGCGCTGAGGATCATCATCGGGACCTCGTCCCGGAAACCTTCAATGGCCGCCGGGTAATAGTTGGCCGGCGCCGTTCCGGAGGTGCAGACCAATACGCCGGGACGGCCTGTGGCCTTCGCATGACCGAGGGCACGGTATCCGGCCGCCCTCTCGTCCACGCAGACCTTCTTCCTGGCCCGGTCCTCATGGGCCAGGGCGGAGATCAAGGGGGCATTGCGGTTGCCGGGAGAAATAAAAAACGTGTCCAGCCCGTTCTTGATCAGTTCGGCGACGATCAGCGACGACCACAGCAGATTGAGATTATCGGACAGCGGCAGGGGAGGCATCAGATTTCTCCCAGGATGGCGGCAAAGTTGTCCATCTTCTTTTCCGTTTCCTTCCATTCGGCATGGGCGTTTGACTGCAAGACGATACCGGCTCCGGCGAAAATATGCAACGACTTCCCGTTGACCAGGGCCGAGCGGATCCCGACGGAGAAATCGGCGTTTTTCCGGTTCATCCAGCCGATGGGGGCCGCGTACCATCCCCGCTGGAAGGGTTCATAACGGCGAAGGCACGAACGGATTTCCTCCTGGGGAAAACCGCCCACGGCGGGGGTGGGGTGAAAGGCTTCGGCAATGGCCAAAGGGGAGAAATTCTGTTGCGACCGGCCGGAATACCGGGTGATGATGTGCTGAACATTTTTCAGCTTCAGGATCTCTTCCCTGGATTCTACCTGCACATCCGCGCAGAGCTGATGCATCCTGGTCTCGATGAAGCCGGCGACAAAACGATGCTCTTCCAGCTCCTTCGGGGTGTTCAGCAATTCCGCCTCGAGGCGTTGATCATCGAATGGATTTTTCCCCCGGGTCCGCGTTCCGGCGATGGCATCCGCCAGGAGGATCCCGTTCTGCATGCGGAAGAGCCGCTCCGGGGAACGGCCCAGGAACGCAACGCCGTCCTCGATCTGGTAGAAAAAGAGCGAAGACATCTCTGAAATTCCCGCCAGGACCGCGGCAATCTGAACAGGATCCCAGCGATCCTTCCGCGTGAAAACCTTCTTCCGGGCCAGGACGATCTTTTTCAAATCCCCCTCGACGATGGTCCGGAGCGCCTTTTTGATCATCCTGTTCCATTGAGGCTTTTCAGGGATCAGCGTCCTCTCCGCAGGGACCGGCTGGCCTGCTGCCGGGGAAAGGCGGGGCAGGGCGTCCAGGGATTGCAGACCGTCCGTCAGTTCCCGGAGGACATGCTCCCGGGGCAGCCTTTTATTATTGATATGATTGACGCGGATCCTTGCGCCCCCGGGGGATCTGAAAATCTCAACGAGCGGCAGCGTGAACCGGTAGCGTCCGAAGGATCGCCATTCGGGAGCGGGCTCTTCCTCGACATCAAAGGCAAAGCCGCCGAAGACGGGAATGGTTTCATCCCGGTTCCACAAGCGGCGGAACCCATCCAGCACTTCGCCGCCCGATACGGCCTCGATCACCAGGGCGCTTCCCAATCCCCCGAGTTCAAAGGGGGCGTCCTTGGCGCTGTAGTAGAATTTTTCCGCCACCGGGCAGGAGAGGACAAGATCGAGGACCGGATCGGGCAAAGCCACCTCCTTCTCGATGCGCACAAGGTATCTGGCCTCTTTCCTCCCGGGATGCTGGACGAGGCGGTTGATCTCTTCCTGAAAGAGGGGATAAAAGAGAAAATCGGATTTCATGGTATAAACAACTGGTTGTTTCCTTATTTTAAATGACGGACTCCCGGGAGGAGACGTATTACAAGAAAGGTTCGATGTCAAATCAACCCTACAACGACAAATGAAAGTTAATGGAATTGCTTTTTCTTTCTATGAGACAAATAGGCACGATGATTTCGCCTTTGTATTCCGGCCACTAAAGAAATGGCGCTGTCAACATCAAATTTTCGGAGGGGAAGCACGACCTCCAATAAGATCCTAAGCTGCGATAGCGTAACAGAGGGTGCTTTTTTTCCCCAACCTGATCTTGAGGTGCCAGAGAAAAAAGTGAGCCAGCATACAGGTCAATATGTGATGATGCCATCCGGAGAATTTCCTGACCTCGTACTGATCAAGCCCCAATTCCGACTTGGCTTCTTCAAAACATTGTTCGATCGCCCATCGAACGCCGCTGAGCCAGACAAAAACCGGCAGGCGGGTGCTTCTGGGAGCATTGCTGATGAAGTAAGAATAAACGGGCTCCGCACCAAGGGTTCTTTTGACAATCAGCCACACGGATTTACAGGGCAGGCCATCTCGGTGCAGAAAGATCTTTCTCCTCATAAATTCGTAAGCAATCGGCCCTTTCGCGCCCTCGGCAACGATTCTCCTGTACCAGAAGTAGTTGTTCAAATTCCGGGCAAAAGCTTCCACCGTCACCGGGGCTTTTTCAGTTTCCGAAAGAACGGTCCGAGAGCGCTGCTCTCCTTTGTAAGTGTAGGCCTTCTTGTGGGTAACGGGAGAGGTGAGCCAACAAAGCGTGTCACAGGGCACCGCAAGAAGGTAAGTCTTTCCCGGATGTTTCTCAATGGCCTCGATAAACTCGATGCTTCTACCATAGGCCGTATCGGCAACCACGTATCGAAAGGGAAGAAGTTCCTCCTTCTGGACATGATCAAGCATCTCGATGGCCAGTTCCACCTTGGTCTTAAACGTTTCGCTATCGGGCAATCGGCACTTCGACCGCCTGTCTTTGTAAGGTTCGGAAAACCACTTCTCCGGAATAAACAATCGCTTGTCCAGAAGGGCATAGCCATGAGGAGAGGCATAGGCTGCAAAAACTCCGACCTGGCAGTTTTCCACTTTTCCCAGAGAGCCGCAGTATTGACGGGAAACACCGATGGAATCATTGCCCTTCTTGACAAACGATGTCTCATCAAAAATCAAAATGCCATCGCCATGCGCCATATCATCCCCGATCAATTGATGATAACGCTTCGCGATCAGGTCTTCGTCCCATTGGGCATCGCTGATCATCCGCTGCATGGAACGGACGGTCCCACCTTCGACCGTCAATGCAATAGGCTCTATCGATTTCCTGTCCAGTTCGCTGAATTGTCCAACCATGTAATGAAAGAAATTCTCGCGAGTTTCGCTACGCGTAAAGCAACTCTGAAAGGTGCTATGAAATCCTCTCAATTCATCCATGAACCCTTCAACGTCAGTCTTTTCTACAGCGAACTTTGGTATGCTAAAAATCTCTGTTTCACTGAAATTGTTAAAGATCATGCTGTCCTCCTTCTGGATAATTGATCCTTCAGGAGGATTATTGTTCATTTAATTTTTGTTGTCAAATATTATATGTCGTTGTAGTGTCAAAGATCGAGGTCGGGTCCTGCCGGCTCGAACTCACGGAGAGATGCTCACTTTATTTCTTGACACTTTTGCCTGCATACTTTAGTTTTATTGAGTTGTTACGATCTCCTATCTCCAGCGTTTCTCTTCCGAATGTCGTTTTTACGGTCCAATGCCCGGTATGATGGGGTCTGCGGGGTAAGTATGGAAGCCTTACAGGAAAAAAGTGTTGATTTTGAGGCAATCTGCCGGAAGGCCGGACTCAAGGTAACCCGCCAGCGGCTGGAAATCTATCAGGAACTCGTGCGGTCCACCGACCATCCCACGGCGGAGGCGCTGCACCGGCGCCTGCGACGGAATCTGCCCAATCTTTCCCTGGACACGGTCTATCGGACCCTCGCCACCTTCGCACATCACGGCTTGATCAGCAGGGTCGAGACGGCGGAAAGCCTGTCCCGATTCGAGGCAACTTTTGCTCGCCACCACCATCTGATCTGCCGCCGGTGCGGAAAAATCTCCGACTTTTCATGGCCTCATCTGGATGACGTCTCCCTGCCCCCTGATGTCAGCGACTGGGGAAATATCGATTCCAAAAACATCGTCATCTACGGCATTTGCGGTCAGTGTCTCAACGAACTTCCTGAAAAAATTTAAAATAAAAACGATTGCCTTTTTCTTTTAATTAGGATAAATTCCTATCAAACTATAATGACGGACATTGTGGACGTGACAACCAACCTTTTCCGATTTTCTTCCGGAACAAAACCATTTCAAGGGAGGAAAAAGCAATGGCTGAAAAGAAGAAATTAACGACCCGGGCCGGCGCCCCCGTTGTCGACAACAACAACATTGTGACCGCCGGGCCGCGAGGGCCACAGCTTCTGCAGGACGTCTGGTACCTGGAAAAAATGGCGCATTTCGATCGGGAGGTGATTCCCGAACGGCGGATGCACGCCAAGGGCTCCGGCGCCTACGGAACCTTCACCGTCACCCATGACATCACCAAGTACACGAAGGCAAAAATATTTTCCGAGATCGGCAAAAAAACGGAGATGTTTGCACGCTTTTCCACGGTGGCTGGAGAGCGAGGCGCTGCCGACGCCGAGCGGGACATTCGCGGTTTTGCGCTTAAATTCTACACCGAGGAAGGCAACTGGGACCTGGTGGGCAACAACACGCCCGTTTTCTTCCTCCGCGACCCTCTCAAATTCCCGGACCTCAACCATGTCGTCCATCGCGACCCGCGCACCAATCTGCGCAACGCCAACAGCATGTGGGACTTCTGGTCGTCCCTGCCCGAGGCCCTCCATCAGGTGACCGTGGTGATGAGCGACCGCGGCATTCCGGCAAGCTTTCGCCACATGCACGGCTTCGGCAGCCACACCTTCAGCTTCATCAGCCCTAAAAACGAGCGCTACTGGGTCAAGTTCCACCTCAGAACCCAGCAGGGGATCAAAAACCTCACCGATGCGGAGGCGGAGGCTGTGATCGCCAAGTGCCGGGAAAGCAATCAGCGGGATCTCTATTACAGCATCGAGAACGGTGATTTTCCGCGCTGGACCATGTACGTCCAGATCATGACGGAGGAGCAGGCCCTGAATCATCCCTACAATCCCTTTGACCTGACCAAGGTCTGGTATCACGGCGATTATCCCCTCATCGAAGTGGGGGTCATGGAACTGAACAAGAACCCGGAAAACTACTACGCAGAGGTCGAACAAGCGGCCTTCAACCCGGCCCACGTTGTTCCCGGCATTGGTTTTTCACCCGACAAGATGCTCCAGGGCCGCCTGTTTTCCTATGGCGACACCCAGCGCTACCGGCTCGGCGTGAACCATCTCTCGATCCCCGTCAACGCCCCCCGCTGTCCGGTCAACAGTTATCACCGTGACGGCCAGATGCGGGTGGACGGCAACTACGGATCAACGATCGGCTACGAGCCCAACAGCTACGGCGAGTGGCAGGAGCAGCTGGACTTCGCCGAACCGCCGCTCAAGCTCTATGGCGATGCCAAGAACTGGAACTTCCGTGAGGACGACGATAATTACTTCACACAGCCCGGTAAGCTCTTCCGCCTCATGAGTGCGGAGCAGAAGGAGGCCCTCTTCGGAAACACCGCCCGCGCCATCGCTGAAGCGACAAGGGAGGTCCAGCTCCGCCACATCGGCAACTGCATGAAGGCCGATCCGGATTACGGAAAAGGGGTCGCCGATGCGATCGGCATTCCTCTGAGTGAAATCCCCAAGTAGGCTTCGTTTTTTCCAAACTGATCAAACTGAGCAGGGGGTTGCCCGGTAAATCATCGGGCAGCCCCCTGCTTTTTGTGGCCGGTTCCCGTTGTGAGGTCGGTATCCCCGGTTTTCTCCCCGGCACATCTCTGTCCGCGCATCGTGCCGACGGCCAAATTCCCGCCGCTGTTTCCCGCCGCAATACAAGCCCTGATCGTACAGGCCTGTAACCAACCCTGCAGCAAAGAAAGCCTGTGCTTCGGCCTCCGGCACTTGATTTCAGGGATCGTCTCGGAAAACACGGGCGGGATTTGAACCTGGCCGGAATGTCACCGTGAATTGGTTCCCAGAAAATCAATTGCAATAATGAAAGGGAGATAACATAATAGAAACCATTGAAAATCAACTCTGGAAGCATGCTCGGGGTGTATTGTTAAATGGACGGGAGACGGCAATGACCTTTCTGTGTGTTCAACAAAAACGTCGAGTTTCAATGGGGATCTTCCTGTTCAAAGAGATCGGGGTCTCCCTGAAAGCGTTGCGTTTTGTTCCTTCCTCCTTGCAGGTCTTTCATCCACACCAGGAATCCAACGCAAACCGAAGGTGGGCGCTTTGCCTCCTGGGCCTGGTGATCCTCTGCCTGGCCTTCGCGGGTTGTCGGGCGAAGGAGGAGACGCTCCCGATCGATCTCACGGAGATGCTTGTCTACACGGAAGACGCTTCCAGGGCGAAATCAGCCGACATGAATCGACTTGAGGCTATCGGCGGAAACGTTGGAGAGGAGTCCCCTCTCTGGCCGGTCTATACGTTTCTCCTGGGGGAAGTGCGCCGGTTGAGAGGGGAGATCCGGGAAGCCGAGATCTGTTTCGAAAAAATCGTCTCCTGGTCTGCCGCGGATTCCTCCAGGGAAAAATGGGGAGGGAGCGGTCTTGCCGGGGTCGCCTTATGGCGTCTCCTGCAGCTTCGCAATTCCGATCCGCGATTGGAGGCAAGGGATGTTTCCCGGCTCCTGAGTTCGGCGGACAAGGTGTTAAAGGCCCGGCTGGCCCGGGGTATGTTTCGCCTGCCCGTCCTGGAGTCGCTCCCCATGCTCGAAGAAGACATAAAACGGCAGTCGGCCCTGCTTGCCGAGCGTTCAGGCATGCCAAAGGAAGCGCAGAGGTTTTTTCTCGACTACCTGGCTGTTGCCAGGGCGGTTGATCTGAGCAAATCCGAAAAAACGCTTCTCCAGGGGCTGGTGGCTTCCGGAATGGCATCAGAGGACCATGTCGCCCTTCTGCGCGGGCGCCGGCTGTACGAGTTGAGGCGCTATTCCGATGCCGCGAAGTTCCTGGAAGAGGCCCGGAAGGGTGAAAATCTCCAGGTCCGGGCGGAAGCAACGTTCTACCTGGCCATGATGAAAAGCTCCTATAAAGAAGCCCACCGTGAAGAGAAGCTGGCCTGGTTGTCGGAGGTTGCCGATTCGGCCCACGATCCCGATCTGGCCCAGAACGCCCTGTATTCCATGGGGCGCGCTCTGAGAGTGAAAGGAGAAAAGTCCTTGTCTTTAAAGGCTTTTGAGAGAATCCTGACGGACTTCCCTCTCGGGAGCCGTGCGGACGACGCCCTCTATGAACTTGCCCAGGAGTATCACTATTCCGGAGAGGTCGACCGGTCCCTGCAGCGCTATGAAGAGTTGAGGAATTTCAAGGGGCGCAGCGATTTTGCGAGCTACTCCGGGATGGACCCTGCCATGATGTTATACGGGAGAAACGGCGAAGAGGGCAGGGAGGCTGCCCAGGCCCTCCTGCAGGATCTTGAGCGGAGAGTCCCGGAGGGGCCCTATCACCTCAATGCCCTCTTCTGGATGGGGCGAATCGCGGCTGACCGGGGCGACCACCGGCGGGCACAGGAATATTTCAAAAAAGTTATCGAAACCAGCCCCTTTGACTACTACGCCCTCCGGGCCCGGATGCACCTGCGCATGGGAAACAGGGCTTCGCAGTCTCTCCTGCCCGATGAGGAGACCCGGAAGGAACTGCGAAGCCTCTATAACGGGAGCAGGCACGAAGTGCACCTGTCGGGACGGTCAGCCTATCACCTCCGCCTGAAAGCGGCGCTCGACACGGGATTATACCGGGCTGTGTACGGAGCCTATCAGCGGCTGCGGGAACGGATCCCGGCAAAGCGCCTGGAGGATTTGACCGTTGAGGAGTTGGAGCAATCCGGCCTTTTCCCCCAGGTCTCTGTGCTGCTCGCCCTGCGGCAGGATGCCTTTGCGGCGGCCGAGTCACTGGATGATCGAGACGATATTGCAGCAAACTACCTGGAGATTTCCGACAAAGTCGGCCAGGCTGGGGACTTGCCCCTGTCCATGTCCATTATCATTGAGGGGAGGGATATTCCCGAAAAAAGCCGCAACGAGCAGCGGGCCGCCATGGAACGCCGCGCGTTTTACCTGGCGACGGCCTATCCCCCGTGTTTCCGGAACGAGATTCTTGCGGCGGCCACCCAGCAGGCAGGGGCCGGGGATCAGGTGAGCCCGGAACTCGTCTACAGCATTCTTCGACGGGAAAGCCTCTTCTGTTCGACCGCACTTTCAAAAGCCGGTGCGTTGGGATTGTTCCAGTTCATTCCCTCCACCTTTGACAGTCTGAACGCTCGATGGGATCTGCTTCTGGAAAGCGGCGCACCCTCAAGGGAAACGTTTCTGCTCAACCCGACACAGAGTATCAGCCTGGGAGTGCGATGGTTCAATGAAGAGCTTCTCCCTCACCATGACGGCCATGTTCTTTTTGCTCTCATGGAGCACAACGCGGGGCTGGGCAACGTTCTCCAATGGAAACGGTATTGGAAGGATCTGGGCAGGCTGGAAGATGTCGAGTACATCATTGAAACGATACGGGCCAGAGAAACGCGCCTCTTTACACGGAGGACCGTGGCTGACCTGATGGTGGTCGATGCCATCGGACTCTTCAAGGATTGAAGGACTATGCCGACAACCGATGAGAAGAACAGCACGATGCTGCAGTTCCTGAAAACCTGGCCGGGCATCATCACGCAGATCCTGGTTCTGGTATCGACGTTGCTTGGCCTGCTGAAAATGTGTGACCTCCTTCCCACCGCCGAATGGCAGAAGGCGAAACAGGATGTCACCCCTTTGAAAGTGGAGCCCGGAAAGATCACCTACGAAACGATTCCCTATTACCTCAAAAATAATGTCGGGTTGGAGACCAGGGATAATCCCCTCTACTGGTTCAAGTTCTGGGTGCAGAACAGGACCAATGCCGATTTGGTGGTTCGCATCACCTTCCAATTGCACGAGAGGGCCGATGTGCCCGTTGTCGTACGGCATCCCGATGACAATGTGTTCACGATTCCCAAGAGCAAGGATGACGCCTGGTGGCCGAGTCCGCCGGTAGAGCCCCGCTTTGAGTTCACCGCGGAGGAAGTGAAAGACACGGTCTTGAACGTCAACGTGGAAATTCTCAGCTGGGATCGGAAAACAAGCTATTATGCGAATCCAGCCAGGATAAAGATCCTTTCAAAAAACAAGTTTACCTGGGATATCAGGACGCCGGAGGGTGGCATGGTGTCTCGCGACTTCCTGGCCGCCTCGCTGACCGCCTGGGTGTTTTCCGAGGAGAACGCCGTTAGAAAGCGGACAGGCGAAATATTGAGCCGCTTTCGCACTTCGGATGGCGCTCCACAGCTTGTCGATCGCTGGTTCGAGGCCTGCTTCGAAAACCTGTTCAAGGGGGTGGAGGGCATTGATGTGGATGCGGAAACCGAAGGTCGGAAGCTCTTCCAAAGGGACATCGTCGAAATCAGGCCCACCGGTCAGGTGCTGGCGCAACGGGAGGCTTCCCCTCTTGAAGCAGCCCTGCTGATCGGGGCGTTGAGCAGGCAGGCCGTCCTGCAAAGCGGCAACGTGAAGAACGTCATGGGGAAAGAGGAACTGCGGGTTGTGCTCTTTTCCCTGCCCGAAGATGAAACAATCCTTGCATGGTCTTTCAAAAAGGGAGACTGGGAAGGGATTTCGATGAACGATGCCCCGGGTGGAGACTATCGATTGAACAAGGAAAAAACCAGGATACGCCTGGAAAAACTGATGAGAATGGAGCCGGGGCTCGTGGATGCCCTTTCGTCCAAAGGGGTTTTTGTGGACAAGAGGAAGCGTCTTTTGGCCGTGGATTTAAAAAAAGCGAAAAGAGATTACGGCATTCAGGGGCTTCCGTAAGAGCAGGGTGCCGGGCGAACCTGTTCCATCGCCGTGAATTTCCGCTGTGCAGTGGAACCATTTCCAGCCGTCTGTCCGCGTTTTTTTCATATCAGAAAATCCCTCGGAAAAATCGTCATCCTTTCAGCGCTCCTTTTTGACTGGATGATGCGTTTGCGAAATGCTAAAGGGGACAGCGATTGCGCTGAAAAAAAAGCGGTTCCAGAATTCTGTGCGGGAGAATCGATCCATGAAGTCTGAAGGGGCGGAAAAGGAGAAGGTGCTTGAACTCGGCAGGGCATGAAGATTTTATTCCGGCGCAAGCCCGGGAAGCGGAAAGGAACGTCAGGGAGTGCAATAACATGAGAAACGGTTTCCGATTCGTGCTGCTCGGGATTTTGATAGCGCTGGTTCTTGCGGCGGCTTCTGTCGGCTCAGCGGCTCCGGAACCCGGATGCCCTGCTGCGTCCGAGAGGAAGATCGCTGTCTGGGAAGCCGCTGTGCTCGGCATCGTCGAGGGCGTCACGGAATACCTTCCCATCTCCTCCACGGGCCACCTGATTCTGGCCAATCACGCCCTGGGCATGACCGAATTCAGCGAAATGAGGGGTCCCCTGGGGGCTCTCATGGACAAGAACGATGCCCTGGATTCTTTCAACATCGTCATCCAGCTCGGGGCGATTCTCGCCGTGTTGGGACTTTACCGCAAGCGTGTGAGGCAGATGCTTGCGGGGCTGAAGGGGGCTCTCACGGCTGTTGCAGGCCGGCGTCCTGTTTCTTCCCTTGAGGATTCCGAGCAGCAGGGGCTCAAGCTGCTGGGCCTCCTGCTGATCGCCTTTCTTCCCGCCGCCGTTTTCGGGAAGCTCTTTCACCGGCCCATTGAAACGTATCTGTTCGGGCCGCTTCCCGTGGTGTACGCCCTGGTGGCAGGCGGTGTTTTGATGATTGCCGCGGAGTATTTCTTCTGGATCCGGAACCGCAACCGACCTTGGATATCCGACGTCAATTCCATGCTGTACCGGCAAGCCCTTTTTATCGGGATTCTGCAGGTGGTTTCGATGTGGCCGGGCACAAGCCGGAGCATGATCACCATGATCGCCGGGCTTATCGCAGGCCTCAACATGGTCGCCGCCGCAGAGTTCAGTTTTCTGCTGGCTCTTCCCACCCTTGGGGCGGCGACACTGTATTCCGCATACAATAACTGGCATGTCCTGGGCGATTCCGCAGGCATGCTGGCCCTGGCGGTGGGCCTGGCCGTGAGCTGGCTGACCGCCGTGATCTCCGTCAAGGCGCTGGTCAAGTGGCTGACGCATCATGGGCTGATTCCCTTCGGAGTCTACCGGATCCTGCTGGCGGGCGTTCTGCTGGTGTATTTCTGGCAGTGGCGGTGATGGCGACACCGCAGGCGCGTACGGATTCTTTCCGAATTTATGCCATGAGAAAAAGAGATTGACAAAAGTTTAGTCATGCCTTAAAAGTTTAGCCCACTAATACCGAAGAGGCCTTGGAGGAAATACAGCATGACTCTGACCGATACCCTGACAGCCAGTCTGGAAGATTATCTGGAAGCGATTTTCCAGATCATCGCGGAGAAACAGGCGGTGCGGCCGAAGGACATCGCCAGAAGGCTCAAGGTCAGCAATGCGTCGGTAACCGGTGCCCTGCGCTCCCTTGCCGAAAAGAAACTCATTAATTACGCCCCTTATGATGTCATTTCCCTGACCTCCGATGGAAAAACCGCGGCAAAGGATGTCATCCGTCGCCACGAGGTCCTGCGTGATTTTTTCGTCAATGTCCTCGCCGTCGAAGAAACCAACGCCGATCAAGCGGCCTGCCAGATGGAGCATTCCATTCCCAGGGATATCCTGGAGCGGTTCATCCAGTTCGCCGAATTCATCGAGGTCTGCCCCCGGGGCGGATCCAAGTGGATTGCGGGATTCAGCCACCACTGCGACCAGGGGGATACAGAGGAACATTGTGAAAAATGCATTTCCGTTACCCTTGATGAGGTCAGAAATAGGAAGAAGAGGAAAGGAGATCGTCGAGCAATGACTGTCGTAAGCCTGAAGGATCTGAAGCCCGGACAGAAGGGAAAAGTCTTGAAGATCAAGGTCAGGGGAGAAACAAGCAGGCGCATTGTTGAAATGGGAGTCACTCCCGGTGCCGTTGTCGAAGTGGAACGCATCGCCCCGCTGGGCGATCCCATTGATATCAAAGTAAAAGGCTATCATCTTTCCCTGCGGAAAGAGGAAGCCGAGGGGGTCGAGATTGAATCCCTGTAGGTTGCATTCAACTCTATCTGTGAGGTGTTACCCATGCCGTTGACCATTGTACAGCCGGGAAGACGCGTGCGGCTCGTGGCCGTGGACGCCGGTCATGGACTTCAGGGCCAGTTGACCGCTATGGGGCTGGTGCCGGGCGTGGAGATCGAAGTGCTCCAGAATTCCTTCCGGGGGCCTTTCATCATTGCCGTCAAGGGCAGTCGGATCATGCTGGGCCGCGGCATGGCGCAGAAGATCGTGGTGGAATAATTTTTTTGCCATAAAGTTTAGGGCAAGCTAAATTTATATGGTTTTGCTAATATTGGGGAGGAGGGACGATAATTCCCATGAAATCAAAGATCGTCGTTGCCCTTGCAGGCAACCCGAACTCCGGAAAGACAACGATATTCAATAACCTGACCGGTGCCCGCCAGCATGTGGGGAACTATCCCGGTGTGACGGTGGAGCGCAAGGAGGGTTTCCTCCGTCATGGAGATACGGAACTGAAGATCGTCGACCTGCCCGGCACGTACAGCCTGACTGCCTACTCGGCGGAGGAACTCGTGGCGAGAAATTTTCTTCTCGACGAAATGCCCGATGTCGTCGTGGACATCCTGGATGCATCCAACCTGGAGAGGAACCTCTATCTCGCCGTTCAGCTCATGGAACTCGGCGTGCCGCTCGTGCTGGCCTTCAATATGAGCGATATGGCCAGGGCGCGGGGATATGAATTCGATATCGAGAAGATCTCCCGGTATTTCGGGGCGCGGATTGTCCAGACGACGGGAAACAAGGGCGGCGGGATGAAAGAGCTTCTCGACGCCATCGTGCTGACCGCCGGGAAAAGCGAGTCGGGAGTCGATAACGCGGGCAACGGTCGGCCTGCGGCTATCAGTTACGGCCCGGAGCTTGAGGAAGAGATTGCCACGATCGAAGCGCTCATCAAAATGGCGAACTCACTCAACGGGAAATACGATGCGCGATGGCTGGCCGTCAAGCTGCTGGAAAACGACAGGGAATTGCGCAAGGCGGTCGCTTCCCCGGAGGTGCATGCCCAGATCGAGAAAAGTGCGGCCCATGTGGAGAAGACCCTCGGGGAGCAACCCGAGACGACCATTGCCGGCTGCCGGTATGGATTTATATCCGGTGTCTGCCAGGAAGCGGCCCGCTCCACCATCGAGATCCGTCATACCATGTCGGATAGGGTTGATGCCGTCGTCACGAACCGTGTTCTCGGTCTTCCGATCTTTCTGGGGTTGATGTACCTTGTCTTCCAGTTGACCTTTACCTTGGGCGATCCGCCCATGGGCTGGCTTGAAGCCCTCTTCGGCTGGATGGGGGAACAAATGGCAGGGTGGTGGCCGGAAGGATCGGAAAGCCTGCTGAAGTCCCTTCTGGTGGATGGCGTCATCGGCGGCGTGGGCGGGGTCGTCGTGTTTCTGCCGAACATTCTGCTGCTCTTTCTGGCCATCGCGATCCTGGAAGATACGGGCTACATGGCCCGGGCGGCCTTCATCATGGATCGTCTGATGCACAAAATCGGGCTGCACGGCAAGAGTTTCATCCCGATGCTCATCGGTTTCGGCTGCTCCGTACCGGCGATCATGGCAACCCGAACCCTGGAAAACCGGCGGGACAGGCTGACGACGATGATGGTGGTTCCGCTCATGAGTTGCGGCGCCCGGCTGCCGATCTACGCGCTCATCATTCCGGCCTTTTTCCCGCAGGCATGGCATGGCCCCATGCTGTGGATCATTTATGTCATCGGCGTCCTCCTGGCCGTCGCCAGTGCGAAGCTCCTACGCCTCACGGTCCTGAAGGGCGAATCCGTTCCCTTTGTCATGGAGCTGCCGCCCTACCGGTTGCCGACGCTCAAAGGCGTCCTGATCCACATGTGGGAACGGGGGTGGCTCTATCTGAAAAAGGCCGGAACCATCATACTTGGGATCTCCATTCTGCTTTGGGCGATGACGACCTTCCCCGGCTTGTCCGCTGAAGAGTCCAGCCGTTATGAAAAGGCCCGGCAGGCCGTTGCGATGGAAAATATCGGGGAGGAGGAGAAGGCGGAGAAACTCGCCGCTCTTGACAACGCGGAGAAGGAGGCGGCGCTGCGCGGCAGCATCGCCGGGAATGTCGGGCATGCCCTGGAGCCCCTTCTGAAACCCATGGGATTCGACTGGAAAATCGGTACGGCGCTCATCGGGGCCTTTGCCGCGAAAGAGGTCTTCGTCGCCCAGATGGGCATCGTTTACGCCATGGGGGAAGCGGACGAAGAATCCGAAACGCTTCGGGACAAACTCAAAGGCACCTATTCCCCGCTGGTCGGCTTCTGCATCATGCTCTTCTGCCTCGTCAGTGCACCGTGCATGGCGACCATTGCCGTGACAAGGAGAGAGAGCAATTCGTGGCGGTGGGCGCTGTTCCAGCTCGGAGGGCTGACGCTGATGGCCTATGTGCTCACGGTGATCGTTTTTCAAACGGGCAGACTTCTGGGCATCGGGATCTGAGAGGGGGATGGGATCATGGAGATGGTGCTTGTGGCCGGCATAATCGCTGCGGCCGCTGTTGGGATCGGGGCATTCTATTATGGAACCCTGACGGGCGGAAATTCCCGCGACAACTGTGCGGGCGGCTGTGCCGACTGTCCCCGCGGAGAGATGGGAGAAGCGGATTTCAAACAGGATAGCGGAAAATGAACCACTACGATCTCCTGGCAAGAAATCTCGAAGAGATCCAGGCGGCATTGAAGGATCAGGAGAACCTTCTGGATGGACTCAGGAAAGGGGGTGGCATCCCGGTTTTATCTTCGTGCGCTTCAGGAAGCTGCCCTCATCGGCATAAATTCAAGGAAACGTTGCTGGATGCCATTTCGGTTCTGGAGGAGAGCAGAAAATCCTTCCGTTCGAAGCAGCTTGAAGCGCTGCGGAAAAAGTTGACCAGAGTTCTGGGAGAGATCGCCTAGTTCCAGAAAGGGACAGGATAAAACCTACGGCCCGGCGCTGGGAGCCGGGAAGTGAGGGTGTAATGAGATCGGCAGAAAATGCCGGATGCTCGTTGCACCCTTTTTTATTGATAACAGTTGAAAGGAATATAAAGAATATGAAACGCTTGGTAATATGGATGATTTCTGGATTTGTCCTCCTGCTGACCTCAACAGCCGTCTTTGCTGAAGAATCCACGGTTTCGCGGGAGGAGATCAATGCCCTGAGGGAAAAACTCGAACGTCTGGAGAAAGCTTTCGAACAGCAGGCGGCAACGGATTCGAAAAAGGAAGAGGAAAAGCGCTGGTACGAAAAGATCGAGATCGCCGGAGGAGCGACGGCTGGTGTTCAAGGTTCCGCAGGGGCAAAGAAGCGGCATAGTCGTAAAGGAAACGTAACCGACGGCACGCTCTCCTTCGATCTGGAAGCGTCACTCCCGCTTGCCGAATCCGGCAAGTTCTACTTCCTGACCGAGGCGGGAACGGGGAATGGCATCGATGGCGATCTCCCGACGCTGTCGGGTTTCAATGATACGGCAAATGAAGAGGACAAACTCAGTCTTTCGGAAGTATGGTATGAACATACCTGGTTCAAAGAACGTCTGCGCTTTCGCGCCGGCAAGATCGATCTGACAACGGACTTCGATACGAATGCCGTTGCCAACTGCGAGAAGACGCAGTTCCTCTCCGGCGGATTCGTGAACAACCTGGCCGTGGAATTTCCCGATGACAACGGCATCGGGGCGATGATCTGGTTCTCCCTCCGCGATGACCTGGGGTTCGGGGTGGGATTTGCCGATGCGGACGGTGATGGGGACAGCCTGTTCGATGATGTTTTTTCCATCGCAGAGATCGGTTTCAAACCGAAGATCGGCGAGTGTCAGGGGAATTATCGGTTCTACGGCTGGCTCAACAACAAGGATCATGCCGACCTGGTGGATCCGGACAAGACCGGGGAGAAGAATTACGGGATCGGTTTGTCCCTCGACCAGGAGATTACCGACCTGTTGACTCTCTTTGCCCGGTATGGATGGCAGCGCGGCAGCGTCTCACAGATCAAACATGCCTGGAGCGCGGGGCTGAAGTGTTCGGGGAAATTCTACGGTCGGCAGGATGATGTCATCGGCCTGGCGTACGGGATGGCCATCATCGGTGACGACTGGGAAGAAACCGACCGGGACAGCGGCATCCGTTCCGGGAACGAGCATCACGTGGAACTCTATTACAATCTGAAGGTTCACGACCATTTCCGCATCTCCCCCGACATCCAGTGGGTGAAGAATGCAAACGGCGATGCGGACAACAGGGACCTTTGGGTCTTCGGCGTGCGCGCGCGGGTGGCTTTTTGAGCAGGTGCGACGGGAGGGACTCTTTACGGAGTGTCGGCCTGTTCAGGGGGATCATGGGTGAAACGGGTGGGATAATCGGGCTACAAATTCAAGGGATTAAGGACAAGGAGAGGGGCGCTCCGGCTCCTGCTGGCTGAGGCAGTGCCAGCTCCCCAGTCCCCAGATGATTTCCACGGAGTCGATGCCGATCACCGGGCGGTCGGGAAAACATCGGCTGAGCAGGTCGATGGCCAGCGAATCCTTGGGGCACTGGAAGGTGGGGACGAGCACACCGGCATTGCAGATGTAGAAGTTGGCGTAGGAGGCGGGCAGGCGCTGCCCGTCGTAATAGACGGGATCCGGCATGGGAATTTCAACGACATTCAAGGACTTGCCGTTGAGAAGCCTCATCGATTTCAGGGTTTGCAGGTTGGTGTGCAGGGGGAAATGATTGGCGTCCTTCCGGTCGGGCTCCACCATGGTGATGACGGTATCGGGTGACACGAACCGGGTCATGTCGTCGATGTGGCCGTTGGTGTCATCCCCTTCGATCCCTTCACCCAGCCAGAGCACCTGCTCGACCCCGTAAAAGTCCTGCAGGGCCTGTTCTATCTGTTCCCGGTTCAATGATGGATTGCGGTTTTCGTGGAGCAGGCAGGCCGTGGTTGTGAGCACCGTCCCCGCGCCGTTGAACTCCACGGAGCCCCCCTCCATGACAATCCCGGGGGAAAACACCGGAAGATCGAGGAGCGAGGCGATCCGCTCGGGGATGGTATTGTCCAGGTCATGGGGATACTTGTTCCCCCAGGCGTTGTACTTCCAGTTGACGATGACTTTCGGCGGTCTGAGGTCCGGGCGTCCGGCAATCAGGAAGGCCGGGCCGTGATCCCGGCACCAGGCGTCATTGGTGGGATGGAGGTAAAGGGAAATCCGAGACGGATCGACGTCGATTTTTTCCAGCTCCTCCCGGACATGCCGGCCCATGGCCTCGTCGGTCACGTTGATGTTGACCCTCTCACCGCGGCTGATTTCCTTGATGAACGAATGGTAGGCGGGGAATATCGTCGAGATCTTTCCCGGCCAGGAAGCCTCGTTGTGAGGATAGCTCAACCAGGTGGCGGCGTGTGGATGCCATTCGGCGGGAAAATAATACCCCAGTTCTTTCGGTGTCTTCATAGGAGATGGAAGGGCTCAATCAAGGAAACGTTTTGAAAGATCCCCGTAGGCGTCAATCCGCCGATCGCGCAGGAACGGCCAGTGGGTCCGGTAAAAGCCGGTCAGGGACAGATCGATCTCCTGGACATGTACGGCCTCTTTGTCTGCCGGCGCCTGCCAGAGCACCGTCCCGAAGGGGTTGGAAACAAAGGAGCCGCCCCAGAACAGCATCTCTCCTTCCCGGCCTGTACGGTTCACCGCGACGACGTGCACCCCGTTGGCGACGGCATGCCCCCGCTGGATCGTCTGCCAGGCGTCGAACTGCTCCCGGTTGGTTTCCGAATCCTGTGCCGTCGCCCAGCCGATCGCCGTGGGATAGAAGAGAATTTCAGCCCCCATAAGGGCGGCGATCCGGGCCGCTTCAGGATACCACTGGTCCCAGCAGATGAGCGTCCCGATCCGGGCATAACGGGTCGAAAAGACGCGAAACCCCAGATCGCCCGGCGCAAAGTAGAACTTTTCATAGTAGCCGGGATCGTCGGGAATGTGCATCTTGCGGTACTTTCCCAGGTATTCTCCCCCCGCGTCAATGACGGCGGCGGTATTGTGGTAGAGGCCTTCGGCCCGCTTCTCGAAAAGGGAGGCTACAATGACCACGTTCCGTTTCCGGGCGAGCTCCTGCAGGCGTTCGGTGGTCGGTCCGGGAACGGGTTCAGCCCATTGGAACCGGTCATAGTTTTCGTGATCGCAGAAATAAAGGGACGTAAAAAGTTCCTGGAAGCAGAGGATCTGCGCTCCCTGATCAGCGGCGAAGTCCGCTTTTTCCAGTGCGCGGCCCAGGTTGCCCTTCCTGTCCGGTCCACAGGCCGTCTGAATCAGGCCGACTGAAATTTTCCGTTCCTTTTCGTTCATCCCCTGGTCATTGCTCCTTGTCCGCTGAAAAAAACGCGTCAGAATCCTTATAGATATACATACCGTCTGCGGGCTTGTCAACTCCTGCCTGAGCATCAGGCCAAATGGGCGATGCTATCTATTCATACCTTTGTTTTTATAAGACTATTTAGCTATTGACAGCTTAAGGACCAGATGCGTATAATTCTTATCAGTGGAAAAAGGTTCCTTGAACCATGGATATCCAGGCCCACGATGATGCCGCTTATTTTTAAGGAAGGAAAAGACCGTATCCATTTTTTCTTTCCCCCCGTTTTTTGTTACTGGTCTTCTCCGGTTGAATGCAGCCGCCCATGTTCCGGTCCGAATTCCCCGCTGCCGCTGAATGGATCCTTTCCTTCGTGGTTTCAGGATGGCAAAAGAGGTGACACAGGCGCGCAATTTTTGAAAGGAGGTGAAGAGGAGGCGACAACGGAATGTCCGTGACCAGACGACACGGACCAAGCATTCATAAGGAGGTAAGATCATGAAAGGCAAAATTCTGCTTTATTCCACGATGTTGCTTCTATTCGTCGGATTGATCGCCATCTCTACGTCACAGGCACTCACTCCGTAAGGAAGAGTTGGGAAAGAAGATCTTTTTCGATGAGAACCTTTCCATCAATAGCAATCAGTCTTGTGCGACCTGTCATGCCCAGGGGGCCGGTTGGACGGGACCGGATTCGAGCATTAATGCACATGGGGCTGTCTATGAGGGGTCGATTCCTGGCGCTTTCGGGGACCGGAAGCCGCCCAGCTCCGCCTATGCGACGCAGAGCCCCGTGCTCCACGTCGACAAGAAAGGGCTGTTCACGGGAGGAAACTTCTGGGACGGCAGGGCCACGGGTGAAAGGCTGGGCAGCGCCGCTGCCGAACAGGCCCTGGGCCCTTTTCTGAACCCGAAGGAACAGGCTCTTGGCAGTCCGGAGGATGTGGTAACAAGAGTCTGCAGCTCCAGCTATGCGACGCTTTTTATGAATGTCTGGGGTTCCGAAGTCTGCACCGGGGATGTGGCTTCAGCCTATGACAAAATCGGCTATTCCATCGCCGCCTATGAGGCTTCGACGGAGGTCAATGCCTTCTCTTCCAAATATGACTACTCGCTGCCGGGAAAGGTGCAATTGACCAAGCAGGAGCGTAAGGGGCTCGCCCTGTTCCAGGGGAAGGGAAAATGCTCCAAGTGCCATGTGATCGATGGCCGCGCCCCGCTCTTCACCGATTTCACCTATGACAACCTCGGCGTCCCGAAAAACCCGGAAAACCCCGTCTATGATGACAATCCAACATTTGTCGACCTTGGGCTTGGTGGGTTCCTTGCCACGCGGCCGGACTATGCAAAATATGCGGACGCCAACATGGGCAAGCACAAGGTCCCGACTCTCCGCAACGTGGACTTGAGGGACTTTGATGGGGGTGTAAAGGCCTATGGTCACAACGGCTACTTCAAAAGCCTCGAGGGCATTGTGCACTTCTACAACACGAGGGACGTAAAACCGGTTTGTCCCGGACCTTACACCGAGGCAGAAGCGCGGGAAGCAAACTGCTGGCCCGCGCCGGAGGTAGCCCAGAATGTGAACACGGCGGAATTGGGGGACTTGAAGTTGACGGAAGAGGACGAAGCGGCCATCGTCGCCTTTTTGAAGATCCTGTCGGATGGGTACGAGCCGCCTCTGCCCAAGAAAAAGAAGTAGGATGATCCGCTTTCCCGGGCGGGGCCGGCAACGGCCCCGCCCTTTTTTCTCCTTCCAACCGCTAAAAGATTAGCCAACACATTGATAATCCTATGGATTATTTTAATTGACAATCTCTTGGATCGGGCGGAATATGTTAAAAAAGCGGGGATAAGCCAATCCCTACCAGAACGTATCATGATGGAGACAGCGGAAAGATTCCGACGAGCGGAGGAGGATGCCATGAAAAGGGAATCTTGGACGAAAGCGGTGTGGGTCGTAATGTTTTCGCTTCTTCTCTGCCAGGCTTGTGCGCCGACGAAAACATTCCGGACACATCCACAATTCGACACGAGAATCGCGGCGGTTTCAAAGCCCGGCCTTCTGCCCGTGGACGCAAAAGTTTATGTATTGGATGCAGGGGGAATCCAGGAACTCCAGGATGAATGGAGCGCCGAAGCGGGAAGGCATGTTCAGGGTTCATGCATAGGCTGTCTCGCACAGAAGCAGCGAACCGTGGAGCCGGTCGTTGTTTCCAAGGAGCTCGAAGAGGAACTGGAAGACATCCAGGCTCTCTATCGTGCCGTCAGCACCAGCATCCTCCTTCATACGTATACGCAGCCCAACCTGTTTCCGGAGAAGGTGAGTCATTTTGATTACACCCTGGGCCCCATCCAGGACTTCCTCGCCAAGGTCAACGCTGACGCCCTGATTTTTGTTTATGCCCAGGATAAAATTTCCACGGCGGGACGACAGGCCTTGATGGCGACCGGCATTGTCCTTGGCGCCCTGGCCGGCGTCGCCGTTGTCCCGCGTGGAGGTGCAGCGTTCGTCAGCCTTGCCGTCGTGGATTCCTCCGGGGACATCCTCTGGTTCAATGTACAAAGCGGGCCTCAATATGACTTGAGAAAGCCGGAGGATGTCAAAGCTCTCGTAACCGCCCTATTGGCTGATTTTCCCGCAGGCCGCTGAATGAAAAAAACCCTGCCCCTTTTCATGTTGTTATTGACCGCTCTTACCCTTCTTGCCGGGTGTGAAACGACGTCTGTTCTGCCTGTTCGAGGCGGTTCGTCCTCGTCCTTCCAGATGGAGGGCGACGAGCGGCGTCTCTGGAACCGGTCGGAAGAAGAACAGAAAAAGTTGGAACGGAGTGACCTGTTATACAGGAACGAGGAACTGGTCTCCTACGTCAATGAAGTGGCAAGGAGGCTGCACCCCGCGGAAGTCCATCAACAGATTGCCTTCCGGATTGTCGTCCTGAAGAATCCGCTCCTCAATGCCTTTGCATACCCGAACGGCGTGATTTATGTCCACTCGGGGATGATCGCCCGGATGGAAAACGAGGCGGAACTGGCAACGTTGCTGGCTCATGAGATGACCCATGTCACCCACCGGCATGCGTTGCAGCAAATGAGGGATTTGAAAAACAAGGCGGCCTTCATGGCCACATTCAACGTCCTGACCCTTGCAGCCGGGGGAGTGGGAAGCCTCGCCAGTTTATTGGGGCAGGTGGGAACCCTCGCAGCTGTTCAGGGGTACAGCAGAGAACTGGAAACGGAGGCGGATACGGAGGGCTTTGGGCTCGTTGTGGCGGCGCAATACGATCCGGCGGAGACAGGGAAACTTTTCCTGCGGCTGAAAGAGGATGTGGAGGAGCGCAAGATTGACGAGCCCTTCTTTTTTGGAAGCCATCCCCGGCTCCAGGAACGGATCGAGAATTATGAAAAACTGCAGACCCTCCACCCCGGCAAGGGCGGAATGAAAAACGAAGCGATCTTCTCTCGGAAAACCTCAACCCTTTGGCTCATTGATGCCGATCAGAACATCAGTGCCGGAAATTATAACATTGCTCAACGGGAAGCGGAGCGGTATCTCTCCCAAAAACCCGATGATGCCCACGCCCACTTTCTTCTCGGCGAGGTATGCAGACAGAGGAACGAGCAAGGCGACCTGGACAAGGCGATGGATTTCTATCGCAAATCCATCGGCCAAGACCCGTCATACGCTAATTCCCACAAAGCCCTGGGGTTGCTTCATTTGAAAAAGGGAGAGAGGCCGCAGGCAAAAGAACATCTTCAGCAATACCTGATCCTGGCCCCTCAGGCGCAGGATAGAGCCTATGTCCTGGAATATCTCAAACAATGCGAGTGAGGTGATACGATGAAGAAATGCTGGCTTGTCCTGATCCTCTTGGTTCTTACGGCCTGTGCCCCATGGGTCAAAGTGGGCGGTGATTACCGGGCCGAACCGGAGAATTATTCGGTGACGCTGCCGGAAGGCTGGATGAAATCCAACACGGTGACGGGACTTCTTGTCACCCGCGATGGGGTTCTCCTGCAGACCATACGCGTCGGGCGCTTCAATGTTGACCAGGAGTTGAAGAACACCAGGAAAAAGTACAGCCGGAACATGCTGCCCCAGGAAATGGCCGATGTCGCAATAGACAACATCAAGTCCGATCCTCTGATCACAAACTTCAAGCTTCTGGAAAGCTCTCCGGCGACTCTCTCCGGCATCCCGGGTTCCAAGATTGTTTACGAGTTCAAGACCAAGGAAGGGCAGTTGCGTTTCAAGTGCATCCACTACGAGATCATGTCCGGCGAATGGATCTATGGAATCTGGTACAGGGCTGCTGCCAGGCATTACTTCGATAAGGATGTCCAGACATTCGAAACCGTCAGCCAGAGTTTTCGGCTTCTCAGGCCATGAGGATCGGGAACGGGGATATCGCAGCCGAAGATCGGGGCATTTCTGAAACCGCATCCAACTTTTTCCTGCCGATCCATTCCTCGCGGTTATATCTGGCAGTAAACTATTCAATAAAGTGATTTGACCTATTCCTTTCAGTTTCATATAGCCTACCACATCCGAAGAATATTTAAGTGATCATCAGACCGCAGTACGGAGCTCAGTGGAAGGAGAAAGGAAATGAAGGGGATAAAAAACATCTTTGCGGAATCTTGGGGAATTATCGGCGTCGGCATCCTGATCGGAATATTGGCTCCACTCTTACAGTACCTGGGCAATCCTCCCAACATGGGAATCTGCGTGGCCTGTTTTGAGCGGGATATTGCCGGCGCTATCGGATTTCACCGGGCAGCGGTTGTCCAGTACATTCGCCCGGAAATTATCGGCTTCGTCCTGGGGTCGATGATTGCCGCTTTTGTGTTCAAGGAATTTAAACCCCGCCTCGGTTCGGCACCCATCGTCCGCTTTTTCCTGGGCGTATTTGCCATGATCGGCGCTCTGGTATTCCTTGGCTGCCCATGGCGCGCGGCCCTGCGACTTGCCGGAGGCGACGGCACCGCCATTGTCGGGCTTTTGGGGCTCGTTTTCGGCGTCTGGATCGGGACGCTTTTTCTCAAAGGGGGATACAGCCTTGGACGGACCCAACCAACCCACCATTCCGCGGGCTGGATGCTTCCCCTCTTCATGGTCGGGCTCCTGGTGCTCATGCTTATTTTTCCCCAGATCCCCGGCAAGGACAAAAACGAGATCCTTTTTTACAGCATGAAAGGGCCTGGTTCCCAGCATGCGTATCTGGCGATTTCTCTCGGAGTCGGTCTCCTGATCGGCTTTGTGGCCCAGCGAAGCCGTTTCTGCACCATGGGCGCCATTCGTGATTTTGTCCTCTTCCGGTCCATGCACCTGCTGTCAGGGTTCCTGATGCTGATCCTTACCGCCTTCGTGGTCAACTTCATCCTGGGACAGTTCAAGCCGGGTTTTGCGGGACAGCCCGTAGCCCACACCATGCACCTGTGGAATTTTGCCGGTATGACCCTTTCGGGCCTGGCGTACTGTCTTGCCGGCGGCTGTCCCGGCCGCCAGCTTTTCCTTTCCGGCGAAGGGGATGGTGACGCTGCCGTGTTTGTTCTGGGCATGATTGTCGGGGCCGGCATCAGTCATAATTTCGGTTTGGCCAGTTCACCGGCTGGGGTCGGTCCCTACGGTATTCCGGCGGTCATTATCGGTCTTCTCGTGTGCCTGTTCATCGGCTTTACCATGAGAAAAAGAATCGCATAGAATAGATAACAGATAGGAGGAATAGATATGGCTAAGACGGTGGATGCGCGTGGACTGTCCTGCCCCCAACCGGTTTTGATGACCCTGGATGAAATAAAGGAAGGCAGCGCAGATGAGCTTCTGGTTATGGTGGACAATGAGGCGTCCAAGGAGAATGTCTCCCGGGCGGCAAAAAGCCATGGATGGAAGATTGCGGACATCAGTGAGGCCGAGGGTGCTTTTAACATAACCCTGAGAAAGGAGTAATTTTTCTTGGCCCTCTTCGATTATTTGAAAGGGAAGCGTACGCAGGACGCCGCATCAGGTCTTGAGAGGAAAACCGACCGGGGATTTCTTGTCTTTGAAAATACCAGTGAGGTGATTCATGCGGAAACCCTGCTGAAAAAACATGGCTGGGAAATCCGGGTCATGGGACCCCCGTCGGAAATCCGCAAGGGATGTGATCTGGTTATTGAATTTCCTCTGATGGAAGAACTGCAGATTCTGAGGGTTCTCGAGTTACAAAAGCTGCCACCTTTAAAGGTGGTGCCCGTTACCAGTCCCCTTCTTCAACCCGTTGATATCTTCCATGTCAAAGATTACGGCAGATACCTGATGGTTCGGGCAGCGAACATGAAGTTGACGGTGGACAGGGAGACAACCCTCATCGTGAACATATCTGGAGGCGGATGTCCCGATGTTCCTTACCTGGCTGCCGCCCTGGTGGGGAAAACCCTTGCCGACGCGCCAAGTCCCAGAGAAATAGGTCACACTCTCTGCGGTTACGCACTCCAGCTTGCCTATGAGGAGGTTCAGCGCCGATGCTCTGTATAGCAGGAACGATTCCGGAGGACAGCTTCCCGCTCGTGGAGGGAGAGGTCAAACTCAGCGGAGAACATCTTCGAATAGGATCGTCATCCGTTGCCGTCAACAGAGGGACCGCCGCCCTTCTGGCAGCGGCCGTGACGGCGGCGGAGGTACTAAAACAACCGCCACCATTTGCCTATCTCGTAGGCGATACGGGAACAGGGAAAGGAAGCGGGCGGTTATATCGCCATATGACCGACGTTTTGCCTCATATGTCCTTTCAAACGATCACCTTTCACTATATCCAACCCAACATCCACTGGCACAAGAGTTTGCATGTCGTGATCGGAAGCCTGAGCCAACGACCGAGTCTGATCGCCGATGCGGGATCCATGTATGCAGCCAAGATGAGCGGAGAGGCCTTGCTGTATGATCTCTTTACTCCCGATGTGGGAGAACTGGCCTTTCTGGCCGACGAGGAAGCCCCTCATCCCTTTTACACCCGGGGATTTATCCTTCACGAAGAGAATCGTGTTCCCGATCTCATTGCTAGGGCGTATAAGCATCATAACGCCGCCCGTTATCTTCTTGTAAAGGGGGAAAAGGATTATCTGGCCGATGAAAGTGGGATCCTTGAGACTGTGGATGACCCTGTCGAGGAGGCTTTGGAGGCCATCGGCGGGACGGGGGATACCTTGACGGGCCTGGTCTCCGTTATGATTGACGCAGGGATGAATATGCGGGAAGCGGCCGTGGCCGCCATGCAGGTAAACAGGACGGCAGGAAAGGGCGCACAACCCACACCGGCCACCCAGATCGAGGAAATTATCAGGTGCATACCGTCGGCTCTCCGGGATGTGCTGGGAGAAGAAGTGTTAAAAAGACTGAGGCGTGGGTAGGCATCATCATGGGTGAAATACCCTTGGCTGTTACATCGGAAATGGCGATTCTCGATGTGATCAGCCAACATCGAGAAACCGAGGAAATATTCAAGAGGCTTGAGGAAGAAACGGGGTCCTGCGTGTGCTGCCAGGGGTTGTTCTTATCCATAGGAGAGGCGGCGGAGCAATTCGGTTTTGACTTGGAGCGCGTGCTGTCAGACATTAACCTCGTCATTCATAACGAGAACAAATAAGTTTTTTCTCCCTCGAATTTTAGAGTAAATCTTTCCCGGCTTGTTTTGCCGAAGTCCAGCTGTTCTGCTGCGGAAATATCGTATCCGGATTACAGCGGTAAGATGCTTTCCCAGTCTGTTGTTCCCTGCAGAGCACCAACGACCCTTTCCTTCTGATCCGCATCAACCCGCACACAGACTCCGCAATCAGAACTGATATGCCGGGGTACAGGGATCAGCTTATGGTCGATTTTCCGATCTTTGAGGATCTTTTCCGCCTTCAGGACATGACTGACGGAAGGGAACAGGAAGACAACGTACTGTGGATCTGGAACTCGCATCATAAGGAACTCAGGGCAGCCCCGACGGCCCCCACGATTTGCGGGTCAGGGGGAACAAACACGGGCTGCCCCATCTCTTTTTCGAGAAGGACCCGTACACAGTCGTTGTAGGCGACGCCTCCGGCAAAAAAGATTTTTCCCGGCCCCGCAATTTTTTTCAGGAGTCCCACCGAACGGCTCACGATGGCCTTGTGAATACCCAGGGCCACCTCATCTCGCGCTGCTCCCTGCGCGGTCAGGGACACAACCTCGGATTCGGCGAAGACCGTGCACGTGCTGTTGATCTTGACCGCCTTGCCCGCCGAAAGGGCCGCCTTGGAGAATTCTTCAATGGTGAACCCAAGCGCCGTTGCCATGACCTCCAGAAAACGCCCCGTGCCTGCGGCACACTTGTCGTTCATTTCGAACTTTCTCAAATTCCCCTCTTGGTCCAGAGAAATGGCCTTCGTGTCCTGTCCGCCGATATCCAGGATGGACCGGCAATCGCTTGAGAAGAAGCGCGCCCCCCGGGCGAATGCCGTGATTTCGCTGATTACCGGGCAGTCGAGATGTCCTTTAATCAGATGGCGGCCGTATCCGGTGGCGGTGATGACATCGAATACGGCATCGCCCATCAGTTCCTGGGCCGTTGCCAGGGGGTTGTAAGAGGTCATCGTCTTCCTGGAGAGGATCAGCCGGCCGTCTTCAAGGACGGCCAGCTTGACGGTTCGTGATCCGATGTCAATGCCGGCGATTCTCATTTTTTCTCCAGCCGTTCGATAAAGGCCTCGATCCGCGTCTTGAGCTGTCCCGCGTCTTCCTGGCTGTAGTCGGTTTCCAGGCGCAGCGTCGGGATGCTCGCATGTTCCAGTTCCTTCTCGACGGGGCCGCTTTCGACGATGTAGGGCTGGCAGAATTGGAGGCTGTAGTGAATGACGCCCTGGGCATTGAGCTTTTTTGCCATCTCCTTCACGTATTCGACCCGTGAGGGATTCGGCGTGAAGACGGCGCAGTCGATGCTGAAATAGCGCGCCGTGATGGCGTCCAAGAGATCCTCCACCGTGCCGTCCTTGGATTCCGTCAGCCAGCGGACACCCCGCTCGCCCACGCAGGATTCCTCGCCGACGATGACCGCATTGCTTGATTCGATCAGCATGGGGAGTTTCCAATTGGGAACGGCCATGGGGCACCCGGAAACGAGGACTCGCGTTGTCTCCGGCGCAGAGACGCCGATTCCGTTTTTAACACGCTCCTCCAGTTCGTCGCAGAGCTGGTTGACCGAATGAGTAAAGCGAACCGGGTCGTCATAGAAAAACACCTGGTTGACCAGGAGGGCGTCCAGGCCGGAGATCGGCGCCGGGTCGGCCGCCCGGATCGCGGCCAGCCTTTTTACGGCAGCCCGTTTCGCATTGACGATTTCAATTCCCATCTTGAGCGATTCGGGGGTGATCTTCTTTCCACTGACACGTTCCAACTTCGCCATGAACCTGCGGTATTCCTCCTTCAGGAACGTCCGGCCCATGTCGGTCTTCATCTGGGGGAGATCCATGACATAGAGATCCTTGACCATCGGGGCCAGAATCTCATAGGATTTTTTCTTGCCGTCGCAGGTGTTCTCTCCCACGACCACATCGCTGGCTTCCAGGTAGGGGCACACTTTCCCGAGCTTGAACCCGAAGGCGGACTTGATGAGCGCGCAGGTATTTCGCGGCAGGACCTCTTCGGCGCCCTCGAAATTGAATTCGGCCCCGGCGCACAGTCCCACGGACACCCCGTCCACGGCCAGGATCAGTTCTTCCGGGACGAATACGCAGTACGAGCCGACGACGATCCTTCTCTGTGCCTTTGCCTCCATGAGCTCCTGGATGCGCAGTCCGTGAACTTCGCTCATGACGAAGTCGAAATACTTCATTCCCTCGGGGCGGTTTTTCTGGGAAAGAAAGATGTCTCCATAGGCGCTGCCCAGGATGGACAGCAGCGCGTTGTGACCTTCCAGGTCAAGGCCGAGTTCCGACCACATTTTTGTATAATCCGCCATGATATGCCTCCCAATATTTATTTTTTGAGTTCCAGGTTCTCGAACAGGGCCTCCACCCTCGTCCGGATCTGTTCGATGTCGCCTTTGGAGTAGTCCGTTTCGATCTTCAAACAGGGCAAACCGTGCTTCTTCTGGACATGCTTGCGAATCTTGTGGGACTCCACATTATAGGCATGGCAGGCGTGCAGGACGACATCGATGACGGCATCCGGTGAAAACCGGGCGATCATTTTGTCCAGCAGGTCCAGGCGGCGTCGATTCGGAGTCATGCAGGAGCAGGGAATGCTCAAGGTGCTTTCCGCCACGGCCCTCAGAGGGTCGCTGCTTTCCTCGGTGATCCGGACAAAGTAGTTTTTCATTCCGCTGCACGCTTCCATCGCCACGACCACACCGCCGGCTTCCTCGATGATCTGAAGAACCTTGCACGCGTCCCCCCCGACGGGACAGCCGCTGACCAGAATCCGAGGGGAGGAAAACGTACCGAAACATTGCCCCAGGGCAATCCGCTGATCAATACTGGAGGAGATCTTTTCGATCAGGTCCTGAAATTCATCACCGTTCGCCACATGTTCAAGGGTGATGACATCGTAGATCTCACGCCAGGAGACCGGGATCGGGCGACAGGCCAGATAGGCGAAAAAGCGGTCCATGAGGCGGTTCTTGCGATTGGTTTCCCGGATCTCCGCCTCCAGCCGATCCGCGGAAAGGGACGTCTGAAGGGTCTTTTCCAGAAAGCCCTGAAGCTTGAGGACACTTTTTCTCCAGCGGTCCAATACCTCCGTGTCATCGGGAAGTTGCGGGAGATCCATGATGAATGTCGGTTTGAGATGGGCGATCAACTCGAACATCTTCTTCTTGCCGTCGCACGTGGTTTCGCCGATGACGGCATCAGAGGCCGCATAGAAGAAGCAGGCGTTGGTCCGGATGAATCCGAAGCTGGATTTGATCATCGGGCAGAGATTCGCGGGCAGGATCGCCTCCGCGGCGGGAATCGTCCACTGTGAAGCGGAGCAGAGGGATACGGGAACGGCGCCCATCGCCCGGATCAGCTCAACCGGGGCATAGCCGCAATAGACGCCGACGACGGGGTTTCCCTGCTCCCTTTTGTTCAAGACATATTCAAGGAAGCGGCGAACGGGGTCCGCAATCTGCGCATTCTCAATCAGAGGCGGGACTGCTGCCATTGCTGCCTGCATGACTTTGGTTTTCCTTTCCGCTTCACGATATTCCCTTACATCCGGGCTGCATTGATCAAATGCTCTCCAGCAGAGCCTCAACCCTCGTCCGGATCTGTTCAACGTCCCCTTCGGAGTAGTCCGTTACGATTTTCAGATAGGGAAGGTTGTGCTTCTCTTTTACGTGGGTCATGATCTTGTAGGCTTCGATGTTGTATGAGTGGCAGGCGTGAAGGACCACCTCGACGATGGCGTCGGGCTGGAAACGATCAATAACCTTGTCCAGCTCGGTCAGGCGTCGCGTATTGGGGGTCATGCAGGAGCAGGGGATCTCGAGATAGTGTTGGGCCACGGCGCCGATGGGATCGCCGGTTTTTTCTTCAATGTCGGAAAGGAAAGGTTTCATTCCCGAACAGGCGTCCATGGCCACGACGATGCCCCCCGCCTCTTCTATGATCCGGTAGACTTTGGTCGAATCGCCGCCCACGGGGCAGCCCGTGACCAGCACCCGGGGGGAGGACGGGCTTCCATAATAAATGCCCTTGTCCTCTCTTTCTTCAATGGTTTCAAAGATTTCTTTGAAGATCGGCAGGAGGTGCTCCGTTGTGGCCACCTGGGCAAGGTAGGACAGTTCGTAGAGTTCCTGCCAGCTCAATAGCGGTGGCTTTTTCTCCGCATATTCATAGACGCGCCGGATCAGGCGGTTCTTGATGTTGGTTGCCTGAATCTCCGCCTCGATGCCTTCCGATGTTCCGGACGTGCCGAAGGTATTCTCCAGAAACCCCTTGAGTTTGGAAATCATCGTCGCCCAGTTCGATCGGGCCTCCGCTTCGTCGGGGAGCTGGGGCAGGTCCATGACGAACATGGGCCGATGGGAGGAGATCAGTTCAAACATCTTCTTCTTCCCGTCACAGGTCGTTTCCGCCACGACGGCATCGGAAAGGCCGAAAAAGGGGCAGGTATCCGTGATGATGTAACCGTAACTCGACTTGATCAGGGGGCAGAGATTGGCTGGCAGCACTTCTTCCGCCGCCGGGATAGGCTTGTCGGCGAAGGCGCAGAGGATGGCCGGTACGGCCCCGACGGCGCGGATCACCTCCAAGGGGGCGTAGCCACAGTAAAGCCCCACCACCGGCATGCCCGAGGCGCGTTGATTCGAGATATACTGGAGGGCCCGCTTGGTCGGCTCTCCTGTAAACTCGTCATTGATCAAAGGTTTTACATCCGATACATTGAACGTCATTCTTCTTTCCTCCATTTTATCCGTTCGTTCCAGTCGCGGAAAAAGCAGCCTCCCGTTCGAGGATCGAGAGGATGCGCTCCGCCAGTTGTCCATAGGCCGGATGGGCCCGGTCCCGCGGACGTTCCGTGTCCACATCGAAAATCTCCAGGATTCTACCGGGACGGGCGGACATGACCAGAATTCGGTCCGCCAGATAGATGGCCTCGTCGACGCCGTGGGTCACAAACAGGATGGTCTTGCGGTAATTTTCCCAGACGCGCAGCAGTTCCTTCTGCAGCAGGATTCTCGTGTGGGCGTCAAGGGCCCCGAAGGGTTCGTCCATGAGCAGAACATCCGGGTCATTGGCAAGGGCCCGGACAATGGCCACGCGCTGCCTCATCCCCCCGGAAAGCTCATGGGGAAAGGCCCCGGAGAAATTTGCCATCCCCACGAGGCGCAGGTACTCCATGGCCTTTGCTTCGCGTTCAGCCCGGGGCGCTCCGCCGAACTCCGGACCCAGGGCCACATTATCCAGCACCGTTCTCCAGGGGAGCAGGGAATATTCCTGGAAAACCATCCCGATTTCCTTCTGCGGCCGCAGGACCGGATTTTCCCGGTAGCCGATCCGGCCGGAGGAGATCGATTCGAGGCCAGCGATCATCCGGAGCAGGGTCGATTTGCCGCACCCCGAGGGTCCCACGATGCACACAAAGTCATTTTCGGAAACATCGAAGCTGGCCTCCGCCAGGGCTTCCAGTGCCCCGCCGTTGTTCGTCCGGAAGGTCTTGCTCAGCCCTTCGATGCGGAGAATGGGGCCGGATGTCATCGGGTCAATCTCGTCCAGACGAATTTCCGGTCCTCAATCAGGCGGAAGAAGAGGTCCAGCACGGCCCCGACGATGCCGATGCTGATCATCCCGGCAATGACGATATCCGTCCGGGCCAGGGTGTAAGCATGGGTGATCAGGTAGCCCACGCCGGAGATGCTTCCCGGAAGCATCTCCGCGGACACGAGGCACATCCAGGCGACCCCCAGCCCGATCCGCATGCCGTTGACGATAGAAGGCGAGGCGGCGGGCAGCAGGATCTTCCGGAAAATGTCCCACTCGCCGGCTCCCAGCACCCGGGCCGAATCCAGCAGGGTGCTCCGCACGCCCATCACACCGTGGATGGCGCTGGTCAAAACCGGGTAGAAGGCCCCGATGAAGATGATAAAGACCATCGATAACTTGAGATTGTTGAGGTACAGATAGGCCGTGCCTTCTTCCACTCCGAAGATCGAGGCGAGACTGGCCACCCCGAACCACGCCAGCACCAGCGGCACCCAGGCAAGAGGGGGAATGGGCCGGAACAGGGCGAGGAAGCCATTGAGGAGCCTGTGGGCCGTTCCGTAATAGCCCATCAGGATTCCCAGGGGGATGGCAAGGCAGACCGCAAGCAGATAGCCCGCCAGGACCCGGACGAGACTGATGGCCACATTGGTGGCGAGAGAACCCATGGCGATGAGGCTCTCCGTCGGCTGGAGGAACAGGGCGGCCACCTGTCCGACGCCGGGAAGGATCACCTCATTGTTCAATTGACGGTCGATCACACCCCACAGGACGAGAAAAAGAACAGGAACCAGCAGGTAAGCGCCGATCCGGACGAGTACAGTTCGAAACTCCATGACTACAATTTCACGTTGTCGATAAAGCGCATATCGAAAAGGACCGGTTTGACTTCTTGAATCGTTTTCCCTTTCAGACGGCCCGTAAAGTTGCCCATCGAATTCAGGATGGTCAGATACTTGTCGGCGTTGTGCATCCAGTTTTTCGTGAATTTCGGGAGGTAAACGAGCTGTGACGTCCTGGCGGTATCTCCGGGAAGGCCGATCCACTCGGCGGTCAGGGTTCCTGCTTCGATCCTGTGCTTATTGCACCAGACGTTTGTTTTGGCGATGAGTTCCACAAACTTCTGCACGATGTCGGGATGTTTGGCGATGGTCAGTTCGCTGGCCGCCGTGACGCAGCAGGGAAAGTCATACCAGTAGCCCTTAGGCGGCAGATCCCGCAGATTGACGATGATTTTTCCCACTCCCCGGCTGACGGCCACTTCCGGAAAGGGTGAGGGGCCGACGATGGCCTCGACCTGCTTGCTCGCCAGAGCGGGCACCATATTCGTCGTTTCTTTCAGATCAACGAGGAGAACCTGCGCCGACATGTTGGTGGGATCGCTCGTGACCCGGATCCCGGAGAACTTCAGGGAGCCTTCCAGGACGATTTTCGGTGCGCTTGTGGGTGAATGGTAGCCCACCTTGACGGGTTTCTTCGCCTTTTTCACGTAGGCCAGAAAGGAGTTCCAATCCTTGAGGGAGGATTCCCGGGGTACCACAAGGCCCATACCTTCCGTCTGGAGGGGAGAGAGAATCTTGATCGGTGTGCCCTTGTCGATTCCGGACATCATGGCGGTCACCGAAGCCATGGCCAGATCGAGCTGATTCCTCGCGAACAGAGACGCCGTTTCCGTACCGCTTTTTGCCACGATCAACTGAAAATTGGCGATCGGTTTGCCGTCGGCCACCAGTTCATACCTATCCTTGGCAATAAGCGGCCGCAGATAGACGCCCATGGACTTGAAGGCCTCCCCCTTCGTTGCCGCCACCATGAACGGGGTGTGGTGAGTCGTGAAAATATAGCCCACCTTCAGGGTGGGGATCTCCGCCGCCCGGGCTGCGGGAACCAGAAACAGGGCGGTAAGGGTCAAAAAAAGAATGGTGAATTTCAGATTTTTCAACATGGGTTGCTTGTGCCTCCTTAAAAGTGTCTTTATCCGGCGTGGCTGTGCCGGTTCCATATATAGCAATCCGGCATGTGTCCAATGAATAATTGTTATACATATGCCTGTTGTATAAACTTCTTGAATTTATGTGTGTACCGGATGCAGATAGTCAGAAAACAAGCCGAGCAAACTGCCTGAAGAGAATAACTTCTTCTCTATTATTCAATTTATTTATTGGCACTGCTGTCCAAATTATGTGCGATTTAGGATTCCGAGGTTTGAAATCATTACCAATTTGGACGCCTTTTTGCTGTTTTGAAAAACAGGTCTAACTCTTATATTTTCCTGCTGTCCCAATTAAGCGAGAGCCAGTTTCAATTGTTCCCGCGCATATGGAGCAGGAGGTGTCTCGAAAGGTTCATTCAGCCAAGTCCACAAATCCCGATAGGTAAAGAGGTTCATTCGCAGTATGGCAACAAGATTTGACAACGACCAATTGAACGTGGATTTGATCTGAAGATAACGTAGAATCAGCATGGCGATCAATGCTGTCCAAATTTGAATCTTAACCGCATTAGGCGTTGTTCCCACAAAGGTTTTGATCTTCAAATTCTGTTTCAAGGCTTTGAAGAATAACTCGATTTGCCAGCGATCCTTATAAATAGCGGCAATGGTTGTCGCGCCCAGCTTCAGATTATTTGTGAGAAAAACAAGGATTTCATCTTTCTCTGTATCATAGAACTCAATCCGTCGCATGGGGTAAGGACATTTTTCTGCCGCACCCGTTCCGCTAAAAAGAATGACTTCATCCTTGAGAACGGAACGTTTTTTAGGAAGGGTTCTCAACTTTCGCAGGTGCAAATGACTCTTAACATATTGTAATTATTAATTGTATAGCGTCACAACGTGTGATATATGGGTTTTGTTCGCCAACAATAACCCTTTACAACACGAGGTGACGCTATGAGCAAAATTGTAACAGACATCGTTTCCTGTGAAAACCAGATTCATCAATTCTTTCAAAATCAGAGAATCAGTAGCCTGCTGAAGCGCAGCAACATCGATAAGGAAAAAGGGATTGCTCCTGTCACTTTATTCCGGATGCTGTTCACACTGGTCTTTACCGGCAAGAACCTGTACCGCACCCTCGAAGGAGGTGGAAACTGCGGTATGGCCAAGGACACGGTGTATCGCTTCCTCAATTCGGTTCATACCCATTGGAGAAGGTTCCTTCTATTGTTAAGCTCCCGGCTGATCCGAGAGGAGCTGAGGCAACTAACTGGCGCTGGCAATATGAAGGTGTTGATCGCCGATGATACTCTTTACCGGCGCAATCGGAGCCGGCAAGTCGAGTTGCTATCGCGGGTTTTTGACCATACCGACCATCGGTATTATCGCGGATTCAGAATGCTCACCCTGGGTTGGTCCGACGGTAACAGTTTTCTGCCTGTTTCCTGTGCTCTGCTGGCTTCCAGCAGTGAAAAGAATCGTCTGGTTCCCATGCATTCAGATCTTGACCGTCGCACCAACGGAGCGAAGCGACGCCGGGAAGCGATCCGCAAGGCAACCGATGTCCTGGTCGAGATGGTCGCCGAGGCCACGGCAAGTGGGATCGAGGTCCGTCACCTTCTGTTCGATAGCTGGTTCGCTTATCCCACAATCATGAGGAAGTTGCTTGCCCAGGGGATGCATACCCTCTGTATGCTCAAGGTTACGGAAAAGATCTTCTATCGCTACCAGGGGGAAGATATCCATCTGGCAGCCCTCTACCGGAAGATCCGCAAGCGGCGAGGCCGCGCAAAGATTCTCGCTTCGGTCAGAATCGAGATTGGCAAGGACGACAAGGGCGTTCCGATTCCGGCGAAGATCGTCTTTGTGCGGGACCGCCGCGCAAAAAAGTGGCTGGCCCTGCTTTCCACCGATACAGCCCTGAGTGACGAAGAGATCATCACGACCTATAAGCGCCGCTAGGACATTGAGGTGTTTTTTAAAATGGCGAAATCGTTCCTCAATCTCGCCAAGGAGTGCCAGAGTCGGTCTTATGACGCTCTTGTTGCTCAGGCCCATGTGGTGTGCTGCCGATACATCATGCTGGCCCTTGCCAAGCGGACGAACCAAGATCCCCGAACTTTTGGGACCCTGTTTCACGCCTGCTGTGAAGAACTTGAGCAGGTGACTTTTGCGGAAGCGCTGGCCATTTTACTGATACTCTTAAAGCAGGCATTGGAAACCGTTCCCGAAATGACCAGGGATCTGATTCGATCCATGATCGAACGGTTTCTTAGGGAACTTCCGCCAATTTATGGGGCACGCTGGCTACTAGACTGGCAAAAGAACGCTGTTTCTTGTTAATGAACAAGCACTTAAGGACATTTAACCTTGTGCGAAAGTTGAGAAGGGTTCTTTCTTCTATGGTCGTATAGGTTGCATTACTTTTTTGCCGCGTCACGAAGAAAACCCCTTCCGACGTCCATTTGGCAAACAAATGATAATCGTTGTACCCTCGATCATCGACCACAATGGTGCCGGGGTCAAACTTTAGAAGATAAGCAACCTTTACCTCATGACACTTGCCATCGGTAAGGACGGCAAATGAAGGAAGATAACCGTCATGATCCAGCACCAGATGCAGTTTGATCGCTCCCTTGGTCTGGCGGAACTTCGCCCAGTCATACATGGACAAACAAAGGTCAATGACCGTGGCATCCAGGCTGACCAGCTTGTTCTTGAAACGAAACTTCTTCTTTCCAGTCATCTGATTCCTGCAAAGCTCAAAGAGATTGAAGAAGATCTTCTGATAAAGTTCCCACGGCCGGTGCTCATTGGCATAGGATAAGGTAGATCGATTCGGTGCCGTTATTCCCAAGTGCTTCAGTTTGCCCTCACAGCTACGAAGACCATTGGCGATTTCTCTCAAAGAATGGGCTCTGCCCAGCTGACAGAAAAGCATGGCTACAAACTGACCCCAACAGGTAAAGCCCCTTGCATGGCGTTCGGCTTTTGTCTCTTTCACAAGATGTTGAAATTCACGCCGAGGGAATAATTGTAACAACTGACTAAATATGCTACTGAACCTCATGGTTGAGCCCTCCTTCTGGTGTTTGTGATTTGGCCAAAATTCCTATACCAAATCAGGGCTCAACTTTCCCTTCTTAAAAAAGCTAATTTGGACAAGAGTGATTTATTGGACATATTCTATCAGGAAATATATTGGTAATCCGCTTTTAATAAACCGGTAAACCGATGGATGCCATGACCTTTGTGTTTCCACCCTGGCGGACGTCGGGGATCCCGCAGGGAAAAACCGTCCAAAATACCATGCCGCGACGCTTTGGGGGGACAGCCCACAGCGTAGGCTGGTGGGGTGCGTCCTTATTTAGGGCGTGCAGTGGTCAAGGAGAGGGATGTGGATAAAAAAGGGAGTGGGATGGAAAGACGGGCGTTTCTGAAGGCGGCCATGGCTTCTACGGTCGCCGCCGCGACGATGAAACCGGGCCGCCTGTCGGCAGGGTGGTTCCAGGCCGATTCGCTTCAGGTCTGGTCCTGCGGGGGGTTGGCGGAAGCCATGAATCCGGCGAATCGTATTTATGAGCAAAAGACGGGAATAAAAATACAATATACCGGCGCATTTGCGGCAGCACTGGGCAAATCGCTGCAGGGAAGTGCCGTCACGGATGTCTTTGCAGGGCGTGTCCTGAAACTGGCAAAAAGCCTGAAGGCGGCAAAAAAGATGCTTTATTTCCGTCCTTTTTGTTTTACCGAGTATGTGTTGATCACCCCGCGGGGAAATCCTGCCGGCATTTCCTCGGTGGAGGATCTGGCCCGTCCGGGCCTTCCGGTGATCCTGCCCCTTGGTGCCTCTCCGCCAGGCGGCGATGCGGTGATGGGCATCCTCAAAAAGGCAAAAATCGACCAGGCAGTTCTTAAGAACGCGATCAGGATGGAGACCTGCGTGATCAAAATGATGCCGGCGATCATCGCCGGGGAAGGAAAGGCTTCCATCGTGGAAAGGCGCCTGACGCGCATGGTGAGATATGAGGGGAAAGTAGACGTGATCCCCATTCCGGAGACGCTCTTTCCGCCGGGACCGCTGACGTTCACCATCGGGGTCATGAAATACGCGAAAGACCGCCCCCTCGCCGATGACTATGTTCAGTTTATGTGCTCCGACGAAGCGCAGGCGATCTTCGAGCGGCAGGGCTTCATTCCCGCTGCCTCTGAAAAAGGCCGGATGCTGATTGAAAAACTGGGGGTGAAAGATGTCTGAGAGCGATGTAAAGTTAAAAGTCCGCAACGTTCTTCCGTGGATTCGCAGAGCGACCCAGGCAGGCATGCTCGCCGTCCTGGGCCAATGGTCCTTTTACGGCATCTTCCGATGCCCCTTCCTTGTGCCTTTTGTCGATTGTCAGAACTGCCCGGTCATCACCTGCTGGGGAAGGATAACGACTCTCTTCTGGGGGTTCTGGCTCTTTCTTCCCCTTTCCGCCATCCTTTTCGGGCGGGCCTTCTGCGGCTGGCTCTGTCCCGGCGGTCTCGTCAACCAGATGATTGGAAAGATCGCGATTTTCAAGCTGCGCACCCGGAACCCCCTCCTGAAGATCGCCCCTCTGGGGCTCGGGGTTGGATTGGCCGTGGCCCTGTTTCTTTGGCTTGGCTATCACAACCCCCGCTCGATGGTCCCGATCCGGGTCGGTGAATTCTGGAGCGCAATCCGCCTTTCCTTCGAACATGCCTCTCCTTTCTGGCTGACCCGCACCTTTGTCGTTCTTGGACTGGTCGCGGCAGGATTGATCGTCGCCAATCTATGGTGCCGCTTTGCCTGTCCAACCGGCGGCCTGATGGAACTCGTCAAGCGGATTGCCCTGTTCCGGGTCTTCAAGACCAGCGCCTGCAACGACTGCAATGCCTGTCTTAGGGTCTGCGAGATGGGGACACGCCCCGATGAAGTCAACTGCACCAACTGTGGAGACTGCTTGAAAATCTGTCCCGTCGATGCGATTCAATTCGGCAGAAAGAAGAAATGAGATGACTCTGACGGGACTGTGTGAACGAAGAAGCCTTCTCGATCACCCCTGTTTTTACAGGAGCGCCGGTACACGGTGGGGTCGGGTTCACCTGCCCGTGGCGCCAAACTGCACCATCCAGTGCAACTTCTGCAACCGCCTCTACGATTGCGTCAACGAAAGCCGTCCGGGAGTGACCAGCCGCATTTTGGATCCCGCCGAAGCCCTGCTGTATCTGGACCGTCTTTTGAAAGCGAGATCGGATATCTCCGTGGTGGGGATCGCCGGACCGGGAGATTCCCTGTGCGACCCGGAACGAACTCTGGAAACGATGCGCGCCGTGCATGCCGCCTATCCGGATCTGCTCCTCTGTTTATCCACCAATGGGCTTAATCTGGCCGAGCATGTCGACGATCTCGTCGCAGCCGGAGTGACCCACATAACCGTCACCGTCAATGCCGTTGATCCGCTCATCGGGCAAAGGATTTATGCCTGGGTTTCCATCAATTCCATGATTTATCGAGGACTTGAAGCGGCGCAGCTTCTTCTCTCCCGTCAGGAAGAGGCCATGTCGAGGCTGAAGGGGAGGGGCCTTACGGTCAAGATCAATTCCGTTGTTGTTCCGGGAATCAATGCCGGTCACATCACGGCGATCGCCGAGAAGGCGGCGGAATGGGGAGTCGATCTGATGAACTGCATTCCCATGATTCCCGTTCAGGATACCCCCTTTGAGTGTCTGGGGGCGCCTGCCGATGCCGAGATGGTCCGTATTCGGGCACTGGCCTCCCTTCATCTCCCTCAGATGTATCACTGCCGGAGATGCCGGGCCGATGCAGTCGGTCTCCTCTGTTCGGAAAAATCATGAGAATGCCTGACGGCAGACAGGGGCAATTCAATCTTCATGGTTATTAATCTTATGAATACTTGCGTTATACTATTCCATATTTCTATTTGACGCATGCGTAATAATATAGTAGCCACCTTACCGTAACTCCAATCCAGCGATTGAGCTTGTTTTCAACAATGCAGAGAAATGAAGAGAAATTCAGGAAGATGAATAGATTAACTTTAATTTTCATACAGCAGATATGAAGCGCCTCTAGAGAACTTGGACGGTTCTCTAGAATGTGCTTTTCCGCTCCTTTCCTCCCGCAGGCCGAATAGGCCACGTCCCGTCCTGCCGTGATGAAAGCGGCGGAGTACGGGGAGAAAGCCACGTTTGGTCATCCAAATCCAAACCGCATTACCCCGAAATTAATTCCTTGAAAAAACGTGACGTCACCGGATGTTCCGCGCGTACTTTGCGCCTTGCTGAGTCCGGCTTTTCTTCCCGTGCGCATTGAATCCCCCTCTTTCTGTGGGCTTCAGCACCTTTTGCACAATCGTTTTCGTTCAGAAAGCACGGGACGATGGGCGCGACCGGCAACAGTAAAACTTCCCGTTCCCGGAAAGGAGAAAACGAAAAAGGGGAATCGTTTTCAGGAAATCAGAACCAGGCCATTTAACGAACATCTTTTAAGAAGGGGTATGGAGAAATGGAAAAAGAGCAAGTTGAACAACTGTGCAAAAGTTTAACGGACCGTAATTTTGGCGACGTCATGATTGTCGGTGGAGGCATCAGCGGGATCCAGGCTGCCCTTGATCTCGGCACGGCAGGATTCAAGGTCTATTTTGTCGAGAAATCGCCGACCGTCGGCGGGAAGATGGCCCATCTCGACAAGACCTTTCCCACCAACGACTGCTCCATGTGCATCGAATCTCCCAAATTCGTTGAATGCAAGCGGCATCCCAATATCGAGATGATCACCTATGCCGAGGTGGAGAGCGTGGAGGGGGAAGCGGGAGACTTCACCGTCACCGTCGTGAAGAAGCCCAGGTATATTGACGAGAGCAAATGCACGGGCTGCACCACCTGCGTGGAATACTGCCCGGTCGTGTATCCCGATAAATTCAATCAGGAGATCTCGAAGAACAAAGCGATCCATATCTACTTCGCTCAGGCCATCCCTCTGGTTCCCTATATCGATGACAGTTGTCTTTATCTAAAGGAGGGGAAATGCCAGATCTGCATCGGCGTCTGCCAGTCCAAGGCCATCGATTTCAGTCAGAAGCCGGAGAAGGTGGAAATCAGGGTCGGGGCGATTATTTTGTCTCCGGGCATCGAGGCCTATGATCCCCGGGCGAAGGAGGAATATCATTATGACGATTTTGCCAATGTGGTCACCGGCCTTGACTACGAGCGGCTCCTCTGCGCCACAGGTCCCCATGAAGGGGAAATATTGCGTGCCTCCGACATGAGGCATCCCCACAATGTCGCCTGGATTCACTGTGTCGGCTCCCGGCGGGTCACCCCGGGCGACAACAGCTACTGCTCCGCGGTCTGCTGCACCTATACACAGAAACAGGTGATTCTGACCAAGGATCATGACGACGGGGCCCATTGTACCATCTTCCATAACGATATCCGTTCCTACGGCAAGGATTTCGAGCGGTTCTACCAGAGAACGGAGAACCTTCCCGGAATCCGCTTTATCCGCAGTTATGCCTCCATCGTCCGGGAAGACCCGGTCACGAAGAATGTGACGATTCGATACACGACCCCCGAGGGCGTCAAAGAAGAAGAATTCGACATGGTGGTCCTTTCCGTCGGCCTGGTTCCTCCCCGCAATGTAGAAAAAATTGCCCAGGCCTTCGGAATTGAACTCAACGATCACGGCTTCTGCAAAACCGGACCCGCCAATCCCCTGGAGACGACGCGCCCGGGAATCTTTGTCAGCGGCGCTTTCATCGGTCCTATGGATATTCCCGAAGGGGTACTGGGCGCCAGCGGCGCCGGTTCCATGTGTGGCGAAATCCTCTCTTACCGGCGCGGAAACCTTTCCAAGGCAAGAGTCTATCCCCCGGAAAAGGACGTCTCGCAGGAGGAGCCGAGGATCGGCGTCTATGTCTGTCATTGCGGGGCCAATATCGGCCGGATCGTCAATGTTCCTCAGACGGTTCAATATTCCCTGACCCTGCCCCATGTCGTTCACGCCGAAGAAAGCCTTTTCATCTGTTCGACGGAAGCCGCGGCCATGCTGGCAAAGGACATCAAGGAAAGAGGCCTCAACCGTGTGATCGTCGCCGCCTGCACTCCGCGGACCCATGAACCGCTCTTCCGCGACACCCTCCGGGAAGCAGGGATCAACCAGTATTACTATGACATGGCCAATATCCGCGAGCACTGCTCTTGGGTCCACTCGAAGGAAAAGGAGGCGGCCACGGAGAAGGCGGAGGATATCATCCGGATGTCCGTCGCCAGGGCCCATTTTCTGGAACCCCTGCAGGAATTCGATCTTCCCGTCGACAAGAGGGCGATGGTCGTCGGCGGCGGCATTGCCGGCATGACGGCCGCCTTGTCCATCGCCAAGCAGAGGCATGAAGTCTTTCTGGTGGAAAAGGAGAAAGAGCTGGGAGGGATGGCGAAACGGCTCCACTACACGCTGGAAGGGTTGGATGTTCAGGCCTATGTGAAGGATCTGATCCAGCAGGTTTATTCCAATCCCATGATCCATGTCTATACGGGGGCGTCCATTCCGGAGACGACCGGTTACGTTGGGAACTTCACGACCACGGTACAGAACGGCCGGGGAACATCGGTGATCAAACATGGGGCCACCGTACTTGCCATCGGCGCCGACGAATATAAGCCCACGGAATACCTCTACGGCCAGGATGAGCGGGTCATGACCCAGCTGGAGCTGGAGGGCCGGATCGCCCAGGGAGAGGAGAAGATCGTTTCTGCCGAGAGCATGGTGATGATCCAGTGCGTAGGCTGCCGGAACGAGGACAGAAACTACTGCTCCCGGATCTGCTGCAGTCATGCCATCAAGAATGCCTTGAAACTGAAAGAGAAAAATCCCCAGATGGAAATCTCCATTCTCTTCCGGGATATGAGGACCTATCGTTATTTCGAGAATTATTACCGGGATGCTTCCAACAAGGACGTCAAATTTGTCCGCTATGAGCCGGAAAATCCACCCCAGGTGGAAGCCGTTGTGGAAGAGGGAAGGCCGGTTCTGCGGGTGACTGCGGCCGATCCGATTTTGGAAAAGAAGCTTGCCCTGGACGCCGATTTTCTGATCCTGTCCGTCGCCACAATTCCTGCGGCGGAAAGCCAGGAAATATCTAATAAATTCAAGGTAGCCCTGGGTCCGGATGGTTTCTGCCAGGAAGCCCATGTCAAATTACGACCCGTCGACTTCGCCGCAGAAGGGATTTACCTCTGCGGGATCGCACACTATCCCAAGCATATCTCGGAAACGATCGCCCAGGCTTACGGGGCCGCCGGAAGGGCCTTGACCCTGCTGGCCAATGATACCGTTGTCGCCTCGGGCTCCGTCTGTTCGGTGAACGAAAAGATGTGCATCGCCTGCGGAGCCTGCATCCCGGCCTGCACGTACGGCGCGGTCGAGTTCAAGGAGACCAAGCAGGGCAAAAAGGCCTCGGTCATCCCCGTCCTCTGCAAGGGATGCGGGCTGTGCAACTCCAAGTGTCCGACCGGGGCGATCCAACTGAAGCATTATACCGATGTCGAGCTTCTGAACCAGATCGACGCGGCGGGTTCCAAAGAACTGGTTCTGGGGTCTGCTGAAGCGGCTCTGGCAGAGGCATAGAGAGAACTCAACCCACAATCTATTTAAGCAGGATGATCCATTTAAGGAGGTATAAAAAGTATGAGTGCGGACGCAAGTTTTAAACCGAAGATGCTGGGTATTATTTGCAACTGGTGCTGTTACGGCGGGGCGGACCTGTGCGGTGTTTCCCGCTTTCAATATCCGACGTATATACGATTGATCCGGGTGATGTGCTCCGGAAGAGTCGACTTGAAATTCATCTTCCGGGCTTTTTTGACCGGACAGGACGCGGTGTTCGTCGGCGGCTGCCACATCAACGACTGCCACTACAATCCGGAGGGAAATTACGATGCCTACAGCATGGTGACCCTGTGCAGGAAACTGCTGGAGCACATCGGAATCAACCCAAAAAGATTAAGGATCGAATGGGTTTCCGCCGGTGAAGGAATCCGGTTCGCTCAGATCATGAACGAGTACAGCCGTGAGATTCAGGAGTTGGGACCTCTGGGAAGCAGTGAAGGCATCGACGAAGCCGAAATGAAGGCTCGACTGGAGGAAATGGCCAGGCTGATTCCCTACTTCAAGCTGGCAAAGATGAAGGAGCTGGCCTTGCACGATCATGATGAGGCGGCCTACGCCAGACTTTTCACCACCGAGGAGGTGGAACGGCTCATTCGCGAAGCACCGTCGTACTACATCGATCCGGAAAAGTGCCAGGCCTGTATGACCTGCGCCCGGAAATGCCCGGTAGACGCTATTATCAGCGCCAAGGGGCAGGTCCATGTCATTGATCAGGACAAGTGCATTAAATGCGGAACCTGCTTGTCCGCCTGCCCCCCTAAATTCAGCGCTGTGACGAAACTGGTCGGCCAGCCTGCACCGCCTCCTCTTCCGGAAGGCCAGAGAGCGGTCGTTAGAAAGAGCAAAGAAACAACAGCTTAAAAGACAGGTATCTTGCTTACATATTGCAACGGGCATCGGATTCTGCTCAGGCATACCTGTTCGAATTGAAACACTATCAGGTGCGTTCCGGTGAGAAGAAAGGGAGGAAATCGAATGAGACGATAGCTCGTTACAGAGACTTATGAACAAGCTGATTTCCCTTCGGAAGCCGACGTCACCATCCTTTAAACGATGTCCGGGATTCCCGCAAAAGGACTCATGCCGAGTCGCGTGAGTCCTTTTGCATGCTTGCTGAGCGCCTTGTCTGACTCATCCCCGCTATTCGTTTCCGATAAAGACCTCTTCTCTGTTGCCGACAATTTGTGGAGTGCATTGGTTGCGGTCATGGTAGAATTACGCTGTTTGTCGCTGACGAGTGAAGAGATTGGTCCTCGTGCGCGTTCCGAAAACAACGTTGATTCGTTTTAAAAATCCTTTCCCTGAAAAAAAGGAAAAATATCAATGATCAACCAATTAAATGGAGTCACCGTTTTAAGATTTACGAAGGCCTTTAGAAGCGGCGGCGGCATAGAGCAGTACCTTGATGACCTCGATCGTACGTTATTGAAAAGAAATAAGGCTCATATCATTCGAACGTATCTTGAGAAAGAATCAACTGCCGGGGAAGCAATCAACACGGAAATCGGACAGGGGCGTTTGGTTGAAATTCCCTTGCCCTTCACCGTCGGAATGCCAACCGACTCCATCTACAATATGGATAAATCGGGCCGATTAAAAACTGCCCAAAATGCCCCGCGCCCCGGACTTTTTCAAATAAGAAATGCGGCAGAAAAATTCAGAAATATACACAAGCGACACAAGGTTGATTTGCTCATCATGCATTACCTTGGCACAGTTGATAGTCTCGAAATAATGGAAGAGGCAAAGAAACTTACCATCCCTTCCATTTTTATCAATCATTTCTCAAATTCTTATTTTAACGATCCCTCAATCAATGCTCAATTGTGTTATTGTACCGGCTTAGCCGGGGTTTCAGGTATTGGTGTTCCAAGGAGGTTGAAAGGAGCGTTCTGTAATCTGTCCGATGGGATAGACATGGAGGTGTTCAATCCTGCCCATGCATGGCCATTGGAAATCGGGACGGATATTCCGATCATTTTCTATCCGGCTCGAATTCTCAGGCTTAAAGGCCAACACGATGTCATCAAGGCCTATGCCGCACTGAGGCGTGAGGGGTTGCTCGCTAAAATTGTGTTTGCAGGCAGAACGGATTCCGCTGAATATGAAGAGGAACTCAGAGGGTTGGTGAGTAAAGACGGGCTTACAGATCAAGTGTTATTTATCGGAGAACTAAATCAGGAAAGGTTGCGTGACTGGTATGGGGTTTCATCAATGATGGCTTTTCCGACCTATCATCATGAAGGCCTGGGAAGGATACTGATCGAGGCCCAGGCGATGAAGGTGCCTGTCGTTGCCTACAGAATTGGAGGAACCCCCGAAGGGATTGTCCATGGAAAAACGGGATTCCTCGTCCGTAAGGGAGACCTCAAATCTTTTGCCGATCGATTAAAAGAGCTTTTAACCGACGGAAAAAAGAGAAAGGCCATGGGAGAAGAAGGCAGGATGTTCGTTCAGAAGAAATTCAGTCTTGAGGCATTTGCAGACCGGCATGAGCAATATTACGCGACGATTTTGAGTCATTCCCGTAATGTTGAACATAGCGAGTTGCGCTGATCGTTGATTGGAATCCAGCAATGCCCGGTCAAGCAGTTGCACACCAATTGTGAAAGCCGGGCGGTTTTATAACCAGACGCATCGACAAGAGGGCCGGTGATGTCTGATTGTTATTTCCATTCCCGGATCCGGTGCTTTAAAAATTGAAGCATCTGGTTATTGGACCTTTCATGCGCCATTTTGAGGGCTTAGCCGGATCGGATTAAGCCCTTTTTCGTGACTTCATCTTATTGCCGCACCCCGGGTTTTTTTATTTTGTTCCCGATAAATCCGGCTTGCATGGCATGAGAGGCAAAACAAACTCTTATGGGAACAGCAAGGTGCAAAAATGCTCCCGTTGGATGTTCGGGATGCTCTGGTTGTGTTCCTATCTGCGCAGCGTAGCGATCAGCCGCCCGGGTTTCAGCAACAGATCCAGTGCGGCGTTGATATCGGAGATAACCAGATCACAGTTTGCCATCGTCTCGGAGGATGCCCCTTCAGGACCAAGAATACATATCCCCAAACCGGACTCCTTCAACATGGATGCGTCATTTGAGCCATTTCCCATGGACACCGTGACCGCACTGCCCAGTTGCCGTACCAGTCTGAGCTTCTGCTTCTGTTCATCGCCCGGATGGAGGATGTGGATTTTAACGCGAAGATCCTTGCCCAATTCCTGAGCTTTACCCCGGGTATCCGCCGTGACGACGACGATGTCGACCAACCGGCGCAGCAATTCCAGTCTTTCGGGAACCCCTTCGATGACGGCGCCGTCCAGGGAAATCGTTCCGTTGAGGTCCAGGACCAGGTGTTCAAACCTGTAAACGCCTTTCCCAGGGACATCAATCTCTATCAATCTTCCTTCACCTCACGATCATCTTTCTCTTCGGTTCATCCACAACTTTTCCGATTACAGCTGCGTCGTCAACACCTGCTTCATGGATTGATCTGAGTCGGCTCCGACATATTCCGGAGCCGTGCGGGAATGTCCCATTTCCTCATGAGGTGCGCCACACAGGGAGGCACCAGATGTTCCCACGGGCCACCCTGGATCATCCGGTTGCGGACGTCTTCCGCACTGATCCCCTTTGCCTCCAGGGGCACTTCCCAAAGGACATGGGTTTTGATCCCCAACGAATTGAAGTACTTCAGCTTTTTTCTGCCCCAGTCGTCATAGATGGAAAGAAAGAAGACGGCGTCCATGGGAACATAATATCGGTAAAGTTCGGGAAGGTTGATGGGAAGGGGAACGATGGAGAAATGCGACGACTCGATTCCGGCCTCCTCGAGCACGGTGCGGATCATGACGTAACGTTCATAGTAGGTAAGCGGATTGGCTAGGGAACTGCTGCGCTTCTTATCCGCGGCTTCTTCCATGGTCAGCTTCGGGTCCGGGTTGGTGATGCCCACCACCAGATGCCGGCAGAGCCGCATTCCGGCCAGAAGGTACTTGAGATGATCGTTGTGAAAAACCTGAAAGCGGCCGTGGATTACCCCTGTTTCGATTTTTGGGACTGTTTCGCCGATCATTTTATTATGCCCCTTCATCCTTTGCATGGCGTTGTTTTCCATCGGGCAGAGATACCCGGATCAGCAACGCCAGAAATTTTCCGACCTCTCCCTGGTTTCTCAGATAGAATTCAGCCTCCGTGCTTCCCCCGACGGCAACGGTTATCCCGTCTTCCCGAACTGCCCGGAATGCCTCTTCATCGTTCGTGTCATCTCCCATATAGACCGGAAGCCTTCCTTTCCCGACCTCCTTCAAGAGCTGCCGTACCGCGCTTCCCTTGTCCGGTGCGCCTTGCGGAAGGATCTCGAAGACTTTTCTCCCTTCGTTGGCGACGATCTCTCCCATGAACTTCCGGGCAATTTCCTGGAATAAATCGAAAAAATGTTCCAACAGCACGGGTGCTATCTTTCTGAAATGGATACTGACGGTCAACCCCTTGTCCTCTATCTCTACCCCGGGCAGGCATTCCAATGCCTGCCGCGCCGCAGGAAGAAAGGCATCAAGTGCGGCGCGGCCGCCGACATCGGCTACTCCATTGTCCGTTTCCATCCCATGGTTTCCTGCATAGACAAGGCCCGGCAAGCCGACACGATGCCTGATGTCGTCAAGACGTCTGCCGCTGATTACCGCGACGGGATGATGCTCTTGAAGCACGGAGAGGAGTAGGGAAATGTCGTCCGGCATGGCCGCCAGTTCAGGCTGCTCAACGATCGGGGCGAGGGTGCCGTCGAAATCCAGGCAGAAAAAGAGATCCCGACCGGCAAGGCGGCCGGCGATTTCATCTTCATGCGTGAGGGCATGTTTTCCTCCCTGTTTCATCACTGGGAGAAGGGAAAGCTCGTCCAGGATGTTGTCTACCCAGGAATAAATCGTATTTCCCTGCACCTGTCCCCGCAACTGCATCATCCGCTTCTTTTTCTCCCCGCTGGATAGAGTGAGAGCCCTATGGATAGCCGTGGCGAACATCTCGATATCGGTTGGATCGACAAGGATCGACTCGGTCAGTTCTTCGGCTGCACCAGCCTGTCTGCCCAGGATAAGAACGCCCTTCCCGTCTCCTCTTGAAGCTACATATTCCTTGGCCACCAGGTTCATCCCGTCATGAAGAGGAGTAATGACGGCCACATCCGCCATCCGGTACCAGGAAACAAGATCCTGCCGTTCGAGCTTGCTTCCGAAATAGATGATCGGTCTCCAGTCCGCCTTGCCGAACTTCTTATTGATTTCGGCGATTTGGTCCTCAACTTCCTGCCGGTAGCGCAGGTACGGCTTCCCGCTCCGAGTCATGACGGCGACTTGGATGAAGGAAAATCTCCTGTGGAATTCCGGATTGCGCTGGAAAAAAAGCTCAAGCGCCTGGAGTCGCTGAAGAATTCCCTTGGTGTAGTCGAGTCGGTCGACGGCAAGACCGACACGCCGGGGCAGATGGTGTTGCTTCCTGATTCGCCGAATCCGGGCAGCCGTGGAAGCAGAGTTCGCCAAGGCATTGAAACACTCGAAGTCGGTGCTGATCGGAAAGGTCCGAATCTGGGTGGTGCGTCCATCCCAGGCAACGGTCATGGCATCGTCATCGATGACTGCGCCAAGCCGCGCTGCGGCACAATCCATGAAATTTCGGGCATAGAGAGGAGTCTGAAAGCCAAGGAGATCATTGCCGAGAAGTCCGGCAAGGATTTCCTCGCCATGGGGGGCGCAGTCATACCGTTCCCGTTCGGGCCAGGGTATGTGCCAGAAATGAGCGATGATCCGCTCCTGATCGGCCGCGCGGATCATCCGGGGAACCCGGCAGAGGTGATAATCATGGATCCAGATCGTCGAATTCCAAGCGCATTCTTCAAGAATCGCCTCGGCAAACGCCCGGTTGGTCTTTTCATACTCCTCCCAGAAAGAGGGTAAGTAGACGACGCGATCCGTTTCACCATGAAAGAGCGGCCAGAGGACCAGATTGCAGAATCCGTGATAGTAATTTTCCTCTGCCGATGCGGAAAGCCAGATCCTTCTTAGGGTATAGGCAGGGTTTTCCGGCGGTACCAATAGACGGCCGCCGGCATCCGTCTGCTCCATGTCGCCGCTGCCGCTGCCCCAGGCGACCCATGTTCCCCCGGTCACCCGCAGGACCGTATCAAGAGCCGAAACGACTCCGCCGACGGGAATCTCCCATCGCAGGCCCTCGGGGGTTTTCCGGTGACAATAAGGTTCCCTGTTGGAGGCAACAATGAGGCCACCCCGGAACCTGTCACCCCTTCCGGAGAGCCGGGCGTCCTCTGGAAACCGCGGTTTCATGGGTTCAGCCCATCAGCAGGGGGGTGAATCGGCCCGGAGAAAACGGCTGGTCGTCGGGCGAATCCATGAGTCCCCAGAGCTTTCCCCGATCCAGGAAGTTGAGCACCAGATACATGAGTTCCTTTCCCCGGACGAGGCTGAGCCCGCCGGCGGCACAACTGACTTCGTCGAATTTTCGAACGTCATCCCTCCGCACATATTTGCCTGTCATGACCAGCGGCACGCTCTCGCCGGTATGGATCATCGTGCCGGAAGCGGCGGTGGAATGATCGGCGGTCACGATGAAAAGGACGTTCTCGTCGGGGACGATCTCTTTGACGGCATAGTCCAGCGCCGTGTCGACCGCCTCGATCACCCTTTTCTTGATCAGGGGATTTTTCGTGTGACCCGCCTCGTCCGTGACCTTGGTATGAACGTGGATAAAATCATATTTCCGCGCCCGATGCGCCCTTTCGAGCCGCTCCCGAAGATCCCTCCCGGGGTCTTCCGTATCTCCGACCTTCTGGATATCCATGCCGATCACCTGCCCGATCCCATGGTAAACTGCACCGGAAGCGATCATCAAGCCCTTGAGCCCCCACTTTCCCGAAAACGAAGGCAGTCTGCTCATCATCCCGGCCCGCTGGGTGCCGACGGCGTTGATGGGAGGAAGCCCATTTTCAATCCGGTTTTTGTTGAGAGGATGCTCCGAAAGCGTCCAATGGCTCCAGCGAAGATAGGCGTTGAGGACTTTGGCGGTTTTCCGGGCGCTGGGATTCTCGGCTGCCGTTCGCAGGGGAAGGACCTGCATGAGAGGGCGCCCTTCGGCGATCGGATTGGAATCGGTGACGGCTTTGGATACGTCCCCACGAAGCAGGAGGATGCCCGCTATCCCTTTGGTGGGTAGAAAAGCCACCGAAATGTCGTCCAGGGTGAAGCGCCCGACGGCCTCATGGAGAATTCGGCAGCTTTTCCGATCCAGCTTCGGATTCTCATGACGGAGGACGAGGGTGTTCCCGTCCCTGACCACGGAAAAGATCCGGGCCAGGAGGGCCGTGTCCCCCTCACGGATGCCGATCCCTTCCCCGAGCGCCTCCACGATGCCCCGGCCCGGGAATTCCTCAAGGCGATATCCGAACATCAGGAAATGGGCCAGTTCGCTTGGCAATGCCGTTCCCTGGAGGTGGGAGTGAAAAAGTCCGGTCATGCCGATTTCCGCGATTTTATCGAGATTTGGGGTGCAGGCCGCCTGGAGAGGGGTTTGGCCGTTCAGAACGGGATGGCTTCGGTCACCGAGGCCGTCGAGAAGAAGAAGGATGCAGCGCATGTCCACTCCCTGAAAAAGCTACTCCGGCTTGCCTGGGATTCCTTATGCGGCAAAAAGTGGCAGCGGCTGACTATGCCGTTCCGCGACAGGCGGAATGGAGCGGCAATCGAGGTATGTTTCGAGAAAATTGCGGGTCGAGAGAACTTCCTCCGGATTCATCAGTTCGATAACCCACCAGTCGCAGGGCTCTGCCAGACTGAGGAGATCCAGACGGCTGGCGATGTCCTGCAGGCTCGTAGGGGGTATGTGCCCATACCCTTCCAACTCGGTATTATAAATATGGGCATTGAGAAGCTTATCCCTGTTGGGGAGAACATACTCGCCGCAGATGTTCATTTGCGGATGAAGATGCCTTACGGCATGGGCATGTCCGATATCGATGGTCACGAATGCATCGCTTCGGGAAACGATGAAATGGAAGAGAAAGGGATCATTGGTCAGCGGGGTCATCAAGTTTTCCAGGGCAACGGCTACACCGTTCCGTTTGCCGTATTGCACAAGAACGGATAGATTGTCGATGGCTCTTGCCAGGCTGATCCCTTCCCCGGAGCGATTGCCGAGGCCGGAATGGATCGTCATGTGTCCTTTGCCGGTCTTGGCCACCATATCAACGGTACGCATCAGCAGCGCAAGAGAGTCGTCGCCACGCCGGTCGGCATAGGCGATGTCCACTCCGAAGAAGCGGCAGTGAAAACGAAGCTGGAAGTCGGAGAGGGTCTCCACCCGGGAGAGAAACTCCTCTTCCGGCAGAGACGGGTCGATTGACCAGTCGATAGCCGAAAAACCATGCCGGGAAGCGAATTCCGCCAGCTGATCCGCATCCTGGTCAAAGATATTGCACATGGCGATCTGTGGCTGCATTTTTATGGAGAACCTCACCTTTGAAATAAATTTCAATTGGCCGATACAAAAAATAGAAGCCCTTGATGGATATCCCCAAGAGCACAGTAGACGGATTCCTACCAGCAGGCGCTTATTTCAGGCCGAACAGGATGCCTGGGCCATCGAGAGGAAATGTAAAAAATCCTTCCGTCACAGAGCGTACGGGTTAACAGAAATGGAAATAAACGTCAAATCAAGAATATGCATAATAGATTTGTATTATTCCTTTTTTTTATAGAGGATACGGATTGAGATGAGGAAGGTAAAATGACGTTACATAACAAAAAGGAATAATAAACCGTCATGCATCAAGAGGATGAATTTGACTAATAACTCTTCGTTCTATACTAGTGGGATTCATTGACAGCTGATTTTTTAGCAGACGTCGGAAGCAGTAAAACAAGTGATTCAGGAGGATCCCATGAGAAAACAATATGTCGTTGCAGCGCTTGCCGTGATCTTTTCCCTGTTTGTTCTAACCGCTGACTGTATTTCGGGCGAACTGGAAGCCTTTGGAGGGCAGAAAGGGACCTTGAAGATCTCGGGGGGTACGGCTCATATTCCCGTAATGAAAGAGGCGGCTCAGAGGATCATGAGCGCATTTCCCGACATCCAGATCAGTATTGCCGCCGGGGGCTCCGGCGTCGGCATCAAGCAGGTGGGCGAAGGTCTGGTCAACATCGGGAACACCGGAAGAAAACCGACGGACGATGAAATCGCCCGGTATCAGCTCAAGGTGCATCAGTGGGCTCTGGACGGCGTCGGAGTCGTTGTCAATCCGAAAAATAGAGTCAAGGCGCTCACCAAGGCGCAGGTGATGGATATTTTCGCAGGCCGGATCGACAACTGGAAAAGCGTCGGTGGCGAAAACAGGAAAATAAACCTTTACACCCGTGATGAAGCAAGCGGAACCCGAGAGGTTTTCTGGGAAAAAGCACTGGACAAGGGGACGATTTCGCCCAGTGCCAATGTGGTGGTTTCCAACGGGGCGATGAAATCGGCGGTTGCCCAGGATTCTTATGGCATCGGTTACGTTTCCGTCGGTCATATTGACAGTACCGTGGCGCCGGTCGCCCTGGACGGCGTGATCCCAACGATCAAGACGGTTAAAGAAGGCAAATACAAGATTGCCCGTGGGCTTTACAGCAACACGAAAGGCGAGCCCACCGGTCTGACCAGGGCCTTCATCAATTACCTGTATTCTCGGGAAGGTCGTAAAATTGTAGAAAAGGGAGGATTTATTCCCTTCCCATGAATAACTGGAAGGAAAGGGGCATTGAGAAGATTTTTCTCCTCTCCACCATAATCAGTTCATCCATAACACTGCTGATTCTCGGTTTCATGGCGTACATGGCTTTGCCTCTTCTCCGTGGTGGTCTTTTCCGTCTTCTCACGGAGCCATGGATGCCTCAGCAGGGATTTTACGGGATCTATCCCATGATCGTGGGGACCTCGGTCATCTCGCTTCTCAGCCTGCTTATTGCCTTTCCCGTGAGTCTCGGTTGTTCGTTTCTCATCAGCTCGATCGGCCCGAAATCATTGAGCGCTGTCTTCCGGAGGATCGTTCAGATGATGACGGGCATTCCCACCGTGATCTATGGCTTTGTCGGCATTTTTCTCCTTGTTCCGTTGATCCGGGAATTTTTCCAGGGCGGATCCGGGATGTGCATTCTCACAGCGGCCCTGATGCTTGGAGTCCTGATTTCGCCGACGATGATCCTCTTTTTCTGTGACAGTTTCGATCGGGTCCCTCGATCGTACATCGACGCAGCCGATTCCCTGGGCGCGAACCGCGTGCAAACGCTTTTATACGTTATTCTTCCCTCGGCACGGGAGGGCATTGTCATCGGGGTTCTTCTGGCTTTCGGCCGTGCGGTGGGGGACACCCTCGTTTCCCTCATGATTGCGGGAAATTCCATTGCTGAGCCGAAATCGATCCTGGATTCGGTGCGCACGCTGACGGCCCACATCGCCCTGGTCATTGCCGCTGATTACGAGAGTCCTGAATTCCGTTCCATCTTTGCCTGCGGTCTGGTTCTGTATCTTTTCATCACCATAGTCATTCTTGCCGTGCGACGCCTGGCCTTCCGGAACAGCGAGGAACGGGCATGAAGCAAGCGGGGGAAAGACTGACGATCTGGTATTCCTGGACTTGCGGGCTGATTCTGACCGCCGCCGTTTTCTCCATTCTTGTCTATCTTCTTTTCAAGGGGGCCGGTGCGTTTCATCCGAAGCTGATCTTCGGGGACGTTTCCCCTCTCAAGGCCGTTCTTCTTCAACAGCGCGTTTTCGACGGACTGTTCCCCGCCGTTGTCGGCACGTTGATGCTCGTCTCTCTGTCCGTTTCCATTGCTCTGCCGATCGGGTTTGCAACGGGCATTTACCTGGCGGAATACGCGGACTTTCGGATCAAAAACGCATTCAACCTGATTTTCGACATCCTTGCCGGCATTCCGTCCATCGTGGTTGGGCTCTTCGGGTTCGCGCTGGCCGTTTTTCTCCACAAACACTATTCCAGCAGCATACAGCCCTGTCTGCTCATATCGGGTCTTGCCCTCGCCTTTCTTGTTCTGCCGTACATCATCAGAACTACGCAGATCGCCCTGGAAAGTCTTTCTCCCGAGATCCGCCTGACGGCTCTTGCCCTGGGAGCGACGAAACTGCAGAACCTGGTTTATGTCCTTCTCCCCCAGTCTCTTACCGGGATGATCAGCGGGGTCATTCTCGCCATCGGCCGCTGCGCGGAGGATACTGCGGTCATCATGCTTACGGGAGTGGTGGTGGCGGCGGGGGTTCCAAAATCCGTTTTTGCCCCCTACGAAGCGCTGCCGTTCTACATCTATTACATTTCTTCCCAGTATACCACTCCAGAAGAACTAATGAACGGCTATGGAGCGGCACTGCTTCTGCTTCTGTTATGTCTGTTCCTTTTCGCCCTTGCCTTCGTCATAAAAAAGCGTCTTTCTTATCTCGCTTTCTATCGTCCATGAACACGACTCTTCCGGATAATACAAAAATACGGGTTGCCGATCTCAACTTTTTCTATCGGGAACGCCGAATCCTTCAAGACCTGACGGTCCATTTTGCAGAACATTCGATCACGGCGCTCATTGGCCCCTCAGGGGCGGGAAAGTCCACCTTTCTGATAACGCTGAACCGGCTTTGGGAAAACCTCCCAGAGGCCAGGATGAGCGGCAAAGTGGAGATTACCCTCGGTGGTCTGCGCCGCGATATCTATCAGGAGGCCTTTCCTGTGACGGAGTTGAGAAGAAGGGTCGGGATGGTCTTCCAAACCCCAAACCCTTTGCCCATGAGCATCTACAAAAACGTTGCCTTTCCCTTGAAGATGGCGGGTGGTACTGATCAAAAGGAAATGAGGCGCAAGGTGGAACAGACTCTGAAAATGGCCTATCTCTGGGAGGAAGTCAAAGACCGAATGAACGATGACGCCCGCAAACTTTCCGGGGGACAGCAGCAGCGGCTCTGCATCGCCCGGGCGCTGATTCTCGAACCGGAGGTTTTACTGATGGACGAGCCCACATCATCACTGGACTCGACCGCCACAGAAGTCATTGAGGGTCTGTTGCTGGAGCTGAGAAAGCACATGACCATTCTGGTGGTTTCGCATTACCTGGATCAGGTGAAAAGGGTAGCCGATCGGGTGGTCAGCTTTGAAGAAGGCGCCATTGTTTCGTCGTGAACCCCCCCAAAAAATCCGTTATTTGGAGCTTATTTCTCAATGATATATAGTCGAGATATATATAACAAATATGAATTTGACAAATGCAATTATGTTATATATGGGAGTGCAGTATCGAGGTGCCGATTTCAGGCAGACTTATTCAGACTCATCTTTTCAGGCTTTTCCGTAATTGCTGTTTTAAAATATTTCGATTGATCGAGGTAAAACAATGGATCCGGCATTGATTAAATTAGCTCTTGGGGGAATCGCATTTCTCGGCTGTATCGGTCTTTTATTCGGCATTGGTCTGGCTCTCGCGGCTCAGAAATTTGCTGTCGAAGCTAACCCAAAGGTGGAGGAAGTCCTTGAAGTCCTTGCTGGAGCGCAGTGTGGTGGATGCGGTTACGCAGGTTGCGAAGCTTATGCGGAAGCGGTTGTTAACGATCCGGAGGTACCTGCCAATCTCTGTTTCCCGGGCAAGGCGGCAGTAGCGGAAGCTGTTGCGGAAATTACCGGGAAAAAGGTGGCCGGTGCCGCCAACATGGTCGCTTCAATGAGATGCTCCCGTCTTGAGGGAAACGTCGGACAGAAATATCATTATCTTGGTGATCAGACCTGTGCGGGTGCGAGCATTTGCTTTGGTGGTGGACCCCAGGAATGTGCTTATTCGTGCCTCGGTTTCGGGGATTGTGTTGAGGTTTGCCCCTTTGGGGCCATTACCCTGGAGAACCACTTCCCAGTCGTAAATGTTGAAAAGTGCGTAGGCTGTGGTTCCTGCGTTCGGATATGTCTCAAGAAGATCATTGAAATCATTCCCCTAAGCGCTCGCGTCTGGGTGCCCTGCAGCACGAAGGATCCTGGAAAGGTGGTTCGGTCCGTGTGCGAAGTGGGGTGCATAAGCTGCAGGATGTGCGTCAAAGCCTGTCCGGCAGAAGCCGTGAGTTTAGACGGCAATCTCATCCGAGTTGATCATGGAAAATGCGCGGCCTACGGTGTCGACTGCAAAGAAATCTGCGTTGAGAAGTGCCCTCGTAATATTTTTAGGCCGTTTAAGTCATAAGCAGGAGGTGGGGGCTATCCCAAAAGACGAGTTGCATCAAGCCTAAATTTTACCATTGCGGCCTTTCGTAAAGGTCCTTTACCTCCCCCTTTTTTTATCCTGAAAGGATAATTTTATTAAGCCCCCTTTTCTAAAAAGTTGAAAGACAATCCCGTGCAGGCTAAAAAAGCGCGAAGTTGGGTCAAGATTAAATGGAGTACTTGTTTTTACAGGGCTCGCCAGGTTGAAAGCAAAATCGATTTGTGCTGAAAAACATCTTGAATGTCAACTCGAGCTGTGATACAAAACAGCCGTTTTGTGAGTACGGTTAAGCTTAGGATTGGTGGAAACGGAAGTATCTCGTTGTTTTTAAGAGTAAATTATATTGATGACCTTCTCCTGTGGCCGCACCGCCGAAATCCGTTGCAGCCTATATCAGCCTTCCTGCCGTGATACAAGCTCTTTGTCACTTGTAATGAAGATTTCTTCCCTCAGGGGAGTAATGGATTTGAAAAATAGGGATTGAAAAAAAATTGAGGGGGTGATAAGCAAGCGTTACTTTGCAGTAACAGGGATGTTAAATATTCTTATGGAGGTGTTTAATGGCTGGAGTACCAAGTGTGATTAAAACGTGGCAGATGGTGACGCCATGGGGGAAGAACAAGGAAACGGGAGAAAAGATTGAAGGGAAGCTGGCGCTAGCTGAACTGCCCGTACCGGAACTTAAAGAGGGCGAAGCCCTGGTTGAGATTGCGGGTTGCGGTGTCTGCCATACCGACCTCGGTTTTTTCTATGACCGTGTACCGACCGTTAACAAACCGCCGTTGACATTGGGCCATGAAATCAGTGGAACCGTTGTTGCGGGCGATAAAGCATGGGTAGGCAAGGAAGTGGTTATTCCCGCCGTTATGCCCTGCCGCAAGTGCATCCTTTGTAAAACCGGCCGTGGCAACCGCTGCCTTGCTCAGCTCATGCCCGGTAACAGCTTGGGAAATTATGGTGGTTTTTCAAGCCATATCGTCGTTCCTACCATAGACCTCTGTGAAATTCGCAATCGCGGTAGTTATCCGCTGGAAAATTTTGCCGTTGTGGCAGACGCCGTGACGACGCCTTACCAGGCTTCCAAGAGGGCGGATCTCCAGCCCGGCGACAACTGCATCGTCATCGGTGCAACCGGTGGTGTCGGTGTATACATGGCTCAGACGGCGAAGGCCCTTGGGGCAAAAACGGTCATCGGCATGGCGAGAAACCAGGAGAAACTCCAGAGAGCGCTCGGCTATGGCTGTGATTTCGTCATCAGCACCCAGGATAAAACCACCAAGGACATTTCCGGTGAGTTAAGCGCGATCCGCAAGGCCAATGGGCTTCCCAACGTAGGCTGGAAGATCTTTGAAGTATCCGGAACCAAGGCAGGTCAGGATCTGGCCCTGGATCTCCTTTCCTTCACGGGGAAGATGATCGTTGTCGGGTTCGGAATGGCTAAAAATGAATACATGGTTTCTCGGCTCATGGCCTTTGACGCAGAAATCATCGGGACCTGGGGATGTCTGCCCGAGTACTATCCCATCGTTCTCGATATGGTGCAGTCCAAGAAGATCGATATCGATCCCTTCGTGGAAGTCCGCCCGATGAGCACGATTGCGGCGACCTTCGATGAGATTCACAAGGCCGGCTCTCCTGCAAAGAGAGTTGTTCTGAAACCTGATTTTTAATGTGCAGCAAGCACTAACACCCAAAAAATAACACCAAAAAACGAAAGAGGAGAAAAGTATGAGTTTAGCATGGATGCCAAGAGAAAATGAGATGAAGAACCATGACCGACACACCTCTCAGTGGTGGGGCACGGAAGCACCCTGCACCGTATACGAGAAGCGGCCCCTGAAGGACCCCAAGGGCAATGAAGTTCCCGGTCTGTTCACTTCCTGGATTCGCCTGAACAACCCCGCCCAGTACAATTCCTACACGACCGAGATGGTGAAAGGTGTTATCGCCGGTTTCGAGAATGCCTCCACGGACCGCAGCGTTGTCGCCGTCGTCTTCACGGGCACGGGCCCCTTCGCCTTCTGCACCGGTGGAAACACGAAAGAGTATTCCGAATACTACAGCATGAGGCCGGAAGAGTACGGTTCCTACATGGAACTCTTCAACAACATGGTCGACTCCATCCTGATGTGCAAGAAACCGGTCATCTGCCGTGTCAACGGTATGAGAGTCGCCGGTGGTCAGGAAATCGGTCTGGCCTGTGACATCGCCGTTTCCTCCGACTTGGCCATTTTCGGTCAGGCCGGTCCCCGTCACGGTTCCGCTCCGGTGGGCGGCTCCTCCGACTTCCTGCCCTGGTTCCTCAGCAACGAAGACGCCATGTGGAACTGCGTAAGCTGCGAAATGTGGTCCGCCTACAAGATGAAGGCTAAGAACCTCATCTCCAAGTGCCTTCCCGTCCTGAAGGACGCCAATGGCAACTTTGTCCGCAATCCCCAGGTCATCACCGAATCCTACGTGAAAGACGGCGAGATCGTCTACGGCGAGAACAAGACGGGTCAGGAAGCCAAAGACGCCCGCGCTTTCGTCAACGACGCGCTGAAGGCCGGCAATTATGATTTCTCCCTGATCGACGCGGAAGTCGAGAGAATCATCTGGATCTTCGCCAACCTGTTCCCCGGCTGCTTGATGAAGTCCATCGACGGCATCCGCCAGAAGAAGAAATCCTGGTGGGATCAGGTGAAGAACGACCACCGTTACTGGCTGGCCACCAACATGATGGGCGAGGCCTTCGCAGGCTTCGGCGCCTTCAACACCAAGAAGATCACCGGTGTGGACACCATCGACTTCATAAAGAACCGTCAGCTCATCGCCGAAGGCGCCCTGAACAACGAAGCCTACTTCGAGCAGATCCTCGGGAAACCCAAAGCGTAATCAGTTCTTCGCTCAGTTGGTGAAATTCAAGGGGGGGGTGGGTATCCCCCCCTTTTTTATTTCGGACCGGCACGCCGGAATGAAGTCATTCAGGAACGTTCCTGACTTATAAACGTTACATCAGAAGGAGGAAGGGAGATTCTTATGGGATTCGAACATATTACATTTGAAAAGAAGGATAAGGTCGCCACTATTACCCTCAATGAACCGCCATCCAACTGGCTGACCATCCTGATGATGAAGGAGATCAATCGGGTTCTGCTGGATGTCAAGATGGATCCGACCGTACAGCTCCTCGTTTTTGATGCTGCAGGAGGAAAGGCCTTCTGTGACGGTGTCGATGTTGCCGATCATACCCCGGATAAAGTGGATGAGATGATTTTCGTTTTCCACGAAATGTTCCGAATTATGGCCAGCCTGGATGTTACGACCGTGGCGCTGGTCAACGGCCGTTCCCTGGGTGGCGGCTGCGAACTGATGGCCTTCTGCGATATCGTCATCGCTTCTGAAAAGGCCAAGATCGGCCAGCCGGAAATCGCCGTCGGCGTCTTCCCGCCTGTTGCCGCTGCCTGGTTCCCCAAGATCATCGGCCTCAAGAAAACCATGGAACTGCTCCTTACCGGAAAGATCATTTCGGCAAAAGAAGCGGAAGCCATTGGCCTGGTCAATGTGGTTCTGCCGGCAGAGAATTTCAAGGAAGGCGTGGACAAATTCCTGGCCGATTTCCTCAACAAGAGCAGACCGGTTGCCATGTGGACGCGCCGCGCCATTATGGCCGGCCTCAATCTGGATTTCATTGGAGCCCTCAAGGCCTCCGAAATTCTCTATCTACAGGGTTGCATGGCGACGGACGATGCCAAGGAAGGCATTTCCGCATTCATGGAAAAGAGAAAAGCGGTATTCAAGGACAAGTAACGACTTATGATCTACACGCCGAAAGAAGAAATTCAAAACCGGACGGCAAGATTAAGGGCGTTAATGGAGAAGGCCTCACTGGATGGGGCCTTCTTCCATTACAAGATTGATTATTATTACCTTGCCGGCACCATGCAGGATGCGATCCTCTATGTGCCCCTGGAGGGAGAGCCCACGCTCTTCGTCCGTCGGGAGATACGCCGGGCTCGACGCGAGTCGCCCCTTTCTGAAGTGATTCCCATCCGCTCCCTCAAGACCATTAAGGAATACATTGGCAATCCCCGCCGGGTAGGCCTTCAACTCGATGTTCTGCCGTACAATTTTGTGACAAGCTTTAAAAAGGTCCTGGGTGATGTGGAACTGGCAGATATCTCGCCGCTGATTAACAACCTCCGTAAGATAAAGAGCGTCTTTGAAATTTCATTGATGGAAAAGGCGGCGGCGATTGCCAAAAAGGTTTATGAAAAAATCCCCGAAGTCCTCCGGGAAGGTATGATGGAAATCGAACTCGGCGGGATCCTGGAAGCTTATGCCAAGACCCTCGGACACGAGGGTCTGCTGCGTGTGCGCTCCCAGAATTTTGAAGCCTACAGCTGGCATATCCTCAGCGGCAAAGTGGGAAGCGTTGTCAGCCAGATGAATTCTCCCATGGGAGGTTTGGGGATGTCGCCGGCCTTTCCCGTGGGGGCGAGCCGCAAGAAAATCCGCCGGGGCGAACAGATCATGATTGATTTCGGTATCTGCTACCACGGATACCAGGTGGACGAGACCCGGATGTTTGCCATTGGTTCCATACCGGAATTGTTCAGCAAAGCCTATGAAGCCTGCCGGGAGATCCACTACCGGGTGCTGGACAAGGCCCTGGAGGGGGTGACCTGCGCCGAGCTGTTCCAGTATTCCGTTGATTTAGCCGAGAAGCTGGGATTCGGGGACAATTATCTGGGATATGCCCCCCATAAGGTCAATTTTCTTGCCCATGGAATCGGCATTGAACTTTCCGAGCCGCCATTTATCGCGACAAACATGGATTACCCCATTGAGGAGGGGATGACCTTTGCGATCGAACCCAAGATGGTCTTCCCGCGAAAGGGTTGCTGCGGCATCGAAAATACGGTGCTCATGGAAAAAGGCCGCTACCGTGTTCTGTCGGAGATCGACGAACGGATCATTATCGTTGATTAAGTTGCAGAATTCCCGGCAGCCGGGTACGGGACTCGAACGGGAGCTTTGTTTCAGCATCTCCCGGAATCAGGAACCGGTGATCGCCGGCCATGACACCGAAACGAGGTCATTATGCAAATAAAGAGAGTGGATCATATCTGTATTGCCGTCAGGAACCTCGATGAGGCCCGCAGGACATGGGAACCTCTGCTGGGTAAAGACAAGCCGGACGATGTCTACATCGATGAACCGGAAAAGATCAGGGTCGTACGCTACTGGATCGGAGAAGTGGGGTTCGAACTGATGGAATCCCTGACGCCCGACGGCGAGGTCGCCAGGTTCATCGAAAAGAACGGTGAAGGCGTGATGCTCGTCAGCCTCAATGTGGACAATACCCGGAAGGCCGTGAAAGAGTTTCAGGAAAAGGGCTATCCGTTCATTCCCGACAGCCGGGGCGGGTTTGTCCGGCCGTTCCGCAAAGGGGAGTTTGCCTTCCTGTATCCGAAGAAGCTCAACGGAGTCCTGATGGAACTGATCGACGACGACGGGCTGGAATCTTCCGGCAGTCTGCTGCAGGACTGAACCGCGTCCCGTTCCCTGCGGCAGAGATTTCCATCGAAGTTCCGCGGCGAAACCAACGGAATCGGTAACATCCGGCGTTGCCGCCTTGGTCAGTCGAAGGGGGTTCCGAAATCGTATCTCCGTTTTACGTATTTTATAATGACGGCCGTCTCGACTTTCTGGATCCCATCGATACGGCTGAGGCGGTTGTAGACGAGATCGTGAAGGTCCTCCAGGTTTTTGACGACAAATTCGGCGTTCAGGTTGGAGCTGCCGGTGGTTGAAACGATATACCACAGTTCCTTGAATTTGCTGATCGAGCCGATGACATGTTCCATCTTTGCGATGTCTACGCTGATATAGAGATCCCCCGTGATCTCGAACCCGACCTTGAGAGGATTCGTTACGGCAACGATCTGGATGATCTCATCATCGATAAGGCGCTTTATTCTTCCCCGGATCGTTGCCTCCGAAACCGAAAGCGACTTCCCGATTTCCGTGTTGCTGATTCTGCCGTCCGATTGAAGAATCGCAATGATCTTTGCGTCGAGTTCATCCATGTGTCTTTTTTCAGATGTCATAAGAATCGTCTTTTTTAGCGCCATAAGCATAAGCTTGCGGCGGTCTAATAGAGCTTATCCAGTTCCTCCTGGCTCATCGTGAACATGTGCTCGGGACCCGGGAAGGCCCCTGTCTCTACGGCCGTTTTGTACTGGATAACGGCATCCCGGATCATGGGCGTGAGATTGAGGTACTGCTTCGCGAACTTGGGAATGAACCGTTCAAAGAGGCCGACCGTGTCGTGATACACGAGAACCTGGCCGTCGCAGTCTTTCCCCGCACCGATGCCTATGGTGGGAATCTTCAGCTCTGCCGTGATCCTTGCCGCCAGGGTATCCGGTATGCATTCAAAAACGATCATGAAGGCCCCTGCCTCCTCAAGATCCTTGGCGGATTGTATCAGTTTCCTGGCTCCTTCCGCGTCTTTTCCCTGTACTTTGAACCCGCTGAGCATGGTTGCCGTCTGCGGTGTCAGGCCGATATGAGCGCAGACAGGTATCCCGGCTCTGACGATCGCCCGGACGGTGGAGGCGAAATCACTTCCCCCTTCCAGTTTCACGGCGTCGCACCCGGCCTCCTTGATGAAGCGCCCGGCATTGTCAACCGCCCTCTCATCGCTTCCCTGGTAGGACATGAACGGCATGTCCGCTATGATGAAAGCGCTCTGAATCCCCCTGGCGACCGCCTTGGACATGAACAGCATCTCCTCCATGGTCACGGGAACGGTTGATTCATATCCCAGGGCAACCATGCCTCCTGAATCTCCAACCAGGACCGTGTCGATCTCTGCCTGATCCAGGATCCTTGCCGTCGGATAATCGTAAGCCGTGAGCATGGTGATCTTCTCTTTCTTCTGTTTCTTCTGCTGCAATTCAGCAATGGTAACCTTTTTTCTGCTCATGTTTTATCTCCCTCCAAAACGCGTATTAAGGTAACTTCCTGTGAGATCAAAACCACCATCCAGTCCTCTCCGGCCTTTATTGCTGTCAGGGCCGCGAAGTCTCAGGGCATGCACCTGCTCGACAGGGCCTTCCAGGTTCATGGATGGGGCTATTATTCGATATTCGATATATTTGTCAATATATATTTCGATTTATATTAAATATATTTTTATAGTCTACGATATTAGCAAAATTGCTTGGGTTGAAGAGTGACAGGCAGGTTTCCTGCAGGGGAAAGTTTATCCGGTCTCGTTTCTTCCGGCGGTCGTTTCGACCGCTGGGAAGGATTTCTATGATCCTTAAATCCAGAGTGAAAGAGGGGGCGATAAGAAGGCCTGCTGAGGCTGACGGAATAAAGCGAGTCGGGAAAAATCAGGAAACTCAGGAACGTTCCGGCCGGTAATTACTGCGATAGCGGCATCCCTGCCGGGCATCCCGCCGCTCCATCTCCCGGTCGATGGCGTTGAGAACGACCATCTTGTTGGTGGCCCAGGCGGGGGCCAGGTAGATATCGGCATAGCCGTCGGCCGTCAGGCGCTGAATCACCATCTCCGGCGGCAGGATTTCCAGGACATCGCAGACCGTCCGGACATACTCCTCCTGGCTCCAGAGACTGAAGCCTCCCTTCTGATACTCTTCCCCAAGGGACGTACCCTCCAGAACCAGCAGGGAATGGATCTTGATCCCTGCAATCGGCAGAGAGGCCAGGGTTTGCGCCGTCCCCAGGACATCCTCGGGAGTTTCGCCGGGCAGGCCGACGATGATGTGGGTGCAGATCAGCAGATTTTCATCGGCGGCCCGCTTGACGGCATCAAGAAATTCAGCCGCCGTATGGCCCCGGTTGATCCGCAGCAGCGTTGTGTCGGAAATCGACTGCAGTCCGTATTCCAGCCAGACATGAGCATTCCGGGCGTAGCCCTTCAAGAGATCCAGGACATCGTCGGGTACACAGTCGGGGCGGGTTCCCACCGAAAGGCCGATAACGTCTTCCTGGGCCAGGGCCTCGTCATAGAGGCGCTTCAAGCGGTCGCAGGGGGCGTAGGTATTGGTGAAAGTCTGGAAATAGGCGATGAACTTTTTTGCCCCCTTGCGGTTCCGATAGAATTCCCTTCCCCGCCGGATCTGTTCGCTGACGGAGGGTAACGGGCCTTCCCGGCGGAGGCGCGATCCCCGCCCGTCGCAGTAAGTGCATCCCCCCGTCCCCCGTGAGCCGTCCCGGTTCGGGCAGGTGAAGCCGGCGTCCACGGGCAGTTTATACACCGTGCATCCGAAGCGGTTTCTCCAGTAGGTCTTCAGGTCACAATAGCGTTTCAGGCGGTTTTCCGGCTGCGATGCGGACACGAAATGCGGTCTCCCTCTTGTAATTTTTACGCTTTATACTATTATAGGCCTCCCCTTTTCAAGGGGGCATTGTCAAAGCGAAGAATCGCTTCGATAGTTCCAGAAAGAGACACCGATGAAGCAATTTGACGTGATAGTCGTAGGGGCCGGCCATGCCGGCTGCGAGGCGGCGCTGGCGGCGTCCCGGATGGGGTGCGAAACCCTCCTGCTCAACATCAATCTCGATTCCATCGCCCTGATGTCCTGCAACCCCGCCATCGGCGGACTGGCCAAGGGGCAGCTCGTCAAGGAAATCGACGCCCTGGGCGGCGAGATGGGCAGGGTGGCGGACAGAACCGCCGTTCATTTCCGCATCCTCAACGCCTCCAAAGGGCCGGCCGTCCAGTCATCCCGGGTCCAGTGCGACAAGCAGCTTTACCGGCTGACCATGAAATCCATCGTGGAACGGCAGCCGCGGCTTCATCTCCATCAGACCCTCATCGATCGCCTCCTCATCGAGGATGGGCGGGTCACCGGCGTGGTGGACCACACGGGCGTTTGCTACGGCGCCAGGGCGGTGGTCATCACGCCCGGGACCTTTCTCAACGGGCTGATCCATGTCGGCACAGCGCACTATTCGGCGGGAAGGGCCGGAGAGATGGCTTCCTTGCCCCTGGCTCAGTGCCTCTGTGATCTCGGCTTTGAAATGGGCCGGATGAAGACCGGAACGCCGCCGCGCCTGAAGGCCTCGACGATCGATTTCTCCCGTCTGGAGCGGCAGGACAGCGATCCCGCCTTTGAACCCTTCTCTCTGTCCACGGAACGCCTGGGAGAAAATCGGCTTCCCTCCTATTTCGGGTACACGACTTCGGAAACCCACCGACTGATCCGGGAAAATATTCAATGTTCCCCTCTCTATTCCGGGGCCATCAAAGGAGTCAGCGCCCGCTACTGCCCGTCCCTGGAGGATAAGGTGATGCGCTTTGCCGACCGGGGGCACCATCCCGTGGTTCTGGAGCTGGAGGGACTGGACACGGAAGAGGTTTATGCCAAGGGATTGGGCAACAGCCTGCCCCTCGACCTCCAGGAACAAATCGTCCACAGCGTGCCGGGTCTGGAGGAGGCGGAAATTATGCGCTCAGCCTATGCCATTGAATACGATTTCGTTCAGCCGACGCAGCTTCACCATACGCTGGAAACGAAGAAAATCCGGGGGCTTTACCTGGCCGGACAGATCAACGGCACGTCGGGATACGAGGAGGCCGCCGCACAGGGGATGTGGGCGGGAATCAATGCCGCCCTGGCGGTGCAGGGCCGTCCGCCTTTTGTTCTGGATCGCTCGGAGGCGTATATGGGCGTCCTGATCGATGATCTTGTAACCCAGGGCGTGGATGAGCCTTATCGGATGTTTACCTCGCGGGCGGAGTACCGGCTGATCCTCCGGGAGGACAATGCCGCCCTCCGACTGACCCCCAGAGGCTTCGAACTGGGCCTGATCCCACCTGAACATTTCGGGCGGATTTCCGATCGGATTCAGAGGATTTCGAAAGGAATAAAGCGGCTTTCCTCGCTGCGGATCTATCCCGGTGCAGATGTGAATTCAAAGCTGGAGAAAAAGGGGAGCCCGGCCATCAAAAACCCCCTTTCCCTGTTTCAGCTTCTCAAGCGCACCGATTTCTCCTGGGAGGATCTTGATCTTTTTCGGGATGTTCCGGATTTTCCGGAGGATGTTTTCGCGGACTCCGACAGGCACGTCCGGAAGCAGATCGAAATTGAAGCGAAATACGAGGGATACATCTCCCGCCAGCGGGAAGCCGTCGCCCGGATGAAGAACCTGGAAAGCCGAAGGATTCCTGAAGGATTCGATTATTCGGCCGTTCCGGGACTGTCCAATGAATTGAAGATGAAGCTTTCCAGGATAGAGCCGGAGACGCTCGGGCAGGCCCGGCGCATCACCGGGATGACCCAGGCCGCCCTGGCTGCTGTTCTGATCATGATCAAGAAAAGGGAGCAGGAGATGAGAGGACCGGCTCCTGCTCCTCCCCAGTCAGACTGATTCCATCCCCTCCCTGTCCCCGTCGTTTCCCGTATGGTCCCGGCGTTCACATTCTTTTTCCCGGCGGCCGCTTTGGCTTCATAATTGCGTTATCTTCGCTGAAACAGGCGCCATGCGCGAAAAGTTCGTTCCGGGACGCCGTTCAAATCTCCCGGACGGCCTGATGAGAAGGAGGCGGCTTCCGCTCGGCCTCAACGTTCATGGAATCCCGGTACATTTAAAAGACATGCATTCAGGCAGTTTATCGAGCATAGGTCCCTTTATGCCGGGATGAACATCGGATAAAAATTTTTGGCGCCATTCCTGGAAATAATCTTGCGGATGCTTCGCGATGCTGCTACAAAAATGTATCGATGTCCTGAAACGATTCTGATGATGGTGATGGAACGTGAGCAGTCATAATTATGAAGAACTGGCGGCACTGCACGCCATTGCCAGAACCCTTGCCCAGCCGGGGGAACTTCGGGATCAGCTGGAACTGGTTCTTCAGGCCATGAACCAGCGGGTCGGCATGCAGCGGGGGATGATCTCTCTGCTGGACCGCGAAACGGGTGAAGTCTGGCTCGATGTGGCCCATGGGGTCGATATCCAGGGGATGGAGGTCTCGTACGCGCCCGGAGAGGGCATTACCGGGAAGGTGGCCCAGACGGGCCGCCCAATGGCCGTAGCCAATCTCGGACAGGAGGCGCACTTTCTCGACCGTACCGGTGCGCGGCGCTTTATCAACCGTTCGGACCTTTCTTTTCTCTGCGTGCCGATTGTCTATGACGAACGGGTTGTCGGAGTCTTATCGGCGGATAAGGCCGTCCTCCAGGTGGAGGACCTCGACCGGGAACTGGCCATGCTTTCCTCCATCGCCGAACTCATCGCCAAAAGCGTTCACAGCCGCGCCCTGGAAGAGGATAACCGGCGTCTTCGGGATATGCTGGGGCGTTCGACCATCACCCATTCCGAGATTATAGGCCATTCCAAGGTCATGCAGGAAGTTTTCGGCCTGATTGTCCAGGTGGCCGATTCCAATGCGACCGTATTGATCAACGGGGAAACGGGAACGGGGAAGGAACTGGTCGCCCGGGCGATTCATAACCGCAGCCCTCGGCGCAAGGGGCCGCTCATCCAGGTCAATTGCGCCGCCATGCCGGATACTCTCATCGAAAGCGAGCTCTTCGGCCACGAGAAGGGGTCTTTTACAGGGGCCTTTCATCACCGCCGGGGCCGTTTTGAGGAGGCCCACGGAGGGACTATTTTCCTCGATGAGGTCGGCGAACTGTCCGCAGCGGCGCAGGCAAAGCTGCTCCGGGTGATCCAGGAGAAGAAATTTCAGCCTCTGGGTGGGTCCCGGGTCGTCTCCGTGGATGTCCGCATTATCGCCGCCACCAACCGGAACCTGGAGCAGGATGTGGCCTCGGGCCAGTTCCGGGCCGATCTCTATTACCGGCTGAATGTCTTTCCCCTTTACCTTCCGCCCCTTCGAGAACGGGGCAGCGACATCATCCTCCTGGCGGACCACTTTATCATGAAGTACAATAAAGAGCTGGGAAAATCCATCAAGACCATTTCCAATGCCGTCCTGGAAGCCTTTTTGAGCCATTCCTGGCCCGGCAATGTCCGGGAGCTGGAAAACTGCATCGAGCGGGCGGTACTCCTGGCAACGGGATCTTCCATCGAAACGGTCCACCTGCCCCCCTCGCTTCAGACTCGGAGCCGCGAAGGGGAGCGAAAAGAGTCCGGCAAGCTCAATGCCATGATTGAAGCCCAGGAGCGGGGGATGATTGTGGACGCCCTGAAGGAAAGCCGGGGAAACCAGAGCCAGGCCGCCCGAATCCTTGGGACGACAAAGCGGATCATTCAATATAAAATCCAGAAGCTCGGAATCGATCCCCGGAGATTCAAGGCGAAATATGCAAGCCCCTCCTCACCCCGGGATTGAGGCAGGAGGACAAGAGGTGATCCGGGACAACCGGGAATTTTCGGACAAATTTGTTCTCTTTGAGATGTTATATACAATTTTGTTTTGTTCGTTCCTGGCATTTCTTTTCTTGAAAAAAAAAGAACTTCCTGTTGCCGCCAGAGATTTTATCCATTGATATCAGGTTGCGTTTCATAAGCTGACAGGCCTGGCGAGGGTAAGGCGAGGTGCCCGCGTGTCGGGGGTTCATCGGGAGCCGGGACAGATCCCATGCTTGAGCCTCTATGGCACGCTTTTGGCCTTTTCTATCGTGTCCTGTTCCAACGAAGCCGATGCAAGCCGCGTTTTGAGGTGAAATGGGATTTTTGCCCGCTGACGTATGAAGAAAGGAGGCTTCAATGTTCAACTGCCAAACGAAGGAAGAAGTTCATAAGATCGTCAGGCAACAAAACGTGAGTTTCATACAGTTCTGGTTTACCGATGTCCTGGGGGTGCAGAAAGTCTTCAGCGTGACCCCTTCGGAACTCGAGGAGGGCATGACGGAAGGGATGGGGTTTGACGGGTCTTCCATCGAAGGCTTCTGCCGCATTGAGGAAAGCGACATGATTGCCATGCCGGATCCGACCACCTTTCAGATGATCTCCTGGCGGCCGTCGGAACGCCCGGTGGCCCGCATGATCTGCGATATTCTGAATCCGGATGGAACGCCCTACCAGGGGGATCCCCGCTATGTCCTGAAGCGGGCTCTGAAGAAAATCGCGGACCGGGGATACACCTTCTACGTCGGTCCGGAACTTGAGTTTTTCTACTTCATCAGCGACAAATCCCCGGAATTTCTTGACAGAGGCGGATACTTCGACGGCCTGCCCGTGGATGTGGCCACGGATCTGCGCAGGCAGACCATATTCGCCCTCCAGGAGATGGGAATCCGCGTCGAATACTCCCATCATGAAGTGGCGCCGAGCCAGCATGAAATCGATCTCCGTTACGATGAGTCCCTCCGCATGGCGGATAAAGTGATGACCTACCGGACGACGGTAAAGGAGATCGCCCGCCAGAACGGATTTTACGCCACCTTCATGCCCAAGCCGGTCTTCGGGGAAAACGGCAGCGGGATGCACACCCACCAGTCTCTCTTTGTCGGGGATAAAAATGCCTTCTTTGACGGAAACGACGCGTATCATCTCTCCACCATGGCAAAGCACTACATTGCCGGACTGATGAGGCACGCCCCTGAAATTACGGCGATCTGCAATCAGTGGGTCAATTCCTACAAGCGCTTGGTGCCGGGCTACGAAGCGCCGGTCTATGTGTCCTGGGCGCGGCGCAACCGTTCCGCCATGATTCGCGTTCCCATGTATAAACCGGGAAAGGAGCAGGCGACCCGCATCGAGTTCCGTTCCCCCGACCCGGCGTGCAACCCCTACCTGGCCTTCGCCGTGATGCTGGCTGCCGGATTGAAGGGGGTGGAGAAGGGCTATGAGCTGCCGGAGCCGATTGAAGAGGACATCTTTGAAATGAAGGAAAAAGCCAGGGAGGAGGCCGGCATCCGCTCTCTGCCCGGCAGCCTCTATGAGGCGATTGTTGCGGTGTCCGCGAGCGAACTGGTCCGGGAGACCCTGGGAGACCACATCTTCGAGAAATTCGTGGAAAACAAGAAGCTGGAATGGGATCGATTCCGTACGCACGTGAGCCGCTATGAAATTGACCGCTATCTGCCGATGCTTTAACGATCTGCAGAAACGGCTGCTCCGTCATTATGGTGTTGCATTATCCGGACGGGTGCTGATATAAGAAGCGGAACAAAATTATTTAATAGTTAATGATTCCAGGTAGATAGTTCATAGCCAAGCAGCGGCGGCCGGTCATCGGCGGCCGGAATGTCAAACGGCATTCGCCTTGCTCTCCTGCGGGAGATTCAAAGGCGGTCAGAGAATTGGGGGAAAACCGGGTGACCCTGTTGCGAAAGCAGAAAGCAGCCTTGCTGGTTCTGGAAGACGGTAGCGTCTTCCGGGGGGAGGTCTTTGCAGGGGGCGGTGAAGTTCTGGGGGAAGTCGTCTTCAATACGGGAATGACAGGGTACCAGGAAATCCTGACCGATCCGTCCTACAAGGGGCAGATCGTGACCATGACCTATCCGCTGATCGGCAATTACGGGATCAATCCCAGGGACATGGAGTCTGCCGGAATTTGCCTGGAAGGGTTGATTGTCCGCGAGTACTCGGATTTTCCCAGCAACTGGCAATCCAGGCAGACCCTCAAGGCCTTCCTGGAGTCCCAGGGGACGCTGGGAGTGGAGGGAATGGACTGCCGCGCCCTGACCAGGCGTCTGCGTGTTAACGGGGCCATGCGCGGCGTATTGAGCTCGGAAACTTCGGACATCGAACTTCTGCTGCAGAAGGTGCGGGCCTATCCCGGTCTCGTGGGGCGGGATCTGGTCCGGACTGTCGGCTGCCGGCAGCCTTACCGCTGGGTGCAGGGATGTGCCGAAAAGGCGGATCCGGACCGGCTGGCGGAACAGGTTGGACATCCGAGGGTGGTCGTTCTGGACTGCGGGGTCAAATACAACATCCTCCGCTGTCTGGAAGAGGCCGGATGCGAGGTGGTCGTCGTGCCCGCCGGCTTGTCTTCCACGGAGATCCTGTCCTGGTCTCCCGACGGGCTGCTCCTGTCCAACGGGCCGGGTGATCCGGCCGCGCTGCCTCATATTGTGGCCACCGTCCGGGAGCTTTTGGGAAAACTTCCGATCTTCGGCATCTGCCTCGGGCATCAGATTCTCGGACAGGCCGTGGGCGGCCGCACGGAAAAACTGAAGTTCGGCCATCACGGGATCAATCAGCCGGTTCGGCAGAAGCGGACGGGAAGGGTGGAGATCACTTCCCAGAATCACGGTTTTGTCGTCCTGCCGGAATCCCTTCCCTCCGAGCTGGAACAGACCCATGAAAACCTGAACGACGGAACCTCCGAGGGGATTGCCTATCCATCCCTTCGTGCCTTGAGCGTCCAGTATCATCCCGAAGCGGCGCCGGGACCGCAGGATGCGTCTTATCTTTTTAAATCCTTTATTGAAACCATGTCTTCAGAGAAGAAGCGCGCGCCGCGGAACCCTTCCTGAAGGCCGCGAGGCATCTATCATGATTCTTATTATCGATTTCGGATCCCAATACAACCAGTTGATCGCCCGCCGGGTCCGGGAGCTGGAGGTGTACTGCCAGATCGAGCCCCCGGACATTTCCCTGGAGGCGATCAAGGCGCTCAATCCGGAGGGGATCATTCTCTCCGGAGGGCCGGCAAGCATTTACGAACCCGACAGCCCACGGGTGGACAAAGGCATCTTCGAGTTGGGCATTCCCACTCTCGGCATCTGCTACGGGCTGCAGTACATGGTGGACTGCCTGGGCGGCAAGGTAATCCGGTCGGCCAAGCGGGAGTACGGTTTTGCCGAACTGCACGTGATCCGGCGGGAGGGGGACGGAATCTTTTCGGGCGTCGCCGAGAACACCCGCTGCTGGATGAGCCACGGGGACACGATCGACCGGTTGCCTGCAGGATTTGAAATCACCGCGGAAACGGCCAATACCCGGGTTGCCGCCGTTGAGGATTCGAAGCGGCGCTTTTACGGACTCCAGTTCCATCCTGAAGTCGTGCACACCCCGGAAGGGAAGAAGATGCTGGAAAACTTTCTCTTTCTCATCTGCGGCTGCGGGAAAAGCTGGACCATGGCCTCCTTTGTCCGGAATTCCGTGGAGGAGATCCGCGCCACAGTGGGAGACCGACGCGTCGTCCTGGGATTGAGCGGCGGAGTGGACTCTTCCGTCGCGGCGCTGCTTCTCCACCAGGCCATCGGAAACCAGTTGACCAGCGTCTTTGTCGACAACGGCCTGCTGCGCCAGGGGGAAGCGGAAAAGGTCCTTTCTCTGTTCAAAAGGCATTTTCGCATGAACATCCGGTTCGTCCGGGCCAGGGCCCAGTTTCTTGCCGCCTTGAAGGGCGTCGAGGATCCGGAACGGAAGCGCAAGATCATCGGGCGGGTCTTTGTCGAGGTCTTCGACAGCGAGGCACAAAAAATCCGGGATGTGGACTATCTGGCCCAGGGGACCCTCTACCCGGACGTCATCGAATCCCGCTCGGCCTTTGGAGGCCCCAGCGCCGTGATCAAGTCCCACCACAATGTGGGTGGCCTTCCCCGGCGGATGAAAATGAAGCTCATCGAGCCCCTGAAGCACCTCTTCAAGGACGAAGTGCGCCTCCTGGGAAGGGAACTGGGCCTTCCCGACGAGATGATCTGGAGGCATCCCTTTCCCGGTCCCGGTCTCGGCATCCGGATCATCGGCGAAGTCACATCCAGGCGGCTGGCCCTCCTCCGCAAGGCCGACGCCATTCTCCTGGAGGAGATCAAGGCCGCCGATTACTATCGCCGACTCTGGCAGTCTTTTGTGATCCTGCTGCCCCTGAAAAGCGTGGGGATCATGGGGGATCAGCGGACCTACGAAAACATTGCGGCCATCCGGGCCGTCACCAGCGATGACGCCATGACGGCGGACTGGGCGCGGCTGCCCCATGAACTGCTGGGAAGCATCGCCAATCGGATCATCAATGAAGTCCGCGGGATCAACCGGGTCGTCTACGACATCAGCTCCAAACCTCCAAGCACGATTGAATGGGAATAATCAAGAAGACATTTTATGCCGAAGCGGAAAGACCTTAAAAAGATCCTGATCATCGGTTCCGGGCCGATCATCATCAGCCAGGCCTGCGAATTCGACTATTCCGGCACACAGGCCTGCAAGGCCCTGCGGGAGGAAGGCTGTTCCGTGGTCCTGATCAACAGCAATCCGGCCACGATCATGACCGACCCGGAAACGGCCGACCGGACCTACATCGAACCCATTACCCCCGAGGCCGTTGAAAAGATCATCGTTCGAGAACGGCCCGATGCACTGCTGCCCACCCTGGGCGGCCAGACGGGGCTGAACACCGCCGTGGCCGTCGCTGAAAGCGGCATCCTGGATCGTTACGGGGTGGAGATGATCGGGGCCTCCCTGCCCGTCATTCACAAGGCCGAGGACCGGGAGCTGTTCCGCAGGGCCATGGAGAACATCGGCCTCCGGGTTCCCGGAAGCCGCTTTGCCCGGACGGTGGAAGAGGCCCTGGCCGCCGCGGAGGAGGTCGGATTTCCCGTTATTGTCCGCCCGTCATTTACCCTGGGCGGCACGGGAAGCGGTGTGGCCTACAATTGGGAGGAGTTGATGGAGCATGCCCGGGCGGGCCTCGAGGCCAGCATGATCCATGAAATCATGCTGGAGGAGTCGGCGCTGGGCTGGAAGGAATATGAACTCGAGGTCATGCGGGACCGGGCGGACAACGTCGTCATCATCTGCTCCATCGAGAATCTCGATCCCATGGGGGTGCACACGGGCGAATCCATCACGGTGGCGCCGGCCCAGACCCTGACCGACGCCGAATACCAGCGTTTGCGGAATGCCGCCATGGCCATCATGCGGGAAATAGGCGTGGAAACGGGCGGGTCCAATGTCCAGTTCGCCGTTCATCCCCAAACGGGGGAGGTGATCGTGATTGAAATGAACCCCAGGGTTTCCCGCTCCTCAGCCCTGGCCTCAAAGGCGACGGGTTTTCCCATCGCCCGGATCGCCGCCAAGCTGGCCATCGGCTATACCCTCGATGAGATCCCCAACGACATTACCCGGGAGACCCTGGCTTCCTTTGAGCCGACCCTGGATTACTGCGTGGTGAAGATTCCCCGCTGGACCTTCGAGAAATTTCCCGAGACGGAGGATTTCCTGACCACCTCCATGAAATCCGTGGGAGAGACCATGGCCATTGGCCGGACCTTCAAGGAAGCCCTCCAGAAAGCGGTCCGCTCCCTGGAGATCGGCCGGTTCGGGTTACTCGAACCCCTGCAGGAGGCCCCTGGCCTGGAGGAGCAGATAAAGGCCAAACTGATCACCCCCAACTCCCTGAGGCTGTTCTACCTGGCTGCGGCCCTGAAATACGGGATGACCCTCGAGAAGATCCATCAGCTCACACGCATCGATCCCTGGTTTCTCGATCAGATCCGTCAGATTGTCCAGGCAGAGGCCGTCCTGCAGCTGGAAGGGCCATCGGGGGAAATGCTTCGGGAGGCGAAGCGATGGGGCTTTTCGGACCGCAGGCTGGGGGAGCTCTGGGGTGTTCCGGAAGGTGAAATCCGCTCCCGGCGATTTTCCGAAAATCTGCTGCCCGTCTATAAGCTCGTCGATACCTGCGCCGCCGAATTCGAAGCCTATACCCCCTATTATTACGCGACTTATGAGGAAGAGACGGAGGCGCGGCCCTCGGATAAACGCAAGGTCCTGATCATCGGCGGCGGCCCCAATCGCATCGGGCAGGGCATCGAATTCGATTACTGCTGCGTCCATGCCTCCTTCGCCCTCCGGGAAGAGGGGTACGAAAGCCTGATGGTCAACTCCAACCCGGAGACGGTGAGCACCGATTACGACACCTCCGACAAGCTCTTTTTCGAACCTGTGACCCTGGAAGACGTCCTGCACATTATCGCCTGTGAAAAGCCCGATGGCGTCATCGTCCAGTTCGGCGGCCAGACGCCGCTCAACCTGGCGAAAAACCTGGAGGCCGCGGGAGCGAGAATTCTCGGTACATCGCCGGATTCCATCGACCGGGCGGAGAACCGGAAACGGTTTCAGGAGATTGTAAACAAGCTCAAGCTCAACCAGCCGGACAATGCGACGGCGACGGATGTGGCCGGGGCTCTGGCGGCGGCGGAGCGCATCGGCTATCCCGTCCTGGTCCGGCCGTCCTATGTCCTGGGCGGGCGCTCCATGGAAATCGTCTATGACGCTGCAACCCTGAGCCAGTTCATGGAGCGGGCCTTGAAGGTCTCCCCCGATCATCCCATCCTGATCGATCAGTTTCTCGAAGATGCCATCGAGGTGGACGTGGACGCCATCAGCGACGGCAGCGAGACGGTGGTGGCCGGCATCATGGAGCACATCGAGGAGGCGGGGATCCATTCCGGGGACAGCGCCTGTATTCTGCCCACCCTGAGCTTCTCCGAAGAGTTCCTCGGAAGGATTGAGGAGCAGACGAAAAAAATCGCCCGGGAACTGAAGGTGGTCGGCTTGATGAATATTCAGTATGCCGTCAAGGATGGCGTTCTCTATCTCCTGGAAGTCAACCCCCGGGCTTCGCGAACGGTGCCCTTTGTCAGCAAGGCGATAGGGGTCCCCCTGGCCAGGCTGGCGACCAAGGTCATGCTGGGGCGCTCCCTCAGGGAACTGGGGTTTACGAAAGCCATCCGGCCTGCGCACGTGTCTGTAAAGGAGGCCGTTTTCCCTTTCAACCGCTTTCCCGACGCAGAGATTGTCCTGGGTCCGGAAATGCGGTCCACGGGCGAAGTCATGGGAATGGACGCCTCCTTCGGGCTGGCCTTTGCCAAATCCCAGATGGCGGTGGGGTTTGCCATTCCAAGGGAGGGAAGGGTCTTCATCAGCGTACATGACATCCACAAGGAAAAGATCGCACCCATTGCCCGACGCTTCCGGGAAATGGGCTTCGAGCTCCTGGCGACCCAGGGGACGGCCGCTTATCTGCGTGGCCTGGATATCCCCGCGGAAACGGTTTTCAAGGTCAGCGAAGGGCGGCCCCACATCGTGGACCGGATCAAAAACGGCGAAGTGGCCCTCGTCATCAACACGAGCGTGGGAAGGCGGCCGACCCGGGACGCCTGCGTCATCCGGCGCAGCGCATTAACCTGCAACATCCTCTATTCCACGACCATCGCCGGCGCCGGGGCGCTGTGCGAAGCCGTTGCGGCCGTCCGCCAGGGAGAGTGGGAGGTCAAACCCCTTCAGGCTTATCATTTCAAGGACATCAGAGACAGGGTGCAGGCATGAAACCCATGGATGAAGATCTTGTTTTTGAAGATAAACCCCGCGAGGCCTGCGGCATTTTTGCCGTGTACGGGCATCCCGAGGCTGCACGGCTCACCTTTTTCGGGCTCTTCGCCCTGCAGCACCGGGGGCAGGAAAGCGCAGGCATTGCAACGGCGGATGGACACACGGTCCGGACCTACAAGGGGATGGGGCTTGTCTCGGAAGTGTTCCATGAAGAACATCTGGCCCGCCTTCCCGGCACCATGGCCATCGGACACGTCCGCTATTCCACAACCGGTTCATCCTCCCTGTCCAACGCTCAGCCCTTTGTCGTTCATCACGGCGAAGAATACTACGCCCTGGGGCACAACGGCAATCTGATCAATGCCCAGTCCCTGCGCCGGGAGTTGGAAGACTCAGGATCCATCTTCCAATCCACCATGGACAGCGAGGTCATCGTTCACCTCATGGCGCCCCATCTCAAGAGAGGCATTGAGGCGGCTTTGAAAGCGGCGCTCCAGCGGGTTCAGGGCGCCTACAGCATCGTCATGCTGACCCGGAACTCGATTATCGCCTTCCGCGACCCCCGCGGCTTCCGCCCTTTGTCGCTGGGCCGCCTCAATGACGGATGGGTTGTGGCATCGGAGACTTGCGCCTTTGATCTTCTGGGCGCCCAGTATCTGCGGGACGTCGAACCGGGTGAGATTATTCTTATTGATGAACAGGGGGTGACCAGCCTGAGCCCCTTCCCCCGCATGCCCCATTCCCACTGCGTCTTCGAGCTCATCTATTTCGCCAGGCCGGACAGCCAGATCTTCGGGCAGAATGTCTATCTCTGCCGGAAGCGGTTCGGCCATGCCTTGGCGCAGGAATACCGGCCTGATGCCGATTTTGTCATGCCTTTCCCCGATTCGGGCAACTATGCCGCCCTGGGGTATGCGGAAGAGAGCAGATTTCCCTTCGAGATGGGGATGATCCGCAACCACTATGTGGGCCGGACCTTTATCCAGCCGACCCAGCCCATGCGGGATTTCGCCGTCAGGGTGAAGCTGAACCCCGTCAAGCCGCTGATTGCGGGAAAAAGGATATTGATTGTCGAAGATTCCATCATCCGGGGGACAACCAGCCGCAACAGGGTCCGTTATCTCCGGGAAAACGGGGCGAAGTCTCTCCACATGGCCATCAGCTGTCCGCCGACCCGCTTTCCCTGCCCCTACGGGATCGATTTTTCGGCAAAGGGAGAGCTCCTGGCCGCCCATCGAGACAACGAAGAGGAGATCGCCCGGTTCATCGGTCTGGACTCCATGCACTACCTCAGCCTGAGCGGGCTGGTCCGCAGTGCGAACATGAACCCGGAGTCCTTCTGCCTGGCCTGCTACACAGGAAAATACCCCCTGAAACCGCCCGGGGAAATCCAGAAACTCTGTTTCGAGTAGTCAGCGGGAAGACGTTCGAAAAGCGGGGATGTCCAGCCGGACATTCCGAAATACGTGGAGGATGACCCGTGGAAATCATTGATTCGCATACCCACTGGGGGCCTTCCGCGCAAATGGGCATAACCGTGACCACCGATGAGCTGCTTCGGCAGGCCCGGCAGAGCGGCGTGGACCGGATCGTGATCTTTCCTTTCCCCTCACAGGCCCTGGCGGATGAAGGCATCAACGGGGGACTCCTCGATGAAGCCCGCCGCATTCCCCAGTTCATTCCCTATTATTACATCCCCGACGACCTGCGGACGATCCCCGGGGAAAAAGGTTTTTTCGGGGGAAAATGGCACTGGACGCGGGGGATATCGGACTGCTCTTCAAACTATGAGGTCCTGGATGACCCGGCGCTGCCGGAATTTCTGGAACAGTCGGAGGCCATCGGCCTGCCCCTGATCGTCGAGGAAGAGCTTGAATTTACCGAAGCGCTGGCAAAGCGGTCCGGAAAACTCAACCTCATTATTCCCCACCTGGGGATGCTGGGCGGAAATCCCCTGGAGTTCCTAGCCACCTTCAAGAAGAACGAGCACGTCTTTTTCGATACGGCCCTGGCCACACCGCAAACCATCGGGCGTTTTGTTCAGGAAGTTGGAGCGGAGCGGATTCTCTTCGGGTCGGATATCCCCTTCGGCACCATGAAGGCCGAGCTGCAGAAAGTGCTTTCCCTGGCCATCGGTGATCGGGAACGGGAGGCCATCCTTGGTGGAAATCTCCGCCGACTGACCGGTCTTTCCTGCCGCCGTGATTCAGAATGATTCAACAAAGCCCCAGAAGGATTTCCTCCTTGGCTTGTCGGGAAGCGTAGTCCGCTGCCGGTCAAAAAAAACCTAGACAAAAATGTCCTATTTCAAACCCTGATTTGAATTCCTGGGCCTTCGGAATGAAAAAAATATCCTCTTATGATGCACGTAAGCCCGTTCGTGATGTAAATCTGATGGAAGCAGAAGTAATTGACTCTTTCGGTCAGGACATCAATCTGCTTTACCGCCAGTTTTTCGGTCAATGAATCCTCATTGGAATATGAGTTTCCCATGAGGACCAATTCCAGCACTGCTTCGTCAACTTATACTTCTTGCCGCCCGTTTTTTATATAGAATCAACAGATTGGAAGAATCGTGAGAACCAGGATATGTTTGCTTGGATCAATAAAATTGACAAACATAGGATTGCCTGCTATTAAAAAATATAATAAAAATCGAGGATGTTTTTTTAATAGTAAACCTTTATCAGCATCACATGAAACAGAGAGATTTCACAATGTCTTTTTTATGTTGTTAACTCAACTTTCGCAGGTGCAAATGACTCTTAACATATTGTAATTATTAATTGTATAGCGTCACAACGTGTGATATATGGGTTTTGTTCGCCAACAATAACCCTTTACAACACGAGGTGACGCTATGAGCAAAATTGTAACAGACATCGTTTCCTGTGAAAACCAGATTCATCAATTCTTTCAAAATCAGAGAATCAGTAGCCTGCTGAAGCGCAGCAACATCGATAAGGAAAAAGGGATTGCTCCTGTCACTTTATTCCGGATGCTGTTCACACTGGTCTTTACCGGCAAGAACCTGTACCGCACCCTCGAAGGAGGTGGAAACTGCGGTATGGCCAAGGACACGGTGTATCGCTTCCTCAATTCGGTTCATACCCATTGGAGAAGGTTCCTTCTATTGTTAAGCTCCCGGCTGATCCGAGAGGAGCTGAGGCAACTAACTGGCGCTGGCAATATGAAGGTGTTGATCGCCGATGATACTCTTTACCGGCGCAATCGGAGCCGGCAAGTCGAGTTGCTATCGCGGGTTTTTGACCATACCGACCATCGGTATTATCGCGGATTCAGAATGCTCACCCTGGGTTGGTCCGACGGTAACAGTTTTCTGCCTGTTTCCTGTGCTCTGCTGGCTTCCAGCAGTGAAAAGAATCGTCTGGTTCCCATGCATTCAGATCTTGACCGTCGCACCAACGGAGCGAAGCGACGCCGGGAAGCGATCCGCAAGGCAACCGATGTCCTGGTCGAGATGGTCGCCGAGGCCACGGCAAGTGGGATCGAGGTCCGTCACCTTCTGTTCGATAGCTGGTTCGCTTATCCCACAATCATGAGGAAGTTGCTTGCCCAGGGGATGCATACCCTCTGTATGCTCAAGGTTACGGAAAAGATCTTCTATCGCTACCAGGGGGAAGATATCCATCTGGCAGCCCTCTACCGGAAGATCCGCAAGCGGCGAGGCCGCGCAAAGATTCTCGCTTCGGTCAGAATCGAGATTGGCAAGGACGACAAGGGCGTTCCGATTCCGGCGAAGATCGTCTTTGTGCGGGACCGCCGCGCAAAAAAGTGGCTGGCCCTGCTTTCCACCGATACAGCCCTGAGTGACGAAGAGATCATCACGACCTATAAGCGCCGCTGGGACATTGAGGTGTTTTTTAAAATGGCGAAATCGTTCCTCAATCTCGCCAAGGAGTGCCAGAGTCGGTCTTATGACGCTCTTGTTGCTCAGGCCCATGTGGTGTGCTGCCGATACATCATGCTGGCCCTTGCCAAGCGGACGAACCAAGATCCCCGAACTTTTGGGACCCTGTTTCACGCCTGCTGTGAAGAACTTGAGCAGGTGACTTTTGCGGAAGCGCTGGCCATTTTACTGATACTCTTAAAGCAGGCATTGGAAACCGTTCCCGAAATGACCAGGGATCTGATTCGATCCATGATCGAACGGTTTCTTAGGGAACTTCCGCCAATTTATGGGGCACGCTGGCTACTAGACTGGCAAAAGAACGCTGTTTCTTGTTAATGAACAAGCACTTAAGGACATTTAACCTTGTGCGAAAGTTGAGTTGTTAAATACAGGAGGCTGTTAATGCTTTTGGGTTGAAGGAAAGTAAAAAAATCGAAAGAGTGTTTCATGCTCACAAATGAACTTAAGTAAGAAGGAAAAATAATTAATTGGATTCACTGAGTAACTTGAACAGTTCTAACTATTTTAAACAGCTTTGGATCGAGGAGGTAAGACAATGCTTATTGTCAACGCAAGAGATATGTTAAAGGCAAAAGGGTACAGTGACATCTTTTCCATTAGTCCTGACGATAGCGCCTATTCGGCCCTTCAGCTGGCGCTGGAAAAGAATGTGATGGCACTTACCGTGGTCGAGAACAACGAACTGGTGGGTATTGTAACAGAACGGGATTATTCGAGGAAGATCACCCTGGCAGGCAGAGATCCTAACGCAACAAAAGTCAGGGAAATTATGACCGCACCGGTTATGAGCGTTAATGTCAGCAGCACAGCAGCGGAATGTTTGGCCGTCATGTCGAACAATAACATCCGTCATTTGCCTGTTTTCGATGGGGATAAGATGGTGGGCATCATTTCCATCGGTAATGTTGTTAAAGCCACGCTTTCGGAACATGAGGATCTGATCAAGCACCTGAATGATTATATCCAAGGGACATACGTGTAGTTTTTTCTGTTGCATCCCCGGCTTTGCCGGGGGTGCAACAGAGGCACATAATTCGTAAAAAATAATAACCTCTCTCGAGAGTGAACCTTCCATCTCAGTAAGAAAGTTCTTTAAGGCGCTTTCCGCACGGCTGAATTCTGAGCGTCCTGCCCAAGTCCTACTTCCATGAATGAACCCGCTTTTTTATAGGATCAATATGTGCCATCAGCGAGTTCTATTCAAGGGATTGGTCGCAATAACAAAGATTCCTTAAAGAACAAATTTGTTCTGAAATTAAAATTTTATACAATTTAGTTCCTTTATTTTTCCTCTCAAAGTTTGCTACAGCTTCAAAAATGGATTTGTTGAGTAATCATATCGAAGTTTCTTGCTGCTTGGAAACGAGGAAATTTAATTTTTCCCCTTTATTATTGGCCAATTGAAATACTAGGTCTCAATATCCCCCCCCTCAGATATAAAAAATGCATTCTCCCTGGAGCCCCGGGAAGTAACGTTCAGATCGTGGCACTCATCTTGCGCTTAAGGGAACAAATGAGAGTTCATTCTGTCATCTCTGAGAACAAGAGGGGGTCTTGCCTCTCGATATGAATGAGAGTTGAAGAGACATGGGAAACATGAAACCGATTGAAGAATTCATAAAGGCCGCGGGCGATATTACCATCCTCGACAAGCCGGAAGAAAGAGAGATGTTCTCCCATGATATCGGGGATGTCCCCGACATCATGACCAGGGCATTTTTTAAAACGCAACCCGATTTTGTCGTCCAGCCGAAAAGCGTGGACGAGATCCAGAAGATCCTGGAGTTTGCCAACAGGGAGAAAATTCCCGTCATACCGAGAGGTTCTGCATCATGGGGCTTCGGTGGCGTGATTCCGACGAAGGCCGGGATTGTTGTGGACCTGTCTCCGTTCCGGAAAATCCTGGAGATGAACACCGGGAATAAGACCGTTACCGTTGAGGCGGGCGCAAGGTGGAGCGATATTGACCTGATGGCCAAGAAGGTTGGGCTGTGCCTGATGACCTACCCCTCCAGCAAGTTCTCTACCGTGGCCGGCTGGATCTCCACGGGGGGCTACGGAATCAACAGCTTCAGGTACGGGCACCTGTCAAGGCAGATTGTGTCGATGAAGGTGATCACCGGCGCCGGGGAGCTCAAGGCGCTTTCCCCTTCCGACCCGGAATTCAACTTCTTTGTGTCCACCGAAGGGGAGCTTGGGATCATCGTTGAGGCCACGCTCAAACTGCGGGATGTGCCGGAAGCCTCCTATGCCCATCTGCTTTATTTCAAGGACGACCGGTCGGCTTTTGAATTCATCGGCCGCTTCTTGAAAAGCAGGAGGTCCGAGAATCTCAATCCCAACGTCATCCGCTTTCTGGATGAGAATCATCTCAACGACACCAACGAGGTCATCCGGGCTGAGATTTTCAGGAAGAGCGCCGGCGTCCTGTTTGAGTTCGGCAGTGCCGAGGATGAAGAACGCTTTGAAGGATACATTGCCAAATCAGGGATCGTCGAGGCGGCGCCCCGCTATGCCGCGCGCTACCTCTGGAATGAGCGCCTTTTCGGAATGAAGACCAAGCGCCTGGGGCCGACCATTCTGGCGAGCGAAATCATCATCCCGATTTCCGCGGCCGCAGAGTTTATTGAAGAGGCAAAGATGCTTGGAGACCGGTTCGGCGTGGAAATCTGCATCGATTCCTATATCCTCGATGAAAAAAAGGCGCTGATCATGGCCACCTTCCTCTGTGACTCACGGAAGAAAAAATACATGATCAATATGCCCCTCGTTTCCATGCTTACTCAAAAGGCCGTTTCCCTGGGGGCCGAGCCCTACGGCCTGGGCCTCTGGAATGCCGCCTTCATCGATGCCCTGTACAATCCGGAGAGGCAGCGGGCGCTCAAGGCGTACAAAGCCAAGATGGATCCGAACGGCATCCTGAACCCGGGAAAATTCTTTGCGGTCGACTCAACGGCCCTTGCCTCCCTCGTCTTTCAACCGGCTGTGTTCCGCTTTTCCATGAATCTCCTGACCTTGCTGTCTCCGGTCATCGGCAAGGCGGCCACGCTGCTCTTCGGGAAGGACAGGAAAATCGACCACCTTGATTTCGAGTTAAGCACCCATGCCTGCGCCAAGTGCGGCAACTGCCTTGCCGTCTGTCCAGCCTACCTGATCACGCACAACGAGGGGGTCACGGCAAAGGGGAAAGTCGCCCTGGCCAAGAAACTCATTGAAGGAAAGGAAGTGACCAGGGATGAAGCGGCAAATGCCTTCATGTGCATGCACTGCAAGGCCTGCGAGGAGATCTGCCAGACCAATCTCGAACTGATGAGGTTCTGGGATGCTCTGGAACAGAGGCTTGAAGGCAAGTTCGGCCGTCCGGAAGCCCAGATAAAGGAATTTCTGCAGAAGGTCGACAAGAGTAACGAATACTGGGAGATGGTGGAGAGAAACGCCTGATCCAGATCGATCAACTTCATTTCACAGAGAAGAAGAACGACGATGCCGAAGAAATACCACATTTCCACAAAAGCGACCCCCCTGGACATGGAATACCTGTTCAAGTTCAGGATCACGCGGGGAGAAAACTGCATCAACTGCGGCAAGTGCACCAAGGTGTGCATCTATGAAGCCCATAAGAGGGAGAGGGGCGATCCCCGGAAGATGGCGGCTCCCAACACGGCCGTCTGCAGGAACTGTTTCCGGTGCATCCAGGAGTGCCCCCGGGGGGCCCTGGAAAAATCGCTGAACCAGGACTTCCTGAACAACGACGGCTCTTACTGGAAATCCCATATGCTCATTGCCCTCTGGAAGCAGGCGGAGGACGGAAAGGTGCCCGTATCCGGTGCCGGATACAGAGGTCCATTCACCGGTGCGGGATTTGACGGCATGTGGACGGACATGTCGGAGATCGTCCGTCCGACCCGGGACGGAATCCATGGACGTGAGTACATCAGCACCGCCGTTGAGCTGGGCAGGAAACTCAATCATCTGTCCTTTGATGACAAGGGGCGGCTGCTGTCGAAGACATTCGATACGGTCCATCTCCCCCTTCCCCTGGTCTTCGACCTTCCGGCCGACAACCTGAAGGGAAATGTCCTGGCAGCCCTGGCCAAAGCGGCGGCGGAGATTGAGACATTCCTTCTTCTGCCCGCGGACGGCCTGACGCCGGAGATGGAGCCCTACGCCGGAAACATTGTTCCATTGCTGACCCATCAGGACATCGACCGGCACTCGGCTTTCCTGAAAAAAGCGCGGCTGGCCGCCCTGGAGTATGACGGTGAACTTCTGAACAATATTTCGGGCATAAAGGACAAAATGAAGGAAATCTGCGGCGCTCCGGTCATCGTTCGGATCCAGGCGGGCAACGGCGTCGAGGACGCGGTTTCCAGGCTTGCCCAACGCGGCGTGGAGATCATCCATATCGTTGCCGACTACCGCGGCATGGAGGCGGATGGTCATGCCACCTCCCCTCCGAGGGTGCTCAAGGACATCATCCGGTCCGTCCACCAGCGGCTTGTCCGTGAAAGGATCCGCGACGAGGTCACCCTGATCTTTTCCGGGGGAATCGCCATGGCGGAGCATGTTCCCAAGGCCATGATCTGCGGCGCGGACCTGGCGGCCGTGGACCTGCCCCTGCTCATCGCGATGGGGGTCCGGCTGTATGAAGAGCCTGAAAAGTTCCTGGTTTTTCCAAGCGGACTGGAAGAAATCCCCGTACCGATCCTTGCCCAGAGGGTCATCAATCTCATGGGCGCCTGGCATTCGCAGCTCCTCGAGGTGATGGGAGCCATGGGAATCCGGGAAGCCCGCCGTCTGCGGGGAGAAACAGGCCGGGCGATCTTCTTCGAGGAGGTCGACGAGGACACTTTTGGAAAACTATTTAAAAACAGGGAAGCAGTCAACCTATGAAACCATCAGCCGTAACCATCAAAGAGATCCCTTCGCGTTTCCGGCACCAGGTGCCGAAATACAAGATCACCCGGTCGGATGCCTGCATCAACTGCGGAACCTGCGCCAGGACGTGCCCTTACGGCGTTCATGAACGAGTGGAGGGGCACAACAGGGTGAATCCGCCGATCGACTACAAGTGCATCGGCTTTGAGTGCCGGAGCAAGGAGTTCTGCTGCATCGGCAAGTGCCCGCGCCAGGCCTTGAGCCTGTCGCTCAACCCCATGTACGATACCCTGGGAGATTATCGCTGGACGGCGGACATCATTACGGCGACGTGGATCATGGCCGAGACGGGTTACCCGCCCACGCGGACGGACCTTGAATATTCCGTCGGCAATTCCGGCGGCGGCTTCGACAAGCTGCGGTTCAAATTCCCAGCCAATCCGCCGTATGTCGACACTTCCCAAATCTCCACGGCCATCGAGCTGAACCGGAGAAACGACGGGCGGGGGAATGTGGTCATCTCGACCCCCATGTACGGCGGTGGAATGTCCTTCGGTTCCGTCAGCCTCCCCACCATGGTGTCCAAGGCGCACAATGCCACCATCTGGAACACCTTTACCTGTTCCGGTGAAGGCGGTTATCCGGAGAACCTCATCCCCTATGATGACCATGTGATCACCCAGGTGGCCACCGGTCTCTTCGGGGTCCGCGAGGAGACGATCCAGCGGGTGAGGATCGTCGAGTTCAAGTACGCCCAGGGTGCGAAGCCAGGTCTTGGCGGACACCTGCTGGGAGAGAAGAATACGGAAAGCGTCGCCAGGATGCGCGAGGCCGTCAAGGGAACCTCCCTGTTTTCGCCCTTTCCCTTTCACTCGGTCTATTCCATCGAGGATCACAAGAAGCACATCGACTGGATCAAGGAGATGAACCCCCAGGCCCTGGTATCCGTGAAGGTTTCCACGCCCAATGACGTGGACATGGTGGCTGTCGGCTCCTACTATGCCGGTGCGCATATCATCCACATCGACGGCGGTTACGGGGGCACCGGCGCGGCGCCGGATATCGCCAAGAAAAACATCGCCATGCCCATCGAATACGGCATCGTCAAGGTTCATCGTTTCCTGAAGGATGAGGGCGTCCGGGACGCCATTACCCTCATCGCTTCGGGAGGGATCCGGACCGCCCATGACCTGGCGAAGGCGATCTGCCTTGGCGCAGACGGGGCCGTGGTTGGAACGGCTGAGTTGATTGCCCTGGAATGTGTCCGCTGCGGCAATTGTGAATCGGGGCGCGGCTGCGCCCGGGGCATCGCTTCAACGGACTCCGAGCTGGCAGACCTCTTCACCGAGGAGTGGGCGACCCAACGCCTGACCAATTTCTACCATGCATGGAATGTCCAGCTCGTTGAGATCCTTCAGAAGTTCGGCATGAAGAGCGTTAAGGAGCTTGTCGGGCGGACGGATCTGCTGGAGCACATAGATTACAGTAATTAAGGCGGAGCTTGCAAATCATGGATAGCGCTGACAAAATATTGCTTTCACGCACGGAACTCTGCAGCCGGGTGCCCGATCTCCCCTCGAATACGGAGGAGGAAGGCGGCTGCGGCGTTACGGGATTCATCAGTTCCATCCCCGTCACCGGGAAGAACATCTTCGAGCCGTCCGTCCAGATGCACAACCGGGGCAACGGGAAGGGCGGGGGCATCGGCGCGGTGGGGTTTATTCCGGAAGCGCTGGGAGTCTCCCGGCAGGTCCTCGATGAGGATTACATGCTCCACATCGCCCTCCTTGAAACCGATGTGGCCGAGGAGATAGAACAGACTTACATTCAACCGTATTTCCGGATTGACAAGTCCGAGAAACTGGCCACGATCGATGATTATCGAAGCATCGGCCTTGAAGTCAGACCCCCGGACATTATGCGCTATTTCGTCCGCGTCAGGGACGACGTCCTGGACCAGTTCATTCGGGAACATGATTTCTCCTCGCTGGACCGGCGGGATGCCGAGGACGAATTCGTCTATCAGAACAGCTTCCGGATCAACACCCGGTATTACGCCTCTCTCGGTGAAAAGAAGGCCTTTGTCATGTCCCATGGCCGGAACATGATGATCCTGAAAATCGTCGGGTATGCGGAAAATGTGGTCCGCTACTACAAACTGGATGACTTCAAGGCGCACGTCTGGCTGGCCCACCAGCGGTATCCCACCCGGGGGCGCGTCTGGCACCCCGGCGGTTGCCACCCCTTCAGCGCCCTCAATGAAGCCCTGGTGCACAACGGTGATTTTGCGAACTATCAGGCCATTTATGAATACCTCAAGCAGAGGAACTACACCCCCCTGTTTCTCACCGATACGGAGGAAGCTGCGCTGCTCCTGGACCTGTGGAGCCGCGTCTACAAGTATCCCCTGGAATACCTGATCGAGGCCATGGCGCCGACCTCCGAAATGGACTTCGACATGCTTCCGGCAGAAAAGCAGGAGCTCTACAAGGCCATTTCGACCCATCACGTCAACGCCTCACCCGACGGACCCTGGTTCTTCATCATTGCCCGCAATGACGTCAGGAACAGCCGGTTTCAACTGATCGGCATTACGGACACGGCCATGCTCCGCCCCCAGGTGTTCGCCCTTCAGGAGGGGGAGGTGTCCATCGGCCTGATCTGTTCAGAAAAGCAGGCCATCGATGCAACGCTCATCTCCCTGGAACGGGAAGATCCGCGCTTCGGGCCCATTGCCGACAAATACTGGAATGCCCGCGGCGGCAGCTATACGGACGGCGGCTCTTTCATCTTCAGTCTTCAGGATGCCGGCGACGGTTCGGAAAACAGGAAGCTCATCTGTACGGACAAGTTCGGAAAGGTCATCGAAACGCCCAAAGACAAGCTCATCTGTGACCTCTCAAAACCGGTGGCCGTGACGGAATCGTGTAAGGAAATCGAACAAAAGCTGGCGGGCCTGTTTTCCGAAAAAGAACCTACGGATGCAGCACAGAAAATGTTCACCTATATCCGGAGCCAGATCGTGAATTTTGAACCCGGCGACTTCCGGTTTGCCATTGAAACCATTAAACGGTATGCCTTGGAAAAAGATGAATTCAAGCAAATGGCGATTGAGGCCCTGACTCTTTTGTACGATCGGCGGTACGACACGGGCAGGATCAAGAGAAGTTCCGTCCAGCATGTCCTGAAGGTCAACCTGGATGAGATCTTTTCCATGACTCCGCTGATTTCGGAAGAATCGGAGTCCGCTTTTCGCCGGATCGATTTTACGACCCGGGATCAGCTGCGGGCGCCCAGGAAGAATGAGCGGACCCTCATTGTCGACGCAGAACGCTTCGAGCCGGAAGGTGACCTCTGTGACGCGGTGCTGATCGTGGCCGCTTACAAACTTGGCTGGAAGAGGTTCATTGTTTACAGATACCGTGGCCAGCGATTTACCGGCTGCGGGTTCGGCCCGGTCGTCAAGGATGTGCGGATTGATGTTTATGACTCCTCGGGTGATTACCTGGCATCAGGCATCGACGGCCTGGAGATCCATGTTCATGGAAATGCCCAGGATCAGCTCTGCCAGATCATGAAAGACGGGAAGCTGGTTGTCTACGGCGATGTCGGCCAGACATTCATGTACGGTGCCAAGGGCGGCAGTGCCTACATCATGGGGAATGCCGCAGGACGGCCCCTGATCAACGCCGTCGGCAAACCCCGTGTCGTCATCAACGGGACGGCACTGGACTACCTTGCGGAGTCCTTCATGGCCGGCGATCCCCTCAACGGCGGCGGCTTCGTGATCCTCAACGGCATCGGTTTCGACGATAACGACGGATCGATCCGCGAGTATGAATCGCCATATCCGGGCTCCAACATCTTTTCCCTGGCGTCCGGCGGGGCGATCTACGTGAGGGATCCCCGGAAAAGGCTGGTCAATGAGCAGCTCAACGGCGGGCAGTTTGCGTCCGTCACCGAGGCGGACTGGAATCTCATCCTGCCCTACCTCGAGGAGAACGAAAGACTGTTTGGCATCTCAGTGGACAGGCTCCTGACGGTTGACGGACAAAAAAGACCGCCGGCAGGGGTGTACCGAAAGATTATCCCGCAGGCGGCCGGGGCCCCCGCGAAAAACGACGACGGGCTCAGCGAGTGGGAATCCGGACAGGGGGCAATGCCCTGCGGCGCCGCATCATAAAGCATGGACAGCCGGAGCAGATCCCGGAAACGGACCTTTGCCGCCAGCGGCGGAAGAGCAATACGAATCCGGATCGGGATCTTTCCCCTTCTGTCCTTGAGGGGTCGTCTAACGGTAGGACGCCTGGTTCTGGCCCTGGAAATCGAGGTTCGAGTCCTTGCCCCTCAGCCATTCCGCCTTTCAGGCGCCGCGGAGAAGGCCCGCTTCCTGCCTCTGCAGGGGAGCCTTCTCAATCCGGTTGCCGGCGAGGTGAGGCCGGATCTCTTTTCATATCCTGACTCCCGGCTGATTTTTCTAGCGGGGAAGATCGTTCCCCCCTGCTCCGGCTTCAGCGTTCTGTGATTCCCATCGTCGGACCAATTGCACATACCCGTCCGCATCAAATTTTCTCTTCAATCCCCCTGCGTTCATGTATCGGACGTTGCCGAAAATGGGACGCTCTCCCCAGGGGCGGTCGTGCTTCCCGAAGCACCAGGCGACCCCCATGAAGCCGCTGGGATCCCTGCCGTCCAGTTCATACTTGTTGTTGAGGTAGAGGGCGGTCTGGTAAGCCTCCTCGGGAGTCGAACTCCACTCCAGGATTTTCTTTCCCCAGTACATTCTCATATAACCGTGCATCTTCCCCCGTAACACCATCTCCTTCTGCGCCGCGTTCCAATAGGGATCGTGAGTGTTCCCCTCCTCGAATTCCCGGCGGGAGTAACGATAAGGCCGGGGGTCATGCCTGTGGGCCTTGAGGCTCCTGATTGCCCAGTCGGGAAGGGATGCAAACGTATCGTAGCGGTCATTGTAGAAGACGAAGTTGATGCCCAACTCCCGCCGCACGATGAGTTCCTCGAGATAGGCCTCGGCGTCGGCGGCTCCCGAGCCGGAGATTCTCAGGGCGATGTGCAGGGGTGAGATCTGTCCGAAATGGAGATAGGGGCTCATGAGAGAGAGGTAATCCCGCGTGGGATCATTTCTGAACTCGGCATAATGCTCCAGTTTGTCCTCGAGAAAAATTTCAAGATGCCTGCCCGCCTCCCCGGATCCGCCCCGAAGAACGGGGACCGGCTGGACACTCCGATCCACTTCGAGGTGCGAAAGGGCCTTTTCCACATCCTCGACGGGAAAAGATTCGAAATCCAGGGCAAGGGAATCGGCCAGGGGCCGGGTCTCCTTCAAAGGGATCAGGTACGAAGTCAGCTTACGATGAATTTTTTTCCGGATCGTGGCTGCGGAATATTCCTCCTTGGGGGACGCTTCTTTTACCGGGACGACGACGTCGCTTTCGACCTGGAGGAGAGGGCAATCCATGGCCGCGGCCCCATCCCTTCGCCAGGCCTTCTGTATCCTGAGATAGCCCCGGTCCACAACCGCCAGGGAGGCATCCCGGCTCATCATGACGGCCCCCCGCTCCGGCGAACAGCGCTGGATCACGAGCTGTATGCCCCTCTTCTCCAGGGTGCGCTTTGCATCGCGGAGGCCCTCCAGCATAAACGTGTAATGCCGCTGGTTGCCCTCGGGAAAAGAGTCCGTCATTCCGAAAAATGCAACAACCGGTATGCCAAGGGCATTGGCCTGCACAATGGCATATTCCAGGGCATGGTTGCACTGCGCTCTCTGGGAAGCCTGCATCCAGTACAGCACATACTTCCCCTTTCTTTGCTCCGCGGCATTGAGCGCCTCGACTCTTTCCTCCTGGATCATGATCCTCCCTCGGCATTCCTGGATGCTTCTTTGATGGATCCAATCGATCGTGGCCGCGGTGTCAGTCCTGTAACCCTGACCTTGATGGCTTCCGTGTGATGGACGTCCACAAAGAGATTATTCCTGATACTGGAAAAAGATGCAAGAGGCCGCTTCCTACCGGATGATCGAACGGTAACAGAGAACCTTCCGGGAAACGATGTCGGCAAAGAGCGAGAATTCCTCCTTTTCCACGTCACGGACGATGACCGTCTTTCCATGGCGGGCGCTTTCCGGGAGAAGAACGGGCAGCCGGTTTTCCCCCTCCCTGATGACGCCGACATTGAAGAGGAACTCCTCCTGTTCCGGGAAGAGGGCCACATAAAAAATGTCCGTCTCCACCAGGTCCTGGAAGAAGTGCGTGCCGTAGGACAGTTCCGGCATCAGGCTCCCCGTCATGTAGGCGATTTCGACAATCGCAACGAAATTGTTGATCTCGGCGAACCGCACCGGCACGCCCAGCGAGGGGGTCGTGGTGCCCCATCGGCCCGGTCCCAACAGAATGGCGGGGCAGTCCTCCCGCTTGCTGATCCGGTTCAGTCTGCCGATCAGCCGGGCAACATCGTATTTTTCCGAGAGAGACAGCCGGCTGTATTCTTCGTAATCCACGTAGACAAGACGCTTCAGCCCCTGGGCAATGCTGCCGCCCATAAAGTTGCCCTCCGTCTGGAAAAGGATCTGCTCCAGGGCCGGCTTGGACGGGATGTCCACCCGGGTCCCCTCGCGCCGGCCCTTGGTCTGCAGCGGACGGCACTGGACGAGATTGATCATGAAAGCGCCGTCGCCGGTAAAATTGGTCGTAAATTCGATATCCACGGGATAATCGTACTTCTCTTCAAGCGTTTTCATCATGTTCTGCATGACGCCCGGGAAAGGGGTTTCAGAGAGAAGCCTGTCAAAGGTCAGGATCCACCTCTCTTCGCCGCCCCGCCCCCGCTCTTTTAACAGCTGCTCACTTTCATGATCCCGAATCCCGACCATCTCGGACTGGATTCCCATATCCCCGGACAGGACAGCATTGGCCGGGATGGTTTCAAATTCATTTTTGCCGATGTTGAGGACATCCACATCGTGCTGAGAATATCTCCTGATGTCACTGCCCCCGGAATGGGGACGCAGGGAAGGGGCATCCAGGGGAAAAACGCGGGGGTAATCGTTCTCGACCCGGTTGACCGCCCGTGTTCCCAGCCCCAGCACCAGCCGGACCATTCCGGCCCTGGGGTCCATCTCCTTCTTCCAGACAAAGGTGTTGTAGGAGATGCCGACGCCCGCCAGATCGGGGAAGAAAAACTCCTTCCGGTAGGAGCCGGAGACCCGCTGAACCAGGAGGGCCATCTGCTCGTCATGCTGTTCCAATCCCCGCTGCAGCCGGTAGGCCAGGGCGTCTTCATTCATCGTGCTGGCGAAAATGCGACGAACCGCCTCCCTGAACTGCCGGTAGCGTTCTTCGGGAGGCCCCTGGTTGACGCAGAACAGGCTTTCATATTTGCCCGCAAAGGCATTTCCAAAGGCATCTTCCAGGAGGCTGCTGGAGCGCACAATCAGCGGGGATTGGCCAAAATACTCAATCACCCGCCAGAACTGTTCCTCGATTTCATCGGGAAATCTGCCGTGAAGCATCTGCTCGCGCAAAGTCCGCGCGACATCGAAGTACCCTTCCTGAGTCTTCTGATCCATGCGCAGTTTCCACCAGCCATTTTCCACAATGTAGGTGTAGAAGACATCCGAGCCGATGAAAAAGGAGTCGTGCGGCTCCAGATAGCGCGGCCAGTCGAAGGAAGGATCCTGAAGGAGCATTTTGCGCGCGATCAGCATGCCTGCCGCCTTGCCGCCGATGTAGCCCGTCCCGATGAGCCGTGCCTTGATGTTGCAGAGGTCTTCCAGGGTGAGGTAGTTTCTGGCGAGCTCATGGATCCGCTCCTCCCGCCCGATCATGATCTCGCAGAGATGGTCGAGGATCTTTCCTTTCTCCTCGTCGTCCATCTCTCCCTGCAGCAGATCCCGGACATGAAGAAAAAGCCGATCCCAGTAATCGAGATTTCGTTTGGCGCTTTCCAGCCCCTTTCCGGAAAAATAGCGGACGAGCTGCCCTGTGTCCACGCTGCTGCTTACCGGCGAAAAACGGTTTCCACTCTTGAGGTGCGGGAGAAACATGGTGGGAAGATGGCGTCCCATGACCTTCAGGGGATGGACGTATATCCTGTCTTCCACATTGTAGACATCCAGGAGAACCTGGGTGGTTTCCCGAATCCGGGCAACGGTTTTATAGGAGTGGTTGTCGCGCAGCAGGGCAAAATAGGCAACGGTATCGAGCTGGTAAAGATAGGGACAGGTGATCCGGAAGAAGTTGCCGATCATCAGATCCGTGGCCCAGGCGGACAGAAGATCCGAAAGGGAATCAAAGACGTAAAAGACCCCATCTCCTTCGCGGGTCGCAATGTTGTAAACCTCCGACGAAAACGACTCGAAGCCGCTCTGGGCATCGAGGTGATAACGGGTAATCCGCCTGTTCTCTTCCAGAAGCGGCTCATGCTGTGCAAAACGCAGATAAACGACTTTTCGATTTTCAGAAAGGGCGTGCTGCACGAAAGGCTTGACAAAAGAGCGGTAGTCCGAGATGGAATCCACCTGCCAGACGACATTGTCGCCGATTCTCAGGCCGTCGATAACCTTGTCTAAACCTTCGAGCCCCGTGCTCACTCGGGCGGGTATTTTTTCCATGACATCTTCTCCAGGGAACTCGTGAAAATTGTTCTGAAGCGGTTTGATTAACACAGCGAACCTTCCGCTCGTCACCTGCGGGTCAGCGCATCAGCCGGCATGGCCGGGAACCCTGCCGCGTTGAAAAACCGAATCATCCTTCGCTCATTTCAAGTAAGATCAAGATGTGTGCCCATGAACAAGAAATGTCCAACTAGCTGATCATGAACGATATCTGTAAAAATTTTCTAAAGGGCTTTTCCCCTGGCCGGGGCATGGATCAACAATTTTGTTCCAGATGGACATCGGGATGGGAATCAGGCGGGCTTGCGGCAGACAAGCTGGGCCATCGCCCTGGTGGGATTTTCCAGAAGGCCTTCAAAGGAATGGATGATCTCCCAGTCCCTGAACCAGCCAGCCAGTTCCCCGGGCCTCAACAGAAAATCGGGATTGCGGGGGCGGCCGTATCTGGGCTGTTCGATGGTGAACGTTTCATAAATGAGGATTCCTCCCCTGCGGATCGCCCGCCTCAGAGACGGCATCAAGGGCCGGTGGAGGTAACGGAAAACCATGATGGCCCGGTAATAGTCCTCCTGGAGGGGGTTCTCTCCCGTCTCCAGGTCGATTTCCCGGAACTGGACCTGAAGGCCTCTGGCCTCTGCCGATCGCCTGGCGTCTTCCAGCGCCTCCCTGGACTGGTCAGCCAGGATAACCGGCAGGTTCAAACCGGCCAGAAACAGGCCGTTTTGTCCCGCACCGCACGCCAGATCCAGGATGGGGCCTTCGGGTTCCTGCGCCTTCAGAAGGGGTGAAAACTTGACGAGCAGCGGGTTCGGGGCCTTCTCCCCCTTGCCTTTATGGTCGTTCATGGTTGATCTCCTCTCATCACGATGGCTTCCCATCCTTTTCTACCATATCCGAAATCGGGCAGGCAAGGCCAATGGCAAATCCCTTCCATAGGGCCGTTCTGGAATCCTTATATTCATTCCGGAATAATTATGTTATGTTCGCGGAAAATTCAGCCTGGAAAGCCATGCCTGAACAAAAATCCCGTCTCAGATTTCCTGAACGACCCCGATCTCTGCCCAAGGCAAACTCTACAAAATGGGAAAGAGGCGAAAACCGTGAGGAGCCATGAGACGAACATCTGTCTGGATTCAAGAACAGAGGGGATCGACCCGGCCGCAATGACAGTATCTTCTTGAGTATTCTCTCTTGTCACGGCCGTCTGAAGATTGCACCCCGGGTCTTTTTCCCTGCTATTTCACCTCCGTGCAGGATGGCAGGAAAGATGCACTTTACAAGCCGGTGAAAAGAACGTTATGGAACAGCCGGTGAACACCGGGAGAATTCCTTCCGTCGACGAAAGAATTCAGACAGGAAAACGGACAGCGGCACATCAGAATTAATGAAGTATTACAAGATGTTGTAACGATATCTTTTTGGAGCATCCCACGGATGCCGAAAAGAAAAGGATTTTGACGCAGAGGGGAAAGGCGGGAAACGCCCGGTGGTATTTAACACAAAAATGTGCACATTCCCTGTTGTCGATACAATAATGTGCGCACTGAAACGGTCGGCTAAGAATAACTCCAGGCTCATGAGGTGAAATTCATGGGCATGATGCGAAAAGGTAAAATAAGGAGATAACGATGGATCTTGCTGAAATTTTTGGTTCTAACGTATTCAGCGATAAAGTGATGAAGGGGCGGTTGCCCAAGGATGTTTACAAGGCGCTGAAGGAAACGATCGAAAAAGACATGCCCTTGCGGCCGGACATCGCCAATGTCGTTGCCAATGCCATGAAGGATTGGGCTGTCGAAAAAGGGGCGACGCACTATACACACTGGTTTCAGCCCCTGACAGGAATAACCGCTGAAAAACACGACTCTTTCATCTCGCCTGCCGCAGACGGCAGCGGAATTGTGGAATTTTCCGGCAAGCAGCTTATTCAGGGAGAGCCGGATGCATCCTCCTTCCCGAGCGGTGGTCTGCGATCCACCTTCGAGGCGAGAGGTTATACCGCCTGGGATTGCACCTCCAACGCCTTTCTGAAGGAGGACGAAAGCGGCAACGTCACCCTGACGATTCCCACGGCCTTTTACTCCTACCACGGCGAAGCTCTCGACAAGAAGACGCCTCTGCTGCGCTCCATGAAAGCCGTGTCCAAGCAGGCCCTGAGGGTTTTAAAGGCCATGGGCAACGTGACCGCAACCAAGGTCACCTCCACCGTCGGCCCGGAGCAGGAATATTTCCTGGTTGACAAGCAGTTCTACATGGAGCGTCTCGATCTGATGCTGGCGGGGCGAACGATCTTCGGCGCGCCGGCCCCCAAGGGGCAGGAACTGGAAGACCAGTATTTCGGCTCCATCAAGGACCGGGTTTCGGATTACATGAAAGATCTCAATACCGAGCTGTGGAAGATGGGCATAAGCTCCAAAACACAGCACAACGAGGTGGCGCCGACGCAGTTTGAGATGGCTCCGCTGTATGCCACAACAAACATCGCCACCGACCACAACCAGCTCGTCATGGAAACCATGCAGAAGGTCGCCCTGCGCCATGATCTGGTCTGCCTGCTCCATGAGAAGCCCTATGCGGGGATCAATGGTTCCGGAAAGCACAACAACTGGTCGCTGTCCACCGATGACGGCACCAATCTCCTGGACCCCGGCCGCACCCCCGGTGAGAATGTCCTGTTCCTCCTGTTTCTGAGCGCCCTGATCAAGGCTGTCGACACCCATGCCGACATCCTCCGGGCGACCTGTGCGTCTGCCGGGAATGATCACCGTCTCGGTGCCAACGAAGCGCCTCCAGCCATTGTCTCCATTTTCATGGGGGAAGAAGTCACGGAAATTCTGGGAAAGCTTTTCAAGGGCGAAAAGGTCGCGGCCAAGGGTGAGCAGTATATGAAGGTCGGTGTGGATACCCTGCCCGAAATTCCCATGGACAATACGGACCGCAATCGAACCTCGCCCTTTGCCTTTACGGGAAACAAGTTCGAGTTCCGGATGGTCGGATCGGCACAATCCATTGCAGGGGTCAACGTGGCCTTGAATACCATTGCCGCCGAAGCCCTCGATGAAATCGCCACCCGCCTCGAAAAGGCCAGGGATAAAAATAAAGAAGCCGCGGCGATCATCAAGGAAATCTACGAGAAGCATCACCGGATCATCTTCAACGGAAACAATTACAGCGAGGAGTGGGTCCGGGAAGCTGAGAGGCGGGGCCTGCCCAATGTAAAAAACTCCATCGACGCCTTGAAGGCCTTTGTCACGGAGAAGGCTATCGGCCTTTTCCGAACGTATGAAGTTCTGTCCGAAAAGGAACTGCATTCCCGCTACGAGATCTATGTTGACACCTATGCGAAACAGATCAACATCGAAGCGCGGGTAGCCATCGACATGGTCAAGAAGCAGATTCTGCCCGCCGGTCTTGAATATGCGACATTCCTGGCGGATTCCATTTCCAGTTTCCAGGCTGTTTCGGTCCGTGCGTCTGTCCAGGAAGATCTGATCAAAAAGCTGGGCGCCCTGCTCTCATCGACCTATAAAAATCTGGCCAGGCTTGAAGAAGCCTTGACAGCGGCTCAGGGGATTTCCGATTGCTCCAGGCAGGCTGAGGCCTATCGTGACAAGGTGTTTCCGGCGATACAGACCTTGCGGACAGATATCGACGGCATTGAGATGCTGATGCCCAGCGACATGTGGCCCATCCCCACGTATGTGGACCTTCTCTTCAAACTGTAAAAGGACCTGCAGACGGGAAAGGCAGGATCATGTCCATGATCCTGCCTTTCCCGTTCGTTCCGGAATCACGCGATGGGCTCTTCGAATCAATGGAGTTCGTTGCAATGCCCTTGAAGTACGCCGTGCGGATTGGAAAACAGGTCATATTCCATTTTTTCTTAGCCGACTACGCCTCACGCCTAATCCATGTTTCCCAAACCGTAGTGAAAATACCTTAAAACTGGTATTGCATTATTTTGAAAATCAGGCTTTTATAGCACAGTGATTGCAAGGTTTGCAGGGAATGTCAACTTCAAGATCCGTGGAACACGCTTTAACTTTGATGGATAAGCCGGTGGGAGGTCTTATGAAAAAGCTTCTGGTTGTTTTCCTGTGGGCATGTGCTCTGTCATTGGGCCTATCGGCAGTGGCAGGGGCCGCAGAGCTTGATTTCGATGATCTCAGCGGGACCTTGACGCCCCTGCCTGATGGTTACGCAGGTTATTCCTGGTCCAATTTTACCTATCTTGACGCTACGGCCTCTCAGTATGCGAAAAGCGGCTACTCCGCGGGCGTGGTGTCGATCAACAACGTGGTCTATAACAGCCAGGCTCGCGATGCATCCATCGTAGCCGATTCGCCTTTCACCTTCAGCGGGGCCTATTTTACAGCCGCATGGAACAATGGCCTTCACATTGAGATCAGTGGATACCGCTCAGGGATGCTTATCGGGTCGGATGAAATTGTCGTCTCTGCCTACGCTCCCATGTGGTATGCTCCAAACTGGTCCGGCGGCGTTGACCGGTTGGCTTTCCACTCTTACGGAGGGACGGGTGTTGCCGCGTATTCCGGCTTCGGAAAACACTTTGCCATGGACAACTTGCGAGTTGCTCCAGTGCCCCTGCCTCCGGCGGCCCTCCTGCTCGCCCCGGGACTGATCGGTATCGCGGTCATCCGGCGACGACGGATCGGCAAGCGGTGAAAGAACAGAATGGCCGAAAAAGGCGGGGTTTCACCCCGCCTTTTTTATTGCCTCCTTACTCCGTTCGGCGGTTGAATCTTTTCTGCAGGATATGATATCTCTCGCGTGACGGGGCAGAGTGCCCTCTGGAAGGGCCGGAGAAACTCTGCGGCAGATGATCAACATGCCACAAAGCCTGGAGAAAAATCATGACTGAAGACCATATCCTGTACAGCGTTGAGGGACATCGCGCCATGATCACCCTGAACAGGCCGGAGGCGAAGAACGCCTTCAGCCCCGAGATGATCCGGCTGTGGCGCCAATGCCTTGAGGAGGCGCGGAGAGACGATCGGGTCAGGGTGGTCGTCATTACGGGGAAGGGGGACACGTTCTGCTCGGGCGGCGATATCCGGGATATGGCCGAGGGGAAACTACGCTCCTGGGACATGAAGAGTTACCTCTGGGAAGGGGTTCATCGCATTGTCCTGACCCTGGAGGACCTCGACAAACCGGTCATTGCGGCAATCAACGGCGCCGCCATGGGCGCGGGCCTGGACATGGCCCTCATGTGCGACATCCGGATCTGTTCGGACAAGGCGAAGCTTGCCGAATCCTATATTCTCCTGGGCGTCGTACCGGGGGACGGAGGGGCATACTTTCTGCCGCGCCTGGTCGGCGTCTCCAAGGCCCTGGAGCTTCTCCTCACCGGTGATGTTCTCTCTCCCGAAGAAGCCCTCCGGCTGGGCCTTGTAAATCGAGTCGTACCCCACGACCGCCTCCTGGACGAAAGCATCGCCCTGGCGGAAAAAATAGCCGACAGGCCGCCGCTGGCTGTCCGGATGACGAAACGGGCCGTCTACCAGGCGCAGACCAGCACCTTGAGGGCGCACCTCGACTACATTTCTTCGCAATTATCCCTCCTTACCGAAACGGAAGATCATCTTGAGGCGGCGAAGGCCTTTCTGGAAAAAAGAAAGCCCGTCTTTCAAGGACGATAGACAGGTGAGCCGGTGAATCATCCGTTTCTTCGATACTGGCTTCCCGTTCTTATCTGGATGGGCGTAATCTTCTCCATGTCCACCGGAACATTCTCTGCGGATCATACATCCCGGTTTATCGGGCCTCTCCTGCGCTTCCTGCTGCCAGGATACCCGGAGCATGACATCGCCGTGCTTCATGGACTCATTCGAAAGGCCGGACACGTCACGGAGTATTTTATCCTGGGACTGCTTTTCTTCCGTGCCCTCCGTGGAAATGCTCGGCAGGGCTGGCAGCTGCGGTGGGCCCTCTGCACGATTCTTGCTGTGGCGGTCTTTGCCCTGAGCGATGAGTTTCATCAATCCTGGGTCGCTTCGAGAACGGCTTCTCTGGTGGATGTGAGCATTGATTCGGCAGGCGGCGTCCTTGCCCTGATCGCTATTCTCCTGAAAAATAGATTTTTTGGACATGCCAACTCCGGACTCGCCTGAGATTGCCTGAGCGGTTTCATATTTCTGAAAAATCTTCTTGAAATAATTAATAATTACAGATACATAATTACATCATGCCGGTCGTGCAATTTCTTCGACAAGAAGAATCCATCAGGAAAAAAGAAGGCCACATTTCCGGTGGCAAAAGAGAAAAGCGAAGAATTTTCCAGTTACAGAGAGGCGTTAAAGGGGGGAGCCATGACGGATACGTTGTTTCCTGTTCCGGATTCCTGGGCAAAAGCGGCCTGGATAGACAATGTTACCTATCGGCGAATGTACGAGCAGTCGCTTTCAGATCCCGAGGGTTTTTGGGGAGAACAGGCCGGCTGCCTCGATTGGTTTCGCCCATGGACGAAAGTGAAGGAGGGATCCTTCGACGGCGATGTCCATATTTCCTGGTTCTGTGGTGGGAAACTGAACGTCAGTTATAACTGCCTGGATCGTCATCTGCCCATGCGTGGCGATGCGGTCGCCCTCATCTGGGAGGGGGACGATCCCGCGGTAAGCAGGTCCTTTTCCTATCGCCAGCTGCATGAAGAGGTCTGCAGGTTCGCCAATGTTCTGAAGTCTTTGGGATTGCGGCGGGGTGATCGCGTCACCATCTATCTGCCCATGATTCCCGAACTGGCGGTGGCCATGCTGGCCTGTACCCGGATCGGAGTCGTGCACTCCATCGTATTCGGCGGTTTTTCCGCGGACTCTCTGGCGGAACGTATCCGGGACTGCCAGGGGCGGGTTTTGATCACTGCTGATGAGGGATTGCGCGGAGGGCAGAGAATTCCCGCAAAAGAGAACGCGGACAAGGCCGTAGAAAAATGTCCCATTGTCGAAAAGGTGATCGTGGTGAAGCGCACGGGCGCCGCCATTTCATGGATACCGGGAAGAGATCTTCCGTGGGGCGAACTTATGGAAAATGCATCGACCGACTGTCCGCCGGAAGAAATGGATGCCGAGGACCCGCTTTTTATCCTCTATACCTCCGGGTCCACGGGAAAGCCCAAAGGCGTGCTGCACACAACGGGGGGCTATCTGGTCTTTTCGGCCATGACCCATAAGCACATCTTCGACTATCACGATGGCGACATTTACTGGTGTACCGCGGACATCGGCTGGGTAACGGGACACAGCTATATCATTTACGGCCCGCTGGCCAACGGCGCTACCACGGTCATGTTCGAAGGTGTACCCCATTATCCGGACTGGTCCCGCTTTTGGAATATCGTTGACAAGCACGGGATCTCCATTCTCTATACCGCTCCGACGGCCATTCGCGCCCTGATGCGCCAGGGCGACGAGCCGGTGCAAAAAACATCCCGCAGGAGTCTGCGACTCTTGGGCACTGTCGGGGAACCCATCAATCCTGAAGCCTGGCTCTGGTATTACGACGTGGTTGGCGAAAAACGCTGTCCCATTGTAGATACCTGGTGGCAGACGGAAACAGGCGGAATTCTCATTTCACCCCTGCCGGGCGCCATGCCCCTCAAACCGGGGTCAGCCGCCCGGCCCTATTTCGGTGTAAAGCCGGCCATCGTTGATGCCGCCGGCAATTTCCTGGAGGGGCCGGCAGACGGCAATCTCGTCATTACCGATCCATGGCCGGGTATGCTGCGAACGATCTATGGCGATCATTCCCGATTTCTCCAGACTTATTTCTCCATGTACAAGGGGGTTTACTTCACAGGTGACGGCGCGCGCCGGGATGAGGATGGCGACTACTGGATTACGGGGCGGATCGATGACGTCATCAATGTATCGGGGCACCGCCTGGGAACAGCAGAGGTGGAAAGCGCCTTGGTGGCTCATCCCGGCGTGGCGGAGGCGGCCGTAGTGGGTTTTCCCCACGAGATCAAGGGCCAGGGCATTTATGCCTATGTGACCTTGAAAGCGGATTGCCCCCCTTCTGAGGTGCTGCGGGAAGAGCTCCTGCTGTGGGTCAGGAAGGAAATCGGGGCCATCGCCGTGCCCGATGTTCTCCAGTGGTCTCCCGGCCTGCCCAAGACCCGCTCGGGGAAGATCATGCGGCGGATCCTCCGTAAAATCGCCGCAAATTCACTTGACGATCTGGGCGATACGAGCACCCTCGCCGAACCTGCCGTCGTTGAGGAGCTGACCAGGAACCGGCCGGCTGCAGCCGGGGGATAAATCAGGCATTGCGTCTCCTTTTTGATTGACAAGATCGGCAAGTCTTATCAGAATGACAGCTTAAATAACGAACCATCGAGGATTCCATCCATGACTCGGAACTACCTGGACAATTCAAGAGCGGCCCTGAAGGAATCGATGGATTATCATCTCCGTTGTTCACTCTGTAGGGAGACTCCATCAAAGGACTATCGGGATCATTTTCTCGCGACGGCTTTTTCCTTGCGGGACCGGATGACGGAGAAGATCCTCCAGACCGAACGGCGCTATCAGGAGGCCGGGGCAAAGAGGGTCTATTACCTCTCCATGGAATTTCTAATCGGAAGGCTGCTGGGCGACAGCCTCTACAATCTAGGCCTTTTCGACCTTTGCCGGGATGTTTTGTCCGAAGCCGGCATTGATATTGATGAGGTCCGGGAGCAGGAAAACGATGCCGGGCTCGGTAACGGGGGGCTGGGGCGTTTGGCGGCCTGTTTTCTCGATTCCATGGCGACACTCGATATCCCCGGGTTCGGTTACGGAATTCATTATGAATACGGCCTTTTCAAGCAGGAGGTCGATAACGGTTACCAGAAGGAAAAACCCGATAACTGGCTGGCGGAATTCAGCCCCTGGGAGATCAAGCGCCCCGACGAGAAATGTATCGTTCCCATCTATGGCCGGATCGAGCACTTTCAGGACCGTGCAGGCGAATACAATCCCATGTGGCTCGACTGGAAGGTGATCATGGGCATTCCCTTTGATATTCCCGTCGTCGGCTACGGGGGGAAGACGGTCAACTGGCTGCGTCTCTACGGAGCCGGTTCCTCCACGGATTTTGATATTCAGATCTTCAATGAGGGGGACTATTTCCGGGCGGTGGAACAGAAGGTTTCCTCAGAAACCATCACCAAGATGCTTTATCCCCGGGATACCCTCAAATCGGGGAAAGAGCTCCGTCTGGTGCAGGAGTACTTTCTGGTGGCCTGCTCCCTGAGGGATATTGTCCGTCGATACCTGAAGGACCATGGTGACTTCGACCGATTTTCCGATTCGGTGGCCATCCAGATGAATGACACCCATCCCTCGCTAGCGGTGGCGGAGCTGATGAGACTGCTCGTCGACGAGTACGCCCTTCCCTGGGATTCCGCCTGGGAGATCACCCAGAGGACGATGGCCTACACCAATCATACCATTCTTTCCGAGGCCCTGGAGAAGTGGCCGGTAAGCCTTCTGGAGCGGGTGATTCCCCGTCATCTCCAGATCATCTATGAAATCAATTCCCGTTTTCTCGCGACAGTGGCCTCCCTCCATCCCAGCGATATCGATCTGATACGCCGGATGTCGCTTATCGAGGAAGGCGAAAACAAGCAGGTCCGAATGGCCCACCTGGCCATGGTGGGTTCCCATTCCATCAACGGCGTCTCGGCCCTCCATACGGAAATACTGATGAAGAATAATTTCTCCGATTTCCATGCCCTTTGGCCGGAGCGCTTTGTGAGCATCACCAACGGAATCACCCAGCGACGCTGGCTCCTCAAGTCCAATCCGCAGTTAGCCGGGCTGATATCCGAAAAGATCGGGGATTCCTGGATAACCGATCTTGCTCAACTCAAGCGGCTGGAGTCCTGCGCCGATGACCCGGACTTCCAGGACCGGTTCCGCGGGATTAAGCGGGCCAACAAGGAGGCTTTGAGCAGGATCATATCGAGAACCGCCTGGGTTTCCGTCAATCCCGATTCCCTGTTCGATGTCCACGTCAAGAGGATTCATGAGTACAAACGCCAGCTGCTGAAGATCATGCATATCATCTATGAGTATCTGCAGATTGTCCGGGGAGAAAAAACCCCGACGGTCGCCAAAACCTATATCTTCGGCGGCAAGGCCGCGCCCGGCTACTGGGTGGCGAAGCAGATCATCAAATTGATCCACAACGTGGGACAGGTGATCAACTCGGACAAAAGGCTGCAGGACATCATGAAGGTTGTCTTCCTGCCCGATTACCGGGTGTCGCTGGCGGAGAAGATCATTCCCGCGGCGGATCTCAGCGAGCAGATCTCCATGGCCGGCACGGAGGCCTCCGGAACGGGGAATATGAAATTCATGCTGAACGGCGCGCTGACCGTGGGAACGCTTGACGGCGCCAATGTGGAAATGCTCCAGGAGTCGGGGGAGGATAACATCTTCATCTTCGGGCTGAAAGCCGGGGAAATTGAAGAGATGCAGAGGGCAAACACCTATCGTCCGACGGAGTACTACCGGAGCTATCCGGAAATCCGCATAGTGGTCGACACCTTTCGCGATAATGTCTTCTGCCCCTCTGAACCGGGACTCTTCCAGTGGATCTACTCCCGCTTCATGCATGAGGAAGACACCTACTTCCATCTGCCGGACCTTCTCGAATACATCCGTATCCAGGAAAAAATCGAGGAGGAATACCGAGATACGGCCTCTTGGACCAAAAAGGCGATTTTCAACGTCACACGGTCGGGAAAATTCTCCAGTGATCGGGCCATCTCCGAGTATGCGGGTCTTATCTGGAAGGTGGAAGCGGTTAAATGAGGAGGCTGAAAGATCGGATCCTGATCATAGATGACAGCCTGGATTTCAGGGCGCTGCTGGCCAGGCTGCTCAAGGCGTCGGGTTTTGAAATGATGGAAGCCGAGAGTGGCGAGGAGGGTCTGCAGAAAATCGGAGAATTTCAGCCGGATCTCATTCTTCTGGATATCATGATGCCGGGTATCGATGGATACGAGGTTTGTGAGAGAATCAAGGCCGATCCCTGCTTTCGGGATATCCCCATCATCTTTCTGTCCGGCAGGACCGATGCAGCGGACAAAATCCGGGGGCTTGCCATCGGCGGCGCCGACTACATCACCAAGCCGTTCGATCGGGGCGAGGTGATCGCCCGCATTGAAAATCAGCTCAAGATCCGAAGACTGACCGACGAGCTGATCGCGACCAATGCCGAATTGACTGAAAAGCAGAAGAAGCTCGACGAAGATCTTCAGGCCGCTGCCGGAATTCAGCAGAACCTGCTGCCCCGCAATCCGCCGGAGGTCGACAATCTGGACATCGCCTGGAAATTCATGCCCTCCGAGCAGATCGGCGGCGACATCTTCAATGTGCTCCGCCTGGATGAGGATCATCTTGGCTTTTACATGATCGATGTGAGCGGGCATGGAGTTCCCCCTGCCCTGGTGACCTTTTCCATTTCCCAGACCCTTCAACCCCACATGGGATGCACCATCAGGAAAAGGCCCGGTTTCACCCCGGATCATCAGGTGGTTTCTCCCGGTGAGGTTTTGAAGTCGCTGGACGAGGAATATCCCTGGGAACGCTTTGAGAGGTTTCTGACCATCATCTATCTCATTGTCAATATCCGGAATGGTCATATGATCTACAGCAACGCCGCCCACCCACCGCCTATTCTCCTTCACGCCGATGGAGCCCTGGAGTTGCTGGAAGAGGGTGGGACGATTATCGGGCTTGATGGGATCCTGCCCTTTGAGGAAGGGGAGAAGATCTTATCGCCTGGCGACAAGATTATCCTCTATACCGACGGAGTGTTTGAATTCGTGGATTCCAGGGGGGAAATTTTCGGTGAGAAGCGGTTTCATGAACTTGTAAAAGGCCTCTACAGGCTTCCCATCGGCGCCGTCCTTGACGAGATTGTCCTGGCGATTGAGCGGTTCGTTCAGGGGGCCAAGCTTCAGGACGATGTCAGTCTGCTGGGGATCGAATTCAAAAACGGGAAATGTCAGTGAACATATTACAGGCTAAGGAAGGAATCTATGCAACTACACCAGAACAAGATGGGGGATGTTTTGATTGTACGACCGCTGGAAAGAAGGATTGACGCAGCCACCGCAACGGAGTTCAAGGAGAAAATGAGCGAGTGGATCGGTGCCGGGAACCGGAGGATCGTGCTTAATCTTTCCGAAGTGGATTTTATTGACAGCAGCGGTCTCGGCGCCATCGTGTCCAGCCTTAAAAAAATCGGCAATGACGGCGACCTGGTGATCTGTTCCGTCCGGGAAACGGTCATGAGCCTTTTTCGTCTGACCCGGATGAATCGGGTGTTCGATATCCTGTCCTCGGAAGAGGAAGCAATCGGGGCCCTCTCCAGACGATTGTGAGGAACAATGGAAACAACTGGCTCCATCAAGCTGATTATTGAAAGCAAGCTCGAAAATGTTCCACTGATCGGCGGGGCTGTGCGCGGAATCGCCAGTGCCCTGTCTCTCGATGACGTCAGCGGCTATCATCTTGAACTCTGCGTCGTAGAGGCGGTCACCAATGTGACGAAACACGCCTATACGCTCGAAGCGGGAAATTCCGTGGAGCTGAACATCCTGCTCTTTCCGGACCGGATCACCTTTCAGGTTTGTGACCGGGGAAAAAGCCTGGATCCGGCCAAGGTCCGGCTGCTGCGCTTTGACCCCCAGAAGCGGGAAACGCTTCCGGAAAGCGGCATGGGCCTTTTCATCATGCATGCCCTCATGGACGAGGTTTACTACGAAACGGAAAGCGGACTCAATATTCTGACGATGAGCAAATATCTGAGGCGGTAGGATGAAATCCCCGCGAGCCCGGTTTCGACTCCGGAAGCGACGGGCTTCGGCACTGTCAGCGACGATTTCCTGCCCGCGCCCGCTCAGGAGCAGATCCATCGCTTCGAAACCCGACGGGAAATATGAAATGGCATCAGGCCGTATCCCGGCGATGCGACCGGGTGCTGATGGCTCCCCGGCGACCTACTCGTAGACGATGTCGAGAGAATCGAGGTAGGCCGACAATTCCGAGACTTTTCTTTTCATCTCTTCCTTATCCCCATTTTTTGCAGCCTGCTCCAGGGATTTTCCCAGATCGGTGATTCCGTCAAATCCGTAGCCGCTGCCGCATCCTTTCATGTTGTGTCCTAAAATCCGGATCGTCTCGTCGTCATTCTGTTCCAGCGCTTTCATGATGGCGGCCACGTCCTGGCGCCGGCCTTCGAGAAAGCCGGGGATAAGATCGGCGAGATCGGGATCGATCCGGACGGTGATTCTGTCATTGGGCTTCTGTGTCATGCTGTTTCCCCCTTCCTGTATATTGGGCGATGGCTTCCAGAAAAAAGGCCTTTTTGATGGGCTTGGTCAAGTGACCGGTGCAGCCGGCACTCAGGCTTTTGTCGCGGTCTTCCTGAAGGGCATGAGCCGTCAGGGCAACGATCGGTGTTTCCTTGAGCCGATGCTCCCTTTCCCATTTTCGGATTTCCCGGGTCGCTTCATACCCATCCATCACCGGCATCTGAATGTCCATGAGAACGAGATCGTACTGACCGATCTTGAATTTCTCCAAGGCGGCGGCTCCGTCTCCGGCGATATCGAGACGGTAAGGCTGCCCCTTGAGATAGGAGCGAAGAAGAAGGCAATTATCAGGCGAGTCGTCGGCGAGAAGGATGCCGAGCGCCTGCCCGGCCTCGGGTACCGCCGGAGATGACGGCAAAGGCTTTCTGGCGGAAACCTTTACCTTGCTCAAGGCATTCAGGATGACGTTTTTGAGGTCGGCGCGTTTGATGGGCTTGATGAGATGGGCCCGAATGCCCAATTGGCGAAATCGTTGAGGATCCCCCCTTCCCAGGTCGGAGGTCAGCATGATCAGGGTCGTGCCGGCCAGGACGGGATTCTTCTGGATGCGCTCCGCGATGCCGGCCCCATCAATCACGGGCATATGGTAGTCCAGCAGCACCAGATCGTACGGCCGCTCGGTTTCCCATGCCGCCTCCATCTCGGCCAGGGCGCTTTCCCCATCCTCCACTTCCGCAGGATAGGCTCCCAGCCCCATCAGGATTTCCCTGAGAATCATTCGATTCGTGGCATTGTCGTCCACGATGAGAATCTTGAGCCCCAGAATTTTCCCCTCGTAAGATTCGGCCACTTCAACGGCCTTTGAGGCTTTTTCCTGCATGCCGAAACGGGCGGTAAAGGAGACGGTGGTCCCGCGACCTTCTTCGCTTTCAAGGCTGATGTGCCCCTCCATCAGCTCGACGAGGCGTTTGGCAATGGACAGTCCAAGGCCCGAACCGCCGTACTTGCGGGTCGTTGAAGAGTCGACCTGGGTGAATTTGTCGAATATTTCTTCAAATTTATCCCGGGGGATCCCGATGCCCGTGTCGGCCACGGAAAAGAGCAGTTCGATCCGTCGCGGCTTTTCCTGCTCCTGTTCCGGAACGGGTTCACCGGCCTCCTCATCATGCCGGCTGACGCGAACGACCACCTCGCCTTTCTCCGTGAACTTGATGGCGTTTCCTATGAGATTGACCAGAATCTGCCTGAGCCGGACCGGGTCTCCGATCAGGTGGAGCGGGACATCCGGACGAAGGTGGCAGGCCAGTTCCAGCTTCTTCTTGTGGGCGCGGATGGCCAGTTCTTCAACCGTCCTTTCGATCATTTCCCCGAGATCAAACTCCACGTTCTCAAGTTCCAGGTGGCCCGCCTCCACCTTGGAAAGATCGAGGATGTCATTGATAATATTCAGGAGGTTTTCTCCCGCATTTTTGAAGATTTCCACATAATGCTGCTGTTCGGGGGACAGGGGGGTCTCCATCAGGAGCTCCGCCATGCCGATAATGGCATTCATGGGGGTCCGTATTTCATGGCTCATGGTGGCCAGAAAATCCGTCTTGGCCAGGTTGGCCGCTTCGGCTTCTTCCTTGGCCTTGAAGAGCGCCTCCTCGGCCCGATTAAAAAAGTAGTCGCTGAAGGTGAAAATGGTGCGGCTCAGGCAGGCATTGAGCTTTTCCAAAGCAAGCAGCAGGGCGTCACCCTGAAGTTCCCTGACAAGGATGGGGATCAGGATGGTGCGGTAAATTTCAAAGGCTTTCTGAACTTCTGAAAGGGAAAAGCCGCCTTCCAGCCTCATTTTGCTGATATCGGCGATAAAGGCGTCAATCTTGGTGTAGTCCTGATGCACCAGTGCATCGTAGTTTGCATCGGTCGACTTCGAGGTCGTGGCCAGAAGCTCTTCCAGGGGGCGGCTGGAGTATCGATTACTGACCTCTTCATGAAGGCGTACCGCCCACTGCCTGGCCAGCTGTTCGCCGTATTTCCGGAGCACTTCCGTAAGGTCCATCGCTCTTGAATAATCCCTTTCCGGATGTTGACGGGAAGAATGTCCTGTTGACTAGTAGAAGGTATCATTCTGCAATCCGTTATTTCCAGCAATTTTATCTCTGGGCTTCCCCCCGATTCAATCCTTCTCTGTTGCGGTCCGGTGCGCCGCCTGTTCCATGGCGAGCTGCAAAGGGGCGTCATACCGGTAAATGTCCTCGCGAAACTGCACGAATCCATCCGCATCGGCCCAGGCTGTGAAATAGAGCACCTGGATTTCCACGGCTTTCGGAAGGCGGATGGTTTTCATTTCACCCGAGTCCATTGCGGAAACAAGCTCCTCCCGTGACGGTTTCCCCCGGAGGAGCGTCATGGCGAGATCCGTTGTCTTTTCGACGCGGATGCAGCCATGGCTGAAACTTCTCACCGTCTTTTCAAAGAGATGACGGTCCGGGGTGTCATGAAGGTACACATCAAAGGGATTGGGGAAGATGAATTTAATCCGGCCGAGAGGATTTTTCGGTCCCGGCTCCTGACGCAGCTGGTACTTGAAATTGGAGGCCGTCACCTTCTCCCAGTTGACCTCCCAGGGAGGAATCACCTTGCCTGAACTGGAAAGGACTTTCATGTTTTCCCAGTAAAAATATTCGGGGTATTTCAGGATCAGGGGCACCACCTCATCGACGGCGATGCTCCGGGGAACATACCAATAGGGATTCAAGATGAAATGTGAAATCCGGCTTTCAAAGACGGGGGTGTTCTGGGCGTATTTTCCGACGACAATCCGGCTGTTCATCAGCTCATCGCTTCCTTCGAGAACCCTGAGCCGGAATTCCGGGATATTGATGACAACGACCTGGTCCCCCGTATCTTCAGGTATCCAGCGAAGGCGTTCGAGATTGACTTCGATCTGGCGGATTCTCTGAGCGACGGGAACATTCAGGGCTTCCAGGGTTTCGGGACCGACAGCGCCGTCGGCGTAGAGCCCATGCCTCTGCTGAAACGTCCGGACTGCCTGGTCGAGAGATTCATCGAACAGATCTGTTCCCCCGGTGATCTCGAAATGATCCGAAGCGTTAAGGTCTCCCGATATCTTCAGTCGCTTTCGCAGCAGGGCAACGCGCCTGCTCTTGGCTCCCTTTTTCAGCCCTGCCGCATCGGAGGGTATAAACGGCCATCCCCCCCTGCGGTCGATTTCCTGGTATTTGAAAAGGGCCATCCGCAGTCGTATGTAAGAGGGGGTGATCGGCGCAAGGCTTTCCAGAACCGGCTGCACCTGTCCCGAGTCCAGGGCCTCTTCGAGAGCCTCGCCGAGATCGGGGGCCACCCGTTCCCGAAGATACCAATGAGCTTTTCTCTTGTCCCCTTTCATTCTGCCGGAGGCAAGGTCGGAGGCATAACGGAAAAAGGCATCGGTCAGGAGAAGATCGAGGTTCGCGCTTTCTTCCGCTGAGAGAGGGTTGCGTCCGAAAAATCCCCAGAATCCGGAAAGCAGGTCTTCGATTGCGGCAAGGTGATAGTCCTCCGGCCGCAGTCCATGGCGCGGGGCTTTTTGCAGGGCGTTCAGCAGAGCATCCGCGGTGGGCAGGGGACCTTCCCGGTCGACCCATACCGGGCGGAATCCGTGACGCGCGTAGAACTTCTTCACCCCCGGGGTGAATGAAGGCCTTTCTCCTCCGGAAGGGGCCGGATTCCGGGGATTCGCCGCCTCGATCCGGTTTTGGATGGCGACCGCCATTTCATCAGCCTCCATGGCGCTTCCGGCTGCCAGTAGAGCGTTCTGGCCTGAAGAGGCCATCAGAAGCACCAGGGACGAAAAAACAACCAATAACGTTTTGCCGATACAAGAAACCAAGTCTTTACTCCTGATCTTCAACTGGGAAATCTGTGACAAGGGAAGAAGGTCCCTTTCCAAAGCCCTGAGTTGCTGCAAATATGGCACCATGATGTCTTGATTTCTCAGGGATATCCTTGCCAACGGGATGAAGAAGGCATCACATGCCGCCCCTGTTCAGGGCAAAAGCCCATTACAATGAGACCCGTTCAATACCGGGCAGAGAACGTCCGAGAAACCGTTCCGCAATCTGCTGAAACCGAAGGGGAACATCCGTCACATAGAAGCGGTATTCCGGCGGCGTTCGCTCGGAATTCGTCAGCCTCCGGCTTTGAAGCAGGTCGGCGGTCATGTCGGCCATGGCCTCGGCGGAGTCCACCAGGCGGATGTCCGGACCGACGACATCCTGAAGAAGTGCCTTGATCAGCGGGTAATGGGTACAGCCGAGAACCAGCGTATCGATGTGTTCGGCCAGAACGGGACGGAGATATTCCTGGGCGGTCAGGCGGGTGACGGGATGTTCGAGCCATCCCTCTTCAACCAGGGGGACAAAGAGGGCGCACGCCTGAGAAAAGATATGGGTCTCCGGCGCCAGCTGGCAGATGGCGCGGGCGTAAGCGTTGCTGTTGATGGTTGTGGGCGTGCCGATGACCCCGATGGAATGCGTCCTCGTTTCCGCCGCCGCACGGAGGGCGCCGGCCTGGATCACATCCAGGACAGGGACGGCCGAAAGGGATTCGACGTTGGAGCGGGCAACAGCGGCCATCGTGTTGCAGGCAACGATGAGGAGCTTGACCCCCTTCTGAAGGAGAAACTCAGCGATCTGAACGGCATAGGCATTGATGGTTTCCACGGATTTGACGCCGTAGGGCACCCGGGCCGTATCTCCGAAGTAAAGGATGTTTTCAAAGGGCAACCTTTCCATCAAAGCCCGCACGACGGTCAGCCCGCCGATGCCGGAATCAAATACGCCGATGGGACGGCACTCAGTGGATGTTTTCTTCATAATCGACGGGCAGGCTCTGTAACGTTCCTGTAACCCTGTGGCGCATGTTCAATAAAGCATTCGTTCATTCTGTGTGGGAAGGGTCTGTTACCGCATTTCCCGGGAATTTGCAAGGGATGCCTGTTTTTCCCACCCGTCTCAAGCGGTGGGGTCGTTCAACTCCGAGGGCCGTTCGTCCCTTCCTGCTTCGAGGCCGTTTTCCAGTCCCTGTAGGTCCCCTCGTAAAGCTCGTATTCCAGAAGGCGGCACTCAATGCCGCTGTTGAAGAATATCATGCGTCGCCGGGTCTTCAAACCGACGTTTTTGGCCAGCTCGACGTTTCCAGTAAAGATGAATCCCCGGTATCCCGAACAGGAAGTTTTGAGGAAGCTGCCAAGGCCGGCATACGTCCGCTCCAGTTTCTGGACATTGCCGAGGCGCTCGCCGTAGGGAGGATTCATGACGACAATTCCTCCTTCCGGGGGGATGTCCGTTTCCGAATAATCGCAGACCGCCAGGTGGATCCAGTTTTGAACGCTGGCGTTTGCCGCATTCTGCTCCGTGGCGGCGATGGCCCGGCGGTCCATATCCGTGGCGATGATCTGGCCCGGAAAATGGCGGACGGACTTTTCCTGGGCCTTTTTCCGCAGCTCCTTCCAAGCGGCTGCAGGAAAGCCCTTGAGGTGGCGAAAGCCGAAATTGCTCCGCAGAAGGCCAGGCGCGCGGTTCAGGGCGATCAGGGCGGCTTCGATGGCGATGGTTCCGCTGCCGCACATGGGATTGACGAAAGCGCCTTTTCCACTCCAGCCCGTGGCAAGGACGATGGCCGCCGCAAGCGTTTCCTGCATGGGCGCCTTGACGGGAATTTTCCGGTATCCCCGGCGGGACAGGGGCTCACCGGAGGTGTCCAGATAAATCTGAACCCTCTGCCCCTTCCAGAAAAGATGCACCACCGCCCGGTCCCGGGCCGGGCCGGAATCCGGCCTCCGGCCGCAGGTTTTCTGAAGGCGGTCGACGATGGCGTCTTTGCATTTCTGGTTGGCGAAACGGGTGTCCCTGATGGAGGGATGATCCACCGTGGAGGTAACGCAGAGATAGCCGTCTTCATGGAGAACGTTTTCCCAGGCAAGGCCGTGAAGCCAGCGATAGAGATCGTCCGGGCCGCCGGCCTCGCCTTCGGCCATCAGGTAGAGAACACGGTGCCCCGTGCGCAGGGAAAGGTTCAGTCGCAGGGTGTCTCCCAGTGTGCCTTCGGTCACGATGGCGGCTTCCCGCTCCAATTCTATCGGAAAGCCCAGCGACTCGATTTCGCTTTTCAGGTAGGAAGCGATTCCCTTTGGACAGGTCACCAGGATCCTGCTGGATTTTCTCCAGAGGGGAAAGTGTCTGGAAGTCATGCAAATTCCTGCGCCGTTGCAATCATGTCCTGATCCATTCCGACATCCCGGCCCTGGGTGGTGAGGTAATTGCCCACGATGACGCCGCTGGCTCCAGCGAGAAACACCCAGGACTGAAAGTCCCTCAGCGTGATTTCCCGCCCGCCGCAGATGAGGAGAGGCCTGGCGGGATGGATGAAGCGGTACAGGGAGACGATGCGCAGGGCCTCCATAGTTGCCAGGAGAGGCTGGTTTTCCAGCCTTGTTCCGGGCCGGGGATTGAGGAAGTTCATCGGAATCCCATCGACATCCAGTTCCCTCAGGGTAAACGCCATTTCCACCCTCTGCTCCCACGATTCTCCAAGGCCGAAAATGCCGCCGCTGCAAAGGCGAAGGCCCGCCTTCCTCGCGATGCGGAGCGTCTCGATGTCTTCGTCGTAGCTGTGGGTGGTGCAGATCTCGGGGAAAAAGCTCCGAGCCGTTTCGAGGTTGTGATGATAAAAGGTGACGCCCCCGGCCTTGAGCCGCTCTGCAGAAGAAGCCGTCAATTGCCCCAGGGAGGCGCAGACGGTGAGAGGGGTTGATTTCTTAAGGGCTGATGCCGCCTGCGCGATCGTTTCAATTTCGCTCTCGTTCAGTTTGGTGCCGCTGGTGACCATGGAAAAGCGGGTCGCCCCGTTTGCATCCATCCGCCGACCTTCGGAAATCATGGCTTCTGCAGACATCAGCGGCCATTTTGATACGTCTGTCCGGTGATGAGCCGACTGGGAACAGAAGGCGCAGTTCTCGGCACAGGCTCCTGATTTGGCATTGAGAATGGAGCAGCGCACGATGCCGTCTTTTTGATAATGCTGCCGGATTTTGCAGGCGGCAAGGAAGAAATCCGGCGTGGAGCGGGAAGGCAGCTCCGTCAGGGAACAGGCCTCTTCAAAGGAGAGGGCATCGGGGCCCTCGTCGAGGATTTTCTGCGCCAGTTTATTTACCGTGGGGTCCAAGATCATGAAAGTGCTCTCCTGTTGCTTGATAAAGGTCATCGCCTATCAGAGGCGCAGGGCTTTGTCAACCGGTAATTGGAAACGGGTTGACAAATATGGGCCTCAATGATATTCCGCCCACGATGAACACCAAGGAACGGTTGCTCCGATACCTTAAAGAAGAGCAGGGACGGTTTGTTTCCGGGGAGAAGGTCAGTTCCCGGCTGGCGATTTCCCGCTCTGCAATCTGGAAGCACATCAGCAGACTGAAAGGGGAGGGATATGATATTGAATCATCCCCGCGCAAAGGGTATGCCCTGCGCAGAATCCCCGACTGCCTCCTGGCTGGCGAGATCCGGGAGGGCCTCGACACGAGCCTTATCGGTCAGAAGCCGATTTTTCATTTTCAGGAAACGGACAACACCAACAACCAGGCCAAGACGCTGGCCTACGACGGTGCGCCGGAGGGCGCCCTGGTAATCGCCGAAGGGCAGTCCCAGGGCCGGGGCCGCCGGGGGAGGGTCTGGTTTTCGCCGCCCGGCCAGGGAATTTACGCCACCGTCATCCTCCGCCCCCATCTTCCCCTCAGTGAAGCCCCGAAGCTGACGCTGATGGCGGCCGTGGCGGCCGCCGATGCGGTACAGAACCGGACCGGTCTGACGGTCCGCATCAAGTGGCCCAACGACATTCTGGTGAACGGTCGGAAGCTGGCTGGAATCCTCACAGAAATCGGAACAGAGATGGACTCCTTGGATTTTGCCGTTATCGGATTGGGTCTGAATGTCAATATACCCCGGGAATCATTTCCTCCCGGCCTCCGCATGCCGGCAACCTCCGTTCTCATCGAGCAAGGGAAGCCATTTCCTCGGATTTTCCTGCTCAGGGCCTGGCTGGAGGAGCTTGAAAAAATCTACACCCTCTTCTGCCAGGGCCATTTCAATACCATCCTGTCGCGCTGGAAAATTCTGGCGGACATTGTGGGCAACCGGATCGCCGTTGATCTTCCGGGCCGGCGGTACACCGGAGAAGTCCAGGAAGTGGACGAACACGGCGTTCTGATCCTTAAGGAACCCGACGGCACCCTCCAGAGGATCTTCTCGGGAGATGTCACCCTGTTGACGTCCTGATGGAGGCTGAAGAGCCAGCTTCACGCGACAGCAGATCCTCCACGTCATCGGAAACCCGAAAAAATTTTCGCGGTTGTGCTTTTGGCGTAATCCTTACGAGGAATCCTTAGAAAAAATACCATGTTTACCTGATTGATTTATTTTATCCGCCCCATTATAAAAACGTTATGAGATTGAGGTTCATGCGGGTTTCATGGCATGAAGAATCGGCAACGGCTTTTTGGAAAAAAAGATGTCATTTTTTAATTTAAAGGAGGGTCTGTTTATGAAAGGAATGAGATGCCACATGCGCATGATGTTCCTGCTTGCCGCTGGATTGCTTTTCGGAATCGTTTCAATGGCCGGCGCGGCGCCCCTGGTGGTTTACTCGAACGATTTCGACGGGGCGGAATCCTTTTATGGGGGTGTTGCGGGAGGTTTGTCGGGTATCGTTACCACGGAAGGCGTGCAGGGCTACAGTGCCGACGGCTTTTCTGGGAATTTCCTCCGCAATACGACTACGGGAAACCCAGCGGGAAGTACGGTGCTGACGCTGAGCAACCTGCCCGCCCACACTTCGATCGACGTCAATTTTCTCTTCGCCTTCATTGATTCCTGGGACAGCAGCAACGGCTCCGTTTCACCGGACTGGTTCAATGTGAAAATTGACGGGACCCCTGTTCTCCAGATCACCGCGGCCATCGCGAGTGGAAGCATCACTTACGGAGGAATGGAGCTTGGAACGATGTATAATCGGGGATTTTCCGGCTGGGCAGACCGCGCCTTCGACATGGGTCCCGAATCGCTTCTTTCGATGGCCCATAGCTCATCCACCCTGAGCATCGAATTCTTTGCCAGCGGGAGCGGGTGGCAGGGCAGCACCGACGAATCGTGGGCCATCGAGAATCTGCAGGTTACCGCCAATCCCGTGCCGCTTCCCGGTGCCTTCCTTCTCTTTGCCCCCGGATTGGCCGGCCTTCTGGCGATCAGGAAAAGATTCCGGAAATAACGAAGGGTGGTTGAAAGGGCGGGAGGGCCCACCGGTGATGATCCTGCCCGGTCTGTTTCTCCCCCTTCCGGATGGCCGCTTTCGAGTGGTGTCCGGATAAACAAGGCGGACGTTTCCGCCCGCCTTGTTTATCCGTTGCTTTCTGGCCGCTGAGTCATCTCAATAGCCGTATTTCCGAAAACGGTTGATACGTCGCGGCGTCCAATCTAAACGATGATGACGTCCCATTCACCCGCTTGGTCCTGTCAATACGATTCCGCCTTCATCACGTGCTGACTTTTCGGCTGAAATCCGGTGATCACCATTCCATTTCTTCCAGCTCTTCCGACTTGGCAATCAAGTCGCAGACGATTTCCCTTGGATCGATCCCCTGTTTCCTGCAATCCGCAAGGGCCTCCATCAGACCGTTCTCTTCCAGCAGCTTAAGCACGACCTCCAGATCCTCTTTGTCCATCCTTTTACCCCCAACGACACGTTTTGAATGGATTCAGAATATCGGATCCATGCGTGATGTCAAGAGGTTAATGCGAGGGCCGGTTTGGCTTGTTCCTGTCCGGCATGGACGTCTCCGGTCCGCAGGAGCCGGAAAAGAAGATTTCGTTGATTCCCGCCAAGCGCCCTTTGGCTTCAGCCGCCGGTTATATTCCCGTCCTGTCAGACAAGGACTGAACCTGCAGCTTCTGCTCGGTCTGACTACGCCAGATCGCTATCCGCTTAGAAGCCAGGATCTCCTGTTTAAGATGCTTCCGGAATTGTGACGGCTCAATGTTCATGACGCCGCAGATGAGCTCCAGAAAAACGTTTCCCCTGTCGAAAATAAAGGATTCCGCCAGTTCTCTTGATCCCGGCCGTTCTCCTTTGAGCGTCAGGACCGCATCCAGCATGACGGCAACCCACAGGCGGAAGGCCCCTGACCGGGTTGAAGGATCTGCATTGAAAATGGTCTCAAAATCATCTGCTTTCATGGGAAAATGAAGGGTATGGATTCCGGGTCGCTTCCGCCTGTGACACAATCACTCGGTTTCACGGCCCGGATTTCCATAGCCATGTTGACGACATGGTCTGGCTTGGAGTATCCTGAATGTTATAGCGTTCTATGAACTGTTCCTCCGGGTGGAGAAAAATCCAAAGAGTGGCTGTCTATATTGGTTCAAAGGAACCCAGGCGATGTCCTGATGATCATGTCCGGCAGGTTCCGAGTCATTTCGTGAGCGCTCAATCGATCTCAGGAAACTATCAGGCCAGGTGGAAGGAGAAGCGTCGGATGCTTGCGGGTGGCAGCGATGTTATGGCCAGAATTACTGGAAGCGTCTGTTTCCCGGCCGTTCTGTAACGTCTTTCATCTCCGAGCTCCCCTTTGAATGTTTGCCTTTCCTTATTGATTAGCAATTACAATGCCAGCTTCTTTCCCGATTTTCTTCTTTATGCACGCAGCGATTGGGTCCAGCCCGTTTCGAAGATTGCAGCTTCGCCGCTTCAGGTCCGCCGTAATGCTCCGCATCCTCTTCTTTTTCATCCGGGGCGGGGGAAAACTCCTGGAGATAACCATTCGACTCCTTCCCCTGGGCAACCAGCAGGAGTGGATGCTCTTTGACAGATTCATCATTACAGCCAAATCAACACGCAAGGTCACTCTGCTGATCGGTGGATTGCAGGGGATGCTGGGCGCGTTGGCCTTCTGGATCGTCGGCATTGAAGGGCCCATGCTGTGGGGCCTGATCATGGTCGTTACGACGATCGTTCTTCGGTTTTTCAGGTTTCATGCCGGGGCCGATTATTACCTCGCTCATGCAGTCCGTCTGTCATATGTGCGAACAGCTCTACCAGGATCTTGACGTTCTGGAGTAGGGCCATGTTCAGACCGAAGGGCCCTCTGTCCCTTGAAGGTTCTGTCGAGGATTTGACAGCGCCGAGAGTGCGGTTGAAGAGGGGGCTTGTCTTATTGGAGGAAGGGTTTCAGGATAAAGTAAAGCAAGGCGGAGATGAAGGAAGATACGGGGATCGTCAGAATCCAGGCCCAGATGATGTTTCCGGCGATGCCCCAGCGGACTGCGGTGAGACGGATCGTGGAGCCGACGCCGACGATCGCCCCCGTTATGGTATGGGTGGTGCTGACCGGAATGCCGGCGAGCGAGGCCCCGATAATGGATATGGCCGCCGCCGTTTCCGCACAGAACCCGCCCATGGGACGAAGCTTGGTGATCCGTGTGCCCATGGTCTTTACGATCCGCCAGCCGCCGGAAACTGTTCCCATGGCAATGACGAAATAGCAGAGAAACACGACCCAGAAAGGAATGTAAAAGGTCGGCCCCAGCAGTCCCTTGCCGAAAAGCACCATGGCGATGATGCCCATGGTTTTCTGGGCGTCATTCATACCGTGCCCCAGGCTGTAGGTGGCTGCGGAGAAGAGCTGCAATTTGCGGAAGATATGGTCCAGCTTGGATGGGTTGGACCGTCGGCTCAGGTTAAGGACGAGGATCATCAGCGCAAGCCCCAGGATCATACCGATCATGGGGGAAACGACAATAAAAATCGTTGCCTTGGTGATTCCCGACCAGACCAGGACCGATGAACCGCCCTTGACCATGCCGGCGCCGATCAGTCCCCCGATCAGCGCGTGGGAGGAACTGCTGGGCAGTCCGAAATACCAGGTGATGAGGTTCCAGATAATGGCGGCGCCCAAAGCGGAAAAAATCAAGAGGTTATCGATGATGTCCGGGTGAATGATGCCGGTGCCGATGGTTTTGGCGACGGGGACACCGATAAAGAAGACTGCGGCAAAATTGAAAAAGGCCGCCCAGATGACGGCGTATTTTGGAGGAAGCACCTGAGTGGAGACGATGGTTGCAATGGAGTTTGCGGAGTCATGAAAGCCGTTGATAAAGTCAAAGACCAGGGCCACTGCAACCAGAAAAATGACAAAGGCAAGAGAATCAAGCATTTTTCAGGACTATTCCCTCGGCAATATTGGACACATCTTCGCAGGTGTCGATGGCTTCTTCAATCCGTTCAAAAATTTCCTTCCACTTGATCAGTTCGACCACATCCTTTTCATGTTCGAACAGCCTGGTGACGGCCGTTCTCAGAACGACATCACCTTCATTCTCCGCCGTGTTGATAGCCACACAGGCGTCGATGATCATCCGGGCATTTTTCATGTTCCTCAGGGCGTGGACGACCTCCTTCACCTTGGAAATCGCTTTGTTGAGGATGCGGGTTTGTTCCTTCAGCTCCGGGGCCGGCTCCCTGATCCGGTAAAGGGACATTCGAATGGCACAGGCTTCGGTGATATCCAGAATGCTGTCCATCTTGTTGACGAGGGCATAAATATCTTCCCGATCGAGAGGGGTGAGAAAGGTCCGGTGCATTTTCTCATAGGTCCGGTGCGTGATGACGTCGGCCTCGTGTTCGATTTCTTTGAGCCGGACAATCTTGGGTTCCGCCTGGTCATAATTTTCCAGGATATCCATGAACAGAAGACCGCCCTCTTCGATCTTGACCGCCAGCTCTTCGAAAAGATCGAAAAACTTTTCTTCTCGAGGGATTATTCTCATCCGGTGCTTTCTCCTTCCCTGAAGTCGTCGACACGGCGTTGAGTATGAGGCGACAACTTTCGCCGTCAGTGCTCTATAAAATAAACGCACAAAAAGCAACTGTTTTATCCATGGGATGCTCATGGTGAATCCCTGGAAATCCTACACCTGATCCCTCCCGGCATCCGGCCGGACGTCAGGGCGGCCGGATGACCAAATGCTCCGCGGCCTTCACCATTGCCAAGACTTAGGGAACATGATATGATAATGTTAATATCAGACCTTTGATATTACTGATATTTTTACCAAAGAACGACGACCGTGTCCAGGCAATACGCTGCGTGTCGCATCGTTGCGCTGCCTGCCCCCGAACAGCAGGAGAATAGACACGGATCGGATCGAAAATCGAGACGTCAGAGTCGGAAAAGAGCCGCCTTATGCCTGAACTTCCCGAAGTTGAAACCCTCTGCCGACAGTTGCGATCGAAAATTGTCTCTTCAAGGATCGCGGGGATATCCATCCTGGACAGCAGGCTGCAACTGCCTGAACATGTGAAGGGGCAGCAGGTGATTTCCGTGACGCGGAGGGGAAAATGGATCGTCATCGGGCTGGATGACGGGAGGAGGCTGGAAATTCACCTGAGAATGACAGGGCGGCTGCTCTGGCAGGAAAAGGAGGCAGCGCTGCCGATGCATTGTCGCCTTGTCTTCGATTTGTACTCTCACCAGGTGGTTATCGTGGACCCCCGGCGTTTTGCCACCCTGTCGCTGGCGGGGGGGGGAGAAGGGCACGACGGGGCTGTTGACGCGCTGGCTTCCCGATGCGCTGAAACCTTGATCGCAAAGGGCTGTAAAAGAAGGCGTCCGCTGAAGTCTTTTCTGATGGATCAGGGGATCATCCGGGGAATAGGGAACATCTATGCCTGTGAAATTCTCTACCGGGCGGGATTGAGCCCCCGGCGCGAGACAGCCGGCCTCTCGCCCGACGACTGGCGGAATGTTGAAAAGGCGATTGGGGCGGTCCTGACAAAAGCCATTGACTGCCGGGGGACGTCCATCTCCGACTGGCGTGATCTCTTTGGCAACAAGGGTGAATATCAGAAGGAGCTTCTTGTCTACGGCCGTGAAGGGCAGAAGTGCCACCGGTGCGGGGAACTAGTCCACAGGGAGCGGCTTCTGGGGCGGGGAACATGGTTCTGCCCGGGATGCCAGATGTGATTTCCTGAAGAGGATCTGTCCCCGGTTTACACAAGAAGGCGGGTATCGTATGGAGAAAACAAACGTTGCAAGGGTTTTGACCGTGTAACGATCCAGGCCGGGTTATTTCGACGCGGCCGTCGCGGCAAGCAGCACGGCCATGCCCTGCCTGATTCGGGAAACTCCACTGTAGCTGCGGATGTCGGCGGGGTTGAATTTGATGACGCACGTGGGTGTCGAATGGACATTAAACTGCCTGATGATGTGGTTGAATTCGGGATATACGGGCTTTAAGTCGTAGACTTTGAAGGGGATGTTGCGTTGTTCGAATCTGCGGACGATTTTCTGTTCGTCGACGGTATCCTGGTGTTCAGCAAGGGAAAACAGCTCCCGCCGGGCTCTGAGAACGTTCCTGCTGGAACCCGAGGCGCAGGCGGCGTAAAGAAAATAGCGGTTGAACAGAACCGTCTCCCTGTGAATGGGAAGATCGACAAAATGAATTTTAACGGCGTTCCTTTTAATCAACTCCTGCAGGGTGGAATCCAACTCCTCTTCCAGGGTCTGACAGGGGCCGCAGAAATAATCGGTAAAGATGTAAAGTTCGTATAATCCGGACCCTATGGAGGGGAGCCCGGGCTTCTCAAGGCCGCCGGCCGCTGACACCCGGCAGGGAAAAGCGACGCTGATCGCAAGATATCCCGCCACGGTCAAGAGGAGCGCCATCATCCTGCCCGATGAAAGGCGGGGGACAGCCGCTTTTGCCCTTGTATAGGAAAGGGTTTTCCGGCAGTATCGGTTGCGCGATGCAAGGCCTGGGACATCAGAATTGAAGATCCTGATGATGGTCAGCAGGTAACGATACAGGGTTTGCATTTCTGATGACGCCGACAAGATGGCTTCCTCCTTGGTCGGAGCTGTGGCGGTATTCCGGGAACGTGTTGCTCGTGATAGCCCGGTTCCCCATATTGTAAAATGCAAAAAACCGCCCCCTTTTTCCCAGCGGCGGGAAAAAGTCTTTTTTTGATGAGGCGTTTATGCCGGAGAGCCGGCGGCACATCCGGCAGAGCGCGTCATGGACAATATGATGACAGAAGTTTATGAGGTGGTTCTGTTCGATTCCGTCAGTCATGCTCTGAAAGCGGAAAAAATAATGATATCAGGAAACATCCCTTTCAAGCTGATACCTGTTCCCCGCCACATCAGTTCTGATTGCGGTTTTTGTATCCGTTTCCCTTCCCGGTTCCATCAGCAGGTTGCCGATGCCTTGAAAGGCACCGTGGAGTTCGTTGCCATCCGGCCTCTTTGAGCAGGCGAAGTGCCGTTTCCTGCGGCGGCATCCCGTTCCGTCGATCGATGATCCGGCCAAGATGAGAGGCCGAAGGGTTCTGGAATACGCAGGAAAGAGACGGGATACACCGCCGCGGCCATCCGGCTGTCTCGAATGCCGGAACTGGAAAAAGCATAAAAAGGACGGTGCCCGTCAAAATCTGGTTATGCCTGCCGACGACAAAAAAGTCTCCGTGAATCTGTGTGATCCTCCGATGCCCTGGTCCCTGATCGTTCCCTGTCCGCCTGTGACTTTCCCTTTTTTGCATTTCACCCCTGTTTTTCCCCTGTTCTCAATCTATGGCATTTAATTTGCCTTAACAGTCCCCCACAAAAGGGTGGCCATGGCACGGTTATTGACTGCGTCAGAGGAACATCAGGCTGTCGGGTTCGTGTGCCAAGATATGGGTTTAATCATCTAATAACAAGAGAAATTCAGGAGGTAAGGCGTGAAAGGGATGAGATTAAGTGCCAAATTGACTGGCGGGTTCGTGGTGGTGGCATTGATTGCACTGGTCATCGGGCTGATCGGAATTACGCAGATCAAAAAGATAGAAAATGCCGATACGGCGCTGTATCAGGAAAATACCGTTGGGCTGGGTATGATCGGCAAGGTCAATGAGGCCTATATGAATCTGCGGGTTGTGATGATCTATAGCCTGGTGAACAGGTTTGCCCTGGATAAGGACATCAGCTCGGTGCTTGGAACGGTCAAGGAAATGGATACAAAAATCAAAGGGCTGATCGATAACTATGAAAAGACGGTTACAAGCGATCAGGAACGGGATCTTGTCAACAGGATCAAGAAGAATCACGAGCAGTATCTTGTCAACTGCGATAAAATGGTGGGGCTGGCGGCAGCGGGCAAGAGAGATGAAGCCATGGCCGTAATTCAGGTGGCAAACCCGCTGGGTCAAGCCATCACAGGCGATCTGGAAAAGCTCAATGAAGGGGAGATGAAGCAGGCAAAGCAACGAGCGGAGGACAACAGCAGAATTGCCAACCGTGCGGTGTGGCTGGCCGGTATCATCACCATTCTGGGCATGGTCCTGGCCGTAGGGCTCGGTCTGTTGATCTCCGTTTCCATTACGCGCCCGATCAACCAGGTCGTTTCGGGACTTTCAGACGGAGCGGAACAGGTGTCCGCTGCGTCATCGCAGGTCGCATCTTCCAGCCAGATCCTGGCGGAAGGGTCTTCAGAGCAGGCGGCTTCCCTGGAGGAAACTTCCTCTTCACTGGAAGAGATGTCTTCAATGACCAAGCAGAATGCCGATAACGCCAGTCAGGCCAGATCTTTGATGGAGGAAGTGGGCAAGTATCAGGCCCACACCAGAGAGCAGCTGGAGAACCTGGTTGGCGCCGTTTCGGAGGTGGTCAAGTCCAGTGAAGAAACGAATAAAATCATCAAGACCATTGATGAAATCGCATTCCAGACCAATCTTCTGGCCTTGAATGCCGCGGTGGAAGCGGCCCGGGCAGGCGAGGCGGGCGCCGGTTTCGCCGTGGTGGCCGAAGAGGTCAGAAATCTGGCGATGAGATCCGCCGATGCTGCGAAAAACACCAGCAGTCTCATTGAAAACACCATCAAGGCCATTCAGAGAGGGAATGAATCCACCCAGCAGACCCAGAATGCGTTCAAGGACCAGATGGCTGTGGCCAGCAAGATCAAAGACCTGGTCGACGAAATTGCGGCTGCCACTTCGGAGCAGTCCCATGGCATTTCCCAGGTCAACATCGCCGTTGCGGAGATGGACAAAGTCACGCAGCGCACTGCGGCCAATGCGGAAGAATCCGCCAGTGCATCAGAGGAACTGAACGCTCAGGCTGAGCAGATGAAGGGCTACGTTGCAGAGCTGGTCCAGATTGTAGGAGGCTCCAGCCATGCGGTAACGTCTGCCGGTGGAAGAGGCGCATCAAGGGCTCTTTTGCAGACGGACCGGTCTGGCCGTTCGGGCCGAAGCGGCGCCAAACGGGCCGTCCTGTCCAATTTCAAACCTGATTTGAAGGGCCGGAAGCTATTGGCTTCGGGAAGAACCCGCGCGGTTTCTCCCGAAGAGATTCTTCCCATGGAAGACGAGGGATTCAAAGATTTTTAAAAAGGTTAAAAAAATAGTTGCATCCCGGTTTCGACTATGGTAGAAGCTCTCATGTTTGTGCAGTGTCCGTTTTATATTAAATAAAATCCATTAAAGAGAACCGCACAATCCTCAGGCGAGGGCGTGCGGTTTTTTTGTTGGGTAAAGCGGGTGCTGCCGGTTCGAGTGGTCTACGGACCATGCGGACCTAATTAATTGAATGGGTTTTCAGGAAGAAAACCACAAAAAGGAGTTGTTAAAGATGTCAGAAGGAACAGTAAAATGGTTCAACGCGTCCAAGGGGTTTGGTTTTATCGCACAGGACAATGGAAATGACGTATTCGTTCATTTTTCCGCTATCAAAATGGATGGTTACAAGGCCCTCGAGGAGGGAGCCAGAGTCAGGTTCGATGTTGTCAAGGGCAACAAGGGTCCCGCGGCGGACAATGTTGAATTACTGTAATATCGGGTTGAGCTTCAGGGGATAACAAGGCCGGCGAGAAGGAGGCGGCGACAGGCTCAGGCCGTCTGCGCCAGGGAGCCGTATGGAACGCCGACATCGTTAGCCCGAGAAGGACGGCCGGAAAAAAGAGCTGATTGAACTCAAACAGGGGACAAGGTGCTAAGCCTTGTCCCCTGTTGTGTAGAGCGGAATCGCTTTGTTTCCGTCCGCCGGGATTTTGTGAAAGGGATTGTTACATAGAAGAAGATATGAAGACATTTGATGAGCTTGAGCTGAAGGCCGATATTCTTAAAGGGTTGGACGGGCTGGGTTTTTCTCTTCCGACGCCGGTGCAGGAAAAGGTTATTCCAATTCTCCTGAAGCAGCAGGTCGACGTGGTCGGACTTGCGCAAACAGGAACGGGGAAGACGGCTGCCTTCGGCATACCGCTGATCCAGTTGACGGATGTGCGGAGAAAGCAGACCCAGGCTCTGGTCCTGTGCCCGACCCGTGAGCTCTGTGTTCAGGTGACTGGAGATCTGAACCTGATAGGTCGGTACGTTCCGGGCCTGAGAATCACTTCGGTTTACGGCGGGGCGAGCATTGTTCATCAAATTCATGAACTTCAAAAAGGGGCGCAGATCATCGTGGCCACTCCGGGGCGCCTTTATGATCTGATCCGCCGGCAGTCCGTCGATCTTTCCGCCCTGAACTGGGTTGTCCTGGACGAAGCGGATGAGATGCTGCAGATGGGTTTCAGGGAAGAGCTGAACGCGATTCTGGCTGAAACACCCGATTCAAAAAACACCCTGCTCTTTTCTGCGACCATGTCGGGTGAAGTAGCCGGGATTGCATCGGATTACATGAAAGATCCCGTTGAAATCACCGTTGGCCGCCGCAATGCCGGGGCGGAAAATGTCCATCACGTCTATTATGTCGTGTCAGACCGGTACCGTTACCAGGCCCTGAGGCGCATTGCCGATATGACCCCGGATCTCTACGGGATCATTTTTTGCCGGACGCGGCTGGAGACGCGCGACATCGTTGAAAAGTTGATCGAGGATGGCTACAGCGCCGATGCCCTCCATGGTGAGCTTTCCCAGAGCCAGCGGGACCACGTGATGCACAAATTCCGCAGCAGAAATATCCGGATGCTGGTGGCCACGGATGTGGCGGCCAGGGGGCTGGATGTCAACGATCTGACCCATGTGATTCATTACAGTCTCCCGGACGAGCCTTCAGGCTATACGCACCGGAGCGGCCGCACAGGCCGTGCGGGAAAGGCGGGTATTTCCGTCGCCCTGATCGGTGTGCGGGAAAAGTACAAACTCCGGGGCATCGAGCGGAGTCTCAAGAAGAATTTCGAGGAAGGCCGCATTCCTTCCGGTCATGAGATCTGTAAAAAAAGGCTCCTCAGCCACATGGAGGCCGTCAAGCAGGCCGAGATCGATCCGGAACAGATCGACCCCTTTCTGCCCGTTATCTCCAGGACCCTGGAAACCCTCGACCGGGAGGAACTGATCAAACGTTTTGTTTCTATGGAATTTAACCGTTTTCTGGCGTCTTACCGGAACGCACCGGACTTGAATGTCGTCGAAAAGGTGACCGTTAAGAAAAAGATTCGGGAGGCCGGAAAATCGTCTTCACCGGTTCACAGGAAATCAACCCGCTTTCTGATCAATGCCGGAAAGAAAGACGGCATCAGCCAGAAAGGCCTGATGCGCGATCTGTCTCATGCCATGGGGATACCGCAGCTTCGCCTGGACGGAATCGAAGTGATGAACAACACCTCCGTCCTGACGGCTGACAGCCGATTTGCCCGGAAGATGGCGCAGGCCCTGCGGACGTTAACGGCCAACGGACGGCCTGTCACCATAGAGATTGACCGGAGAAACAGCGTTGGACGCAAGGCCGAAAAGCAGCCTTACGATTCAAGCCGCACGAAGCAGGATGGAAAAGTCCGGAGAGTCCTGCCTGAAGGCGAGCACCGATTCGCGCCCAGGGAGACGACAGGGCGGCATCGCGGATGCCACCTGAGCTGAGCGCATCGGCAATCCGTTCACTCGCCAACGCCTGAGCCTCTGGCACCTTCTCGCCCGGGAAAGCCGGTTCAATTTACCGGGCCGGTGCGGCTTCGGGATAATAGCCCAAGATCCGGGACATGGGCGTCATTTCCCGAATCCTTCCCAGCGCTTTTTGAACGACCGGATCATCCTCCCTTCCCAGAAAATCCAGAAGAAACGCATAGGCGCCGGGATTCCGGCGGATGGGCCGGGATTCGATTCGCGTAAGGTTGATCTCATTTTCGGCGAACACCTGCAGGACTTCGAAAAGGGCACCGGCCCGATGCTGCGTGGAAAAGACCAGTGAGCATTTATTTCCGGGAGTGGCACTGGGCTCCCGGGAGATCAGGAGAAAGCGGGTAAAATTATCCGTGTTGTCCCCGATATCTTCCTTGATGACGTCCAGACCATAGAGTTCTGCGGCAATCGGACTGGCGATGACCGCTGTGGAACTCGGCCGCTCCTGGGACAGCCAGCGCGCCGCGCCGGCCGTGTCGTAAAAGGGGCGCGGCTCCAGTTTGTTTCGCGACAGGAAGCTGCGGCACTGCGCCAGGGCCTGGGGGTGGGAATAAACCACCTTGATCTCCCGGTAGTCGGTACCGGGCAGGGCCAGGAGGCATTGGCGAACGGGAACCACGACCTCGCCGGCGATGTTAAGCTCCGTCTCTACCAGGATGTCGTTGACTTCGGTCACGGCGCCTTCCAGGGAATTTTCCACCGGCACCATCCCAAAGTCCAGCTCCTTGTCCCGCACCCCCTCGAACACATGGGCGAATTCCATGCAGGGAATGGGGATCATGTCTTCGGCATAGCGGCGGACGGCCAACTCGCCCCAGGCCCCGTGCTCTCCCTGAAAGCCCACCAGCTTAAGGTTTCGCTCCTGCAGCAGTTTGCTTTCCGAGATGATCGACTGATAAAGCTCCGTAATGAATTCCGGGCGGATCAGCCCACGGGCCTGGGACAGCATCTGTTTTAAAACCTGCTCCTCGCGGGCAGGGTCCAGGATGAACTGCTTGAGTTTGCCGGTCCTCAACACGTATTCCATGCGCTGGTTGATGAGCTTGACTATCTGCATATCCGTCTGATCGATTTCGGCCCGTATTTCAGCTAAGTGCATCTTTTTTCTCCTTCATATAGCGTTCCAGGAGTCTGACTTCCTTTACGATTTCGTCAAACTCGCCGTGGGTCAGCGCCTGATCCTTGTCACTGAGGGCTTCCGGTGGATTCCGGTGGACTTCCAGTGTGATTCCGTCGGCCCCGGCCGCGACGGAGGCCAGGCACATGGGTTTGATGAGGCTGACTTTTCCCGTGCCGTGGGTGGGGTCCGTGATTACCGGCAGATGGCTGATTTCCTTGACCGCTGGAACAGCGCTAAGATCGAGTGTGTTCCTCGTGTAGGTTTCGAAGGTGCGGATCCCCCGCTCGCAGAGTACAACCTGAGGATTTCCCTCGTTCATGATGTATTCGGCGCAATTGAGCCATTCCTCCAAAGTGGAGTACATGCCTCGTTTCAGCAGAACCGGCCGCTGGCATTTCCCCACTTCCTTCAGCAGCGAGAAATTCTGCATGTTCCGGGCGCCGATCTGCAGCATCTGGGCGAATTCCGCAACCCAGGAAACATCACGGGTATCCAGCACCTCGGTGATCACCGGCAGACCCGTGGCTTCTCCCGCTTTGGCAAGATATTTTAAGCCCTGCAGCCCCAGCCCCTGGAAGGCGTAAGGCGAAGTCCTGGGCTTGAACGCGCCGCCGCGGAGGATGTCGGCCCCGGCTGCCTTGACAGCCAGCGCCGTTTCCATGATCTGGTCGTCGCTCTCCACGCTGCATGGTCCTGCTATGATAACCAGGCTTTCACCGAACACGGCATTCCCCACCTGGATTTTACTTCGCTCCTTGCCGAGCCCGGCCACTAGTTTCAGATTTTCCATTGAAATTTCCTCTATTCAAGACCGGAAGTCAGGAAGGACCCGGAGTTCTTTCGTGTTCTCACCGGCTGTCTTTCAAAGGCGGCAGCGGAATCGAGATGGCTCCAGTTCCTGTTTCCTATAATGAAAACCGGACGATTTATTAATTTTATTAAATACCATGTTTAGTTTTCACCAACAACTGAAATTTCCCTCGTCAGGACGGCTCCTCTGCCCTGCGCCGTTGATCGGCTTATGCCCGGATATCTATCTCTGCGATGCCATTGACTTTTCAGGGCTTCTTTTCTTATAATATCCGAAATAAGGGATGGTGTTTTTATCTCAGGGAGGAGGGATCCTCTTCATCTTTCTTGAGGAAATCTCAAGCCTGAGACCAGCCCGGCCGATCGGGCCGGAACCGGAAGGAGCCTCAAGATGAATGCACGTAACACCAAAAGGCATGGCCGGAAGATCTGTTTCGCCATCGTTTTGCTGGGCGTCCTGATCCTGCTGACGGGTTGCGCAATGACCTCGGCTCGGCCCCAGGGGATCGTCGGCACGGCAACCCTGCTTGATCTGAGCGGACTGGCCTGGATCGAGGACGATCTGTTTCTTGGCGTTCACGATACCAAAGGCGGTCGGGAGAAGAATGCACTGCCCCGGGTCAGCATTGTCCGCCTTCCCAGATCCGAGACCAAGGGGGTCACCTGGAAATCTCCGGAGTTGAAATTTCCCGGACCCGGCGGCTCCGCCAGTGATCTGGAGAGCGTCAGCCGCATTCCGGGTGGAAGGGGCTTTCTGCTGGTTGAAAGCGGCCAGGCAGGCGAAGAGGCCCGGCGGATCTTCTTTGCACGATATCATGGGGGGGCGCTGACCATCGAGTCTTACGCATCCTGGCCCGTTCCCGTCGAAAATGTCGAGGCTACCGAGGTCTGCCAGGTCGGGCAGCAACTGGTTTTCCTTTACGCGGAGCGTGCCGGCGGCCTGCTGTCCACAAAAATCCGCTGGGCGAAACTTTCCCTGGATCCAATCCTGTTCGGGCCATTCAAGGAGGTCACGTATCACGCGGAAGACCCCGTCGGAATCAATACCCGGCCCATCGTTGCTCTGGCGGTTGACGGCGAGGGCTTCATCTACAGCGCGTCCGCCAGCGATCCTGGAATCGATGACGGCCCGTTCCGCAGTGTGGTATGGCAGATCGGGAGGGTCCTTGCCGATCAAGAAGGCAATCCGACGGTCGAGCTGGGCGGGGAAAAACGGTTGGCAACCCTGGACGGATTGAAAGTCGAGAGCATCGCCGTCCGCGAAACCAAAGAGGGCCGCAGGCAGATCTTTGTGGGAACGGACGATGAAAACTACGGCGGGATCATCCGCCTGCTTCCCGGGGCGCCCTGAAGCGGAGTCCGCTCACTTCGCCCTTTGAACAGACGGCCGTCCAGCGTCGGATTGCCGCTGTAATCCAGGACCAGAACATTCTCAACGGCGACGTACCCGATCCGGGAAGAGCGCTTGAAACCCACGGGTCACCTGGCGTTCCGATGATCGATCTGCCGCGATCCCGGGGAACGGGCAGGGCTTTCCGTGATCATATGACAAACAGGGCGTCAAGGGCGAGAATCCCTTTTTTGTAAACGCGCACGGGATTGAGATCGATTTCCCTGATCTCAGGGTGTGAAGAGATCAGCCCGCCGATTTTCACGATGGCCTCGGCAGCGCGCTCAATGTCCGCGGGAGCCGCTCCGCGCCATCCTTCCAGGAGTCTTCCGCCCTTCAGCTCGTACAGCATGGACTTTGCCTCTTCAAGGTTCAGCGGCGCAAGCCTGATGCTCGTGTCGCCCATGGCTTCGGCGGCAATGCCGCCCATCCCTGCCAGGACGCTTGGGCCGAAGCTGGCGTCGTTCTTGGCTCCGATGATGATTTCGACTCCCTTTTCCGCCATTTCTTCGATGAGGTATTTCCTCGGGCTCTCACCTTCTTTGCCTATCGCATCGATCAGCTCCAGGGCCTTCACCAGTTCATCCTCCCCGTAAATATCCAGATGCACGCCGCCGACCTCGGTCTTATGGGTAATGCGGCTGTCCAGCACCTTGACGGCGCAGGGTTTTCTCAGCCTTCTGAAAGCCTGCCGCGCTTCATCGTGATTGGAGCAGACCGCCCTTTCCGGTGTTGCGATGCCGATTCCGTTCAAGATGTCCTTGCCCTCCGCTTCGGTGAGAACCTTGCCTGCGAATCGGATTTCCCCCGGGGATTCTTCTTCCGCTGCGCCCGTTTCTCGGTATGCCGCCTTTGAATCACGGACCAGCGCCGTCACCGCCCTGGACACGCTGTCCGGGGAGGTGAAGACGGGGACCCCCATTTGCTCGACTGCTTCCACCGCCTCGGCCACGGCTTCAGGAAAGCCTGCTGTTGCGAAAAGAACCGGTTTGTTCGTTCTGTCGCGAATGGTGGTGAACAGTTCGATCGGGTCAATAACCGCAGGTTCGTAAATGGCGAAAATGATCAGAACATCGATGGAAGGATCCTCGGCCATCGCGAGGAAAATATCCTTGAAAGAAGGCCCGGGTCTTGTCGTATCCACAGGGTTCTTGATATAGCTCATGGGGAGAAGCTTTTTGATCTTCTCCACGGCGCTTTGCCCCAGTTCGGGCAGCACGACGCCCCTGCTCCTCAGGTAATCGGTGATGACCATGCCGGGCCCGGCCTGGCCTGTGAGCAGCCCCACGCCGGGCTCACGGCCTGGTTCGAGCCTGACGCGCGACAGGAGCGCGGCGGCATCGAGAAGATCGTCGACCGTATCCGCTATGACCGCTCCGGCCTGCGAAAGGGCGGCGCATTTCAGGGCGTATGAACCCATCAGGTTTCCCGTGTGGGAAGCGGCGAAGTCGGCCACATCCGCCTTTCCAACCGTGAGCACGACCACGGGCTTGCTCTTTACCGTATTCTTTACGGCCTCATAGAGCCGGCGGCCGTTCGGAGTTCCTTCGAAATAAAGGAGAATGACCTTCGTCTCCGAATGCTGAGCCAGGTAGTCAACGGCGTCGGCGGTATCCACATCGGCTCCGTTGCCTGTCCCCGTGGCGATGCTGAGTCCCAGCTTGCGGCCGTAGAGAAGCGATGCGATCGTGAAGGTCATCGCCCCGCTCTGCGAAACGAGGCCGATCCCGCCGCGCTTCATCTTCATGATCCAGGGAAGAAAATTGGCGGAGACTGTTGAATGAAGATTTGCAAACCCGGCGGTGTTCGGTCCGAGAAGGCGCACCCCGTAAGTCCGGCACGCAGACAGAACCCTCTCCTGCAATCGTTTCCCCTCCTCTCCCGATTCCGCGAAGCCCCCGCTGATGATCAGTGCGGATTTCGCTCCCGCCCTGCCTGCTTCCTCAATGGCGTCGGGACATGACGCGGCGGGCACAGTGAGCACGGCAAGGTCGATCTTTTCCGGGATATCTGCAATTCTCGGATAGGCCTGAAATCCGAGAATCGTGTCGGCCTTCGGATTTACCGGGTAAAGCCTTCCGGGAAAATCCTTCAGCGAAAACAGGACTTGATATCCGGCCTTGTATTCGTCGGACGAAGCGCCGATGACGGCAATGGATTTTGGATTGAAGAGAGGTTCCAAGGCATGCATGAGTTCACCATGCTTTCTGCGGTTAAGAGAAGATTGAGGAAAAAACCTGTGCGCCCTTCTACGCCTCCGTGCGGGTTGGTGAGCGAAGAGGAATGGCAGGAGGATCCGTTCGAGACGCGATATCAAACCGGCAACAAGTCAACTGTGTGAATTTACCTGCAATACATCAAAAAATACACCTCAAATTCTAGGCTTGCGAAGAAAGATTGTCAAGGCCCTTTCTTGAATGGTCGGTTTGTTCCAAGCCCCGCCCATCCCATCCCTCATTGCGCCATGTTCATAAATATTCGGGTGGTTCTGACTCCACGCAAAAAGGCAGAGCCATTGGACATGACTCTGCCTTTTATGCATATCGGGTGAAGCACCCTTATTTTATGTTGCCGGTCCTGTCTTAATGACCGTGCCCGTGCCCTTCCTGCTTTTCTTCGCCGTAGACCACCAGCGTCCCGTGTTCCTCCATCTCCTTTAGCCACTTGGGATGCTGCTTTTTAAGCCAGGCTCTCGTCACCCAGCCCGTGGTCATGGCCGGCAGCGATCCGGGAGATCCTACCGTTCCAAGGTAGAGGTGGATGAAGAAAAAGGCGAAAATCGCCACAAACCCGGCGGCGTGGAGCAGGTACATCAGCCGGACGATCATGGCCGGAATGCTCAGGGGAAAGAGCATGATCAGACCTGAAAAGACCATGGCCGCCCCGCCAAGCGCCACCACCAGGAAGAACATCTTCTGGCCGGGATTGTACTTTCCCACCTCGGGAACCTGATCGACATGCCAGAGATAACCGCCCGCGGACTTGATCCAATCCATGTCCTCCGGGAAAACAAAGATCCCCGCCTCTTTCCACCACATGCCTATGGCGAAGAAGAGAGAAAGGGCAAAAAAGAGGGCGGTGATGTTGTGGATGTATTTCAACGATTTCAGTCCGCCGAAGGGTTCACCGAGAAAGTTCAGGGAATGGAACATGATCCCCAGTCCCGAGAAACACAGCACCAGGCATGATATGGCCAGACACCAGTGAACGATTCGTTCAAAGGAGTCCGTGGCCTGAATTAATCCTTTTCTCATGATTATTCCCCTCCCTTCGTATCTTGTCCCTGATCTTCATCAGGCAGTTTGGGTCCGTGGATAATATAATGCAGGAACGACCCCGCAACGACGCCGCCGGCGGCCAGGAGACTCAGCGGTTTCAGAATGTCTTTCCAGAGCACCGTGGTAACCGGCACACTGGGATTCTTCGGCAGGCCCTCATAAACCTCAGCCTTTTCACCCAGCACATAAATGACATGGGTTCCGCCGACGAACTTGTCTCCGTAGACGTTGGCGTCTCCACCAAGTTCCTTCGCCCGGGCATAGGCCTTCTTGATCATGGCGTCCTTGGGGCCGATGGTCAGGGCTCCGGTCGGACAGGACTTGACGCAGGCCGGCTGCTGGTCTCCCTGGAGCCGGGTGTAGCAGAGATCGCATTTATAGACCTTGTCCGTCGCCCGGTCATACCGGGGAACATCAAAGGGACAGGCGGAAATACAGTACTTGCAGCCGATGCACTTATCGTGATGGATGCCCACAGTTCCATATTCCGTGTGATAAAGGGCGCCACTGGGGCACACCTTGACGCAGGCCGCATCGGTGCAGTGCATGCAGCCGTCCTTCCGGAAGAGCCACTTGAAGTCGCCCTCGTTGGGGGCGTATTCCTGAAAGCGGATCAGAGTCCAGGTGTTCCACTGGAGATCCGGCGGATTCTGGTAACTGCCCCACTGTTTCGTCCTCAGCCCGGGCATCTCATTCCACTGCTTGCAGGCCACCTGGCAACCGCGGCAGGCGGTGCACAACGTTGTATCGATCAGTTTTACGAATTCAGTTTTCATCGTCTCCCCCCTATGCCCTTTCCACGTTTACCATGAACGCCTTGTACTCCGGACAGAAGGTATTGGCGTCACCGACCGTGGGCGTCAGTAAATTTGTGCTGTCTCCACCGTCCTTGGGGAAGAGCCAGCCGTAATTGAAGGGAAGCCCGACCTGATGAACCGTCTTTCCTTCCACCTGGAAGGGCGTGAAACGCTTGGTCACCATGGCAACGCATTCCACGGATCCGCGAATGGAGGAAACCTTCACCCGCTGCCCGTTCTGGATGCCTTTCTCCTTTGCCAGGAGATCGCCGATTTCGATGTAGAGTTCCGGCATCGCCTCCAGGAGCCAGGCCTGCCATCGGGTCAGAGCCCCGGAGCACCAGTGCTCCGTGCAGGAGTATGTCGTGCAGACATAGGGATATTTCTCACTGGCATTGGCCACCTTGTCGAGTTCGCCCTTGAAGATCTCGATGGCCGGATTGATAAGCTGACTCGACATGGGGTTTTTGGTCAGGGGGCCTTCCAGGGGCTCGTAGTGCTCAGGGAAGGGGCCTTCCACCATGCCCGGACCGAACAATGCGCCCACGCCATCGGTCTTCATGATGAAGGGGTATTTCCCCTTCTCCTTATCCGCCATGGGCGGCCAGGGGCCGTCGGGGACATCTCCGACCCACTTATCGCCGACCCATTCCAGAAGTTTCCGCTTGGGATTGTAAGGCTTCCCATAGATATCGCAGGAGGCCCGGTTGTAGATAACCCGCCGGTTGACCGGCCAGGCAAAGGACCAGTTGGGGAAGAGGCCGAGACCCGTCGGATCTTCCTTCCCGCGCTTCATCATCTTGTTCTCGCCGTCGGCGGTGAAGCTCCCCGCCATGATCCAGTTGCCTGAAGAGGTCGAACCGTCCGCCTGGAGATTGCCGAAGGTCGGTACCAGCTGCCCCTTTTTGAAGGTTGTCGTCGTTCCCTTCGCCTTATCCTCGATGACCGTGTCCTGAAGGAAATAGCCGTTGATCTGCTTGGACACCTTCAGGGCGTCGAACCGGCCTTTGCTGTCGGTGTAATCCCACTTGAGGTTGAGGATCGGCTCGGGATGAACGCCGCCCTCCTTGGCATAAAGTTCCTTGACGGCGTCCATGATCTTGAGCGTCATCTCGCCGACGGGAATGGCATCGCCGGGGGCCTCGGCCGCCTTGTACTTCCACTGGACCCAACGGCCCGAGTTGCTCTGGCTGCCTTCCTTTTCCATGGTGGCGGAAGCGGGAAGGAGGAAAACCTCCGTCTTGATCTTTTTGGGATCGACACCGGGCCCGCGCCAGAACTCATAGGTCTCGTTGTTGAAAATGTTCTCGCCTACCAGCCAATCAAGCTTCTCCAGGGCCTTCCGGACCTTGCCGGCATTCGGGGAACTGACCGCCGGGTCGTTGGCTACGGAGAAGAGCCCCTTGACCTTCCCTTCGTACATCTTATCGAAGAGATGCATGAGGGAATAGGCCACGCCGTCATCCAGCTTGGGCAGCCAGGGATAGCCGAATTCGTTTTCCGCCGTTGCCTTGTCATCGAACATGGACTTGAGAAAGCTGACGTGAAACTTGGGATAGTTCGAATAATAGTTGGCCGATTGCGGGTCTTTCGATTCCGGTGTGTACTTATGGAGATATTTCTCCAGCGTATCCAGAGAAGCCACGTGCATCTTCAGGTACCCGGGCAGATTGCCATAGAGGATACAATGGTCCGTTGACCCCTGGACGTTCGGCTCACCACGGAGGGCGTTGATGCCGCCGCCGGCGATGCCCATATTCCCCAGAAGGAGCTGGATGATGGCCATGGTCCGGATATTCTGGCTCCCAACGGTATGGTGGGTCCAGCCCAGGGCGTAACATTCCGTGCCCGCCTTGTCCGGGACACCCGTCGCGCTGTATTCGGAGTAAACCTTGAGCAGATTTTCCTTGGAAACACCGGTAATGCTGGAGACCTTGTCCAGGGTGTAGCGCGAGTAATGCGCCTTCAGCATCTGGAAAACGCAGCGGGGATCGCTCAGGGTCATGTCCCGCTTGGGAATGCCCGCGTCGTCCTTTTCGAGGACCCAAGTGTCCTTGTTGTACTTCCGCTTTTCCGGATCATAGCCGGAAAAGAGACCGTCCTGGAAATTGAAATCGGGTCCTACAATAAAGGGAGCGTTGGTATAATTGACAACGTAGTCTTTGAAATACTTGTTGTTTTCAATGATGTAATGGATCATCCCGCCCAGAAAGGCGATGTCCGTGCCGGAGCGCAGGGGGACATGGTAATCGCAGCGGGCCGATGTCCTGGTGTAACGGGGGTCGACGTGGATGATTTTTGCCCCGTTCAGTTCCCTGGCCCGGAGGATCCACTTGAAAGCGATGGGGTGATGCTCCGCAGCATTGCTTCCCATAATGAGGATGCAGTCGCTGTTCTTGATGTCACAATAATGGTTCGTCATGGAACCGCGTCCGAACGACTCTCCCAGAGCCGCTACCGATGGGCTGTGTCAGACCCGGGCCTGGTGGTCGATGTAGACGAGCCCCAGCGCCCTGCACTTGACGCTCATGAGCCAGCACTCTTCATTGTCCACGTTGGAGCTGCCCAGATGGCCGATGGTTTCACATCGGTTGACAACCTCGCCCTTGGCGTTGGTCTTGACAAAGCCGGCATCCCGGGTGTCCTTCACCAGGCGGGCGATCCGTTTGAGCGTCCAGTCCCAATCCTTCTCCTCCCACTTGTCGCTCATGGGAGCCCGGTACAGGACTTTTGTGAGGCGGTGCTTGTTCGCCTCTGTCAGGTCGAAGAAGCCCGCACCCTTGGCGCACAGGGACCCTTCGTTGATGGGGTGGTCGGCGTCCCCTTCAATGTTGAAAATTTTTCCGGTCATCTTGTCCACACTGCAGACGAGTCCGCAGCCGACGGAACAGTAACAGCAGATCGTTGTTACCTGTTTTGCCGCCTTGACCCGGTTCATCTTGTTGAGCTCATCTGCGTAAGCTCTGGTGGGTTTCAGGTTGATGCCCAGGGTGGATAAGGCAATGCCTGATCCTACAGCGCCGGACAAGTGCAAGAAACCTCTCCTTGTGATGTCCATATCTACCTCCTTATGAATATGCCAAAATTGACCTATGTCACGCGTGGTATACCTATGTTTTTTTCCTTCCAGCGTCAAGGAAAAAACTCACATTTTGTCATGGAAATTCATATGTTATAAAAAATACAATACAAGAGAGATGACGGAAGGAGGATTTCTGGAACGGTTGCTAGATGTCCGTGATGGAAAAAATGAGGGCGTTCTTTCCTGCGCATTCTGAAGAAATTCCGGTGAGATCTGTCACCGTCAACAGGGCGGGCGGAGAGTTCTGGCATCAACCGGGAACCTTTTACCGAACGGTTCTAAAAAACATTCCAATCGGTGACGGTCATGGGGGCAAAATTCTTTTCCTGCATGATCACGTCGATATGGGTGAGGCCAAGGGCTGAAACGTCCAGGTCGCGGTCGTGCAGATCACTGACCCGGTACAGGGTAACAAGATAACGTTGACAGGAATCGCACGTGAAGGCCGCTTCCTGTGGTCTTTCTTCAATCAGGAAAAAATCCATCCCCTCCTGTCCTTCATATTCGCAATAAGGGCAGACCACCCGGCTGAAACGCCACAGGTGCCCGCAGCGCGAGCAGTGGAGCCGACGTTCGCCGATCTTTTCTCCAATGACGGCCAGAGAAGGGAAAGAGCCGCAGATGGGGCAATAGCCTTTTTCCCATTTGAGCCCCTGGATCCGCTCGGCGATCTTCAGCGCCCTCTTTTCCAGGACAATTCTGGAGGCGGAATTCAGAATAAAACCGATTCGCGGTGCGGCAATCGAAAGGGTGCCGCCCCAGGCGGAGAGAAGGTTCTGCTGTCCGTCACGATTTCCCGTGAAATAGTCCGAAAGGGCAAGCACCCCTTCGGAAAGGGCCTTTTCCAGGCGGTCCAGATCTTCCTTCAGATCGGGAAAGCCCTTCTGAAAAGCCGGGATCAGGGAGCGGACAAGATCCTCCCAGGGATCACTTTCCAAAAGCAAAGGGTGCTGCTCGATGGCCGGTACTCCTCCCTGAAAGCGGATCTCGTCGATCTGAAAAGGAGGATTTTCCTCCAGCTCCAACTCTTCCAGGAGGCGGTTTCTCGTTAAAATCAAAGGGCGGAAAGCTTCAAGGAGAGGCTGGTTGTGGGGGTGCCTTTCTACCTCCCGATCGATTATTTCTTCAAATCTCCTGATGCTGCCGCTCCTGTCTTTCATCATAGTGCACCCTTCGTTTTTTGCTTCTTCTGTATCGGAAGGAAGAGGCCGGTGTCAAGGGATATGTGTCTTTATCGACATATCGGGCCGGAAAAACACCCTGACTCTGTCGGGGTGGACGTTCGACCTGTCCGGCAGTGGGCCTGGCTTTTTAGCCAGGGCGGTTGGCGTGTGATTCTGAAGCTCAAAGGAGGACGGTGATTGGCGACTTTTGATCTCGCATGATCAAAAGGGGGGAGGTGCGCCCCGCCCCATGCTGCACGGGGCGGGGCGTCCGTTGATCTAACGATATGGATCCGATCCCTGGCAGCCGAGGCAGAGGTCCCCGTCGCTGACGGGATAGGACTCGCCGCATTTAGGGCACAGGGCAACCTTTCCTTTTTTCTTCTCCTGGATGAAATCCGGTTTGATCTGAATACGCCGCAGGCTGAGCAGATCCTGTCCGGCTTCCCGGATTTCTCGGTAAAGCCTGTCGGAATCCTGTTCCTTCTTGGGTTTTATCTTCATGAACCAGTTTCGAACCTCCTGCCAGGGCTCCATTTTATTCACATCCAGAAACACCCGAACCCCTTCCCCGGTATACTTGTCATAAAGGCTGAGCGCATAGCGCCCAAGGGGAAGGACCGTGAGCCACCCGTTGCCGGTGGTACAGGGGGTCAGAAGCTGTATCGCATCGGGGAGGCAGGTTTTTGTTTCGCAGAGGGCATCGTAAAGGATCCCCTCGGGTAGATTTTTTACCGCAAGGTCCACCATGAATCCCCCGATAAGGACGCCGGGGGCGGGGGAGCCGTGAAAGGACCTTACGATTTCAAAATATTCATCATAAGAGTAAGACATAATTTTCGAACTCATGGTGTTGTTTTCTCCTTAGCGTATAACGTCTCCAAAGACCGCAATCCCTCAGGCTGTATAAAGGGTTCAATTAACACTATGTTCTGGATCCCATAATGTCAAGATGAAAAATGGCGCATCCTTCCGCAGTCCAACGGCAAACTGGAACGCTTTCACGGAACCATCAAGGAAGAATGCATCCGCCCCGGGGTGCCACTATCCCTTGACGATGCCCGTAGAATGGTCCAAAAGTACATCACGTATTACAATGAGACCAGGCTGCACAGCGCCATCGGGTACGTTTCCCCCTTGGACAGACTTGAAGGCAGAGACATGGAAATCTTCAAAGAGCGAGACGGAAAACTGGAAGCAGCCAGAGAGCTGCGAAAACATCAACGACAGAGGACCTATTCTGAAATCAATCCTTCAGGAGCAGCCTTTGTATGTTAAAACAAGTGGGTCAAAAGTCCATTTCCGACTGAGGCGGAACAGGGATACCCTCCTATTCACCGGAACTTAATCTGGACGAATACTTAGACGGAAACCTGAAAAACAAAGTTCATTCTGGGAAGCAGATTCGCAACCAAGAAGATATTGAAAAAAGCCCCGTTCATTTATGCGGACTCTCGTTAAACGGCCTGCTCATGTCCGTAATTATTTCAAGCACCCAAGAGTAGCCTATGCTGCGTAACGAACTTCAGATGTTTAATCGCCGGAGTAACAATGGAAATTATTTCGTCTTTCCCAATAAATTATGTTATTCATAACTTGACATAGAAGATGGCTCTGGCTATATAAGCAACAGGTCAACAGCCGTGTCGGCTCACAAGTTTTGCCGTGCTTTAAACATACGACAGAGAAGGGTTGGTCAAAGAACGTGGTAAACATGTTGGATTCTTACAATAGGAAGATTAACTACCTGCGCATTTCCGTGACCGACCGCTGCAATTTGCGCTGCAGGTACTGCATGCCGGAAGAGGGCATTTCCAAACTTGAACACGATAAAATTTTAAGTTTGGAAGATATTGTGAGATTGGTCAAGGTAGGGGCCGGGATAGGCATCCGCAAAATCAGGCTCACCGGCGGCGAGCCGCTCATACGTAGTCACATTACCCAGCTGATCGCCGGCATTCGCAAAATCCCGGAAATTGACGACATCGCCATTACCACCAACGGAGTTTTGTTTTGCGGTATGGCGGAAGAACTGAAAGCCGCGGGCCTGGATCGGGCCAATTTCAGCCTGGATACGATGGTTGCGGAAAAATTTGAATTCATTACACGGCGCAATCATCGGACAGAAGTCAAAAAGGCGATTTTCAAAGCCCTGGATCTGGGCCTGGAGCCGGTGAAAATCAATACGGTGGTCATAAAGGGATTCAATGATGATGAGCTGCTGGATTTTGCGAAGCTGGCCTATGATTTTCCTCTGCATATCCGGTTTATCGAATTCATGCCGATCGGAGATGTTCTGTTCTGGAACAGGGACCGCATGATTTCTTCCGAAGAGATTCGGGAGAAGATTGCCCGGAGATACGAACTGGCTCCGACAAAAATCAGCAAGGGAAGCGGCCCGGCCGTGTATTTCAAGCTGGCAGGTGGTCGGGGTACGATTGGCTTCATTACGCCCATGAGCCATAAATTCTGTTCCGAATGCAACCGTTTGCGACTCACGGCCGAAGGAAAGCTGCGGGGCTGTCTGTACGACAAGCGGGAAATCGATTTAAAAGCGGCCCTGGAACATAAATCCGATGATGAGGACCTTAAAAAACTATTCATTCAAGCCATTTCCCTCAAGCCATCCGAACATCACATGAATGAGGGCTGGGGAAAGGACAACCTGCGCAAAATGAGCCAGATAGGCGGTTGAGCTCGGCCGTCCCCGGATCATTCGGCCCGATAAACATCCGCATCGTTGTAATGATTCCCTCCTGAATCCTTCCTTTTTTTCTTCCTTTCGGATAACTGTGAATCCCCGTTGTGCTATGTGTAATATAATCATTTGATTTGATTAAAGAAATGTTTCATTTTTGACTTTACCGCAACGGGAAAAAGATGTAGTACTGTACCCGTTCTGTTTGGTGCGATTGACACATTCATTGGAAGGAATTTTAATTACAGTCATGCGATGCGGAACGTTCAAGGAGCCAGGCCTTTGCAGAAACGACCAGATCCAATTGCTGGAGGCTGACCTGAAGGATCATATCAGGAAAGAGGAGGCCGGATACAGTGGAAAACGCCAGGGAGAGGGCAGTCTGTGGCATCATCTTGTCCGGGTGGCGCATTTAGCCGAAAAGCTCGGCCGAAGTGAAGGGCTTGATCCCGCAGTCTGCAGACTCGCTGGTCTCTTTCACGACGCCGGCAAATTCTCAGACGGAACGTATCATCAAGGTGATCGGCCGGAAGAGGAGCGCTCCGTGGAACTTCTGATCGAGTATGCGGGAAGGTACGGTTTGAATCAACAGATTGTGGACGATATCAGCCGGGCCTTCGGGCAGCTGTACCGGGACGAAGCGCATCCATCCGCCTTGACGCGGGTGCTGTTTGATGCCGACAATCTGGACAAACTTGGAAGCCTCGGGATCGCCAACTATTTTGTCAAGTCAGGCCTCAAGGGAAACGGCATATCCCCGGACTCGCTTTATCGTTTAACGGCGGAACTCACCTACGCACGGCACGCACCGGCATGTATGGCCACCCCGGCTGGATATGAACTGGCCAGCCGCAAGGCGCCGGAAACCTATCAGTTCATCCTGAACCTGCTGAAATCGCTTCGAGACGATGGCATTTTCAACTTTAGCGTCGAAGCGGTCACCTTCGACCATCTCATCCTCGATGTCGTATCACCGTCCGAATGCGAGTGCCGCGCTGACCTTCAACGCCGTCTCTGGAAAGTCAAAGGCGTCAAATGCCTTGAGATCCATGTGGAGCATTTCTGCCCGCATTGTGAGTCGCGGCATGAGATTCGATTTTGCACCCCGAAGCTCAGGGCGCGGCGGCCAGAGGGCGATGTGGCCGTTTAGCCGCAGGTCACATACGTTCCCCCATCACAATCTGTTTCTGAAAAAGGGGGACTCTCCCCACTCCGGCGGAGTCCGAAGCAACCGTTCCCTTCCCCCGCTGTCCGAAAAGAGATCAATGGTGATCGACAAAAATGAGCTTTCCGGTATCAAACCCCACAGACGAGGCTTTGGCGATCAGGGCCTCTATGGTCTCCTTCTTCAACGTCGGGGTTCTGGCCAGAATCCAGAGGTACGATTTGTCCGGGCCGCTTACAAGGGCGTACCGGTAATGCTCATGGTCAAGATCAAAAATGACATAGGAGCCGTAAAAGGGACCAAAGAATGAAACTTTCAGGTAGCCCTGATCCGATCTCTTAACGAAATAAGCCCTCCCCACGGCTTCTTTCCAGGAATGTTCCCTCCCGGAGTACCCGCGGTTTAATACCCTGACGCCTCCGTCATGGCGCAGACTGTACTCTGCCGTTACCCTGGTCAACCCCCGCTCAAAGGGATGATCCAGCCGTGCAATTTCATACCAGGTCCCCAGGTACCGATCCAACTGGAAGTGTTCAACGGGTTTCACGTTTTCGGGAATACCGACACATCCCATCAGGAGGATGGTCAAAACCAGGGCCAAGAATTTCATCGCTCCCCCGGCGGCCTTTTGAGCCTGGCCGGGCATTGAACGGCTGGATTCAAGGTGGATTTGAACGGTGATCCGCTCCTTCGTCTCGCGTTGACCCTGAGAGGGGATATGATTCTTCATCGGATTTCTCCTTCATTTTGAAGCCGGATTGGGGTAACGATCGATGTCCTATGCCTTCCGCCTTCGGAAATGGGCGTTCCAGGTCTGATTCACTCAGGCCAGTTCTTGCCCGGTTTTGCCCAGTCGTACCTGTCAAAGGTCCCGGTGCGGTAATCGTAGGTGGCTTCCAATGTGAGGAATTCCTCGTCATCGCTGAGATCGACCCCCGCCCAGTGCGTCTGCTTTTTCCCGGGATGAAAACCCATTTCCGGCTCAAGTCTGTCGGGAAGATCATCCCCGTCGAGATCCTGGTGTTCTTTCCATCCGTCGGGCCAGAAGGTGTGGAAATGATTGAAATGGGTAAACTCATGCATAACGGCGACAGCGAAGGTGTCGATATGCGTGTAACTGAAGTAGTTTCTTTCTGAAAGCGTTGAAGGTTTCGAGCGCTTGACCGCCGGCAGCTCCGCATAGAATGTTTTAGGAATCCAGGTATTTGTTTTCAGGTTGCATACGTTGATGGTTTTGTAGCCGGAATAATAGGGATTGAACTGGCCTATGACCCCCCTCTGGCGGCAAGAGCACTTTTCATGGGGAATTCCTGTGCAGTGATATCCGATTCGGACATTCTGTCCAAAGGGTCTCGCCGCCGGGGTCTGCTTCCAGTAATAAAACCAGTTGGGGTGCTTCCCCTCCGGATTGTTGGTTTCATCCCTGGGATAGAAGATCTGCACTTCCCGCGTCTCCTCTTTTCTGCACGAATCCACTTTCAGGGTCGCCTTGACGGTCTTTCTGCCGAATTCGTTGTTGTCTTCGGGCAGCCCTTCATAGACCACGGCGAACTTTCGCCCCTTTGGTGCCGGCAGTGTCGAGGCAGGAACGACGGTGCGGCGGGATCCTTCTATTTCCGGGATCGTCCATTCGATGAAATCTGCATAGTGCGCCGGCACTGTTTTCGCCTCAAGCTCCAGGGTCAGCCTGTTGGAATGTTCGCCGAAGGCATACCTGTCCTTGTCCCTGGGGCTGATAACGAGGAGCTCCACGGATTTCATCTCCTGGCACTCCTCGGCGGGCTCCCCCTGGACCCTGAGATACAGCGTCATCGTGGAACCGTGGCTGCAGCCGGGAGAGGGGCCCATCGGCCTGCCGATATCCCGGCGCAAAGTAAGCTCACCCTGTTCAAGCCATTGTTCAAATTCTGATTGGCTCAGCGTCCATGAGGCACGGGAGCATCCCGCTTTCAGATTCGTCCGGCCATCATCTCCCAGGAAGATTGCCGCAGGCGCTTCGGCCACGATGGTGATCCGGCCATCTTCCTCCGTTTCCGCACTGACTACGCCGGAATGGAATTGCGGGTAACGTTCGCCCCCGGAGATTTCATAGCCGGAGAAGTGGGTCCAGCCCGTGCAGGACGATGGTGAGTATGACCCCCGGCGCACACACTTTTTGCCGCCCATGCCCGACACATCGATCTTCGTTGACAGGGATTGAATCTCATACGCCTTTTGCCCATCGAACCTTCCTCTTGCCGGATCGTAGGTGTGCCCGACGATCAGGTTGCCGACAAATCGCTCTTTGATCGTGTAAAACAGGTCTGTCCGCACTTCATTGGAGAAGAGCTCTTTTTCTCCTCCATGGACGACGAGATACCCTTCCACGGCAACAGCCTCGGGAAGCTGAGGCTTTTCTGTGCCCGGAGGAAGAAGACTCATCCTGTTCTTCATCTGGAGGAACTGGCTGTTGATGACCTCGCGACGGCGCAAGACCTCTTCCTCCGGCGATTCCGCCGGCCGGATGGGCATGGTGCTCGTACCCGTTATTCCAGCGGCTCCCCGGTTCGCCCCGCCCATGAGCTGCAAGGTTTCGCGGTATGCCTCCATCAGTTTATTCAGGTCCGTTGTTCCTTCCAGCTGCTGTTCAAGCTGTCTTGCCCTCTGATCGATATCCGCCGGTGGCTGAGCGAACACCGCAAAGCAGAACAGGGAGAGGACCATTGTTCCGATTATCGAACAGAAGAGGGATGTTCTCAAGAGACTAAACGACATCATGCGCATATCCGTTCTCCGGGGCAAACAGGTGAAATTTCCGGGCCGCATAGGAGATGGCGGCCTCGGTTGGCGCGGATCGATTCGACGGGGGACTGCGGGGCAGCCCCGACTGGCAAACAGCCCGATGGCGGAGCCGGTCCCCGAGATTTTTTCATTATCAAGATTGATGCCTGATGGCCATCGGGCACCGGTGCAGAGATTAATTCCTTGAAAGATTGATTTCAACCATATATTCAAGCGGTCTGCATCATTCCTTATGGTGCGGGACGGGTGCGGCGGTAAATGGTCATTTCACGGAAAGTGACAGCGAGGGCAACCAGCGGAATTCAAGGCGGCCTGCTGAACAGGAGGCGGGTTTGAGGGAAAGGTTCTGCCAGGGGCATCGGGGGAAGAGGAGATGAAAGACGAGAAGCCAAGGGTTCTTCTTTTTACGGGAAGCGGCAAAGGGAAAACGACGGCGGCCCTGGGGATGGCCATCCGGGCCAGCGGCCACGGAATGAAGGTGAGCATTGTCCAGTTCATCAAGTCTGATTCAAAAACAGGGGAAGTGGCCGCCGTAAGGTATCTTCCCGGGGTGGAGCTGATCCAGACGGGGCTCGGTTTTGTCCTGCCCGAGGACGGCCCCGCATTCTTCCAGCACCGCGAGGCGGCGCAGCGGGGGCTTCAGCTGGCTGAAGAAGTGATCCGGTCGGGGTTGATCGATCTGGTCATCCTCGATGAAATCTGCAACGCCGTGGCCCTGAAGCTTCTGTCGGAGGAAGGGGTGATTGCGGTTCTCCGGCAGGCCGGCCCCCGCCAGATCATTGTCCTGACAGGGCGGGACGCCCCGGAGTCGTTTGTGGCCCTGGCCGATACGGTTACCGTCATGGAGGCGCACAAGCATGCCTTGGCGTCGGGGCGACCGGCACAAAAAGGCGTTGAGTATTGAGGCTCAGGGCCTTATCAGGCGGCCCGCCGAGGTCAGGACGTCGGCGATTTCGTACATGTTGGAAATCGTTCCCACGGCGAGCCGGTCGGTGAGACTGAAAAAGTTCAAGCAGGTGCCGCAGACCAGCATTTCCACGCCGGCTTGGGCCAGCTCTCTGATGTCCTCTAGGACATCGGAGCCGTTTACCGTCAGTTTGACCCCGGAATTGTAAAAGATGATTTTATCGGGAAGCGTGTCGAGCTCCTGCAGGGTATGGAAAAAGCCCCGCATCAGGAGCCGGCCCAGTTCGTCATCGCCCTGTCCCATGGTCTCGGAAGGAATCAGAATGACAGAGGGCGCGCAAACGGCGGTGCCGACCGCCTCCTGCCGGGCCGCACCGCCCGGGATGTCCTTGGGGGCGGCATGTTTCTGCGCGGCGTCAAGGCCGCTCTCCCGGGTCAGAGTGAGAGTCCACGTTCGGTCCTGCTCGTCCGTCACGGTCACCCGGCAGCCCTGGGACTTCGCCAGGCGCTTCACATTTTCCACGGCGGCCATGTTGTCCACCCGGACGGTCAGTTCCGCGGAGTGCTCCAGGGCCTTTTTGGCGAGGATGACAGGCTGCGGGCAGGCCAGTCCCCGCGCATCAATCATTTCCGGCATGGGCTATCCATCTCCTTTTCAGGTTTTCCGCCGGACCCGGGCTGCCAGTCGGCCGACGGCCTCAAGGGCGGCAGACACCTCGTCCTCCGTATTGAAGGCTCCGAGGCTGAACCTGGTGGTTCCCACGGGAAAGGTTCCGATGGTCTTATGGGCCGACGGTGCGCATTGGAGCCCGGGGCGGGACATGATGTTCTCCTCTTCATCCAGGGCGAGGGAGATTTCCGCTGGCGAGAGCCCCTGGATCGTGAAGGAAACGACGGCAATCCGGCGGGACGGATCACCCGGTCCATAAACGGTGACTCCCGGCATCTCTTCCAGGCCATGGAGCAGACGTTCCGCCAGCCGGATTTCCTCTGCCCGGATCTGCGGTACGCCGCGATTCAGAACGAAACGGACCCCCGCTTCCAGGCCGGCCAGGCCGACGGCATTGGGCGTGCCGGACTCGAATTTGTCGGGAAGAAAGTCCGGCTGTTCCTCGAACTCGGAACGGCTTCCCGTTCCACCCACCATGAGCGGACGGATCTTTTCTTCCAGTCCCTTCCGGATATAGAGCCCGCCGGTGCCCTGCGGGCCGTAAAGGGATTTGTGCCCCGTAAAGGCGAGGAGGTCAATGCCCAGATCCTCTACATCGACGGGATAGGATCCTGCTGTCTGGGCGGCGTCGACGCAAAAGATCAAGCCGTGTTCGCGGGCAATCGTTCCGACTTCCTTCAAGGGCATGAGCGTCCCGGTGACGTTGGAGGCAGAGGTCAGATAAATGGCGCGGGTGTTGGGGCGTATGCTCCGCGATAGGTCCGCCGGGTCCAGCTCGCCCGAAGGGGAGCAGGCAAGGACGGTCAGTTCCACTCCCTCCCTTTCGAGAGTCCGCAGCGGCCTCATGACCGAGTTGTGTTCCATGCTGGATGTGATGGCGTGGTCGCCTGGATAAAGCAGCCCCCGGATCGCCAGGTTCAGCGCCTCCGTGGCGTTTTTTGTAAACACCACCTGCAGGTCATCTTCAATGCCGAAAAGCTCTGCCACGCCTGCCCTGGCATCCATGATGATCCGTGCCGCGTCCAGGGAGAGCCGGTGTCCCGAACGGCCTGGATTCGCCCCGATATTGAGGAGGTAGTGCTCCATGGCCCTGAGGGTTTCCGCCGGTTTGGGCCAGGATGTGGCGGCATTGTCGAAATAGATGATGCTGTGCGGGGTCATCGGAACCTTTCTCGAAACCGTCTACCCTTGCCGGGCCGGGCGGTTTGAATCGTTTCACCGCATTGAAAATGTCTGCTCCTGGAAACGGCCGATACGATAGGGAACCTGATTGCAGAAGTCAAATGACGATTTGTTATGGAAGCCCCCTTTACATTCCATTCGGGAAAGTACAGGGGGAGTTGGGTATTGACGAAGAGGGGAAAAGCTCTTAGATAAAGAGGACCGAATCGAAAGCCGACGAAGGAGAGGACCGATATGATGAATGCAAGGGGGAGCGGCATTCTGCTGCATGTGACGTCTTTGCCTTCGCCCTGCGGCATTGGCGATCTCGGGCCTGGAGCCTGCCGCTTTGTCGATTTTCTGGCCGATGCCGGCCAGAGATTCTGGGAGATTCTTCCCCTATCGCCCACGCTAGGCAGTTACGGCCATTCCCCTTACAGCAGCTTTTCCGCCTTTGCCGGAAATCCTCTGCTGATCAGCCCGGAGCTCCTCTGCCGTGAAGGTCTGCTGAACCGGGTGGAGCTTGAGGAGATGCCGGCTTTTCCCGGAAACGTTGTCGATTACGGCAGGGCGGCAGCCTGCAAAGAAAAGCTCCTGTCACTGGCCTTTGAGCGCTTTCGGGGCAGGGGGCGGCCGTGGCGCGGAAGCTGGATCGACTTCACGGAACAGCAGGCCTCCTGGCTCGAAGATTATGCCCTTTTTGCTGCGCTGAAAGGGGAATTCCCCTCCGGGACCTGGGCGATGTGGCCGCCGGAACTTCGGGATCGAAAACCGGCGGCGCTCTCCAGGATGCGCCGGAAGTTGGCCCTTCCCCTGGCCAGGGAAAAATTTGTTCAATATATCTTTGACCGGCAGTGGTCTTCCCTCAGGGAGTACTGCCGTCAGAAAGGACTTCAAGTCATCGGCGATCTTCCCATCTACATGGCTTATGACAGCGCCGATGTCTGGGCAAATCCGGAACTCTTTTTTCTCGGGAAGGACAAAAAGCCTCTGGCGGTGGGCGGCGTACCCCCCGATCTCTTCTGCAAAACGGGACAGCTCTGGGGGAATCCCGTTTACCGATGGGATGTCTTGAAAGAAAGCGGCTATTGCTGGTGGAAGGAGCGTTTTCGCCAGGCGTTCCGGAATTATGATTGGCTGAGAATCGATCATTTCCGGGGATTTGTCGCCTATTGGGAGGTGCCGGCCGGTGCCGTAACGGCGGAAAGCGGCCAGTGGAAGAAAGCGCCGGCCGATGATTTTTTCCGGCAGCTCTATTCCGACTTCCCCTGTCTGCCGATCATTGCCGAGGACCTGGGGGCGGAATCCGCAGAGGTTTGGAAAATCATGGATCGCTACGATATTCCGGGAATGCGCCCCCTGCTGTTCGCCTTTGGCGATTCGCTGCCCGATCACCCCTGTGCGCCCCACAACATTGCTGAACATACCGTTGTCTATACGGGAACGCATGATCTCAACACGGTTCGGGGCTGGTTCTGCCGGGAAGCGACGCGTCAGGACAGGAAGCGGCTTTACCGCTATCTGGGGAGTCGCACCTCCGCCTCGAGGGTGCCCTGGGATTTGATCCGGCTGGCCATGATGAGCGCGGCAAGACTGGCGGTTTTTCCCCTCCAGGATGTCCTCGGGCTTGACGAAACCGCACGAATGAACCGTCCGGGCACGGTTCATGGGAACTGGCGGTGGCGTTTTCAGCCGGAAGACCTCGGTCCGCCCACTGTGGAGCGGCTTCGTGAACTGACGGAGATCTATGGGCGTCTTTGAAGGAAGACCCCGTGATGACCTGAGACACCGGTCGGATCGAAGGGTCAAGGCGGGCGGTCAAGCGTCGGCTGCAGCTGCTCGAGAGGCGTCCCGCCATGAAAAGACATTGACAAGGCCCATGAGTACATAATATGCAATACATCCTGAGAAAGATTTCCAATTGAAAACAACAAGGAGGGGTCATATGAACGTTTGCAGTAAGGGTAAAATGGGGCTGATCGCTTGTGCCCTGTTTTTTGCGTTGTTTTATCTTCTGTCGTCGGTTGCCGAGGCGCGCGTCGGTGGAGGACGGTCTTTCGGCAGCCGGGGGTCCCGCTCCTTCAGCAGTTCTCCTAGTTCTCCAAGCTCTCCGTCCCGCTCTTACAACACGCCTTCCCGTCAGTCTCCCTCTGCGGCCCCGCAGTCGCAGCCGGGAGGCTTCATGAGAAGCATGGCCGGCGGCCTTCTTGGCGGAATGGCCGGGGCGCTGCTTTTCAGCAGTCTCGGTTTCGGCCATGGCGCAGGCGGTTTTGGCGGCGGGATCGGCCTGATGGATATTCTGCTGCTGGGGGCGATTCTCTACGGGATCTACTGGTTTATCAAGAGGCGGCGGCAGGCGGCGACCGCCATGAATGCCCCGATGGCCTACGGCAGCCCGGACAACAGGGATGCCTTCAATACGGACTCCTATGCCCCGCCGATCCGGGACATTCCCCCGGCCGGTTACGAAGCCGGTGACGGACTGAGCGCCATTCGGCGGGAAGATCATTCCTTCGATGAGAAGCGCTTCAAGGATTCCGTTCTGGATAATTTTTTTTCGATCCAGGGTGCCTGGGCAAACCGGGATATGTCCGGTGTCCGGAACTTGCTGACCGATGACATGTACAAAACGATTCAGCAGGACGCTGATGAGCTTCGGGCGAAGCACAGGATCAACAAGCTCGACAACATCGCGGTCCGTTCCGTGGAGATTACGGAATCCTGGCAGGAGGGCGGCAGAGATTTCATCACGGTCAGATTTTATGCAAACCTGCTGGATTACACGGTGGACGAGATCTCCGGCGAGGTTCTGGCCGGGAGCAGGAAGGACCCTGTGAAATTTGTGGAGTTCTGGACATTTGCCCGGCCGTCGGGCAACAACCCCTGGCGGCTTTCCGCTATTCAGCAGGAAAGCTAGCCGGAAAAAAGACGGCCAGCCAGATCGTCTCCTGCTCCGGGTCGGTCCACTCCACCCGGTGCCGGGTATGCGCCGGGATCAGGAGCGAATCGCCCGGTTTCAGGGTTACGAGGTCGTCCGGTCCCGAAAAGCTCAGACAGGCTTTGCCCCGGAGGAGCAGGACCCATTCCTGCTCCTCCGAATCATACTGGAACCCGGGGGGACAGGCCTGTCCCCGGGAAATGATCCGCTCTATCCTCACGCCGGGCATGTTCAGCAGACTTGTGAATTGCTCTTCCGCGAGGCTGTCGGGGACCCCTTCAAAAAGATTCAACACCACCCTGCTCATCGTCATTCCCGAAATTCAAACATGACCTTTTCATAAGGCTCAAACATCATCATGTACAGGTCCATGACATAGCGATCCGTCATGCCCGAGATGTAATCCGCCAGGATCCTCCGTTTTCCCGAGGAGTCCGGCGCCTCGTCAAAGCGGATTTTGAACGTCCGGGGCAGCATTTCCGGGCATCGTTCCAGGTGGCGGAAAATCCGCCGGATGATGAGTTTGCCCTTTTCATTCATGATGCACACCTGCGGTTTCCGATAGACATTTTCAAAGAGATAGCTCTTGAGGGCGTCAAAGTTTTCCCAGACTCCGGCAGGGGCGGCCACAATATCTTCCGGGAAATTTCTGGCCTCTTCGACGGATGAAATCCCGTGCTGCTCGATATTTCGAGAAGTCTGTCGAATGACGGCAATGTTGGCCTCCTCGATCAGGGTGCGGACCAGGATCCGGGACTGGAGGATGGTATCGGCTTGGAGAATATCCGGGTATCTTGAACGGCAGCGTTCAAAAACGCGCCTCACCAGGGGGTTTTCCATGTTGCGCAGATCTTTGAGGCGCAGATAGCCGGCATTGAGGGCGTCTTCGAGGTCGTGGGCGCAGTAGGCCAGGGGATCGGCGATATTGACGACCTGTGTTTCCAGGGATGATTTGGGGAAGCGGTGAAATTCCGGAGGGGCGTCGGGGTGATCGTGAGTTGTGTTATGACGGGCGATTCCCTCGCGGGTTTCGAAGCAGAGGTTCAGGCCGTCGTAACGCTGATAACGCTTTTCCAGAAAATCCACGACCCGCAGACTCTGGAGATTGTGTTCGAACCCCCCGTCGTCCTTAAGAAGCTCGTTAAGGGTTTCCTCGCCGGCATGGCCGAAGGGAGGATGGCCGAGATCGTGGGCAAGGGCGATGGCTTCACAGAGGTCTTCATTGAGCCGCAGAGCCCGGGCGAAGGTCCGGGCGTGCTGGGCTACTTCCAGCGTGTGGGTCAGGCGCGTCCGGTAAAAATCTCCTTCGTTGATCAGAAAAACCTGTGTTTTGTGCTGAAGATCCTTAAATACCTTCGAGTAAAGAATCCGGTCCCTGTCCCGCTGAAAACAGGTGCGATAGTCGTCGGGCTCGTTGCCGTGCAGCGTTCGGCCAATGCTGTACGCGCTTTTTGTGGCGTAGGGGGCTAGCCTTTTTTCTTCTGTCGTTTCAATGAATTCCCGTGCTGTCATGCGATAGGGTGACCTTTTGTCGTTTCTTGAGGAAAAGTTTATACGCCGCCTGACGCTTTTGCAAGCGATACCTTGGAAAGGCTCTGTCCCGGAAAGGGTCATCGGTGCCGCCTTGAAAATTCCGGGGAACAAAATCGATGTGGGTCGTCTATCCATCGTTGGTATGAAATAAGCATTTAGAGTCCTGGTGATACAAATTTTTTTGAACGATGATCCTTTCTCGGGTGGGAGAAAGGATCGACAGCGATATGAAATCCTTCTGCTTCCTGGTGACATCTTCGATTTGCCGAGTTAATCCGCTGTTCTTATCCGTCTTCTCAAAAACCATGGGGATCTTTTCAGGGATTGCAGGGATTTCAGGGAGAGCAGGATCATGAGGTACTTTTTTGGCGTACTGTGTTTGATTTTATGTCTTGGCACAAATGCTGTTGCCGCATCGAATGAAGAAGCGGCAATCGTTAAAAATTGTTCGGGGACCGCATTCATTGTCCGGCAGCAGAGGACGCTTACGGTTAAGAAAAGCGAGCGGATTTATTCCGGCGACCTGCTTCGAACCGGTCGAGATGGAACGCTGGGGATCATCTTTAAGGACAATACCATTCTTTCCCTCGGACCCCGCAGTGAACTGCTGATTGAAGAATTTCATTTTGACCCATCCCGGGGAAAACTTTCGATCGTGACCCGGATGCTCAAGGGCACTGCCGCCTACGTCTCCGGCGTCATCGCCAGGTTGTCCCCTCAATCGGTGCGCTTTGAAACACCCTCGGCCACCATCGGAATTCGGGGGACCAAGTTCCTGGTGAAGGTCGAAGACGGTGGAGAAGAAGAATGAAACGCGCGGCAGTGAAGGCGACTTCATGGGTCATGCTTCTCTTTCTGGGGGCCTGCGCGGTCCCGGAGGTCAAAACAGAGGCTGTTCCTGTTCCTGACGCAGGCAGAACGCAAGTGGTTCTTATGCCCGACCCGGACGGAAAGGTTGGAGAAGTCACCGTCAGAAATAGAGGCGGTTCCCGGAAAATCAATCAAGCCGGGCAGATGGCGGAAGCAAAGGATGGGACCAGTGCCATTTCAACGCAGGCCCCCCTGGCCGAGGGGGATATTCACAAAGTGTTCGGCGCCGCTCTCGCCGCACTGCCGAAAAAGCCGGTCATCTTTATCCTTTATTTTAAAACCGATTCCACCGAACTGACGGAGGCGTCGCAAACAACGCTTTCCTCTGTCCATGCTGCCATCAGTGACAGGCAGTCGCAGGACATCAGCGTTATCGGCCATACGGATAGAACGGGTGAAAAGAGTTATAACGTTGCCCTTTCCCGCAGTCGGGCCTTGAAGATCAAAAAATTCCTCATTTCAAAAAGCGTAAATCCCTCCATCATCGAGGTCGATTATCACGGAGAAGCCGATCCCCTGATTAAAACCCCGGACGGGGTGGCGGAGCCTCGCAATCGAAGGGTTGAAGTGACCGTCCGATAATCCCGGATAAGGGAGAGCGTTCCAGTATTCTTTGACGGACCGGGGACGACCGGAGACATCGGCACCAATCTTTCTCCTCGCTGTTGAAACCCTCACCAAGTGTCCATCCGATTCCCATCTGAAGAGGATCCTGGCGTTCAGTGCCCTGCGGACGGGTGTCCAACCCGGAATGATTCCGTCCTGACCAGCTGCGGAATCTCCCTCTTCGTTTCGCCGCAGGCATCCCATCCTGCTGGCCGTCCTGTCCTCAACGTTTTTCTTCTTCCTGACGACACATTTCGGAACGCCGGCGTTCAAACCTACAATATTGTGGAGGGTTGTCCCGGAATTGTCCCAAATTTGTTCCTTTATGGGCCTGCAGTGGCGCTGCCGTGGAAATAAAAAGAATGATATCATGATCTTATCTTTAAGGCACGACATTCGCTGAATAGAAAGTCACGGTTTCCGGAACCATGTTCAGATACAAGAATCAAGAAATATTCTGGAGGAGGCATCATGAAAACGTTTTTAACAGTCAGAGGATTCTTCGTGATCAGCTTGTTGCTGTCCGGTCTTTTCCTGCTCTCCGCGACGCCGCTGTGTGCCGAGGAGGAAAAGCCCACGGGAGATTTTTCCCTGTCGGCATTGTCCGGGTATATATGGCGGGGGCAGGAACTCAGCCGGGACAGCATCGTCGTTCAGCCTTCCATGACCATGGGCTACAAGGGGTTTTCCGTTAATGTCTGGGGGAACCTCGACACGGACCCCTATGTGGCGGACTCCGACGATGACAGCACAAACTGGACGGAAACGGATGTGACCCTGTCCTATACAAAGACTCTCGGACTCTTCAATCTCGGTGGAGGTTACATCTACTACGCTCTTGCCGGGTCCAATGAGAATGGGACGGATGTTCATGATTCCCAGGAGATTTACGTTTCCGTGGGTCTGAATACGCTCCTTTCACCGACATTGACGGTCTACAAGGAAATCAGCTATTACCACCAGTGGTACTTCCTGCTGGGAATCTCCCATACCATCGAGTTGAACAATCGGGTCTCATTGAAACTTGCGGCCTCGGCGAGTTACCTGCACAGCGAAGATGAGGAGACCTATCCCGAATATAACGGAGATGCCGAACCCACCAGGGGTAAATTCAGCAATCTGCATGACGGGACCTTAACCGCCAGCCTGCCCGTCAAGGCGACTCGGTATGTCACGGTAATACCCATGATTTCCTATGTCTTTCCCCTTTCGGACGATGCAAAGGACGAAATGAAGGGAAGGGGGATACAGGGTGAAAAACCGTCCGACCGCGACAGTTCCTTCCTTTACGGCGGTGTGACCCTGAGCTTCACCTTTTGATGAAGATCCGCCGGGAAGGGGGGTATGCCGGCGGAGATCATCCTTTTTAAAAAATATGCCTAAAAATGCTTGACCTGTCTATCGCTTTACAGTTTAGGATAGCTTTCTCTCCGGCCGGAAGAAATAGCGTCATGGAGGATGGAAAAGATGAAGGGAGCTGTAACGATAGCGGAATGGATAGACCGCTTCCGAGCGGTAGGGCTTGACGAACTGGCGATGCGGAAGTGGCACCGCCTCTTTGAAGAAGAGAACCCCGAAGGTCATCAGAGGTTCCTGGAATGGCTCGGCGCTTCGCCGGAGCAGATCGCTGATATCCGAAAAATGTAACCCGGAGTCAACCGCCCCGGTCCTCAGCCGGACCGGGGCGGAACCCTTGATGAGGGCCCATGTACCTGATTCGTGAACTTGCTGGAATTTTTGGCCTTTCCCGAAGCACCCTGCTTTACTATGACCGGGTCGGACTCCTTTCCCCTTCGGCACGATCCGAAAAGGGGTACCGTCTTTACTCCGATGCCGACCGGGATCGTTTGTCGGCGATCTGTTCCTTCCGAGAGGCTGGTTTAAGCCTGGAGGATATTCGGAAGATCATCTCTTCCCGGAAGAGCGACACGACGGAGATCCTTCTTCGGCGCCTTTCGGCTCTGAGCGGGGAGATCCAGGAGTTCCAGGCCAAGAGACGCATGCTGGCCGGCATGCTGAAAGCCCGTGCGCCGGGAGACATCCCTTCCTCCGTCGACAAGAACCTCTTCGTCGGGATGCTGAAGGCCGCTGGACTGGATGATGCGGCGATGCGGCGGTTTCACAGGGCCTTCGAAGAACGCGAGCCGGAGGCGCACCATGCCTTTCTTCTTTCCCTGGACCTTCCGGAAAAAGAGGTGCTCCGAATCCGCAGATGGGCCGCAGGCCTGTCCCGGGAAAGGCGGATGGGTTAGTTCAGCCCCCCTTCTCCCATCCCGTTAGACGTCTCCTTTCTCCCCGCTGTGAGAGATTTTCTTCCTGACGTGATGATTTCTCCCGCGTCTTCCTGATGGATTGATCCCCCTCTTTTTTTTTGAACTCCGACTAAGGCTTTGAGGCCGGTTACGCACAAACGGAAACGGCCACAGCCAAAGCTTCAGAACCTTCTCCCTTCCCGGGCGCTCGAGCCGCCAGGATGACTGTTTCGTCCCTCGTCCCTTTCGGGCAAGCATGACCAAGGCATCCGAGGCAAGATTGCGGCGCTTTTCCTAGGCCATATCTGAACGATGGCGCCATTTCTTCCTAGGCCAAAATTACGATATCTCTTAGTAAAAATAAGGTATTACCTGAATTGACAATCCCTGGAAGTTGTGTCTTTATTTTTTTTCATAATTAATATGGGGTTTCCGGTTCTGTCTTCTGTGCGGCGGAGGAGGGTCGGCGTTCTCCCGGGCGGGCGCTCCCGGGGAGAACGCTGTCGATCTGACTCTTCAACCGACAGCGGGACGCGGAGATCCCTCCAACCCGAGTTTTCACTAAGGAGGTTTTCCAAAATGCCAAAGGCTCGTCGTTCCCTGCTGTTCATGTTTCTGTTCTTCTTCGTCTGCTCCTCCCCTTTTCTCCTTTCCGCTTGTGAGAACAGGGCAAAGGAGGAGAAGCTGAATTTCACCACGGAGTACCAGGCTGTGTTTATGGCTAACGGTCAGGTTTTTTTCGGTAAGATCGAGAACGCAGGGGCGGCTTACCCGCTGCTGAAGGAGGTTTATTATATCGGCCGCCAGGCGGCTCCGGAAGAAAAGGAAGTGAGGAGCATCCTGATCAAGCGGGGCAGCGAATGGCACAAACCGGAGTATATGTACATCAACCGGCAGCACATTGCGGTGATTGAGCCCGTCTCGCCCGATTCCAGGGTGGCTCAGCTTATCAAGGAAGCGAAGACGGCGAAGCCAGCGGAAGCTAAGCAGCCATGAGGAGGAGAAAGTACCAGGCAACCGTTTCATGTTGAAGGTTATCCATTTTTGCACGTAAGGAGGGAGCCATGAAGGGTATGTTAAGGAAAAGGGGTGGGGCCTTAAGCCCGGTTTTGTTTCTTCTGCTATTCTGGCTGTGGATCATCTCCGGCCAGGCGGCCGCCGCAACGAACGCCACATGGTCGTTGGGTGGAGATGGTGTCTGGAACAATCCGGCCTATTGGGACATCGGGATGGTTCCTAACGGAAAATACAACGCTTTCATCATCGACGGCACATCCACTGTGACGAGCAACATCAATGTGGCTGTTGAAAACCTGACGCTTGCTTCGGGTAACGGACTTATCGTACAGGACGGGACGTCTTTTTCAATCTCAGGCGGGACAGGGATCGTCACCAACGACGGGACGATCAGGATCGCCGGAAACGGGACTGACACCAGGTTTTATGTCGGCAGCCCCAATGTGACCCTGACGGGTTTCGGTACCCTGATTCTCGATCCGGGCAATTCGGCTCAGCGAAGCCGGATCGGTTCCACCAACATCAACTATGTCCTCACCAACGACACGAACCATACCATCATGGGTGCCGGTTACATCGGGGAGGGCAACATGGGGCTCGTCAACCGGGGAACCATTGTGGCGAATAACACGGCCGGTCCCCTATACATCTTCCTGAACGCTGCGGGGGCTGTGAATGAAGGGACCCTCAAAGCGACGGGCGGCGCCGGCCTTCATCTCGTCGGCCGGACGTTCGACAATGCCACGGGTTTGATTCTCGCCGACGGAGCCGATTCCTATGTCGGTCTCAGGGAAGGCGCCGAAGTGAAGGGAGGAACCTTCACCACGACCAACGGCGGTGTGATCGCGACCCTCAACAGCGGAACGATTGACGGGATCACCCTTTCCTCCGGTTCCTCGTTTCAGGGCTGGGACGGCACCAACACCTATCTGCGAAAAACCATTACCAATTCCGGGACGATGACGATTGCCGGCAACGGGATCGATACCCGGTTCTACGTCAACAGCGCCGATGTGATCCTGACCGGTGCGGGAAAGCTGGTCCTCAATCCGGGCAATTCGGCGCAGCGAAGCCGGATCAGCTCCACCAACAGCAACTATGTCCTCACCAACGACACGAACCATACCATCATGGGTGCCGGTTACATCGGGGAGGGCAACATGGGGCTCGTCAACAGGGGAACCATTGTGGCGAATAGCACGGCCGGTCCCCTCTACATTTTCCTGAACGCTGCGGGGGCTGTGAATGAAGGGATCCTCAAAGCTGCGGGCGGCGCCGGCCTTCATCTCGTCGGCCGGGCGTTCGACAATGCCACCGGTTTGATCCTTGCCGACGGTGCCGGTTCCTATGTCGGTCTCAGGGAAGGTGCCGAAGTGGAGGGGGGAACCTTCACCACGACCAACGGCGGCGTGATCGCGACCCTCAACAGCGGAACGATTGACGGAATCGCCCTTTCCTCCGGTTCCTCGTTTCAGGGCTGGGACGGCACCAACACCTATCTGCAAAACACTCTTACCAATTCCGGGACGATGACGATTGTCGGCAACGGCAGTGATACCCGTTTCTATGTCGACAGCGCCGGTGTGACCCTGACCGGTTCGGGGACGTTGGTTATGAATCCGGGCAATTCGGCACAGCGGAGCCGGATCAGTTCCACCAACGGCAATTTCGTTCTCACCAACGATACGGATCATACGATCCTGGGCTCTGGCTGGGTCGGCGAGAACAACATGGGACTCGTCAACAAGGGGACCATTGCGGCGACCAATGCCGGCGCCCCTCTGTACATCGATGTGAACAGCAGGGATGCCGTAAATGAAGGGACCTTCAAGGCGACGGCCGGTGCCGGCCTTCATCTCATGAACGGCTACTTCGACAATACCAAGGGGCTCATCCTTGCAGAGGGGAGCGGCTCTTATGTCGGCCTTGTGGACGGCGCCATGGTGAAGGGGGGCACCTTCACCACGACCGGCGGCGGTGTGATCGCGACCCTCAACAGCGGAACGATTGACGGGATCGCCCTTTCCTCCGGTTCCTCGTTCCAGGGATCGGACGGCACCAATACCTACCTGCGGAACACCCTTACCAATTCCGGGACGATGACGATTGCCGGCAACGGGAGCAACACCCTCTTCACCCTGAACAGCGCCAGTGTGACCCTGACCGGTTCGGGGACGCTGGTCATGAATCCGGGCAATTCGGCTCAACGGAGCCGGATCAGCTCTTCCGACGGCAATTTCGTTCTCACCAACGATACGGATCATACAATCCAGGGCTCCGGCTGGATCGGCCAGAACAACATGGGCATCGTCAACAAGGGGACCATTGCGGCGACCAATGCCGGCGCCCCTCTGTACATCGATGTGAACAGCAGGGATGCCGTAAATGAAGGGACCTTCAAGGCGACGGCCGGTGCCGGCCTTCATCTCATGAACGGCTACTTCGACAATACCAAGGGGCTCATCCTTGCAGAGGGGAGCGGCTCTTATGTCGGCCTTGTGGACGGCGCCATGGTGAAGGGGGGCACCTTCACCACGACCGGCGGCGGTGTGATCGCGACCCTCAACAGCGGAACGATTGACGGGATCGCCCTTTCCTCCGGTTCCTCGTTCCAGGGATCGGACGGCACCAATACCTACCTGCGGAACACTCTTACCAATTCCGGGACGATGACGATTGCCGGCAACGGGAGCGACACCCTCTTCACCCTGAACAGCGCCAGTGTGACCCTGACCGGTTCGGGGACGCTGGTCATGAATCCGGGCAACACGGCTCAACGGAGCCGGATCAGCTCTTCCGACGGCAATTTTGTTCTCACCAACGATACGGATCATACAATCCAGGGCTCCGGCTGGATCGGCCAGAACAACATGGGCGTCGTCAACAAGGGGACCATTGTGGCCAACAATGCCGGCGCCTCTCTGTACATCAATCCCAACGCCAAGTTGCTTGACAACCGGGGAACCCTCCGCGCCGAAAGCGGTGCGACGCTGGCTGTATTGGATGGATTGAAAAACTACGGGAGCAGCACGCTGACCGGCGGCACGTACTACGCGGCCGGCACCATCAAACTTCCCATTGCTACGGCGGGTATCGTAACCAACGCAGCGACAATCGTGATGGATGGGCCGACATCCGCCGTTCTCCGCTATGCCGACAATACCGATGCCCTGAAGGGCTTTGCAACCAATGCGGCGGCCGGGGACTTCACCATCAAGAACGGGCGGGATTTCACCACGGCCGGAGCGTTCAGCAATGCCGGGCAGATGAGCTTCGGAACGGGCAGCGATTTCCAGGTCGGCGCCGCGGGCAGCCTGCAGGATTACACCCAGAGCGCCGGGATCACGACGGTTGATGGCACGCTTTCAGCGAGCAGCGTGGCGATCAATGGCGGGATCCTGAAGGGAACGGGAAGCATTACGGCAAGCGTAATCAATAGCGGAGGTACCGTTGCTCCCGGAAACTCCCCCGGGACCCTGACCATTCATGGAAGTTATGAGCAATCGGAGTATGGAACCCTGGCGATTCAGCTTCTCAATTCAGGTCCTGGCAATTACTCTCTCCTTGACGTGAACGGCTCGGCAAGTCTGGGCGGCGCTCTTGCGATTTATGTCCTGTCGAATGCGATGATTTCTGACGGCGACACCTTCACGGTTCTGACCTCATCGGGAATTCTAGGCGATTTTGCCTCCATCTCCGACAACTCGGCATTCATTGATTTTACATGGAGTATCTATGACGGCAAGGATGTGATCCTGACCGCCCACGGAAACGCCGTACCCATTCCGGCGGCTTTCTGGTTCCTGGGATCCGGGATTGTCGCCGTCCTCGGAATAAGAAAGAGGATGGGATGTTAATCCTGTAAGAGGGGAATTAAAAGCAGGGGGCGACTCGGAATGGAGCGCCCCCTTTTTTTATATCTGCGCACCGCATCAATCCCTCATCGGGCACGTGCCGGCCTTGAGCACTTCGATTCGGGCAAGGGACCTCTGAACAGAACGGAGCGCATGGCAATGCCGTCCGCAGGAGGGTGGCGCACCCGGGACCGGCGGTTTTTTCTCGTTCAGGGCCAGCCTTATTCCGTGTCGGGGATATTCCTTTGACCCGGTACCGGAGCCATAGAGAACCATGGAAGGACTCAGCGGGGATGATTTTTTTATCTTTACATGAGAAGCCATTAAAGTTTTAACGCGCCGGGCCGATAAGGGATATAAAAACCGGCAACAGTGTGCAACGAGGTTGCAGCCGGGACCTCGTCGCACGGAAGAGACGATCCTCTGACCAGAACCGCGGAGAAGATCCCCGAATCAGTCAATCGGCGGGTTGAACTTGTCCTTTGCCGACAAAGTGATTTTCCCCGTATGCTTTTTGCTTGCCTGTATGTAAAAAGATCTTCCGATTCCAGAGCAAAGGTGGCGGTAAAAAGGCCGTCTGCGCGGTCCAAAGAGGAGCCGATGCGGGTGCCGTCAAGGGGCGCTTTGATATGGAATTGGACGAGTGGAATCATGAAGCTGCACAACACACAGGACTGAACAACCCGAGAACAAAAAATCGATGAAGAGATTGAGGCCGATTCCCAAAAACATCTGGCCGGATCACAAACGATTGCTCTGTTATGGCCTCATCGTTACGGCCCTGTTTTCCCTCCTCTACCTCCTGGATCCCCCTTTTCTCCGCTTTCTTGAACTGCGGTTTTACGATGCGGTCCTCCGTGAAAACCCGGTTGACAAACCTTCTGCGGATATTGTGATTGTCGATATCGATGAACGCAGCCTCCAAGAGTTCGGGCAGTGGCCCTGGCCCCGTCATCGTGTTGCGCGCCTGTTCAGAGAGATCAACGCGCAGGGCCCTTCCGCCGTCGGGGTTGATCTTCTGTTTGCCGAACCGGACCGGACATCATTAGCTTCTGTTCTTCAGGATATCAAGGAGACATACGGAGCCTTTCCCCGCATGGACCATGTCCAGCCCGCGGTCATGGACAACGACGCCCTGCTGGCGGAAACCCTTCATTCCGGTCCTTTTGTCCTTGCAAGGAAATTTTTATTTCAGAATGAAGCCGTCAGCTCAAGAGAATGTGTGTCTCATCCGATTTCCGTTGCTCTACTTGGAGATGCGGACATCCAGCCGGAAAACCGGCCCTTTTACAAGGCCTCCGGGGCCGTCTGCAATCTGCCGATTTTTGATGCCGCCGCTTCGTCAGTTGGTTTTATCAATGCCTCCTTCGACATCGACGGGCTGATGCGTCGCATTCCCTTGATGATGCGGTGCGAATCCGGCTCTTCCGGTGAGGAGTATTTCCCCAGTCTCGTCCTGGCTGCCATCGTGAAGCACATGAAGCTTCGTCAGGTGTTTGTAAAATTGACTTCCACGGGAACGCCCTGTGAAATTCTCCTGGGAGACAGGGCAATTCCCGTGGATGGGCGCGGCAACATGCTGATTCATTTTCGGGAACAGGAAAAGGTCTGCCCTCATGTTTCCGCCTCGGACCTGCTGTCCGGTCGCCCAACGGACATCTCTCTGAAGGGGAAGATCGTCTTTGTAGGCACATCCGCCACCGGCCTTGGAGAGCGAACCATCACGCCCGTCCATTCGTATCTCCCGGGTGTGGAAATCCACGCCACTGCGGCCCAGAACATTCTCCAGTCGTGCTTCATCAAAAGCCCTCCCTGGATTTCCGGCCTCGAATTTTTTGTCATTCTCCTGGCCGGGGTCCTGTCGACGGTCCTCTTTGCGAAAACCAGCGCGAGGGGAAGTCTTCTTTTCGCCTTTGCCGCCCTGATCGGATTGAGCGCTCTTTCGTGTTTCGCCTTTCGCATCGACGGCATTGTCGTGTCTCCTCTCGTCCCCCTGCTGACGGTTGCAGCCAATTTTTCTCTTCTTAATCTCTCAAAGTTCTGGCAGGCTGAACGGAGCCTGCGCCGGAGTGAAAATCGGTATCGCTCCATTTTTAATAACGCCCTCGAAGGAATCTGCCAGATTGCTCCGGACGGTCGCATGGTAGCGGCAAACCCGGCTCTCGCGCAGATGATGGGATTTCAAACGCCGGGGGATTTTCTGGCCGCTGTTCCGGATGTCTCTTCGATTCGCCTGGTCCATCCCGATGATGGGCGGAAGATTCTCGAATCGCTTCTGAAAGATGTCGAAATCAGGGGCTTCGAGACGGAGGTTTATACGGGAAAAGGAACAAAAATCTGGGTGTCCATCAACGCGGGGACGGCGAAAAACAGCGGAGAACTCACCTGCTATGATGCTTCGATTGAAGATATTACCGAGAGAAGGAGATGGGAGGAAACCCTGCGGGAATCCCGGCAAAGGCTTCTGGATATCATAGAATTCCTGCCCGATGCGACTCTGGTCGTTGACAGGAGCGGCCGGGTGATTGCCTGGAACCGGGCGATGGAATTCATGACGGGGATTGGAAAAGAGGCTATGCTCGGCAAGGGGGATCGGGAATATGCCCTGCCGTTTTACGGAGACCGGAGACCGATCCTGATCGACCTCGCCCTTTCGCAGGATGAAGAGATAGCGGTGCACTATACGGCCATCCGGCGGAAAGGGGATATCATCTTCGGCGAAGCCTACGCTCCGAACCTCCCTCCCGGCGATGTTCACATATCCGCTACGGCCTCTGTGCTGCGGGATTCTGAGGGTTGCGTCATAGCCGCCATTGAATGCATCCGTAACAATACGGAACGAATGCGGATGGAGGAGCGGCTGAGAAGGGCGGAGAAAATGGAATTTCTGGGCACAATGGCGGGTGGAGTGGCGCACGACCTGAACAATGTCCTGGGCGTACTGGTCGGTTATGCCGAGATGATGATTCTCGAGATTCCGGAGGGAAATCCTCTGAGGCGTTATGCCATCAATATTCACCAGTCCGGTGTCCGTGGCGCTGCGATGATCCAGGACCTGCTGACCCTGGCCAGAAGGGGGGTCGCGGTATCCGAAGTCTTCAATCTGCGCGATCTGGCATCCGTGTATTTCAATAGCCCCGATTTTGCCGGGCTGAGGCAGGACCATCCCCAGGTATCCTTTCGGACGGATATATCCAGTGACCTGATGAATGTGAAGGGATCGCCCACCCACCTGTCGAAGGCACTGATGAACCTGGTTCCGAACGCGGCCGAGGCGATTTCGGGGCAGGGAGAAGTCGTTGTAAAAATGGAGAATTGTTATCTGGAGACACCGGTCAAAGGGTACAGCGAAGTGAAGGAGGGGGATTATGTCGCCCTGTCTGTATCCGACACCGGCCAGGGGATTGCGTCTGGGGAACTGGAGCGGATTTTCGAGCCGTTCTACACGAAAAAAACCATGGGAAAAAGCGGGACAGGCCTGGGATTGGCCATTGTCTGGAGCACCGTCAAGGATCACGGGGGATACATCGAGGTGACGAGCCAGGAGGAGGTGGGAAGCGTTTTCACCCTCTATTTCCCGGCAACGCGGGAGGGGCTGGCACAGAGCAAGGAGCAGATCTCCCTCGATCAGTGTACGGGCTCGGGAGAAACCCTCCTGGTGGTCGATGACAACGAAGGTCAAAGACACCTGGCGGCGAGCATATTGGCCAAACTGCACTATAACGTGGTGACCGCTTCCGGTGGAGAGGAGGCAATTTCCTACCTGACGTCCCAGAAGGCGGATCTGCTGCTCCTGGATATGATCATGGACCCGGGAATCGACGGCCTGGAGACCTACCGGCGAATCCTTGAAATTCACCCCCATCAGAAGGCGCTCATTCTCAGTGGATATTCCGAGACTGAGAAGGTGAAAAAAGTCCTGGAACTCGGGGCCGGGGGATTTCTTCGAAAACCTTATTCCCTTGAAGGGCTTGGTCTGGCGATTAAGGAGGAGCTGTCTAGGCCAACAGGGTCGGCTGCTGTCGGTCCAACAGCACGGTCAGCAGAATGAGAAGCGCCTTCCGTGTGGCGGATTTCCAATTCGGGTCAAAGGAAAGGCTGTAATCGTCCCATCCTGAAACGATGTTCGTGAAAAAAGTTGCCGCTCCCGCCATCCCGGCTTAATGGGTTCTGCGCATAACTGACGCGAAATATTTCCGCAAATCAATTCCTTATTAATTCTTCAAATACCCTCATAACATTCAGAAGCGACAGATCGATTTCATTCTTGAAGTTGCTGATACGCCCTCCGCTCCAAAGATCCCTTCCGAGAAAAGGCCATTCGTCATAGTTATTTTTAAAGGAAAAGAAGGAATATGCTTGACATTATGCGCGAGAAAGCATATGCCCAACGGCACATATATTAAAGACCGCATATGCTATGCGCTGCATGGACGATTCAGCCTTTTTTTCCAAACGAGAGTGATGAAGGAAGGTATGCCGTCAAATCGGCGAAACGGGACACTTCCTGTCGTCGAGGAGAACAGCGGATGCCAGGGGTAAAGGGGTGTGTGAAATCGTCGGTCAGGTTCAGCGATGTAAAGAAATCTGCAGAGGAGGAGAGTGTGACCGGTCATTTTAATCAAAGCAATTCATTGTCCATCCTTAACGAAGCAGCGGATGTTCTCCGCTGTCATTATGGAGCCGCCATGGAATCTCTCTTTGTTGAGAGGCTGGTGGTCGGCGTTTTTTTTACGGGCGTAAAACTCTCCAACGGTTCCGGAGGGGTTGCCTACACGCCGCCCGAAACGGTGGCGGATGCAGGCCGGCAGATTCTGCGGGAAGATTTCCCTCCCATTTCCGGGATGCCTGTACAGGACGTTTTGTCCGGTACCCTGTCAAGTCCCTTTGCCCATATCCTTCGGCTGGCGGCGATCAATGCCCTCTCCGTGCCCCTTTTCCGGGAGGAACGATATGTTCTGGCGGAGAACACGGACCTCTCGGATGTCTCGCATCTTTTTGCCGAGCGGCGGATCTGCATGGTGGGGGCGATCATTCCACTCCTGAAACGCCTGAAGGAACTGGGGGCCGGGAAAATTCAAGTCATTGATTACAAAAAGGAAAGTCGGAGCGAAGTCGAATCGGCCTGTGGGGAATTTGTTTCTCCGGAGCATACGGCGAAAACCCTGGCGCAGTGCGAGACGGCCGTTTTTACCGGGGCGACCGTCGCCAACGGTACGATTGAGTCTCTCCTCCAGCTTGTTCCGCGAGAGGCCGTCGTGGCCGTTGCGGGACCAACGGCGGGCTTTGTCCCGGGGCCCCTCTTCCGGCGCAGGGTGGCCCTGGTCGGAACCGCCATCGTGACGGACAGCGATGCGGCTTTGGAGATCATTGCCGAGGGAGGCGGCGCCTATCGGCTTTTCGGCCGCTGCTTCAAAAAGATCAATGTGCTCAACGAGGAACGGATCGAACAATTAACGAGGAGAGACAATGACCGAAGAGCAACAGGCTAGGGATCAGTACGCCATACTGCTGGAAGAGGCGGGGCGCTTTCATGGAGACATCTGCGGCGGCATTCAGATCGGAACGAGGATGACCATGTGTGCCCTGCGAAAACTGGGCATTGCGGATCCCAAGGGGGCGGATGGGAAAAAATTGATGGTCTTTGTGGAAATCGATCGCTGCGCGACGGATGCGATCATGGCCTTGACCGGATGCAGACCGGGAAAAAGAACCATGAAGGTCCTCGATTACGGGAAGATGGCGGCAACCTTTGTAAATCTGGAAACGGAAAAAGCGGTGCGGGTGACAGTCAAACACAAAAGAGAGGACGGCGAAGACGGCGGAAGTGAAACCGACTTCGGAAGCCTCAGCGAAGAGGAGCTTTTGTCCGTCACCGAGGTCGAAGTGCCTCTGCGTCCCGAAGACATGCCCGGCAAGCCCGTCCGCTACTACCGGTGCGCCCTTTGCGGGGAAGATGTTCTCGATGGGCGGGAGATGAACGGTGAGGGGGCAACGCTCTGCAGGCCATGCTTTGAGAAAAAGAAGTATTATTGCGTAAAGACGGAAGGTTGAGCGGGTAAGAGGCGATGCGCACGTGCTCTTCAGGTATGGAAGCGGGGCGATCGAACTGCGGGGAGACGAACTCTGTTCCAACAATGACGGATCGGCAAATCCGCACCTGCAAGGGAATGCTCCTGTCCCTTGTTTTTCATGCCTTTTGCGTCGCGGTGATCCTGTTTTCCGGGAACCTGTCCGCTCAATATTCCGAGACCCCAAGAGTTTTCCTGACTTTGGAGCCGCCGGGCGGGAGTCTGGAAGAAAGCCGCCAGGAAACGGCGGCCGGAAAAAAGACTCAGAGCCTCCCGATCCGAGAGAAACTCTCCCGGCAGAGCCCGATCCGCAAGGCACGTTCATCTGATCCCGCTCCGGCAGTGGACAGGGCCTCCGTTGAACCGGCGAAGGATGCCGTTCCCCTGCTTGACAAGACGCCGGTTGAGACGGCCGCTCCGCTAAAGGCTGTTGGTTCCGGCGCCCATGAGGAAAGCGTTGCATCTGTTGCAGGCGCCGGAATCGGAGCGGGAAGCAGCAGTCGCATGAGGAACGGTGCAGACGGCAGTGAGGGAGCGGGAAAGGGCCGCGAATCCGGGGAGGGGCTGAAGAGCCGCTATTTGAGGGAACACTTTGCCTATATCCGCGACCTTATATTGAAAAATCTCACGTATCCCCCGATGGCCAGGAAGAACGGCTGGCAGGGAAAAGTGAAAGTGTCATTCATGATCCGGGAGGATGGAAAGGTGGAAACCATAAGGATTGTTGAAAGTTCGGGATACGTCGTGTTGGACAGGAACGTCGTGGAGACGATTCGTGAGGTCCAGCCCTTTCCGAAGCCGCCTGTGCGGGCGGAACTCGTCATTCCCGTCACCTACGCTCTGAAGACATGAACCATCAGACGGCAGATCCTCGATCTATGAAACGCAATCTTCTTTTTCCGATGCTGTCGCTTCTTCTCGTTCTTACGGTGGCCTTTTCGCTGACCCTTGGCAAATATCCTATTATGCTTAATGATATCGGAAACTTCTTCCTTATGAAAATGTTCGGTGCGGGCAGCATGGACCCTGAACGATACAGTCTTCTGGAGAGCCTGCTCCTCGAGATTCGGATGCCCCGGATTATCGCGGCCATCCTCATCGGTGCTTCGCTTGCCGTAGCGGGGACCGCCTTTCAGGCCATGTTTGTCAATCCCCTCGTGTCGCCCTCCCTTCTTGGCGTTCTGGCAGGGGCCTCATTCGGCGCAGCGTTTGGAATGGTTTTTTTCAAAAACTGGATTGCCGTGCAGATCCTGACGTTTCTTTTCGGTTTTCTTGCCGTCCTGTTCTCCGTGGGCATTGCCCGGATCCACAAAGGCAATACCATCCTTCTTCTCGTGCTCGGCGGCGTCATCAGCAGTGCGCTTTTCACTTCCCTTTTATCCGTCATCAAATATATCGCCGATCCCTACAACCAGCTGCCCGCCATCACCCAGTGGCTCATGGGCGGTTTGTCCCTCGTGGATGGGAAAAGCCTGCTGGCTGCCGGGATTCCTCAAACGGCGAGCATCGCGCTCGTCATCCTGTTTTCCGGGTATCTCAATGCCCTGAGCATGGGGGATGAAGAGGCGCGGTCGCTGGGCATTCCTGTCGAGGGGATCCGTCTGGCCCTCATCTTTCTGGCGACGCTGATGAGTGCGCTGACCGTCGTGCTGGCGGGAATGATCGGCTGGGTGGGGCTCATCATTCCCCATATCGCCCGGATGCTGGTGGGGCCCGACAATAAGATCCTTGTTCCGGCAAGCGCCCTCATCGGGGCCATTTATCTGATTGTCGTCGATGACATTTCGCGGATGATCTTCACGGTGGAGATCCCCATCGGAATTACCACCGCTCTGATCGGCATCCCCTTTTTCGTAATCATTCTGAGGAAGGCAAAAAAAGGATGGAACTGAAATCCCTGATCGAAGTGGAACATATTTCTTTCGGCTATACCCGGGAGATCGTGCTCAGTGACGTCAGTTTCGCCATCGGTGAAGGTGAAATCGTGACCCTGCTGGGGCCGAACGGTTGCGGGAAAAGCACCCTGATCAAGATCATGCTCGGTCTTCTCCGTCCCGCCAATGGCGATGTTTTCCTTAACGGCCGAAATATCGGACAGATAGGTTCAAGAGCACTTGCCAGAAAAATCGCTTATGTCCCGCAGATCCACAGGAGTTCCTTTCCCTATACCGTGATGGATGTGGTGCTCATGGGGAGGATTCCCTACAAGCCGTTCTTCTTTCGCTATTCGAAGACCGACCAGCGGATCGCAGGCGATGCCCTTGAGAGGCTTTCCATTTCACATCTTGCGGACAGGGCGTACACGGAAATCAGCGGCGGCGAGAGGCAGTTGACCCTCATTGCACGGGCCCTTGCCCAGGGGGCAAAGACCTTCATCATGGACGAACCGGCCAGTGGTCTCGATTACGGGAATCAGCTGCGGCTCCTCGATCAGATCATCAAATTGTCCCGGGAAGGATACACCTTTATCAAATCGACGCACTCTCCCGAACACGCCCTCTGGATCGCGGACCGTGCCATTCTGATCAAGAACGGCGCCATCGCAGCGGACGGAAAATGCGACGAGATCATCAGTTCCGAGAATCTCTTTTCCCTTTATAACGCCAGGGTCAACGTGCTGAAGCTCACAGGATCCCTGCGGGTATGCGTTCCCCAGACCATCTGCGGCTGTGCGGGGTTCGGCCATTCTCCAAGGGTGCTGGACGATTCGGACAGCCCACTTCCCTGTGCGGTCATTCAAGGGGCATGAGGCGATCCGGGCGCAGGCGGTTTGGACATATCGATTTTATGAACCAGCTATTAAAACGTTAAGCCATCAGGAAAGAGGACAAGAATGGAATGGCTGAAAGAAGCAGTGGATTACGGAATTATCTGGTTCCTTGTTTTCTTGAGCTTGATCTCTGTGGGGATCGCCATCGAACGGCACCTTCTCTACAGAAAGATTCAGCTTGAGAAGTTTACGGACCGGAAAACCCTCGAAATGGAGCTGACCCGGAAGCTGCACCTCATCGCGACGATCGGCAGCAATGCCCCCTATATCGGTCTGCTCGGGACCGTCTGTGGGATTATGCTGACCTTTTACACTCTGGGCAGGGATGGATTTCTGGATACGGGGAAAATCATGGTCGGCCTCGCCCTGGCCCTGAAGGCGACCGCTGTGGGGCTTTGCGTGGCGATTCCCTCCGTGGTTCTTTACAACCTGCTCCTGCGCCGGGTCAAGGTTCTTCTGATGAACTGGGAGATTCAACATGGAAGAGAAGGAGTTTGACTACATCAACGTCATTCCCCTGGTGGATGTGATGCTGGTCCTGCTGACGATCGTTCTGACCACCTCGACCTTCATCGCCACCGGAGGCATTCCGGTGAGCCTTCCCAAGGCATCCCAGAACCGGATGGAGACGCTGAAGGTTCGCACCGTAGAAATCGACCGAAACGGTCAAATCTATTTTTCCGGTCAATCGGTCACCCTTGAAGCGCTGGCGGATGGCATCCGGTCGCTGGACCGCGGCAGCCCCTTTATGATCCGGGCGGACCGGGACATCCCGCTGCAGAATTTTGTGGATGTCCTGGATGTCGTGAAAAATTCAGGATTTCGGCAGGTAAGCCTCCAGACGGAGACAATAAAATAAAGGAGTTCACAGCATGGACATTCTGGAGAATATTCTCAAAACCGTCAAGGAAGATGCACCGGTCCAGGAGGTGAGAAGAGGGCTCTCCTGGACCGCCGTGGTGAGCAGGCGCTGCGGTCTGGCCTCGACCATGGCGCAGGGGGGCTGCAGCCACGAGGATGGAGGGGGACTGGAGGGCAATCTTACGGAGATGAGCGCCCTCGGCCTGGCGCGCTACGGTCTCAGCGGCGGCATGGCAAGGGCATCCCTGGGACTAGCCGTCATCAATTCCCTCATCGATGTGGACCCGAACCGATATTCCGATGTCGAGGGGCTGAAACTGGTCAAGGATCTGGGCAAGGGGAAGAATATCTCCGTCATCGGTCATTTCCCCTATCTCGATGCGCTGGCCAGAGAGGCCAAAAATCTCTGGATCATAGAAAAGCGGCCCAGGGTGGGAGATTATCCGGAAGAGAGCGGAAATGATCTTATCCCGCAGTCGGACATCGTCGTCATCTCCAGTACGACCCTCATCAACGATACCCTCCCCGGCATTCTCAAGCTCTGCAGAACAGGGAGCGTCAAGATGCTTCTCGGGCCATCGACGCCCCTCTCCGAGGTGCTCTTCGATTACGGCATCGACATGCTCGCCGGGAGCGTGGTGACGGAAAAGGACGTCGTACTGAAATCGGTGAGCGAAGGGGCTTCTTTTCTTCAGCTCAAGAAGAATGGCGGCGTTCGCTTTGTGAGCATCATCAGGGATTACGACGATATCGTCCGGAGGCTTGCGGGAGCGGAATGAGGAGAGGAGAACCTCCAGGAGCAGGGGGAATTCTTTTGAAAAGGGCAATTTCTGCGGCAGGACGGTACAGACAATATAACTTGAAGGAGGTTCAATCAATGAAAAACAGGAGGATTCTTTTTATGTTGGGTATTTTGTTAACCGTATTATTCGGCGCCGGTATCGGTAATATCCCCCTTTATGCCGGGGATCACAAAATCATCACCGACATGTGCGACAAAAAGGTCGAGGTGCCGGTCGAGCCGAAGAGAATCGCCTGCATGCACTGCGTGTCTCCGGAAAAGATCATGACCCTCGGCGGGGGCAATTCCATACTCCTGATGGCACAGCAATCACCTTGGGCCTACCGGCTCTATCCGGAGATCAAAAAAGCTCAATCCAATAAGGGCGTCACGCCGGAGCAGCTGCGGGATATGAACGTTGATTTCGTACTCTATACCCCCGGGATGACGAAAGAGTCACCCTATAGCAAGGCCGGTTTGAAAACGGTCTGTACCTTCAACGTCGACACTAGACCCGGGAGCCTCGATGAATATCGGCAGAACTTTAAACGGCAGATATCCTTTTTCGGCGCTCTTCTTGGACCGGACGCGAAAGCGAGGGCGGATCAATATAACCGCTATTTCGACCGGAAGGTCCAGCAGATCCTCTCCATCACCTCAAAGATCGAAAAGAAAAACAGGCCCAGGGTTTATTACGGCGGTCTGCACGGCAGCCCCCTGGGCAGCCAGGGAAACGGCAGCGTGATGCACTGGAACACCGAGGTCGCCGGCGGCAATTACCTGCCGGCGGCGCTGGATGACAACCATGCCACGGCGACCCTGCAGCAGGTGCTGTTGTGGGATCCGGATATTATCCTCCTGAGCGGCTATTTTGATCCCTCGGATGATCTGAAGAAGAATCCGGACTGGGCTTCGCTGAAAGCCGTCAAAAGCGGGAAGGTTTATCATCTCCCCCGGGGGATCTACACCTGGGATCATGCCAGCGGCGAGGGCGTGCTCCTGATGATCCATCTGGCCAAGATCTTTTACCCCGAACAATTTCAGGACTGGGACATGATTCAAGAAATGAAGGCCTTCTATTCCGAGGTGTACGGCAAGGCGGTAACGGATCAGGATGCGGAAAGGATCCTGAACTGCCTGCCCCCGCTCTCGAAGGAAGAAGCTGCGGTAAAGGCGGGTGAAGCGGTTCCGGGAACAGCTCCGGAGCAGGGTTAATGCCCCTTGTTGCTTTGGAAGGGAAATCCGTCCATGGCGGAAGAGGAGAAGCGGCGGGTGATCATTCGATGGAAAACAACAACTCTTCTACAATCCAGGGAAAGAATCAAGCGAAGTCCGACTGGATAGACAGGCAGAATTTCTGGAATGGACGGGCTCGGGAGTTTTCGGAGCATGCCGCCTCCACGGGATATCCTGCGGCTTTTCTCCGGATTATGAAACCCCGTAAAAGCTGGACAGTGCTTGATATGGCCTGCGGCGGCGGGACGCTTGCGATCCCCCTTGCCCGAAAGGTGAAAGCCATTACCGCCGTCGATTTTTCGGAGCGCATGCTGGAGATCGTTGAGCAGCGGTGTTGCACAGGCGGCATTGCGAATGTGAAGACCCTCCTGGGACGGTGGGAGGACGATTGGGACCGCCTGGGGATAGGCGTTCACGATGTGGCCATCGCTTCCCGGTCGCTTCTCAGCGAAGATGACGGCGGCTCCATAGCCAAACTGGACAGAATTGCAGAAAAGGCCGTCTATATCTCCACGCAGGTCGGTGACGGTCCCTTCGACAGGAAGCTGCTGGAGTCGGTGGGAAGGGAGTTCAAACAAAGGCCGGATTATATCTTCTATGTCAACCTTCTCTATGAGATGGGGATTCGGGCGAACGTCACCTTCATCCCCGAGTCGAACCCCAATTCCTGGGAAAGCCCTGAAGAGGCGTTTGAAGATCAGCGGTGGATGCTTCAAGGAATGACCGATGAAGAGGAAGAGAAACTCCGGACATACCTGGGGCAGTGCCTGGTTCGAGTCAAGGGGCGCTGGCGGTTGCCTTATTCAAGGAATTATTGCTGGGCGGTTCTGTATTGGACGAAAAACGGAAGGGGCAAAGGATGAGAGGACGGACGGCAACAGTGCAGGGCATGTGGAACCGGTTTTTTTGGGCACTGACCTTTTTGCTTCTGGCGGTCCTGGGCTCTGCAGGGTCTTCGCAGGGCAGGGAAATTACCGACATGTTCGGGAAGAAGGTGTCCGTACACGATGTCCCGCGGAAGGTTTACAGCACCTCTCCACCGGTCACCTACATGCTCTATGCCCTTGACCCCGCCATGCTGGCCGGCCTCAATTTTCCGGTCCGGCCGTGGGAGAAGCGCTACCTTCGGGAAAGCATGCAAAGTCTGCCGGTTCTGGGGGGGTGGTTCGGACAGGGAGCGATACCGAATCTGGAGATGATCCTGAAAATCAATCCCGAGATCGTCGTGACTTCCTCACAAGATTCCGCCATGAAGACCAAGGTGGATGAGGCGATGAAGCGGATGCCCATGCCCGTCATTTCCGTTTCCCTGAATTCGCTGGCGGATTATCCCGGTGCCTTTTCCTATCTCGGCGGGGTTCTCGGCCGCCGGGCGCGGGGGGAAGAGCTGGCTGCCTATACCCGCAAAGTGCTCGCACAGATGTCCGCCCTGGCGGCCTCGATTCCACCTGGAAAGAGGGTTTCCGTGTACTATGCCGAAGGCGTCGACGGACTGAGCACGGAGTGCGATTCCTCGCCGCATGCGGAGCTTATTCCTCTGGTTGGAGGGCGGAATGTCCACCGCTGCCGGTCCTCTAATCCCATGGGGATGGAAAAGGTCGGGTTCGAACAGGTCCTGCTCTCCAATCCGGAGGTGATCCTGGTCATGGAGGACGTCTTCTACAGGAAGATCTTTTCGGATCCTCTGTGGCAGCGGATCAAGGCCGTACGGAACAAACGGGTCTATCTCATTCCCAGGGAACCTTTCAACTGGTTCGACCGGCCGCCGTCCTTCATGCGGCTTCTGGGGGCTAAGTGGGTGGCGGGCTGTTTGTACCCGACCATCTACAGAGCGGACATGGTCAAGGAAACGCAGGATTTTTTCAGGGTTTTTCTTCAGGTCAACCTCACGCCGCAGGAGGTTCGAGCCTTGATTCATCGGCAACAATAATCAACAAAGAAGAAAGGAGATGAAGATTCACGGGGTGCACTGCCTGCTGTCCGCCTGGACCCGCCTGCAAACACGGGAATACGGGGCTTGCGCCGCCATGCAGGCAGGTCAGGGAGTTGGAGAGCCGTTTTGGATATGGGGTGTCCGGGACTTCAAATAAAATCATGAAAGGAGGATGTTGCAGTGGTTGGAGCAAGACATTTATGGGTAATGATTGCGTCTTTGTTTATTCCTATTTTTTTAACGGTTCCTTTTGCCTACTCGGGAGCTTCCGACAGTGGATTTCAGCCCTTTGATCTGGGGGAGGTGGTGGTTTCCGCCGATCGGGAAAGGGAAAAAAATATCGCCATTACAAACGAGATCACGGCGGACGATATCAAGGCGACCAACAGCCATACGGTTGCCGAAGCCCTGTCGAGAGCCCCGGGCGTCCGGGTGACGACAGGAGCAAAGAATCAGGCCACCGTATCGATTCACGGTTTCGATCAGAGCCAGATCCTTTTTATGATTGACGGAGTTCCTTATTATGAGACCAAATTCGGCATCCTCGATCTGAACAGCATCAGTACGGATAACATCGCCAGGATCGAGATCATCAAGGGAGCGCCTTCCGTCCTCTACGGTGCCAACACGATGGGGGGCGTCGTCAACATCATCACAAAAAAACCGACGGAAAAACCCTTCACCAGCGCCTCGTTCGAAGTGTCGGGAAACGACACCTACCGGGCCTCCGCTTCTCACGGCATGAAGGTGGGCATGTTCCATTACTGGCTTAATTATATGTATGAAAAATCGGGCGGCTGGGATCTGTCGGACGACTATCCTGTAAAAGAGGGGACATTGACGGATTTTCACGAGTTTCCCTATAATAAAACAACGTCTGCAAAGGTTTTCGAAGACGGCGGCAAACGCTATAATTCCGATTATGAAACTCAGAATCTAAGCGGCCGCTTCGGAATCGAACCGAACAAGGATTCTCAATACTACATGACCCTCTTCTACCGGACGAAGGAGAAGGGGGTGCCGTCCAATACGGAAGGCAACCAGGTATGGGCCCGCCCCGTTTTCTCTCAGTTTTACGCAAGCTATATCCCCGACTACGATGAATGGGGGGTCGATCTGGATGGCCGCCAGCGCCTGTCCGATAAGCTGGTGCTCAAAGGGAAGCTTTTTTATCACAGGCATAAAGACAGCCTTTATGCCTATGAAGACCCGTCGCTTGACGATGTGCTGGCCAAGAGCCATTATAAAGACTACCTTGCGGGCGGATCGCTCATTGTAGATTTTCAACCCGTATCATGGGATTCGGTCCGCCTGGGCTTGAGTTACAGAGGGGATTCCCACAAGGAAGTGGCGGATGAATATCTGCCGTACGAGAAATACCGGTCCTACACGGGTTCGATCGGACTGGAAAATGAATTTACCCTGATCAAGAATCTTACGGTCGTTGCGGGGCTCAGCTACGATTGGTATGAGGTGACGGAGGCCAAAAGAAACGTCACGAGTACGGAAACAGCAACCTATGGCGATTATCTCGGGCAGGAGGATCTTTATCAGCCAAATGACGATGATATCAATTACATGATCGGAGCCAACTATCTCTTTTCCGATAATACCAAGATCTATGCCTCTGCAGCCAGAAAGAGCCGGTTTCCGACTCTCAGAAGTCTCTACAACAAGCTCGATGCCAATTGGGGAGACCCCCATCTGAAATCCGAGAAGAGCAACAACTATACAATCGGGGCGTCCAGGCCCTTTGGATCTTTCATGAGGGCCGATTTCGCCCTCTTCTGGCATGACATCAAGGATAAGATTTCGTCTACCGGGTCCGCAAAAACGGGTGATTATCATCCGATAAACATCGATGGCGTGAGAACGATCGGTTACGAAGCGGGAGTCGAACTTTATCCCGTGGATAAACTGATTCTCCGGGCCGATTACACCTATACCTATGCAAAGGATAGAAGTGAGGACCGGGTCAGCGATGATGTAACGGGTATCCCCAGGAGAGCGTTCAACCTTTCGGCTCAGTACACGCTGCCTTCCGTCAACACGAAGATGGATTTCAATGGCTCCTATGTGTCTCACGTCTGGACCAACGTGACGCCGGGACAGGAAGATTCGTTGGACAGTTATTGGCTGTGGAACGCCAAGGTCACCCAGCCCATGGGGAAACACGTTGAATTTTATGTTGCGGCGAACAACCTTTTCGACAACTATTATGAATGGGGAGACGGTTATCCGGCACAGGGGCGCAGCTTTTGGAGCGGCGTTTCCGTCAAGTTCTGAAGCGTTTCATCTGGAAACGAATGACCAACGCCGGGCTTGATGAGGTCCCGTGTGCCGGTGCGGAAAACCCATGATATGCCGGGACGCCGATTGTCCCGGCTGCGTTCAGGTTTCAATACCGAAGATGATTTTTCTTGCGTAAATCCGTCATAAATGTACCATCTTTGCGTATAACCCCCGTGTGGTTTTGTAACCATGGGAACACTCGACCCTCCGGGCGAAGGCGACAAAAATCGCCTTCGCCCGGAGGTCCGCCTGGAATCAAGGCGAGCAGGGAGGAAGGGTCGAAGCGGGGGGGATTCCACTCCACATTCTTCACCTTCGACATGATCCATGTAATACCGATGGAAGGCATCGGCGGAGGGCATGAACGGAGAATCGCCCGGCAGCTCCTGCCTGGCAAAGAGCAGAGGAGACGCATAGATGGGTCACATACAGACAATGTTCGATCCGGCAACGATCGCCCTGGTCGGGGCATCGGAAAAACGCGGTGCCGTGGGAAGATCGATTCTCGAAAAACTTCTGAATTCCGGAAAAAGGCGCATCTACCCGGTCAATCCGAAGGCGGAGTCCCTGCTCGGGATCAAGAGCTATCCTGATATCGCTGCTGTTCCTGAACAGATGGACCTGGCGGTCATTGCCGCACCGGCCCGCTCTGTGCCCCGGGCGCTGGAGGAATGCGGAGCGGCCGGCGTAAACGGCGTGGTCATCGTCTCGGCCGGATTTCGTGAAACCGGCGAAGAGGGCAGACGACTGGAACACGACATCAACAGGATCGGCAAGAAGTACGGGATGCGCATCCTGGGTCCGAACTCCGTCGGTTTTATCAGGCCTCCCCTCAACCTGAGCGCCACTTTTCTTAAAAACACCCCCCCGCCAGGCCGTATCGCTTTCATCTCTCAGAGTGCGGCCCTGGGAAGCGCCATCCTTGACTGGGCGGCCGACGCAGGGATCGGTTTCAGCCTGTTCGCCTCCCTCGGGGACATGATCGACATCGACTTTGCCGATCTGATCGACTTCCTGGAGGAATATGACGAGGCTACAAGAAGCATTCTGATCTACATGGAGAGTGTCGGAAATGCGCGGAAATTCATGAGCGCGGCGCGTGGGTTTGCCCGCCGCAAGCCCATCATCGTTTTGAAGCCCGGCAGATACGGCGAAGGGGCCGGGGGGGCTGACTTTCAGCTCGCCTCCATGGCTGGTGACAGTGCCGTCTACGGTGCGGCGTTCCGGCGGGCAGGCGTATTGAGAGTCAAGGAAATAGCGGAACTCTTTGATGCGGCGACGGTCCTTGTTTCCCGGAAGTTTGCCCGAGGTCCGAGGGTCGCCGTCATCGGCTCCGCCGGTCCCTGCGCGGTCACCATGGATGCACTGCTCGAAAAGGGCGGGGAACTGGCCAATCTTTCACAGGAAAGCATAGACCGCATCAACACCGTCATGCCGCCTTACTGGAACAAGGCGAATCCGGTTTATCTGCATGGAGGCGCCACCGTCGAACAATATGCGGAGGCACTGGCCATATGCATCCAGGATGAGGCGGTGGACGGTGCAATTGTAAACTATGTGCCCCTCATTAATGCCCCCTCCGATCAAGTTGCGCAGGCGATCGTGAAGGTTGCTGAAAAAAACAGAAAGCCCGTCATCGCTGTATGGATGGGCGGAAAAGTGGTTCAGGAGGGCAAAGGCATTTTTTCCCGGAACGGCATCCTGGTTTATGACACGCCGGAAGAGGCGGCCAGAAGCTACATGAATATGTACAATTACAGGCGGTACCTCGATCGGCTGTATGAAATCCCCGCCGCGCTGCCCGAGCAGGAAGCGCCTCCGAAAGAACGCCTCAACGCGCTGATCGGCAATGCCCTTGCAGAGGGACGGACGTTGCTCAACGAACAGGAGTCGAAGGAATTTCTCGCCGCTTATGGAATTCCGACGGCGATGCCCCAGGTTGCCCGGAATCCTGAAGAGGCTGTAGCCATCGCCGAAAAGCTGGGATATCCGGTCGCTCTCAAGATTGTCTCGCCCGATATCTCCCGCAAAAGCGAGGTGGATGGCGTCATCCTGGGGATCGACTCCCGGGACGAGCTGCCGGGTGCCTGTGAAAAGCTGGTCCGAAGAGTGAGGAAATGGGCCCCGGAGGCGACGCTCAGTGGCGTGGCCGTGGAAAAGATGGTGAGCCGCGTGGAGCATGAACTCCTCCTGGCAGCAAGGAAGGATACGGATTTCGGTTCGGTCATCCTCTTCGGGTCGGGTGGGCCCATGGCCGGGGCCGGAAGGGATTATTCCGTCGGCCTTCCCCCGCTGAACAAGACCCTGGCGTCCATGCTGATCCAGGACACCCGTGTGTACAAGATGATGCGGAATTCCCGCGAAAGCTCAGCGGCAGATATTGCAAGGCTTGAGGAAGTGCTGATCAATTTTTCCAATCTGATTGTCGACTTTCCGGAGATAGCGGAAATCGTGATCAATCCTTTTGCGGTATCCCCGGAGGATATGGCCGCCCTGGATGCAAGGATAACGATCGAAAGAGATCCTCGCCCGGACGGTCCATCGGCCTATCCTCATCTGGCCATCAGCCCTTACCCTACAAAATACATTCGGTCCTGGCAGATGGAGCCTGGAACGGAAGTGGTCCTGAGGCCCATCCGGCCGGAAGACGAACCTGCGAAATCCGAGATGCTCCTTTCTTCTTCCCCGGAATCCTTGAGAACCCGGTTCTTTCACACGGTAAAGGACATTCCCCGCAAATTGCTCATCTACTTTGTCAACGTCGACTACGATCGGCATATGTCGCTGATTGCCGAGGTTCAGGAGGAGAAGAAAAAAAGGATGATCGGGGCGGCGAGCCTCGTCATGAATGCGGATATGACCTCCGGGGAACTGGCCGTTTTCGTGCACGACCGGTACCAGGGAAAAGGACTTGGAAAGAGGCTCTTGGAGTCCCTGATTGACATCGCCAGGGATAAATCTCTTCCGGAGGTGCACGCGGAGGTCCTTTCGGAGAATGCAACGATGCTGGGAATCTTCAGGCGCTTTGGCTTTACCGTCCGGCAGCTTCCGGGGGGCTCCAGCGAGTGCAGGTTGAATTTGGGCTGATGGGTACGGATTATCCTTATTTTTAACATGCTCCAGAGTTTTTCTCCGCCGCGGGAGGCTTTGACGGATCAGGAAAGGCGAAGGCGGAACCGGACCGCCGGGGGCAGGGCAGTTTGCCGGGGGTGGCAGGCTGCAAGAGCTTCAGGGATCTTCCCGTTGCCTTCGGAACGAGGGGTCCGCCAGTACCAGCACAAGGGTGAAGAAGGGAAAGAGGGCCAGTCCCCCCAGCAGCCATTCCAGGGGTACGGATTCCGCGATTTTTGCGAAGAGAAAAACGAGAACCCCGCCACATCCCCAGACGAATCCGCCCAGAAAAGAGGAGACCGTTCCCGTATATCCGGGGGCCCGTTCCTGCGCCATGCTGATCAAAAGGGAAAAGGGGAGCATCAGGAAAAACCCCAGCAGAAACACCATGAGCAGCTGTGCGGCGCCTGCCGGCGGCATCGCGTTGAAAAGCAGCAGGAGAACAATGGGGGGGATGGAGGAGAGAAGAATCACGAAGAATCGCCCCGTCTTGCGGGCCGAGAGGCTGCCGGCCAGCGGACCGAGGGCGCAGCCCAGGGACAACAGAGAGAGGAAGAGGCCTGTTCTAGTTACGGATGCCCCGTGCTGGCGCAGAAGGATGGGCAGAAAGGCATAGAGGTTCATGGCGATGATGCTGACGGCGAGGGCAAAGAGGAAAAGGGGTAAAATCGGGGGAAGAATCTTCGCAAGGGGATAAGAGAAGCCTTTCGCCTGCAACCGCTGGCGGCTCCCGGGATTCGGGAGAATTTTCAAAAGCCACACGGTGGCCAGGATGCCGGGAAAAGAAATCAGGTAAAACTTTTCCATACCGAAGTGCGTAACGAAGAGGGAAATGAGGGAGGGGCCGGCAACAAACCCCAGCGAAGTAGCCAGGAGAAGGAAGGAGATGACCAGGGATCCGCCGTCGGGATGGATGGCCTTCACGGCGGAAAAGGACGCCGGATGGAAGGCGCAGATCCCGATTCCGGCAAGGAGCAGGAACAGGACCAGAAATCCGTAATTCGGAGCGGAACCCAGCCCGCCCATCCAGAACCCGACCCATAGAGGGGAAAGACACAGGAACGGATAATATCCCAGCCGGTCTTCAAGCCAGCCGAAGATGGGTTGCAGCACCGAATTGAAGAGCGAGAAGACGGAGACCAGGGCGCCTGTTTCCGTGAGGGAAAGCTTCATCTCCGTCATGAAAAGGGGAAGGAGAGGCGCCAGGATGCTCGTGTAGGACGTGATCAGGAATTTGACGACATAAAGCGGGACATTCCTCACGGGGGGGGGGCCTTGATCCGCGGCCTGCCGCCGCTGTTGCCTGCTGTTCGCCCGGCTCATCCGCCTTCCCATCTCCGGAACAGATCGTGTTCGATGCCGAGGGAGTCGAGAATTTTTCCGATGGTCTGATGAATCAGGTCATCGATGCTCAACGGCTGGTGATAGAACGAAGGAATGGGGGGCAGGATCTGGGCGCCGCACTCCGCTGCCGCCTCCATAAGCCTGAGATGGCCGAGATGAAGCGGCGTTTCTCTCACCACGAGAATCAGTCTGCGTTTTTCTTTCAGGGTGACATCGGCGGCACGGATCAGGAGATTCTCCGTATACGAATGGGCGATGCCGGAAAGGGTCTTGATGGAACAGGGGATGACGACCATGCCGCAGGTCAGGAATGAGCCACTCGCCAGGGCCGCGGCCATATCCCGGTTGTCATACCAGCGGGAAGCAAGGGCCGTTACCTGGGAGAACTGAAAGGGCGTTTCGATTTCAATAGTCTTCCTTCCGGACTCGGAGACGATCAGGTGGGTTTCCACGTCCATCTTTCTGAGGACTTCCAGCATCCTGATCCCGTAGATGACGCCGCTGGCGCCGGTTATGCCGATCACAATCCGCTTTGCCATTCTTCAGACCTTTCCCCTTTCTTCATCCGGGACGTTCAGATCTTCCTCGAGGTACTGCACGATGTATTCCGTCAGCAAATCGATGTTCCGCAGAACCAGGCCGATTCCTTCGCCGTCGAGGTTGTCCCAGTGGATGCCGGCCGTGACGACGACCCGCGTTTTGAAGACCGAGGAGAGATGTTCAGACGCCTTTTTTACGACTTCGTCTTCCTTGTGGCCCACCACGCAGAGCACGGAGGCGGTGGCGCCGGTCCTGCCGGGGTCTCGAAGGCTCGGCCGCGGCTGGGCCAGCGCGACGGCTCCGATGTGCGGCCGTTCGCCTCCCCAGATCGAGACGAGCAGATCCTGTCCGATCCACTGCGCCGAGGCATCCAGATCATACCGGCCTTCTTCCGTCCTGAAGAGGATCCCGTTCAAAGTTCTTGTTGCCCGCAAGAGTTTCCCCCTTCAACGCTTCCGCGAAAACCATTGCGCCACCGGTTCCGTGGAGCCGCTTCCCTTAGCTTTTTCCCGTATAACGAAAATTCAAAGCAATGCAAGACTTTTTCTGTTTACAATTGGCCGTGTGTCATCTATGAATATCTTACTTCGCTGAAAGCGGTCTGGATGGCCTTATCCCTGACAGGCTCCCATCCTGAGAGAAGAAAAATGCCCAAAAAAAAAGAGAAAGGATTACGACCATGAAGTGGACCATCAGACTGTTTGTGCCCCTTGTTTTTTTCTTCTTTTTGAGTTCCCCCGGCTGGCCCGCCCAGGCCGCGCCTGATCCGCATAAGGCCGATCGTCTCGTGGACCTGAACGCCTGCATCGACTACCTGGAAAAGACGGGGAATCTCGTCCGCGTCAAATCGGAGGTCGATCCGGTCCATGAGCTCGCCGGCATTGCAAAGAAGTTCGAGGGGAAGAAGTGCGTCCTTTTTGAAAAGGTCAAGGGGAGCGCCTTCCCGGTATTCATGGGCCTTCTGTGGAACCGCGATACGGTGGGCTCCCTCTTCAACGTCCCCAAGGAGAAGGTCCCCTTCGTCATAGGCCAGGCCATCGGTGCGTGGAGAAAGGACAAGGAGGCGCTGCCGTCGAAGGTTCTCGATAAGGGACCGGCCAACGAGGTTGTCGTGACCAAGGGTGTCAACCTCTACGATCTTCCCGCCCCGGTCCATGCCCTGCAGGACGGCGGACCCTATTTCGACTCTTCCGTGGTGGTGGTGAATGATCCGGCGACGGGAAAGCCCAACATCTCCATCCACCGGATCATGATCACCGGCAAGGATCGCCTTACCTTCCTGATCGATCCGGGAAGGCACCTGGGGGCCTACCTTGAAACGATGGAAAAGCAGGGGAAACCCCTTCAGGTGACCATCAACAACGGCGTCGGGCTCGCCCCCTGGCTGGTTTCTTCCGTACCGGGAACGGGGCCCGGAAAGGCGACCATTGCAAGCCATATCGTCGGCAGGCCGATCCATTTCATCAAGGCGCAGACCGTCGATGTCCCTGCCTTTGCCGATGCGCAGTTCGTGATCGAAGCGGAAATCATCCCTCACGTCCGGGAGACGGAAGGCCCCTTTGCCGAGGTGACGGGATATTATGGAAAACAGGACAAGCGCTGGGTCATGCGGGTCAAGGCGATCACCCATCGGAAGAATCCTGTCTTCCATTCCCTGCTCTCGGGCCAGGAAGTCTGGAATGCCGTCGGCTTCACCGCCGAGGCGAAGATCTTCGTTACGGTGAAACAGAAGGTTCCTGACCTTAAAGCGGTTTACCTTCCCCCGGGGGGATGCGGGTTTTATGGCGCCGTTCTCCAGCTGACCAAGAGCAGGGAGGGCATTCAGAACGAGGCCATCCAGGAGGCGTTCAAGGCCTTTCCATCCCTCCAGTGGGTTGTGGCCGTGGACGACGATGTCAATATCTACGACCCGATCGACGTCGAATGGGCGATTACGACGCGCTTCAACGCCAAGAAGGGATTTATCGTCCTGAAAGATCAGCCCGGCCATATCCTGAATCCCATGGTTGAGGACGGCCTGGTCACCAAGGTCGGCGTGGATGCAACGGCCCCGTATCCCCGCACCTCCGCCTTTGAACGGGTGAAATTCAAGGATGTGGATCTGGGGAAGTTTGTGATCCAATAGCGCCGGCGCCTGCGGATCTCCCCGGCGGGACTGCCTGGAAACGGATTTGATGCAGAAAGAAAGCAAAACGGGATGGCCTGAAGCGGGTAGTCATCGCCATGAACGTTCTTGCATTTTCCTGCGCCGATCCGTCTAGCCATTTCATGAAAGAGGCGTGGACTGAAAATTGGGATTCTATGAAGAGATGATCCGGCGCATGGCCGCCGATGCCGATCCGGCGGCGGTGATCGAGGATATCAGAATTTATGTCAACTGGGTCCTGGTCAAGACCGGGAAATGGTCTCTTTCGACCTACTTTCATAACATGCCCGGTTTTAACGAGCCGATCGGCATGGATGCCTGGATGGGGGATTGGATCGGCCGGCCCGCCCGGGCGGCAGCCCTCGAACTCCTGGCAAGCCGGAAGAACCTCAGGCGCAGTGTCGGAATGGCTTGCCTCAAGTCCCTGCTCCCGGAACCTCCCGTGACGATTGAAGGAGGGGCCATGGAACTCTTCGAGCCGGCCATAACAGCCCGCGTACCGAGTTGTTTTATCGGCTACTTCAAAAAAGCGGCCCTGTGGCGGGAGCAGGGCTATCCCGTCACGATTGTGGAGCTTTTTCCCCGCCCGGGGGATATCCATTGGGAGCAGGCTGACCAGGCGCTCCAGGACGCCGAACTGGTCTTTATGACCGGCTTGACCGTTGTCAACGAAACCCTCGAAGCCGTGATCCGCCGGACGCCGTCCGCCCGGATGAGGATCCTCATGGGTCCCACCGTACCCGCCAGCCCCGTGCTCTTCAGTTATGGCGTTGATGTACTGGGCATTACTTCTATCGACGATGTGGAGCTCATGTCCGGCTATGCGTTGCGGGGTGGGGGAAGTATCGCCAACGCCCCGTCCGGGGCGCTTCGAAGCCTCAATATGGCGAGCGACCTGGATGAACTCCGGGAGCGGATTGCCGCCTTGGCGCATTGAATTCCCCTTGGCCTTTCGGATGATGCCGCCGACGCCGTCGACGGATGAGAGCGCCGCGGGCCGCGGATAAAGTTCATTCAAGGAGAGAGGATATGTGGCTTGACCGCCTGGTTGAATGGCAGGCACAGGGCATCCCCTGTGCGATCGTGACGATTATTGACGCCCAGGGATTCACACCGCGCAAGACGGGGGCCAAAATGGTCGTGACTGAAGATGGCCGGAGCGCCGGATCGGTGGGAGGCGGCACGTCCGAGCAGCAGTGCATCGAACTGGCCGCCAAGGCCATTGCTCATCGGACCTGCCTGATGCAGCGCTTTGTCTCTCCCGTTGAAGGGGGGGAATGGATGGCAGAGGATCGTCCCCTGGGGGCCTGCGGGGGGACCATGACGGTCTTTATCGAACCGATTGTGCCCGAGCCTGAACTGGTCATCTTTGGCGCCGGCCATATCGGGCAGTGTCTGGCGCGCCTGTGTGCCGTCATGGAAATGTCCTATCGCGTTTATGATGACCGGCCGGGAATTCTGATCCCCGATCGTTTCCCCGGGGCCGGGGTCCTCGTCTGCGCCCCCTTTGACAGGATTTCCGAGAATATCGAACTTACGGCCATGAGTTACTGCGTCATCATGACCTATGGACACGACCATGACGAGGTGGTTCTGGAACAACTGCTTCCCTGCAAGGAGATCCCCTATATCGGCATGGTGGGCAGCCCGAATAAGGCGCGCGTGCTGATCGAGAACATCCGGGGGCGCGGCGGAGAAATTGATGAGCGGCTCTACTGTCCGGTGGGGCTGTCGATCGGGCGCAATCAACCCCAGGAAATTGCCCTGTCCATCCTGACCGAAGTCGTTCTTCTCTGCCGCGGCGGCAATCTTTCTCACCTGCGCCGTGACTGGACTTCAACGTAAAGGATCCTGGCTCACCGGACTGGATCCATATTCCCTTTTAAAAAGAAAAACGGCTGTTCCCAGGCAACCCGAGGGGACGATTACAGATCTCCCTCAGCCTGATGTGGTCATTGAGGCCGGCATGGCCAAAAGAAAGGTTTCGCAGAGATGTTTTGTTCTTCGTCCTGGGGACATCTATCCCGAAGGCGAAAGAAATAGAAGCCTTCGGGAAGATGTCCCATCATGTGATCATTCTGCGCCTACAATGATGCTGCTTGTCTTGATGATGGCAAAAGCAGCCGCCCCGTCTTTCAGGGCCAGGTTGTCGGCGCTCGTGTTGGTGATCACCGCCGCGAGAGACGGTCCGCTCTTCAGAGCGATGACGACTTCGGTATTTACAGCCCCCTTCTTGACGCTTGACACGGTAACGCTCAAAACATTCCTTGCACTCAGTTTCATGACCCTTACCTCCATCAGTATTAAATTTTGACAGTAAAAAAACACAGATCACGATCGAATATCTTCCAATTAATTTTAATGATTTTAAGCAACAAAACATCCATATCGGAAAGAAACCTTTCCAATGGCGTCCCGAACATTCAGGACATCGTTTTATGTTCTTCTCCGAGCTGTATGACAAAAGGGCTCGAGCGAAAAACGCGTCATGACAGTTCTCTTGCCTGTGATGGTGTGATCAGGAATATCCTTGACATTATATCATTCATAAGATAAGCGGGGCATGAATTATGTTATTTCAGGCATAAAAGGATTCTTCTCTTATGCAATGATGTCCGGCCAACCTGATCAAAAGACGCTCTGATGGAGTCATGTGAATGCCTGAAAAAATATCTGCCCCGAGATATATGCCCAAAAAACTTACGGTATCAGGTTTGGTAAACAACCCTCTTCGCCTTCGCGTGGAGGATCTGCGACAGATGGAGGTTGTTGAACTTAACAACCTCAAAAGGTTCTACTCTATCGGTATGGGAGATGGGATTGCAGAGAAATATCAGGGTGTTCTGCTTCGTACACTGACGCATTCAGGCGGGCCGGTGTGGGGAATTGGAGTGAAGTCGGGCAGGGCTTGAAAAGAAAAGGGTTGAGCGGCGGGATTCCGGGAGCATTTAAAGATGACCCGTCGAATTTTCCCGGATGCTGATCCGCATCATCAGGGAGTGCAAATGACCTTGATGCCATGGTGGTTTCAGCTTCAAGGGACTTTGGAACACCTTGCACGGTGTCTTCCTTCGCGGGTTGTATTTGGGTTGAATATGCGTTATGCCCTGCATAATTTGAATCTGAGACTTCTGAAGTAAGGCGGTCAGAAAATCCCCCTTTTTTTAAAAATTCATTTAGGAAAGGATGAAAGATGAAGAACTGGACTATCAAACTCTTTTTGGCGGTGTTTTGTTTCGTGTTTTTAACCGGGACAGCCCTTGCGGGTGAAATTAAAATATCCGTGGCGGCCAGCCTGACGGATGCAGTAACGGACATTTCCAAGGAATTTACAAAAAAGAACCCAGGGGTTTCATTTCAACGAAACTTTGCCAGTTCCGGGGCATTGGCAAAACAGATCGCGAACGGCGCCCCCTGCGATGTCTATTTCTCCGCCAATGTGGAGTGGATGGACTTCCTGAAAGAAAAGAACCTGGTCGATGCGCGGCATGTTTCCACCTTTGCCTTCAATGAAGTGGTCTTTGTGGGCAAGCCCGGTCTCAAGGTGAGCGGCATGCAGGATGTGGTGAAACTGGGGAAGGTCGCCATCGGCAGCCCGAAGAGCGTTCCTGCCGGCCAGTATGCCATGGAGGCGATCAAGAGTGCGGGTTTGGAGAAGCAGCTGGAAAAAAAGCTGGTCATGGCGAGAGATGTTCGGGAATGCCTGATGTATGCCGAACGCGGTGAGGTGGATGGGTCCTTTGTCTATAAGACGGACGCGATGATGGCCAAGAATGTGAAGATTCTTTTTGCCGTGCCCCAGAACTATTACTCGAGAGTGACCTATCCTGTAGCGCTTACAGCTGCGGGAAGCAAAAATGCCGAAGCGGTGGCATTCTATAATTTCCTGAAAACCGCCGATGTAAAGAAGATTCTTGCCAAATACGGGTTTGCGGTGAAGTAATTTCCACATGCCCGGTTTTACATCGACCGATTATTCGGCAATCCTGCTGTCGATCAGAGTGGCCATTGTGGCCACTCTGATTTCTCTTCCCTTTGGTTTTGCCGTTGCCTATCTCATGACCTTCCGGAAGTTCCGGGGGCGGGTCGCCCTGGATGTCCTTGTCAATCTTCCTCTGACATTGCCGCCTGTCGTCGTTGGCTATCTTCTGCTCCTCCTTTTGGGACAGCAGGGCTGGGTCGGGAAGATGATCCTCCAGCCCCTCGGGATTCAGCTGATTTTTACCTGGAAAGCGGCGGTCATCGCCACGGCGGTCTTGGGCTTTCCCCTGATGGTCCGGTCGATGCGGACAGGAATGGAAACCATCGATGTGCGCCTTATTCAGGCTTCCCGGACCCTCGGAGCAGGCTGGTTTCACAATGTCCTCACGGTGATCCTGCCCCTTTCCGTCCGGTGAATCATCGCCGGCTCCGTTCTCATGTTCGCCCGGGGACTGGGTGAATTCGGGGCGACGATCATCGTCGTGGGAAACATCCCCGGGGTTACCCAGACGATCCCCCTGGCGATTTATGAATACATCAGTTCCCCTCGAGGCGACGAGATGGCCATGGCCCTCTGCTTGGTGTCCATAACCATTTCCGTAGCCGTGCTCATCTTTCACGAATGGTTGGGGAGAAGAATGATTCGGACGGACTGACATGGAACTGCGTGTGGACACAGGAAAACAGTTTGGCACCTTTTTCCTGGAGGCGAACTGTACCGTTGCAGTGGAGCGGATCGGCCTGGCGGTCACGAAGGAGGGCATCCCGGTGAAGTGCTGGACGATGCCGGGCAACACCTCGGACATGAAGACCGTGGAAAAGGTCAAGAGCGATCTTCTCGGCTGGAAACGGGGCCGCTGCGTCTGGGTCATGGACCGTGGGATGAGTTCCGAAGAGAATCGCCTGATCCTGCAGAAGGCCGGCGGTCATTACATCATCGGCGAGAAGCTCCGGGACAATCAGGAGATCCACCGCGAGGTTCTGGCCAAGCGGGGCAGGTTCACTTCCGTTCGGGAAAACCTGGAGATCAAGGAAGTGATCATTGGCGACGGGGAAAAGCGCCGCCGCTTTATCCTGGTTCACAATCCGGATGAAGCCAAAAAGGATCAGGCCACTCGCGAGAAGACCATCAAAAAGATTGAAGAAGCTCTGAAGTCCATCAAAGAGCAGACCGGACACGGTCACACGAAGAACGTCTGCGCCCTTCTGTCCCACCGGACCATGGGCAGATACCTGCGGCAGTTGAAAACCGGGCGGATCAAAATCGACAAAGGGAAGATCAGAGAAGAGGCCCATCTGGACGGGAAATACATCATTTCCACCAGTGACGACACCCTGAGTCCTGAGGATGTGGCACTGGGGTACAAACAACTGATGGAAGTGGAGCGGGCTTTCCGAACCCTGAAAACGACTCTGGATCTGAGACCTGTTTATCACCGGAAGGATGAACGGATCGAAGCCCATGTGTTCCTCTGTTTCCTGGCACTCCTTCTGGTAAGGGTTGCCGAGAGGAAAACGAACATGCCTTGGGACCATATCAAAGCTCAAATGGAGCGCCTTCATCTTGGAGAATTTTTTTCAAAAGAAGGACGGGTATTACAGACCACCGAACCGACACCGGAACAAGTCAACATCCTAAAACTACTAAAGATATCTCCACCGCAACGTATTCGGCATATCCAGGTGACCCCTTAAAAATGTAGGCAAACGCCAAAAATTCGACAACGACTTATAACGATAATTTTACTTAAGAATTTCAATTTTGTTTACCTACCGCTGTCGAAGGCGGGTGACCGTTACCCGAAAAATCGCCCTTGAGTTTCAAGCTTTTGATATTAATAGAAACTTTTCTTTAGGGTTGGGAGTACAAATAAAGTGGCGCTCTCTGTCAACAAAAACATGTGAATATAAAAACATAGGAATATGTAAACATAAGAATATGGGAACACAAAAAATTCCAATTCCATCTCAAAAATGCTATCAAGCCGGTACACTGCGTCATGGTTTCTGGAAATCCGGGCGAGGAAGATCGCCATGGAAAGCGGGTACATAAGGCACATTCATGGAGATGGCCGGGGCAAAATATCGTGGTGGAATGTTTGATCAACAAACGGTAAAATCATGGAAATTCTATCTGTCATCACTCCTTGGGCAAGGGAGGAAGGCTATGAAGGTTATCATGAGTTCCATTGAGCTGCGGCCGATTGGAATCGTGTGCTCATCGGAAGCCTCCACGGCAAACATTTCACTTCAGGGGATTTCTTCGGTTATCGAAATCTTCCCGGAATATGCGGCTGCCCTGGATAAGATCAATGAGAACTCCCATCTGTGGGTTCTGTCCTGGTTCCACGAATCCCGGCGGGACGTTCTTACGGCATCTCCTGAGCGGGTGAATCCCCGCGTGCCGAAATACGGGGTTTTTGCCTTGAGGACTCCGGTCCGGCCGAATCCGATCGCCCTGACCCTCGTACGGCTGGAAGGAAATGCGGGGAACCGTCTGTTCGTCGACGGGCTGGACGCCGTGGATGGAACCCCCATTCTGGATATCAAACCATACTTCGAGCAGGATATCGTCTTTTCTCCCCGCACTCCGGAGATCGTGCCGGCTTGCCGGCAGATGAGGGAAAGGCACATGGAAAGAGAGGCCTTTGCCCACCACCGTGAGATCTGTGCCGACCTGCACATTGCCGTGAGGATGGGATTGTTCGTGGAGGAACGCTGGGGGAAGCTGAATAACGATGAATTGATTGTAACAGTGACCGGTTCCGCCTGCCTCGCCGATGTCCTGCAAGGGCTGACCCGGGCCCGCCTGGCCAATCCCCCGCGGTTTGCCTTTCAGCCTTCCGGAGAAAGGTTCTGCAGCATCTGGAGAAAAAAAGGGGAACAGATTTCTCTGACCTGGCTGGGCGAGACAGACCCTGACCGCATGAAGTCACTTTCCGACGAGGAACTGTTCAAGATCGAAGGAACTCCTTCCGTCATTTCAGGGCATCGGCCATGATCCCGTAAAGGTCGGTATTGTCGATGGCGCGGCCAAGGCGCTCACTTCCCGGCCCTGAACTCCAGATGATCGTGTCGACCCCCGTGTGTTTCTTCCCCGTCCATGCTGTTTCGACCTCGCCGTCGGCGTCCTTCCCGGTTGAAAAAGGGCCTGTAATGGCGAATCCGCCCGTTTCGTGGTCGGGAACCACGATCAGAAGGGTTTCCGCCTTGCGCTTCGGGTCCTGATCCACCCACGCCCGGACAACGGCTACGGCTTCGTCGAAGGCCAGAACTTCACCCACCTGGTAGGGAAAATTGTTCTCGTGGTTGGCCCTGTCCACCAGAGAGCCTTCGATGAGAAGAAAAAAACCGGCTTCATTCTGTTCCAGGACCCTCAGAGCGGCCGTTGCCATCTCCCGCAGCCGAGGTTCGGCTGATTCCGGCTTTCTGATGTATTCCGGGGTAAGGGTATGGTCGGAAAAAAGCCCCAGGAGTTTTGTCGCACCCTCCTCAACGGCTTTTTCCAGTTCTTTCCGGTCGGCAACCACACGGTATCCCCGCTCCTGAGCCAGGCGCAGAAGATCTCCGGCGGTCCCGCATGGATCGGCCTCCTGCGCTGTCAGCAGAGCTTTACCGCCGCCCAGAAGCACGCTCACATGTGACTCTTCGATGTACTGGCGGGCGATTTCCTTCCAGCAGCGGCGGAAGGGGACATGGGCGCCGAAGGCGGCGGGGGTTGCGTCGGTGATTGCCTCTGTCGCAACAAGGCCTGTGGATCTGCCGGATTTCATGGCCAGCTCCAGGATGTTCGGCTGATACGGGCGCCCGTCACGGTGATAGCAGACTTCACCGTTGGAGAATTTTTCTCCGCAGGCCCAGGCTGAAGCTGCGGCTGCCGAGTCGGTAATGACGCCGCCGGCGGCAAAGGTTCTCTGGTATCCGATCTGATCCAGGGTTTCAAAAGAGAGGGGAAGAGGATTGCTCCCATGTTTGGAAATGCGGGCGGCTGTGACATTGGCCAGCCCCATCCCGTCGGGAACAATGAGAATGATATTCCTTGCCCTTCCGGAGCAGGAGGAGGCGGGCAGGATGAAGAAAATAATGACGAAAATGACAATGCGGGACAGATGGACTTCATCAACCGGAGATCTCGTCATCAGCTTCCCGCCTAGCTCCTGGATTATTTGACTTCCACCGCGAACGATATCAGCCAATCACCAAAAGAACAAGATTTAAGATCAGGGCTGAAAAAGGCGGTTGATAACGTTTCGCCTCTGTTGCGCCATCCCGATAGATGAATTGTTTGACCGGAAGGGGAATTATGCGCTGACCTGGTCCTTCAACAGTGATTCCCGTTTAGTCCCGTTGTGTTGATAGTAAACGCTGGACCGCGATATTCCAAGCAGTTCAGCCTGACGGCACACGGCAATGTCAAGATCCTTTCTTTTGATAAGCGACACGCGCTCCTTGTGGCTCAGATCCAGATTCTGTCGCAGCCAGTTCAGTTCTTTCTGAAGTTGATCAACCTGACGGTTGAGGCTTTGGATCTGCCTTTCCTTCTCCTGGTCATCGTCCTTCTTACGATTGGTGAAAAGATCCGGCATCCGCCGGGTAGCAATGACTTTCCAGTTGCGGACCTGCACCGGATGAATCTTATAGCGATCGGCGAGTTCAGCCGATGTTTTCTTGTCCCGAATGGCTTCCAGAACGACCTTGGCTTTAAAGGACGGGGTGTATGTCTTTCGTTTGTGTTGCATGTAAGTTTCTCCTTTTTCTGACTCAGCTTTGAAAAAAATTTTCCCTGCAGCTGTAAAAACAGACCGCCAGAGTCCATATCCCACTCTGAAGCCCGATGAGTCGATGGCCTAGTGGATGAACCGGCAACTCAAAGTGGTCTTTTTATGTCATAATGTAAGAATAAGAGGTTGATTGTAATAATGAGTCATATAATGTAATGATAAGTAAATCAACAAGAATTGTTCGAGTCATTATGACTTTATTGACATAACGATAGGCAAGGCTTATGATAGAGAAATGCAGGGGATTTCAGGTATTTGAAAGGCAGATTACTTCTTAATAGGAAGAATTGTTATGAACTTTTTGAAGATTCCTGTTTTTTGTCGCTGTCAGGGGTGCACAGAAAGGATAACTGCTTTGTCCGCTCAGCGATCAGGGAAGTGATTTCCTTTTCAAGCTGGTCGAAAGCCTCCAGCAGTGCTGTCGCCTGTTCGGTAAGATGCATTCCCTGTTTTTGCGATTCAATAACCACCAAGGGGATTCCCAGCCGTTCCTCGGAGGCCTTCAGCCTGCCCCATGCCGCACGATAGGACATATTCAGCTTTTTAGCGGCTGCATTGAGGCTTTTGCATTCCGCAATCGTCTTGAGCAGTTCATATCGTCCCTCGCCGAATAGAACACGGCCATTCTTTTCCAGCCATACTTTATGTCGGATGTTCAACGATTCCATCCTCTTCTTCTGAAATTTGTGGGCGAACCAATATGTTATTTATGCCATAGAGCAGGCGGAAAATCAAGACAAAGTCAAGCAGGAGAGTATTTTGAACAGGCGTGTTTTTGGCTTGACTTCCAGGATGACCTCCTTTTATGCTGCAGCTGTTTTGTATGAAATGATCTTTAAGGAGCCCCTGCTTATGAAACCTGCAATCGTTGTTATCGACATGGTCAAGGATACCCTGGATTCTTCCCATCCCCTGCCCATTACGCCTTTTGCCCGGGCCATTGTGCCGATGATAAACCATCTGACGGAGGAAGCCCGGAAACGTTCGATCCCCGTCATCTTTTCCACCGACAGCTTTCTCGAAGGGGATTTCATTTTCAAGGGAAAGATGAAAGAGCACAGCATCCGGGGCACTGAAGGCGCTGAAGTCACCGACCGGCTGGTTCAGGCCCCGACGGATATCTGGCTCCCCAAACGCCGCTTCAGCGCATTTTTCAAGACGGATCTCGATCAGACACTGCGTCTGCATGGTGTAGACACCCTGGCCGTCGCAGGCATCAGCACCAACTGGTGCGTCCTTTCCACGGTCCTGGATGCGCTGGCCCATGATTTTGCCGCCTATTTCATCGAGGATTGCTGTGCTGCCCACAAAGAGGAAGTCCATGAGCAGATCCTGAACATTTTCCGCAATAATCCACTTTATCCGATTTTCCAGGTTATGACCGCCGACGAATTTCTGCAAAAGCTGAACTGATGTGGTGAAATCTTTCACCGGGAAAGGAAGAAGCCATGATGCTCCAGGAACTGGTTTTGAAGAACAGGAGTTACCGACGATTTGAAGAAAGCGAACGAATATCCGAAGAAACGCTGAAAGAACTTGTGGACCTCGCCCGCCTTTCGCCTTCGGCGGCCAATCTCCAACCGCTCCGGTTTGTCCTTTCCGCGGATCCTGACAAGAATGACCGAATCTTTCCCTGTCTTGCCTGGGCCGGTTATCTGAATGACTGGCCAGGCCCTTCGGAAGGGGAGCGCCCTGCCGCGTATATCGTGATACTGGGAGATACGTCCATTGTCCACTCCTTCGGGTGCGACCATGGAATTGCCGCGCAGAGCATCCTTCTGGGTGCGGTGGAGAAGGGACTGGGGGGATGCATGATCGCTTCGATCAAGCGGGCGGCCCTGCGGCAGTCCCTGAACATCCCGGAGCAGTACGAAGTCCTCCTTGTGCTGGCTCTGGGCAGGCCGCGGGAGAAGGTTGTCATTGAACCCCTCGGACCGGATGGCTGCATCCGATACTGGCGGGATGAGGAGGGCGTCCATCACGTTCCCAAGAGGCCCCTGGAAGAGCTTCTTCTCTGAAGCTCCCTTCCGACCGTGAAGGGCAGAAGGCTCAGCGGCCTTGAAGCTGTGAGGCAAAACCCCGATGTCGGCGTGGGGACAGCGACGAAGCGGTCTTAAAAAGGCGCATGTTAACGTCGGGATTGGAGCCGGCCGCTGCAGAGGGAGGGGATCACGTCAGGTCGTACTCAAAGATCTGCCAGCGGTCGATTTTTTCGAAGGCATCGTCGACGGCTTTGAAGAGCGTCTTGAGCGAAACAGGTTTGATGAAAAAATCATCGAAGCCGGCGCCCCGGCATTCCAGAAGCCCGTAAATATTGCTGTAACCCGTCAGGGCATTGATGATGGCAATCTGATTGTCCTTGCGGATTCTCCTGCAAAGATCGATGCCGCTCATGCCGGGGAGATTGAGATCCAGAAACATGACCATGACACTTTCCCTGGCGAGAACCTCCAGGGCCTTTTCCGCGTTCTCCGCCGTGATCACCTTGTAATCGCGCATGCTCAATGCCTCCTGCAGCATCGAAAGAATCTCAATCTCATCATCCACCAGGAGAATCTTCGGTTCAACCATGTCTTACCTCTTCACAATCCAATGAAATCTGTTGTTTGCTTATTCTTGATTCTATGTGTTCCTGTTCAAGCCATAACCATGCATCAGGACGGATCCGTTTCTTCCGTCTCGTCTTCATGCAGGTTCATGATCTTGCCGATTCCCGCATAATCCTTGAAAGAACATTCTTTCACGGTTAAAAGCTTCTGGGTGATCATTTCCATCCGTTCCGTCTGTCCCTTTATGATCTGCAGTTTCTGATGGATTTTCGGATCCAGGGCCGGGTCGGCAAGGAGCAGTTCGGTGTATCCGGAAAGGATCTGAAGGGGCTGGTTGAATTCGTGACAGATCGTTCCCGCCGTCTGCAGTATGCTTTGCAGCCTCATCCGCTGGAGGCGCTCCTGCTCCGCATGCTTTTGATCCGTGATGTCCTGCATCAGGATCAGTGCGTGCTCCACATTCTGCAACTGGATCCGTTCCGCCGACAGAAGGCAATGGCGGATCTCTCCCGTTTTGGTTCGTAACGGGACATCGAGGTTTTGCACGGAACCTTTTGCAATCATCATGTTAATGACAAGATTACGCTGTTCCGGATAGACGTAAACATCAAGCTTTCTTGAGGTTTTTCCCACCACCTCCCGGCGCGTAAACCCGAGGTTTCGCAGATAACTTTCATTGACTTCAACGATTTTTCCGTCCTGAAACGTGATGATGGTCATCATCGTCGGAATGCCTTGAAACGCTTTGAGGAATTTTTCCTCGCTGATCCTGAGGACCTCTTCAGTTTGTTTGCGATCGGTGATATCGGTCATGCTGGCGACAATGCCGCCCGGAGTCCCGTCGGCTTTGTGAAAAAGGGCTTTATGGATGATGGTATGCAAGAGGGTGCCGTCTTCGGCGTGGATCGTGGATTCATAAACGGCCCTGCCGCCCTTCTGAATCAACTCTCTGTCCAATTGGCGATGAAGGTCGATCTGATCGACCTGATCGAGATTCTCGACGGATGAACCCAGGATCTCTTCCCTCCGCAGATTGAAATATTCCTCGAAAGCCTTGTTGCAGCCGAGGTATAGTCCCTGTGGATCCTTGTAAAAGACAGGATTCGGGATGTTGTCGATCAGGATCTGGAGAAAACGGATCTGTCCCGCCAATTCCTCTTGCAGAAGCTGTTTCTCCGCCAGGCGCGCCTCCAGCATCCGGTACAGGATCCGGTTTTCCTCCGCCACTTTGGCGGCATAGGACAGCTCGTTGCCCAAGAGGAGGATCACAATGGCCTCGTTGTTGTGGCGGCTGACATGATCCGCGTTCGTGCCCTGTTCGCCGGCACTGTAGAAACCCGCCAGGGGAACACCGGGCATGGCAGTGGTGATCGCGGCCAGTTCTTCATTAATCCTGCTTTTCAGAAGATTCATCCTCAGGAAGCATGAGCAGACCAGTATGGCGGCAGGTTCGGTGATGCCGGACTGCATCAGTGCACTCTGCAGCGTGTCCTTTCCCGCCGCGGCCACTTCGTCCTCGATGGCTTCCATCAGGGCCAGAGCGGTTCCCTCCTGCACCGGGTGGGCGAGTTTTGCTCCGCCATTCGGCGTTAGGGTGTGAGGGACGAAAATCGTGTACTCCCCCAGAGCATGGCGCATTCCGAAGGGCCGCGCTATCTGTTCAAAGAGATAGTTTCCTTCCAGCTCTTCCCTGGGGATGCCGTGAAGTTCCGAAAAAACATCCGCGGCCGGTCTATGGTCCAGTTCAAGAACTTCACGGCCCCTGCATTTTGTGGCAACGACTCTCTTCCCCGTGGGGTGGAACCCGTGGCCCATGGCAATACCGAACTTAAGCCCCGTTTCGAAGACCGCCAGAACCATGCTGTCAGAGTAGGCTCTGTTTCCGTAAAAAACGAAATTTTCCTGCCCGGTTGTTCCTGCGGGATCGACGGCGCTGCCTCCGAAAAAAGAGATGCATCCCTGAGAAAGGCGTTTGAGTTCTTCCAGGATTTCAGGGCTGTAGGAATCCGAGGCGGCCGTGCATCCCGGTGAAAACAGGATGGCAAAGACCGACCGGCCGTTGCGGGTCATTTTATTGTAATAGGAGCTGTTTTTAGGATTGAAATACCGTTTGACCGTGCCCCCTTCGATTGCCTCGATCACGGCGCCTCGACAATCCGTTGACACCCCTTTCCCCAGTCCGACGCTGACAGAGAGATAAGGGGAAGCGAGGGCCATAACCACAACGCTTCCCGAAAAGGCCCGATGGCACATTTCTCCGGCTGAACTGGCGCCGAACAGGGGGACGTCACCAACGACGCTCCGGATTCCGGAAAGCATGGCGTCAAGGTCATAGGAAGCCGGTGCAAAGACGATCACCGCCGTCAGGAAATAGGAGATAATGCCCTCTGTCGCCTGGCTGGCAGCATCCCGACCGGCCCCGAATGAGTCATCCCCCCGGGCGATGCCACATCCCACTTCAATATTCGGGGTGCCCTTCACCCTGGTTCTTTTTCCCGTGCCATGCATTAGAATTGTGCTGTCACTGTCATTTTTTAGGTAGTCTGCATAAAAATCCGTCGCCGCGCCCTTTGATCACGATGTCCGTAACCCGAGGATACAACAGGAAGATCTGATATGAGGTTTTTTTCAGCATGCAGGATAGAGCTTTTTGTAGAAGCAATATCCAAGCCATGAAGAGCGTGTGTTTCCGGGGGGAGCCTTCAGGATTTGAGGCCTGTATACCGGAGGCGGAGGGAATTGCTGACGACCGAGACGGAGCTGAGGGCCATGGCGGCTGCTGCGAACTCCGGGTTCAGAAGGATTCCGGAGAAGGGGTAGAGCACACCGGCGGCGATCGGGATGCCGATGATGTTATAGATGAAGGCCCAGAAGAGATTCTGGCGGATGACCTTCATGGTTTCCAGGGAGAGCCGGATGGCCCGGGGAACGGCCCGGAGATCACCGGTCATCAAGGTAATGTCGCTGGCTTCGATGGCCACGTCCGTTCCGGCTCCGATGGCGATGCCGATGTCCGCCGACGTCAGGGCCGGAGCATCGTTGATCCCGTCTCCCACCATGGCCACGATCTGCCCTTCCTGCTGAAGCCGCCGGATTTCCCGTGCCTTGTCACCAGGCATGACTTCTGCGAGAATTTGATCGATGCCCAGTTGGCGGCCGATAGCTGAGGCGGTGTTGAGATTGTCTCCGGTGATCATGGCCACCCGGAGCCCTGAGGCTTTCAGTTCGGCCACGGCTTCTTTTGCAGATTCCCGCGGGACATCGGACAGGGCGATCAGTCCTGTAACCCGGCCCTCTTCGGCGACCAGGACGCAGGTTTTTCCCTGACCGGCCAGATCGGCGACCCTCCGGTCCAGCCCCTGCAAATCCATCCTTTCCTGATGCATAAGGCGGAGATTCCCCAGCAGGCACGATTTCCCTCCGATGAGAGCCCGTGTCCCCAGTCCGGACAGCGCCTCGAAATGCTCAACGGCCAGGGGGGCCAGCCCCTCCGATCTTCCTCGAACGACGATGGCCTGGGCCAGGGGGTGTTCCGACCGGGATTCAAGAGAAATCGCCGTCTGGAGAACCCTTTCCGGCACAGTTCCCTCCGCGGCCAGGATATCCGTCACCTCCGGCTCTCCCCGGGTCAGGGTGCCTGTCTTGTCGAAGACCACGGAGGTCAGCCGATAAGCCTTTTCCAGGCTTTCTCCTCCCTTGATCAGGATGCCGTGCTCCGCCCCCAGCCCCGTGCCCACCATGACCGCCGTGGGTGTGGCCAGACCCAGCGCGCAGGGGCAGGCGATGACCAGGACGGAAACAAAATTCAGGAGGGCGCGGCTGAAGACAGGTTCCGGGACGAAAAAGAACCACACGATAAAAGTCAGCAGCGCTATCGCAATGACAACGGGAACGAAAACGGCCGCCACACGATCGGCAAGCCGCTGGATAGGGGCCTTGGAACCCTGAGCTTCTTCCACCAGCCGGATAATCTGGGAAAGAGCCGTTTCCGCACCGATCTTCGTGGCTTCAAAGGTAAAGCTGCCGCTGCGGTTCAAGGTGGCGCCGAAGACCTCGGAGCCCGGCTCCTTGTTCGCAGGCACGCTTTCCCCCGTGAGCATGGATTCGTCCACCGCTGAAGAGCCTGAACGGACGATGCCGTCTGTGGGGATCTTTTCTCCCGGCCGCACAACGAGCAGATCCCCCTTGAGAACCTCTTCCACCGGGATGTCCATTTCCTGGTCGTCCCGGATGACGCGGGCCGTTCTCGGCTTGAGTCCCACCAGACGCCGGATGGCCTGGGATGTCCGGCCCCGGGCGCCCGCCTCGAGCAGCCTTCCCAGGAGGATCAGGGTGACGATCATGGCCGCGCCGTCGTAGTAGACATGAGGCATCAGCCCTGCCTCGGCGAAGAACCGGGGGAAAAAAGTGGCCAGGGCGGAATAGATGTATGCCGAGAGTGCCCCGATAGCCACCAGGGTGTTCATGTCGCTGGTTTTCTGCCGGGCCGCTTTCAGGGCGCCGGTAAAGAAGCGGCTGCCCACCCAGAAAACGACGGGGGCGGTAAGGATAAAGAGGACCATCTGGAGGGGCCGCGGCGGAATGCCATGGAGAAAGGGAAACCAGTGCTGCATGGAACCCATGAAGATGATGACACTGAGCACGGCGCCGACGGAAAACCGGAGTTTCAAGTCCTTGATTTCCCGGATCCGCGCGGCGGCGATGGGGTCTTCCTGAAGCTCGTCGATGATCCCCAGGAATTCGTATCCCTGGTCGATCACCGTTTCCTTCAGTCCCGTCACCCCTTGCCAGACGGGTTCATGGAGGACCGTGGCCCGGGCCGTGGCCAGATTGACCGACACATCCTTCACGCCCTCCACTTTTTTCAGGGCGTTTTCGACGCGGCGCACACAGGCGGCACAGGTCATCCCGCCGACGGAAATCGTTGTTTTTTCCAGCCCTCCGGCGGCCGGGCGGTCGATTTTGACGACCTCATAACCCAGTTCCCGGACCCGCTCGGTAAGCTGTTCAGGGAGTACCGTCGCGGAATCGAAGTCCACAACGGCCTGTTCCAGGGCGAAATTGACGGTGGCCTGTTCGACCCCCGCCATTTCCCGCAGTCCCTGCTCAACGCGGCGCACGCAGGAAGCGCAGCTCATTCCGGAGATATGAAGGATTGCCTTATCCGACAACTTCGAACCCCGCCTCGGAAATTTTTTGTTTAATGACTTCCGGGTCCACGGACTTCGTTTCCTCGAACGTGGCTTCACCGGCCTTCAGATCAACGGAAACATCCTCAATGCCCTCGATACCCTTCAAGGCCTTCGTAACAGCCATTACACAGTGGTTGCAGCTCATTCCTGTAATCTTGATCTTTTTCATAATGCCGCTCCTGAGATTGTAATGTATCATAAATATTACAATCTCCTTCTGGTTTGTCAAGGCGAAGACGGCGGCTCACCCTTTTGCGTCCTGAAAAGGAGCACTCGCAAGGGAGAATGAAGCCGGGGCCGTTGGGCGAGAGGACTGGTCGGCACAGGCCATGGTGGCATGGGATCGTGCAAAAAGGGGGCTCTTCTTGAAACGAGCGGGGGGCAGGTCGTCAGGACAGTGATGACAGGTAGGCGCGGAGATTGGTCTTTTCATTGGTGATTCCCAGTTTCCTGCGGATGTTGTTGCGATGAAAATCGATCGTGTTTTTTGAGAGATACAGCAAATCTGCTATTTCCTTCGTTGTTTTACCCTCCCGAATCAGGTTGGCCACATCCAGTTCCTTGGAGGTGAGATTGTACGTCCCGGAGGTCAATCGTCCGTTGAACGAAGTTCTGATGTCTTTGAGGTTTGTTTCAAGAACCTCCAGGCACGATCGATTGCGCGCATCAAGTGGGGCTATCTTCAGCTTTTCGACATAGGGCATGACAAGGTCATTGATGTTTGACAGAATCCTCTCTTCAACTTCCTCTCGATCTTCCTCCTTCTGCCTGAGGAGAACCCTCAGGGCGACATTGGCCTCTTCGAGGGATCGGGATTTCTCATCCAGTTCCCTCTGCCTCTCCTGCAGCGCCTCCTCCGCCTGCTTCCTGTCCGTTACATCCCGGCCCACGCCTTGATGCTCCGAAAGGGTGCTCCCTTCAGAGAAAATCGCCCGCTGGCTCCACTGCTGCCAGCGAACCCCGCCGTTTTCCATCATCCCGCGGCACAAAAAGCAGATGACCGGATGCTCCGGGCTGAGTGACGACATCCTTTCCAGGATGCCCGCCCGGTCTTCCTCGTGAATGAAGGATAGAAAGTCTCTCCCGATCAGCTCCTCGGCCTGTTGGCCCAGGTATGAGCCGTAGGCTTCATTGACGAACGTGAAACGACCGTTCGGCGTCATCCGGCAGATCAGTTCCGTCTGGTCTTCAACAATGCCCCGATAGCGGGCTTCACGGATGCGGAGGATCTCCTCTGCCTGGTGGCGCTGGGTAATGTCGTCGAGCATTTCGATCACGGCCTCGATGGAGTTGTTTCTGTCCAGGATTGCGGAAGAGACGATGCGAAAGAGGCGGGGTTCCCCGCCGACACGGATCGTGCTTTCCGCCTCGTGGACCTGTCCGTCATGGAAGGTCCGGGATGCGGGGCCGGTCAGTTGACGGGTCCCTTCGTCGCGATGCTCTTCAGGCCCGCTGGGACAGGAGCCGGCAGGAGCCAGATCCGGAAACCACTCCTTCATCAGCCGGTTGGCCGCGATGATGTTCTGCTGCCGGTCGAGAACGATGATTCCGATTCCGACATTGTCGATAATGCCCGCGTATTTTTTTTCCGACACGGAAAGGGCATCTTCAATCTGGGCCCTTTTGGCGATTTCAGTGCTTAACTGTTCATTTCTTCTCAGCAATTCAGCGGTCCGCATCTGAACGCGCTTTTCCAGGTCCGCATAAGCGTTCCTGAGAGATTCTTCAATCAGTTTCCGATCCGTGACATCCCGGATGACCGTCTGAAATTCCAGCGGCTGCCCAATCTCATCCGAAATCATCCGCTCCGTGGCATGCTGCCACCGAATCCTTTCGCCGGCCAGGGCCACCCGATATTCATAGGTCGTGATCGGGTTGTCTCTGCTCAACGCCTGCCGGCAGTGTTCAACCGGTTCGCGGTCCGGTTCGCTGACAGAAGCAAAGGCCAGGGAGCCCAGCAGTTCCGAACGGTTTTTTCCGTAATAGCGGCAGTAGGCATTATTGACAAAGATCAACCTACCGTCGGGCAGGTAGCGACAGACCAGTTCCGTCTGATCCTCGACAACCGCCCGATAACGTGCCGCCTCCCTGCGGAGCAGAGACTCCGTCTGCTCGATTTTTTCCATCAGAATATTCATGCTCTTTCCCAGAACGGACAATTCATCACCGCCTGTGACGGCAAAACGGCGGTCCGTATGGCTGCCGTTTCCGATTTCCAGAGCCTCTTTGCTCATGCGGCTCAGGCGCTTCATGACCAGCCGTTCGAAAAGAAGAAGAAAAACGAACAGAAAAACGACGGTACTGATCAGAAGAAACGCGAACATATATCCGATGGTCAGAACACCTTGCCGGTAGATCGACCGTTCTTCCGTCGTAGATAGAAGAAGAGCCGGCTGTCCGAAGATGTCATCGATGCGGGCGTATCCGGAAATGGTCCTTCCGTTGACCGGCTGGACCATGATGGATTTCGATGTCTCCAGCCGGAGGCGCACCTGTTTTAAATCCGTTGTCAATTTGCCGTTCTTGAAGGGGAGCAGCTCGAAATGCTGATGGGTCAACTGCGACATGCTCCTGATTTCTTCCGGGTTGAGAAATCGGCCCATGATCAGATTGCCGCTGGCAGGCCCGCTGAGGTCGCTCTTCAGGACCGGTTGAATGGAGATCATCATGGGACCTTCATCGAGAATTACGATGCCGCTCAATGTTCCCTTCGCCTGAGGGATTGAGGCCTTCAGACGCTTCATGAAGGCTGGGTCCCGGAGCAACCGCGGCACCGGCGCGAAGGAGCCTTTCTGGAGGTTAAATCCGGCTTCATAAATTGAGCTGCCGTTCCGGTCGAGGATCATCAGCAGGTTGAGCTTCTGAGTCGTGTATGTGGAAGCGATCAGGTTTGTCTTGATGTAGGCATGATTGTGGTTCTGGGCAAAGTCATAGGTGTCGTCCCATCCCGAATAATCCAGGGCATTGGAACTCAATTCGGAGACGGTGGCCTGGATGAAGCTCAAAACCCGCTCCACGTTCACCGTGACATTCCGGTTTTCGATTTCCCGCAGACCGCTCTGCAGAATATGCAGAGATACCAGAAGTGTGAGGACCGCCAGGGCCAAAGCGACAGCGGTTGTCGTCATGATGGTTTTCTGTCGCAGCGTCATGAACGTCTTTCTCCGGTTCCAGCAGGGCGGCAAGGGGACATCCCTGAGAAAAAATCCTGTATGACAAGCTAAGGAAAATCGACAGTGGTTTCGTCATTGGATAATGACGGGTAAATCCCATCATTTTATCTGTAGGAAAAAACGAAGGGAAAGTAAGGGAAACAGGAGGTTGATTTGTCAAAGATAGCCAATTTCCTTAGGGAAATATTTTTATTCAATCTTCGTACCACCAAACCAACGTTGGTGCCCATGAGTTTCCCTGTTATTTTTCCCGTCAGCCGTCAAATATTTACAGGAAAGACGATTTTCGATAATTTCCTGTTCAACGTTGAGTCACTTTCGCCTTCTGAGTTCTGTTCGACGTTTTCTCAAAGGGCACCGCGGAATCAGCCGCTTCCCCGAAGAAGGGGCAACGGATCCTGACCGAACTGAAACAATAGAAAAGAAAGGAAGAGAGGAATGATCATGGCAAGCCCACTCTCGAAAAAGGGGTTCACTCTGGTGGAACTGCTGGTAACCATGCTCCTGATCACCATATTTACCGTCGGCCTGGCTTCGGTCAATGTCATGGCCGTTAAAAGCAATTCCTACAGCAGGTTGTCAACGCAGGCGACCGTGCTGGCCAAGGATAAAATGGAGGCCCTGAAGAACATGAATTACGACGCCATGGTATCGGGTGGACCGGAAACGGTGGCGACGGTCTTTTCCCGGCAATGGACTGTTCAGAACAACGTACCGGTCACCAATACGAAAACCGTTACCGTCAATGTGTCCTGGTTGTCGAACGGACTGACCCGGACCGTAACCATCAGAAGCATTATTGATCGATAGGAGTGGAAAAAGATGAGAACGAAACATGAAAGACATGAGAAGCGGAAGCATCTTATGGTCAATGAAAAAGGGGTCACCCTGGTGACGGCGCTGATCGTGATGGCGGCGTTGATGCTCCTGGGAACAACGGCGATGCTCAACATATCAACGGATTTAAAAATCAGCGGCAATTTCAAGTCAGGCGAGCAGGCTCTCTATGCGGCTGAAGCAGGGGCCGAATACGGCGTCAACCGGTTGCGGGAAGCTCTGAAGGTATTGAACGGACCCACCACCGGTGTCGTACCGCCGGCGATTTCCGGATTTTCCTTTCAGAATACCGGTACATTCCTTGCGACGAATTCGACCGTCACGGAAAAAACGATGACGGGGGCATATAACGGACTGACGGCTTACTGTCAGGCCTACACCATCACATCCACCGCCCTTAAAGACGGCACCAACGCCCGTGCCACCGTGGTCTACAAGATGGAAGACCAGCTGATCCCCCTGTTTCAATTCGGCATTTTCTACGAGAACGACCTGGAGATGCTTCCCGGCGGCGATATGACCTTTACGGGAGGGCGCATACATTCCAACAAGGATATCTACATGCGTCCCTGGGGGTCAAAAACGCTCAAGGTGGATTCCATTATCACTTCCGCAGGCGATATCGTTCATCAGAGAAAAGACTATACGGACACATCCGGGGCCGGTGCCGTGAAGATAAAGGATTCGACCGGTACGTATCAATCCCTGACCACGGACAGTTCAAGCGGCACCTGGAAGGCCGATGCCCTGGACAGCTGGGATGGAAGAGTCAAGACGAGCGATCACGGCATCCAGAAGCTCAACCTGCCCCTGTCAACCACGGGCGGGCAACCCATCGATATCCTTGGAACCGGCACGGACAGCCTTTATGTAAAGTCGGGGCTGAGAATTGTCAATGGCGTTGCCTATGACAGATATGGTACAGCCGTTACACTTCCGGCGGGAACCATCACCACAAAGACCTTTACGGACGGAAGGGAAAGCAAGGTGATGACAGCCGTGGAGGTGGATGTCGCCCTTCTGCGCACCAGCACAGCCGCCATGGCCGCGCTGAATGATCCTCCCAGCGGGGGCGAAAACGGCATTCTCTATATTTCATCCGACTCCGTGACCAATCCAGCCGTCCGTCTGGTCAACGGCAGCGAAATGCCCTCCGGCGGACTCTCCGTGGTCACCAACAACCCCCTGTACATCAAGGGAGACTACAACACGGACAATGACCCGGCGGGAATTTTCGCTGATGCCGTAACGGTGCTCTCCAACAACTGGTCGGATGCCAACAGTACCAGCGGGCTGTCCAGCCGAACCGCCTCCAGTACGCAGGTCAACGCCGCGATCATGACGGGAAATAAAAACACGGCCGGCAGCCAGTACAGTGGAGGGGTGGAGAATCTGATCCGTTTCCTGGAAAACTGGTCGGGGAAAACCTACACCTACAGCGGATCACTGACCTGCCTCTGGGAAAGTCAACAGGCCACGGGAAACTGGCCGGGGACCGGAACGGTGTACAATCCCCCGACCCGTAACTGGTCTTACGGGGTCAGCTTGAGCAACCTGCCGCCTGGAACGCCCCGGGTAAGAAACCTGGAAAGAACTTCCTGGCACCAGGTGAGCAACTGATCCAAATCGAATCGACAGGGGTTTGTGTGTTATGAAATCATGCCATAAAAGCGACAACGGGTTTACGCTGGTTGAACTAATGGTTGCCCTGGCGGTTTCTCTTGTCCTCCTGGGGGCTATCTGGGGATTCTTTGAGAATCAGCACCGGAATTACAGCACTCAGGAGCGCCTCACGGAGATGCAGCAGAATGCGCGGGTGGGGCTCGAAATGATGACCCGGGAGATCCGAATGGCCGGCTACAATCCGACCGGCGGCCTTTCGGTCTGCGCGGGAACAAACATGGCTTCAGCCACCAATTCCCCCTGCGTCGGAATTTCAAATGCCTCGGGCAATACGGTCAGCTTCTCGGCGGATCTCAATGGAAACGGCGCCGTCACGCCCGCCACGGCCAGCGCCAATCCGGGAGAAAACATCTCGTATTCGATCTACACCTGCGGAAATCATCAGTGCCTGGGCCGCACATCCAATGGATCCCTCCAGCCCCTGGCGGATCACATAACGGGTCTTACCCTGACGTATTATGACAGCAGCGACGGCATTGCGTCGGACCTGTCCCTCATCCGGAAAGTAAAGATATCCCTCGTCGCGGCGACTTCCGCCCCCGATTTTAAAAACGTCACGCGGACCATGACGCTTACCGCGGATGTAACTCTGCGAAACTATGATTGATCGGCTTCAGAGCAGGCCGGTGCTGAAATACCGTTCTGCCCGGTCCGGGAGCACGGTGGCGATCACCCATTCCGGATGTTCCACGGCTATTTGCCTTGCGCCCCAGATGTTCGCCCCGGAGGAGGTCCCGCATAACAGAGAATTGCTCGTAGCCAGCTCCCGCGTTGTGGCAATGGCATCATCGTCACTGACTTCGAGAATTCTGTCGATCAGGGACGGATCCAGGAGGTCGGGAATGAAACCGTCTCCTATTCCCTGGATCTGGTGCAAACCGGGTTCATGTCCGAGAAGGGCGGAAACATTCTTGGGTTCGACAGCGACAATCATGATGTCCGGACGCTGTTCCTTCAGAAAGGAGCCGATTCCCTGGATGGTTCCGCCACTGCCGATGCCGGAGACGAAGACGTCGATCTTATGCCCTGACTGCTCCCAGAGTTCCGGTGCGGTATGTTTGTAATGAGCCAGTGCGTTCGTCGGGTTCTTGAATTGATTCGGCATATATCCATGAAAGTTCTCAACGAGCTCTTCCGCCTTTTGAATCGCGCCGGCGACACTTTCACTGTCGGGAGTCAGGACAAGATTTCCTCCGAGGACCTTGATGATGTTCTTTCTCTCTTCGCTCATGCCCTCCGGCATGACGATGTAGACTTCATAGCCCCTTGCCACTCCGACAAGGGTTATCCCAATGCCGGTGTTGCCTGACGTCGGTTCAACGATTTTCATCCCCGGTTTCAGGATTCCATCCCGTTCTGCCGCTTCAATCATCGCCAGTGCGGCACGATCCTTTATACTCCCCCCGGGATTGAGGAATTCAGCCTTGGCTATAATGTTTTCATTTCTAAGTCTGATCAGCGGAGTATTTCCGATCAATTCAATAACATCACACCCTTTCATAATCTTTCCCTTCCCATATTTTCCATAACACTTGAAAAGCGGCCGTGCTTCACGGCCTTTTAACACCGGATCGATTTCCTTGAATCCGGGGCTGCATGTATACATAAAATGGAAAAAAAGCACTCAAAAAAAGATGCCCTGCGGGAAAGAGATCGAATTTCCCTGTTGAATTCCCCCGCTTTTGAGGGATTGGCCTGTTGTCCATCTCCTGCCCATGGCGGCTCTGTGGGGAAATGCCCCCCTTAATACTGCTGACATTGTTATGGAAATTATGGTATGAATATCCCCTGCGAAATGGACCGGAGCGTGTGATTCTTCCGGAATGTCGTCTACAAACCCTTCATATGTTTCTTCAAGGAGGTTCTCCATGCTTTTTCAGCGAATCGAGTCTGAAGGAATCGCCCAGTATTCGTATCTTGTCGGCGACAGTCACGAGGCCGTGGTGATCGATCCGCGCCGCGACATCGATGTTTATCTCGAAGCGGCGACCCTTCAGGGGTATCGCATTGTCGCCGTTCTGGAAACCCACCGTCATGAGGACTTTGTCCTGGGTTCGGTTGAACTGGCTGCCCGGACCGGCGCGGAAATCTGGCATGCCGACGGCCAGTGGAAATATCGATATGGCCAGGCTGCCGTTGATGGGCAGACCTGGAAGATCGGCCGGCTGAAGCTCGAAGCGGTCTCTTCGCCGGGCCATACCCCCGGGAGCATGAGTTATCTGCTCTATGAATCCGGCGGCAACCCCTGGATGGTTTTTACGGGGGACGCCCTCTTTGCAGGGGACGTGGGCCGGGTGGATTTTCTCGGGGAAGACCAGATGGTGAGGATGGCAGGTCTCCTGTACGACACCCTGCACCGGCGGCTGCTGCCGTTCGGGGATGAAGTGATCGTCTGCCCCGGCCACGGTGCGGGTTCCGTCTGCGCTGCAGACATTGCCGACCGGTCATGGACGACAATCGGTCTGGAGCGCCGCTATAATCCGAAGCTGCAGTTTCCCGACCGGGATGCCTTTATCCTCGGGGTGGCGCACAAACTGGAATACGCCCCCTATTTCCGGCAGATGGAGCGGCTGAACCTGGAAGGTCCGCCGCTGCTGGGAGCGATGCCCCTGCCGAAGCCGCTGTCGGCGGCAGCGTTCGCTTCTCAGCTTCAATCGTCCATCGTGGTGGACACCCGCATGGAATTGGGGTTCGGGGCGGCCCATGTGCCCGGCTCACTCTCGATCTGGCTGGGCGGACTGCCGGGATATGCCGGCTGGTTCCTTCCCTACGGAAAACCCATCCTCCTGGTTCAGGAGGGCGAAGATTTTTCCCAGACGTTACGCTACCTGATCCGTTTCGGCTACGATACCGTGGCGGGACATCTGGCCGGCGGGATGCTGTCCTGGAATACGGCGGGTTACGAAAGCGGTTCGGTCCGGATGGTTTCCGCTTCATCCCTCTGCAGGCTTGTCGATGAGGGAGAGCAGGCATGGATTCTGGACATTCGAAGCGAAGACGAAGTGGCCACTCACGGGAGCATCTCCGGCGCCCATAACATTCATCTCACGATGCTTCCCGAACGGATGAACGAGGTGCCGAAGAGCGGAACCGTTTATATCCTGTGCGCCAGCGATCTGCGCTCCATGATTGCGGCCAGCCTGCTGCAGAGGGCCGGCTGGCGCAATGCCGTGGTTGTTCTGGGCGGTCTCATCGGCTGGAATTCCACGACATGCCCGATTGTCTGAGCCGAAGCCGGGGATGGGAACCTGCGAATCCCTCTGTCCCGCACGGACAGAGGGATGTTTCTTGTCTGCGAAAAGAAGCGATGATCCATGAAGACCTCTCCAGCGCTCTTCTCCTTCGAATTTCTTGCCCTGAACCTGATCCTGCTGGTGGCCTTCTGCAGCGTCTCCGTCTTTTTCAATTTCTACCATTACCTTGGTGAAATCGGCATTCCTGTCCTCTGGCGGGGGGTCCTCGTGGGGCTGGAGCCCATGGCCGCCTTTCTTTTCCGTCCCTTCGTCATCTCCTGGATCACCGCCCGCAATGCCTTTGCCGTCATGATGGCCTCCATGATCCTGCTGATCGGGGTGTCCTGCTCCTACATTCCGGCAGCGGGAGTTACGTTTCTGATCCTGCTGCGCATTGCCCACGGAGTTGTTTTTGTGGTCCTTACCACGGCGGTAATCGCATTGATCGTCCAGTATATCCCCGGCGAAAAAAGCGGCCAGGGTTTCGGGATTGTCAGCATCGCCACGATGATTCCCCTGGCGACGCTTCCGCCTCTGACGGAGGCGATTCTACCGATGGTCCGCAACGAGGCGGATATCTATGCCGGCGTTTCCCTTTTCACTCTTGTCGCCCTGCTGCTCGGCCTGGTTCTTCGCAAGCGCCTGAGGGGGATGCTGAGCCGTGCGGACGCATCGGTCCTGCGCCGTCCGGGTTTTGCCGAAATCAAAGAGAACTTCCGGCAGCGTTCCGTGGCCCTGCTCCTTTCGGCGGCCTTTTTCCTCTACCTTGCCCACGCGACGGTTTTCTATTTTGCCAAGGATCTTTCCCTGCAGACGGGTGCGGGCCGTGTGGGATTCTTCTTTGCGATTTCCATGGCGATGATGATGGCCGTCCGCGTGGTGGGGGGGAGACTCTTCGACCGGTTCAACAAGCTGCGCTCCTTTCGCCTGGGGCTGGCTGCGCTGGTTTTCTGCTTCGTTTTTCTTCCCTCTGCCGATTCTCTCCGGCCGTTCTATCTGATCGGGGCTTTTTATGGCCTGGCCATGGGGGTGGTCCTGCCCCTTCTGAATGCTCTCCTCTTTTCGGCGTCACCGCCATCCCTCCGGGGATTGAACACGAACCTGACGCTTTTCGCTCTGGATGGGGGGTATTTCCTTCTGCCCTATCTCGGGGGAAGTCTGATTGCCCTGGGGTCGGGCTTTGAAACGCTGTTCTATCTGGCGGCTGGATCGTCGCTGGTAACCCTGGCGCTCACCTTTGGACTGGATGGACTGGATGGACGGGATCAGGATGGCCCTGCCCGGCCTGCCCAAAAGAATTCTTAGCTTTCGAACGTTCTCCGAATCCCTCCAAACCCGGTCATGCCGGACCCCGGAAACCGGGGAATCAGAGGATGCCTTACCCTGCAGGGTGTGGCCTGCTTTTAGCGGCATTCATTGAAGGACCCCATCTCCCACCTTCCCGGAGAAAGTTCCTATAAAACCTAGGCATTATCCTTAGATAAAACCATGGTTTATCTGTATTGACATAATGCAAAATTCTATTAATGATAAAATCCGGTTCAGGATCTTCACTTTTTCTGTCCAGTAATGCAATCATGAGAGACCGCAAGAGGCGCTGTCTGCTTCATGTAATGAATGTGGGGCCGTTGTTTTGGAGGGCATGAGCATCTCTTTAACTCTTTTGGCTTCATCCGTGGAGAGTGCCAAAAGCGGAAAGAATGGATTCGTAAAGGAGGTGGTGAGAGCGTCGAGAATAGCTGGCTGTATGATGAATTTCAGACCCAAAACGAATGGAAGCATCTTGGCTGATTGCAGCAAATCAAGGGGGGAGGAGGATTAAAAGGATGAAGAAACACTATGTTATGACGGCGTTCATGGTCGTTATGGCCATGTTCTTCTTGGTGAGTTCGTCCCATGCCACGCTCTGGGATTTTAACAGCCTGACGGCGGGAACGAATATCAACGGCGTCAACCTGGGAGGGTTAACCATTACGGCACCGGATAGTTATGTAGGAGTCATAGCCGATTATCAGACATTCAGCGGTACACCCAGCATTTGCGCATCATCATGGTCTGGTGGAATGACCTTGACGATGACATTCGATTCTCTGGTAAAATCCGTCTCCATTTATGGAGGGGATTATGGCGGAGATTCTGACTGGTTCAGCATGAAGGCCTACAATGCCCTTGGAAATCAAATTGCTTTTGCCGATACCGGGTCATTCAGCGGCATTGATCCCATCCATACCGTTGCCGGGTGGTCGGGCGACTATCGATATCTCGCCGTAAGTGCCGATGATATCAAATCCGTTGTTTTGACTCAGGTCACCTGGGGCTGTCTCTGGGATAACCTTGATACGACTCCGGTGCCTGTTCCTGCCGCATTCTGGCTGCTCGGTTCCGGTTTGCTGGGGCTGGTGGGGCTCAGAAAGAAATTTAGAAAGTAACACACGCCGTTGAAGATGGATGTAAGAGGCAGGGCCTGATAACGGTCCTGCCTCTTTTTTATGGTGCGCCCGGCATGGGCGCGGCCTTTTATGGCCGACCCCTGTGCCGCTCCGGCATTGTTTGAAGAGCTGTTCTAAATCCTAGTGCCTGAACTTTCTTCGTATCCCTGCCAAGCCGATCAGGCCGGACCCCGGAAGCCGGAAAGCGGCGGGAACGGTCAACGCTGAGGCATCCGTTCCCGGGCCACCGGATTGCTCAATCGGCCGATTTGATCGATTTCAACGGAAATTCGGTTTCCCTCCCGGAGATACAAGGGGGGCTTTCTCGTAAACCCGACTCCTTCCGGAGTCCCCGTCAGGATGACCGTCCCCGGCAGCAGGGTCATCGACTGGCTGAGAAAACTGATGACGACCGGTATCTTGAAAATCATTTCGGATGTGGCGGCATCCTGCAGGATGTCCCTTTCATTGAGCAGGGCGCGGATGCGGAGCCGATCCGGGTCAGGGATTTCATCCTTCGTGACCAGCCAGGGTCCCAGCGGGCAGAAGGTGTCGAAGCTCTTTGCCCGGACCCACTGCCCCTGCTGCCTTCGCAGCTGCCAGTCTCTCGCGCTGACGTCATTGGCGCAGGTATACCCCAGGATACAGTCCATGGCCTCGGAGGGCTGCAGGTTCTTGGCCTTGCTGCCGATCACGACGGCCAGCTCCGCTTCATAATCCACGCTTTCGGGAGCGGCCGCGGGCAGCAGGATCGGTTCCCCGTGGCCGATGACGCTGCTGGATGCCTTCATGAAAAGGATGGGATATTTCGGCGTATCCAGCCGGGTCTCTTCGGCATGACGCCGGTAGTTGAGCCCCAATGCCAGGATGTTCACCGGGGTTACCGGGGGAAGGTATTGCCTGATGTTCACCCTCTCAGAGGTGACCCGGAAATCGCCGAAAAGATCGCCCTCGATGACCCTGGCTTCAGCAGGCCGTTGCGGGTCATATTGTCCATACAGGGTGCGATGGGAGTCCGAGATAAAGCGCACGATTTTCATTTTTTAATTTCCCGCCTGAGCCTTTTTTCGACGGATTCGATCTTTCCGGATATCCGGTCGGGCTTCCCCGGGCGGTCGTCAATCGATAGCGACGTCAGCACTCTTGGTGCGCTCCTCAATGCCTCTTCATGGCACTTCCTGATAAGGTCGATCACCGCGTCCCATTCCCCTTCGATGACGGTTCCCATGGGATTCGTCCTGTAGGGGAGTCCGCTTTCATCAACAAGGCGGATGACCTCTGCAACGCTTTCGCTCAGGCTTTCACCGGTTCCCAGGGGGACGACACTGAACTGGACAAGCATCATGGATCTCCTTAACCGTTGACCGTCTTATGAAGACGGGCGGCGACGGTCTTTTCGAGCGCCCGGCTTATTGTCTTCCCCTCAGCCCAGCTCCGGCGGGAGTTCGTTGTTCTCGCGCATCATGGTCAGCGACCGCATGGCGGCCTCGTAGCCGAGATGGCGGTAGCTCTCGAACTGCGACTCGTCAAAGAACTGGTCCGCTGTGGACTCGTGGGGGAAACTGTTGTGTGTGCGCCGGTAATGCATGATGTCGGGCGGAAGATCCCCGGTGAGCGAGGACTTCAGGTAGATCAGGGTGCCCGTCAGCCCCTTTGCGCCCGGGTATTTGATTTCAGCGATCGCGTAATGCCGCTCGCTGATCCTGTCGCCGGCAGGCAGCGTGTCGTCGCCCTGCGGGCGGATCGCATCGACTTTTGATTTGAACTCGAATTCCACGCCGAAATCGGTATAGCATTTGCGGATCGCCTCGGCGAGATCGTCGAAGGCGTACTTCGGATCGCAGCCCGCATCGCTTGCCAGGATCACCCTGCAGCGCCGCCGCACCAGTTCATAGATGCCCAGGTTCTCGAAGTGTCCGCCGTCGCTGAGGTTCACGAAGGGGCGGTCCAGGTCGGCCGTGCCGGTCAGTTCGGCCAGCCAGTATCTCAGGCTCAGGCCCGGATCGCGCTTTCGCCATGACTTTTCGTGGACGGGGTCTCCACACCAGTGCCCGAGCCGGACATTGAACACGGTCATCAGGAACGCGACAGCGGGTGAGGTATGAAACCCCTGGTTCGGGTTTGCCGCAGCGCCCGAGATGGCCATGACCGAGCCGACCTGTACGGGACTTGCGGCATTGTCCTTCCCGTATTCCGCCGTCGGGCGGTAACCGCCTTTCACCTGGTGCGATGCCGGCTCATAGCCCGAGTACAGAGGAGTGAACGCGAAGGATGCGGCGCGCCGGTTCTGCCACGCGAGCTGCCGGCCGCGATTCAGGTTGATCGATGTCCCGAAGATGTGGAACGGCCGCTGCCCCGCCAGCTCGGCGAGAGCCAGATCGTCTTTGGGATCGAAGCCCGTCAGCAGGTGTGGACGTCGCCCCGTGTTCGTTGCGCCGAGGTAGCAGCGGGAAAGGCGGTTTCGATAAAAATGGTGCAGCGAGAACAGGTTGATGTTGACGCGCCATGACAGAAGGAGAGCTGCCATAAGCGCCGTTGCGGCGACGATCGGAAGCGTCCAGGGCGTCTTGAACCGGAGTTCCATTTGACCGTACTTTTCCTCTGCGATGTTGAGGAAGCGCTCCCATGGAGCCGGGCTGTCGATATCGCGGGCGGTGACGACGGGCGACCCCGCGGCGGATTCGGCTCGCAGATAGATTCCGGGTGCGTTGTGGCCGGGCATCCCGCCGGCCCTGGAAACATGGGATCCCTTGGAAGGGGTATCGCCGGGCCAGATCAGCGACTGGTGCAATCCCCAGGAAAGCAGGAACATCAAGCCCAGCAAGAACACAAAGGGGGCGATGACCGTCAGCTTGTCCATCCAGCCCTGTGACGCCCGATCCCCTGTCTGTTTGCTCTTTCCGGCAAAAATCCCGAATAATGTGGTGGCAATCCAGGTGATGCCTCCCATGCCGACGATCCAGTCGTTTGTCCATCCCAGTATCGCCGCTCCGTAAAATCCGATGGCGAAAAAGATTGCCCACGAGAGGGAACGCCCGATCAGGCGCCCACCGTATACGCTCCATAGCTCCCTGTCGTTTTCGTCGAATTTCCGGCCCATGATGCCGATGTAGACCGTCAGCATCAGGAGGAACGCGGCGATAACTGCCGGAGGCCCGAAGGCCACCGTCGCCCAGAGGCGGTGCGGTTCGGATACCGCCGCAATCGTGTTTACAATCCCCAGAATGACCGACCCTCCCGCTGCGCTGGCCAGGGTCATGGCTAGAATGAACGCCCCCAGCCACTTCAGATTTTCGCGGAGAACCGGAGTTCGGTTCTTTTCCCGGAGCCGGGCTGTGAAGTCACAGAGGAAGGAAATCACGACACCGATGAGCCAGAGGATGACATATTCGAAAAGAGTGGTCCTGAACAGGGATTTTCTGTCGATCTCGCTGTACTGGGCAAATTGCAGAAAGAAACAAACGGTAAGAAACGCGGCAAGGATGACGGGAATGTCATACAGGATGTTGAGCCAGAGGGAGCGCAGGTACCAGGGCCATGGGTGGCGTGGTTTTTCCGTTGCGGCCTGCGTTCGTTTATTCTTTGCGTCTGCTGCCCGGTAGAACAGTCCGAGCGTTGCGACCAGGATCGGAAAAAAGAGGACGGTGATGATGATCCCGTAATAAATGCGGCCGAAGCCGCTCCAGGCTACCAGAGATTCGGCCGCCAGGGCCGTGATCCGGGGAACGATGAGCAGCGCGGTCATCAGCGCAGCCAGGATACAGAGATTAAGGATCAGGTTGCGCAGATATGTGGCGACGGCAACGAGCGTGTCCCCAGTCATCCCCATGCGCGGGGTGAGGTAGTTGCTGAAGGCGCGCAGGAATCGGATCGACGGGGGTTCAAGGTTGTTCTCGTCTCGTTGGTTAATCACTTTTTCGGCCTCGGCGACGTTTCCTCCGGCGCAGCGCTTGATGAAAAGTGAGAGCCAGCCTCCGATGTAGCCGCCCCCCGAGATGGTCGAGAGATAATCGAAGCGCTTCAGCAGGCCCATGGCGGCCAGCGCCTGCGTAACGCCGAGGTTGAACGTCGCGCTGCGGATGCCGCCCCCGGAAAAGGCAAGCCCAAGCGCTTTTCCCTCCGGAGGGCAGCCGGCCCTTGTTTCGGCGGCTTGAACCTCGTCAAAGTGCAGCAGCTTGTTCCTGTCGTCATCACCTTCTCTTGTTGTGTTCATGCCCGTCCTTCTCAGTGTGTGTTCAGTGGAATAACCCTATGTTCTCCCCACCGGGATGATATAGACAGGCTCTTCCTGCTCGGCGAGGTTCAGAATCGCTTTGACCTCCATGTCATGAAAAGCCCCGATGACCACGGCTCCCAGGTTCAGAGACACGGCCTGAAGAGAGACATTCTGCGCCGCCCAGAGAAGCTGCGACAGCTCGGGCAGGGTAAGGGGCGCTCGGATAAAATCCCGGATGGATTGGTGTTTGCGCAGGGCCTCTTCCACAGATTTTTCCCCGGCCGACATCGGTTCGGGAAGCTGGATCGCTTCCGGTTCAGGATGGCCGCCGTGGCCGGGAAGTGCAGAAAGGGCCATATCCCATCCTCCGTTTTACCTTCTATCCAGTTCCTTCCGTATCGCCATCCCGATTTTTTCCAGGTTGTAGGGCTTTCTCACATATTTGCCTGCGCCGAGTTCCTGAGCTTTTCCAACCCGTTCGTCTTCTGAAAAGCCGCTGACGATAATGGCCTTCTGATGGGGCTCGATTGCCCGCACCCTCGTGAACGTTTCCAGCCCGTCAATCCCCGGCTCCATGAGCATGTCCAGCAGCAGCAGATCGACCTTGTGTGTCTTCAGATATTCAAGCGCCGCTTCACCGCTGGAAACGCTGCAGACCTTATAATTCAGCCTGCTCAGCAGATTGACGGCGAGTTCCCGCTGAAACGCCATGTCGTCGACAACGAGGATCGACTCTCCGCATCCCATGTACCGGGCGATATCCGATTTCTCCTGCCTGCGAATCAATTCCTCGGGGGTGACGGGAAAATAAAGCGTGAACGTGCTTCCGACGCCTTCCTCGCTTTTCGCGTCAATGAATCCATGATGATCCTTGACGGTTCCCCAGACGACGGCCAGCCCCAGGCCTGTGCCGCTGCGCCCCATCATCTTCTTCGTGTAGAAAGGCTCGAAGATTTTCCCCAGATCCCTTTCCGGAATGCCCTCCCCGGTGTCTGAAACGGACAAAACGACGTAGTCGCCTTCCTGCATGTCCTCATACCCGTTGACGGCGAAATCGAGATAGCGGTTCTCCGTCCTGATCGTGATGATGCCCTCGCCGGATATGGCTTCCGCGGCGTTGGAAACAAGATTCATGACGGTCTTGATCAGGTGGATGGGGGACCCCTTGATGCGGAACAGATCCTCTTCAAGCTCCGTCCTGACCAGGATGTTCCGATGATAGGACTTCAGCTTCTCGTGTTCGGGCGAATCCAGGTAATCGACGATGACCTTGTTCAGATTGATCACTTCCGAAACGGACACCCCTCTCCTGGCCATGGTCAGAAGGTCCTGGATGATGGCGGCCCCCCGTTCGCTGGATTGCAGAATGTTCCGTGCGTATCTTTGTTGAAGGCTGTTTTCGGGCAGCGTTTCCATCAACAGTTCCGAATATCCGACCAGCACGCCCAGGAAATTGTTCATGTCATGGGCCACGCCGCCGGCAAGCGTACCCAGTGCCTCCATCTTCTCCGCGCGGTTTAAACGGTCCTCTATCCTTTTCTGCTCCGTTATGTCGCGGACGCATTCGATGGCGGCGACGGTTTCTCCCCTGGAGTCGTGCAGCGCAACGGCCTTCGCGGAGCAGTAGCGCTCACCAGCGGCCAGACTGGAGGCAAAACCTTCTCCCTGGATGATGCCGCCTTCTGTAAGGAGGTTTGTGTAAACCCTTTCGAATTTCTCATTGCTGCGGTGGCCAAGGACAAGATCGATCAGAATCGGCCTTCTGCAGCCGTGGAAAGGAATGGCATATTCGTAGTTGCCCCTGCCGAGCATATCTTCCGCCTTGACGCCGGTAAGGGCTTCCATGGCCCGGTTCCAGGCGGTGACCCGACCGTCCTTGTCGACAACCAGGGTCGCGTCGGGGAAAAATTCTATAATTTCTGAAAGTCTCCTCTGCGACTCCTTGAGCGTTTCATCCGCCCGCTTGCGGTCCGTGATATCCAGAAGGGACGCAATACTTTGTTTTGTGTTGGGGATCATATCGACCGTGAGGTGAATTTCTCTTGCCTGGCCGTCTTTGTTGACAAGGCGAAATTCGTAGTTTTTCCGGGCGAAATCCGGTTGAACCCTGCGCAGCCTGTGTTGTGTCATCAGCATGTCCAGATCTTCTTTCGCCGCGAATTCCGTCCAGGATTTTACCCCTTCGATTTCCGCCTTTGTATAACCGGTCAAGTTTTCAAATTCCGTATTGGCGAGACTGATGGTGGTGTCTTCTTCCACCACAATCATGGCTGTCCCCGTATTTTCAAAAATCGTCCGGTACCAGGCTTCGGATGTATTGAGTTCCTCATCCGTGCGTTCCCGGCTGGTGACATCCCGGAATGTCCAGATTCTTCCATAACAGGTTCCGTCCCTCCCCAGGACGGGAGACGTGTACTGGTCCAGGATCGCGCCGTCGATCAATTCGATTTCGTTTCTGCTGGTGTCCTTCGGGTGTCTGTGAAGATGGTCCGCCAGATGGGAAAATTCCCCGGGATCCCTGGTCCGGCCTGCCAGATGGTGAAGAAGAAGTGCTTTATCGTGGCCTTCCCGGATGTGCCGCGGAACTTGCCAGAGTTCCTGGAGATGGTGATTCATCCGGAGGATCTTGCCCTGTTCATCCACCACCAGGATTCCCTTGGCCGCGGCTTCCTTCTGAGCTTCGAGAAATGCCGTTTTCCAGGCAAGTTCTTTCTCTGCCTTGCGATAATCCGCGATTTCAGACGTCAGGCGTTCCCGTTCCTCGAGGAGCGCCTGGTTGGCGAATATTAAATTTGTAATGATTCCAGAGATATTTTCTAAAAGGGAGGCGGCGTTGTCGAGTTTTTCTCTGCTTGCGGCGGGCGATTCCGTCAGCGTCTGTAAAGAGGCCTGTTCGTCGAATCCGAAAGACCGGGCACGCATTCTGAGTTGACTCAAGCCGGGTTCCTGCGGAAAGGGTTGATCCGTCGCCGGGCTTGTGATGTTTTTCCTGCTGGTGATCATCGGAACCACACGATCCGCGAGGCTGTTATCCGTCTGTGCGATAACCCTCCCGCACTGGTTTTCCCTGTGGTTCGAGAGCTTTTGTCTGCTTGTTTCACAGGCGGATTCCGCTGTCGTGCAGACCCTCCGGAGCTTTGTGCCGATACCCCGCCAGTCCGCGGCAATCAGGATGTCCAAGCCGGGGTGATCCAGAAAATTGATGGTAAACCCGGTGGCCTCGGTAAAGAGTTCGAAGATTTTCTGCAGCTGTTCCAGATCCACAATGTCGCCAATGCCGTATTTCCCTTCAATCACGTTGATTCGTTCCGGATCACTCGCTTCCATCGTCACCTCGCATTGTCAGTTGCTACTCTGTTCATTGCGCGGCATGTTATCGATGCCCCTCCATCTGTAAATCCTGAATCGTTTAACTCTGACTTTCGCTCCTTGGTTGTCCGGCTGGTTCTATTTCTGGCTGTTATGTAGCTTTTCCGCAACTGCAACATAAGGCAAGGTTTTCTTGTATGTCAATAAAAAATTGAACATGCTATTAAAAATAATACAAAAATGATCCGAAACGGGTGATCCTGGTATGGTTTTCCTGATAATCCGCAGCATCCCCCAGCGAACAAATCTTGCAGGAAGGAGAAACAGTTCCTGATCTCATGAAAAAAGCGAAGGATTTTTAATCCTCTCTGTCTACCCTGTTGTATACTCAGTGGCATATAGACCTTGATTAAAGAATTCTTCCCCTGTATCTTTTCCTCGTTCTGTTCTTTTTCCTGTGTATGGTCGTGGTGGTTGACAGCATGGAATCCCGATTGAAGAAGTCTCATAGGCTGATCCGGCTCGTCTCGGACATCAAAAGCGCACCCTATCTGACCGTGGAGCAGCTTCTCGTCTCTCACGGGATCAGCCGGGCTCAGTTCTATAAAGACAAGTCGGCCCTCAGGGAACTGGGGTTTGAATTTTTCTGGGATCGCCACCGCCGCCGTTTCAGCATTACCCGCGACGCCTATTTCCCCATCGAAAATCTCAGCCTGAGCGAACGCCTCTCCCTGCTGATGGCCGTCAGGCAACTGTCCGCTGCGGGAGACTACGCCCTCAGCTTCGAAGCCCTCAACGCCGCCCGCAAGTTGATTGCCGATCTGCCTGAGCCCATGCGGGAAACCGCCGTTTCCCTCTTTGACGACCTGGTTCTCCGCGAGGGATTCGGCTGCAGGAAGGAGATTCTCGAAAAGCTCAACACGGCCGTTTCCGAGAACCGCCGCGTTGTTCTTTCCTACCGGAAACCTTCGGCAAAACAGCCCAAGCGTGAAGAGCTTGATCCCTATCATCTTTTCTTCCAGGACCGGTCCCTCTACGTGGAGGGCTACGCCTGCCGTCAGAAGGACATCCGGATGTTCCGGCTCAACCGGATTCAGGACATCGCCTTCACCCCTATCAAGTTTACCATCCAGGAAGATTACAGCTTCGGCCAGCGTTACCGGAACGCCTTTTCCGTCTTTGCGGGAAAAACCACTGAGAAGGTCGTCGTGCTGTTTGCGGCACGCATCCGGACTTATATCGAGGAAACCCTCTGGCATCACAGCCAGATCACCACCAGAAACGATGACGGATCGCTTCGCTTCGAAGTGCATGTCGCCGAACCCCGCGAGGTGATGTGGTGGGCCTTCCGCTGGGGTGCTGGTGCGGAAATCATGGAACCGGACTGGTTGCGGGAAGAGGCGAAGGGGGAGGTGGGGAAGATGAATGTAGTTTATGGGATAATGTGGTGAGTACAGTAGTAACTTCATAAAAACTATCGAAAGAAATAAAAAATGGAAAACATTGCACATGCTGGACAAACATTAGAAGAGCATCTTTGGGGAGTTGCTGAATTAGCTAAAACTCATGCCGAAAAAATCTGCATGGGGAATTACGGGGAACTACTTGGACTTCTGCATGATTTTGGGAAATACAGCAGTGCGTTTCAAAAGTACATTAAAGATGCGATCAGGAAGGATGACCCAAGGTTTAATCCGGATGAAGACGAAGATTTCGAAGATCCGAAAGGAAAGAAAGGCAAGATTGACCATTCTACAGCTGGAGCCCAGTTCCTTGTTCGCAACAATAGTTCCTCTAGTGCACATAAGCTTCTTGGACAATTTCTCTCTCTTTGCCTGGTTTCTCATCACTCGGGGATAATCAATTGTTTAACGACCGACAATAGCGGAACTTGGGATTACTATTCGAAACGGCTGTCAAAGGATGACAATAAAACGTATTTTGAGGAATGTGCCGGAAATGCCGATAAACAATTACTCAAAAGGGTGAATGATATTCTTACAGGCACGTCATTTACGAAACCTTTTGAAAACATGTGCCGTGAAATCTTACGTTCCTCCCCAGAAAAGAATCCCTTTTCAACAGTTGCCCAATTCCAATTCGGCCTGCTAGTGAGGTTTCTCTTTAGTGCTCTTATTGATGCCGATCGACAGGATACGGCAGATTCAGAAAAACCGAAAAACGTCCAGCATCGTCAGCAGGGAATTTATCGCACGTGGGATATTCTGATTGAGCGACTTGAAAATAAATACAGGACTTTTGAGACAAAAAACCATGTGGATAAAATTCGCAAAGACGTAGCGGAACATTGTCTTCGTGCAGCGAAGCGTCCGGGGGGATTGTTTACTTTGACCGTGCCGACCGGCGGAGGGAAGACCCTCGCGAGCCTTCGTTTCTCGTTACACCATGCAAAAGAGCATAGCATGGATAGAATTATCTACGTTATCCCATTCACGACAATTATCGATCAAAATGCTCAGGATGTGCGGGAAATATTTGAACCGAAAGAGTATCCCGAAGACGCCGGTAAAATCATTCTCGAACACCATTCGAACATCGGAGCGGATGTGCAGAGCTGGAAAGAAAAACTTTTAACTGAGAATTGGGATGCGCCAGTTGTTTTCACTACGATGGTTCAATTCCTCGAAACTGTGTTCGGGGCCGGTACCCGTGGGGCAAGGCGCATGCACCAACTCGCGAAAGCCGTCATTATATTCGACGAAATTCAAACGCTGCCAATAAAATGCGTCCATATGTTCAACAACGCCATAAATTTTTTGGTCAATCAATGCGGAAGCACCGTTGTCCTCTGTACCGCTACCCAGCCGCTTCTGGGATCGGTTGATGAGAAGAAAGGGGCCCTCAAGCTGACGGAAGAGAATGAACTTATGCCGGATGTTGACAAACTCTGTGCTGATTTGAAGCGGGTTCATGTTCATGACTGTCGCAAATCCGTTGGCTGGAGTTATCCGGAGATAGCCGCGCTTGCCATTGAGCAGCTCAAGAAAGACGGCAGTTGTCTCGTCGTGGTCAATACGAAGAAGGCCGCCCGGCTCATTTTTGAGGAGGTGCAAAGTGCTGACTTTGAAACATTCCATCTAAGCACGGGAATGTGTCCTGCACATAGAAAGAGGACTTTAAAAGCAATACACCAGAAACTTGCGGATAAAGAGCCGGTTCTCTGCATCAGTACACAGCTGATTGAAGCAGGCGTCAATATAGATTTCCGGTCGGTTATCAGAATGCTTGCCGGACTTGATTCCATAACCCAAGCGGCGGGCCGGTGCAATCGCCATGGCAGTCCGGAACTTGGGAATGTGTTTATAGTGAATCCCGCTGAGGAGAAACTTGAGTTACTGAAGGACATAGCGGTCGGTAAAGAAAAGTCAAATCGTGTTCTGGACGATTACAGAGATGAACCATCAAAATATGACAGCGACGTTATCGGACCCAAAATGCTTGAGTGGTACTATCAGAATTACTTTTACGATCGAAAAGATGCCATGGATTATCCTGTCGATGTAAGTCGCAACGACACTCTTTTAAATCTGCTTTCTTCCAATAGCAGTGCCGTAAGCGAATACGGACGAGTTCAAAAAATTTTACCGGAAATATTTCTTCGCCAACCCTTTATGACAGCGGCAAAACTGTTTAAATCAATCGATGCCCCGACACGAAGCGTTCTTGTCTGCTATGGCGACGAGGGAAAAGAATTGGTCAATCAGCTTTGTGCCACCTTTGAAGTGGATAAGCAATATGGACTCATTAAAAAAGCACAGCAATATTCTGTAAACCTGTTTCCATACGAATTTGAAAAACTGGCAAAACAGAATGCCCTGCATCAGGTCCAGGAAGACACGGAGATATTCTACCTTGATGACAGGTATTACAGTGAAACATTTGGAATTTCCATGGAGCCAATCAATAAGGAGGTTTTTCTGAATGCATGAAACGGCAAAAAACAGCATTGAATTCAAACTATGGGGGCGGTTTGCACTTTTTACCGATCCCCTTACCAAAATCGGTGGCGAGAAATGTTCTTACCATCTACCAACCTATGAGGCGCTGAAAGGTGTGTGTAAATCGATTTATTGGAAACCTACGATTATATGGGTGATTGATTCAGTACGGGTGATGAAGCGGATTCGCACACAGACCAAGGGAACGAAGCCGCTTGAGTATGGCGGTGGGAACACTCTTGCGATTTATACATTTCTCTCCGATGTTGAGTATCAGGTCCGAGCCCACTTTGAATGGAACAATCACCATAAAGCATTGGGGAAAGACCGCATTGATGGAAAGCACTTTGCCATTGCCAAACGGATGCTTGAGCTAGGCGGGCGGCAAGATATCTTCCTTGGCACCCGCGACTGCCAGGGATATGTGGAACCATGCATCTTCGGTGAAGGTGGAGGGGCTTATGATGGGGACGATGAAATTGGTTACGGGCTGATGTTTCATGGGTTTGATTATCCTGATGAAACAGGTACAAACGACTTATACGCTCGTTTCTGGTATCCAAAGCTGAAGAAAGGATTGCTGACTTTTGAAAGACCGGAAGATTGTAAGCTGGAGCTTAAGAAATTTGTGCGAGAAATGGTCCCAAAGACCTTTGGAACTGGGAATCTTAAATCAGTGGATCTTGAAGCCCAGGAACTGGGGGTGATGGAATGAGTTGGATGCAAAAGCTTTATGAAACGTATGAAGTTTGTACTGGTAATGAAAGTATTCCAGGCGTGGATGAGTTGTGTCCTGTCGGATATTCCGTCCAAAATGCCCATATCGAGGTTGTTATTGATCAAAACGGTAATTTCAGAAGAGCATCGCTGATTGATAACAGGGAAGCAAAGACGCTGATTCCTGTAACTGAAAAGTCATTGACGGGAAGAACTAGTGGGATTGCTCCTCACTCTCTTTGCGATTCACTTCAGTATTGTGCTGGAGATTATTCTCGATATGCCGGGGATCGTGAGAGTTATTTTGACTTGTGTAGATTTACCGATAGAGAATTCACTGAGCATAATTTCAATCCAATAACGCTTATTAATCTTATTCTGAAGGAGATACAAGAAACCGAAAAAAAATCATTATCAAAGCAGAAATGTATCCGTTGGCTTAACCTTCTGCTCGTCCTTGCAAATACTGAACGATTTCCTGAGATCCAAACACGTATTCACTACAATCGGGGTGTATTGGAACAAAAGTACCCGGACGAATGTCCTTCAAACAGCTCTTCTTACTTACTTCAATTAGAACGGTGGAATAGATCAAGCTTTTCGCATAATAAAGTCAAAGCAATCTACACTTATGTTTCAAAGAAAGCTTTGGTCGAGGATTTGATTAAACATAATTTACTCGCTGTTAAGGATGGAAAGCTGGCTATTGTTGAAAAAACGGATAAAAAAGAAAAGGTTAAGGTCTTTGCATCAAAAAATGATAAAAATCCACTGTTTATGTATTCAAAGGATCTACATCCTATTTTTAAGCTCCTTACAGCAGATGACAAGGGCATAAAAAGTCAGGGCAAGGTTTTTGTCCGTTGGAAAGTGGAATCCAATGACACACTCTGTGCTGAAACCTGGAAAGATCCGACACTTTTTGAAAAGTGGGCAGAATACTCGGGGTCACTCGGTACTGTGAAGGGTTTCTGTTACATCACTGGAGAGAATGAAACAGATATAGCTCAGAAACATCCCTCAAAGCTGCGTAGCGGAAGGGATGGGGCTAAGCTAATTTCATCTAATGATCTAAGCGGTTTTACTTTTCTTGGCCGGTTTAAATCCGTTAATGAGGCAGCTTCCGTTTCTTGCGTGGTAACACAAAAGGCACATAGTGCCCTGCGTTGGCTTATTGGTCGTAAGCAGGCGTTCCGCAGCGGTGACCAAGTTTTTGTTTCATGGGCCACAACAGGAAAACCGATTCCCGATCCATGCGCCAACTCCTGGGATTTCCTTGGTAATGAATTCCAAATAAACAATACTCCGACTCCACAGATTGGAGATGTCGGGCAATCGTTCGCGCATCGTTTCAATACAAAACTCGCCGGATACAAAGCCAACATTTCCGACACAGAAGACATTGTTGTAATGGGATTGGATTCCGCTACACCGGGACGCATGGCAATCACCTTTTATCGTGAATTAACCGGTTCTGAATTCCTTGAACGCGTAGAAAAATGGCATTCAAATTTGTCATGGTACCAGAATTACGGCAAGGTCAAGAACGACAAGAAGAGCGCAATTATTTTTGAGGGAGCTCCATCACCAAGGGATATCGCAAAGTGTGCATATGGCAGTAAGGTGGAAGGGAAAAACGGCATCAAACTTCTCAATGCCACCGTGGAGCGTTTACTGCCGTCGATAGTTGATGGCAGACCGGTTCCTCGTGATCTTGTTGAGCAGTGTGTCCGTCGTGTTTCGAATCGGGTCGGTCTCGAACCATGGGAGTTCGAAAAATGTCTTGGCATTACATGTTCATTATTCAAAGGGTTTTATAATGGAAGGGGGTACAGCATGGCTCTTGAAGAAGAAAGAACTTCTCGGGATTATCTTTATGGTCGATTGCTAGCGTTGGCAGATCAAATTGAGTTTAAGGCTCTGCAACTCGCTAACGAAAAAAGGGGTACTACAGCGTCTCGGCTCATGCAGCGTTTTTCTGACAGACCGTTTTCAACATGGAAAAATATTGCGGAAGCTCTAAAGCCGTACAAGGACAGGATACGTGCAAAGTATCCCGGCTTGCTCGATGGCTATGAAGAGCTATTGGATTTAATTCATTCAAAAATATTAGCTGCCAATTATATTACAGACACAAGACTCACAGGTGAATACTTGCTTGGATATCATTGTCAAAGACAATGGTTCCGTGAACACAAACGGGAAAAAGGTCAATGGGTGTTAAAATCAGCTAATGATGTGGCAAATCAGGAAACAGATTTAGAAGAATGAAGAATTATAAAAGGAGAAATACTTATGGCTACCTTGAGCAAGAAAATCGATTTCGCAATCATAATGAGTGTAAAGAATGCCAATCCTAATGGAGATCCGTTAAATGGAAACCGTCCCCGTACTGATTATGAAGGACTTGGCGAAATCACGGATGTATGTATCAAACGAAAAATCCGTGATCGCTTGGTGGAGCGGTATGTCGCACTGAAAAATGAAGAAGAAAAGAAGGGGCAAGCTATCTTTGTGCAATCCGATGATCGAAAAATAGACGGAGAGACCAGTCTTCGAAATCGTGCAGAATCAGAAAAAAATGGCTTGGGTAAGAAGGCTTTTGGAACTAATGCGAAAAAAGATGAGACCGCAAAATTAGCCTGTGAGAAGTGGTTTGATGTCCGTACATTTGGACAAGTATTCGCTTTTGGCAAAGGAAATGATGCTGATGGCGTGTCTATTCCTGTCCGTGGACCCGTTACAATTCAGTCTGCATTCAGCAGAGAGCTTGTAGGGATTTCAAGTACTCAAATCACAAAAAGCGTCAGTGGTGAAGGTGATGGTACGAAAAGAAGTTCCGACACCATGGGCATGAAGCATCGCGTTGACCAAGGGATTTATGTCACTTATGGCAGTATGAATCCTCAACTTGCTGAACGCACTGGATTTTCAGATGAAGATGCCGCCGTTATTAAATCGATTCTTCCGAAGATTTTCGAAAATGATGCCTCCTCCGCACGTCCGGAAGGCTCGATGGAAGTGGTTAAAGTGCTTTGGTGGCACCACAACAGTAAATCCGGAGACTACTCTTCCGCAAAGGTTCACAGATCTCTGAAGGTCAATCCTGATGGATCTTACATTATTGAATCCCTTAATGGTTTGGTTCCTGAAGAGATTGCAGGATTTTAATTTGGCGGGGAACTGTAAAGACCGCTCTATCACTTGATGTCATCAATTGAGTCCCGAATCAGGTAATGTGATGCCATGTTCGACGATGATGACTTGATCATGATTTCCGCTCTCCAGCATTATTGCTTCTGCCCTCGGCAGTGTGCCCTGATCCATGTTGAGCAGGTCTGGTCGGAAAACCGGCTGACTGCTGAAGGCCGATTGATGCATGAGCGGGCGCATGAAGAAGGTGGGGAATCGCGCGGGGATGTGCGTATTGCGCGGGCTGTGATGCTGCGGTCCTTTCGTCTAGGGTTGATCGGCATGGCTGATGTCGTGGAATTTCACCGGTTGAAGGATGGCCGCTGGCAGCCCTTTCCTGTGGAGTACAAGCATGGAAAACCCAAAGCGGACGACTGCGATAAGGTGCAACTCTGTGCCCAGGCTATCTGCCTGGAAGAGATGATGAATGTCAAAATACCGGGCGGCGCGTTGTTCTATGGAAAAACGCGCCGCCGCCTTGATGTCGCCTTTGATGAAAACCTCCGTCTGGAAACGGAATCCATAGTACAGCAGACGCACGAGCTGATTTCTTCCGGTAGGACGCCGCCGCCGGTCTATGAAAAACGCTGTGAAAGCTGTTCACTATTGGAGGGATGTTTACCGAAAAAGATGCAGAAGAAACGATCGGTCAAGGCTTATCTATCCAGGATGCTGAGTGATCCATGAAGAAACATCTCAACACGCTTTTTGTGACGACTCAGGGCGCTTATCTCTCCAAAGAGGGAGAAACGGTTGTTGTAAAGGTAGAAAAGGAAGTCCGCCTCCGCGTTCCGGTTCATACGCTCGGCGGAATTGTCTGCTTCGGCAATGTCGGTTGCAGCCCTTATCTGATGGGTTTTTGCGCGGAAAAAAGCGTCTGCATCAGTTTTCTGTCGGAGCATGGCCGTTTTCTGGCCAGGGTCCAGGGGCCTGTCTCCGGCAATGTCCTGCTGCGTCGGGAACAATATCGACGTGCTGACGATCCGAAATTTTCCGCGGATATGGCGCGGCACATCCTTACGGGGAAGATCGCCAATTGCCGCACCGTGCTGCAGCGGGCATTGAGAGACCATGAGGAAAAGATCGATGCCGAGAACCTGCGGCAGACGGTGTCTCATCTCGGACGATGTTTGACGGCGTTGGGAAGGGGAAATTCGCTGGATAACCTGAGAGGGATCGAGGGCGATGCCGCCCATCGATATTTCAGCGTCTTCAGCGAGTTGATCCTGATGCAGAAGGATGCTTTTCCCTTTGATGAACGGAATCGCCGTCCGCCTCTGGATCCGGTGAACTGTCTTCTTTCATTCGCTTATACCCTGCTGGTTCACGACATCCGCTCGGCCCTTGAATCTGTCGGTCTTGATCCCTCCGTGGGTTATCTTCATCGGGATCGTCCCGGCAGGCCGGGGCTTGCCCTGGACCTGATGGAGGAATTCCGTCCTTTCATTGTGGACCGGCTGGTGCTTTCTCTTATCAATCTCCGGAAAGTCCAGGAAAAGGGTTTCAAAAAATCCGAGTCGGGGGCTGTCCTGATGGATGATGAGACTCGCCGCACTCTTCTTGTGTCCTATCAGGAACGGAAACAGGAAGAAATGCTGCACCCCTTTTTGGGCGAAAAGATAACCGTCGGGTTATTATTCCATATACAAGCAATGCTTCTTGCAAGATTTTTACGTGGTGATTTGGACGGCTATCCCCCGTTCATATACAAATGATCATCATGATATCCAACTGCATGAGTTTTTGTGAAAGGGGGAAAAGAGATGATGGTTGTTGTCAGTTATGATGTGGCCAATCTGGAGGGAGGGGGTGCAAAGCGATTGCGGCATGTTGCAAAGACCTGTCAGAATTATGGTCAACGGGTTCAATATTCGGTATTCGAGTGCATCGTTGATCCGGCGCAATGGACGTTGCTCCGTAAGAAGCTGATGGATGCGATTAATCCTGAAGAAGACAGTCTGAGATTTTATTTCATGGGATCGAACTGGCGGCGACGTGTTGAACATATCGGTGCTAAGAAAACAATCGACCAGGAGGGCCCCCTGGTAATTTGAACTTCCGCGAACCTCAAGCGGACAAGTTTTTCCGGGCATGTTCGCGGAAGATTCAAGTTGTTAATATTGTTAAGAACTATGGATCTGGATAGAAAAAACATACGATTGATGCCTCATTTGTTTATCTGTTCGCGAAAGATAGGTAGAATACCTCTTTAAAATCTTAGGTTAGATTTAGGACGTCGCCCCCCGCGCGGGGGCGTGGATTGAAACGGTCTGTGATCCACAAGCCGGGGTTGAGAGCTACGTCGCCCCCCGCGCGGGGGCGTGGATTGAAACGCCGAACGGCTGATGAAGAAGGGCTCCGTCGTAGGTCGCCCCCCGCGCGGGGGCGTGGATTGAAACGTCTTTGTATGGTGCAGTATGGTGCCAGTTTTTGTCGCCCCCCGCGCGGGGGCGTGGATTGAAACAACGGGGGTCGATGTTTCTGCGACGCTGCTTACGTCGCCCCCCGCGCGGGGGCGTGGATTGAAACACATGGCGATAATCACGACCAGCCCGAGCGAGCTGTCGCCCCCCGCGCGGGGGCGTGGATTGAAACTTTTGCCCTACGGAATGAGCTGGCCCTCCGGGACGTCGCCCCCCGCGCGGGGGCGTGGATTGAAACCACGCCGCACGGCCTCTGTTATTGTTGCCGGTCCAAAGTCGCCCCCCGCGCGGGGGCGTGGATTGAAACTAATAAGGAGGAATAGAAAATGGAAAAGAAAACGTCGCCCCCCGCGCGGGGGCGTGGATTGAAACCGCGCGTAGAGGCGACTCGAGACAAAGAAGGTTTTGTCGCCCCCCGCGCGGGGGCGTGGATTGAAACTCAGGGCTTGTTCGACAATCTGATTACGTAGGCCAGCGTCGCCCCCCGCGCGGGGGCGTGGATTGAAACATCAGCACGGAAAACGCATCGGCATAGAGTTCCTGGTCGCCCCCCGCGCGGGGGCGTGGATTGAAACGTTAGCCTCCACTATGGCCCCATCAGCATAGGAGCCGTCGCCCCCCGCGCGGGGGCGTGGATTGAAACACATGTCCTGGTACAGGAAGCGTCCCTGTATTGGTCGCCCCCCGCGCGGGGGCGTGGATTGAAACTTCTGTAAATGCCTTGCACTATAGGGATGGATAGACGTCGCCCCCCGCGCGGGGGCGTGGATTGAAACCCCTGCAAACAGGCGGACCTGTTCCAAGCTCAACGTCGCCCCCCGCGCGGGGGCGTGGATTGAAACTCTCCTTATACCCCAATGCAAGTTTGTTCAAGACTGTCGCCCCCCGCGCGGGGGCGTGGATTGAAACAGAGGCCAAAGGAACTTCTGATGTGGAGGCTATGTCGCCCCCCGCGCGGGGGCGTGGATTGAAACTGGCTATGCAAGGGTTTATGTCAACGGGGTAGCACGTCGCCCCCCGCGCGGGGGCGTGGATTGAAACATCCCCTCTCCTGATACTTCCCGCGGTGACGTTTCTGTCGCCCCCCGCGCGGGGGCGTGGATTGAAACAAGGTGAACCCCGCAGTCTCATCCTCTCCCGCTGTCGCCCCCCGCGCGGGGGCGTGGATTGAAACACCGATGACGGCGTGACGCAGTCGGTTGTCGCAAGTCGCCCCCCGCGCGGGGGCGTGGATTGAAACGGTTCCAGTCGGGGGGGTGTTGATCCTCTCGCCGTCGCCCCCCGCGCGGGGGCGTGGATTGAAACATGAGCAGGGATGATATTGAAAAAATCCGGAAACGGTCGCCCCCCGCGCGGGGGCGTGGATTGAAACGCAGGTGTCAGGATGAAGTTTGTCGAGAACTCCAGTCGCCCCCCGCGCGGGGGCGTGGATTGAAACATTATGAACATAGACCAGGAATGTCAGCCTTACGGTCGCCCCCCGCGCGGGGGCGTGGATTGAAACGATTTCTCGGGGGCCTACGAGGCCCAGGCCCTGGGTCGCCCCCCGCGCGGGGGCGTGGATTGAAACCCATTGTCGTGGCTGGCGACACCATGACCATTCAGTCGCCCCCCGCGCGGGGGCGTGGATTGAAACATTGTCCCGGATTGTTTCGATTATCGCCTCCTCGCGTCGCCCCCCGCGCGGGGGCGTGGATTGAAACACAGGTAAGCCCATCGAATGGTATCTCTACGGAACGTCGCCCCCCGCGCGGGGGCGTGGATTGAAACGTCTCGCGCTTTCGGAGTGCTGCAATCATTGGTTATGTCGCCCCCCGCGCGGGGGCGTGGATTGAAACTCTTTAATATGTCAACAAAATTGTGCCCTTACCGTCGCCCCCCGCGCGGGGGCGTGGATTGAAACATCTCTCGCCTTGGGAGTGCTGCAATCATTGGTTGTCGCCCCCCGCGCGGGGGCGTGGATTGAAACCATCGCCCGTAGCCCCGAACCACTTGGGATTCGACGTCGCCCCCCGCGCGGGGGCGTGGATTGAAACGGTTGTCAAGACTTTTTTTCATTGTTCGTTCATTGTCGCCCCCCGCGCGGGGGCGTGGATTGAAACTCGAACCTTGCTTTATCACTAGAACAATCGTTCTGTCGCCCCCCGCGCGGGGGCGTGGATTGAAACTCAAGGCTCCAGGCTGGCAACTATACGGGTACGGTCGCCCCCCGCGCGGGGGCGTGGATTGAAACGATCCCGAGGAAAACCTCGATGCCGGGGTGCGGTATGTCGCCCCCCGCGCGGGGGCGTGGATTGAAACTTCCCCAACGTGATTTTTTGTGCGCCTGCCCCAAGTCGCCCCCCGCGCGGGGGCGTGGATTGAAACTCGATAACCTTGAACCCATGTTGCTTTTCGGCCTGTCGCCCCCCGCGCGGGGGCGTGGATTGAAACTATAAGATCTTTGATCCCGCCTTTTGAGCGCTTACGTCGCCCCCCGCGCGGGGGCGTGGATTGAAACGGTAGCCAGGTCGAAGCACCGCCCCGCCCTGAAAGTCGCCCCCCGCGCGGGGGCGTGGATTGAAACGTAACATCCCCGGCAGATATTCCTGCCGGATGCAGTCGCCCCCCGCGCGGGGGCGTGGATTGAAACTCGGCATGGCCTCTGCTGCTACTCTCCGTTTACTGTCGCCCCCCGCGCGGGGGCGTGGATTGAAACTACGTCGTCATCCTGGCGTCGGCGGTATACTGTAGTCGCCCCCCGCGCGGGGGCGTGGATTGAAACGTCCTGTCCGGAACATCCACTGAGGCAGACCAATGTCGCCCCCCGCGCGGGGGCGTGGATTGAAACCAATATATCCTGGCTAATCCCTGCAACTCCTTTGGGGTCGCCCCCCGCGCGGGGGCGTGGATTGAAACTGTGGCATGAATCAGGCCGTATTGAGTAGGTTCGGTCGCCCCCCGCGCGGGGGCGTGGATTGAAACGCAATCCGCCTGATATAGGTCATGGTGTCGCTAAGTCGCCCCCCGCGCGGGGGCGTGGATTGAAACAGCAGATCAAACGGGTAAAGGATAAAACCGTAGGTCGCCCCCCGCGCGGGGGCGTGGATTGAAACACCTGTGTTGGGTGCGACGAGGTCGTCCCCAACGGTCGCCCCCCGCGCGGGGGCGTGGATTGAAACACCTGTGTTGGGTGCGACGAGGTCGTCCCCAACGGTCGCCCCCCGCGCGGGGGCGTGGATTGAAACGCTTCAGAAATTGTGCCAATGTTGGCTGGCATGAGTCGCCCCCCGCGCGGGGGCGTGGATTGAAACTGTTTAATCCCAAATCATTACAAACTCATGGGACGTCGCCCCCCGCGCGGGGGCGTGGATTGAAACCATTTCCTTTTATCCTCTATTTCTGCCGTGTGTCGCCCCCCGCGCGGGGGCGTGGATTGAAACCTCAAAACTGCACTCATCCCCGTCGATGCCACAGTTGTCGCCCCCCGCGCGGGGGCGTGGATTGAAACCTGGCCGTCATCACCAACGCGGAAAGCGGCACGGTCGCCCCCCGCGCGGGGGCGTGGATTGAAACTGCCCTACCAGGAGCGGTGGATCGTGGACCGGTCGTCGCCCCCCGCGCGGGGGCGTGGATTGAAACGGCGTCCGGTCGGGAAACTATGCCTCCGGTGACGTCGTCGCCCCCCGCGCGGGGGCGTGGATTGAAACACACCGGAAACAAGGAAAAGGGCAACCAAAAAACGTCGCCCCCCGCGCGGGGGCGTGGATTGAAACTGTTTATACCCTTGTACCAAGTCTGTGACCGTATGTCGCCCCCCGCGCGGGGGCGTGGATTGAAACGACAAATGCTACAAGTGCAAAGCAGAACTCCACGGTCGCCCCCCGCGCGGGGGCGTGGATTGAAACCTCTCATTATCCACAAACCCCACAAATTCTTTCCGTCGCCCCCCGCGCGGGGGCGTGGATTGAAACGATCTTGCTCCCATCGTCCATGCACCTATTAGCGTCGCCCCCCGCGCGGGGGCGTGGATTGAAACTCGCAGGTATTGGCATCGTAGCGCTTGACTAATGTCGCCCCCCGCGCGGGGGCGTGGATTGAAACATGGTCTGTAGCTATATCCGAAATCGGAATGTTATGTCGCCCCCCGCGCGGGGGCGTGGATTGAAACATAAAGCTGCCACCCCGCAGCCCTCGCTTTCCGCGCGATTCCTGGTTTTTTGCCCCTCGTCCAGGACGGACTGCCGCTGAGCTTCCGTGTCGGCTGTTTTCGCCTCGATGGTCCTGGTCGTCATCATGTTCCCCACATGCTTGGAAATGAGCGTCCCCAGGCGATATGCCGCCTTGGCATCATCGGGCTCATCAAGAGTACGCTCAGAAGGATTTTCATCCACAGCTGATCGCGGCTTGTCACTGGTTTGAAAGGAAAGGAAAAACGACTAATCAAGGCTTAACCGGGGGAAATCAAGCGGCTGAGCGCTTCAACCAATTGCTTTACAGTGAAGGGTTTGCTCAGGTAGTCATCCATGCCTGCGGCCAGGCACACGTCGCGGTCACCTTCCATGGCGTGAGCGGTCAACGCGAGAATGGGGATCCGGGAGCTTCCCGATTCCTGCTGACGGATGATCATGGTGGCTTCATAACCGTCCAGTTCCGGCATTTGGCAATCCATGAGGATCACATCATAAGCGGCGCCGGCGATGCGTTCCAGGCATTCATTTCCATTGGAGGCCACCTCGACTCTGCAGCCAAGGGATTCCAGCATGGCCTTTCCCACTTCCTGGTTTACTTCGTTGTCTTCCACAAGCAGAATTCTGCGTCCGGCAAAGCTTGAGGAAAAGGGCTTCTGCATGGGCCCCTCGTTTCCATTTCCGCCCCCGGACGCCTCTCCACTGTCTCCGGGTCTCAAGGCTTTGAGAAGCTCGGTCCGGAGGATCGGCTTGGAGAGGTAAGCGTGAACGCGGTATTCCAGGTTCTCACGATTGGTCCGGGGAATATCCGGGGAGGCGAACACAATCAGCTTCAAGTCGTCCAGGCTTGAATCCATCTGGATGACCTTGGCAAGATCGAAGCCGTTGGTCATCGGCAGCGCTGCGCCCAGGATAACGAAATCATATGGATTTCCATGCCAGACCGCCGACTGGAGCACGTGCAGAGCCCGGCGTCCGCTCTCCGCCTTTTCCGCTTCCGCCCCCAGCCCCCGCAATTGATGGCACAACATGGTACGGTCCGTTTCATGGTCATCAACGACAAGAATCTTCAGCCCCTCCAGCGATTCGTCGGGATGGAGGTCCTCTTCGGGCTTCAGAACCTTCTGTTCTTCCAGGGCAAGCGTAAACCAGAATGTGGACCCCTGCCCGGGTTGACTCTTGACACCCATCGTGCCGCCCATCATCTGGGCGAGCTGTTTTGCGATGGCCAGGCCGAGACCTGTTCCGCCGAAACGCCTCGTGACCGATCCGTCTCCCTGGGAAAAGGCCTCGAAGATGTCCTGCTGCATATCTTCCGAAAGACCGATTCCCGTGTCAGAGACTTCAAACTTGAGCCGCAGCCGCCCCCGGTCGCGGCTGAGCACGGCCACACGAACGGACACGTTGCCCTGTTCGGTGAACTTGATGCCGTTGCCGAGAAGATTTATCAGAATCTGGCGAATTCGGCAGGCGTCACCCCGCAGCGAAAGAGGCACGTCCTCCCCGATATCATAGGCCAGCTCCAGGCCCTTGCGGCGGGCGCTTTCCCTAAGGAAGCCGATCAAGTCTTCCAGGAGATTGTGGAGATCGAACTCGATGAGGGATAACTCCATCCGACCGGCCTCTATCTTGGAAAAATCCAGAATGTCATTGATGACGCTCAGGAGGGAATCGCCGGAGGAGCGGGCCATTTTCAGGAATCGTTTCTGTCGATCGGACAGATGCTCGGTGGACAGAAGTTCCATCATGCCCAGGATTCCGTTGAGAGGGGTGCGGATTTCATGGCTCATATTCGCCAGGAACTGAGATTTGGCCTTGCTGGCGCTTTCCGCATCCTCCTTCGCCTTCTTGAGAGAATTCTCCCAGCGTTTACGCTCCGTAATGTCCCTGACGATGCTCAGGGTATACCATTCGCCTTGAGTATCGAGTGAAGAGGACAGGGATATCTCCACCTGCACCCGTGCGCCGTCCTTTCGGATGACCGGCACTTCGGCGGTAGATCCCTTCAGGGGCTCTTTGCCGGGTCGCTGCAGCTTCGGCCTGTTCGCCGCATAGTCCACATCTGTCGCCGCCGGGCCCAGCAGCTCCTGGAACGGTTTCCCCATGACTTCCGTCTTGGTATAGCCGAAGATCCGCTCCGCGGCAGGATTCCAATAGGTGACCTGCCCGTGCTGATCGGTGACAACGATTCCATCGTGGGCGGATTTTGCCAGGAAACTCAACGTTTTTCTGCTCTGGTGAAGTTCGGCTCTGACCCGGCGCCGCTCTTCCTCGGACTGCAGCGCCGTGACCAGAATTCGAAGGTATTCGCGATCCGCCTCACTCAGGATTATCTGTCCGCCATAACCCAGAAAGAGTATGCCGGACTGCTTGCCGGAAAGGCTGAATTTCTGATAGACCGCTGTTTGAAAAGAGCCGCTGAAAGGGGGATGCAGGATGGACAGATCGCTTCCGGACTCCCGGAATGCGCTTTCGGACAGGACCGCCGTAAACGCCTTGCCTGGATTCAGGCGCGGATCGGCATTCCCTCGGCTCCAGTAGGCGATGGGCTTCAATGAATCCCCGGAGAGGACGGCGTATTCAACCTGGGAGGCCATGAGCTGACTTCCACAGAGGGCAACGAGGCGCTGAATGTTCTCCCTCGAGTCGATTCCGAAACTCAGCAGGCACTCATTGAGCAGCGACAGCCGTTTTTCCGCCCGCCGGCGCTCCCGGATTTCGATGACGAGTCGATCATTGGTCTCAACCAGATCCCGGGTCCTCTCGGCGACAATTCTCTCCAGGTTCTGGCGGTGGCGAAGCAGCTCCCTGTTGGCTTCAACCATTTCCTCCGAGCTCAGATCAAAGGCCCGTTCCAGCATGCCCCTGTCCTGGTCGAACTGGATATAGGTTTCGTTTACCACCTGCATCAAGGTCTTGACGGTTTCGGGGAGAGACAGGACGTCGCCCAGATATCGCTTGATCTGACGTTGGAACAATCTGTGCGGATGATCGATCATGGCTGCCTCTCGTAAAAGGTCGTGATCGTCATGGTCTGGTTGTGGAGTTCGCACTTCGCCCCAGGCCGGAAGGGGGCGATTTCCCCATAGGAGTAGAATCCGGTCAGCGCCGCCTGATCTCCCAGAACTTCCCTGACGCTTTCAACCTCCTCTTCAACCCGCTGCTTCAGGATCAGTTTTCTTCCGATGCAGCTGATCAGGATTGCAAGGGAGGGGAATTCTTCCCTGGTGGATTCACGGCTGATTCTGGCGGCCTCGCTTGCACCGTCAATGAGCCGTTCGAAGTTCGCCTTCATGAGGCGCACGATGGAGCCCTGCGGAACATCTCCGGCGAAGGTCATGCTTCCCGATTCTTCGCATACCCCCAGGATCGTGCGGACTGTATTCATGCCGCCGTTCCCGGTGCCCAGGCTCAGGGGGAACAGGAGAGCCGCAGCGGGAAGCTCCCGGGCATGCTCTCCGAGATACCGTTTGTACAGGGCGAGTGCGGATTTGTTGTCCAGTTCATAAACCGTATTTCCCACAGCCCGGGTCACCAGCCGTTCCGGTCCGAACTGGTCCCAGCCTCCGTAGGATCCGTATCCGACGGAGAGGCGGTCCCCGTAAAACCCGATGGCCACAATGGCCTTTGTTCTGAGGGCCCCATCCCAGATGACCCATGTTTCCCGGAAGCGGTCGCCGTCCGCAGACAGTCCACCCGTTATCGTTACCCGCTCCGGGAGCCCGGCCGAAAGGCCTCGTACCAGTTCGCTGCCGTTGATATTCAAACCGTCGGAGAGAACAAAGATATGACGTAGCCCGTCGCCGTTCAGGACCGCAGCCAGTTTGCGGCCGGCTTCCATGCTTTCCTCCGCGCCGTTGACATCAACTTGAGTGCCCCGCACCCGGGTGCCATCAAATCGAACGGCGGTGACGATCCCCGTGCCGTCGTTCACCTGTGTGTCGACGATCTCCCCCGCGGTAGAACAGCCTGAGATCAGGGCGGCTGGATATGCCTTCCTTACAGAATCCAGAATTTCGGCTGTGCGGACAACCTTGCCGCCGCTGAATACGAGAACCAGTTGGACTTCTTCATCCGGTGCGGGGGCCTCCGGATGCCAGCTTCCGTCCGTGTCGCATGTGTACTGAACCACCTTCACAGCCAGCACCTCCTGTTGTGAAACGTGTCGCTGACGCTGCGTCCGTTATTCTGCTGTCAACGCAGTTTTTCTGTCATCGGTCTTCCTTCGGCGATTAAGAAACGGTTGTCCAAAGCGGACGTGATCCTGCAGCAGAACAGTTGAAATCGCACTCAGGTTTCATCCGTAGTTGATAAGGGCACTAAATTGCTTTGCAATTGCCTTGCCATCAAGGATCTTTACGCTGCATGAAAGGTAAACAGCCGGTTCGGAAGTGATTTCCCCTTGATCGTGCAGATCCGGCCCGGTTATACTGGGTTGGGGAAAAGGGACTTCCTGTAGCGGACTTTTCTATTTCCGCGGGCCATGTCGACTCCTGATGAAGCGGGGTGAACAGGATTCAAGGGGGAAACGATGAAGCTCTTCCTTTTTGCGGCTGCGCTCCTTTTTTTCTGCGGCGCCTTTCCGGCTCAGGGCGGCGAATTCGAGGCTGAGCGAAAAAAGATGGTGAGGGAGGTGATGGCCGATGCGGCCGTGACCGCCCTTTACGTCGGAAGTTCGGCGATCAGCCCTTCCGTCATCAAGGCGATGGAGAAAGTGGAGCGCCATCGCTTTGTGCCGTCCGGACTGGTCCCCCTTGCCTACCTCAACCGCCCCCTTCCGATCGGGCATGGACAGACCATCTCGCAGCCTTACATCGTGGCGCTGATGACCGACCTGATGAAGGTCAAGCCCGGCGACAGGGTGCTTGAGATCGGAACCGGCTCCGGCTACCAGGCAGCGATTCTTGCCGAGCTGGCGGGTTCTGTGTATAGCATTGAAATCATCGAGGCGCTGGGCAGGGAGGCGGATGCCAGGCTGAAGGCGCTCGGCTGCCGCAACGTGAAAGCAAAAGTGGGCGACGGATACTACGGCTGGCCGGAAGCGGCGCCGTTCGATTCCATCATGGTGACGGCAGCCGCCAGCCATGTGCCTCCGCCGCTGATCCGGCAGCTGAAGCGGGGCGGACGCATGGTCATCCCCCTGGGCACGCAGTTTCTGACCCAGTCGCTGATGCTGGTTGAGAAAAAGCAGGATGGGTCCATCACAAGCCGCCAGATCCTGCCGGTGCGCTTTGTTCCCCTTACCGGCGGTCATCCGTGATGACGCGCCCTCCGCTTTTCGCCATCGGAATTCTTTCCGCCTGCGTCCTTGCCTACGAAGTCCTGTTGACGCGCCTGTTCAGCATTGCGCTGTGGCACCACTTCGCCTACATGATCATCAGCGCTGCGATGCTGGGCTACGGGGCCAGCGGAACCGCCCTGACGCTGCTGAAGGGGAGGCTCGTCCGGCGCTTCGGGGCGGCCTACGTCGGAGCCGCTGCGGCGATGGCCGTGCTGATGCCTTCGGCGTTTCTCCTGGCACAGCAGGTCCCCTTCAACCCCCTTGAACTGCTGTGGGACCCAAGCCAGCCGTTCCGTCTGCTTGCCGTCTATCTGCTGCTGATGCTGCCCTTCTTCTTTGGTGGTCTGGGAGTCGGCCTCGTTTTTGCCCTTTCCGGCAAGCAGGCTTCCCGGATCTATGCCTTCGACATCCTGGGCGCAGGCGTCGGCAGCCTGGGCGTCATTGGCGTGATGTTCGTCGTACCGCCTCCCCGGATTCTGGCCCTCCTGACGGCGCTGGCCTTCCTGGCGGCCGCCGTCGCCGTCGTCGAATTGAGGATGCGGCAGAAGTGGCTGGCGGTGCTGTTCTCCTGTTTCGCGGTCCTGGCAGCCGCGGCGGTGCCTCCCTTGCCGGTCGGTCTTTCCCCCTACAAGGATCTGAGCCAGATGCTCAACGTCTTCGGGGCGCGGGTCGTCGAGGAGCGGAGCAGTCCCCTGGGACAGGTTACGGTCGTGGAAAATCTCCGTGTGCCGCTGCGGTATGCGCCGGGGATGAGCCTCAATGCAACGGTAGAACCTCCGCCCCAACTGGGAGTGTTTGTGGACGGAAACGGCCCCTCTGCACTGACTCGGTTTGATGGAAGGCTCGCGCCACTGGAGTATCTCGATCAGCTCACCTCGGCGCTCCCCTACGCCCTCCTGGAACGGCCGCGCGTTCTGGTGCTGGGAGCCGGTGCGGGGAGCGATGTGCTTCAGGCCCTGTATTGCGGAAGCGCCTCGATTGAAGCGGTCGAGCTGGACCGCAACGTCATCGGCCTGGTCCGCGGGCGCTTCCGGGATTATGCCGGCAGCCTGTATCATCTGCCGGGCGTGACGGTGCATGAAGCCGAGGCGCGCGGCTTCGTCAACGCCGGCCGGAAGCGGTATGACCTGATCCAGGTGGCGCTGCTGGATTCCTTCGGAACGGCGTCCGCCGGACTGTATGGCCTGAGCGAAAGCTATCTCTATTCGGTGGAGGCCTTTCAAGCCTGCCTGAAGCGCCTTGCGCCGGGTGGAGTGCTGGCCGTCACCCGCTGGCTTTCACTGCCGCCGCGCGATGCGCTGAAGCTCTTTGCCACGGCGGTGTCCGCCCTGGAGAAGAGCGGCGTTCCCGATCCCGCGGATCGGCTGGTCATGATCCGCGGCTGGAAGACCGTCACGCTGCTGGTGAAAAACGGCGCTTTTTCCGCAGGGGAAATCTCGGCCATCAGGGAGTTCTGCCGGTCGCGTTCTTTCGATCCCGTCTGGTTTCCCGGGATGGAGGCCGAAGAGGCGAACCGCTGCAACCAGCTGGCCCGGCCGTATTTCTTCGAAGGGGCCGTGGCGCTTCTGGGCCCGTCGCGCCGGGCATTTATCGATTCGTACAAGTTCTACATCGAGCCGGCAACCGATGACCGGCCCTACTTCTTCCGCTTCTTCAAATGGAGGGCCGCAGGGGAGCTCTTCGCGCTTCGGGAGCAGGGCGGTATGCCGCTGCTCGACTGGAGCTACCCGCTGCTGGTGGCGACTCTGCTCCAGGCACTGCTGGCAAGCGCACTGCTGATCCTGTTGCCGCTCGGTCTGTCCCGCTGCCGGAAAACCCTTCCGGGCGCACCGGTGGCCCTGTATTTTCTGAGCATCGGCTTTGCCTTCATCTTCGTGGAGATCGCCTTCATCCAGAAGTTCACGCTGTTCCTGGCGCACCCCCTGTACGCCCTGGCGGTCACGTTGTGCGCCTTCCTGGTTTTCGCCGGCCTTGGAGGCTGGCTGGCCGGCCGCTCCCAGGCGGCGGGGAAGGTCCCCCTGGCGATTCTGGCGATGGCGGCCCTGGCGCTTCTCTATCTCGCCATCCTGCCGCCGCTCTTTTCGGCGTTGATCCACTGGTCCGATGCGGCGAAGATCGTTCTGTCCGTGCTGCTGGTTGCGCCCCTGGCGATGTGCATGGGCGTTCCGTTCCCCACGGGGATGTCGCGGCTGGCGCACGGACGCGAAGAGGCCATTCCCTGGGCCTGGGCGATCAACGGCTTCGCCTCCGTGGTGGGCGCCGTTCTCGCCACCCTCCTGGCGGTTCACCTGGGCTTTGCCGCTGTGGTTTTTCTGGCCGTCCTGATTTACGCCGCGGCCGCTGTTGCAGAGAGGAAATTCCCATGATAAAGGTCATGGTGCAGCGAGGTGTTGCAGGGCACAAGGCTCGGAATGCCCGGCTTTTTCGGGCTTTGTGCTGCCGATGACGTTGATGGGCTGATTTTTTCAGAGGAGGCGTTATGAGCCAGATTCGTGCATGGGCCGCCCCTGCGGCCGGAAAACCCCTGGAAGCTTATTCGTTCGATCCCGGTCCCCTTGCGCCGGAGGAGGTCGAGATTGCCGTCGAGCACTGCGGCATCTGCCATTCCGATCTCTCCGTGCTGACCAATGAATGGGGAAACGGAATTTACCCCTGTGTCGCCGGCCATGAGGTTGTGGGGCGGGTTGTCGCTCTCGGTGAGCAGGCAAAAGGCCTGAGCGTCGGCCGGCGCGTGGGGGTGGGCTGGAACTCCGGGAGCTGTAACCAATGCCGTCTATGCCAATCCGGAGACCAGCACCTGTGTTCCAGCGTGCAGCCGACAATTGTCGGCCATCACGGCGGCTTTGCCGAGCAGATGCGCGCCCACTGGACCTGGGTTTTCCCGTTGCCGGACGGTCTCGACAGCCGTGCGGCCGGTCCGCTGCTCTGCGGAGGCATCACCGTGTTTTACCCGCTGCTCAACTATGCCGTCCCGACCCGGCGCGTAGGCGTCGTGGGCATCGGCGGCCTCGGTCACATGGCCCTGAAGTTCGCCGGCGCCTATGGGTGTGACGTGACCGCGTTCACCTCGAGCGATTCGAAGCATGAGGACGCCAGGGCCTTCGGCGCGCACCGCGTGATCGACTCGCGCGATTCCAGCGCTATGAAAGCCATCGCCAGGTCGCTCGATCTGATCCTCTATACGGCCAACGTGCCGCTGGACTGGAAGGCGCTGATGGCGACACTGGCTCCGAAAGGGCGGTTTCATGTCGTCGGCATGGTGCTGGAGCCGATGCTCGTTAAGGCCACAACCCTGATTGCGGCGGAGAAATGCGTCTCCGGATCGCCCACCGGCCCCCCGAGCGCCATTGCGGAGATGCTGGATTTCGCTGCGCGCCACAACATTTCACCCAGGATCGAGCGCTTCCCCATGAGCCGCATAAACGAAGCGCTTGAACACTTGAGTTCCGGAAAGGCGCGTTACCGCATTGTGCTGGATGCCGACTTCGGCTAGACGGTCGTCAGGGACGGCCCGATGAAGGATCAACGATGATTCCTCGTGTCAGCCCGTGACCATTCTTGCCCACGACAATCCAGCGCCATCCGTCCACAACCATGATCATGGGTTGATCGGTTTTCGGGGTTTTAAACCGCAGATAAATGCGGTGGTGCATCCGGCTCTGCGCAGGATGGTCCGTGTCGATGATGAACGTTTCCGTGCTGGATTTAACGGGCAGGGTTTCGCACGTGACGTCCAATTCCGTTAATTTATCCCTGGAATAGAGGATTTTCCCGATGCCCGGCCGGACCACAAGCTCCAGCGTGACCATGCTTTCCGGCTTGAATGCCCGTGAGCCCTGCTCAAACCACAGTTCATTTTGCCTGCCCCCCGAACCGTTGAGCCCTCCGGTGGTGACAATCTTCCCCGATTCCATGGAGGGGCCTGCCGGTGCCCGCGGAGCGTCCAGCAGTCCGAGCGGCATCCCCGATCCGAGCCTGAACTCCAGGAGACCCTGTTCCTGAAGCTTGGCGGCATCGGCTGAAATCACCCTCTTTGGAGCGATGTTCCAGGGGCCGGCGAGCTTTTTTCCCGTTTGCGCTTCGTAGACGGAAATGCTGGCCGCCGCGTTCCCGGAATTCGCGATTGCATAATGCGGCTTGCCGGCTTGCCAGTATTCCTGAACGAAGACCCCTTGATTCCAGTCCAGGCCGATGCCGGTCAATTGCCCGACCATCAGGATTGCCATCAACAGCGCCGGCATTGCCAGATCCTCCACTTGGACCGCTGGTTGTTGTAAATAAAGAAGGCCACCCGTGGGCGGCCTTTCCTGTTTCGGTGCGTTAAGATGCCTTTTCGCCTCCGCCTAAACTTTCCTTCTGCGGCGGGCGCCTGCAAAAACAGCAACCAAGCCGGACCCGAAAAGGATCATTGCGGGGGGAAGCGGGACCGGGGTTACATCCCATCCGATGACATCAAAGGCGCGGAGGTCGGCGCCGGTTATATCCTGAACGGTCGCGGAAGCCAGCGTGGGGTCCATGAGGCCGATATAGACGCCCGTCTTTTCATCAGCCTTCCAATGGCTCGCCTGCTGTCCATCTCCCGTATATCTTCCCGTTGAGAGGGACCACTTGTTATCGACATCACAGAAGTAGGATTCTCCGCCGGTAAGAAGCGAGCGGACTCCCGTCGTAAATGACGCCTCGTCGGTGGGAGTGCCGGCGCCAAAACGGAAGAGGTCCAGCGCATAAAGTGAAATTTCAGCCGTTTCCCCGATCGACAGGTAGTAATCGACGACATCAACGGCGGAGATGAAGCCGAGGACATGACCGATTTCGTGGGCGGCAACGGTTTCAAAGTCATAAGAGCCGGCGCTGACGCCATCTGAATTGTCAAAGTCAAAATTAAAATTGGTGCTGAAGGTGATGTCGGCGTCGCTTGCTCCAAACATGCCGTCCAGACCCTCATAGCCCATTGCCTTGAGGTTTGCCTTGGTCGTGGACATGTCCGAACTCAGGCTGAAACCGGATGGCAGATTGACGCTGAGCTGTGATGCGGTCGGGAGATAGGAAACGATGCCGTTGCCTGCTTCATCGGCGGCGTCCGCCACCATCAGGTTCCGCACATTGTTGTATCCCCAGGACAATGTCACCGCATTTGTTGTTCCCAGGACACCGGTGCCCAAGGCGGCCATATCGGCGTTGATCGTTACCGTGATCGGATCGGCTAGCTGCTTGCCCCAGGAATCGGCGGCGCGCTGAAATGAGCTCAACGCCGCTGCATTGCCCGCCAGTGTGGCTCCCGGATTGATGACGATGTTCGTCGCATAACCGCTTCCCGCAAAACACAGGCATATCAAACATGCCCAAAGAAAACTCCTCGATAATCGTTTCATAAGATACCCCCTGTCTAATCCAGCTCTAGGTTGAACGAATCATAAAAAAACAAGGACACCATCCCCGTTAAAGCGACTGAATTCGTTAGGTAACGAACGCCGTCTCACCCCCTTGCCGTTAGACAGTTTCATCCTCTTTTGGAGCATTTCGATGGATTCCAATGCCGGTTAAAAGAAATAGACGGAAATACAATAGAAAGTTAAAAAATTTGAAAAGATAAGGCAACCTTATTTTCGTGTTTCAAAATTCTTAATATGAGATAAGGGATGGATGCGTTGGTAAGGTTTAGGATTAATCCATCTTCTCTTTGCCTACGAACAGCATGCCCCAAGGGTTTTCTCCAGCCATTGCACGGTCGTTTCCAGAATTCGGGCGTAGACATCCGATTCTGGAATTCCCATGGACTTGGGAATGTGGAAGGAATGGTCGCCGCCCTCAATGACATCCAGATTCCAGGGGGCTTTCAGTTTGGCCAGGACCATCTGAAGCGTCTCCAGGGCGCAAAGCCGATCTTTTGTTCCGGCGAAAAAGAGCATTGGAATTTCGATCCGGTACAGGTGGGCGTCTCGGAGCTTTGAAAGGTCGCCTGCCGGGTGCAGGGGATAACCGAGAAAAATCAGCCCCTCTACGGGCAGCTTCTGACCGGAAACCATCGTTGATGCCACCCGTCCGCCCATGGACTTTCCTGCGGCGATGATGCGGGTCAGCTCAACGCCCGAATCCTCCGAGAAGTAACGGCAGGCCGCCTCCCAGGCCTCTTCCAGCTTTTCAGGCCGGTCCGGCGTCTTTCGCCCCTTCTCCTTATAGGGAAAATTGAAGCGCATCGTCGGATAACCCGCCTCGGCCAGGCCGTCCGAGAAGGCGACCAGAAGCGGATGCTCCATATCGTTTCCGGCTCCGTGCGCCGTGATCACTCCCACACCCTTTTGCCCTGCCGTCGGCAGGGCAAGAACGGCCGATAGAATTTCGCCTCCCGCCAGTGGGATGGTCACTTTCCGTCTTTTCATGGAAGCCCTCCAGATATTTTTTTGAAGAAAATTTGGTTGACATAGAAAATCAATCACATTATATTCGTCCCGCTTGAAGGCAGACTTCAGATATCACAAATAAGAAATCAAGTCTGCGATCTTTTATGCGGTCCATACTGGGGAATCGTTCAATGGTAGGACAACGGACTCTGACTCCGTGAATATAGGTTCGAATCCTGTTTCCCCAGCCAAATAAAATCAAAGGGTTACACGTTATGTGTAACCCTTTTTCGTTTTCTCGCTAAAGAATGGCTAAAGTTTTGGTCACGGAGAAAAAATCCGTGGCATTATTATTTCCTGGCATCCGCCTCAGATGCCATTTTGCTAATCTCTTCTATACCACCTGCTTGTTCAATATCATCGCGTGTCCAACATATCCCCAAACTATCAATAAAGACTTCCTCTTCATAAATTTCTTCCATTTGTTTCTTTTTGCAATGGAAACAGATAGTCCAATCAGCCATAGCCTCATCGGGGAAATATCCACCACAGCAATGGCATTGTTGAAGATTGTTCATACTTTTTTATACAAAAACCGTGATTGTTTCTTACGAACCTGAGCGGAAAGCAAGGCAACTCACGGATTTTGTATGCTCAGGTTAATTATTGCATTGAATATATTATCATTTTAGCGTATATGCCAAATTTGTCAATGTGGATAACTGGAAGGTGGAGGTTAAAATGTCGGAAAATGAAAGTTTTGCTTTTGATCCGCTGGATGCTAAAAATCACTATGAATCTTTGCATAAATTTTCCGATACCAGAGCAAAGGAAATGAATCAAATGTTTCTTCCTTTTATTGACATCACAGATAGATATGGCCTTCTTATTTCTCGGCTAACCATTATACTTGGAAATGCAAAACCAAAGGATACGCAAGACATAGTCCTTAGAGACTTGATGGCTGATGTATTTGATTGCCTGTATGAATCTCGGGATCTAATAATGGGAGCAAAAATAAATGTTGCATTTCCTGTCGTAAGAAGAGCTTATGAATCAATTACGTTACTTAATTTATGCGCGATAAACAAATCTTTTGCTAATAAATGGCATAGCGGGAAAGAAATAAAGAATGCTGAAGTCAGAAAAGAGTTAGATAAACATCCCCTTGGTGAATCAAAAGAGGATATGAAAAAACTTTACAACTTCTATTGTCTAGGATCACATCCAAACCGTGAATTGATACCACGTCGCTTTTTAGGCGAAGGAAATCAGTTTGTACTTGGTGCTATAGGGAAACCAAATTTATGGTTGGCGTGCGATTTATGTATAAAGATACTCGAAATGTGGTTTTGGCTTACGGCGATGGTATCCGTAATATATCACGATATGCTATCAAAAGTAGACATAGGATATAATGACGCATACAGCCAAACATCAAATGATGCAAAAGAGATTAGCAAATGGCTTGTTCTTAATTTCAACAATGTCTTAAAAGAGGAACAAGAATATTGGATTAACAATCCAGTGAAAGATTAATTATTAGAGAGTGTCTGTTGTTAAAATTAAGATTAGGAAAATTTAGGAAAACTTTCTTTCTCGCTAAAATTTCGCTAAAGAAAATCGGGAGAAATAGGTTTTTTTCTTCCCAAACGTTCCCAAGATTTCGTGGCTTATTATTAAGTGATATTGATTAGTTGAAGTAATTTTGCGGAGTTGCAGAAATGCCAAGGGGAATACTCTGACTCCGTGAATATAGGTTCGAATCCTGTTTCCCCAGCCAAACAACAAAAAGGGCTAGACGTTTATCGCTAGCCCTTTTTATATGACGTTATCTGCGCGCGGAAGCCTGAAATAGTGTTTTTCGGTCTCGGGCTGCCGCCATTCCTATGCCTGCAGCTGCTCCACGGGGCCATGAGGGGAACGGCTTTCTCTCCGATTGCCGGGACCGTGTGTTCAGGGAACGTCGCCTTTGGGATCGGTTCGCTTAGCCTTTCGGACAACGACCAAAACGCCGATCACGACATACATGGACAACGCCCCGATAAAAAACCATAGAATATACATCAAGTTCATGATCTGCTCCTGGGCCGTACAGCCTGATTTTGCCCTGTATTTATCTTGACTTAGGTGTATTCAACGGTCGTGCCACAACATGTAGCCGATCCGGAAAATATATTCATCACCGGTCTTTTTCGCCCGCCGGATGTCCTTCTGCCTGAAAAACGGCATTTTCGTTCCGACCGCTCTCATTCCTGCCGCAATTCTCTTTCTTTTTTCCGGCTCTCTGGGGAAGGGCAACCGTATTCCGGGCATCCCCATCGTTGAGAATCTGTCCCGCTCCTTTGGATCGCACAGCCTCGCCTAATGCGTGATGAAATATTTCGCAACATTCTGCGCCGAATAACCACCTGCGGTTGAAAAAGAACCGCCGACCATCAAGTCGGGACCATATGGAAAAAGGAATATGACGTTGCCGTCCGTTCCCGAACCCACACTTTTCCAATTCACGCCGTCCCAGCTCATGATGTGATTCCCTGCGTTTCCCCCGCCGGCAGTAAATGTGCCTCCCGCATACAGTTCGTTATTGTAGGATGCCAGCGTATAGATCTGTCCGCCGCCGCTGATCCCGCTGCCGACGGAAGACCAGCTGGTTCCATTCCATTTCGCAATGCTTGCTGCTGGAACACCACCGGCCGTAGTAAAGGAGCCGCCGGCATACAACATTCCATTGTGAACGGCTAATGCGGTGACCTTCCCGTTCATCCCGCTGCCCAGCGGACTCCAGCTCGTTCCATTCCACCTGGCGATATAATTTGCAGATATGCTCCCCGGATTTTCAGTTCCCTTTGAAGTCAGGTAGGCCGCTCGAGTGAAGAAACCCGACACGACCAACTCCCCGTTGTAGATCACCATGTCGGTTACGTTTGCATTCATTCCTCCACCGACGGGGTGCCATTCCGTTCCGTCAAATCTGGCGATATAGGCAGCGTCTCTCTCGTAGAGTGGAGCGCCGCCCGCCGTGGCAAAGCTGCCGCCTGCGTAAAGCTGCCCGTTGTACACAATCATGGAATTGACATAGCCGGACATTCCGCTGCCGTCATTGCCCGTTCCGCTGCCGCAGGTTGTCCAGCTTCCGCTGCTGAACCTGGCCGCATTGTTGTACCAGTTGCTCTCCGGTGTATATACGGTGAAGTCGCCGCCTGAAAAAAGGACATTATTGAAGTTCGCCAGGGCATATACGTCACCTGAACCAAACAGGGCGTGCAATCCACTCGACTTGTCCGTCCAGGTCGTCCCATTCCATTCTGCAACACCATAACTCGCCGCGTACAGCTTTCCGGCATAAGATACGAATGAATTTACATTGCTTTCTAAACCATTGCCCAATCGACTCCAGACACCGAAACCGCGTGTCGGAGCTACGATCAAATTTGTATTGGTAAAGCTGGTCTTGTAACTCCTCCGACTTCCATCGGCGTTCATGAGCCAGACAGCCGTCTGCCCCGATGCTATCTTTCTCACGATCAGGTCGGTGATGCCGTCGTTGTCGAAATCCCCTGTTCCGACGACCGTGGTGTTCGTATCCGTAAAGATGACCTTGTAGCTTTTGCGTGTTCCATCGGCGTTCATGAACCAGATAGCTGCCTGTCCTGACGATGTTTTTCTCCGGATCAGGTCACAGACGCCGTCCTTGTTGAAGTCCCCGGTTCCGACGATTGCCGTGTTCACATCCGTAAAGATGATCTTGTCGCTTTTCCGCGTTCCATCGGCGTTCATGAACCAGATGGCCGTCTGTCCTGATGATGCCTTTTTCACGATCAGGTCACAGATGCCGTCCTTGTTGAAGTCTCCGGTTCCGACGATTGCCGTGTCCTTATCCGTAAAGATGATCTTGTAGCTTTTGCGTGTTCCATCGGCGTTCATGAACCAGATGGTCGTCTGCCCCGATGTTATTGTTCTCTTGATCAGGTCACAGATGCCGTCCTTGTTGAAGTCTCCTGTCCTGACGACTGTGGCGTTCATATCCGTAAAGATGATCTTGTAGCTTTTGCGTGTTCCATCGGCGTTCATGAACCAGATAGTCGTCTGTCCCGACGATGCTTTTCTCCGGATCAGGTCGGTGATGCCGTCCTTGTTGAAATCTCCGATCCCAATGACGGAGGCATTCGTATCGGTAAAGATGGTCTTTGAGCTTGACCGTGTTCCGTCCGCATTCATGAACCACAGGACGGTCTTGCCAGTGGAATCATATCTCAGCAGCAGATCGGACCTGCCGTCCTTGTTGAAATCTCCTGTTTCCGCCCAGAGCATGCCGGCGCCGAGAAAGCTGAGCAGCACAAACACGATGACCCGTCTACATTTCTTCATAAGCCTGTCTTCCCTTTTCCGTATTTCTGGTTGTCGGTTCCTTGATTGTCATAAACCCATGTTCGACCTGTGAGCGGCACCTTTTCTGAAGATCTGCACGAAAGCGGATGCATGTTCAGAAACTGTCTGAAACAGGGTCTCCGAAGTTTGATATCGGGGATTTGTCGCAATAACTTTACAAGGAATATAAAAAAGAGTTGGGATAAACTGGATTGCTGCAGAATTCAGTCTGGTGGGCTGCTGTTTACAACTCTTTGGCGCCGTCGAGAGAATTCTGAAAGCAAAAAAGGTCCGCGTTATTCAACACGGACCTTTTTCTTCGGTGCTTCAATCTATTCCAGCTGATGCCATGGCGCGAGGCCTATTTTCTCAGCCCTTCCTGCCCCCGGCGGCTTTCGCCCAGGAATCCCGCAGCGGGACAATGCGGTTGAAAACGGGTTTGCCGGGCGCCGTATCCGGATCGGCGCAGAAATATCCCAATCGCTCAAACTGGTATTTGAGCCCCGGCTCCGTAGTTCCCAGGCTGGATTCAGCATAACAGGAGGAGAGGATTTCCAGGGATTCCCTGTTCAGGTGCTTCGTATAGTCCTCTTCGCTTCCCGGATCCTCAATCCGGAACAGCCGGTCGTACAGCCTCACCTCGGCAGGAACGGCATGCCGGGCCGAGACCCAGTGAATCACCCCCTGAACCTTGCGCCCGTCAGCCGGCGGCGCATTCCGGGTTCCGGGATCGTAGGAGCAGTGAAGTTCGATGACCTGCCCGGTCTTTTCGTCCTTCACCATGCTTTCATATCGGATGACGTAGGCATTCCGGAGGCGGACCTCCCGTCCCGGACCCAGGCGGTGATATTTTTTCGGCGGGTCTTCGAGAAAGTCGTCCTGTTCGATGTAAAGCTCCCTGGAGAAGGGCAGCTTCCGTGTTCCCATGTCGGGATCCTGGGGATGGTTGGGGCATTCGATCTCCTCAACCAGGTCCTCCGGATAATTGTCGATCACCACCCGAAGGGGGTTCAGAACGCACAGCGCCCTGGGGGCATGGGCATTGAGGTCCTCCCGGACGCAGTGCTCCAGCAGGGAGATGTCGATCAGGTTGTCATTTTTCGCCACGCCGATCTGGGCGCAGAAGTTCCGGATGGCTTCCGGGGTGTAGCCCCGGCGGCGCATGCCCGTGACGGTCGGCATCCTGGGGTCATCCCAGCCCTGGACGAAATGGTTTTTCACCAGTTCAATGAGCCGCCGTTTGCTGAGCACCGTGTAGCTCAGGTTGAGGCGGGCGAATTCGATCTGCTTCGGACGCGGGCCCGGTATCAGTTTCTCCACGAACCAGTCGTAAAGGGGACGGTTGTTTTCAAACTCCAGGGTGCAGATGGAGTGGGTGATCCCTTCCAGGGCGTCGGAGAGGCAGTGGGCGAAGTCGTACATGGGGTAGATCACCCAGTCGGTGCCCGTCCGGTAGTGGGGCTCCCGCTTGATGCGGTAGATGATGGGGTCGCGCATGACGATGTTCGGCGAGGCCATGTCGATCTTCGCGCGCAGAACATGGGCGCCGTCGGCAAACTCGCCGGCCCGCATCCGGGAAAAGAGATCGAGGTTCTCTTCCACGGACCGGTTGCGATAGGGGCTTTCCCTGCCCGGCTCGGTGAAGCTTCCCCGGTGCTCCCGGATTTCATCGGGAGTGAGGCTGCAGACATAGGCGTCTCCGGATCGGATGAGCTCGACGGCGAACGAATAAAGCCGTTCGAAGTAATCGGAGGCGTAAAAGAGCCGGTCTGCCCAGTCGAATCCAAGCCAGCGGACATCGTGGATAATCGATTCCACGAATTCCATGGACTCTCCCAGGGGGTCCGTGTCATCCATCCGGAGATTGCAGGTTCCCTGGTACTGCTGGGCGATGCCGAAATTGAGGCAAACCGACTTGGCATGACCGATGTGGATGTAGCCGTTTGGTTCGGGCGGGAAGCGGGTGGCCACTCGTCCCTCATGTTTGTTGGTCCGCAGGTCATCGTCGATGATGTCCCGGATGAAATCCGTCGGGTTTGAAGTCGTCGGTTGCGTCATGTTACAGCTCCTTTCGCCTTGATGATTCTGCAGGCAGGACCGCCGGACAGAGGCCCTCCATCTTTCGGAAATTCCGGCGCCGCCCGCCTTGAACACCATGGTGCCCCGGGCCCGGCCCCGAAGGAAAAGCCTCTTCTGTCAAGGTCGAATGCCGGTTGGTTATCTAGTATATTCATGGAAATATATCAAGGGCATAAACTTTCAAATTTCTTCCGGATACAATGCAATTGACTTCATCGGAGTTCTTTTCTTATACTGGCTTCATAAAAATGATGCGTCATCACACGGGACCCCGTCATGACGGGAAATTGGAAAGGCTGAAATGGATATAACCTCCGCGCTTCTCATCGTCCTGGGGCTTGCCCTTTTCGAATCGATCACGAGCATCGACAACGCCATCATCAATGCCGAGACGCTGCAGACCATGCAGCCCAAAGCGCGCAGGTGGTTTCTGACCTGGGGGATTCTCATCGCCGTCTTCCTCGTCAGAGGGGTTCTTCCCTGGCTGATCGTCTGGGTCATGGCGCCGGGCGTCGGCCCCTGGGAGGCCCTGACGGCAAGCCTGACCGGAGATCCGGCGGCGCTCAAGGCCATTCAGGAAAGCTCCCCCGTTCTTCTCATGGGGGGAGGCGTCTTCTTCATCTTTCTTTTCTGCCACTGGATCTTTCTGGAACCCAAGAAAATAGGCCTGCCCGTGGAGGTCCTCATCGCTCGGCAAGGGGCCTGGTTCTATGCGGTCGTGTCGGTCTTCCTGACGGCCATCGTCTGGTTCACTCTCAAGGAGAGCCCCATGCTCGCCTTCGGGGCCGTGGTCGGCTCCACGGCCTTCTTCATCGTCCACGGTTTCAAACGCTACGCTGAAGAGCAGGAGGCTCGCATTCTGTCGGGCGACGTCCATATGACCGATATCGGGAAGGTCCTCTACCTCGAGGTCATCGACCTGACCTTCTCCATCGATGGCGTCGTCGGGGCCTTCGCCTTCACGTTATCCGTACCACTGATCCTTCTTGGAAACGGCATCGGGGCGATCGTGGTCCGGCAGCTGACGTTCTACGGTGTCGACCGGATCAAAAAGTACGTTTATCTGAAAAACGGCGCCATGTACTCCGTCTTTGTCCTGGGCTGCGTGATGCTGGCCCACGGTTTCGGGGTCCATGTGGAAGAGTGGATTACACCCGTGGCCACCTTCCTCATCGTCGGCTATTTTTTCCTCAAATCCAGATGGCATGCAAGGAAAGCCGGGAGCTCTCCCGGATAGGTGCGGACAGGGGCAGGGAACGTTGCGGGCAATGACGGGAACAGGGGGAGGTTTTTCATGAAAAGATGGGATAAAGTCCTCTATGCCTCCTTTTTCTTCCTGCTGGCCGTCATCGGCTCTCTCCAGGGAGGTCCTGCCGGATTTCCCAGGTGGATTTTCCTCCTTCTCGCCGTCGTGATCGTCGTGTACCTGCTGAACAAGGACAAAGTCGACAAGAGCTTCCGGAAGTAACCAGGAATCATCCTTTGTGATATGGAACGGCAACCTGCAAAAACGGAAACCGACCCGGCATACAGGCTTCTCGGCATTGTCCGTGGGCTGTTCAGCGAACTGCGGGGAAAAACCGGGCAGGAGGATCGCGTTTCTCTGGACAGTCTGCTGGACCGCGATCTCGGCTTCGACAGTCTGGCGCGGGTGGAATTGCTGTCTCGAATCCAGCGCTCCTTCGGCGTGGATCTGCCGGAGGAAATCCTCAACCGCGCCGAGACGCCGCGTGACCTGCTCGAGGCCTTGAGGCGGGCGGCCAGGGGACCGGCACAGCAGGAATTGGCCGCTTCCCTGGCGACGCTGGAATCTGCGCAGGGTGAAGCGGCCGGCGCCGACACGTTGCTTGAGGTGCTTGACTGGCATGTGCGCCGGCAGCCCGAACGCGTCCAGATCATTGCGCGCACTGAAAGCGGAGATCAGCCGATCTCCGGACGCAGCCTGGCGCAGGCCTCGGAGGAGATCGCCGCCGGTCTGCAGAACCGGGGGCTTGAACCGGGGCAGTCCGTGGCCATCATGCTGCCGACCTGCCCGGAGTACTTTTACGTCTACCTGGGGATTCTCCTTGCCGGCGGCATTCCCGTGCCCATTTATCCCCCCGCCCGCCTGACCCAGGTGGAAGAGCATGTACGCCGCCATGTAGGGATCCTTTCCAATGCCGGGACCGTTCTGCTTGTTACGGTCCCCGAAGCTCGAGCGGTGTCCCGGCTGCTGCAGGCTCATGTCCTTTCCCTGCATTCCGTGGTCAGTGTGCAGGAATTGCGGTCGTCAGGCGCCTCCTTTATCCGGGTGCCGGTAACGGCCCGGGACGTGGCTTTTATTCAGTACACTTCCGGCAGCACGGGCGATCCCAAGGGGGTGGCGCTGACCCACGCCAATCTGCTTGCCAATGTCCGCGCCATGGGGCAGGCGGTGGGCGTGGGGCCCGATGACGTGTTCGTCAGCTGGCTGCCGCTGTATCATGACATGGGGCTGATCGGTGCCTGGCTGGGGACGCTCTATTTCGGCATCCCGCTGGTTGTCATGTCCCCCCTGGCCTTTCTCGTGCGGCCGGTGCGCTGGCTGCGGGCAATCCATGAGTACCGCGGCACCCTTTCGGCGGCCCCTAATTTTGCCTATGAGCTCTGTGTCAAGAAGATCGGCGAAGAGGAGCTCTCCGGACTGGATCTCAGCTCGTGGCGGCTGGCTTTCAACGGGGCGGAGGCCGTCCTGCCGGAAACGCTGACGCGCTTTCGGCGGCGTTTCGCTCCGTTCGGCTTTCGAACCGAAGCCCTCACGCCGGTCTATGGGCTGGCCGAGAATTCCGTCGGGCTGGCGTTCCCGCCGCCGGGCCGCGGTCCGGTCATCGACTGCGTCCAGCGGGAAACCTTTTCGCGCACCGGACGGGCGGTACGCGCTTTGTCGGAGGAGGCCTCGCCGCTGTGCTTTGTCTCCTGCGGCCGGCCGCTTCCCGGCCACGAACTGCGCATTCTCGATGCGTCCGGTCACGAGCTGGCCGAGCGCCAGGAGGGGCGGATAGAGTTCCGGGGGCCGTCGTCGACGCGCGGCTATTTCAACAATCCACAGGCCACGTCCCAGCTCTTTCACGGCGGCTGGCTGGACAGCGGCGATCGCGGTTACATCGCCGGTGGAGAGGTTTTCCTCACGGGCCGCGCCAAGGACATCATCATCCGGGGCGGGCGCAACATCTATCCTCAGGAACTGGAGGAGATCGTCGGCGAGATACCCGGGGTGAGAAAGGGCTGCGTCGTGGCGTTCGGCAGTCCCGACCCGGCTTCGGGTACGGAGCGGCTCGTTGTGATCGCCGAAACCCGCCGGAGCGATCCGGCTGAACTGGAGCGTCTGCGCGGGGAGATCCATGCTGCCATCTTTGAAGCGCTCGGCGAACCGGCTGACGAACTTGTGATCGTCCCTCCCGGGACCGTTCTCAAGACCTCCAGCGGCAAACTGCGGCGTGCCGCCAATCGTGACCTTTTCGAGGCGGGATTGGCGGATGGGCGCAAGCGGACCGGACGGCGGCAGATGGCCCGCCTTGCGGCAGGCGCCTTGGTTCCCCAGCTGCAGCGCTGGACTGCCAGGGCAGGGGAGGTTTTATTTTCCGCCTGGGCCTGGTCGGTGTTCTATATGGTCATGCCGGCTGTCTGGCTGGCCACGGCCATGACGCAGCGCCCGTCAACGGCCTGGTCCGTCGGCCGGGCAGGGGCGCTGCTGCTGATCCGGCTCACCGGTACGCCCTTTTCGGTGAGCGGGCTGGAGCAGCTGCCAAAAGGGTCGCCCTGCGTTCTGGTGGCCAACCACGCCAGTTACATCGACGGGATCGTCCTGCTGGCGGCGCTTCCGGAGCACTTTGTCTTTGTCGCCAAGCGGGAACTGGGCGAAGGGTTCCTGGCCCGCCTTTATCTCCAGCACCTGGGCGCCCATTTCGTTGAGCGCTTTACAGCCACGGAGAGCGTCCAGGACGCCGGCCGCCTGGAGGAAGTGCTCCGGGCAGGCCATGGGCTGGTCTTCTTCCCCGAGGGCACATTTACCCGGGTGGCCGGCTTGCAGCCCTTCCGAATGGGGGCCTTCCTTGTGGCGGCCAATACAGGGACGCCGGTCGTTCCGGTGGCGATATCCGGCACCCGGTTTGTGCTGCGCGACGGCCAGTGGCGACCGCGGCGCGGCGCGATCCGCGTTTCGGTCGGCGATCCCCTGGTGCCGGCGGCGGATGCCCGGGATGCCTTCGCGGCCGCCGTTGCGCTGCGCGATGCCGCTCGCGCCCATATCCTGCGGCACTGCGGCGAGTCGGATCTCCAGCCGTTCGAAATTTCGGAAAATGGGAGGTGAACAGCAATGGCAGGGTCCATGAAAGCGATGGTGTGCCGGGGGCCGGATTCCTATGGCCTGGAGGATGTTCCGGTTCCTGAAATTCTCGAACCCGGGGATGCGATCGGCAGGGTCCTTCTGACGACGATTTCCGGGAGCGACCTGGCCCTTGTACGGGGGGGGATCCCCGGGGTCCGCTATCCGCTCATTGTGGGCCACGAGTTCTGCGCTGAAATCGTGGAAACGGGTCCCGCGGTAAAAAAGCTGAAAGTCGGAGACCGGGTCGTGGTCTCCTGCTTCGCCTGCTGCGGCGAATGCCGGTACTGCCGGCAGGGCCTTTACGCCCGCTGCCTGAAGGCCGGTTGCGGGACCTTCGGAATGCGCGGACCGGGAGGCTGCCAGGCGGAATACGCCCGCTTGCCGGACGCCGACGCCTACTGCTTCAAATTTCCGGAATCCCTGTCCCCCGGGGATGTCCTCTTCTGCGGCGATGTTCTGTCCGCAGGTTACTTCGCGGCGGAGCTGGCCCGCATCGAGCCCGCTGAAACGGTGGCCGTGGTGGGGGCCGGTCCCGTCGGACTCTGCGCCATGGCATCCGCCCGGTTGTGGGGACCGTCAAGGATCATCGCCGTAGACACGTCGCCGTCCCGGCTGGATGCGGCCATGAAAGCCGGTGTGGCGGATCTGGCTCTCAATCCAGCGGAAGCAAATGTTGTTGAAGCCATCCGGGAGCTTACCGACGGGTTCGGTGCGGACAGGACCATCGAGTGTGCGGGACGGCAGATGACCTTTGACATCGCCTTTTCCGCCCTTCGTTGCGGAGGCGGAATATCAACCGTCGGCATTTATGAAAAGCCGCTCCTCCTTCCCCTGGATGAGGCCTGGGGCACCAATATCACCTTGAGCTGGGGCGTCGCGCCGGTCGATCGTCTGCCCAGGCTGATCGAACTCATCGAAGAGGGGAAAATCGATACCCGCTTCCTGTGCACCCATTCCGTTCCCTTGAATGAAATTCTGAAGGGTTACGAACTGTTCGCCAACCGGACGGCGGGCTGCCTGAAAGTGCTGATCACACCCTGGGAACCGTAAAAATCCCGCTCTGCCGCTCTCTTCCGGGGCGCATGTCGCTCTCAGCGCCGTTTCCCCGGCATCGGGCTGCGCCCTTCCGGCCTTTTGCCGCCCGGCTATTGTTCGTGGGCGCGGAGGGGAATCAGAGATCCAGGGTATGGAGGATGTCGAAAAAGGACATTGCCCGGCCCGGGTCGGGGGGCAACCCGGAGTACAGCGAAGGGGACACCATTCCTGCCAGGCTCTTTTTCAACTCGGCCTGGGTTCTGGTGTCGTCAAACCGCTCCAGGCATTCCAGGGCGAAGGCAATAGCCCGCTCCTGGAGTGAGCTGACGGAGTCGGCCTGCTCCTCTCCCGTCACCGGATGGCGGTAGGTGAGAGTGGACTGGAAGAACCGGGGATCGGATTCCTGGCAGGTAGCGTAGAAGAGGGCTTCGACCGGCTCGATCCGGCGGGCCTGGCGGGGAGCCAGGATGTCGAAGAGGCCGAGGAACTGGTGGACGCGCCTCTGCTGGATGATGTTGTGAATCAGGGCATGCTGCCAGAATGTCAGTTTCAAAGAGGAGTTGGCGGCCAGGATCTTTCCGAAATACAGCAGGTTCAGCAGCTTCAGAAAGGCGCTTTCCTCGTTTTCGTGGTTTCGGTACAGGTCGATGAGGCGCAGGTTTCGAAATGAAGCGTTGCCGTTGCGACTTAACAGGTGGAGATCCAGCGCCGATTCAAGGCGGCGATGGCGGGTCGCGGCGCGGGAGGCCTGGATCGATGGAACATCCTTGTCGTTGCCGCTGAAGTGGAAGATGAGGGGGTGAAAGACCGAATCCACGGCCACATGGGTCATGGCGCCCGCCAGAAAAGGCCGGTATCCCTCCGGCAATGTTTCGGAACTTTTTGCCAGCGGCCCGAAGGGGTTAAAGGGGCTGGAAACCCTGTAGCCGTGAAGCCTGTTCGCCGCCGCGATCAGGTTGGACCGGTTCTGCCCGGTCAAGGCATAATAGGGTGTATCGAAGACAACAGAGCCCAGATAATAGAGGGCTTTGTTTTCCTGGATCTCCGTTTTCAAAAGCCCGTCAGGCATAGCCTGCCAGGTCTGCTCCGCCAGTATCCAGTGTGCTGCTTCCTTGGGCATGACTCTTACTCCTCCGACGCGGCGGCAGACATGGGAATCCTCAACAGGATCAGGCCGCCAAGAACAAAAAGAACAGCGAGGCTCAGTATCCCGTACCGGGATTGGCCGGTCATCCGACTGGCCAGCGCCATCAGCAGGGGTCCGAGAATCGCCGCGAATTTTCCGAAAATGTTATAAAATCCGAAAAATTCAGCAGACTTTTCCTTGGGGATGAGGCGGCCGAAATAGGAGCGGCTGAGAGCCTGAAGGCCGCCCTGGGAGCTGGCGATGAGAACGGCCAGCATCCAATAGAAAAAGATTTTTTTTGACGCCGTGGGCAGTTCGGGAAGGTAGAAGGCGATGAGCACGATGATCAGATACACCCCCAGTCCCACATAGAGCATGGGCTTTGTTCCCAGAAGCACGGCCAGCTTCCCGTAGAGCAGGGCGAAGGGAAAGGCGAGAATCTGGATAACCAGGATGAGGGTCAGCAGCTGGGACGTCGTCATTCCGATGTCCACGCCATAGGCGGTCGCCATGCGGATGATGGTGTCCACGCCGTCGATGTAGAAAAAATAGGCAAGCAGAAAGAGAAACGCCAGCCTGTACTGTCGGATTTCCTGGAAGGTGGCCATGAGGCGGCGGAAACTGCCGCGCAGAGGCTGCGCCGAAGGTGGAATAAAATGGTGCTGATGGACATTCCGGATCATGGGCAGGGAGAAGATCAGCCACCAGAGGGCCGTGAGGACAAAGGAGATGCGGGTGGCCTGCAGCGGGGAATCGAGCCCGGCGAGGGAGGGCTTCTGAATCAGGATCATGGCCAGGACAAAGGGGACGGTGCTGCCGAGGTATCCCCAGGCGAAGCCGTTGGAGGAAATCCAGTCCATTTTCGAGTCGGGAGTGACGTCGACGAGGAAGGCGTCATAGAAGATGTTGGCCCCCGCAAAGCCGATATAGGCCGTCACATAAAGCAGGAGGCACAGCACCTGATCGCCTTCGCCGGGCAGGGTGAGCAGCAGCGTGAAGATCACGCCTAGGAAGAGGAATCCAAGGAAAAATCGCTTCTTCCAGCCCTGGTAATCGGCCAGCGTCCCCAGCAGAGGGGCGAGCAGCGCCACCAGCAGGGAGGCAAAGGCGTTGGCCATCCCCCAGTTTGCCGTGGAGACGGCATTTTCCACTCCCCGGGCTGCCACATTTTTAAAAAAAATGGGCATAATGGCCGTGGAAATCGTCAGAATGAAGGCCGAATTGGCCACATCGTAGAGTATCCAACTTTTTTCTTCCCGGGTCATCTCATTCGGCTTCCTTGGAGTCTCATCTCAGTCAACATCCTTCAACGTCTATCACGTTTTGCAGGTGAGCGGAACTCTTTTGTGAAGGGAATGGGGATTGCACGGCAACGCCATAAACCGTGCAGGAAAAAAATGTCCGGGAGGCTCTTGAGGAATGTTTTTTCCCATAAATTGTGTTATAGGCCGTCGCAATTTATGGGAAAACACCGGGACAGACAGAGGGCTTCCATCTGTTTCAGGCGTTCAGCGATTTATATTGTTCGTGAAGAATAGAGGAGGTTGACATTTCCTTATGCTGGAAACCATTTCGCTGCTGTTTCTTTCCAACCTGTTCATGACGTTCGCCTGGTATGGTCATCTCAAGTACATGAACGGCAAGCCGCTGCTTCTGGTGATCGTCCTGAGCTGGGGCATCGCCTTTTTCGAGTATATTCTGCAGGTTCCCGCCAACCGGATCGGCTTTCGCCATTACGATCTCGGTCAGTTGAAGGTCATCCAGGAAGTCATTACCATGACGGTTTTTGCCGGCTTCGCCTTTTTCATCATGAAACAGCCCTTGAAATGGGACTATCTCTGGGCCGCCTTCTGTCTTGTCGGGGCCGTCTATTTCATGTTCCGGGGCGGGCTGCCTCACGCTTGAACCGGATCCCTCTTCGCCGCGCCTTCAAGGCGGGTGCTGATGAAGCGGCGGATTTCTTCCAGGAAATCCGGGCCATAGCGCTCCAGCTTGTGGGCTCCGACACCGTGGATGTTCTGGAACGCCTCCGTATCCGTGGGCCGGAATGCGGCCATTTGAGCCAGGGAGGTATCGCTGAAAATGACGTAGGGAGGTACGCCGGCCTTGTCGGCCAGCCTTTTGCGCAGGGCGCGCAGGGTTTCGAAAAGCGCCCCGTAGGCGTCAGGCGTTTCCGGACCCTTCCCGCGGCCGGCCTTGCTCTTTTCTTTCGCGGAAACGGTGTCCGCTCTGACTCTCGGTGCGGCCATGGTCAGAGGCTGTTCGCCGCGCAGGATGGGGCGGGCGGAATCCGTGAGCCTGAGGATCGAATAATTGCCCACGTCCTGTTCCAGAAAGCCGTTGTGAACCAGGTGGTGAAGGAGGCTTCCCCAGTACTGCTGGCTCTTGTCCCGGCCGATCCCGTAAGTTGACAGCCGGTGGTGGCCCAGCTCCAGAAGTCGCTCCTTCTGGGAGCCGCGCAGTACGTCGATGACGTGCCCCATGCCGAACCGCTGCCCCACCCGGTAAACGCAGGACAGGGCCTTGCGGGCGTCCTCCGTCACATCGACCAGTTGTGGCGGATGGAGGCAGATGTCGCAATTGCCGCAATCTTCCGCGAGGTGATCACCGAAATAACCCAGCAGGATGCGTCGGCGGCAGCTCAGAGCCTCGGCATAGCTCACCATGGAATTGAGCTTGTGCAGCTCGATCCTCTTCCGCTCAGGATTTTTCGTATTCTCGATCAGACTCCGGGCCACGGCGATGTCGCCATAGCCGAAAAGAAGCAGGGCTTCCGCTGCCAGGCCGTCGCGTCCGGCGCGCCCCGTTTCCTGATAGTAGCTCTCGATGTTTTTCGGGATGTCGTAGTGAACCACATAGCGGATATTGGATTTGTCGATTCCCATGCCGAAGGCTACGGTGGCGACGATGATCCGGATGTCGTCCCGGAGAAAATCCTCCTGCACGTTTTTCCGTTCCCCTGCCGAGAGTCCGGCGTGGTAGGGGGCCGCCCGGAAACCGGCTTCGCGGAGCTGCCCGGCCACCTTTTCCACCCGCTGACGGCTCAGGCAGTACACGATACCGGATTCTCTGTAGCGGGGCTGGATAAAGGTGGTCAACTGGGCGAAAGGCTTTTGCTTTTCCAGGACCGTATAGCGGATATTGGGTCGGTCGAATCCCGAGACATAGCACCGGGCACTCCGGAGGCCCAGGCGGTCCAGGATGTCTGTGCGGGTGTGCGCTTCAGCCGTGGCCGTCAGGGCGATCAAGGGGATGCCGGGGAAGACGCCGCGCAGCCGCCCCAATTGCCGGTATTCGGGGCGGAAGTCATGGCCCCACTGGGAAATGCAGTGCGCCTCGTCAATGGCGAACAGGGCGATGGGAATGCCGGCGAGCCGTTCGAGAAACTCACCGCTCATCAGGCGCTCCGGGGCGATGTACAGCAGATCCAGGTCGCTGCTATGAAGGCGGGCCAGCACCTTTCGCGCTTCCGAACTGTTGAGGGAGGAATTGTAAAAGGCCGCCTTTACGCCGTGGGCCTTGAGGCTGTCAACCTGATCCTTCATCAGGGAAATCAGGGGCGAAACGACAATCCCCACCCCCGGACGGTGCAGGGCCGGGATCTGGTAGCACAGGGATTTGCCTCCGCCCGTTGGCATCAGGACAAAGGCGTCCTCGCCGCTGATCAGCCCTTCGATGATCTCCTGCTGGGAAAGCCGGAAGGCGTCGTACCCGAAGATTTTTTTCAGACTTTCAAGTGGGGTTCTAAGGGAAAAAATTTTTCTGTCGCGTCCTTATTTCAAATTCTGTTACAGGGAAGTCAGGTAATGAGCCAGGGAATCCCTTACCCGGTCGTACTCGTGTTCCAGAGGGGCTACCCGGTTTCCGGCGCCGTCGATCACGCCGCTTCGTGCCATCATCTCCAGCTCTCTGCACTGTTCCGCAAAATTCACGGCTCCCAGGCTCGCGCTCGACGACTTCAGGGTATGGGCTGCTGTCAGGAGGGCGGTAATGTCATGGCTGTTGACGGCATCCAGAATGCCCTTCATCTGCTTTGAGGAGCTGTCCAGATACACGGTGATCAGCTTTGTCAGCAGCTCTTTGGCTCCCTGCGGCTGAAGGGACGCCAGCATCTTCAGGGCCTCGTGGTCAATGGCCGGGGAACTCTCCCGTCCCTGCGCATCGGAAGCGCCGCCTTCCTCCCGCCGCGCGGCGAGCCACTTGTCCAGCATCGCCTGGATATCGGCGATCCTGCATGGCTTGGCAAGACAATCGTCCATTCCCGACCTGAGAATCGCCTCGCTACCGCCCGCCGCGGAAGAGGCGCAAAGGGCCACCATGGGAATCTTTTTCCCGGCCGTTCCCCCCGGGTTTTTCGCCTCCATGCTTCTGATGCTTTCCGCCGTTGCAAAGCCGTCCATTTCCGGAGTCAGGCATTCCAGGAACATCATATCAAAGGATTCGCGGGAACAGGCGTCCACGGCCTCATGGCCGTTCCCGGCGACGTGCACCCGGCAGCCGCAATGCTCCAGCATATCCTTGACGATTTCCCGGTTCAGGGGATCGTTGTCCACAAGCAGAATAACCGGCCTTGTTTCTTCGTTCCGTTTGTCCATGGAGGCTATCCTTTCATCATTGGTGTGAAATTTATACCGTGAGGAGCCGATGCTGTAAATTAAAATTTTCTGTGGGAATTCGCAGAAGCGGTTTCGGTCAGGCGGTGCTTTTGCGACGGGAAGGGGCGTTCACGTGTTTGCCGATCTGCAGGACGGCGTCTCGACACGTCCCGCTTCCTCCTCTTCCGCATGGACCTCCAGGCGGATCAGCCATCGCGAGAGAATGGAGCGGAGCTCCTCGATTTTAAAAGGCTTGCTGAGATAGTCGTCCATACCGGCCATCAGGCAGACATCCCGGTCACCATCCAGGGCATGGGCCGTGAGGGCCACAATCGGCACGTGGCGCTCCTCGCCTTGCCGGCGGGATTCGGCCTCCTTTTCCCGGATCACCGCCGTGGCTTCGTACCCATCCATTTCGGGCATCTGGCAGTCCATGAGGATCAGGTCATACCTTTTCTGGTCCAGTTTTTCGAGGGCCTCCAGGCCATTATCCGCCATGTCGGCGCGGCAGCCGAAATAGGCGAGCATCGCCGTGGTCAAGGCCTGGTTGACGGGATTGTCCTCCACCAGGAGGATGCGGAGTGCGGCAAAAGGCTTCTGCCCCTGCTCTTCGCCCCTGAAGGCGCCGTTCCCGGGTTCCAGGGAGGACCGGACGCGCGGTTCCGCGGTGATGGAGGGGCTGCGCCTTTTCTGCAGCCGGACTGTGAACCGGAAGATGGAGCCCTTTCCTGGTGCGCTTTCGACATCGATCCCGCCCCCCATCATCTGAACGAGTTGACCGGCAATGGCAAGGCCCAGGCCGGTCCCTCCGTACCGCCGCGTCGTGGAGCCATCCGCCTGGGCAAAGGCTTTGAAAATGGACGGGAGAGCGTCCTGCGCAATGCCAATGCCTGTGTCCTGCACCTCGAACCGGAGAAGGGAGGTCTGCTCCGCTTCTTCATCCTGGGAGACGCGGACCGAAATTTCCCCTTTCTCCGTAAACTTTACGGCATTCCCAAGCAGGTTGACGAGCACCTGGCGCAGCCGCACCGGGTCCCCCCGAAGGATCGCAGGCGTTCCTTCGGCGAAATGGCAGGTCAGTTGAATTCCCTTTCTGTGCGCCTGGGTTGTAAAAAACTCAGTCACCTTATTTACAAGATCCGGGAGATCGAATTCCGATACGGAAATTTCCATTTTCCCGGCTTCGATCTTTGACAAATCCAGGATGTCATTGATCAAATGAAGAAGTGTGTCCCCGGAGGCGAGTGCTGTGGCGATGTATTTCTGCTGCTGCAGGGTCAGCCTTCCGTCCTTGTGAAGCAGTTCCAGGAAGCCCAGGATGCCATTGAGCGGCGTACGGATCTCGTGGCTCATGTTGGCGAGGAATTCACTCTTGGCCTTGTTGGCGCTCTCCGCCTTCAATGCCAGCTTCAGGGATTCTTCCATGCTCTTTTGGAGACGCTGGTTGGCGCACTCCGTTTCCTCCTTGGCCTTCCGGAGAAACTCGAAAGCTCGCTTGGATTCCGAGATGTCCGTGATCACACAGAAGGATCCGGAAAAGGAGCCGTTTCCGGCGTACATGGGGGATGCGGAAAGCATGGTGGAGACCGTGCCCCCGTCCTTCCGGATCAGCTCCAGCTCATAGCGTTCGCTGATCCCTTGAATGCGGCGGGCGATGCGTTTCCTGATCCGATTTGCATTGGCGTCATCGACGAAATCAAAGAGGGACCGGTCCTTTATGGATTCCAGGTCGTAGCCGAACATCGTGGCGAATGTCGCATTGGCAAAAGTGATGTTTCCCTGGAAATCAACGGTGAGGATGCCTTCGTTGGACTGTTCCAGGACGCGCCGATAGTTCCCCTCGCTCTCTCGAAGCGCCTGCCGGATGTTCCAGTTTTTCAGCAGGGAGGTGACCAGCGAGTAGAGCTCGTCCTCGTTGAAGGGTTTCTTGACGTAGTAGATGTCGTCCTGCAGGCGCTTCCTCATTTCGGAGGGGCTGACATCCGTATAGGCCGTGATGATAATGATCATGACTTCCGGATCAGCCGCACGGATCGTTTCCGCCGCCGTGAGCCCGTCCACGTTTGTCATGCGCATATCCAGCAGGCACAGGGGGATGCGCTCCCCCCGTCTGTGCTCGGAAAGAAAGAAATCGACCAGCTGAGCGCCATCGGGAAAGGTATGGACCGCGATGGGGGCATCGGCCCTTTTTTTGCCGAAGAAATCCAGGCTGTCATCCTGTTCGAAAATGTTCCGATAGTACTCCAGCAGTTGAACGTCATCATCAGCAATCAACATACGCTTATTCATTGCCTATCTCCAGAAGCAATTCCGCGCCCGAATTCGGGCCGGGACTTGCGATCTTGATCGATCCGTTGTTCTCGTTCAGGAAATTCAGGAGCGAATGCAACCCCAGCCCGTGCCCGTCACTCTTGGTGGTGAAGCCGGAATGGAACATGAAGGGCATATCCTCCGGGCGGATTCCGACACCGCTGTCCACCACTCGTATGACCGCGCGTTCCCGATCTCCGGGCTTGCCGAACAGGTCGACGCGGATTTCCCGCTTTTCCCCCGCACCGGCGTCTATGGCCTCGATGGCATTTTTGATGATGTTGGTGAACCCGTGAACCAGTGGGTTCTTTTGACTTTTTACGCTTATGCCACGATCCAGCTCCAGATGTACAGATATTTTATGCTTTGCCAGGGTCGGCTGGAAATCCTCCATCACGTTTTCGATCATCTCCGCCAGGTTGATGGTCTGCACAAATTTGACATTGCGCTGCCGCGATGTATTGAACATGTCCTGCTGGAACTTGATGGTCTGCACCATGTGATTCTGGGTCCGGGTAATGGCTTCCAGATTCTCCGCGATGCGCGGCAAGGCGCGGTTCAGCAGAATTTCCTCCAGGCGGGCCAGCAGTTCGGGAGTGCGATCGTCCTTCCCGCCGCCGGCCACCGCCTCTTCATGAGCCTCTCTCAGCATCCTGAAGGCTTCAGGATACTGAGTGCCTGATTCCAGAACCCTGCGGATGTTGAGCAGCTTTCCGTTGATGCCGGCCAGGGAGTTCCCTATGTTGTGGAAGTAGGAGCTCGCCGATTCAAAAAGCCCCGCATTGTAAGCGATGAGGGCATCCTTCTCCTTGGTCTTCTCCCGCAATTCACTTTCGACGACGCGGCGGATCGAGGACTGCAGCTCATCGGCCATTTCATTGAAGGAGCGGGCCAGATCCCCCATTTCGTCATTGGAGTTCGCCTCCAGCCGATGGTCCAGCCGGCCGCTCTGGAAAAGGCGGATGCCGGAGATGACGGCGGTGATCCGGCGAGTCAGCACGGCGGCCATCCAGATGGCCACGGCGATGACGAATGCCGCCATCACCAGGGTAGAGAAACTGAGGGACTGGGCGGTTGACGCCAGGGAATAATCGATTTCCTGCTGGGCCAGGCTGTTTTCCCGATCCACCATGTTCACATAGCCTTCGGCGAGTTTCTGCAGCTGCTCGGAAGATTCCGTGGCGGCGGCATGGAATTCGTTCACGTCGGCGCCGATTGTTACATATCCGAAACCCCGCGGTGAATCGGCGTACCGGCCGGTGTAATACGGGATCGTGGCTGCCGTGGTCAGTTTCCACAACCCGGTCCAGAAGATCAGGAACGATCCGGAGCCGCCCTTGCTGGTCAGTTCATGCCATCCCCTGCACTGGGGGGCGAAGTTGAGGAAGCGTCCATCCAATCCGACCCATCCCGCCTTGGTCAGCTCAGCCGCCGGCTTCCTTTTGAGAGAAGGCGATGAGAATTGCGGGGCCTGGCTCAGGAATTGTTCGAGCTCCATGCCGCTTCCTTTCCAGGATTGGTAAATTTCGGCGTCCAGCCAGGGGGTTGCCGCCTTTCCCGTTTGCGGATCGTAGCCGCAGATGCTGTGGTGCCTGGGATGACAGATGCTGCGCCCCTTGTAGTCCCATATGAAGGCATAGTTGCCGGATGCGGCGTCGTTGATGGCGGTGTAACGCTCATCCGTGGGGACAATGGTGCGGGTGAATTCGTTGAGATGGGTATGGTCCAGGGCCAGCGTGACATAACCGACAACCCGGCCCGCATCGACGACCGGGGTCGCCCAGCGGATAATGCCCTGGAACCGGATCCCCACGGGGTTTTCCTTGCCGGCGTATGCCTCCTTTTCCGGCTGGAAGGGGATTCCCCGTTTTCTGGCGGCTTCTTCGGTGTAAGGCCCGATGATGCGGCTGGGGACGTAGGCGCCGATGACATCGGAGACATGGACCTCGCCGGGTTTCAGGCGACGCAGGAAGGAGCCGTAGGTTTCCGCCTTGCAGAAGGTGTTCTCGCGCCTGGTGATGTCCCTGAGTTTCGGAGACAGCCAGGGAACCGTGGTGACCTTGATTTTTTCAACTCCATCAAGGCCGACAAAGGATATTTCCGCGTAAAGGGGAGTCGAGACGGGGCGGCCCTGCCGCTCCGGGGGCCGGTAATGCCAGTCCGTCCGGTTGTCCGGCACTTCCGTCGCCACGGTATCCGTCTGGGGCGGCTCCTGCTCGGCAGGGGCCCATCGGTCTTCCCGGAGCTTCCACGTGCCGTGATCCAGAACAGGGCGTGTCAGGGGTTTCAGGAACTTCCGGTACCGATCCTCCGACGGCTGAAGGTGGGATGCGAGAAGGATCTGCTGATCGCGCTGATAGAGGAAATCCGCCACCTGCCTTGCCGTATCCGTCGTCAGGCGCTCAATGGCCTCCCGCGATTTCAGATCCAGGGCGCGGATCGAATCTTCACCCGCCTTTCTGCCGACCTCCTTCACGAGCTTCCGGGTTTCCTCCACCATGAGGGCCGTCCGCCGTTCGATCTGATTCCCGAGAGAATCGACCTCGTGCCAGGCCAGCCAGCACAGAAGGATGAGGGGGATGACCTTGATCCCGATGAAAATCGCAATCAGCTTCCCCCGGATCCCAAGCCAGAAGGGGCGTTTCAGAGGTTGTCTTTCGGAAGGCGCAGCGGAAGAGGTCGTCCTGTTCTGCCCGTCGCCGGCCTGTCCCCCGGTGGGGGTGCCCTTTTCAGCAGCCATCGCCATCAATCGTCCCCTTCCGGATTTTTTTGCCCCTGTTAGAATTCAAAGGCCCCTCCTAGAACCTGTAGGTCAGTTTGACCCGGAACGTTCTGCCGTCCTGCGAAATGACATCCTGCAGGTGTTCATCGGAGGCAGGCGCTCCGTAATCCTCATCGAAAAGATTGTAGAGAGTACCGGATAATTCCAGATTTTTCCACAGTTCTCGGCTGAGTAGGGTCAGGTTGGCGACGAAAAAATCATCAACCCGGCGGCCCTGGGGTGATTTGCAGGAGGACGTGTACTGGAGCTCCAGGCCGGCGGCGAGCCTCGGGCCGATAACCGGGACGTAAAGTTTCGATTTTACAATATGTTCCGGAGAATTTGGCAATTTGCCTCCTGTATCCTCGTCTGTGCTCTTCTGCCAGGCGTAGCTGATTCTTCCCTCGATGCCGCCCGACCACTTCCCTTCGACTTCGAATTCCGCCCCTTTTGATTTCACCTCTTTCAGATTTTTAAATACGAGAAGGCCATCGGCCGGATCTGTCCAAAGCGAGACCAAATCGCGGATCGAATAGTAATGGCCGGAGAGGGAAAAGCGGTAGTTTTTCCAGTAGTGTTCAAGGGCAAGCTCGTAGGCGTCGATCTTTTCCGGCTGAAGATCGGGATTGGCCTTTTGCGTCTCGTTGGCGTCGCTGTAATAAAGCTCGTAAGGATTCGGAGCCCGGAATCCCCTGCCGTAGTTCAACTTCAGCGCGGTCTGTTCGGCGGGTTTATAGATCAGGGAGGTTCTGAAATTGGTCGTGCCCCCGAAGGTCGAATAATAGTCGTAGCGCAAACCAGCGCTGATGAGGACCCGGTTTTCCAGCAGGGAAAACGAATCCTGAAGATACGCCGCCCAGTTGTAGGAGCTGCGGTTGTCGTCGAGATACGAGAAGGAAGGATTCTCATCGTAGTTCTTCTGCTTCAGGAGGAAATAATCCGTATAGGCTGTGCCGAGAACAGCCGTATGGTTATCAAGGAACCTCTTGATGAATTCCAGTTCGCCGCCCCACCATTCGCTTTTTGTATAGTCCCTGTTGAGGGTATAGGGTTTTGTATTGGTCAAGGGGTTGTCGTCCGCGTCGAAGAGCCAGTCGCCCCGGTAGGAATAGTAATCGTAGAACGTCCGGAGCATGATGCCCGTCGTTTCATTGAAATCCGATCTGTAGGACAGATCCAGGTAGGCCCTCTCATCCTTGAAATGGGTCCGGTTGTCGTTGAAGACGGTCCCGTAGGCGGCCGTGGGAACATCCTTGTCCCGGGAGCCGAAAAGCCCCTGGAGGGAGAATCCCTTGTGTTTCAGGGTTGCGAAGAGGCTGCCTCCTTCCTGGGAATCGCAGGAGTCGGCCTGGCCCTGGTGCGAGAGAGGACTGTCGTATTCCTTGAAATAGAGATCCTGTCCCCTGCTGCTGACGTGTGTTCCCGATAAAAGCACCTGGGCGCCGCTGGAAAATTCCCGGCCATAGGACGCCCTTTCCTTGAAGGACTGAAAGCTCCCCGCTTCTCCGGAAAGCTCCAGGCCGTCAAGCTCCGCTGCGCTTCGGGTAATGACGTTGATGACTCCCAGAAAGGCGTTGCTCCCGTACAGGGAATGGCTTGGACCGCGGATGATCTCCACGCGGTCGATGAGATCCACATCGAGGGGAAATTCCGTGCCGAGATACGCCTGGTTGTAAATGCCGTCGTTAATGCGGTGGCCGTCTACGATGAGGAGAAGCCGCGTATTGTAGTCGCCCGGACGTGAGAACCCGCGGACTCCTGCATAGCTGTAAGACCGGTCATTGCTCGTGTAGAACCCCCGGACGCTTTGCAGAATTTCGGCCAGGGTCCGGTAGCCGTACTTTTTGATGTCCTCTGCCGTCACGATGCTGACCGATGACGGGGCATCCGTTTCCTTCTGCTCGAATTTGGACGCCCCGGAAACGTCCGCAACTTCGATGGTCATGAGTTCCTCGATGTTGAGTTCCAGCAGGTCGTCAGGCCCTTTACCGCCTTCCGGGACCGCTGCAGGGGCAATTGTTGCGGATAAGAGGCACAGGCCGACGATCAGGAGGCATAAAAGGGGAGAAGGCCGTAAACAAGGGCGCTCCCCGGCAGAGGCGCGAAAGGGGCCGCCGCCGTTCATCGCTGTATGGGTCTTTCTTACCGGGATCTTCATGAGATGGCTGTTCCTCTTCCCTGTAGTGTTTTCATGATGCGCCTCCCGGGGCAACCGTCTCCGTTTTCCCGGGGAGGGACAAGAGCAGAGAAGTTATTGCGCTTTCCTCCAGGGGGCGTGAAAACAGGAAGCCCTGCCCCCGGCTGCATTTCATTTTCTGCAGCTTCTCCCTCTGTTCGACCGTTTCGATGCCTTCGGCGACAACATCCATGCCCAGGTTGCTGCCGAGCATCAGGATGGTTTCGATGATGTTTGTCTGCTCCCCGTTGAACGCCAGCTTATTGATGAAGGAGCGGTCGATCTTCAGCGTGTCGATGGGGAGATTCTGGAGATAGCTCAGGGATGAATACCCGGTGCCGAAGTCGTCGAGGGAGATGTGGATGCCGAGGGCCTTCAGCTTGAGCAGCACATTTACGATGGAAGAGCTCTGCTCCATGAGGATGGTCTCGGTAATCTCCAACTCGAGATTTTCCGGATTTACCCCTGATTCCCGGATCACGTTTATCACCATATCCGGGAACCCCGGATCCCTCAGCTGGACCGGAGAGATGTTGACGGCCAGCCGCAGAGGCGGCACCCCACCGTCAAACCAGGTCTTGAGCTGCCGACAGGCGGTGCGCAGCAGCCATTCCCCCAGGGGTACGATCAGGCCTGTCTCTTCTGCCAGGGGAATGAAATCGGAGGGTGCCACTAGTCCCTGGTGGGGATGCTGCCATCGCATCAGGGCCTCCATGCCGACGATGGAGCTGTCCTTCAGGGCGACAATGGGCTGGTAGAAAATCTTGAATTCGTTCCGTTCCAGTGCGGTGCGCAGATCGGATTCGAGCCGGATCAGGGCTACGGCCTGCGACCGCATGTCGGGTGAAAAGACCTCGTAACGGCCCCTTCCCAGGGCCTTGGCCTGATACATGGTGATGTCCGCGTCGCGCAGCAGATCTTCGCCGCAGGGATATTCCGAGGAGCCCAGGGCGATGCCGATGCTGGGGGTGCTGACAATCTCGGCTTCGTTCACGTAAAAAGGTTCTATAAAGGATCTCTGTATCCGTTCGGCGATCCGTTTCGCGTTTTCCAGATTCTTGACGTCCTCGAAGAGCATGACAAATTCGTCTCCTCCGAGCCGGGCTGTGGTGTCTCCTGGACGGGCGCACTGCTCGAGGCGCCGGGCTGTCTCGATGAGGACGGCATCCCCCGCCGAATGGCCGAGGCTGTCGTTGATCATCTTGAAGCGGTCCAGATCGAGGAAGAAAACGGCAAAGAGGTAATCCGGAAGGCGGCGCGTCCTGCGGAGGGCATTGTTGAGCCGGTCCATGAAGAGCGCCCTGTTGGGAAGTCCGGTAAGGCCGTCGTAAAAGGCATCGTGCTGCAGCTGCTCCTCTGCGTGTTTCCTCGCGCTGATGTCCGTGTGGGAGCCCGCCATCCGGTAGGGGCTGCCGGTCTCATGGCGAATGGCGATCCCCCGGGACAGAATCCAGCGATAACTTCCGTCCTTGTGGAGCATTCGGTGTTCGTGGATAAAATGGGTGTTGAGACCCTCCAGGTGGGAGTTGATCTCGATCTTCACCTGCTGCGAATCGTCGGGATGAATGCGGTTGAACCATTCCTCGATGTCTGTGCCGATTTCCTCTTCGCTGTAGCCGAGAAGCCCTTTCCAGCGGCTGGAAAAGTGGACCTCGTTCGTCAGGAGATTCCAGTCCCATAGCCCGTCGTTTGCAGCGAGTGAAGCCAGGGCATAGCGCTCCTCGCTTTCCCGTAATGCCTTTTCCGTCCGTTTCCGTTCCGTGATGTCCCTGACGATGTTCAACGCCTCGTTTTCCCCGCTCCGGATGGTCCGAATCTCCCAGTCGTGAAGCGCTCCCCCGATGGCCACACGGCATTCCAGCAACTGGACGATTCCCGTTTCCAGAGTCTTGTGCACCTGGCCCATGAGCTGGTGGGCGAGCAGTGACGGCAGAAACTCGAAGATGTTGGGGTTGTCCCCTTCAGCGACGGAGGGAAGGTCCCTGTCACTGGAATTTCTTGATTCGAGCAGGGTTCCGTCATGGGAAATCCTCAGCATGCCGTCCGGGATAGCGCCCAGCAGGGCCCTGCTCTTGGATTCCGCGCGATAGACATCATCAAAAGCCTTGCTTGTCCGAAGCAGATAGCGCACCCGATAGCCCAGGAGCAGCCAGTTGATCGGCTTGGTGATGAAGTCCGTTGCTCCCGCCTGGTAGGCGCGGTGAATGGACCCTGTATCTTCAAGGCCTGTCATCATGCAGATCGGGGTCCGCTCATGTCCGGGGGATCTCCGTACCTGCTCACAGGTGGAAAAGCCGTCCAGCTCAGGCATCATGACGTCCAGGAGGATCAGGTCCGGCTTCAAGGCGTTCAGAAGGGACAGCGCCTCCGCGCCGTTTTCCGCCTCCTTTACCCGGTAGCCTTCCCTTGCCAGGGAGGTATGGGCGAGCATACGCATGACCGTGTCGTCATCAACCACAAGGATCAGGGGAGTGTTCTCCCCGTTATGTTCTCTCATCATGCCGTTCTCCTTTCAGGTTTCCTCCCATGCAGCGGCTGTCCGCCGGCATTCATTCCTGAGGTTTTCTTTCCGCCCCGCCGTCTTCTTTTCCCTGTCGGCCGGAAGCAAGCCATCGGGACAGGACGTTATGCAACTCGTGTAATTTGTACGGTTTGCTCAGGTAATCATCCATTCCAGCTTCCAGGCACGTTTCCCGGTCGCCCTCCATGGCATGGGCCGTGAACGCTATGATGGGAATATGGCCGGGCCTTCTACCCCCTAGGGCGGTCTCCTCCCGCCGAATCGCCCGTGTCGCCTCGTAGCCGTCCATCACAGGCATCTGGCAGTCCATCATGATGATGTCGTAGCTCCCGGCGGCAAAGGCGGCAAGGGCCTGCCGGCCGTCTTCGACCACGTCGGTCCGGCAACCCAGGGAGTTCAGCATGGCCACACCCAGGGCCTGGTTGACGGGATTGTCTTCCACAAGGAGGACACGGAACGAAGACAGCTTTCCCTCACCCCCTGGTACGCCGGAAGGCTCTCGGACATCACGGGCTTCGGGGGCGATCGATTCCGCAAGGGAGGCAAGGGCGTTGAAAAGCTCGGATTGCCGGACCGGTTTTTTAAGGGCCGCATGGAGATCCAGCTCCGGACAATCTTCATCGAGGTCCGATCCGGTCGTCAGGAGGAGAATTTTTGTCCCCGCCGTCTCCGGATCGGCGAGAATGGTCCGGGCCAGCCCCGGCCATTCCGCTTCCAGCATGGCCGTATCGAGAATCATGATCCGGTATGGCTTCCCCGCCCCGGCGGCGGAACGGAGCATCCGGAGGGCCTCGGTGCGGCGCTCGGTGCTGCTGCTCCTTATTCCCCAGCCCTCCAGCTGCCGGCTCAGGGTTGTCCTGGCTGTTGCCGATGTTGAGAGGATAAGGGTCCTGAACTGCTGAACCGACGGAGAAGAAAGCCTGGGGGGTTCCGGTGTGCCGTCCCGCCTTTCGAGCCGAGCTGAAAACCGGAATGTGGATCCCTTTCCGGGCGCACTCTCCACATCGATTGCTCCGCCCATCAACAGGGCCAGTTGGCTGGCGATGGTGAGGCCCAGGCCGGTTCCTCCGTAGCGGCGAGTCGTGGATCCATCCGCCTGGGCAAAGGCGTCGAAGATTTTCCCCAGGGCCTCCGGCTCCATTCCGATGCCCGTATCCCGGACCTCGAAGAGGATCATCAGGGACTCTTCCTGTTCTTCCCCCGCCGCGACAACAAGTGAAATTCCCCCCTTTTCGGTGAACTTGACGGCATTCCCCAGGAGATTGAAAAGAACCTGCCTCAGGCGTACAGGATCGCCCCCAAGAATGGAGGGGATGCTGTTCGAAACGTGGCAGGACAGTTCAATCCCCTTGTTCTGCGCCTGGCCGCTGAAGGAATCGACCACTTCCTCAACAAGGGCCAGGAGGTTGAGGTCCGCCGCGACAAGTTCCATTTTGCCCGCTTCGATCTTGGAAAGATCGAGGATGTCATTGATCAGCTGCAGCAGGGTTTCCCCGGAGCGAAGAGCCATGGCGATGTACTTCTTCTGCTGATCACTCATATTCTCCTGCCTCTGCAGGAGTTCGAGAAACCCGATGACGCCGTTCATCGGTGTGCGGATTTCATGGCTCATGTTCGCCAGAAACCGGGATTTGGAAACGCTGGCCGCCTCCGCAGCCTCCTTGGCTGCAAGAAGCTGGAGCTCCATCCGTTTCCTGTCGGCGATGTCGATGAAGCTTTCAAGAAGGATATCCCTTCCCTCGAAAGTCATCCGGATCACATTCTTGATGATCGGAATGTGCCCCCCGCCGACGTGAAGAAGGATCCGTTCCGAATTTTCGACGGTCTGTCCAAGATCCGTCACCGGGCACCGGTTGATCTCGGTCGGGCAGACCGTCTGGTGGCAGATGTTTCCAACCAGCTCACCCTCCGTTTTGCCCGTCAGTTGGCAGGCGAGTCGATTGGCGTACAAAATTTTGTGGGTGTGGGCGTCCACGATGAAGATGCCCGTGAGAACCGACCCGAGAATGCTTTTCAGCCAATGCTCCTGCTCGCGGGCGAGCCTCTCGGCCCTGGCCAGCTCCTCGTTGGCCTTCACCAGTGCATCCGTCCGTTCCCTGACGCGTTTTTCGAGCTGATCCCTGGATTTTCGAAGTTCTTGATCACGCAGGGAAATTTCCGAGAGCATTTCGTTGAACCCGGCCATGAGGATTCCCAGCTCGTCATTTCGCCGATCATCGACCTTGAGCGAAAAATCCTTCGTTTCCGAAACCCCCTTCATGGAATGGGCAAGGCTCAGAATGGGATCCGAGATGGCCCTCTGCAATTTCCGGGTGAGCGGGTAGGCTGCCAATGAGGTGGCGCCCATGATCAGGCCGGCAATGGCGAGGTACCAGGAAAACGCCTCGTAAAGATCGCTGAGGTCTGTGACGATGCAAAGAGTTCCCAGCCGGTCCTTCTCGAACAGGATGCTCCGGGAGACGTTCAGCCGATCCTTCTCGAACACCTCGCCCTCCGTGTCCTTCAGGGTCATGGCGGGAGCGGAACATGAACAGGCAGGGGGATCGTTGCCGGTAGTGCCGGGGCTGCCGTTGTCCTTCAGATACCGTGCGAAGGGGCGGCCGTCCTGTCCGAAGACGCAGGCCGAGAGGATGCGCGGCTCCCCCTTGAGCGCTTTGAGCGTTTCTTCGGCAGACGCCGGATCGCTGAAGAGAAGGGGGGCGACAAGGTTGTTGCCCGTCACCTTTGCCAGGGTGTCCATCCTCGCCACAAGATTGCTTCGGTACGAAAAGAGCTCGTGAGCTGCGAAGAGTGCGACGGCGAGGAACAGGGAGACGCAGCAGGTCGACATGGTGATGCTCGTCAGTTTTTTGCGGATGGAACTGTTGCGGTATGTCATCGTCATTTCCCTATCGGCTGTTTCTCACAAGTTTCGCCAGCCTCAGGAGTTTCGAGCTGATCTGCATTTCTCCCGTTGCCGCTGCATCTGGATTGATCTCGAAGGAGACCTTTCTGTCCTTGATCACAAAGTTGATCATGCCTCCAAAAGCGGCAAAATTTTTCATGTCCCCGATGGTCAGCACGCCCCTTGGCAGGTCTTTCAGGATTTCTTTCACCTGCCTCGATTCTGATCTGCAGATATAGAGAACCTGGCAGATGGACGCCTCATCCCTGGATGCAATCCTCTTCACGGAAAGCGCCTTTCCGGAGGCCGCCTTCCCGGAGAGGGATTCAAGAGCGTTTCCCAGCGGATCGTTTCCCAGCACGCAGAGCGTTATGTCCGGGGCGTCAGGCGGCATACTTTCCCGGGGCCAGAAGACAAACTTGATGAAATTGTAAACAAAGGCCGCCTTGACCTGGGAAGGGTCCGGCTCCACTGCTTCCGCCTGATGGGAATTCCATCCGGAGAGCGTAAAAATTAGAAAAAAAAGGAGCAGAATTCTGAAGATCTTTCTTGTCCTGGAAGTATCCAGGGAAAAAAAAGAGCGGATGAGGATTTCCAGAGCAGCTGTCTCCTTCGTGTCCAATTTCTTGACGGGCTCCTTGTGCGCCTTGCCGGGGCGCGGCGTTACGTTATCTAGTCTTCGGGTACGGGAAATCGTGAAATCCTGATAGAAATGACAGAGCGCATATTCCCCCGCTTATGAGCCTCCGGAACATTTTTCCCGAAAAGGAACGCTGTTCCGGATGTTCTTCTTTCCGCACGAATTTATTGTATTTATCGCATTTGAATTACAAGATGCAGCAATTGGTGTGCCTGACGTGGATCTTTTTGAAATGTCTCCTTCGGAAAAATCGGGGATAAGATGTTCACAAAGCCGCGATAATGCCGCAGGTTGGATTCTGCGCGCCCTTGACGTTTCCGGATGCGGATTATTGTCGCGCCCGTTTAACGAGGAGGGCCGGCGGTTGGCTGAGGCCGCGCGGGCGGCCGATCACCCATCGGCAGCAGGAAGGGGGTCTTGAATGGAGCGGGGGTGCACCGGGAAGTCTGCCGGCGGCTGGAGGAGTGTCGGGATGGGCCTCTCCTGTTTATGGGTGGAAGAAGGGGCCCTTAGAGTCTCTTCATGCCGACCGGCAGGGCGGTCTTTTCAAACCCGCCGCCCAAATTCCCCTCCGACGGGGAAATGAGCCAGCGAAAGAGGATGGAATGGAGCTGATCGGCTTTGTAAGGTTTGCTGAGATAATCGTCCATTCCCGCGTCCATGCAGGCCCGGCGGTCGCCTTCCAGGGCATGGGCCGTGAGCGCGACAATGGGGACCCGGCGGTACCTGGATTTTCCTTCCCCAAGCCTCTCCCGTTTCCGGATTTCCCGGGTCGCTTCATAGCCGTCCATCCGCGGCATCTGGCAGTCCATCAAGATGAGGTCGTAATGCCTGGAGGCCCAGGCATCAACGGCTCCAAGACCGTCCTCCACCACGTCGATGTGACAGCCGAAGTAGTTCAGCATGGCCGTGGCGACCGCCTGGTTGACCGGGTTGTCTTCAGCCAGAAGGATGCGGAAAGCCGAGAAGATTCCCGTGTCGCCTTTTCCGCCGGGGGAGACGCGATCTGGAAGGGATTCCGGCAAGAACCGGGTTCCGGGGACGGCCGGAATGGCGCTCGGTTTTTCGAGGCGCGCAGTGAAGCGGAAGGTGGACCCCCTCCCCGGCGCACTTTCAACCTCGATGGTCCCACCCATCATGGAGACGAGCTGGCTGGCAATCGCGAGCCCCATGCCTGTTCCCCCAAACTGGCGGGTCGTGGAGTCGTCCTCCTGGGAGAAGGCTTTGAAAATTCTCGACTGGGCCTCCGCGGTAATCCCGATGCCCGTGTCCATGACCTCGTACCTCACAAAAACCGCGTCTTCGTCCTCCCGCTCCATGGACACGGAGATAAAAATTTTCCCCCGCCTCGTGAACTTGACCGCATTTCCCACGAGATTGACGAGCACCTGCCTCAGGCGGACAGGGTCTCCCCGAAGCGCCGAGGAAAACCCCTTTTCCACGGAAGTAACCAGTTCCAGCCCCTTTCTGTACGCCGGCTCTCTGAAAAATTCGACTACCTCCCGCACGAGGGAAACGGCGTCGAGCTCCGTATTCGAGAGTTCCATTTTTCCGGCCTCGATCTTGGATAAATCAAGGACATTGTTGATGATCGAAAGCAGGGTCTCCCCCGAGGAAAGCGCCGTATCGACGTATCGGCGCTGCTGCAGCGTGAGGCTCTCTTCTCTCTGGAGAAGTTCCAGGAAGCCGATGATGCCGTTCATGGGAGTGCGGATCTCGTGGCTCATGTTCGCCAGAAACTTGGATTTTGCAAGACTCGCCGCTTCCGCCATGTTTTTGGCCTGAAGCAGCTCCTGCTCCGCCCGTTTCATGTCCGTAATGTCGATAAAGCTCTCGAGCAGGAAATCCCTTCCCCGGTAATCGATCCGGACGACGTTTTTGATAATGGGGATGGAATCCCCTGTGGCTGTAAGAAGCATCCGCTCCGAGTGGTCGGTCCTTTCCCCCAGATTCAAAAACGGGCAGCGACCGGCCTCGGCCGGGCAGATGGTTCCGTGGCACATCGCTCCGACAAGCTCTTCCTCTTTTCTTCCGGAGAGCCTGCAGGTGATTTCGTTTGCATAGAGGACTTTGCGGGTGGCGGCATCGACGATGAAGATTCCCGTCATGACCGACTGAAGAAGGATTCTCTGCCACTGCTCGTTCTCGCGGGCGATCAGTTCCGCCTGGGCAAGCTTCCTGTTGGCCTTGACGAGATCCACCGTTCTCTCCTGTACACGGAGCTCCAGTTCCTCCCTGTCTCTTCGCCTCTGTTCATCACGGAGGCTGATCTCCGAAAGCATCCTGTTGAAGCCCTTCATGAGGACCCCCAGTTCGTCGTTCCGCTGCCCGTCAATCCGGACCGTAAAATCTTTCCGATCGGTGACCCTCTGCATGGAGTCGGCAAGCTGGAGGAGCGGCTTCGAGATGAACTCCTGGAGTTTTCTGGAGAAGAAATAGGCCATCAGGGAGGTCAGGGCCAGGATCAGGATGGCGACGGCGATATACACGTAAAGCTGGGAATAGGCCCCCTTCAGGTCCGAAACGATGCGGAGAGTCCCCACGGAATCTTTTCCCGATGTCAGGGTCCGGGTCACTTCGATCCCATGACCGCGGAAAATCTCATGGTTTCCCATCTGCTGCGGGGTGAGCGACGCAGGGCACAAGGGCCAGCGGTATTCGCCGCCGGTGGTGAGGGGTAGATCAGGCCGCTGGTAGGCGGCAAACCGGCTCCCTTCCTGGCGGTAAACGCAGGCGGACAGGATATGCGGGTCCCCTTTCAGAATCTTCATGATCCTGCCGGCTGCTTTCGGGTCACCGGCGAGAAGCGGTGCGGTGATGCTCTGTCCGGTCACGTTTGCCAGGATGTCGATCTTTTCCACCAGGATTTTCCGATAGCTGACAACCTGATGGACGATGATAAAAAAGGAGGAGAGGGAAAAGGTGACAAGGCAGGTGAACAGAATGATCCTGGTCAACTTTTGACTGATGGAACTGTTTTGAAAACTCCGCATGGATACCCCGGGTTCAGATTGATTCGCACGAGCGCTTCAGGTTTCAAACGTTTTTCACAGGCGGGAATTCCCGCCGCCGCTGCCTGTTCGCAGGCTGTTGGGGATGTCTGCCGGCGGTTCCCGTCCACGGTTTTCAGTCTGCCTTTATCAGCCTTTATGCGAAAAATCAAACAGGGAATGGCGAAAAAATGCTCTTTTGACCTAAGGGATATTCCTTAAGGAAATTAAGATATAAGGCAATGCGCAGTTGCAGATCAGGGTCATTCCGCTGGAATTTTTCTGCGGCCTGCCTCCACGGGGAGCGTCTGGAGTTCTGCCGGCCTTGCGGGGGAGGGGCTGTGGCGTTTTTCAGGGATTTCTGTCTGTATCGACGGGAGGGGTATGGACGACGACGGTCCTTTCCCCGGTGATCTTGATGGTTGTAACGGAGTCCAGCGTTGAATAACAACTGCCGATTTTTTCCCCCCGGTGATCGAAAAGGTCGAAACCAAAGAGGGGGGATTGGCGGATGGCCGACTTCTCTCGCATATTCTGGACCAATTCTTTCATCTTCCCGCCGGAGAGGTCCCTGGGTCTCCACAAATCGGAATTCAGGGTCCAGGTTTTGTCTATACCGATTATGGCGGTGGGATACACGTCCGAACCGCTGACGTAATAGGCCAGATGGTCCTCCAGCCGGAAACGCTCGTAGGCTTCCGTCGCGTCTCTGCTTGGCTGAATTTTCCCGTAACGGCCATCGGCTGTCCGCCAGAGGAGGATGATCGCCAGCGCGGCCACGAGAACACCGATGGCGGTGAAAAGCTCCATATCCAGTTTCATTTCCGATCCTTAAAAAGAAAACGCCAAGCCATCCGATTCCTTGACGAGCTTGGCGTTTCCCCTCTTCAGCTTTCCGGACAGCACCGGGATGTAACGTGATCCGGGGTTATGTCTGGGGTGCGATCTTGATCTCCACCCGCCTGTTCTTCTGGCGCCCCGCCTCCGTTTCATTGGTCGCTACGGGCATCGTTTCCCCAAAACCGATCACCTCGATTCGGTTGTTCGCCACGCCGCGCTGAACAAGAAGATTCTTCACGGCCATGGCTCGCCGGTTCGAAAGATCCTGATTGTAGCTTTCGGAACCGACACTGTCCGTGTGGCCTTCCACCCGGATGAGGGTATTCGGGTACTGAGTCAGCACGCCTGCGACCCGGTCTATTTCAGAGTAGAGCCCCGGCCGGACTGCCGCCGAATTGGTGTCGAAGGTGACGTCGCCCTTGAATGTCACCGCCAGGAGGTTTCCTTCCCGGGAAACAGCGGCCGCTTCGGAAGTACCCAGCGCGCTGCGCATATCCCTTTCCTGGTTGTCCATCATCTTTCCCACCGCAGCGCCTCCCAGCCCGCCGACGGCCGCACCGATGGCCGTGCCGATCAGGGTGCCCTTGGTATCACGGCCGATGACCTGTCCGAGGACTGCTCCGGCTGCAGCGCCGCCGGCCGTTCCATAGACGGCTCCTTTGGTGGTTTTCGTCTGGCTTTCCATCGTCGCGCAACCGCCCAGAAGCAGCATGCAGAGCAAAACAGCCATACCCTTTTTCTTCATTTTTTTCCTCCTTGAAAAGAATATATGTGTTACGTTTCGAAGATCAATAACAGGGTTATCCATCCCGCCGCACCAGAGATCATGCCGCATCCATCTCTTCAAAATCCCCGGGGGCCATGCCTGGGCGAAGGCGGGCCCCCGGATGATTTCGAAATTTTCAACAGGGCAATTATAATCAGTACCGCTTCCGGAGTCAATAAGGTTGAGAACTACTATTCGTTCTGTCCATTCCGTCCGGCCTGTTCCTCTCCTGCCGGTTTTTGATCTTTCATTGTCAACCGGGTTGAAAAACAGGGTTGACAAACAGGAGCCCGTCAACTATAGAAACTGCCGTCCCGCTCCGCCTCGGGAACAGCGAGGGGCAGGGTCGTGTCGGGCAGGTTTAGAATCCCGGAATTCCGGAGAGAACGAGGAGAGGAGAGGAATGAACGGACAGGAAGAAAAGAAGCGGCAGCTGATCGACGACGGGCTGAGATCCATCTGGTTTCCCTTCACGCAGATGCGGGAGTTTTCCCCGGAGGACGTGCTGGTCATCGCCGAAGGCAAGGGGACGCTCCTCCGGGATGTGGACGGCCGGGATTACATCGACGGAGTGTCGTCGCTCTGGACCAATGTTCACGGCCATCGCAAGGAACAGATTGACCGGGCCGTCAAGGAACAGGTGGATCGGCTTTCCCATTCGACCCTCCTCGGCCTGGTCCATGAGCCGGCCATCGAGTGCGCGAAAAAGCTGCTGGAGGTCGTTCCCAAGGGACTGACCCGCGTCTTTTACTCCGAAAGCGGGTCCACCGCCGTGGAGATCGCCCTGAAGATGGCCTTCCAATATCAGAAGCAGGCCGCCGGCGGAAATCCCGACAAGACACGATTTATCTCCTTCACCAACGCCTACCACGGCGACACCCTGGGGGCGGTCAGCGTCGGCGGGATCGACCTGTTTCATGCCGTTTACCACGAACTCCTTTTCCCCACGGTCAAGGCCGAATCGCCGTACTGCTACCGGTGCCCCTTCGGGGCCTCTCAGCCTTCCTGCCAATTCGACTGCCTCAAGCAGTTGGAAAACCTGCTGGCGACGCATGCTTCCGAACTGGCGGCCCTGATCATCGAACCCCTCGTGCAGGGGGCGGGGGGCATTCTGGTGCAGCCTCCCGGCTATCTCAGGCGGGTTCGGGATCTCTGCACGCAGTACGGGGTGCTGATGATCGCCGATGAAGTGGCGGTCGGCTTCGGGAAGACGGGAACGATGTTCGCCTGCCAGCAGGAAGGGGTGACGCCGGACATCATGGCCGTGGGTAAAGGACTCTCCGGAGGCTATCTGCCCCTGGCGGCCACCGTGGCGACGGAGGAAATCTACAGCGGGTTCCTGGGGCGCTTCGACGAATTCAAGACCTTCTTTCACGGGCATACCTACACGGGAAATCCCCTGGCCTGCGCAGCCGCCGTGGCCAGCCTGAACATCTTTACCGAAGAGCGGGTCGTGGAGGGTCTTGCAGGAAAGATCAAACGGTTTTCTCAGGGGCTCCAGCCCATCGCCAAGCTGGGTCACGTGGGGGAAATACGCCAGCGGGGCTTCATGGTCGGGATCGAACTGGTGGCCGACAAAAAGACGAAGGAACTCTATCCCCCCGGTGCGCGCATCGGGCACCGCGTCATTCTGGAGGCGCGGAAGCGGGGGCTGATCATCCGTCCGCTGGGGGATGTCATCGTCCTCATGCCGCCTCTGTGCATTACAAACGAGGAAATCGACCGGCTCTGTGAGATCACCCTTGATTCCATCCGGGCCGTGGTCGGGGATTAGGGAAGATGCCCGATCCGGAGAACCGGAAGGCAGGGGAGCGGCCTGAACGGCCGGATGCGCCGCACAGAGACTCTGTCCTCAGCGGGGTCTTCTATTTCGATCCTGCCGATTCGATTTACGCCGATCATTTCCCCGGCTGTCCCGTCGTGCCGGGCAGTGTGGTTATTTCCGCCTTCCTGAAGGCCGGACGGACGGCCGTTCCGGAGAGAACGCCCGGCAGGATTCAGGATTTCAAGTTTCGCGCCTTTCTTACGCCCGGAGCATACCCCTTCCGCATGGAGGCGGCGGGCCATCGCCTGATGTGCCGACTGTGGCGGCCGGGGGCTGAAACCCGCCGACCGCTGGTGACGGGGACGATTCTCTGCCAAGGCGCCGAATAAGGATCTTTTATGGACCTATTGACCGAAATTCAAGCGATTCTTGTTGAAACCCTTGATCTCGAAGACAAGGAAATCACCGGGGAATCCCGCCTCCGCAGGGACCTGGACATCGAATCCATCGACATGCTGGAACTGGCCCTCTCCTTCAGCTCCCGGTTCGGGATTGAAGTGGATGAGGACGATATCTTTCTGCAGCGGATTCCCCTCTTGATCGAAGAGGCCGAGCAGGAGAGCCGGGAGGTCTCTTCCTTTCTCTCCGCCCGGATTCCCTTCCTCTCCGGCGAACGGATCGGCGAGATCCTTGCCGAAGGAGAGGCCGATCCCAGGGTCCAGGATCTGGTGGACTACGTCTCCTGGCGGCTTTCAAAGGCATCGTAGCTCCATGACGGCCCTGGACTCCCTGATCTGCAGCCGCCGGAGTGTCCGGAAATACCGGAAGGAAATCCCGCCGCAGGAACTGATCGAAGCGATGGTGGCCTGCGCCCTCCAGGCCCCTTCCCCAGCCAACCGGCAGCCGGTCCGTTTCTTCCGGATCGTCCGTCCCGAGGTTCGTGAAACGTTGAGATCCGCCATGGAGGCGGGCTGCAGATCCCGTCTGGCAACGGCGGAGGAGCGAGGGGCGTCGGAAATTCTTAAAAATGTCCTCGCAAATTATTTCCGGTTTCTTCAGTTCATGTTCGATGCCCCCGTGCTGTTTGCCGTGGGAACCGCTCCCGTGCGCCGGAGCGTTGCCGGGAAGCTTTATTCCTCGGGAATTCTGGCCGGGGATTCGCGGACGTCTTCGGATGACGACCTCAGCGTGGGATTGGCCGTCATGGAATGGATGCTCAAAGGGGTGGAACTGGGGCTGGGGTCCTGCATCCTGACGGCGCCGCTGTTCTACCTCGATTCTCCCGAAGAGATCCTGGGCATTTCCCCCGTTACCCTTAAATGTTTCCTGACCCTGGGCTTTCCCGACGAAACGCCCGCTCTTCTCAAGAAAAAAGACCTTTCCGATATCTATCGGGAGCTGTGAAAGGGGTTGCACGTCCGATGTCTTCGGTTCGACGGGTTGCCATAACCGGCCTGGGGGCCATTTCCTCCCTGGGAAATTCTGCAGGGCAGATTCTGGACTCGCTTCGCACCGGCCGTATCTCCTTTGCCGCGTCCCCCTTCGATTCCCGGGTGATTACCTCTCCCGTCCGGGATTTCGAACTGGGGTCCTTTACCGGCTCCTTCAAGGAGCGCCGCTATCTCAACCGTGGGGCCCAGTTCGCGGTCGCTGCGGCGATGTCGGCTCTGCGCGGGGCGTCCCTGCGCAGTGAGGAGATGGCGGAAACGGGGCTCTTTCTCGGCGCCGGCCCCAATATGGATGTAGGGGGGGAAATTCCTGAGATCCGCCAGGGGGAGATCCGTCACGATGCGCTGATGGCCCTCTGGATTCTCCGCTTTCTTCCCAATACCGCGGCGTCCGTCATTTCCATCCTGGCCGGACTCCAGGGAGACAATTTCACCGTCACCTCCGCCTGCTCCTCCTCTCTTCAGGCGATCGGGGAGGCCTTCCACAAAATCCGTGACGGCTACCTGGATCTTGCCCTCGCCGGGGGCGGCGATTCGCGCCTGACAAACGGGGCGGTCCTGGCCTACCGGAAAGCGCGGGCTCTTTACGAAGGGGGAGGAAATCCCGGTGAAGCGAGCCGGCCTTTCGACAACGGAAGGCGGGGTTTCGTTCCCGGCGAGGGCGGGGCCTGCCTGCTGCTGGAAGAGCTGGAGCATGCCCGGAGCCGGGGGGCGGACATTCTGGGGGAGGTCTGCGGCTTCGGCGCCTCTCTGGACGGATACAATGTGACGGCGCCGGACCCTGAAGGAAGAGGCGGGCAAAAGGCCCTGGAAAAGGCCCTGGCGGATGGAGGGCTTGTGCCGGCAGACGTGGAAGCGGTTTCCACACACGGAACGGCGACCCTCCTCAACGACCGGATGGAGGCCGCCTTGCTCGAGCGGGTTTATGCCGGGGCCTTTCCCCGGATCCTGGCCTTCAAGTCCTGGATCGGGCATCTGTCGACGGCCTGCGGGGCCATGGAAACGGCGCTGAGCCTGATCTGCATGCGGAACAGCTACCTCCCGGAAATCCGGAACCTCCACGATCCCTGTTCTCCGGCCCTGCCCTTCGTGCGAAAAGGCGCAGCCTGTCCCACATCCCTCTGGGCCATCCAGAACTTCGGCTTCGGAGGACAGAATGCGGTGCTGATGGTGAAGCGATATCTTCCCGAAGAAGGAACGCGGCGGAATGAAACCTGATTCCCCCCTGCTGAAAATCGACGTGAACACCGGTCAAAGCGGCTTTTCGCTGCTTTCCCGCATTTCGGAATATTCCGGGGAGGGGATATCTGCATACGCCGACTTGCTGGACGCCCCGTCTTATCTGGGCTTGGAGGCCCTGGCCCAGGCGGGTGCCTACCATGCCCGATTTCTGTGCCGTTTTGAAAGGCAGGCCGTTCTGCTCATGGTCAGGGACTGCCGTCTGCCCGCCGAGGAGACACTGACGGGCCGCTGCCATCTTGCCGGTTGCCTGCGCAGCCGGAGCGCCTCTGTTTTTTCCTACGGAATGTCCGCTGAAATAGGGGGCATCAGGTTCCTTGAAGGGGAATTCGTGTTTTCTGCGGTTACCTACAATTCGGACTTCCGGGAAGAGATCCTCCGGAGCTATTACGAGAAAAAATGGATAACTTTATTGAACGGCTGAAAACCCGGTTAAGGCTGCATCGGCAGGCCGGTCTCTACCGTCGGCCGCCGGAAATCATCCGCCGGGAGGGCGCCTCCCTGATCCTGGCCGAAGGCAGGGTCCTGAACTTCGCCTCCAACGACTATTTGGGGCTGGGTGTATCGGAGGTCCTGCGGAAACAGGTCGGGCGCAATTTCGAGAAATACGGCTCGTCTTCCTCCTCCTCCCGCCTGGTATCCGGCAATTATTCCCTCATCGCCGAGGCGGAGAGGGCCTACGCCCGCTACTTCGGCTATGAGGAAGCCCTCTTTTTTCCCAGCGGCTATCAGGCCAACCTGGCTCTGCTCTCCACCCTGTTCGATTCGGGGACGCTCGTCCTTTTTGACAAGCACATCCATGCCAGCAGCGTCAAGGGGCTCGCCCTCAGCCCGGCTCAACTGGCCGGTTACAATCACAGCTCCCTGAACCATCTGCGGAAGCGCCTGGACAGGGCAGGGGAAAGGGAAACCGTCGTCCTGACGGAATCCCTCTTCAGCATGGACGGCGATCTCCTCGATGTTCCGGGCCTCGCCGGGCTGAAGGACCGCTATGGCTTTGTGTGCATCGTCGACGAGGCCCACGCCCTGGGGGTCCTGGGGGAGGGCGGGTGCGGCGTGGCGCGCCCGGTGGCCGACATCGCCGTGGGGACCTTCGGTAAGGCTCTGGGGCTCTTCGGCGCGTTTCTCCTTGTGCCGGCCGTGGTCAAGGAGCACCTCTTCAACTTCGCCTCACCCCTCATTTACTCCACAACCCTTCCCGAGGCCCATGCCGCCTCGGCCATCGACATCCTGGCCCTGCTGGCCCGGCAGGACGAATCCCGGAGGCGTCTCAGGGACATCAGCCTCGAAATGAAAAACGGGCTGAGGGAGGAAGGGTTTACGGTTCAGGGGGATGCCCATATCCTGGCCCTGGAGATTGGCGAAGAGGGGAAGGCGCTGGAGGTTTCGAATCGTCTGCGGGAAAGGGGGATCTTCGTCCTTTCGGCCCGCTATCCCACCGTTCCCCTGGGGAAAGCCATCCTGAGAATTGGGATGACGGCCCTGCACACCCGGGAGGATGTCAAACGCTTTATCCCGTCATTAAAGGAGGTTATGGTAAGAATATGAAAAGGGATGTTCCGGACATCTTCGTGATCGGTACGGACACGGGCGTCGGCAAGACGGTCCTGTCCCTGCTGCTGATGCGCTATTTCTATGACGAGGGGTTTTCCCCCTTCTACTTCAAGCCGCTGCAGACGGGCTGCCGCGATCCCTATGACACGGACTCCGACGCGAAATTCATCTACGACAACATTGAAGAATTGAAGGGCCGGGATCCGGCCGGTTCCGTGGGGTTCTGCTACCGGAATCCCAAAGCTCCGTACTTTGCCGCGCGGGATGAAGGCCGCCAGGTCGACTGGAAGACCCTTCCGGGGACCCTTCAGGAGAAGAGGAGCCGCTTTTCCCCTCTGGTCGTGGAGGCTGCCGGAGGCATCTTCGTGCCCGTCGACGGGGAGAGCCTGGTGATCGACACGATTCCTTCAATGGGCGCTCAACCCCTGATTGCGGCCCGGGCCGGCCTGGGGACCATCAACCACACCCTGCTGACGATTGCCGCCCTGGAACGGAGAAACATCGAGCCTCTCGGCGTCGTTTTTCTGGACAGCGCAGAGCCGGCAACACCGCTGGATATGATCGAGGAAAACAGGGAGGCGATCAGGAGATTTTCCCGGGTCGAAGTCGCCGGTTTGGTGGGCCGGATTTCAGACTTCCGGCATCCGCCTCCCGAGTGCTTTGACGGCTTGAAAAAACTCTTTGCGCGTAGCGTCTGAGATCAGGGCCACGCCGGCATCGCTTTTTACGCAGGCTTCAGGGCTCGATCCACCGGAGGATCGGGATCGGGTTTATAGAGGCAGTACATGTTGCGTCCCCTAGCCTTTGCCTGGTACATGGCCGTGTCGGCATGCTTCATCAGGGAATCCATGTCCTCTCCGTTTCCCGGGTAGATGGCGATCCCGATGCTGGCGCTGGTGAACAGCTCGTTCCCTTCGCAGAAAAAGGGTTTTCTGAAGGCGGCCAGGATCTTTTCAGCGATCTGGGAGCTGTTTGCGGCCTCTCTGAGGACCGGCAGCAGGATCATGAACTCGTCGCCGCCCATCCGGGCCAGGGTGTCCTCTTCCCGGAGGGTTCGGGACAGGCGCTCCCCCACATTCTGCAGAAGCATATCCCCGATGTGGTGACCGAAGGAGTCGTTCACCGTTTTAAAGCCGTCCAGATCGAGCATCATGACAGCCATCGTTCCCTGGCGTCGCTTTGCCTGGGCGATGGCGAGGATGAGGCGGTCGGCGAAGAGCATCCGGTTGGGCAGCCCCGTCAGAACATCATGGTAGGCCAGGTGGCGGATCGCCTCTTCGATCCGCTTGCGTTCCGTAATATCCCGCCAGACCATGTAGAGGATTTTCTGATCCTGCCAGTCAATGACCGAGGAGAGGATTTCCACGGGGAATTCCTCTCCATCGAAGCGGCGGCAGATCCATTCCTGCTGCAGATAGCCCGTTCTCAGGGCCTCGTTCATCAGCTCGTCGGCCTTGTCCAGGGAGGGGCTGCCGTCAGGCTGTGACGGGGGCGAAAAGGCGGAGGGATGGCGGCCGATCAGCTCCTCTTTCGAAGAGCAGCGCATCATTTTCACCATGGCCTCGTTGCAGTCCGTCAGAAGGCATCCATCAGAGAGAAAAATACCCACAGGGGAGTGTTCAAAGAGGATGCGGAACTTGGTATCGGCGTCTGTTCCGCCTTACCGGCCGGAAAAAGCGGAGTCGTGGACATCCCGCCGATGTTCCTCGCGCTGCCCGGTGAGCTGACTGCGCAGGGTCATCACTTCCCTGATCAGCTGCTCCTTGGTTTTCTCTTCATCCTTCATGCGTTCGGATCCTTGGCTCCAATGTATCCCGGCTGCAGGCAAAAATCAAAACATTACAATCCGTCAGGGCTTTCTCAAAAGCAGGGGGCCGCCCCGGACTGAGCCGGACAAAATGGCAGGCTTTCAACGTTTGGGAATGGTTTCCAGATTCACTTCGCCACCAAACCGCTTCTCAAGGATCTTTTGAAGATCTTCGAAGTGTTCAGGTTTTTCCATTTCCACAACGAGTTCCTCATCGTCCAGGACTTTTAACCGGCCATAGGGGCGAACAGCTTCGATAACCTCCAGGGGATCCGTTGTAACCCAGCCTTTCATCCGTCGAAGAAGCTCTTCCCCGTTAAAGGCCCTCTCGATGGTCAAATCGACCCGGCGCTTCTTGGCCTCCCATCCGAGAAGTGCCGGCTGGACGATTTTCGGTGTGACGGGGTCATGCATTGCAGCACAGCGAAACCATAATTTGGCGCGAATCATCGTTAATGACCTCCTGAAATCGTGACGTCTGGTTCGTTCCTTTGTCCGGCTTCCCATTTCTTGACATTCGGCCAAGGCTGGGGTACTCTCCCACTAATGTAGCGAAGGTTCATATCATTTCAAAGGAGGATTCCCCATCCATGGATCTCTCTGCTGTGATCAGGGAGCGTAAAAGCGTCCGAGCCTTCAAACCGGATCCCGTTTCCCGTGAACAGATTGAACGAATCCTCAGCCTGGCCGTCCTGGCCCCCTCTGCGATCAACCTTCAACCATGGGAATTCACGGTTGTTCTGGGGGAGGAAAAGGCAAGGTTAAGTCGGCGGTTGATCAAAGCGTACCATGAAAAGCAGATATCCTGCAGTCCGGGAAATGTCAAGCCGCTTTCCGAGTCGTTCAGCAGGCGGGGAGTTGAGTCCTTTGAAGTCATGAACCCCTGTCTGGCCCAAATGGGTCTTGATTTCAATACCTTCATCAACGAGGGGAGCTGCAATTTCTACGGCGCCCCTGCCGGGATTATTATCTGCCTGGACAACGCCTTTTCCAAGGCTCGACTGGTGGACATCGGGATCACCCTGGGGTTTCTGGTGCTGGCAGCCCATGACCAGGGGCTGGGAACCTGCCCGATCGGGTTGATCAACGCCTACGAGGATGACGTCAAGGATCTTCTCAATATTCCCGATGAGAAAGACGTGGTGATAGCCGTTGCGCTGGGGTATCCGGACTGGGAAAATCCCTTGAACGCTTTGAAGACGCCCCGGGAGACCCTGGACTCGTTTGTGCGCTGGATCGATTGAAATCTCTCTTGATCCGGCACGGTGTCAGTTCATCCCGGTCAAAGGCGGTATTTGGCATTTTTCGGCAGCGGCGGATTGCCGGTTGAGAGGCAATCGGGTCAATGTACTTGTTTTCTGTCTCGGAACGATGTCCGTTCCTTCAATTTCAGTTGCCCTTTTTAAGGAGGAATTCACATGACGATCAAAGTTGGCATTAATGGTTTCGGCCGAATCGGCCGGCTGGTTTTCCGCGCCGCCTGTGCGCGGCCGGACATTGAAGTTGTGGGGATCAACGATCTGCTCGATGCGGATTACATGTCCTATATGCTCCGGTATGACTCGGTACACGGCCGGTTCAAGGGAGCCGTGGATGTAAAGGACGGCAAGCTGGTGGTCAATGGCAAGGCGATTCGCATCACGGCTGAAAAAGACCCCGCAAATTTGAAATGGAATGACGTCGGGGCCGACTATGTCGTCGAATCGACGGGACTTTTCCTCGACAAGGAGAAGGCGGGCGGACATCTTGCCGCCGGGGCGAAAAAGGTCGTCCTTTCCGCGCCATCCAAGGATGACACGCCGATGTTCGTCATGGGAGTCAACCACAAGAGCTATAACGGCGAGCCGATCGTCTCCAACGCCTCGTGCACCACCAACTGTCTGGCCCCCCTCGCCAAGGTCGTTCACGACAACTGGGGAATCCTGGAAGGGCTCATGACCACGGTGCACGCCATAACCGCTACGCAGAAAACCGTTGACGGACCTTCCATGAAGGATTGGCGCGGTGGCCGCGCCGCCGGCTTCAATATTATCCCTTCGTCGACGGGGGCGGCGAAGGCCGTGGGTTCGGTGATCCCCGAACTGAAGGGAAAGCTCACCGGTATGGCGTTCCGCGTTCCCACAATTGACGTTTCCGTGGTGGATCTGACCTGCCGTCTTGCCAAGCCGGCTACCTACGAGGAAATCAAGGCCGCCATGAAGGCCGCTTCCGAAGGGGAGCTCAAGGGAATTCTTGGATACACGGAGGATGAGGTCGTATCGAGCGATTTCATCGGTGAAGAGCGAACCTCCGTCTTTGACGCCAAAGCCGGGATCGCCCTTTCCGACACCTTTGTCAAGCTCGTCGCCTGGTACGACAATGAATGGGGATATTCCAACAAACTTCTCGATCTCCTGGTTCATGTGGCCGGCAGATAAGGCCCCGGGGGATGAAGAGCACCGCAGGAGGAACGGTCTTCCAGGCCGTTCCTCTTTCTTCGTTTCAGGTTCATAGAAAACGATGCCTGTCCGTCTGATGGTTGTTGATGACGACGCCGTGGCCTGCGAATTCCTTCAGGAGGCCCTGCGGCGAACCGGCTACGATGTGGAGACCCGCACATCCGCCCGGGATGCCCTGAAGGAGGATCTGTCCCGCTACGATCTGATCATCTCCGATATCCGGATGCCGGATATGGACGGCCTGCAGCTGCTGCGCCGGATACACGAGAAGTGGCCCGCCCTTCCCGTGATTCTCATGACGGCCTTCGGATCGCTGGAAAGCACGATGGAGGCCCTGCAGCTGGGGGCATGGGATTACATCAGCAAGCCCTTTTCTCCGGAAGCGATCCGCAGCATGGTGAAGAAGGTCCTGGGCATGCGGGAGCTGCAGCGCCACCGCGGTTCAGGAAATGCGGCGGTAAAGGAGGAGCCCCGGCTCATCGGTTCCTCCGCCACGATGGTGGAGTTCTACAAGCAGCTGGTCCGGGTTGCCGATGCCTGGGCCAGTGTGCTCATTGAAGGAGAGAGCGGAACAGGCAAGGAGCTGACGGCTCGCTCCCTCCACCAACTGAGTTCCCGGAGGGACAAACCTTTCGTGGTGGTTCATTGCGGGGCCATTCCGGATACGCTTCTCGAGTCCGAGCTCTTCGGCTATGAAAAGGGGGCCTTTACGGGAGCGGATACCCCCCACCGCGGGCTTCTCGAATCCGCGGAAGGCGGAACCATCTTTCTCGATGAGATCACGGAAATGTCCACCGCCCTGCAGGCAAAACTGCTCCGTTTCATGCAGGACGGGGAAGTGCGCCATCTGGGCGGACACGGGGTCCGCCGGATTCAGGTCCGCGTCGTCGCCGCTGCCAACCGCCATATCGATGAAGAGACCGCCCAAGGCCGCTTTCGCGCAGACCTGCTCTATCGGTTTGTCGTCCGCCTCCACATGCCCCCTCTCCGGGGTCACAAGGAGGATATCCCCCAGCTCATGGAATCCCTGCTGAAAAAGATGGGCTATCCGACGGTGAGAATTTCCGATGAGGCCATGGAATGCCTGATGGCCTACGACTGGCCGGGAAATGTGCGGGAGCTGGGGAATGTTCTTCATCAGACGCTCCTGCTGTCTCCGTTCCTCGTCATTCTGCCGGAACACCTGCCGGAGCGGATCCAATTGAAGAAGGGCAGCCAGGAGGAATCGGGAGCGGCCCTGACGCCCCTGGAAGGGGCGGAGCGGGGACAGATCCTTCAGGCCTTGAAGACGACGGAGTGGAATCAAAGCCGCGCGGCGGCGCTTCTGGGGATCGATCGCAAGACGCTGCGGACCAAAATTCAGCGCTATGGATTTGTCCGGGAAAAGTATCCCTGATCGCGGGTCACTGCGGCTTGGAGACGATGGGGAAGAACAGGGTGATCGTCGTTCCCTCTCCGGGCAGGCTTTCAATTTCAATCGACCCGGCGTGGGCCTTGACGATGTCCTGGACGATGGCCAGTCCCAGACCGCGGATTCCCTCGCCCGGATGGGTGCTGAAGAAAGGTTCGTAGATCCTTTCCATCATCTCCGGAGGGATCCCCGACCCGGTGTCTGAAACGGTCAGGGCAATCGCCTGGCGTTCGGGGGACACCCGGGCTGAAAGGGCCAGTCTGCCCCCGTGGGGCATGGCCTCCAGGGCGTTCTGGATCAGGTTGAACAGGGCCGTTTGAACCCGGTAGTGATCGACGTGCAGAGGCGGGATGTCCCCGTCGGTTTGAACGTCCAGTTCAACGTCGGATTTCGCGAGGATCGGCTCGATCAGCGGCAGGGTATCATCCAGGATGGCCTGGATGGTCAGGGATTCGAAATGCGGTTCCGGCGGGCGGGTCGCCCGGCGGACGTTCTGGATGACCGAATTGAGCCTCTGCGTCTGCTGCAGGATCAGCTCCAGCTTGCGGGAAACATCCGACGGCCAGTCCTTCCGTTCCAGAAGGAGCTGCGTGATGCCTGCCACGGAATGCAGGGGGGTTCCCATGTCATGGGCGAGTGTGGCCGTCAGGTATCCAAGGGCCTTCAACTGCTGAAGCTGGTTGACCTGGCTCTGCAGGTGGACGACCTTGAGGGTGGCTTCTTTGACCCGCAGCTCCAAACCCTCTGTCAATTCCTGATTCTGGCGGATGAATTTTTCTATCTCGTCGGCCATGACGTTGAAGTGGTCCGCCAGTTGCCCCCATTCATCCAGGGAGTGGATTGGGATTCGCTTGGCCTGTTTTCCTGTGCGGAAGTCGTCGATGATTTCAATGATCCGGCGGAGGGGCCTGCCGATCAGAAAGCCGTAGCTCGTTGCCGTCAGGAGGACGATGGCGGCAAGCAGCCCCAGCGAACTGAAAAAAAGCATCCATCGGGCGCGGGCGAGGATTTCCCTGTCGGATTGCGAAAAGAGAATAACCCCGACCATGGTTTGAGCCGCGTGACCTTTTTCCCGCGGAATGGGATAAAGCAGTCCCACTGCGGGTCCTGTCTCCGTCTTCAGGGTGTAATGGCGCTTCGCCTTTTTTTCCGCCGTTTCGTTGATGAGATGCTCAGGCCATTCATAAGCGACCCGTCCGGCTCCGGCGACATAATCAATGTCCTCCCTGGACCGGGAAATGATGTCGATGCGGGCCAGCCGGACATCCGTCGAGATATGCTCCTCCAGGGCTGAATCCAGGGCAGACAGACCCCGCCGGGTGGGAAAGCGCTGGTAAAAGGTGCTTAACGTTTCTGCAATACCGTCAAGTTTTTTGTACTGCTGTTCCGTCAAAATCCTCTCCAGCATGCCGAGCTGCATCCATCCCCAGAAGGCCATGGTGACGGCAAGACCGCAGAGGGTGACGATCATCATTCGCGTTTTCAAGGTCATGGCATTCGATTACCCGAAATATCCCGCAGGAGGGTTTTTTCCGTCCCCCGTCCCTTTTTCTCTATGCCTATTACAGCAAAACCCCCGGAGTTTCATGTAAAAAAAGAGGCACGAGGGGAAATGTTCCCTCGTGCCTCCTGAGCGCGTCAACTTCAGTTCGAAGAGCTTATTTTGCGGCGGGGACGGCTTCAGCCGGAGCAGCCTTCTCTTCAGCAGGTTTCGCGGCCTTCTTGGGGGCCTTCTTTGCCTTGGCCTTCTTGGGGGCTGCCTTCTTGACTTCCTTCTTCGCCGCTTCGGGTTTCGCCGCTTCAACCTTCGCCGGCTCTTCCTTTACGGGCGCGGCAGCCTTGTCAGCTGCGAATGCCGATGAGCAGAACAGGAAAACCAGACCAACCGCAAATACCATAGCCTTCTTCATTTTATCCTTCTCCTTTTCACTTTTTTATTTGCCGCCTCCTCATGGGGACAGCGTTATTTCCATGAGAATCTCATGGATTATCTCACTTTGCGACGCCGGATCCCTTCGCGGGCGGAATATCCGGCTCCTCTTTTTCGCCGGGCTGCAGGATCTTTTTCAAAGGCTTTGCCCTTCGCTGCAGCGTGATCTCCCTCAAGACGTTTTTATCACCCCGGGTGATGTAGCGGACGACAACCTTATCGCCGATCTTGAACTTTGTAATGGGTTTTTCTAACGTGAATTCAAACGTTTCTACTGTTCCTTTAACGGAGCGCTCGATTTTCAGCAGGGTGTCCGTAACCTCCACGACCCTGCCCGTCGTTTTCATCTTGACGGTCTTCAGGGATGTCCCCTTGATGTGTTCGGATTCCGAAGAACCCGGGACTGCCTGGTCACCGGCAAACGCCGCGGCGCTGACAAGAAAGGCCAAGCCGATGATCCATACAGCCAATCTCTCCATGTTCGGGGTGTCTCCTTCCATCAAGTTTGTTCGCCATGCTGCATCGTATGTGCCATGTTCAAGAGACAAACAAAATAATTGTTAAGGGTTGAATTTGTATGGGGAATCGAGAGAAGCTTCAGGAGGGCGGATCGGGAAATGGTCCGGAAATTGATGAATTTTTCTCCACTTCCTGGGGAATAACGAATCAGGGACGTTCCTGGCGGTGCCTCTTTTCAGAAATCCAGCGGTAGATCAGGCAATGGGTAAAAAAGAAAACCGCCGCAGCCCCTCCCTGTACGATCAGGCTTCGACCGATTTCCCGGACCTCCTTCTGCCGACGTGCCTTTGGGTCCGCAAGATAGATTCCAAGAAGGCCGCGGTTGATCAGCCGGTGAAAGGGGGCGTCCGGAAGATCCGATACGCTTTCATCCGCGCGGATACAGAAATGCTTCAGGCGCCGTTCCATTTCCTTCGCGTCCGGGTAAAAGGAGCAGAAATTCAAATCTCCGCCATGGCGGTCTTCCTCCTGATCGATCAGATAGTCCAGAAGAATGTGCAGCCCCTGAACCCAGGGAAAATAGGCACTGGCGATGCGTTCGGCACGATCCCGGTCAAAATTCCGCTGAAAGGCGGAAGCGGTGAGGCAGAAGATTCCCAGAGTCGATCCCGTGCAGGCGGAAAACTCGTACCAGGTCATTTGAGTCTGATATTCCGGGTGGTTCAGAAACATTTGATTCAGCCGCCGGACCCGCTGATCCTTCCGGACATGCTTATGCACCTGCAGCTCCCGGTAATGGCCCGCGAGGCTGTGCAGAAACGGGGCAATGAGGGGGTATGCGGAAAGATTTCCCAATACCTCCTGGCAGGTTGTAACGAGGGCGGCCAGGTATCCCCCGTCGTTTTGCTCCCGGTGCAGGGCATAGTAATCGTCCAGGGAAGACGCGGGAGTCAGCGCGTGCAGCATGGACCGGTGAAGCATGCGGAAGTCTTCGGGATTGAGTGACGTACTGCGGTCGCAGAGGTTGTCCAGGTAGTCGCTGATGGTCTGGTAGGCAATGATGAACCGGAGGGTTTCGTCAAAGTGAGGACCGGCCAACAGGGCATAGATGGAGCCGCCCTCACAGTGAAACGCCTTGGTCGTGATGCTCATGAGGGCCTGCCGGCGCAGTTCGGTATCCGGGATGGCCTCGGCGAACCGCCGCCAGCCATCCAGGTAATGATGGACACGGGGTCGGACCTGCAGAAAAATTTTTGTGATCAAGGTGGTGAGACGGGCTGGAACCTTCAAAAGCCTGCTCCTCTAGACTGGGAGTGCGGAACCGGGTGGACCGGCTCGGAACCCGGGCCGTCGAAAGCCTGCATGGCTTCAAGCCGCAATGCCTCGCCTCTTCCCTTGTACTTGGGTGAATAATGAAAAAGGGAAAGGCGTTTGGCCGCCGCCCGCCGCGCCAGAAAGCCCGCCTGACGGGCGGTCAGATGATACTTCCCCGTCGCCTTTTCAAGATCTTCATGGAGGAAGGTCGCTTCGATGAACAGGTGATCGGCGGAATCGGCCAGGGCGAGAATGCGGCCCACATTTTCGGAACTGAAGACGGCGTCCGTCACGTAGCAGATCCGCTGTCCCCGGGATATCCGGACCGCTTTTTCCTTCAGGAACCCCAGGGGAAAGGTCCGCCGATCCGTCGGCCTGTCCCCGGATTTGCTCCAGATCCCGATGGGGTAATCGTCGGGTCTGCCCTGCAGGATCGCTTCCTTGAGATCCATCAGCCATGGGCCTGTGGGGAGGCCAAGGCCCTCGAGGCCGTTTTTCAGGATGTTCAGCCGGCTTTTTTCTTCGAATCGGAAAGCCAGGCAGGGAATGAGATGATCAAGCAACGTGCAGCGGACGGTAAAAAACGTCTCTTCCGTGAGGGGGGCGGATTCGGGGAGGTCTTCTTCCGTGACCGGCTCGGGGCGGAAAGCGGTTCTGCAGCGATAGAGGCGGGATCGCCGGCTGAGGGGAGAGATTTCCGTAGCCAGAAGTTCGAAGTTGTTGGAGTAATTTTCCACGAGGTTCCACGTGTAGCCCTGCAGCTTGCTTTCAACCTGGCAGAGGAAGCCGGGGGGGCCGAAGAGATGAATCCGCTGGTTTCTTCCCAGGCAGATTCTCAGGATTGTATCGAATCCGATGAAATGGTCCACATGCGTGTGAGACACGAAAATATGCCCGACTTTGAGAATTTCCCGGGGGGCCAGGCCGTGAAGATCCCCGAGATCGAAGAGCACGGACTTCTGGCGGTATTTGCATTTGATCAGGACGGCGGGATCCCCGAACGGATCGTTGACCAGCATGGCGGAATACACGGGCGCAGGCTTTCGTGATGGGATGCCGGGGCATCAGGTGATTTTTGCAAAAATCCGTTCAAAGAAGCTTTTCTTTTCTTTGGGGAAGTAGATCGGGCCTTCATAATCCACAATCAATCGTCCGTCGAGGTGATCGATCTCGTGCTGGGCGATGCGGGCGAGAAAATCCTCGTACCGTTTGCTGATCCGGTTGCCCTTGATGTCGTAGGCCCGCACCTTGATTTCCGGGAAGCGGTAGACCTCGACCTGGACTTCCGGGCAGGAGAGGCACCCCTCCGCCCCCTTGACGGGTTCCCCCCGCGTCTGTGTAATGCGGGGGTTTATGAGCAGGTCATAGTCCCTTTCCTTCCTGGACCAGTGCTCTTCATCAAATCCCTTGTTGCGGAATATGACGATCTTTCTGTTGATTCCAATCTGCGGCGCCGCCAGCCCCAGGGCGCCTTCCAGCTCGAGAAAGGCTTCAACCAGGGTTGAAATCTGCTCCCTGGCTTCAGGGGTCAGGGGGAGAGGGACGTCTGAGGATGGTGTGCGCAGGATGCGCGTCTCCTCATCGGTGAGGGAGATGTCGTCCCAGAGGGTCAGCACTTTGTGATTCTGCGGTTTCATGGACTGCCTCGAATAATGTTCTCGAAGGATTTCATATAACATTTCACGACAACCATTTCAAGGATTGTCATGGCGACAATATTCTTGATAATCTTTTTTCGATCTGTTAGCGTTTTGCCTCTTGCGGAAGAGGGGTGTTTTTCACCCCTCCAAAAGAAACGTCAGCAAACCGGAAAATAAACGTGATCCCATCCATTGTCGGTTATATGGCCCGGCGGAACTTTTCGCGGGTTATGCGCTTCCAGGAGGGCCGGAAGCCTTTCCTGCCCGCCGTGTCGTCGGGCGAGCCCCGCCTCCTGTATCTTCATGTCCCCTTTTGCGAACGCCTCTGTCCCTATTGCTCCTTCAACCGCTTTGTCTTCGAAGAGGGGCGCTGCCGGGAATATTTCTCCGCTCTGCGCAGCGAAATCCGCCTTTACAAGGAGAAGGGCTACCGCTTTGGCGGCGTCTATGTCGGCGGCGGGACGCCCACGATCCTGCCGGATGAGTTGGAGGAAACCCTGGAGCTGGTCCGCCGGTGTTTTTCCATCCGGGAAGTGTCGGTGGAAACCAATCCGAACCATCTGACCCCCGAGCGCCTCGACCGGCTGAGCCGGATGGGAATCAACCGCCTTTCCGTGGGCGTCCAGAGTTTCAATGATGGGCTGCTGAAGGCCATGGACCGCTATGACAAATACGGCAGCGGCGCCGAGATCATGGAAAGGCTTCAACTGGCGCAGGGGCGTTTTGACACCCTCAATGCCGATATGATCTTCAACTTCCCCTCACAGGATATGGCCATGCTGGAACGGGACCTGGATATTCTCCTGGACCTGGGAGTGGACCAGGTTACCTGGTACCCGCTCATGGTTTCGGATTCCACAAGGAAAGTGGTCACCCGGACACTGGGGCGGGTGAGCATGGAGAGGGAAAAAGCCTTCTACGAGCGGATACGGGAGAGGCTCGGCGGGGAGTACCGCTTTTCTTCAGCCTGGTGCTTTTCCCGCAAGGGGACCATGATCGACGAGTATATCGTGGATTATGATGAATACGCGGGTCTGGGGAGCGGCTCCATCGGCTACCTGGACGGCGTCTGCTACGCCAACACCTTTGATCTGGCCGAATACTGCAAGCGTCTGGGCGAGGATGAGCTGCCTCTGATGGCTGCGCGGACATTTACCCTTGAGGAGCGGATGCGGTATGATTTCGTCATGAAGCTCTTTTCGACACGGTTGAACCACTCTGAGTTGACGGCAAAATACGGCGGCCGCCTGTCTCCCTGGCTTTGGCTGGATTTGATCCTTTTCCTGCTCGTCGGCGCTTTGAGGTACTCGGCGCCGGACTGGCAGCTGACCCGGCGGGGCTGCTATCTCTGGGTGGTCATCATGAGGGAATTCTTTACGGCGGTGAATAATTTCCGCGACTTCTGCCGGGCGGACACCCCCGCAACGGATCGTCCCCTTCCTCTCTCCAGAATTCAGGAGCAGGTCCATGAATGAACAGATCCAGACATTGCTGCGGGGACTTCCGAACATCAACGACATTATGCTGCTCCTGGAAGGGCGGGGCACAGGGCGCCAAACTCCCCGTGAAATCGTCCGGGCCGCATGCCGGGAGTCTGTGGAGAATCTGCGCCGTTCGATTCTCCGGCAGAAGGGTTCGGCGGAGAAAATCCGCCTTCCCATGGCCGAGGAAATCGCCGACCTCGTGGAAAAGCGCATTGAGGCCCTGCACGCCCCACGGCTGAAGCGCGTCATCAACGCCACGGGGGTTATTCTGCACACCAACCTGGGAAGGGCGCCGCTGTGCCCGGAGGCGAGAGAACGGCTGCTGGCCGTGGCTGAAGGATACTCCAATCTGGAGTATGACCTGGCCAGAGGCGAACGGGGAAAGCGCTATGATGCCGTCCGGGAGCTGCTCTGTCTTCTTGCGGGGGTTGAGGACGCCCTGGTGGTCAACAACAATGCCGCCGCCGTGCTGCTGGCCCTCAATGCCCTGGCGGAGGGCCGGGAGGTCATTGTTTCCAGGGGGGAGCTTGTGGAGATCGGCGGAGAATTCCGCATTCCGGAAATCATGGAAAAAAGCGGCGCCCGGCTGAGGGAAGTGGGAACGACCAACCGGACCCGCCTGGCGGATTACGAGCGGGCCATTACCCCGGAGACGGGACTGATCCTCAAGGTGCATTCCAGTAATTTCAAGATGACGGGCTTTACGGAAGAGGCTTCGCTGGAGGAACTGGTGGCGCTGGGGAAAAAGCATGCCCTTCCGGTCATGTACGATGTGGGCAGCGGATGCTTTATCGACCTGTCGGAACATGGCCTGCCCGCCGAGCCCGTCGTCCGGGCGGTAGCCGCCACGGGTGTGGATGTCCTGACGTTCAGCGGTGACAAGATGCTGGGGGGGCCGCAGGCCGGGATCATCCTGGGCCGACGGGATCTTCTCGCTGCCATTCAGAGGAATCCCCTGAACCGGGCCCTGCGGATCGACAAGCTGACCCTGGCCGCGCTGGAAGCGACCCTGAGGGTTTACCTGAATCCACGGGAGGCTGTGAACCGGCTGCGGATTCTCAAAGCCCTGACCGAATCCCTGGACGATGTGACGCGCCGGGCCGGCAAATTGAAGCGGCTCTTGAAGCGGGCTTTGCCGGACTCTTTTTCCCTGGCGTTAAGGCCGGGGGCGTCGATGGTCGGGGGAGGGGCCTTGCCTGGAATGGAAATCCCGACCATGATGGTGGGGGTGCGGATGGCCGGTTGCTCTGCCGGGCGTCTGGAAGAGCGCCTGCGCCGGCTTGACCTGCCGATTATTGTCCGGGTGGCCGAAAATGAACTCCTGCTGGATCTGCGCACGGTTGCCGAGGATGAACTGGCGCTGATCCGAAACGGATTTCTTTTTCTTGCCGAGAACACCTGACCTGTCACAGGCATGGACGAGGGAGCCATCTTCCGGACGTATACGGTCAACGGGGCGGACAGCGGTCTGCGACTGGACGTGTTCCTGGTCAGGCAGCGGCCTGACCTTTCCCGGGCGCGGCTCAAGCGGCTCATTGATGACGGACGGGTTGCGGTCTGCGGAGCAAAGGCGGTCCGGGCAAGCCGGAAACTCCGTGCCGGCGATGAAGTGACGCTTGAGGAACCTCAGGCAGAACCCCTGGAGCTGCTCCCCGAGGACATCCCTCTCTCCATCCTCTACGAAGATCATGACCTGCTGGTGCTGGACAAACCGGCCGGACTGGTGGTTCATCCGGCGGCGGGGCATGCGGAAGGAACCCTGGTGCATGCCCTTCTCCACCACTGCCGGGATTTGCCGGGAATCGGAGGAGTTCTGCGTCCGGGAATCGTGCATCGTCTGGACAGGGACACCTCCGGTGTGCTGGTGGTTGCCAAAACCGATGCGGCCCATTCGGGGCTTGCGTCTCAATTCAAGAACCGCCAGGTCCAAAAGACCTATGTCGCCCTCGTTTATGGGAACCCCGGAGAGAATCAGGGGACGATCGATCTGCCGGTTGGGCGGCACCCCGTGGAACGGAAAAAAATGTCGACAAAAAGTCGGCGGGGGAAAAGAGCCGTCACTTCCTGGGAAATAACCGAGCGGTTCGGCGTGGCGGCACTCCTGAAAGTGGCTATTGAAACCGGGAGAACCCACCAGATCCGGGTGCACCTGGCGGCGACAGGACACCCGGTGGTCGGCGATCCGGTTTATGGGAGTACGAAGCGGATTTCCGCCATCACGGACCCGGTCGTCCGGTCCCGCCTGAAGGGAATGAACCGGCAGGCCCTTCATGCAGCGCGCCTTTCGTTTGTTCACCCTGTAGGGGGTGAACAGATGGAATTCGAGGCTCCCCTCCCTGGGGACATGGCGGAACTCTGCCGCTTTCTGCGGGAACATTGCCTTGCCCGCCTTTAGAATGCTCTTTTTTTCAGGTTTCAATCCCTCCGGACAGAGGCAGCGGGGCGTTCTACGTGTCACCATCAGGGAAAATTCAAGGAGAAGACGTGTTCCCCATAGCTCAGCGAAATTCGGTTGCCTTTCTTCAGGCTCCGAATTTACAGGACTTCAAATTTCTAACCCATGCCTTCTGCACCCGCCGGGGCGGGGTCAGTGAGGGACCTTTTGCCTCTTTGAACGTGACTGCCGCACAGGGGGACGACCCGGTGCGGGTTGAAGAAAACTGGAACATTCTCAGCCGCTCCTTCGGCATCCCGCTCCGCTCCTTCCTGGTGCTGGACCAGGTTCACGGAGACGAGGTCCTTGTGGTCAGGGAAGACCTCTCTTCGGCGCCCGACAGGGACGAGCCCGCCTGTGATGCCTGTGTGACGGACCTTCCCGGTGTGGCCCTCTGCATCAAAACCGCCGATTGTGTCCCGGTTTTTCTTCTGGATCCCTGTCGGCAAGTCGTTGGCGCGATTCATGCAGGATGGGGAGGAACCGCATTGAAAATCGCTGCCAGGGTCGTTGACGTCATGGTCAGGGAATTTCAATGCCGTCCGGCGGATATCCTGGCGGCTATCGGCCCTTCCATCGGACCTTGCTGTTATGAAGTCGATGGCCGGGTCTACCGGGCGATGAATCATCATTCCGGGTCGGAACGGTTTTTCCGGTCCAGGTCCCATTTCGAACGCTGGAACCTGGACTTGCCCCAGGCCAATTTTCACCAGCTTCTCGAAAAAGGCCTCCAGGGAAACCATGTCGCGCTTTCCGGCCACTGCACCTGCTGCAACCCGGATCTGTTCTTTTCTCACCGGAGGGAGCGGGGTCACACCGGGCGGCATGTCAATTTTATTATGCTCAATAAAGTTGAAACACACGGAATATAAAAATATTTCTTGACATCACCGGGAGATTATATTATTGCACGGCGCTGAGAAAGGATTATATCAAGCCCTTCCGCATGGATTATTCCTGAGTTCAGAATAGCAATCTATTACATTAATCCACGTTCCTCATTTTTCGCTCGTTGCAAATAAAGTTGCACTTTTCCCGTAAAGAAATGGTTCACTTATGGAGTGTAGGCGCGCTGCCGGGTCGGAGTTGTGCCCCCATGCGCCGCATAGGTATTTCCACCGGGATACTCGTAAGGATAAGAATATGAATATTGAAGAAATCAAAAGACAGCCGATCAGTGAACTGGCCCATCTTGCCAAGGAGTTGAACGTGGTCGGCGCCAGCGGAATGAGAAGGCAGGATCTCATCTTTGCAATCCTGCAGGCTCAGGCGGAAAAAAACGGGATGATCTCAGGGTCGGGCGTGCTTGAAATCCTTCCCGACGGTTTCGGCTTTCTCCGGGCCGTCGATTACAACTACCTCCCCAGCCCCGATGACATCTACATTTCCCCTTCACAGATCCGGCGGTTCAATCTGCGGACCGGGGACACAATCTCCGGGGAGGTCAGGCCGCCGAAGGAGGGTGAAAAGTATTTCGCTCTGCTCAAGGTCGACACCATCAACTATGAGGGCTCGGAATTCGCCCGCGATAAAATCCTTTTCGATAATCTCACCCCCGTCTATCCCCAGGAAAAACTCAATCTGGAAGGTGACCCGGAGAATTATTCCACACGCGTCATGGATCTCTTTACGCCCATCGGCAAAGGCCAGCGCGGGCTGATTGTTTCGCCTCCCCGGGCAGGAAAGACGGTTCTTCTCCAGGATATCGCCCACAGCATCACGGCCAATCACAAAGAGGTCATTCTCATGGTGCTGCTCATCGACGAGAGGCCCGAGGAAGTGACCGACATGCAGAGAAGCGTCAACGGAGAGGTGATCTCCTCCACCTTTGACGAACCCGCGACCCGCCATGTCCAGGTTGCGGAGATGGTCATCGAGAAGGCGAAGCGGCTCGTCGAGCACAAGCGGGACGTCGTCATCCTCCTGGACAGCATCACGCGGCTGGCCAGGGCCTACAACACCGTCGTCCCTCCCAGCGGAAAGGTGCTTTCCGGCGGGGTGGATTCCAATGCGCTCCATAAACCCAAGCGGTTTTTCGGCGCCGCCCGGAATATCGAAAACGGAGGCAGCCTGACCATCATCTCCACGGCCTTGATCGACACGGGAAGCCGTATGGATGAGGTGATCTTCGAGGAGTTCAAGGGGACGGGCAACATGGAGCTGCATCTGGATCGCCGGATTGCGGATCGGCGCGTCTTCCCGGCCTTTGATCTGATCCGTTCCGGAACCAGGAAGGAGGAGCTTCTGACGGCAAAGCAGAACCTCAACAGGATCTGGATTCTCCGCAGGCTTCTCCAGGAGATGAACCCGGTGGATGCCATGGAATTCATCATCGACAAGATGAGAAAGACGGAGACCAATCAGGCGTTCCTGGATTCCATGAATTCGTAACGGGAATAAAAATCCTTGAATTTATGAGCCGGATGATTATAATCCCTCAAAAATTCAGCGTCGGAACAGATGCCGGTTCCCGCCGGTCGAGGAGCACAAGGCGGCATCAAAACATCAGGGAGGTATGCAGAGGATCATGAAAGAAGGAATTCATCCTGAATATAAAACGACAACCATTACCTGCGTCTGCGGAAATGTGATTGAAACCCGGTCAACGAAACAGGACATCAAGGTGGAAATCTGTTCCCAGTGTCATCCCTTTATCACGGGGAAGCAGAAGATCATTGACACGGCCGGCCGGGTGGAGCGTTTTAACCAGAAATACGCCGGGCTTAACGACAAAAAGGCGTAACGGCGTTTTTTCCCTCGAAAACTTCAATTCCGGATCACGGTGAGATCAAGGCGACGATGCAGAGGCGGCGTATTTCTTCTGCCGGAGGTGCCGAAGGGCCGGCCGGTTGCCGGTTCGGATGCGGTCCCGATCCTGAATCGGAGTAAAACGGCGCGGCGGTTTTCTCGCCTTCCGGGCAAATCCGGGAACGAGCCGAAGCGCCGAACCATTTTCCCTCCTTGGACAGAAAATACCTCTTCGAGAATTCTTCTGGGATTTTTCTAGAAAAACCTGCAAGGGTGGGTTCTTCGTGCGGATGTTTTTGGCCCGTTCCGAAGATCGCCGCCTGATGCACAGATAGAAACGGAAATCATGTTCAGCAAACTGAAAGAAGTGGAATCGCGCTACCAGGAACTGGAAAAGCTTTTAAGCGACCCGACCGTTGTGACCCGGCAGAATCTCTATCAGAAATATGCCAAGGAGCACGCAGATCTCCGCGACCTTGTGGATGCTTACCGCGACTATGAGAAGACCAGCGAACGCATTGAAGAAGGGCAGCAGCTGCTGCGGGGGGATGACGAGGAGCTGAAGGAAATCGTCCGGGAAGAATTGCCGGAACTCCGGAATCAGTTGGCTGAACTGGAGGAAAGGCTGAAAATCCTCCTTCTCCCCAAGGATCCCAATGATGACCGGAACGTGTTTCTGGAAATCCGAGCGGGAACGGGAGGCGATGAAGCGGGCTTGTTTGTGGGGGATCTTTTCCGCATGTATGCCCGTTATGCGGAAACGCGGTGCTGGAAGGTGGAGGTGGTCAGCAGCACCCCGTCCGGCGGCGTCGGCGGATTCAAGGAAATCATCGCCTCGATTGCCGGCCAGGGAGCGTTCAGCCAGTTGAAATATGAAAGCGGGGTCCACCGGGTTCAGCGTGTTCCCATAACGGAGGCCCAGGGAAGGATTCATACCTCGGCTGTGACCGTGGCGATTATGCCGGAGGCTGACGAGGTCGAGGTCACCATTGACCCCAATGATCTGCGCATCGATGTCTTCCATTCAAGCGGCCACGGAGGGCAGAGCGTCAATACCACGGATTCTGCCGTGCGGATTACCCATCTCCCCACGGGGCTGGTCGTCAGCTGCCAGGACGAAAAATCGCAGCTCAAGAACAAGGCCAAGGGAATGAAGGTCCTGCGGGCCCGGCTTCTCGACATCATGGTCAAAAAGCAGAATGAGGAGATATCGGAGGCCAGGAAAAGCCAGGTGGGAAGCGGAGACCGGAGCGAAAGAATCCGGACCTACAACTTTCCCCAGGGCCGGGTTACGGATCACCGCGTCGGATTGACCCTTTACAGCCTGGAAAATATCCTGGGGGGAGAGATCCAGGAGTTTGTCGATGCCTTGACGGCCCATTACCAGGCAGAGTCCCTTAAGCAATCGACGAATTGATCGCCGCCGAACGGTCCCTTTTCTGTGACAGAGATGAAAATTGCACAGCAGATTGAAAGCGCGGCGGAGGCGTTCCTTTCTTCAGGGCTGCCGACGCCGCGGCTGGATGCGGAAGTCCTTCTGGCCTCTTTCCTTGGCAAAGACCGGACCTGGCTTTTTGTCCATTCCGACCGGGATATGAGCGATCCGGAGACAGAGGGGTTCCGCACCTGGGTGGCAAGGCGGCAGCAGGGTGAACCGGTGGCCTATCTGGTGGGGCATAAGGAATTCTGGTCCCTGGAATTTGCCGTGGACTCCCGGGTTCTGATCCCGCGCCCGGATACGGAGATCCTGGTGGAGGAAGTCCTGAATGTGCCGGCTCTGAACAGAGCCCCTTGTCCCGGCATTCTCGAACTGGGAACGGGAAGCGGGGCGATTGCCGTTTCCCTGGCCTCTGAACGGGCCGATGCCCGGATTACGGCAACGGATATTTCCCCGGGGGCCCTGGCGGTTGCTGCCGCAAATGCCGCCCGGAATCTGGGGAACAGCCGGATCCAGTTTCTCCAGGGGGATCTCTTTTCTCCGGTGCAGGGCGACTTTGATGTGATCGTTTCCAATCCCCCCTATATCGCTGTGGAGGACTTTTCCCGGCTGTCAAGGGAAATCAGGGACTTTGAACCCCGGCAGGCTCTGCTGGCCGGGAGGGAGGGAATGGATTTTTATTCGGACATCATCCCGCAGGCTCCCCGTTACCTCAAACCGGGGGGATGGCTCCTGCTGGAAATCGGCGACGGCCAGCAGCAGCTGGTCGAGGACTTGTTATCGAGATCCGGCCTGTACCGGGAAGTGGCCTTCCGGAAGGATTATGCGGGGCGCTGGCGGGTTGCGAAGGCGCGAAAGAGAGGAAGCAAGCGTGGATAAAATCATCATTGACGGCGGGAAACCCCTTGCGGGAGAGGTCCGGATCAGCGGCGCCAAAAATGCCGCACTTCCCATCATGGCCGCCTCCCTCCTGACGGATGGCTGGAACACCTTTACCAACATACCGGACCTGATGGACATCCGCACCACGAGAAAGCTTCTGGAGAGTCTGGGCGCGGTCATTGAGGGGACACCCGGAGCCCTGCGCATCAATGCCGGAGAAATTACGAATATCGAAGCGTCCTACGACCTCGTGAAAACGATGCGGGCGTCCATCCTGGTTCTGGGCCCCCTGGTGGCCAGGTTCGGAATCGCCCGCGTATCCCTGCCCGGCGGCTGCGCCATCGGCGCCCGGCCCGTCAACCTCCATATAAAGGCCCTCCAGGATATGGGAGCGGAGGTGGCTCTGAAGGAGGGCTACGTGGAAGCCAAGGCCAGAAGGTTGAAGGGGACGGCCATTTACTTCGACAGCCCGACGGTCGGAGGAACGGAAAATATCATGATGGCCGCTACACTCGCCGACGGGGTTACCCTGTTGAAGAATGCGGCGCGGGAGCCGGAAATCGTGAATCTGGCCGAGGTGCTCATTGGAATGGGCGCCAGGATTGCGGGTGCCGGGACGGACGAAATCCGGGTCGAGGGAGTGGAGCGTCTCCACCCTGTCGAGGCCGAAGTCATTCCCGACCGGATCGAAGCGGGCACCTACATGATCGCGGCGGGCATTACCGGGGGTGAGATCCGGGTGTTGGGCTGTCAGCCGAACCATCTTTGCGCCCTGATCGAAAAGCTCAGGGATGCCGGCATGATTATCGAAACAATGAACGGCGGGCTGCGGGCGGCAGGAAACGGAAGAGTCCGGAGCGTGGATATCAAGACCCTTCCCCATCCAGGATTCCCGACGGATCTCCAGGCCCAGATGATGTCCATGATGGCCGTGGCCGAGGGGCTCAGCGTCATCACGGAAACGGTGTTTGAAAATCGTTTCATGCATGTGGGCGAGCTGATGCGCATGGGCGCCGACATTCATATTCAGGGCAACAGCGCGATCGTCAAGGGGGTGAACGCCCTGAAGGGCGCTCCCGTCATGGCGACGGATCTCCGGGCGTCGGCCTCCCTCATCCTGGCCGGTCTGGCAGCCCGGGGGACAACGGAACTGTCGCGGGTCTATCACCTTGACCGGGGCTATCAGGACATTGAAAAGAAATTTTCAGCCCTGGGCGCCGACATCCGCAGAGTATCGGGGGCATGATGAACATTGTGAAAACGACGGATTCGGATTTTGAAGCCCTTTACCGCCGGATTACCGGGCGGGGCCGGGTCTTCGATGAAGAGCTCTGGAAGGTGGTCAAGGGGATCGTCGAAGATGTGGCCCGCAGGGGGGACGAAGCCCTTTTCGATTACACGCGGCGCTTCGACGGGCACATCCTGACGGCGCAGACCGTGGCCGTTTCCGAGGGTGAACTGGAAGAGGCGGCCGCCCGGGTGGAAGGCCCGGATCTGGCCATACTGCAGCAGGCCGCGCAGAGGATCGAAGCCTTTCATCGTCACCAGATTGCCGAAAGCTGGACCGTATCCGAGAAGCCCGGCAGCATCCTCGGCCAGCGGATCATTCCCCTGGAGCGGGTTGGGATTTACGCGCCGGGGGGATCGGCTTCCTACCCGTCCACGGTGCTCATGGCGGCTATTCCGGCCAGGCTTGCCGGGGTTGAGGAACTTTTTCTGGTCAACCCTTCAAGGGACGGAAAGATTTCCCCGTTGATCGCGGCGGCGGCGAAACTCTGCGGCATCCGTCGCATCTTCAAAATCGGAGGGGCGCAGGCTGTGGCCGCCCTGGCCTACGGTACGGAAGCAATTCCCCGGGTGGACAAGATTGTCGGTCCGGGAAACGCCTATGTGGCCGCCGCAAAAAAAATGGTATTCGGTCAGGTCTCCATTGACATGATCGCCGGTCCAAGCGAAATCCTCGTCATTGCGGACAGCTCGGCGCAGCCTTCCCTGGTCGCGGCGGATCTCCTTTCCCAGGCGGAGCACGACGAAATGGCCAGTGCCGTTCTGCTGACGCCGGATGACGTCCTGGCCCGGGCGGTCTCTGCGGAGTTGGAACGGCAATTGGAGAACCTTCCGCGAAGGGCGATCGCCCAGCGGTCCCTTGAGGCCTTCGGAGCCATCCTGGTCACGGAGAATCTCGATGAGGCCGTGGCCGTGGCCAATCGCTTCGCTCCGGAACACCTGGAACTGATGGTGAAGGACCCCTGGAATCTCCTGGAGGGCATTCGGCATGCCGGAGCGGTTTTTCTTGGTTCCTATACGCCCGAGGCGGTGGGCGACTATATCGCGGGGCCCAACCACGTCCTCCCCACCGGTGGAACCGCCCGTTTTTCCTCGGCCCTGGGGGTCTATGATTTCGTGAAGCGGATCAGTGTCCTTTCCCTGAGCCGGGAAGTGCTTGAGGAATACGGCCCTCAGGCGGCCCGCTTTGCCCATCTGGAGGGCCTTGACGCCCATGGGAAGTCAATTTCATTGAGACTGGCGGGAAAAAATCCTTGACAAAAGCATCCTCTTGAATAAGATAGGCAAGCTTTTTCCTGTATTTTTCAAGGCGGGCGTAATTCAGCGGTAGAATGTCAGCTTCCCAAGCTGGACGTCGTGGGTTCGAGTCCCATCGCCCGCTCCATGATATTCCCCTCCGGGTGATTTGTGATGTCGGAGAAAGCAGTGTATCTGTTGCTGTGGCGTTGTTCGGGAATCTTCCTAAGTCATTGTCGGATCTTCTGGAGTGGGCAGTTGCCCACTTTTTTGTTTTATGAGGTTCCCTGTCGAGCAGAATCGTTGAATCGAACTCATGGCCAGTGAATATGTAAAAAAACTCCGGGAGGACATCTGGCGCCTGGTGGAACCGGTTCTGGAGTCTGAAGGCTTCGAACTGATCCAGGTGGAGTGCCTGCGCATGAAGACCCGGTGGATCGTCCGGATCTATATGGACCGTGAAGGCGGAGTGACCCTGGACAATTGTTCGGGGATCAGCGGTCAGCTCGGTGATCTCCTGGATGTTCATGATCTTCCCCCGGGTCCGTATACCCTGGAGGTATCGTCGCCCGGCCTCGATCGACCCCTCGTCCGGGACAAGGATTTTGTCCTCTATCAGGGGTGTGATGTAAGCGTCCGGCTGGAACAGAAGGTGGAGGGCATCCGCCATTTCCGGGGCAGGCTGGTTGAGTTCCGGGAAGAGGAAGGTCGGAAAGTGCTGGTGGTTGAGATGGGTTCCAAACTGTATCAAATCCCCAGGGACTTGGTTGTCAAGGCGAATCTGATCTATCGGTTCGATTAAGGAAATCCCGGCTGGGACGACTCTGACGGAAAAATCGCCCGACAGGCGTCGCATCGAACCAGATCACTGTTTTCAGCCTGCATCGATGGCATTTCGTGTTGCGCTCTCTGCCACTGGAAAAGGCGGCCAAAAAAAAGCGATTGAAATAGAGAGGTGGAGGAAAATTTCATGGTTCCGGAACTTAAACGTCTGATCGAACAGATGGGTAAGGATAGAGGACTGGATAAGAGTATCATCATCGAGGCCCTTGAGACGGCGATGCTGACGGCGGCGCGGAAGAAGCTGGGGCCCCATGTGGATATCGAAGCTCATTACAACGAGGACCTGGGCGAAATCGAGGTGTTCCAGTTTAAAACGGTGGTTGAAAGGGTTACTGATCCGGATATGCAGATTTCCCTGGAGGTTGCCCACCGGGATCTGGATGAGGAGGCTGAGCCGGGTGACAGCCTCGGGATGAAGATCGAGACGAGCACGTTCGGACGCATCGCCGTTCAGACCGCCAAGCAGATTATTGTTCAGAGGGTGAAGGATGCCGAACGGGACAATGTCTACGACGAGTACAAGGATCGCAAGGGTGAGCTGGTCAATGGCTTTGTGCAGCGGTTCGAGGCGGGGAGCATCATTGTCAATCTGGGCCGTGCGGAGGGGGTGCTCCCGGTGTCCGAACAGATTCACCGGGAGTCTTACAAGCGGGGGGACCGGATCCGCAGTTTCATCTATGACGTAAAAAAAGTTTCCAAGGGGCCTCAGATCCTGCTTTCCCGCACGCATCCCAATTTCCTGAAATCGCTCTTCGAGGTCGAGGTTCCGGAAATTGACGAGGGGTTGATCGAGGTCATCAATGTTTCCCGGGAGCCGGGCAAGCGGGCCAAAATTGCCGTGAGGACGAAGGACAAGGACATCGATCCTGTCGGGGCCTGCGTCGGCATGCGTGGGGCCCGTGTCCAGAGTGTTGTTCAGGAGTTGCGGGGAGAAAAAATCGACATCATCCCCTATTCCGATGATGCCGTGCAATATGTCAGCAGCGCCCTCTCGCCGGCGAAGGTGAGCCGCGTGATCATGGATGAGGCGAATCATGCGATGGAGGTGATTGTTCCGGACGACCAGCTGTCTCTTGCTATCGGGAAGAACGGGCAGAATGTGCGCCTAGCCGTAAAGTTGACCGGGTGGAAGATTGATGTCAAAAGCGAATCGGCTGAGGCCGAGAAGGATAGCCCCGGGTATTCAGACCTCCTGAAGATCCCCGGAATGGAGGAGGCAACCGCTGAGCTGCTCTTCGGCAAGGGCTTGAAGAGTGTCGCCATGATCGCTGCGGCAGATTGTGAGATGCTGTCGGCTCTTTCGGGGGTCGAGGAGTCAACCGCGCAGCTCTGGATCGAGGAGGCGGGAAGGATCATCGATGAAGAGGTTGCCGCCCCAAGGGAAACTTGAGGAAATTTTGGTGTATTTACAATAATATGCGGAGTCAAACATAGAAGCGCTGGGGGTTTCAAGCATGTCAAAAAAGAGGGTTTACGAGTTGGCCCGGGAGCTGGGTATCGACAACAAGGAGCTGATCTCTCGGTTGGAAAAACTCGGTATCACCGTAAAGTCCCACTCGGGAACGCTGGAAGATAACGAAGTGGAACGCGTTATCAAGGAGTTCCATGCCCGGGGAGCCACGGAGATGGTGGAGCAGCGGATCAAGACGACCGTCATCCGGCGGAGAGCTGTGCATGTTCCCCAGGAGGAGCCTGTTGCCGAGGAGCCCCCTGCAGAAGCAGAGAGAGCCGTCCGCGAAGAAGTGCCGGCAAAGCCTGCACCCCCGGAAGAAGTGAAACCCGTTGAAGTTGTCGAGTCCCAGCCTGCGGTTCCGGAAGGGGAACCTTTGCCGGCCGTTAAGAAACCCCTGCCAACTCCGGCGATTCCACCGAAAAAGTCCCCGATTCCTCCAACTCCTGAAATTTCCGGGGAGGAGAAACAAGTAATCCCTGAGAAAATGAAGGAAGAGGCGCCGAAAGAGCCGATTGTTCCGGAGCCTGGGAAGACGCCCCCGGTGGCGAAGAGTGTTCCGGAAGAGGAGAGGGCGCCGGCAAGGGCGCAAGGTGCCGAGGCTGCTGGCAGGGAGGTGGGAAGAATTCCGCCTGGGAGGCGGGAAGGAAGGCCGCCGGCACCCCGTGCCGCTGCCGGAGGAGAAGCTCCTGCAAGGCAGGCACCGCAGCGGGGCGAGGCCAGGAGGCCTGAGACCGGGGCCGCTCCCAGGCCGGCGGCGCCACCGGAAAAGGAAGCTCCAAAGACCGAGGCGGACAAGCTGAAGAAAAAACCGAAGATTCCCGAGGAAGTGCCGGTGCGGGAACTGCCTCCCGCCAAGAAGAAGCCTGCCCTTAAAAAGGCTCCGGATAAAAAGGACTTCCGCAAGACGATCGAAGAAGAAACCGTCGAACGGGTCGCCAGGCCGGGCCGCTGGAAGGAAGAGAAAAAGGCCGCCGCCAAGATGAAGAAGACGGAGATCACCGTGCCGAAGGCGATCAAACGAAGGATCCGGATCGGCGAAGCGGTTACGGTGGGGGATCTGGCCAAGAAAATGGGGGTCAAGGCGAATGAGGTCATCAACAAGCTCATGCGGATGGGACTCATGGCGACCATTAACCAGTCCATTGACTTTGACGCCGCATCGCTCATCGCCACGGAGTTTGACTATCAGGTGGAGCCTGTGGGGATGGAGTACGACGAATCCATGTTCAAAGTGGAATCCGCCGCAGAAAATCTGAAACCCCGGGCACCCGTGGTGACGATCATGGGGCACGTGGACCACGGAAAGACTTCGCTGCTGGATGCCATCCGGAAAACGCGTGTTACCGAGGGAGAGGCGGGAGGCATCACCCAGGCCATCGGGGCCTATCATGTGAATCTCAAGGGGCGGGAAATCGTCTTTCTCGACACGCCTGGACATGAAGCCTTCACGGCCATGCGTGCTCGTGGCGCTCAGGTGACGGACATCGTGGTCCTGGTCGTCGCGGCCGACGACGGTGTGATGGATCAGACGGTGGAAGCAATCAATCACTCCAAGGTGGCCGGCGTGCCCATCATTGTGGCGATCAATAAAATCGACAAGCCTGAAGCCGATCCGGGAAGGATTAAGCAGGCGCTGACGGAATACAGCCTTATTCCGGAAGAGTGGGGGGGAGATACCATCTTCTGCGAGGTGTCGGCGAAGCAGAAAATCGGCATAGAGGAACTCCTGGAGCTCATCCTGCTGCAGGCGGATATCCTGGAACTGAAGGCCGATCCGGACCGTCCGGCTCGTGGCGTGGTGATCGAAGCCCGTCTGGATCGCGGGCGCGGCCCGGTAGCCACGGTTTTAATCCAGGAGGGGACTCTCCATGAAGGGGATGCCTTTGTCAGCAAGACGGAGTACGGGCGTGTCCGGGCCATGAATGATGACCAAGGGCGTCGGATCAGGGTGGCCGGCCCGGCCACGCCGGTCGAGGTGATCGGTTTTTCCCGCGTGCCCCAGGCAAGTGCGGAATTTAACGCCGTCGAGGATGAAAAGAAGGCCCGCAGCATTGGAGAATACTGGCTGCGAAAGGAACGGGAACGGGAGCTCTCCGCGACCTCGAAGATCACCCTGGAGCAGCTGTATGAAAAGATGAAGGAAGGCGTGAAAGAGCTGAATGTCATCCTCCGGGCGGATGTGCAGGGATCCCTGGAGGCCTTGGCGGACGCCCTGACCAAGCTCAGCACCGACGACATCAAACTGAAGGTGATTCATGGTTCCACCGGGGCGATTACGGAGACGGATGTCATGCTGGCGTCGGCATCCAATGCCATCATCATCGGCTTCAATGTCCGGCCTGACGCCCGGGTCACGGAGCTGGCGGAAGCGGAAGGTGTCGACATCAAGCTCTACGACATCATTTACAATGTCATTGCCGACGTCCGGGCGGCCATGGAAGGGCTCCTCGAACCCGAATACCGGGAAATGGTCATTGGCCGGGCCGAAGTTCGGGATCTGTTCCGGGTTCCCAAAGTGGGCACCGTGGCGGGAAGCTTTGTGACCGACGGAAAAATGGTTCGAAAGAGCAATGCCAAGCTGGTTCGGGACGGGGTCATCGTGTTTGACGGGAAAATCGCCTCCCTGCGGCGGTTCAAGGATGATGTCAAGGAGGTGTTGGCCGGATTTGAATGCGGAATCGGCATTGAGGGCTTCAATGACCTCCGGGTGGGCGACCTGATCGAAGCCTATGTCAATGAAAAAGTGGAGCGCAAGCTGTGAATTCAGACCTGAAGGGAATGTGTGAATTCTAGAGGCTTCGCCGCCGCGAGACAGGGGCATACCGTGAGGCGGATGTTACGATGGTCATCGGATCGGGACTGATTGAACTGTGGATTGCAGAATGCCGGTCTTTGAAGGAAAAACGGGGGGTCTTGAAGCGGATCCTTCAGCGGACGCGCAATACCTTCAACGTGTCCATCGCTGAGATCGGCGAAAACGACTCCTGGAAGCGCGCAAAAGTCGGATTTTGCGTCGTGGGAAACGATACGCGCTACGTGAACGGAAAGGTGGATTGCATCCTCTCCTTTATCGAGGAACTCCAACTGGCCGAAGTGCTGGGCAGCAGGATCGAAATCGTTTCTCTGTCGGACGCCATGCCGCATTTCGACGAATCTGCCGGCAAATATGGATCCGAATGACGGTCATCTGTGCCGGACCGGGGCTTCGTCCCGGATTCCGTCTACAGGCCTCTCAGGACAGAAAAGGTGGTCGAAAGCATGTTGGAGTTTAAGAGGGCGGATCGTGTGGCGGATCTGGTGAAAGTGGAGCTTGCGGATATCCTGTTGAGGAGGGTCCGCGATCCAAGGGTCAGCAGGCTGACGGTTACCGGGGTCAAGATGAGCGATGACCTGCGCACTGCCAAGATTTTTTTCGTGGAGATGGGCGAGGATTTCTGCAGCCCCGAAACACTCGAGAGTCTGCAGAAGGCCGGCGGCTTCATCAAGAGGGAACTGGGAAAACGATTGAAACTGCGCTATGTGCCGGATCTCATTTTCAGGCAGGACACCTCCTTTGCCTATGGAAGCCGGATTGATCGGCTTATAAGAGAAATTCACAGAGATGATGAGAATGATGGATCGGATTCTTGATATTATCGATCGTTCCAGGACCTTCCTCATTTCTTCCCATGAACGGCTGGATGGTGACGCCGTTGGGTCGGAGCTGGCTCTTTATGGCCTGCTCCGGCAAACGGGAAAAGAAGCGGACGTTTACAACCAGGATGCAACACCGGAGAACTATCGGTTCCTGCCCGGAAGCCAGGTGATCCGCCAGGAGCTCCCCGCCGATTGTGCTTCTCGGTATGACGCGGCCTTTATCGTGGACTGCAGCGATCTGAGCCGGGTGGGCAGGGGGTCTGAAAAGATTGCCCGCATTGGAACACTCGTCAATATCGATCATCACATCTCCAATTCGATGTTCTCCGAGTTTTCCTATGTTGACCCCCGGGCGAGCTCAACGGGTGAACTGATCTACCGGTTGATATCCCGCATGGGATGTTCCGTGACGCGGGACATTGCGACCAATCTCTATGCGGCCATTTTAACGGATACCGGGGGGTTTCATTACGGGACTACCGGAAGGGAAACATTGATCGCCGCCGGGAATCTGGTCGGCTGGGGCGCCGATCCCCAGGAAATATCGGAGAATATTTACGAGAACAACCCCCTGGCCAAAATCAGGCTGCTGTCCAAAGCCCTGGACACGCTGACCTTCGATCTGGATGGGCGGTTCGGTTACATGGTGGTCTGGCAGAAGGACATGCAGGCCGTGGGGGCTGTCCCGGAACATACGGAAGGCTTTGTCGACCTTCCCCGATCGATTTCAGGGGTAGAGGTATCGGCTCTGTTCAGCGAACAGCACAATGGACCTTTCAAGGTCAGCTTCCGCTCCAAGGGCGAGGTGAACGTGGAGCGGGTGGCCCGCGCCTTTGATGGTGGAGGCCACAGGAATGCATCCGCCTGTCGCATTCAGGGCGACTTTGAAACGGTTTATTCCCGGGTCCTGGATGTGATACGGGACGGAATTTGAACAGATGAACGGCATTCTGATCCTGGATAAATCGCCGGGAAAGACGTCACAGAAGGCTGTCTCAGAGGTCAAGCGGATCCTGGGAGTCCGGAAAGCGGGGCATTCCGGTACGCTTGATCCACTGGCCACGGGAGTGCTTCCCATCTGCCTGGACGAGGCAACCAAGCTGGTTCAGTTCCTTTCCCAGGACGATAAGGAATACCGGGCTACAATGCTGCTGGGGGTGACGACGGACACCCTGGACATCGAAGGGCGGATTACAGGACGCCAGAATCCGGCAGTGGATGAAGCCGCGATCCGGGAGGCTCTGGGCGGGTTGACCGGTGAGATGACTCAGGAGCCCCCCCGGTATTCCGCCGTCAAATATAAGGGGAAACCGCTTTACGCCTGGACAAGAAAGGGGATTGACGTTTCTCTCCCCCCCCGCACCGTCAGAATTTATTCCACGGTGTTGGAGGAGATTTCATTTCCCTATGTCCGTTTTCGGGTCGCCTGTTCGAAAGGAACCTACATCCGCACACTTTGCGCCGATTTGGGAGAGCGACTGGGCTGCGGGGGGTGCCTTGCCGGGTTGCGGAGGCTGCGGAGCGGTCAATTCACTCTGGAGGCGGCTGTCTCGCTGGAGGAAGTTTGCGCGGAGGAACGGGAAAAAATCCTGGCGGCCAGAGTGATTTCCCTGAGCGACGGCCTTCTGCACATGGCGGCCATCGAAATCGGCGGGGAACTGGCGGAAAGGATCCGTGAAGGCTGCCAGCCCGATGGACCCGCTTTGAGGGATTATCATATTCCTTCCCTTGAGAATGGAGATATGGTAAAGTTTCTCACTTCAGATGGGGGGCTGGTTGCCGTAGCCAGACTGTTGTGTCCATCGGTCCAGCTGACCGCTTTGGAGATGGGGCAGCCGGCTGCGAAAATTTTGAGGGTTTTTCGCGATTAAGGCCTGGAAGGATGCCGAAATCCGGAATGTCCCGTTCATGAAGCTATAAAACGGATCAGCGCAAGGGAAGGTGCCGCTGGTCGGTTTGTCGATTGCAGAGATCAAATTGTTTATGGAGGATAAAAAACCGTGTTAAGTTCGGATCGAAGAGAAAGCATCATTGGGAATTATCAGTTGCATGAGAAGGATACGGGATCTCCTGAAGTCCAGATTGCGCTTCTGAGTGCCAGGATTGAATACCTGACGGATCACTTCAAGATCCACAAAAAGGACCATCATTCCCGACGGGGTCTGTTGAAGCTGGTCGGGCAGCGAAGAAGGCTTCTGGACTATTTGAAGAATAAGAATATTGAGCGGTACAGGCAGGTTATTCAGCGTCTTGGGTTGAGAAAATAACCAACATTTTCGCGATGGGGCATAAGTGCGGAGTAAGCGGTAAAGCCTGGGGTATAAGGCTGGGGCTGTTTGCCGTTTAAGTTTCGGCTTTACGCCTCCGGCTTTACTCCTTACTCCCTGATCCGTAGTGCCCTGACCGAAAAAATCGCCCGAAGCAGGGGGGACATGAAATTCGCTGCTTCCTGGAATTGGGACGATCCACCGTCTTGTCGAGGGGGATATGCACAAGGGGAGCGTGCGGGGATTTTTCTTTTCTGAAGATCGGGTCTGGAGAGAGGATTTTTAAGGATGAGTACAATATTCAGTGCGGAATTCGCCGGTAGAAATATTTCCGTAAAAACAGGTTATGTCGCGGGCCAGGCAGACGGCGCTGTCATGGTGATTTATGGAGACACCGTTGTGATGGTTACGGCGGTTTCCCTCAAGAAGGCCCGGGAGGGGGTGGATTTTCTTCCCCTGACCGTGGACTATCAGGAAATGACATATGCCGCAGGTAAAATACCCGGCGGATTTTTCAAACGGGAAGGGCGGCCCAATGAGCGGGAGGTCCTGACGTCGCGGGTGATCGACCGATCCATCCGCCCGCTGTTTCCCAAAGGGTACAGTTATGAAACCCAGCTTGTGGCGACCCTGCTTTCGGTCGATAACGAAAACGACTCGGATGTGGCTGCCCTCCTGGGGGCTTCGGCTGCCCTCGAAATATCCGACATTCCCTTTAAGGGGCCCATTGCAGGTGTTCGGGTGGGTCGGCTGGATGGCCGGTTTGTCTGCAATCCATCCACGGAGGAACAGGAGCGGAGCGATTTGAATCTGTTCCTCGTCGGCAGGAAGGTGGAGCCGGGAACGGACGGCAGGCCCTTCGATGTCAACCTGGTGATGCTGGAGGGCAGTGCCCGGGAAATTGAGGAAGAAACCGTCGTTTCGGCCATTGAGTTCGGGCTGGAATCCATGCGGCCCGTTATGATGCTGCAGGATCAGATCCGGGCGGCGATCGGCCGGTCGAAGAGGCCTTTTTCCGCTGTCGAGATTGACGAATCGCTGGTGGCGGCAGTTACGGAAAAAGCCGCGGAGAAGATGAAAGAGGCCTACCGGATAGCGAGAAAGCTGGACCGTCATGCCGTCCTGGATTCTATCCGGGAGGCTGTTCTGAAGAGCATGACATCGGAGGATGCGGGATTGCGCGGACCGGTGGCGGCCGCACTTGAAGCCCTGGAGAAACGGATTGTCCGGGACATGATCCTAGGGGAAGGAACGAGAATCGACGGCCGATCCCATGCGGATATCCGCGCCATCAGTGCGGAGGTGGGGGTTCTGCCCAGGACCCATGGTTCGGGCCTTTTTAACCGTGGAGAGACCCAGTCTCTGGCGGCTCTAACACTGGGAACTTCATCGGATGAGCAGCGGCTGGATTATGTTGCCGGGGAAGAGACGCGTGCCTTTATCCTCCATTACAATTTTCCCCCTTATTGTGTCGGTGAAGCCAAGCCGCTGAGAAGCCCGGGGCGGCGGGAAATCGGACACGGCAATCTGGCCAGAAGGGCCCTGATGCCGGTGCTTCCTTCCCAGGAAGAGTTTCCCTACACCATCCGCATTGTTTCCGAGATCCTTTCCTCCAACGGATCCTCGTCCATGGCCACGGTCTGCGGGGGCACTCTCTGTCTCATGGATGGCGGCGTTCCCGTCAAGGACGTGGTGGCGGGCATTGCCATGGGACTTCTCAAGGAAGGGGATCAGGTCGTTATCCTTTCCGATATTCTCGGGGATGAGGATCATTCCGGTGACATGGATTTCAAGGTCTGTGGAACCCGGAAGGGTATCACCGCCATGCAGATGGACATAAAAATTGACGGGATCAATCGGGATATCCTCACGAAGGCTCTGGCTCAGGCGAGGGAGGGGCGGCTCTTCATCATTGGAAAGATCCGGGAGACCATATCCGAACCGAGGAAGGAGATCTCCATCTATGCCCCCCGGATTACCACCGTAAAGGTCCGGCCGGAAAAGGTACGTTCCGTCATCGGTACGGGCGGCAAGAATATCCGCCAGATCGTCAGCGAGACAGGGGTAACCATCGACGTGGAAGATGACGGCACGGTGACCATTGCGTCCAGCGATATGGAGGCATCGGCCAGAGCCATTGCCATGGTCCGCTGGCTGACGGAAGACGCGGAAGTGGGTAAAATCTACCGCGGGACCGTCAAAAAAGTTGTTGATTTTGGCGCTTTCGTTGAAATATTACCGGGCACCGAGGGGTTGCTCCATATCTCCCAGCTGGCCAAGGAGCGGGTCAATAAGGTGACGGATATTGTCAACGAAGGCGATGAGGTTATCGTCAAAGTTCTGGAAGTGGACAAACAGGGTAAAATCCGCTTGAGTCGAAAGGATGCCCTGGGAGCAGAGGTGTGACTTCTGCGGATTTTGTGGGCGGCCCATGGCGCTGAAAGAGATCCGGATCCCCGTTCGGAAGCTTCCCCATTTTTCAGGACTTTCCCTGCCGCGGTATGTGACGGGAGGTTCGGCTGGAATGGATCTCCATGCGGCCGTAACGGAGGACGTGCTGATCGGTCCGGGGGAGAGGGCCCTGATTCCCACGGGTCTGATCATCGCGTTGCCGGAGGGGTTCGAAGCCCAGATCCGGCCGCGCAGCGGCCTGGCCTTAACGCACGGCATTACGCTGGTCAATTCCCCCGGTACGATCGATGCCGATTACCGGGGGGAAATCGGCGTCCTGCTGATCAACCATGGCAAAGAACCCTTTCTGATTTCCCGGGGAGCCCGTATTGCCCAGATGGTCGTTACTTCCGTCTACCGGGCAGCCTGGACTGAATCCTGCGACCTGGAATCCACAGTCCGGGGAAACGGCGGTTTTGGCCATTCCGGCACATCCTGAGGTTTGAAGTCATGAAGAGGCACAGAGTCCACAAGACGTATCAGGAGATCAATGAGAAGATAAAGCAGGGAAAGGCTGTCGTCGTGACCGCCGAGGAGATGATCGACGTCGTGGCGCGTCATGGCGATGTCGAAGCGGCTAGGAAAATCGATGTGGTCACGACCGGGACCTTCAGCCCGATGTGCTCCTCGGGAGCTTTCCTCAATTTCGGACACACTTCGCCAAAAATTCGTGCCTCCAGAGTATGGCTTAATGACGTTCCTGCCTATGGCGGTATTGCGGCCGTAGACTGTTATCTCGGCGCCACGGAAGTTGTGGAAGGCGATCCGCTCAACAGTGTCTATCCCGGCGAATTCAATTACGGCGGAGGACACGTCATTCAGGATCTTGTTTCGGGGAATCTGATTCGCCTCAGGGCGGAGGGTTACGGCACGGATTGCTATCCATCCCGGAAGTTTGAAAAAAACATCACCCTGAACGATCTCCGCGACGCCATCCTTTTCAATCCCCGGAATGCCTATCAAAATTATAACTGCGCCGTCAATATGTCGGACAAGACCATTTACACCTACATGGGAGTGCTCCGACCCCGGATGGCTAATGCAAATTATGCCACATCGGGCCAGCTCAGTCCCCTCTTTAATGACCCCTACTACAGAACCATCGGTATCGGAACAAGAATCTTTCTCGGCGGCGCCCAGGGCTTTGTCGCCTGGCCGGGGACCCAGCACAATCCCAATGTGATTCGGGGAAAGAACGGAGTGCCCAAGGAAGGCGCCGCAACGATCGCCACGATCGGAAACCTCAGGGAAATGAGCCCCGAATGGCTGGTGGGGGCGAGTATTCTGGGCTACGGGGTATCGCTGTATGTCGGCATCGGTATCCCGATCCCGATCCTTGATGAGGAAATGGCCCGTTACACCGCGGTCAAGGATGAGGATCTCTATGCCCAGATTTATGATTATGGCATGGACTACCCCAAGGGTGCGGCCAAAAGTCTGGGGGAATTCAGCTATAAAGATCTACGTAGCGGGGGCATTGAATTAAACGGCAAAAAGGTTTCAACGGCCCCTCTCTCCAGTTATTACAAAGCCCGGGAGATCTGTGAATTTCTCAAGGAAGAGATCGAACGCGGTAATTTTCTCCTGGGTGAACCACAACAACTCCTTCCTGCCGTAGATTAAGAATTATCTGATGTAGTATGGCATAATTTGTGATTGTAGTTTCTTCACTACAGGAACATGACGAATTCGACTGCCTCAGATAATTCGTTTCTTACGGTTTCCTTCCCAAACTCTGAAACAAGGAGAACGTTCGAATGAAAATCGGTCGATATCTTGCCCTGTTTGTTTTTCTGATGGGATTGCTCATCACGTTCGGCAATCGCGGATTGCTTGACAATTACATGATGGAGAAACGGCTTTCTTCCCTGAAAAAAGAAAACCAGGAAATCGTTCTTCAGAATGTTCAACTGAGGAACACGATTGCATTGCTCAGGGATGACCTTTCCTACATGGAAACCATTGCGAGAAACGAGTTGGGAATGGTGAAAGAGGGCGACAGGGTCTATCAGTTCGCCAAGTAGAGGATTCAACACATAGGACTTTTCTTCCGGGTATGCGATGCTGGACTTCAAAAGTTTGCTAGACTTCAAAAGTTTATTTCCGGGCAGCAGGCATCTTGCAGGTCTTGACATCGGTTCAAGTTCACTGAAGCTTGCCGAGATTCTGGAATTGCCTAAAGGCGGCTATGTCCTGAACCGCTTTTCACAGATTCCTCTTCCCAGGGGCATCATCGTCGACGGTATCATCAACGATTCCTCCCTGCTGGCGGCAAAAGTCAAAGAACTTTTCAAAACATCGGGCCATCTCCGAAAGGGTATTGTCACCTCCCTTTCCGGCCATTCCGTCATCATCAAAAAAGTAGGCTTTCCGACGATGGAAGAAGAGGAAATGCGCGATATGATCCGTGAGGATGCCGCGCAGTATCTGCCCTTCGACAACATGGAAGAGGTCAACTTTGATTTTCAGATCCTTGGTGAAAATGAGTACAACTCCGATCAGTTGGATGTATTGCTTGTTGCTGCGAAAAGGGACATTATCGACAGCTATACGGATGCCCTTCAAGCGGCGGGACTGGAGGTCGTCATCATGGATGTGGATTCCTTCGCACTGGAAACCGTCTATGAGGAAAATTATGATTTTGACGAGAATGATATTGTCGCCCTCGTCAACATTGGCGCCTCTATCACCAACATCAACGTCGTCAGGAACGACGCCTCCATTTTCACCCGGGATTTTACGCTGGGCGGAAATATCGTAACGGAATCTCTGGCGGAAAGGCTCGGGATTTCCTTTGATGAGGCGGAGCGGATCAAGACAGAGGGGCCTGATGGAAGCGGATTGAGCGCTGATGACTTTTCGGCGAGCCTCATGGGATATGCCGATCCTATTTGTGCGGAAATTGAGCGCTCCATCGAATTCTTTCGATCGACCTTCGGTGGGGATTACATCAAGAATGTCCTGCTCTCAGGTGGCGGCGCCAAGTTATCCGGCATTGCACAGGACCTTCAGCAAAGGCTTGGTGTTGATACGGAAGTCTTCGATCCCTTTAAAAAAATTGACATCAACAACAAATATGTCGACGCTTCTCTGGTTGGGCAGATCGGGCCTGCTCTGGCTGTCTGTATGGGTCTGGCCCTGCGTCGGGTGGAGGATAAATGATTCGGATCAATCTCCTTCCCTATCGAGAGAAAAAAAAGCAAGCCGGTCTTCAAAAGCAGGTTTTTCTTTTCGGCGGTTCCTTCCTGGCTCTTCTTCTGATCCTTGGCGGCATCCATTTGTTCATGATTACCAGCATTCGAAGCTATGAAGGGGATATTAAGGAAAAGGAAGAGGTCCTGGCCAGGCTGAATAAAATTGCCGGCGAGGTTGAGATTTTCAAGAAGGACAAAAATGTCCTTGAGAAGAAGCTTTCCGTTATTTCCCGCCTGGAAGAGAATCGGCTGGCTCCGGTTCGTTATCTGAACGATCTGAACTCCTCCGTTCCAATCGGAGATGCCTGGATCGACCGGATAATCCTCAAAGAGTCGGATCTGAGGTTGGAAGGGGTTGCCCGGAACAATATGGTTCTGTCACGTTTTATGAGAAATCTGGAAGGCCGAAGTTTTCTCTCGGCTGTCGATCTGGTTTCCTCCACACAGAAGGAATATTCGGGAATGAAATTCCATCAGTTTGTCTTGAACTGCAAGATTAAAAAACAAGGAATCTGATCCATGGCTATCTCGCTGGATGATATCAAAAAGCTCTCTCCGCAGAAAAAAGCGCTCCTGGCAGGGGTTTTCCTGCTGCTGGCCGGTTATTTATACTGGTCCTTTTTCCTTTCCACTGCGCTGGAAACTCGGGCAAATCTGAAGTCGCAGGCCGAAGAGCTTTCTCGGAAAGTGGAAGAAAAGCAGCGCATTGCCAGTCAGAAGCAGAAATACGTCAAGGAAGTGGCGCTCCTGAAGCAGAAATTTGAAGTGGCAATGGCCAAGCTTCCTGAAAAAAAGGATATGCCCTCTTTGCTTTACGAGATCGCCATGGCTGGAAAAAATGCCGGCATTGAATCCGTTCATTTTGAACCTGTTGAGAAGTCTGCCGATGCAAAGGAAGGTGACGGCAAGCAGGGAGCGGCAAAAGGGAATGAGCCCAAAGCGGCCGATCATAAGCCGGGCGATAAGGCCTCCAGTGGCAAGACTCCGGAAGCTGGGGGATTTTACGAAGAAATCCCTGTGAAGATGGGTGTTGTCGGCCGTTATCATAACACCGTACTCTTTTTTCAGAAGATGGCCGGGATGCCCCGCATTGTCAACATTGAAGATTTTCTGATAGAAGAGTCCAAGGAATCCAAGGGAACGGGTCGCATCCTGAACACGGCCTGTCTGGTAAAGACCTACATGTTTCTGGAAAAGAAGGATGAACATGCGAAGAAGAAGATCGAAGGAAAGCCGTAGATTCTCCGGCGCATTCATCGTCGGCGTGTTCTTGAGTCTGACGATCGGAACAGCCCAGGGGTGGGGTGCGACATTCTCACCCAAGTCTGTAACCGATCCTGGAGTTTCAGGAACGCGAGAGCCGTTTACAATCAGCTACGCTTCTTACAACTTCTCAAGGAAGCCCGATCCTTTTGAACCTTTTGTCGAAAAGGACCTGTCTCTAAAAAAACGGAAGGCTGTGAAGAAAGTGAAGCCCCTGTCCATCTTCCCTTTGCAGAGAGCATCCGTAAATGAATTCAGGCTGGTGGGAATTGCAGGGACAGATCAGGGCCGAACGGCGATTGTGACCAATGCCCGCGGTAATTTTTTCCCTTTGTCCGTTGGGACCATCATCGGTCTGAATGGAGGGCAGGTCATCGGGATTTTAGAAGATCGCGTGATTGTTGAAGAGAGAATAGCGGCAGGAAAAGGGCAGTATAAGACGCAGCTTATTCCGTTGAAGCTTCAAAAAGTGGAATGAAGTGAGGATGAGATGAAAAAAATAGGGCAGCTATTGGGAATTGCTTTGTTGTTAAGTTCCTTGTGGGTTTTTCCATCAGGGGTTTCAGCAGAAAATGTCGAAGTTGAGAAGGCCGCCGTGAAAGGTAACGGTGCCGTAACATCGGCCCTGGATGCTGGAAATCTTGAAAATATCACCCTGGACCAGATAAAGGGCAGGGAACGGGTCACCTTTATTGCCACCAAGATTTCGAAGTTCAAGGTGGATGAAGAGCCGGGAAGCGCCGTTTTGCTGAAAATGGAAAACCTGCAGGTACCGGAACTCCTTCTTCGGCCATTTTATGATGACGCCATGATCAATATCAGGCAGGTCCTCGCCGAGCAGAAGACCATCAAGGACGTTCCCTGGGTTTATGCCACCATCGATCTGCAGAAGCCGGTTCCCTACAGTGTGCGTCAGGAGGGGCAAAACGTCATCCTGGATTTCAATGTGGCCACCTTGGGAGAAACAGAAAAATCTGCCATGATGAAAAAAGTGGCCCAGGCAAAAGCCGCTTACCGTTCGCCCCAGAATTCGCAAGAGGCCGAACTGGCGGACAATCAGGAAACAGGGAATATTCCACCCAACGGTGGGATTGGCGAAGTCAGGCGTGGTGCTCAGAAAATATCCCTGGATTTTCAGGATGCCGACATGCGCGCGGTTCTTCGTCTGCTGGCGGAGACGGGCGGAGTCAGCATTGTTGCCGGGCCGGATGTGAAGGGGGCCGTCAGCATTCACATGAAGGATGTTCCCTGGGATCAGGCCCTTGAGACCATCCTGGATATCTACGGCATGGCGAAAAAGGAAATGGGCAACGTCATCAGCGTCATGACCCTGGAAAAGAAGAAAAAGGATGAGCAGGCGCGGAAAGCTGCCGAAAAGGATCAGATCGAGGCGGAGGTGGCCCGAAGAGAACGGGAACAGCAGCTCCTGGCTGAAAAGGGCAAGCTTCGGCAAATCGCCATCGAGGCGAAAATTGTCGAGGCAAGCGATGACTTTGTGCGAAATCTTGGAGTTTCATGGGGAGGGAAGTTTACTGCCCGCGTAGGAGACTATTCCTCCCAGACGGCATGGGGTACCAATACGAATAAAACAGAGGGGCAAACGAACCCTGTCTCTTATCCGTATCCAAAAGGAATAACCGCCTCTCCCGCCGGGTCGCAGGCAGCCGTTAACCTGCCGGGGGCTCTTGTTGGAACGCCGACCCTGGGCTTTGTCATCGGCGGTGCCAATGCCGTGTTGGAGGCACAGATCGCCGCGCTGGAATCCACGAGTTCGGGTAAGATCATCTCCACTCCCAAAGTAACGACGATGGACGGTGTTAAGGCAACCATCAAACAGGGTGAAGAAATTCCTTATACCACTTATGAAGCCTCGGGGGGGGCCTCTTACCCAAAGGTCAGTTTCAAGGACGCCTTGCTGAAGCTGGAAGTGACCCCGACCATTACGCCGGACGGCAGGATTTCCATGCTCATCAATGCCACCAACGACCGGGGGGATTATTCAAAAGCGTCAGAGTTGAATGGAAATATCCCCATTATTAAAAATGAAGTGGATTCCAAGGTTGTTGTGGAAGACGGCACGACCGTGGTCATTGGCGGTGTTTCCAAAACGACCGACGACAGGGGGATGAGCGGGGTGCCATGGCTTTCCAAGATCCCTGTCCTGGGCTGGCTTTTCAAATCAGAGAGCATCGATAAGACGAGGAAGCAGCTCTTGATCTTTGTGACCCCAAAAATTATACCGGATGTTGAGACTCCGTCAGTGGCGAAGGCGAGTCTTATCGGCAAGCCGTAATGAGTTTCATCGTGAAAAGGGTCTTTGAAACCATCCTCACCTTTGCCCTGGTGTTCGTATTCCTTGGCCTGGGGCGTTCCGGGGAGGCGGCAGCCTCCGGATCAGGAACATTTCGATGCGGACATGACATGGTGTCCCTGGGAGACAGCATGGCGGATGTCATGTTACGCTGTGGAGAACCTACGTACCGTCATGAAACGGGAGTCAGAGGGAAGGCCCGAACCGTCGTCCGCAAAAGCAGCGAACGTTCGCAGGGCGGTGAAAGTCATCACTCCGAAAAAGCAAAACGGACTGCCCGCAGGACGAACTATAAAGAGCAGGTGACGGAAAGGTGGTATTACAACAGAGGTTCCAATGATTTCGTTTACCGCCTTTCCTTTGAAGGTGGAACCCTGACTAAAATCGACCAGGGGAAGCGGGGCAAATAAACCCCACTCCACACCGGAGCGGATAGCGGGGCTTTAGGACAGAGTACTTGCTTGCACAGGCATCCGTTGAGCCATTGATGCCGGTGCCGGCGCGCGCAGCCCGGGATGTCACAGGCTATTGGAATGCTTGAGGCAATCCGATATTCCGAAGCATGCAAGAAAGTCCCGCATCTGTCTTGACATGCCATCCAGGCTGTGATAGCTCCTCCAACTGTAGGCAGACTTGTTCAAGTCGAATCATACCCGCATTACGTCAAAATTCTCAATACGGTAAGAATTCCATATGGATAGAGCCGCATTTTTCTCCGTAACACAAACCCTGCTTGAGCAAGGCGATTATGAGGGCGCCTTGGAGGCGGTAAAAATCTGGCTTGAAAAGCATCCCGGGGACGTTGATGCGCTTCTGGTTCAGTGCCATGCCTGCATGCGGCTGGGTAAACTCGACGAGGCCTCAGCCCTCGTTGAGGATGTGGAACTGACGGTATTGGGACTGTCTCGTGTCTTTGCCTGCATGGGGGATATCTGTTTCAAGGGGGGGTTGAACCAGGAAGCGGCCAAATTTTATCGTCGCTTTATAGCGTTGAACCCCGTTTCCGATCTTTCCCGGGAGGTATCCGGCAAACTTCGGATGCTTGAGGAGGATCAAGCGGATTCCATTCAGGAATTCAAGGCCGATGAAACTTCCGTCTCTCCCATGACGGCAGGTCTGCAAACGTTGACGATGGCGGACCTGTACATCCGCCAGGGGCATCTGGATGCGGCGGAATCTCTTCTGACACAGATGTTGATCAAGAATCCCGACGACCAGGCCATTCAGGAAAGACTGAACCAGGTCCTGGCTTCAAAGAACTCTTCGGCAACAAAAGCCACTCATCTCCGGCAGCGGGAGAAAGTGATCGAAACCTTGAATCTCTGGCTGATCCGCCTCCAGAAAAGAAGACGTTATGCGTTTTGAACGGAAGGATTATCAAATCCGTTTGTCCCGCTTGCGTTCCAAACGCTTTTTCCAGGGCGGCGTTCAAGCGCTTCTGCTCTTTGACCTGCATAATATTCGCTATTTGACGGGATTTACCGGAAGTGACGGGGTGCTGGTGGTTCGACCACAAGCGGCCACGTTGCTGGTTGACGGACGATACGTGACCCAGGCGCAGGAGGAAGTTCAAAGCGCCGATATCTATTGCTATCAGGACAAGGTGGATGGCATCGTAGCCGTTCTGGACCGGGCAGTGGAAGATCCTGTTGGTTTCGAAGCCTCTGCAGTGAGTTACGATTTCTATCAGAAGCTGGCGGAGCGGCTTCGAAAAGAAAACTTGACGCCTCTGTCGGAAGAGTTGTATTCGCTTCGGGCGGTCAAGGAGGATCGGGAGATTTCCTGTATCCGCCGGGCTGCACAGCTGTCCGCCGGTGTGCTGGAAGCCGTGTCCCGAAGGATTCGTCCGGGGATGTCTGAGCTTGATCTTGCCCTGGAGATTGATTTCGGGGCCAAGAGGGCGGGGGCGGAACGAATGGCCTTTGAAACGATCGTGGCGTCAGGAGCCAATGCCGCTTTGCCCCACGCAAAACCCGGTCGAAAAATCCTGGAATATGGTGATCTGGTTGTTGTAGACTATGGTGCGGTCGTCGATGGGTATTGCTCGGATGAAACCTGCACCTTCTGCCTGGGATCTGCGGATGACAGGAAACGGGAAATATACTCCAGAGTGAAGGAGGCTCATGACAGGGCTCTGGATGAGGTCCGCTCCGGCGTCACCTGCAGCCGCATTGATCATGTAGCAAGGGCTTGCCTGGCTCAATACGGCCTGGATTCCTATTTCACCCACGGCACCGGCCACGGCGTCGGGCTGGAAGTTCACGAAGCTCCGAGGGTATCGAGGAATACCGACACGGTTCTTTCCGAGGGGATGATTATAACCATAGAACCCGGAGTATATCTTCCCGGTCAATGGGGAATCAGAATCGAAGATACCGTGTTGGTGCGTGAGGACGGGGCTGAGGTCCTGACAAAAATGCCGAAAGATTTGCTGGTCTTATAAATTCAACAAACAGGGTGTTAATCTATGAAAATGTTTCCGGATGATCTTCTTTATAGTCGCGAACACATTTGGGTGGCCGTTGACGGCAATATGGCTACCCTGGGTATTACAGAGTATGCCCAGGAAAAGCTTGGAGATGTGGATGAGGTCGAATTGCCCAAGGGGGATATCTTTGTTGAAAGGGATGAACCCTTCGGGACGGTCGAGTCTGCAAGCGACGTATTTGAGCTGGTTTCACCCCTGTCGGGAGAAATCGTCAATGTCAATGAGGACATTCTGGATGACGTGACCATTCTGAACAGTGATCCTTACGATGCCGGGTGGATTGTGGTGATTGAGATGAAAGATCCAGAGGAGTTGGACGATCTTCTGGAGATCAGGGATTATCAGGATTACATTGCCCAGGAAGAGGATTGATTGCGGTGCTGATATTTTTTGGGTGACTCAAATTTTTTAGGTTGCAATTTGAAGCAATATTGCGTATAGAAAACATCTAACTTGTCGTTAGCCTGTTCCTTTTTGAGAGAAGATTGCGAAGTCCGCTCGTTATGTTAAAAAGATGATTTAAAAAGATTGCGAAGGGTTTTTCATATTCAATAAAGGCAGAGTTGCCCAGTAAGGAGTGTGGTAAAACATATTGGTAAAAGCAAAGGGTGGTTTACGGCATGAGAAATCATGATCCGTGCTGCCCTTTTTTTATATAACAGAGACGGAGGGTTAGTTGATGGGGCATTTGATTCGGTAAGATCTTTTACCGATATGAGCGGGTTGGCCGCTTTTTGTCTTAAATGTCTTGAATCCACCTTTCACGCTTGAGTCTTATTGAATTTCAGGTTCCGTCCATCGCTCCGAAGCTTAAACGAAATAAGATAAGAGTCTTCTGTTTTTCCCGCAATTCCAGTTCCAGAATTTCAATGAAGGTATGGCAGCGGCACTGCAGGCGGACACGAGTCGTAGCTTGAAGCGTTGGCAGAATCGACGGCAAAGCATGCCTTCGATAGGGAGCTGAAATGACGCGCCGGTACATTTCTTGTGGCCGCGCCCTTGTTTGGGCTTTTCCTGAGATGCGGTCATTCAGGGACTCGAGCCCGGGGGAGAGTAAGGAGTTAACGAGGTATCATTTGAACCAATATATAGAAAATCCATAAATGATAGAAGGAGATATGATTTGGAAGTTAAAGTGTTCGACAATGATGTGGAAAAGGCCTTGAAGATTTTGAAAAACAAGCTTTCTAAAAGTGGGCTGTTCAAGGAGTTGAAAGTCCGCAGGGCCTATGAGAAGCCATCCGTAAAGCGCAAGAGGAAGGCCATTGAAGCGCGGCGCCGCTTTGCGAAGGTCCAGAGAAGAAGAGGCGCGTAAGCGGAAGTTCATTCGTCCCTTTGCTGTGATGAGTAACGGCTGAACACAGGGTTTTCCATTGTGTCTTTGTAAAAATGACGCAGGCGGGGTTTTCACCGCATGAGCAATCGCCTTTGTCGTCCTGCAGGAAAGCTTTATTTCGGCATGGTGTGGAGTTTATGGCCAAGGTAGAGAAGCAGTATCTTGTAGATGCCCTTTCGATTGAGGAATCATGGCGGATATTCCGCATTATGGCCGAATTTGTAGAAAGCATCGAAGAGCTTTCCACGTTGAGAAACGCCGTCAGCATTTTCGGTTCTGCGCGTGTCAAGCCGGGGGATTCATGCTACCAGCAGGCGGAATACCTGTCGCGGCGCCTGGCGGAAAAGGGGTTCAGCGTGATCACGGGCGGCGGACCCGGCGTGATGGAGGCAGCCAATAAGGGGGCTTCCGAAGGCGGCGGAAAATCCGTGGGGATGAATATCCGTTTGCCCTTTGAGCAGAAGCCGAATCCTTATTCGAATGTCAGCATTGATTACAAATACTTCTTCATCCGCAAGGTGATGTTCGTAAAATATGCCGTGGCCTACGTGATATTTCCCGGAGGGTATGGCACATTGGACGAACTCTTTGAAGCGTTGACGCTCATTCAGACTCGACGCATCAAAAGTTTTCCCGTCGTTCTGCTGGGAAGTTCCTACTGGAAAGGCCTGATGGAATGGATGAGCGACACGATGCTGAAGGAGAATATGATCCTGCCCGAAGACCTTGACCTTATCCGGATTACCGACGATCCCGAAGAAGCCGTTCGGTACATTCAGCGATTCATCATCCTGTAATTTTTTCTTACCCTGGAGACATGGCGATCCGAACGGAAGAATCGGGCAATTCTCTGCGCAGAGTGCTTGCCGACCTCCAGAAGGGACGGCCGGCGCCCTGCTACCTGCTTTACGGTGATGCAGAATACGAAATTCATGACGCCTTTTCAAAGATCGTCAACGCACTGCTCCCTCCGGAAGATCAGACGTTAAACCTCTTTGTTCTGGACGGCGAGGATGAAGATCCTGAACAGATCGGCAAAGACCTCCTGAGCCCGCCCCTGATTCCCGGAAGAAAGGTTGTTGCCGTCCGCCGAACGAGACTCTTTCATTCCCGAAAGACGCTCAGCGATCTGGTGAGGCGGATTCGCCAGCAGATGAATGCCCACCCGCAGCAGGCTGCAAAGAACTTCATGACTTTTCTCGGGATTGCCGGATGGACTCTTGACGATTTTCGGGAGGACGGATGGAAGGCCATTTCCAACCAGGACTGGCAGCAGACGGTGGAGGGAGACCAGGGTGAGGAGCGCGCGAATTGGCTGCCCCGCATAATCGAGGTGTGCACAGGTCTTGGGCTGGGCGGCAAAAGCGCCGCCGTCAGTGACGCCGATTTTCTGGAAAGTATACTGCGCAGAGGTCTTCCCGAGGGCAATGTTCTCCTTTTGACGGCAGAGACCGTGGACAAACGGAAAAGGCTGTTCAAGGCGGTCAGTGAGCTGGGCCGGGTGTTGAACTTTTCTGTTGAGAAAGGCGAAGCACGGCAAAAAAATACCGTGATGGATTCAGCCAAGGCTTTCCTGACGGAAAAGGGGAAAGGAATGACCCCCGGGGCATGGGAGGTCCTGGGAAGCAAAACAGGCTTTCAGTTGCGGACCTCCATGGCGGCGCTGGAAAAACTGGTCACCTATACGGGGGAGCGCCGCACGATCGAGGCTTCCGATGTTGAGGAAGTCATCAGCCGGACCCGGGAGGATAAACTCTTCGACCTGACCGCGGCGCTTGGAGAGAAGAACCTGGAAAAGGGGCTGGTGCTCCTGCGGCGTTTAAAGGATCAGGGAAGCCATCCCCTGGCGATTCTTGCCATGCTCATCCGGGAATTCCGGTTGCTGCTTCATGCAAGGTGGTTGCGGGACAAGGGAGCTCTGCCCGGATATTCGCCCCGGATGGATTACGGGCGTTATACAAAGTCGATTTATCCCATCCTGAAGGCCTGGTCCGGGCAGACGGGGGACGTTCATATTGAGCTGGCGGATCAGCACCCCTATGTAGCCTTCAACACCTTCAGGATTTCGGAGAATTTTTCAGAAAAGCGGCTGAGGCGGCATCTTGAGGATCTATTGGCGATGGATCTCGCCATGAAATCTACGGCCAGGGATCCCGACCTGATGCTGGAACGGTTTGTGTTCGATGTCTGTCAGACCTGAGGCGGATTAAAGTTTTTTCAAGCGGCTTCGAGCTGCCTTCTCGCGTCGGGACAGCCGGTGGGCCGGTCCCTTCTTGCGGGTGCCCCCGGATTTTCGGTCCTCTTCCTCCTCCGTTTCTTCTGGAGGGTCATCGGCACCGGCTGGAGATTTTTCAGAAGCGGCCGCCCTGGCGATCGCCGTTTCAAACTCCGGAGAGGATAAGGCGGTTGCTCCCCTACGAAGAACAAACCCGGCAACATCACGATCCGACGTCACAACAACGGTTTCCTCACCCAGGTGCAACGTCATGCGCTTGATGACATCATCGGCCTTTTCTCCCCTGCGGGAGTATATGATCGTGATCCCTCCCTGGCGGTCCCGCTCCTCGAAAGGGGAACCGCTTTCCCATCCGTCAAAGACAACCGTGATCCGATGTCCCTTCTGCTGTCGGTACAGGGAAACCCGCTGAAGGAGCGCCTGCCTTCCCGCTTCCAGGCTCTGCTTTTCGAAGCGGCGGAAGGTTTCGCTCTGCCGGATCAGATTATAGCCGTCGATGATGATGTGCATGGCAGAAAAGAGACGGGAAGAAACTCCCGGTTCCATGAAGTTCAGGCGGTCGGGAACACGCAATCCGGTGGGCATTTCAGCGCAGAACGCATGGCAGCAAGGGTCTGGCCGTAATGATCGCTGGAAAAAACGGCTGATCCGGCAACCAGTACATCCGCTCCGGCTCGGGCAACGGTGGAAATGTTCTCCCGGTTGATCCCCCCGTCCACTTCGATCAGTACGTGGGGAGCGGCGGCTGAAATCATGGTCCTGGCTTTGCGGATCTTAGGCAGCATGCTGTCGATAAACTGCTGTCCGCCGAATCCTGGATTTACGGTCATGATGAGGAGCAGATCCAGATCGGGGAGAATGTTTTCCAGATGGGACAGCGGCGTTGCCGGATTGACCGAGACGCCTGCCCGGATGCCCCGCTCCTTGATGTGGGAGATCGTGCGGTGCAGATGATTTGCCGCTTCCAGGTGAACCGTAAGAACGTCGGAGCCGGCGTCTAGAAAGGCGTCAAGATAGGCTTCCGGTTGGTCGATCATCAGGTGGACATCAAAGGGCAGCCGGGTGTACTTCCGCAGGGATTGGACAACCGGCGCCCCGATGGTGATGTTGGGGACAAAGTGGCCGTCCATCACATCGATATGAATCCAGTCTGCTCCGGCGGCTTCTACCGCGGCGATTTCTTCGCCAAGACGACCAAAATCGGCGGACAGGATCGAAGGGGCTATCTTTTTCATGAAGCAATACCGTATTCCTGAATGAGTTTGAGTAAAAGGGTTACAACATCTCAGCGGGGCCGTCAAGGGAAAACCCGGAATCTGATGCATACCGCCGGGGGCGGAACGCTGCGCCGAAGAGCAGCGGAAACCGTCCATTCCGCCTCGAGGATTAAAATCCCCGGTGAGCATGGGAAAGAATGGAGCTGAAAGAATGATTTTTCTCTATAATCTGCTGTTGCCTCTGGCCGCCCTTGTCGGCCTTCCCTATTATGCCGTCCGGATGGTTCTTACGGGAAAATACCGCAAAAGTCTCGGACCCAAACTGGGCTTTTATCCGGACAGTAAGGTCTTCTCCGGCCTGGGGGGAAGCCCGCGCATCTGGATGCACGCCGTTTCCGTGGGCGAAGTGACGGCAGCGGCTCCGGTGATGGCCGAACTGCGGACGAGATATCCCCGGGCCTGTCTCGTCCTTTCCACGAGTACGGAAACAGGCCGGGAAATGGCGGATCGCCTCGTCACAGAGGCGACGGCTCACATATACTACCCACTGGATCTGCCCTTCGTCGTGGCAAGGATGCTCAGGCGTGTAAGGCCCGACGTTTTCGTTCCTACGGAAACGGAACTCTGGCCGAACTTTCTGACCCAGTGCAGGGCCAGGGGAGTGCAGGTTGTCCTGGTCAATGGCCGCATCTCCCCCCGTTCATTCCGCCGCTACGGCCGAACACGGTTTTTCTGGAAGGGCTTGCTGGAGGGGCTGGACGGCCTGGGTATGATCTCGGAAACGGATGCCCGGAGGGTGCAGGAACTGGGCGCTTTGCGGGAAAAGGTCCAGGTCCTCGGCAACGCCAAATATGACAGCCTGGCCTCCCGGACCTCTGACGATCTGCGGGCGGAAATTTCCCGGAAGCTCGATATTCGGCCAGGCAGCCCTGTTTTTGTTGCCGGGAGCACCCATGAAGGCGAGGAAGCCGCCTGCCTGGCCGTTTACCGGCGCCTGCTGGAGGTTGATCCGGAATTCCAGCTGATCCTCGTTCCCCGCCATATCGAAAGAGGGGATGCGGTGGCCGACCTGGTCCGGCAGGCCGGTTTCAAGGACATCTTCCGGGTATCCGAAATGGGCGGTGGACGGCGGCGCAAGGGGAATCGCATCGTGATCGTGGATGTCATCGGCGAATTGTTCAAGGCCTACAGCCTGGCCACGGTGGTGTATTGCGGGGGAAGTCTCGTCCCGCGGGGAGGGCAGAATATCCTGGAGGCGGCCGCCTGGGGGAAGGTGGTCTTATACGGGCCGTCAATGGAGGATTTTGAAGGGGAAAAGGCCCTCCTCGAAGAGGCAGGGGCCGGCATTTCTGTTGCCGACGAAGAGGAATTGCTGGCGCGGATGCTCTCTCTCCTTGCCGATCCCGAGCAGTTAAAGCGCCGGGGCGAGCAGGGCCGGCTGGCCATCGCCGCCAATGCCGGCGCGGCCCGGCGGTATGCCGATCTCATCGGGCGGCATCTTGCGGCGAGATAATTTCCTCCAGGAGCTCCAAAAGCGGCCCGAGGCTCTCCGGCTGCAGAGCCGAAACGGCGACGGCCTGAAATCGCCGGCAGAGGATCTCAAGAAGGGCTTTGTCCTCCAAGCGGTCGGCCTTATTGAAAACCCGCAGGGTTTTCTTGCCTGAAATCCCGATTTCCTCCAGAATCTTCTCCACCGCTGCAATATGGTTTTCAAAGCTCCGATTGCTCACGTCGATGACGTGGAGGAGGATGTCCGCCTCGTAGAGTTCCTCCAGGGTGGCCTTGAAGGCGGAAAAGAGATCGCTGGGGAGGTCGCGGATGAAGCCCACGGTATCGGTGATGACGGCTTCCGCATCCCGGGGGAAGCGCAGGCGTGAGCTTTTGGGGTCCAGGGTGGCAAAGAGAAGGTCTTCGGTGAACACGGAACTCTTCGTAAGGGTGTTGAGCAGGGTGGACTTTCCGGCGTTGGTGTAGCCCACAATGGAGATCACGGGCAGGCCTGTACGTTCCCTCCTGAGACGCCGCTGGCCCCTGGCCTTTTCGATATTGCGGATGTCCTGCTCCAGGTGCTGGATCCGCTCCCGCACCCGCCTCCGGTTGATCTCCAGCTTGGTTTCTCCGGGTCCCCGGCCGCCGATTCCCCCGGTGAGGCGGGACATGCCCGTGTGGCGCGTCGCCAGACGGGGCAGAAGGTATTTCAGCTGGGCCAGCTCCACCTGGATCTTGCCCTCCCGGCTATGGGCGCGGCGGGCGAAGATGTCCAGGATGACCTGTGTCCGGTCGATGACTTTCATTTCCGTAAAATCCGCAAGCGAACGGACCTGGGCGGGTGTCAGCTCATGGTCGAAGATGAGCAGGTTGGCATCCATCTGCAGGGCTTTGATGATGACGTCGGCCAGTTTTCCCTTTCCGAGGAGATATTTCGGGTCGAGTTGCGTCCGATGCTGCAGGATCGTATCGAAGACCTCCACACTGCAGGACCGGGCCAGTTCCTTGAGCTCTTCCAGGGAGCCCGCGCTGTCGGAGAGGGGATTCGTTTCAACTCGGATCAGGATGGCCCGGTCGGCGGAATCCACCTTCCGGGACCGCTGGGTTCGGGCAAACTCGTTCTCCAGGGCATTTATAAAGGCCAGAAAGTCCGCCTTCAAATCGGATATCCGTTGCGGTGGAGAAATCAGCCAGTAGCCGCCGTCCGGGTTTTCGGGAATCAGGTGGGCGGTGGAGACGGAGCCCGGCAGTCCATCGGGACCGGCTTCCACCGCACAGATGAGATCAAGGCGAAGAAGGGCCAGGTCACTGAGGTCCTCGGGGCTCAGGGGCTCGGGGTTCAGGTGGGTGTGAACAAGACGGAGACCCTTGAAGCGGGCGGAAGAGGAGCGGAATCCCTCCAGGCTGGGGATCAGGATGCCCCGGTGTGTGCCGACGATCACAAATCCCACTTCTCCGCGGCGGCTCAGCAACACCCCAAGCTGCCGGTTGAGCTCCCGGGACAGCTCCGTAAGCTGCCTGGCCATTTCCTGCGTGACGACGGCATCAGGCGGCACCCGTCTCCGGTAGAATTGCTCCAGCCGTTTGAGTTGGACCGCTTTCAGGCCCGTGAGGTTCCCGTAAATTTTTTGAATCGCGTTTCTCCTTTCGGGTGAGCAAAAGGTGCATCCGTCTCCGGACGATCCAGGATGCTGAGAGGGGCTCTCTATCACCTAACGTAGTTATCATGGGGTGCTGATCCGGTCAAGAAGGGAGATAAAAAAGCGCCCCGGAGGCATTGCCCCGGGGCGCTGAAATGGAACTTTTACAATGGAAATCCGAAACGAAGCTGCTCTTAGAAGCTCAGATCCAGTCTGTGCATCAGCAGATAGGTGTCATCCACATCGTTGTCGGTGGCGCCCTTGTAAATGTCACCGGCCCACAGATAACCGAAGCCGACCGTATAGGTCAGGTTGTCGTAAATCTTGTAAGCGGCGGTGAGATCGAATTCCGTTCCGTATTCGTCATCATCATAGTTGTCCGGCTTCTCGTCGGCAAAGGCATAGCTCAGCTTGGCCTGGACGTCCAGTTTGGGGATCGGTTTGAAACCGCCGTAAATCTGGAAGAGGTGGGCATTTTCCATGACCGCACCGGTATGATGATCGGTACCTAAACTAAGGGCTCTCGCCGTGCTGTCACCCAGCCACTTGTTGGCGTATGCGCCCCAGAGGATCAGGCAGGGATCGAAGATGGAACCGCCGGTGGGCAGACCGGAACGGTAACCGCTGGCACCGAAGAAGTTGGATCCTTCGATCTCTTCGTCGGAGTCGGGATCGTCACCGGAGACATAGGCGTAGAAGGCGCCGACATAGGCGGGGCCGATATTTCCCTTGGCGTGAATGAAGGCGTTCCATGCGCGGATGTCCATGTCGTCCCAATCCAGCTCGGACTCAGCCTCACCGTAGGCATAGTTGATTTCCGCTTCCACGAAGACAGGACCGAAGGTGCCCTGCATATAGGGAGAAAACGTCCAGATTTTGGCCTTGTAATCGCCATCACCGTTGAGATTTGCGAAGTTTTCGGTTGCGTCGTTCATGAACTGAATCTGGAGGCCGGCCAGGCCGCCGTTCCACTTGTACTTGCCATAAACGCCGTAGTTGTCGCGATCGCCGTCATTGACGCCGCCGTCGCTGACCACGTTATCGTAGTCCTCAGCGCCGTAGGCTTCAATCTGCTTCTCGTAGAAAGCACCGACTTCCCAGGGGCCGTTCTTGGTGGAGAAGCGGATGGCTTCCGCATCGAAGCTGTCGCTTGCGAAACGGGTTCCCCATTCGTTCTGGGCCTGACGACCCACATCAAACTGACCGAAGGGGACGGCAAAGCTGACCCAGGCGCGGTCAAAGGCGATGTTGTTGTCATCGGCATCTCTGCCACCCACGTCGTGGCCCTGGCGATCCACAGCCGTTCCCATGTAACCGTACTGGCCCCAACGTCCCTCGAGGGCGTCAAAGCGGGTGTTCAAGGTCAGCCCTTCGGCGATCTTGAAGGCCGTTGCAACTCTCAGCCTCTGAGCGTACACGCCGCCTGCGGATGCATCATCCTTGAGGCCCCAGTTGTCCGCGTAGAGGCCTGTGGCGTAGTAGGAGCCGCTGAATTTGACATCCGCCGCCGATGCGCTCAGGGCGAAGCCTGCGACCACGGCCACGGCAATCAAAGCTACCCAAAATTTCTTCATTGTATCCTCCTAAAGAAAAATTCGTTATTGTCCTGATTTTTCAACGGGCATTGAAAAACCATCTCCAGTTCCTCTGAATCTGATCTCTCTTCAATTCCTTATTCCCGGCACCAACCCCCTTTCGCGAATTTATTTGATGATGCGCTTGCAAATGACATTTCGCGTCTAACTAACACCGAAGGCAAAGCCCTGTCAAGAATGAAGGTAAAACCGCAAAAGGCCTGAACTCATTCCTGATGGTGAAAAACTCCTGCAGATTGCATACCAGCAGAGAAGTTCCCGGGAGATTATCTCAGAAGAGCCTGCCCGCCCCCGGCTTCAGGCGGTATGCAACCGGTTAAATAAAGGAAGAAAATAAACCCCTTCGTTCCATCTCAAAGCATCCTGTACGGCGTTTCAACCCTGAAGGGCAGGTGGTGGTTGCCCAAAGCGGTTTATGGAGATGCCAAAAGCCAAACGTGGCAAAAAAGACACACTTTGCGGGAAGGGAGTGAATCTTTACCACTGTACGGGGCCGAAAATATTACTTGACATCAAAGGCGCATTGATATAGTGCAAGGCGCGTAACACCGTGGTTTGTAGCCATTATTTCCCTCGCGTGCATTCTCGCCGGGGTAAAAAATCCTTATTTAATACACGTTTTTATTTTGTTCATTAGAGATTTGCCCCTCGTGTGTTATATCCATCGCCCATGCTTTCTTTATGATCCGGCAAATGAAGAGTCACGGGGTGGGTTTGCGCAGGGTTCAAGACTGCTTTAAGAGATGTATGGGTACATCCCAGTTTAGAAATGTCCAAGAAGCACCAGTGTTCAAACTATCAAAACCTTAAAGGGAGGTAAAAATGGGAGAAGAGTCGATATTGAAAGAGTTCTATCCGGTGCCTGAGAGAATATTGGCAAAAGCCTGGGTGAAGGGCCGGGCAGAGTATGACAAGCTGTATGCGGAATCCATTGCCGATCCGGCAGCATGGTGGGCGAAGCAGGCTGATGAAATCCTGACCTTCTACAAGAAGTGGGACAAGGTCATGGATTACAACTTTGACATTCGCAAAGGCCCCATCTATGCGAAGTTTTTTGAAGGTGCAAAGCTTAACGTTTCCTATAACTGTCTGGACCGCCATCTGGCGACGAAGGGCGACAAAGTAGCCATCCAGTGGGAAGGCAATGAACCCGGCGAGCAGAAGGCCTATACTTATAAGGATCTCCATACGGAAGTCTGCAAGTTCGCCAATGTCATGAAGAAGCACGGCGTCAAGAAAGGCGACCGCGTCTGCATCTACACCCCCATGGTGGTTGAAGCCGCCATCGCCATGCTGGCCTGTACCCGCATCGGCGCCATCCATGCCATCGTGTTCGGTGGTTTCAGCTCCGACGCACTGGCCGTCCGTATTCAGGATTCCCAGGCGAAACTCCTGGTGGTCTGCGACGGTACCTTCCGCGGCGCCAAGGCCGTTCCCCAGAAGAAGGACGCCGATGTGGCCCTGAAGGAATGCCCCACCGTCGAAAAGGTGATCGTTGTTCAGCGCGTGGGCGACAAGATTGCGTGCGAAATGGCTCCGGGAAGAGACCTCTGGTGGCATGATGAAATGGCCACGGTGGACGCCAACTGCGAATGCGAGCAGATGGATGCGGAGGACACCCTCTTCGTCCTCTACACCTCCGGTTCCACGGGACAGCCCAAGGGCGCCCTCCACACCACGGCCGGCTATCTGCTCTATGCCGCTTACACCTCCAAGTTCGCCTTCGATCTCCATGATGAAGACGTTCACTGGTGCACCGCCGACATCGGCTGGGTCACTGGCCACAGCTATGTCGTCTATGGACCCCTTACCCTTGGGGCGACCTCGATCATGTTCGAAGGCGTTCCCAATTACCCGACCTACAGCCGATTCTGGCAGGTCTGCGAGAAGTACAAGGTCACATCCTTCTATACGGCGCCGACGGCCATCCGCGCCATCGCCAAGGAAGGCGACGAGTGGCTCAAGGGCATCGATCTGTCCTCGTTGAGAGTTCTCTCCTCCGTGGGTGAGCCCCTGCACCCCGAAGCATGGCAGTGGTTCTACGAGAAGATCGGCGGCAGCAAGTGCCCGATCGTCGATACCTGGTGGCAGACCGAAACGGGCGGACACATGATCCTGCCTCTGCCCGGCGCCATTGATATCAAACCGGCAAAACCGGCCCTGCCCATCATGGGCGTTGTTCCCGCTCTGGTTGACGATCAGACCGGCGAACTGAAGACCGCCATGGAAGCCAGCGGCGCCCTCTGCTTCGAGACCGCCTGGCCAGGCATCACCCGGACGATCTACGGCGACCATAATCGTTATCAGGAAACCTATTTCGAACCCTATCCGGGTTATTACTTCTCCGGTGACGGCGCCCTGCGCGACAAGGATGGCTATTACCGGATCACCGGTCGTATCGACGATGTCATCAACGTCTCCGGCCACCGTATGGGGACCGCCGAGATCGAGGCGACCCTCAATGCCCATGAGAAGATTGCCGAATCCGCAGTGGTCGGTTATCCCCATGAGGTCAAAGGGCAGTCCATTTATGCCTATGTCACCCTGAAGAGCGGCTTCGAGCCGTCCGATGACCTGAAGAAAGAACTGACCGCTTACGTCCGGACCATCATCGGTCCCATCGCCACCCCCGAGAAGATCCAGTGGGCGGATGGTCTGCCCAAGACGAGAAGCGGCAAGATCATGCGGCGCATCCTGAAGAAGGTTGCCGCCAATGAGCTCAACGACCTGGGAGACACCAGCACGCTGGCCGATCCCGCCGTTGTGGATGATCTGGTAAAGAACAGACTGTAATTTGAGGTAACGACCGGCGCTGTTTCCTGATCATAAAGGATTCAGTGCCGGACGCTATAACAGAAAAAATTTCGAGGTTGGATGCCCATGTCGGAGAAACAATCCGTCATGAGGAGCATCCCGGAAGGAGGACATGTGAATATTGTTGCATGTGTAAAGCAGGTTCCGGATACGGAAGCACAGATCAAGGTAAAGCCGGACGGTTCCGGCATTGATGAATCCGGCATCAAGTGGGTCATGAACCCCTATGATGAATTCGGTGTTGAAGAAGCGTTAAAGTATAAGGAGAAGTTCGGCGGGGATGTCACCATCGTCTGCTTCGGTCCGGGAAGAGCGATGGAGTCCATCCGCACCGCCCTGGCCATGGGCGCGGACAAAGGCATTCACATTGATGACCCGGCCTACGAGGGAGCGGACGCCTATGCAACCGCCTCCGTCCTGGCTGCGGCAATCAAAGGGATTCCCTATGACATCATTTTCTGCGGTCAGAGAGCCATTGATGATGACTCCGGCCAGGTAGCGGCCATTCTGGCGGAACTTCTGGATCTTCCCCAGCTGACGGTTGTCACCAAGGCGGAATCCGACGGGAAGACCGTTAAGGTCGTACGTCCGGTGGAAGGCGCCTCCTTTGTCATCGAAGCCGCCCTGCCGGCCGTGGTTACGGCGCAGAAGGGTTTGAACGAACCCCGTTATGCTTCGCTGCCCGGCATCATGAAAGCCAAGAAGAAGCCTGTCGATGTGAAAAAAGTGGCCGATCTGGGTGTGACCCTGGAGTCAAAGGCCAAGGTCGTCAAAATGGTGCCGCCTCCGGCCAGACCTCCTGGAAAGATCATCAGCGGTGACGAACCGGCGGCAAAGGCTGCAGAACTGGCCAAACTGCTGAGAGAAGAGGCGAAGGTCATCTAATTATTGAATTAGCGGAGGAAAATCAACATGGCAAAAGGTGTATTTATAGTAGCAGAGCAGAGGGACGGTGCATTCCGCAAGATTTCTTATGAACTTGCGAGCACGGCCCGGAAGCTGGCAGATGAACTGGGTGACGAAGCTGGCGCCATTCTGCTGGGTTCAGGTGTTGAAGGAATAGCAGGCGAACTGGGGAAATACGGTGTTGACAAGGTATTTGTGGTGGACGATGCCGCCATGGAACCCTATACGACCGATGCGTATGCAGCAGCGGTAGCCAAAATCGTCAAGGAAAACGATCCGGCGATTCTGCTCTTCGGTGCCACGGCGCAGGGCAAGGATCTGTCAGCGCGTGTAGCAGGCAAGCTGGCCACCGGGTTGGCCACGGACTGCACGGAATTGAGAATTGCCGACGGTAAGATGGTTGCCGTTCGCCCGATGTATGCGGGCAAATGCTTCGGTGAGGTAGTCACCGCCAGCTTCCCGCAGATGGCATCTATTCGTCCCAACGTGTTTCCCGCTGTGGAGAACGCCAAGGCCGGCGCCGTCACGAAGGTTGATGCCGGAGTGGATCCCGCCCAGCTGAAGACGAAGGTTGTTGAAGTTCAGAAGGACACCAGCGGCAAGATCGACCTGACGGAAGCCAACATCATCGTTTCCGGCGGTCGAGGAATGGGCGGTCCGGAAGGATATGCCATTCTCGAAGAACTTGCGAACATCCTGGGTGCCACGGTCGGCGCATCCCGCGCAGCCGTCGATTCAGGCTGGCGTCCGCAGACGGACCAGGTAGGGCAGACCGGTAAGGTCGTTTCCCCGAACCTCTATGTGGCCTGCGGCATTTCCGGCGCCATTCAGCATCTGGCCGGAATGAGCTCGTCGAAGTATATCGTGGCCGTCAACAAAGACCCCGAGGCTCCGATTTTCTCAAAAGCGGACTACGGGCTTGTTGATGACCTCTATAAAATCGTCCCGGAATTGGCAAAAGAGTGCAAGAAACTTCTGGGATAGCATAAGATAGTGGCCAGCGTTTATTATTCAGCCGCCTTTTCTCGCGAGGAGGCGGCTGAATTCTGAAGGCTGGCCGCTATGGAACATGGGGAGGAGTTTATGGTACAGCCTATAGGTATTGGAAGTGAAGGAAGGGAGATCTTCTGGAATGCAAACTGGAATGATATACATTTTGAGCCCTTCCTTTTTCTTTTTACGGCGGTAGCCCTGGGTATATTCGGCTACGGACTTTATCGCCGCTACCAGATGTGGAAGGCGATGGGAAAGCCCGAGATGCGAATGGACAACATGGGCGAAAGGATTAAACTGCTGCTGAAAAACGCGCTGTTGCAGGTAAAAACTTCAGCCGACGCCTATCCCGGCATCATGCATGGATTGATTTTCTTTGGATTTTTTGTGCTTATCTTCGGGGCGGCCTTCGATGCGACGGAGTTTCACATTACCGAGCCACTCGGCGTGGCCTTTCTGAGAGGAAAGGTTTATCTGACAGCTTCATTCCTTTACGAGGTCTTCGGCCTGGCTGTTCTTGTCGGCGTTATCATGGCAGTGCATAGGCGGTATTTGGCAAAACCCGACCGGCTTGGTTACAAGGGCGTTCCGGATAATCGCCCCGATGATGCGATCGTTCTGCTGCTCATTGGAGCGATCATTGTTACGGGATTTGTCATTGAAGGATTGAGAATCTCCGTCACGCTCGAAGAGACACCATGGGAATACTGGTCCTTCGTGGGATATTTCCTTTCGCACTTCTTCACCGGCATGGAAACCGATACAGCGAAAGCGGCCCATAAGTTCTTCTGGTGGCTTCATACGTTTATCGCCCTGGGCTTTATTGCTTACATTCCCTTCTCCCGCTTGCTCCATATCTTCACGACATCCGCAAATCACTTCTTTACGGATATGAAGCCCACCGGTACGATTGAACCCATCCGCGATTTTGAAAATGCGGAGACGTTCGGTGTCGGCCAACTGGAAGAGTTTACCTGGAAACAGAATTTTGACCTCGATTCCTGCACACGCTGCGGCCGTTGCCAGGACGGATGCCCCGCTTATCTTTCCGGGAAGCCCCTGTCACCGAAAAAACTGATCCAGGATTTGAAGACCTATTGGGAAGAAAGGGCCCCTCAGTTTGTAGCGGCTCAGAAAGCTGCCGGAGTTGGCGGTGAAGTCCAGATTCCCGAGGCGGAAAAGGCCATGGTGGGTGAAGTCATTGACATGCATGAGCTCTGGGCCTGCACCAACTGCATGTACTGTATGGAAAATTGTCCCGCCTCGATCGAGCACGTGCCAAAGATCGTCAATATGAGGCAATACAAGGTTCTCACCGAGGCTGATTTTGCCGGTGAGCTCCAGCTGACTTACAGGAATATGGAAAACAATTCCAATCCCTGGGGCGTGGGATCCCACCTCCGCGGCGACTGGGCGAAGGATCTCGGCGTAAAGACACTGGCGGAAGACCCCGACGTGGAATATCTCTTTTACGTGGGATGTGCCGGTTCGTTTGACGACCGCGGCAAGAAGGTCACCATCGCATTTGCCAAGATCCTGCAGGCAGCCGGAGTGAAATTCGGCATCCTGGGAACGGAAGAAAGCTGCTGCGGCGACTCGGCCATGAGGGGCGGAAACGAATACCTCTATCAGACCCTGGCGCAGATGAACATCGACGCCATGAACGGCTACGGTGTGAAGAAGGTCATCGCCACCTGTCCGCACGGCTACAACGCCCTGAAGAAGGACTACCCTCACTTCGGAGGCAATTTCGAAGTCTATCATCACACCGAGATTCTTGCCGACCTCATTACCAAGGGCAAAATCACCCTGAAGAACCCGGTCAACGGGACCTTTGTGTATCACGATTCCTGCTTCCTGGGCCGCTACAACAAGGTTTATGACGAACCGAGAAAGGTGTTGAAGGCGGTACCTGGCATGAGATTGGCTGAAATGGAGCGGAACCTGGCAAAAAGCTTCTGCTGCGGTGCCGGTGGCGCCCGGATGTGGATGGAAGAGGATATCGGAGAGCGCATCAATGATATGAGAACCGATCAGGCCATTGCGGCGGGAGCCGATACGATAGCCGTGGGCTGCCCTTTCTGTCTGACGATGATGAGCGACGGAATCAAGGACCGCAAGAAAGAGGAAACCATGGTTTCTCTGGATATCGCCGAGATCGTCTGGAAGGCGATGGACATCGAGCCGGCTAAGGAGGCAAGTCCAGAGGAAGGCGCCTAAAGAGGTGCATGCCAGTCCAGGAAATTGAACGAGAAAAATGAAATATCTCAGCCGCGGCACGAAGTAACGCGTTGATCCGCAGCTGAGGAATGAGGAATTGAAGAAGGCCCCTGCCACAAAAGACAGGGGCCTTCTCTGTTTTTTTTCATGACAGCTGACCGTCAATGCGGTAAGAATGGAAGGGAGATTTCTGCATCCCGGCAAGAGACAGCCCTTCCGGAAACCAGGAAGGGGCAGCCTTCCAGGGAGGTGTGGACACGTGAGGCAATCCATCGGATATTCTGACAAGCCCTGGCTTAAGTCTTACAGGAGTGACGTGCCGGAGCACATCGACTTTGAAAAATTATGCCTGCCTGATATTCTCAGGGAGCGAGCAGCCGAGAATCCGGGCTCACGTGCGCTTCTTTACCAGGGATATGTCATGAATTATGAGAAGCTGCAGAAGGAAATCGAACGATTTTCCCTTTTTCTGAGGAATTCAGGCGTGCGAAAGGGACAGGCCGTAGCACTACTGCTGCCCAATTGCATTCCCTTTGTTGTTTCCTATTATGCCGTTCTCCGGATCGGCGGAATCGTTGTCATGAATAATCCCCTTTACACGGACCGTGAGCTGGAATACCAGTTGAATGATTCCGAGGCCTGTGCCCTGATTACCCTGGATCTTTTTGGAAACAGGGGGATTCAATTGCGGAGGAGGACCGGGATCAGGAGCATTGTGATCGCTTCCCTGGGCGACTATCTGCCCCTTCCGAAGAAACTTCTTTTCCATATTTTTGCTAGGAGGAAAAAGCTGTCCGCACCGGTCGATAGGGCGAAGGACCTGGTATACTGGAAAAAATGCCTTCGCCGGTCGGCTGCGGCTCCGACCGGGGAATTGTCGAATCTGGAGGATGTGGCCGTCTATGCTTACACTGGTGGGACAACAGGGATCCCAAAAGGGGTGGAGCTGACTCATGCCAATCTAAGCCTGCAGGTTCAGCAATGCGCCGCCTGGTTTCCCCAATTCAAGAGGGGCAGAGAAATCATGATGGGTGCGCTGCCGTATTTCCATGCTTTCGGGATGACTACGGCCATGAACCTGTCTCTGTACAAGGGCTGGTGTCAAATTCTCGTTCCAAGGCCCAAAGCAGAGCATCTGCTGGAGGCGATCCGGACGTACCGTCCGTCCTTTGCCCCCCTTGTTCCGGCCATGTTGGCCGGAATGCTTAAGCACCCTGACTTGAGGAAGACGGACATGAGCTGCCTGAAAGGGGCTTTTTCCGGCGGTGCACCTCTTTCAGGCAGCCTCCTCCGGGATTTTGAAGAGAAAACCGGGGTGAGAATTGTCGAGGGTTACGGAATGACGGAGACCAGTCCCGTCACCCTCATCAATCCCTTTGACGGGGAGAGCAGGCGAAAACCCGGCAGTGTGGGAATACCCATTTCCGATACCCGCTGCCGGATTGTGGATTCTGAAACGGGTGGAACGGATGTACCACTGGGGAAGCGGGGAGAGTTGATCGTCGCGGGGCCTCAGATCATGAAAGGTTACAAGGGGAGGCCGGAAGAAACGGCAGGGATGTTAAGGGACGGGTGGTGCTATACCGGGGATATCGCCGTCATGGACGATGACGGCTATGTCTTCCTCGTGGATCGCAAAAGGGATCTCATCATCTCCGGGGGATACAACATTTACCCTGCAGAGATTGAAGAGGTGCTGAACAGCCACCCGAAAGTTTCAGAGAGTTGTGCGGTGGGAATCCCCGATGAACTCAAAGGGGAAAAGGTCAAGGTCTTCGTTGTGCTCGGGGAAAGGGAGAGCGCGACCGCGGAAGAATTGCTGGATTATTGCCGCACTCAGCTTGCCGCTTACAAATGTCCCGCCCTGGTGGAGTTCCGCAGGGAGTTGCCGAAATCCATTGTGGGAAAACCCCTGCGCCGTGAGCTTCGGGATTCCGGGGCAAAACAGGACGGGAAGCGCAATTTTTAAGCCCCGAATTTTGTGAGGCGTCCGGCATGGGCCAGGGCAACGGTCATGAGAGAAGACATAGGCATTCTTCCCAGCCCTCCAGACAGGCAGTCTCCTTCACCGAAGTGCTCCACCCGGTCAGGCCGGCAGGTTCGGGCCGAAAGAAGAACGGGTACAGGATGCCAGCTGTGCGAGGCCAGGGCGGCAGGGGTGGAGTGGTCACCGGTGACGACCAGGACATCCGGAGATAGTGCCGTAATTCTGGGAATCAGGGCGTCCACCGCTTCAATGGCCTTCACTTTGGCGTCAAAATTGCCGTCTTCCCCGCGGGAGTCCGTCGGCTTGACGTGCACGAAGAAGAAATCGTAATCCTGCCAGGCTGCTTCCAGGGCCGCGATCTCTTCCTCCAGGGTGGACGTCGGCGAGTAAACGGCCATTCCGAGCAGCCGGGCAATTCCCCGGTACATGGGATAGCTTGCAATAGCCACGGGGAAAAGGCCGAACCGCTCCGACATGGAGTCAAATCGATGATAGCGGGAATAGCCCCTCAGGAGAATCATGTTGGCCTTGGGTTCATCGGCCAGGACCATTTTCGCCTGATTCAGAAGATCCGCCAGCAGATCAGCCGTACCTGAGGCCTCCGTTATCAGCGCTTCCGGGGCCAGGGGGGGAAGGCCGGTTTGCTGCGGGTCCGTTTCCGAAATTTCCTCGCGGAGATTGTCCCCGCGAAGCACAATCAGCGCACGGTGCTCCTTCTCCGTGGCAAAAAAGACCTCCGTTCCGGGAGCAGGACGAATGCCTGCATCCAGCTTCCGGCAGAGGCGTTCGTTGGTTTCCGTATCGATGCGGCCTGCCCGGCGATCGATGACCTGGCCGTCGGAATTCAGCGTGGCAAAATTGACCCGCATGAAGAGATCCCGTTCCGTCATGGGAAAATCGAGGCCGGCGGCGGAGAGGAGCCCTCGTCCCACATTGTTGATGACCGGGTCATAACCGAAAAGGGCAAAGTGGGCCGGTCCGCTGCCCGGCGTTATCCCGGGGGCGATAGGATCCAGGAGGCCGCAGACCCCTCCTCCGGCCAGGGCATCCAGATGGGGCGTGTTTGCCGTTTCCAGTTCCGTTCCCGGTTTGCCCTCCGCAGGTAAACCGCCCAGACCATCCATAATCAAAAAGACGATTTTCGTCCTGCTCGGAATGACTAGTTTATCCATCCATTGAGGGCTCATGGGGTTCTCCTTGGATTTAAAAATGCAGGGGCGGTTTATCTCCTCACCCCTGCATTCGATATTACACTTTATTGCCCTGTTGGGCAATCGTTCTTATTTCAAGATCCGCAACTCACGCTACGCCCTTTCAAGGACGATGGCCATTCCCTGTCCGCCGCCGATGCAGAGCGTCGCCAGGCCGAGGTTCGCATCCTTCTTCTGGAGCTGCATGGCCAGGCTGTAGGTGATCCGGGCGCCGGTGCAGCCCACGGGATGCCCGATGGAGATTCCGCTGCCGTTGATGTTGCACTTGTCCATATCCACGCCCAGCTCCTGGACGCAGCCCAGAGCCTGGGATGCGAAGGCTTCATTCAATTCCACGATATCCATATCCTTCATGGTCAGACCGAGCTGCTTGAAGACCTTGCGGGTTGCCGGAATCGGACCGAGACCCATGTATGCCGGATCGACGCCGCCGGAGGCATAGCCCTTGATCTTGGCCAGCGGTTTGAGACCCAGTTCCTTGGCCTTGTCGGCGCTCATCACGACGACGGCTGCCGCACCGTCATTGATTCCGGAGGCGTTGCCCGCCGTGACGGTTCCATCTTTCTTGAAGACGGTTGCCAGCTTGGCCATCTTTTCCATGCTGGTGTCCATGGGGCGCTCGTCCACGGAGAAGAACTGCGGGGGTGCGCCTTTCTTCGTGGGCATCGGGACAGGGACGATTTCATCGGCAACGGCGCCGCTGGTGATGGCCGCACGGGCTCGCTGGTGGCTCATGAGGGCCAGCTCATCCTGGGCCTGTCGGCTGATGCCGTAGCGGGCGGCGATGTTCTCCGCCGTGAACCCCATGTGATAGCCGTTGAAAATTTCCCAGAGGCCGTCATGGACCATGAGGTCGACAATGGAGCCTGTGGGCATGCTCATCCGGTATCCCCATCGGGCATCGGGCAGCGCGTAGGGGACGTTGCTCATGTTTTCCATTCCGCCCGCCACGATGATGTCCGCATCACCGGCCTTGATGACCTGGGCCGCCAGGACAATGGCTTTCATTCCGGAGGCGCAGACCTTGTTGACGGTGATCGTGTTCGTTTCTTCAGGCAGACCTGCATAGATGCTGGACTGGCGTCCGGGATTCTGTCCCAGGGAGGCCGTCAGGCAGTTTCCCATGATGCACTCGTCGAAATAGACGGGGTTCAGGGATGAATCGTAGTCATAGTACTTCTTGTTGATTTCGGTCATGTCGAAATCGCCGAAGGTGTCGCAACGGCAGGCTTTGACGGCGTCGCTGATGGCCGGACGCAATCCCGCTCTCTTGATGGCCTCCTTGATGACCAGCGCTCCCAGGTCTGTAACCCTTACGCCCTTGAGCGAACCACCGAACGATCCCACGGCGGTTCTGGCGCCGCTTACGATGACAACATCTTTCATGTTTAGCAATCTCCTTTCTTGGATGTTAGTATCTGAAATATTGCTGATGCAAAAAACTCTTAAAGGTTCGGGATGGAGTCTACAAATTCGATCTCCCGCGGCACCTTGTAGGAGGAGAGATACGTCCGGCAGTGCCGGAGAATCTGTCTGTTCTCGACGGGGAAGGCCGAATCCCGGACGATGAAGGCTTTGACGATTTCCCCCCGCAGAAGGTTCGGCTTGCTGATCACCCGGGCCGCCCGCACGGCGGGATGATTTTCCAGCACCATTTCGACCTCCCGTGGATAGACGTTGAAGCCGCTGGTGATGATCATCCGCTTCTTGCGGCCGGTGAGAAAGAAGAACCCCTCCTCGTCCCGATAGGCCAGATCCCCGCTGTGAAGCCAGCCATCCTTCATCACTTCCCGGGTTGCCGCTTCATCCCTGTAATAGCCCTTCATGACGTTTTCCCCCCGAAGGACCAGTTCCCCCACTTCCCCATGGGGGCATTCCGCGCCCTCTTCATTGACGATGCGGATTTCCACGCCGGGGATCGCTGTTCCGATGGAGCCGGGCTTCTGGGGCCCGTCAGGCCTGCTCAGGGTGCACACCGGTGAAGATTCCGTCAGACCGTAGCCGTCGACGAGAATCGTATGGAATTTTCCGTTGAATTCGGGAACGTATTGCGGGGGCATGGTTGCACCGCCGGTGATGCAGAATTTCAGGGAGCGGATATCGTACCGGTCTGCCTCCTCATGAAAAAGCATTCCCAGGAACAGGCGGGGAACGGCGGCGATAAAGGAAACATTTCTCCGGCAGACCACCTGGAAGATTTCGTCGACACTGAAATGATCCATCAGCACCAGGCCGGCTCCGACACGGATGGTGCCCAGCATGTTGGCGACAGCTCCGAACGAATGGAAAAGAGGAATAACCGAAAGGCCCAGGTCGGCATTGTTGACATGGCACAGATTTCCCAGCAGGGCGGACTGCGAGACAAGATTGCGCTGGGTCAGAACCGCGCCCAGCGGCCTTCCCGTCAGACCGGACGTATAGATCATGACGGCGGGATCGTCGTCGGCTAGATCGGGGAGCTCAAGGGAAGAGGAAGAATGCCCGATGAGGGACCAGAAGTCGGAAGCATCCGGAGAGGCCGGCACGGCCGGCTCCGTCCTGTCGGTGACAATGACGTGGCGGCACAGGGGGACTTTGTCCAGGATGGATTCATAACGTGCGGCATTGGATGCCGTGGTGATGAGGATCCGGGCCTCGCAGTTTACCAGGAGATACTGAAGCTCATGGGCCGTTGATGCCGTGTTGAGCGTTACGGCCACGGCGCCGATTTTCTGAGCGGCAAAATAGGAAATGACAAACTCGGGGCAGTTGTGCAGAACAATGGCAATCTTGTCTTCCTTTTTCGCGCCCAGCTCTCTGAGGGCGTTGCCCAGGGCGTTGACCGCGTCGTTCAACACAGAATAGGGAAACGGCCGGTCTTCCGAAATGACTGCGACATGCTCTGGATAGCGTTGACAGGTTTCTTCCAGCATCTGCCCAAGATTCATCTTTTATCCCAAGCCTCCTCAAAATCGTGCCCCCTCTTAACACAGCAAGAGTAATTTTTTCAATAAAATAAAATGAGGACGTTGCGGTAAACAGAGGACTGTATGGGTTGGTTTGGGTTGACAAGAGACGGGTTTTTCTATAATACATCGGACCTCATGTATCGGGTGTAACGGGGTATAATCGGGACGGCCGGGAGCCGAACAGGGATCGATCCTTGTTTTCATCCGCCCGATTCGACCGAATTTCCTGAAATTCATCCTGCTGGACAACATAGACATGAAAAGGTCCCTGACAACAACCGTTGTCCTGTCCCTCTTGCAGATCATCCCGTTGGCGGTAAGACGATTCTTCTTCGCCCATCTTGCCCTCTTGTTCTACTACCTGATTCCAGGAAGGCGCATTATCGCCCTGGACAATCTCCATCACGCCTTCCCCGAAAAATCCGAAGATGAGATTGTGGCCGTCGCAAAAGGCGTTTACCGCAATTTCGGCATCCTGATGGCCGAATTTGTTGAGATCCCCCGCCTGAATGCCGAAAGGGTTTCCCGCATCATGAACATCCAGGGCATGGAAAATTATGTCAAGGCCAAGGCGAAGAATAAAGGGGTGATCATGCTGACCGGTCATTTCGGCAACTGGGAGTTGATGGCCGCCGTCTTTCCCCTTGTCGGTGACTCCATGACGGTCCTGTATCGGCCTTTCGACAACCACGTGATTGAAGATCTCGTTTTCCGGGTGAGGTCATCGACGGGAAACCGGTTTATCGCCGCGGAACGGGCCCTGCGGGAGATGCTCAAGTGTCTGGGGAGCAGAAAAACCCTGGGGCTGCTGATCGATCAGAACTGGGACCGCAAGGAAAGCTGCTTTGTCGAATTTTTCAACCGGCCGGCCTGCACGTCGGCGGGGCTGGCGTACCTGGTCCTCCGCACAGGAGCCCCCGTCCTGCCATGCTTCCTCTCCCGGCAGAGGGATGGAACATACCTGCTTCAGATAGGCGCTGAACTGGAGACGATCGACACCGGCGATATGGAAGCGGATATTGTGGCGAACACCCAGCGCTACACGGACGTCATCGAGGAAGTCGTCAGGATGCACCCGGAACAGTGGTTCTGGGTGCATCAACGGTGGAAGACGAAACCGCGTTCTGCCGGCGCAACGAAACGTTCAAGGTGACAAGTGCTATGAGCAAAAGGATCCATTTCCCCCTGTGGCTGGCCTGTGGGCTTCCCGTCCTGCTGTGGATTTATACCTATGTCGAGAAGATGAATTCCGTCTTTAACGGAGCGGAGGTGTACCGGGAGCACGGACTTGTTGAGAATGCAACCAATCTCTTCCTTCTGGCGGCGATTGTTCTGTTCCTGGTGTGTCTGAAGAAGGCGGAATGGCTCTGGGAAAAATTGTGGCTGCTGATCCTTGCGGTCGGTGCCGTCTACTTCCTCGGTGAAGAAATCAGCTGGGGCTATCATCTGCTGGGCTACGACGTCAATGAGGAATGGATGGCCCTGAATGACCAGAAAGAGCCGAATTTACATAATCTTACGGGGGTTTGGGAAATTGTGTTCGACAAGCTACCGAGGCAGCTCCTCTCGGTCGGCGTCGTCCTGGGCGGACTGCTGGGGGTGTATGCTGACCGCCGGGAATCCTGGCCGAACCGTCCGTTCCTGCGCCGCCTGATCCCCCCCGGGGGTACCCTGTTTGTTGCCGCCGCGGCCAACCTGGTTTCCCTTCCGGAAAGGATCGGGGAGCATCTCTTCGCACAGACACCGAGATGGCTGGTTCTGGGCAATGCCTCGGGGGAATTGAAGGAGTGCTTCCTGGGCCTTTTTATCCTGTTTTACGCCTATGGGCTTTTCCGCCTCTTTTCGGTCCGCGTCGGGAAATAAATGCCGTCAGGGCCGACGGGCAACTGTATGCCGGCCCGATGCGGCAGCGTCACAGAAAAATCCCGGAGCGTTATGAGGATCCCTTCGCCTTGGCGCTGCCGGGTTTGATCATTTCCAGGACCTCCCTCCACATTGAGGCGGTTCGCTCGCGCTGCCGCTCTGCCGAGGTGCGCACCTTCATCCGGATTTTTTCGCCTTCCCCCCGGTCCAGGACCGTATCGATCATTTCCCCGATTCTTCCCCCGGTTCTCTCAATGGGCACCAGCAGTTCCGGGCAGCCGTAATCAGCGAAGAGGGTTTCATACTTGTGGCTCCAGCCGGCGCCGATGCACAGAACTCCCTGCGACAGGGAGCTCACGAGAGCGTGGAATCGTGAGGCGATGACGAGATCGCATGTCCCCAGGATTCCTTTGATCCTCAAGGGGTCCTGTTCGGCCAGGATTTCGATCTTCCGGTTGACCGCCTCCTGAAGCTGCCGGGCGGCGGGGAAGTCCTTCCTTCCCCCGTGGATGAGAAGAAACGGTGTGATCCCCTTCGCTTCCAGATGTTTTACGCACTGGGCGAGGAAGGGGATATACTGCGTTCCTTCGGCACTGGACGTCTTGTCCGTCATCTGGTGGCTCGGAATGATGCAGACCTGGTGCTCCTCTGCGTTCCACTGCTCCGGAACCGTGCCGGAGACGAGATTTGTAAAATCGGGTGCGATCTTGACATTTGCGGGCGCTGCGGCCACATCGTTCACGTAGGCATAGGAAACCGGGTCACGGGCAAAGATGAGATCGGCATGATCGATCAGCCTCTTCAGCGCATCCCGGATGCGCCGGCTGCTGAAGGGTCCCAGGGCCTGGGGGAGGAGAATGACCTTTTTCCCCTGGCGCTTCCAGGCCTGGCTCTGCTTGGCCATCAGGATCGTTTTGTGCTCTCCGAAGGCGTCTCCATAGGCATAACCGGAAACGTCCAGGATCACATCGATCTCCTCGTCAAGGACAACGCCGTACATTTCCCGTATTTCCCCGGGGAACATCTTCCCGATGAAATCCCATGAAATGCCGTGCCTGCTGAGCGTGGCCTTCTGAAGCAGGCCCAGCCTGCCCCTGGCGAAGAAGGAGGGCTGTCCGTATCTCGGCGCCATTGCAAAGGAGGCCTCCGGAATGGCGGGCTTGACTGCCTGCAGGACCGCATGGAGCATCAGTTCAGCCCCCTTGTTGGTAAAACCGGCCCCCTTGATCTCGATCAGCATGGATGATCCCTCCCCCTGTGCCGTTTTCGCCTTCTGCCGCTGCCCGCCCTGTGGGGGCGCCCCGTCGGGCCTGCGACCGTCGGCAGGCGTTCTCCGGCCGCTCTTCCGGGCTTCCGCGCTGGAAGGGGTTTTCAACGCAGAAAGCGCGTTTTCCAGGGCGTTCCGGATCCGCTGGAAGGGCCGTTCCCGGCCCCTTTCCCCTGATCCGCCCTGCTTGAGCATGTCTTCCACCGACGCGAACAGCGCGTCCCGGGATGTGTGGCTGTCCAGGGCCAGCGAAGGCAGGAGATTCGCCCTGTACATATCGTCCGGGATATATTCGGTGACCTCGGCAAGGTGGGGATAAAACGCAGGGAGCTCCATTCCGAATCCATGCCACGCCTCCGTATAGCCCCTCCATTCGCGCCGCTTCCGGTCGATCCTCTGGCCTGCCATGATTTCCCTGTGATCCGCTGCCCTGAGGTGGAGACGTCCGTCTGCAGCAGCCCTGCGGATCAACGTCCGGCCCTGTTCCGTCCTCACAATGACCGCCGATTCGCCCCCTTTGCGGTCGGTTTTCCTGAGGCCGTGGGGATCGCAGACCGTGAGATCGGCCAGTACATTCATTTTGTCAAAGCAGATCCTGCACCGTGCCGGTGTAAAGGCGTTCTTGATGCGGTTTCGGGCGCCGTCGGGAAGCACCGTGGGTTCCAGGCCAGGAGGGCCGATGACGACATTTCCCGGGTATCCCCGGCAGGCCTTGTCCCGAAAGTCGAAGCGCACTGTCCCGCTTGCCGCGAGGCCTGCCTGCCGGATCAGATAGTCGATGGCGCTGTAGGTTAAAATGCGGTCGCAGACCAGCCCGATTTTGTACTTCACAAGCCCGGACAGCGACACATCGATGTCCGCCATGGTGCTCAGTCCGTGGAAATGGCAGGGGAGGCCGACGAGGGCGACGGGGATCTTGCTCCTTCTCACCTCACCGAGGATTTCGAGGGCGGGAACGGGGCAATACTTTGATTTCTGTGCGGAAAGGATCTGCTCCCTTGAGCTGGCGCAGAGAACGATCGGCCGGGGGGGATCTCCCGGAGCCATGGCGCTTACCACGGCCGCTTCGATCTCACGGGAGTCCAGCAGATAAAGGAGAAGGGCGGAAACAATGCCGCCGCTCTGGCTGTTGGCATAGATCTCCTTGTCTGCCGCCTTGCCGACATGGCACTCCAGGGCGTTCCCCTCGAAAGGAGAGGTGCTCAGTGCGGAAAGCATCTCCGTGCCGACGGTCACGCTGGGGCAGACTCGGTAGCAGAGGCCGCAGGCGGAGCACTTTTTCCTGTCAATTTCGGGGAAGAGATGACCGCCCGGGGTTTCCTTGAAGGAGATGGCCTCCTGCCGACAAACGCAGGCACAGGCTCCGCAGGAGCAGCAGAGCCTTTGTTCAACAATTGCGGAAATATCCCCTGGGGCGTTCATGGAAGACATCCGTCATGGGATTCTTTTTTGATTGGCGGGGTCTGCGGACGCTCCTCCGTGGTATCCTGCAGAGCCTCCGCCAGGTCGTAGAGAGTCACCCGCCTGGGATCTTCCTCTTTTTTCCTTCTGTTCCGCCAGCGGTGAACATTCTGAAAAGGCCGCCTATGGATGCTTCGGTCCAGAAAATCCAGCAGATCCCTGTTCCGGTACACCTTTTTAAAGAGCCGGTACAGCGGATTTCTCTCCCCGGAAGGCAGGTCCTGACCCATGGAAATGAGAAGCTTTGTTATTTCACGGCAGGCGCATTCCATGGGCCGTTCCCAGGGGCGACCCATTTCAAAATCGACGTGGTAGAATTGATTTCCCGCCTCAAGAATATTCTGCGTATTGGCGTCGATGTGAAAGAGAAGCGTGTCGCTGGTCCGGAACGCAAGGGCATGCCGCCTGAAAAGATCCTCGAAAAAGATTTCCAGGCGGCCTTCGGCTGAAAAATAGCCCTGCGACAGAATGGATTTCATGGTGACGCCTTCAATGAATGTCGTACAGAGATGCGGAACGCCCTCGTATTCCGGAAAGGGGGAGGCAAGAAGGTGCGGCACGGAAAAGCCCTTTTCTCTCCAGTGCTTCAGGCAGGCCTCTTCGAAGTCTTTCCGCCTTGGCGGTACGCGGTACTCAATCGGCTGGCGCATGCCGATTGCGTCCAGTCTGCTGCGAAGTTCATAGAAAATCCTGGGCTTCTTCGGGCCATACACCTTCAGGAAGAGGAACCGGCCATTCTGGGGGATGCGAAAGGCCTCGTTGCTGTGAACGGACTTCAGGCCATAAGGCGCCAGCCGGCTCAGAAAATCACGGGTCCGATTTCTGGAATACATAGATGAGATCCTGACTGAAGACCGTCGGCCAGAATTTGGCCCGAATCGTTTTTTTGGGGGTGATCAACTGCCGGAGCTCGAATCCCTGCGCCACGACCATTTTTTCGAAGGTTGGACCCGTCTGGAAGTTGACATGGGCTCCGGAAATCGGAGGAAATTTCCCGAGGAGAAATTTAATCCGGTGATGATAATAACAGATATTCGGGATCACCCCGATAAACCAGCCTTTTTCCCTTAAGTTTTTCCGTACATGCCCCAGAAAGCCGATGGGATCGTCCAGATGGTGGACGATTCTGCTGGCGATGATCAGGTCCAGAGGAGGATCGAAGGGGGGCAGTCCATTGTTGAGGTCCCAGATCTGGATGCGGGAGGTGTCGAATCTGTAAAGACCGAATACTTTTTCCGAGATTTCCAGGCCGTATGCTTCATAGAGTTTTGAAAGTTCGCGATAGACGTGGCCTGGACCGACGCCGCAGTCCAGAACGCGCGCTTGTTCGTTTCCGAGGACGCCTTGGGCGACCTCGACAATCTTTTGGTGGACATCCGTATATTGATAATGCTTCCGTTCAATACGATCATCCCAGTACTCATCATAATCGGAAATGCCCGGCTTACCCATCTTTACTCCTGACCCGTTTCTTGAATCCAGTCAAATATCTTGGCCATCTGCTGCCTGTAGGTATAGTGCGACAGGACCTTCTTCTGCCCTGCGGAGGCGATGCGCTCCCTGGCTTCTTCATGTTCAAGATAAAAGCGCACCTTTTCGATCAGCTCATCATCGGATTCAAAAACCTCAACCTCCCTGCCGATTTCAAAGGCCGTTTCAATCCCCGGGGTCTTCCTCCCGAGATAAAAACCGCCACACCCGGCAACGGCGAAGATCCTGTTGCTCAGGTAAAGGCCCGATATGGGGATATCCGCATCCTCTCCGATGAAGATCTTAACATTTCTGACCACATCGCAAAACTCTTTCATGTAGACTTCTCTTCCCGCCCATGCCCGGTGGACGCCTCCGCAGAAATAGGAGAGGTTTTTCCACTGCCTGGAGAGACGGGGCCCCCACCACTTGATGTCCACCTGCTTTTTCCTTAAAAGCATCACCAGTTCACTGCGCTTTTTATAGATCGGATACCCCATGGAGCCGATCATGGCCGCTTCTGCACAGGGGCTGCCCTTTCTGACAGATTCCTGACCGGGAATGCCGAAGAATTCCGGAGCGAACCCCTGATGGATCCAGCGAGTGTTTTTGACCCCGTTGCGGCGGAAAAAGATCTTGATGTCTTCCGTATTGGTTACGACGAAGTCATGGACCTTGGCGAATGGAAGCATCCAGTCTTCCAGGACGCTCGTTGTCAGCCAGAGGATCGTCGTGCAGCCCTTTTGCCTGAAATGCTCAATGAGCCGGGCGGGAAGTTTCTCTCCTTTCAGGGTGAGGACGTACCCGGGTTTTCTGCTCTCGACGATCTCCATCAGCTCCTGTTCGCAGGACGCATGGGATCGGTAATCATAGCCGATCACCTCGTATCCGAGCTGCTGCATTCCCGCGATCATGTACCTGCCCGAATTGAGCGGCTGATCGATGGGACCGCAGAAGAGCACCCTTGTGTTTCCCTCCATTCTGTGCCTCACAGGGAAAGGCCTCGGCGCAGCATCCAGAACAGGCACCAGAGAAAGGAGATGCGGGTGTCGTTGATGATCGTCATAGACCGACCGACCGAAAAGGGCGGCTCGACGGGGAGGGTCGTCTTTTTCTGCTGAATTTCGAACTTCTCCGGATGCCTTTTTTCTCTTTTCCTCAATCTTGAAAGCCTCCTGGGTTCGGGAACGGCAAGGTTCACCAGGATGTCCACAGAATCGAGAAAGCGGCTGGGGACCCAGTTCGAGAAGATCACCGCTCTGCAGTCCCGGGAAGCTAAAAAATCCTGCCAGGACTCTTTGCGAAGGTTCAGCTTCTTCCACGTCAGCCTCCAGAAAGGCGTCGAATACAGTGTGTTGTCGTCAATAACCACAAGGTTCCTTTTTCCGAGGCGGCCGAAGCCGAACCGGGCAAAATCTTTCACAAAAACCGTTTTCCCGCTGCCCGGCAGTCCGGCAACGGCAATGACGATTTTGGGAGAGCGCAGAAGTAGATCTTCCGCTTCCAGGCGAAGCCGCTCCATGCCTTCAATCCCGTCAAACGTTCCGAGATCCTGTATTTTTTCCGTCATGGGACCTCTTTTTCCGCGGGAAAGGCCGGGGCGGGCGTCCGGAAGATCTCGTCCAGCCTGTTTTCAACGGCCAGGAGGACCTCATCGGGGGTCAGTTCCATCAGGCACCGGCTTTCGCCGCCGTCGTCGCGGCAGCCCTTCTTGCCGCAGGGGACGCAATCCCATTTTTTTTGGATGATGACCTGCCCCGCTCCCCGGGGTCCCCATCGCCAGGGCCGTGACGGGCCGAAAATCGCCACGACGGGCGTGCCAACGGCAGCGGCCATGTGCATGGGCCCTGAGTCGATGCCGATAAATAAAAGGGCTTCAGAAAGGAGGGCGGCGGTCTGCTTCAGGGATAGCCGGCCACCGAGATCCAGGGGGGGGCTTTCGGACAGGGCGCATATCTCACGGTTCAAGCGGAGTTCCTCCTTATCCTTTCCGCAGATCAGGATGGTCCGGAGAGACTTTCTTCCCGACAGGTAGTCGCAGAGCTCGGCATAGCCCTCCGCTGTCCAGACTTTGTGGGTTGCCGCGGACGAAGGATGAAGAACGACATAGGGGGCCTTTCCGGGTACGCCGCTGCTCGTTAAGATCTCCCCGCAGGACCTTTGATCTTGAGGAGTCCAGTAGAGGGTCGGTTTTGACGGGAGAACGGAGCATCCCATGGCTTTTGCCAGTTCCAGATGACGATCAATGACGTGGAGCTTTTTCCCGACGGGCACCAAGTCCGTCAGCAGGAGTGAACGACGGAATCGTTTCCTTTTTTTGGGCTTGTAGCCCAACCTTTTTCCGGCGCCGCTCAAAAAGGCCAGCACCGCCGCCCGGTCGTTATGGGTCAGTTCAAGCACCACATCGAAATGAGCGGCACGAATCTCACGGATCAGCTGGAACTGTTTCCGCAGATCCGCCAGGGGCCTAAAATCCCTGATCACGGTAAAAATCCTGTCGATGGCGGGATTTTCCGTCAGCATGTCTTCCGTCCCCTTATTGACGACCGCTGCGATGAAGGCATCGGGAAACCGGGATCTCAGGGCGTCAAAGACCGGGGTGGTGAGCAGGACGTCTCCCAGATAGCGCAATTTGATGACGAGAATGCGGGGAGAACCGTCGGTCATGGCGTGATCCTCCTCCGGTCCGCTCCTTTTTCGTCCCGCACGGCCTCGTATAAATCCAGGACCTGGTCAAGATGATGTTTCCAGGTAAGCTGCTCCAGAATTGACCGGTTGGCATCGGCAATCCGGCTTCCGGAGATCTCCAGCCCCGCGCGGATCTTTGCCGCGATTTCCGCCGGGTCGAGAGGATCTTCGATGACATGGCCGTTTTCCCCTTCGATAATCATCTCCGAGGCCCCGTTGATCCGGGAGGTGACGACGGGCAGGCCTGCCGCCATGGCTTCGATGCACACGTTGCTGAATGGTTCATAGATTGTGGGGAAGATGAAGAGGTCGGCCCCCTGGTAGTACGGAGCCACGTCGGAAATGGGCCCCGTGAAGGAAACGGAGTTTTCGACCCCCAGGCTTTCTGCCAGGCGCCTGTAGGGGGCAAGACGGTCCTTTCCTACGGCTATGAGGTGTGCCGGGGAGGGAAGAAGGGCCAGGGCCCTCAGGGCCGCCGCCAATCCCTTTCGCTGAAAACCGGAGCCGACAAAGAGGAGAAGGGCGCTTTCCGGTTTCAGGCCTAATTGCGAAAGAAGCTTTTCCCTGCTTTCCAGCTTTCTGCCGCAGGAAAAGCGATTTCTCTCGACGGGGCTGTAAATGACGGAAATCTTGTTGTCCGGGACGCCGTAGTGAGTCATGATCTCCTTTTTTCCCCTCCGGGAATTGGCCACGACGGCCCTGCAGCCCTCTTCGCTGAAGATCTGCTTTTCAATCCAGAGGAGGGTCCTGTGCAGCGGGTTGATCCGGTGCAGAAGGCCTTTGCCGGGCGGATCGATTTTCCGGCGCTGGATGAGCCATTCCCTGTGGCAGCCGTCACCGGCCCGGTAAATGTCCTGATACAGGGTCCGCTCGAAGCTGTGGATGATGTCGTAACGGCCCCCTTGAAGCATCTTTCGAACGCTGAAGGCGAAGCTGAGGATCTGCAGGAAGGAGGGGCCTTTGACAACCGGCACTCGGCGCAGAACCGGCCGGAAGGCGAGTGCTTCCGAAGGCCCTTCCTCGCTCCGGGTTTTCCACGTGCTGGCGAAAATTTCGATCTCATGTCCCCGCAGGGCAAGGTTTTCAGCCAGCGAGGCGACATAGCGTTCCGCCCCGCCGAAATCGGTGTATTTTTCTCGAATCAGGGCGATCTTCATTGCCAGAGGCGCTTTCCCTGCCTTTTCCTCAATTCTTCCTCAAGAAGAAAGGCGTATTTCAAGAAGGTGTAGATGCCCTCGAAGGCGGCAATGAGGAAACTGCGATATCCGTCCCGGATGCCCCCCCGGATCAAGACCTTGGCGAAGGCCCAGCAGGGGTTGAAGAACAGGTTGACAAACCGGAACCGCTTCCCGTCCTTCTGCATGAGTTTCGCCGATTGTTCCGCATAGCGGACAAGCCGAAGCATCTGATCCTCCAGGCTCTTGTAGGAGTAGTGATGGAGATCGCCCTGGAGCCTGCCGATGTTGCCTTCGCAGACGACTTTTTCGTGGATCTCCCCCTGAAATTCCCCCTTACCCTTCCGGTAGAGGCGGAGGCGCCATTCGGGGTGCCAGACATGGTTCAGGAAATCTCCCAGGTAATAGGTTTTCCTGTTGAGCTCCCATCCGTCGAAGCGCTTTTCCCGCAGGGCCTCCAGGATGGACCGGCTCAGCGTTGCGGAGACTTCCTCGTCGGCATCGAGCATCAGAACGTAGTCCATTTCAGCGAGAGCGGCCGCGAAATTTTTCTGCCGGGCGAAGCCCAGCCAATCCTGATGGGTTACCTTCGCCCCGAGGCTGGAGGCGATTTCGACCGTCCGATCGCTGGAGCCGGAGTCCACTACGATGACCTCATCGGCAATGTCCCGAACGCTCTCGATGCAGCGGGCGATGTTGTTTTCTTCGTTTTTTGTGATAATGGCGACCGACAGCATGCTTTGCCCGGTTGGATACTTTCCTGAAATATAATAAAATGATTGCGCTGACCTTAGGACAAATACCTTCTGCAAGTCAAGAAAATGTCTTGGAGCCTGTTTTCTGAACGGGGCTTGTGAAGCCAGTGGTCGGCCGGGGATGAGGCCCTGGTGAATTTATGTTGACATTTTTTTATAACTGTCCTAGATAGCAACCGTTTCAGCGTGTTATGAATAAATTTCCGAAACAATTCAAGGTTTTCTCGTCACCTCAACGCACCTTTTCCGTAAGGAAGCTGTTCAACACGGAATCCGTTATCCAGGGTTCCGGCGATAGGTGTGTGATCGGCAGATGCGGCCTTCCCGGAGACGGCAGGCCGGAAGCCTGGGCTGATCCGACCTGCCTTCAGGAAGCACAAGGAATTCCCCCTTGACCAACCCCGCCGCCTTTCCTGCAATGCGCGGTGAAGAGGGGCGTGTTGAATCAGCCCGTCTTTGGCGGCGGGGATGAACTTTCAGGGATGCTGAAAAAGAACTGAATGGGTATCTATTTCGAAATCATCGGCCTTCCGGGATCGGGGAAGTCCATGTTTTTCAAAGCGGCCGTGGAGCACCTGGAAAGGATTGGCGTGAGGGTGTTCCACCGGCAGAACGGACGGCCGGAGCGGCGGCTCCTCTCGCTGTACCTGAGCAGGCATGAACCGCTGCTATGGGGCGGGAGCCTGCGCAGTTTGTGGAGTCCTCTGCGGGATCGTCTCGGTGTCGCGTTTTTGGGATCGAAGGGGCTTGAAGCCGTTCTTTTGAGATCCTTCCTGGATTCGCACATGGAACTGATGGCGTTGATCCTGAAGGTTCTCATCAGGCGCGGCTTTCCTTCCTGGGAGCGGGAGCTCGTTCTGGGGCGTTACCTAGACAGCTTCGCCTTTTTTCAAATCGTCCAGGAGGTGATGGCTGGCAGCGAAGCCATCCTGACGGACCCCGGATTGATCCAGCGGGGAATCGCCCTTTTGGGCTACCGCAGCACTGAAACGCGGGAGAATGATTTTCTGGATTATCTCGGGCTCACCCCCCTTCCGAAGGTCCTGATCTCTGTGCGGGTTCTGCCCGAAGTCTGCCTGGCGAGGATGCAGCAGCGCAGCTTCCCGCGCCGACTGCGTGGCTTGAGCGATCAGGACGTGATGGCGTCTCTCGAAATCTGCCAGACCTATCAGGATGTGGCGGAAGGAGAGATGAAGAAGCGCGGGGTCACGCTCATCAGGGTGGAGAACAAAGGGCCTCTGCAGACGTCCATCGAACAGCTTCAAGCCGGGTTGGACGGGCTGCACTTCAGGGCCTGACAGGCAATGGGCCTTGGCTGTAACGGAAACACGTTTTCCGTGACCCCGAGGCATCCTTGGGAAGGCCGATCAGCAGCGGCAAAGAAAAGAGACCCGGACAATCATCAGGCGGTACAGCCCGGGGATGTCAATCCTGGATGAATCCATGAAAACACTGAAGAAAAAAATCAAGCGCATCAAGAAAAAAATCAACCGGCAGTTCTGGGAATCCAAACCCATCGCCCTGCTCACGCAGGTCAGGCGTTCACGTGAGCTGGCTTTGCGCAGATCCCGTGAGTCCAGGCCTTTTGCCCTTCCTCTGGAAGAATATCCCGATCTTCGTTTCTATCCGTTCAAAAAGGCTACCGCGGAATTTTTCTTCGGAAATATCGGTCGGACGGACATCAAGGTGGGCGATACCCCGCATTACCGCCTCGCCCGTGCCCTGGCCGCCGGGAACGCCGGGGAAATCAAGGCGGCAGCGGCCCTTTATGAAGCCTATCTGGCCGCTGCTTCGCAGTCGAGCGACAGCGCCCCGCCCGAGCTGAGCCTAGCGGAATTCAGAAAGGAACTGAACGGGATTCGGCAGCACCCGCAGAAGGTTGCGCCGGTCGTGGTGACGCAGATCCTCCCCGAGGGAGAGTATTTCGTCGTCGATGGAAATCATCGCATTGCCATGGCGCTGGCTCTCGGGCTGGAAATCCCCATCGAGCGGTGGCCCTTCGAACTGGCCTTCATGAAATTTTCGCCTTTTACGGAATTCTATGGCACCAGGCACAACAACCGCCCCTATCAGAGCATCTATTTCCGCCGGCGGATTGCTGTCCCCGGACGCCGGCAGGATACGGCGGAGCGCCTCGCCATGATACCGCCGCAGGTGCTGGAGGGGGCACGGATACTGGATGTCGCCAGCAATTTCGGGATGAGCAGCATTCTGGCCCGCTCATTCGGCGCTTTGTCCGTGCTGGGGCTTGAGATTTCAAGCAGCATGGTCGATCTTGCCAGCCGCTTTTCCATGTTTGAAGGGACTTATCCCGAGGTTCAATTCCGGCAATTCAACATCGACAGGGATCTCCTCGGAGACGACGAACGCTTCGACATCGGATTCATGTTTTCCATTTTTGCCCATCTCTCTGATCCGGCACGACTGACCCGGATCGCTGAACGCAACATCGGCAGATACGTTGTCTTTGAGGCGCATCCCGGAGGGACGTACGACACGTACAGGAGTTTTTTTGACAGCGGCCTTTTTGCGTCCGTGGAGGAGCTGGGGCGTCTCTCCCGCTCCGTCTTCAAGCCGGAAGAGAGAACACGTATCCTGTGGCTGTGCACGAAGGCGAACTCCCACTGATCGTCAGCGACAGAAAACTTTTTTCCGAATAGCATCGATAGAGCGGGATCGTGCAGCTCCTTGCCTTTCGTGTGTTCTGCCCCAGGCCCGCAAAAAAATCCCCCCATCATCCCAAGCGGATAGTTCGTATCCATCTGGATACCGAAGATGAGTATTTTCTATTCAGAATCATTCCTCCAACCAAAGCGATTTCAGGTGCCCGGCGTGAGCTTTGTTCCGTAAACCACCGTCTTTCTTCGTTAAGTTTGCTGCACCGCGGGCTGGCACGGGAAATGCCCTGAAGCAGGCAAAAGACCATCCCCTCCGGGACATCTGGACCGGACCAGGTGAAGCAGCTTTCGTCCAGGAAGGGATGACGTCGGAGATCTCAGCGTCAACGCTATAAAAAATGGAAAGAAAGGAGTCGAACGGATGAAAAAAATTGTTGTTGGATCCATCCTCTGGATGCTGGCCGCGGTCCTTCCCATACCGGCGATGGCCGGCGTGGATATCCATGTCAGTATCCCCCTTCCCCCGCCTGTCGTGTTTTCCGCACCGCCGGTGGCGGTGGTGATTCCCGGAACTTATGTCTACGCTCTACCTGACGTACCCGAGGACATCTTCTTCTACGGCGGCTGGTGGTGGCGCCCGTGGGAAGGACGCTGGTATCGTTCAAGGCAGTATCATTCCGGCTGGTCTTCCTACCACGGTGTTCCCGCCTTTCATTCACGCATCCCCCCGGGTTGGAGGAGCGACTACAGGGCGCGCCATTGGAAGGGCCACCCGTGGGATTACCGGCACATCCCTCCGGGACAGCTTCCGCACAACTGGAAGACCTGGAAAAAGAACAAGCATTGGGAAAAGGAAAACAACTGGGGGGTCAGGGGCATGCAATTCCAACCCTCTTCCCGGAAGGACCACCGGAAACACGTTTCCCCGCGGCGCCCGGGAAACGGGGGCCACTCGCCGCATGCTCAATTCCATCGGGGCCAGCCCCACCGGCAGGTGAGCCCCGGCCCTCATCAACAGCCTGGACAGAAGGACAGGCAGAAGGATCCTCACGACAGGGGAGGGGATAAAAGGCAGGCTCGAAGATAAATGATGGCCGCCACCCGGGAACATTTCCGGAATGCATCGGCATCGGGGCGCCGGTGCATTCCTTATCATGGACTGCAGTGCCTTTGCAGCCGCTTTTTCTTTGACAGCCAACTTCCCGTTGCTTTATAGTATCAGCATTCCGAGACCTCCAGGCAGTACCCGGTTTGTCCTGCGGTTGAACCGATAGATTTAATGACGAATCATGAAGGGAGCTTCCATGATACAGAAGACTCTGAGCTCGATTGAAGAGCGATTGAAAAAGGTGACGTCGGTGACCGACGAGAACCGATCCGAATTGCTGGATCTCGTCTCGACTCTGAAGACTGAAATCGAGGAGCTTTCCAAGACGCACACGGAGCACGCGGAAAGCATCACGGGATTTGCCGCCGTATCGACCCGCGAGGCCACCCGGCAGGAGAAGAATCCGGCGCTTCTACAACTGTCGCTCGACGGCCTGGCCGCCTCCGTTGAGGGATTCGAAACTTCACATCCGACGCTGGTCGGCGTGGTCAATCGAATCTGTTCCATGCTTGCCAATCTGGGGATATAACGGCTTGCTGCCCTGTTCCCTGCCGACCGGAAGGGGGGCTCCTGGAAAAGCGGATCGATTTTCTGAAAGGAACGCCGGGACAGGCTGCGGCCCCTTCCTTTCAAGGCTTCCCTCCAGAGGATAGCGGATAGCCGACGTCAGATTCTTTGGCATCCGGGACCGATCAGGGTGCTGCGGCCCCCTGTCCCGGGAATGACCTGGATCTGCGTGCCGATGCGCTCCTTCAACGCCGGGACATGGGAGATGAGGCCGATCAGCTTGCCGTCCTGCCGCAGCCCGGCCAGGGTTTCCAGGGCCGTTTCCAGGGCGTCTTCGTCAAGGGTACCGAAGCCCTCGTCGAGGAAGAGCGAATCGACCCGTACATTCCGGCTGGCCATCGAAGAGAGGCCAAGGGCCAGGGCCAGGCTCACGAGAAAGCTTTCACCGCCGGAGAGATTCTTCGTGGAGCGGATCTCCCCGGCCTGATAATTGTCGATGACATTCAACTCCAGGGGCTGAAACGCATCCCGGATCAGCAGATAGCGGTCCGTCATCTTCCGGAGCTGCCGGTTGGCGTGTTTGGTCATGATCTCGAAGGTCAGGCCCTGGGCAAAATTGCGGAACTTTTTCCCGTCCGCTGAACCGATGAGCTCACGGAGATCATTCCAGCGGGCGCATTCCCGCTTCTGGGCTTCAAGCTTCCCGAGGCGCTCCTGCTGTCTTTCCATCATTTTCTGGTCTTCACTCATCATCTTCAGGATCCCGCCGGTCTCAAGGCCGACCTGCTTCAGGTCCGCCTCACAGGCATTGAGGCTTTCCTGAAGGGTTTCGAGCGGCTGATCGGTGAGGTTCTTCCGGCGCTCGGAGGCGAGGGCCTCCAACCTGTCCCTTCGCCGGGCCTCCAGTTCGGCCCCTTCGAGAACCAGGGCGTTTTCCCTGCGGGCCAGCAGCTCCCGTTCGTCTTCCGGCAGCCTCGCGGCAAGGTATTGCGCCTCCGTTTCGAAGCCCGCCGCTGAAATCCGCTCCGCGAAACCCTGTTCCGCCTTGGCCAGTTCCCTGCTTCTCAGCTCGGTGCCGGTGGTCAGCCGGGAAATCGTATCCTGCAGAGCGCCGATCTCCTTTTCGATTCCGCCCTGCCTTTCCCGAGCCTGCTCCAGCGCTCTGCCGGCGGATTCCAAGGCAGCGGCGAGTTCCTTCTCCGCCCTGTCCGGGTCCTGCTCGCCAAAGATTTCCCGGCGGCCGGCAACCAGCTCGTCGTGCTCACTGCTCTGCTCCCGCCGCTTTTTGCTCCTTGCCGCCAGGTCCTGTTCGAGGCTGGTCAACAGGGCCCGGTTCGTGTCGATCCCGGCCAGCAGTTCAGCGATCTCCCTTTCCAGGGCTTCCTTCCGTTCCTGCCTCGCCTGCCAGGCATCCCGACGCTCCCTCAGAGATTTCAGAATGATGTCCAGATCGGCGGAGCGAATCTCCTGCATGCCGAAGGGTTCGACGTCCTCGATCGCAGCGGTGCGAGCCCTGCAGGCTTCCTCCGCGAGAGCGGCGCATTCTCTGGCGAGCCGCTCATATTCCAGATCGGCTGTCTCCCGCCGATGGCGGCAGTCCTGGAGGGCCTTCCCGGACGTTTCCAGGGCCAGCCTCTTCTCCTTCAGGCTGGTTTGTGCCGCTTTCTCCCTTCCGATCTTTTCCTCGGCGGCGGTAACGATGCGGGAAATTTCGGCAATCTTCCGCCGGGTCTGCTCCATTTCTTCGGAAACTCTTCCGGACCGCCCTTCCGGGACAGACTCGATGTCCAGAGCCCGCAGGATCTGCAGGCACTGTTCTTCATCCCCTTCGCGGAGGGCCGTCCTTTCCTCCAGTTCCCGTCCGGCATGGAACATTTCCGCTTCTGTCCCCGCCCGGCCGGCTTCCAGCTTTCTGAGTTTTTCCAGCACCCCTTTGAGTTCCTTCCTCTTGCTCTTCAGCTTGGCTTCCGTTTCGTTCAGCTGCGGAACATTGCCCCGTGCGTAGGGGTGTTCCGTGGCGCCGCACAGGGGGCAGGGGTTGCCGTCCTCCAGTCTTTTCCTGTCTTCCTCCAGGTCACGGATGCGCGCCAGAAGCGCTGCCCGGATCTCCAGATTTTCAATTTCCGCCTCCAGGAACCTCTTTTCTCCCACAGCCGGTTCGATCTCTCCTTCCAGGACGGTCAGGGCGTCTTTTGCGGCTTCAAGGGCCTTGGACAGGGCTTTCAGCGCCGAGTCCGCCTTTCTGATCCCGTCGATTCTTTCCAGGGACGAGGCCAGCAGACGTTCCCGGTTCATGAGGGCGTCCCTGTCTTCCCGCCACTGGGCCATCTCCCGTCCCTGAAGAAGATCGAAAATCTCCCGTGACAGCAGGGAGGCTTCCTTCTGCCCTTTCTCATAATCCTGTTGCCGTCTGCCGCATTCGCCCTCGCATGCTTCGTATTCCGCCAGGAGCGTCGCTCTCTTGCCGGATGCCGCAATGGCCGCTTCCCGAAGAAGGGAATGCCTGGACTCGATATTCCGGAGGTACTCGAACGAGCGGGCGATGGCGGAAAGGTCCGTCAGCAAAGCGGCGTCGGAAAGGGTTTTTTCTTGAGCGTTCTGGATGCTCTCCAGGTCTGCCTGGCGGCTTTTCCTGTCCCGCTCCGCCGATTCGACGGCAGACACGAACATTCTCTTATGCTGTTCCGTGGCCTCCAGCGCCTTGCCCTGCTCATCGAGCTGCCTTTTCTGCTCGCGAATCCGCGCGTCCAGCTCCCGAGCCTTTTTAATGACCTCCGCTTCCGCCATCTGCCCGGCCTTTGCCTTGACCAACGCGGCTTCAGCGGCCCGGCTGGCGTCCAGCGCAGCACCGCGGATTCGCTCCTTCTGAGGCATCCTGGCCATCGCTTCGGCCAGATCTTCAAGCTCCATCGCCTGCTGACTGCGCAGGGCAAGGACTCCGCGATAGTCACCCTCCAGGATCAGGGCCTTCCGGGCGTGCTCCAGCTTCCTTGCCTCCGGTTCGAATTGCGCACGGCGCTGAACAAAAAGCCCCTGCTTCTGATCCAGTTCGGCCAGTTCCTTCTCGAGGCCCCTGATTCCTTCAAGCCAGAGCAGGGCCCTGCGCATGTGATCGGCCTTTCCGGCAAGCACCTTCTCCCGCTCCTGCTTCTCCTGCAATGAGTTCTGCAGATCCCTCTTTTCCTCGCCGTTCAACAACCGGATTCCCTGGAGTTCAGACTGAAGCAGTTCCAGGGTGCCCCGCTCCTTCGAGTGGCGTTCGTACACTTTTTCAGAGATCCGGCTGTAGATTTCCGTGCCTGTGATCTGTTCCAGAATGGGTGCCCGCCTGTCGGCAGAGGCCTGGAGAAAGGCCGTGAATCCGCCCTGGGCGAGAAGCATGGACCGGGTGAAGCGCTCGTAATCCATTCCCGTGACCTTCTCGATCATCCCGCCCACGGAGGTCATCTTCGATTCCAGGACTTTTCCGGAATCCGCATCGCTGATTTCATGGCGCGCAAGCTGCAACTCTCCGTCGGGCCTTCGTCGGGCGCGGTGCTGGCTCCAGGAACAGCGGTAGCGCCCCTTCTGCGTTTCGAACTGGACCTCGGCCGAACACTCTCCTGCCTGGCGCGACATGATTTCGTTGGTGCTCCTGGTAACCCTGTCCAGGCGGGGGGTCCGGCCATAGAGGCCGAGGCAGATGGCATCCAGAAGCGTGGTCTTCCCCGCTCCGGTGGGACCGGTAATGGCGAAAAGCCCGTCGGAGAGGTAATCCGGGTGGGTAAAATCAATCTCCCACTCGCCGGAGAGAGAATTCAGATTCTTGAACCTTACGCTGAGTATTCTCATCCTCGATCCTTCTATTCTGCCTGCGGGTCTGCCTCCTGCAGGGAGACCAGAATCTCCCTGTAGGCCTCCATCAAAACCACGCACTGTTCCCGGGGGATTTCGTGGGCGTCGAGGCAACGCCTGAACACATCCGTTACGTCAAGGTCATCCAGGCTTTCCTCCCGGTTCTCTGCGCCCAGCGCCTTCTCCATCACCCTGGTGTTTTTGACCCTGAGGATTTCCATGGCCGTTCCCGCAACGGCTTCATCCAACTTCGTCCGCAGAGATGAAGCAATCTCGGATCCTTCGTAGACGACCTCCAGCCAGGCCCGGCTGTCCAGTGCTTTCAATTCGCCGATTTTCCGGGCCAGGGTGCCCCAGTCCCCTCGCAGGGTCTTCAGTTCCTGAAACCGGGGTACAGGAAGCATAGAAACCGCAGGCGCAGCGCCGGAAAAATCCACCAGGGTGACGCTCTTCACCTGATCCGACTCCCCGAACCCGATGGGTAGGGGCGAACCGGAATAGCGGACCCGATCGGAGCCGCTCACCCTCTGGGGGATATGAAGATGGCCCAGGGCCAGATAATCGAGGCTGTCGGGAAAAACATCTCTGCCAACCTGGGCAAGGGAGCCGATATAAAGCTCGCGAACACCGTCGCCGTCAACCGTCTGACCGCCCGCCGCAAAGAGATGGCCCATCGCCACGATGGGAACCGGCTTTCCCAGTTCGGCCCGCCTGCGCTCCGCCGCCTCGCAGACCAGGCGGTAATGACTCCGAATCCCTTCGACGATTTTCCGCTCCTTGTCCCCGGTGCTCTCTCCCGCTTCGGAGGTGCGGAGATCGTGGTCCCGGAGATAGGGAACGGCGCAGACAATCATGGCCGGGCCGCGGTTTCGTCCGGGCAGAACGATCAGCTCCTGCTCCGGCTTACCAGGGGCATATCCGACCACATGAATGTTGAGAAATTTCAGGAGCTCCTTCGGGGCGTTCAGAAAGGAGGGTGAGTCGTGATTCCCGGCTGTGATCACCACGGAACGGCCGGTGGAGGCCGCACGGCAGAGAAACCGGTAATACAGCTCCTGCGCACGGTTGCTTGGCGTGCTGTTGTCGAACACATCCCCGCAGACAAGGAGAGCGTCGATCTCTTCGGCCTCGATCACGTCGGCCAGCCAGTTCAGAAAGGCCTCGTGCTCATCATATCTCCTGCGGCCATAGAGCGTGCGCCCGATGTGCCAGTCGGAGGTGTGGAGGATCTTCATCGTTAAAAAATCCGGATCAGGAATTTTCATGGGGATCGGCGGTCTGCGATCCCTCTCCCTTCGGCAACGGATCGGCGGTCTGCGATCCCTCTCCCTTCGGCAACGGATCGGCGGTCTCCGATCCTTCCCCGCCAGGCAGCGGAGTTGCGGGATCGGCAGGGGCCGGGGTCTCGCCGCCGTGTTGGGGACAGTACGTGGTCGGTTCGGTGCCGGCGATGTAGAATTCCTCTTTCGTTTCCGGGCAGTCCGGCATGGCCAGGAAGCCCGTGGCCGGGTCGATGGATACGGAAACAACCGACTCCGGCCTCTGGAAATCCACCACCGGTTTGGAGGCCAGGGCGGAGCGCATGAAGCTTTCCCATATCGGCGCACAGATGGAACCTCCGGTAAAGCCCGTTCCGCCAGATTGCGGTTTGTCATGGCCCACCCAGATCCCGGTGATGACCTGGGGCGTATAGCCGATAAACCAGGCATCCTGATAGTTGTCGGTGGTGCCGGTCTTTCCGGCCGACGGGCGCTCCCGGTAAAAATTCTTCAAGGTTTTGGCTGTTCCGTAAGTCAGAACGTCTTGCATCATCGAGGTCGTGACGAAGGCGGTGGCGGGGGAGAGCACCGGGGTGACGATGGGTGGATTTTCCGTCCAGGTATTGGAATAGCGATCATAGATCCGGATGATGGTCCGCGCCTCGGCCCGGGAACCGCCGCTGGCCAGCGGTGTGTAGGCCTCCACGAGATCGGTCAGGGTGACTTCCTCCGTCCCCAGGGCCAGGGAGAGGTTGCGTGAGCGCAGCGGAAGCCCCATCTTCTCGGAAAACTCGACAAAATAGGGGATGCCGATGGTTTCGAGAAGCCTTACGGCGATCACGTTGTCCGAGTAGGCCAGGGCCTTCCGCAGGGGGATTTCTCCATAATGCTTATTCCCGTAATTATGGGGTGTCCAGCTTTCATCGGTTCCCCAGGTGTAGGTGACCGGCTCGTCATTCCAGATGCTGCCCGCTGTATACCGCTTTTCCAGGGCGGCGGCATACAGCAGGGGTTTGATCACGGAGCCGGGCTGGCGCCTGGCGTAAAAGGCCCGGTTATAGGGGCTTGAAGAAAAATCGATCCCCCCCGCCACGGCCAGAACATCCCCCGTGCTGGGATCCAGGCACAGCAGGGCGCCCTGAAGATCCGAAGAAATCCTTCTGACGCCTTCACGCAGGACCTGTTCAGCCCGCTTCTGCAGATTCAGGTTCATGGCGGTAATGACTTCCAGTCCCCCTCTCTCGATAATCTCCGCACCATACCGATCGATCAGTTTGCTCCGGACGGCGTCCACATAGTATGAGGGTTCTCCCTTGCTGATGGGGGATATGGAAGCGGCCATCAGTTTCTGCTTTTTCTGGGGGGAGATCATTTTGAGCTCCTCCATCCGGCTGATGACCAGGTTCCTCCGGTTCCTGACCACAGAGGGTGTCCCCGAAGGATTGTATCGGTTCGGAGCCTTGGGGACGCCTGCAAGCAGGGCGCATTCAGCCTCCGTCAGATTCTGGGGGGATTTGTCAAAATAGATACGGGCGGCCTGGGCAATCCCCCAGGCTCCGTTTCCGTAGTAGATTTCGTTCAGGTACATCTCCAGGATCTGTTTTTTGCTGTACTTTCGTTCATATTCCATGGCCAGAAGACCTTCCTTGATTTTTCTGTCCAGGGTCTTCTGTCCGGAGAGATGCCGGTTTTTGATGAGCTGTTGAGTAATCGTCGATCCGCCTTCAGCGAGCTTCCCCTTGGCAACGTCCTTCACCAGGGCCCGGGCGATTCCGCGGATGTCAATGCCCGGATGGTCGTAAAAGCGGGAATCTTCGATGGCCACCACGGCCTTCTGCAGGAACGGGTTAATCCGGTCGATGGGGACCCAGTATCGCTTTCTGGGAAGGATCCTCCCCACAAAACATCCCTTGTTGTCAAAGATCTTAATGGAGGAGTAGTGGCTGGGCAGGATCGGGTAAGTTCCCAGTTTTTCTGCCGCTTTTGCCGGGAAGGCCAGGACGGATACCAGGAGACATCCTGAAAAAACAAGGGTAAGATATTTCTTGCAAGTTTTTGAAGAAAAGAAAGCCGACAAAAAATCACCTCGAAGTAAAATCATGTAATGTGCCTTCAAACCAGCCAATGGCCTCGTATCTGTTCAGGCAAAATCACGAATGCCGGGATTATCATGCTTTCTTAAGGATTTCCCGGGCGCCGGCCGGATGTGCTGCAGATGTTTTGCGTCGGGCAAGACTTGTATCACACCTGGAAAAAGATCACCATGGGGGTAATCTCCTTCCCGTAAATTTTCCTTCTCGGGGCTTGGTCTTTTCGGATTATTTCAGAGGAGAGGTGAACTCCTGCAGGGGAAGGGAACAGGTAAAGACGGTGCCTTGTTCCCGGGATGTCGAAAACGTCACCTGACCGCCCAGGATCTTTTCTCCGAAGAGTTTCATGGAAAAGGTGCCGATCCCTCTTCCGGCCTGCCCTTTCGTACTGAAATTCCGCTGAAAAATTCTAAGAGCTATGGCCTGAGGGATTTCCTCCGCGTTCCACACCATGAAAGACAACAGACTTCCCTTCCGCTCGCTCCAGATTCGGATAACGCCTTCTTTTCCCGTGGCTTCCAGGGCATTGATCACCATGTTGCACAGAACGCGCAACAGCAAAGAGAGCTCCGTGTTGACCGACACGGCTGGACAATCTTCACAAAATTCGATTTTCTTCCTCTGCACGGCCGGATGGCTGGCGAAAATGGCGCGAAGCTCCGCAAGAACCTGCTTCGGTGTAACAGAGTGCCTTACGGTCTGATATGTGAACGAACCGTTCTGAGACAGGCAGCGCTGAGCGGCTACCTCCGCTTGAAGCCGCAGCGATGCTTCATAGATATTCATGGCAAGGACCGAGGGACTGTCCTGAATGAGAAGTTCACTCGCCCATACCAGAGAGGATAACATATTGTTGACATCATGGAAGAAGGTCCTTTCCAGAGCCGCCCTTTGCTGCTCTTTGGTCATGTCTTGAAGGAACAGTAACAGAAACGTTTTACCATCGATTTTTGTCGGATATGAACGCACCAGCAGGGCGATGTCCACCACCTTGCCGCCCTTTTCCGCCGAAAGGGCGCACATTCTCTCTACAGGCCTGTCCCGTGTCAGGCTGGACACGATGGCAACGGCGGCGCCGCAGGTCGGACAGAATTTCGTGGTGCCGCATCCCCCAGGCTCATCATGGGCATGAATGCACTCCATGGCCTCGCCAAGACGCAGACCGAAGGCCTGTTGCGCATCCTGAATGCCCAGCATCTGCATAAAGGTGTCGTTCAATGCCACCAACTGGCGATGCTCATTCAGAACGGCCAGCAGGCCGCTTACTGAGCACAGCAATCCTTCCATGACAGGATTGCGGCAAACGATTCCAATTTCCGCATTCAGCTCGTCATCCTTTGATTTTTCGGCAGGAGCAAAATAGGTATCCATGGACTCTTCTCCTCCGGGGCATCGCTCTTTGTTCAATTTCCGGCAGATTGCGGGTCTTCCTCAAGCCTCATTCAGGAGATCTTTTGCATAACTTCCAGCGAGTTGATCCTGTCCGGGCTTTCCCGTTTCCTTTGGAAAGGATGCCTGACGTGACCACTCGTTCCAGCCGGAGAAATACATCTTTGCCGAATAAAATCCGGCCAGGTGCAGAGCCAGGAGCACAGCACTCGAGCGGGCCCCTTTGAAGCAATAAACGATGATCTCGTCCCCAGGCGAGAGCCCCGCTGACTTAAAAAGCCGCTGCAGGTCGGTTCGCGATTTGAAGAATCCCGTTCCAGCACCCTCTCGCTCAAACACATCAGTCCAGGGAAGTCCGATGGCACTGGGGATTCTGCCCGGGTCCAGAATGACCTCCCGTGGCGGAGTTCCTTCCCGGATCAGATAGGGCGCAGCGGCTGCGCCTAAAAATTCCGGCGCATTTCGAACGTCGAGAAACTTTGCGCCCCGGTTCAACGCTGCAAGCGTTTCTCTCAATGACAGAAACCGGCTCCTGCCGGCACCGGTGTTGATGACTAATTTGGGCGCCGGATTTGAGCAAGCCTCTCCATGTGCCGGCGGAAAGCCCTGTTGCTTCCATTGGAAATTTCCACCGTCAAGAATGTGCATGATCTCCGGGGGGAATCCCGCGTGCTCAGCCATATAGAATGCGCGGCAGGACCGTCCGAATCCCGAAGACGGAAGCTGTTCGGTGAAGACGATTTGACGGCTTCCGTCGATGCCGCAAGCGAGCATTTCGTCCAGGATCACCTGACGCATAAGTTCCAGTCCGCTGTCACCCCCAACGGAGCGATGATTCCAGAAGGCGGGAATATTGCAGGCCCCTGGAATGTGCAGTTTACGGAAATCCACCGGGTCTGAAACATCGACGACAGCTGTTTCGTCTAACCTTTCTGCAAGCTCGGCAGGCGAGAGAAGGATCTTTTCCGCATAACTCTGCTGAGCTTTCGAAGAGCCAAGGGGCCCGTATTCTCGTTCCTGATCGTTCATCTTACCCATAGCTGTCAAACCTCCTTAACGTCGTTTCCTTTGAAGGTTCGGAGTTCTGAAAATGCCGCAACGTAAAAACGTGGGCTTTTACCTCTTCTGAGAGCAGGGGATGCAGATCAGCCCTTCTGGAGCAGCCAGCATCTTAGAGATCATGGTCATCTCGCCGCAAAGGACGCAGGGTTCGGATGGTTCAATGGGTGCGTAACGGGGTTCTTCGTAGGGAATTTCAGTGGTTGTGAAAATTTCTTTGAAATCCCGCTGCAGGAGATCCTCCACCTTCAACTGTTTCAAAAGACCTTGGTCGCTCTCAGATGCCGTGCCATCGGTTGCGGCAGCATCCAACCGCTCAAAGGTTTTCTTGTCATTCCCTGAATATTCATAATGAACTTTCCGAACGAATCGGTAAGCCTTCTTTTTAGCGCGACTCAAAACCGTAAAGGCGTTCTTTCCAAAATCCCGAAAAATCAGATTACCTTTTCCCAGGCTTGTTCCGAGCAGGACCTGAAGGGCATCCACGGCGCAGGAATCGTTTTCACAGACGGCAACAATTTCTTCATCTCCAGAGCGCTCCAGGTTCATCCGTCTCATCGCTTCTTTTGCGATCAGATAGCCATAGACCAAGCCGGGACAAAGGTGTCCGTGAAATTCCACGCATCGGGCGAGATCTTCCGGGATGCTGGGTATCTTGTTTGTCATCGAAATATGCCCGTTCATATATTGTGTAATTTTTATCGAAATATCATTGATAAAGCAAGGAATTAAAAGGACTTGCCTTTTTCCTGTCCGGAGCGTCTCTGCGTTTGCCAAACCCCATTTGCCTTTTCATCTCCCATGTCCTCATCCCGTAAATCCATGGATAAGATATCCCGTGATCAGCGTAACGCCCGTGATCAGGTATACCTTGATGATGGCGAGGTTTGCGGGGGCCATCTTCAATCGGTCCAGGTAGGAATCCCGCAGGAGTTTTACCGAATGCAGGGCCGGCGGCAGTGCCGCGAGTCCCAGCAGAACCGGCAGTGGTGCCAACCCGAAGAGGACCGAGCCGACAAGGATTCCGAAGGCGCAGAAGAGCCCGGCTTCATAAAGCAGGACCCCGGTCCTGCGGCCGAAGCGAGCGACAAGGTTCATCTTGCCGCTCCGGCGGTCCTCGTCGTAATCGGGGATCTCGTTGATGACGATCATGGACCACATGAGAAAACCGGGAACAAGGGAAACGATCAGCGGCTCCAAGTCCAGCGTCCCGCGCTGGACATAATAGGACCCCAGAACAAGGACGGGCCCAAAGTTGAGGAGGAGGCCTAGTTCCCCGAATCCCCGGTACGCGAACCTCACGGGGGGCACGGTGTAGAAAATCGACGACAGGATTCCGATGGCCCCGATGGCGACCACGGGAAACCCCTTTTCGTATCCGAGGTAGATCCAGGTAGCGATTGTGAAGGCGTAGCAGGCGAAGACGCCTCCCATCAACTCCGTCACGGAAAGGAGCCCGTCGGTGAGCACGCCGCTGCCGCCGGTGTAGGGGTTCTTTTCGTCGCCCCAGGGTTGGTCGACGGCGTGGAGATAATCGAGAACGTCATCGAGCATGTTGAGGCCGAAGTGATGGATGGTGACCGCTGCAAAAACGAGAAGGAAGGCAGCGGGATCGAAAACCGAATAGCGCGCCCAGGCAATGGCGGCGGCAAGGGTGACCGGGATGAAGCTGGGAGGGACAAAGGGGAGACGGACGGCCTGGATCCAGGCTGCGATGCTTCCCTTTCCAGCCCTGCCCGATGTTCTGATCCTGAGGCGCATCGGCCTTCTCCAGAGTGCCCCTGCGGGCCGTCTTGAAACAGGCAGAAGAAGACGGAGGTGCCGATCTCCATTCCACGCGATAGTGAACACCGGAGACGGCGATCGGCACCTTTGACATGACCTTGACGTGGCGCAGAATCGCTTACGCGGGCAGGTTCTTCTCTGCGAAATCCCAGTTGATGATCTTCTCCAGGACGGCCGACACATAATCCGCACGCCTGTTCTGGTAATCGAGATAATAGGCATGCTCCCACACATCGATGACCAGAAGCGGTTTCATGCACTTCTCCAGGGGGGTATCGGCATTGGCGGTCTTGATCACCCGGAGTTTCTGCCCATCCCGCACCAGCCATGCCCATCCGCTGCCGAATTGCGTCATCGCGGCCGTTGCCAGTTCCTTTTTACAGGCTTCCATGCTGCCGAAAGACGCCTCGATCTGTTTTTTCAGGGCAGCGGGCGGTTCGCCTCCACCGTTCGGCTTCAGGCATTGCCAGTAAAAGGTGTGGTTCCAGCTCTGAGCTGCATTATTGAAGATCGCAATCTTATCAGGCTTTCCGGCAGTGGCGGTGATGATTTTTTCCAGGGAGAGATCGGCAAATTCCGTATTTGAAATCAGCTTGTTCAGGTTGTCTATGTACCCCTTATGGTGTTTCCCGTGGTGAAACCCGAGGGTCCTGGCTGAGATATAAGGCTCCAGGGCGTGTTCCGGGTAGGGAAGTGCCGGGAGGACATGGCCTCCTGCCGCCTGGGCGCTTCCAACGAGCTTGCCGAAGGGGATTCCGGCGGAAAGAAATACAGCGGCACCCGTTGACAGGGCAAGAAAATCACGACGGCTGAGCGAGGAAACCCCACCTGTTTCAGTGTTTGTGTTCATAGGACCTCCTTTTTCAAAGACGTTTAAAAGAGCTCAATCTCACAAAACATGTCACCCCTGCCATGTCCGTACATGTCCTTAACGGCGGAGGACTTTCCCCGATTCCTCCCGCTCTGCTCAATTCCACCCTGCAGAAGCGACGTCATGCCATGGCGGCAAGCTGATCCAGAATCGCCAGAATCTCTTTATTTTCCGGTATATCGGACATGGAACTGCCGTAATGGGCATAGCGGATCAACCCCCTCTTGTCGATGACCAGCTGCGCGGGCAGGCGACCCAGCTTCAGCAGCTTTACCTGCTGGCCGTAGCGCCTGGACACGGAATGGTCCGGGTCCGGCAGCCCAATAAAGGGCATGTCGTGGCTGCGCCACCACTCTGCAAAAGGTTCCGGCTTTTCGGGGCCGATTGCGATGACTTCGGCATCCCGTTTTAGAAACTCTTGATAATCCCTGCGCAACTGCGCCATATGCCTTCGGCAGAACGGTCAGAGAAACCCGCGGTTGAAGATCAGAACGACATTTCTTCTCCCCTGGTAGCTGGAGAGCCGAATCTGCCGGCCTTCGCTGTCCGTCAGCTCGAAATCGGGCGCGGATCTGTACTCGGCAACATCGTTTTCCGTCATGAACAATCCTTTTTCTGTCCAGCTGTCGAAAACCGGCCTTATCTTTTCTAAGTTGCGGCCCACAATATTATGAACGATGATTTCTGAGAGTCAAGGGGAGAATGAAGGCCGGACGAAGGCGCATTTTCCGCCGGGATACCTCAGGCGTGTCGTCTGGAAACCCTCTGTGAGGATGAGCGCTCAGAGGTGCCTCTTTCGGCGGAACCCGGTGCCGGTTTCGCGATATTCGGCCGTTGAGTCTCTTTTAAATTGACATCCGGTGCGTTTCCAATTATTTTTTTGTACGGTGATATCAGGAGAAAATTCGTCTTTTTTCAAAGGGGAAATATGAAAAAGAAACTTGTTGAACTGTTGGTCTGTCCGCACTGCCTGCCCGAGGAATACCCTCTGGCCGCCGACATCCTCCAGGAATCAGATGGCGATATCGAAACCGGCACCCTGAAGTGCCCGCAATGCGCCGCCCGGTTTCCCATAACCGAAGGTGTGGCCCTTCTCGATCCCTTTGGCACCGACGAGCAGATAACAGCGAACAAATACGAGACGGATGAAGTGGTTTCCTCATACCTGTGGAGCCATTACGGGGAGTTGCTGGGCGATGAGCAGGCGTCACAGGCCTATCGTGTCTGGGCGGAGCAGATAACGGCTCAGGAGGGAATCGCCCTGGACGCCGGCGCCGCGGTAGGCAGATATGCCTTTGAGACAGCGGCCTGCTGTGATTTTGTCATCGGCGTGGACACCTCCCGCGCGTTCATCCGTGTGGCACGCCGGCTGATGCGGGAGCGCCGCCTCGTGGTTCCATTGAAGGACGAAGGTCTGCTGCGCAGGGAAGTGACGGTGTGCCTTCCCGAGACATGGCGGAGCGAGAAGGTGGAGTTTCTGGTGGCCAATGCCCTGGCCCTGCCATTCAGGAAAAAGACTTTTTCCCTCTTCTCTTCTCTCAACCTGGTGGACAAGGTCCCGTCACCGATGGGGCACCTCCGGGAAATGAACCGGGTTACAAGGGACAGCAACGCCCAGTTTTTGCTCTCCGATCCCTTCTCCTGGTCCACCGATGTCGCACCCGTCGAGGAGTGGCTGGGCGGCAAGCCGGAGGGCCGTTATGCGGGGAGGGGGCTGGCCAATATTTCGGCGCTGCTTTCCGACAGCCGGGGCGAACTGGTTCCGGCCTGGCAGGTGAGCGTACCCGGTGAGGTGTGGTGGAAAATCCGAACCCACAGCAATCATTACGAACTGATCCGCAGCCGCTACATTCATGCCTGCCGATAGGAGGAGCCCATGAAATTTGATTCCGTCTGCCGCCTCTGTTCTTCCTGCTGTCCGATTGAGGCTGAAGTGAGGGATGGCCGCCTGGTTTCAGCACAGCGAAAATCCTTCCTTGCCCCTGAAAAGCGGCTGTCCTGTCCCAAACTGGCCGCCGCTCCGGACATTGTCTATTCCCCCCGGCGCCTGATGAAACCGCTGATCAGAAAGGAGGACGGCTCGGATTTCCGCGAGGCCGACTGGGATGAGGCCCTGGATTGGGTTGTCGCCCGGTTTCTCCATCATCGCGAAAAATCCGGGGCCCAGTCGGTTGCATGGCTGCGGGGTATGGCTGCCGACTGGGGCGCTCCCTGGGATTATCCCAACCGGCTTATGCATGCCTTCGGTTCCCCCAATACGATCGGCAACGGGTCCATCTGCTTTGTGGGGCGCGAATTCGCGCACTCTTACACCTACGGCTCCATGGCCTTTCCTGAGGCCAGGAATGCCCGGTTCATTATCGTCTGGGGAAAGAACGACGGAAATACGGCGCTGGGTGCGGCCGAGGCCGTCTCGTATGCCAGGGAGCAGGGGGCGACACTGGTTGTCATCGATCCCGTTCAGACCGCTCTTGCCCGCCAGGCGGACATCTGGCTGCAGATTAAGCCGGGGCACGACGGCCTGCTTGCCATGGCGATGATCCATCAGATCATTGAGGAAAAACTCTACGATGCCGAGTTTGTTGAACGGTATACGATCGGCTTTGAGCAGCTCAAGGAGGCTGCCGCCCGATATCCCGCCGAGGAGGTTGCCGGAAGAACCTGGCTTGCGGCGGATCAGATCAGGCAGCTGGCCCGCCTCTATGCCACCACCAAGCCGGCATGCATCATCGACGGCAACGGTCTGGACATGCACCGCGAGGTCTTCGACACCACCCGGGCGATTGCCATGCTTCGGGCCTTGACGGGAAATCTGGACAAACCGGGCGGCGACGTGCTGCCCCAGCCGATTCCACTGCGCAACCTTCAGTTGAAGGACCGGCTTCCCGCCGATTCGGTCCCCATCACCTGCGACTACCCCCTCTTCAACTCCTTCAGCGAGACCTGGGGCAACCAGGTCCAGGGATGCCTGGTTGACGCCATTCTCGAGGAAACGCCCTACCCGGTGAAGATGGTCGTGGTCCAGACCGGCAATCCCGTGGTGACCATGGCCGATTCGACGCGGACCCGGGAAGCCTTTTGCAAGTTGGAAACCCTGGTGGTGATCGAGATGTTCATGACCGAGACGGCCAGGCTGGCCGACGTGATTCTCCCGGCTGCCAGCTGCTTCGAGACAACGCAGCTCAACCGTTTCTCCATCCGCAACAACCCCATGTATCTTCAGGATGCCGTCATACCGCCGGTGGGAGATACCTGGCCGAACTGGCGGATCGTTTTTGAACTGGGCCGCAGGCTCGGCTTTGCCGAAGAATTTCCATGGCAGACTGCCGAGGAGGCCATCGATTACCAATTGGGTCCTGCGGGGGTCACGGCGGAGAAGTTGCGCCAGAACGGCAACGGCCTGCGGATTGAGGAGCTGCGCTACGAAAAATACCGGGAGCAGCCCTTTAAAACCCCTTCAGGCAAGGTCGAATTTTTCTCCCGGCGGCTTGCGGAGGCCGGTTTGCCGGGCGTTCCCTTTGCGGAGGGCCTTGGTGACGACCCGATCAGCTTCGCCGATCAGAGCGATTCGTATCCGGTGCTCGGAATCAGCGGCAGCCGCAACATCCGCTTTACAAACTCGCAGTTTTTCAACATTCCCTCCCTGCTCCAGGGGGGGGCGGGCTGCGTCGTCGACATCCATCCCGAGGACGCCCGGCATTATGATCTGCAGGAGGGGGACCGGGTGAGGATTGAATCGCCGAAGGGAGGCATTGAAATGGCGGCCAGAATTTCCGCGACGGTTCGCCCCGGCACCGTGCGCATCGCCTGGGGATGGGGGAACTACGACCCGCTCAGCAACCTGAACACCCTCACGGAAGACGACCGGCGGGGACGGGTAACCGGAACCTCCACCAGCAGAAGTTTCATGTGCCGGTTGAGCAAGGTGCAGAAAAAGTAGTTCCGGCGCCTTTTCCCGTTTGTTTTTAAGAAGGGGAATGCAGGAGAGGTCGCCCGCCGCAGGCCTTCAACCGAGCCTGCGCCTGGCGGAGCATTTTCTCTGTCGTTTGCCAGTCAACGCAGGGATCGGTGATGGAGACGCCGTATTTCAGAAGGGAAAGATCTTTGGGAATCGGCTGATTTCCCGCTTCCAGGTTGCTTTCGATCATGATTCCGCAGAGGCTTCCCTGGCCCGATTCAATTTGCGACAGGATGTGATCGAGCACCAGGGGCTGCTTGGTGTAGTCCTTCGCAGAATTTGCATGGCTGCAGTCCACCATGATGTTCAGCGGAAGGTGCGACTTCTTCAGCAGATCCGCCGTTCTCGCGATGTCTTCAGGCATGTAATTCGGCTTTCTCGATCCTCCACGGAGAACGATGTGGAGATCGGGATTACCTGTTGTCTGCAGGATGGCGGTTTTTCCGTCCTTGTTGATGCCGAGAAAACTGTGGGGATGGAGCGCCGACCTGATGGCGTCCACGGCGATCTGAAGATTGCCGTCGGTTCCGTTCTTGAAGCCGATAGGGAAGGAAAGCCCGCTGGCCATTTCACGGTGAGGCTGGGATTCCGTCGTGCGTGCGCCGATGGCCCCCCAGCTGAGAAGATCGGCCAGATATTCGGGAGTGATGGGGTCAAGCACCTCCGTTGCGATGGGCAGCTTCTTCGCGGTGATGTCGCAAAGAAGGCTTCGCGCGATGCCCAGGCCTTTTGAGATCTGGTGCGTGCCGTTCATGTCGGGATCGTTGATCAAGCCCTTCCAGCCGATGGTCGTGCGCGGTTTCTCAAAATAGACGCGCATGATGAGAAAAAGCTGATCCTCCAACTCCCGGGAGAGAGCGGCGAGCCGGTCGGCATATTCGAGGGCGGCCCTCGGATCGTGAATCGAGCAGGGACCCACGATTACCATCAGGCGCGGGTCCAGGCCATTCAGAATGTTGATGATATGCTGACGGCTTTGTGTGACAAATAGCCCCGCAGCGGCGGAGACCGGAAACACCTGCCGGAGGTCCTTCGGCGCGATGACGGGCGTAATACGTTCTATCTTAAGGTTATTGGTCTTGATCATGGGTTTTGTTTATTTTCGAACCTGCTATTTTAAGGTGGGGATTTGGGAGGCAAAACGTGTTAAAAAGTTCAAAGAAAACCTTTTCCATCGCCTCCTTATGAGCTTTCCTTCTATTCAATTAAGGGGGGTTTGTCAATGGTCAATCCATAGAAATGCTTGAAACCGGGATGGTAAACTCCATGCCTCACAGGGACTCGGATTGATTCAGTCATGACAGGATGGAACATCAAAGGCATCTTCTAAAAAGGGCATGGCAGGCAAATGGCACGAAAAGACGGAGGGGATGGACGGACACGCTGTGAACATCAAGAAACAGGAGGGACGGAAAATGACGTTACAATCATTGTTTCGGATAGAAGTTCTGGATGGAGGGGTGAAGGTGACCCCATCGGAACTGCTTTCATCCATGCCGAGAGAGCAACAGATTGCCACAATTAAGGAGCAAATACGTAATCGTGAAGCAGCTCTGCAAAAGATCAATAATCCAACGGAGGCAAATACGGGAGAGCCGGAGGCATCCGGTCATCATCGGGATGAGGATAAGCGTGAGCTTGAGGTTGCGATTGTGATCTTGAAAAATTTCCTGAAAAGGCTTCTGGAGTCCCATTGGGAAGTTTTAAAACCTTGAAAATTAAAATCGGTTTTTTTCTCAAAAAAGTTTTCCTCAAACCTTATGATGAAAATTGTTATTGAAAAATAAATGTATTAAGGGATCAAATATTTGTTTTTGAAGATGATTTTCATATAACCAACAGGTTTCCATCACATCCTTATTTTCGAGTGTTGTCAAATTGGAGGTTAATGATGGACAGGGTAGACTTGAAATCTTTCATTCTTAATGAAGCATTAAGATTGCGGATCCGGCTTTGCCCATCAACCGGACGTGGTGTGGCTCCATTTAACCGGATTGCCATATCGTTACTGCTTTCTTTCTACCTGGCCTTTCTGGTCCTTCCCGTGGCCCTCGCTGAAGTGCCGGATCGACTCTCTGATGAAGCTGGACAGATCGTATTGAAGCAACATGATCGCGATGGCGTCATTATTGGCGAGTATTACCAATATCTTCCTGCCGGATCGAGCGCCGACTACCGCATACCCATGCCAATCGGAAGCAAACCATTGACAATGGTTGTCCTTGTGCATGGGTCAATAAACAGTGACCAGGGGGCCAGAACGGCGGCGCTGAATTATTTGAACAGGTATAAAGCGGATGCTGATTCGCAGTGGTTTGCCGTGATCGCGCCGGTCTTTAATCAAACAGACTTTGGGGGTGATTCTGGTCCGCTGGGTGGTTATCGCGGCATGATCGGTCGACATCGAAGCGGTGTCGAACCCCGGGTGAGCGATGCAGACGGGTTCGTAAACGCAATTCTTGACGCCTATCAACACAAGCATCCCGAGATCTTCAGCAGGAAGGCCCTCTTCTATGGACACTCTGCCGGGGGCCAATTCCTGAGTCGCTACCTGGTTACGCACCCTGACCGTGTGGCCGCGATGGTGATCAGTTCAGCAGGTACCTACCCCTTCCCCGACCGCTCGATCAGGTGGACAGACGGCATGGATTCTATGAGGCGGTACACCATTTCGTGGGGTTCAGATCGCGATTTCGAATTCTATCCTTCAGAAAGTCTGTTCAAGCGCGCTGCTCGCCTTCCTGTAACCGTCATGGTCGGGGACAGCGAGGACTGCACCATCATTCCCAATGCGAGCCTCACTCCCGGATATGATGACGGAAGCAACGGCGTTGGACCTTGCTGTCCAGAGGGAGGACTAAACTTAATATGGTATAGCGGAACCGGTTTTGCCGTGAGTATCGGTCCTTGCCGGAAACGTCCCGAATGGTCTCCGACCGGCGCCGGAACAAATCATATGCGGGGCAGACTATGGGTTCAGGCGATGCAGGATTTCGCCGGCCTGCGCCCTTCCGATCAAAGAATCGAATTTGAGTCCCCGCACAACGTAAGACATTCTTCTGCCCAGACCCAACCCTTAGCTCTACCTATTCTCATGAGCAGCAAGCCATCAAAATTCAACATAGATTGGCTTTGTTCCACCATGGCGCCCGTGCTGATTCGTTAAAATAGGAACAATAAAACAACGAAATGCCTCAAAGGAAAGGAGAACCGTTATGTGTACAAGAATATTTAAGTCTTTGATTGCATCCATGATTATTACCCTTTTTCTTTCAAGCCCAGCCGTCGCAACGTGGCATTCCGCCGGCTATCTCGCTATCACAGGCATTCTGCTGCATGACGACAGCCTGGAAATTACACTTCAAGGGAATTCCGGATGCAATCGGATATTTCGTCTGTCACAGAGTGAGCCGAATTACAATGTAAAGGCATCAGCCTTGCTATCCGCCTATTATGCCGGACATGAAGTCAATGTTGACTACACAGGAGATCTGAACGCTTGTACCACCCCCCTCCATCGCTTCAAGGTTCGCAGATAGTTTCTCTCTCGCTTAAATAAGGGGGACAAAGTGGGGATAATTTTTTACCGGATCTAAATAAGAAAAGGGGCTCTCGGCCCCTTTATGTCTCTTCAGAGATCTGATTTTACTTGGTGCCGGAGGTGGGAATCGAACCCACATGACCGCAAGGATCGGGGGATTTTGAGTCCCCTGCGTCTACCAGTTTCACCACTCCGGCGCAGGTCCTGATTAGCCCAGCCCGCCTTCTCTTGTCAAGAAAAATCTGTTGACAAGGATGCGAGCCCTGTGTTAAACGTCCCCTTCCAATTCAACGGGGTTGTAGCTCAGTTGGGAGAGCGCTTGAATGGCATTCAAGAGGTCAGGGGTTCGACTCCCCTCAGCTCCACCAGGAAAATCAAGGGGTTAGCGATGGATCGTTAACCCCTTTTCCTTTATTGTTTAACCTATTGCTAACCTTTCCTTTCCTTGCATTTCTTGTAAAGAGATATTTCCCCCGTAAATAATATAAAAAAACTACCAAGTAACTTTCCTCCACAGAAATAAAAAATCCATGATTTTTTGATTTGACTCTTGGCACCCTGCATAGGGTGACAGATAAGCAGTGGAACGTTATATCCCTCTCCCATTTTTCTTTTTCTTAAAATATTCTAATCAAAATTGATCATGGGAGGTAATTATATGGATAAATTCATTGGTAAATTGGCTTATTCGACTGAGGAGGCTGCTGCCGCAATTGGATCGACCAAAGGCATGATGGCAAATTGGCGGTGCAAACGGATCGGTCCAAAATATTATCGTCATAATAGAAAAATATTTTATTTACGTGAGGATTTAATCTCATGGCTGAAAATGAATCCTGTCATGACGAAGGATGCTTATGACATTGAGCGTGTATAGGAAACTAGGGCTATGGAAACTTCCTATTATAAACTTTCTGATACTGAAGAAATATATCGTCCGGTTGATGAACAGATTTCAAAAGATCAGGGCGATAATCTAGGAACGAGGTTGTTCTTGTGAAGAGAGATTCCTTTGTCCGAAAATATCAACGTTCCTTATCTGTTCTTCCGGCACCTGGTGATGGTTGTCATCCTGCACTTCTGGGGGTTGCAAATTATGGAGTTCTCGCTGGAATTGAACCACAGCAGATATTTTGTGATATCCAAGAGTGTCTAAAAAGCGGAAATCGGGTTGTACAAGACAGAGAAATTCAAGATGCTATCATCCGCGCCGTAGCCGACCATAGTGATCGCACGGCGGAATCCTTGTTGCACATATCAAAAAACATTAAAGAAAATTCGCATGATGGCCAGGCTATTCTTCGGTTCATTATCGGTAAGGCTGAATTCTGTAATGAACGTGATCTTGCAGATTTGTCACCGATTCCAATTCCCGAAGATCCATCATTGCATCCAGGGCTGTTTCTAGAAGCGATGTATCTGCCGACTGACTTGAATTTCATTGCAGATAGTACAGATCCCGGAATTATGAATTCTAACATAAAAACCACTGCTGCATGGCTTGATCATTTCAATAATGAAGGTCGAACAGCGCCATTTATCATTGTCAATCCTTTGAATGGTTTACCGGCTATTAAAAAGTCTGGGGGTGGTTCGACGTTCAGAGGAGATGCAAACGTTGAGTGCTTTCGCTACTGCATAGTAGAACACGATAATCTTAACTACGAGGATCAACTTAGATTTTGGGCAGCTGTAGATCTGCCTGTTGCCGCCCTCGTTTACAGTGGTGGAAAAAGTATTCATGGATGGATTGATATCCAGAAGATTGCCAGTGTTACAAGTCATGATCAATGGAATTTTCAGATTAAAGATCGGTTATACAAGCAGTGCCTTATACCAATGGGCTTTGACCCGGCTTGTAAGAATCCAACGAGATTGAGCCGCCTGCCTGGACACTTCCGCGAAGAAAAAAATCAGTATCAGCGGTTATTGTGGTTGCGGGGGAGGTGGTAACAATGAGTATTCAAAATACTGAAGAATATGATTTTTTTGCTCAGATAGACGCCATTAATGCAAGTCTTAAAGAAGGCGAAGAACCCTTTATTGCTGAAGTTGAGCCGGATGAAAAACTTTTGCCGGAAATTGGTTATTCTCTAAATATATTTCCACAGCCGTTCCAAGATTTGATCATGAATGTATCCGAAGCCATCCAAATGCCACCATCAGTTGGTGGCGGCATTGCCATGGCCATTATTTCCGGTGTTGTCGGTAACACTATTCGCGTGGTACCAAAATACGGAATGGAGGTGCCACTGTTTATATGGTTTACATTGATTGCAGAGTCTGGTTCGGGTAAAAGTCCGACACTTAATACCTATATTAAAATATTGTATGAAATTCAGTCTAAACAAAGGTCCAACTATAAAGATAGATTAGAGGATTACGAAAAAGCTTTGCTCCAGTATGAGAAAGATAAAGCCTTATTTAAGAAAGGGAAAGGGGCTTTACCGGAAAAGCCTGAAGAGCCTGTAATGGAGCACACAATTGTTTCTGATTCCACGATCCCGGCTCTTGCCTTTGTATTTGGTGTTACTCCTCGTGGCGTTACCATTGTTATTGATGAGCTGGCGGGTCTTTTCCGCGGAATGGATCAGTATAAGACACACGGTGGGAATGATCGCCAACACTATATTATGCTTTTTGATGCGATGTCTTGGAAAATTGATCGTGCAAAAGGTAGTCAATTCATTCCAAACACAGGGGCGTCAATTTTGGGCGGGATACAGCCGATGGTATTACCGTCTATCATGGGACAAACCAGTTTTGAAGATGGGCTGTTCCCACGGTTTCTGTTGGAATGTCCAAATATTAGAAAAACAACATTCAATAAGAAAGGCATAGATCCCAAACATTTACAATTCTGGGAAAAATTGGTGCTTCAATGTACTAAAATCCCGTTGGAAATGAATGAAGGTTTTTGTAAGCCGAAGATACTCGTATTCGATGAAGTGACGTCAGTGATGTTTGTGACGTTCATTAACGAAATTTTAGAAGATTCAAAGTTTCTTTCTGAACGGGCCAAAGTATTTATTCCTAAATTGATAACATATTTTTTTAAATTTACTGGAATTCTGCATATTATCAATGAGATGTGTAGATATGGTGAGCTAAAATCCACGATAATATCAAGCGATACTGTGAGTAGTGCTATTTATTTAACTAGATATTATATGGGGCAGGTCAGTAAAGTGCTAAAATTATACGGAAATAGTAGGGTTAATATTAGTGAAGACTTGAAAGTATTAATTCAGGTTCTATATGACCTTAAAATAAGTGTAAAAGGAGGGAGGTTATATCTTTCTGAAATTAGGAACAAATATAACAATGTTGTTCCTAATGCACTGAGAATTCCTTCTGATAATAAGACCTTATCTCATATGCTTCAGAAGATCGGTTTAGAAACTGGAAGAGGGACAGGCGGATTCGCTTGCTTAACATGGGAGCCAGAAAAAATGAAAAAGATTTTCTCTAAGTACAACATCACTAAAATCACTGACGTCACTGCGAGTTCATAAATTTAATTAGGTAGTAATCAGCCCATATGAGGAAGTTTTAATTATGAAAAATCCGTATGAGCAAAAAAACCGGGTTACAACACTGTTGTCGGATGAACAGAAAGAGGCTCTTCAAGAACTAGCCTGGGATAGTGGTAGATCAATGAGTAGCTATATAAGATACCTGATCATTCAGGTGTTAAATAATTACAATAAATATGAGGATGAATTCTAAATTGAATGGCTTGTTGCCTTCTCATAAAATGTGAGGATGAGGATAAATATGACAAGAAAATTAACTAATATACAGGAAGACGTAAAGATTAATAAACACGAGGGATATTATTCTACTAAGAAACGTGGAAAATGGTCAGTTGCCGGAATTCCGCACAAGGGCTGGAAATGTTCATATGTTGAAGATCTTGGTGAGCCCATGATAAAGTGCCAAATGTGCGAATCAAATATGATTCGCTACGTTTATCATATGACGCATGAAGATTTTCCCGAGGTATTGCACGTGGGAGGCGTTTGTGCAGGGTACATGGAAGATGATCCTGAAACAGCATGGCGGCGCGATAGAGAATTAAAAAGACAAATTGCAAGGCCAAAAAGATGGACATCGCAGTATCTTGAATTTATGATTAAAAACCGCCATCTTCTGCGTGAACAATGGTTATCAATGGTTTGGAGGACTTCAGAAAAAGGAAATTTATATATCTCTGATAGTGGTTATCGCATTATCATCCAACAGCGTTTTGGTCGTTGGACTTTTATTGTTGCTGATGAACAAAATGATTCATTTGTTTACAATTCAAAAAATAAATTCCCAACACTTGATGAGGCAAAGCTGGCAGCTTATGATCATATTACATCAATTTTAATAGAGATAAGGGATTCGATTAGTAAGTTGAGAAAGAATTGAAATTTTTGGCAATCAAACGAGTATGAACAGCAATAGGCGGATTATCTCCGCCTATTGCTGATGAATATTAAGAAAAAACTGTTTATGACTGTAGCCATTTTACATTGATCCAGATGTATAACCATAAGACATTCCGTTGGATTCCCTAATTATTATTGAATAGTGCCCACTTTTTCAAAAAAATTTAGTGCGTTTTGTAAATACGACAAGTCCCATGATTTGGTCTTCTGGATAATTAGCCGCCGGGGGGTGATACCACTCTCTCTGTGGCCTTGTTTCAGCAGGCTGGACTTTCTTTAATAATTCCACGGTTGGTCTGTTGTGGGAATTAATGAAATCGGATCATTACTTACTGAAGTCAGATAGGTGTCACGAATGCTAAATTTCCTTGATTTCGAGCAGTAATCTTTGACAAAATTCTCATAAATTGTGAAGTTTGTTTTCAGTCCTTATTTTTGATCCTAATACTTATTTTAGATCTCTATGCTAGAGAACTTACCAGAAAAAGTTTATTATTCAACATTTAGGTGCAGAGATGAGCGAAGCCAGAGAGATACGAGACCCGGTTTTTAATTTTATCCGGCTTACTGGAACCGAAGCCGACATCGTTAATAGTTCAGTATTCCAGCGGTTACGCGGTATTCGCCAGCTTGCCTTCGCCAACCTCGTCTATCCAGGCGCACTACACACCCGGTTTGAACATTCATTGGGTGTTTGCCATGTTACGGACTTGATGGCCAAAGCGCTCGATGTTTCTGCTGAGGAGCGGGATCTTTTGCGCCTTTCAGCTCTACTCCACGATATTGGGCATGGTCCATTTTCCCATATTTCCGAAGATATCCTTGAGATATATTCTGATAAAAGAGAACCAGATAATACATACAAAATCCATGAATCCATTACTGGTGATATTATCAAACAGAGCGAAGAACTTAATAGATATATCCGCCAATCTGACATCGATAAAATCATTAAGATTTTAGGGTCAGGTTACGGTGATCCTCTGTTGCATTCCATCGTTTCCGGCCCTCTCGATGCAGATAAACAGGATTACTTGTTGAGGGATAGTTATTTTTGCGGCGTAAAATACGGTGTTTTTGATCTAAATCAACTCCACCGTGAATTAAGGTGGGTAGAAGATGATGTAGAAGGCAAATACTTAATGATCAGTAAAGACGGTGTGCATGCTGTGGAACAGTTTGTTTTAGCAAAGTACTACATTACCAATCAAGTTTATCGCCACCGAGTTAGGTTGATTACAGACCAAATGTTAGTAAGAGCAATTACATGTGGCATCGATCATGACAAGATTGATTCTCTCCAGGATCTTTATACCTACAAATCTGATCAAAAATACTTGGAAGAGTATCTTCTATGGGATGACTCAAAGTTTATGGTGACGCTGACTGATGACAAATTTAAAGGTAAAGAATGCCATGATCTTTTGACTCGGTTGAAAAACAGAAATTTATTCAAGAGAATTTATCAGAAACAAATCAAGGAGTTACCTGAAGTTTGCAGGTTATACCTTTCAGGCATCTCAAAGCCAAAAAATAAGGTATTGCGTGCCAAGCTGGAATCCCATTTATGGGAGCATGTATGCAAATTGGTTTCCGAAAAATGTAATGGCAATATAACATGCTCACCTAACAATTCAAATTACTTGATTGTATATGATTATAAAATCAAATCCGTGCGTGAAATGTCCAGAAATGATGAGGCTTCGATTCCTGTTGAAAAGGGGATTAAGTCACCATCTACCTTTGAAGAAGAATCCACGCTATTTAAATCAATCGATGAGAAACTCAATCAAGCATTTGTTGAAATTTATGCTCCTGTGAGCTATGACACACCTGTTGATCGGACAAAATTAAAAAAGGTCATTGACGAGGTCATTACAGGTCATATTGCCGACTTTTTTGAGGGAGAAGAGAATGCAACCACTTGATTTTGTGCTATTTGCACACGGAGCATTTGATAAAGGAATAACAGGCCGAACGGTACTTCAAAAAATTGTCTATTTCTTGTCGGTAATAATAGGAGAAGATCTTGGTTACAACCCACATTTTTATGGGCCGTATTCTCCAAAAGTGGCTGAGGCAAATTCTGAGCTGAAGGAACTAAATTACGTCGAAGAGACCTCAACGGTTTATGGTTATAACAACCAAGGATTTGAGATGACCAAATACGACTATTCCTTAACTGATGATGGTCTAAAGCTATTGGAACGAAAAAAGAAGCAGTATAATTTGGAATGGGAACAGATATTAACTATTGCGAATAGAATTAAATCCGCTGGCAATATGCATTACATGGAATTAGCTATGGCAGCCAAGGCGTTTATGATCATCAAGCAGCAAGGAGGTATATCAAATAAAGAAATTATTAAAACCAAAGCAAAACAACTCGGTTGGTTAATAGATGATAGAAGCCTTGATAATGCACTTTCATTTTTAGAAAAAATTGAGATTGTGACCTGGAATTAAATATATAAGTAAGAAAGTCAATACATGGTATCCCCTCGACAATTGTAAAACGATGCTTTGAACGTACAGGCACCCAAGAAATTGTGCTTTTGTATCTTGGTTTGATGGTTCCGTAACCTTTGACATGGAAAAGAAATATGTCCAAATAGCTATTGCACCAAGCGCCGAAAAGTGTGGCCTATGTGAATTTGTTGATATATTTTCCAGCCTATCGGGAGGGCGCCCCTTTTCCCTCAGCACCCTCTGACATTTCATGCCCCCCCTGTCGTGTATTCTTGCTTTACCCTGCGGTACCGGCTCAGTCACGCCCCTTGCAAAAGAGCAAAGGGCGCACCTTCGCCGATTTGTCATAGGCATTGATCGATTCCCTTTCCCTTACATCAATGGAAGCCGCCCCGTCGCACTGTTTGCATGGTGGAAACGCAAATAGTGGGCCGGGGCGGCATTGTTCCCGCTTCGCTATAGATCCTCCGTTCGCACTTCGGATCAAGGACTCCCTCGCGAATTCGCTCCGCTTAATATTCGCGTCCCGTGGGCGCTACACTCATACGCTGCGGATTATCTAAAAGGTGTTCAGAATTCGGCAAAAGCGCCTGCATACTTCACGGCGCGTACTCTCTTTGTTCCGCCGCGCCCTTTCTTAGAGTAGGTCTTCCGCTTCGCTCCAGGCAAAACCTTCATAAGGAGGGCCGCTCTGTGCTTTGGTCAGGTCTATTCCGCGTCCTCCGGGAGTAACGGTTTTTCCCCTTCTTTCCCCCCAGGCCCCCTAATCAACCCCTTTTCCCTGTGCGCTTGCTGCTTTCCTCCACCGCTGCGTTCCAGAGTTCCCTTGTGCGGCGGGTGCTTTACTTCGTTCTGCTGTCCTCGCACTGCAGGACCCCTTCCACTTCGCGGATTCCGGGCAGCGGCGCGCGATAAGAGAGATGGTCGGGATAAATTGGACAGGTAACAGGGATTTATAAGTGGGAAACTGCTCCTGGTTGAGTTTCATGCCGCAGCCTGTTTCTGCGGTAGAGAATCAAAGTAAACCATAGCTGGAGTCTTCCTGTCAAAGTTCTGGTGCCATCTCTTTTCATTATAGAACGTAAAATAGGCGGCCAATCCCCTCTTGGTCTCTGCCATAGAATTGTAAGCCTTTAGGTAAATATCCTCGTACTTGACGCTTCTCCATAGCCGTTCGATGAAGACGTTGTCCATCCAGCGGCCTTTACCGTCCATGCTGATCGTAATCCCCCTGGATTTAAGGGCATATGTAAATGTTTCGGCAGTGAACTGGCTGCCTTGGTCCGTATTGAAGATTTCAGGACAGCCGTATTTGGCGATGGCTTCTTCCAAAGCGTCCACGCAGAAAGCACTGTCCAGAGTATTGGAAAGGCGCCAGGACAGAACCATCCGGCTGGCCCAGTCCATAATGGCCACAAGATAACAGAATCCCTTTGCCATGGGAATATACGTGATATCAGTTGCCCACACCTGGTTGGCCCGCTTGATCTCAAGCCCTCGCAGCAGATAGGGATATTTTACATGCTCCGGATGAGGCAGGGAGAGTCTAGGCTTGACATACAGAGCCTCGATGCCCATCCGGCGCATCAGCCGGCGAACCCTGTCACGACCCACGTTATGCTTTCTTGCCCAAAGTTCGTCGCGAATTTTGCGGCTCCCATAAAAAGGAAAGGCCAGATGAATCTCGTCGATTTGACGCATCAGCTCCAGATCTTTTGCACTTAACGGGCTTGGAGCGTAGTAAAATCCGGATCTGCTCAGATCCAGAAGACTGCATTGCCGTGTTATTGGAAGAGGATCTTTCCTGTCGATCATCGTTTTGCGCTCGTGTCTCCTATTCGAACGAGCGCCCCGGATAAAAAATCGTTCTCCATCGATAGCTGGCCAATCTTGGCATGAAGTTCTTTTATGATGGATGATGGATCGGTCTTCTTATCCTTACCGAAAATGTCCGCTGCATGTTCAAGGAGCTGTTTCTTCCAATCTGTAATCTGATTTGGGTGAACCTGGTATCGCTGAGAGAGTTCAACGATCGTCTGGTCGCCTTTCAGGGCGTCTAACGCCACTTTTGCTTTGAACGCTGGTGCATGATTTCTTCTCGGTCTTTTGCTCATATGTTGCTCCTCCTTCGGGGGCATTATAGAGCAGCTTTCTCACTTATGCACCTGTGCAGTTTTTCCCGACCAGCTCTTCCTGCTGGGCCTGAGGGGATCATTTATGGAGATAAGGTCATTAATATTACCAATAAGAGCGGACGAAAAACTTATCCGGAAAAAGAGAAGTCGTATGTGGCTAATGGCGATATAGGCATTATCACTGGCCACCGGAAAACCCAAAAAAAGCCCTGGAAGCCGTATGAGATTGAAGTCGAACTCGCTTCGCAGCCAGGCTTTACTTACAAATATTTACCCTGGGAATTTGATGCACAGGAGAGCACGCCACCACTAGAATTGGCATATGCCCTTACGGTGCATAAAACACAGGGGAGCGAGTTTGGAAAAACTTTTGTGATTATACCGAATCCTTGCCGGAACCTGACTCGTGAGATGCTTTACACCGCGCTCACCCGGCAAAAAGACAAAGTTGTGATACTGCATCAGGGAGATTTTAAGGATCTGATGCCGTATAGCAAAGAGACAGCTTCTGAAATTAGCCGTCGGATGACGAATCTATTCAGCTCTTCGGTACCTGTAGAAATTAAAGTCCGCAACAAATCAATGTATTTGGATGAAAAACAGATTTATCTGACAGAAAATGGAGATCTTGTTCGCTCCAAGTCAGAATGGATCATCGCGGACAAGCTTAAAGCAGCAGGCATTAATTATCAGTATGAACAACCTCTGACGATTGATGGCATTGAACGTTTCCCAGACTTTACCATCCGAGATGATGACAGCAATACCATCTGGTATTGGGAACACAATGGCATGCTCAGCAATGATGACTATAGAGAACGCTGGGAGCGGAAAAAAGATGCCTATAGAAAAACCGGAATTCTGCCTCTTGGAGAAGGTGGCGGAGAGAATGGAACACTCCTTGTAACTGAAGAGCTTGAGGGATCAGGCTTAGATTTGGGCGCGATCATGCATAATATCAATGTAATTCTGGGGAATTGAGTGCATAAAAAAATCAATTATCAGTTTCAATAAACAGTTGTTGACGTCGTTTTTTTGCCGATATGAAAGTCTTCGAATATAAATATGGCATCAATTATACTGCCTTATCTATTAACTCCCGAACTTCACCAACCTTCCTTGCCATTGAGAATTTCCATATTCCATAATTTGCATCAGCATTAACTGCATTGACCCATCTCTGGGCCGCTTGTCTCTTGACTTCCGCTAAATCGTCAAAACCCTTTGTTTCAAGGATCAAGTGTACAACAGGATTAGTCTTCAGACGGATGATGAAGTCAGGAATATAGTCATGGGATTGGCCGTTGTGCAGATAAGGGATTGCAAAGCCGAGCCCAGCATTTTTTACGAAGGAATCAACCATCTTATGGGTGTCGATCAGATAGGTTGCAGACTGCTCCCATACCTTGGTATCAGCAACGGCGTAATTAAGATGGCTGTTCACTACTTCACGAACGTCCTTGCTTGTCCAATAGTCTACATCAGCGGTAGAACCAGGACCACGATTTGTTTCATAACGCGGTACCTCTGGGGCTTCTCCTTGCGAAGTATCTGGTTTTATAGCTTCTACCAAGCGTTCTATCACCCATCCGTAATATGGTGAAAGGAATACATCCAGTATATTAGCCGGCGCGATCGTTTTGACCTTTTCCCTGAGATAGTTCTCTACGACCCTTGTTATCTGGGGAAACAATATGTGCACAGGTACTTCGCAACCTGGCTGAGAAGCATAATCCCGTATCAGGTCACGCGCCAGTTGAAAGGTCAGTTCCTGAAATCTACGCTCCTGTCGATATGGGTTCAGGTCAACATTTTCCAGTTTACCCGGCCCGGTCAGGGAATAGCGCCCGTTATTGTTGGGTAGACCGGCTTTCATCTGAACTTCCGGCGGGATTTTGAGTGGATCAAGATCAAGCGTTGCAACAGCATCCCAGTCAACGGAGATGCGATTTCGGATCGCCTGCCGATAGCCTTCCACTCGGGGGAAGATAATTTCAAAGTGTTTCTTCGCGGGAACAGCGCTGATATGATAGCGCTTGGAAGGCTTTGTTGTCGTTCCCCCTTTGTTTTCCTTGAACGGGATCACCTCAAATGGTACTCCAAAGACCTTTGCTACCTCTTCTGTCAGTTTGCCATCTTCCCCGACCTGATAGCTGGAACGACGTAACCCACGCCCTACCACCTGCTCACAGAGCAGCTGTGACATGAAAGGACGCAGCCCAACGATATGGGTGACTGTGCTGCAGTCCCATCCCTCGGTCAGCATTCCCACACTGACAATACAGCGCACATCCCGTCCCGGCGGGTGAAGAGGGCGCTTCAGCTTATGCGCCAGCACATCGAATCCTTCCGGGTAGATTGGCCTTCCCTGTTTATCCATTGGCCAGGCAATTTTACCCACCGTGTCAAGAGTAAAACGCATCCAGGTTGATTCGTCTCCCTTGCTCTCGTCCGAATCGGTTTCGTGAACTACCTTAGAGTCAACCCGAATGGTGTAGGTCTTATCAGTTGTGTTGCGAAAGGCGGCTATTCCGGCGGAGGGGATGCCTGCCGGTTTCACATCAGCAGCCAGCCATTCGTGGATCATTTTCGCAATTTTGGTATTCTTGCAGACCAGAATAAACACCGGTGGGCGGGGGTCTTCGCTGTTATCCTCCCATTCCTGCCGTAGATCTTCCCAAAGACCAGCAAGCATGGAAACAGGTGTATTGGCCCATTTCAGGATCGCTTCCGGCTTCGGGCTCCCTTTTTTACCACCCCGTTCAGCGGGGGTCAGCTTGGGGAGTATCCAGCGCCAGACATTGAAATAACCCGGTATTTCTGCTCCCGTGGTATCCCGCACCGCAAGCTGGGGGATCTTCACCAGTCCTGATTCAATGGCGTCGGTCAGGCCAAAATCGCAGACGACCCAGGGAAAGGTGCGGTTTGTCTCCTGCCCGACACGTCCCAGATAATAGGGGGTTGCCGACAGATCAACGCAGAAATTGATCTTTCGCAGCTTATGTATCCGGTCCAGCCCGTCAATCCAGACGGTAGCCTCCTTGAAAAACTCTACACTCTCCTCAATCTCACCAAACAGATCGTCTTCAGTTTCCTCAGCCTCTGGTCGGGAAATCCTGTAGGCATGGTGCGCTTCGTCGTTAAAGACCAGGATGTTCTGCTTTCCGCCCACTTCTCTCCCTAAAATCCGGTTAATCATGGCAGTATCGCTTTCAACATACTTGAGCGATTCAACAAAGACCTTTTTTAGGTTGCCCTGTTTGTCATTGTCCTCACTGATGACGGTTAATATTCCTGCGCCGAGCTGCCGCTGGAAATCATCCAAGGTAAGATAACGCTTCCCCCGCGCCGTAGTGGTTTCCTTGCCGATAGTAATAGTCTCTTTCACCCGGATCGGAATCCCTGTCTTGGTCACTTTTGCTCCGATTCCACCGGTCTTCACAACTTGCTGTTCAAACACATGCCAGTTGGTCATAAGTACGCGCCCCTTGGCCAGGTCAGGCATCAGGCGCGGCGGCACAAGATCACGAGTCCGATACAGACTCGCTTCACCACTGGACGGGTCAAGCTCTTGCAGACGGTTCCGGATGGTCACATTGGGGCAGACGATCAGGATTACGTCGGAATACAAAGCGTTCATACGATCGTTGATCTTGTTTAAAATGCTCCATGCCGCCAGCATACCCATAACGGTGGTTTTTCCAGAACCGGTGGCCATTTTGCAGGCATAACGCTGAAAAGCGCTAAAGCCCTCGGCCTTGCGCTCCTCGCTCACATTGTCAACTGGTATGTCAATCCCTTGAAGGAAATCGCCCCGAGCCTCCTTCAAAAAGATAATAGTCTCTGCCGCCTCAAGCTGGGCAAAAAAAAGCCGGTGCTGCCTTCCGTCGCGACGCCAGTAATTGAGAAGTTCCTGTGTGGTGCGGGTAACACCCCCTTCACCACGAAGTGCCAAAGTCCGCCACTCTTTGACCAACGCCCTTATCTGGTTGACCAGAGCCAACTCCAGCCACATACCACGGGCTTCTTGAATGACATCACTCGATGGAGCCTTGGGGTCACGGTAGAAATACCCCGCTTTCCGGCGACCCTTCCTCCGCTCAGGTTGAAGCCCCTCCTCAATATACCAATGTTCAGCGGGCTCATCGTATGGGGAGTTCAGAATCGGTTGATTAACCTCAAAGCTGCTCATCAGTTGGCCTCCTTCAGACTCTTGATGACTTGCAGCTCATTCCCCCGGTCATCAATCACCTTGATGGCAACCTGCGTATTCTCCCCAGCTTCAAAGGGCGCGCTCATGGTTCCGGCCAGATGATCCCAGACGCTCTGTTCGTGGGTGGATTTGAGCGCCTTTTTCAGGTTTCCCCATGCATTGGTGCGGGGGAAGAAGGCTTGAGAAACATGGAAACAGAGTCCGTTATAGTCGGTATCTAGAAACCAGGCTGGGACATCATTTCCCTTGCGGTGATCGGTTCCCAGAGTTGTCGGGTCAAAGACATCCAGCCCCACCAGTTCCACCTGATAACGGACCGGATCGTCCTTGTCTTCCAGTTTTACCGTGTGGACTTTGATTTCCGGCAGGCCGCAAACGCTGAAAATCTGACTGGAGCGCATGTTCTTCAATAAGTCGCCCATCATCAGGTCAGGCGTTGCCTGCACATAGGTGGCCGGAATCATAATCTCGGCGGCATTTTCAATCAGTATCCGTGCATTGGGTTGTATGGCAAAGCCAATAACGTAGAGGTGTGTATACCCTTTCAGGTTGGCTTCCTTTAAAGCTTCATGTACCAGCTTTTCGCTCACTGCGCCGCTTTCTGGACCAAAGACCAGTGCGACTGGCTTTTGTGTAAGTGGAAGCATACCAGCTGATATTTCTAGAGATTCCTGACAGACATCCTCAAGACTTGGATTCTGGCCAGGCGCAGATGCATCCACAAGCGCCTCGGCTGAAAGCGAAAGAGTCTTGGCTGGTGGTCGGATACTCTTTAGCATTACTGACTTGCCACCGCCTAGGTGCAGCAGAGGTGATTTGCGCAGAACTTCAAGCATCCGGTCGATGAATGTGCGATGCTGCTCTGCTGCGCCTATCTCGGGATCATCTTCGCCGTTCCCTTCCCAATCAACTGGTGTAGGGATGGTCGCCTCTACGCAGAACGGTCCGGAAATGCGGGTGATCTTGTTTTCGATTTCCGGTCGGTCAACCAGCACTTCTTCCGATGGCGGTTCATTGTTGGCAATGGATTTCAGGGTGACATGAGGGACAATGCCGCCGACCTCTTCGCCTTTTTTGTTCTGCTTGTGAACGTAGACGAAGCCCCCCGCCGGGCCGCGTTTCTCGTCTCTCAGTTGGTAGTAAGGGAAGGTTGCGGTAAGGAGCCGTTGACGTGCCAGTGCCATCGGCACGCGGGAGGTATCGCAGGTGATCCAGCGACGGCCCCACTGCTCGGACACGTAGGCAGTGGTCCCGCTGCCGCAGGTCATGTCCAACACCAAATCGCCTGGGTCAGTAGTCATGAGGAGGCAGCGTTGTATGACAAGGGAATCTGTCTGAACAACGTATAGCGGTTTTTCAGAAAATCCACTTCCGCCGGTATCAGTCCAGATATTCTTCAATGGGGAAACTGGAAAATCTTTGATATAAAGCTTTGAACAGGGTGTATTGCCTATTATCATAACTCGACCTTTACGGTCGAGTTCTTCTGTATCGTCAGGGCCAAGGCTCCAATGACGATTAGCACCCGGAAAAAAACTTTTACCTTGAAGCGTGATTTCGTTCCGAGTGTTTATGCTGGCTCCGGGTGATGTTAACGGGCCGGGTCGAAAGACGCGATATCCTTCTGGTATAGCTAAAGATTTTGAAAGTTCTTCGTCTGTTAATTTTCGGTATGATTTTCCATCAGGTGTTTCAACCCATACATACTGCTTTGCACCTTCTTCTCCAGGATCTTTACCTGTGTATAGTTGACGAAACTTTATCCGTTCTTTGTCTTTTGCATAATGCAAGACAAAGTCGTATGTACTCGGTAATAAGCTTACCGATTGTCCCCCAGTCTTTCTGAAAGCTATTTGACCTATATAATTCTCAACCCCAAATACCTCATCCATCACCTCCCGGACATGATGCAGGTTTTCGTCGCTGATTTGGACAAAGACGCTGCCGGTTGGATGCAGCAAATCCTTGGCGAGGAAAAGCCGGTCACGGAGATAGGTCAGATAGGAATGAAGCCCAAGTTCCCAAGTATCCCGATAGGCCTTCACCATCTCTGGTTCCCGCGTCATGCACTCATCTTCGTTGTGGGTTACGTCCCGCTTGCGTACGAATGGCTGAAAATTGGAGCCGAATTTCACTCCATAGGGCGGATCGAAGTAGAACATCTGCACCTGTCCGCCCATCCCTTCGTATTGGAGCAGCGAGTTCATCACCACCAGCGAATCCCCCAAAATCATCCGGTTGACCCATTGGTCCTTGTACTCATAAGCTTTCAAAATCTGATCGATAACGGGGTGTTGTGGATCGGCGAACAGACTGAACATATCCAATTGTGCGGATTGGATTTTATGGCTCTTCAGAGTTTCGATGATACCCTTGGTGGAGAGGCGTTCATGAACAAATAGTGGCAAGGTAGGTACATCAAAGGAAAGTCGTTCGGCTTTTCCCGCCCAGTTAAGAAACGGGCTGGAAAGTGCTGCTAGTTCCTGGGCCGCCGTATGTGCTTCCTCAATCGTTCCGGCTTCCAGAATTTTTTTAATAAGTGCTTCCCCTTGCTCGCGCGCCGAATTCTGGCTATCCCAGCGAAGCTCCGGGGAAAGAGATGAGTCATATTTATAAGTTATGGGTGCTTTCTTCTTCTTAAAATTCGCCTGTGTTCCTACCTCAGGACGCATCGGGCTTTCGGCCTCTGGGTGCTTGTAGTTCTTGGCTTCAGTGGTGGTTGCTACTTTCTTTTTAGGTGCCATTGGACTCCTCCAGAAATGTAACAAGAAAATGCGGATCAGGTTAAGGGTTCCAAGTGCTCAATTTTCCTTTCAGAAACTATTTAGGAAAATAAATAGTGTTGTACATAGCAGGAAATGTGGGAAAATGACATCGAAAACAATATACTTTTACGAGGCAAAATTCCCAGGATAGTTTGTAGGGTACAATCGTTTTGACAGAGACCAGTTTAATACTTTTTTACCTTCGCTAAATAAGGCGCTTATAACGACAAGTGTTTAAAATACAAAGTTATACAATTTTCAAAAAATGCAGCCTCTCCCTATCCAGAAGGTTACTTTCACACCTTAATTATCGTTTGTGATTTGCATTTCAGTATGTTGGTAAGTGCTTAATATTGTTAAGTTATTTGTGATTATATTTATTGCTCCATATGAAAATTTGGCTCTAAAATCCGTCAGAAATATTTTATCAATTTTGTCACTATTTTTGGTTCTAAAATATTAAAATATGGTCAATAGTTGTGCTAAGTTTTCTTCCTGTTTCCAGAACAGAACCATACAGAAAACATGTTTTATCTATGGTCTGGATTCATTAACAAAAGATAATCCGTTTTTATAAACGTAATCCTGCTTTCTGTCTGTCCAGTATCTTGAATTCCTGTTCTTCAATGAAATATTTATGATCAAATTGTGATGATACGGCGTTTAGGTGGGAGAATTATTCAATCTGATAGCCATGGAGACTGTAACTAAATTGTAATCGTCGTAACCGAAAAGAAACCAGATATCTTACAGGTATTTTTCAACATCATTTCTGGTTGCTTCCTGGAAAGTGATTATGTTCAACCTGTTTAATTAAGGATTTTGCTTTATCCCAGTAGTCATAATATTTCTCCAACACCCTCTTTTCACGGCAATTTCCCTTATCCGCAGGTATGTCAATATTGCTGATGATATTGGCCCATGGTTTTTCTGGATTCTTTTCTTTTTCGTCGTAAACCTTTAAATATAGTTCGATCTCTTCCCGAAGGCGGGTGGTTCGCGATCCAATCTTGGATTCTTTTTTCTGCTGGGTCCTCAGCCTGAGAATTTCACGTCCGATCTCGTCGGAGGTTGCTTTACTGTGAATATCGACTTTCAAATACAGATATTGCTGATTATCGGGGCTGGAAAAATAATTTCTGAACAGGTCGACCATCTCTTTTATATCTTCAAGTCCAAAGGCTTTTCTGTCCGTATGTTCCAAACTGTTTAGCAAGGATAATTGTGCAAGATTGCTGAGTGTTTTTAGGTCGTGTCTGATATTCAAAATGGTAGTTTTTGTTTTTGAAATTTGCTGCCTGCCTCTTTTCCCCCACCAATAGTCAAAATCGTTTTGATGTACATCACCCCAAAACGAATATATTTTTATAAAATCATTGATGTTTACATCATATTCTTTTTCGAAAAATTTTCTTCTTTCGCCAGCAAAATATTCCACAATTTTTTCTTGTGCAGCCACCGGAATAAATTCCTCGCCTAATTCCTTGTGGTCGGCAACTTCACAAAATATCTTATAGGCCTTACTTCTTTTTAATAATTCCCACCAAAGGCGGTAACGTATTTTTTCTTTATTCATTGAACCCCTCTCTCATCCGAATGTGAGTTCCTTTGGATTCATTAATTTCCTTCTCGAGGTTAAGGACGGCTTCTTTCTTATGGTCGGGACTCAAATGGCTGTACCGTTCGCTCATGGCAATGGATTTGTGACCCATTAGACTGGCAATCGTGTAAATTGGTGTTCCCTGGATTGCCAACCAGCTTGCAAAGGTATGCCTCAAGGAGTGAGCCACAACTTTTTGCCTTGGGTCTGCAATCCCTCTATTAAATCCCAGTTCATCCACAACACGCTCAAAAGACCGAGATATACTTATAATCTTATCCCCTTTCCGATTTTTGAACAGAAAATTCCCAGGCGAATCCGGTTTTCTTGCAAAAAGCATCTCTTTGACGGTTTCTGTCATATAGGCTTTCCGGGGGTGCTTGTTTTTTGGATCGGAAATGTGAATCAAATCATTTACGAAGTCCAAATCCTGACCCCGTAAATTAAAAATTTCACCCATACGCAACCCGCAATAGAGAGATAATATGCAAATATCATGTAGTTGTTGCGACCTCTCTTTCAGCGCGGAAAGCAGGGTATGGGCCTCATCGTGGGATAAGAACCTCTCTCTCTTATTCTGCAGTACAGGCATTTTGACTTTTTTGATCGGGTTGTCACCCTGATAAAGGCCCCATATAATGGCTTTATTGAAAACTTCACCAACAAGAACAAGAATGTGTTTTGCTGTTGCCGGGGACAAACCTTTATTTAGAATATCCTGTTTGAGTCCTTCCAAGGCAAAGGGGTGAATTTCATCTAGCCGTTTTTCGTCAAACCGGGTCAAATGTTTGTAAAGATATGAATCTGTTGTCCGACCGTTCGTTTTACTGGTATCCGCCCAGGCGAGATATTTCTCCATGACTTCCTTAAACATCGGGACCTTTTTTTTCTGCTGCGGAAGATCCTCTCCATGGCGAAGAGAACGCATCCGTTCCGCCCGAATATTGGCAGCCAGCTTGATGCTGTACCCCTCAGAAATCCAACCTATCTTTTCCCAGGTCAGTTTCCCATCGATTTTGAATGCAATGTAATAACAGATATCCGGTTTCCTGTTGTAGATTCGTGTTTCGGAAACGAGCTCGTAAACCCCTTTTTCTCGTGTTGCCTTACGTGTTGCTCCTTGTCGTGCCATGTTTTCCCTATCTACTTTTGAGGCCTTAAAAAGTGCAAAATCTCATAATCAAGTTGCCTTAACCACGGTTAAATGTTTAACCTATTGCTAACCTATTTGATGATTTCTGGTGATTCTAATTAAAAATTAGTCAAGTGATCAGCGATGGAAGTTGTATAATTTTATAGGAGATTAATGTCAAGTGATTTATAGTGATATGGTTAAAAAGTGATATATAATTGAATGGCATTCAAGAGGTCAGGGGTTCGACTCCCCTCAGCTCCACCAGAAAAATAAGGGGGCCAGGTAGACAGCTTAGCCCCCTAAATTTTTATGTGCTGTCCTGTATGCTGCCGGCAGCAATTTTTTGGTCCTTCTATCTTCATCCTTTCTCGGATTAATCGATTTTCCATTTTCTAATATGATTAAAAATTCCAGTCTGTTATAATTGGTCTAATTGAACGGCAAAATTCTCCGACAGTTAGCAAATTTGAAACCCCGGCTATCGAAGTTTTCCTCTGACCGCTTTTTTCTTCAGCCTTGGAAAAGCTGCAGAACTCCTGATGAGGCAATTGGAAAGAGAAGATTCTATTTTATCCGATCTTAAGAAAAGCGGTGGAAACAAATGAATCTCTCGAACAGATCCTTCAGGAAATGGGCATCGAGATGGAGAAACTTGGGACACAACCACTCACCATCCGTGATACCTGCATAGCGGGTGCAGCGGAGACAGATTTCAAGAAAGACTTGGACTGGCTCACTACGGCGATCGCGATGCGTCTACAAAGAGAAAACACATCCTCTACAAAGAATATCTAAAATTAAAAGATTGAACCCGGGACGCACCGGAGAATCTGTTACTCTCCCATCGAGAGAGGATGTTTTTTCAACTTCCATGATTTGAAAAAGGAGGGCGGATATGAAAGCGACACAACAATTAAGAAACGAGCATGAGGGTGTCAAGGTGATGCTCATTATTTTAGAACAGGTCTGTCGACAATTAGAGGCGGACAGGAATCTGAACGAAGAGCATTTTGATGGAATCCTGGAGTTTCTGAAAGTCTTTGTCGACAAATGCCATCACGGCAAAGAGGAAGACCTGCTGTTCCCTGCACTGACAGCCGCGGGCATTCCTGAAGATGGTCCGATTGCAGTCATGCTTCAGGAGCATGAAATGGGTAGAAATTATGTCAAGTCTTTGAGCGATTACTATGCCAAATATGTCGGCGGGGACCAATCTGCATCCAAAACCATCAGTAAAATTGCACTCGCTTACATTGCGCTGCTGAGAAATCATATCGAAAAGGAGAATGATGTTCTGTTTGTAATGGCTGATCGTCTTTTATCGGAACAAAAACAGGACGAACTCTATGAAGGTTTTGAAAGAATAGAAGAGGAGCGAATTGGTGCAGGCAAACATGAAGAATTCCATGGTCTGCTTAAGAGACTGAGCAGAATGTACTCGATCTGACCAGTATTGGAAGGCTGACAAGTGGGCACGCTTCTTTATCGTTAGAGGAGAACTATAATGGTGAAAAAGGGATTGTATCCGGCCTGCAACCTTAAAATATCAAGTTATCCGTTCAACTAACATCGATTGTTGGCGTCAGACGCCATACCGGGATGCGCCGTGGATATCAACCTTTGGTCTGCTTTTGTCCTTGCCACATCGGTCCTTCTCGTTATCCCCGGTCCGACCGTTCTCACGGTAATAAGCTATTCCTTGGCTAATGGTCGTTCCGCACATGTTCCACTCGTTGCCGCCATAGCGCTTGGCGACTGCACGTCTCTTTCCTTATCACTGCTGGGCCTCGGCCCGTTGCTGAGCACCTCGGCCTTCTGGTTCAACGTTGTCAAGATCATGGGCGGTTTGTATCTCCTTTGGCTTGGTGCAACTCTGTTCCGGTCCGGCATTTCCACGATTGCGTTGCCGTCAACTCCAGCGCCCACAACCCGCTGGCGGCTCTTTTTCAATACCTATTTGGTAACCGCACTCAACCCCAAGGGCATCGTCTTCTTTGTCGCTTTCCTGCCCCAATTCGTCAATCCTGCCATTGATGTTACATTCCAGTTATGGGTACTTGCTGTGACCTTTGTCCTTATGGCCATGGCTAACGCCACGGTATATGCCACCTTTGCTGCTACCGCTCGGCGCATACTGTCGTCCCCTCGTACACAACGCCACTTCAAACTCGCAGGAGGTTTACTGCTCTCGGCGGCCGGCGTGTGGGCGCTTCTTGCCCGTCGGGCAACGTGAGCACGCTTGTCTCTGTCCGGGACGTTCAACCGGGGGATGGGGGGACACAAGCGACACGATAGCGTGTTCGTCTTTTGTGACATCCAGGATCTGCCATAAAATCTTTTCTAAATCCTCTTTCAATGATTGACAAACAGCATAGTAATAACTTTTATTATATTGTGTGTCTTATATTAGAATAGAGCAAAGGGCACAAAAAAGACGGTTTCCGTAAACAGAAAGGCTGGACATGGAAAAACGGGAAAGGAGGTTAGAGGATATGTTGCTGAACTTAACGAAAGAACAGAAAAATTCAGTCAGAGTCACCTATAGCTCTAACCGCTTTGTCGTTAATATCGGCAAAAAAGATCCCATACTCAGAGAATATTATTCCGTGGACAATATGAGGAAGGAATTTTACGAGAATGGAATTGAAAAAGCGGATTTTGATGACAGAGCATTTTTTATGTACGAGCAGGGCGATGAATTCAGTGTGATTCATGACTCGGATGAAACACTGCACTGACCGTTCGATATCGTCTGATGATATCTGATTTTCATGCTGAAATGCCGGTCGGATACATTCGGGAGACCGGCATTTCATTTTTTGTGCGGGAGATGTTCAAGGCCCGCGATGGTTCATGCCGGCACGCCCTTTCCTCCTCGTGACATCGCTCCGGGTGACATTATCTGATCTGGCGCAGTATCGGGCCCGGGTGACATGAAAGAAACCCGTTCTGGATGGAGAAGCGCTCCTCCTCCCTGTTTGGCCCTCAAGGCCGCTCTTTCCCATTCGCCATGACGGGGTCCATGGCAAATGATTTGAAAGTGAGTGAATCCCCCGGAAAAGAAAACATTCCGTGAAAACCTTCGCAGGTCCAGCCAGCAGAAATACGATGCCACCCGGGAGAAATTTGCGGATCTGATCAAAGCCATGAAAAGGGCCGAAGCTAGGTTGGATCCGGCTCTTGTACCCTTCGCGACCAGGTGTTATTCATGAAGCACAACCTCAACGCGAAGGCCATCGTGGGGCTCAGCGGTGAAGTGGTCAATGTTCAGGCCAACGTGGACAGTCTTGTTGCGGAGATGGAGACGGCCTTCGCCCAAGCCGACCTGTTTCTTAAAACCCTGCCGTCGGAATAAGCCGAAGAGGATTTGCTCCAGTGCGGGGCATCATGCAAGGCTGAACAATCCGATTCAGAGAGCTCGAACTCAGCTGTTTTCCTGTCAGGCTGATTCCGCAGAACCGCTTGAAGATGTTCGGATGGTATGAAATTGTGAACGAAAGAGGAGCATCATGAAATTGGGTGGATTTTTAAGCACAAGCCGTTTTATTGCCGAAGAATATCTGAAGGTGAATCATGACTTTTTGAGGGCGATCATCGAAAAATTGCAGCGGGTGGACGAAGATTCAGCCGGGGAATTTCTGCGGATCGGTGACAATTATTTCATTACACCCGAAGGCCTGAAAATCTTTGTCTCGAACATGGCCGTTCCGGGAAATATGTTCTATGGCGTGGATAAAACCGCTATCGAGAGATTGTGGAATGACCTTCAGGAAATGGGCATCATTGAGCAGCGCCTTTATTTTCTCCTGAAAAAGGTGAAAGACGAGGGCCTGAGTTCGCGAAGCACGGAGATCCTTCTGCGAACAATACGAAAGTATGGGGCTGACGTTTAATCATCACCGGGGATCTGGCTGATTCCTCTTGCCGCATCTTTCATCGCACTAGCGGCCCCCAAAGGATCGGGCCGCTCAAAAAAGTCCTTCAAAAAAAGATCGGGACGGCTGTCAAATAATCATCGATGTGGGTGGCAAAAGGCCAAAATGTTGGCGAAGCGCCCCCTTTTATCCACAGCTCTATTGATAACCCTGTTGATAACCCTGTTGGCAAAGGGGATAAGTCAGCAATTCTTAGAAATATTGAACGGCTTGCATAAGAGCTGGGCAACGAAAAGGCAGTTAAAAACCACATAATATTAATGGTTTGTGTAATTCATTGGAAAATTTTACTTTTCTTTGCCCGCTGAAAACGTTATGAGAAACGGCAATTGAAAAACAGTGGTTGTCAAAGGGAAAGCACGCGTTTCAGGAAGGAAAAATTTTCATTCTGCTGAAAATTGAAGGCGTCTTCCGAAAAGTCCCAGTAACAATTTCTTCAACAGAATAAGGAACTTGAAATGATCGATGGAAATAGCGCAGGCGTTGGGGAGGACACCCTCAACAGGATCAAGAAGGGTGCATTCTTGACGGTAAAATCTGGAAATGGAGTCAATACCATGACGATTGGGTGGGCTGCCTTCGGCTTTGTCTGGAACAAACCGATCATGATGGTGGCTGTGCGGTCCAGTCGCCACACCTTTGGAATCATTGAAACCGCCCGGGATTTTACCGTGACGGTTCCGCTGGAGGACTTGCGAAAAGAACTTGCCTTCTGCGGTTCGAAATCCGGCCGGGACGTCGATAAGTTCAAGGCATGCAGCCTGGAGACGATCAGCGGGCGCCAAGTCGATTCCCCCGTCATAAAAACCAGGGGACGCCAGTATGAATGCGCGATAATCTACAAAACCGCCATGGATCCGGCCCATCTGGACAGGGAGTATGAATCATCGTTTTATCCTCAAAAGGACTACCATACCCTCTATTTCGGTGAAATACTGGCCTGCTATGAAACAGAGTGATTTTCAGCGGATGTTGAAGGGGATATCCGCCTTTTTCGCCAGGTGACAGCAGGACAGCAACGTGATTCCAATCCATGCCCCGATGATCATTCCCAACGCGAATATGACCGTGGTTCCCATGATTTTCTTCTCCTTCATCGTGATCTGAGCGACGAGCCGACCGCGTTCTTTCCCCGTCGCTGACGGGCTGTCGCCACGGGGCGGCCGTGTGCTTTTGACGGTAAATCACTCAAATCTCATGCCAACCCTTCAGGGTGCGGTGTGTTACAGGCAGGCAACCCGTGATGGATACGGTCGTTTCGCACGCCCAGGTGGGGCACGGGTAAATGTGCCGCCATGCGTGAGTATAAAATGGGGATATGCCTGAAAAACCGATGAGATATGGGAGGAGAAAAGCGTATGGCAAAGGGGGGAGGAATGCCGTTATCGTGCTGAGGACGTTCTTCTTCCGAAGAGGAGTCTGCCGGTCTTGCGGATAACAGCAATGCACAGAAGGACGAGGAGTCCGAGGCAGACGATCGGGACCACAAGGGCCAGGATGGCTATGACGATGGCTCCGACCAGTTCCAGTGTCGCGATCCAGGGATTGGCCGCTCCCGCCGTAGAGAGGGATGATTTTAAGCGGAGTGCGACCATGGATCCTTGAACCAGGCCGGCGATTCCGCCACCGGCCATAATCGCCAGCGTCCATTTCAGAAAGGGGGAGATTTCCGTTACCATGGAAGCCGTGGTGACCGTACCGGCGATGACGGCGGCGGGTGTTGCGATGGTGTCCAGGATGGAATCGAACCAGGGGATATAATAGCCGATGATTTCCGCGACGGTTGCTGTTGCGAAAGCCAGCGTCGCATAGGGGGTGCCGATCCAGGCAAATTCGGGAGAAGGGTGAATGTGGCCGCCCAGGATCGCCAGGTTCATCGCAAGCAGGGGAACAAAAACCCGAAAGCCGCATGCGGCGCTAAGCCCTATACCAACCGCTATTCCCAGTAGTGTTTCCATCGTTTTCCTATAAAAAATTCCGTACCGGATTGCTCAAATTATCAGGACGTTTTCGTAAAATCAAGAAGGTTAAAAACGATCACTTTGTGATATAGAGATCAGATTCACTCAAGCAAAAAAGGAGAATAAGGATTATGGGTTCTTGTGATTCATGTGGTTCAGGAAATACACCGGGAGGAACGGGGTGCCCCGTGTCGGGAAATCAGCAGAATCCCGCCGCACAGAATACCCCCGAAGATGACAAGCTCAAAAAGAGCATGGAGCGTGTTGCTCACAAAATTCTGGTTCTCTCAGGAAAGGGCGGCGTCGGGAAAAGCACCGTGGCCGTCAATCTGGCGGTTGCCCTGGCCCTCGAAGGAAAGCGGGTTGGGCTGCTGGACGTGGATTTTCACGGCCCCAGCATTCCCAAGCTCCTTGCCCTGGAGGACCGCAAGCCGGAGGTGGTCGGTGATGCCATGCTTCCCGTTTCAATGGACTACGGCATGAAGGTCATGTCCCTGGGGTTTCTTTTGAACCGGAAGGATGATGCGGTGATCTGGCGCGGGCCGATGAAGTACGGAGCGATCAAGCAACTGCTTACCGATGTCCACTGGGGCGACCTGGATTATCTGGTCATCGATTTCCCCCCGGGTACGGGAGATGAGCCGCTTTCCGTCGCGCAGTTGATTCCCGATGCGGACGGCGCGGTCGTGGTGACGACGCCTCAGGATGTCTCGACGATCGATGTCAGCAAATCCGTAACGTTTTGCCGGCACCTCAAAATTCCTGTCCTGGGCATTGTTGAAAACATGAGTGGCCTGATCTGTCCACACTGTTCGAAGCTTATTGAACTGTTCAAACAGGGAGGCGGTGAGGAAATGGCCAAACGGATGGATGTGCCCTTTCTGGGGCGGATTCCCATTGATCCCAAGATCGTGCAATCATCGGATGAAGGGCGCCCCTTTATCTTCCACCATAAGGACACGGAGGCTGCCGCTGCATTCCGCCAGGTGGTCCAGCCGCTGCTCAAGCTCGGATAAGGTCCGAAAAAATCCGGTGCGTGTCCGGGGGATTGCCCGAAAATCCCCCGGACATTAACTCTCCCGAGCATGGACGGACGATGATTCCGCTCCAACCCCAGCCGGTCTGGAACATTGGCGGCGCACCCCACTGGAGAAAATTCCATGGCGCTGCATCATGCCGCGCCATGCCACTTCAAGCCGACGGATTCGATCGCCGAACGGTTGGCCAGTACCATAACTTCCGAAGGGCCGAGCAGCCACTGATCAAGGCAGACGACAAGGCCGTGATTCGATGGGCTGCAGCTCACCCAGGCGCTGTTCTGCATCGCTTCCGGGGCTTCGGGGTCCGTATTGGAGACAACCTGCAACCCCTCCTGTGACAGGCTGCCGTCAACGACAACCCGCCCGCCGCGCCGTTCGACCCCGTTCGGGTTGATCACCACCAGCATCTCCTGGTCGTCAAAGATGCGTGACCAGGCAATGATCTGGCCTGCATCCGGGAATGCAAAGGGACGGTCCAGATACGAAATCCGACGAGGGTACTGCCTTCCCCGCCGCAGAGGAATAAAGGCCCGGCGCAGGCGGGTAAGCTCGGCCATCCGCCTGTAAATGGGATGATCTGTATTGAAAACATGATATCCGGCGGTGCCGTGCGGGCCGAAGCCGATCTGGCCGGGGTCGATTTCCCCCTGCACTCCGTCCCATCCTGAAGCCAGAGGATGCTCCGGTCCGAACATGGCTTCACGCAAAAGGCAGTCATGGCCGCCCCAGTCGAGGTATCTGCGCTCTTGCGGTTCGGCTCCTCCGGCCAGGCCCTGTTCCATTCCATAATAAAAGCAGGGAATACCCAGTGTGAAAAGCTGCATGGCAGCGACCGCCGCCGCCTGGTGATCGTTCGGCGCATCCGCGGCCAGCCTCACCTTGGCGCCGAAGACATGGTCGTGGTCATTGCTGATGCTCAGGTGATGAGAACCCCAGTTGCGGTGCGATCCCATCCCCTGGTCATAGTAGTTGAAGCCGCCAAAGAAGTCCGACGCTTTTGCCAGCCCCTTGCCGACATTGCATAGAATCTCCCGTTGTTCGCCGATATCGAGACATGCATTGAGGTTGCGCCCGGCAATGTCCAGGTAGCGGTCCTGCGCCGAACTGCCCCCAGCGACCTCGGCAACAAGCAGAAAGTCATCTTTCCCGAGAATCTCGGCATACTCCCTGATGGCATTGCAGAAATTCCTGGCCTGTTCAAGTGTCACATGCTTGAGGGTGTCGATTCGGAATCCGTCGACGTCTGCGAGGGCGATCCAGTAGTGATATGCAAGCACCAGCGCCGAAAGCGTCTCGCCAGCAAAGAGATTGAACTTGCGCAGTCTTTGGAAATCGGTTCGCTTATGCTCCGCAGATTCGTCGTTGATGTCGCCTTCACCGAGACGGCCTTTCCCCGCCCGGAGATAGCGATCGCGGCCCTGCAGATCGGTGGGCCATACGTAGTCGTCTTCTCCCAGTTTCTGCTCGGGGTCCGTAATGGCCCAGCCGTATCCGTTGCGCGGCCAGAGGGTGCCGTAGCTGCCCCAGGCAAGGTATGGAGGTTCGAAGGCGTTTCCAGAAGAGCTGTCATAGAGCCAGTTACAGCCGGAATGGTTGAAGATGACGTCAAGAACGACGCGCATCCTGTATTGTTCCGAATGTGCCGCATGGACCAGTTCCACGAGGTCTCGCCGGGTTCCGAAACGCGGGTCGATATCGAGAAAGTTCTGGATTCCATAGCCGTGGTAGCTGTCCTCTTCGATGCGCTGGCGGAAGACCGGTGCGATCCAGAGGGTTGTGATGCCAAGGTCTGCCAGATAGTCCAGCTTCGAGCGTATCCCTGCCAGAGTTCCCCCCTGAAAACGGTTCGCCCCGGAAAACTGCCATTTGTCCCAGCGCCACTCCGCGCCTCGCAAGGCCCGGATCCGGGAGATCCCCTCGGGGGCGCTCAGGTCGATGTCCAGAAGACGGTCGGGCGCTTCCTGGCCGTTGGAAAACCGGTCGGGAAGGAGAAAGTAGAAGATTTCATCCCGCCAGTCATTCGGGGACGGTTCATAACGGTCCCTCACCGGCCAGTCAGCCAGGGCTTCGGCTAAACTGCGGGGCGGGGCCTTGTCGAGAATGTCATTGAGGTCAGCCATGATGCACCTCCGGCGAATTCTGCCCTGAACGCTTTCAGGGACAGTCCGCTTCAAAAGGCCGGGGCGGAACGGCCGTTGTCGTCCCGCCCCGGCGGCGTCTGGGAAAGGCGTCCCTTCCGGATCCTTACGGGCATTTTTCGATGGCAATCGCCTTGATCTGCTCCCGGTAATAGATGAAGCGTCGCCCATCTCTTACGTGGGAATAGGCCCAGAGTTTGAGGGCAAAGGCACAGGTGCTGTCGAGGCCGGCAAGCATTCCCGTCCCAGGTGCGGGAGCCGCCGTGCCTCCCGATACGGGCTGGTTGATGCTGCCTGGCAGACCGTTGTTGGAGGCGCCGCTGGCAAGATAATGGACGGTGGGATTGACTCCCTTGGTGTAGTAAAGACCCCACGAGCGAAGCCGGTTGTTTTCCTGCGACACCTGCGCCTGGAAGGTGAGGGACAGGGCAGGGGTCCACGGAATGACACCGCATTCGTTAATGACCGCGGGAATGACGAGCTCCAGATTCGGCGCCTTGTTGTCCAGGGTGATGACAAGGTCGCAGCGGTCAAGCATGGGCGGCAGCACGGCCGGCGGTACGACGGTGCCGTCCCGGTAGTCCACGCCCAGCGCCGAGGTAAGTTTGGCGCCGTTTTCGTCGAACACCTCCAGCCTCAACACGAATTTTCCAGTGTCCTCTTCGGCCAGCAGGCTTTTCCAGGTTCCGATCCAGTCCGGGTTGTACCAGTAGTAATCGCTGAAATTGCGCACTTCATAGAGAGCCGGGATGCCATTGACGGTTTTTGGGCCCAGGGAATGCGATTCGCTGAAGAGGGTTGCCTTTGAGACGCGCGTATCCCCCAGTGGCGTGGTGATGGGGCTGAATTCGCTGCTTCCCTCTCTTGCATAGGAGAGGCGGTAATAGCGCACCGGGATGCCGGTGGACAGGGCGTCGCCGAACTGGCCATAGACCAGCAGGCTGCCTCCGTAGGCGACGTTGCTCAACGGAGCCTCATTGTAAAGGCCGCTGATCTGGTTGATTTTGTAAACCTCATCGTCGCCGATGCGCGTAAAGAACACCGGGGATCCCTCCGGCGGATCATAGCAGTTGCCGTTGCCGCAGATGACCTCTTCGTTGTCGAGATAGAGGTCGATATGGGCATTGTTGACATTCCAGCGGGTGCTGGTGTAGGGATCAAGGTAAATGACCGTCGGTACGCCGTCGATGACCTGCGTCGCCTTGATGATGATGTCCGGGCGGGCGTCGAAGCGCAGCCGGCCGTTGCGGATGTGGAAGGGCCACCATCTGAAGCAGCAGTTGAAAAAGCCGTCGCAGTCCGTCGTGGTCTCACACACCTCCGCCCTGCTGTAAAAGCAGAACGGAAAGATTTGCCACGGCGGGATCTTGGAGGTCAGTGTCAATCGTTCCAGCCGGGCTGCGATGCTGCTGTCCATGAGGCGCGCTTCGCCCACGCGGGTAAAGGCGGGCTGCGATGCCGAAAAGGCGGCTTCGGCCAGGGCGGGGGTTGCCTTCAGGGAACTGGCTGGAGCCAATGACGGGAGGTCCGGCGGTTCGGGCTGGGGGCCAAGGCTGGCCAATCGCGGCCGCAAGGCGCCGATGTCGCCGGCCAGCGTTGAAGCAGCTCCCAGATTCAGCTCCGGTGAAGGATCGGGTCCGGGGAAGGGCTTTACCAGAATGGGAGGCTCCCTGAGCAGATCGGGAATGCGAATCACCGGTCTATCCAGGAGCAGTTCCCACCACTTGCGCAGCGGCGGCCAGAAGCAGTTCTCGCGGTCCACGTCGAAGATCTCAACCTTCACAAAGGGGACGGGACAGACGGTCGTAACCCCGTCGGAGCTACTGACCTTGCGGATGTGTCCGGAAATGCAGATTCGGATCGGCCACCAGGGAAGCCATAGTTCCAGCGGCAGGATGGCATTGTACTGGAGGCGGTACTGCTGTGTCCCTTCGGCCTTCCATTCCGCGGCTGCGAAGGATCTCCTGAAGGCGCTGGAGCGACGGATCTCTTTTGCCATGCCTGACGGACCGATCATGAGGTCCACATCGGCAGGCTGTGACAGCTTCACGGCAACCCTGTAGACTCCTTTCTCATTCAGATCGGCACTCCCCAGCAGGGATCCGGCCTTGTCGAAGACATAGGCGGCCAGCTTCAGCTCCCCCGGCTGGCACTCGGGCTGCTCGCGTGAGATCTGCCCATCGATAAGAAAGCTCCTGATTTTTCTGGACCCAGTCGTCTGACTTTTCTCATTTGCCATGTCCTACCTCCTTATTCCTTTCCTGCTTCAATAGGGTTGTTTTGTTGGGTGCTGGGTTTAAAAATGAGGACGTGACCGCTGTTACTTTGCCAAACCAGGCCTCTGCGGTGTTTGAAGCAACGATTCGACGAAGCTGATGTGTGATGAACTGTGAGTCTATATGAGAAGGCGGCTACGCAGAAACTGTCCGTTGAATAGCGGCTAATTTAGTCAAAAAGGATTCTTAAGACATGCGTTCCGAGCTGGCAGATTTACCTTCCCAGCCTGACATTCAACTAATTGTGGAATGAAATGAAAGATAATTCAACACAGATAGACTACGGAATTTATCCCAGTTAAATCCTGTTACGCCGTTCTGCCTTCCAGGCGGGGAACTTAGCCGTATCCCGTTCCGCGTTCTTCGATGACGGCTATGGCGGGAAAAGAGCCGCCCCGGATTTCAGAGCATTGAAGCAGAGAACCGGCCCGGGAATGAAACGATGCATTTTTTTTCGCTTCAATCCCGGGTGGTCGGAGTCTATTCAGCTTCTCCCACGGGTTCGGCCGACGTTCCCAAAAAACCGCGTCCCTGTGCGAAGTACACATTAATGGGTTTTTCATTGCGGAGAACATCGAGGACGCTTTGGAACATGGCCGAGGGGAGATGCATCCTGATGATCCCTCCGGTATCCGAGTCCGCCTCAAAAAACATGCCGGGATCATTGAACCTGATCCAGGCCAGGGTTTTCCCCGCCGCGTCGTTCAACTGAATCTGTGCGCGGTTTGTCTGATAGCCATCCGGTCCTCCGTAAAATAAAACGCTGTAACTTGAAACTGCTGGCATGTCCTGATCCTCCTTGATATGAATTTGAGCGGTTCCTGCATTGACCGTTCCAGCCAGCCGCCCGCCGTGCCGCAACGGTGATACGCTTGAGCCTTGGGCTGCATCCAACTTCTGCCGACGGCTGCGAGAACCCAAAACGGACGAACTGACGCCTGCTCCGCCCGGCTCTATCCCATCAGGTGTCCATAAATGTTCTGTCGAACCTGTCGATGATTTCCAAGAACTCCGTGGGCAGTCTCTTCCGGACTTCCCCGACGATTTCCCGGGAAATCACCTTGTAAAATGCCTGTGAAATTCCGCCGGCAATACAGGCGATCGTATCGCTGTCTCCGCCTAGTGAGATCGCTTTGCGAATGGCGTCTTCATAATCTTCTGAATCAAGAAAGGAGAGAATGGCTTCCGGAACGGAACCCTGGCAGGAGACATCGAACCTGTAGACCGGTCGGATGTCCTCAACGGTCCGTTTCAGGTTGTAACCGAACCGCTCGCCGATTTCCTTCCGGATGTCCTCTTTGCTTTTTCCCCCTCGAGCGAGAAAAACGGCCAAAGCGGCAGCCTGCGCCCCCTTGATCCCCTCTGGATGGTTGTGGGAGACTTCAGCGCTTTTCCGGGCTTCCGCCAGCACGGCTTCCACCGTGGGGAAAGCGAATCCGATCGGGCTGGCCCGCATGGCTGAGCCGTTTCCCCAGCTGTTGTAAGGTCTGATCTCCGGGGAAAAAAGCCACTTCATAAAATCCCGGCCGTACCCGGCATCGGGGTATCTTCGACCGAAAGATTTCATCGAATCCCCATAATCCGCCGAACGGAGGATGGCATCGGCAACCGCCACAGTCATCACCGTATCGTCGGTAAAGCGGGAGTGCGTCTGGAACAGCGGAATGTTCATTGTTTTCATGCGGCTGTGCTCATAAGCGGAGCCGATGACATCCCCTGCGATGGCGCCGAGCATGGTTCCCATCCTTTCCGGCTCTGAGCCTGGATTCTGATTCCTTCCGACTGATGAGCGGCCAATCCAGCCCGATGGTTCCGTTCATGGATTCTGCCGAGGGTCAGGGGGCCGCCCCGCCAGGAATGCCTCCACGCCCGCCTTCATGCGAAGAAAGTTCCCCATGACATCCGGATTTTCCTTGAAGCGGGATACCCGGCGCCTTTATCGGGTTTCCCGGGAAAAAGGCCTTGAATGCCGCTGCGCTGCGGCGCCTGCCTTCCGCAGGAGATTCCTGGCATCCTGAAACGTCAGCAGCTGCATTCCTTCCTCGCAGGTGCACCATCGCTTTGCACGATTTTCAGGACTCTCCTGCTGGTCGATGTGCTCCAGCAGAAAAAATTGTGTAATGACCTCTTCCGCCTCCATGCGGAATCGGCTCTCTCCCAGTGGCCCTATGACGCTTGCAACAACGCCCGCTTCTTCCCATACCTCGCGCACCGCTGTCCTCTCCAGATCTTCGCCTGGCGTGATGTGGCCCTTTGGAAGAACCCAGTGTTCCGGAATCTTCTTTGCCGACACGATCAGGAAACGAGGTTCTCCACTTTTATCATACCGTACCACGACACCGCCGGCATGTGTGAAATAAGACTGAAAAAAATCCCCCCGGCTCTGCTTTTCCCTTGCACGGACATACGCTGCCTGAATAAGGAATGCGGCAACAAAGGCAGCGGCTGTTGATGCGACGGTGAGAGTTGGCTTGCTGCTGCGCGAGGAAAGCGCCAGGGCGGCAAAAGCGGCTGAAATGAGGCTGTTCATTGCAGAAACGGTGTAAGCCAGCCCACCGAATTTTCGCAGTTCTGAAGGCCGCGTTTTGTCCTGCGGACTGAAAGGCGCGTATCCGAAAAGAACCCCCCGATCGTCATAGTAATCCTGAAACCTCTTCCTGATGTTCCTCATGTCTCTCTTGTAGCCGTCTGTGACTTCATTTCTTTTGATCAGTCTGAAGAGCGTAACAAGACCAACCACGAGCAAAGAAGAAAAGGCAAAGTAGAGGAGGAATTCTTTTGAAAAATCGTATTGAACGCCATCCTTGCCGATGGCGACCAGTGCGGTAATCGCCGCGGTGACCAGTGTAATGAAGAATGTTACGCGCTTTTCACCCGTCTCCTCATTTTTCCAAAAGGAATCCTGCAGATGACTGAGATCTGCCAGAAGCAGTTCCTTGGCGGCGTTTTCCCCCCTGTTTCCCGCCTGATCGTTCATCGACATAATCCCTCCAAGCGATGTATCGGAACCGGTAAAAATTCCCTGTTAAAGGCCGGTTTCCTGGTTCGGCGCCATTCCGAATGTTTTCTCGTACCGTTTCCTGCCGGCGGTTTTGAAAGGAACTGCCGGACATGTCCTGATCTCTCCTGGGCACGCGCTGCTTGTCAGGGCGTTATGCCTTCATAAAAGCGGGTACATCACGTTCTTTTCCGGATCTGTCTTTCTCCTGTCTTTCCCTAAACCACTTCGATGGTCCTGACGGCAAAATGGCCGGCGTGGTCGGCGTCTTCGACCTTGACGGTTCGGATGCCGGGGGAGGCGCCGGCGGTGGTGAGCGTAACGGTCCGCCCGTCGCCTGAAACGGTCGTCGTGATGCCCTGGGAGGGGGTCACGACAACATTTGAGCCCCGCACTGCCGGATCCCCGGGGGCGACTTCGCAGGTCAGGTTCAGGGCGCCCGTGGCGGGCACCTGGTAGGTGGCGGCGCTGCGGAGCATGAAGTGGGGCTTGAGCGTGATCGACGTCTCGATTTCCGTCGAATTGTCGCTCCGTCCGATGCCGATTTTGAAGGTCATGAGGGTTTCTTCCTGGGGCGGTTCCTGGGCGGGGAAGGTCACCTGAATAATCAGCCCGTCGCCCAGGTAGTCGTCAAACCCTTCGGGGTTCGGTTCCTGTGCCGTCAGGGACGGAAGGGGATCGACGTTTCCCGGCGAGGGGGGGCTGCCGGGATAGGAAACGGCGGTCCGGTTGAGCGCCCCGGTAACCGGGGACGGGACGAGCAGATAAGCCGTATCGCCGGGCCGGAGGAGCGAGGTCCGATGGGAATCGAAGGCGGCCGAAAGCTCCGCGAGAGTCGGGATCGCACTGCGGAAATAGAGATCCCGGACGATCTTGACGGAAAACTGCCGGACAGGAACGTGGATATCGCCGAAGAAGAGGGTTTTGTGGTGGTTGAGTCCGGGATCGTCGAAGGTTCCGTCGGCTGCGCTGTAGGCATAACGGCGGCTGATTTCCACGGGCTGCTCTGCGTCGCTGCCGGGCGTTCGGGCAATCAGGGCTGTATCGTTTGCCTGGACAAAGGTGCTTTCCGACGGGTCCGTTACCGTAAGGGCATAGCGCCGGGTGTTGTTCGGGGTGACCTTGATCCGTGCCTCCTGGGTTTCCAGGAGCGTGAGGACGGTGCCGTTGGCGACGGTCAGTCCGGCGCAGGTGACGGAAACGTCCTCGACCGTATCGAGCTCATAATAGATGTTCTGCTTTCCCCAGTCCCGCTGTACCTCCAGGCTTTCAGCCATGTCCGAACCGGCGGCGTTGGGGACGGAGATCCGGTGTTTGCCGCTCCGGGTGAAGGTCACATAGGTGCCGCCGCACCGCTCCAGGGCGGCGGAGGTGGGGAGAAGGGCGGTTTCCGAAGGTGCGAAGCTGGGCGGGTCGGCCATGGTGGTGTCGTTGGGGGTTGCCCAGTTCCTCCGGACAAACCCGTCCGCAAGGCATTCTCCACTGCCGGCGGGGGCCATGGCATCGCCGTTGGGGTTCTGGGAGGCCGGTGCGCCGCCCGTGACCAGGGGAAGCAGCCGCGGCTTGTTGGCGTCATCGTAGTGCACACCGGGGGCGTCAAGCATGTTGGCGGTGATGACGGAAAAATTGCTGCGGTCTCCGCCGGGCCAGGCGAAATACCAGAAGCGGCCGATGTCGCCCACATAGCGGGGTGTATTGCGCAGCCGGCAGAAGGCGGAGTAGAGATCACCGCTTTCCTCAGAGGCCTGCTGCTCCATCCAGGACATGTGCCCCCTCTGCTTGGTCTGCTTGAAGGCGTTGTCGTGCCAGAAAAAGCCGGCTCCGGGAATCACGCACCACGACTGGGTGCCGAAGATATAGCGCGTAATCCGTGTGAAGGTCTGCGTCCAGTTGGAAGGACGGAACTGGTAGTCGATCTGCCCGTAGGGATCGAAAAGCCATTTCATCCAGCCCATGTCGAAATATTCGAGCAGCCAGTCGTCGACCCATCCCATGGCGTCGTTATGGCCGACCTTGGCCACCCGCAGTGAGGTTTCCCCCGTGGGAAGGGGCGGCGCGTCCTTGAGCTCCGCGGTATTCCCGCTGACGTGCATGACCACGGTGGTCTGGCTCTGATTGCCCACGAGCATCTTGACCCGGTCATAGACCGTGAGCGTCAGGGACTCGCCGTTGACCGGTGAAATAGTGATGCGCGCCGGCTGATCGAGGTCGGCCACCTGCGCGGGATAGTAATTATAGGGGTCCAGGGCGCTCGTCGGGTCATGGTTCGAATAGGGGGAAACGCCACCTGGATTGATAAAGCTGACCCGCGTGGAGAGGGTGATGTCATGATCGTTGATCGACGCCACTTCGCGTACCACGGTCGTTTCGCCGGATTTTACGATGACCCGGCTTGCACCGCGCAGGGCCGCCAGACCTTCATCGCCGGTAAGGTGGAGACGGGTGCCGTTGTCTTCGAAGGAAACATCGTAGTAGCGGCCGGCGCGGGACTCCGACAGATGAGCCAGGCCGTAGATCCCCCGGTAGATCAGGAAAAAGAGGCCGCCGTAGACCGTGCCCACCGTGGCATTCATGATCCCGCCGTGGGTGAGGATCTGCAGGATGTTGATGATCCATTCCGGCACGCCTTGCCAGTTGGAGCGGCGTCGGCGGATATAGACATCACTGGTACCGTAATCACGGAGCGGAGAGGGAAGGCGGAATCCTTCACCGGTGTTTCCGGGACCGAGTTCGACCTCCCTGGTCCTTCCTCCCTTGGAGATCTGTACCGGCGTTCCCTCCTCGAAAGAGGTCTCTCCGGGGCTCGGAATGACCAGATACCAGTCTCCTTCGACCTCTTTCAGCCGGCCCTGGACATAGGGGGAATAGGTCGGGTCTTCACCTTCGGAAATCCCGTCGAAGAGGCCTTCGATGGCGCCCAGGGGGATGTAGGAGGTCAGAAGGGGGCCGAACCAGCAGCACTGCCGCGTGTGAATGAGCTCATGCTCGATGAGGCTCTTCTGGCGATCGAACTCCCAGTTTTCCGGATCATCGGGAACCAGGGTGGAACCGCAGCTCAGCGTGCCGCTGACCGTCCTGTCCGTTTCGACGAGGGGAACGACCACGACGGGATTCGTCCCAGCGCTCACGTTGTTGAGAGTCCCCTCGAGGAGGTAGGCGTTGCCTTCCCGCCGGAAGGAGGCGGCGAAATCCGTGTCGATCTTGGTGGTGTCGGGGGCCAGGATGTCGATGCCGGTGCCGGTGAGGGGCGGATCTCCGGCGAAATAGAGTTCATAGTCGAAGGCGGTTGTCTTCACCCGGGCGGCAATGGTCTTGTCCCCACTGACAACCGCCACCTCGACGGCCGCCATTCCGTAGCGCGGCCGCAGATCATAGAGTTTGAAAGAGATCTTATCGGTGGTCACCTGCCCATCGGCGCCCGCTGCACCGACAGGGGTCCCGTCAATTCCGATCCGGGACCACCCCGTGCCGGGATTGGCCGGGGTCATCCGGACGGCGCGGATATCCGTTGCGTTGTCTGCTGCGAGAATCAGGTCATCGCCCTCGACCTCGCAGGTCGTTCCGGAAACGGATTTGATCCGATAGAATCTGTCCTCGGCGCTTGCGGGCAAGCCCGTCGGGTTGGCGGTGAAGGTGACGCGCAGGCATTCATTTTCGCGGAACCGCGGCATCTGGACCCGCGTTCCGGCTCCGCCGACATCGATGAAGGGCAGGACGGAGAGATGCGAGTCGTCCTTTCGCTCGGCATCGTAACGGGGGCCGCTTTCAGCCAGGGGGACCAGTTCAAGGCCCGCTGCCTGGACCGTCACCGGCCGGGTAAGCTCGATGGCTCCGCGAATCTCGTCAATCAGTGCGATCTGAGTATCCGTTCCCTTCCGGAGATAAACGAAGGAATTCGGCTTCAGGTCTGAGGTTCCCGTCGCGGTGGAATGGGCGGCGAACCAGCGGTTGCTGGTCGCGTGTTGGGCGATCTCGATGCCGCTGATCGTTGCGGCTCCCGGCATGGCGTCCGTGACCTGGGCTCCGGTGATCTGGGATAGCTGAAGGGCTTTGGCCGTTGCCGCCGCATCGGCGGGGTCCATCGTGAGGGTCAATTCGGCGCTCAGGGTGCGGTTGTCGTAGGGACCCGTATCGGCAGGCGTCTGCCGGGAAAAGCACTCCACGGAACAGGGGCCTGTCCCGGCCGGCAGGGGATGGGCGGTGACGATGGACTGGTAGCCGAGCCCGGAAACGGAGCGGACGGCGGTTTTGATCGGCTGGCCGGAATCGGCAAATTTGACGAAGCCGGGCGCCGCCGTCGAGATTCTCGCCGGGTTAAAAACAAAGGTGGTACCTGCAGGCGGCGCGGCAATGGTCCCCAGGGGATCGGCGACAGGCCGCAGGAACTGCCAGGAGAGGGGCGTATCGGCCGCGCCCAGGACAGAGGGGTCGCGGTCTACGAGGCGGTCCGTGGCGGTCCCTCCGGGGCCGGTGATCTTCAGGGCGAGCGGATTTGCCGTAGCGCTCGCGGCGACGAGAAATTCTCCCGCCTCCGGAATCGTCGGGCTCGGGCTGCCGTCGGCTTTCACGAAGGAAAGGGTATTGGGTGTGGCCGAGACCTTCGCTTCAAAAGGGCCTTCCGACGCCTGTGCCGTCGTCAGGGTGACCGTTCCGGTAAAGTCTCCGGGCAGGGCCACATCGACGGTCATTTCGGTGTCGAAGGACTTGATGGAGGTGGACAGGACGACATTGTCCGCGGTAATCCGCAGGGGATCGTTGACGGAATAATAATTCTGAGTTGCCGTCGCGCAGTCAAGGGCATCGGGCTGACCGCCCCGGGGCAGGTCTTCCGTGCCCCTGCTTGTCAGGGGGCGGACCGAAACGGAATTTGCCGCAATCGTCCCTTCCGCCGTATCGACGCGGAGCCGCGTTTTTCCGCTCCGCTCCTCGACGGACAGCACCTTGGCAATGGCATAGCCCCCCACCGTATCCGTCAGCAGCAGCCAGGAATCCTGGGCGATTCCCGTTCCGGTGGTTCCGAGTTCGAGAATGAAACGCCTTTCCAGAGTGCCCACCGCGCATTTCGTCCCGACGACGCATTCGGTGCAGGTGGCGCTCTGTGGTCCGCGCAAGCCGGTCCGGGTGTCGAAATGGAATCCCCCCCTGGGGAAAGCAGGGACCGGTGAGCCGGGGATGACGGGTTTTGCCGGTCCTCCGTAGCGCGTCCAGGTCAGGGGCAGATGGTTGGTCTGCATCGAACCTTTTCGCCGCGCCCCGCGCAAAAGAAACGGCCTGCCGCTCTCGGGCGTTACGAGCAGAACGGTGCCGCAATAGGTGGGGACGAATTCCTCATTGGGGGCGAAAACCCGGACATCGGCCAGATTTTCGATTTCTTCCTGGTTGACGATGATGATGTGCTGGAAGGTTTTGGCCCGGTCGTTGGCGAAAGCGCCGTCCCGGAGCACGCCGTAACTTCCCGTGCGGTCGCTGTGGACCCCTTGAGACCAGCCGTAGCGGTCTGCGTTGCCGCTGAAGATGCTTCCCCAGAGGCTGAGGAATCCCTCGTAGCCGAGCCAGCCCACGATGTTGTTCTGCAGCGACCATGTCAGATCGCTGAGCACCATGAGAAACGTCCAGCCTCCCGAGGATTCGCCCTGAATGTCGGCGCGGCTGACGGGATTGTTCTGGCAGACGCAATAGGGACCGGCGGAAGGCTTTTCAACGGGCAGGGACCCGGCGTAGCCGTCTTCCCGGCGCGGATCGCCGGCGGTACCGTCCAGGGGATCGGGGGCGGTGAAATAACCGATGCGCGGATCCAGGAGCCGCGACCGATAGTGCATAAAGCGGCCGTAGCAAGCGGCCCCGAAAAGACCGGGGACGGCATCGTGGGCCAGGAGGGATTCGCCGAAGGCGTCGCGGTGCAGCCGGGTGACGCCCGTCCGGGAAATCATGCGGACCGGGGTGGCGGTGCAGTCAAGGGAAAAGACAACGGCCAGCGGCTCTCCGGGGTTGCCGTCGATGCGGCCCAGGCAGGAAAAGCCGTCCCAGAGGAAGGTATGGCGGACGGTTCCCTTGCGGTCCTTGATCGTCCAGAGCCGGCCGAGATCATCGATGCAGAATGTCGGCGGCAGGGAAGGGAGATCGAGTCGCCGGCCCGATCCGTCGTAGTCAAGGAGGAAAATGCGGCCTTCCGCGAGGCAGGCGATGGGGCGCTTTTCTAAGTTGAGCTGGATCCTGCGTCTTCCCCGGGGCGTGACCAGTGCGGACAGGGCGTCGCCGTCGTATTCGTAACGCCAGGTCCCATCCGGCGTCCGGCAGGCGACGATGCGCTTGCCGCTGTCATAGTCCATCTCGACGCCGTCGACGTGGGTCATCAACCCCGCGGCATCCCAGAGATACTTTTCACACCAGGTATCGCTTCCCGCCCGGACGGTCCGCAGGATGCCGCCGGGGGTGACCGTCTGGCTCATGGAGACGAAGCCGTCGTCGAAGACCCGCCAGCCTCGGTCATAGCGCAGATAGGTCCTGCCGTTGGCGGAGATCTCCAGCAGGCAGCCGGCCTCGTTGCGGGTATAGAGAAGTTCCGTCGTCGTGCCGGGAAGAAGGAAATTTTCAGAAACGGTTTCTGATTTGATGGAATCGGTTGCCGCTGCGGTGGTCATAGAACTCTGAATCCTCCTTTACCCTGAGAACCAATCAGCCGATGGAGCCGGAAACGCTGACCGACGCCGATCCCGAGGTCTCCTGGAACCGGATGGCGTTCAGCAGGGCCAGGATCTCCTGCTTGATGCGTTCCAATGCTGCTTCGAATTCTTCCACGAGCCGCGGCCCTAGAGAATTGATGGATTCCAGAAGTCCTGCCGGATCGATCTTGGCCAACTCCGCGCCCACCTCGTCCAGGGAACGGTCGATGTCCTTCAGCGCCTCCGTCGGCACGGCGGCCTTGATCTTGTTGAGAAACTCGTTGGAGAAGGAAAAACCCGCCAGCAGTTCCGAGGGTTTCAGAACATCGAGCCCCTGAATCAGCCGGTCGATGATCTCCCAGATCTCCTGGGCAAAGACGGCGGGGTCGTAGGCGGCGATCGTGTCCCGGATGGCCTTGTGGATCTCCCCCAGCTCCGCCGCCAGCCGCCGCGGGTCCAGGAGATCGAGCTGCTCCTTGAGGAGATCGATCAGGCCAAGAAACTTCTGCGCCAGGAAGCCGGGATTGAACATCGTCAGGTTTTTCTTGAGACGCTGGACAAAGGCCTTGAGCTCTTCTTCCAGGGAGGCCATCAGGGTCGGGACCTTGGCCATCATGGCGGCGAGGAGGTCATCCAGTTTCCGGGCGATGGGTTCCACATCGAGGGCGGCGAGAAGGTTGTCCAGACCGCCGGTCAGTCCGCTCAGGCTGCACCGTTCCAGGGCGTCCGCCGCCTTTTCCAGCTTGACGCCCACGGAGGCCGCGAGGGTCGCCGCCCGTGTCCGGACCTGATCCGAAACGGCCATTGCTCCCTGACCCAGGGCATCCCGCATTGAGCCCGGTCCCGCCTCGGCGACGACCGCCAGGGAGCCGCTGACGTTGAAGGACCCCGCCGAGAAGTTTCCGGAAATGGCCACCTGAGCCTCGAACTGAGCCTTGGCGAGAGGGGCGAAAAAGGCGTTGGTTTCGCTTTCAAAGCGTTCGCCGATCTCCCAGATCGCCGCCTTCACGTTCCGCAGGTCACGGGCCAGTCCGCTGCACAGCCGGTCCACGGCCTCCAGGGCGTCGCCGGCCGCTCCCGCTTCGAGGTCGGAAAGGGTCTCCCGGAGTTTGTTCGGCAGATAGCCCAGCATGCGGAGCACATCGCCCGGTTTGAATTTCGGTTCGGGCTGCGGAGGACCGCTGGTCGACGCCGTCGATGAAGACGATGATGAAGAGGGCGCTGAGGAAACGGCTCCTCCCGATGACGACGAGGAACCGGCTGTCGGCACGCCCGTCCCCTGGCCTACGGTTCCGGCGATGCCGCTGACAACGGAGTCGCCGATGCCGTTCAGGGCGGTGCGGGTGGCGTCCAGAGCCGAATCCGGAGAGGGCAGGGAAATGCTTGCCAGCAGGGAATCGTATGCCTCTGCCACCGGTTCCAGAAGACGCGCGGGGGAAAACCGGTCGATGGCGTCGAGGGCGGTTTGAAAAGGACCGCGGATCTCCTCCACGAGGGGGCGCGGGTCAAGACCGGTCAGAAAGGACTTGGCCTCGTCGACATACGCGTCCAATTGGCCCAGGAACTGCGCCGGATCGAATTTCTTCAGCTCTTCGAGGAAGGCATTGATTTCCGCTTCGATTTCGGCGATGAGGGTATCGGGGATGAGGTTCGAAATCAGTTCCGCGGCGCGGGCCAGTCCCTGGATCACTGTATCGCCGACGGAGGCGGGGATCTGGAACTGCTGAGCCGCCGACATGACGGGAGAGAGGACTTCATCGAGGTCGATGCCCTCAATGGCGCTGATCAACTGTTCGATGGCGGGTCGCAGGGACTCGGGCAGCGGCAGCGCCGACAGAAGCTGTTCCGCCGTCTGCCGCAATTCGGTCAAGGTCCCGATGACGGAATCGGCGGCTTCCTTGATCCCCAGACTGTCCACGGCCGTCTTGATTTCATCCATGACCTGCCGGAAGGATCTCAGGGCCTCCAGTACCTTTTCGAGGACGGTCTTGGCCCCCGCCGCAACCGTGTCGATGCCGCCTTTCACCGTTTCGAGCGAATTGAGAATCGTGTCCAGGACGCCCTTGTAGACCTCCTCGATTCCGCCCAGGACGCCTTCGATTTCGGCCTTGAGGGCATCCGGGTCGATGGCCGATTCAATCGTATTGAGGAGTTCGCGCACCTTCCGGGCGGGCTTGTCCAGATCGGCGTCATTGATCGCCTTGGCGATGGAGAGGAGAAAATCCGTGATCATGGCTCGGTAGGAGGCCAGGGGGATATGGTTGAGCAGCCCCCGCATCCAATCTTCCGCGCGCTTAATCTGGGCTTCGATGGGGTCGCGGATGTAGCGCTTCAGGGAGTCCTCGACCAGCGCGTTGAGCCACAGGAGCATCTCCCGGATCATGTCCGCATCCATCTCGTTGACGGAAGCCTTGGCGTAATCCAGGTAATCGCCGATCATCTTGAAAAACTCCATGATGCCCTTTTCCGCCCGCTGCAGGGCCGCTCCCGCCTCTTCGAGGGGGGCCGCCAGCTGATCCAGGGGAAGGCGGTCGATGAGCCCCACGATGCGCTCCAGGTCGGCGCCGACCGAGGCGACGGTGTTTGCCCGCGCCACCTGCAGGGCCGCCAGGGCCGCATTGAGCCTGACTGCATCTCCTGCGTTGGCTGCCGCCGTGACGTTGTTCAGCGCCAGCAGGAGCCCGGCGTTGCGTCCCTGGGGGAAGCTGATGCTCCCGGCATTGGCCAGGACCGCATCGACGGAGAGGCGGATGCTCTGCAGGGACGTCCGGGGAATGGGGACCAGGATGTCCATCGCCAGTTCGGCGAAAAGGGCGGGATCCGAGGGAACGCCCCGCTCGACCGTATCCAGCAGGCTGCGGAAACGGCCCAGGCTGGAGAGATCCATGCTGGTATAGCCCTCGAAAAGGGAGGTCGCCTTCGAGAGGGCATCGCCGGAAAAGATGCCCAGCACCTTGCCCAGCTTGAGGGGATCGCTGTCCAGACCTTCCAGCAGGGAGACGATCAGGGCCGCGCCGTCGCCGACCGCCCGGACGTAGTCGGCCAGGGGGAGGGAGTCGACGGAAAAGCCGTCGGTAAAAGAAACCACCGACTCGACCAGAGGTTGAAGGAGTGAAGCCGGTTCGGAGATGTCGGCCTGCAGTGCGCCGATGCCGCCGCCCAGGCTGCCCAGGGCTGTGGAGATGGCCCCGTTGCCGATCAGGTTTGTCACCGCATCGGAATTCAGGGTCAGGGAAAGGGACCCCCGGGCGTTGGTGATGCTTGAAATATCGAGGCTGGTCAGCTCGTCCAGAAGGCTCATCGGTCATACCTCAGTTCGAGATCCGAAAGGTCGACGGTTAAAAAGAGGAGGCTCTCCAGAAGGGGAGATGTCCCGGCAAAGGGGGCGGTGGGAAAGGAAAATCCAGGAAGATGGATCTCTTCCGCACCGGCCTGCACCAGCGTCTCCCCGTTGAGCAAAACCGGTTGGAGAGAAGGGTTGTCGTCGTAAAGGGCGATCTTCACCGAAGGATCTTCGTTTCCCTTCACCCAGAAGAACTGTCCGGAGACGGCGCGGACCGCAAGGCCGACGGTGCCGCTGCCGATTTCGACCCGCTTGGGCGTGCACCACTCGAGACTGAAAGAGGGGGACGGCTCCACGGTCATCACCGTCTCCGTGCCGATCGTCTCGGCGGGAATGCCGTTGGTCATCCGGACCAGGCGGACCGCCAGCTCGCATTTCTGCGGCGCTCGACCGATCAGGCCGATCCGGGCGAGAGGCAGACCTTCCAGGTGGGCCGACGGCAGCGGCCGGACCACATCCCCCGCTCCGACAATCGTCCCCGACGCCGCACGGACAGGTACGGGGTCGTTCAACCCGGCGGAGAGCCGGATGCCCGAATAGCGGAGGGTCAGATCCCCGATTGCCGAAGTGGGCGCTTCCGCCGGCAGGGTGACGAAGCAGGGAAGGGGCGAGGTTTCCCCGGCGAGTTCCACGGTTGTAATGCCGGGAACGGGATGCGCCAGATGGCCGTGAAAGGCCCCCTTCCAGAGTTGGACTTTCCCGTCCGTGCCGCCTTGAATCCGGAACGAGGCGGCGGGAACTTCCCCCTTCGCCATCGTGTCATTCAGGGCCGTCTCCAGGGGGATCTTCAGATCGATCTCCGCCGGCGGGAGGGTGGCCGGCAGCTCTCCGGGGAAAGACCAGAGCGCCTTGTCCGCTCCATCGACCACCCGGCAGTCCGACGGGCCGAAGTCGGCGTAGGCGGTGATTGATCCGACCTCGAAGGCCTTCGGCTCATAGTCCTCGGGAAACCCTCCCGAGACCAGGCTGAGTCTTATCTTGTCCGTCTTGATGCCTGAAAAGCTCAGTGTCGAAGAGGCGAACTGCGCCGTGCCGACAGGTGGCGGGAGCATTTCGCGCTGGGGGGAGGCCGGAGCCGTCGCCATGGGGTAGTAGTTCCCCGCGGCATCCGCCGCAGAGACGACGAGGCGCCGATCCGCCGGCAGATCCGAGGTCTGCCGCAGGTGTATTTCTCCCGATTCGCCTTCCGCGGGAATTTTCAGATCCGCAAAGACGAGTTGAGTGACGGTCACGGAGGCGCCGAATTTCAGGACGCGGTGAGCGCCTTCCTGGGAGACGGTGGCGTTGACCGGCCGCTTCATCAGAGCCGCCGCCAGCGTGAGGGAGGCGGAGGTGACAGCCGCCTTCGTGGCTCCTTCCGCCGGTTTCCAGGAGACCGCAATCTCGTGGCCTTCATCGGACAGGGAGATTACTTCGGGCGGGACGACGAAGAACGCAACAGGGGGAACTTCCACCTTGCCGTAATAGACCGGCGTGGTCTCGATCCCCACGATTTTTTTCGCTTCATCTTTGATGGAAACGAAGGCCATCACATTTCCTCGACGGTTTCAACGGGCACCCGGCCCAGTTCGATTCCTTCACCCGATTCCCCGTTGTCCAGGGCGATCACGAGATCCTCCACCGTGGCTTGAGCCCCCGGCGTATAGGTGAGAAGGGCTTCCTCCCCGGTAAGTTCGATCAGCCGGCCGCCGTCAAGGGCGGCGACGCCGCCGGAAAGGGTCCCCAGCGGATTGGAGCCGTCCCGGGTGCGGAGGGCGCAGTAAAGCCTTCCGAAGGGCCCTGCCGAGGCGGCGCCGGATTCCGTAACGGCCAGCGGTCCCATCGCCGGCAGGGAAAGGGAAAATTCCTGAGGGGGGCCGCCCGCTCGGAGCACCGCCGGAGAAGGGGCAATCGAAAGGGTCAGCCCGACGCCGCGAACGCGGACACGGGCGATGGCGATGCCGGTCTTCCCCGGTTTGCCTTTCGGCCAGAACCAGCCCCGAACCTCCAGGGTCAATCCTGTCGCTGCCGTGCCTCCGGAGATCAGGGGGGCCGATCCTCCCGTCACCTGGAGGGAGTGGATGATAAATCCCTGGTCCCCCGGTTTCTCGAAGGCCTTGCCGTTCCGGAGTTCCGGGGCGTCAAGAAGATAGGCGATCTGTTCCATGCCGGAGATCTCCTGGCCGCGTTTGCCCGAGGAGGAGGGGTAAACCCCGATCTCGGCAGTGCAGATCAGGCGCAGGACGCGACGCAGATCGGTCGAGCCGGGGACGATTTCGCCGTGTTTGGGTCCCATCTCAGCGGGCTGCCAGGCCGTCCGGGTCACGCCGACGAGGATCGCGGGCTGAGCCCCGCCGCCCTTGGCGTCGCCGTCGGAAACGGACACGCGGCCCGCAAAAGGGGCGTCCAGGTGCGTATTCAGATATGCGGCCAGTTCCTGTTCGAAATCCGTAATCATAAAGGCTTACCGGGTTTTTGCGGCCAGTTCTTTCGCCTGTTCCACAATCTGAAGTTTAATGACCTGCGTCGGTGTCAGGCCGAGAATCCGGCCCACCGTTTCGGGGCTTCTGGCGGACAGGTCGGTATAGGTGAAGATGCCGGCCTGGTTGAGCTTTTCGTTGTAGGCCTCGCCGATGCCCTTGATGACCAGGAAGTTGTCGTCGAAGACGGGCTTCTGGTATTCCATCCGCAGCTGCTCCACGACCTGCCCCCGCACTTCCCGGCCGATTTCGGTCTTCGTTTCCGCGAGGACCTCTTGGATCCTCCGGGTTACCAGCTCTTCCCATTTGCCGGAGAGCCCTTTTTCGATGAGTTCCGGGATCTGGTTCTGAAGGCGCGCCATTTCCTCTTTCATCAGGACTGCGGCCTTCTCCTTGATGCCCCGTTCCACGGCGGCGTCGACATCGGGGATCGCCGCCAGGAGTTCCCCTTTGAGGCGCTCTTCCCTCTTGCCCTGCTCCTCACGGACGGCGGTCACCACGGAGTCGTAAAGCTCCTCCTTGATCCGGGACAGGTCGGGGATGGCCTTCTCCGGCAGCTTCCCTCCGAGGACCTCGGAGAGCTCCTCTTTCGTCACGTAGGTGTTGTTCAATTCCGTCAGACGTTTCTCCAGCGCTAACGCGTCCAGGAGGTCGCCCTGGGGCATCGTCAGTCGCTCCTTGAGAACTTCCAGGGCCCTCAGGCGCGAATGGATCTTTTCGAAATCAGCGATCTCCCCGCCGGTTTTGAATTTCTCCGCCACCTCGACGGCCGTCTGCACATCCGTCCGGATCGTATCGAGACTTCTCCGCAGGGCCAGGACATCGTCCCGGCCGTCGCCCAGGGTCTGCACCTTGAGGCCCACCTTGGTCAGGGTCGCTTCCCGCACGAGATCCCGGGTCGCCACTTCGGACAGGCGTGTCCGGACTTCGCCGAGATTGCGGTGGGCTTCATCGGCGCGCCCGCCGACCTCGTCCACCTTGCGCTCCAGCAGCAGCATCCGCCGCACCGCCGACGGATCGGCCAGGGGGCCGCTCTCCACGAGGGAGCGGAGGCGGGCATTGAGCCAGCTCAGGGCCACCTGCTCTTCGTGGGTGTGGGACGGCACCGTTTCGTCCTGTTCGTGGGTCAGGATATTCCGGGTCAGTTCCATCAGGACCGACACCAGGGTGTTCCAGGCCTCAGCCGTCACGGGTTGTCCCGGCTTGACCTGAGAAAGGGGTCCCAGCAGCTCAAGGAGCGCCTTGAGGCGATCCAGGTCGGAAGCCGTCGCCATTATTTACCTCCCCCGCCTTTTGCCGCACCGACGAGCGTTCCCAGCTTGCTTCCGCCCGTAGCGGTGGTCTTGCGATAAGTGGAAATCTCCTGCTCCGTCGTGGTCACCGCGCCGGTATCGGAATACTGGGTCGCCACGGCGATGGTGTTCTTGACGGACTCGGTATTGAGGAACTCCCCGGCCTTGTCGCCCTTGGCGACGGCCATTTCGTTGATTTCCGTCAGCAGGAAGCTTCCCGCATTGGCCAGCTTGTTCGTGAAGATCGTCGTGTCGGTTTGAACCATATCCTTGAGTTCGTTGATCCGCCCCTTGACCCGGTCCCGGATGGCCTGCGAGGCCTCCGCCGCATCGAGGACATTGTCGACCTTCCGGTCCAGGTTCTCCGTCTCGATCTCCCGCTGCAGCTCCACGAGGGACTTGCCGAAGGCCTCGGCAAAGCGCCGGATATTGCCCTGGACCTCGGCGATCTTCTCTCCGATTTCCGGATGATCGTGGCCCCTGGGCGAAACGAGCTGCGTGAGCTGCGCCACGGCATTGGCGAGATCGGCCACGCCGTTGACCAGCAGGTTCCAGTCGGCGCTCTTGATGGCCTCCCCCGGCGTCTTGCTGCCGATGGGTCCCAGCTGCCCCTTGACCGTGGCCGCCGCCTGCTGTACCGGCGTCAGATCCGCATCGGGGACATCACGGATCGGCGCGTCCTTGAAAAGGGTTTCGGGAATCGGGATGGGAACCACCGTGGGGGGGATCTGCGGGAAAAGCCGAATCCGCTTCTGGACGATGGGATTCACCAGGTTCGGATGGACCACCTTCATCTGGTAGTAGCCGTCATCGAGGTCCGCGACCGTCAGGGTCCCGTCGAGAAAGGGCTTGCGCTCCACCGTTTTCCCCGTCGATTCGTTGACCAGCTGAATCACCGCGTCGCGGTTGGCAGCCGGAAACCCCGTCATTTTGAATTGAAACGATGCCATAGGGACACTCCTTTTTTAAACTGTTCCTTATCGGAGAAAGCCTTCCTGTTTTATGTCTAGAACCACTGGAGATCGCCGTAGGGGAAAGAGACGTCCCAGAACAGCGTCAGTTCATGGTCGTTGCCCTTGGTCAGCGGCGCAAAGGTCACCCGGTTGTAGAGGACCGTGCCGCCTTCGCCCTTGGAGAGCAGACCCGCCTCGCGGATCGTGCCCACGGCGGAGGCATTGGGCATCGTCCCCCGGATCTTCACCGTGACGAGGCGTTTTTCGGCATTGACCGCGATGGAAAAGGCCGTCGCGGCCAGCTCCACATCGGTTTCCCCCGTCAGGGCCGGGATCTCGCCGACGGCCTCGTTTTTCAACCCGGCCAGGGAAAAATCGTCCGGCGTCGCCGCATCGCTGGTCCCCACGGCCATGTGGGTAATGGGCGATCCCTGCCCGGCGAAGAGGCGGGCGATCAGTTCTCCGCCCCCGCGCATCACCGAGTTTTTTGAACTGCGTTCCGCAAGGGGTTTCCCCTGCGCGTCCAGAAGGAGCATTCGAACTTTTCCCTGCATGGTCTTCCCTCAATGGAAAATAGAGTAGTTTAATCCCGTTTTTTCAAACATGGCCCCGATGGCCGGTTCCTGGTCCGTCCCCGTCGGTCCTGCAGACTTGAAGCGCTTGGGTGTGGAGTCCTTGAGATAATCCCGCTGGAACTGGACTTCCTGCAGTTCCAGAAGCGTCACCTTGCCCTGGACGCCCGCCGCTTTCAGCTTGTCCACCCCTTCCTGAAGGGAGGAGGCGAGGGTTTCCCGTTTTTCCAGGGCTTCTTTGATCTGCCCTGCTTCGGAGAGCATCAGGCCGGCGGGCAGCTCGATGGAAAAGCTGGCCGGTTGTGCCTCCTCGTAGGCCACGAAAATCTGTACGAGGGCATCCTGGCTGAAGAGGCTCGAATCGAAGGCGCTCGAATCAAAGACTCCCTGGGAAATGTTCAGGGCCGCCAGGGCCGAGAGGTACCGGTCCAGCCCCTGTTCGTCGAAAAGGGCGCAGGGGAAGAACCAGAGTGTATTTTCCCCCCGGTTCAGGGTCATCGCCCGGGCGGGGGAGGCGATGGCGTTGCTCTCAAAAGGGGTCCCCGGCGAAAAATCGGCGATGGACACGAGGCGGTCGCTCACCTCGCGGTCCTCGAAGGTGCCCGTTGCGGTGCCGTCCTTTGCGATATCGATCCACAGCCGTTCCCCCTGACCGATCGTCCCCTTGTAGATCAGGGCCTGGCCTGTCGTCACGTTGGCGATCAGCGGCACGTATTCCGGGGCGCCGGAAAGATTCTGCAGCAGGAACCGGATTGGGACGGGATCGAGGCCGCGATTGACGACGGGAAAGAGCGCCAGGGGCTGAAGAGCCGAAGGCCCCGCAGGCAGGATTCTCCTGCGGCCCGGATTCTCGACAAAGGCGGCCGCGGACGGATCGGGGAAATCGGTCCACAGGGTGAGGGGCGGGACGGCCGAGATGGCGACGGCCCGGGAATAACGCTCCACGTATTCTTTCACAAAGGACTGAAGGCCGGCGACGGTCACGCTTCCTGAATGGCGGAGCCAGGCGTTTCGGAGGGAATGGACCCAGGCGCGGAATTCATCGGTATCCTGCCAGGGCTGGGCTTCAATATCGAGGAGGCGGGCCAGCCGGACCACATCCTCCCGCTCCCAGGCCGCATCAAACCAGTGGCTCTGGGCAATAAGGCGCCCCAACTCGTCGAGAATCTCCAGCTGTATGGCAGGCTGCGTCAGGACGCCGCGAAGGATCTCTCCGTCACGGTAGAGCTGCGGCATCCGGCCGGTCATGTCGTCGAGATGGGCCATGATCAGACGCCTCCCTCCCGGATATCCAGGTTAACGGCCTGTTTCTCCATCGTCTCCCCGGCAGCGGGGACATACTGGCCCTGAGCGTCGGCGAGCTGCATAAAGATGTCGCCCTTTTCGATGGTGATCGTGGCCTCGTCCCGCACGAGGGCGTACCGGGAGTCGTCCCGGATGGAAGCGGCCATCGTATCGACGGAAACAGGGGTCGAGGGGCTCCGGCTGGTAAGATAGGCCGCCAGTGCGGACTCGATGGCACTGTGCGCCTGGGCCTCGGTGACGCCTGCGACCAGGTGGAGCGGCAGGTAGAAGGTCGCCTTGCTGCTGACCGCCTGCGCCGCGGCCTGCTCTTCGGCGGCGACCTGGGCAAAGGTAAAGGGCTTTTTGACCTCGAAGACTTCATTGCTTTCCAGGGAAAGATTCTCCTGGGCCTCCTTGCCGGGAACGGTCAGCCGGACCTTGGCGTCGGCGATCCGCGCGTCGGCGAGGAGAAGGGCCGACATGCGGGCCTGGCGCGCCGAACCGCCGGGGGGGAGATCCGCCAGGTATTTTGCGATGGCCGTCTCCACGGAGGTCTTGAGGGGGCCCAGTTCAGACTGCGAAACGCCCTTGCCCGTCAGGGTCAGGTCGATCTGCACCTCCAGGGGCCTTTTCGCCGCTTCGCCCGAAATCACCCGGATGCCCGCGGGACGGAGTTCCCGGATTCGGTCGGCCACCAGGGTGCGCACCTCCGGCGTATCTTCACTGTAGGAGACCTCCACCCGCACTTCGCCGGCAATGCCGTTGGGAAATTCAACGATATTGACGCTTTTGACTCCCGGGATGCTGAGGAGACCGTACTGCAGGGCGTTGACCGTGCCTCGCATCACGCCGTGGAGCGCGCCGGCGGCGCGTCGTCGCAGGTCGTCGTCGCTTTCGGCGGCGCTGCTCTTGGAGGATTCCTTGAGATTGGTCACCTCCGCGATGCCCGCAATCAGGGTTTCGAGGCGGTTGAGTTCTCCGGGGGCGACTTCCCCCGTCCCCGGCTTCTCCCCGGCGGCCAGGACCTCGCGGCTGCTCTCGTAGGGTTCGAGAACGAGGGCCTCCAGGGTCAGGTACCGGTTGTTTTTGGCATCGACGATGGCCGTGTCGGCGGGGATCGAAATTTGTCCGGGGCTGGCCGCGTTGCGGGAGAAACGGACCTTGACGGTGGGATGCCCCGCCGGCAGCCTCTGGACGCCCACCAGGGCGACCACTTTATCGAGGGACGGACCCGTGGCCGTTTCGAGATAGGCCGACTTGTAGATGAAGTCGAGGGAGAGATCGCTCAGGGCCAGCTCCCGGGCGAAGGTTTCCATCAGGGTGCGGACGACGGATCCCACATTGAGGTCCGTCAGCGGCGTCGGATCGGCCGAGACGGGGTAGTAGTTGACCGAGAGGATCGAAGCCGTTTCGGGGTGCTGTTTTCCTTTCCGGAAGCGGATCGTGTCGAGATTGTTTTCCGAGCCGTCGGAGGCGAAGAGCTCGTAGTCGGCCGCCGTATAACGGATCTTCGTCCTTTTACCCTGCTCGTCGGTCCGGATTTCTTCCACAAAGGAGACGCGCCGCACGGGCCGGGAGGAAAGTTTTTCCGTAACGTGCTGTCCGCCTGCCTCCAGGACCTTGACCTGCTCCCGGACAGTTCCCGAGGTCAGGGTGGTCAAAAGGTCACGGACAATCTCCTCATATGTACGGGGCGAAAAACTCATAGGGATACCTCAAGAGAAATGGCGAGGGGGTCCTGGCTGTTCAGGGGTTTCACCTGGCAGCTGAAGACCAGGTTGTCGTTGGATTCCGCCGTCTCGTCAAACTGGAAGGAGACGGCCTTCGGCTCGATCCGGGGCTCCTGGGCCAGCGCTTCCAGGACGAAAAGCCGGCACAGGTTGCGGATGGCCCTTGTTTTAGGCCGCCCGATGAGCTCGCTCAGCCGGGAACCGTACGCGGCGTGTCCCAGGGACGCCAGGGAGCCCCTGGGTGTCAGGAGCCGCAGGATGATCGCCTGGGCCAGATTGTGCCGATTCTCCACGACGGCGATGTCTTCCAGCGAAGATCCGGCTTGGGCCTTCCTGGAGGTGTCTGGTCTGCTGAAGACGGAAAAATCGACCTCCGCCGCGTCATGGGCCGTCAAATAAGGGAGGACACAGATGTCCCTGCCGAGGATGTCGTTCATGTTTTCCGGTTCGCCCTTTCTCTCTTCTTCCTTGAGTTCAACCGATGAATACCGTTCCTGCCGCGACAATCTGCCCGACAGGCAGATCGGACGGATCGTTGCAGGTTTTCACGCTGTCGCTGCTCCGTGCCGCCGCCTTTCCCCCGATGAAGACGGTGGCGCTCCCCAGAAAAACTTCACCGGAATTGGACGGGGGCTTCTGGAACCCTGTCCCCGGGGGTGTGGGAACATGGGCCGGCGAATTGGCGGCCGTCGATCCTTTTACGGCCGCCGGCTGCCCGCCGATGGAGACCGTCGCGACGGTCCCGCCGTTCAGCGCGCCGCTGAAGGCGTGGGGCAGAGGCGTCGGCACCGGCCCACCCGGAGACGGGACCATCACAAGGTGTGTATCCACGGCCACAGCCATGCTCTGTGCGTTTGCTGCCGGCAGTCCCATCAGTTGATATCCACCTTTGCCCCTTTGATCTTCAGGTTTCCCTGGGCCGAGATCTCGATGTTGACTCCGCTGAGTTTCAGATCGCCCTGGGACGAGACGGTGATTTCCCCGTCTTTCTTCATCGTCAGAGTCGACCCCCCCGCGGCGATTTCCGCCCGTCCTCCGCCGGCTGAGGTCAGCGTTGCTTTCAGATCGCCGACTTTTATCTCAACCTTGTCCTTGACGCATTCAATGGCCACATCGCTGTCCACCTTGAGGGAGATGGTGGGCGTCTCCCATTTCAGCTCCAGATTGATTTTCGGCTCGCCGCCCCCCGGCGGCAGGCGCAGGACAATCTGGCCGTCGGCATTTTCGGGTGGTTCCAGGTCCGGGGAATAAAGCCGTCCGACGACGACTCCCGCGGAAATGTCTCCGTTGGCGAACACAACAACCACCAGATCGTTGACCGCCGGAAGGGCGGCAAATCCCGCAGCGTAAACGGCTACGGGGACGCGGGGCAGGAGAATGCCCGTATCGCGCATCTTGACGGTCACGGCATAGTCTTTCGCGCTGCTGTCGGCGCCGTAGGCCTCGGTGACGATGCCGATGCCGGCTGTTGCCCGGGCATTGACTTCATGGCGGGCAATCCGTGCGATGCTGTCGTAAAGAATCGCGCTCATGATGATAACAGTCCTCCGGCAAGGCCGGCCAATCCGCCGCCTCCTGCGGATTGCCCTCGGAAAATCGTCCGGCTTCGGCCGGAGGGCCGCACCTCGTGAACGATTCCGGTCACGATCCAGGGGCCCGGACTCAGGCCGTCCGGAGCATCGGAAATCTCCAGGACGGAGCCAAGGCGGAGCTCCGGATTGAGAAGGCAGTGCCCTTCAGCCCGGAACAGCCCCCTTCCAGCCTCGCCGTTGAGGGCGTCACCGGCATCGGAAGCCGCCGAGGGCGTCCGCAGAAAGGCATAGGGCAGCCAGCGCATCTTCGCGCCGGGAGGCTGGGTATTGGAAGGCAGAGAAGCCACCGTCTGGCGCAGGGCGTCGGGGGCGCTTCCCGAACCTGCCGGGCCGTTTCCGATCGCCGCGAGATCGGGCCGGTCCTTCTTCCGCTCCTGAACCTGGTAGACCAGGATATCCCGTCCGTAGCGCAGGGCGCAATCGGCGGAATCGCTGATCTTCGGCGCGGACAGTTCGTTGCCGCTGCTCACGAAGGCCAGGCAACCCGACAGCCGGGCCAGGAGGGCCGCATGCTCACCTGCGGTCCGGTTCTGTTCCACAACATAGGCAGCCAGATCCAGGTTGGCGTCGATCCGGCCCGTCGGCAGGCCGGCGTCGCCTGCCAGGGCCTGAAGGATCTGTCCGCTGTTCTGGCCTTCATAGGTCGCAGCCGGCCGGCAGGCATGCAGATCGGCGGATCCGTCGCTCACGGTCACGGCGATGGCCGTTAACGTCCGCTCGACGGCCTTGATTGTTCCCGTCAGAACCGTTTCCGTTGAATCTCCCGCCGTCAGCCCGATCTGTGCACTCTCGCCGGGAGAGGCGGAAAACGGGACGGTTGACGGCATCACGGCGACGGCACTGTTGACGCCGGGCAGAAGGGACAAGCTGACCCGCAGACGCCGCACATGCGAATCATAGCGGCTGTTGCCCAGCACCAGGGAGATGCCTACGGGAAATGCCATGTTGCCTCCGTCTTGAACCGAAGTCTGCCCTTATCACCAGTTCGAATGTCAATGCGCCCTTCGCCGGCTCGAACGCCCATTTCAACGCGCAGGGACTCTTCGCTCCCCCCGCGTCCGTTCCTATCCGCCGAACAGGCTGCTCAGCGAGGACAGGGAATCCTTGAAGGCCGATGCCAGCGGCGAGACGCTGTTGCTTACGTCCTGGATGGGCTGCAGGATGCCGCCGACGCTCAGCCCGTCGAGCCCGGCCAGCCCCTCAAGGGCATCCAGAACGCCCAGGGCGTCGTTTAGGGCGCCGGAGAGGTCTCCAGCCAGGTCCGTCAGATCCCCCATGATGTCCGTGTCAAATCCCAAATCGCCAAGGCCGAAGTCGTCCAGTCCTCCGAACCCGGAAATCTGCGCCGGAGGGGGCAGCGGAGGGCTTTCCGCCAGCCGGATCTCGTAGGAGTACCGACCCTGCGTGGCCACTTCCTGGGAGCAGGAAAACCCCTCGATGACCACGTTCTGGATGTCAAGAGCGGAGGTGATGTCCGCCGAAAAGGTCAGTTCCTCCCCGTTCTGAGCCGCCTCCTGGAGCGATGAGAGCGAATCGGAAGCCGTTTCCCCGTAAAGAAGGCCCCGGATGGTGATGCGATGGGACGGGCGGGCGGCCCGCTGCTGAAGCTCCCCATCCAGGCCGGGAATGACGCTGGAAAGATAGCCGCCATCGATGCGGTGCTCAACGTGCTGAACATAATCGAGAGAGATCTCTCCCAGCAGCGGAACGGGTCTGGCGGGCGCAGTATCCGGCATCAGTCAATCCCCCTCAGGTCCGCTTCCGCCGAGAGCAGCCGGCCGATCCCGTCGGCCAGTTCCGCCAGATCCAGATCGTCCAGGGAGGAGAGAATATCCCTTTCCACATCTGCATACGCCCTGGCTGAAGAAGAATGGGCGGAAAGCCCTGGAAATTCTCCAGCAGGCACGGGGGAGAGTCGCTGGTGGTCGCAAGACGGGTAGAAGCCTTGAATCCTTCCTTCTGGAGATGAAAAACCGGCAGGAGTCCGGCCGGTGTGGTGACCGGCGGGAAGGGATCCCCTCATCGGAGCAAGCCGGGCCTCCTGTTCCGACCGGGCTTCCTGGTAGGAAGGTCCAGGCCCCGTTAGCTCCGGCGCACGGCTGTCCATAAGCCCGGATGCCGACGTCCATCCGGGTTGGAGATCCTCTTTGAACGGCTTGTTCTCGGTCCGCTGAACCGAAAGCCCTGAAGGCCGCCTGAAAGGAGGATCCTGCGAAGGGCTCCTGCCCGGAGACCTTTCTCCGGCCTCAATCGGAGCAACAGCACGGCTCCGCCTTTCCCTTCCGTTTCGTTCCGAATTCTCCTCCGAAGCGGGAAGCCCGCGGGGCCGGATGCGGTCCGGGTGGGCATCCCACCGGCCACTCCGGCCGGCCGACGGCGGGGCCGCCGAGGGATCGCAGGAGAGGGGTTGCTCGCGAAGCTGAACCGGGGTTCCGTTCCTGGAGGCGGCGGGGTCGCTTCCGGCGGAAAGAGGCATGCCCGGGCTCGAAACGGCGGCGGGGTCGCTTTCCGGAAAGCGAGGAACAGAAGGGTCGTTCATGGTGTTCGTGGAGCCGGGCAGGCGCCTTCCGGACAGCGCGGCTGGATCCTTTGAAAATGCCGGAGTTCGGCCGGGGAAAGATCCGGCCGATCCCTGCGGAATCCATGGAGGTTCAGCCGGAACCAATCCTGCCGGAACGACCGGGGCCTTTCTTGCCGGATTCAAGAGGCCCCATGCCTCACCTTCTGCTTCCGTCGGCCGGGAAAGAACGTCCTCTCTGAGCCGCATCATCGCGTCATCGGTGCGGTTGAGGAGGAGCGACGCCAGTTCGAGGATGATCGTCTCCACATCATCCGCCCCCTGGCGGGGAAAGACGATCCGCTTCCATCCCGCATCCCGGGAGCTCAGATCATAGGCCATCCGGTCAATCTCGATGGCCCTTTTTTCATTGATGGCTTCCTCCGGCCATCCCGTGGCAGCGCTGACGGCGGCAACGGTCCGGGAGAGGGTCGGGGCGTCGATATCGCCTCCGGCAAGCACCAGAGCCAGCGCCCGCTCATCGGGCGAAAGCGCTTCGGCGGGAGAATCCGTTGCCGCGTGGACCAGAAGATCGGCACAGAAACCGGGAGGATCGTCGGCCAGAAGGGCATCGATCAACAGGCGGGTGCGCTCTCCGAAGCGAAGGGGGCGGATCACGGAACCGGAACGGCCGACAACACGAATCGATCCGTCATCGCCCGCGGGAACAAAGTGCACCCGTTGTGATCCAATCATCGCTTCGCCGGATTCCGGCGCGAAGATCAACGGCATTTCTCTCCTCCTGCCAGAAAGCCCGAAAGAAACTACGAGGAGGCGATTTCCTCGCGGATACGCGTTGCGCTGAAGGTGTACACGGAGCTTCCCACGCTGCCCACGCCCATTTCGAACGTCTTTTCCATCAGGTAGCAATCATCGAAGGACAAGGTCATACTGGTCGCGCCGTGCCTGAGCTGAGCGGTCACCTGGAAAACGGTATCGCCTGTAATGGCGTTGATCGAGGGCGCTGTTGAATTGACCTTGATCCGGCCTTCGACCCACATCGGGCCGGCAATCTGGCCGATGCGTTCGGCGTTTCCCACGGCGAAAACATTTTCCCGCTGCTGAACATGGCGATACTCAATCGCCTGAACGCCTTCGATCGCCTCGCCGTTGATGAGGACCACGCTTTCATTGGCTGCAAACAGTGTCGGCATAAAAATCTCCTTTGGTTCCTAGTTTTTCACGCGGATGGTCGCATAGATGTAGTCGATGGCACGGACAGGGCGGACCGCGATGTCGATGCGGACGATTCCCTGGGCAAAGTCCTGCTGGGTCGAGTAGACATCGACGATAAATGCCGGGTCCTTGCCGTCCGTGGAGGGGACAAGCGCACCATCGCGCTCCATGCGCAGGAAGGTTGCGATCAACTGCTGCTTCAGGGCGATTCGGGCTTCCTCCGTGTTGAGAATGCCGATGAAATTTTCCGCGATGGCCTTGGTTTCCCGGATGGCCTTGTCGGCGACGCGCGTTACGGAAACCTGATCGCCGATGGTATTGATCGCCTTGAGGACGACAATGCCCCGTCCAGCCCGTTCCTGAATCACGCAGAGGTTGATCGTCGGCCCCAACAGGCGGTTCAGCTCGCTTTCCCGGTAGGAAGCGGCCGACATCCCGTGCAGGGGGATCGTCTTGAAGGTTGGCGATTCCTGAACGTCCATCCGTCCGATCATGCCTGCGAGCAGCCCTTCGGCCTGAGGCGGGGCGGCGAGGACAAACCGGCGGTTGCGCACCGCGGAGGCGTGGTCCTTGATCTTGTCCAGACTGGTGGCCTCGCCGGCGGTGACCGATCCAAAGGCAATGCGGGGAGCGCCGCTGTCCGACATGGAGACGGCATGGGAAAGGAGCGCCTGATGAATCGTCGCCACATCGGCATCCGTCCGCGATGGCTCAATGGCTGCGCAGACCAGGTCGATGCGGGTATCGTCACTCAGCAGATCAATGGCGGAACTGACTGCGGCGAGGGAGGGGGAAGTGCCGTCGGTGAAGGGAACAGGGCCGCTGGTGGCGACGGGCAGGGCCTTCCCCGCTGCAAAAGAGCTTTCCGGGGTGACGCGGATCAGCTTGCTGCGTGTCAGCAGAACATAGGGGAGATAATGGTCGCTGTCGGGATTCATGACCAGTTCGGAGAACTGCTCCTGCAGGGCGGTGCCTTTGAAAACCTTGATCGTGACCGTGTTGGCCGGTATGGCGGGAAGGGTGAGGACGCAGTTCAGTCCGTTGGGGTCTGCGTCTTCCGCCACCAGAAGCTTCAGCAGCGTTTTGACACCGTCCTTGACGGGAACGGGAATCGGAGCGCCCGCAGCGCTGAAGGAATAGGTCCCGGCCGTGGGCAGGTCATCCTCGAATCCCGCATCCAGAGCCACCAGGAGCCTGGATGAATTGTTGACGACATTGAAGAGGTCATCCGCCTCACCGGGGGCAATCCGGAGATCCGTGAAGGTTTCCTCGCTCCTGCCGTTGACGATGACGTCGAGATTGACCCGGACGACCGCCCCGTTTGCATCGAGGATCGTCCGCACTTCCGCCGCCAGGGCCGTACCCCAGGACCGGTTGAAACGGCATTTGAGAAGGACGCAGGGCTCGGAATCGACATTCAGCAGGGAGAGGCTAGCCGGGCTGCCGCCCGACACGGCGGAAACAACCAGTTCCGAAGCGCCGTTCGAAAGGGCGTCAACGCCCTGCTTCAGGCTGTAAAGTGAACCGGGCCCTAAAAGATCACGCAGTTCGGAGATTTTTGTGACGCCGACCAGTTTCCCGTTTGCCGGAGGCCGGTCCACAACGCCGGCGATGCCGACAATCCCCGATGGCGCCGGTTGTGGGGGAAGAACATCGAAATATGCCTTAACATTGACTCCTGGAACAATGAGAGTTGCCATACTTCCTCCTACTGGTTGATGTGGATTACAAACGCTTAACTTGCCGATTTCAGGTACGATATTTATCTGAACAACGATACTGCCTGAACGGATTCCCCCGTGGAGGATCGTCCCGTGGATGGGATGGAAAACCTGTCTTGCCTGCTTGGGTGCAACTAAAAGTCGATGTAGAGTAGAGCAAGGTTTCTGAAGAGGTCAATACCTGAAAAATGGTATTTTGTCTAGGAGTTTGGAGTAGGGTTTTCTCCCGATCACGAAAAAGGGCGGTTTACCAAAATCATTTCCGGAATACTTTCGGGTCGGTAGATGAATTCTTCCGGATAGGTCTGTTACCGTTCTGTGCCATGGCGATGCACAAATTTTCTTTGGTGATTCTTCCCTTCAACGGGAAAGCGATTTCAGCCCCTCAATATATGAGGAAAAAATTAGATGATACTCTTTATATAAGGACATAAAAGAGTGGTTAATGCAGCCATTAGGCACATGGATGATGTGATCTGCGCCAAATTATGGCGATAAAATAAGGTTTTTCAGGTATTGACCCGCGTTGAAACTCTGCTACCGTTGAAAAAAATGTTTGCCCGGCTTGGGGTTCGAAAGGCAAGGGTACCGTAGCTAAGGAATGTCCGGCTGCCAGGAGAAGGTGTCGCATATTCCACCCTGGCGGTTTTTATGGGGCCGTGTCGGCGAGAAACGTTCATTTCTTTAAGGATATGATGTTGAGAGGAAAAATATGGGGAGGAGGTGTTGTGGGCGGAGGAAAAAGGCGGAAATGGAGGCCTATGAAATGCCTGTTCAGGGCGTTCATATGTGAACGAACACAACCTTAAACAAAGCGAGGATGCTTCTCTTATCCTGTTTCGGCCGCAAGCGGGAGGGCGGAAACGGCTGTAAGAGCCTCAAAAAAAAGAAGGAGGTAACCATGAAAAAGTTTGTCTTGATTCTATGCGCCGTGCTGAGCTTTTTGGTCATCAGCAGCGCCAACGCCGCGACGTCTTATGTCGGGGTCTGGGGCGAACGCTTCGACCTTAATGTCATCAACAATTTTTACAACACCCTGCCTGATGTAAGCTCCTCAAAACTGAGCGGCACCCTGGACACGGTAGATCTGTCGGGCATCAGCCTGCTGTGGGCCGTGCAGCCGGCGGATTCCTATACGGCGTCCGAAATCAGCACGATGCAGTCCTTTCTGACGGGTGGAGGGCGGATCGCCTTCATGGGTGAACACGGCAATTATGCCCCAGATGAAAACGCCCGGATTACGGCAGCCATCGCAGCCCTGGGCGGACACATTTCCATCAACACCGACTATCCGGATGCGGGATACCGCGATGCAACCCGGGCCAACGGACAGATCCTGGACCATCCCTTAACGGCGGGCGTCAATACATACAATTACGCCTGCTTTGCATCGCTCAATCTTTCGGGTCCCGCCCAGAAGCTGATGCTCGGATCCAACCTGTCGGATGTCATGATGGCCTACGAAAACATCGGCGACGGCAGCATCTTTGTCATTACGGACCAGAATGTCTGGGATTATGTCTATGCGACGACCAATGACAACAAGGTGATGTTTGCGAACCTGATTTCAGCGGAGACGCACCCAATTCCGATTCCTGCCGCGGCTTGGCTCCTGGGATCGGGTCTGGTGGGAATTCTCGGCTTAAGGCGCAAGCTGGTGAAATAGGCCAATCCTCATCGGGTTGAATCTGCTTGAAAAAGCGGTGGAATCTTCAGGGAATCCGCCGCTTTTTTTATCTTCGATCAGGAGTGTGCCCGAGGCAACCTCTCCCGTACTCCCGTATGATTTCTGTCCTCCTGTGGCGTTCTTTCAATGGTTCAGGTCGTTTACATCGCTTCCCACCCTGCCGTCAAATCCGCATCAGCCCTGCATAGAGGCCGTTGTGGGGATCCGCAGCCCTCGCAAGGATAAAATGGAGAAGCGACAGCAAAAAAAACTCCATCGGCAGCCCCATCAGCATGGGATCGAAATATTGATAATGATTTCAAACTATTGAATGTCCAGGTCCTGGCGGTTCCCGTGTCACGGCAACGATAGGCGGTGCTTTTTCAATGCCAGAGCGCTTTCTCTGTGAAAAGATTGCTTGCATAAAATGTCGCGATGTTATAATCACATTGTAACTTTTTATTTAAAGGAGGAGGAAGAAGTATGGCAAAGTTATATCCAGAGGAATTTTACAACTCAGCAGATTGGTTCGTAGACAGGCACGTCAGGGAAGGCCGTGGCGACAATGTTTGCGCGTACACGGACAAGGGCAACTACACCTATCGCGATATTCAGAAAATGACCAACAAAATGGCCAACATGTTCAAAAATCTGGACATCCGGATGGGCGACCGGATCATCATGATCGTTCTGGACACTCCGTGGTTTTACTCCACGTTCTGGGGCGCCGTGAAGATGGGGGCCGTTCCTGTTCCCTCCAGCACCATGCTCACGGCCAACGACTATGAATACTACCTCAACGACAGCCAGGCAAGGACCCTGGTCGTATCGTCGAGACTTCTCCCCGTCGTGAACGAGATTGAAGAACTCCGCTTCCTTAAAGATGTGATTGTAGTGGATGATGACGGCGTCTTCTCCACCCCGTACAAGCAGATGTATAGCGCGGCAAAAGAGGAATTTGAAACCGTGTTCACCTCGGCGGACGATGTCGCCTTCTGGCTCTACACCTCCGGCACCACCGGCGGTCCGAAGGGGGCGGTCCATTCCCAGTCCGATATGCAGTACAGCGCCGAGCATTATGGACAAGATATTCTCAAAATTACGGAAAAGGACATCTGCTACTCCGCCGCCCGGCTCTTTTTCGCCTACGGCCTCGGCAACGCCATGTTCTTCCCCATGTCCGTCGGCGCCGCAGCCGTCCTGAATCCCGATCCGCCCGCACCGGCCCATGTGTTCCGGCTGGTCAGCCAGTACAAGGCGACCCTGTTCTTCGGCGTTCCGACCCTCTTCGGGCAGATGCTCATCGCCCAGGAAAAACTGGACAAGGAAAATCCGGGGGCTCCCCACGCCCTGCAGACGCTTCGGGCCTGCCCGTCCGCCGGCGAGGCGCTTCCCCCCGACCTGTACCACAAGTTCGTGGAACGTTATGGCGTGGAAATCCTTGACGGACCGGGTTCTACGGAAATGCTCCACATCTATCTGTCCAACCGGATCGGCGCCATCAAACCGGGCTCCAGCGGACAGCCTGTCGCCGGTTATGAAGAGAAGATCATGGACGACGAAGGGTTGAACGAACTGCCTGTCGGCGAAGTCGGCAACCTCTGGATCAGGGGGAGAAGCTCCCTGCGGTATTACTGGAGAAAGAGAGACAAAACGGCCAGCACCGTCATCGGCGAGTGGATCAACTCCGGCGACAAGTACTACAAGGATGCGGACGGCTTCTTCTTCCCCTCCGGCCGGGCCGACGACATGCTGAAGGTCGGTGGGATCTGGGTGTCTCCGCTGGAAGTTGAAAACTGCATGAGGGAGCATGCCTCCGTCATGGAGTGCGCCGTGGTCGGCGCCATGGACGACGAAAATCTTGTAAAGCCGAAGGCCTTCGTCGTTCTGAATCAGGGATTTGCACCTTCACCTGAACTTGAAAAGGAACTGAAGACATGGGTTCTCGACCGCCTTGCCAAGTTCAAGTATCCCCGCTGGGTTGTCTTCATCGATTCGCTGCCCAAGACGGCAACCGGGAAGATCCAGCGCTTCAAGCTCCGCTAGAATTGGGATGAGCGTTTCAATCTCGTAAAATGCACAGGGGCCGCCTTTTTAAAAAGGCGGCCCCTTCTTTTGGTGCGCCCAGCATGGCCGCGGTTCGGTCCCCGTGGGAATCTGCCAGTCCCGCCGGGAACTGCCGGTGATAAGGCGCTGGATACAACGGGAGGCAGAGGCGCTCTCTGCCCGGATTCCCGGTGAAACCTTTAAGCGCCTGAAAATAACCGTCTTACAAACAGAAAAGGGCCGCCTTTGGCAGGGCGGCCCTTCATTATTGTTGCGATTTTCCGTTATGGATTAACGGAGTTTGAACCTCTGAATCTTGCCCGTGGCCGTCTTGGGAAGCTCATCCATGAAGACGATCCAGCGGGGATACTTGAACTTGGCAAGGCGGTCGAGAACCCATGTCTTCAGCTCTTTCTCGAGTTCCTCCGATGGGGCGAAGCCTTGTTTGAGAACCACGAAGGCCTTCGGTTTGACCAGGTTCTTGTCGTCCTCCGCTCCGATGACGGCGCACTCCATGACGGAGGCATGTTCCCTCAGGCAGTTTTCCACTTCCAGCGGAGACACCCAGATCCCACCGACCTTCAGCATGTCGTCGGCCCGGCCTGACGGCCAGAAGTATCCGTCCGCATCCTTGTAGTACTTGTCGCCGGTGTTGATCCATTCGCCTCTCACCGTGCCGGCTGTCTTTTCTCTCTTCCTCCAGTAATAGCGGAGAGAACTGGCTCCCTTCGCCCAGAGGGTTCCGATCTCGCCCACGGGCAGTTCGTTGCCGTCGTCATCCACAACCTTCACGTCATAGCCGGGAACGGGCTTTCCGCTGGAACCCGGTCTGACATCACCGATCCGGTTGGACACGTAGATGTGAAGCATCTCCGTCGATCCGGGACCGTCGAGAATCTCGACGCCGAAGCGATCCTTGAACTTGTAGTACAGGTCGGGCGGAAGGGCCTCGCCGGCGGACGGGCAGGCGCGGAGTGTTGAAAGCTCATGAGGCGCCTTGGGATCAGCCGTTGCCCCGCCTTCCTTGTCCTGCTTCAGTTTGTACTCCAGCATCTGCCCGAAGAGGGTCGGAACGCCGAAGAACAGGGTCGCCTTGTAGGAGCTGATCAGCCGGAATGCATGGGCCGGCGTGGGGGGATCGGGGTTGAGGACCGTTGCGGCGCCGACGGACATGGGGAAGAACATGGCGTTGCCGATGCCGTAGGCGAAGAAGAGCCGCGCGGCGGAGTAGCAGATGTCCTTTCCCGTAATCTGGATAATTTCCTTCCCATAGTGATCGGCGCTGTACTGCATGTCGGACTGGGAATGGACCGCCCCTTTCGGACCGCCGGTGGTGCCGGAGGTGTAAAGCCAGAAGGCCACATCGTCCTTTGTCGTGAACACGGTCTGGAATTCATCCGATGCCGACGCATAGATCTGTTTGTACGGAGGCTGAAAGGCGCCTTCGTCATCCACAACAATGACGTCCCTGAGGAAGCGAAGTTCTTCGATGCCCTCAATGACCGGCAGAAGTCGCGACGAAACCACCAGGGTCCGGGCCTGGCTGTCGTTGAGGTAATATTCATAGTCGTCGGATGTCAGCATGGTGTTGGACGGTACAGGGACGGCCCCCATCTTCACGGCGCCCCAGAACGTGGAGTAAAACCACGGAGTGTCCAGAACGATCATGATGATCCGGTCACCCATCCGGATGTCCAGCTTCTGGAACATGTTGGCCATCTTATTGGTCATTTTCTGAATGTCGCGATAGGTGTAGTTGCCCCTATCGGTGTAGGCGCAGATGTTGTCGCCGCGTCCTTCCCGGACGTGCCTGTCTACGAACCAATCTGCCGAGTTGTAAAATTCCTCTGGATATAGCTTTGCCATGAACTCCTCCTTCTTCGAATGGTTGATCACATTGTGATCACATTTTCAACAGCCTCAAGCTAAGGCAATAAACCTGCCAGAGAGAAAGAAATGGCTCTTTATTGACGTTCGGAAAAGAAAGGTCCTCCGACGGGCATGAACCTGAAAGTGAAGATGCAAATAGCCATATAAATCAAGAGATTAATGCGTTGACTCCATCGAGGTGAAGCGCTTCGGAAATCCCCGCCGACTGCCATGCGTTCCAGGAGGCCGCCGGAGTGTTGAATGGGAAGGAATTTGCTGCGGAAAAAGGGAGATCTATCCGCAATCTATTGATTATAAAGGATTAAAAAATATTGACCCTTCGATTTGGCGCCAGAGATGGAACGATAGGTTTCCAGGAAGGGGAGAAAACCGGAAACAAAAATTTCCAGTGGAACGTTTTGCTTCCGCCTCTTTCTTTGCAGGGGGTCAGCCCAGGGAATATTTCTTTAGTTTCTTTAAGACCGCCGTGTGGGATATGCCCAGCATACGGCCGATTTTTCGTGAATTCTTGTATTTCTTCAGGGCCTTGGACAGCATGTCCTTTTCAACGCTTTCCAGAACTTCTTTCAGGGTTGAAAAGGCCTCGTCTTTCCCTTCCTCCCGGGTTTCGGCCGGATCAATGGGCTGTGCGAACGATGAAATATTCTGTTCCGTTTCCGGAAAGTCCATATTGATCAGATTTCCCGAGCAGGTGATCACCAACCGTTCGATATAGTTTTTCAGCTCACGGATATTCCCGGGCCAGTCATACATCTCGAACTTTTTAAGCAAAGCGGGAGCCAGAAATTTTTCGCCGCCGTACTTGCTGTTATATTGATTGAGGAAATAATCCACCAGCAGAGGGATATCCTCGACCCGTTCCCGCAGGGGGGGGATGGTAACCGGCACGACGTTCAGCCGATAAAACAAGTCCTCCCGGAATGTCCGCTCCGCAACCAGCCTGCTCAAATCCCGATTGCTGGCGGCTATGAAACGGAGGTTTACGGAGATGACCTTGGTTCCTCCCAGGCGCAGAAAGGATCGATCCTGGATGACCTGGAGGAATTTCACCTGGAGATTCAAAGGCAGGTCCTCGATTTCATCGAGGAAGAGCGTACCGTCGGCTGCCAGCTCAAAAATTCCGGGCTTGCCCTCCTTGTTCGCCCCGGTGAAAGCGCCCCTGTTGTATCCGAAGAGCTCGGACTCCAGGAGATGTTTCGGAATCGCCCCGCAATTGACCTTGATGAACGCCCCCGGCCGCTTGCTCCAGACGTGGATGAGCTTGGCAAGTACTTCCTTGCCGACTCCCGATTCCCCCTGGATTAAAACGGTGGCCTCGCTGTTGGCAACCCTGCGGGACAATTCGAGAATTTTGTACATGGCGGGAGATGCGGTAATCATTCCCTGGGAGCGCAACTCGTCTTCGAGCATCCTGTTGACTTCCGTCTGAAGATGGCTGCTCAGTTCGCGGGATGAGGCCAGCTGCTCCTGCAGGGACAGAATCTCGGACATGTCCCTGGCGTTGGTCACCATTCTCAGGATATGCCCGTCGTCGTCGAACACGGGCGTCGAGGTGACCATGACTTCCTTCCCAGTTCGAATTTTCTGGATGCCCGTTGTGATCCTTTTCCCCTTTCGGGCGAGGCTTTCAATGGATTGCCCGAAAAAGTGGCCCTCCTCGTAGAGGGACTCCATTTTATGGCCGATAAAATTCTCAGGGGGTAGTTCGGTGATCCGGAGCAGGGCGTCGTTGATTTTCAGCACGTTTCCTTCCCCGTCGGTGATGAGGATTCCATCGTAGGAGGAGGCGATAATATCTTCCAGTTCCTCGTTCAACTTTTCCCGGGATTTCAGCTCCGCCCTGATATGATCCAGTTCCGTGACGTCCTGCAGCAGGATCAGCGTTTTCTCCTCGAAACCGGATCCCAGTCCGGAGAAGGCCTTTGCGGCAAGCAATCTGTCACGGCGTGAAAATCTTTCGGACGGATTGTTCTTTCTTGAATCCAGGAATACCCGCAGATCGGCAAGCGACGGAATGGACTGCAGGGGGGTTCCGATGATCCGGGCGTCGATTTCCAGCATCATCTGCGCAGAGGCATTGCATGAAACGACAATCCCCTTTCCATCGACGACCAGGACCCCGTCGTTCATGTGGTCAAGAACCGCTGGAAGAATGGGATCCGTTTTTAAGGCTTCATCATGCCAACAGGAAATATCGGGCAGGTAATTCATGAATAATCTCTAGATCCTTCCGTAGCTTGCGAATCCATGAACCCGGGACTTTCCTTGAAGGCCTGTGCTCTTCTCACGGCCCGGTTTCGCTGGATCCGCTGCACTGATCTTCCGTATTCCCCTTTTCCCGAAGGCAACCGGCAGGGCAGGCATGATTTGTATAGTATCGACCACATCTTCTGTCAAGAATTCAGACCATCTTTTCCCGTTTCGCTGCAATGCGCTTCCCCCCTTTGAAAAAAAACTCAGCGATGTCTCTCGAATTTGTCTCCGTCGCCATGAGGTTTTTCTTGACATGGAAGGGCGACGTGATAAAAGGAAGCCCGTTCATCCAATCGAGGTCATTCGTGAACTACACAGAGTCCATATCCAGCTTTTTATTCTTCATCTGTTTTTTTACCTTCAGCTTCAGCTTTAGCGGCGGGCATATTTTGTCCCCGAGCTGATTGGTTAAGAGACCGACTAAGAAGCCGCGGGCAGAAAAACCCGCGGTTTTTTTTTGGGGAAAAATCGGGGTTGAGGGTTGCCGCCTGCAGGTAAGGGCTGATGGAAGCGAGCCCCTGCGGCATGTCGCTGCCTGTGGAGCGGAGACGGGGGCCCGCTGGAGAAGAAGCAAAAAAAAAGAACGGGAATCGCAGGAGGTTAAAGGGAGGAAAGAGATGTTCGATGCATTGTTCAATCCAAAATCGGTTGCTGTACTGGGCGCTTCAGAAAGAGAATTCAACATCGGAAATCGCGTCGTAAAAAACCTTGTGGAATACGGCTACACGGGGGCCATCTATCCCATCAATGCGAAGGTGGACGCCCTTTACGGTCAGAAGACCTACGCCTCCATCCTGGATGTTCCCACCGATGTCGATGTGGTTCATGTGGCCATCGCCGCTCGCCATGTACCCCAGGCAATCGATGATTGCGGAAGGAAGAACGTTAAATACCTGATTATGAATGGCGGCGGGTTTTCAGAGATCGGCCCCGTCGGTGCAGCCATCGAGGCGGACTGCATCGCCCGGGCGAAAAAATACGGGATCCGGATCTTCGGGCCCAACTGTCAGGGGGTTATCAATACGGATCCGGCCATGAAGGCCTACTGCAATTTCACCTTCACCTTTCCGAAGCCGGGGCATGTTTCGATTCTCAGCCTGAGCGGCGGGATCGCCTCACTGCTTCACCAGGCCATTTTCGACATGGGGATCGGCACCCGGCTGTATGCAACCAATGGAAACGCCTGCGACATTTCCATTCCAGAACTTCTTGAGTACTATGGCAATGACGACAAAACCCGGGTCATTCTCCTCTATGTGGAAGGAATCCGGGACCCGAAAGAGTTTCTGAGGGTGGCGCAGGAAGTGGCCGCCAAGAAGCCGATCCTGGTCATGAAGGCAGGCCGGACGATGGAGGGGGCCAAGGCGGCCGCTTCGCACACGGGTGGTCTTGCCAAGGAGGACCTCAGCGCCGATCTCATTTTTGAAAAGGCGGGCATGATTGTTTTTGACGACGAGGAGAAGCTCTGCCAGGCCGCCGCCGTCTTTGCGTCCCAGCCGGTGCCGCGGGGCGGCCGGGTGGGCATGATCTGCAATACCGGCGGCCCTGCTGTGATCGCCACTGATGTGCTGGTTCAGAACGGCCTGACCATCCCGCCCCTGTCGGAGAAGACACAGGCGATTCTCAAGGAATCCCTCTTTCCCGAGGCTGCGATCAACAATCCTGTGGACGTTCTCGCCACGGGCACGGGGAAGCATTTCCGGATCACCCTGGACGCCATGATGGAGGACGACGGAATCGACAGCATCCTCATCCACTTCGTAACGCCACCCTTTGTCAACACCAATGAAATCGCCTTGGAGATCGCGGAAGTCAACCGGCAGAAACGGAAGCCCATCATCTGCAACTTCATGACCGACAAGGGGCAGTGGCAGGAGACGCTCCGCATTCTGTCCGAGGGTGAGGTCGTCTGCTACGATTTTCCAAGCACCTGTGGAAAAGCGTTGGCCGCGCTGACGAAATACGGGCAGATCCGCCGCCGGGAAGAAAGCGCGGTGAAGACCTTTGCCGATGTGGACCGACGGAAGGCGGAAGCGATCCTTGCCGGCGTCGCCACCTCGGGGCGGAAGCTGCTTTGCGCCGATGAGGTTTACGGTGTTCTTTCCGCCTACGGCATCCCCGTTGCCCCATGGAGGACCGCGGCCAGCCCGGACGAAGCCGCCCGGCATGCCGCCCAAATCGGCTTTCCCGTAGCTCTGAAGGCGGACACCCCGACGATTACCCACAAAACCGACCTGGGCGGTGTTATCCTCAACCTGGCCGATGAACAGGCGGTCCGGGAAGAGGCAAGGAGGATGGCGGTAACTCTATCCGGCCAGGATCTCAAATTCCTCGTCCAGAAGTATCTACCCGGCGGCAGGGAAATCATTGTCGGCGCCAAGGCGGACGACGATGCGGGCCATCTGGTCATGGCCGGACTGGGTGGCGTCTATGTGGACATTTTCAAGGACATCAATTTCAAGCTGGCGCCGGTGACAGCGGCCGAGGCGGAGGTCATGCTCTCCTCTCTCAAGGCGGCTTCCCTGCTCGGAGAGGTGAGGGGGGAGAAGGCCGTCAACCGTGAGGCCGTCATCGAAATCATTCAGCGGGTATCCCAGCTGGTGACGGACCTGCCCGCCATTGCGGAGATGGATCTCAATCCCGTCCTGGCGACCGTGTCGGGCTGTGTGGTTGTGGACGCCGTGATCCATCTTTAACCCGTATGTCACCCGCCTCCCGATGCTCCGTCACAACGGTGCGGCCCCTCTCCCGTCGATGAAATGAAAAGGGCCGCACCGCGCGATTCTGTCCGGACAATGGATGTGTTTCCTGTTCTGCCGGGAAGATCGGGGAGGGAACGCCTGCCATCGTGACGCCCGGTGGCGGGACCGGTTAGGGAAGGGCAGTCAACCTGGAAATGGAATCAGGATAACATGAAACGAATGGGGCTGCTCCTTATGTCCGGACTCGTTTTCTGGGGGGTAATCGCCTGTTCTCCCGGACGGGTGATCCGGAAGCCGGAATTTGTCAAGATCTCGAATGTCGAACTCCTGGATATCAATCAAGACGATCTCACCATCCGGGTCCGGACCCTGTTCCACAATCCCAACCCCTTCGGCTGCTCGCTGGAAAACATCACCTTCAGCACCTACATCGACGGTCAGCCCCTGGGGGCTTCCCGTGTACAGGGGGCGGTGGACATCAGGGGCAATGAAAACTTTGAATTGCTCCTCGATTCCCGGCTGCTGCTTGAATCGATACCCGGGGTCATGTTTTCCATTTTTCGAAAGCCGGAGGTGGAGGTGGAAGTCAGGGGGCGGTCCACGATGGTCACCGCACTCAAGAACATGACGTTTTCCTTCAATCCCAAAAGCAGGGTCAAGGTCAAGAGCCGGATGAAGGACATCATCCGTACAAAGCTTCTGGCACCGCTGAGCGAAACGGGACGGATCTTTCCCCCCGCTCAGGCGGCCTGCGAGTAGCCCCTGGATGGGAAGAAAGAGCGAAGCCGCCATTCCGGGCGATCGGTTCTCCCTGAGATGCCGCATCCGTTCCGGTGATTCTCTTTCCCGACGGCTCATCAAATGGATGCGTCTTCTCGACTTCGCCTCGCTTTGTTCAGCTGCTCCCGGCACCAGTCCTCATATCTGGCCGCTACCTGGAGATAGCTGTCCACATCGACCGGGGGGGTGTTGAGTTCCTGTAAGAGGGTTCCGGGGATGCTCCCCGTTCCAGCCAGGATTTTTCCCGCCTCTTCCAGGAGGGACAGGTGGCGGTCCAGCAATACCGGTTCCACCTGAAGGACGATGGATCCGGGGATACAGATTGCTCCTGCCGCCTTTGAACCGAAATTGGCCGCCTGCGCGTGGAAGGTGGCAAGAAGGGCGGCGAAGACTTCCGGCTCCGGGAAGGCGGAAGTGGACAGCAGCAGAAATTTTGCCGGCATGCGCCAGGTGTAGGGATGGCGCACCCGCCCGGTGTCGTCCCTGATCAAAAATGGCTGAAGACAGGCCAGGCAGCGGTCCATCACCGTCTTCAACTGGGCGGACATCGTGTCCACGTACAGGGGCGTCGCCAGAACCAGCAGATCTGAAGCCTTGAGGGCCTGGTAGATCGGCTCCATGTCATCCCGAACAGCACAGATGCCCGGGTTCTTGTGCATGCACGACAGGCATCCGGTGCAGGGCGATATGGACATCCTGCGGATTTCGAAGGTCGTTGACTCTGCCTTTCCCTTTGCAAGCCCCCGGATGAGGGCATTCACCATCTTCCCCGTCACGCCTTTCCCGCCTCTGGCACTTCCGTTTAAGATGAGCGCTTTCATTTGCCCTCCTGAGTGTTGAGCTATTCTTGACCCGGTTCCTTTTTCTCCTTGCTTCGGGAGAGGGCCTGTTCACATTCCGCTTTCAGAAAATCCGGCACGCTTTCCCGGAGAGCGGCGGAAATCAGATTCTGCGACCACGGCCGACCGATTTCCGCCAGCAGGCGGATGGCCAGCGCCGCCTTGTATGTCGGGGGCGGGTAGGCCACGGACACCCGTTTTTCTTCTGGATAAAACGTGCGGATGTATCCCCGGCGCACCGGCTCGCCGTATACGTGGACTGAAACACTGTGCCCGCGGGCCGCGTTCCCGAGGCGGTGAATGCCCTGATCCAGCGGGAGGATGAAGGTCGTCTCTCCGGGATTCATTGTGAGTGGGGAATGGGGGGAAAGTTCGGCGAATCCCTCCCGGCTTCCGTCGTCAAGGCGCGAATATTTGATTTCATCGATGATTCCGACCAGGCAGGCCAGCACTCCCCAGGATCCGTGATCATGAACGACATCCACCATGTCCGGCTCCCAGATGTAGGCCAGTACGGAAAATTCCGGATCGGTGTCCCAGGCGAGACTGATCTCGTTGGGCCAGATGGTGTGTCGCTGGCCTGCCCGCCACGGTTGATCCAGGAGAAGGCGGGCCAGACTCTCCTGAAACCAGTCGGTGGAGGCTGTCAGGCTGGAAAGCAGGGTGCGCCCCTGGCGGATGATTTCAGCCTGCGGGGGCTTTTCCTTCAACAGCGCGGTCAGGGACTTCACAAATTCGTTCAGATCCATCGCTTGTACTCCTTTTAATCGTTTTCCTGGCGAACCCTGTTGGGGGGATTGCCCTTCTTTCCCTCCGCTTCTGGCGGGGTTTCCGGAAGGCCGCCCCACCTGCGGATGTGGGTCCAGGAGGCGTAGGTGGGATCGTGGGGATCAGCTGCCATCGCCTTGGCTTCCCTCAGGTATTTGCGCTGAATGCCCTTTTCTGAATAAAGGCGCCGATCCTCGCCGACGGGACATACCTTGGTGCAGATCCCGCAGGGGTAACACCGCCGCCGGACCAGCTCCTCGTGCATTTCCAGGCAGGCGATTTTATCGTAGTCCCCGATGACCTGATCCTGACGCATGACAAGGGCCTGCTTCGGGCAGCATGTGGCGCAGGCCCCGCACCGGATGCAGAGCTCTTGCTTCTGCACCGGATCTGCGGGCAGATCGGCCGCGGTCAGGACCGAGACGAAACGCACCCGCGGGCCATAGGGCCTGGTCAGCAGGCAGTGGCTGACGCCGATTGTACCCAGCCCCGCATATTTCGCCGCCATGACGTGGCTGAAGGCGGCAAACGGCGAATCCCGAAGGGCCTTCAAGTTGGCGTAGACATCACGGCCGAAAAATGACGAGGCGTATCCCCTGTCGTTGAGGAAGATGGCCAGCTCGTAGGCCAGGGTATCGAGCTTGCCGTTCACGACCGAATAGAGCTCCTTGTGAAGCACGGAAGGCGTTGTTTCCACGATCGGCAGCAGCATCGGCATCCCCACGACGATGACCGTGCGCGCAAAAGGCCAGAGCGCCGACGGACGGAATCCGGGGGGGACCTCGGCGTATTCCTCCCAGCGTTCGGTAGGAGCAAATCCCACAAGATCCGCACCCCGTTCCCTGCAGAAGCGGCTCACTTCCTCTTTGAGATAGCCCTCTTTCGGCTCCATAACGCTTCCTTCCTTAATCGTTGTGATCCGGAACGCCTCTTCTGGAAAAATATAGACATAAGCGCCTGGAAAGGCAAGCGGGCAAACCGGATTTATTTGCCGGCTTTCGCCGCTGGACAGGACAGGGGGATGCGAAGCCTCGTCACCGATCCAGGCTCAGGGCATCGAGACAGCGGGCGGCCAGGGCCCGCAGGCAAGGCAGGGACGAAACGCAGGAGGTGACAATGGCCAGATGGCGGAGGCCGGTGGGAATGTGAGCGCGGAAATCCGCCCGGCCATTCCGGTGGCCCAGAAAACCGTAGGCCCCCAGGGCCTGCATGAGGCGCTGAGCCGACCCTTCATGAAAGCGTGTTATGAACGTTGGCCAATCCAGTTTCCGGGGGGAAAGCCGATAGTAAAAGTCGAGGAGCTCCAGGCGTTCCTCCGCACGCAGGGAGACATAAGGGTCGTAGAGAAGGGAGCCCAGATCGTAGAAGGGGGATCCGGTCCTCATCCCCTGAAAATCGATCAGAACGGGCGCCCCGTCACGGATCATGATATTCTGCGACTGCAGATCGCGGTGAATAAGGCCCGTTTCCGATTCCAGAAGCCGCTCGGCGAGAGCCGTTCCCTCCTCTTCAAGGGCTTTTCCGTCGACGGGCAGGAGGGACACTCTGCAGACGCCCTCCACAAACTCCCGGCGGAAATAGTCCCGCTCCCACTTGTACAGCGCTGCGTCATACCCCTCCATCAGGGGGGGGAGGGGGATCTCCCCGCCGTCCTGAACATACCGGTGAAGGCGATGGGCATGCTCAAGAACGCCTTTGTACGAAGTTCGCCGGCGCTGCCAGTTTTCATGGCGATGGCTCCACAGGTCTTCATCTCCGAGATCTTCCGTCAGCACAAAGCATGCTTCCGGATCGTGGGCCAGCACGGCCGGTGCGGCCACTCCCAACTCCTTCAGGAAATCGGCAATGCCGGCATACAGGGTGTTCTCCCTGGGCTCCGGCTGGTAATGCATGGCGATGAACGAAGACTTCTCCAGCATGCCCCTGGCGCGGATCTTTACCCTGCCGGAAACGCGGTAAAAGGTTCGGGCTGAGCCGCCCTTGGTGAGCGGAACGAGGGTCAGGGGCGTTTCCGTCGGGAGAGCCAGGGTCCGGCGGACGAAGGCCATGAGCCTTGAGTTAAGGTCGGGGGGATTGTTCGTGTCCGAGATATTCATGGGTCTCCTTGCATGAAGGGCCTTTTTCCCGCCTGGTCCGGCTGGGTCCTTGCCGCCGTTGTCCCGCCGCGTTTGCACGGGATCCTTTCCTGGAGCATGTTAGCCCCTGCTTTCGGAACTGTTGACCGCTTCGTAGGCCTCCAGGGAGCCTATATCATGCCAGACGCCCTCGTCAAGGATTACGCTTCCCACTGAACCCGGCTGCCGGCGCAGCATGTCGACCAGAACCGGAACGAGGGAGACCTTTTCGCCGGGCGTCATCCTCCGGAGGAAGGCCGTTTCTACCAGGTAAATACCCGAAAAGAGGCAGCGCCGGATGCCGGGATTGCCCAGCAGAAAGCGCATATCGCAGATCTCACCCCTCTCGTTGAGGCAGACATTGGCGGGTTCTCCTGAGCTGCGCAGGGCCAGGGTAATTTCCTTTCCCTGGGTCCGGTGGGCTGCGATCAGCCGCTCCAGGGGAAGATCCGTCAGGATGTCGCCATTGTAGACCAGGACCCGCTCGTCGCTCGACAGGAGATCTTCGATGTTCTTCAGCCCCCCGCCGGTGTCCAGGAGAACGGGCTCATAGCGGAAGAAAAGAGGAAGCCCCCGCCACTGAACGTCGGGAAAAGCCTCGGCATAGCGGCAGGCGCAGTGGTGGGTGTTGATGATGAAGCGGCGGATACCGACGGAGCGGAGGTGATCCAGGGCATAAGTGATCAGGGGGCGGCCCCGGACGGGCAGCAGGGGCTTGGGGCAGTTTTCCGTCAGGGGGCGCAGGCGGAATCCCAGGCCTGCACCAAGGACAAAGGCCGTTTTCACGTAAGCTTCATTCGATGCGTTCATGGTGTCTCTTCTTTAAAGGTTTTTCCCGTTTACCTGCGGTCCGTCGCACACCCTGGATCAGGTCCGTCGTCCGTAGGCCGGATCTATTTTCACCATTGCCGTGACGATAAAGCCGGGGATCGTCGAAAGGGCGATCCACAGGAAAAAGGGGTAGTAGCCGAGCTGTTCCTGGAGCCAGCCGCTCGCCATCCCCGGAATCATCATTCCCAGGGCCATGATGCCCGTGCCGAGGGCGTAGTGCACCGTCTTGTAAGGTCCTTCGGCGGCCATGATCATGAAGAGCGAATAGGCTGTGAAGCCGAACCCGTAGCCGAACTGCTCCACGGCGACGCAGGCGTTGATGATCAGCAGATTTTCCGGCTGCGACCGGGAGAGATAGACGAAAACCAGGACGGGCAGATGCATGATGAGGGCCATGGGCCACAGCCAGAACTTCAGCCCCTGGCGGGAGATGACATATCCCCCCAGGAGACCGCCCAGCATCAGGGCTACCGCACCGATGGTTCCGTAGACGATTCCCACTTCGCCCGTCGTCAATCCAAGGCCGCCTTTCGTTCGGGGGTCCAGGAGGAAGGGGGCCACCATTTTAACCAGCTGTGCTTCGGCAAACCGGTAAAAAAGGAAAAAGGCAACGATGACAACGATTTCCTTCCTGCGGAAAAAGAGGGCGAAAATATTCATGATCTCCTGCGCCACGTGTGAAGAAGCCGAGGCTCTGGGCGCGGGCTGGTCCGTTGCCGGATAGGGGAGGACGAAGGCGGAATAGAGCCCGAAAGCCAGGAAAATGGCTGCGCCCAGAAAAAAGGTGACCGACCAGGCTGTCGTGACGCTTAAGCCGCCGGATTGCAGATGGCCGGCAAAGACGACGAGGATGCCCTTGGCGGCGATGACGGCGATGCGGTAGAAAATGGTGCGCACACCCACAAAGGCCGCCTGCTGGTACTGCTCCAGCCCGAGCATGTAGAAGCCGTCCGCGGCGATGTCGTGGGTGGCCGAGCTGAAGGCCATGATCCAGAAGAAGGCCAGTGAATAGCGGAAAAAGGCGGAGGCCGGGAGGGTCAGGGCGATGCAGGCCAGCGACGCCCCTACGAGGAGCTGCATGAGCACGATCCAGAACCTCTTGGTCCGGATCATATCCACCAGGGGGCTCCACAGGGGCTTGAGCACCCAGGGAAGGTAGAGCCAGCTCGTGTAGAGGGCGATGTCCGTATTGGAAATGTTGAGGTTTTTGTAGAGGATCACCGAAACCGTTGTGACGAGGATGTAGGGGATGCCTTCCGCCATGTAGAGGGGCGGCACCCAGGCCCAGGGGTTGCGGCGGGCGGGTCGGGCACGGTTGGAGATCCTCATGAACGGCGATTCCTCCCCGTCCTCAGTACAGCTTCTTCAGGGAAGCGCCCCGGAAATAGTGCTTCAGGATGGTTTCCGCTGAGCTGCCCCGTGATGCCATGACCGCGGCTCCGATCTGGCAGAGGCCGACGCCGTGTCCCCAGCCGCCGCCGTGGAGAACAAAGCGGCAGTCGGTGCCCGACGGATCCCGCTGGGCCTCCACCACGAAGGCGCTGCTGTAGAGATGGCTGCGGGAGAGCCACCTGCGGATTTCCAGCTCCTTACCCACCACGATGGAGGTCTTCGTGCCTGCGATTTTCAGGCGGGTGATCCGTCCCGACGGCCCACGTTCCAGGGGGATGAGTTCCAGAACCCGGCCGAAGTCGATCCCCGATTTTTCCCTGAGGATCTCTCCAAGTTCCTCCTGGTCGTAGGCGACCTCCCAGCGGAAGAAGTCCTTCGTTTCCTGATCGAACGAGGGCAGGATCTCCGCGAGGAGCTTTTCATCCCGGATATTGCAGTAGGCTTCGGGAGAAGAGAAGAGCCAGCGCTGTGCCGCCTCTTCGTCGAGAACCGGGCCGTAGTCAACGGCGCTGTCGGCAACGCTGGACAGGTAAGGATGCGGAATCTCTTCCCAGGTATTCTCGAAGGTTTCCGTCCGCCCGCCGCAGCATTTGGAATAGCGGGCGTCGCAGACGGCATCGCCGTAAACCAGAAATACCCCCCGCGTGGCGTTCACGGCGGCCTCCGTGCGGTCCGGGATGCTTCGGGTCAGCCCCTGATACCGCTGACAATGATCATCGGCGCAAACGTCGAAGAACTGGTGTTCCTCCCGCCCGTACCAGATTATGTGTTCGTCACCGGCTGAAGCCGGGGCGGATGCCCCGGTCGGGGGCTGCCCCCGTTTCAGCATGACGGCCAGCCAGCTCCGGGAGATGATCGCGTGGGCTTCCAGCAGGGCCATGGGTGCCGCGGCGCTCATTTCGGAGGAGATGACGCTGGAAAGATAATCCTCCAGGGCGATGTCATTGATGGCCGTGAGGGTATTGTCACCTGAGGCCAGGATCCGGAGATTTCCGGCAAAGGTTTGCTCTTCCTGCCTTTGCCAGTGAAAGGCATTGCCGATGGTGACGTTCTGGAGCGAAAAGGTGGCCTGATCTTCACAGAGAAGGCTCAGAGAAGAACGGGCGATCATCCCTCCACCCTTGCCGGCATTGAAAAGAATCTCGCCTCCAAGGCTGTGGATTGTGAAATTCCCGGAAAAATGCTGCCCGGGATATTGGGGACTGCGGAAATGCCCATGAAGACAGCCGGAAATTTCCGACTTTCCTTCCATAAGGCCGACGCGAAGACGGGGTTCCTTGGTGATCATGGGATTCTGTCCTGAGAGGTGGATTGAAAGACGTTACCGACGACACTTTTGTGGGATATCAGAAACCCGTCGGCAATGCAATGTATTGTCTTTGAAATATCAGTCTTTAACGTGGAATTTCCTGAAAAGGCATGTCTTTTTTATCTTTATTTGTGGGAGACGGCGGGATGTGCGAACAATCGTCTGAAATTTCAGGCATTGGCAGCCTTTAATGTTCTTCACCTGGCCAGAAGGAAATCCGGAGGGATGCTCCCGGTTACTTTCAATGGACTTCATCTGCAGCAGAGTATTCGGTGAGTAAGAAGTGGATAGACGCGAAAGGTCAGATCCGTTCCCGAAAGGGAAGGTGAGAAAGAAACTCCCTGCTTCGGCTCTAAGAAAATGGGATGCATGGTCTATGCGAGGCACATGAAGGACCAGGAGGTTTCACCGGAGGGAATGGTTTTCCTGGAGATGATCGGTTTTTCAGTGAAGAGAGAATCCAGCGGCATTCCTTACCCGTAACAGAAATTGTCATCAGGAGACGGATATGATCGACACGCTCAATTTTGAGCTGATGACCGAACTGGTCAAGGGGTTGTATCTTCCGCGTTTAGAACTTTGAACCTTCCGTGCCAGCGCCCGCCGGCACCCTGCAAAGGAGGTAAAGCGGGAGAGCCGCTGAGGTTTTCAGACCTAAGGCAGGATTGGCGGGGCTTTTATAATCCCTTTGCGGCCAGATTGTATTATGGAATATTGCTCCTAAGCTTCTACTTCAGCCCGCCATGGACGGCAGGATAGAAGATAAGCTCCTCAGCTTCAACGGCCTCAAAGGCGGGATCAATGGTCTTCAGCCTCTGTCTCAAGGCGGCATTTGCCTTATCAACCCTATCCCGTGGAATTTCCCGCCGGGGGCTTCTGACGCCAGTGCTCCTGTAATTGGGGCAGATTCTTGCTGTGTGTCAGGATGACAATCTCGTCGCCGGTCCTGAATATCGTTTCGTCATCGGCATGTAAAAATTTTCCGCTTCGATAATAACAGATCACTTTGGCTTCAGCAGGCAATTTCAGATCCGTGGCGGTAAAAAGATCATCCTCTTTGACCATAAAGGTGAAGAATCTGGCCTCGTCCTTGATGACCGTAGAAAGTTCAACGTTTTCACCGCCCTCCACTAAATTCTCCAGATAACGGCTGATGGTGATGGATGGAACGATCGTATCATTCAGCCCCAGCTCGTGGCAGATTCCTTCAAATTGCTGATCGCCGATACTCGTCACGACGCGTTTGAAACCGAGGGACCGACCGACGAGACTGGCAATGACGTTAACCTGGTCATTGTCGGTAAGGCAGAACAGGAAGTCAGTCTGTTCCGGATTGACTTCGTGCAGCACGTTCGGCTGGCTGCCGTCGCCGTGTAGAAAGCTGCAGTCCATCTCTTCGGACAAGTCCCTGATTCTGGCTTTATCGATATCGATGATGACGACTTCATGGCCCTTTTTAATCAGTTCCCTGGCCGTACCTATGGTTACTTTCCCTGCTCCTATAAAAACGATTCTCATGTTTCCTTCATCCTCCTTCCAAACCAAGTGCCTGGATAAAGCATCACCAGCCATGCAAGGATTTCGAGTCTTCCCATCAGCATGTCAAAACAGAGAATTCCCTTGAGCAGAGCAGGAAGCTCTGAAGTTGTCAAACCCACGGACAGACCTACCGTTCCTATTGCCGATACCACCTCGAACAAGGAGTCGAGCGGATTGAATCCCATGATCAAAAACGGCAGCCAGGACAGCGCAGTGACGGAGACAAAGAGTATGATTAACAGCAGGGCCGACTGGATTTCTTCCTCCTGAAGTCGGTGCCCTGCCATTCGATGCTCGATAACAGCGTGTTTCGGCAAACAGGTTTTCAGGATGATTAGGCGAAGTACGCCCACCGCGATCAGGAAACGCAGGAGCTTGAATCCGCCTGCCGTAGATCCCGTGCCACCCCCGACAATCATCGAGAGGATCAGGACCAGTTTCGAGCCTCCGTCGAGTTGCTCACACGGTATTGAAGAAAAACCCGTGGTCGACTGGGCAGAGAAGGCGATCAGGGGCGCGTGATGGATTACTTGTTGCCAGGCCATGCCGGAACTCAGCCACAAGGCGGCCATCGCCAGCGAGATGACTAAAGCGGCGACAACAATGGCCCCGAGTTGCAGCAAGTCCGCGGCGGCGAACCGCTTTTCCCATAAGATCCGGTGGTAAAACATCAGAGGGACCGCACCGGCGAGGCAGGTCAGCATAATCCATACCTGTACCGGCCAATCCAACGTCGCGAGGCTGTCATCATAGGGGGCAAAACCACCCGTCGAGACAGCGGAAAAAGTGTACATCATTGCGTCGAAAAAATCGATTCCCACCAGCAGGGAACCCATGATGCCGAGCACAGTCAAAAGGACATAGACTTTCAGGACACGCCTTGCGTGCGCCCTTGTGCCGCCAACCAGATCATCAATTTTGGAGTCCTTGACCGCCAGCCATTTCGCATGCAAACCCGGTTGCATGACCAGTGCAAGGGATAGCACGACGATGCCCATCCCTCCATACCACTGCATCCATGCGCGTGCAAAAAGAAACGTCGGCGGCTTATGCGAAAGCGCGGACGACATGCTCAGCCCCGTGGTTGTCACACCGGAGATGGCTTCAAAGAGGGCGTCAATGAAACCCAGTCCGGAACCCATTAACGGGTAGGACATCACCAGTGGGGTGAATACAAGGATGAGGGCAGCCAGCACGATGCCCTCATTGTCCTGTATTTTGGAAGGAGTCCGCAACCTGGACAGGGAGAATCCAAGAATTGTGATCCCAGCGATGACCATCCCGTAACGCCGGCTGACGGGGACGTCGCCCAGGATTACCGAGATCAAGAATGGTACCAGTGTCAGTGCGGCAAGGACGAGGCATAGTTGACCGAAATACTTTAAGATCACGAGTAAGCGTACCGCATACCTGAGTTCCATTGCCAGTTTAGCCACGAACAGCTCCTTTTCCTTCTGGACGGCAGGCGATCCTTTTTCCCTTTCTTCGAGCCCCAATCGTTGAATGAACAAATCGAAGGTTTTTCAGCTCTAACGTTTGAATCTTCATTGCTGCCCATTGAAGCAACAAAGCCAATTTGGGATTACCATAAACGAGCCTGCAGGAACCGGCGATTCTCTCTGTAAGTTAAAATAGGGATCTCGGGCCATGAGATCCATTTTCCATGCTTCCAGCAGCATGGACTTGGATAGAAAGAGGATAATGGATTTGACCAGGATTACTTTTCAATGTCTGCTACCGAAACATTCGGGCAAAACATCTTCCAAAAAATCGTCATGGGAAAGTCCTGACATTGAGGATTAAAAAAGCATGCGTCTTAAGCGCGATCGGTGGAAATGAATCTGCCGGAGGAACGGTTCATCAACGGGACATCACCTTGGAAAAGACACTTGGGACAATTACGCCTGCCATTATGAGTAGCGGGCCGATCATGGCGGGAATATCCAGAATATCCAGCGGCTGTCCCAGAAAAGCCATACAACCAGAGCAATGAGCATAATGCCTGCTCCGGACCAGATCGCATGGACCGTCCAAATTTGAATGACCTTTAACCGGCTGACTGATATCGGTCTTTTCAAATACCCTTTATGGATTGATACGAACTTGTTTTTCCAAGAGAGAATTATAGGAAGAACGATGTCATGGTGTCAATGCGGAAGTCTCAATAAATGGAGCTGATCGTGGGGAGCGTTGCCGCCACCCGCCTCTTTTCTCTTCTCCCGCAAGATGTTGCGGTAATGGCCGCATCGGCATTCGGAGAGATATGGTTTCCGCAGAACACGTTAAACCAGAGACTTCCATCAGTAAAGCAACCGGCCCCTCTCCTCGGGAATCTTGCCCTTGGAAAGAAGCAAACTGAGCGTCTTGTGCCGGAAGATGGCTTTCAGCTTTTTCAGGTAAAGGGGTGGGACGACTCGGAACATGTCCTTTGTTCCCAGGAGCAACCGTCCGTTGCTTGGCAACGGGGATTGAAGCCGAGGTAATTGCCGAAGGTCTGAACGGAAATTGCAGCGTCGGATATGCCCGACGATTCAGCGATGCCATTTTTAAATTGAATATACTGCTTGATTTATTTAGAATTTGACATCAGAAAAAGGAGGGTGCCGCCATGATACTGGTAGAGCCGTTCAAGGGGAAATCTGCAACGGAGCATATGGTTGAAATCGTGGAGCGCAAGGGCAAGGGTCATCCCGACTATATGTGCGATTCCATCATGGAGTCGATCTCAGTCGCCCTGTCCCGGGAGTATATCAAAGCCTTCGGAACGGTGCTCCATCACAACATAGACAAGGGGCTGCTGTCTGCGGGGAGGGTTGAAAAAAACTTCGGCGGCGGAAGAGTGATCAAGCCGATGGAGCTTACCATCGGGGACCGGGCGACGCTCAGCGCCGCCGGCCGGGAAATCCCCGTTGTCGATATTGCCATTGACAGCGCCAAACAGTGGATCCGGAGCCATATGAGGTTCGTGGATCCTGACGCCCACCTGGAATACCGGGTTGTCCTTCTGCCCGGTTCCGAGGAGCTCACGGATATCTTTTCCCGCCCCGGCAGGGTCATGGCGGCCAACGACACCTCTGCCGCGGTCGGATATTATCCGTTAAGCCCTACGGAGAAGGTCGTCCTCACCCTCGAGGGTCGGCTGAATTCGGCTGAGTTCAAGAACATGCACCCTGAAACAGGCGAAGACATCAAGGTGATGGGCTTGAGAAGCAGGGATTCCCTGGACTTGACCGTGGCAATGCCGCTGCTTGCCCCTTACATCCGGTCGGAGGAGGAATATTTTGAGAGGAAGGAGATTATTCATCGGAGCATCAAGGAAATGCTCGGCGAGACGGGCGGATTTAAAAGAATCGATGTCCATTTCAACAATCTTGATGAGCGGAGCCGGGGACTCGGGGGAATTTATCTGAGCCTTCTCGGGACCTCCGCTGAAGATGCGGATTCGGGGCAGGTCGGCCGGGGGAACAGGGTGAACGGGCTCATCTCCGTGAGCAGGCCCCTGGGCACCGAGGCTGCCGCGGGGAAAAATCCCGTCAGCCATGTGGGAAAGATCTATAACGTTCTGTCCCACAAGATCGCAAGGGAAATATACGAGAACATCGATGGGATTAAGGAAGTCTACGTTCTGCTGTTAAGCCGGATCGGAGCGCCCGTGGACCGTCCGCAGATGGCAACCGCCCAGATTCTCCTTGAACGGGGGCGGACAATCGGGGACGTCGCCAGCAGGACCAAAGACATTTTTGAAACGGAATTTTCGGAAATCAACCGGTTCTGCGAGGAATTGAGCGCCGGGAAGTATCCTGTCTGTTAAGGTGCCCCTCAGATTTCCCAAGGGAATCAATCCTCCCGGAGAAAGGGGTATGTGTGCAGGTCTTCCTGTTTCCAGAGCGAAAGACCTGCCCATGAGCCGACGGTTTCAACAACGACAACGGCATCCGGACCGTCAAAGGCGATGCGCCCCGGTTTTCCAGCCGTTTTCATAGACGGTGACGACGGCGTTCCATTCCTGCATAACGTTCACCTACAGAACGATTACGGAGCTTGCCTGGGGGCCCTTGTCCCCCATCTCCTCGGCAAACGTGACTTCCATCCCCAGGGACAACTTTTCAAAATCCCTGTTCACCACGCTGTTTTTGTGAAAATAGACATCATAGCCCTCCGGAGAGACGAGGAATCCATATCCCTGATCGGGAAAAAGGATGCCGATACGCCCCCGCTGCTGCTTTTCATGGATCTTGACGTCACCGCGCTGTTCGCGGGAAAAATCCTCGAGCTTCCGCTGCGCCGCGGCAAATGAATCCCGCATGGCCACAAGGAGATCCTCATTCTGCTCCCGCCTGGTCACGATTTCCCCGCCGGGGACGGTCATGATGATGTGTACGCTGTACAGCCTCCCCGAATGGGGATGCTTTTTCGGCTCATCAACGACGACCTTGCAGCGCATGATCCGGTCATAGAACTTGTCAAGCTTGTTCGCCCGATCGGTGATTTCATTCCTCACCTCTTCACTGAGATCAACGCCGTGCCCTGTAATCTGTAGTGGAATAATCATCGTCTCCCTCCTTGCTTCTCGTTGAGAACCTAAAGGTTTTTTCCCATGGCCGCGCCATTATGGCATCCCAACGCCGTCGATCGCCGCCGCGCAATTTGTGCAGCTGGCGTTTTTCATCCTGATGGGACCTAGAGAAAAGCCGACCCTTTCGATCAGCAGCTCCCCGCAGGAAGGGCAATAGGTGTTTTCACCCCCTTCACCGGGGATGTTCCCTTCGTAAACATATTTCAACCCGGCCGCCAGCCCGATTTCCCGCGCCCTTCTCAAGGTTTTAACCGGGGTGCGGGGCTGATCCAGAAGCTTATATGTCGGGTAGAACTGGGTCACATGCCACGGAATGGCCTCATCGACGGATCGGATGAACTCGGCGGTCTTAGTCAAGAAATCCTCGGAGTCATTATGCGTCGGGATGAGAAGCGTTGTTATTTCCACCCAGACGCCCAGTTCCCTCATGAGCTTGATCGTGTCCAGAACGGGCTGCTGCCTGGCGCCACAGACCTTTTTATAGAAGGCATCATCCCCCTTCAGGTCGATGTTGATGCCGTCGAGACAGGGGGCGATCAGCCGGGTCGCTTCCGGTGTCATGTACCCATTGCTCACGAAGACGTTTTTCATTCCCCTTTCCCTTGCCAGCCTCGCGCAATCGTAGGCAAACTCGAAAAAGATTGTGGGCTCGGTATAGGTATAGGAAATGCTGGCGCACCCCGTTCTTTCCGCTTCGCTCACGATCGTTTCGGGAGAGGCGGCTTCTCCGGGGATGCCCGGATATTCCTTGGGATATTGTGAAATTTCACTGTTCTGACAGTGCAGGCAGCGGAAATTGCAGCCGACCGTGGCGATGGAGTAGGATCGGGACCCCGGCTGAAAATGAAAAAGGGGTTTTTTCTCAATGGGATCGACGTTCCTGGCGATGATCCTGCCGTAGACGAGGCTGTAGAGCGTGCCGTTGCGGTTTTCCCTGACGGCGCAGATCCCTCTTTTTTCGGGGGCAATTTGGCAGCGGTGGCTGCAGAGGCCGCACTGCACCCTGCCGTCGCCAATCTTTTCATACAGCAGCGCTTCTTTCATGTCCTTCGAAATACGTTCCATCTCATTCCTCCATGAAAGTCGATATCGGCGTTCAAGCCCCAGTTATGAGGAAATTTCCCGAATCCTTCCGCCGATGGCGCGCGCGGCAAGGATCCCGCTGGCGGAAGCCTGAAGCAGTCCCCGGGAGACGCCGGCTCCGTCACCGACGACAAACAGATTCGGAATCCCCGTTTCCATTTCCGGTGAAACGTCAATCCGGTTGGAATAGAATTTTACTTCGACGCCGTAGAGAAGGGTATGGCGTGAGTAGACCCCCGGCGCGAGCTTGTCGAGTGCCTGAAGCATTTCCAGGATGTTGACCAGGAGCCGGTAGGGAAGAACAAAACTCAGATCCCCCGGCGTGGCATTGGAAAGGGTCGGGCGGGTGAGGCAGCGCGCAATGCGCCCCGGAGTGCTGCGCCGGCCGGAAAGGAGATCACCGAGCCTCTGGACAATCACGCCGTTGCCCAGGAGATTGGCCAGCCTGGCGATATAGCGGCCGTAACCGATGGGATCGTTGAAAGGCTCTGTGAACATGCTGCTGACGAGAATGGCGAAATTCGTGTTCCCGCTTTTTGCCTTCGTATGGCTGTGGCCGTTGACCGTGGCGACGGAATCGAATTCTTCGCACACAACCTCTCCATAGGGGTTCATGCAGAACGTGCGGATCTTGTCATCGAAGGTCTTTGAGTAGTGGATAAGCTTCGACTCATAGATGGCATCGGTGATCTCCTTCAGGACAATGGCGGGCAATTCGACCCGGACCCCGAGATCCACCGGACTTGCCATGCTCTTCAGCCCCAGGAGCTCCGCCTGCCCCTTCATCCACCGCGACCCCGTACGGCCCGGAGCGGCAAGAACGAAGCGGCTGTGGACCTTTTGACCCCCGGCGATTTCCACGCCCGCGATCCGTCCGTTTTCCGTCAGGATGTTTTCCACGGGGCTGTCTGTGCGAATCTCCACACGCCCGACAAGGTACTGCTGAAGATTTTTCAGAACGACGGAGCAGTTTTCCGTCCCGATATGGCGCACTCGCATGGGCACCAGTTCAAGATCAGCAATCCGCGCCCGGTCGGAAAGCTCTTCGAACGCGGCCGATGTTTCCCCGTACAGTTGATCCGGGGCTCCGTGGGCCACATAGAGCTTATCCGTATGGGAAAGAAGCTCCAACAGGGCATTCCGGCCAACATAATCGCTCAGAAATCCGCCGACTTCGGTTGAGAGGGTTAATTTTCCGTCGCTGTAAGCCCCCGCTCCTCCCCAGCCGCAGAGCATGTCCGAGGCATTTCCGCGGGTGCGCTTGCCGAGGTCCCTGCCCTGCTCGATCAGGAGGACCGGAGAAATGCCGAGGTCTGCAAGCGTGAGCGCTGCAAAGATGCCGCCTGGTCCGGCTCCGATGATGATCACTTCATATTCCATGGCAATCCTTCCGCGACAAACCCCATTCTATGACATAAATATCGGCCATCACGGAAATATTGTCAATCAGTAAAAAAGTGACCCGGGTCCTGTGTTCCGGTTTGGCGGAATTCGGAAGGCATTCCCTTCTGAAGTGACAGGAACAAGACGAAACGGGGGAGACTGGAGACGCGAGGGGCGGATCCCCAAAAAAAACGCCCCGGCATGAAAATGCCGGGGCGCGGGGTTCCGTAAAAGTTGTGATGCCTGCAGCAATGTGGCGGCTCTTTTTTGAAACGAGCCGCTGTTCAAAGAAATGCGTTGATATGCACACGGCCCCGTTTTTGCCTCGGGGCCTTGTGAAACGCTCAATCAGCCCAGTTTGTCTATCCGCACGGCGCAGGCTTTGTATTCCGCCGTCTGCGTGATGGGATCATAGACAGGATTCGTAAGCCAGTTGGCGCAGCCTTCGCGGAAGTGGAACGCCATCCAGACCAGGCCTTTCGGGACCTGGTTGGTGATCCGGGCCTTGACCACAACCTCTCCCCGGCGGGATTTGACGGAAATTCTTTCGCCGTCGGAGATGCCCTTTTCCCGTGCGTCAGCCGCGGAGAGATCCGCCGTCTCTTCACCCAGCAGCTCATTGATGCCCTGGGAACGCCCCGTCTGTGTCCTGGTATGATAGTGGTACAGGCGCCGGCCGGTGGAGAGCGTCAATGGAAATTCCTGGTCGGGAACTTCCGCCGGTGGTGTCCAGTCCAGGGCTTTCAGCACGCCCAGACCGCCGGTGAAGCGGCCATTCTTGTGCAGCGTGGGTGTCCCCGGATGGTCCAGGCTCGGTGCAGGCCACTGGATGCCGTCCTCTTCGAGGCGGGAGTACTTGATTCCCGCCATGGAGGGCGCCAGTACGGACAGCTCGTTGTCCCAGATTTCCTGGGCACTGTTGGATGCCCATTCATGGCCCATCCTCTTCGCAAGCTCCTTGAATATCCACCAGTTGGGTTTCGCATCGCCCGGAGGAAGGCTTGCCGTGCGCACCCGGTTGACACGGCGTTCGGAACTGGTAAAGGTTCCGTCGTTCTCGCTCCAGGCGGCGGCAGGCAGGATCACATGGGCAAAACGCGTCGTTTCCGTCGGGAAGATATCCTGGCAAACGAGGAATTCAGCCGATTCCAGGCAGTGTTCGACGTGGTGAATGTCCGGTTCCGTATTGGCCAGATTCTCACCAAAGACATAAAAGGCCTTGATCTTTCCTGTGGTCAACCCTTCCATCATGGTGGGCATCATCAGCCCCGGTTTGTCGGGCAGCGAGGGAACGTTCCAGGCCTTCATGAATTTTTCTCTCGCCTCGGCGTTATCGACACGCTGATATCCGGGAAAGACATTGGGAAGTGCGCCCATATCGCAGGCTCCCTGGACGTTGTTCTGGCCGCGCAGGGGATTGACCCCACCGCATTCAAATCCCACATTGCCCAGGAGCATCTGAAGGTTGGCGCAGGACATGACGTTGTTCACGCCGCAGGTGTGTTCGGTAATGCCCAGGGTGTACATGAGCATTGCCGGTTTGACCGAAGCCAGCCGGCGAGCCAGCTCGCGAATGGCATCGGGGGAAACACCGCTGATTTCAGCCGCCCGTTCCGGGGGATATTCCATGACTTTCTGCTTGAGCTCATCAAAGCCTGTCGTGCAGGATTCAACATACGCTTTGTCGTAGAGGTTTTCGTTGATCAGCACATTCATCACGCCGTTGATGAAAGCTACGTCGGAACCGACGTTGATCGGCACATGAAGCGACGCAAAATCAACAAGGTCCGTGCGTCTTGGATCAACGACAATCAGCTGGGCCCCGCTGAGAACCGCATCCTTGACGAACGTTGCCGCAACGGGATGCGCCTCGGTCATATTGGAGCCGATGACAAGGATCATCTTCGCATTCTTGAAATCAGCGAACGAGTTTGTCATGGCGCCGGAGCCGAAGGAAGTCGCCAGACCGGCGACTGTGGGGGCGTGTCAGGTGCGCGCGCAGTGATCGATGTTGTTCGTTCCGATCACCGAGCGGAAGAGTTTCTGCATCTGATAGGAGTCTTCATTGATGCTGCGGGCGCAACTGACCCCCGCAAGGGCATCGGGACCGTATTGTTCGATAATGCCCTTGAATTTATCCGCCACCAGGTCAAGCGCTTCATCCCAGGATGCCTCGCGAAAATCGCCGTTTTCCTGGCGAATGAGCGGTGTCTTGAGCCTGTCTTTCGAATAAATGAAGTCGTAGGCAAATCGGCCTTTAACACACAGGCGGCCTTCATTTGGCTGGGCGTTCTCGACGGCCGTGACCTTGACGATCCTGCCATCCTTGACATGCAGGAGCTGCTGGCAGCCGACACCACAGTAAGGGCAGGTTGTGCGGATTTTCTGCGTTTCCCAGGGGCGCCCGAGGCTGACGGCCTTTTTTTCCGTCAACGCTCCGACGGGGCAGACTTCCACGCATTGCCCGCAGAAAACACAGCTGCTGTCCATGTAAGGCTGATCGCCACCCGTACAGACCTTGCTTTTCGCACCGCGATAACCCAGCGAGATCGCCCTGTTGACGACCACCTCGTTGCAGGCCTGCACGCAGCGTCCGCAAAGAATGCAGCGGCTGAAGTCGCGCACGATAAATGGATTTTCCGTTTCGGCCGGATAGATCTCTTCGTTTTTTTCAAACCTCAGATCGGTTATTTTATAGAAATAAGCCAGATCCTGCAGCCGGCAGTTCCCGCTCGCTTCACAGACCATGCAATCGTGCTTTCCGCTGGAAAGCAGCAGCTCGACGTTGAGTTTCCTTGCCTGATGAACCCGGCCCGTCTCGGTAAACACTTCCATTCCGGCTGCTACAGGAGTGGAACAGGCCGCCATGAGCGATCGAGCCCCCGTGACCTCCACCAGACAAATTCGACACGCACCCGTAGGGCTGGCTCCCTTCAGATAACAGAGAGTAGGAATTTCAATTCCTCCATTGCGCGCCGCCTCCAGAATCACCTGACCCTTTTCGAAAGGTGTTTCTTTCCCATTTAATATAAAAGTATCACTCATTTTTTCCCCATCCCTGACCAAGAATATGCGTCATTGTTGATATATGTCACAATTGTATTTTGATGACCGATGTAGGTCTAAAATGCAATGCGAAATAAATACTAGACTTACGGCAATGGTTACTAGTATATGAGCGCGCAGGAGGAAGGTACACCCTGTTGCGGGCCGATTGGACATCTGCTTCCCTGCTGTCGGTAGGGGGCAAGCTGAAGTGAAGGGGGGCCATCATCGTCGTTATGCGGAATCCGTTGCAAAAAGCGCCGCTGCGAAAAAGAGCGGAAGAACGATTAGAGGGGTTGCAGGAAGCCGTTTCTCGGACCGGTGTGGATATCGAGTGGCTTGTTCATGAACTTCGCGTGCATCAAATCGAAATAGAGATGCAGAAAGAGGAAATGGACGAAATCAGGACAAGGCTCGAAACGGGGTTGGAACGCTTCCCTGAATCCTACGATTCCGTTCCCATTGGATTGGTTAGCATCAAGCGCGAAGGAGTGATCCGCGCGGCAAACCGGGCTGCCGCCGACCTGATCGGGATTGAGCGTTTACGGTTGATCAACCGGCCATTGGGCCGTTTCGTTTCCGAGCCGGAACGTCCTGCCCTTAAAACGTTTCTGGAACGGATCTTTGACGGCGGGGCCGATGAAGCCTGCGAACTGAGGCTGGCGGGCAATGGAGGCGCTCGAACCGCCGTCACGGTCAGCGCGACGGTGTCCGAAGACGGGAAGGAATGCCTCGCCATCCTGGCCGATATCACCGAGCTGAAAAAAAAGGAGGAGGCCCTCCGCGAAGAGTTGCAACATCACCGGGCTCTTTTTGAAAATGCCCGCGTGGCCATTTCCCAGGTGGATGAAGGGGGAACCTTTCTCCGCGCCAATAAACGTTTTGAAGCATTGACCGGTTACACTCAGGAAGAGCTCAAGGGCATGAATATCCGCGAAATCATGCATCCGGACGGCGCCGGCCAGGTGAAAGAGATGATTGCAGGACAGGTCCGCGGCGAGATCGCCCCGATTTTTCTGGAAGAGTACTATGTTTGCAAGAATGGGTCGCGTAAGTGGGGAGAGATCCGCTCCAGGGCGATACGGGATGGGGGGGGCGGGTTTCTTTCGGCTGTGGTGGCCATCGTTGACAGAACCAGGGGCAAGCAAATGGAGAAGGCACTCGCCGATAACGAATCCCTTGGCCGGAGCTTTTTCGAGAACGCTTCGATCGCCATGTTCCATTCTACCCTCGAACCAAACAGGCTCCTCCGTGTCAATTCCGCCTATTCAAGGTTGCTTGGATACGAATCGCCGGAGGATCTGATGTCTGCCTCTGCCGGCATGGACCCCTTTCCTGAAGAAGCCTGGGACCGCAAAGCTTTTTTTGCTGCCATGGAGCAGCGGAACTGGTATGATGGCGACTATCCCCTGATCCGCAGGGACGGCGGCATTCTGATCGGAAAAGCGGCAATCCGGAGCGTGTTCAAACCGGATGGCTCGATAGACCACCTGGAAGGCATTGTGGAGAATATCACCGAACGGAAGCGGGCGGAAGAGGTCCTGCAGAAGAGGGATAGAGAATTGCAGGAAAAAACGAAGTCTCTTGAGGAAGTTGATGCAGCCTTGAAGGTGCTGCTGAAAAATCTCGAAAAGAATCAGGAGGAATTGACGGAAAGATTTTTGATCAACATCAGGGAACAGGTTCTTCCCTGTCTGGTAAAACTGAAGAAAACGCCTCTGAACCAGGCCCAGAGAGCGTTGATAAACAGTGCGGAGGCCTATCTGGATGAGATCGCCTCACCCTTCGTGCAGAAGCTGACGTCCAGTTATTTGAACCTTACGAAAAAAGAGGTTCAGATCGCCGTGCTGGTCAGGGACGGCAAGACATCGAAGGAAATAGCCGAGATCGTAAACGTTTCAAAAAGCGATGTCGATTTCCACCGGGGGAAACTCAGGGAAAAGCTCGGGCTGAAAAATCAGAAGGGAAGCCTTACCGTTTTGCTGCGCACCCTCTCTCATGAGGGGCCCCGGGAGAGGCCATGAGAAAAACGCCGTTCATGGGCACATCGCACATCGGTGAATCACCCGGATCGGGCTCGGACGGACAGGTCACATCGCTTTACGACAAGCATTTCACCGTTGGCCTCGCCGGCCTGTGCGTGCGGCCATGGAGAATTCTGTCGCTTTTTCCCTTTTTCTGTAATAATAAAAACGTGTTGCATATTCCCTGTTGAAAGGCCGCGATCCTTCAATGCTCTTGCGGGGGAGTATGCCTCAGGGACGATTGCCTGCCAGGTGGCCTGAAGCGTGTCATGACGGCTGCGTCGGATGGCGTATGCCATCCCTCGGAATTGAGGAAAAAGGTCCCTGGGGAAATCCTCTATGGAATGTATTTTTCCAAAGCGTTTCAGCATACCCGTATGACGAGCAATGGATAGGTTCAGGAGATTAGAATGATGAATACCCTTTTTGAAATTGATGTCGAAAAATGTAAGCGCGACGGCACCTGTGCCGCCGTCTGTCCACTGAAGCTGATCACCCTGCGTGACGAAGACAGCATTCCCGTCCCGATCGAGCGGGCGGAAAAGCAATGCATCCGCTGCGGTCATTGTGCCGCCGTTTGCCCTTTTGGCGCCTTGTCGCTGAAATTCATGAAGCCGGAGCAATGCCTTCCCGTCGACCCGAAGCTGCTTCCCTCGGCGGATCAGGCCAGACACTTCCTGACGGTCCGGAGATCGATCCGCACCTATAGAAAGCAGCCGGTGGGTCGTGAAGCCATTGCCGCCATGATCGATACGGCCCGCTACGCCCCTTCGGCGGTGAACGCGCAGCCGGTCAAATGGCTGGTCATCGAAGATGCCGGAGAGGTCAGGCGTCTGGCCGGCCTTGTCATCGACTGGATGCGGCAGGTCGTTAAAGAGGATCCTGAACTGGCCAAAGGCCTCAACATGAAACGGTTTGTGGCAGCCTGGGATAACGGTGAGGATCGAATCTGCCGGGGGGCTCCGCATGTCATTGTGGCTCATGCCGACGGGGCTCTGGCCGTCTCACAGTCATCCTGCACCATCGCCCTGACCTACCTGGAACTTGCCGCCTTTGCTGCAGGATTCGGGGCCTGCTGGGCGGGATTTTTCACGAGAGCCGCCAACCTGTATCCCCCCATGATTGAAGCGCTTGGGCTTCCTGATGGGCACCAGGCGTTCGGGGCCATGCTCGTCGGTTATCCAAAGCATCGTTACCGCTGTATTCCGTTGAGAAAAAAGGCGTCAGTCACCTGGAGGTAAGCTTTTGCCGGTCTGTGGTCAGATCCTTTTCAAGGGAAAAAGGGGGACCTTATTTGAGGGATGACCGTCGTCGGGTTACCAGGGGATGAATCCCTGAGCGTTTTTCCGCAACGGGGCCGCGGAAAGGCCGCTTCGCCGGGAAGGCCGGCGTGAAGAGGGTGACAAAGGGGTTGTGATCGGGATGGTATGATGGATCTGGCGAGATGGGCAGAGGGGGCCATGGATGTTTTTCAACCAGATGAAAGGGCATGGATGAGACACAACAGCGAAATTTCCCTGGAGCTCTGCCCCAGGGGGACACCCTTTGGCCCCGTGGCGGTCCTCTGGTCGATTCGCGAAAGAGAGCCGAAAGTCTACCAAATCCTTTTGTCTTCTCCGGGGGGGATTTCGGCCGATGAGGCTGTAGAGAAACTCTTTCCAGGTATGGATACTTCTTCCTGCCGGGAAATTGACCGATTTCTTGATCAAATCGAGGCGTTCCTGTCCGGGGAGGAGATTCGTTTTTCTCTCGACAGGCTGTACCTCGATCTCTGTTCCCCCTTTTCACGGAGAGTTCTCCTTGCCGACTTCGCGATCCCTCGTGGCCGGGTCAGCACCTACCGGCGGATCGCCGAACACCTGGACAAACCGGGGGCTGCCCGCGCCGTGGGAACCGCTCTGGCGAGAAATCCCTTTCCCCTGATCATCCCCTGCCATCGGGTCATACGATCCGACGGGAGCCTGGGGGGCTTCCGGTATGGCCTCCACATGAAAAGGCGACTGCTGGAGATGGAGGGGGTTACCTTTCAGGATGAACGTTACGTTGCCGTGCCGGATTTCTTTTACGGGGGCTGGTCGGAGTGAAAAGGCGGAACATGGGGCAGGGTGCAGGGCGGATCGACCGGGAGATATTGAACGCCCAGCTGCGGCATTGGGAAAATGTTTTTTCAGAGGCAGAGGACATGTTCGGCCTGGAACCCAGCGAACCGGCCAGGATGGCAGCGGGGCTGTTTCGGGCAGAGGGAACAAAAAAGATCCTTGAACTAGGTGCAGGGCAAGGGCGGGATAGCCTCTTTTTCGCGTGCAGCGGGTTTTCAGTCCATGCCCTGGACTATGCGGAGAAATCTGCCGCAACCCTTTCGGAAAAGGCCCGGCAGTTCGGCTTGTCCGGGCGGATCACCGTCATCCGTCATGATGTCCGGGAGCCGCTTCCCTTTGAGAACGAAACCTTCGATGCCTGCTATTCGCACATGCTGTACTGCATGGCCATGACGACGAAGGAACTAGAAACCCTCTCGAACGAAGTCCGCCGGGTCCTCCGTCCCCGCGGGCTGAACGTCTATACCGTGCGCCATACGGGAGATGCCCATTTCGGAGTCGGTGTTTACCGAGGCGAAGGTCTCTACGAAACGGGAGGATTTGTCGTCCATTTCTTCAGCGGGGAAATGGTCAAGCGGCTGGCGAAGGGATATGATCTGGTCGGCATCGACGAATTTGAAGAGGGCGACCTGCCCCGGAAGCTGTTTCGCGTGACCATGCGAAAGAGATGAGCGGTTCATCCGGAACATGGAAAGGACTGAAGCGAAGCGTAGAGAACGGCATCATTCGCCCGTGTCTCCCATGGGAAGGGGGCGCACGGTCTCATCGTGGATGCCTGGACTTCAAGACAGCAACGCGTTTGCTGCCGGGAGGGCACCGTTCAATCACAGAGGACCGACGGTCGCTTTGCCGGTCAGGATCATCAAACCGTTGTCACGGTGAGGCGCACAGACAATCAGCCATCTCCTTACAGAACTCGTAGGTCGTTACCGCATGTTGCCATCCCGTGAAACCCGTACCCGGTCGAACTTCGCCGCCGATAATGGCGGGACAAGGCTTGGACGGGCGATTGCTCCATCGGTTACCGCCCATCCGGGAAAGTCCGGTATCTATCCCCTTGCGGATTCCCGTGATGCGTTTGCCGCGCGAATACTCCTGGCAAGGGATGCGGAGCGGTCTCTCGACCTTCAGTATTACATCTGGCGCAAGGACCTTTCGGGAACGCTTCTTTTTCAAGCCCTTCACGATGCGGCCGACCGCGGTGTACGTGTGCGGCTTTTGCTCGACGATCACGGCAGCTTTGGGATCGATGACACGCTGGCGGCTCTGGATGCTCATCCGAACATTGAAGTCCGGCTGTTCAATCCGGTTTCTATTCGCACCCCGCGCTGGATCGGTTACCTGACCGACTTTCTGCGCCTGAATAGACGCATGCACAACAAGTCTTTTACGGCGGACAATCAGGCTGCCATCGTGGGTGGCCGCAATGTCGGTGACGAATACTTCGGTGCCGCCGAGGGAGTGCTCTTTGTCGATCTTGACGTCCTGGCTGTCGGGCCGGTCGTTGAGGAAATTTCGGTTGATTTTGACCGGTACTGGCACAGCGTTTCCTCCTTCCCGCTGGGCCGATTACTACCGCCTGCCGACTCTGCGCGATTGGCCGAGCTTGCCTCGGCTGCGCAGGGCATTGAGTCCGATCCCGCGGCGGAAAAATACATGAGTGCCTTACGCAATGCCCCTTTCGTCCGTGAGCTGATTGAAGGATGCCTGACGCTGGAATGGGCCGCCACACACGCGGTCAGCGATGATCCGGCAAAAGTCCTGGGGCTCGCCGCCGCTGAGGTAAACCTGCCTGAGAAACTCAAGCAGATCATCGGAGAGCCGGTATCGGAGGTGCTGCTTGTGTCCGCCTACTTCGTTCCCACCGCTGCCGGTGTGGATGCCTTTGTCGCCATGGCGGACCGCGGGGTAGCCGTCAGGGTGCTGACCAATTCCCTGGAAGCCACCGATGTGGCCCCGGTCCACGCCGGTTATGCAAAGTGGCGTAAGCGGCTGCTTCAGGCGGGGATTGCCATCAGTGAATTGCGTCGCCTGTCACCGGACCGCGGCAAGAGAAAGCGAAGGGGTTCGCTCGGCCGCTCCGGACTGAGCCTGCACGCAAAAACATTCTCCGTGGATCGTTCACGCCTGTTCATCGGCTCCTTCAATTTTGATCCCCGGTCGGCGAATCTGAACACCGAGATGGGGGTTGTCATCGACAGCCCGGCACTGGCGAAGAGGATCGCAAAATTTTGTGAAAACCGCATTTCCGCTAACGCCTATCATGTGCGTCTGTCGGAGACAGGGGGGCTTTACTGGATCGAGAATCGGCCCGGAGAGGTGATCCGCCATGACACGGAGCCGGGTACGAGCCTTTGGCGGCGCGCCGGGGTCCGGCTTCTCTCCCTTCTTCCGATTGAATGGCTGCTGTGAAAGCTGGTGTCTCTCCGGAAAAGAATCCCATCCGTATTTTGTCCGTTCCCCTCTATTGATAACGGTTGCTCTCAGGGCTGCGGCAAGCGGCAGAGATATCCGCCTGAATGACCCGAAGACGCCCTGGAGATCCTAAAAAAATCCGCCACGATTTCGAAAACCATACTACTAGAAAAATACTATAATTACTATCATTCATAGAAAGAATCTTTTTCTAAGTATCTGACATAATAGTAAAATATGATTAAAAATTTTTGGTTCCAAAATTGCTTGGCTTAAGATACACCTCAGTTAAGGGGAGCACTATTCTAAAAAGGGAGGGTTATCATGGGAACAGAAATGACGTTTAACACGATTCCGACTTTGATCAACCGCAATGTAATGCTGTATCCAGATCGTGTGGCGATCAAGGAGGTGGAGGGCAACCGGGAATATTCCTTCACCGATGTTAAAGACAGGGCAAACAGGATGGGGAATGCCCTGTATGGGCTCGGGCTGAAAAAGGGGGACCGGGTGGCCATACTGAGCCAAAACAGCGTAGAATACACAGAGGCGTCCTTCTACGTCCCCAATGCCGGCTTCATCTTCGTGGTCTGCAATTTTCGACTGGCGGCGCCGGAAATGCTTGCCGTTCTGACCGATTCCGAACCGACGGCGCTGATCGTCCAGGATCAGTTTGTCGGAATGGCCCAGCAGCTCAAAGACTCCGTTCCTTCGGCCAAGCACTTCATCTATTTCGGGGCGCCCGACAAGAAACCCGAAGGATGGCTTGATTTCGAGGAAATGATCCAGAAGGCCTCGCCGGCGGAACTGGCCGTGGATATCTTTGAAGATGAAATCGCCATGCTCATGTACACAAGCGGCACAACGGGACTTCCCAAGGGGGTCATGCAGACCCACGCCAATTTTGTACATGCCGGCCGCGTCTGTTCCAGACTCAACTTCCTGGATCTGGACAGCCATGTCTTCATCATCTGCCCCCTCTATCACATTACGGCGCACTACACCCTGTTCGGGGCTTTTTATGTATCGGCGCCGTCCTATGTCTTTACGAAGTGGGACGTGGATCTCTTCCTGTCGTCCACGGAAAAGTTCAAACTGACGGGCGGCATGCTTGCCACGCCGATGGTCATGATGATCCTCGATTCGCCGAATCACAAGAAATACGACGTCTCAAGCTGGAAGCACATCTGGTTTGCCGGCGCAGGGATCATCCCCGCTGTTTACAAGAAATTTATTGATACCTATGGAAATATTCTCGGTGAACACCACGGGACGACCGAAACAACAGGCGTCACCACCAATCTGGGCCCTCGGGACATCCAGGACGCCTTTGACCGAGGCGACAACAACATCCTGGAATCCTGCGGAAGGGCGTCCTTCGACATGGAAGCCCTGATCGTGGATGAAAACGGCAAGCCGGTTCCCAAGGGCGGAGTGGGCGAACTGATTGTCCGGGGTCCCGGTGTCACGCTGGGCTACTGGCGAAAGGAACCGGAGACCAAGAAGGCATTCCGGGGCGAGTGGTTCCATACGGAAGATGTCTGCTCCATCGATTCCTTCGGCTATATCCGCATTATCGACCGCCTGAAGGACATGATCATCACCGGCGGCGAGAATGTGTATCCCGCAGAGATCGAGAAGGTGCTGCATTCGAATCCGGCAATCAAGGAGTCCTGTGTCATCGGTACTCCGCACCCGACCTGGGGCGAAGCCGTCACGGCGGTCTGTGTTCTCAATGAAGGGGCCACCATCACTCCGGCTGAGGTGACGGAATTCTGTAAGGGAAAAATCGCAGGGTACAAGGTGCCGAGGGTCGTCCATATCGTGCCGTCGCTGCCTCGCAACGCTGCAGGAAAGATCCTGAAGAGAGAATTGCGTGAGCAGTTCGGGGGCGGCGCAAAATAGAAGAAATGCTAAGTAGAAAGAACTGATACATAACATAATTAAGGAGGGAATATTATGTCAGATCAGCACGGTGCAGGATGGGCTAATCCAATGCCCGCCGGATTCACAGCCTTGGCGATTGCAGTTATGATTTTCTACGCGGTGTTAACCGGGAAAGTAGCAAGAGAAGCCATGCCCATTGCGGGTATCTGGTTGATCGGTGGCTTCTTCGTGCAGGTGATTGTAGGGGTCATCGAGCTGAAGCTGGGCAATTCCTCCGGTGGCAACACCTTCACCTGGTTCAGTGCTTACTTCATGCTGGTAACCGGCTCCCTGTGGATTTTTCAGTATTTTGCCGGCGTCTACGGGTGGAAGTTTGATCCCCGGATAACGGGATGGGCCTGGTTAACCATTACGCTTATCCTGTGGCTGGAGATTCCGATGTTCGCCAAATCCATGCCGCTAGCCCCATTTGCAGCGATCGTTCCCATGTGTCTGGCTTTGCCTTTCATTACCGGCATATACATGGGGTTCCTGGATCACCATACCTATGCCCCGATTGCCGGCAATCTCGCTGGATTGTGTGGGGTACTTGCCATTTACGCAACTGCAGCGATGCAGACAAACATGGTATTCGGCAGGCAGGTTTTGCCCTTTCCAGGCCCGATCATCAAGTAAGGTTTGTTTGAAACCGCAAGAGATGCCATGATAACCCCCGGATTCTCCTTCCTGTCCGCGCCCCCTGTCAGACAGGAAGGAAATCCGGGATTATCACACACCCAAAAACTGCACATCATCTTCATGCAGCATCAGGAACATCGGAAATTCTCAGAATATCCCCGGGGAATTCACGAAAGATCAACGGGAGATTAATCCGTCCGCGAAAAAGTCTGTCAGGAAAAGTTCGAGGACCAGGCTGAAGTATTGAAACAAGGTCAGGGAAGATGGTCAAGAGCTTAAATGTCTGTGATTTCACGCCCAGGGAGGAGATTGAGAGAAGGCTGGATGCCTTGAGAGGGTTAATGGCAGATCAGGGCATCCATTTTGCGGTCATTCTCCAGAACGTGGACCTCTTTTACTTTACCGGCACGGTTCAGAAAGGCGTTCTCGTTGTTCCCGTGGATGAGCCCCCTGTTTTTTTCGTGGAAAAAAGTCTGTTTCGGGCTCTCTATGAATCGCCCCTTGAGATCACGCCCATCAAGAAGATCAAAGAAACCAGGGAGATCCTCAGGGAGAAAAATGTGCTCAGAGGAAACGGTGCCATGGAGCTCGATGTGGTTCCCTTTCTTATCGCTGAAAAATGGAAATCCATCCTGGGTTATGACCACGTGGCAGACGTGTCGCCTTTGATCAGGCAGGTGAGGCTGGCGAAAAGCGAGTTTGAAATTCGACAGATTCTCAAATCGGGAGAGATTGTGTCCCATGTGTTTCGAAAAGCCAGGGATATTGTGAGGGAGGGAAGGCAGGAGGTTGCGATTGAGGCGGACCTTGTCGCCGAAGGCAGGCGCAGGGGCCATCAGGGGCTGCTGCGCATGAGAGGATTCAACCGGGAGATGACCTGTGCCCTGGTGACCCAGGGCTATTCGTCCACGGTTGCATCGGGCGGCGATGTGCCCATCGCGGGGTTCGGACTGACACCGGCCGTCGGCCAGGGTTCTTCCGCCAACATCGTGAAAAAGGGCATCCCTCTCATCGTGGATTATGGTGGGGGGTACAACGGCTATGTCACCGATGAAACGCGGGTCTATGTGGTGGGGGAGATGAAGGAATGCTTCCGGAAGCCATACGAGGTGTCACGGGAGATCATCGAGGACATGATGGATTATGTGAAGGAGGGCGTAGATACCGTGGAGGTCTTCACGAGGGCCCTCGATCATGTGAAACGGGCAAGGCTGGAGGAATTTTTTATGGGCCACGGCGAAGGGCAGGTGGCCTTTATCGGGCACGGATTTGGCCTCGAACTTAACGAAATGCCTGTCATTACGGCGCGCCACAGAATGGTGCTCCGGGAGGGTATGGTCATGGCCGTTGAGCCGAAATTCATCATCCCCAACGAAGGCGCTGTAGGCATCGAGGTCGATTTCATCGTGCGAAAAGATGGACTGCAAAGGATTGTGGAGACGCCTCTCGACATTGTGTCCATCCCCGATTCCCCGTCGGGATCAAGAGACCGCGCTGCCGGCCGTCCGGATGCGTGAGGCCCCAGGCTCCGGGAGATTTCTTGGGGGATCCAGGCTGTTTCTCGAAATGGGGAAAGAAAGAGGCATGATTACGGCGACGGAACAGCAATGGCTGGCCTCTGCCGTCAATTGATCCGGGCATCATTTTCCGGCAGGGGAAGAAACCTTCAAGGTCAGGGGACCGGCTGTTTGCTTTTTTGATGAGGCATATATTTTGCGTTTCTTAGGGCATTCGTGGGGGCAGCGGTTGCAGTTGACTGAAGATCAAGATTCCAACATTAATTGGATAGCGAGGAAAGAAGGTGGAGGTTATGGAAAATCTGTTGACTGATGAAACAAAAATGTTCCAGCAAATGATTCACAGGTTTTGTGAAAAGGAAATAAGACCGGTCGCCGGAGACATTGATGAAAAGGAAGAATATCCTTCTGAGATATTGGCAAAACTGGCAGAGATGGGCGTCGGAGGCATCATTACTCCCGAGCAGTACGGAGGCAGCGGATTAGGCTGGGTCGGGGCTTGCATTGCCATGGAAGAACTGGCCCGTGTGTCGGCAGCGGTCGCGTTGGCCGCCGGAGCCACCAGTTTTTATTTCGCCTATCCGATTCTGGAGGCTGGGACTGAAGAACAGAAAGAAAAATACGTCACCGCCGCTGCCTACGGAGAAAAAACGGGAACCATGGCCTTCATGGAGGCCAATTCCGGTCCAGATATAGCAAAAATAGAGACAACGGTTGAGGATAAAGGGGATGCCCTGGTTTTGAAGGGCAGCAAGATGTCTGTCGTCAATGCGGACAATGCCGACGATCTCCTTGTCTTTGCCAGGATGACAACGGGCGGACAGCCGGGCGATTTTGTCCTGGTCGCTGTGGACTCAAAGTCACCGGGAATTGTGGTTCGGAAAATTCCCAAGATGGGGATGAATGCCGTATCAACCTGCGAGGTGGACTTCAATGAGGTGCAAGTGCCGAAAGAAGCGCTGATCTCTTCCGGAGAGGCATGCCTTGGCTTGCTCACCAATGCCCTGGACCGCTTCCGCCTGGTCTTCGGGGCGGTCGGATTGGGAATCCTTCAGGGCGCCTTTGAAGAGGCCCTGGCATATTCGCAAGCCCGGCTAGCCTTTGGTAAACCGATCTGTGCCTTCCAGGCGGTCGGATTTTACCTGGCCGATATGTTCAAAATGAGCCGGATTGCCAGGAATATGATTTACCAGGCCGCTTTCAAGGCGGATCATGGCCAGGACATTTCCCTCGATGCGCAGGTTGCAAAGCTTTTTGCGTCGGAATCCTGCATGTGGGTTGCAGACAGGGCTTTGCAGGTGCACGGCGGATACGGGTTTTCCGTTGAATACCCGATTTCACGATATTTCCGGGAAGCACGGCTGATGGAAGTCGGTGAAGGGACATCGGAGACCTTGAAAGAAACGATCCTTCAAAGACTAGGGTTGCCGACATGAGTCAAAGGTTGGAACCCTTTATTCTTTAAAAGACAAAACCTTTGTAGCATCCGCAAGACGACCACCTTTCTTAAGCCGTAATCCGTTGATCGGGGCACGGCTCAAGGAAGGTGGTTTCCGCATGTAAGGCAGGTTCTTTCTGGCTATATTATCTCATGATCCTGAATGGTTAGAGACAATGATTTCATGAAATTCAAAATTGGGTCACGTGAGTTGAATGAGACTTGGCCTGATAGCTTTTATAATTTCAAGAAATACAACATGTTGCAAATACATCATTTAAATTAATTTAAAAATGAATTATAATGTCCGGCAAAACCGGTTCAGTAACCTGTTCTGTTGTTCCATTCTTTCTCCCGGTAAGACGATTTCAAGGAATCAATGGCGTAGATTTGGCTGATTTGACTCATGGAAACCCGGTACCGTATTTTTTATTTTGACTCTTTCCGGCAGGCGGCTTTAAAATAATCTGTCCAAGATAGACTTGGGGCAATGCACCTTTCATAAAAGGATATCGGGAGCATCCATGAGCCGCAATATTTTCCCGGCGCCGGTCCAGATCCATTTCTTGATCTCCCCGAAGGGCCTGCATTCCGAAATAGTCTTTAAAAAAGTGAGGGTATTATGGGCAGCGATATGATTTACGAAATGGTTACGGAAGACATCATCAGCACCATAACCGATGAGATCAACATCGGCAGCCTGGCCGTTGAAAGGGTTTGCCAGATTTTAAGCGATAGCGAAATAGCGGGAGAGGTTTTAACCCGCGTCATAACTCGAGAAAAATTCCACGGCTTGAATTTGCTGGACGTGATCAATAATGAATTTAAGGAGTTGAATTCAATCTTCCAAGATTCCTATGACGGGATCAGCGTCGTAAACAAAAACGGGATGGTCACGCGGGTCAACAAGGCCTTTGAGAGATTGACAGGCATAAAGATCAAGAACGTCCTCGGGGTCAACCTCCACAAGATAAAAAAAGAAGGGAATTATTTTGATCCCACGGTGGCGCTGAAGGTGTTGGAAACGGGAAAACCGGTCACCATCCTGCAGAAGTTTGCCAAGGGAAAGGAAATCATGGCCATCGGAAACCCTGTTTTCGATGAAACCGGCAAAGTCATCTGGGTGGTGGTCAACCTCAGGGATGTGACGGAATTGAAGCAGCTCGAGGAAAAGCTGAGAAAAACACAGGAACTGAATGCCCAGTATCTCTTTGAAATGGAAAACATGAGGAAAAAATATACCAGCGAACATTGCCTGGTATCCAAAAGCAAAGAGATGGAAAAAATTATAGAATTGGCCACAAGGGTGTCCATGGTGGAAAGCCCGGTGCTCATTCAGGGAGAGTCGGGGGTGGGCAAGGAAATTATTGCCAATGTCCTGCACAACATGAATACCAAAAGAAAGAAAGGCCCCCTGATCAAGGTGAACTGTGGCGCCATTCCAAAAGAGTTGATAGAGAGTGAGTTTTTCGGCTATGAGCCCGGTGCGTTTACGGGGGCGAGTCGATGCGGAAAGCCCGGTTTTTTTGAGCTGGCTCACAAGGGAACCATTTTTCTTGATGAAATAGGAGATCTTCCTCTGGGCTTGCAGGTCAAACTCTTGCGCGTCCTGCAGGAGCATGAGATTACCAGGCTTGGCGGCGTGAAAACGATCAAGATTGATGTACGGGTGGTGGCGGCGACGAACAGAGACCTGGAAACAATGATAAAGGAAAAATCTTTTCGCGAGGACCTTTATTATCGAATCAACGTAATCCCCCTTAGAATCCCATCGCTGCGTGAACGAAAGGATGATATCGCTCCCCTCCTTTTCCATTTCCTCGACACCTATAACAGGAAATACGACTTGAAAAAAAGCCTGTCGGATGAAGTGGTGGAGTGTCTGCTGAAATACGAATGGCCGGGGAATGTCCGGGAGTTGATCAATTTGATCGAAAGGCTTGTGGTCACGACCGATGTTCAGCAGATTGGCCTGGAGCATCTGCCCCATCGATACCGGACCCAGATGGACAACAATTTTTATCGAATGCACCAGATGAATTTGACTGAGGCCGTTGAGGAACTGGAGCGTTATATGGTAAGCAAGGCCATACAGTCTCAAAAGAGCACTTACAAGGCGGCTAAAGTACTGGGAGTAAGTCAAAGCACCGTAGTGCGTCTGGCTAAAAAACATAAGGTGAATCATTGCTGATGCGGCTCTGTCTAAACTGATTCTTTTATGGTGCGATGCTTCATTTTTTCCGTATAGGAACCGCAGCGGCAGGCGCTTTTTGAATCATGAAGCGTAAGATTATACATTTCAGATATTTGCGGGTAGGCGTATGGTGGATCTTCCTCTGCCTGCCCTTATTGAAATCTGTTTTCCCCCCTTCTTTTTCAGCCGAAGTATATTGACTTGAATAATTATTCCCCAAAATATTCCGTGATTTGAAAACTCAGAAGGCCGGATGAATCATAGCCGGTTTGTCTGAGTTAAATATGACTTATTTTGTATAATATGATAAACACTTGAAATGATACAATTTTTAGAATGTTCATTCTTTCGAGTCAACAATGAATTAAAAATGGTTGAAATCCTTTGAGGAAAGAGGAGGCTCTTAGCGCTGCCTGTAAGGGTTTTACGGAAAATACCAAGGGCATATTTTTTGCGATATCCCCTATTAACTGAAACATAATCATTAATTGGGAAGGAGGCTTCGTCGCAGGTATTTCTGGCAGCTTGTAAAAGCTTTCTCACCGTTAATGGATTAAAAACTAAAGAGGGGGGGGTAAAACTTAAAAGCCATGTATGAAACGATCAATCTTATAGTTGAGGAAGGGATCGCGACGGTTACCTTGAACCGGCCGCCGGTAAACCCGCTAAACAGCAAAATGTTTGCTGAGCTCGGTCAGGTCGCGGCTGAACTGGAAGCGGACCCGGCTGTCCGGGTGGTCATCATTACCGGTTCCGGCGACAAGGCTTTTGTGGCAGGCGCAGATATCAATGAGATGAAGGATCTTACTCCGGTAGCAATGTATAAATTTTGCCAGGTATCCGGATCCGCATTTCGCGCCCTTGAAAATATAGGCAAACCGACGATTGCCGCGATCAACGGGCTGGCCTTCGGCGGCGGCTGTGAGCTGACCTTGACCTGCGATTTCCGAATTGCGGCGGATACAGCCAAGTTTGCGCTTCCGGAAATCAACCTGGGCATTATCCCCGGCGGCGGTGGCACACAACGTCTTCCGCGCCTTCTGGGTGCTGCCAAGGCGAAAGAGATGCTCATGCTGGGCGATATCATCGATGCCAATGCCGCCTGTCAATGCGGTCTGGTCAACAAGGTCGTTCCCCTGTCCGAACTGATGAATGAGGCAAAAGCCCTGGCGAAAAAGCTGGCAGGCAAATCATCTCTTGCACTGTCCATCATTAAAAATTCGGTGAATCAGGGCTTGAACATGAACCTGGGAGAAGCCCTGGATTTCGAGACGAAAAATTTTATTCTGGTATTTACCGGCGATGATCGCCGGGAAGGGTTCAGCGCCTTTGTGGAAAAGCGCAAACCGAAATTTACATAGACAGGGGTGCCGGGATCGAGGTGCCGTCATCCGAAGGGCGTCCTTTCGGGGGCGTGGTGAATTCTGAGTTGAGGTGAATCTAAGTTCAACGAGATTGGAGGGGTTTTTATATGAGAAATGTTTGCGTGATTGCTGGTGGCCAGAATTTGTGGGGAGTGCGTCAGGCCACTCAAAGGGACATGATCCAGGAGGCCGGCAAGGCTTGTTTCGAAGATAATCCTATCATTAAAAATAAGGATATCGATGGGTTTATCGTGGGCGCATGCCATACGGAGCGCTGCTCCTTTCAGACCCACCTGGCGCCGCAGGCAGCAGAATGTCTGGGCATCAAACCCGTCAACCTCTGTTGCCGGGTCGAACTTCTGTGCGCAACGGGAAGCACCGGCATTATCGTAGCCGATGCGATGATTCGGAGCGGCAAGGCGGACGTGGTCATGGTGGTGGGTGTGGAAAAACTTTACATGCCCCAGCGCTGGGAAATTCCGTTCAGTGAGTTGGGAACCTGCGACCATGAATTTGACTGTACGAATGGGATGGGGCTTCCGCCACCGGCTTTTGCAACAGTCGCCCAGCAGCATATGAAACTCTACGGCACGACGGAAGAGCAGCTGGCCATGGTTGCGGTCAAGAATCGCCGCAACGGGTTGAACAACAAAAAGGGCCAGATGCAGAAAGCGATTACCCTGGAAGAGGCGATGAGCTCGAGAACGATCGTCCGGCCGCTGAAACTGACGGACTGCTGTCCGGTGACGGACGGCGGTGCAGCAATCATCCTGGCCTGTGAGGAAAAGGCCAAGGATCTGACCGACAAGCCCCTTGTTTACATCCGTGGGAGCGCTCAGGGCACCCAGCACCAGATGTCGGCCAATTTCAACAACGGCGTCTGGTCAACGTGGGATACCTTGAGGATTGTAGGCGAGCAGGCTTACAAGCACGCCAGGGTGACCCCCAAGGATATCAATGTCGCCCAGACCCATGACTGCTTTACGATCTCGGAGATCGTCGAAGTGGAAGAGCTCGGTTTCTGTAAGAAGGGCGAGGGCGGACCCTTTGTTCAGGAAGGAAAATCCGACTTCGGTGGCCTGGTGCCCGTCAATACGGATGGAGGCCTGTTGTCCTGCGGACATCCCTTCGGGGGAACCGGCATCCGCCAGGGCATTGAAATCATGCACCAGTTAAGGGGTGATGCTGTGAAGCAGGTGGAAGGGGCCAGGATCGGTCTAACCCATAATCTGAGCGGCTTGATCTCTGCACACACAGTCTTAATTTACGGGAGGGATATGGAATAATGAGTATCACAGAAGGTAAATATGCAGCTTCAATGGATATGTGGCCTCTGCAGGGCAAGCAGTTCACCCGGATTTACCCCTTTTTCGACAATCTGAAGGAAGGGAGGCTGACAACCACCAAGTGCAAAGATTGCGGCACCATGTCGTTTCCCCCCCGCGGGGTGATCTGCCCTGAGTGTTTATCGGAAAACCTGGAATGGGTCGATCTCCCCACCAAGGGTACGGCTCTGAGTGTAACCTATGAAGAGGTGGGCGTGCCGATCGGCTTTGAAACCCCGCTGGTTCACGCAATGGTTGATCTGGGCGGTGTTCTGACCCTTTTCAGCCGGATCAAGGACTGCCCGATGGGAGCCTTGAAGGTGGGGGACGAGGTGAAGCTTGTGGTCTTCCCGGTGGATCCGCAGCCCTTCGACGGCAAAAAGGGTGAAGACAATGTAATTCAGAGAGTCTTTTTCTGCTTCGAAAAGGCCTGAAATCAATAGACCCCGTTTATCCCCGGGGCATCCTCCGGGGGTAAACGGCTTATCCTCTGCTTTAATTATTTTGAGCAGTCAACCGTCAAGGGGGGTGAGCACTTGGACTTCGAGCTTGATCAAGATCTATTAGCACTTAAGGAATCCGTGCAAAAGCTGGTGCAGGAAAAGGTGGCGCCAAGGGCTGGGGAACTCGATGAAATCGGTGGTTATCCCTGGGATATAAAAGAAGCTTTCGCGGAAAACAGGATCCTGGCGATTCCTTTTCCCTCGGAATACGGAGGCACTGGTGGCAAGGCCCTTCCAATGGCGATCGCTGTGGAGGAAATATCGAAATTCAGCTGCAGTGTGGCCATGATGCTGAGCGGACAGTGCCTCGGGTCGGCGGCAATTACCATTGCCGGAACGGAAGAACAGAAACAGCGGTTCCTCCCGGACCTGGCTCATGGGAAGACGCTGGCGGCCTATGGGCTTACCGAGCCCGATGCCGGCTCGGACGTAGCCAGCCTTCAGACCACAGCCGTGCGCGATGGGGATGACTACGTGGTAACCGGATCCAAGAGGTTTATAACGTATGGAGATGTCGCGGACGTCATGACCCTGTTCGTAAAGACCATCGATCCCGATACCAAGGAAAAGAAAGTGTCCTGTCTGGTGGCGGAGAAAGGGCCGGGCTGGATTGTCAGCAAGCTGGAGCATAAAATAGGGATTAAGGGGTCGACAACGACAGAGTTGTTTCTTGAGGACTTGCGGGTTCCTGTGAAAAACCTGCTGGGCAAGGAGGGGGACGGCTTTAAAATCGCGATGCAGGTGCTGGACAAAACGAGAACCAGCATTGCAGCACAGGCTGTCGGCATGGCGCAGGGAGCTCTGGACTGTGCGGTTCAGTTCGCCCGTGAGCATCTGCAGAGCGGCAAGCCGATCGGACGAAAGCAGGGCATCCAGATGAAGCTGGCCGACATGGAAATGAAAACAGAGGCCGCGCGCTACCTGACCTATATGGCTGCGGATAAATATGACCGTCACGATCCGGACCGGGGCAGGTACTCGGCATGCGCCAAGGCCTATGCCTCCGATCTGGCCATGGAGGTGATCGGCGGCGCGATCCAGGTGCTTGGGGAATATGGTTACACCAAGAAGTATCCGGTGGAAAGGATGTTCCGGGATGCCAAAGTTCAGCAGATTTACGAGGGGACAAATGAGATCCAGCGGATCGTCATTGCCCGGAGTCTGTTGGGTAAAGGTTTTTAAAAAATATTCAGCTGAATTTCTGCACGGCCCTGTGCCGGCCGTTTGAAATCGAAAGGGAGGCGGAGAATGAAGGAAGTCAAGACAGTGGGAGTTGTGGGTTTCGGCGTGATGGGTGCTGCCATCGGACTCAATGCCGCAATGAGCGGGTATCGGGTTGTCTTCAAGGAACTCAATGACGACCTGGTCAAGTCCATGTATGACAAGTTCGTGGCTAAGGCCATGGCCAAGAGGGTGCAGTCGGGAAAGATGTCTCAGGAGGAGGCGGACAAAATTTGCGGGACGATCACGGGAACTTCCAATTTTGCAGATTTGGCCGTGTGCGATCTGATCATCGAGGCCGTTGTGGAAAACATCGATCTGAAGATTCAGGTCTTTGAAGAGATTTCCAAGGTGGTCCCGAAGGATACCATCATTGTGAGCAACACCTCGACCTTTCCGATCGCAACGCTCATGCAGAAGGTCGACAACCCGGCAAGGACCGCCGGTCTTCACTATTTCTTCCCGGCGAACGTCAACCGTCTGGTGGAGGTGATCCGTCAGAAGGCAACCAGTGACGAAACCTACGAAGCGCTCATGGCCTTTGCGAAGGGGAACAAGAAGGTGGCGATCACGGTCACGGACTTCCCAGGATTTGCCGTCAATCCTGTTTTTATTGCCGCATACATGGTCCTCGATAATTTTGCCGGAGATAAATACAACATCGCGACGCTGGAAAGCATCTCGCAGGAGTTCCTGGGCCTGAAATTCGGGATCATGTGGGTGCAGAAGGGTGCCGGTCTGGGCACATGCTATCATGCCGCGGTTTCGATGGTCGAGTATCTCGGCAATACGGACATCGGATATCCGCCGGTTCCGGCTTTCCTGAAGAAAAGTTTTGAAGAAAAACTGGATTGGAACCTTGAGGAAGGTCCCGTTCTGGAGGATAAGGCGGCCCGCAGCGAGGTGGGTGAACTTCTGCTTGGCTCGGTTTTCTGCATCTCCAAGCATCTGATCGCCAAGAAGGTCGTATCCGTTGAGGATCTGGACCTTGGGATCCGGACCTCCCTCGCGTGGCCGAAAGGACCCTTCCAGATGATGAATGAAATGGGAGAGGAAAAAGCCCGCAAACTGATGCAGCTGGCAGTGGACAAAGGCTTTTTCAAGATGCCGCCTATGTAAGATTCCTCGGAGTGCTTTACTCCTCTTTTTCGGCTTCCAGGCAGTCCCTGCTGTCTGGAAGTCGTTTTTTTTTCTTATCGTTCATCAAAACCGGGTTACTCGTCCCGATGCTGGAACACGACATTACGGAAAAACCGGACAAGGGCCTGTTTGCGGGTGCGCTCTTCCAGCTGATAGGGGATGAGTTTCTGGGGGGGCCAGCGGAGCAGCGACATTTCATATTCCATGATTTCGCCGTACGCGTTGTTCAGATACCACGCATACAGGAGCCCGAAAAGCAGGCCTGGAGGAAGAAATCCCTCCCGGTCATTGAGCGTGATCCCGAATGTGTTCGGATCATGGGGCTTCGGCATCATGCGGGCCAGCCTGAGATAGGTTCGCAACGCTCCATCATCGAGAAAGCATCGGCGTTCCTCCACGGGACGCAGCCGGATCTCATAACGCCGCGCGCCCCATTGGTTTCCGTTTTCCGGATTGACCCAGCATCTGCCTTCCACGTACTGCCCCAGCAGCGATTCACCCAGGGCGATGAGAAGATTATCCCGGATACGCTCCGGATCATCGCTGACCTGCTCGTGGATCTTCAACAGGCCGTCTTCGGGATCATAGTATCCCAGGACGTTGTCCCATTCCTTGCTCCGTGTCCATCGGGATGCGGGGATAATCTGCGCCGCACGGAAAAATTTCAGGTGCGTGATTCGGATATCCCGGTTTTCCCAGATGATTTCGCGCATGATTTCTCGGAGGCTCCGGGGATGAAACCGCTTTTCCGCCAGCACGGCGTCTGCTTCCCGATAGTAGCAACAAAGAGGCGGGGCCCCTGTAACGGTGTTGTTTGACGACCGTGCCGGAATCGTCCGCGAAGAGGCGTGCTTGCGGTTAAGCCCCAACCGCTGATGTGCGACAAGAAGCGTCCGCACGGCAAGGGCAAATTTCTGGGGATCGTGGTGGATGACACCGGCCCTCTTGAGCCGCTCCGGGGAATAGACCGTTGCCTCCAGGGGGAGAACCCCCAAGCTTTCGACGCGGCTGCGGTCAAGATAAATGGGGCTTTTCCCTTCCAGGGCATAGTTGCGGAGCACATCACCCGAGATGTGCTCCAGGTTGGCGCTTAATACGACGTCGAAGAGGCCCTCGGCGCCGCCTTCAACATTATGTCCGTACGCTTCCACAAGCTCAGACACATAAAGACCGCGATTCCAACGGCGCCTGGATATATCCGTCTCTCCCGCCTGCACCAGGAAGTTGGCGCCGAGGATCTTCAATGCCTTGCGGTTCTCCCGAATCGCCTGAACAATGGCTGGGACCTGGAGGATCGGCATGATGCTTGTGTAGAGGCTGCCCGGCGCGAAAAGGATGATGTCAGCCTCTCGAATCGCATTGCAGACCGCCGGGCTGACGAGAGGAGCATCACAGCATTCGATGGATACGCGGTCGATCGGCAGGTGGCGGCGTGTGATCGCCGATTTATCCTGCCCCCTGACGGCAACTCCGTTGCTGTACCTCAACACCAGCTGCCCGGGGGTTGCCGTTGCAGGATGAAGCGTTCCGGGAGGCACTCCGATGGCGCGGGAAAGAAGCTCAATTCCTTCCGTAATGGCAGCCAGTCCGGGCGGGTGATCGATCGTCCGTCCGGCTGATTTGAAGATGGCGGAGGTGAGCATCAGATTGCCCAGGCAATGACCTCCCGGCGAAATGGTCGGCCCGTCTCCGCCTTGGGAAATGTAGGTTCCCAGGGAGATTAACAGGTTCGATAATGGCCTGGGTACGGTTTTGCGCAGATCCTGAGGCAGCAGAAGCAACGGGTTGGCCACACATCGGAACTTTCTGAATCCTTCCGGAAACCGGTAATTAAACACGGCATGAATGGCGCGGACGAGCTGTCCGGTTGCGACATCATCAAGGCCGTAAGTCTCCTGGAGGTTTTCGCTCAGGATCAGGGAAAGGAGAACCTTGCGAAAATCGCCGATTCCAATCATCGGCAACTCCTTCAGGAGCAGCCCTGTAGAGCCCCCGTCATCCGTCGTGCAAACCACCACATCCATGGTGGAGAATTCCTGCTTCAATCCCACGAAGGGATTTTCCGGCCACTCGGCCAGCCGGGAGTTCCCGCCGACGACCGTGGAGAGGCCGGTTCCGCCCCCGAAAACCACGACCCGTTTATCACAGCCTTCACGGGAATAAACCGAGTCGACCAGACCGAAGATGGAGCCTCTGTGGGGTCCCTTGGGGATCGTTTCGTTGATGACCATCTCCAGAAGCTGGTCAACGTATTGGCCGATTTCTGATGTCTTCATTGGAGATAGAACTCACCTCATGAAGAAGAGCCCTGTGAAGAACGGTGAGCTCAAGAATTGATAAGATGTAAGGGATATAAACCTGATTTTATAAGTAGAGGATATAGGGAAATCACTTCTGCCTGTCAATAAAAAAAAGAGAAAAATTTACGGACCGATCAACTTTGCTGCGCATCCTCTTCGGCTGAATGATCCGAGCTTCCCGCACCGAATGCCCATCACCTGGTCCGGAGGCCTGTTTCCTGTTTACAGGCAGAATTGTTCCAGGGTTTCCGCACGCTAGATTTTTTAAAAAAAACCTTGATATCTCATTAAATTCATATATTATTCCGCAACTTGGAGGAGATTATGAACAGTTTGCCAAAATGCTACGACAAGGTTGTTGCGTTGATCAAAAAGGGCGTCGATATTCCCAATCCCCTGACCATCGATCTGGGCGATGAGGTGGCCGCAGATCAGATTTCTGGAAAGGGTGTCCGGATCTATCCAGGTTGCAGAATTTACGGCAAGGAGACGGTCATATCGGCCGGGTGCCGGATCGGGTATGAAGCTCCGGTTACGATCGATAGTTGCCAGCTGGGACCTGACGTCGAACTGAAGGGGGGATTTTTTACCAAGTCCGTCTTTCTGGAAAAGGCCAACATGGGATCCGGGGCGCAGGTGCGTGAAGGCTGCATCCTTGAAGAGGAGGCCAACGGCGCCCACTGTGTCGGAATAAAACAGACGATCCTTTTCCCGTTCGTGACGCTTGGTAGCCTGATCAACTTCTGTGATTGCCTGATGGCCGGCGGAACAAGCCGGAAGGATCACAGCGAGGTGGGCAGTTCCTATATTCATTTCAACTTTACTCCGGATGGGGATAAGACCACGGCTTCCCTATTCGGTGACGTTCCGCGGGGCGTCATGCTCAATCAGCCCGCCATTTTCCTCGGCGGCCAGGGCGGCACGGTGGGACCGTCACGACTGGGATACGGCAATGTCGTTGCCGCCAATTCGGTGTTGAGAAATGATTTTATCGAGGACAATCAGCTGATTGTCGAAAAATTGCAAGCGGGAAAGAGAACGGATTTTCGGCCCAGGGCCTATCCCGGCATCCGCCGGGTCGTAGAGAACAACATCATCTATATCGCAAATCTCATGGCCCTTGAGCAGTGGTATCTTTATGTCAGGAGGCCGTTTCTTGATCGGCAGGAATTCGGTGGGCTCATGTTTTCCGGACTGGTCGACAAGCTGGCGCTGGGGAAGAAAGAGCGGATCAAGCGTCTCCAGGTGCTTGCTGAAAAGGCAAAAATGTCCTCTCAACAGGATGAGGGAACGAACCCGGAAACCGCTGGACGAAACGAATTTTCTGATCGGTTTGATGAGATAGAAGCGCTGTTTGCCGCGGGTGCAGGGGAGCATGGGAACGAACAGACCCGCGATGAGTTCCTTTCCGCCTTTGATAGAGCAAGGGGCGGGGCGCAGGCCGATTATATTGTCGCCATACAGGGGCTTCCCGCGGAAATCTCCGGGCAGGGAACGCGTTGGCTTCAAGGGATTGTCGATGCCCTCTGTTCCAAGGCAGGGGAAATTGTTCCCTCGCTCAGATTATTCGACAACTGATTTTAATCCATTATTTCAAGGGAGGAATGTTATGGGGAAACTGTTTGGCACTGATGGAGTCCGGGGAGAAGCAAATCGGTATCCCATGAATGCGGAAATCGCCTTTGCCATAGGGCAGGCGATTGTCTATATCCTGAAAAAGGAGCATGCGCGTCCAAGAATCGTGATCGGGAAAGACACCCGAATTTCAGGATACATGCTTGAGAGTTCCCTCGAGTCGGGGATCACCTCAATGGGTGGCAATCCCTACCTGCTCGGCGTTCTGCCCACTCCGGGGATCGCTTTCATTGCCCAGAGCATGCGCGCCCACGCGGGGATCGTCATTTCCGCTTCGCACAATCCATATCAGGACAACGGCATCAAGATTTTCTCCGGCAGTGGGTTCAAACTTTCCGATGAGCAGGAAGAAGCCATTGAGAACCTGATGCTGAGCAATGCTCTCCATACCCTGGTGCCGCCCGTCAAGGACATGGGGCAGGCCTTCCGCGTGTGGGACGTACACGGCCGTTATATCGTGTTCCTGAAGAGCACGTTCCCCCGCGACTTGTCCATAGAGGGGATGAAGATCGTCCTCGATACCGCCAACGGCGCAACCTACAAAGTTGCCAAGGAGACTTTCTGGGAGCTGGGGGTGGATTTGCAGGTCATCCACGACGAGCCGAACGGGATCAACATCAATGAAAATTGCGGATCACAGCATACGCAGGATCTGAGAAAAAAGGTCGTTGAAAGCGGCGCCGCCATAGGCCTTGCATTCGATGGCGACGGAGACCGCCTGATCGCCGTCGATGAAAAGGGGCAGGAGATAACAGGCGACCAGATCCTTCTCATATGCGCCAAGGTGCTCAAGGAGCAAGGCAAGTTGAAAAACGATCTCCTGGTAAGCACGGTCATGAGCAATCTCGGGTTGCGGGTGGCATGCAAGAAATATGGTTTCAAGCACCACGCCTCACAGGTGGGGGACCGTTATGTCCTGGAGGACATGCTGAAGTTGGGCGGCATCATCGGCGGGGAGGAATCGGGTCACATGATATTCCTCGAGCACCACACAACAGGGGACGGTATCCTTACAGCTCTGCAGCTGATTGCCGCCATGGTCCGGACCGGGAAACCCCTGTCTGAGCTTGCCGGGCTGATGGACATTTATCCCCAGAAACTGATCAATGTGGATGTGAAGAGCAAGCCTGACATCAGTACCGTGCCGCAGGTCATGGAGGTCATAGGCCGGATAGAGAAGGAACTTGGCGAGGAGGGCCGCATTCTGGTCCGCTATTCCGGAACGCAGAATATGTGTCGGGTCATGGTTGAGGGGCCTTCCGTGGCGGTGACGGAGACGTATTGCCAGGAGATTGCGGACATTGTCAAGAAGTCCATCGGCTGAGACGGGAAAAGGGGCGGCTCCGCCAACAATTCAATTCGAGGAGAAAAGGTATGCCTATTGAGGTTTTCATAACGAACGACTTCGAACACATGAGCCAGGTTGCGGCGGATCTGGTAAAGAAGAAAATCCTCGATGTGTCGGAGAAAAAAGAGGAGATTGTTCTGGGGCTAGCCACCGGGAACTCGCCGACCGGAATGTATAAACATCTGGCCCGGGCGGCCAATGCCGGCGAGTTTGACAGCCGCCGAATCAGAACCTTCAATCTTGACGAGTATGTCGGTCTGCCCGGTGAAAACATCCAGCAGCGGGTAATCCACCCGGAAAGCTACTGCTACTTTATGATTCAGGAGTTTTTCGGCCTGCTGGAAAAAAAATTCAGGGAAACAAGTGTGCCCTTCGGTTCCCTGATTGATCAGAAAATGCTGATCCGGGAGCTTGAGAACCATCCCGGGGATTGGGAATACAAAGGTACGAGCGCAGGGAAGTCCATCGCCATAAAGCAGAAAACCCGGTCGGAGTATCTTGCGTGGATCAGGAAGGACATCCTGGACGGATATCGGCGCAAAATCAGAAAGGCCGGAGGAATCGACCTCCAGGTCATCGGTGTCGGAGGGCGCGGGCATGTCGCCTTCCACGAATCGGGCATCCCTTTCAAGGGGAGTTCGGTCATGCTGGTCAAGCTTGACGAAAACACCATTCATAACTCAGTGACAGACGGGCATTTCCCCTCGGTAAAAGACTGTCCGAATTACGCCGTATCCATGGGGGCAGAGCTTGTCTACCAGGCTGAACATGTCGTTCTTCTGGCGAACGGAGAGCGGAAGGTCGAGTCGGTGACCCGGTCCCTTCTCGGGGAAGTGACCCCCGATGTGCCGATTTCCTATGGGCAGAAATACGCCGACAACGGCGGTAACCTCATCTACGTCCTGGACAGGGTCGCAGGCGGAGAGCTTCTGAAAAATCACGATGCGCTGAAAGCCCGAAAGATTGTCCTTCAGGACCTTACCTGAAAGCCGGATCATCTATCTGCCCATGGGTATAAATCTGCCCATGGGTCAGGTCCTTCGGGAACCCCGGTAGCTGAGGGCGGCTTCAATGAACCGCTGGAACAGAGGGTGGGGCTCCGTCGGCCGGGACTTGAATTCCGGGTGGAACTGGCAGCCGAGGAACCAGGGATGGTCCTTGATTTCCACAATCTCCACGAGTCTGCCGTCCGGTGACCGGCCTGTAATCTGCAGGCCGCACGCCTCGAGCCGTTCCTGGTAATGCCCGTTGAATTCGTAGCGGTGGCGGTGGCGTTCCCCGATGTTCCGCTCGCCGTAGGCTTCATAGGCCAGGGAACCGGTGGAAAGTTCACAGGGGTAGGATCCCAACCGCATGGAAGCCCCCATATCCTGGACGGTTTTCTGCTCCGGAAGCAGATCGATGACGGGATGGGGGGTATCCTCATCAAATTCCGAACTGTTGGCCTTGTCCAGCGAACAGACATGCCGGGCATATTCCACGACGGCCATCTGCATCCCAAGGCAGATGCCGAAAAAAGGCACCTTGTTTTCGCGGGCATAACGGATGACCTGAATCATTCCTTCAATGCCCCGGTTGCCGAAGCCGCCGGGCACCAGGATGCCGTCCACGTTTTCCAGCTGATGGTTGAGGCCGTTCATCTCAATCTTTTCAGAATCGACGAAGCGCAGATTGACCTGGCAGTCATTGCCGATCCCCCCGTGCACCAGGGCTTCGTTGAGGCTCTTATAGGAGTCGGTGAGATTCACGTATTTGCCTACAATGGCGATGTTGACTTCGTAGGAGGGCGACGTGATCTTCTTCACCACATTTTCCCAGGCTTCCAGATGGGGCTGGCCCGTCCAGATGTTGAGCAGGTCGACGATTTTCTGATCAAGGCCTTCCCGGTGGTAGATCAAGGGAACTTCGTAGATGCAGCTCACATCCTTTGCCGTGAAGACGGCGGCCTCTTCCACGTTGCAGAACAGGGCAATCTTGGCCTTGATTTCATCCGACAGGAATTCCTCCGTCCGACACAGGAGGATATCCGGCTGGATGCCGATTTCCCTGAGGGCCTTGACGCTGTGCTGAGTGGGTTTCGTTTTTACCTCCCCTGCGGTTTTGATGAAGGGCACCCACGTGAGGTGAATGAAGATGGCGTTCTGCCTCCCCACTTCGTTGCGGAACTGGCGGATGGCTTCCAGGAAGGGGAGGCTTTCGATGTCGCCGACCGTTCCTCCGATCTCCACCAGGGCCACATCAAAGCCCTGCGATGACTGGCGGATGTAATCCTTGATCTCGTTGGTGATGTGGGGAATGACCTGAACGGTCTTGCCGAGATAGTCCCCGCGCCTCTCCTTTGATATGACGGAGAAATAGACCTGCCCGGTCGTCAGGTTGTTGCTTTTTCCCATTCGTGTGGAGGTAAAGCGCTCATAATGGCCCAGATCCAGGTCGGTTTCGGCACCGTCATCGGTGACGAAAACCTCGCCGTGCTGGAAGGGGCTCATCGTTCCGGGATCAACGTTAATGTAAGGGTCCAGCTTCTGGTTCGTCACGCGCAGCCCCCGGCATTCCAGGACAGCGCCGATGGATGCCGCCGCCAGACCTTTCCCCAGGGATGAAAGGACTCCGCCTGTGATGAAGATAAATTTGGTTCTCATGCTCGTTCCTTCTCCTTTTGCCGGTTCGCAAGGTTCTTCCGGATCGTTTCCACAATGGTTTCCGCCGGTTCTCCAAGCAGGATTTCCAGGGGAATCCGTTCCAGATAGGAATCCTCCCAGGGCAGGTTGTATTCATTGATAAGGTTGCGGATGTCGTTGTATTTGACGTCCAGAATGTCGATCGTCTTTTTCAGCGGCAGGGCCTCGTTGAAGGCGACATGCACCAGCAGCAGATTTCGGACGGCGTTTTCCTCCCCCAGCACGGGCAGAATCAAAATGGCCATTCCGTCGAGTTTTCCCTGACCGATATAGAGCCTCCTGGTTCGGGCGATGATTTTTTTCGTGCCCATGAGCCGGTTGGAAGATTCCGTCCGGGAGGTCATTCCCTGCGAAATGCCTCCCCGCTTGAGAATGGCAATCGTCGCTTCATCCCCCGGATTGCCGTCCGCATCAAGGCTATTGATGCCATAGAGGGTATATCCCCGGATATCGGCAATGGCGGCCTGAACCCGGTTGAGGTCCATAATCGTCTTGCCGACCAGCGCCTTGGTGGAGAATCCGAGATCCTTGAGAAGATTGAAGAGGATTCCGGAAAGGGGCTCCTCCTTCCGACTTGTGCCCACCGTAACCGTCTTGGCTTGGTGGCGGATGGCATCGATGGGGCGGGACAGCTCATCAATGGCCTTCCCCAGGGAAATGTCCAGGAGGTCTATTGGAGACAGGAGGTCTCCGCCGTTCTTGAAGTCATTCCAGTAGTCCTCCAGGGGAAGCTTGCCCACCACATATTTCAGGAGGAGGGCGATATCCGAGACGGTTTTGACGCTGGTAAAGGAAAAGTCGCCCGAGTTCCGCCTCTGATGGAACTGCGCTGAGAAATCACGGATCAGCCGGCGGAATTCCCGGTCGGCAATCCGGTCATAAACGGAGGCCCCGCGCTTGTCCTGCTCCACCATGATCCGGTTGAGCCGGCTTCTGTATTCCTTGAGGAACTGGGCGTCCTCATCGATGCTGAGGGCGGCGTAGTAGCCCAGAAGATGACCGGCCACGGTGTTGAGGATGACGGGAAGGGGCAGTCGGGCCCACGGGATCGGAATGACGGCATCCGCCAGGCCGTCAAAGCGGCCCTCGCCGGAATCGGCGAAAACCACCACCGCCGCCTTGTGCGCCTTGAAGATGGCCACATCCTTTGCGATGTCTCCCATGACCGCCTCCGGATTGCCGGCAGCGCAAACGACAATCAAAGGCTCCGCTGACAGGTCGATGTGCTTTTTGTTTTCCACGACGTCGGTGGAGATGGTTTTATAGCAGAGCTCGCTGAGCTTGATGCGGATTTCATCGGCGGCGGCTTTGTTGGGGCCGCTGCCCACCACAGCCCAGTAGGGCTTGCGCTTGGCGAACTGCTCGGCGGCCTGGCGGATCTTCTCCTTTTGAAGCAGGACCTGCCCCATCAGCTCGGGCGCCTGCTCGAGAACGGCCAACTCATCGGCAATGAAGGAATCCCGGCGCGAAAGGAGCAGTTGGGCGAAGCACAGGGCCAAAAGATGACCGGCGACAATCTGGGAGTAAAACGCCTTGGTGGAGGCCACGGACATCTCGATGTCCCGGCCGTCGCTGGTGTAGAAGACCCCGTGGCATTTCGAGGTGATGTCCGATTGACGGCGGTTGACAATGGCGAGAACCATGGCTCCGCGCTCTGCCGCCATGGCTACCGCCCGGTTGGTGTCGGTGGTTGTTCCGGACTGGGTAATGGGGATCACAAGGGTGTCGTTGAGATCATCCTGGAGACAGAAGCCGCTGAGTTCCGAGGCGATCCTGGCCTCCACGGTCAGAGGCGCGCCCTGCAGATACCGCTGCATGGCATCGGCAACGGCGGAACCGGCAACGGCCGCCGTGCCGTGACCGATCACAAGGATGCGTCGGATGGTGCCATTCCGTAACGCCTCTTTCAACCGTGCCGGAAGGACATCGGGACCGAGGTTGAAGACGACCTGCTTGTCTCCGTTCTTCCCCCCGGATATCCGGTACCTGCCCCGCAGTGTTTTCTTGACGGAAAGAGCGGATTCGGTAATTTCCTTCAGAAAATAGTGGGGATAGATTCCCCTGTCGATGTCACGGGTGGTGATTTCCGCCGTCTGCACGTTTTGATCGGTCAGGGGAAAGGGGGTGCCGTCGTAAAAGAAGGCAGAAATTCCCGAAAGGGCCCCCTGGCCCCTCTGGTCGAGGACAAAAATCTGTCCGGAACCCTGTCCGCCTGAATTTCCCGAGGTCCTTTCTCCATCCATTTTTACGAACCGGGATGCACCCTCCACGATTCCGTACAATTCCGATGCAAAGATATACGAATCCGGCGCGAGGCCGACGTAGATGGTCTGGCCGCTGCCTTTCAGGGCCAGAAACACCTTTTCAGGGGCGAGATTGCTGACCATGGCGATGGCGTGAGAGCCTTCGAAATCACAGACGGCCCGGCGGAAGGCCTCCTGGAGATCGTGGCCTTCCAGGAGGTGTTTCTCGATCTGCAGGGGAATAATCTTGGTGTCGGTGGTGACTTCACGGGGGATGACCTCCCGTCCGGCCTCCAGGGCGGCGCGGAGAGCCGCGTAATTGTCTATGTCGCCGTTGAGGACCACCGAGATAAACCAGTTCCCTGTTCCGTAGGAGGGGTAGGTTTTCTCCTGGATTGGCCATTCCGTGCCGCCGCGAGTCTTATTGGTCGTCAGGGTGTAATTGTTTACGGGATGACAGTTGTCATCGGTGATGGAGCCCACGGAAGCCCAGCGGGTGTGGGCAAAGGCCGTTTCAAAACCGGCGGGAAGACGGGCAAAGACGGCAAACAGGGGATCTCCGGCGATGGCTTCCCTCAGCTCCCGGACGTTGCGGCCCAGTTCCCCGATAATGGACGAAGTTTTGTAGGTAAACGCAACGGTGGCTTTTTTCCGGCCGCTCTTTTCCTGCTCAAGAGAAATCCCGATCGATCCGTTGAGCAGATCGCCCGGCTGGCTGCGGCGGAGAAAATCGTTGTACAGGGAGTTTTCCCGGAGATCGGTCATGGCCCTGTCAAAGGCCTCTTCGTCGCCCAGGGTGAAGGAGATCTGGATGCCTGCGGAGTCACGTCCTCGGACTTCCAGGCGGTCGAGGCAATTCAGGAGGCCGTTGAGCTTCCGGTATTTATGAAAGGCTTCCCGCGACACCCCGTCGCCCGAAAGAGCGGCGATCCGTCCGAGGTTCCCCAGGATGTCCTTTTCCAGTATCCAGATGAAGTCTTTCAGAACTCCCAGGCGGCCGTTGATGATTTCCAGATCGTGTGTCCTGAAGGAGCCTGCGGAATGTTCCAACTGGTGTTCCTCTGCGGAAAGAAAATTTCGGAGGGAAGAGACCTGTTCATACAACCCGGCCGCTTTTTGCCGGGAAAAGAAAAGATGCTCCACGGCCGCTTCACGCTTGAGCTCCTGCAGGGAATTGGACAGCCCTTCCAGAAGGGATACTCCGCTGAGGTATGAATCCACCGGGGTCGCTCCGGAAAGAATCCCCACGATGTTCTTTTGTTTCAAGAAGGGAATCCCCTCTTCAATGTGCCGAAGTGCCGTTTCAACAGTCTCGGACGGTTCGGAGGCCCCCTTGATCATGAGGATTCCGGCCAGGCCGCAGCAAAGCACAGCGGGGTCGAAGGGAAAGAAAATAAGGGCCGGTCCGGAGACCCTTTCGGGTGAACATCCGATGCCTATCCGTGTGCTCCGGGAAAACGAACGAAATCTGCCGATCCAGTGGTTCAATGTCCTGAAAATGATCATGGGGCCTCTTATTCTTTGTTCATGTCTGCAGGTGGGAAGATGCTTCAGGGCTGCCTGCCTGGATAGCAACGATTTTCCGGAGGCCAGGCCGATCTCTCTGTGGTTGTTTGCGGTTCCAGAGCCGGAATGCCCCCGGGATAGCTGCTGTTCGTTCAGCAGGGACGCTCCTGACTTTTTCCGACAGGCTCTCCGTCTTGTTGCCGGCCGGATATCCCGATTTCAGGGCTTTGAAGAGTCCAGGCCCAGCTTGATCATTTTCTTTTGAAAGGTGTTCCGGTTAATGCCCAGATATGCCGATGCGGCGCTTTTAACATGATGATTGCGTTGCAGGGCAATCCGGAACAGGCTGCGTTCAACCATGGCCATGATGTCCTCGTAAAGTGTGCTTCGACCGGAGTCCCTGGACTCAAGGACCGTTGCCATATCTTCAAACTGTTTCTGCAGGATTTTCTCAAAGACGCAGGTAGGCGAGGAAGGAACTTCTTGATCCGCTTCTGCAGCAAGATGATGGTGATCAGCACAATTCATGGGAAAAATTCACTCCTTTCTGAAGCTGACAGGAACAAAAGGATCAATGAAACAATCTGAAAAGGATGAGAATCAGTAGAACCAATGCGGCAATCCAGATCTTGAGATTTTCGAAGCGGTGAACCTGTGGATCGCTCATCTGCCTGCGAACCTCCTCTTCCACCTTATCCGGATCGACATGGCCGGAAATATCCTGAAGAAGATCCGTAAAATTCTCATAGGTATTGGAAATGCTCACAAAGCCCTTCACCGTGGTCAACAGGAGATACGTCCGCGAGTGGAGGGCCAGAATCCCGACATTGGTGATGTCAGACCACTTCAGTTCCTTGCTGCGCAGAAATTTTTCCAGCCGGATGCCCTGGCTATGCAGAATGATCTTCCGTGAGTAAAGTTCGCAGAAGACATAGAGGGAGGGTATTAAAAAGACGGCCAGAATCATTCTTTCCAGGGATGATCCCCCGACAAGGAAAGAAAGAGCGAAAAGCACGCATAACAACAGAACATCCACGCCGAAAGAAACAGCCAGAAGCTTCCTTATTGCGTAAACCTTGTTTTCCATGAAAGGATCACCTTGAGAGACTGTCCATTTCCTGAAGGCAGGGGTGGGCCGCTGAAAAGGTCGAAATGACAATCCCTCATGATCCGGATGCGGAAGGCGGCAAGACGCCGGACCGAATGAAGGTTCCACTCCTGCCGCCCTGCTTGGACTGCAGGAAGATTTCCGAAATCACCATTTCCCGGTCAACGGCTTTGCACATGTCGTAGATGGTCAGGGCTGCGACACTGACGGCGGTCAGGGCTTCCATTTCCACTCCCGTCTTGCCGACGGTTTTAACGCGTGCCTCGAGGGCGATTTCTCCGCGCTCCGGGGTGCTGCTGAAGGAAACGTCAATGCCGGTCAGCATCAGCGGGTGGCATAGTGGAATCAATTCCCAGGTCTTCTTGGCGGCCATGATCCCTGCTACTCTGGCCACACTGAACACATCCCCCTTCGGGAATCCACCCTCCAGAATAAGCCTCACGGTTGAGGGCTGCATCCTGACGAGGCCACAGGCCACCGCCTCACGGGTTGTTTCAACCTTGGCGGTTACATCCACCATTTTGGCCTGACCCTGATCGTCAAGGTGGGAAAGCCCGGCCTTTTCTTTGCTGTTCATCATCCGGTTTGAATCTTTCGTTTATAAAATACTTAATTATATCAATGTTGTACGTATTGAATCCGTCAAGCTGGGATGGACTCTAACACAGGCTATTTTATTCGTCAAGACGGCAAATTTCTGGCATGAAGTTAGAATTAACTTGCCAGAACTCTTCTTGTTCGGTAAGTTTTAGGCGCTTATTACCAGCAGGATTAGAGGAAAATCTTTAAGGAAAAACCATTATGAAGCATGATGCGCTCGCAGACGGGGCTGTCGTCCGAACTCATGGGTGCGACGGTATCATCTGCGGAGAAGAAAAACCATGATGGTCAAGGTAAGCAGCGCCACACTGGTAGGAATCGATTCCTACCCGGTGGTGGTTGAGGTGGACGTTGCCCGCGGTCTGCCCCAGTTCTCCACGGTTGGATTGCCCGATGCCGCTGTGAAAGAAAGCAAGGATCGCATCCGGGCGGCCATCCGGAATTCCGGCTACAGCTTTCCCCGAAACCATGTGACGGTCAATCTTGCCCCCGCGGATATTCGAAAGGAAGGGACCGGGTTCGACCTTCCCATCGCCCTGGCTGTCCTGTCTGCGGAAGGGGTCATCCCCGGAGACGGCGCCAGGGACTACATGCTGATGGGCGAGCTGTCCCTGGATGGAACGGTCAAAGGGGTCAACGGGGTTCTGTCTGCGGCGCAACTGGCCAGGAATCTGAATTTCCGCGGTCTGGTCGTTCCGGAGGAGAATGCCTCCGAAGCGGCCATGGTCCAGGGAATTGAGGTCATCGCCATTAAAACCCTCCCTGAGATTGTCGATTACTTCAATGGGGTCGGCGATATACATCCCGTCTCATCCGGCAGCGAACGTCTCTGGGAAAGGTCGCCCCGGGCCGGAGGGGATTTTCGTGAAATCCGAGGGCAGGATCAGGCGAAGCGGGCGATGGAAATAGCCGCAGCAGGCGGTCACAATCTCCTGATGATCGGTTCGCCGGGGTCCGGAAAAACGATGCTGGCCGAGCGCCTTCCATCCATCCTTCCCCCACTGACCTTCGAAGAGGCGGTGGAAATAACGAAGATTTATTCTGTCGCGGGACTTCTCGACAGGGACGAAGTGCTGATCGGCTCCCGCCCTTTCCGGGCACCTCATCATACGATTTCCGATGCCGGGCTGGTCGGAGGAGGGCAGAATCCGCGGCCGGGGGAAATCAGCCTTGCTCACCACGGGGTGTTGTTTCTTGACGAGCTTCCGGAGTTCCGCAAAAACGCCCTGGAGGCCCTGAGGCAACCCTTGGAAAACGGTTCCGTGACCGTCACCCGGGCATCGATGACCGCTTCCTTTCCCGCAAGGTTTATGCTGGTTGCGGCGATGAATCCTTGCCCCTGCGGATATCACGGCGACCCCGGCCGCACATGCCGTTGTTCTCCGAGGCAGATACGCCAGTATCAGGCCCGGTTGTCGGGTCCTCTACTGGATCGGATCGATATTCACGTCCTGGTGTCTTCGGTGAAATACCGGGAGCTCACAGGACCATACAACGGCGAGTCGTCGAAAGTCATAGCGGAGCGGGTTCTGCGGGCGAGGAAAAGGCAGCAGGAGCGGATGGCCGGGAGTAGAACGCCTTGCAACGCCCGGTTGCCCGATCGGAAGATCCACGATTTCTGCGCCCTTGACGAGGACTCCCACCGGCTTCTGGAAATGGCCATGGAGCGTCTTGGCCTCAGCGCCAGGGCCTTTACCCGGATTCTGAAGGTTTCCCGCACGATTGCCGATCTTGAAGAGTGCGACGCGATCGCGACCCGCCATGTTGCAGAGGCGATTCAGTACCGGAGCCTTGATTCCTACCGGATATAGCCGATATGGAACGAAAGGAAATACCGTTTGATAAAAAAAAATGAACATTCTATTATTCCGAATCGCTTGACTTGGAAAGAAAACGGAATTCATTAAGGAGACAATGGGTATGGAGATTAGAGTGAATCCGGCCCCGCCGGAAACCAGAAAAGAGAAACCGGCTGATGAAGCGAGATTGGGATTCGGTAAATTTTTTACGGATCATATGTTCACGATGACATATACTTCAAAGGGGGGTTGGGAAAATGCGGAGATCGGTCCCTACCGGCCTCTCTGCCTGGATCCGACGGCCATGTGTCTTCATTACGGCCAGGAAATCTTTGAAGGGATGAAGGCCTATCGCGGCCGGGACGGAGAAATCTACCTGTTCCGCCCGCAGGAGAACATCCGGCGCATGAACAGGTCGGCAGAACGGCTGTGCATGCCCGGAGTGGACCCGGATCTGTTCCAGGAGGCTGTTGTGAAGCTGGTTCTTCTTGAAAAGGACTGGATCCCCAACGGACGTGGAACGTCCCTGTATATCCGGCCGACCATGATCGCCACGGAGGCGGCCCTTGGGGTTCATCCATCGGACCGGTACCTCTTTTTCATCATTGTCGGACCGGTGGGGGCCTATTATCAGGAAGGCTTCAATCCGACGAAAATCTATGTCAGCGAGGAATATGTCCGTTCGGTGCGTGGAGGGACGGGAAACTGCAAGAATGCGGGCAATTATGCCGCCAGTCTTTATGCAAGCCAGATCGCCATCAAAATCGGCTATACTCAGGTCTTATGGCTGGATGCCATCGAGAAGAAATATGTCGAAGAGGTGGGAACCAGCAATATCTTTTTCCTCATAGGCGATGAACTGGTCACGCCCCCTCTGGAGGGGACCATCCTGGCCGGAGTGACCCGGGATTCCGTCATCCAGATTGCCCGGCGCATGGGCCGGACGGTCTCGGAAAGGAGGATTTCTATGGATGAAATCCTCCGGGCCGTCGAGACCGGAATGCTCAGGGAAATCTTTGCATCCGGCACGGCTGCCGTCGTGTCTCCCGTCGGCCAGTTTTTTTATCAGGGAAAGGAATACCTTGTTAATGACGGGAAAACGGGGGCACTGACCCGGCAGCTTTATGAAGAAATTATAGGGATTCAGTGTGGAGAAAAAGAGGATCCATTCGGTTGGAGGATTAAAATCGCCGGTTAGAAGATGCCCGGGGATCTCATCCACAATCCTGTGGAAAAGCCTGTGGATAAAACTGTTGATACGTTGGGTAAGTCTATAATTGTTACGAATATAGACCGACTTGCATAAGAATTAGGCAATAATATAATGAGCAATATTAAGTAGATAGCTCTTTTATGCCGAAATTCTTGAAAAATTGCGACAGCCCCTCCTATCAACATTAAATCAAAAATAAAGTTGGATTTTCTATGAAAATGAATCTTTTGGGAAGAACGAAAAACCTGTTGCCGTACTGGGTTCTGGCCATCGCGTTCCTGCTTTTCCCGGCTATCCTGCCTGGGCAGGGAAGCTGTCTGCAGGCAGCGGATGCCCCATCGCTTCCGGCCGTCATCAGCCGGATGCAGGCGGCTTACGAGCGGACCCGTGATCTGAAGGCTTCCTTTGTCCAGGAAGTGAGCCTGAAATCCGTAGGAAAAACGGATCGTGAGGAAGGAATTCTTTATCTGAAGAATCCTCGGCGGATGTACTGGGATTATCAGAAACCCGGGATCAAGAAACTGATTGTCAATCCTCAGAAGGCCTGGCTCTATATGCCCGGGGACTCCGTTGTTTATGTTCAGAATGCCGATGCGATCTACAAATCGAAAATGGCCGTTCGTTTTCTTTCCGGCATGGGGAAGCTCCGTGAAGATTTTCGCGTCAGCTTTGCCGAGTCGGGCGCCGTCGATCAGGAGGGGAACTATCGATTGAAACTGGTTCCGAAAGCCCCGGGCCTGGGGACGGATCAGCTCAACCTGGTTGTGGACAGAAAGAGTTATCAGATTCTGGAGGGCAGTTTTACCGATCCGTACGGCAACGCCACCCGGATTCGATTCGGAAATATCCGGACGAACACGGGACTTTCAGACCGCTTGTTCAACTTCAGTGTGCCCGCGGGGGTGGAGGTCTTTAACATGCCGTAAGGCGGAGTGACGGTTTGATCAAACGCAGAGGGGAGGTGCAGCGATGATGCAGATGAAATGGGATCAAGAGGTTCCGGGCAGCCGGGAAGCGGCCCTGGAACTGGAATGGCTCGAAACCAACGGGCTGGGCGGTTACGCTTCCAGCACGCTTCTGAATTGCCATACCCGGAAATATCACGGTCTTTTGGTTGCGAACCTGAATTCTCCTCCAGGGCGTCACGTTCTTCTTTCAAAAGTGGAGGACTCCCTTTCGGCCGGGACCGAGGAAATCTTCCTGTCCTGCCATCAGTATCCGGGAGTGTTTTTCCCTCCGGAATTTCCCATGAAGGCTTATATCTGGGATGATTATCCCAGATTTATCTATGCCACTGAACACCTTCAGATCCGGAAAAGCATTCTGATGGTTTCCGGGGAAAACCGTGTCCTGATCCGGTATGATGTGGATGCATGCCCGCCGAAGGCCGTCCTGAGATTGAAGCCCTTTGTCGCCTTCCGAAACCATCACGCCCTCACGAAGGAGAATTCCGAATTGTCCATGGAGGCCCGGGAAGCAAAAAACGGTTTCATCATGAAGCCGTACCGGGATCTTCCATCGCTTTATTTCCAGAGCAACGCTAAAAGCTCCTTTTCTCCTAGCCCGGTTTGGTACCGGAATTTCGAGTATCCCGTTGAAGAGCGGCGCGGTTATGACTGGCGGGAGGATCTTTTCTGCCCGGGCATCATGGAAGTTCCGGTGAAAACGGGCAGCGTGGTCATCGTGACGGCAGCGACAGCACCGCTGAAAGGGCAGCTGAAAAAAATCTGGACGGTTGAAGAGGAAAGGCGCCTCCACCTTGTCGAATCCTGTGACGCTTTCGGGGGGCAACTTGACAGCGAGGAAGACAAAAACCATTTGAGCCGCCTGCTCTTTGCCGGGCAGCAGTTTCTGATCCGCACGCCCTCGGGCCGTCCCGGCGTTATCGCCGGTTACCACTGGTTCCAGGACTGGGGGCGGGACACGCTGATCTCCCTTCCGGGGCTGACCTTCTGCTCCGGACGATCCCGGGAGGGGATCGAGATCCTCAATGCGATCGCTTCCAGTGAAAAGGACGGCCTGCTGCCCAACTACTTTGCCGAAGGTGGAGGTGAACACGCCTACAATACGGTGGACACGGCCCTGTGGTACTTCTGGGCGGTTCAGCAGATGCTGAAATACACGGGAGACATGGAAGCCGTCGAAGAAAACATGTGGCCGGCCATGAAAAGGATCATTTCAACGTACATGGCAGGGACATCCTTCAACATCGGGATGGACAACCGGGGCCTTCTTTACGCAGGCGATGGCTGGCATGCCCTGACCTGGATGGATGCCATTGTCCATGGGCGTCCTGTGACGCCCAGGCATGGAATTCCTGTGGAAATCAATGCCCTCTGGTACAACGCCTTGTCCTTTTACGCCGAACTGGCGCAGCGGTTCGAGGAACCGCCGCTGTTTCCGGAGGATCTGCTGGCGAGATTGCGCAAGGCCTTCAAAGAAACCTTCTGGATTGAGGAGGAGGGCTATCTGGGCGATGTTTATTGTGACGGGGTTCTGGACCGGACGATACGCCCCAATCAGATATTGGCTGTTTCCCTGCCCTTTTCACCCCTGGAACCCTATCAATGGAAGGGAATTGTTTCCTGTACTCGAAATCACCTCCTGACCCCCGTCGGGCTCAGAACGCTCAGCGCTGAGGATTGGAACTATCAGGGGATTTATGAGGGGGATCAGCCGACCCGTGATCGAGCCTATCACCAGGGAACGGTATGGCCCTGGCTTCTGGCCCATTACGGGGAGGCCTGCCTTCGCATCGCCGAAAATCCGGCCGAAACAAAGCAATATTTATTGAGCCTCATCCGCAACTTTATGGAACGGCATATCGGTGAAGCCGGACTCGGATGCGTCTCCGAGGTTTTCGACGGCAATCCGCCCCACAGGCCAGGGGGTTGCATTGCCCAGGCCTGGAGTACGGCAGGATTGATTCAGCTGTACCTTCGCCTTCATAATGCGGCCTGACCGGAATGGTCCCTGCAAAAAAGCACTGCAAGCGGATGCCGCCGCTCTGGCAAAGACCGGTATGCCGTGGTACGTAAACAAGCCGCTCAGGCCGTCAGGGAACCATGACGCTGCCGTGTACATAACGATCTCTTTGGACCAGGCGGGGAGAGACGTTGTCCTGACGGGGGAATCATGCCGCCGGGCGAAGAAACGATTTCCGTACCTCCGGGCCTTTTGCCCCGTGGAGCTTCAGGGAGACTCGAAATAGTGGCGAGAAAATCCATGACAAGAGAACAGTTCTTGGCCGAACTGGAATTTATGAAGAAGCAGGCATCACAACCTGTAAGTTCCGCCGGGGAAGACGTTCGTGCGGATATTCTTCAAGGGCCGGAAAGGTACCGCCTCCTTCTCGAAAACCTCAATGATGCGATTCTTCTGCTCAGAATTCCCGGGGGCGTCTACGAATACGTCAGCCCCAACATTACCGATGTGTTCGGCTATCCGGCAGAACATTTTTACCGGAAGCCCCTTTTTCTCAGGGATATCATTCACCCCGACTATTTCGACTACTGCAAGGAAAATTGGGAGGCTTTGCTCGAGGGGAACGTCGCCCGCAGTTACGAATACAAGATCATTGATCAGAAGGGAAGGGAACGATTCATCGAGCAGTCCAACAAGGGCCTTTTTGATGCGAACGGCCAATTGATCGCCCTGGTCGGGCTCTGCCGGAATCATACCGCCTCACGGCAGATGCTGACCTTGAAGGAGAATGAACAGCGCTATCGGCGGACCTTCGAATACGCAGCCAATCCCATCTTGCTTTTTGAGAGAAAAACGGGATCCATTCTCGACGCCAATGCGGCCGCTCTTGACCTTTATGGATACAGCTCCGGGGAGATGACGGGACTCGGCATCCTGGATATTTCCGTCGAGGCAGACAAAGCGGCTCTTCTGCTGAAATCGTCGGAAATGAATATCCGGAAATGGCTCCATAAAAAGAAGAATGGAACCGTCTTTCCCGTTGAAGCGGCCGCCAGTTCTTTTAGCCAGAAGCATCGAAAGCTCATCGAGGTGATTGTCCGGGGTATTGAAGATCGCATGCGGGATGAGGAGGAACTCCTGGAGCGTGAGGCCCGTTACCGCTGTCTTTTTGAAGACAATGCCGGGTCCATGCTGCTCATCAATCCCAATACAGGGCGGATTGTGGATGCCAATTCGGCGGCCTGCCAGTTCTACGGCTACAGCAAAGATGTTCTGAAATCGAAAACGATCGATGACGTCTGCATCCTGTCTCGAGAGCATCTTTTACGGGATATGGAAAGGGCGAGAAAGCGGGAATGCGGGCATTTCTATTTTCTGAACCGCCTTTCAAACGGTGAGGTCAGGGATGTCGAAGCCTATATCGGCCCGGTTGAGATTTTGGGGGAGCAGCTCCTGTACTTTCTGATCCATGATATAACGGATCGTAAGCACATGGAGGAAGAGATGGTCAAGGCGAGGCAGCTTGAGTCCGTGGGCATTCTAACTGGTGGAATAGCCCATGATTTCAATAATTTGCTCGCTGCCATCCTGGGCAACGTGTCCCTTGCGAAGCTCCATCTTGCCTCTGATGACCCGGCTTACGAAAAAATGATTCAAGCGGAAAAAATATGCCTCCAGGGCAAGGAACTGACGAATCGATTGACCACTTTTGCCCAGGCCGGGGGGCCCCTGCGGAAAAAAGTCATGGCAGCCCCCTTTCTTCGGGATACGGTGGCCCTCTTCCTCAGCGGTTCAAACGTCCGCTGCGAATTCGAATTTCCCGATTCCCTGTGGCCTCTCGAGATTGATGTGGGACAAGTGCAGAAAGTCATTCGCCAGCTGATCATGAATGCCCAGGAGGCCATGCCGGAAGGGGGCTTTATCCTCATCCGTGCCGAAAATGCGACTGTTGCGGCCGAGGAAGTGCCTTCCCTGAAAGAGGGGCCCTATATCCGGATCTCCTTCCATGACCATGGGGTGGGCATTCCCCAGGAATACCAGCGCAAAGTTTTTGACCCTTACTTTACGACAAAACCTGCGGAAAACGTCAAGGGGACGGGGCTTGGATTGGCCATTTGCTATTCCATCATCAAGAAGCATGACGGATATATGTCCCTGTCATCCAAAGTGGGAGTGGGAACGACCTTTACGATCTATCTGCCGGCGCATTTCTAGGCTCCCGCATCCGCCAATTTCTGGACCGAAAGGTTGTCCATTCTTCGATTTTCAAACTCCAGCGAATGAAGATGGAATCCCTGGAACGTTTCAGCTCCCTGATATGGAACCGTCCCTTTCTTCAGGGTCTGTCCGCTGAAAGCCCCGGTATGGATTCTGCTAAGGCAGAATTTCGGAAATGGCGGGAGGAAACGGGTTTTGGGTGCTTCGAGACGGTCATGGAATGGATGTGATCCTGTCCTTGAAAGTGGATCGAAGGTGAAAAAAAATGCCCCCTTCCGTGTTTTCCGGAAGATCAGCCTGGAACAGCGCTTTGGAGATATGTCCCGGATGCCTTACAGATCAAAGGAGTTAAAAAATGGATGAACATCAAAACAGATATCTCTTTGAGTGCAGCTGGGAGATATGCAACAAGGTCGGTGGAATCTATACGGTGATCAGCAGCAAAATCCGGGAAGCCCTGAAGGTTTTCGGCGAAAATTATTATCTTCTCGGGCCGGACCTGAAAACCAACCTTGATTTTGAGGAGACCGATGAAGAATGCTGGAACAGGATACGGGAAGGGGCGGCCATCAAGGACCTTCCCTGTCGTTTCGGGCGCTGGAGAATTCCCGGGGAGCCCAAGGTCATCCTGGTCAATTTCGGACTGAAATACAATAAGGATCAACTGCTTTACCGGATGTGGGAAGATTACGGGGTGGATTCCATTGCCGGCGGCTGGGACTATACGGAACCTGTCATGTTCAGCCATGCCTGCGGAGAGGTCATCGAAACGATCTACAATCTCGTGGTCCGACCCCAGGGCGGGACAGCGATCGCGCAGTTTCATGAGTGGATGACCGGGGCGGGGCTCCTCTTCCTGAAAAAAGCCATTCCAGAAATCGGAACCGTCTTTACAACCCATGCAACGATCCTGGGAAGGACGCTGGCGGGTTCGGGGATGGACATCTATGCCTCCATGGACCATATCTCTCCCCTGAGAGAAGCAAATACCCATAATATTACCGCTAAATACTCCATGGAGGTGGCCACGGCGCGGGAAGCCGGATGCCTGACGACCGTCAGTGAAATTACCGCCCTGGAGGCAAAAAATTTTCTCGGCCGATATCCGGACATCATTACACCCAATGGACTGGATATGGAGCAGATACCGAACCTGGTCCAGGACCGCAGACCGGCCCTGCGGTCCCGCATGAGGCTTCTCAAAGCCGCTTCCCGGTTTCTGAAGAAGGATCTGCCCGGTGATACGAAGATCATGGCGATCTCGGGGAGGTATGAATTTCACAACAAGGGGATCGACATCTTCCTCGAAGCCCTCGGCCGCCTGGAAAAGGAAATGGAGGGTGAACAGTCGCTGCTGGTGTTTTTTTTCATCCTTGGCGGCCATACCGATTTGATTCCGGCACTGCAGAGCGACTACGCGAAAGTGGAGACGGGCACCCCTCCCATCTGCACCCATCGATTGCATTACGAAGCCTCAGACCCGATCCTGGAAACGAGCAACCGCCTGGGCCTGAAGAACCTTCCCCAGAACAGGATCAACATGATCTTTATTCCCGCCTATCTCAACGGGCACGATGGCCTGATCAATCTGACCTACTACGAAGCCCTTGCCGGATGCGATCTTGGTGTCTTTCCCTCTTATTATGAACCGTGGGGATATACGCCGCAGGAAAGCGCCGCTCACGCCGTTCCCACGATTTCCACGGATCAGGCGGGTTTCGGCCTCTGGGTGCAATCGTCCTTTACCGAGCATGGCGGCGTCATGATCCTGAAGCGGAAAGGTCGGGAGCCTCACGCCATCACCGATGATCTGTCCAACATCTTGAAGGAGTTCCTTTCCTGGACTGAAATTGAAATGCAGCAGCGGCGGGAGAGTGCCTGGACGATCGCGTCAAGGGCCAATTGGGTTGAATTCTTCAAGTATTATACGGCGGCCTATGATAAGGCGGAGGCCGTTGCCCGGGAACACACGGAAAAACTTGCCCTGGTCGACTACCGGACCGCCTTTCGCCACAGCTTCGCCGGTACGGTTTCGACTCAGCCTCATTTCCGCCGTTTCACGGCCGTGGCGAACCTGCCCCGAGAAATTTCCCGTTTGAGGGAGTTGGCCTATAATTTGTGGTGGGCCTGGAATCCAAGCGCCCTCGATCTCTTTGCCGCCCTGGACCCCCAGCTTTGGACGGAAATGGGGAACAATCCCGTCCGCATGCTGGAAACCGTCTCGGCAGAGAGGCTGATTGAAGCCAGAAACAACACGGTTTATATGGGCCTCTACGAATCCGTCATGAAGCAGTTCGACCGTTACATGACGGACAAGATTCTCTGCCCGCGTCTTTCAAAATCGCCGGAAATCAAGTGGTCTGCGCCCGTTGCCTATTTTTCCACGGAATACGGACTTCATGAAAGCCTGCCCATTTATTCGGGGGGATTGGGGGTCCTTTCGGGGGATCACATCAAAACGGCCAGCGACCTCAACATCCCGCTGGTGGGTGTTGGATTGCTTTACCGCAGCGGGTATTTCAAACAGTTTATCGATAAGGACGGGGTGCAGATCGCGGAATATCCGGAAAGCGACTTCTCCAATATGCCCCTCCAGATTGTTCAGGATGAGAAGGGAGAGGAAGTGCAGATTTCCCTGGAGCTGCCGGGGCGGACCCTCTACGCGAATATCTGGGAGGTGCAGGTCGGCCGGCTGTCTCTTTATCTGCTGAACTCCGATGTCCCCGGCAACACCCCCCAGGACAGGAACATAACGGGGCGCCTCTATCCTGCAGACCAGAGAACGCGCATTGAGCAGGAGCTTCTCCTGGGGGCGGGAGGCATTCGGCTGCTCAGAAAGCTGGGCATCAAGCCCAGCCTCTATCACCTCAATGAAGGCCATTCCGCGTTTCTTGTCTTCAGTTTGATTCAGCTCCTGATGACAGAGGAAGGCCTAAATTTTGATGAGGCCAGCGAGGTGGTTCGGAGCAATACCGTCTTTACCACGCATACACCTGTGGAAGCGGGAAATGAGCGATTCAACAAGGATCTCATCGAGCATTATTTTTCCAGTTTCGTCAAGTGGGCGGGAATATCCTGGTCGCAGTTCTATGACATGGGATTGAAGGAAGCCGGTGATGACAAGCCGTTCTTCATGACGGTTCTCGGCCTGAAAATGAGCCATATGTGTAACGGGGTCAGCCAGATTCACGGCCGGGTGGCACGCCGCATGTGGCGCGATGTCTGGAAGGGCTTTCACGAACTGGACATCCCCATCAGAACGGTGACCAACGGGGTGCACATGGCTTCCTACATTGCACCGAAGGTGTGGGAGCTTTTCGACCTTTATTTCGGGAGGGGTTGGCAAAATTCCATTACCAACCCGGAAACCTGGAAAAAAGTCTGGGATATTCCCGATGCCATGCTGTGGCGCACCCGTTACGAACTCAAGCAGAGAATGATCGATTACATCCGGAATCACATCTCCCGGCACTGGTCGCGGTATGGATACTCCAAAACCTGGCGGGAGGAGCTCTATTCCAAGATCAACCCCACGGCCCTGATGATCGGTTTCGCGCGCCGTTTTGCCCCGTATAAAAGGGCGGACCTGATCCTGTCTGATCTGGAGCGACTGGATAAAATCCTGAACCATCCCACTCGGCCTGTCCATCTGGTATTTGCCGGGAAAGCGCACCCCAATGACGAAATGGGGAAAAGCCTGATCAAAAAGGTCATTGCAATATGCAACAGGGAGGCTTTCCGGGGAAAGATCATTTTTCTCGATGATTACGATATCAATGTGGCCCGCCATCTGGTCCGGGGCGTGGATGTCTGGCTGAACACACCTCGGAGACCCCATGAGGCCAGTGGAACCAGTGGAGAAAAAGTGATCTATAATGGCGTTTTGAATCTGAGCATTTCCGATGGCTGGTGGGCGGAGGGTTACGATGGAGAAAACGGCTGGACTATTGGTCCGGTTGTTCGCGATCATTTGGAAGATGATGCCGGGGCGGATGAAGAAGACGCCCTTTCCCTCTATTCCATGCTGGAGAATTCCGTGATTCCCCTGTTCTATGACCGGGATACGGCGGGAATCCCTGATAAATGGATTGCCATGATCAAACGATCCATTCATACCCTGGCCCCCCGCTTCAATACCGAGAGAATGCTTCAGGAGTATTATGACGAGATGTACCTGCCTACGGTGCAGCGCAGTGCAGAGCTCAGCGAGTCCGGGCACAGGCTGGCCAGGGAAATCGCCCAGTGGAAAAGCACCATTCCCATGCGATTTTCCTCGCTCCACCTGCTGGACATCAGTGTGGAGGGGATTCAAGGCGATACCATCGTGGTGGATCAGCCCCTGGTGGTTACGGCCCGCATTGATCCGGGGAAGCTGAGTCCCGAGGAAATTTATGTGGAGCTTTTCATTGGGCGTGATGACGGGTATGGCTTCCTTGGAACTCCGGACCGGGTTCCCCTGAAGAGGGTGAGCAACCTGCTGAACGGTTCTCTCATCTTTACCACGGAATACCGGATTCGGCGCAATGGGCCGCACTCATACGGAATCCGCGTCCTGCCGTATAACGACAGACTGGCGTCCAGGCATGAAACGGGATTGATCCTCTGGGGTTAGGCTGACAGCCCCCGCCTTGCTTTTCGCAGGTCCGCTCCGTCTGCTCACCGGTTCGAATCAACGATGAACATTCCTGCGGCGAGGCGGCCGTTCCGCAGGAGGAATTCCCCGCCCTGCCAAGCGGCCGGGCGATGGGGTCGCTTCTGCCGATGGCGCCGGGATATGCAATCGGTATTATCTCCTGCTGATCAGCCACAGGATCAGGGTCAGGATGAGGCTGACAAGAAGGCTGGTTGTCAGAGGAAAATAAAAGGAAACCTGCTTGCCGCGGAAATAAAAATCTCCCGGGAGTCTTCCAAGCCAGGGAGTTTTTCCTGCCAGCAGGAGCAGAAATCCGACGGCCGTCAGAATCAGGCCGAAAAGTATCACGATGCGACCCATGGAAGAAACGTCGATGATCCTCTTTCAATCCTTTCGTCAAGTCAAAAAAGCGACCCTCTTGAGTTTCCTTCGAGAGCAACCGGTTACGGAATAAAAAATCCCTGCTGAAAAAGTTTTACAAAGAGGGAGAAGAGCGTCAACCCCGAGAACAGCCCCCCGAGAACCGGAAGAGGAAACGATCTTCCCGTAACACATGCAGCTTCGGAAGTCAAAGAAGGGGGATGCCCCTGAAGAGGTCCGCCCCCCAATACCTCTTCAGGATCAACGGCAACGACAACACCGCAGCGTGGGCAGCGGAACAGAAGCATCCCGGTATAGGGGTCATGTCCCCGGGAAGAAAAGAGATCCTTTTCGAATTGTTCGCGCAGGGCCCCGGGCATATCTCTTGGGCCCTCATGTCCACAGCCGGAGCAGGAAATGGCCTTTAGCAACACTTGATGAAGCCTCCTTTTTTTAAGGGCCGATGATGCCACAATCGGGAGGCAAGGCGCAATACGGCTTGACTACGGAAGCTCTACCAGTAAAATGCTGCTGTTTGTCAGGAAAAAGACAGGAGATAGGACCGAAGGTTGATTTTTTCGTTGTTGATTCCCAGTTTGGTCCTGATGTTGTCCCGGTGGGATTCAACAGAGCGTATGGAAAGATTCAGAAGTTCGGATATTTCTTTGGTTGTTTTTCCTTCTTTGACCAGGTTGGCAACCTGAACCTCTTTGGGAGTCAGATTGGCCAGTTCGGAGCTGAGGCTCTGAAGAAAGGGTGAGATGATATTCTGCAGATTCGCTTCGATGATTTCGACGCAGGTCAGTTGATGGGGGGGCAGTTTCTGCTTCTTCAGTTGTTCGACGTAGGGAAGAATGAGCTCCTTGCAATTGGAAAGGATCTTCTGCCCCTGATCGATCCGGTCCATTTCCCTGTTCTTGATCAGGACATGAAGCGCCGTGTTGACTTCCTCCAGGACCTTGGACTTGTTCCGTAAATCCTGCTCCTGCTTGCGAAGGTCCTCTTCGACCTGGCGGCGCCTGTTTATTTCCTCGATCAGCTTCCGCGTCCGCTCCTGGACTCGATTTTCCAGGTGCTCATTGAGCATCCGCAATTCCTGCTGGGTCCGGAGCAGATCCCGGTTCTTCCTGACAACGGTTTCATACGTGGAAATGAGGATGTTCAGGATCCGCTTCCGGCTTGCCGTGATGGAATATTTCTGCCCGCCGATCAGAATCTCGATTTCCGGGTCGGAGCTGCCGTCTTCCGGTTCATCCTGCTCCCTCTGGGTCAGCAGATACTGGATGCGCGACAGGAGGTTTTCTTCATCATAAGGCTTCGTAATAAAATTGTCGGCGCCGCATTCCAGGCTCCGGATGACATCCCTCGGGTCCGAAAGGACCGTGAGCAGGATGACCGGCGTGGCCTTCGTCGCCGGTTCCGACTTGATGTGTTTACAGAGTTCAAATCCGTCCATCTCCGGCATGATGATATCGCTGATTACGATGGCGGGTTTGTCTGTGGATATCAGGTGAAGCGCTTCCTGCCCATTTCGGGCATGCAGCACATGAAACCCCTGTTCCTCAAGAGTGTAACTCAACTTTTCAGCCTGTGTCAGACTGTCTTCCACAATGACGATGTTCGTTTTCATTTCCTTTGCAAACTGCCGGAGACTGTAATGAGGCCGATGGATGATCCCTTCCCGCTGTAACCGTTCATCCTGCCGGAATTTCTTAAGCATAATGCAGGAATTTTATCAACAAAATTTGTCCAGGGGAAAAAAGCCGCTCCAACCTCTCCGGAACAGCAAATCCGGCAAAGTACGTTGCAAATGAAGTGCCCCGGTATTAAAGGCGGAAAAGGTCAAGGGGATGGCTGGTGATACGCTCCAGCCTTTCTTTGCGGACAATGAAATCGGCCTCAACGCCGATGCTTCCCTCTCCGGGAAAAACGAACTTCGGTTCAAGGGCAAAGACCATTCCTTCCTTCAGGATCTGGGGGTGGCGGGGAGTAATGACGGGCATTTCGTTGAGTTCCAGTCCAAGGCCATGACCTACAAAACTGACTTTTCCTTTCCCATACCCCATGAAATGCTCCTCAAGCCCCGCATCCCTGGCCCTGCTGAGGGCATGTTCAAAAATCCGGGTGCTTTCGGTACCTTCCCTGGCGAAGACTGCCGTTTCTTCGATAATTTCTCTGGCGACTTCATGGGACCGTTCAAATTTTTCGCTGATCGTGCCGATCACGAAGGCCCTTGTCTCGTCGGTGATATAGCCGTTGTAGCCTGCGCCATAATCGAGGATGATCGCCTGATCGCGCTGAATGACCTTGAAGGATGACCCCTGAGGAAGGGCAGGGGTGACGCCCAATCCGGCGATGGTCACGTCGACGGCGGTGGGAATGGTGCCCGCCTGTCCGGAAATCACGTAGAGGCACATCATTTCCGCATTGAACCCGCGCATGCGAAGCAGGCCCTGGTGGCCGTGCCGTCGGCCTTCCGCGGTCAGCTCGGCTTCAACGTCAATTTCACGCATCCCCTCCTTGATGACCTCCCCGGCCCGGAAAAAGACGGCATCCATGATTTCACCAGACCGTTTCATCTGGGTGATTTCAAATTCGCTCTTGATCATCCGCACTGCCCGGACCAGCGGCGAAAGATCGGTGCAGGAGTCAACGCCGAGAATCCCTAAAAGGCGATTGTATGTAGAGACGGGCAGGATATCCAGCTCCATGGCGCCACGGCCGCGCAGGATCCCCCTTTCGGCGAGGATGCTGCCCACATCACGCTGGCTCGAAATCGGGGTGACCGGCAAGGGGGATTCCCTCCGGGCACGGTCCTGGTCCCTTTCCACGAGCAGAAGGGGGTCGCCCTCCAGGGGAACAACCAGGAGTCCGCGTTGCGCCGTCCCGGAAAAATAGAAAAGGTCAACATTTCCCATGATTATGGAAAAATGTATGTCAGCTTCAGCCATTTCCTTTTTTAATGCATGGATTCTATTCTGAATTTCCGAATTTGGCGTCAGTTCGCAGATTCCGTTTTCAGCCCACATATTTCCCCCTCCTTAAACGATATTAATTGAGATTTCCATTCATTTCCGGTGCATATTTTGTATAATAAATACTTTATAATAAGGATTTCGATTTTGCCATGATAGAATCCCCCAAAAAGAGATCCTTTTTTCAGATGAATGCAGCTGTGCCTGATCCGATGGGAGCGTGTTGAATTTTATTGGCGGCATGAACGGTAAAAACAGGAAAACGGGCGGGAGAATGATGAAGGGTCCCTCTAAAAGAAAAACGAAATCCGGACGGCGATTATCCATGGCAATAGGCATGGTCCTGTTGTTCTATGCCTGGCTGTGCCCGGGAATGCTCAGGGCCGGTGAGTTCTATCGTTGGGTTGACGAAAACGGGGTCGTCCATGTTTCTGATGCTTTTCCCCCGGAGGAAAAGAAGGGCTGGAAAGAGAGTGTGAAGCGCGTCCGCGTTCCGGTCAGAGCCCCGGAGCCGGTGCCTTGGCAGGCCGATGAATACCGGATTCCCTTTTACAAGGCGCCCGGTGGTGGTATTATTGTTCAAGGGATTCTTGATGATACCGTTTCCGTTAATCTGCTGTTCGATACGGGAGCCAGCCATATGGTGATTTCCGAGACGCTGGCAAGTCAGCTGAAACCTTCTTCCCACGACATCAGGAAGAAAAAAGTCCATACGGCAGGAGGTTCCATCGAGGCCAGGACATCGATGATCGCAAAGGTGGCTCTTGGAGATGTCTTCAAGGAAAATGTGCCCGCCCTGGTGACGGAGCGGGATACACGTGCCCAGGGTTTTGACGCGATCCTGGGACTGAGTTTTCTCCGGGATTTCAAGGCAACCGTTGACTATCAGAACAGCGAAATCATCCTGAAGCGTCCTTGAAGAAAGCGCTTGAACAGGCTGAAAGAGAATCTCCCGCACCTGTTCAGAAGCTTGATGCGGAAGATCCCGGAATGCCGGGAGGTGAGCGGTTCAGCCTGGAACCGAACAAGTTGTACGGGAGCGTGGAGGCATTCCGCCGGGCTTCGATGAGGCCGGCAGGAATGTTTGTATTACGGGAACCGATACAGGTGGGGATATGGATGAACATACAAGGCAGCGGATCTTCAAACCTTTTTTTACGACCGGGAAGATGGAAAGAGGAACCGGCCTCGAAGCGGCTTCCGCCTATGGCATGATCGGGAACCAGGGGGGAGACATCGAGATGGATCGTGAAAGGGATTATGGGGCCGCTTTTCGAATGTATCTTCCCCCATCCGGTAGGGAAATTCCCGGAGAGACAGGATCTACGGCGGATGTCTTCACGGACCGTAAAACAATCCTCCTGGTGGACGACGAGGACATCAACATCGAGGTGGTCCGGGAGATCCTGGAGCTGCTGGGCTATTCGGTTCTGGCTGTGCAGAGCGGCCGGGATGCCGTGGGTCTTTATCGGCAAAAGAAAGCCCTCATTGACCTGGTCATCCTCGACATGATCATGCCGGGGATGGGCGGGGGTGATACCTTTGACGCCCTCATCGAGATCAATCCCCATGTGAAGGTTGTTCTATCAAGCGGTTACAGCCTACATGGCGAAGCCCTCCGCATTATGGAGCGGGGGTGCAGCGCGTTCATCCAGAAGCCCTTCAGAATTGAAGAGCTTGCAGGCAAATTGGCAGAAGTGCTGGGCGGGAAGTCGTAACCCGGAAAAGTCCGATGAACTCTGAGCGATTCCAGCCAGCTTCAAGGGCTGGTCTTTGCCGATTGCACAAGGGTGTGAATTCTGGCGGCCTGCAGAAGAAAGACCTCCAGCTTTGCCTGGATGATCTGGGGGAAGGGGGTCCCGTCGCTCTCAACGGCCAGAAAGGGGAGGGGGCGGCGCAATGAGGCCTCCGCCGGAAAGGCCGGTTCTATTTCCGGGCGTTTTTGAGGGATTCGTTTCCCGCGGCTCATTTCCGGGGTCAGGATGGCTTCGGACACCCGGTTGGGCATGCAGCCGAAAGGGCCCAGGGCGATGACGCCGCAATAGGGAGCCGGCACGTCCGCAAGAGCCGCTCCAACGGTCAGAACGGCTTCTCCCAGGAGCCTGGGGTTGAGGATCGGGCCGGCCTGGGCCACCAGATGCGGCACCGCCTCGAGCCGGTTTGGAATCAGACCCGATTCCGCAAGAAGGTTCGAAATCGCCCGCTCATACCGCTTCATCCACATTGTGCGAAGCACAAGAGATGCCTTTTCTTTGACAGAAAGTCTTCTGTCCCCCCATCCCTTCCGGGTGCAGAGATCTGTATAGTAAATCCATTCCATGACACTGGCCACTTTCGTTGCGAATCCCGCATCGGCAAGCCGTTCAACCAGGTATTGCCGGGACAGGGCATCATGGCGAACAAAGATCTCTCCTGTCAGAAGGATTATGGGAATCTCTCCGGGCCGCCTTCTCATGGGAATGGATTTCAGGCGAGCAGCCGACTGCTTCAGGCAGGGCCGCAGATGTTTGAGCTCTGAAGAAGATTCCAGGACTGTAACGATGTTTCCGCATTCTTCGAGAAAAATCGCCCTTGCGGCATTCCGGTCCCGGGCTGCACAGAGCAGAACTCCGTGGATGTCCTCCATCAGATCCGCGATGACCATCCCTGTCCAGATGTTCCGTGTGAGATGGCTGGCGTCGAGATCCGCATAGCTGTTTGCCGCGCTGAGGGAATAGAGGGTCACATCCGCGATCCCGAGCCGCTCGATCATCGCCTCCATGAATCGGGAATACTGGCCGAACCGGCAGGGACCCCCGGCCGTGGGCATGAAGTAGACGAGTCGTTCGTCCCTGTCCGTCCTGTTCCGGAGATACTTCAGCAGGCTTCCCGCTGTCAGCTGGAGAGGAAGGCATTCCTTGCACGACGTGTTGCCGCGGCCGAGCTTGAGCACCTCCTCGTCTGAATCGGGGAGAGCCGTCGCCCGGACTCCCGCGGAACGGAAAACGGCGGCGATGACGTCCGAATGGAAACGCCCCATGGAAGGAAAAACCAGATGGACGCGGGGATGCGTCAAGGGGTACGTTTCCCCTCGGGAACCGATCATCCGGAACGTCCCGGAATCGACCCGCATGGATGGTGTTTTCCGGGAGGGCGCAACAGAAGGGATCTTCCGCTTTCCGTGCAGATCCCGGTAGTTTCGGATAATATCCAGAAAGGCCTCAATGCGGGTTTCAAGTCCGGCATCCGCGACATGGCTGTCCAGTTCGAGCGTCAGGAAGGGTTTGCTTCCCATCATCCGGCGAAAATAACCCAGGAGAAAGGAGTCCGGCCCGCAGGAGAAGTTGGATATATAGCAGCCGAAGAGCTGAGGATGGCGGGCGACGAAGGCGGCGCCTTTGAGGATCAGCTGCCCGGACGCCCAGTACATGTCTTCGCCGGCGGGTTCATCGGCCAGGGGCAGAAAGGTGAGGGGAACAACGCCCACGCCCCGTGAGGCGAATTTCCGGGGAATGCCCATGTTGGCCTCCGGAACGAAGGCGTTGTAAGTCCTTCCAAAGACCACGATTCCATAGCGGTCCGAATGTTCTTCCAGCGTGTGGAGAAAGTTCCGGCCGAGGCTCTTGGCCTTCGCCGCCGCCTGCTCCTGGTCGGCGACGGCGGCTGAAAAAGCCCGCTTCACATCCTTCTTCCCGCAGCCGAGGGAATGTGCCAGATCCGCCAGGGCCTCCCGTGCGGCATCATAACCCTGAGAAAAGTCGAGGACCGGCTGCAGTACAGATCCCCCTTCCTTGAGCCGGCGGAATGCCTCGACATCCCTGAAGGCGCTGGCAAGATAATAGGGTTCAGCCTGGGAGATGGGGCAGATTGTGCCGGTCGAATTCCCTCCTTCCACGTACATGCCCCGGATGTGGGGGAGAAAGAGAAAATCCGGCTTTTTGAGCAGCAGATCATAGAAAAAGCCATGGGCGAGTTCCGCCGGGAAACAGAAGGCCGCCCCTTTCGACATCATGCCCTCGATCCGGGGAGAATCCGGGAGCATCACGGAAAAGCCCAGCCGGCTGAAAAAAGATGTATACAGGGGATAATAGGTGTTGGTGAGAAACGACCGGTTGATTCCCATCGTCCGGGAGGCCCCACCCAATGGGGAATCCCCGCGGCCCGCGACGGGGCCTTGGAACGTCAGAGCCGCATGGCTCCTGACAAGATCCAGCGACTCCCCATCCACGGACAGGGCGTATCGGAGATTGTACCAGCGGTTGCAGGCTCCTCCAAAAGGATGGACTTTTTCTCCCATACGGATTCGGGCGATTTCGCATTTCCGGTCGCAACGCTCCTTCCCCCCATGGCAGACAAAGGGGGATTCGTAAGCGATGTCCCTGTCCCTCAGGGACTGAAGGGAAAAGGAGCCTTCCCTGAGCAGCCCGCTTTCCAGCCGCTTCCGGATTTCCAGGGCCACGCCGAAGGCGCCCATCAGTCCGGGTTCCGGGGGGACGACGATTCGTTTTCCCGTCAGGGCGGCCATGGCCACCGGGATGGCCCGGTTGTAACAGACGCCGCCCTGCATGAAGATGTTGTCCCCCATGACGCGGTTTCCCTTGACCCGGTTGCTGTAGTTCATGCAGATGGAGTAAACGAGGCCCGCTACAATGTCCTCCCTGCTCATGCCTTCGTGGGCGGCGTTTTTGATGTCGCTGCTGATGAAGGCGGCGCACTGGTCGTTGAAATTGGCGGGGGCATGGCCCTTCAGGGCGATTTCAGCGATGTCCTCCATGGCAACCCCCATGGACTCCTTTGCCGCCTCCTCGAGAAAAGAACCCGTGCCGGCGCTGCAGGCGTCATTCATGGCATAGTCGGAGGGGATGCCGTCCTTCACGTAGGTGTACTTGGCATCCTGTCCCCCGATTTCAAAGATGGTATCCACCGTCGGATCAAAGAACAGGGCGCCTGTTGCGTGGGCGACGATTTCGTTGATGACGCCTTCCGTCATGGCATGAAGGCCGGCGATCTGGCGCCCCGAACCTGTGACCCCAACTCCCCGGACGAGGATCTCTCCCGCCAGGGGCCCCAACTGCCTGTAGAGATCGGCGTAACAGGCCCGGGAAGCCCCGACGGGATCGCCGTTGGTGCGCAGGTAGACGGAGGCCAGTACGCGGCTGTCCTCCTCCCGTAAAAGAACCGCTTTCGTCGTGGTTGAGCCGACATCCAGCCCCAGGATGCAGGTATCTCCCCTGCGGGCGACGCCCTGCTCCATGGTCCGGAAATCCACGTGATCCACAAAATCCGCCAGAGGCAAAAGTCGGTGAAAAGCCGAATGGTTCTGTTGAATGACGGCCTCCGGATGGGAAACGGGCAGGGTTTCGTGCTCCAGGGCCCAGAGAGCGCAACCCAGGGCTTCAAAATACGGCGCTTCTTCCGGAACCGTCAGGCTGGAGATCTCACTTCTCAGGTAATCCAGCATGACGGTGTTCCGGGCGGTTCCGCCGATGAGCATCATATTTCTGCGGGGTAGATCGCGAAGAATCTCCAGGATCTTTCCCGCCATCATCTCGCAGAGGCCCGAAGCGATTTTCCCCTTGGGGATGCCCTTGTTGGTGGCGTGCGTGCAGTCGCTTTTGCAGAAAACGCTGCAGCGACCCGATACCCGGTAGGGCTGCTCCTGCCGGGCGAAGGCGATGGCTTCTTCGAGGTCGAGGTTCAGGCGGCGGATCTGCTGAAGAAAAAATTCACCTGTCCCCGAAGCGCATTTGTTGCCTGTCTGGACGGAGCAGATCTTACCGTCTTTCCCGATGACATAGACCAGGAAGCTTTCCCCCCCGGCGCTGATGACGGCATTCAGGGGTTCTCGGCCGGCGGATAAGAACGAAAGGGCCGTTTCCACGGCCAGAGGCTCTGGAAGGGATGTGAGATTGACAAAAGAGCGGAACTTTCTGCCGGTCACGGCGATGCGCTGGAACTGGTCCAGGGGAAGCGAAGAAAGGAGTTCCAGGAACGCCCGGCGCGGATTGCCATCGTGGGGCTTCAGATGGAGCAGGGACCGATGGATTTCCCCCTGCGGATTCCTGCCTGCGGCAACGGCCGTCAGTGTGGTTGCACCGATGCATATGCCGAGACTTTTCATTCCCTGCGCCCTCTGTGCTGCTCATGTCTTGACGGATTTAAAAACGGCGTGTTGAGGAGTAACGGATAGCGGATGCTGGCGTCAGCGGGGAAGATACCCGGCCGCCTTTGCCGGGGTGGCCAGGGACCGTTCTTCAAGGGCGTTTCTTCGAGCTGCCGCCGCATCGATACGACTTCCCTGACGGCTCGTCAGCCTTGAGGAACAGCCCTGCGGCTCAAAGGCATCAAAAAACGAAAACAGCTGCAGCGACCACCGTTGTATAACGGTCGTCCTTCACAATGGTCGACTGGGTCACATTGCGGGTTCGGACGATTTTGCCGCTGATCTTGAAAATTTCCTTCTTTTCGTCCCAGCTTTCATCCACGTTGAAGTCGATTCCCAGGGTTGAAGCCAGCATGGCGGCGGCCATGTCCTCGGCATAATCCCCCGCCTGCTTCTCGGTGAGGCCGAAGGCGTGGTGCTCGCTGATGTATCCATAGGAGGTCTTGTCCGCAGGGATGGCGCAGCCTACGGAAGCGGCGAGGAGCCGTTTGGGCTCGTTGCTGCAGCAACGGCTCATGACGCAGTAGGTGATGGCGCCCGGTATCAATTCCTTCAATCCCTGAATTTTCGAAATACTCTTGCAGCCCGGCGGGAAAATGCTGGATACCTGGACCAGGTTGCATTTTTCGATACCGGCGTCGCGCAGGGCGCGTTCAAAAGAGTGCAGCTCATCACGATGGGTGCCGACACCCTTGGTGAAAAATATTTTTTTGGGAACGAAATCGTACATCGATCGTCGCTTGGCCTCCTGTTTCGATTGTTTTCCCTCCAAGGGAATATCATCCTCGCAAATCCGCGACGTTATACCAATCTTTCTTTTGAAAATCTACAAAATATTCCAGGTATTTCTTGCCGACAGGCATTTTTTTAAGCTCTGTTTAAAATCCCGGCACACCTTCGGAAAGAAGGCTTGTGCATAAAAGGGTTGCACTGTGCAGGAAAATCCTTAGACTATGGCAAAATGGCCGGTTGAGGAAGATGCGGATCAAAAGATCACCTATGAAAATCCATATATGTATATTCCTGGGGATGCTGGGAATTCTCCTCCTTTCCCCCCTGGCTCGCGCCCAGGACGAGATTCGGGACATCAGCCGGTTGAAGCAGGATCACTTCTTTTATCTGCCCGGGAAATCGGACGATTCGGCCATCGTGGACCGTGAGATTCAGCAGACTCTCAATGAGTCGTACTCCCGACGCTATTTTTCCATCTGGCAGCAGGAAAAACCACGGTGCACCCGCGACGACATCCTCTGGGATTTCAACAAGTATGGAGAGAATCCGGGGTACGGCGAGAACCATCGCCGGCGTGAGCCGGCCTGGGTGGAAGGCCTGAGGCACAGCGCAGGTCTGGACCAGTACCCGAACCGGGGAATCCGGGGTATCACCGTCGCCAATACGGATCTGCGGGCGCTGCCGACTTCAGGGCCGCTTTTTGATGGATTGGACAACGATTCGGGTTACCCCTTTGATCGATTGCAGATATCGACCATTACGGTCAACTCGCCGGTTTACATCTCTCATGTCAGTGAGGATAAGGCCTGGGTGCATGTTGAAACCGGCACCTATTTCGGATGGGTGAGCGCCCGGGATGTCGCCCTGGTGGATGATGACCTGGCGAATTCCTGGCAGAGCGGGAGATACGCCGTCGTCATCCGGGATCGGATCCCCATTTATGATGAAAAGGGGCGGTTCTGTTTCAAGGCGCCCCTGGGGGCACAGTTCCCCCTGCTCCGGGAAGAGGGGGATGTCTGGGAGATCCGGATCGTCGTTTCCGATCAGGACGGTCGGGCGATCTCCAAGGTTGCCCGTCTCGCCCGGGAACATGCGGCCCTGAGACCCTTGAAGATGACCCGGGCAAACCTGGCGCGGGTGGCCAACGAACTGATCAATCAGCCCTACGGCTGGGGCGGGCTTTACGGAAACCGGGATTGTTCTTCCATGCTGATGGATTTTTTCGCCCCTTTCGGGATCTGGCTGCCGAGAAACTCCAAACAGCAGGCCCATGAGACCGGCCGTTTCATCGAACTGGGACATCTGTCTCCCGAAGAAAAGGAGGCGGCCATTCTCTCTTCCGGAATCCCCTATGCCACATTGATCTGGCGTAAAGGGCACATCATGCTCTATATGGGGTCATTCGAGGGGAAAGCTCTGATTTTCCACAGCATGTGGGGGGTGACCACCCAGGATGTCCGGGGGCGCAGGGGAAGAAGGATTGTGGGGCGTTCGGTCATTACGACGCTGCGGCCCGGCATTGAGTGCTGCAGCGGCCTTGCGCCCGGCTGCGACCCCCTCCAGAGCATCCTGGGGATGACCCTTCTGCTGCCGGATGCACCGAAGCCGCCGGAACCGGAGCCGTCGCCGCAGCTTACGAACCCTTAGGGACCGCTTGAAAAAAAGGAGAGGAGAAGGGCGATCCGACATGAAATGTTCGGAAAGGGACACGGAGCCATTACGGATCCAGGATTCTCCTGCCCGTGACGATTTGAGGAAAACGATGGAAAGGGCTGAAAAAAAGCAGAACGAATACCACCTGGAACAGGACCTTTACCGCACATTGGCCAACAGTTCCCAGGTGGGCGTCTACATCCTCCAGGACCGGACATTTCAGTTCGTCAACCCTCATATTGCCGAATATGCCGGGTATCGGGAAGAAGAGATGGTGGGGATGGAATCTCTGAGCCTCATCCATCCCGATGACCGCCGACTGGCCCGGAAAAATGCCATCCGCATGCTCAAGGGGCAGCGCTTTTCACCCTACGAATTCCGCATCATCACCCGGGACGGGCGGATCAAGTGGATCATGGAGACATCGACCCCCATCTACTACAAGGGGAAGCGTGCTGTCCTGGGAAACTCCATGAACATCACCGGCCAGAAGGAAGCCCGCAACCGGCTGGAGGAGTTGGAGGCGCTCGAATCATCGATCCTGGATGCCATTCCCCACGCCGTGGTGGGTCTCCATAACCGCCGGTTCATCTTTGCCAATAACGCCGTGCAGACGGTCTTTGGCTGGTTTCCTGAAGAGCTCATCGGCCGGAGCGTTCGGCTGATCTACTGCAGCGACGAGGACTGCGACAAAATTGCCCGGCTTTTTTACGATAACCTGGAAAAGCATCGGACGTACAGCACGGAATTTCTCTGCAGGCACAAGGACGGCCACGACCTGATCTGCATGATGAGGGCTTCCCGCATCGGCGAGCGACTGACCGAGGGGCGGATCGTCGTCACTTATGAAGACATTACGGAGCGCAAGCAGGCGGAAAAGGAGCTTGAGGCATCAAGGGAGCAGATGCGCAACCTTTCCATACACCTGCAGTCGGTCCGCGAGGAGGAGCGGGCGCGCATCGCCCGGGAAATCCACGATGAGCTGGGCCAGTCGCTTACGGCTTTCAAAATGGACCTTTCCTGGCTGGCAAAGCGAATGGCTCAAGACGAGCAGCTGCACGGAAAGATCAAGGCCATGTCCGGACTGGTGGACCAGACCATCGAATCGGTTCACCGCATTTCCACCGATTTAAGGCCCGGCCTTCTTGATGATCTCGGCCTGGTGGCGGCCATGGAGTGGCAGGCCAAGGACTTTTCCAGCCGGTCGGGCATTGCCTGCGAGGCGGATCTCTACGCAGAGGAGGTGCCCCTGGAAAAGGACCTGGCCACGGCGATTTTCCGCATCTTTCAGGAAACCCTGACCAACGTGGCCCGTCATGCCGGCGCCACCAAGATCTTTGTCCGTCTGGAGGCGAAAGACGGCCAGGTGATCCTGGAGGTGACGGACAACGGCCGAGGCATTTCACGAAAGCAGATCAATGATCCGAAATCATTTGGAATCATGGGGATGCGGGAGCGGGCCCTGCTCTGGGGGGGAAATGTCCAGGTGACCGGCAGCCGCTATAAGGGAACGACGGTGACGGTCAGCATCCCCATGAAGTCGAGAGGCGAGGAATGATCAGAATCCTGGTGGCGGATGACCATACGATTGTCCGGGAGGGGTTGAAGCAGATTGTCGGCGAAGTCGACGATATGACCGTGGCTGACGAGGCCGGCAACGGGCAGGAGGCGCTTTCAAAAATCCGGGAGGGGGACTATGACGTGGTTCTCCTCGATATCTCCATGCCCGGCCAGAGCGGATTGGAAGTCCTGAAAGACATCCGGGCTGAAAAGCCGAAACTGCCCGTATTGATTCTCAGCATGCATTCCGAGGAGCAGTATGCGGTCCGGGCGCTCCGGGCCGGCGCCTCGGGCTATCTGACGAAGGCCAGTGCGCCCGATGAGCTGATCGGCGCGATTCGCAAGGTTTCCCGGGGGCGGAAATACGTGACGGCGTCCCTGGCGGAAAAACTGGCCCTGGAGCTGGGCGCCGACACCAGCAAGCCTCCCCATGAGATGCTCTCCGATCGGGAATATCAGGTGATGCTGATGCTGGCCGCCGGAAAATCCGTGACGGAGATCGCCGACGAACTGTGCCTCAGCGTCAAGACCATCAGCACCTATCGTTCGAGGGTCCTCGAAAAAATGAACATGAAAAAAAACGCGGAACTGACGCTCTACGCCGTTCAAAATCACCTTGTGGGCTGACATTTCCTGCGTCTTTTCAGCCTGTCCGGAAAGCCGTTTCTAATCCCGGGCGGGTGCTTCCGCCCTGAACCTGTTTACGGCCAGATGGGCCTGGCGGACAGGTTCCGGAAGGCGGTATCCCTTGCCGCATGCCAGAACAACCTCGATGGCCCGCTTCAGGCCGATCCGGTGCCCCTGGGACACGAAAACAGGCTTAACCCTGCTTTTGGTCCTCACGACGGCGCCGATGACGGAATCCCCGTGGTACAGATCCGTGAAGCTGCCCCTCTCCGCTCCCACTTCGCCGTAACTTCCGACCAGCTTCGTTTTTGCGCAGCCGATCGTCGGGAGATCCAGGAACAGCCCCATGTGGGAAGCCAGGCCGATGCCTCGCGGGTGAGCAATGCCCTGACCGTCGAACAAGGCGATATCGGGACGCTGTTTCAGCTTTTCAAAGGCCTTCAGCAGTATCGGCCCCTCACGGAAACTCAGCAAACCGGGGACATAGGGAAAAGAGACGCGAGCGGAGAAGGACGACATTTCAGTCATCTCCATCGCGGGGTAAGAAAGCATCACGACCACCCCGAAAAAACGGTCATCGCCCCTGGAATACGAAATGTCCGCCCCGGCAATCCAACAGACGGGTGCAGGGATTTCATCGTCGCAAAGGATCAGCTTTTCCCGAAGCACCTGCTGGATGGCCACGGCTTCCCGGCAGGTTACATCCCAGGAATGCAGAGGTTTCGTCGTCAACATCCATGCTCCTCCGGTAAACGCCATCTAACGGCGGCCACAAATCGCCGCAATATCTTATACATCACCTCCGAGTACAGATTGGTCCTCTTGTCCAATCTCTTGAGCCACCCGGTCATGATCCTTGATGTTGCTATCGGTAGTGATCCGAATCTGATTAAGCTCGTTCTTCTGCCCTTGAAGTAATTGCGATTCAGTAACGGTAGATCGCAGCTATTCCAGTCTTCGTGGGCATCCGTTCGGTGGGGACTACAATGACTTGGCCGCTCATTTTCAACGCTAACGTTCCCAGGTCGTCGAGCAAGTCATCCACCTCCGGGTGTGTCAAGTTGTCCAACTCGATGTCGCCGTTTGCAGTATTCAAGCGGCCGGGAATTTCGCGGTCGGCTTCGATCAGCAGTTTGGAGACCCGCCCATCCACTACTGCCTTGGCTACATGTGCAATCTCTCCGTCACCGAGCCCCTTGGATCTCGCATTGCCGAACTCATCAACCAGTGCCGCCAGGCGCGCCAGATAGCGAGGCTCCATAATCTGCCAGGCGCGTAACCGGAGTTCGTCGATCGACGACAGAGCATCCGGGTGGATATCGATGCTTTCATCTATCAGAAAAGGATTTTGGCTGGCATCGTGAAATATATGATGATGCTGCGGCAGTGCCGCTAGGATCAGCGGCAGCCCCGATGGTTGAGAGTGGTGTTTCATGATTGCGCGGTCAACGGCGCGGAAGAAGCGTTTCGCATCGATGTCCAGCTCAGACTCTTTGCCGCCGTGACCGTGACGCATGGGCGAGCATCCGGCACCCACACCTCCGTATGAAGCGACGGTCTGGTGTGGTTCGGTCAACTCTTCTCCCAACGCCTCGTTGATCGTCCGTGGGACATCCTGGGCTGGTTCGATCTCGTCTAAAACATCACGGTTACCCTCGAATAATTTGATCTCCTTTCGGTTCAGGCCGAGAACGTGGTAGCGGTCGGCTGACTGACGGATGCGCATCAGGGGCTTGGTGTGGAAGCTATCCGCCACGACGGCCAATTCGGCGATCGGCCTCTGTAGCTTGTAAACCCGGAACATGCCCCTTGCACTCAGCACTGCCAAGCCGTCGAGGGAGTGATTCCAGAAGTCGAAATTATTGGTCAGTGCCAGAAGTGGTTTCAGCAATGGCCATATCTCATCCTTCCGGAACTGTTTCAGGAGCGATTCCTCAAGCGCCTTCACAAGATTCCTGAACCGTATCGGATCTTGCTGATTGTCCGGGTAGTGTCGATGCGTCGGTTGGTAAAGCGAAAGGCAAGGGGGATCACAATTTTCCAAGAGTCCTGCTGCAAAGTCATTATCCAACGTATTCATTCTGTTCCCTCTCTGTGACTTAATGCGTCCCATTCGGCGGGTGCACTCCATAAAGACAGTCGGACTTCCGACAACAAATCCTCCTCACGATGCCTTTTAGCCCCGGGTCTTTGATAGAGCCGGATATTGTTAATGCTCTTGTTGCCGGTAAACAATTCAAATCGTTCTGTTTCGGGGAATTCCTTTCCCATGCTTTTCATGACCCGGGAATCACCAAAAGTCATCCCCGTCCGTATGGCGTTGAGGTCAGCCGTTTAGCGCTGGCGGTGCTTGTACTCTGCGAGGGCAGACCCAAACAGCAGCCAGAATCCACCGACAAGGAATCCCGCAGCAACATCACTGGCATAGTGCAGGCCCAGCAACATTCGGCTGAAGCCGATCAGGCCAATGAGAACAGCTGTCCAATAGATCAGTTCGAAGCGCTGCCGCGTCGTCATAAGATCCCTGGCAACAATATAGGCGATGAAACCATATACCGCCATTGCGCTCGTAGCATGGCCGCTGGGAAACGAAGGTGTAATGGCGGCAACCTCCGTCACGAACTCCGGCCGTTGTCGTGCCAGCACGAACTTCCCTGCATACGTGGTGATCTGCGATCCGAGAATGGTCAGCCATAGCGGAGCAATCATGTGTCTACGGTAGTGCGCCCACAACAGACCGGTGGTCACAAGCGCCACGGCTACCAGGGTGGCTGATCCGCCAATATCAGTGATCCAGATGAAAACGGTGATCATGCCATCTGTGCGAATTGGGCCAATTCGTTGATTAATATATTCATCGAGGCGGACGAGTTTGTCCGCTTCCAGCAGCTCCTCGACCAGCCCCCCAAGCAAGGCGGCGATGTAAAGCGCGGCGATGACAATGAGCGTCAAGGGAAGCCCGGTATACCGGCTCGGCGTCAGCCGCGCAAGTAACAACCTTGTCGTCCCAGGAAAAGACACTCTGATCCTCGAACCAATTCCAGAAATGTCTTTGATAACCCGGACTTGCTTGAGAGCCGTCTTCCACTTACCGAAAAGGCGGATAACCAGGCGCAACCCCCACCAAGCAGTGAGCCGGAGCACGATGATCATCGCGGCCATTGCCAGTATGGTTATCAGTGTCCAGGTCATGCGTATCTCCCCGCTGAGGTATACGATGGCGACGGCGTAGCCGCGCTACTATTCGATTTCCTGGCTGACGCTCAGCATAACCGGCTGGCAAAGAAGCGCAACGGTTTTGGCCACCCGTGTTAATGCGGTTGTGTAAGTCCGGCATGGGCGTGAACTTATGGGATGAAAGTCCCCTGTATGTGAGTCCTGTCAATGATTTATATATTGACACAGACCCTGGCCGAAGGCAAGGGCGGAACAGTGAGGCCCCTTCGAAGGAAGCCGGAGCGCAAAGCTATGCGCCGATGAATAGAAACGGCACAAAAGTCCGAGTCTCCGGGTAAGTCAGCACAACATGCAAAGGATCAAAGAGCTGACCTGGATGTTCCCCGTACCGGGTGGGGTATATTTGTCCTTGGAAACCGTCTGAACAAAGAAAAAAAGAATTACATTTAGGGCGTTTCTGTTTATGTAATCTATTCTGGGTAAGCATCCCCAAAAAAACAAGAAAGCTGGAAGAATAATCGGGGACCAAGTTTGGGACCGCTCAGGTTCACCGCTTGGATCGGTCTTTCCCGTCACACCGCAAACCTGGCTGCCTTTCTTACGGCTGCGAGATCCTCGGGAACCTTCAGTACCTTCTCGGCGCGAACCTGCGCGAGACGGGCATGCCGCAACGCGTTGTCGCGCATTGCAGGGTCCTCGGTCGCGGCAAGCGCTTCGAGGGCCTTGAGCAGCCGTATGACCACTTCTACAGCACCCGCACCGTCTCGGGCGATTCCGGTAAAAGCGTCGTCGAACATATCTGCCACGGACAATTCCGGCACTGCAACGCGGTCGAACTGTACCGTGGAAACGTCATCCTCCTTGCCACACTCGTCCCACATGACGAACAGGCGGACAAGTGTGCCCGTGACGTCGATAGCGGTCCCCGGATCATTGACCGCGGGCGAAAGCGCGCGGCTGGCGATCTCCGAAAGGGCCACCAGTCCAAACCGCGGATCCTGATCAAAAACCCTCGAGCCACCAATCACGAACGTGGCAGCGATTGCTTCGGCGTCCTCGTCGGACACACTGCCTGATGTTTCCCGGATGACCCACGCAACAGGGCGGTTTGGCGTGCAAAAGGTGCCGGGCAACGCCGCCACAACAATTCTCAGTTGCGACTCCACCGCCCGCGCCTGCAGCGCGGCGGTGTCAACACGCTGTACGTAACCGATGGCTTTTCCGAAGACCGCCCGGCCCCCATCTGGGAGACTGAACGACGCGACCCCCCCAAGGCGCGGTGCCGACTGCCGCTTCCGAATCGCCTCCACGGCTGCCGCTTCCACCTTGTCAATCGTATGTCCCAGCCGGCCGAGCCGGGCGATGTTGTCGACCCACCAGATGAAGGTGATAATGATGACTGCGAGCACAACTATGGTCAGGGAAAACAGGATAAACTGACTGGTCCTTCCACCATAAAGCCCGTTCATTAGCGCAACGAGCGCGATCACGCTGTAGATAAACGCGCCGATAAACACCGAGAGCGCATTCTGCGAAACGTCATCGGAGATGATCAGCGGAAAGGATCGGGGCGTCGCGGTACTACTTGCCGATGCATAAGCGGCTACCATCGAGGCCACGGCGAACGTGGCCATCATCAACATGCTTGACGCCATGATCTTGAGTAAAGTTTCGGCCGATTCCTTCGTGATCTCTGGCAGCAAATGGCCGAGTTCGGCCATGTCCATGAGATTGGCAAGAAAAACTGCGCCAATGGAAAGCACACATACGATGAGCGGCTTGATCCATAATCGCTCACGGAGACGCTTGATGACGAAGCTCAGGTTATCCCACATCTTCGGTCCTCCTGGCACATTAGCCGCTGCGTCGCTGAAAGCGGACGTCATCGATTCCCATACGCATTCAGCACCCTCTTTGATCGACCCCACGCTCCTTCAACTGTCATCCGTAGACGACGATAGAGTTAAGAGATTCTCACCAGGGGTCCAAGATCTGCGCGCCTGTTCTTTGATTTCCTCTGCTTCGCTTTGCAGGCTAGCTTCCGCCTTGGTCGCGACTGTTTCGGGCTCGGCGGTCGGCTTCGCCGTGGCTGATTCCACAGCCCCTTCGTCTTCTATCATGCGCACAGGCACCCCGTGGGGGAAGGTGACTTCGCGAGCCTCATCCGGCAGCGAGATTCCCGAATCCTGGAAGGCCCGTTTTACGAGCCGAATGACGGACGATTTCACCTTCAACCAGCTGTGTTGACCTCCATCGAGCCAGAAATAAACACGTAGGTTTACCGTGGACGGTCCAAGGCTTTCCACAAGTACCAAAGGTTCGGGTTCACTCAAAACGGCCGGATGTTCAGCGAGCACCTTCAAGGCGACTTCCTGGGCAAAAGGGATGGAATCGTCGTAGCCGATACCCACGATGAAATCATCGCGGCGATTGGGATTGCTTGTGAAATTCCGGATCGTGCTTTTGAAGACGGTCGAATTGGGGACTTGCACTTGATTGCCGTCGAGTGTCATCAGAACAGTCGTGCGAGAGGTCAGCCGCTGAACGTAACCCGTCACGCCAGCCACTTCTACGAGATCGCCTTCACGAAACGGTTGCTGCAAGCTTAGAAAGAGACTGGCGAGAAAATTCTCAGTGATTTCACGGAATGCGATGCCCAACACCAAGCCAATCAGACCTGTGCCGCCCACCACCGTAAGCGCGAGTTGCGTGAGCCCCGCGATACGGAGCACAAGGTACAGGCCGGCGAGCATTACAAGCATGCCGCCAGTCCGGGCCATTACTTCGCGCAAAAGGTGGCTGAGGGATCGAGCCAGAAGCCCGCGACGCAGTAAGTAAACCGTTAACCTGGCGAGGATCCATGAAATAGTGATCACGATCAGCGCCACCACGATCATGGGCAGCAATCGAACAAATCCGCGTGCAAGATCATTCAGTTCCTGAAAGGTTGGATCGAAATCCCAAATCGTGGCAGGGGCCACTTCGATTTGATTGACGACTGCAACCACGCCTTCCGTATTTTTCGCTAAATCACCGGCCCATTGCTTGAATTCATCGTTTTCCGTCGTTCCTTTCAGGAAAACGATTCCTTCCTGGACCGCGACCCTGGGCTCGCCGAACCAGCTTGTCGTTATAAGAATATCAGCGATTCGCTTCCTGATCTCGTTATCCTTGGCGACGGGTTGGACTTCGACTTTGCCTGGGGACTCGGGTTTGCCGTCAGGCGCTATCGATGGCATCGGCTTATCCTCTCTACCGTCTAACGGTTGGGCAGCAACTGAGGTGAACGTGAAGATAGTGCAGCAAAGGAATGTGGCGTAGATGAGTCGAGCCGGACGAGACCAGGCAAGGCCCCAAATTCGAATCACGAAGGGCCTCCGATGTCGAGGAGTCCCTCCGTGATCGATTGTTGACGCTGCCGGTGGTCTCCGGTGGCAAGTCCGGCCGGATGATTCTGGATGTTCATGTCCGTGGCCTGCATGTAGGCGAGGCGGCTGCCAAACGGAGCGTCGCGGCTTCCTTTCTTTACTGGCGGGCCGTGAGCGATTCTCTTGGGCTTCGCTGTTCGACTTATCCTCACTGCTGTCTCGGATTACTCGACCAGATGTGTTGTCCGCTTGCGCTTGCCCATCTCTTCGAGGATTTGATGACGAAACGGTGGAGATCCCACATCTTTGGCTCTGCTCGCACAAGAACTTGCCCGGTAAGAAATAGACCATTCAGATACCCCCCTTCCGCGAGGCCCAGCTCTGACTACCCCCAGCGTAAGCTCCTGTTCTTGAATGAAATATATAATTCTGTATGTGTCTTGGCGAATACGATACTTCTCTTGTCCCGTAAGTTTTTCATGGCCCGGCGGTCTCGGATCTTTCGTTCTGTCTTCAAATGCCGCGATGTCTTCCGCGTCTTCTGCAAGAGACTCCCTAATAGCATCATTAACCAACTTCGATAAAGACAGAGCTGTTTCAGTAGCTTTTTCAATCGAAGGGCTTTGTGTAATTCCGGGTCTAAATATACCGTCGCTCTCTCATAAGATTACCTTCTTAACATTATGTCACTATATCGCCGTAGCGTTTATTGTGGCAACTGTTTTATAGCGGACGAAAAGTTCACGGCAGTCCAAAGCTTTTTTTATACGCCCCCTTGACAGGACGGGACCAAGGTTCATCTCGTTTCGGCCTTTATCCACCAGCAGGGAATCACGATTGCCCAGCCTGTATCGAACGCCATACGTAATCCTCAAAACCGGCAAAAAACGAAGCGAAACCGTTAAGCTGATCACCAGACTGAAATCTGAGAAGACCTCGCCGAAACAACTCCTGGAATTCAACAGAGGACAAAGGGGTATCGAAAACAAACTCCATACGGACCATCCTATTCCTGTAAATCTCATTCGTTCTGGAGAGCAGTCATTTCCCTCTGCCTGTTCCTGAACCTCACTCCTCATTTTTACAGGAACTTGGCCATTTCCAATGCCAAATCTTTTTTTAACAAATTCGGCTTATAATCCGTTACAATCCAAATCCTTCCAAGATGAACGTTGGCGGGACCTTGTTGGGTTCATGATCCCTCTTGGAAAAAAAGCCGCTTGATGCTAGACAAGGCGGTGAATTCCTTCCGCAGCGTTAAAAAATAGACAAGGGCCTCATTTTAAATACATTTACCATGCAAGGTTGAAATCATATGAATAAAATCGGCCGTAACGACCTCTGCCCCTGCGGCAGCGGAAAAAAATACAAGAAGTGCTGCCTGGCAAAGGATGACCAGTTTGCGTCGCGTCGTCGTGACGAAGAACGGGCCATACAAACAGCCCTTTCATGGTTGGAAGAGCATTATCCTGAAGAAGCCAGCGAAGCCGTGCGTATTGATTTCATGGACGGGCCTGATGAAGGGAAATTGGACGCCATTGATGACCTGTCACCACGACTTGCCCAGGCCCTATCCATAAATATCGGCGAGTGGCTGCTGGCGGATGCGGTACTGGATGTCAACGGTAAAGACATCAAGGCGCACGAGCTGATTCTCGGCAAAGGCGGGCCGCTGCTGACATCCCGTGGCAGGGAGTGGATTCGGGAACTGGCAAAGCACCCCTTGTCGCTGTATGAGGTGAAAGAGGTGATCAAAGACCAGGGCCTGGTTCTGACAGACATGCTTCATCCCGACCAACCGCCGGTACGGGTCAGGGAAAGGGCGGCCACCGGCTTTTTAGTGCCATGGGATACCTTGGGCACCCGTCTGATGTGGCAGGACGACAGTTTTGTCATGAGCGGTGCGACGTATCTCATGGAGAGGGAGACGGCCCTTGACTGCCTGGCTGAGATCAAAAGCGAGCGGGAGCATGAATCTGGTGATCCCGCGATTGATCGTTACATCACGGCCAGCATCATTATCAACTGCTGGCTTGACTCTATCCTGGAGATAAGAACGCTTCCCGAACTGGTTGACATGTCAACCGGAGACAAAATCCTGCTGACCACCGATCATTACCGGGTGGCAGACTGGAAAGAGGTTGAGCGTATCCTTGAAGCACAGGAAGATGTCGACGGCGATCGTGACGAAGGCTGGAACCGGTTTGAAGAACTGGAGGATGGGCGGTGCCGCTCCCGCGCTTCCATGGTGCCAAAGGGACCGGACACCCTGGAGGTTTTTTGCCGTACAACGAAATTGGCCGACGAAGCACGGCAGTGGCTGGAAGAAATCGCCGGAAGTGTCATCACTTACAAAATCCGCGAGGTCGTCGATCCCCGTTCGGAAAAAGCCCTTGATGCAGCAAAACTTGCGCCGGAGCCTGACATCCCGCAGGAAATTCAGCGCCAGCTCATCCACCAGTACCTTGCCAAGCACTACGAAACCTGGCCGGAAATTGCACTGCCTGCTCTGAAGGGGAAATCCCCTCTTGAGGCGGTGAAAGACAAGAAGCTGCGTCCATTGGTGGTCGAACTGCTAAAAGCCATCGATCAGCTCGAGGCGCGCCGTATCGATCAGACTGGCGGAGAACCCTTTGACGTCACTTTTCTCTGGGAGAGACTGGGATTGAGGAGAGAATAAAAATTTTCTATGGCAGAAGACCCGTCAGCCAGGGAGAATATTGCTCTTCCAAAACTGAGAGACAACGAATAAGGATTGAACCGACCCTGCGGGCTCGTCTCAGTCCTTATTCGTTCGAGCCCCTTGCGGCGAGAGACATCAATAGCGAAGCTTGCACCCGTTCGCGCCGCCGCAGGCGGCGCGAACGGGAAAATCAGCGGGAGGCAGGCGCAGCCAGCCGGTCCCCTGTATTGATTTGCTGGGCCATTTGCTTCACTTCAGCATGGCGAAAACAGTAAACGACGTGGTCATTCACCATGCCGACCGCCTGCATAAATGAATAGCAGATCGTTGAACCAACGAAGTTGAACCCGCGGCGTTTCAGGTCCTTGCTCATCGCGTCTGATTGATAAGTCCGTGCCGGCAGTTCCGCTATCGATTTCCAATGATTCTGATAGGGCGTTCCGTCCACATACTGCCAGAGAAATGCGGCCAGCGTCCCATACTCCTCTTTTATCTTTAGTACACCCCGTGCATTCTTGATCGCCGATTCTATTTTGAGGCGGTTCCGTACGATGCCGGGGTTGGTGAGCAAGCGTTGGACATCCCGCTCAGAATAAGCGGCTACTTTCTCGGGATCAAAGGAATGGAAAGATTTTCGGTAGTTCTCTCGCTTTTTGAGTATAGTCAACCAACTCAGTCCTGCCTGTGCCCCTTCTAAGAGCAGCATTTCGAATAGGTACCGGTCATCATGAGCAGGCACACCCCACTCCTCATCATGGTAAGTCATGTAAAGAGGATTGTTTCCACTCCATTCACATCTGCATTTCATCCAGTTCTCCCAGCAAGCCCAACGCCTGCATTAAGACACGCCAACGCATCACCGCGCCATCAGCGCGAACACACCCCAGCCCAGGTATTCACGCGTGTAAGCGGCGCAGCGCGCGGGTTTCGAGGTCAGTTGGGCACGAACTTCTTTCGCGAACTCGCCGCCGGGATCGGCTTCAAGCCATCGGCGCATGGTGAGCCATTTGGCCGCCTCGTATCTGTCCCAGCTGTCCTGGTCTGCCAGAACCATTTCCACGACGTCGCAGCCGAGGTGGCCGAAAGACGCGAGAAGTTCCGGAAGCAGGAGAATGTCGGAGATTGAGTTGGCAAGACACCCCTTGGCAACATCTTCCGTCGGCGGCAACTGCCGCCAGTAGGGCTCGCCGATGAGGACCCGCTTGCCGGGTGGTTTGGGGAGGGGAGAGAAAATCTCCCCCTTATCCGATTAGAATATGCCGCAATGATTACCAGCTCAATCTACCCTATATCAATAAACCAGAGAGTATAGCTGCCACCCTGTTTATTGTCGCTGTCGCCATCAAGTTTCAGCCCCTCTTTAGACAGAATCCCATCGGTAAGGGTGAGCTTGAACTCGCAGTCAGGGTCATATTTACAGATGTCAAATCTACTGCTACTCTGCTGTACCCATTTGAATTCCCGGTCGTTTATCCAGATAATCTGTCCGGGTGAGTTTGCAGCCTTGGGAAAGTCGAATATCACGGTACTGCCCGCAATGACGGTATTCCGGTCCATATCCGTATTGAAACGAACAGTGATGGAGAACTTCATGCCGTCATAACCCAGGTGGTGGCTCATGGAGGGATATATCACCCTGGGAAGGACAGCATTGGCAAACTTGGCTGCGTTCTTGTCAATATGATCGGCCTTTAAGGGAGCCGTCTGCCGTATGTTCGTCCCACTTTTCACTTTCCCGGGAATAGCCTTCTGGGTTTCCACTGCCTTTTTATCCTTCAGTAAATCAGGATTCTGAAGTTCTGCAGCAACAGCATAGGTGATACCGACAATACACAGTGCCATCACAACCGATAAAACAAGTTTCCTCATTATAGCCTCCTTTGCTGTTTGAATTCAGTTTGCTTTCTTTCCAACGATCCCTGCAACCGGCTTGTTGGGCAAACCTTGCAATAGCCATCGCCCACGCCCTTTCAAAGAACTGTGGGTGAACATTCACTCCCCGGCTACGACCCGGTAATACCCTCATCACCGCGCCATCAACGCGAACACGCCCCAGCCCAGGTATTCACGCGTGTAAGCGGTGTAACGCTCGGGTTCCGAGGTCAGTTGGGCTCGAACATCTTTCGCGAACTCGTCGCCGGGGTTGGCTTCAAGCCATCGGCGCATGGTGAGCCACTTGGCCGCCTCGTATCTGTCCCAGCTGTCCTGGTCTGCCAGAACCATTTCCACGATGTCGTAGCCAAGGTGGCCGAAAGACGCGAGAAGTTCCGGAAGCAGGAGAAAGTCGGAGATTGATCCGGCAAGACACCCCCTGGCAACATCTTCCGACGGCGGCAACTGCCGCCAGTAGGGCTCACCGATGAGGATGATCCCTCCGGGGCGCAGGCTTTGTGCCAGAAGTTCGATGGTGCCGGCGACTCCCCCGGCGATCCACGTGGCGCCGACACAGGCTGCCACACCGGCTTTCTCGTCAGAGACGTAGCCCGCAGCATCGCCATGGATGAACCTGACTTGATCGGCGACACCGAGTTCTACAGCGCGGAGTTTCGCTTGCTCGGTGAACAACCGGCTCATGTCGATGCCAGTACCGATGACGCCGTGATCGCGTGCCCAGGTGCACAGCATTTCGCCCGAACCGCTGCCGAGGTCGAGCACCCGGGTCCCCGTTTCCAGACGCAGCGCCGTGCCGAGAGTGGCGAGCTTTTCGGGTGTGAACGGGTTATGGATGCGGTGAGCACTTTCGGTGATGTTGAAGATCCGTGGAATATCCAATGCAGAAAATCTCCTTATGGGTGTGAATAGATTCGGTCAGGGCCTAACGATCCGCATAAGCCGCGCCGGCCAATGACCTTGCCGCGAAGCGCCTCGACCAGCTTACCGGCGTCGGTCTTGATGCGGTTGTTGGGCAGTCTTTTATGTTGTTTCCCTGAAGAATTCTTCTATTTCCGTCCTGATTTGTTCCGCCGTTTCAGAGCGGCTTTGACATTTTTCAACCCACGTTCTCCCTGGGTGAATGGTGTCCCAACGGGAACACAATTGATTGTATCTCCCCTTTCCAGGGTCATGATTGCCAAAACCGTCAATAAGTTTATTCCAGATAGGACTAAATTTTGCGATTAATAAAGCCTCGCCAAGTGGAATCCATATGTCATCCACAACGAGATATCGACATAAAAAATCTTCAATATTTAGATTGGTTGCTTGTGCAATGCTTTCGGCATGCTCTTGCAGCCGCTTATATAAAGCGAGTCCTGGGTCTGAGTTTAAACCAAAATTGCCTTTGCGTGCTCCAGGCGGAACTGCTTTGCCGACATATATTGGAATTTCCTTACAGTTTTCTATTGAAATTGGTTTGTATATTGATGAATTGCCTCGATAATAAATTGCATAGATTCCTGCCCCTATGAACGGCTCGATAGCTTGCATTAAAATTTTTTCTTTAGACAACAATGCGTCAGCCACACTCTCTCCAAGATGCACCTTGTCAAGTGGGTTGTATGGCGTTTCTTCCCTCATTAGTTCAGCCCTTTAATCTTATTACACAGGTCAATTTCCCTGTTTCGCACAAGTTCTTTTGCGATACTTGCCCCAACGGTTTTTGCGAGAATAACTGGAACGGCATTGCCAAGTTGACGCATCGTTTCCGTCCACGAACCATGAAAACGGTAACAGTCTGGAAATGTCTGTAATCTAGCAGACTCCCTGACAGTAAAATAACGGACAGAGCCATCGGGCAGCACCATCATGTTCTCCCCACCAGGAACGCCGTGGTCACCTGCTTTTAACGTTTTTGAAGGTAAATCCAGTGGACTACCGGTATGCCCGTGATAAGTTTTTGCCCCCGCCTGAAAGGTGTGGTTGAAATATACCCTTGCCTCGGAGCTTTGAGGGTCTGGCAAACCAAAAAGCGCATCTCTTGTGGTTCGCCAGGGCTTGCTTTCCGTGCCGGGCAGAACAGCTTGACGAAGTTTGTTAACCTTATGAAGATATTTTTCTGGCATTAATGGCCTTTTTTTTGATGAGACATTATGACGTTCCCAATATTCACCCGTTATCCATTGATCATGCAACAGTGCATCAAGAGAGTGAGTTTCTAGAGGAAAACACCATGCTCTATTTTGGTCAGATCGGAAGCCAACTATAAAAACGCGTTCTCGCTGCTGAGGAACACCAAAGTTTGCAGCATTAAGAAGACGAGCCACGACGTTGTAATGAAGTCCGTGCATGTTTCCATGTGTTTTATGTTTTTCGAGTCTGGACAAATGTTGATTCCATGACTCATTGTCTTTTCTTGCCACTTCTGGATATGAAAGTTGAAGCAATATATACAGAAAATAGTTTGCGAAAGATTCTCTTGTGATTCCTTTTACATTTTCAAAAACAAAAGCTCTTGGCGCCAGTTTTCTGACAATATCAACCGCAGCGGGAAACATATCCCGCTTGTCTTGAAATGCTTTGTGCTTTCCTCCAAGTGAAAATGGTTGACATGGTGGGCCACCAGACACCAAATCAATGTCATTTAGTTGTGAAAAATCGAAAGTACGAACATCACCTTCATGAACTTCCCAACCTTGCACCAAGGGATAACCAGATTTTTTATTTTCCCGTATTGTGTCGCAAGCCCATTTATCCCACTCAATAACAACCGAAGGTTCGAACCCCACTAGGCTCAAACCAAGGCCCAACCCGCCGCTACCGGCAAATAGTTCAATGGATTTCATTTGTTTCCTCGCACATCGGAGATAAAAAATTCGTAATTTTTTCTTTCATCTTATCTTGATTGCCTATTTCGCATTCCCAAATTACTAAAAAACTCCATCCCATGTCATGCAATAATTTTTGGTTTTTCTGATCTCGAAGTTTATTGCTTTCAAGTTTTGGCAGCCAAAAATCAAGCCGCGATTTTGGAAGGCGGGCCAGTTTACAGTTTTCATGCCTATGCCAATAACAACCATGTATAAATATCACTTTCTTTTTAGATTTGAATACAAGATCAGGTTTCCCAGGAAGTTTATTGCCATGCAACCGGTAACGATATCCAAGGCCATAAACCATACTACGAACAAGCATCTCGGGTTTGGTGTTTTTATTTTTCACCAAGGCCATTCGCTTGCTTCTTTCAGCTTTATCGAGCGTGTCAACCATCGTTCATTTGTTCGCCCAACCGGAATTGAGCCGGCGCTAGCGATCGGCTCCAATGTCTTGTTGGACGCCCTGTTTCCGTCTGTTATTCCAAACGTATAGCTCCCATTTCGACAAGGACATCTTCGGCCCAGTTCGCTGAATGTGTGCCTGGATGCGCTCAATCGCATCACGGTAGTCTTCGATATCATCCATTTTCGTCCACTTTGTTCGCCTGTCGCCAATCTCGGCGAGGACTATGCTGTCGATAGGACAATGGGGTGGTTCGGGAATCCAACCGTAACACCAAAGCAGTTTCAGGTATATATTCACCGCCTTCTGTGCGATGCCGACGCGAAAGCGTCCGTTCTTCAGAATATGGCCGTGTTTGTCCGACATTCCTTTTGCAACGCCAGCTATCGTCCGCAAATGCTTCTCTGACGAGACATTTTGCTGATACTGAGTCTCGATTCGGCGTAGATATCCCTCAAGATCACGTTTGAGCTGGTCCTTTAAACCATCGTCTTTCCCATCGCTGTAAATGAGGGCGCGCTGAAACGCAGCACCTATCGCGTTGAACAAAGCCGTCTGGCGTAGAAACTCCTTCCGATCTGTCATTTCATATCCTGTCCAACATCGTGTAGACTGCCTCATGTCGGTCTTATAAAACCGCTTAGATTGAAATAAATTGCAAAAACATCATTACATAAGAGGTATGTTGACTGTCAAACGAATACTATAGAGATATAAAAATACCGCAGGTGGTTGTGCTAACCTAAAATTGATCAGGTCAGAGACATCATCCGAAAGAAGCATTACTCCATCCGAACCAAACAGGCTTACGTGGATTGGATGAAACGATATATCTTTTTCAACGATAAACGACATCCAAAAGATATGGGCGCGAAGGAAATATCCGCGTTTCTTTCATATCTGGCGAGAGACAGGAACGTTTCAGCCAGCACTCAGAATCAGGCTCTTAATGCGCTCGTGTTTCTTTATAAACAGGTTCTTGGAATAGATATCGGGGATCTGGGGCCGACAGAGCGGGCCAAAAAACCGGAACGTCTTCCCACTGTCATGTCCCGTGAGGAAGTCGGACTCCTCCTTGCCGCTATGACGGGAACTTATCAACCGATGGCCAAGCTGCTTTATGGTTGCGGTTTGCGTCTCATGGAATGCGCGCTTTTACGGGTGAAGGATATCGATTTCGATCAAAACCACATCATCATCCGGGACGGTAAAGGGATGAAGGATCGATCAACGATGCTTCCGGAGCAATTAAAACCGCATATATCTCAACAGATTGGTAGGGTTAAGGTTCTCCACGACCAGGATTTGCGAAGCGGCCTTGGGTGCGTTTATTTGCCCTTTGCACTGGAAAGAAAGTATCCGCACGGTTCAGGAACTCCTCGGCCATAAAAAGGTAACAACGACGATGATCTATACTCATGTGATGAAGAAGGGCGGCCTGGATGTCCGAAGTCCGCTGGATACGTTGTGAAGGCGCCTGCGAAATGCCGAAGCAGCCTCCGCGGGTGTGCCGGACGTTCTTGTCAGACAAACACCGGCAACGGCACGTTTTTCCGTCTGACAAAAAAAAGGGGGAGGCGCTGATAGAAACACTTTCAACCACGTGTTAGGTTGCCTCAACAACGTGATCCTGGACATCGTTTTTTCGGTCCGGTGAACTTTGTACCCCATACGCCAGTACAGTCAAAGGAAAGGATTGGAGGAGGTTAACATCATGGATTCTCGGACAGGGGAAACAGGTGTCAGTGTTACGTCGGGAGAGGAATGCCGGGCTATTTTCAGCCAGGCCATCGGGGAAAACCGCACCTACCTGATGGAGCACGAATGCAAGGAAATCCTCGAAAGCATGGGGATTGCCACGACGGGTTTTCTGGTGGCCGGTTCCGAGGATGAAGCCGTCGAGATGAGCAACAAGCTGGGTTATCCCGTGGTCTTGAAAATCGTCTCCCCGGACGTGGTTCATAAAACCGATTCGGGCGGGGTCAAGTTGAATCTCGCGGATGAGGATGCCGTTCGAGCCGCCTATGGGGAGATCGTCGGGGCCTTCAAATATCAGCACATCATCGGCGTTGCCGTCCAGAAAATGGCTGATCCCGGAGTGGAGGCGATTATCGGCGTCACCCGCGATCCCAACTTCGGTCCCGTTCTGATGTTCGGCCTCGGGGGGATTTTTGTGGAGGTCCTGAAGGATGTCACCTTTCGGGTGCTGCCCGTGACGCTTCAGGATATCGACGAGATGATCCAGGAAATCAAGGGATACCCCCTGTTGAAGGGATATCGGGGCAAGGCGGTGGATATTGATGCCCTGAAGAACCTGCTGCTCAAGATTTCCGAATTGGTCCTCACCTTTCCGGAAATCCGGGAGCTGGATCTCAACCCGGTTTTCCTCTATCCCCGGGGAAACATGACCGTCGATGCCCGGATGTTTGTGAGCCCTGTGCCGGAGACGGCACCCCAGCAGTCATCGGGGAACACCGTGGAGCAGATGCGGACCCTCTTCTATCCGGGCAGCATCGCCGTTCTCGGGGCGACCAGCGTCGAGGGGAAGCTGGGCTATAATGTCTTCCGCAATCTCCTCTTTCATAAATTTGCGGGGAAGCTCTATCCCATCAACCCGAAAAGCGAGTCTGTCCAGGGGGTGAAGGCTTACCGGAGCATTACCGAGGTCCCCGATCCGGTGGACCTGGCGATTGTCCTTGTCCCGGCTTCAGCCGCCGTGACAGCGGTTGAAGAGTGCTGCAGAAAAGGCGTGAAGATCATCGTCGTGGAGACGGCTGGATTTGCCGAAACCGGCGCGGACGGAAAGGCCGCCCAGGAGAGAATCCGGGAGATCATCAAGGCCCACGGATGCCGGCTGCTGGGCCCCAACTGCTCCGGCGTGATCAACACCCATGTGGGGAACGTCCAATCCATCGGATTGGTGGAAGAGGTGGAAAAGGGGAACATCGGGATGACGGCCCAGGCCGGCGTTTATGCGGCGGGGATCCTCACCGGGCTGCGCCACGTGATGAATTTCGGGATTGTCGCCACCATCGGGAACAAGATGGACATCAGTGAAACGGACATCCTGGAATATCTCGGCAGCGACGATCACATCGATGTCGTGGCCATGTACATGGAGGACGTGAAGAGCGGTAGACGGTTTATCGATGTCGCCAGCAAGGTTACGGAAAAGAAACCCGTCATTGCCCTGAAGGGCGGACGTACGGCGGCGGGAACAAAAGTCGTCTCCTCCCACACGGCCTCCCTGGCCGGCAACGACGAAATCAACAGCGCCGCCTTCCGGCAGAGCGGGATCATCCGGGCCAGGGACAACGAGCATCTCTTCGGTTTGCTCAAAGCCTTCGCCCGACAGCCCCTTCCTCGAGGGGACGGCATCCTGGTGATCACCTACACCGGTTCACTGGGGGTTGCGGCTACGGATACGCTGTATCTCAACGGCATGCGCCTGGCCGAGCTGGAACCGGAGCTGAAGGAGCGCCTCAAGGGAATTCTCCCGGATTATGTCACCTCGTTGAATCCTGTCGATTATTCCTTCAGCATGGACGCCGAGCAGCTGCGCAAGACCATCGAGCTTGGAATTGTAAGTGAGGACGTGGGCGGCCTGATTGTGGTCCTGCAGGGAGAAATTCTGGGGTCCTTCGTGGACACGCTCCGATCGATCGACTATAAGGGTAAACCCATCCTGAGCTGCGTGGCCGTCAAGGAATTCATGATGGAAGACGTGATCCGGATGGAAAAGGCCGGGTTCCCGGTTTATTCCACGGTGGAAATGGCGGCGGAGATTCTAGCCGACATGTATCGGTACAGTCTGAGAAAAGATCGACAAGCACAAGCCTAGTCACATTTGTGCTTCTCTTCCCTTCCGCCGGTTTCCTCCCAAGCCGGCGGAAGGCCCTTCCTCTTTTCAGGGGGTCGAGGCGGCGGCACCGCTGCCGTCGTGCTTCACGAAACGTGCGGCTTCAAGATGTCCCTGGCCCGGGCGACATCCTGGCGAATCCGGTTCGCCAGGGACTCCGGACCGTCAAAGCGGATCTCGTCACGGATTCTGTCGATGAAGAAAATTTCCAGTTCCTCCCTGTAAAGGTCTGCTGAAAAATCCAGAATATGGAGCTCCACGGTCTGGTCCTGGTTCTCGAAGGTGGGATTGTGCCCGATATTGAGGACACCCTGGTGGCGTGTTCCCTTCCGTTCGGCGATGACGGCGTAAACGCCCTCCGGCGGCAGAAGGTCTTTCTCCGGTTCCAGGTTGGCCGTGGGAAACCCCAGCCCGATACCCCGGCGGTACCCTTCGGTTACCCGTCCCTTGACATTGTAGGGCCGCCCCAGGAGAGCCCCCGCCGTCTTCACATCCCCCTCACAGATCGAGTTGCGTATCTGGGTGCTGCTGATGACGATTTCCCCCACTTTGACGGCATTGGTCACATCCACCTGGAAACCGAGTTTTTTCCCGAAGCGGGTCAGATACTCCTCGCTCCCCTCCTTGCCCCGGCCGAAGGTGTAATCGTGGCCGATGAAGATTTTCCGGATTCTCAACTGCTCCCAGAGAATCCCGCAGACGAAATCCTTTGCCGTCGTCTTCGAGAATTCGAGAGAAAAAGGGATCAGCATGACGGCGTCAATCTGAAGGGATTCGATGAGCTTCAACTTCTCTTCCAGGGTTGTGAGCAGGTAGAAGGGGCGTTTTTCCGGATGGAGAACACTCTTGGGATGCGGGTCAAAGGTGATGACCACCGCTTTGCTCTGGTATTGCCTCGCCTCTTCGACAACCTTCCGGAAAATCTGCTGGTGGCCGAGATGGACCCCGTCGAAGTTACCGATGGTGGCGACTGCGCCCTTGAATTCGTCCGACACACTGTCAAAGCTGTTAATGATCTTCATGGTGATTCTGTTCCCGTGGCATCTCCTGGTGATATTTTTAGAGAATGAATACGATGTAAGCTCAGCGGAGGTTCTTAGCACTATCGGCATAATTTTGAAACTCAATTTTGCTTGACAAGGCCAAAAGGATCATTGTAAAAAAGCACCTGCTTCCGGATAGGGAGCTCCGGACTTACGGATGCCGAAGTGGCGGAATTGGTAGACGCGCTAGGTTCAGGGTCTAGTGGGTGTAGGCCTGTCCGGGTTCAAATCCCGGCTTCGGCACCAAATAAAAACAATAGGTTAGCTCACAATGAGCTAGCCTTTTTTGTTGCCTGAAATGGCTTAGTCACTATTTTAGTCACTATTTCCGAAAAATGTCTCCACCTGCTTCATGGCTTGATGAATATCTTGATCATCGATAGTATTGTAACGATCAAACATCTCTCTTGTTGAATGCCCTGTAATTGCCATAATGACGGATTCTGAAACACCGGCCTTTCTCATGTTCGTGTTGGCAGTGTGACGGTAATCATGAAAGATAAATCCCTCCTTTTGAAATCTACCATAAGGTATATTTGCTTTATCACAGGCATTTTTCAAAGCTGTCCGTATGTCTTTAACGGGTTTTCCCTTGAACAAAAAAACGTGATCATCATGAATTGCCCTTGGTATTTTTTTAAATACCGCATAAAGTTCATTACAGATGGGAATTTTTCGTGCTTCACGATCCTTTGTGTCCGATGCTTCCAAACAGATAAATCGATTTTTCAAATCAACCTTATTCCAAGTCAGCCCCAGGATTTCACCCCTTCGCATTCCGGTATAGTAAGCGGTCATCATAATTTGCTGAATATGCGGGGATGCATTGGCTAACAGATTCTTAAATTCATCATGAGTTAGAATCTTGTTTCTTGCGTTTCCGTTCCGCTTCACTAACTTTTTCATTTTCTTGAATGTTCGTATTGTATCACCACTCACAATGTCATTATCAAATGCCTTGAATACCATAGTTTTTGCTGAACCTATTTCGTGATCAATAGTAGCATCAGCACAGCCTTCTTTTCTTCGCTTCTCTCGCAGATTTTCCAAATCTGCTGGTTTGATTTTACTGACAATCATGTGACCATATTCAGAATTGAATTTCCTAAGATAAACCTGAAGGATTGAATACGAAGCAAGTACCTTCACTGATTCAAGTTTTAGATACCATGTTGTCAGTTCAGAAAATGTCATTTTGCTTTCTGGCTTAATATCAAAGAAGCGATTTTCCTTTTTCTCGACTTTCTTTTTCCCCTCAGCTGCTTGTGCAGCTTTGATTGAATAGCCGATAGATTCACGGACTCTCTTTCTTTTTCCATCACTCGAAATGTAATAATAATCTCTCCAATACTTAACCCGATTAGATCCTTTTGCTTTCACAAGATCCACTCCACAAGAGCAGATTCGATTTTTTGCTGATTGTTTCTTCCGGCATACTGGACATTCTGCAAAAATAGCCATATTTCCTCCACCATATTGCCTTCTATTTGAACAACAGGATAATAGCCAGTAATGTTACTTTTCCGATTTTTGGGAAAAAATTTGTGGTCAGGTGCCCCCCGACACCCTCAAAATTTTCTTTTGAGATAGATGGAGACGTACCCCCCTACCTGATGATTCCTCTTCTGTCTTTGTTGTTCGCTTCAAGTTTCTTGTAATAGTTTGGGTCACCGTCTTCCAGCGGGTCATACTCTTTCTCTTTGTCTTTATCTCTTTCGATTAATCGGCTGTAGGCATTCACAAGTTTAGCAAGGGAGTCCAGTTTGTCAGCACCCGATCCACCTTTCTTATCCTTTATGTCTTTACATATCCGATTGATTGCGGATTCAAGATTCTTCACCACTGTCTGTGTATTCATGATTGATACCCTCCTTGCTACCCTCTTGCAGCAACATCCAACCTGTTCTTATCAATCCAATTGTAAAGATTAACAGCGGAGCTTCCGTATTTGCTGGCTACCCGTTTCTTCGGCACTCCGTTTCTGAGCAGGGCAATGATTTCTTCTTGATGTTCATCCAGTTTGCTCTTCCCCGGTCCTTTCGGTCTTCCTAATGTCACACCCGATTCCTTTTTCACTCTCAGTGCTTCTTTTGTTCTTGAGCTTATCAAGTCTCTTTCAATCTCCGCAGCCATTGAAAACACCATCAATATGATCTTGCTCTCCATGCTATTGTCTAAAGTCCAGTTGTTCTTAATTGCATAGATGTTGATTCCTTTTTCTTTTGCCTCTTGAATGATTTCTAAAATATCAAGCATTGATCGTCCAAGTCGGCTCAGTTCCGGGACTATCAGCCAGTCATCCTTTCCCAATTGATCGATGACTTCTTTAATCCGTCTTCTTTTCCATGACACTTTTCCGGAAACGACTTCCTGAACAAAGTGGACTTTCCCTAAATCGTGATCATTGGCATAAGTAAGAATGTCAGCTTTGTTCTTTTCCAAATCCTGATTGATCGTGCTGACTCTCAGATAGCCAATCACTTTACGCGGCTTTTCGTTCATGAATATTCCCTCTCTTTCCGTAAGTGGTGGATAATTAAAAGAAAACGTCTGTTACTGACTTTTTCTTTAAAGCCGTATTAAACGAAAGTCAAGGGATTTATTAGTATATTGGTATAAGATAATTATGTTCGTTTATACTTTATGCTTGTGGATGCTTGGAATCTTGAAGAAATGAAAATACTCAAAATAACGACATTTAATGAGATTTGACTTAAAATCAAAAAATATTTGCAGCCGGTTATTATATCAAAACGCAAATGTGCACATCATCATTACTTAAGGATGATACAGACCAATCCTTACCCTTACAAATATTAGTTTATTTTTACTATAAGATAAGTATTTTAACGGATTGCGTGATGCTGTGTTATCTGGTATTTGTTATTCCAAACTTATAAATGGAGGGTGGCATCATGAGAAATTTAAAATTCTTATTTATTGTTTTTATCCTGATACTTATGCCGAGTGTCGCTAGGAGTAACACAATATTTATTGATTTCACGGACGTTAATCTCTGGAGCGGGGCTAACGGGACGACTTCATATACACAAAATTATGGAAACTTTGATGTGGTGATTAATAGCTATGCCGGAAACATCAATTATAACTTACCACCATTCAATGTTAGCACTAGTGGGATAGAACTAACCGCACCCTTTATCGATGACTCACAATTAACAATAAATTTTCGCCAAATCAATAGCGCTGGAATAGACTACCCCGTACATCTCATTGGCTATTCATATCTCAATTTCGACCAAGGTGACGGTGCTCGTGTTGAAGTGACACGTCTAGGCCCCAATGCCATCTTCTATGACTATGGAAGTGCTGGCTATTATTCTAGAGGAGCAATAAACGAATACGTGGGGACTGGGATTAAATTCTGTGCCATGTCAGGAGATTTTTCATTATCTGGAGTTTGGGTAGAAGCAAACACATATAGTGTTCCTGAACCAGCTACTATACTGCTTTATGGTCTTGGGTTGATCGGATTGGTAAGTGTGAGGAGAAAATTCCCAAATTAACCCTAGTTTCAGCAAATTTCTTAACGACGGTTTATAAAATGGGAGGGAAAGGTAGGGTTAAATGTCTCTGCCTTTTTGTACACGCTGCAGATTTACTCGTAAAGTACGCATTATCCTGAGGTGCCTTAATTTATCAGACCTCTCTATAAAATAGGAGCGTGAACTTTTTAGATGGAGCCAATATTCGATGCTTTTATATGTCACGCCAGCGAGGACAAAGAAGATGTTGTACGGCCCTTGGCTCGAATGCTTGCAGGAACCGGACTCAACATTTGGTATGATGAATTTTCTTTAAAATTGGGGGACTCTCTAAGGCAGAGCATAGAAAAAGGTCTAGCGAATTCCCGATATGGAATAGTGGTAATCAGCCACCATTTCTTTGAAAAGGGCTGGCCGCAAGCTGAATTAAATGGGCTTTTTGCAAGAGAAATGATGGGTGAGAAGATTATAGTACCAATCTGGTTCAATATTGAATATGCAGACATTGTGAAAATATCTCCTATTATAGCAGACAAATATGCGGCAAAAATATCTGACGGTCTAGATAGGGTTGTTGAACAGTTGCTCGATGTTTTAGAACCCACACTCCTCCATGTAAGCAAAAACAATCTTATTACATCGATAGCACCAAATAATTTTCGACTTCAGGGTGGTGATTGGTCAGTAAAGACTTCAGTGTTCGTTTCCAATCGAAGTGAAAGCACTCTATATGCATTAAGTATTAAGCTTACAATACAAAGCGATAATTATAGTGCTAAAGATGTGCATGTCGATATTGTTGGGGATCAAGGCACTGATGTTAAAGCAAGTCCCGGGTTACCTCCTGTTTCTGGTGATAGCATCATATTCGACGGTATTGATTCAGAACGACATGAGGCATTATTGGTGATACTCTCCAAAATTGCACCAAAGCAGAATCGAGAAATCATATTTTCTGGTAGAAGGACTTTAAAAAAGACAGAAGAGGCATTGGCTAGCGTTAAAATATGCGATTTCAACACAGAACCTGTTGAGTTCTTTATGGAATGCCAAGGGAAGGTCGCATTCAAATTCCAAGTTCCTGAAACCTTTACAATGAAGAGTATAAGATGGAAAAAGGCCTAAATGAGCCACACATCGTTCTGGCTTCTAGTGCTGTCAAGCTTCAGCCATACGATGAGTATCAGAATGCTTTAACATTTTTCAGGCATTTCCAAAAAGATGATATACACAGCCCCCTTTTCAGAAGATCGTTCAAGGAAAGGCAGGTTACCAGCGTCAGAAGGGGCATTTTGATGTAAAATTAGACAAGATTTTCAAGCAGAGAATTTGTTATGATTATCCAGCACCGCTGGAACTTGGAAGTCAGGAAAGATCCACCACCGGAAGAATGAGAAGCCATCCAAGATGGAACCATCAAAGTAGCAACCCCGGAATATTTGCCCTCATGAGCAGGAAGCTCCATGAAGTACCAAGCAACCAAATCCATCAAATGAATTTTTTTCAGGAAAACTCAGGCTCCATATGTGTCATAGCAGAATATTCATGTCTTCAATCGTTCTTGATGGAATCGTGCTGTATAGCGCAAATTTGATCAGCTAGAATCAGGATTTCACATCAAAGAAGACAAGTTTTTTCAATGAAGCGCAAATCCATTTTTTGAGCAGAGTGGATCACTGGTTGATCGGCAACCCGCTCCTATCTCGAAAATATTTTAAATCTAAAAAATCCTTCCTGATAAAAAACTTCCCGGAGGGTAAGTACGTCCAAGGACCGGCTTGCCGGTCTACGGACGTCTTTACTAATGATTTAAAAGATATGGACATGGTTAATAAACATAGTTGTTGAAGTTCATGATAATGAACGAAACATGTTTTGCAAACATGTCCATATCTTTTAAATCATTAGACGAATAAACTTATTTTATTTACGTTTTGATTAGAAACGACAATTATTCTGTAATTACATCTATTTATAAATATTCTCAATATATCGATCAATAAAAAGCCCTGATGAACACTGAGTTTCCTAAAGATCGATATATTGAGTCGATATATTCAATATATCGACATTGTCAGTATTTAAAATTTCTCAACGCTTGCAGATGATCTTTTTGATTGAGGATACGGTCTTTTTTCCATCTTCCTAAGGTATCCACTTTGCGAAAATATCCATCAATGTACAGCATAGCTCTGTTATGTGTCTGTAGCTGACCAACCATGTCAAGAATTCCAATATCACCGAAGGCTTGCAGGTATTTCTGCATCGTTTTTTGGCTTATCCCTAAAGCTTCCTCTGCTCTCCTGAAAAAATCCTTATTGACAATGACATGGGACCATTTCCTTATCTCGACTCCGTTCTTTGTTTTTGCCTCGAATGTACTCCAATTTTCAACCTTTATGGAGTCATCATGCTTGCCTTCTTTATCAATGAAATTGATGATGTCCAGAAGCTTCGGATATCGTTTTATTATTTCTTTTATTTTGCTGTCGTTGACAATCCATTTTCTGTTGTATGGATAAGCATCCTTTTGCCAAATTTCACCATTGGACTTGCATTCTTCAATAAATTCATCAAGTTTCTTTGAGACGAATTTAGCAAAATCGGTGTTGGCCTTCGTCCTGAAGTGTTTCAGTGTATCTTTTTGAGATTCATTTTCAAAGGATTCTTCATCGTTTTCTAGCGCATTACCGGTTTTGATGCCGAATTCTAAACGGCTATTTTCAATATGCTCTGCAAGGAATTGGTCCTTGAAGTTGCTCCAATACTGTTCCATCGGATCATTTCCTCTCGTATGTAGTGGTTTTGCATCGGATCTTTAATCCTTACCTTGTGACGTTATAATAGATGTCGTTCCCGGGTGTCCGTCATCCATAAGATACCGAATCATAACAAATACCGGCAAAACTTCAGCCCGCGCTTTTTACAGATAAACATTATTGCTTATCTACGCAGCATCTTTAAGAGATTCTATGTAACTTTCTACGTCTCTGATATCGAACCTTAACAGTCTTCCTACTCGTCGAGGTTTGATGGGAAAGGGGTTTTTAGCCTTTCTCCCTGTTCCGTTGTAAATTGTACGTGGAGAGATACCCAGAACAGCCGCAACTTCCTCCAGTGTTAAAAGCCTTTTAGGACTGCCACATTCAATTTTATAGTATGTCATGTTTTCACCAAAAGCGTGCGCATTGCAAGTTACACACTTATTTTATACAAAAAAATTATACCTCTAACAATGCAGCTTCAACATCGTTTCTTAATTTGCTGAAATTGACTATATAGATTGAATTCCAATCTTTATTTTTCTCAAACAGAACGGCCTTCATATAAGACCACCAGTTTTCATAATTTTCATAGTTGTCGTCGTGCGTAATAACAGGGTATTTGTCTCTTTTGTTAATGAATTTGTCATCTATTAGAATCTTCTCAACAAAGAAAAGTTGATGGACATCGCCCGCGTTGTAATCTGTTATAAGTACCGATGATTTAATCTGTTTATCATCGTTTTTTCCGATGAGTATTTGAAACACCACATACAAGATTTTTGTAATGTCGCTTTCCGCATCAATATTTTCTGTGAAGTCTTTGACATAAATAGCGGCAACGTGCCTATTGAAACCTTCATCGAGCATCCTCCGAAAGAGTTCAACACCGTACACATCCACAATGCTGAATATGTGCTTTGTCCCAGGTCCAACGCCCTTATGGATGCTTGGTGTAACAAACCCTTCGTCAATCCAGACCCTGAGACGTTCTTTCTTGATAAAAAGAGCTTTTGAAATATCGTTTGTGGAATAGTCCTTTTCGGTCATAGATTACCACGTAAGTATGTGTGTTACACACAACCTACCATGCTTCCAGGTTTAGTGTCAATATAAAAATGAAAAAGATGAAAAATTTTTACGGATTTGGTATGGGAGAGGAACTTAGTCACTAAATAGTCACTAAACGAAAGGATATATCCTCAAAATTTGATTATTTTACTTCTATATCATTCTGTTTCTGGAATTAATATAACTATATAATATATAAATGAAATACATTTTTGCTCCTCTTCTTTTGATTTACTTCTTTTTGCAATGGAACTATCTTCAGGGTCTAGTGGGTGTAGGCCTGTCCGGGTTCAAATCCCGGCTTCGGCACCATTTTAAAAATCTGACATGATGGGGATTTAGATCTGATTTCTAAGTCCCCATTCTTGTTTCTGGAGCGGCGGAAAAAGAGGGGGCCGTGTTTACATCTCCGGGTGTCGTGCATAAATTAAGGGCACTGAACGAAAAAGCCCGGTAAAGGTCGCCTATCCAGGCGGAAGGCGGTCTTTCAGCCATGATGTCAAAGTTAAGGAGGTTTCTGGTGAGTATTTTTTCCGAAGACGAAGGGATGCACTACGAGGGGTTTTGTATCCGGCCGCCAAGCGAGGCGGACAGCATCCTCCTGCAGGTAACTCTCGGCTGCTCCCACAACCGCTGCACCTTTTGCGGCACATACCGTGACAAGGGCTTTCGGATCAAGGATAATGATATCATCCTGAGCGACATCCGCTACGCGGCGCGCCATATGTCCCACAATAACCGCCTGTTCCTGATGGACGGAGACGCCCTGATCATCCCCCAGAAAAGGCTGATGTGGATCCTGGGGCAGATTGAAGAGCACCTGCCCCGGGTTCAGCAGGTGGGCGCCTATGCAAACGTAAAGAGCATCAAGAAGAAGACCAGTGAGGAACTGGAGGAGCTGCGCCGGCACAATCTCCGCATTCTTTATCTGGGGGTGGAAACCGGTGACGATGAGATCCGGGAGGCAATCCAGAAGGGTTCCGACGCTGCGACCTGCATTGAGATGGGACGGAAATTGAAGGAGGCGGGCATCCAGGTGTGGGTGACGGTTCTGCTGGGGATCGGCGGGCGGGAAAAATCCCTCCGGCACGCCCGGGCGACGGGCGAACTGCTCAGCGCCATGGACCCGGATTTTGTGGGGGCGTTGACCGTGATGCTCATTCCCGGGACGCCGCTTCATGAGGATTATCTCCACGGCAGATTTGAACTTCCCGATCAGGCCGGACTTCTGATGGAGCTGCGGGAGATGATCGCCCACACCAATTTGAGCCGGGGGTATTTTTTCTCGAACCACGCCTCAAACTATCTGCCGATCAAGGCGAAATTCCCCGGCGGGAAGCAGAAGGCCCTCGATCTGATCGATGCGGCCCTGCGTGGGGACGTCCGCTTGAAGCCGGAATGGATGCGGGCGCTGTAGGACGCCGGCAGAGATCTCTCGAAGGGAAGGGGCGTAAAGTCAAGAAGCGTTTCGTTACGGGCCTGGCAGGCTGTTCCTGAGTGCATCGACGGGCAACAGGCCCGGGTAACCGGAAAGGTGTTTTGGGCGGGCCATTGATATCCGATCGATCCCGCCGAGCCTGGTTTTCAGCGTTTGATGTCGCGGCGGTGAAGGGATGCGCCCATTTCTTCAAATCTTTTTCCCGATATAGAAAACATACCCGTAAAACTCTTTATATATCTCATAGAGCCTGGCTTCATGCCGTTCGTTTTCTACGAGCTCTTCGGCCGTTTTGTTGCCGGCATGCTTTTTTAGAAATTTCTCCTGTGCAGAAACCTGCGGGGCATAAAAATGTTCCGTCCAGCAGTTTTCAGGCTCGACAAACGTCGCTGTCGGGATATATCCGGCTTTTTCCATTTGTCCGACTTTATGGGAGATGATGTCGATTTCCGGATAAGCATCTTGCCAGTACCGTTCGATTTCGACGGGCCGCCTTCGCGTGAACCAGGACGCTTCTGAAACGGCAAGATACCCACCTGGTTTCAGGAACTTCCGCCATTCGCTTATGCCCCGCTCAAACCCGATATTATAGATCGCCCCTTCCGACCAGATCAGATCCAGTTCTTCCTTCTGGAAAGCAAGATGTTCCATGGAGCCGACGATGCCCCGCACTCTGTCTTGGAGATTCCGTTTCCGGCTGTTGGCGTTGAAGATATCGATGAAGTCGGCAAACAAATCAATGCCTGTAATGTGCCCCGGTGCATGTTCAGCGAGCACCATTGTCTGGCCGCCGGTTCCACAGCCGATATCGGCAATATGTGACTCCCCTGTCAGGTTGTCAATAAAGCTCAGGGCTTTAAGCGTTACTTCGGGGCTTCCGGGTCCCTGCCGTTCTACGCTTGAAAAATATTCGCAGATCAATTCGAAATCGAACTCATGGATGGATTTGTTTTCCTCGCTCATTCCTCATCCTTTATCTTCCCTGTGGAATATGATCGGTGCCGTGAACCAGGATCGAATCCCGCGGATCGGTCATTTCTCCTGCAGTGCGACCGCCTCGAACCGCGCGATCACAGTGCCGGCTGCATCCAGGAGCTCGAGGTGGCTGCCCCGGATGCGGTAGCACGCCACATGCTTCAGCGTCTCGATGAGCCGCTTTTCCTGATCCATGCCATCCGGGCAGGACATCCTGGTCGACGCCATGCGGCCGAAACGCAGCCTGTCACCGTCGAGCTCGATGCTGCCGATGATGCGGTTGCAACCGCCGCTTCCGGTGACGCGCAATGCATCGGCGGCAAAGATCAGATGCGCTTCGCGCTGCTTCGTGGCCGCAGTCGCGGGATATTCGCCCAGGCGCACAAGCTTCCAATAGGTGCCGCGCAGGGGGCTGTCAGCCAGCGGATTGCCGCAGCTTTCACGAGGCCAGACAGCGACAAACCGCTCAATCACCAGTGTGGTTTGGGCCGGGCGGCCCTCCTCCATCGACGGACGCTGCGTGATGAGACCTTCCAGGCTTGCCAGCACGGGTTGTCCCGGTTGTGGGGTAGACTTCTGATACGCGGCTTCGAGGGCCTTGTAATCGCCCTCCATCGCCACCGGCAGCCGCCGGCCGTCGACGCAGAGCGTAATGGCGGCGGCATCGGCCATGTAGGTGAACATGCCGGTGAGCATCAGCCTCGGCTCGATGAGGCGGGGTTCGGGCAGCCGGAGCAAGCGGTCGTTATGGCCGGATTCGATGGGCCGGCCGAGAAGATCGAGCTTGCGAAGCGCCGCACCGTCCTTGAGCGGCATGAGGAAAACCAGGGCCTCGCGTCCGCCGCGCAGCACGATGCGTCCTGATTTGTCGCGCGTCCAGCGGCCGATGTCATCGTAGCGGTTCGGCTCAGGCCGGCCGACGTGGATCGTGCGCAGTTGGTAGCGCCCTTCGGGCAGCAGGTCCACGTGCCACACAACGGGGTTTCCGGCACCGGGCAGTTCGCCCTCGTAGGAGGCGGGCAGAACGCCGAGGTCGTCAGTCATCGAGCCCGGCTGCCGTCCGCCGCGGACGGACACCATCTGTATGTGCAGCGGCGCGTTGCGGCCGTCGAGCACCGGGTGGATCCGATCGGTAGTGAACAGCAGCCGTCTCTGGTGCCTGATGGTCGCGCGGACGGTGTAGCGGTGGCCCGATTGCACGGCGGCATCGTCGTAGACAATCGCGAACCGGAATGGCGGCTGCCCGGACGGAGCCAACGTGCTGCGGCCGAGTACCACGGCCGGCGCATCCGCTCTCGAGATTTCCTGCAGCTCAGCCTCAAACACCGCATCGGCCGGCAACGCGATGCGCTCCCGATAGGTTGCGGTGCCCTGCAGGGTGCCGGCCCATGCCGTGCTGAAAACCATAACCCCTGACCAGATCAGCGCACAGGCGGCCAACCGCCAGGGGAGCCTGACCAAGGTTGTCCTCCAGACCACGATCATGTATCTGCTCATTTTCCCCTCCTTGTTGCGGAACCGTGGGGCAGTGTCATACGTCCGGGAGTCATCCGATCTGCCCCTCTCCGACCCTGTCTGCTGATTAACTTTTTTTCAATATAAAATACTTGACAGGGAAAATAAATTTTAATTAAAAGGGCGATCGGGAAGGGTGAAGGAAAACCATGAAACACGTTTTCAACAGCGAAAAGGCCATCCAGTTCTGGTGGTGGACCGCCATATCCGGGTCCGCCAGCGTGACTTTCCTTTGCTATTGAGCCGCATCAAATAAAACAGCAAGGGGCCGTAGGCAGATCCACTGCCTGCGGCCTTTTTTTATCCAATGGGAGCTGGCTTGCCCTGGCGTTCGCTCCAATCCCATGACCGGGTGGAGGGAACTCTCTTTGGATGCAGAGGGTGTTTCCCGGCGCAGCGTCGCCGACAGACAGGTTATTTTCACAGGAGGGTATGTTGATGATTACAGCACTGGTTCTTTTCAAGGCAGAGAAGGGAAAAATCTCCGGGCTGGCCAACAAGGTGGGAGCCATCGACGAGGTCGTTGAAGTCCTGTCGATAACCGGCGAGTATGATCTGATGGCCAAGATTCAGGTCCAGGACTACGAAAATCTGGCGGACATCGTGACGGAGAAGATGCAGAATATGGAGGGCGTTCTGTCGACGAGGACCATGATGGCCTTTAAGACCTATAAGTTCCATGAACTCATCGTGGGCGCTCCTTCGGCATTGATCATGCCGGAGGACGCTCCGGAGACGGCCATGGTGCTGGAGAACGGCAAGAAGACGATCGCGCCGATCCTTGCCAAGCTGACGGAGCACTTCAACCTCGATAAAAATGAAATCAATAACGTGATCGATGCCATCAACGCCGGGCAGTTGTCCGACGTGCAGATTGCCGGATTTCTGGTCGGTCTTCTGTGCAAGGGGCCCAGCATCAAGGAAGTGGCCCACATCGCCCAGGCCATGCGCCGAAACTGTGTGCCCATCAAGGTCTCCACGACAGCGGAACTCACGGACACATGCGGGACCGGAGGCGGGTTGACCACCTTCAATGTGAGCACCGCCAACGCCATCATGGCGGCCTCCGCCGGCATTCCGGTGGCCAAGCACGGCAGCCGCTCCATTTCGTCATCTTCGGGCAGCGCCGATGTCCTGGAGGCCCTGGGCGTCAACATCGACCGGACACCGGAGCAGGTGGCCCGGATGATCGAGGACATCGGGATCAGCTTCATCTATGCCCCCAATTTCCATCCCGTCATGCTCAAGGTATTTGGGCCGGAAAACCAGCTCGGCATCAAGACGATCTTTTTCACGATCATCGGCCCGCTCATCAATCCTGCCGGCGCCAGGAACCACACCATGGGCGTCTACAAGCCGGAGCTGGTTAACATGATGGCGGAAGTGGTTGCCGAGATGGATTTCAACCATGTCATCATTGCCCACGGCATGGACGGGCTGGATGAGATATCCCTGATCGGCAAGACCTCGATTGCGGAAATCAGGCAGAAGCAGATCAAGTACTATGAGTTCGTCCCGGAGGATTTCGGACTGAAGCGCTGCACGCTCAGCGATATCGCCGGCGGCGGGCCGGAGTTCAACGCCCGGGTGATTCGAAACATCTTTGCCGGCACGGAGCGCGGACCCCGCCGGGATTTCCTGGTCCTGAACAATGCCGCCACGCTCTATGTGAATGGCAAGGCGCCCAGCATCCAGGAGGGGATAGAGCTGTCCCGCTCCCTGATCGATTCCGGGGCGGCACAGAGAAAGCTCAATGAACTGGTGGAACGGTCACATGCCGGTTGACGGGAATTTCGATAGAGAAAAAATGGAAGCCCGATGCGGAGGAAGGGGCAAGCCGCCTCTGTCCGCGTCCATACGAATGCGGCAGCGCTCAGGCCTCTTCCCTGTGATCTCCGAGATCAAGGTGCGGTCTGACAAGGAGGGCGATCTCCTGCGGGGCCGCGATCCGGTGGCGCTGGCGCAGGAAATGTCACAGCGCCCTGTGGCGGGAATCAGCGTCGTGACGGAACCGGGGCACTTTGGCGGCCACATGGGCCTTCTGAAGGAGGTCGCCGCCGCGGTCGGCGTCCCCGTCCTCCACAAGGACTTCATCACCACGGAACGCCAGGTTCAGGAATCGGCCGACTGCGGCGCTTCAGCGATCCTCCTGATTACGGCCATGCTCGATCTGCGGCAGATGACGCGGCTCATAGAGGCAGCCAGGGACTGCGGCCTGGAGACTCTGGTGGAGGGACACGATGCGGCAGAGATCAGGAAGATCGAGCATCTTCCCTTCGATCTGCGCGGTATCAACAATCGGGACATCACCGTCTTCGAAGTGGACGACTCCGATGTGAGCCGGACGGAGGAGCTTGCGGGCTTCTGCCGGGGATCCCGTATCCTGATCAGTGAGAGCTCGATCCGCTCGGCGGCGGATGTCCGCCGCGCCGGCAGAAGCGGCGCCGATGCCGTTCTGGTCGGTACGGCCGTGCTGAAAGCGGAGAACGTGGGCTCTTTCCTGGACGAGCTGGTCGCTGTAGGATGGCCGGTATGACACGGATCAAGATCTGCGGCATCACGACCGTCGAAGACATCCGCCTCTGTGCGGCGGTGGGAGTTGACGATCTGGGCTTTGTGGTGGAATACCCCATCGATGTCCCCTGGAATCTTGATCGGGAGCAGGCCGGAAAGCTCATCCGCATCGTCCCCCCTTCCGTCTCGCCGGTCATTGTGGTCGGGGAGGATCCCCGGACGATCATCGAACTGACGCAACTGCTGAAGCCCCGCTCGGTGCAGCTCCACGGCAATGAACCCATTTCCGTGACGGCGGAGCTGGTGTCCGCCATCCATGCGCTCGGGGTGAAGGTCCTCAAACCGCTGCGGTTCTCCGTCGAAACGGGGAGGTGCCGATCCTCCTGTGAAGACCCTGTCGATGCCGCCCGGCAGATAGAGGATACGGGGGTGGATGGACTGGTCCTGGATTCCGTCAGCGAATCCCGGCCGGCGGGGACCGGTCGGAACATGGATTGGGGCCTCGCCCGGCGCATACGGGATCAGGTGCGGGTACCCGTTATTCTTGCCGGAGGATTGAACGCCGACAACGTTGCGAAGGCTGTCGCTGCTGTGAATCCCCACGGGGTGGACGTGATCAGCGGTGTCGAAAACCCGGTGGGGAGGAAAGATCCCGCCAGGTTGAAGGCTTTTGTGGCGGCCATCCGCTCGCTGAACGGCAGCTTGAAATCGTGAGCGGGCTCCCCGATGAGGCTGCGGACCGTGCCAACATCGTAGACCGGGGCCGGAACAGGTTGTGCGGATTTCTGATTTCTGCGCCCCGAGGGGATCGCTGGCCTGTTTGGGGATTGATTTAGCGATTTCAATGTGTCAGTATTCGGGCAAATTTCATATCAGGAGAATTCGTTATGTCCGTCGTGATCCCCTTTCGAGCCCTGAGACCTGCTCGTTCCTTTGCCAGGGATGTGGCCTCCCTTCCCTATGATGTCCTCAACCGGGACGAAGCCAGGGCGCTTGCTTCCGGTAACCCCCTGAGTTTCCTGCGGGTTGAAAAATCTGAAATCGATCTGGACCCGCCCGAGAGCGACGTGCCGGAAAAGGTGTTCGCAAGGGCCAGAGAAAATCTGGACAGCCTGGTTCGCCAGGGCGTTCTTTTCCAGGAGAGTACCCCCGGCTTTTATATCTATCAGCAGCGCATGGGCGATCACGAGCAGACGGGGATCGTCGGCTGCGCCAGCGTCGCCGAATATGAATCGGGGCGGATCAAAAAGCATGAATTGACGCGGGCGGACAAGGAACTGGAGCGAACCCGCCATGTCGATACGGTCAACGCCCAGACGGGACCCGTCTTCCTGACCTACCGCTCAACGGACGATCTTGACCGCCTCGTCCGGGATTTCAAGGCTGCCTCCCCTGAATACGACTTTTCCGCCGATGACGGGATCGTGCACAGGGTATGGGTCGTAAGCGAGCCGGCGGATGTCCGCAAACTGGAGGAAGGGCTGAAAGGACTCGATGCGCTTTATATCGCCGACGGCCACCATCGGGCGGCGGCAGCCTGTTCCGTCTGCCGCTCCCGTCGGGAAAGCAATCCCGGGCACCGGGGCGACGAACCCTATAATTTTTTCCTTTCCGTGATTTTCCCCCACAACCAGTTGAGGATCATGGACTACAACCGGGCCGTCCGGGACCTCAACGGTTTGGATCGGGAAACCTTTTTCCGGAAGGTCGAAGAAAAGTTTGAAATCCGCCCCGATTTCAGCCGGAAATCTCCCGAGGCGTTCCATTCTTACGGAATGTATCTGGACGGTAAGTGGCACCAGCTGATTGCCCGGGAAAATCTCTGCGATGAAGCGGACCCCATCGGCCGTCTTGACGTATCCATTCTGCAGAACCACCTTCTGCACCCGTTGCTGGGCATCGAGGATCCCCGGACGGACCAGCGCATTGATTTTGTCGGGGGCATCCGGGGAATGAAAGAGCTGGAGCGGCTGGTGGATTCCGGCAAGTTCGCCGTCGCCTTTTCCCTCTTTCCCACAACATTGGAGCAGCTGATGGCGGTGGCGGATGCCGGACTGGTCATGCCTCCCAAATCCACCTGGTTTGAACCGAAACTACGCAGCGGCCTGTTTGTCCATCGCCTTTCTTAGCGGGAGGGTCGGCACAGGGGGCATCATGATTCTGGCGCGGGAAAACGAGACCGTGGACGGCCTTCTGAACGGACGCCTCCAGGTTATCCAGAAGAAGAGGGGCTATCGCTTTTCCCTGGATGCCCTGCTGCTGGCTTCTTTTATCCGTCTGGGACAGGAACATTCGCTTCTGGACATGGGAACGGGCAGCGGGGTTCTTGCCCTCATCACCGCCATGCGGCGTACGGATGTCCGGGCTGTCGGGGTCGACATCCAGGAGAGCATGGTTGAAATGGCCATGCGCAGCGCGGCCCTGAATGGTCTCGATGGCCGGGTGTCCTTTAAGGTGGGGGATGTCCGTCAAATCCGACGGTTTCTTGATGCGGAATCTTTTGATGCCGTTGTCTGCAATCCACCTTATCGGAAGGCGAATACCGGACGAATCAACCCCTTGGGCGAGAAGGCCCTGGCAAGGCACGAGATCCGGGGGGCTCTCCGGGACTTTCTTGAAGCGGCCGCCTATGTCTTGAAGCCTGGCGGCCGCTTCTTTGTGATCTATCCCGCTCAGCGGCTGGTGCCCCTTATCGCGGGGATGCGGGAAGCGGCCCTCGAACCTAAACGGTTCCGGTTGGTTCATTCCCGGAGTGACACAGCGGGGACTTTTGTCCTGTCCGAGGGCTGCAAGGGGGGAGGCGAGGAACTGGATGTTCTTCCTCCCCTTTTTATCTACAGGGATTCGGAGCTCTATACCGAAGATATGGAGGAGCTTTTCAGGGAGCTTAACCGGTTTCCGACAGCCGGCGGCGGCTGATTTCCTTCGTCATGACGCGCTTGACGATTTCCCGGAGCTCTTCGTCGGCGATGTGTTTCGTGCAGTCGGCGATCATCTGTAAATCCCTTTTCTTCAGGCTTCGGGAGGCTTCTGACGCTGAAGAAGGGGGCGGCGCGGAAGAGGTTGTCGGACGGGCGTCAACCCGGCCCAGAGAAAAGAAAATATTCCGGATTTCCTCTTTTTGTGCTAGGGAATTGAACTGCCTGATGATATTCTCTTTGAGAAAATGGAGCTGCTGCATCCAGACCGATGTGGAAACGGCCACAAAGAGCGTCCTGGCCCTGATACGGCTGGGCCTTGTCTGGGCGGCAATCTGTGGACCGACGGCCTGGTCCCAAAGGGCGAGAATCCGCTTCTCTTCGAGATCAAAGGGAACATGCCGCCTCTTCAAGGCCTTTTGAAGAACCGGGCCAAGAGGTTCCATTTTTTTCTGTGCAGCTCTTCTTCGCATGGCAAATCTCTTCTCACAGTTACGGGCTCGGGTCAATACGGGTTTGGGCGGGATCTCGATTATTCTAAACGCCCCTTGTTTTTTTTTTCAGGGATTCGAAAAAGGAGGTTGCGATGGATCTGATGGAAATGATTCAAAAGGTAAAGAGTCACCCCGATTTTCATAAGGCGGGGATGATTCTGTGTCATAACGGCGTGGTCCGGGCGACGACCCGGGACGGGAAGCCCGTCTCCGAGCTTACTTTAACAGCCGACCGGCAGCGTCTTGAAGCCATTGTAGCGGAGGCGAAGAAGCGGCCGGGCATTGTGGAAGTCCTCGTTGAAATCCGCGAAGGTCTGCACCCTGTCGGTGACGACGTGATGTACATCGTCGTCGCCGGTGATATCCGCGAGAACGTCTCCGAAACCCTGATGGATACCCTGAACCGGATCAAGGCCGAGGTCACCAGGAAGCAGGAAACGTTAATATGACGGAATAAGGTCCCGGAGAACGGCTGAAAAGGCCTCGAAGGTCTCCTGCCCGAACAGGACAAAGCGGACAAGCTCGATGTCCCGGTGGGCCGCGAGGTAGTCAAGAACCGTTGTCAGGGCAATCCTGGCGGCCTCCTGGAGCGGATAGCCATAAACCCCGGCGCTGATGGCCGGGAAGGACAGGCTTTTCAACCTGTTTGCGGAAGCCAGTTTCAGGCTTTCCCGGTACGCGCCGGCCAGGATGTCCGCTTCACCGTGGGCGCCGCCCCGATAGATTGGACCGACGGTGTGAATGACGTACCGGGCCTTGAGATTGCCGCCCGTGGTTATGACCGCCTGGCCGGGGGGGCAACCCCCGATTTTGCGGCATTGAGCCATAATGGCCGGTCCGCCGGCCCGGTGAATGGCGCCGTCGACCCCGCCCCCGCCTCTCAGGCCGCTGTTGGCGGCATTGACCAGGGCATCCGTTTCATCCAGGGTGATGTCGCCCTGAACCAGGACGACTCTTCTGTTTCCGATTCGATGTTCCATATTCCCATCTTCCTCAGCCGGATGTTGTCACGACAGGGGCTGACCGTTCTTTTATGATTGACAGAAGACGGCTTGCCCCGTTCCGAAGACAAGCATGTCGTAGGTTTTTTTGATTCGGTCCCAGTTTTCTTCCCGGTCCATGGACCAGTACCGGCCAATGACCGAAACCACCTTTCCCCTTTGCAGTTCCGCCGCCTTGTTTTCAATCTTTTCAATATACAGAGCGCCGCTTTCCGGCTGTTCACCCCGACGGCCGAGCATGGCATGAATGTAGACCTCGGGGACACCTTCCCGTTTGGCCATCTCCATCAGGGCAAACAGATGCGAAAGGGAGCCGTGCGAGCTGAAAAAGGAAACGATGCCCAGCAGATGCAGGGCCTTGGAATTGCGCTTTGCCGCAGACATGACGGAAAGGAAGGCTTCGTTCTCGTAGAACGTTCCGTCGGAAATGGCCTGATTGATGCGGACCCGATCGGCATAGATCGGCCTTCCGGCGCCAATGTGCAGATGTCCCGCTTCCGAATTTCCGACCGTTCCTTCAGGAAGCCCGACGGCTTCTCCCGCCGCCTTCAGGGTCGTCCATGGACCGGTCGTTTTCAGGCGATCCATGGTCGGCGTGGCGGCTTGGGCAATGAGGTTGCCCAAGGTCTGGTCGCTTTCTCCCCAGCCGTCGAGAATGAGAACAAGGAGCCTCTGCGCCGGCTTGATCCCTTCGGGACCGGGGGTGATGATCAGCGATTTTCCGGTCATGGCCGCCGGAACGGGGAGGCGGAACAGCTGGAGGACGGTTGGGGCGATATCCGTCAGGGCTCCATCCCGGCGAAGCTCAAGGTCCGGGGTATCGTGGAGCAGGATGAAAGGGACGGGGCTGTCTGTGTGGCCCGTGTCAATAACGCCGTCGGGATAAAGCCATTTTTCGACTGTCCCGTGGTCGGCGGTGACCATGACCGTCAAGCCCCGGCGCTTCGCCTCGTCAATGACCCGGCCCGTCTGGCGGTCGACTGCTTCCACGGCCCTCAGGATGGCCTGCTCATTTTCAATGTGGCCGACCACGTCCACATTGGGGAAATTTGCAAGGATGAACCGGCAGGACGGATCGGCAATCTTGTCGAGAATGGCTTCGGTTATTGCCTCGATGGACATCTCCGGGGCTTCATCGAAAAGATGGACGTCTCTGCGCGTGGGCACGATGATCCTCTCTTCTCCCGGGAGGGGATGCTCCTTCTTCCCGTTCAGGAAATAAGAAACATGGACCGCCTTTTCCGCTTCGGTGATCTTGGCTTGGCTGATGTGGTTCCGGGAAAGGACGTCGCTTAAGGTATCCTGCAGCTCTCCCTCCGGGGGAAAGGCCACTTGCACATTCAATCCCTTTTTGTATTCAATCATGGTGGCAAAGGACAGCAACAGGTCATCCACCGGGGAGAAAGCAGAGAACCCTATTTCCGTCAGGCTGCGGGTCAGTTCGATTTCACGTTCTCCCCGGATGTTGTAGAAAATGACGGCATCATTTTTCCCGATGCGGCCAACCGGCCGCTGACCGGCATCCATCAGAACCAGAGGTTCCAGGGTCTCGTCATCGCTGTTGCGCAGATACGCATTCCTGACGGCCTCTGACATGGCGTGACCTGTGGAGAGTTTCCCCATGGGCATTTCCTCCTTCTTGATTCTTACTAACGAAAGCGGCCGGTGATGTAAAGGAAAAATCAGAGAAGACGGGGTTTGCCTTTTCAGTTGAAAAAAGGAGTGTTCAATGCTAATAATCACCAAATATTGAATTTGAAAATATTTATTTTTATTTAATATATTCAGGGAAATCTTCCAAAATCTGCCATAGATAATTTATGGAATGAAGCGGAGCAGACAATCATGATTCTTCTGACAAAAACCCCCGAAAATGTCCTTCAGGAGGAACTGCTTAGAGAAAAAGCAGAAGTCCTCAGCCGGGCCGGCGAGAGGGTCTCCTCGATCCTTCAGCAACTGCAGGACATGGAAGAGGACATAGAAGGGTCCCTCCGTTTCCTGACGGGGGATTGCTCGGAAGGTTCCGTGAACGTCGCCCTCTCTCCCGATGCGGTCATGCCTGAACCGTTGATGATCGAAAAAATCAATGAAAAAATCCTCCAGTTTAACGCGTTGAGAGAGGAGGCGAAACTGCGCTATCACTATCTGATCATCACCCGGGAGGCCCTGGGTATGCGGAAACATCACTGGGTTGAAGCTATTTATAAAATTCCTGCGCGGAAGGGATATATGCACGGTCGATGATGGACAGATTTCAAAAGCAGCGTTGGCGGATGGTTGAAACCCAGATCCAGGCCAGGGGGGTCACAAATCCCCGCATTCTTGAGGCGATGTCCAAAATACAGCGCCATCTTTTTGTTGAAGAGGCCCTGGCGGATCAGGCATACAACGACAACCCCCTCCCGATTGGTGAGTTGCAGACCATTTCTCAGCCCTACATGGTGGCCCTGATGACGGACGCCCTGGAGCTCAAAGGGAGGGAGCGGGTTCTGGAGATTGGAACCGGATCGGGATATCAGACCGCCCTGCTGGCGGAACTGGCCGAACAGGTCTTCTCCATAGAGCGGGTTGCGTCGCTGGCCAACAATGCCCGTCGCATCCTGGATCATCTGGGATATTACAATGTGGCGATCCGGGTAGGGGACGGCACTTACGGCTGGAAAGAGGAAGCGCCCTTCGACGCCATCCTGGTAACGGCGGGGGCGCCCGGAATCCCGCAGCCGCTGGTTGAGCAGCTGGCGGTGGGAGGGCGGCTGGTTGTGCCGGTGGGTGGAAGGTCTGTTCAGGATCTTCTGAAAATTACGAGACAATCCGAGGATGTGCAGGACTTGAAAAAAGAACACCTGGGAGGCTGCCGTTTTGTAGACCTGATTGGAGAATATGGCTGGTCCGGCTGATCTTCCTTAAGATGTATTTGTGAAACGAGGAGCCGACACTGAGCAGATTGACCCTTTCCAAAAAACATTTCATCTTTTTGTTTCTGCTGTTTATTCCGTTTATCTTCTCTGACGTCTACGGTTTTAAATCCGGAAAACCGAAAGGTGTATACCATCGAGTGAAGAAGGGGGAGACCCTTTACAGCATCGCCAAGGCGTATTCCGTGCATGTGCAGGACCTGGCGGAGGTCAATAATGTTGAAAATCCCGACCTGATTGAAGCGGATCAGGTTCTCTTTGTCCCGCATGCGAATGAGGTCATCGAAGATGTCATGCTGTTGCTGAGGGCTCAGGGATTCGACCCTCTGCGGAACAAACCCCCCGCTGGCGAAGAGCCCGTTGCCAAGAGTCCGCCCGGCGGAGAAAGTCCTTCCCGTTCCAAACCCCTTTTGAAATCTGACGGCAGCCGGACTTCGGATGTTGAGTCCCCCAAGGCTTCGCCTTCCCTTCCAGGCAGCGCAGCAGGAGAGATTTCTGAAACGCCGGAAGAGGAAGCCGCTCCGAAGGAGCGGGAAGAATTGCCTCCCAAAGCGCCCCCCCCCGCCCCTCCGCCGAAGCCTGTAAAAAACGCCGCCGGTTCTTTGAACAAGGAGGAGTTGCCGACGGATGCTTCCGGTAAGCTGCAGTTTGACAAAAAGCGGTTTATCTGGCCTGTCAAGGGCAGGGTCATCTCCCGTTTCGGCATTCAGCCCAACAAAATGTATCACAACTGGATCAGTATCAGCGGAAAGGATATGACGCCCGTCGTTGCAGCGGCCGGGGGAACGGTGATTTTTTCATCGGAGTTGAAGGATTACGGTGAAACGATTATTATCAAACATGCAGATAATTTCGCCACAGTCTATACCCATCTGAAAACCCGGAAGGTCCGGTTGGACGACACGGTCCGAAAAGGGGACACGATCGCCCTGATTGGAAAGATCGGCGAAGAGGATAAAGTGTATCTTAATTTCGAGGTTCGACACCAGAACCGGGCAAGGAATCCGCTTTTTTTCCTTCCCTGATGATCATCGCCCTCTTGGAGAGCGAATGTCATGACATATGAGGTGCCCCATGGATTTTTCGTTTGAACAGGGTCCAATCCGGCCGCCCAGTGAGGCAAAAAGCCTGCTGATCCGGGTGACGCGCAACTGTCCCTGGAACAAGTGCGCGTTCTGCAATTCTTATCGGGGGAAAAAATTTGAGCTGCGGCCTCTCGATGAGATTATTGCCGACATCAAGAAAATGCAGGAAATTGCAAGCCATGTTCAAAAGCTGTCCTGGAAACTCGGTGAAGGGGGGAAGGTGACTAATCGGGTGATCCGGCTCATTTTTGGCCAGGAAAGCACCTACGATGACAATTTCCGCTCCGTGGCCGCCTGGCTGTATTTCGGGGGGCAATCCATTTTCCTCCAGGATGCCGACTCGCTGATCCTGAAAACGGAAACCCTTGTTTCTGTCCTCAACGAAATCAAAAACGCCTTTCCATTCGTAACGCGGATTACCTCCTATTGCCGTTCAAAGACAGCCTCCAGAAAATCGGTGGATGAATTGAAGCGGCTCAAGTCCGCCGGATTGTCGAGAATTCACATCGGGATGGAAAGCGGATACGATCCGTTGCTGGCCTATATCCGCAAGGGGGTTACCGCCGCCGAGCACATTAATGGCGGGCGCCATGTCGTTGAGGCGGGGCTCTCCCTCAGCGAGTACGTGGTGCCCGGTCTTGGAGGGATCCGGTGGACGCGGGAGCATGCCGAAGAAACGGCCCATGTGCTCAACCAGATCAATCCTGACTTCATCCGGCTGAGATCCCTGCACGCCGTTCCGGGGACCGATCTTCACGACAAACTGCTGAAGGGTGACTTTATTCCTTTAAGCGATAATGATGTCGTAAAGGAAATCCGGTCTTTGATTGAAGGGCTTGAAGGCATTGAATCTTGCGTGGTCAGTGATCATATCCTGAACCTCCTGGAAGAGGTCGAGGGGAAATTGCCCCAGGACAAGGAAAAGATCCTGAGCGTTATTGACCGCTATCTGGCCCTGCCGGAAAAGGACCAGCTCATTTTTCGGCTGGGCAGGAGAAAGGGCATCTACCGCAGCGTTGATGATTTCTCCGATAGCCGCCTCTACAATTCCCTGCGGGAGACGGTTGAAGAATATGAACTCCGGGAGCCCGGCCAGCTCGATAAGGCGCTATCCCTTATGATGCATAGCTATATCTAGAGGGGACCTGGATCCTGTTCTTCCGGAGACGAAGAATAAAGAACGTAGATGGGAATTATATTGACGTTTTTTCAAATATTTGATAGTAATAGCAATTCAAAATAGCTTTAAGGAGTGTGGATGATGTTTAAGGTGGGTGATTTGGCAGTATATCCAGCGCAGGGTGTGGGTGTCATTGAGGCCATTGAGAGCAGGGAAGTCATGGGCAGCACTCAGAAGTTCTATATCATGAAAATTATGAGCAATGGCATGAAGATCATGATCCCCACTGGCAGTGCGGAGTCCGTAGGGCTCAGAGAGCTGATTCTCGAGGATGACGTCCCGAAGGTTTATGAGATCCTGAAGAACAAAGATATAACCATCGACAAGCAGACCTGGAATAAGAGATACAGGGAATATCTGGAAAAGATCAAAACGGGTTCGGTATTTGAGATTGCCCGGGTGCTCCGGGATCTGCTCATTCTGAAAAATGACAAGAACCTCTCGTTCGGTGAACGGAAGATGATGGATACGGCCAAAAGTCTTCTGATCAAAGAAATCTCTATCGCCAGTAACGCAGAAGAGACGAAAATCGAGCAGGATCTGAAGTCAATTTTCTCGTTGCAGTAAGTCTGTCCGAAATATTTGCCTTCTTGAAATGCTTTCCTTAAGCCGCAGACGAACGCGAACGATGAGAAGGAGGTAGATAAGCGATCAGGAAAGAGATGAGAGAAGGCTATTCCTTCTGTACAACAGTGTTGACGGTGCTCTTGAATTCTCCATATGAAATATCCCCTTGCTTTCGCAAAAGAAAGCATGAGTGGTGTTTTGTATCAAATTTAACTTCAGCCAAAAAATTCGAAGGAGTTTATTCCGGGTTGCATTCAAAAGGATAACAGGGCGGCAGAGGACAGGCGGTGCGGCAGTTTCTGAACCGGTCGACCAGCCTGTGGCGAAGCCAGCCGTTAGCCTGCAATGAAGGCCGCCTAGTATGGGCCTCGCCGTGCGCGAGGAATAGGGTTGACCCATTTCAGCGAAGGAAAGGAGGTGAAAAAGTTGATCGTCAGATTCCTTTTAGGATTTGTATGTTCCATCAGTGGTTATTTTATTGCCAGCAATTATTATAGTTTCCCGCTTTCATTGATCGGATTGTTGTTGGGATGCCTCACGGCTTTATTTGTAATACAGGTTGAACAGGCCCTCAGGAAGCTGTCTCTGCGGATCATCTTCGGCGGTGTGGCCGGTATGATCGTCGGCTTGCTGATTGCTTTTTTGTTTGCCTATGGTCTGAATTTTATAACCGATATTGAAGAGAAATATCAGATCGCCCCTTGGATCTATGCGCTTTGGACGGCGGTCATGGGTTATCTCGGGCTTGTCCTCGGATCTAAAAAAATTGAAGAACTTTACAACATCATTGGACGTGGCCAGAGTGCAGATAAGGAAAACAGGGATTACAGGATTCTTGATACCAGTACCATCATCGACGGCAGACTGGCAGATATCTGTGACACCGGTTTTTTGGAGGGAACGCTCATCGTTCCTCGATTTGTTCTGGATGAATTGCAGTACATTGCCGATTCGTCTGATTCCATGAAGCGTTCCCGGGGCAGGCGCGGGCTGGATATCCTCAACAGGATGCAGAAGAGCGCCGGGATCAGCATCGAGATTGTCGATCAGGATTTTCCCCGGATAAAAAGTGTGGACGCCAAACTGGTTGCTTTGGCAAAGAAGATGAACGGCAAGATTATCACGAACGATTTTAATCTGAATAAGGTAGCTGAACTGCAGGGGATCCGGATACTTAATGTCAACGAGTTGGCGAATGCCCTGAAGCCGGTCGTTCTTCCGGGAGAAGTGATGACGGTGAAGATCATCAAGGAAGGGAAGGAAGCCGGCCAGGGGGTGGCATACCTCGATGACGGGACGATGATTGTCGTGGACAACGCACAGAGGTACCAGGGAGCGACCGTTGAAGCTCTGGTGACCAGCGTTCTGCAGACGACGGCGGGCCGGATGATCTTTTCGGAGCTGAAGGACATCGTTGGCGAAAAGAAAGCCTATGGAAACGGCGCCAGACAATAACAGGCCCGACAAAAGCCCGGGAGAGTTCTGCTCCCCGGGCTTTTTCCATGTGGTTCTCCTGCCAGGACTTACCATGATGAATTGAAGAATGGACGATTACCGATGAATCCGAAAGTGGTCGCCATCATTCCTGCCGGAGGCTCCGGGCGGCGTATGCAGAGCCGCAATCCCAAACAGTATCTTCTGCTCGATGGCAAGCCTGTTCTTGTTCATACCCTGCTTCGGCTGCAGCAACATTCACTGATTGATGAGATTCTGCTCGTTGTTCCAGAACAGGACCGTTCTTTTGTCGTGGAAAACATTGAAAAACCTTACCGCCTGACGAAGATCCGGGAGGTGATTTCCGGGGGAAAAGAGCGGCAGGATTCGGTCAGAAACGGCCTGGCAAGGGTCGGGGATGACTGCGACATTATTGTGGTTCATGATGGCGTTCGCCCTTTTGTTGCGGAAGAAACGCTTTCTCAGGTCATCGGCGCGGCCCTCAGGTTCGGTGCGGCGATTGCCGGGGTTCCTGTAACGGACACGGTAAAGCAGAGCGACGGGGCCGGAAATATCTCCCGGACTCTGAATCGGGAAGCGCTCTGGCTGGCGCAGACTCCCCAGGCCTTTGGTCGGCGGATTCTCCAGGAAGCCTACCTGAAGGCTGCTGAAGAGGATTTTCACGGGACGGATGATGCGAGCCTCGTGGAGCACCTGGGAATTCCGGTAAAATTGATTCCTGGAAGTTATCGAAACATCAAAATCACAACCCCCGATGATCTTGTCCTGGCGGGGGCTTTCTTGAAGCAGGATTGAGGAGGGATCTTTCCGCCCTCCGATGATCCGGAACCGCCTTGGCTTTCATCCAGGCCGTGCGTTGCATGTCAAAGGAGACGATAGACCGTGAGAATCGGCTGCGGGTATGACAGTCACCGATGGGCTGACGATCGGGAATTGATCCTCGGCGGGGTGAACATTCCTCACGATCAGGGGCTGACAGGCCATTCCGACGCAGATGCGCTGACCCATGCCATCTGTGACGCTCTTCTGGGCGCCATTGCCGGGGGCGACATCGGCCTGCACTTTCCCGACACCGATCCGGCCTTTTCCGGAATATCGAGTCTGAAGCTGCTGGCAATCGTCAAGGACATGGTCACAAAGAAGGGCTTTGCCATCGACTACATCGATTCCACCGTCATCATGGAAAGACCAAGGCTGAGGCCTTATATCGCAGAGATGGAGGAGCGTCTTGCCGAGGTCCTGGACCTGCCTCCCGGTCGGATCAACATCAAGGGCAAGACGAATGAGGGAATGGGATTTGTGGGGCGCCAGGAGGGGGTTGCCGTTTTGGCCGTGGCAACGGTTAGAGAGAGTTCGGATTGATGAGCAGAGAAAAACCGAGAGTGCGCTTTGCCCCCTCACCGACGGGGGATCTTCATGTGGGCAATGCCCGGACCGCCCTGTTCAACTGGCTTTATGCCCGTCACTACGGTGGCAGGCTGATCCTGAGGATTGAAGACACCGATCGTGAGCGGACAACAAAAGCCTTTGAAGACAATCTCATTGAAGATTTGAAATGGCTGACCCTCGACTGGGACGAAGGTCCGGAAAAAGGCGGCTTTCTGGGACCCTATCGGCAGAGCGACAGGTTGGACCTTTATGACGTCTTCCTGAAAAAGCTGATCCAGGAGGAAATGGTTTATCCCTGTTACTGCACCGAGGAAGAGCTGGAGCTGGAAAGAACCGCCCTCCTTTCCAGGAAAATCGCACCCCGCTATCTGGGAAAGTGCCGAAACCTGACCCTGAAAGAGCGCGGAAGGCTGGAAGCCCAGGGACGGAAGCCGGCCTACCGGTTCAAGGTCCAGCCGGGACCGATTGCTTTTCCGGACCAGATCCGGGGACCGATGAAATTTGAGGGGGAGGCGATCGGCGATTTCATCATCGTCCGCTCCAATGGAATCCCCGCCTACAATTTTGCCGTCGTCATCGATGACCACTTCATGGAAATTTCCACTGTGATCCGAGGGGAAGACCATCTGTCCAATACGGCAATCCAGCTGATGCTCTATGAGGCCCTGGGGTTTGCCCCGCCTCAGTTTGCCCATCATGCCCTCATCCTGGGAAGGGATCGGACGAAATTGAGTAAACGACACGGTTCTGTTTCCGTGCGGGAATTCCGGGAGCAGGGGATCCTTCCCGAGGCGCTTCTCAACTATCTGGCTCTCCTTGGCGGTTCCCTCGGGGAAGGCCGGGAAGTCTGTTCTGTGGATGAGCTTGTCGCTGCTTTTTCCCTGGACAGAGCGGGCAAGAGCGGTGCCGTTTTTGACGAGGACAAGCTGGTCTGGCTCAACAGCCTTTACATTCATAACGCGTCGTCGGAGGATCTGAAGAATCGGCTGTGGCCCTTTATCCTGAAAACAGGATATGATCCCGCTTTGATGGACTTGCAGTGGCTGGAAGGGATGGTGGCGGCGGTGCAGCCGAACCTGGCCAGACTGTCCGATATCGGGCCGTATCTTGCGATGTTCGTGAACGAGGGATTTCCCCTCGAAGAGCAAGCCCTTGCTCTTCTCCGGGAAAAGGACTCGCAGGCTGTGCTTCAAGCCCTGTTGAAGCTGGTCGAGGAGGGGGGAAATGGAGCGGACGATTACCCCCAGCTGATGAGGCAGCTTCGCAGCATCACGTCCGTCAAGGGAAAAGGGCTCTTTATGCCCGTGCGGGCAGCCCTGACAGGGTCTATCCGGGGTCCGGAACTGGATAAAATCTTTTCCCTGCTGGAGAAGCAGGAGATCCTGGCCCGGTTGAGGCGGGCCCTGTCTCCTTAGGACAGCTTTCCCCCTCTTTCTAGAACCATCTTCATTTCAACGATATATATCTATTCCATTTCGTTACTATCGTTTGAAGAACGGCGGCTGTGGCTCCCCTGCGGGGCAGGGGTGCGATTCCGTTTCTTCAGCAGCAGGACGCACCGGTTACGGTAGGGAGAAAGAGGCGGCAAGGCCGTTCCGAAAGAGTTTCCTGACGGGGCCTTGAACTGCTGAAATCCTGTCCCGCCTTACCCAAGCCGCCGAAAGGCCGTGGCCTTGAATGCGGCAAAAATCTGTATCCCCCTGACAATGCCGAGATCCTCGGCAGCCTGCCTGGAAATCGCCGCGATCAGGCGTTCTCCTCCACACTCCAGCTCCACGCCCAGCCTAAGACCCGTTTCAAAGATATTGGTCACGCGGCATTCAATGAGATTCCGGGCGCTGATCGCCTCCGGATGCCGTTTGAAGAGAATGATGTCCGTCGAGGAAAGTTCGAAGAGGGCTTCGGACAGATCGCTTTTTCCGGAAACAAGCAGCGGAACCTGGCCCCAGAGGTAAACCTGCAGCCCATCGATGAGTCGGGATAATCTCAGTTTCAGAAGATTGGTGTAATCGGTTTCATTCGCGCCCATCCGGCTCCGCGCCAGTTCCTCCGCCGTCATCTGCCCGGTGACATTCCCGTCGGCGACATTGAGCACCATGTCTGTCATGATTCTCATTTCGAGCAGGGAATGGGAGATGAACAGATACGGAATGTGAAAGGTCTCAGAAACGCTTTTCAAAAAGGGAAGAATCTGAAACTTGAGGATGTCATCAAGGCCTGAGAGGGGCTCGTCCATGATCAGCAGCCGTGGGTTGGACAGGATTGCCCGGCCGATGGCCACCCTTTGCCTCTCGCCACCGGAGAGATTTCCCACGCCCCGCTCCAGGAGATGTTCGATCTGCAGGACGCCGATCACGTTATCCAGGTTAATCTGGCGGTGTTCCTGGGTGCAGCGCTTGTAGCCGTAGAGTAGGTTTTTCCTGACGCTCAGGTGCGGAAAAAGATGGGGGCGTTGAAAGACCATCCCGATCCGCCGGTGCTCCACCGGAACGTTGATCCCCTGCCTGCTGTCGAAAAGTGCCTCTGCATCGAGAAGGATCTTTCCGCGGTCGGGTCTGATCATTCCGGCAACGAGCCCTACCAGGGTGGACTTTCCGCTTCCCGAGGGGCCGAAGAGGCCGATTCGCTCTCCGGCAATCGAGCATTCGGCCTTCAGCTGAAACAGGTCGAAATTTTTTGATATGTCGATGCTCAATTCCATATCAGTCCATCCGGATCATTTTCCTTCCCAGCCATTCATGGAAGATAAGCACGGCTACCGAGAGCGAGAGGGATACGAGGCACAGGGCCATGGCCATCTCATCGCCTCGAGGGGAACTGACGTATTCATAGATTGCCAGCGGTATGGTCTGGGTTAGGCCGGGAATGTTCCCGGCAACAATAATGGTCGCCCCGAATTCACCCAGCCCCCGGGCGAACATGAGAACGGAGCCAGCGATGATCCCCCGGACCGAAAGGGGCAGAATCACTGTGACGATGTTGTCGAACCAGCCGGCTCCCAGGGTACGGGAGGCCTGAATCAGTCGAATGTCGATGGTTTCCATCCCGGTCCGGATCGATCGGACCATCAGGGGAAAGCCCACCACCGCCGTGGCAATGACCGCCGCCTTCCAGGTAAAAATCACCTGAATGCCAAGGGGCTGAAGGATCATTCTTCCAACCCATCCCTGCTGACCCAGGAGAAGCAGCAGAAGGTAGCCGACCACGACGGGCGGCAGCGTCAGGGGGAGATTCACCAGAACATCAAGGGCGATTCTGCCCCGGAATTTCCGGAAGGTCATAAGGTAGGCAACAGCAAAAGCGAAGGGAAGAGAAATCAAAGTGGCCACGATGGCCACCTTGACGGAGAGCAGGATTGCCGAATAATCGGTTGGCGTAAACCCGGGCATGAGGAATTCAGCTTACTGTAAAGCCATATCTGATGAGGACTTTTTTGGCCTCGTCGGATTGCAGGAACCTGTAAAATGCGGCCGCTTCGGCCTTCCTGCTGCCCGATGGGGTCAGCGCCATGAGGAACGTCACCCTTGGGTAGTAGTTCTGGGGAACAATGAAAAGGATCTTCGCATGCTTGGCAAGTGCCGCATCCGTCCTGTAGACGAAGGCGCCGTCCACTTCGCCGCGCTCAGCGTACATCAGGCATTCCCGAACGTCTTTCGCCATCACCAGCTTGTTTTCCAGCTGCCTGTCTATTTTCGCGCTCTTGATCGCCTCCATGGCGTATTGACCTGCAGGAACGCTCTTCGGGCTGCCGATGGCGATCCGCTCCAATGTGACCACATCCTGAAGAGTTTTCAAATGGAGGCTGGATTTGCCCACGAAAACCAGTTGACTGAAAGCAAAGTTGGAAACGGTCTTGGCATCGACCAGCATCTTTTCCTTCAGATAGTTCATCCATTCCACATTGGCGGATAAGTAAACGTCACAGGGGGCACCGTTCGCGATCTGCTTTGCCAGCGCCCCGGAGGCGGCAAAGTTTCTCTGGAATGCCGTTCCACGGTTTTTCTTCTCAAATTCCGATGAAAGTTCAGTGACCACATCCTTGAGACCGAGCGCAGCGGACAGGTTGATATCAGCCGCAAGGGCGGATCCTGTCCACGAGACAAACCAGATCACAGCAAACAGCACGTTCATGACACACTTTTTCATTGTTCATCGTCCTTTCCGTCGTTTGATTTTGGGGGCTGCAAAGGCTGATGACGGAGCCCCGGCTCCCGCCGATTAACTTATATTATGCCTGGCATAACATAAACAGATTCAAAAAACAAGCTTCCCTCTTGCCACAAATTTCATTGCTGCAGGCGAGCAGAACATCTTGCATCGGCCATGGGCATTTCCGGAGGTGGAATGTCTTCCCATCCCCTTTATTTTACAGGAGAATTTCAATAATTAACCTAATATTACGAATACTAACATAAGATAACCTTAAATTCTTGATTTCGGATTCCCGCCGTGATAGGGTCGAAAAAAGCTTCTAAAAGGCCATGCAGTGCGGCATCTCTCCGGGGACCATGGAGTCTGAAAGGGACGTGACGCTGACCTTTTTTCCCGTGATGTCATGGCCTTTAGATGTGTTAATATTGGTATATTTTCCGTATGAAAGTTGAGTCGGCATGCAATGAGTGAAAGCGGGAATCCAGCCCTTGAAAGCTCTCTCTGTTATGAGAGCTCTGAAACAACGTCCCATGTTCGGACAGGCGGTCTTTCTGGTGGGAGATCTTGTTCTCGTGCCAGTCACGTTGTCTTAAATAAGATGAAAGTTCTTGTGGTTTCCGGTGCACGCTCCCATGTCGGAAAGACTTCTCTTGCACGGGCACTTTGTCGGATGCTTCCAGGAGCTGTGCGAATCAAGATCGGCCATCATCCCCGTAAAGCAGGTTATGATGACGGTTTCTTCTATCCAAAGGGGACCGGTTTTAAGGTGATTGCCTCCGAACACGACACGGTGGAGTTTCTGATCATTGAAAGCAACAGCATCCTGGAGGAGGTCAGTCCCGACTGCACCATTTACCTCCCGGCGGATAACCCCAAACCTTCGGCTGAAATGGCCCTGAAAAAAGCGGATATCATCCGTGGGCATCCCGTTTCGCTCTCAGGAATAGCCATGCTGGCGCAACGGCTTGGATGCAAAGAAGCGGTCATTGAGAAAATCATAGAGGTGTCAGGGGCGCACAAAGAGCAGGGATGAAGGTTTTCTTTTCACTGTCCGTGATGTGAATATGGTTTTTTCTTAAAAGAATCGATATCCCCGGGCGGCAGCCATCGGAGATGGGTTCTTTCGACAATACCTCCCGATATTCCTTCCCAGGCAAATGCGTATCAGGATCTGACCGTTCACGTTCTTCCTGACAGCGATCAGGTGGACCGGATTGATAACTCTATCCAGGCCTTTTCCGGAGGTGAAAACAGGGTGGTTTTGTATTATCAGAAATAAATGCAACGAGGAAAAAATGAAAAAAGAAGACGAAAAAAAAGAGCAAAACAAAAAGATGGCGAAAATCATAGCCAGGGCCTGGAGTGACGAATCCTTCAAAGGGCGTTTCCTTTCCAACCCCAGGGCTGTTTTGTCCGAATATGATGTTTCTGTTCCGGCGGGAGTTGAAGTAACGGTCCTCGAGCAGACCGATAAACTCATGTATATCGTCCTGCCGTTGAAACCGGGTGAAGAGCTGCTGGTCAAGCCCATGATGAGTGATGAAACGGATGAGATATCCTGTGTCAGATGCGTTTAAAGGGATGCCTGACTGCATGCCGCTTACGATTCATCGACAGACCAGCGCCATGGCATCGGATGAATAACCCATGTTGATTTCCCCTCTGAACCCGCTCGAACTGAAGATTGAAATCACGGACGCATGCAACTTGAACTGCACGTTCTGCTACCTCGGGGGAGAGATCCGTCAGGGCAGATCGTTCATGCCGGACCAGGAGGTCCTTGGCTGGATCGACTGGGCTGTGGATAACGGCATTCCGGGAGTCCGTTTTACAGGGGGAGAGGCCACGATGCATCCGCAGATTGAAATGTTCTGCTGTTATGCACACCTCTGCGGCCGCACCGTCATCCTGAACACCAACGGCACCGGCGACACCGTGCTCTACCGGAGGCTTTTCCCTGTCGTGGATGACCTTCGGATCAGCCTGCCCTCGCTCGATGCCGGGCACCTGGACCGGATGACTGGAGGGCTGGGCCTGCTGCACCAAAAGGAAGGGCTCATCGAACAGGCGCTGGAGGCTGATGTGCCGCGAATCTGTCTTCTAACGCCCCTGTTGCCGGAACTGCATGGAACATTGGAGAAGTTTGTCCGGTTTGCAAAAAAATCTCCCCGGCTTTTCTGGATGCCGCTGCGCTACGAATCTACGCCGATTCTGCCCCGCCCCTGGACGCGGCCGGATGCACAGGCCTTTGCCGAGGAAATGGCGGATTTGATGGATAAGCACCCCGATCAGGCCAGGGGGGTCTTTCTGGCCATGCCCTTCTGCGCGGTCAGGCCGACGGAGCTTGGGGCGCGTGTGTTTCACGGCCGAACGAGGGACTGCGGCCCCTTCGTGGCATTGAACGTCAGCGCCCGCGGCCGGATGCAGGCCTGCTTCGATGTATGCGAGCTGAAGGAAACCGGGAATCTCGAAGAAATCCGGAAGAGCCCGGAAATCCTGTCCTGCGCATCGACCGAAGCGCTGCCTGCGGAATGCCGTCACTGTGCTTATCTCGCCCGGTGCGCCGGCGGCTGCCGCAAACCCTATGGCCTGGTTCAGCACGGCGGCCGGAACATCGATTATCTGGCTGGATATCTATAAGTTTTCATTATGGGAAATCTTAAGATCAAACGCGGAATGGTTCCGGTCGCCGATGGGAAGGGCGGCTGGTTTCTTCTGGATGAGGCGGGACCAGGCAGGGTTACCTCGGCCCTGGCTTCGGAATTGATCGGCCTGATTCTGCAGGGGATTTCCGGTGAAGACGATCTCGCTTCGGCCCTTGAGAGCCGTTTTTCTCCCGAGGAGGTCTTTTTCACTCTCATCCATCTCGAACGGCAAGGGGTGATCGTCAAGGATTCCGGGCAGCGCGAAACGCCTGCGGATGTGTTCCGGGCCGGGGTTCTCAGCCAGGGATTTTCGGTATCTCCCGGTCGGCGGACTTCAACCCTGGCTGTGAAGATCTTTGCCACCGGCGGGGCGGATTCCCTCGCCGACGACCTTGCCGGGCTGTTGTCGCGTTCAGACATGCTGAACATTGAGCGGATCCCTGACGGTTATCAGAAAGAACTCAGTCCCGATGACCTTTATGTGGCCGTTACATCCGATATCCTCGATCCGGAGCTGGAGGCGTTCGGACGCTTAGCCCTGCAGCGCGGGCTCCGCTGGCTGTCCGTCAAACCCAGTGGGATCGTTCCGCAGATCGGGCCGCTCTTCCTTCCGGAACAGACAGGGTGCGCGGTTTGCCTCCTGGACCGGGTCAAGGGGCATCGCCGGCGGGAATGGGAAGCAATCCTTGCCGCGAAGGATCGGAAACCCCTTCTCCTGTCCGTGGGAATGACGCCTTTCTCCCTGGAAGCGGTGACGGGCGTGCTTGCCGTCGAACTGGAAAAACTCGCCGCAGGCGATGTGTCGGATCTGGTCGGGTGCGCACTTACCCTCAATTTCCGCGAGCTTCGACTCGATCGGCATCTTCTCACAAGACGGCCCCAATGTCCGGAGTGCGGCACCCTGGCCAAAGGGGGGGCTCATTTCGGTTCCCTTCCGGAGGAACCCCTGCGGCTGCAGTCGAGAATCAAGGCGGATCATCGCGACGGCGGCGAACGGGTCTGTTCGGCTGTGGAGACGCTGGAGACGTATGCTTCCCTGATCAGCCCGGTGACAGGTGTGGTGAAACAGCTGACGTCTCTTGATAAATGTCCGGCTTGCTTCGGCCACATTGTCCGCAGCGACTGGATTGTCCGAAACGCCGGCAAGCCGGCGCGAAGTGAGGGGAATTCCCGTCTGACCGCTACAGGTTTCAGCACAGGAAAGGGGAGAACCGTCCCGCAGGCGCGTGCCAGCGCTCTGGGGGAGGCCGTTGAGCGTTACTGTTCTCAGTATGAGGGATATGAACCCTCTGTCCGAGCTACCTTTTCGGAACTGGGGGACGCGGCGATTTCTCCAAGCGACCTGATGGGCTTCAGCCAGCGGCAGTACAGGGACCGCGAAGCCTGGCGCCAAAAGGGGAGCACGGCTTATGTGGCGGATCCCTATGACGAAGGGCGCTCCATCGACTGGACGTCTGCCTGGTCTCTGACGCGGAAGCGCTGGCGACTGATTCCCAGCGCCTTTGCCTATTATTTTTATCCCGCGGAGGGAGGCGGCGACATCTGCTGGGGTTGCAGCAACGGCGTGGCTGCGGGAAACTGCCTTGAAGAGGCGATCATGCAGGGCTTTTTCGAACTGGTCGAGCGCGACGCCACGGCGATGTGGTGGTACCAAAGGCTGCGTAAACCCTCCGTGGATTTGAACCGGATCGGCTCGCCGTTTGCCGCTTCTGTGAATGCGGCCATGGATGAAATGGGCATGAGGCTGGAGGTGCTGGATCTGACCCATGATCTGGGAATTCCCGTCTTCTCGGCCACCCTCTTCGAATCCGGGGTTGGCGGCCGCCTTCATTCCCTGGGGCTGGGCTGCCACCGCGATGCGCGGATCGCCCTGGAACGGGCCCTTGGGGAATTGGGGCAGTGCTGGGGGCTGGCGGACAGAGACGAATACAGTCTCCAGTTTCAAGGCACCCCCTTGAGCAGAGAGCCTTTTTTAAAGCCTGATCCCGATAAGCCTCCAAAGACCCTTTCGGATTTCTCTCGTGGACAGAGCATCGATTTCCTTGATGACATCGAAGATTCCGTGCGCCTGTTGCAGGAGTTGGGATTGGAGATGCTGGTGATGGATCTGACCCGACCGGATGTTGGCTTTCCCGTGGTCCGGGTGATCATCCCCGGGCTGATGCATTTCTGGCCCCGTTTCGGTTTCCGCCGTCTTTTCGAGGTCCCGAGGGCTCTTGGATGGATTGGAGAGAACGCCGGCGAAGATGACCTCAATTCCGTTCCGTTTTTCTTATAGGTACCATGGCGAAATCAACCGAAGCCGAGAATCCGTTTTCCTCCCCGACAGATGATGCCGCTTTTTTCGTGAAGCTGAGGGATGGACTGACGGAGGAAAGGCAGGAAAACGGACGAATCGCCCTCGTTCGAAGCGGGGTAACCGTTCTGGATGCGCCCGACCATCCCCTTGTTGAAGATCTGATGAACGGCTGGATGACGGAGGCCTGGATTGACCGCCTGGCGGAATCAGCCGATAATCCGCCGGTTGTCTATTTTCTCTGCGAAACGTTATTTTCCCGGGGGCTTCTGCAGGTTCAATGCAGAGCCGGCGGACGTGCTCTGTTTTCACTTCAACCCGCGCCGCCCTGGCAGGCCTGGAAGGAGCCTCTGCCGGAGTCCTTCCCCGGGTTCTCACCTTCCGCCTGTCTGCGGCGATCTGGTGATGCGCTTTTACTGGAGATGCCCCTTTCCCGTAAGAAGTGTCTCATCCATGACGAACGCTGCATGATCTGGCTCATGGAGATGATCCGGGAGGGATCTTCCCCTCCTTCAGAGGACACCGCCCGCATGGCCTTCTATCGGGCCTTGCAGCTCATGAACGCTCTGGAAGAGGTAAAGACGGACAGTCCCATCTGGGAGTTTCACGACCTGTTGTTTTTTCATGCCTCGAGCATCGGTTTTCATGATGACCGCATCGGCGCAACCTGGCGGCTCAGGAAAAAGCTTCCTCCCGCACCCCTTTTCAAACCCTGCAGGGGGAGGGAGCTTCCGCTGCCGAAGCCTGACGAACACTTCAAGGAACTGCTGGACACCCCTCTTGCCGAGGTGCTTGCAGGCCGCCGCAGCGGCCGAATCCCCGGCAGGCGGCCGATTTCCCTGGAGGAACTGAGCGCGTTGCTGTATGCCACGGCTCGCTGTCAGGACATCCTCGATGACGCTTCACGTCCCTGTCAGGGGTCCCGACGCCCATCACCCAGCGGCGGCGCCCTCCATTCGCTGGAAATCTATCCCCTGATCCACCAATGCATCGGCCTTGGAACCGGAGCTTGGCGCTATGATCCGGAAACCCATGGTCTGGAATCCATTCCTGTGGACGGCAAGTTGCTGAACGTTTACCTGAACAGCAATCCCCACGACCAAATCCACGGGGCCGGGCTGCCCAATGTCCGGCTTGTTATAACCTCCCGTTTTCTAAGGAATTCCTGGAAGTACGAAAAGATTGCATACCGCCTGATCCTGCAGGATCTGGGCTGCCTCTATCAGACCCTCAGCCTTACCGCCGCGGCCCTGGGATTGGCGTCCTGCATCCTGGGAGTTGTGGATTCCAAGCGCCTGGGGAAGGTTATGAACCTGGAATCGCTCGTCGAGCCGGTCATTGGCGAGATGACCCTATCCTCACAGCCCGGCTAGGGTCAGGGTTGCCGCCTGCCTTTACGGACGGCACAGGGATGGGGGAACTGTGTTCCCGACGTTCGAGAATTTTCACCTGTTGGCTTCGCTTTACGGGCTCCGGGCGGGACCTACCATGCTTTAAGCGCCGGACTCAGGATTTTTTGAGGGGCCGAAAGGGAAAACAGGGGCGGGGCGCGTTCATGAACGCGCCCCGCAGACGAGATTGGAACTGCTCAGGCTGAATAGGTGATGTCGGCGCTGTCCAGCAGGGTGGCTATTGCACCCGGGACTCCGATCAGGGTGCATATTTTGACGGAGTCTCCGCCCTCACCGGTTGTAGGATTGTACCAGACGTCCCCGTTTGCCGTGTCATAATAAATTCCGCTGTCTTCGGCTCCGTTACCCGTAAAACCGTCGCCCTCGAAATAGCAGTCGTCATCCAGTACGGTTCCATCGAACTCAAGGCCCTCGATGGAGCCGTCTGTTGCACCGTCAAGGATGTCCTTCAGCACGATCGTGTCGCTGGCGTCATGGGAAAAGTCGGCAATCTTATCGGCATTGGCTTCACCTTTGTGGCTGAAGACAAAACGGTCCTGACCTGCCCCGCCGTTCAGATAGTCGTTGCCCTTTTCGCCATACAGAGTGTCGTTTCCGTCACCGCCATAAAGGAAGTCTCTGCCCGCCCCTCCATACAGGATGTCATTGTCGGCATATCCCTTCAGGATGTCGTCGCCGTTGCCGCCTCTCAGGGTGTCGTTGCCGCCCAGGCCATACAGGGTGTTGGCATTGCCGTTGCCGACGAGCTCGTTGTCAAGGCTGTTGCCGGTCCCCTTAACGGCTGTGTCATACAGATACAGGTTTTCCACATTGGCGCCCAAGGTATAGTCAACATAGGCATTGACCCTGTCTATACCCGCATCCAGGGTTTCGTAAACCATGTCATTTGCACTGTCGACGATATAGGTGTCGTCGCCGTCGTGACCTCTCATGATGTCATCGCCTGCGCCGCCGCTCAAATAATCGTTTCCTGCGCCGCCAAAGAGGGTGTCGTTTCCCGCACCGCCGTAAAGGCTGTCGTCGCCGTTGCCGCCTTTGAGGGTGTCGTTGCCGTCACCACCCTTTAGAATATCGTTGCCCGCATATCCACTGATGATGTCGTCGCCGTCCAGCCCGTAAAGCGTGTCATTTCCGGTCGTCCCATCGATCACATCGTTGCCGTTTGTTCCATATTGAGTCGCCACGATTTTATACCTCCTGAAGTTTATATTGTGTAATGATGCACGGTAATACTTTTAGACGTTTTACAGGCCGCTTTCAATCAGGGAAACCCTTAATTTTTGCTTCCAAATCCCTTAATCTTTTTATTCCTGGGAAAAAAAGAGGCGTCCTCCGAAGTGGAATATGGAACGCCTCGGAGGCGTTCATTGTCAATGGGATCCATAGCCACCCGGTGGTCATTGGGCTCGGCGGCTTTTTGCCTTGGGGCCTTTCTGTTTACCGTGATCGTTGACAGCGCTGCGGGTTGTATCAGGATTTTTAAGGAGGATAATAACGGAAACAGGGCGGGGCGCGTCATGAACGCGCCCCGGAGTCGAGATTGGAACTGCTTATGCTGAATAGGTGATGTCGACGTTGTCCAGCAGGGAGGCTCTTTCTCCCGGAACTCCAATCAGGGTGCATATTTTGACGGAGTCTCCGCCCTTGTCGGTTGTAGGATTGTACCAGACGTCGCCATTTGCTGTATCATAATAAATTCCGCTGTCTTCGGCGCCGTTACCCTTAAAGCCGTCGCCTTCGAAATAGCAGGCTTCGTCCAGTACGTTTCCAGTGAACGTAAGACCCTGGATGGAATAACTATATTTTTTATCCAGATAATCCCCCAAAACGATCGAGTCACCTTCATTGTGGGAGAAGTCGACAATTTTATCGGCATTGGCTTCACCGGTGCAATAGAAGAAGAAACGGTCCTGACCTGAGCCGCCGTTCAGATAATCGTTGCCGTCACTTCCTACTAAACTGTCGTTGCCGTCACCGCCGTAAAGGAAGTCTCTGCCTACCCCCCCCCATACAGGATGTCATTGCCGGCATGTCCCTTCAGGGTGTCGTCTCCGTCACTGGCGGACAGATAATCGTTGCCGTTGCCGCCATAAAGGAGATCCCGGCCTTCCCCGCCATAAAGTATATCGTTTCCATCACCGTCTCTCAAGATGTCGTCACCGTCGCGGCCGTTTAAAAAGTCGTCGCCGTCCAGGCCATACAGGGTGTTGGCAAGGTCGTTGCCGACGATCCTGTTGTCAAGGCTGTTGCCGGTTCCCTTTACGGCCGTGCCATACAGGGACAGGTTTTCCACATTGGCACCCAGGGGATAGTCAACATAGGCATTGACGCTGTCGTTTCCCGCAATCAAGTTCTCGTAAACCATATCATCCGAACTGTCGACGACATAGGTGTCTCTGCCGCCGCCACCACTCATGATGTCCTTGCCTGTGCCTCCATCCAGATAATCTTTGCCCCTGTTTCCGTAGAGGGTGTCGTCTCCGTCACCGCCGCTGAGGGTGTCGTCGCCGTCCAGGCCATACAGGGTGTTGGCAAGGTCGTTGCCGACGATCACGTTGTCAAGGCTGTTGCCGGTCCCTTTTACGGCCGTGCCATACAGGTACAGGCGTTCCACATTGGCGCCCAGGGTGTAGTCAAGAGAGGCACGGACCCGGTCGGTCCCTGCATCCAGGGTCTCGTAAACCCTGTCATTGGCACTGTCGACGACATAGGTATCGTTGCCGTTGTGACCTCTCATGATGTCATCGCCTGTGCCGCCGTTCAAATAATCGTTTCCGACACCGCCAAAGAGAATGTTGTTGCCTCCGTCGCCGTAAAGGGTGTCGTCTCCGTTGCCGCCTTTCAGGGTGTCGTTGCCGTTGCCACCCCCAGGATGTCGTTGCCCGTATATCCACTGATGATGTCGTCGCCGTCCCGACCGTAAAGAGCGTCATTACCGGTCGTTCCATCGATCACATCGTTGCCGTTTGTACCATATTGAGTCGCCACGATTTTACACCTCCTGAAGTTGATTGTGTTGAAATGTACACGATAATAGTACCAAACTTTTGATCGTCAGATTGCAATAAGTGATATATTTAAATTATTCTAGTATTCATCTCATATATTTTTCTAAGGAAAAACCAGGGGCACCTCCGAAATGTAGGATGGAAACGCTGACACATAAATAAATCGGAGCAGGAGGCCTTGAAAGAAAAGGTGGAATCAGGAAATGAGACAGCGGTACAAAGGCTCCACCAGCCGGGAAATCATCGCTCCGAGACCCAGGGGAACAAATTCCGGAAAAAGGGGGAATCGAGACGTGATCAGAAGGTTCCTTAATTTTGTCCGGAATGGGAAAATCGAGGAGTCCCGTCAATGAAAAGGGGTGAGATCATCCGTCCTGCCCGGCGATGGAAGACAAGCGCCCGGCATGACAACGCCGCTATAGCCGGGGCATCGGGTTGCAGGCGGTTAGGGGGGGTGAAGCTCCTTGATTTTCCGGTCAAAGGCGAGCAGGGCGGAAGGGAAGGGGGAGAGGGTCCGCCGGACGACCCCCTGGGTGAAAGAGATCGCCAGTCCGTAATTGGTGACCGGCACTTCAGCCTCTCTGGCCTGCTGTTGCCGGCCGAGCATTTCGCGCCGGGTCAGCATGCAGGCGCCGCAGTGGATGATCAACTTGTATTCCCGCAGGTTTTCCGGGTAATCCCGTCCTGCCGAGATATCGGTCTGAATATTTCCTCCCGCATACTGCTTCAGCCAGCGGGGGATTTTGACCCGGCCGATATCGTCCTCCAGGGGGTGATGGGAACAGGCTTCGGCGATGAGGACCTTGTCCCCGGATTGCAGGTTCTCAATGTAAGCGACCCCTTCAGCCGCTGTAGCGAGATCCCCTTTCTGCCGGGCGAAAAGAATGGAAAAGGTCGTCAGGGGAATGGCCGGGGCCACATCGGCGGAAACCTTGAGGATCACCTGGGAATCACAGATGACGATGTCCGGTGGCCGGTTCAGCAGGGCCAGCGTGGCGGGCAGTTCCCTTTCCTTGACGACAAGAACCGCCGCATCGTTGTCCAGGGCGTCGCGGATCGTCTGAACCTGGGGAAGGATCAGGCGGCCCCTGGGAGCCTGCAGATCGATGGGAACCACGAGGACGGCCAGCCCTCCGGGAGGAAGGAGATCCCCCACCAGAGACGGAGGCTGAACAAAATCGTCGGGGGCCGCTTCCAGCAGCCGTCGCTTCAAGGTGTCCAGGAAGGCATTTCGTCCGGCTGTGTCGAGACTGGAGACGGGTATGACGTGAGAGACTTTTGCCTTGAGATTTTGGAGAAAGCTGTCTGAGGGCCGGTGGAGATCGATCTTGTTGACCACAACGATCACGGGAACCCTTCTCTTATCCATTTCCGCCAGAACTTCCTCTTCGTAAGTTCCCCAGACGTCCGGTTCCGTCACCAGAAGAGCGATGTCGGCCCGGTCAAAAATCTTTTCCGTTTTTTTGAGACGGAGTGCCGAGAGTTCCGAGGCGTCGTCCAGTCCGGCCGTGTCAAGAAACAGGACCGGACCCAGGGGTAGCAGCTCCATGGCTTTCTCCACGACATCCGTCGTGGTCCCTGCCACGGAGGAGGTGATGGCGATGTCCTGCCCGACTACCAGATTGAGAAAACTGGATTTTCCCACATTGGTGCGCCCCAGCAGGGCAATGTGGAGGCGGTTTCCCTTGGGGGTGGTGTCCATTTTCGCTGAACCTCGAAGAGATATTGGATTTAAATCGATCAAAGCGTCCTGATCATTGCAGAAAAAGGGGAGGAAAGGCAACGTCTTTTTATCGGGGACGGACGGGTTGGGCGATTCAGCAGCCGGGTGCAGTGGCTGGTGCCTCTCGCTCAAGCAGGCTCAGGATCCGGTCTGTCGCTTCCTCTACGAGGGCGTCTGTTTCCGGAGAGAGTTTCCGAAGAAAGTCGAAGTTGTGGCCGACAATCGAAACAAGGTATCCCTTGATGTCACGGCCATGGAGAGCCTTGAAAAACGCCAGAAGGGTTGCCGGGCTCATGTGATGCGTCAATGTCAGGCCGGCCTCATCGGGCGATACCAAGCCGCAATGTAGCTCATCCAGGTTAGGATCGACATGGGCGTCCACGAAGATCACCTGCTCGTATCCTTCAAGGAGATCGATTAGTTCCGGCACCAGCTCAACCATGAAGATGGAGTCCAGAAGACCGCCGAGATCTTCGAGTCCCGTGCAGCCCTCGTCCAGTGCCGCCTGTCCCAGCCGTTTCCGGAATGCATTGACCACGAAAAAGGCAACCCCGTCATCGGCACGGTCCAGGTTGCCGAAACCCACCAGCAGGGTTCGTTTTTTTGAATTCATTGGAATCTCTTCGGAAGGCGAAAGAAGGGAAGGGGGGAAATAATCCGTTCCCCGCTTCTCTTCTTCATCGTATGATTTGCGCATCAACGTGCGATGCGGTCCAGCACAGTTCCATCCGCAGCGATCAGCGATACCTCGAGGGGCATCTTGCCGATCGCATGGGTGGAGCAGGAAAGGCATGGATCGTAGCAGCGGATGGCGGCCTCGACCCTGTTGAGCATGCCCTCCGTAAGTTCGTTGCCTTTCACAAAGGCCTTCGCCACGGCTCCGGAGGCCGTATGCATGGCCCAGTTGTTGTGGCCCGTGGCCACAATGAGGTTCACCCTTGTCAAGAGTCCGTTTTCGTCGGTGCTGTAGTCGTGGATCAGGGTCCCGCGGGGGGCTTCGATGACGCCCACTCCCTGGCCGGGAATATTCAGCTTCGTCGGATAGGTCCGAACGTCCCTGGACATAATATCCGGGTCGTCGAGCAGCTGACCGATACGTTCGAGACTGCTCAGGACTTCGATCATCCGGGCGTAATGATAATAGAGGGATCCTTCGACAGGCCTGCCGCCGTTGATCGTCCGGAAGTGACGGAACTCCTCGTTGGCCATGGGCGTTCCGATCTCGTCAATCACATTCATGCGCCCCAGAGGGCCGACTCGATAGAAACCCTGGGGGAAGCCCTGCTTCCTGTAATAAGGGTGCTTTAGAAAAGACCAGGGTTCCACGTGTTCGGCGATGTGCGAAAGGTAAGCAACGTCCTCAAACTGGGCGAGGTATTCCCCCTTCGCATCCTTTATGCGGATTTCACCGTCGTAGAGCTGCATGCCGCCTTTCTCATCAACAAGCCCCATGTAGTTGGAGGGGAAGGAAGCGAAGGTGTCGGCCAGGGCCTTGTTGGACTCGAGCCAGCCACGGGCGATGCCGATGGCGATTTTTCCGATTTCAATCATGTCATCAAGTTCGGAGGCGATGGCGTCACGGTCCTGCATACTGAGCGGTGCGTTAACCCCGCCGGGGACAGCGAAATTGGGGTGAACACGTTTGCCTCCCCCAAGCCTTTCGATGATCTGCTGGCCATAGCGGCGCAGATTGACGGCCTTGATCGCCAGCTCGGGGTTGGCCTTGACGATCCCGAAGACGTTGCGCTCCGCAGGATCGGCATCGAAACCCAGGATGAGATCCGGTGCCGCTAGATGGAAAAAGTGCATCCCGTGTGACTGGATGATCTGGCCCATGTGCATCAGCTCGCGCAGTAGATTTGCCGGCCGCGGCGGTTCCACCCGGGCAACGGCATCGCAGGCCTTGGCGGCCGCCAGGTGATGGCTTACGGGGCAGATGCCGCAGATGCGCTGGGTGATCTGCGGCATCTCAAGATAAGGACGCCCTTCCGTGAACTTCTCCAATCCGCGGAACTCGTCCACATGGAAAAAAGTCTCCTCAACCTCTCCCTGTTCGTTCAGATGAATCGTTATACGCCCGTGGCCCTCGATTCTCGTCACGGGTTCAATGGTTATTTTGCGAGCGCTCATGGTTGTTCTCCTTTAGTCATACTTGAAGTATTGGGGCGGAAGGACAACAGGCGTGCGCCCCGCGAGCAGTTCCGACAGGGCATAGAATATCGCATCGGCACTCGGAGGGCACCCGGGGATGAACAGATCAACCTTTACCACCTTGTCGACACCAACCACTTCATCGAGAGGGATGCCGAGTTCCGGGGAGTCGGGAATGAGGCCATCAACGGTGCTTTCCGTCTCCAGGTAGGCACGCTTTAATGTCGCCTGCGTTCCGCTGAGATTACGCATGGCGGGAATGCCCCCGAAAGTGGCGCAGTCGCCCAGGGCGATAAGGATCTCGCATCGCTCGCGCATCTGCTTGGCGACTTCCACGTTATGGGTATTGCAGATGGCGCCCTCGAGAATTCCCACGGTCACACCCTCCTTCGGAGGGTGCTTCAGGTCCGTTATAGGGCTTGATGTAAATTCCACCAGCTCCATCAACTTGAGGATGCGATCGTCAATGTCGAGAAAAGACATGTGACATCCGGCGCAACCGGCCAGCCAGTCTGTAGCAATCTTGACCTTTGACATGGATCAGTCTCCTTTCACTTCAATTCCTGTGCGGCGCGGGCCGAGATATCAGCGAAGGATGCGCCGATGTTTTTTCCCAGTCTGTCGCCCAGCATGGCGAGGATTTCCCAGTCAGGCTTGGCTTCTCCTTCGGGCTCCACGGCCTGGTTGGCCATCTGTACAATTCCTTCGGTATTGGTCAGGGAGCCGGACCGCTCCGACCAGATCGCAGAGGGAAGCACCACGTCGGCCCTGTCGGTAAGCAGGGAGGCGTAACCGGCCTGGAGGATGACGAAGGCGTCTGGATCCAATGTGTTCAGGATATCTCCTCCATTCCAATCCGCCTCGCCCAACATCGTGTAGAGGATCTTGGCCGAGGCTGGCTGGAAGCCGTTATTCATCCCGAATGCCACGGCAGCTCGCGTATTGACGCCCGGTTCAAGGGAGACGAAAACGGCTTTTGCGGCGAGCCTTGTGAGGGCCTGCGCCGCCTGCCCGGTGACATCCTTTCCATAGAGAACGGCCACCTTCTTCACGGTGTCGGCGATCTCGATCGCTTTCCCGATGTCTTCAATGTTCAGGGTGGTTTCGGCAACAGGGGACAGTCCGTTTTGCCCGTCATCGACTACGATCAGCCGCGTCCCTTTGTCGACGAGACGCTTAACCAGGAAGGAGGCGACGGGCTGATCCGAAACGGGATTTGCGCCAACCACAAGAATCAGGTCGCTCCCTGAAAGGTCGCTGAGGTTGCCCGTTTTCTGAGCCATCAAATCAGGGGATGCGCCGGAGAGGAGGCCCACATTTTGGGCATTAAGTCCTTCCTTGAAGAGGCGGTTGGCTAGATACAGCGCTTCGTTGGTTGCGTCACCCGAAATCAGCAAGCCTATCTCCGTTGCCTTGGCATTTTCCATTTTGTCGGCGATTCCTGCAATGGCTTCTTCCCAGCTTGCCGTCTCAAGCTTTTTCCCACGGCGGATCATGGGCTGGAGAAGGCGCTTTCGTTCGTCATAGAGCGGTTCAAAACGGCCGCTTTTGCAGAGCAATCCGCCATTTACCGGTGAGCCCCAGTCACCTTCGATGCGCAGGACGTTGCCGCCCCGCGTTATGATCGATGTCCCGCAACCGATGCTGCACCGGTTGCAGATGCTCTTAACACGCTCCGCCTGATTGCTGCGTCCCATAAAAGAGCTGCGCCGGTCGGTAAGGGTTCCCGTGGGGCAAAACTGCAGGCAGTTGCCACAGGAAATACAGGTGGACTGGGAAAAAGGCATGTTGGCGTCTGCGCTGACCATCGCCAGGGATCCGCGCTGACTGAGCCCGAGGGTGTGGTTGGCAACAAGTTCATTACAGGCCCGTACACAGCGCTGGCACAACACGCAGCGGTTCTGGTCCATGAAGAAATACGTTCGGGTGGAATCTACGGGGAATGCCCGGGTGTAAGTCGGAAAGACCCAGTGATCAATTCCATAGAGATATCCGAGGTTTTGCAGTTCACAATCACCGCTCATCTCGCAGAACGGACAGTAGTGGTTTCGCTCGGAAAACAGCATGTCCAGGATGAGCTTTCTGGCGGCCACCACTTTCGGAGATTCCGTTTCGACTTCCATGCCCTCAAAGACCGGAAACGTGCATGACGTTACAAGGCTTCTCTGTCCCTTCACTTCAACGACGCAAATTCGGCAGGCACCGATCGGTTCGAGTTTTGGGTGATGACAAAGTGTAGGAATGTTGATCCCCACTGATTTCGCGGCATCAAGAATCGTAACGCCCTGCGGCGCAAGCACTTCACTGCCGTTCATAGTGATTCTTATTTTAACCATATGATGCTCCTCCTTGTATCATGCAGCGATTACTTAGATAAGCTTAATGGAAACCGTAACGGCCTGGAACCCGCAAAGAATTATTTGATTGCCTTTTCACAGAAAAAGTTATCATTAATTTATAATAACACTCGGAAATTAGAGATGTCAATCACTATGACAATGCTCCTCAAACTCAACTTCAGCTGCGGTAACCCATTTTGTGCGACATGTTGAAGAGTATGCGGAACTTGGCAAAAACGTCTCTTATACGGATGGGTTAAACCAAAAAAATGATCGGGAGGTAAAAAAGCACCATCAAACGGGAAGATCGATGATCTTTTGAACATGTTCAAAAAAAACCGGGATCAGCCTGGAAAATGACTCCATGGGGATTTGTCGAACTGTCAGCGGGGCTGTGATCACTGGTTTGCTCTCTTATTCAGTTCATGGACCGGAAATCTTAAACTGGGAAAAAGGATGAAAGGCGGGTACGGCGTGCGGAAATAACGTATCGACAGCAGAGGAAGAGATAAGGGGATAGAATAAACCATTCTTCCAGATTCCCAAAATTCCGGGTTTTGTCGTGCAATAACCAAAGGGGGTTTGACCGGACGGTCAAACCCCCTCCTGGAATCAGTGAACTCGCTGCTCCAAGTTTTCTGCGTGGTGTTCAGGCATCTCCGTCCCGCCCAACTTGACATCCTTGTGGGGAAGTTCGGTGCCCCGCTTTGTGTAGTGGGTGTGAAGAAGCCTGTGTGAAAGTTCTCCGTTTGGCTGCCCCAGGAAGGTCTCATAGGCCTTCCTGATTGAGGCGTTCTCGTGTGACTGCCGGTGCTCCTGGACCTCGGAGTCATCTTCGTAGAGCGCCTGGGAGCGCAGTGTACGGATTTCGTTTGTCGTCGGAATCGGCTCACCGCCGCCGGCGATGCAGCCACCGGGGCAGGTCATGAACTCGATGAAGGCCCAGTCCGCCTCGCCGGAACGGATCCTGTCGAGGATTTTTCTGGCATTAGCCATTCCATGGGCAACGGCCACTTTGACCTTTCCCAGTTCCCCCACCTCAAGAGCGGCTTCTTTAACGCCATCCAGGCCGCGGACGGGGGTCACGTCGAGACTCTGAAGGTTCTCACCCGTTACAACGGCGTAAACGGTCCTCAGCGCCGCTTCCATGACTCCTCCCGTGGCTCCGAAAATCGTTGCCGCACCGGTATACTCACCCATGGGGGCGTCGAAGGTTTCATCGGGCAGATTGACAAAGTCAATGCCCGCTTCCTTGATCATCCGGCCGAGTTCTCTTGTCGTGAGAACGTAATCCACGTCCCGGTAACCCGATGCGCACATCTCAGGCCGCTGGGCTTCAAACTTCTTTGCCGTACAGGGCATGATCGAGACGACGACCATGTCTTTCGGGTCGACTCCTGCTGTCCTGGCATAATAGGTCTTGGCCATGGCCCCGAACATCTGCTGGGGCGATTTGCAGGTGGAAATGTGATCAAGAAGATCCGGGTAGAAGTGTTCACAGAACTTGATCCAGCCTGGGCTGCAGGAGGTGATCATCGGGAGGGCACCGCCGGTCTTGACCCTGTGCAGAAGCTCCGTCCCCTCCTCCATAATGGTGAGATCTGCAGCGAAGTTCGTGTCGAACACCTTGTCGAATCCAAGACGCCTCAGGGCCGCGATCATTTTTCCAGTTACAAGGCTTCCGGGGGGCATTCCGAATTCCTCGCCCAGGGCCGCACGGATTGCCGGTGCCTCCTGAACGACGACATGCTTTGTCGGGTCCTCGAGAGCCTTCCAGACTTTATCCACATCATCTTTCTCATAAAGGGCTCCCACGGGGCAGACCATGATGCACTGCCCGCAGGCGATACAGTTGGTCTCCAGCAGGGGAAGATTGAAGGCCGGCGCTACCTTGACTTCGCTGCCGCGCCACGACGGGGTCAGGACGTTGACGGTCTGGACCTTATCGCAAACGGCGACGCATCGGTGGCACTGGATGCACTTGCGGCTGTCGCGCACAATGGATGGGCTCGACATGTCTATCATGCTTTCCCTCTGGTATTCCGGGTATGGGAAGCGCACTTCCCTCACTCCCGTAATTTCGGCCACCTTCTGAAGATCGCAATTTCCGTTGCGGACGCAGTGGTTGCATTCCGTGGGATGATTGGACAGAAGCAGTTCGACGACCATGCGGCGCGCCGTTCTCACGCGCTCCGTGTTCGTCCGCACGACCATGTTGTTCGCTACCGGGTAAACACAAGAAGCCACAAGGCTTCTCATCCCGTCGACTTCCGTGACGCAGACGCGGCAAGCGCCCGGAAAATGATCCAGCTCCTGGTAGGCGCAAAGGGTAGGAATCCTGATCCCCAGCTTCTTTGCCGCCTGCAGGATGGTTGTTCCAGGTTCAACTTGCACACTTTGGTTGTCTATCGTAACGTTTAACATTTCATTGGAATCCATACAATTTTATTCTCCTATCAAGGGACGCTCCCTGCAGGCAGGCCCTTTGGCTCATTCCTGCAGGGAGTGCTGAAACATTAAAATTTCAGGATCAGAGCTCCACATCACAGCGCAGGCACCGGGTCGCCTCTTTCATGGCGATCTCCCGGGCATATCCGAGTTCGACCTCCAGGAAATTCGACTTCCGGAGAGATGATTCCATCTCAGGCATCGCTGCCATGGGGCATTCCACCGTTTCTTCATCCATGACGAAGGGGATGGAGATTTCTTCTTCCGGCGGGGGCGTCCAGGCCGGTTCGCCATTCTTCTTCCGGATGGAGGCATCGATATCGTCGGCGGCCTGGTGTCCTGCCGCGATTGCCTTGATGACCGTGCTGGGGCCTGTGACAGCGTCCCCGCCGGCGAAAAACTTCGGGTTTGTCGTTCCGGAGCGGAACCCGTTGCCTGCTACATCGAAACAGGACCATTTGTTGACGGAAACGTTGCTTCCCTCGGGAACAAAGGTCAGATCAGGCGTCTGGCCGATTGCGGCGATGACGGTGTTCACGGCAAGGGTGAAATTGGACCCCTCGATCACGACAGGGCGCTTGCGTCCACTGGAGTCGAAATCCCCAAGGGTCATCCTCTGGCACTCGATCGCCGTGGTCTGTCCGTCTGATCCGATCACCCGCACAGGCGCGACGAGGTACTCAATTTTGATTCCTTCGTGTTCGGCCGCTTCGATTTCCTCCTTGGCGGCGGGCATATCCTCCCGAAGGCGACGATAGAGGATGGTGACGTCAGCCCCGAGCCTCAGTGCCGTGCGCGCCGCGTCGATGGCGGAATTGCCGCCGCCGATGACGGCGACCCGGTCGCCCAGCGATTTCTGGCTGCTTGTCCAGGCCGCTTCGTTCATGTTGAAATCGCGCAGGAACTCAACACCGCCCCAGACGCCCTTGAGGTCCTCGCCCTCGATGCCCATTCTCTGGCTCTTGTGGGCGCCCGGTGCAAGGTAAACGACATCAAAGTCTCTGTTCACGTCATCCCAGGAGATGTCGCGTCCGACTCGAACGCCGCACTGAATAGCTACTCCAAGTTTCCGGATGTCATCGATTTCCCTGTTCAGAATTTCCCGGGGCAGCCGGTAGGAGGGGATACCCCAGCTGAGCATGCCGCCCGGAGTGGGAAGCTCTTCAAATACCTTGACGCTGTAACCGCGCAGCGCAAGGTCCCTGGCGCAGGTCAGGCCGGCAGGGCCTGCCCCGATCACGGCGATCTTTTCCTTCCGTGTCACGCTGACAGGCTTGATGTCAGGCCGAGGTGCCTGATCCGTAATGTATCGCTTCAGGTACTTGATGGAAACGGGTTCATCCAGGGTCCCCCGGCGGCATTTGGTCATGCACTGGTGGTCGCAGACGCGGCCGCAGGCTGAGGGGAAGGGGTTTGTTTTCAGCAGCACCTTGTAGGCATCCTCCACCCGGTCGGCGCGAACGAGCGCAATGTAGGAAGGAATGTCCATCTCGATCGGACAGGTATGCTGGCAGGGTGACTTGAAAAGAGCTGTACAGACAGCGGCGCGGCATTTTTTGTCGCGGATGTGCTCCTCATACTCATCCCGGAAATACCTGAGGGTGGAAAGCAGGGGATTGGGGGCCGTCTGGCCCAGACCGCACAGGGCGGCATCCTTGACCGTGTAGGCCATTTCCTCGAGAAGTTCGATGTCCCCTTCCTTCCCTTTTCCATTGCAGATGTTGGTGAGAATTTCGAGCATCCTCTTTGTGCCTTCGCGGCAGGGAGTGCACTTCCCGCAGGATTCTTCCTTGCAGAAATCCATGAAGAAACGCGCCATGTCGACGGCGCACTTGTCTTCGTTCATGACGATAAGTCCGCCGGATCCCATGATGGCGCCCAGTTCGGCCACCTTCTCATAATCGACGGACGCGTTGAGGTGCTGGATGGGAATGCAGCCGCCGGAAGGACCGCCGAGCTGTGCGGCCTTGAATTTCTTGCCGCCGGGGATCCCGTTGCCGATGTCATAGATGATGGTTCCCAAGGTTGTGCCCATGGGAACTTCCACGAGACCCACATTGTTGACGTCGCCGGTGAGCGCAAAAACCTTCGTCCCCTTGGACTTTTCCGTACCCACGTTGGCGTACCATTCGCCGCCCCGCAGAACGATCTGGCCGATATTAGCCAGCGTTTCCACGTTGTTGAGCACGCTGGGTTTTCCCCAAAGGCCGGCCTCGGCGGGGAAGGGCGGTCTCGGACGCGGCATGCCGCGCTTGCCCTCGATGGAGGTCATCAGGGCTGTTTCCTCGCCGCAGACGAAAGCGCCGGCGCCCTGGTAGATCTCGATGTCGAAATCAAAGCCGGTATCCAGGATGTTGTTGCCCAGAAGGCCCATTTCGCGGGCCTGCGCAAGGGCCACGTTAAGGCGCTGGATGGCAAGGGGATATTCGGCGCGGCAGTATATGTAACCCTTGTTCGATCCGATCGCCTTGGCGGCGATCACCATGCCCTCAAGAACGGCGTGGGGGTCCGCCTCCAGAACGCTGCGGTCCATGAACGCCCCGGGATCTCCCTCATCGGCGTTGCAGAGAACATACTTTGTGTCCCCTGTGAAGCGCTGGGCGAACTGCCACTTGAGCCCCGTCGGGAATCCTCCGCCGCCGCGGCCGCGCAGACCGGATGTGAGGACTTCCTGTACGATCTGTTCGGGCGTCAGTTCCGTGAGGGCCTTGGCCATGCCGGCATAACCGTCCCGGGCGATATACTCCTCGATGTTTTCCGGGTCGATGAGGCCGCGGTTACGCAGAACGCGGAGATCCTGGAGGGCAAAGAAAGGAATGTCCTGCATGGAGGGAATTCCCTCTTCCTTGCCCGGTTCCTTGAAGAAGAGTCTTTCCACGGGGCGTCCCTTGATAAAATGCTCTTCGACGAGTTCAGGGACATCCTCCGTCTTGATTTGCATATAGATGATACCCTCGGGGTAGACGACCATGATGGGCCCCATGGCGCAGAATCCGTTGCAGCCTGTTTCCACGACCTTGATTTCTTCCGACAGGTTGCGCTTATTGAGCTCGTCGATAAGGGCTTTCTTGACGGCAATACTGCCCGATGCGTGGCACCCGGTACCACCGCAGACAAGTGCGTGCGAGCGAAAAACTTTCATTAAATCTTATCCTCCTCTGTAAATGGAATCCACAATTGGGGACAACCGTCCCCGTCCCCCTACCGGACGATCTCGGCGCCTTTTGCGAGGACAAAGGGTGTCTGAATTTCACCTTCCATGACGTGGCGTTTGAAAACCTGCCGCATCTTGTTTTCATTCATCTTTTCGTATTTGATGGGTTCCTTGCCTGCCAGTTCCACGGTGACCAGGGGCTCCCGGCTGCACAACCCCATGCAGCCCGATGTGGTGACGATAACGTCCGACACGCCGGTTTCTTCCATCTCGCGCATCAGGGCGTCAAGGACTTCACGGGCGCCTGACGCGATGCCGCAGGTACCCATGTGAACGGTGACTTTGGCCCGGTGCCCGCCCTCTCTCAAAGCTGTCTGGGACTGAACTTTCTCTTTGATCTTCTTCAGATCTTCAATCTTCAACTTCGCCATTTTGTTTACCTCTTTCTCATAGCTCCCGGATTGAAGGTGTCAGGGAAAGGGGTGGAACGTTCCGTGCGTTCCTTCGTGCCCGATATCCACTGCCTTGAATCCATCAGGCCCGGTTGTTATTCGTACTCATCCAGAACCGTTTTCATCTTCTGCGCTTTGATCCGTCCGTGAACATTTTCATCCACCACGATGACCGGAGCAAGACCGCAGGCACCGAGGCAACGGACCGTCTCATAGGTAAAACGCCTGTCTTCCGTCGTTTCCCCTTCCGCAAGATTGAACTCTCTCTCCATGTTTTCCGCTAGGGCCTTCCCGCCGCGGCAGTAGCAGGCCGTTCCCAGGCAGACCCGCACCGTGTGACGGCCCCGCGGAGTCATCGTAAAGAAGGAATAGAATGTTACAACGCCGTAAACCTGGGACAACGGCACGTTTAGTCCCTCTGAAATTCTTTTCTGGACCGGGAGCGGGAGATACTCCAGGACCACCTGGGCCTCTTCCAGGCAGGGAATCAGCCCCCCTGGCTTTCCTTTGAAGCGGGCGATGATCTCGTCCAGCTTTACCACCTGTTCTTCTGTAAACTCTTGAAGTAATTCGCTGTTGCCGTTCTCCATGAAACCTCTCCTCTCTCAGGGGAAATTACACCGCTGCACCAATGTCCCGCAGCCCCTCCGCAATCTGCTCACGGAGGAAAGCTGTAACTTCAGGATGATTCAGCGGAACATCCTCTAATGCTTCTTTTATGTTTCTGGTGTCGAGCAGGTAGATCCTGCCCTGCACTTCGTGCCTGTAAATAAAGTCGATGCCGGGATTGCCCACGATGATCGCCATCAGGACCGAAACAATGTCGCCCATGGGTTGACGGTCGATGTGCCGATGCCCGAACTCTGCTGAAATTGCTGTTCCCACCCCGGGCCTCGATTTCAAAATCATTTTGCCCCCCGACCGTTCCGCCGCGTCGGACAGAAGAGGGAGCCCCATCCCTATCCTTCTCACCTTCTTTGTCGAATAGAATGGATCCATCGCCTTTCTCTGCTCTTCCGGCGACATGCCATGTCCGTTATCGGTGATCCGCAGCAGAAAAAGATCCCTGGCCTCGTCTTCCCGGACCTGGATGCGGACCAGGCCGGCCCCCGCGCGGATTGAATTTTCGACGATGTCCAGAATATGAAGTGCCAGTTCCAGCAAGATCCTACTCCGCGATGTAGCGGCCTCCCGTCTTCTTGAAGGCCATTTTCAATTCCGATGTCGTTGGTTCTTTCATGAACGCCCTGGTGATTCCCCTCCCGATGTCGCCGATCACATGGGAATCCGAAGATTCTATGAAGGCAAACCGTGCGAGCTCTGGATAAAGGAGACGCGCCTTGGCAATTCCTGTGCGGCTTGATATTTCAAGGGCGTCGAGCGGGATGTCTTTGGGGATGAATCCGAGCTGCCCCAGGATGCTGAAGCTTTCCCTGTCGATGTGGGCGGCTATGGCGACCCCGTTCCGGTTGTGGATTTCGTCCACAACCCGCTGAAGAGAAAGCTCTGTCGATCCGATCAGGAGCCGGTCGCTCAGCCCTTCCACTTCGTCATGTTCGTTGACGATGGCCTGGCATCCGAAGTATTTCTCGTCGTTTTGTCCGGGCAGGTGGCGGTAGACAAGTTCCTGCAGTGAAAGCAGATTTTCCATCTTATCAAAGAGCCCGAGAACGTGAACCTCTTCGCTGCTCGTGATTTCCATGCCTGCAAAGACGGTCAGCCCCGTTGTTTCCGCAGCCTTCATGACATAGAGAACGTTTTCCGATGCGTTGTGGTCGCAAATGGCAATGATATCGAGGCGTTTTGCAAGGGACATGGCTACGATGGCCCGGGGATACATATCAAGATCAGCGCACGGTGAAAGGCACGTATGAACGTGAAAATCGCAGCGGAACTCCCGGATCATCGGCGGAAGTCCCCGTGAGCTTTCCCTGTTATCCCCGGGGCAGGGCGCACTGAGAACGAACAAAAAAGGCGGTCCACACCTTGGTGGGCTTTTTTACTATCAATTCCCGGTTTAGTCAATTGTTTAGTCATCATTTTATGATTAATAATTGAAAAGGAATCAACAAATCAATCACTAATTAACGGAAGCCTGAAGTGCTTGCTTATTCTACTGTTTTCTCTACAGGCATTCTGCTGTCCATCCGGTCCCGCAGTTCGATGGGCACGGAAACTTCCCCACCCGTTTTCCGCCGCGGGCTTTGCTGAAAAAAAAAGCGTTCAGGACAGTAGAACCCTGCGTTGTGCGGACAATGATTGACAAGAGATTCATAATGCTCTATAGCCGTTACATTGAAAATAAGGGTAATGTATGGTGCATGATCTCTGCTCGGGGGGAAGTGCGGCACAGCCTTCACCCCGGGTTCGGATTGGTTGCCAAAACAAGCTTCTGCGGGATATCGTACATGAGAATAAGGGATATACAGGAAATTATTGAAGCGCAGTTGCTTTGCGGAGATGACTGCCTTGACCATGAGGTAAAGGACTGTTTCGCCTGCGACCTCATCAGCGAAATGCTCCTTCATCTCAAACCCGGCTCGCTCCTCGTCACATCGCTGCTCAATGCCCATGTCGTTCACACGGCCCATGTCATGGACGCCAGTGGCGTGGTCTTTGCCGGCGGGAAGAAGCCCAATGAGACGATCATCGTCAATGCCCAGCAGAATGGGATTCCTATCCTCTCGACATCTCTTCTGATTTATGAATGCTGCGGCCGACTTTTTATAAAGGGTGTTCACCAGGAAGATCTGAACCTGGTCAGCGGGGATTGACGGACCTATGGCGGCCAGCGATGCTTCCACTCCCCAGATTACCCTGGAATTTCCCATAGAAGAAAAGGATTTCTTCATGGCCGGAGAGTCTGCATCGCGCGTAAAAAAAATATTGCAGCAGCTGGGCTTAGGCCAGGATATCATCAGGCGGGTAGCCATCATTATCTACGAAGCGGCCATGAATGTCGCGATCCACGGAAGCCATGGGCAGCTTGAAGTCCATGTTGACCCGGTGGCCATCTACGTTAAGACGGCGGATGAAGGGGCCGGAATTCCCGATATTGAGCTGGCCATGTCGGAGGGATTTTCCACAGCCTCTGACGAAATACGGGAGATGGGCTTCGGCGCCGGGATGGGGCTTCCCAATATCAAAAAGAACTCAGATGACCTGTCCGTTGAATCGAAGATCAATGAAGGGACCCTTCTGAGAGCCACCGTTTATTTGAATTCTGTGCCCAGTCCTTAGGGGTGGAGGTGCTATGATGCAGTATTTTCATTCCGTGAAGCTCAACGTCAAAAAATGTATCGGATGCACCATCTGTATCAAGCACTGCCCAACGGAAGCGATCCGGGTGCATGACGGGAAAGCCGCCATTATGGATGAGAGGTGCATCGACTGTGGAGAATGCATCAAGTCATGCCCCCACCATGCCAAGTATGCCCACAGCGACACGCTCAAAAAGCTTTCCGAGTATAAGTACAACATCGCATTGCCGGATCCGTCATTTTTCGGGCAGTTTAAAGAGGGCGAGAACATTGAAGACATTCTTCAGGCCTTTCTGCACATCGGTTTCGATGAGGTATTTGAAGTTTCCCTTGCCGCTGAAATCGTCGCTTACATCGTCAGCCAGAAACTCCGGAGCTCAAAGATAAAGAAACCCATCTTTTCCACCTCCTGTCCCGCCGTTCTCCGCCTGATGCAGATCAAGTTTCCCGGCCTTCTGGAGCAGACAACCCAGGTCCTCTCTCCGATGGAGATTGCTGCACGCATTGCCAAGGATGAGGCGGTAAAGAAGACCGGGATCGCCTATGACGAGATCGGCGCCATCTTTATTTCACCGTGCCCCGCAAAGGTGACGGAGGCGAGGCAGCCCATCACAACGAAGCATTCCGCTGTCAACGGTGTAATCGGTGCCCACCTCATCTACCGGGACATCATTAAAAATCTCCACAAAGGGCCGGTCGATCAGGAAGCACAGGCACAACAGCGCAGTCTCCATAAGGCGACCAAAAAAGGCATGTCCTGGGGATACCTGACCGGAGAACCGCAGAGCATCGAAGTCGGAACCACGCTGGCGGTAAGCGGGGTTCAGAATGTCATGAGTCTTCTTGAAGAAATAGAGCGCGGTGAACTGCAGGATGTCGATTTCATCGAGATGAAGGTTTGCGATGCAGGATGTGTGGGCGGCCCCCTGAACATCCAGAACAGCTTTGTCGGGAGAGTCCACCTGAGGGGCCTGATCGCCCGTGCGGGCGGACAGCCATCCTACTACAGCGAGGAAGAGCTTCGTGACATGTACGGGAAAGGACACTTCGAATCCACGGAGCCGATCCTGCCCCGTCCCATTATGACCCTGGACGAGGACGTGGCCATGGCGCTCGTGAAGATGGAGCGCCTTGATCAAATTACAAAAGAGCTTCCCGGACTCGACTGCGGTGCCTGCGGCTGTCCGAGCTGCCGGGCGCTGGCTGAGGACATCATCCGGGGAACAGCCTTTGAAACGGATTGCGTAATCAAATTGAGAGATCGCATCAAGATCCTGGCCCAGGAAATTCTCTACCTGGCCCGTATCGTTCCGCCCTCCATGGCGGCGGATCATCCGGAAAAGAAGGAAGGCGCATAAAAGCAACCCCGGCCTGCTTGATGATTTCGCCGGCGGCATCGAAAAACCTATGGGAGAGATAAGAAAAATGACCCTTGCCGAGTTGATCGGGAACATTCGTTGTGAAGCAATAACAGGTGACATCAACATGGACCGGGAGATTCGAACCGGTTACACATCGGATCTCCTGTCCGATGCCATTGCAAACATTGAAGAAGACTCCGTCTGGATCACCATGCAGAGGCATATCAACATCCTCGGGGTCGCCAAACTGAAGGATGTGGTCGCCATTGTGATTCCCCGAAGCCTTCAGGTGGAGCAGAGCGTCATCGACAAGGCCCGCGAGGAGGGCATTGCAATCCTTCGGGGTCCGCAGACGGCCTTCGAGATTTCGGCGCTCATTTACAATGCCTTGAGATAAATTCGTTTTGCCCGGCGGAAGCACCGCATGTAAGCTGCCGGCCTGAATTCTCCGTTTCCGCAGCGGGGGAGGACCGGTGCGGCGTTTCAACGGTGTTTTCCTTCGCTGTAGCCGAACGGCCAGGTGCGCTCATGCGGCAGGGCTCCCCTGACTGTCCTGCAGCAGGGGAGCCCGCAGACAGCAAACCCGACTCTTCCCGAAACTTCGCCATCAGCCCCCATCTGCTTCCAGAGACTAAAAAAAATCACCTTTTTCCAGGTGATCCTTTATGCTAATGAAAAGCCCCTCCGGCACCCCAGAGGCTCAACAATCGAAAACGCACCAGGCGGAAGGAACCTTCGGCATTCATGAAAGCCCTCTTTATTGCTGATGCGCATCTGAAAAGCAGCCATGATGATCATTATCGGAAACTGATGGTGTTTCTGGATAATCTGGTTTCCACCGTCCATAGTGAGCATCCCCTGGAGACCTCATCGGGGAGCCATCCGCTGATCCCCGTGGACGATCTCTATATCGGTGGGGATTTTTTTGATTTCTGGTTTTGCCGGGGCGGGAGGGTTTACCCTGAATTCGTACCCGTCATAAAGGCGTTGACGGCAATCCGCGATCGGGGAATTCGCGTCCATTTCGCAGAAGGAAACCACGACTTTTTCCTGGCCGATTATTTTACAAGACTGCTGGGCATGGAAGTCTTTCCCGAATGGGGCACATTGATGCTGGATGACTGCAGGGTCCTTTTTTCACATGGCGACACGGTGGATCGGGAGAACCTGAAATACCTGCGCCTCCGGAAACTGTTGCGGAGTTCCCCGGCCTACCGGCTCCAGCGCCTCCTGCCGCTGCCCCTGCTCTGGAAGATAGCCGGCGCCAGTTCAGCGGCAAGCAAACAGTCCGTCCGATTCTCCGAAGAAAGGCTCACGGAGATTCTGCACGGCTATGCCGAGCGTAAAATCCGGCAGGGCTTTGACGCCGTGATTCTTGGACATTGCCACCAGCCCCTGATGAAGGAGTATTCCATCGGGAGCCGCAGAGGATATTCCATCACCCTGGGGGACTGGATCCGTCATTTTTCCTACCTGTATTACAAGGACGGAATTTTTGAACTCCGCTTCTTCGGTGATGAAGCCGGGAAGGGATGAGCTATTGCAACTGTTTGAAAATATAAACTAATAATTTATTTCCACGAAAATAACATAATGCTGGACATATCGTTAATGATGTGTTAGTCCGCCCACGGATTTGGTTAGGAACCCGGGGAACGGCTGCGGGGGCATGTTGACCCATCGCAGAATGTGCCCCTGGCGGGGCTCAGGAAAACAGTACGGTAAGGAGTGGATCAACGTGAACAGCCTTGTGCCGAAAAAAATATTTTTTACCAAAGGTGTCGGGACGCACCGGGAAGAGCTGCACTCCTTCGAATTGGCCCTGCGGGATGCCGGCATTGAAAAGTGCAATCTCGTTCAGGTGTCAAGCATCCTGCCTCCCGGCTGCAAGGTTGTTTCCCGGGGGATGGGGTTAAGGGAGCTGAAGCCGGGGGCGATCACCTACTGTGTCATGAGCCGCTGCAACAGTGACGAGCCCAGACGCCTGCTGGCCGCTTCCGTGGGCTGCGCCATTCCCGCCGACCGCAATACCTATGGTTATATCAGTGAATATCATGCCTTCGGCCAGACGGAACGCCAGGCAGGCGATCACGCGGAGGATCTTGCCGCGGCCATGCTGGCCTCCACCCTCGGGATTGACTTCAACATCGATGAAAGCTGGGATGACAAAAAAGAAATCTTTAAGATCAGCGGAAAGATCGTCGGCACGAGAAACATCACCCAGTCCAGCATCGTCAAGAACGGGGGGCACACCACCGTCGTCGCCGTTGCCGTTTTTCTCTTTTAGCCCGTTGGTTCTCCGGGTATTGGGCGGAAAGCACCCCCTCCTCGGCCGCAATGGTTCCATCGCTGCCCATTTCGGATAAAAATCCGTCTGTTTGCAAGCCGGCTGCAGAATCACCGAAAGCGGAATGAACATTTCCGGAAGCCCTGTTTTTGATTCCATGACACGGAACGGTCAAGATGGAAGGCCAAGACAGACAGGTCAAGGCGCTCCTTTGCCACGACGCCGACCCGCCCAAGATCCTCCCCCGGCAATATCGCCTTGAATTTCACGAAGAAGAAGCGTATAAAATGATATAGTATTTCAGTCCTTTATGCCTGTGAAGCCCCTTCCGGACATTTTGGCGGAGATCAAAAAGCGCGTTGATTTCCTCTTCGCCCGGCGGCCTTGGCCATTGATCCTGTTCCCTCTTTTCCGGAAGATTCTGCCATGCTCTCGGGACGGAGCATCAGGGACTGAAGAGATCCCTTTATTGAGGGAGCGGAAAAGCAGGTTGCCGTTTTTCGTTGTGACCATTTTAAAATACCCGGGTCTGGAACAAGAGAAGCTTTGGGTGATTTTTTGAAGGCCGGGCGGAAGCGTTGAGGACGGCGGCAGGATATCGGGCAGAAACGATGAACGCGATAACGTCACACAAAAAAGGAGGGAAGGCCATGTTTGATCGCATTCTGTACCCCACTGATTTTTCCGATGTGTCGATGAAAGCCGTAAATTATGTCAAACAGTTGAAGGACGCGGGCACAAGAGAGGTTACGGTTCTGCATGTAATCGATGAAAGGACTCTGCTGGCGCCGGATGTTCTGAGCGGCATCGATTTTATTGCCTTGCAGGATGAGCTGAGACGGATTGCCGACGAGGAGTGCAATAAAATTGTGGAGCAGTTACGGGAAGGGGGGCTCTCCGCCAAGTTCATTGTAAAAAATGGAGTTCCTTTTCTGGAAATTCTCAGAACAGCGCAGGAGGAAAAGGCTTCCCTCATCGTGATCGGATCTCACGGAAAAAGCAACCTGGAGGAAATGCTGCTGGGCTCCGTTTCTGAAAAGGTGATCCGTAAAGCTGTCCAGCCGGTTCTGGTGATCAAGCGTTAAGGAGGAGGCGCAGAGGGCGTCTGAAGAAAGGTTGTCATTGCCATCAAAAAAGGAGGAGAAGATCATGTTTGAGCGCATATTGTACCCCACCGATTTTTCTGATGTATCCATGAAAGCCGTTCGTTACGTCAAGCAGCTCAAGGACGCAGGCGCAAAAGAGGCCATCGTCCTTCATGTGATTGACGAAAGGTCCCTCGTTCTGACGTCACACGAAATTGCCATTGACTTTGCAGCCATTGAGAACGAACTGAGGAAGGCCGCCGATGAGAGGGGCAACAAGATTCTGGAAGAATTGAGGGAAAGAGGGCTGGAGGCCAGGTTGAAGATCGTAAAGGGGAATCCCTTTAAGACAATTCTCAAAACAGCGCAGGAAGAGGACGTTTCCCTGATCGTGATCGGGTCTCACGGCAGAAGCAACGTAGAGGAAATGCTGCTGGGGTCGGTCTCCGAAGCGGTGATCCGCAAGGCCGTCCGCCCGGTCCTGGTGGTGAAGAGGTAGGATGCACCGGGGCGCGTTGAAGGAAAACCGTTCGACGCGCCCCGATTTTTTTCAGGATGCCGTCACGATTTTCGAGAAGTCGGCAATGCGGCGGAAGAGGGAAAAAAGAGCCTCCAGAAGCGACAGCCGATTGAAGCGGATGGCTTCCTCCTCCACCATGACCATCACTGATCCGAAGAACCGGTCGATCGGCTCGCGCAGGGCGGCGAGTTCCAGAAGTGCGGCAGGATAATCCTCCTTCTGCAAAGCCTGGAGAACTTTATCGCGGGTTTCAATAAAGGTCGAATGCAGCAGGATCTCCTCTTCCAGGTTGAACAGTGACGGTTCGATGCGGCCCTTTCCGAATTCCTTCAGGATGTTTCCGGCCCGCTTGAAGGCGATTGCCAGCGGTTCGTAAGCGGGATGCGTTTTGAAGGTTTCCATGGCTTCAATCTTCTGGATGACCTGAACGAGGTCGGAGAATCCCGCGGCAAGAACGGCGCTGACGACGTCCTGGGGGTGACCCTGGGAAATCAGCATATTTTCGAGCCGCCCCCGGAAGAACTCCAGGACATCCTTCGCCGTTTCTTCCGCCGGGCGCGTCATCTTTCCATCCAGGATGGCCAGGCTTGTACTCACCAGGTCCTCCAGCATAAGGGGATACCGCTTTTCAAGGATGATGTTGATGATGCCCAGCGCCTGGCGGCGCAGGGCATAGGGATCCGCCGTGCCGGTGGGAACCAGGCGGACGCCGAAGAACCCGGCAATGGTGTCCATTTTGTCCGCTATGCTGACGATGGCGCCTTCATGGGTTTCAGGAAGATTTCCTCCGGCGGTGAGCGGGAGGTAATGCTCATAGATCGCCTTGGCCACGGCGGGATCTTCACCGGCCAGCAGGGCGTACTCTCGTCCCATGATCCCCTGAAGTTCTGAAAATTCGCCAACCATCTGGGTGTCCAGGTCGGCCTTGGCCAGCAGGGATGCGCGATCCACCCGGTCTTTCAGGGAGGGGCCGATGCGCTCGGCGATATAGGCCGCAAGTTTTCGAAAACGCTGAACCTTTTCGTAGGATGTACCCAGCAGTGTGTGGAAGACGACCTGCTGGAGCCCCTCGACGCGGTCCTCAAGGGGCGTTTTCTGATCTTCCTCAAAGAAGAACTGGGCATCGGACAACCTCGCCCGGATGACTTTTTCATTCCCCCGCTTTACAACGGCGGGGTCCCGGGCCAGGGTATTGTTGACCGTGATGAAATAGGGCAGCAGCTGACCCGCCGAATCGACGACGGGGAAATATTTCTGATGGGACATCATGGAGGTGGTCAGGACCTCCCCGGGAAGGTCCAGGTATTTCCGGTCAAAGCTGCCGCAGACAACGGTGGGGTACTCCACGAGGTACGTCACCGTTTCCAGCAGATCGCCGTTTTCCAGGATGCGGCCGGATACGGCGGCTGCGGCTTTGCGCGCCTCCTCGAGAATGATCCGCTTGCGCTCCCCGGGATCGACCATTACAAAATGGTCCCGTGTCCCTTCGAGATATTCGGACAGGTTGGAGACGGGGAATGCCTCGGGCTTCATGAACCGGTGTCCCCGGGACAGGTTTCCGCTCTCAATGGTTTCAATCCGGAAGGGGACCACGGCGCCGCCGTACAGGGCAAGAATCCAGTGGATCGGGCGGGCGAAACGGAAGTCCAGGTCTCCCCACCGCATGGACTTTTTGAAGGAAAGAGACGCCACCAGCCTGGATAGGATTTCCGGAAGCAGGGAAGCGCTGTCCTGGCCGGAAATGTGTTTGCGGATGCAGAGGTATTCCCCCTTGTCGGTCGACAGGGTGCCGACTTCCGAGATGTCGACGCCCTGCCCCTTTGCAAAGCCCAGGGCCGCCTTGGTGGGATTTCCCTCGGAATCAAAGGAGACCCTTTTTGCGGGGCCGAGCTTTTCAATCAGCTGATCCTCCTGCCTCTCGGCCACATCGGCCACGGCCAGACAGAGCCGTCGGGGGGTTCCGAAGGTCCGGATCGTTCCGTATGAAATCCGTTCATCGGTCAGCGCTTTGCGGATCAGTGAACTCATGTCGTTCAGCGCCTTGGGAATAAAGGCGGCAGGAATTTCCTCCGTCCCTATCTCCAGCAGCAGTTCGTTGCTCATCTGACTCTCCCATCTTTTCATCGTTATGGATTGCTTTTCAAAAAGCGTCGTGTTGGATTTGTTCGAAACCAGACCCCGGCTCTAGGCTTCTGCTCTGTTCAGCAGGGGAAATCCCATGCGCTCCCGCTGACGGATGTATCCTTCGGCGGAAAGCCTGGCCAGGTTTCGGACTCTTCCGATGTAGCTGGTCCGTTCGGCCACACTGATCGCTCCGCGGGCGTTGAGGAGGTTGAAGGTGTGCGAGCATTTGAGGCAGTAGTCGTAAGCGGGAAGAACCAGGTCCTTCTCCGCCGTCCGGATGGCTTCCGCTTCATAGGCATCGAAGAGTTTTCTCAGCATGTCCACGTCGGCAATTTCGAAGTTGTAGGTGGAGAATTCCACTTCGCCCTGGTGATGAACATCTCCATATTTGATGTTCTCACTCCATTGTAGATCATAGACATTGTCGATCCCCTGGATATACATGGCGATGCGTTCAATGCCGTAGGTCAGCTCAGCGCAGACGGGCTTCACATCGATGCCGCCCACCTGCTGGAAATAGGTGAACTGAGAGATCTCCATGCCGTCCAGCCAGACTTCCCAGCCCAGGCCCCAGGCCCCAACGGTGGGTGATTCCCAATCGTCTTCCACAAAGCGGATGTCATGATCCAGCGGATCGATGCCGAAGCTACGGAGAGAGTCCAGGTAGAGATCCTGGATGTTCAGGGGCGAGGGCTTCATGATGACCTGATACTGGTAGTAGTGCTGCAGGCGGTTCGGGTTTTCGCCGTAACGGCCGTCCGTCGGCCGGCGGGACGGCTCCACGTAGGCCACATTCCAGGGTTCCGGACCCAGGGCCCGCAGGAAGGTGGCGGGATTGAAGGTCCCTGCACCCACTTCGATATCGTAGGGCTGCTGAATCACGCAGCCCTGATTCGCCCAATAGTGTTCAAGGGCAAAGATCAGTTCCTGAAAAGTCACCTTGTGCCTCCTGTGCTTTATTGCATATTCCCATTATTTTTAAGAAGTTCCGGCGGCTACCTAACATGATGAGGTCTTCGTGTCAACACGAAAAAGCCGCGCTACCCGATTCCGCCGCCGGGAACGTTCTCCTTCGGCGACCGGATCGGACCCCTGGCCTGCCTCTCCGGGCGCCGGCGTGCTGCCGCGCTTTGCCTCCGGCGGTCACGTGTGATCCGGGACCGGGTTTACACGCCCATTGACTGGATTTCGTCAAGAACCTTGAGGGACTTCAGCTCCTTTCCGAGGATATGGCCGATAAAGAGGGAGAGGAGCGACTTGCTTTCCCGGGCGGTCTGCCCCGAGAACAGGATCCGCTTCATCTTTCCCGCTTCGATTTCCTTCCCGAGAAGGAGGGTCTTGATGGTGCCGAGGGAAACCGGCAGGATGTTGGAATCCGGCGATTTGGAAAAGCAGGACCGGCAATGCAGGCCGCCCTGGGCGATGCTGAACACGTACTGCTGCCGCGAATCCAGGGGCGAGTTGCACAGGATGCAGCGGTCAAGCGCCGGTGCGAAACCGGAAAGCTTCAGGTGACGGATCTCGAAGAAGCGCAGAAGTCGTTCCGAGGTGTCCCCCTCTTCAATAAGCGACAGAAAGGTCTGCAGATGCAGGAAGAGTTCCGGATCCGTTTTCTCCTCTGAAGAGAAATGATCGACGAGATCGATGAGATACGAGGCAAGAAGGGTTCGGTCCAGGGATTTGCGGATTTGAGGATATTCATTGAGCCGGTGGCAGCTTTCCAGCCAGGCCAGCTGATCCCGCTGCTTCCGGGCGAAAAGGAGGGAGGAACAGCAGAAGGGCTCAAGAACATTGACAAACCGTTTACGGCTGTTTCTCGCCCCCTTGGCGATGGCGGTCAGCTTTCCGAAATCCCGGGTGTAGAAGGTCACAATCAGATCCGAGTCGCCGTAGTTCAGCGCCTTCAGAACGATTCCCTCGGTTTTGTGAGTGGCTCGAGCATTCATGTCTGAACATTCAAAGAGGACGCTGCCGGCTTCGGGCGGGCCGCCTCCTAATCTTCCGAATAAACGACTCTCCCTTTCACCAGGGTCATGAGCACTTTCCCCTTTAGCGTCCAGCCGAAGAAGGGGGAATTTTTCCCTTTTGAACGCCAGCTGAGGGGGTCGACGATCCAGCTCCTGTCGGGATCGAAGACCGTAATGTCCGCGTCGGCTCCCGGAAGGAGCGCTCCCCCCGGGATGTTCAGGATCTTGGCCGGATTGGTGCTCATCTTCCGGACCAGTTCCGAAAGGGTCAAAAGCCCGTCATCGACGAGCCTGAGGCTCAGGGCAAGCGCCGTTTCAAGGCCGGAGATGCCGCTGGCGGCATATTCAAATTCCACCTCCTTGTCGGTGGCGGCATGGGGCGCATGGTCCGTGGCGATCACATCGAGGGTGCCGTCCCGCAGTCCTTCCCGGATGGCCTTCCGATCCAGGGGGCTCCTCAGGGGGGGATTGACCTTGAAGGAGGGGTCAAAATCCCGAAGGGCTTCGTCCGTCAGGGTGAAATAGTGGGGCGCTGTTTCCGCCGTGACCGGGATTCCCCGTGCTTTGGCGTTGCGGATCATCCGTACGGATCCGGCGGAGCTCACATGGGAGATGTGCAGGGCCGCCCCGGTATATTCGGCGAGAAGAAGGTCGCGGGCGATCATCACCTCTTCGGCCAGAGTGGGGATGCCGGGAAGCCCCAGCTCCGTGGAGATCCGCCCCTCGTTCATGAGGCCGCCGGCAGACAGCGAAAGATCTTCGCAGTGGGGGATAATCACCAGGCCCAGCGAAGAGGCATATTCCAGGGCCCGTCTCATGAGGCCGCTGTCCACGACGGGCTTTCCGTCGTCGGAAAAGGCGACCGCGCCGGCCTCTTTCAAATCGCCGAATTCTGCAAGGGTCCTTCCCTCGGACCTGAGGGAGATGGCGGCTACGGGATAGACATGGACAAGGTTGCACTCCCCGGCCCGCTTCACGATGTATTCCGTCACGGCCCGGCTGTCGTTGACGGGGTCGGTGTTCGGCATGCAGGCGATTGAAGTAAATCCCCCGGCCGCAGCCGCTTCGCTGCCTGAGCGGATGGTTTCCTTGTATTCATACCCGGGTTCCCGCAGATGGGTGTGCATGTCCACAAGGCCGGGCAGAACGACTTTGCCCTCAAGGTGCACAACGCGTGTTTCTCCGGTGGTGTCGTCCATGGAATCCGCGATGGCGGCAATCTTTCCTTCCTCGATGAGGATATCTTTTACACCATCGAGATTCCGGGAGGGGTCGACGACTCTGCCTCCTTTCAGCAGTATGCTCATTCTATGGCTCCTGTCAGAAGATAAAGAAGGGCCATCCGGACGGCGACCCCGTTGGTGACCTGTTCCAGAATGACGGAGTTCGCCCCGTCGGCTATTTCGGGAGAGATCTCCACGCCGCGATTGACGGGACCAGGGTGCATGACCAGGACATCCGGTCTGGCCCGTTGGATGTTGTCCCCGTTCAGGCAGTAAAACGCGGAATATTCCCGAAGGGAGGGAAAGACGCTCCGCTGTTCCCGCTCCGTCTGAATCCGGAGCATCATGACCACATCCGCGTCTTGAAGGGCCTCCTCCAGGCGAAAGGATACCTTGACCCCCAGTTCCCGGATGTCCCTCGGCATCATGGTGGCGGGGCCTGCCACAGTCAGATGGGCCCCCATTTTGTTCAATCCGTAGATGTTGGAACGGGCGACGCGGCTGTGGGCGATGTCGCCGACGATGGTCACGTTCAACCCGGAGAGGGTGCCCTTGCGGCTCCGTATCGTCATCATGTCGAGCAGCGCCTGGGTGGGGTGCTCATGGGCACCGTCGCCGGCATTGATGATGGACTGTCTGACCAGCCGGGCCAGCATGTGAGGCGCTCCGGCGCAGCTGTGGCGGATCACGATCACGTCCGGATTCATGGCTTCGAGGTTCCTTGCTGTATCCGCCAGGGTTTCCCCCTTGACCAGACTGCTCGTGGAGGCCGAGATATTGATGGTGTCGGCGCTCAGGCGCTTGCCGGCGATTTCAAAGGAGGTGCGGGTCCGGGTACTGGCCTCGACAAAAAAATTGATGATCGTTTTACCGCGGAGAGTCGGCACCTTTTTGATGTCACGCGTGGATACCTCGAGAAAAGACTCCGCCGTGTCGAGAATCAGGGATATTTCCTCCCCGGATAGGTCCTTGATCCCCAGAAGATCCTTACGTTCCCACTTCATGGTACAACTCCTGATTTCCATAGACGAACGGGTTAATTTTCTGCCGGCATTTCCTCTAGTTGCTGTCCTCGACGACCACTTCATCACGACCGTTCTTCTCAATCAGGTTGACGCTGATTTCCTCCCAGAGGAAAGAGGGAAGATTCGCCCCGACGAAATCAGCCCTTATGGGAAGTTCACGATGCCCGCGGTCGATCAGGACGGCAAGCTGGATCGATTGAGGGCGTCCAAAATCGATGAGGGCATCCATGGCGGCCCGGATGGTCCTTCCCGTGAAGAGAACGTCGTCAACGAGGATGGCCTTCTTCTTATCCAGGCTGAAGGGAATCTCCGTCTTCATGATCCTGGGCTTCCTGTGAGCTGAAAGCAGATCGTCACGGTACATCGTGATATCCAGGATGCACGAAGGGACTTTAACCCCTTCAATGTCGAAGATTTTTTTCTGAAGACGTTCTGCGAGAAAAACGCCTCCCGTCCGAATGCCCACCAGAACCAGATCGGTTACGCCCTTATTCTTTTCGAGGATCTCATAGGCGATGCGAGTCAGCGATCGGTCGATCTCCGCTGCATCCATGACCAGTTTCTTTTGCATTTTCCCGGATTCCTTTCCTGGATTTCTGCTGCCGCATCATAGAAAAAAGCCGAAGACCGGGATTTCCCGCAGTGTTTCTGTAACGACTATCGTTCGGCAAAAAAAAACCTTCCCGTAAATTGAGAAGGCTGGTCTCTCTGTATGAAAGCCGATTGTTACCAGGGTCATTCCTTGCCTCATGCTCACTGTTCCTATTGGAGATGCTTCTAGTAGAATATTCCTGTTCTGTCAAGCCGCAATGTGATTTCGGAGAGTTAAGACCGCCGTTTTCAGGATGCCATAAAAGGGAAGGCCGTCCGGGGGAAAAATCTTTTTTTTACCGGTCAATAATGTTATACGCACTGCACCTGGAGGGAAAATGTATGGCGGCTGAATACGAACCTCAGGTTTTTTTGTTTTTGAGCCAGATCCTGAGGAAAAAAATGATTGATGTCAAGGGGCGGCCCCTGGGCCAGATCCTTGATGTGGTGGTCCCTCTTGGTGAACCTTATCCCTCCGTAAGCGGTGTCCTGGTGAAGCCGGACCACCGCGGGACGCCGGTGATCATGCCCTGGCGGAATCTTGTCGAAGTGAACGGATGCTTCGTGGTTGACACCCGGGAAGCGGACACCTCCTGGGAAGGGGGGACGGAGGCGGAGGAGATCTGGCTGAAGGAAAGCCTCCTGGATAAGCAGATTGTTGACACCAATGGCGCCAAGGTGCGGCGGGTCAATGATCTCCAGTTCCTCATGGCCCGGGGAGGCCTTTACCTGATCCATGTGGATGTGGGCTTCCGGGGCCTCATGCGGCGGGTCGGCCTGGAAAAGGTGACGGATTATCTCCTGAAGGGGCTTTTTGAATACGACCTGCCCGATCAGTTCATCTCCTGGCAGTTTGTCCAGCCGCTGTCTTCACCGGGCCTTCTGCGCCTGAACGTTGCAGAAAGCCGGTTAGCCCAGCTTCACCCGGCGGATATCGCCGACATTATCGAAGAGCTCGATATCCGCCAGCGCACGGCGGTTTTCCAGTCCCTGGATGTGGAAACCGCGGCGGAAACGCTGGAGGAAACGGATCCGAAGATCCAGGTCACCCTGATCGAGAATATGGACGTTGAACAGGCCAGCGATATTATCGAGGAAATGTCCCTGAGTGATGCGGCGGACCTGCTGGCGGATCTTCCCAGGGACAAGGCGGAAGACATTCTCGAGGCCATGGAGCAGGACATTGCCGATGATGTCAAGGAGCTTCTTGCCCACCCTGAGGAAACGGCCGGGGGGCTCATGACGACGGCCTACCTGAGCTTCCTGCCGCAGACGACGGTTATGGAGGCCCTTCAGGTGGTCCACCGGGAGGCCGAAGATCTGGATTTTGTCTATTACCTGTATGTTGTCGATGAAGAGGAGCACCTCCTGGGGCTTTTGAGTCTCAGAGAGCTGCTGGTCGCCCTGCCGGAGACCTGCCTTTCAGACCTGATGTTCCGACGGGTCGTCACGGTCGAGCTTGATGAGGACAAAGATTCGATTGCCAGCGATTTTGCCAAGTACGGCATCATGGCCATCCCGGTGGTGGATGATCAGATGAGGCTGCAGGGGGTCATCATGTTCAAGGATCTGCTCGAAGTGGTTGCACCAAGACTGGGGAAATAAGGCGATGAAAGACGATGGTGGCCACCTATGCCCGGTGACGGTTTTCTCGGATCAATCCGCGATCGATTCCACGCCATTTCCTCGAAGAGATTCTGGAAGTCTCTCGGAGTTCTGCTTGCCTTTGTCGGGCCGGGGATCATCACCTCCAACGTGGACAACGATGCAGGCGGAATCACGACCTACTCCCTGGCCGGAGCCCATTACGGCCTTTCCCTCCTGTGGCTTCTGATTCCCATAACGGTCGCCCTTGTCATCATTCAGGAGATGGGCGCCCGGATGGGCGTTGTTTCCGGAAAAGGGCTGTCCGACCTCATCCGCGAGCGATTCGGTGCCAGAATCACCTTCTATCTCATGATTGTCCTTTTTCTGACCAACCTGGGCAATACGGTTGCCGAGTTTGCCGGTTTGGCGGCCAGCATGGAGATCTTCGGCTTGAGCAAATATCTGTCGGTGACCTTCGGTGCCGCTTTTGTCTGGTGGCTGGTGGTTAAGGGCAGCTACAAGTCCGTGGAAAAGGTTTTTCTCACCGCCTGCGTCTTCTACTTTTCGTACATCATTTCCGGCTTCACGGCAAACCCTGACTGGGGAGAAATCGGGCGTGCGACCGTGACGCCTTCTCTGCGTTTCGACGCCGGATATCTGACCATGGCGGTGGGTATCGTGGGGACGACCATTGCGCCCTGGATGCAGTTCTATCTCCAGTCTTCCGTGGTCGACAAGGGGCTGCAGGTCGAGGACTACCCCTATACCCGCCTGGATGTGGTGGTCGGTTCCGTGATGGTCAACGTGGTGGCCTTCTTCATCATCATGCTCTGCGCCATCACGCTCTACCAGGCGGGGATCCGGGTCGAAACGGCCAAGGACGCGGCCCTGGCTTTGAAGCCGATGGCAGGAACTTACTGTTCCGGTCTGTTTGCCTTCGGCCTTTTGAACGCCTCGCTGTTTGCCGCCTCCATCCTGCCGTTGTCCACGGCCTACACGATCTGCGAAGCCTTTGGCTGGGAATCGAGCCTGAACCGCAAGTTTCTCGAAGCGCCGCAGTTCTACGGGCTCTATTCCATCATGATCATCCTGGGGGCGGGGATTATCCTGTTGCCGAATGTTCCGTTGATTCCCATCATGTACTATACCCAGGTGGTCAACGGGCTTCTGCTTCCCGTGATCCTGATCTTCATCCTCCTGCTTGTCAACGACAGGAAAATCATGGGGGAGCACACCAACGGAACCGTCATGAATCTCATTTCCTGGCTGACCGTTGCCGTGCTGATTGTTCTGTCCCTGGCCACGGTGCTGGCTGCCGTCCTCTGAAAGCGGCCTCCCTAATGGAGAAGATCACCCAGCCGATCCCAGCGCACGCCGCGATTTTCCCGGTCCCATGACCAGTAGATGACGATGGCTTTTCCGAGAACGTCCTTCAGGTCTACGAATCCCCAGAAGCGGCTGTCATAGCTCTGATCCCGATTGTCACCCATCACGAAGAGGGAGGAGGGGGGAACGGTCACGGGTCCGAAATTGTCCCGGGGCTGAAGAGACCCTGGAAGGATGAACGAATCGACATAAACCCCCTTGCCGTCCTTATAAAGCTTTCCGTTGAGGTAAATCTTCTTGTTGCGGATTTCCACCGTGTCACCGCTGACGGCAATCACCCGCTTGATGAAGTCTTTGCTCCGGTCTTCCGGATAAATGAAAACCACGACGTCCCCCCTCTGCGGTTCATTGATGGGGAAGATGGTGTTGCGGAAGTGGGGGACCTTGATCCCGTAGAGAAATTTGTTGACGAGGATATGATCGCCCACCAGAAGGGTCGGTTTCATCGATCCGGAGGGGATTTTATACGCCTGGATCACGAAGGTCCGGATGAAGAAGGCGATGATCAGGGCAATAACAATGGCCTCGGCGTATTCCCGAAATTTTGATTTCCTTTTTGCCATAGAGATATCCTTGGGTTTTCTAGGAGTAAATGCTCATCAGAGCCAGGACCATCATCGACAGGGCCAGCCCCCCCTTTGTCAGAGTCCCTGCGGACCGTCCCAGAATCGAGCCTTTCGTCCTGCGCATGGAGGGCCTCAGCTGCATCTGGTGCATCAGCTCCATGAGCAGAATCCCCAGGAACCCGCCGAGAAAGATTCCAGCCAGGGTTCCCAGACCGTAGAGATAACGGGTCAACAGGAGCGCCCCGGCCACGCTGCCGAGGACCGAAACGGCGATACCCTTTTTCGAGACGGAGAAGCGGGACGCGCCGGCGGCATAAAGAATCAGCTCCAGGCCCTCAGCCAGGAGAGCGATGGCAAGAAGGGAAACAAGCAATGCCTTTCCGATCGTGCAGAAGCCTGTAACCGAAGCGTAGACCAGGACGTCGATAAAGATGAGCACGGTCCCCGGCAGTCCGTAGATGTTGGCATACAGGCCGACAATCAGGACGGCGAAGAAAAGCGACCATCCGGCGGTTTCCAGAGGCGGCAACCCTATTTCTTACCTTTCATCCGGGAGGGCCGGATCCTTTCAAAGGCCAGCACGATGGGGCTGGCAATAAAAACAGTCGAGTAAACTCCGGCAAGACAGCCTACCAGCAGCGTGAAGGCAAAGTCGTGGATGACTGAACCGCCGAAGAAGAACAGGACCACCAGGACGATCAGCACCGTGAAGGAGGTCAGAATGGTTCGGCTCAGGGTCTGATTCACGCTGAGATTGATCACGTCCATAAGGGGCATCTTCATGTTTTTCCGAGTATTTTCACGGATCCGGTCAAAAATGACGATGGTGTCGTTGATGGAATAACCGATGATCGTGAGCATGGCTGCGACGATGTTCAGATCGAACTCCTTGTTCAACAGGGAAAGGGTTCCGATCGTAACCAGGACATCGTGAATGAGGGCGATGATCCCGCCCAGGGCATAACGGAATTCGAAGCGAAAGCCCACATAAACGAGAATGCCGATCCATGAGAAGATGATGGCCAGCAGGGCCTTCCGCGTCAGATCCCGGCCGACTTTCGGCCCCACGGATTCCAGCCTGCGAATCTCCGTGGCACCCTGGCCGTAGGCTCCCTGGAGGGCGTTTTCAACCTGGCCGGAGAGCCCCTTGAGATCCACATTCGTAACCGGGATTCTCACCACCATTTCATGCGGTCCGAACTCCTGGATGATGCTGTTTTCCAGGCCGATGGATTTGAAGACCTGCCGGAGCTTTTCGACAGAGGTCTCTCCGCTGAACCGGATCTGGATCAAGGTCCCTCCCGCAAAATCGATTCCGAAATTCAGGCCTCCATGCCAGAAGATGGAACCGATTCCGATCAGGATATAGACCAGGGAGGCTATGGCGGCCATTTTCATCATGGCGACGAAATTAAAATGGGTTTCCGATTTAATGATTTCCATGAAGATCTCCTCGAAGGTTCAAATGCCCGTTGCCGGTTTTATATGCTGATGGACGAAATCTTGCGGTTCCATATGAAGTAGTCAAAGATGATTCTCGTGACAACGATCGCGGTGAACATGCTGACGATGATCCCGATGGTCAGGGTAACGGCGAACCCCTTGATCGGGCCCGTTCCGAAGCCGAAGAGGAAGAGGGCGGCCACCAGCGTGGTGACGTTGGAGTCCAGAATCGTCAGGAAAGCCTTGTTGTAACCGGCGTCAATGGCGGCGCGGGGCGTTTTCCCCGTCCGGAGTTCTTCCCGGGTCCTTTCGAAAATCAGCACGTTGGCATCCACCGCCATTCCGATGGTGAGAACGATGCCGGCGATGCCTGGAAGGGTCAAGGTTGCCTTGAAGGCGGCCATGGCGCCCATGAGGAGAATGAGATTGAGGACCAGTGCGATATCCGCCACGATGCCGGACAGCCTGTAGTAGAAAATCATGAAGGCGATGACAAGAATGCCGGCGATGACGCTCGACCAGATCCCCATATCAATGGAGTCCTTTCCGAGGGATGGCCCCACGGTCCTCTCCTCCAGGATCTTGACCGGAGCGGGCAGCGCACCGGCGCGAAGCACGATGGCAAGGTCGCGGGCCTCATCCATGGTGAAGGAGCCGGTAATCTGCGCCTGCCCCCCGGAAATCTTTTCCTGGATCACTGGAGCGGAATGGACGATGCCATCGAGGACGATGGCCAGGCGCTTTTTGACATTTTCGCCCGTGATCCGCTCGAAATCGGCAGCCCCGCGTGCATTGAACTTCAAGGCGACATGAGGTTCGCCGAAACGGTCGCTGATCTTAACCTGGGCGTTTTCCAGCGCGTCGCCGGTCAGCATGGCCTTGCCCTTCAGCAGATAGGGAACTTCCACACTCTTTCCGGACATGGGGTCGATCTTCCGCTCGTAGGCAATGATGTCGCCCTCGGGTACACTGCCTCTGAGGGCTTCCTCGAGGCTGTGCTCCTCGTCGACAAGCTTGAATTCCAGAAGAGCCGTTTTGCCGATCAGGCTCTTGGCCCGGGCGGGATCTTTGATCCCCGGGAGCTGGATGAGGATGCGGTCCTTTCCCTGGGGGACGATTTCCGGCTCCGTAATGCCGAACTGGTCGACCCTGTTTCGGATGGTTTCCAGGCTCTGCTCGATCGCCAGTTTGCGGATTTCTTCCTTCCGCTTCTCATTCATGCCCAGGGACACCCGTTCGACTCCCTCCACGGTTTCCGCAGATAGGATTTCCAGATCCGGATAGGATTCCCGGAGACTTTTTTCAAAGGCCATCCGCGAGGCGCTGTCCGGCAGTTCAACCGAGAGGGTCTGATTGGCGGTCCGCTCCAGACGGCGGAAGCGGATTCGTTTGTCCATCAGCGCCTCCTTGAGATCGACGGACGTTCGTTCCAGGGTTGCTTCAATGGCCTTGTCTGCCTCCACCTCGAGGACAAGATGCATCCCGCCCTGCAGGTCGAGCCCCAGGTGAATCTTGTCCTTGGGGAGCTTCTTTTCCCAGAATTCCGGGAGCTCCGACGTCATGGTGGGAACCAGATAGAAGACCGCAACCAGGATGACGACAAGGGCAAAAATACTTCGAACTTTCAGACTTCCGAACATAGGATTCCCCTTTTCGACTATTCCTTTCCGGCCTTATCCCCCGATTTTTCAAGGACGGCCGCAATAAAGCTTCTCGAAACCTTGATGCGGACCTTGTCGGCCACTTCAAGGGTTATGACGTCGCCGGTCATGGCGGCAATTTTTCCGTGAATGCCCCCCGAGGTCACCACGACGTCGCCGTGGTTCAGGTTGGCCAGCATTTCCTTGAGCTCCTTCTGCTTCTTCTGCTGCGGTCGGATCAGCAGGAAATAAAAAATGCCGAATATGACGGCCATCATGATCAGGAAAGAGACATCTCCACCTGCCGGCCCCCCTCCTCCCAGGTTTCCCATGGCATGAGCTAAGTCTGTCAATTCTTTGTCCTCCTTTAAGTTGTTTCCGTTATGAAATCTTTGCGGGTCAGGATTCCAGGCTTACGCCTTCAGCCGGCTCTCCAGAAACCGGGTTTTAAAAGCCGCGTATTGACCGCATCCTATGGCGTTGCGAATCTGCTCCATGAGGCGCATGTAATAGCGGATGTTGTGAAGAGTATTCAGGGTCATGGCCAGGATTTCTCCCGCCACATATAAATGCCTCAGGTAGGCCCGCGAGAAGTTCCGGCAGGTGTAGCAGTCGCATTCACTGTCCAGAGGCCCGTTGTCTTCCCGATAACGGGCGTTTTTTATAACAACCTTTTCCGCATTTGTAAACAACAATCCATGGCGTGCGCAGCGGGTGGGCATGACGCAGTCGAAGAGGTCAATGCCGCAATCCACCGCCTTTACGATGTCCTCCGGTGTCCCCACGCCCATGAGATAATGCGGCCGGTCTGCTGGAAGAAGGGGGGCCGTTTCCTGGACGATCTGCTCCATCTGCGCCTTGGGTTCTCCAACGCTGAGGCCTCCCAGGGCGTAGCCGTCAAAGTTCATGGCCGAAATGGCTTCAACCGCCCGCTTTCTCAATTCGGAATACATCCCGCCCTGGACGATGCCGTAGAGGGCCTGGTCAGAAGAGTCCGCCCTGGCCTTCCGGCTCCTTTCCGCCCAGGAGAGGGTCAGGGAAAGGGAGGACTCCGCCTCCCGGAAGGTGGCCGGGTAGGGCGTACATTCATCGAGGCACATCATGATGTCGGAATGGAGCGCCTCCTGGATTTCAACGGCCAGCTCCGGGGTGAGCCTGTGGCGGGAACCGTCGATATGGGACTGAAAGATGGCGCCTTCAGGCGTGATTTTCCGGAGCTTCCCCAGGCTGTAGACCTGAAAGCCGCCGCTGTCGGTCAGGATGGGGCCATGCCAGTTCATGAAGGAGTGCAGCCCGCCCAGGGAGGCGATGAGTCCGTGCCCCGGCCTCAGGTAGAGGTGGTATGTATTGCAGAGGATCATCTCCGCGCCGAGCTCCTTGACCGTGTCGGGAGCCAGGGACTTCACCGTGCCCTGGGTTCCCACCGGCATGAACGCCGGAGTGCGGACGTCGCCGTGAGGCGTGGAGAGCAGGCCGCACCGGGCCGCGGATCCCGGATCCGTCTCCAGAACCTTGAAATGTTGTTTTATCGGGGGCATAAGGTCATCCAAACCATCCTTCCGGGGAAGCGGGCCGCTCAGAGAATCAGCATGCAGTCGCCGTAACTGTAGAAGCGGTATTCCTCCTGCACGGCCTCGGCATAGGCCTTGAAGATCAGATCCCTTCCGGCAAAGGCGCACACGAGGAGGAACAGGGACGACTGGGGAAGATGAAAGTTCGTCAGCAGGGCATCCACGCGCCTGAAGCGGTATCCCGGATAGATGAAGAGGCTGGAAGAGGAGGCCATCGGCCGGACGCGGCCATGACCGTCCGACGCGGATTCCAGGACCCTGGTGGAGGTCGTTCCGACGGCGATGACCCGACGGGCGGAATTGATCCGATCCGCCGATTCCGGGGAAAGAGAGAACGATTCCTTCTCCATGACGTGGTCCTCCACGTTCTCCGCTTCTATGGGGGTAAAGGTGCCGAACCCGACGTGAAGGGTCACGGGGGCAATGGCAACTCCAAGGTCCTGCAGGGCCCGAAACTGCGTTTCCGAAAAGTGGAACCCCGCCGTCGGCGCGGCGACGGAACCTGGATGGCGGGCATAAATGGTCTGATAGCGCTCACGGTCCTGCGGCGCCGGTCCATCCTCCCGTTTCCGCTTGATGTAGGGGGGCAGGGGAGCCTTGCCGAACTGCTGGAGAAACAGATCAAAGGGCAGGGCCGTGAAGAAGGCCACCCGCCACTTCTTTTCGCTGACCCTCTCTCTGACCGAGGCCCAGTTCGAATCCCCGAAAAAAATTTTCGTTCCGATGGAAACCCGCTTGCCCGGCTTGAGAAGCACCTCCCATGTTTCTTCGGCGCCTGGTTCAGCCGGGGGCGAGGCCGCCGTCACGTCTTCCGACGGGCGGCGCGGATCGGGGCGGCGGGAAAGGAGAAGAACCTCGATGCGGCTTCCCGTCTCCTTTGTTCCGATGAGACGGGCCGGAATCACCTTGGAGTCGTTGATGACGAGGCAGTCGCCCTCCTGCAGAAATTCGGGGAAATCGAAGAAATGACGATGCTGAAGACGCGCTTCCCGGCGGTCAAGAACCATTATGCGGGCGTGATCCCGCTGGGCGCATGGATGCTGCGCAATCCTGGATTGCGGGAGATCGTAATGGAAGTCTTTCAGCTTCATCTCGTGACGGCCCCTGTCCTTACTCCTGATGTGCAGGGGCGGCTTCCCTCCCGTTTTCGGGCTCCGCCGCCGATGCTGCGGTCCTGATAATCCAAATTCACAGGGAAAGTCAATGATCTTGTTTCAGCTTCTTCCAAAGTAAACCAGAAGAACGCCGAAGAGCATGGCAATCAGCCCCAGGAACTGCAGGGTCGAGTCCGGAAGGGTGATAAGTCTGGACAGGTAGGCTTTGAGCTTTCCGGGAAAGGCGACATAAGGGAGGCCTTCGACAATGAAGACCATTCCCAGGACACAGAGAAAGAATTTCATAAGGGGCCTATTCCTCTAATTCAAACTTGGCTTTGTTCCACAAATGGTCCATCTCTTCCAGGGTGGCCTCCTCGGGGGATTTCCCCTGCTTTTTCAGTTGTTCCTCAATATAGCCAAATCGCGTTCGAAATTTGAGGATCGTCTTCGATAGGCTCTTCTCGGCATCCATGGAAAAAAAGCGGCAGAGATTCACCAGCGAAAAGAGGACGTCTCCCGTTTCCTCCTCGATGTTCCTGTGGTCCCCTGCGATAATCGCCGCTTTCAGTTCTGAGAATTCCTCCTCAATTTTGGCGAGCACCTCCTCGGCGTTCGGCCAATCGAATCCGCACTTCGAGGCCAGTGCGGACACCTTCTGGGCGCGCATCAGAGCGGGCAGAGAGCGGGGGACTTTATCCAGGAGGCTCGCATGCTTCTCGTACTTTTTCTCGGTATTCCTTTTGATCTCTTCCCAGTTGGCCCGGATATCGGCGACGCTGTTCACCTCCCGGTTCCCGAACACGTGTGGATGGCGGCGGATCATCTTGGCGCCGATGTCATCCAGGACCTCGCCGATTCCGAATTCGCCGGCCTCTTCAGCGAGCTGCGCCAGGAAAAGGATCTGAAAGAGCAGGTCCCCCAGCTCTTCCTTCAATTCCTCCGGCGAACCGCCAGCGACGGCATCGAGCACTTCGTAGGATTCGTCCAGGAGATACCGGCCGATATCCTCTTTCTTCTGCTGCCGGTCCCAGAGGCATCCCCCGGGGGAGCGGAGGCGGCGAAGAATCTCGACCAGGTTCGTAAAGCGGCGCTCCAGATGCGGATCGTTCACATGGACCTCCCTCGTATGTCCAGTTCCAGGTTGATCATGTCCCCCCGCTGAAAGCCCAGCTTGTCAAAGAACTCGAGCAGGTTTCCGGATCGCCAGCTCACCAGGGTATAGATCTTTTCCACGCCGACTTTTTTCATGTTTCCGATCATTTCGAAAAGAAGAAGCCGACCGATTCCCTGGTGATGATAAGCCGGGTCTACACCGAGCGTGTCGATCCAGCCTACCGTATCAGGGATTCCAAATTCCCATCCGCTGGCATTGCCCAGGACAAACCCCACGACCCGGCCTCCGTTGTCCGCAACCAGTGAAGCCAGGGGGGATGCCTGCTCTGACAGCTCGACCTTCAGCTGCCAGTACTCCGGTCTGCTCTGACCCAGCAGCTTCCGGTCAATTTCGATGATGGCCTTCAAATCCTTTTCCTCCAACTCCCGGATGACCACTTCCCCAACCTCAGCCATTTCAAACCATCTCCTTTAAAAATTCATTCATTATGGAGGGTCAAGCCAGCGCTTTTCCGGCAATCTATTATAAGGCACGAACGCAGTCAAGGCTTTCGAGAGCATCCACTGGATGGGGATTTTCTGATGAACGGGAGGTCCGACGGCCGGCCATCCCTTCAGATAGATGGCGCGAAAGGGAGAAAAGGGAATGAATCTTGAAATTCCATTTTCCCGGTCCAGGAAGCATCGGCGGCGCCCGGGGGGGCGTCCCTTCCGCTGATCCGGTGCGGGCCGGGGACGATCAGGGGCGGAACGCGTATCTTCAGGAAGCGTCAACAGGTGTTTACAGGTTCCTCCGGAGAGATGTTTTCATGATGAAAGATGAGGATAAGACCAGGGAGCAGCTCATGGCCGAATTGGCGGAAATGCGCCTGAAAACGGATGAGCTGGATCAATCGGGCAGGGAGCTCAAGCGGCTTGAAGAGGAGCTGAAGGCAGCCAGGGACTTTGCCAAGGAACTGATTCAGACCGCCAATATCCTGGTCGTGGGTCTGGATACCCAGGGCAACCTGAGGATGTTCAACCCGGCGGCGGAAGAGATCACCGGGTACACCATGGACGAGTTGAAGGGCAAAAACTGGTGCAAGGTGATGGTGCCGCAGGCCGGTTATGAGCAGATCTGCAGGGAGTTTTCCGGGCTTCTGAACGACAGGGTTCCCAGGAAATTCGATAATTCCATTCTCACCAGATCCGGTGAGGAGCGTTACATCGCCTGGCGTAACAGCGTGCTCGTTGAACAGGGGGAGATAACGGGGACGATTTCCTTTGGAATGGACATTACCGAGCGGAAGATGGCGGAGGAAGCCCTGAAGCAGTCCGAAGAGCTTTATCGGGCAATCTTCGAGAATACGGGAACGGCCACCGTCGTTCTGGAGAAGGACAAAACCATTTCCCTCGTCAACACGGAATATGAAAAATTATCCGGCTATTGCAGAGAGGAGATTGAAGGAAAGAAGCGCTGGACGGAATTTGTCGCTCAAGAGGATCTGGAAGGGCTGTTGAGCAGGCGGGGTCGGCGCGAAGGGGATGAAAGCCCCGACCGGAGGCGGGACGAATTCCGGTTTGTTGATCGTCATGGAGCCATCAAATACGTCGTCCTCTGTTTCGATTCGATTCCCGGCACCAGCAAGACGATTGCCTCGCTTCTGGATATAACGGAACTCAAGCGGGCAGAAGAAACATTGCGGGAGTCCCAGAGGGAACAGGCGGACATTATAGAATTTTTCCCCGACGCCACGATGGTCGTTGATCAGGACGGGAAGGTCACCGCCTGGAACCGTGCCATGGAAGCCCTGACCGGTATCAGGGCGGAAGACATGCTGGGCAGGGGAAATTATGAATATGCCATCCCGTTCTGCGGCCGGAGAACCCCCATTCTTGTCGATTTCGTCCTGGAGCCGGGCGACAGCGGGGACATCGAGAAGGATCATCCTGGCGTCCAGGGGCGAAAAGACATCCTGCGGGCAGAGGGCCTGGCTGCAAATCTGCCTTCAGGGGAAAGGTATCTTTCCACCACGGCAGCGGCGCTGCGCGATTCGCGGGGGAGAACAATCGCCGCCATAGAGTGCGTCCGCGATATGACGGAGTATAAAAAAATTGAGGCCCGCCTCCATCGGGCGGAAACGATGGAGGCCCTGGGGACGCTTGCCGGCGGAGTGGCCCATGACCTCAACAACGTCCTGGCGGTTCTGGTCGGTCACGCAGAGCTGCTGCTGGCGAAGCTGCCCGAAGGCAGCTCCCTGACGGGAAATGCGCGGCACATTCTGCAATCCAGCGAAAAGGGTTCGGCGATCATTCAGGATCTCCTGATCCTGGCAAGACGGGGAGTGTCCGTCTCGGAAGCGGTCAACCTCAACAAACTGATTTCCGACTATCTGGCTTCCCTCGAGTGCGAGAAGTTGAGGTCCCTCCATGGAGAGGTTCTCGTCAAATGTGTCCTCGCGGAAGATCTCTACAGCATCCGGGGGTCGTCGATCCACCTCGCCAGGACGGTCATGAATCTCGTCTCCAATGCCATGGAGGCTATTGCCGGACCGGGCACCGTGACGATCCGGACGGAGAACCGCTACGTGGACTACGCAATCAGCGGATACGACGATGTTCAGGAGGGAAATTACGTTATCCTCTCCATTTCCGACACGGGCAGCGGAATCCCGGCAAAGGATGTGGGAAAGATCTTTGAGCCCTTCTATACAAAGAAGATCATGGGAAGAAGCGGGACGGGGCTGGGATTGGCCATTGTGTGGGGAACCGTGAAGGATCATCACGGCTACGTCGAGGTGAAGAGCGATGAGGGGATAGGGAGCACGTTCACCCTCTATTTTCCCGTTTCCCGCGAGGAAATGATCCGGGAACGGAAGAAAAGGGATGACGCGTTGTGCATGGGGCGGGGAGAGTCGATTCTTATTGTCGATGACATGGAATTTCAGAGGGAGCTTGCCGAAAATCTGCTCGACAATCTGAATTATGAAACTGCCACGGCATCGAGCGGAGAAGAGGCCGTCGCCTATATACAGAACCGTCACGTCGACTTGATCCTGCTGGATATGATCATGGACCCCGGGATCGACGGCCTGGAGACGCTGAGAAGAATCCGGGAAATTCGACCCGATCAGAAGACCATCATCGTAAGCGGCTTTGCGGCGACCGAGCGGGTCAGAATGGCTCAGGAGCTTGGGGCGGGCGAGTACGTCAGAAAGCCCTACAGCCTGGAACAGATCGGAACGGCAATCCGGAGGGCGCTGGATCGGACGTAGGACGGAAAACTTGCCCGGCGCCATCGAGCCGTGTCCCGTCTTTTTGGAAAGTTGCAGTTCGGTATGAAGGCGGCGGAACCGCACGCTCCCGCCGTTCAAGAAGATCTTTAGCCCTGGGCGATCCTTTTTACGCCGTTCAGCAGGGCCGTCATCGCGGGACCGGCCAGGTCATGGATGACGATGTCGGCCATGCTGTCGCAGGGGGTCGGGTCTCGGTTGATGATGACGAGCCGTGCGCCGCTCCTCTTGGCGGTCACCGGCATGGATGCGGCAGGCTGAACGACGAGGGAAGACCCGATCACGATGAACAGGTCGCTGGCGGCGGAGCGGCTGTAAGCCTCCTGGGTTTCTCTGGCCGGCATGGCCTGGCCGAAGGAGATCGTGTCGGGCTTCAGAGGGCCGCCGCAGCTGTCGCAGTAGGGCACCTTCATTTCCTCCTTCAGTTTCTTCTGCACCTCCTCCCGGTCGAATTTTTTCCGGCAGTCGAGGCAGGAGACGGACATGGCCGTGCCGTGAAGTTCGATGACCTTCTCCGGCGAGCTTCCCGCCCGCACATGGAGATTATCGATGTTCTGGGTAATGACGCAATCCAGCCTTCCCATTTTTTCCAGCTCGGCAATGGCGATGTGGGCGGCATTGGGCTGCGCTTTTTTCATCGGCTCGTACATTTCCGTGGACATCTGCCAGTATTTCCAGCGGGAGATTTCCGAGGCGATAAAATTATCAAAATAGAAGTCTTCCGGATTGTACTTGTCCCAGACGCCTCCGGGACTGCGGAAATCGGGGATTCCCGACTCCGTGCTGAGCCCCGCCCCTGTGAAGATGACGACCGTCTTCGCCTCGACGATCCACCGGGCGATACGTTCTAGCTGCCTGTCCATAAAACCTTCCCTCCGGGACGTCAAAGTTGACGTTAAGATGATGTTCCAGCAGAAACCGGCAGGAAAGAACCCGGACGGCTCCGGCAGGCCTTGGGTTTGCCGTCGCAGCCGGGTGATGCCTCAAGCCGGTGACCTCACCTTTTTATGGGCGCCGGTGGGAAAAGGCAAGGGAAATGTTCTTTCCGGGAGTCCGTCCGAAAAGCCCTCCGCCGGCGATCACCACAGGCGGGAGGAACCCTGATCAGCCGCCCCATGGCGATTCTCAGTTTCATCTTGATTAACCTGGGCGGATTGATTAAAGGATGAGGCAGCCTTCGGGACAAAAAGCGAATCGAATTCCCGCCCATCACGGGGGAAATCCACAGAGGGGAAAAAATGGAGAAAACGCATCCTCAACTGGTTGCCGCCATGAGCCGGCCGGAGTTCTATCCCGGCAGCCCGGAGCGGGTTGAACTGCTGCAGACGCACATTTCTTTCATCTTCATCGCCGGAGATCTTGTTTATAAAATCAAGAAGGCCGTGGACTTTGGATTCCTGGATTTCACGACCCTCGAAAAGCGGCGATTCTACTGCGGGGAAGAATTGAGGCTGAACAGGAGGCTGGCCCCGGAGGTCTACCTGAACGTCGTCGAGATCGTCGAGAAACCGGATGGGCGGCTGGCGTTCGGCGATTCAGGGAAGGTCGTGGACTATGCCGTCGTCATGAAAAAAATTCCGGAGGAGCGCATGCTCAAGAGGCTGCTGGCCCGGGGAGACCTGCCGCCTGCCGCGATGGAGAGGGTCGCCGGAAAAGTCGAGGATTTTCACCGCCGGGCGGAAACAGGCGGAACGATCGACGAAGTGGGCGGACCGGAGACGATTCGAAGGAATATCGAGGAAAATTTCGAACAGACGCGAAGCTTCATCGGCGTAACGATTCCCGCCTATCAGTACTCTTTCATCCAATCCCGGGCCCTCGATTTTCTCGAAAGACGCGAAGGGCTGCTCCGGCGGCGGGTGGAGAACCACCGGATCCGGGATTGCCACGGCGATCTGCATCTCGAACACATCTGTCTTCTCGATCCTGAAATCGTCATTTTTGACTGCATCGAGTTCAATGAGCGGTTCCGCTACGAGGATGTGGCCGCGGAAGTGGCTTTCCTGGCCATGGACCTTGATTTCAACGGCTACCCGGAATACGGGAAGGCCTTTGTCGAAGCCTACATCTCGCTTTCGGGGGACGAGGAGATCCGCCGGCTCCTCAATTTCTACAAGTGCTATTATGCCTATGTCCGGGGGAAGGTCGTCGGCTTCAAAAGCCAGGACGCGGCCGTCGGTCGGGAAGAGCGGGAGGGGGCCAGAGCGGCGGCGGGACGGTACTTTGAACTGGCCTACGCCTGTGCCGGCCGTTTGGAGAGGCCGGCGCTGATCCTGCTGGCCGGCCTGATGGGGACGGGAAAGAGCGTTCTGGCCCGTAACCTGGCGACCCCGCTGGGGGCGGAGATCCTGCAGATGGATGCCCTCCGCAAGGAGCTTCTCAACATCCCGGCTGAGGATCATCATTTTTCGGAGTTCGGGCAGGGGATCTATTCGGAGGAAGTTACGCGGCGCACCTACGAGGCAGCCTTGAGCCGGGCGGAGGAAATTCTCAGGGATGGCAGGCCCGTCATCATCGACGCCTCCTACAAAAGGCGCGGTGAGCGGTTGAAGGCGAAGTCGCTTGCCGAAGGGTTGCACGCCGATTTCTTCGTGGTTGAATGCCTGTGCCCGGAGGAAATCCTCGAGGAGCGTCTGAACAGGCGTTTGACGGAGGCGGGTGAGGCGTCGGATGGCAGGTGGGAGATTTATATGGCGCAGAAAAGCGATTTCGACCCCATCAACGAACTTGCCCCTGGCGAGCACCTGTCCGTGAATACTGCCGGCTCTCCGGAGGCGTGCGCCCACGAAATTCTTCTGAAAATGAGGAAGGCTGGAGAAGGCCCCGCTCAATAGGCGGGGGGCCATTCCCCCGCGGCGAGGCCGCTGGATGAACGATCGGAGAATCCTTATTTCTTATCGGCTTTCTTCTTTTTGGACTCTTCGAGCTCCATCAGCTTTTTTGTTTCCTCAATGTAGACGGACGTTTTGTAATCCAGGCCCAGGCCCGCATATTCCCGGGTTATGGTTTCGAAGCGCATAAGCGCCGACGGATAATTCTTCTGCTTGAAATAGAATTCCCCCACGTAAAACTCATGTTCAGCGAGCCTGATGCGGCATTCCCTGAGCATTTTCTCCGCCATCAGGGAGAATTTGCTGTCCGGGAAGCGCAGCAGAAGCTTTTCGAATTCCTTGGCCGCTCTCCGGGCTTCGGTCTGGTCGCGGTCAATGGACAGAATCTGCTCGTAATGGCACATCCCTATCTGGTACATCACATAGGGGATGTTCTCGTTCGTGGGATGAAGGTAAATGAAGTCGCCGTAGGCGGCTTCCGCTTCCGCATAGGACTTGTCGCTGTAATGGGCGTCTCCGATTCCCAGCTTGGCCAGAATGGCCAGTTCGCTCATGGGATGCTCGTCCCGGAGCCGTTCAAAGGATTGAATAGCCTTTTTGTACCGGCCGTTCTGGTAGTCGGTATATCCTTTCTTGTAAAGGCCCTCGGGGGTCCCCCGGGTCATGTCCGACTTCCTGAACAACTGACAGCCTGTCGAAAGAGAGAGGATCAGGATCCAGGAAAGGACAGCGATCAGGAAGCGAAGGTAAGGGGTTCTGTGAGTCATGGGCTTTATGGTCTTGCGCCGGGCCATTAGAGGCTCTGATTGATGAATTCTTCCAGCCGTTCCCGCGAAACGACCCCGACCAGGGTGTCCATCACCTTGCCTTCCTTGAAAAGCATCAGCGTCGGGATGCTGCGCACCCCGAAATCTGCGGCGGTTTTCGGGTTTTCGTCCACGTTGAGCTTTGATATCTTCACCTTGTCCTTGTAGGCTTCGGCAAGTTCTTCCACCAGGGGACCGATGGCCCGGCAGGGCCCGCACCAGGTTGCCCAGAAATCAACCAGGGCCGGTTTATCTGATTTGATGATTTCCGCCTCGAAATTCGCATCGGAGACATGTACCACTGGTTCCTGCGTACTCATGGAGAGACCCTCCCTGTCAGATTTAAATTTCCTGTATCTATGTCATATCCTCCCGAGGGATGTCAATGGCATTTTCAGGGCGGAGCCGGGGAAAAGATCCGGCGCTTTTGACAGGAGGAAGGCGATCTGTTATAGGGGGGCAGTGATTGCAGGGAAAGGGGGATGAGGAGACGGATGCGGCCTTTGGGAATTCTTTCCGGGACGGTCATCCCGCGGGGCGGCGAGCTTTTCGGAAATCTCCGGGAGGCGCTCATTGAGACGGAATACGGCCCTGCGGAGGTGATGCGCTCCGACGAAGTCGCTTTTATTTCGCGGCATGGGGCAGACCCCGAACGATACGTCCTGCCGCACCGGATCAATCATCGGGCCAATATGAAAGCCCTTGCCGAACTGGGGGTGAAGGAGATCGTCGCCATCAACTCGGCCGGTTCCCTCCATCGAAAATGGAAGCCGGGAACGATCATGATTCCCGAGGATTTCATTTTCCTGGCCGGCATTCCCAGTATGTTCCGGGACCGCTACGCCCATATGACCCCGCGGCTCGATCCGGGAGTGAGGTGGCGTCTCCTCGAAGCCGCCCAACAAAGCGGGGTGAATGCGGTGAACCACGGGGTTTACTTCCAGATGCCGGGACCCCGGCTGGAAACGCGCGCCGAGATCCGCATGATCGCGCAGTTTGCCGACCTGGTCGGCATGACCCTGGCGAGTGAAGCCGTAACGGCGCAGGAATTCGGCCTGGCCTATGGGGCGCTCTGCTCTGTGGACAATTACGGAAACGGTCTGGCGGAAGAGCCTTTGACGGTCGAGCAGATTGTGGCCCATGCCCGGGAGAACGCCCGGGTCATGATTGCCGTGGCCACCCGGTACCTGGAGAATTATGGCCGCCGGACCCCCTAAAAGGCTCCGAGCTGGCAGGGGCTGATCTTGATCTTCAGGGTTTCGCAGGCCGAGGAAACGGCCATCTTGGGGATTCTTCTTCTCTTGGCGATGGCCCAAGCCTCTATGCAGGGCAGGGAATTTCCCTTCATGGCGTTTCGAATCTCCTCTTCCAACTCCGCCGATACTTCCGCCGCAGGTTGGACAATCTTCTTCTCGGGCTTGTAGCCGTAAAGCCCAAGCTGACATTTAACAAGGCGGATTTTCATTGCGTCGAGCCTCTGTCCCAGATTCCCGTGAGTCTCTCCGAACTGCGCGGAGATCTGCATGGCCGCCGCGCAGCTCAGCTCGCCGCCTTCGGCGCTTTTTCTGATTCCCTCTTCAAGAGCCGGGTCGCTCGCAATCTCTACTTCCTTTTTTGGACCTTTCACTCCTTTTTCTCCTTACCGGTGATCTGTCCTTGAAATGGGGCCGCCTAAAACGACCGTCGCATCCACGGCAACAGCGCTGTTTCCAGTCGCAAGGACGGGGTTGATGTCAATTTCCCGGATGCGGGGACAGCCGATCATCACGTTGCCCAGGTTGACCAGAAAAGCGGCGATCACGTTCCGGTCGACAGGTTCAGATCCGCGGAAGCCGTCTAAAATCTGGGGGGTCCGCAGCCGGCCGATGGCGTCTAGCGCTTCCTCCCGGCCCAGCGGGGCGGGCGCGAAAACGGTGTCGGCGACGAGATGGGCCAGGACTCCGCCAACGCCGATCATGACGCAGGGGCCGAACTGGGGATCACGGATGGCGCCCAGGATCAGCTCCACACCCCCCTGCACCTGCTTCTGGAGCAATACCGAACCGTTACCGTTCATCCTCTCCATGAGCCGCTCAAAGCTTTCTCCTGCCTCCTGCGGATTCCGGATGTTCAGTACGATCAGCCCGTGCTCCGTCTTGTGGACAACCCCCGGCTGCAGTCCCTTCATTACCAGGGGAAAACCCATCCGGGCCGCCACCCCCTCGAATCGGGAAAAATCCTCAATCACGGCCTCTTCCACGGATGGAATACCGAAGGCTTGAAGAATCCTTTTGGACGTCCACTCATCCTGGGGACCCTCCGCATCTTCCAGGACGCGGGAAAGATCCGCTGAAAGCCCCGTTGAACTTGGCGCCGGGACGGGCTGAGCCCCCTCGAACCGCGGAAGCTTTCCCGAGGGCTGAAAGAGAATGGACAGGCACTCCACGGCCCGGTGCAACTCCTGAAAGACCAGGAGCCCCAGGTCGCGGGCGCTTTTCCTGGCCTGAAAGACCTCTTCATGCCTGCCCAGCAGCCACAGCAGCACGGGTTTTCCGGAAGCGCGGCTCTGCCTGGACATTTCCTCCAGGTTCAGCCGGATTCGCGTGTATCCCGAAAAGGAATGGACGAGGACGGCATCCACACCCGGGTCGTCAAGAACCGCTTCCAGGGCGAGGCTGTAGATGTCGAGATCCGTTCCGCTGTGCTGTTCGATAGCCGGCCAGATGTCCACGGGATCGGCCACGGGCATCCACTGGGGAAAAAGGCGGCCCAGGCGGATTTTCGTTGCCTCCGAAAGCTCGGCAACGCTAAGACCCTGCTCTTCCATGAAATCGGAGGACACGATGCCCGAAGCGCCGCTGAAGGTGATCACGGCGATCCGTCCCCGGGATCGGCTGCGCCGGGGGGGGTGGAGGGCAAGCGTCCGGCAGAAATCGACAAGCTGCTTGAAGTCCTGCGCCTCGTAAACTCCGGCATGGGCGAGCGCGCCGGCGGCAACCCGGTAATTGCCTGCCAGGCTGGCGGTGTGGCTGATGGCGGCCTGCGCCCCCGTTTCGCTCTTTCCCCCCTTCAGGACGACCACGGGTTTGTCGCTGTTCCGGCAAAGATCCAGAAAGCGTCTGCCGTCAATGAAGGATTCGAGATAGAGGCCGACGGAACGGGTGTCGGGATCTTCGAGGAGATGGGCAAGGACGTCGCTTTCGTGGATGTCCGCCTTGTTGCCGATCGAGCAGATCTTGCTGAAGCCGGTGATCCCATGGCTCAAGATGTCGACGACAAACCCCGCGGAGAGCATGCCGCTCTGGACAATCAGGGACACCGGTCCGGGGAGGAGGCAGGAAGGAAGGACCTTCGGGTCCGTGAAAGAGAAGATGTGCCCCCTGATGCCGTCCACGAGCCCCATGCAGTTCGGTCCCCAAACCCGGATTCCCGTTCGTCTGACAAATTCCGAGATCGCCCGCTGAAGGGCTCTTCCCTCGTCATCCGTCTCCGCAAATCCGCCCGATTCGATCATAATCCCCCGGACGCCTTTGGCGGCGCATTGCTCCAGCGCTTCGGGAACCATCCTGGCCGCGATGAAGAGGATCACCAGGTCGACGGGTCCCTCGATGTCCGCCAGAGCGGGAAAGCAGGGAATGCCTTCAATGCTTGCATGCTGGGGGTTGACGGGATAAATCCGTCCCTGGAACGTCGAAATCAGATTCCTGAGAATGGCATATCCCCCCTTGAAGGTTTTGGGGGTTGCACCGAAGACGGCAATGCTCTGAGGATTAAAAAAATAGTGCATATTTCAGAAGGCGGTAAGGAAAAAGAATGTCTTTCGTCGACAGGACAGGTCATGGCAGCTGAGTGTTTTCAGAAGAGAGTCACTCCCCGGCGGATGTCTTCGAAGCCCCTTCCCTCAACCTGTCCAGCTCTTCACGATACAGGTTGGTCTGGGCCTTTACGGCCTCGATTTCATCCCGCGCCCTTGCCAGCTCTTCATCCTGCTTCTGCCGCTCGCGGTTCAATTTGTCCTGGATGTCATCGAAACCGATATAGACGGCCAGGACACCCCCCAGGATCAGGAATATGGGGACGGCCCCTTTCAAGAGCGCCACGAAATCAGACCACCAGAAGATCAGCCCAAGCAACCCAAGAAACGTCGAAATTGCGCCGCCGGTCAATAGTGACATCGCCGTTTACCTCCCTTACATAATGTGATGACTCATTATAAATAAAACGGCCCCGAGAATTCAAAGCAAATGTTTTCAGCGGACATTGGAGCCTCTGAGCGCTGTATCGCATCATCTGTTCTGAGATAGGTTGCTCTAAAATGAAAGTCAAGAGAAATCAGGGGGAAAATGGAAAAAAAGCTTGATCATCAGGGGTTTTTAAATTAGCATTTCCTGCTTTGATAATAGATGCGTTTTATTAAAAACGCGTTTGTGTAGGGTGATATTCAGCGAGGAGAAACAGGATGTTGGAACCGAATTTTGAAAAAGGAAACGGATTGATACCTGCAATCGTCCAGGATTACGACACCGGCGAAGTGCTGATGCTTGCGTACATGAATCGTGAAGCCTGGCTTAAAACTCTGGAGACCGGAAAAGCATCCTATTGGAGCCGCTCCAGGAACAGCCTCTGGATCAAGGGTGAGACATCGGGTCATTTTCAGACGGTCAGGGAGATTCGGATCGACTGCGATGAGGATACGGTTCTTCTGAAGGTCGAGCAGGCCGGCGCGGCCTGTCATACGGGCTACCGGTCCTGTTTCTACAGGAAGATCACCGCCGGGGGCGTCGAAATTGTCGGCGAAAGACTGGTGGATCCGGAGGACGTCTATAAATGAATAATAAGTTGAAGCTGGGGATACCCAAGGGGAGCCTTGAAACGAAAACCGTCGATCTTTTTGGAAGGGCCGGGTGGCACATCACCTATGACAGTCGAAGCTACTTCCCCGATGTCGACGACGAGGAGCTTTCCTGCACCCTGGTCAGGGCCCAGGAAATGTCCCGGTACGTGGAAGACGGCACGCTGGACATGGGGTTGACGGGAAAGGACTGGATCATCGAAAACGGCTCGAATGTCGTGGAGATACAGGACCTAGTCTACTCAAAGACATCGGCCAAGCAGGCCCGGTGGGTCCTCGTTGTCCGGGAGGACTCTCCGATCACCAGGATAGAGGATCTCGAAGGAAAGCGCATCGCAACGGAGCTGCGCAGCTTTACGGAGCGGTACTTCAAGGAGAGAAACATCCGTGTTCACGTCGAGTTTTCCTGGGGGGCGACGGAGGCCAAGGTCGTTGAAGGCCTGGTGGATGCCGTCGTGGAAGTCACCGAGACGGGGAGCACGATTCGAGCAAACAACCTGAAAATCATCCATGAACTGATGCGGACCAACACGGTTTTAATCGCCAACGAGGCGGCCTGGGATGATCCCTGGAAGCGTCAGAAGATCGAACAGATCCGGACGCTGCTGAACGGTTCCCTCCAGGCCATGGGCAAGGTGGGAATCAAAATGAACGTGCCCAGGCAGAACCTGGATCGGGTGATTCAGCTGCTCCCCTCACTGAGGGCTCCGACGATTTCCAACCTGTATTCCACCGACTGGCTTGCGGTTGAAACGATCCTTGATGCGAAGTCCGTCAGGGACCTGATCCCCCTGCTCCAGGAGGGCGGGGCCGAAGGGATCATCGAGTATCCCCTGCACAAGGTCATTTGAGGGCAGGGGGAACGGAAAGGCCGGAGACGAACGGGCAAGATCGGGAAAGGAGTGTTGACGGGAGCAATGACAGCAAGACAGGCTAGGGTTCAACGAAGCACCTCGGAGACCGACATCTCTGTGGAAATCAATCTCGACGGCAGCGGCCGGGCCGCCATAGACACCTCGGTCCCATTCTTCGATCATATGCTGACCCTCTTCGCCCGGCATGGACTTTTTGATCTGACGATCAAGGGCCGGGGGGATACCGAGATCGATGACCACCACCTTGTGGAAGACATGGGCATCTGCCTGGGGCAGGCATTGAAGGATGCCGTCGGTGACAAAACCGGCATGACCCGATATGGAACGGCGACCGTACCCATGGACGAGACCTTGTGCTCCGTGACCGTGGATGTTTCAGGAAGGCCTTACCTGGTGTACCGCGTCGAATTTTCTCCCGGTGCAAGGGCCGGAGGGTTCGATCTTCAGCTGATCAAGGAATTTTTCAAGTCCTTTTCAGATCATAGTGGAATCACCTTGCATATCAATGTATTTTATGGTGAAAATAACCATCACATTACAGAAGCCATCTTCAAGGCCTTTGCCCGTGCATTGAGCATGGCCGTAACCACCGACAACAGGATTTCCGGTGTGCTATCCACAAAAGGCTGCTTGTAAGTTAACATTTATGCCGTCACGGGGAGAGGAAATGGGGACTTTGTTCATCCTATTGAAAGCCAGGAGGCCTGCGGTTGCCTGCCTCCTGGTTGCTGTCATCTTGTCTGTATTTCTCATCGGTTGCGCTCCGCACAATCTTTCAACGAAAACCTATGCGTTGGATGAGCCGATCAACGTTCACCGCATCGCCGTATTCCCCATCCAGAAGCTCGATTCGGATGACGCCGTGGACAATACGGTGCGTTGCGAGGTTTGCGGTGCCGTTGTGACTCTCGGCAGTGTTGAGCCTCAAGCCGAAAGGGTTGTGGAGGAAGTTGTCCTGTCGCGGCTCGAGAAGACGGGAAAATTCGAAATCGTTCCGCCGGAAAGAACCCAGGGGGTATATCAGCGGATTTCCTCGAATTTCCTGAAGGATTCCCTGAAGGGCTCCCTGAGCAAGGTCGGGCGGGAGCTGGGCGCGGATGCGATCCTGTATGGCCATGTTTATCGTTTCCGGGAGCGCAAAGGTTACGCTTACGGGACGGACCAGGCCGCCTCGGTCGCCTTTGCCCTGCATCTCATCGATGTCCGCGACGGCTCACTGATCTGGAGGGGCAAGTTTGACAAAACCCAGACGTCGCTGATGGAAAACATCTTCCAGCTTTTTGCCTTTTACAAGGAGCGGGGCCGCTGGCTGACAGCCAGGGAGCTTACCGATGAAGGTGCGGCGGGAATGATTGAGACCTTTCCCGGTGCGAACTAACGGTTTCTGTCTCCAAATAGGCGTTCCGGCGGGCCCGGTTTAAGATTTTCCCAAAGGGCGTCAAGGCCCGGTCGTGTCAAATCCGTCAATTACTGAGAGGGTTTTTCGAAGTGGTTATTATTCCTGCAATAGATCTGAAGGATGGAAAATGCGTACGGCTCCTTCAGGGAGACTTTAACCGCGTCACGGTATACTCCGACCACCCTGCAGAGATGGCGCGGTTGTGGCGTGAGAAAGGTGCTGAGCGCCTGCACCTGGTGGATCTCGACGGATCGGTTGCCGGCGCACCGGTCAATGCCGGGATCATCCGTCAAATTGTCAGGGAGGTCTCCCTCCCCGTGGAAATCGGCGGCGGAATCCGGGACCTGGCGACCGCAAAGAGCTATCTGGATATGGGGGTGCAGTGGGTGATTCTGGGAACGGCCGCCCTCAAGGATCGTGTGCTTGTGTATAAAGCCTGTGAAATGTTCCCGGGGCGCATCATCCTCGGCATCGATGCGGCCAACGGGAAAGTTGCCGTCGAGGGCTGGACGGAGCAGAGCGAAATGACGGCTTCGGAGCTGGCAAAGTCCTACGAAAACCGCGGCGTGGCCGCCGTGGTCTATACCGATATCAGCAGGGACGGGATGCAGACCGGGGTAAACGTGGATGCTACGAAAAGCCTGGCCGAAGAGATTGAAATTCCGGTGATCGCCTCCGGTGGAGTCGCGACCCTCGAAGACATCAAAAAGCTCCTTCCCCTGGAAGAGGCGGGCATTTCCGGGGTTATTGTCGGCAAGGCCCTCTATTCAGGTGCCATTTCCCTTGAAGAGGCGATCCGCCTGACGAAGCGGGTCTGAAGCCCGGGGTGCGAACAGCGTGTTCCTTCCTCTGGCAGCCCCGTCCATTTTCCGGGCCGCGCCCGAAATGAACCTGCATCGCCTCCATCTGTCCGGCTTGCCCCCCCTGGCTCTGAAGCGGGCGGAAGGGGAGGACGGCAGGAAAGGAAGAGACCGAAAACCTGAAATCTGCCGGAATGTTTTATCAAAGAAGGAGAGCGCAACATGTCGGAAGACTGCCTGTTCTGCAAGATCATTGGGGGTGAGATTCCCTGCTCCAGGGTTTATGAGGATGATTCCGTACTGGCCTTTGATGACATTCACCCCATGGCACCGGTGCACGTCATTGTGATTCCCAAGCGCCACATCTCCACGTTGATGGATGTCTCCTCCGATTCCATGACGGATCTCATGAAGTTGATGGCCGCGGCCCAGAAAGTCGCCAAGCTCAAATCCATTGATGAAAAGGGGTTCCGAGTCGTCATCAACTGCAACGCGGAGGGCGGCCAGGTCATTTTCCATCTCCATATGCACGTGCTGGGGGGGCGCAAACTGAGGGATGAAGTTGGATAAATAAAGACGTTGACAAGTCTTAAGAAGTAATTAAATTTAGTTACGATATTGATTCTCAGATGCATTCCTGCGCGGCTGTCTGCTCCGCGGATTGGCCGCTTCCTGATGTGTAATGTAAGGCTCTTTCATGACATGGTGATTTTGAAATCCGCAGAGGTGCAGCCATAGATCCTTATTCTTTCAAAGAGAAACTCCTCGTTTAATCCCCAGCACGCAAGTCCGCCCTTGTGTGTTGTTTTGCTTTTGATGAATCCTCATCCTGTAGTAAGGGGCAAATCCCGGAATGGCGGAACAAAGAACGGAAAAAGGGAGAAACAATGAGCTTCAAGGAAATCGTGGAAACAGAGTTGATAAAGGCGGCGAAGCAGCAGGACAAGGCGCGTCTTTCGACGCTGCGTCTCATGAAGGCCGCCCTGCACAACAGGGAAATAGACTTGCACAGGGAGCTGAACGAAGCGGAAGTCCTGCAGCTGCTCTCATCCATGGCCAAGCAGAGAAGGGATTCCATCGAACAATTCAAACTCGGTGGAAGGGACGATTTAGTTCAGAAGGAGTCCCTGGAATTGGAGATGATACAGGCGTTCATGCCCCAACAGCTCTCCGAAGAGGAACTGGATGCCGAGATTGAAAAGGCCATCCAGGAGGTCCAGGCGGCCAGCATCAAGGATATGGGGAAGGTTATGAAAGTCCTGATGCCCAAGGTGACGGGAAAGGCGGACGGCAAGGCGGTCAACGAACGGTTGAAGGCGAGGCTTTCCGGTTCGTGATGATGCGGCCGTGACGGAGTGGCGAAGTGAAAGGAGTTCAGCCCGGGGACAAGGTAGCGGAAATCAAAAGCAGGCTGGATATCGTTGAACTGATATCGGAGTATGTCTCCCTGAAAAAAGCCGGGAGGAATTTTCTGGGGCTGTGCCCTTTTCACAACGAAAAGACCCCGTCTTTCACGGTGAATCGTGAAAAACAGATGTTCTATTGTTTCGGCTGCGGAGAAAAAGGGGATATTTTCGCCTTTTTGATGCGCCTGAACAACGCGACCTTTCCAGAGGCCTTGAAGCTGCTGGCGGACAGGGCGGGGGTTGCTCTTCCTGCTTCTCCTTTTCTTCGAGGGGGAAAACATTCACCCAATGCCAGAGAGCAGATCATCCAAATCAATCACATTGCAGCAGCCTATTTTACAGCCAACCTGTTATCCCCCGGCGGGAAGGCTGCGCTGAGCTATTTGAAGGAACGGGGGCTGAAAGAGTCCACCATAAAGGAATTTGGCCTGGGATATGCTTCCGATGGCTGGCGGCATTTGAAGAGCCATCTCGAACAGCAGAAGGTTTCGTTAAAAATGGCCGCCGAAGCCGGCCTCATCGTGGTCAAGGAAGACCGGCCGGACGTTCAGTACGATCGCTTTCGTCACCGGCTGATGTTTCCCGTCAAGGACGTGGAAGGAAGGATCATCGCCTTTGGAGGCAGAATTCTGGGGGACGGCGAGCCGAAGTACTTGAATTCGCCGGAATCGGCTGCTTACAGCAAAGGAAGGCAGCTTTACGGATTGAATTCGTCGAAAGACGCGATCCGAGAGAAGGGGTATGGAATCTTCGTTGAAGGATATTTTGATCTGATCGCTCTCTGGGATGCGGGAATCAGGAATGTCGTGGCGACGCTGGGCACGGCCCTGACCAGGGACCATGTCGTCTTGATCAAGCGTTATGCCGAGCGGGCTGCCGTTCTCTTCGATTCAGACGAGGCGGGAAAGAAGGCGCTGGCGAGAAGCGTGGAGCTGTTCGTTGCGGCGCACATGGATGCGAGGGCCGTCATTCTCCCTGAAGGGCTGGACCCCGACGATTTTGTACGCCGCTTCGGCGGAGAGGCTCTGGAACGGAGAGTGGAAGAGGCCCCCTCGATCGTTGATTATTATATCGACACCGTCATTGGGGGAGGTGCGACCTTCGAGGAGCGGGGAGAAGCCGCCGTCCGGGCGGCTGCGTTCATAACCGGGATCGAGGATGTCATCGACCGGAATCTCTTTATCAAGCGGGTGTCGGAGAAGCTGGGCATCGATCAGGACATCCTGAAAAAAGAAGTGTACGGGCGGCTTTCTCCAAAACGAAGCAGGGAAGCCCCACCGTCCCGGCGGCCGGAAAAAAGAGCGGCCGGACCGGAAGTCAATCTCATTCATCTCATGATGGAATGTCCGACGGTTGTTCCTTCCGTCGTTGAGGCAAATGCGATGAACTATTTTCTGGATCGCGAACTGAAGTCCATCGGAGAGGCCTGGGGCCGCTACGTATCCGGGGAGGCAAACCCGGCTCCCGAAAGCGCCCTTTCCTTTCTCCAGGGGCAGGAGCCTTCCGAACGTTCGGAGGCATTGGTGAAATTGCTGATCCAGGAAAGCCCTTTTTCGAAGGAGAGCCTGGGGCCTCTCTCCTCTGACATGATCCGGCAGGTGAAGAGGCGCTGGTACAAGGAGCGGCATAAAAGCCTGACGGAGCGTCTGTCGGCTGCTCAATCCTCCGGAGATTCAGATCTTGGCCGAAAACTTTTAATGGAAAAAGAGCGATTAATGAGGGAAGAAAAGGATTTGTAGGCCTTCCCCGGCTTTTTGTCCTGATCATTCACCGAATTCATGGAGTGACCGTTATGGGAAAAGATATACAATCAGAAGACTTTAAAAAGTTGATCTCGCTGGGCGAGGAAAAGGGATTCCTGACGTATGACGATGTAAACGACCTTTTGCCGTCCGACATCACGTCTTCCGATCAGATCGACGATATCATCATGCTGTTTGGAGAAAAGAACATCGATATCATCGATACGGACAAGGGCGAAAAGATCCTGGTGAAGAGCCCCGTCGAAGAGCACGAGACCACAGCAAAGGAAGGCGAACTCGTCGATATGATGTCCGTCGTGGGCAAAACGGGCGACCCGGTGAAGATGTATCTGCGCGAGATGGGCTACGTGTCCCTGCTGAGCCGTGAGGGTGAGGTGGAGATTGCCAAGATCATTGAAGAGGGCGCTTCCGAGGCCATGGGGGCCGTCTTCGGCGTCAAGGCCTCCGTAAAGGACGTCGTTGATATCGGGAAAAAGCTGAAAACGGATGAGATCCGCATCAAGAATGTCATTGATAATCTCGAGGATGAAGACGGTTATGTCGAGGAGGATACCCAGCGGGAGCGTGTTGTAAGACTGCTCGATAAGGTCGCCATGCTGGACGGCAAGAACGAAGTCATTCTTCAGAGGCTCAAGGCGAAGGACATCGGAGAGGAGGATAGAAAGGCCTTAAAAATCCAGCTGGAAAAAAACAAGAAAGCCATTACCCGGCTTTGCCGGAAAGTCCGGTTCGGGAAAAAACAGATCGACAAGCTCATTTCCAATATCAAGGTCTACCTTTCCGACCTGGAAAAGGCAGAGGAGGACATCCAGAGGTGCAAGGATGAAACAGGCCTTTCGCTCACGCAGATCGAAAAGGCCTGTGCCAGGCTGAAGAAGGAGTCGGAGGAGGCTGTCTGCGGAGAGTACGGCATTACGCTGGATAAGCTGCAAGCCGCGGATTCCGCGATCCGGGAGGCCAACCGGAAGCTCAAGAATATTTCGAGGGAGACAGGCTACTCGACCACCGCCTTCAAAAAAATACTCTTTAACATCGAGAACGGCGAAAAAAAGGCCGAGGAGGCCAAGCGGAAGCTGGTGGAAGCCAATCTGCGCCTGGTGGTCAGTATCGCGAAGAAATATACGAACCGTGGCCTGCAGTTTCTCGACCTGATCCAGGAAGGCAATATCGGGTTGATGAAGGCCGTGGATAAGTTCGAATATCAGCGGGGATATAAATTTTCAACCTATGCAACCTGGTGGATCCGGCAGGCGATCACCCGGGCGATTGCCGACCAGGCCCGAACCATCCGGATTCCCGTGCACATGATTGAGACCATCAACAAGCTGATCCGCACTTCGCGTTATCTGGTGCAGGAGCTGGGCCGGGAGCCGAGTCCCGACGAGATTGCCAACAAGATGGAGTATCCCCTGGAGAAGGTGAGAAAAGTTCTGAAAATCGCCAAGGAGCCCATCTCGCTGGAAACGCCCATCGGGGAAGAGGAGGACAGCCATCTGGGCGATTTCATCGAGGACAAGAAGATCATGTCGCCTTCGGAAGCAACAATCAGCATGGACCTGGCGGAGCAGACAAGAAAGATCTTGTCGACGCTTACCCCCCGGGAAGAAAAGGTTCTCCGGATGCGTTTTGGAATCAGCGAGAGAATGGATTACGGTGACGAAGAGCTGGAGAAGGGGGAAAGCGAGGAGGAGATTCCCGATCCCATCGAGATCAATGTCATCCGCAAACTGAGAAACCCATCCCGGCGGCGGGTGAACAAGCAGTTGTAATCCCGTGGCCGGGCGAAGATAACGGCCGGTCGACACGGCAGAGGGGGCGCGGGCATGTGCCCCAATGCGGCGGAGCCTACGATGCCGCCATGCGGGCGGACGTTGATGGGGAATCGGGATGGTAAGATTCCGGGAGGAAGTTCTCTGCGGCGTTTCCGCCGCAGGGGTCCGGTCGATGCCTTACGCGTGGACGGCGTTCAGCATTTTGTAGGAAGGGGCATCCAGGGCGTTCAGCGCTTCGTAAGGCTCCTGGATATTCACCGCCGTCGCCGTCGTCCAGCTTTCTTTTTGTTCGAACAATGCCTTCAACAGCATGGAATTCAATTTGTGGCCGGATTTGTAGGCTACAAAATGCCCCATAACGGGCATTCCTGTCAGCGAGAGATCCCCGATCGCATCCAGGATCTTGTGCTTGACGAATTCATCCGGGGCTCTCAGGCCCTCCTTGTTGATGATCCTGGTTTCGTCCAGGATGACGGCGTTCTTGAGAGAACCGCCGAGGGCCAGGCCTCTGGCCTGAAGGTATTCCACATCCTTTAAAAACCCGAAAGTCCGGGAATTGCAGATTTCCTGTTCGTACGATTCGTCCGACACGATGAGATGATAGGACTGAACCCCGATGGAGGGGTGGTCAAACTTGATTCTGTACGTGATTTCGAAAGAGGCCGAGGGCACAAACATCGCGTAACTCTCCCCTTCCGATACATGAACGGGTTTTGTTACGACCAGGTATTCCCTTAATTTCTCCTGCATGCAGGTGCCGGCCTTCTTCACCATTTCGACAAATGGAAGGGCACTGCCATCCATGATCGGAATTTCCGGCCCGTCAACTTCGATAATCGCGTTATCCACGCCCATGCCGCTGAATGCCGAAAGGATGTGTTCAACCGTGGAAACCGCCGTGCCGTTCGTGCCGATGGTTGTTGCCAAGGTGGTGTCCGTAACGTTTTCCAGGGAGACCTTGATGCGATGGCCGCGGTCCTTGTCCCTGCGGACCAGCAGAATGCCCTCATCTGAGGCCGCGGGCCTGATGGTCATGGTGATTTTTCTACCGGTATGCAACCCTACACTCTGGCAGGTCAGTTCATTTTTGAGAGTTTTTTGAAAATTCATAAATAGGATCCTTCGTTAATAGATAGCTGACCGGATAAAGCAAGACATGTTCCAGAGAAAAAAGTCACACTTCGCGAGGACCGCATTTCTAAGCAGTTGATAATATTATTATATTTTTTTGCCGTTCCGTGTTCCGCCCTCCGCGTTGAAAGCGCGCTGTGTTCTTTTTACCACAGTCCGGGTTGAAGAGGGAATCCCGCGGGGCGCTCCGGGATGACCGCCGTGACGGAATGCCATTGGCATTGAGATAACGGCCGGGGAGTATCTTTTTCCAGAAAAGGAAACGATTCAATCTGCTTCAGCATCCGGTGATCAATTCCGCCGATTCCGGTGGGTGCTGCCGCGATTTACTTACGGCTGAAAACAATGTAATATGGATTTTCAGAACAGTAAACTAAAACTTCAGGAGGTTCGAATCGATTATGTCCAAAGACATTCTGGAAAAGGGGGCCATTGTTCAGAGGGACAAGGAAACGTTTGCCATTGCTCCGCACATCCCCGGAGGAATCATCGATCCGGCGGGTCTGCGGAAGATCGCCGACGTCGCCGAGAAGTACAAGGCGAAGGCGCTGAAGATAACGTCGGCCCAGCGCATAGCCATCGTAGGAATCGATCCCGATGACATCGACCATGCCTGGGCGGATCTGGGAATGCCCCCCGGGGCGGCCATCGGCCTCTGCATCAGAAGCGTCAAGATCTGTCCGGGGACCACCTTCTGCAAGAGGGGGCAGCAGGATTCCGTGGGAGTGGGCCTGAAGCTGGACCAGATTTATCACGGCATGGAGCTCCCCTGGAAATTCAAGATGGGGGTGTCGGGGTGCATCAATTCGTGCGCTGAATCGGCCATCAAAGACGTGGGGCTGATCGGAACCCCCAAGGGCTGGAGGCTGCTGGTCGGCGGATGCGCCAGCGCGAGACCGAGAATCGGTCAGCTCCTGGCGGAGAACCTGTCGGATGACGAGGCCCTGGCCCTTATCGACAAGGTGGTGAACTACTATAAGGAAAATGCCAAGAAGCAGCGCCTGGGCGATTTCATCGAGGGCGTCGGCTTCGAGACGTTCAAACAGGCCGTCTTGCCCTGAAAGGGGAGAATTCCGTAAGGCCGGTCCGCCTGCCTGCTTTTTCCCCAATCCCGGGCCCGGCATCGAATCCCGGCGGTTTGCGGGGCCCGGGATGGCGGATCGGGATGAAAAGGGCGGCCGGGTCTTGCCGGCCGCCATCGATGACCCGGAAGACCGGTGGCTGCGGGCGGTGCGGTGAAAAGGCGCTTCCCGGTGGCCGGCATCCCGGAAGGGCGACAGGGGGCGTGATGGCGGGCCCCTTCCGCTCAGGGCCTGGCCACACGAATGGTCTGCCTGTAAACGTTGTTGGCCTCGTTGCTTTCCGGCACCTCGCCGGAAGAGTCGACGACCGATTTTGTCACCAGTTTCGCATACCAGCTTCGATATCCCTCGTAGGTGCCGGTGAGGACCCTTCCGCCCCGGGCCGCCAAGCCGTCTATCCGCCAGGTGCAGGCCGCTGCCGGGAAATTTTCGCCGGGCCACCACTGGACGGTAAAGGGTCCGGACGCGGCTTTTCCCCTGTTGTAAACACCGATGCGGACGGACACCGGCCTTCCCTGGACGGGAGGGGACGGATTCAAGGAGAACTCGCTGACAAACAAATCCGGAGCCGCTCCTGCTTCAGCGGCCGGTTCCGCTGCAGGCCGGGGTTTTTCTTCCGTCGCCGTTGGCTTCGCTTCCGGCCGAGGCTGCTCCACTTTTCCCTGTGAGGGGGATCCCTGTTCCGTCGACGTGGGTTTCCCTCCGCCACCCAGAATGCCCGCCTGGTGCAAAGCGATAATCAGCCCTGCAACCGCGGTGATGATGGCGGCAACCGCCGTCAGGACGCCGGGCAGGGTCTGCCACCAGCCCTTGGATTTTGACTCCTCCTCCATTTCGCCACTCCTCTCTTCCAGGCCGAAACGAACCCCGGATCACAAAACGTTCCCAGTTGCCCCGCTGCGGATTCCAGGATGGCGCCTTTTGATCAGGATCGCACAACAGGGGACGTTATTGAATGGACAGCCTTGACGGTTCCACTTCCGCGAATGCTGCGGCAAGGCCGGACCGGATCTATTCGCCCTCTGTACGCGCGTCCTGTTCAGGTCCGCCCGGTGTCGGTCCGCCGACTTTGCCCGCAGTGCTGCGCCCTTCGCTTTTTTGTTTTCCGGCGGGCTCCAGGGGGACCGTTCCCGCCTGTTCCGCCTCATGAATGTCACTCCATCGAAACCATATGTAGAGGGTGTCCAGTTCCCTCATGATGTCGGTTTCCGTGATGGTTCGAACATCGTGGCAGGCATGCCACGCGTTCATCCAGCGATGATAGGCGCACCCCTCTTCCTGAGAGGATATTTCATGGGAAAGCGGCATATAAACCCCGTCGGGTCTTTTCCAGTAGGGGGCCACTATCCGTCGAAAGACGAGCTCGACAAGCTCTTCCTCCCGCAGATTCCACCGGTTCTTCAAAAAATCCTTGTCGCGCCACTCGCTTTCCATGGCCTTTTCCTTTTTTGCCCCCTGTCCCGAACATTCTCACCAGAAGGTCAATGAAGCGCCGAATCCCGCTCTCATTGCCCCCGCGAAGACAGCTCTTTAAATTCCTCTCCCGACAGGTTTCCGATCCGCGCTTCTTCCCGAGCCACTTTCCGTGGACAGGGCGCAGGTCTGCCCGCTGAGAACATTCCGGCGTTCATGAAGAAGGTAAAAATCTGTCAAGGCCTCAAGTTCTTCCAGTACGGGCTGTGAACCCGGAAGACATGGCCCAACGCCCTGTCAACGGACACCGGGTTTGCCAGCGCCGCCATGGCCGCGTGGTTTGTGAAGGACAGCCCGGCCAGCTCTTTCAGGACCGCCCTGACGGAGTCTCTCAACCCCTTGAGGTCATACCCCCCTTCGAGGGTGAGCACAACCTTGCCGCGGCAGCAGGATTCGGCGATATCCAGAATGATGCGCATCAGCCCGGCAAAACCTTCCGGGGACACCTTCATCCCCCCCAGGGGGTCTCCCCGGTGGATGTCGAAGCCGGCCGACACCAGGATGAGGTCGGGCTTGAAGTCCGGTGCGATGCCGTGAAGGATCCTCTCATAAATGACGGCATATTCTCCGTCTCCGTATCCCGTGGACAGCGGGACATTTACGGTGAAGCCTTCCCCCTCCTGCCTGCCCACTTCTCGATAGGAACCGGTCCCCGGGTAATGGGGGTACTGGTGGGTTGAGAAGTAGAGGATGGAGGGATCCTGCTCGAAGGAGTGCTGGGTGCCGTTTCCATGATGAAGATCCCAGTCGATGATGAGGATCTTCTTGAGATGAAGGGCTGCCTGGGCGTACCTGGCGCCGATGGCCACATTGTTGAACAGGCAGAAGCCCCGGCCCTCGTCCGATTCGGCGTGATGCCCCGGAGGCCGCACCAGGGCGAAGGCGTTTTGCAGTTTGCCGGAGGCCACCATCGAGATGGCCTCGCACATCCCCCCCGCAGCGAGCAACGCCGCTTCGTAGGATCCGGACGAGGTGGTCGTGTCCGGGTCCAGGTAATCATAGGCCATTCCTGCGGTCGCTGCGACCCTCTTCACGTAACGCGGCACATGGATCCGGTGAAGCTCTTCCGCGCTGGCCTGCCTGGCCGGTATATCCACGAAATTTCCCGCCATGTCGGAATCTTCGAGCATGTCATAAATGGCTTCCAGCCTGCGGGGGCTTTCCGGATGTCCAAATCCGGGATGATGATCCAGATACCTGATGTCTCTTACAATGCCCGTCTTTCCCATGATCCTCTCCCGTTTAAAGGTCTATAGACGTTGGGCTGTGTTGACGATGATCGGCTGTCTCGTGTCCTCCTGCCTGGATTCCCGGGGCTGGCGAAGGGGAATTCTATTGAAGCTTAGCAGAAATTGACAAATCGTCAACGGATGCTTTTGCATGCGGCCTGCTTTGCCTTCAACAGGCCAGGAGATTAGGCGCATGAAGGGGGCCCCGATTGCGGCGGCCGGATCGGCCGTGCCGGCAGGCAGACTGTCCACGGAAAGGGCGTGATTTCGTGTTGACAGACCATTTTGTTCCGGAGTATGAAGGAGACATGGTTTGGGCGGAACGTGTTATCGTGTCGTTTTTCTTCATCAATCAACTCAGCCCCTGGTGATTGCTCCAGAAAGGCGATGCGAAGTTGAACCGCGGCATTCCCTCTGCGGAATAAAGCGGGTGGTCCTCATTTTTTAAAGAGTCTTTGACTATGGTGAATTTTATTAAGGAAGTCCTGTCTCCTGATGATCGATGCGTCTGCGTCTTTACAGAGCAGGATGGATTTCAGAAGAACCTTGCCCTCGATGCAAACGGCATCTTCAAGAGCGGCATCTGGAAGCTTGATGAGCTCGATATGCTGGGGGTGAACAAGATCGTTGTCTACTACCGGAATGAGAAGATCAATAAAATCATTATCGGGGACTACAAGGGAGTCAGTCCCACAATTTTTCGCGGTCATTACTGCATCCATTTCCAGATGACGAACATCGATCAGACGCTGACGAACTGGAATGACTTCTGTAATGCGGGAAACGACTCGGTAAAATATTACCGCCAGGATTGACGGGCCTGCATCCGGGCAAGGCAGGCGGTGAACAGTCTCAAGAAGCGGGCGCTTTTCCCCCTGCCGCGAACGCATGTCCGTCTCCTGCCGTTGAGCAGGCCGATGTCCGGGAATCCGGGCCATCGCCGGGCTGGTTCGTGACGCCTGCCGGGAAGTTCAACGGCGTTGCCGATCATGGGGTTTTGCTTTTTCTGCAGAGCGTGGTATGGTGCGGGCCATGCAACCACAAATTCTTCCCAGGAAGGAACACCGGATATCCCGGAAGCACATAAACCAGAATGTTCTGCGTACGCTCTATCGGCTCCGGGACAAAGGCTTCATCGCTTATCTGATCGGAGGCTGCGTCCGCGACCTGCTCTTGGACCGCACTCCGAAAGACTTCGATATCGCCACAAACGCCACACCCAATCAGATCAAGCGGCTCTTCCGCAACTGTCGCCTTGTCGGCCGCCGTTTCCGGCTGGCTCATCTCCACTTTTCGGACGGAATCCTTGAGGTTTCAACGTTCCGGGCCTCCGCCCCCTCCGGCGAAGAGGAGACGGAAGAGCCAGGCCTGGAGAATCGGCCTCCCCGGCACCTCAAGGACAGCGACGGAATGGTTCTCCGCGACAACGTCTTTGGCACCCCGGAAGAGGACGCCCTCCGCCGTGATTTCACGATCAATGCCCTTGCCTACAGTATCGAAGATTTTTCTGTGATTGACTACTCGACGGGGCTCAGCGACCTGCGCGAGGGGCTGATCCGGCCCATTGGCGACCCTTACGAGCGGTTTACCGAAGACCCGGTACGCATGCTCCGGGCCGTTCGTTTTGCCGCAACCCACGGCTTCACCATCGAGGAGTCCACATGGGAGGTCATCCGCCGGCTGTCCTTCACAATTTCCCGCGCATCGCCGGCAAGGCTCTACGAAGAAATGCTGAAGCTCTTCCTGATGGGTTCCTCGCGCCCGGTTTTCGATCTGCTCGAAACAAGCGGCCTTCTCGCCGCGCTTTTCCCCCTGCTTGGCCAGTGGCTCAGTGGAAGCAGTGATCACAGGGCTGCCCTGGCGGCAAATCTCGAAGGCCTGGACCGGCTGTTCCAAAGTGGAACAGCGCCTTCCCCGGCGCTTTTCTTTGCGGCGCTGTTCGGCCCCAGCCTGGAGGAGGGGGCGCTGGAACACCAGAGAGACGGCATCCCCCGCCAGCAGTCGCTGGATGCCGTCTGCACGGCTTTCCTGCAGGAGCTCCGCAATATTGTGAGCCTTCCCGCGCGGATCGGCGCACAGATGCGGACCATCCTTGCCGTGCAGACAGCGCTGCACAGAAGGCCGCCGCGCCGCCCCGCCATCATGGCCGGCAGAGCGGGGTTTGCCGATGCACTGGCGTACCTGCGCCTCACGGCGGAATGGAAACGGGAAAATCAAGCGGCATTAAAATGGTGGGAGGCTTACCTTTCAGGGGTGCCTGCCAAAATGGAAGCAGAGCCCTCTCCCGAGGAAGCCCCGGTAAAGCGGCGAAGAAAAAAAAGGCGCAGACACCGCCCTGCCGCTCCAACGGCGGCGATTCCTGGCGCGCCTGAAGCGGGCAGTTGATTTCCCCTCCGGATTAAAGCTGATTTGCTGCAAATCCGTTCGGAAGGAAGATTCGCTGCTCAGCCGGGACGGCACCGTTTCTGTCCGGTCCATGACGCCGGACCTTCTTCTTATTTCCTTCATTCGGTATTGCCGTCCTGGGTCATGTCGATAAGACGCTGCAAAAAGTTTTGCAGGATCCGGATTCTAAATTCAATCCTGCCTTGATCCTCTTTTTCATGTCGACATGATTTTTCGTCGCCGGTGATCTCACCTCCAACCGGATTCGTGATGTTTTGCAGTTCCGCCTCATATGACGACAATTCTTCCTCAACGGCGAGAATCTGTTCATATCGCGTCATGGATGCGAATTCTTCCGACGGGATAATTTCGACAAGTCCCTTTTCTTCCGCAATTTCAATCTGAAACAATGAGTTCGAACTCATGATGCAGCCTCCCCTGTCATATATTTTTCTGATGGCGTTGCTCTCTTTAATATCCCATACGCCGAAGAGCTGCAAGTATGGCATGTTCTACCAAGCCGAGAATGAAAATTAAAGAAACAAACGATCATTGTTCTTTTTTTAATTGACAGATCCATATCCTGATTTTAGACTTCACAATCTTTCAAGAAGATTCACCTTTTCCCATTTTCAATTTGCAAAGCGGCTCTATGAGCTGGTTCTTTTAATCCAGCTTTCCTCCAATGACTTATGGCGCTTCTAGAAAGGATCATCTCATGGTAAAAGAAACCGCCGGAAAGGCAACCCCCGCATCCGTCACAAGAACTACCGAAAAAACCCTGCTATTCAGAAAATCCGACGTTCTGTTAAAACCAACTCTCTTCGGCATTTCTCTGTCCATGAAGGATTTTGAAACAAGAGGCGAACCGGGAGAGCCGGCACTGCCGAGGAAAATAATCCGTGTGGCTTTGCCCAAGGGGCATTCAGCCAGAAAGCTTTCACAGAAAACGGGATCGACTGTTCTTCTCAACCATACCCCGGAACCTCTTTCCTGCATTCAGGAGCCATCTTTAGGCACCAATCCTGAGCTTCCCTATTCCCGCATAAAGCGCACCCTGGTTCGGCCCGACAGAGAAAAATATCAAGCGGCTTTCACCATGGGGAAAAAAGTATGTCGGCTTGCCGGCCAGGAAATGATGGGGCTGATTCCTTGTGCCCTTGTAGAAATCTGGCCCGTCCGGTTCACGCGGGAAGGCTTGCTGGAACTGGTCGAAGAGGTCACATTGAAGATCGTATCGGAGCCGTCAAAGGAAATCGCCCGGCAGGAAAAAGAAACGCTGCTCAGACTTTCGCCGAAAACAATTGTCCGCAGGCATGTGATTGCTAATGATCTTGTCATTAATAATGCCCTGGTGCAGAAGGAATTGAAAAGGAACATCGCCACGCTTCAAAGGTCTCTGGAAAAAGAAACAGGGCTAAAGAAAAAGACCTTCAAGGCCAATAGCATAAAACCGCCGTCCGAATGCGATTATCTTATTCTCACCGACAACAACAAGTGGGATCCCGCCACAATGCAGCCGACAAGCCTTATCGGAGACATGGTGGGGGAATTCGTGCGGTTGGCCAACTGGAAGAAGTCCCGTGGTTTGAGAACCTACGTGGCCACCGTGAAGAACATTGTGGACGGTAAGTACGGGGATTTCAAAACGGGAGCCAGGGATCTGCAGGAAGTCATCCGTAATTTTCTCCAATGGTTTTGTCGTTCCCGGGGCGTTGAATACCTGCTTCTGGGCGGAGATGTCAGCATGATCCCCGCCCGACAGGTTGCGGGTGCGGCCTGGGGCCAGATCGGCTTTGGTTCACTGGACAAAAAGAATGTCATAGAGTGGAAAGGCACGTACATGGGGATGCATATCGACACCGGCGATTTCGGGCAGTCTACGCATATCCTCACCAATTACGATACCGGGCGAATCATTCCTTTCGACAGTGCGGGAACCTCGAACACGACAACTGCCGGCTGGTATCACACGACGGACAGCACATTCACGACGCGCACAGCGGCCAATACGGAATGGGTTCGGATCAATGGCCCCTCGGCCCAGATCAACGCGAAGATGGTCTGGTACACCAACATGAATCTGATTCCCACCGATCTCTATTATGCCAGCCTTTACGGATCCGGTTATTCCGTAGCGGGCAAACATGACTGGGATCAGCTCGACAACGGCCTATACGGTCAGCACAATGCGACGAATAATTTCGACATGGTGAATTATCAGGCTGATGTCAGCGTCGGGCGTGCACCGGTTGAATCGATTGCAGAGGCACAAACCTTTATCGATAAGATCCTTGAATATGAAAAATGGGGTTCCACGCCTCGGCCGGATTCTGATTACGACCGCTTCCGCCGCATGCTTTTTGCGGCAGCGACCTGGGGCAAATACATCCGTATAGAGCGTGATCCTGCCGGCAGTGACCCGCCGGCAAACAACAAATACACTTCGTCAGGTGAGCACGCCCTCCTCCATTGCGATACCCTGCCGCCTGACGCCGGCAGTCAATTGACCTGTTATTTCAGTGATCAATATTATCGGCTTTTGAATTACAACAGCGGAGCAAAGCACAATCATCCCGGCTGGTACTATGCCAAAAGCGGCAATGACCTTTCACCCAGTGTGACGGTATGGGATTTTTTCTTCTTTTCCTGGGAATTTCCCAAGCCCACCGCGTGGATTGCAGTCTGGGACGGCAATCCGGATGTGCTCAATCCCATGTACTATGCCTTGGATTTTCCGGATCTCGACAGCTCTATCACCGAACAGGAAGCGCTGCGGGAAAAGATGCAGACGACCTTTCCGGAGATTTCCCAGATCGAACGGCTTTACACCGATGAGGCGGACATGAATCCGGCTGAAGTTGCAGAAACCTGGCTCCGACACCTGACCTCTGAGAACCTGACGGATGCCCTCAATCGTGGACCTCATTTTGTCAGCATGACGGGGCATGGCAATTCAGACTGGTGCGCCTATCTGTGCACCGCTCTGGTGAACGGTCTTATCAACGGTCCCAACACCTTCATCCTGTATGCCGATTCCTGCATGACCGGTATGTTTGATGTGAACGACTGTGTGGCGGAGGCTTCCCTGAAGCATCCCGGGGGCGCCGCCGTGGCCTATGTTGGAAACAGTCGATTCAGCTGGATAGGAACGGGCGCCCTTTACCGTGAACTGTTTTTCACGCGGCTGCAGACCGTCCGGCATATCGGGGAAATGAATGACTCACGCTTTGAACTTCTAGCCGGAACAACGGGATGGACTCGCGAATCCAGAATCTGGTATTGTTTCGTTCCTCATCTTTTCGGCGATCCTGAAATGCCTGTTTACCGCAACATAGCAGAAGCAAAGAACTACTATATCGGGAACTGGAATACCTATGAGTTGCACGATTGCCGTTGCCAGTGGGTGGAGCGCATGAGCTTGAAGCACAAAGTCTATTTTGAAAAGCTTCAGATGGGATTGAATGCCGGTTATGATGGGTGCGGCTTCTGCCTGAAGAAGCATCACACCTGTTAAGAAGGTACTTTAACGTACCGAATATGGATTGAAATACCGTCCCGGCCATGGAAGCCTTACGATTTAGTTGTCTTTGACACAACCCCGGAAGGAATTTGTTGCCATGCCTGATCCCAACTCTCGACAGGAAGATCTCCATCCGGCTGTCGATGCCCTCATTGACCGGCTGCGGGCCTCTTACCCGGACATGAGTGCCTTCACGATTGTTTCGATGACGGATCGTGGCCGCGACTTTTTGCATCACCTTGTCCATACCCGGATTGGCGGTCTTCTTCCCACCATCCTTTCATTCAACGACTATCGAACCCGGCGCATCGCGGAAGCTTCGGGCCGCTCGGCCGTGCCGGAGGATGAAGCCTTCATCCATTTCCATGTCCTGCGTTGCCGGGAAGCGGGCCGATCTCTTCCCCCGGCCGACACCCAGCGCCTGCTCTCGTTTCTCACCATGATCGCCGATTTTTCCGTTACCATGGACGAATTGCGTGTCCTGGATCGGATCGGTCCCGAGCAACTCGACCGGATTGACCGGTTCTTCACGACGATGGAGGATTTCCGCGCCCGCCTGGCTTCCTCGGGGCTCTTCTATCCGCCTTTCGAAGCGGCGAGGTTTGCCGATCTGACTCCGGAGAAAAATGAACTATTCTTTGGTCTCCCTCTCATGACTCCCGTGAACGAACGCTTTTTTAATCGCATCCCGCAGGATCGGCTCTTCGTGGATGCACCGCTCTTCGGTCCGCAAATGCCCGTGGAGACGCCAGAGTTCGAGACGTCCCTCTCGCTCGTCCGGCGTATCGGAGTTGACGAAACACGCCATCACGGCGAGCCGCCCGAGTTCACCGAACTGGCCGAACGGTCCGCTCTGCCGGCGCTCCTTGCCGGCGAAATCGACGACGTTCTCCGGGAACGGCAAGGCGACGGAGAACCGCTCTTTATTGTGCTTCTGGACGAGACGCTCTCGTTCTATCTGTGGGAATTTCTCTTCCGGCCTCTTGGCGGGCAGGTCAACTTCGCGCCGTGGATTCCCTTCACCCACTTCGCGGCGGCACACCGGCTCCGTTCTGCGATCCACACCGGACAAGGGCTGGCAACCGCGCGACGTGACCTCGTCGCCGAACTTACGGCCAGATGGAGCGAGCTTGACGAGGCCGACCGATCGGCCTTCGAAGGGGCGATTACGCTGTGCGATGAACTGGAACGTCTCCGCCCGTTGATCGGTGGCGAATGGTCGGCCCTGGCAGAGCACTTCGTCGCCACAAAGAAACTGCGGCTCCACGGAAGGCGCACCGCCCCGATCCAGGTGGTGGGCTTAGGCGACGCAACCGGCGTTCCCTATGGACGCGCTGTCATCCTGCCGATGAACAGCGGCGTCTTCCCGAGGGAACCCTTCAGCGGTCCCTATCTCAACCTGATCCATCTGCCGCGCATCTACCGGACCCAATACGAGGCGGACGATCTTGCCCTGCGGCAGTTCCTCTCCTTTGGCCGCTCGGCCCACATCGCGGCCCTCTATAACCAGGCGGGCGGTCAGGCGCCGTCACCTTATTTCTCGTTTCTCGCCACTGAATTTGACAGCAGGACGGTGAAGCGGCGGATGGTTCCGGTCCCCTTCTCCGTGCCTACGGGCAGCCTCGCCATCGAGAACACCGACGAACTGAGGGAGCAACTGCGGCGGTACACCTGGTCTTTCAGCTCCCTGAAGAAATTCTTCACCTGTTCGTGCCGCTTCATCCTCGAAGATATGCAGGGCTTGACCCCGCCGCCGTGCTTTGAGGCCGAAGACAGCGCCAACCTTCTCATCGGGGATTTTCTTCACCGTTTCTTTGCAGAACTGAAGGAGCATCGCCCGGCTGTCGATCTGTGGCGCGAACGATTCGACGAATGCTGGGAACGCGAAGAGGAACTCCAGGTGAAGCTCCCGGACCAGGCGGTCCGCAAGGCCATTGTTTCGAGCCATCTGGGCGATATCGCCGCCTGGGAGAAGGAAACGGGGCGGCTGCTTCTCTTCTCCGATGACGTTACCGCCGCCGAGCTTGAACTGCGTGCGCCGTTCGGCAGCGGCCGCTACCGGCTCAAGGGACGACTCGACCGCCTCCAGCATCAGGGAGACAGGGAACTCATCGCCGATCTGAAGTACAAGGAGAAGACCTCCCGAAAGGGGCTCCTGGCCGACCAGGTCGAAGATCCTGATTCCTTCGATGATCGGTTTCAACTCCTCATTTATGCCTATCTCGCCCTTCACAGCGGGCGAGCCGCACCCGACCGACTGGACGCGGCCCATCTCTTTCTGCGGCCGCGGGTACGCGGCGATTACGAGAGCCGCCTGGCCCTGGAGGATCTTGCTCATTGCGATGAGACAATGGAGCGGATCGCCCGGCGCCTTGACGCCCTCCTTGCCCAGGAATGCTTTATCCCCAACTTCCGAGCCGACGGCTGTCCCTACTGTCCCTGCAAGGCGCTCTGCCTCAGGCCCGATCTCTATCGGACGGGAGGGCGCCCATGGTAAAGAGCCTCTTCGTTACCGCCTCGGCCGGTTCGGGAAAAACCTTCCGTCTCACCCAGGAGGTCCGACGCCATATCGAGCGGGGCACGGAATTTGTCGTCGCCGCCACCTTCACCCGCGCCGCAGCGGCGGAAATGGAAAAGAGGATCCTTGAAGCCATCGAGAAGGGGCCGGAGTGCGCCGCCGACAAATTACGGCTTCTCATGCGGGCCGCCCGGGTCCACTTTTCGACGATCGACGCGCTCTTCCTCCGCTTCCTTTCCACGGAGGCCTATGTGCCGCAGGTCGCCGACGATCATGAAAAGGCCATCATCACGGCGCTCGCCGACGAGCGCTTCTTCCGGCATCCGCGCGTCCTGGCAGACATCGAGAGTATCGTGATCGCGGCCAGGATCCTCCACATGCAGCCCGAGTCACTGATCAAGGCCCTGGACAATGGTAAAGAGGCTCTGGAGGCCTGGGACTGCCCCGAGGATCTCCTGGACACTCTCAGGGGTGAACAGGGGCGCCTGGCAGCCGAGTACGAGGCGCTGCAGAAGCGGGTGCAGGCCGTCGCGGAGACGACCAGAGGCGCCCTGAAGTCGCAGGTTGTCGTCCCACTTCTTGCGCCCCTCGCCGAGGTCGATCTGAGCAAAAAGGTATTTCTCAAATCCGGTCTGGAGGACGTGAAAGTCGCCGCCGCCGACCGCGGAACGGCCGCCTACGCCACCCTGCGGGAGCTCTATCCCGCAATGCGCCGCCTCGTCGCCCGGCATCTGATCAACACCAAGCGCCTCCGGAGCGCCCTGCTCAAGCATTTCATTGCCTTGCGCTTCGCAGTGGTTGCTGAAGAAAAGGAGAAACTCGGCCGGCTCTATTTCGACGATATCCCCAGGGCGCTCATCGCCCTGGACGGGTCCCGAAACCCCGATCGGCCTTTCTTCATGGCGCGGCTCTACGAACTGGGATTCCACCGGATGGCCCATCTGCTCCTCGACGAGTTCCAGGACACCTCGCAGATCCAGTACGACCTGCTCCGACCGCTGATCGAGGAGATTCTCAGCTCCGTGGGAGAGAATGCCGAAGGAGAACGGTCCGTCTTTCTCGTGGGAGACTGGAAACAGTCGATCTACCAGTGGCGGGATGCGGCGCCCGACCGGCTCCGTGACAGCATCGCCCCTGCCTTCGCAAGCGGGCAGATCGCCACGGAGACGCTGCCCCACAATTACCGTTCATCGCCGCTCCTCATCGAGTTCTTCAACAACCTGGTCGCCGTACTCTTCGCCGGTACGGACAAAGTCAACCTGCAAGAGCCGCCGGAAACGCCGAAACATCCTTACAGCGGTCTCACCGAGGTAGCCGTCATTCCGGCTGCCTGCAAAGCCGGAGACGAGCCGGCCTATGAGCGGCTCGTGGCGGCTATGATTCAGAAGAAGGAGGAATTCGGTTGCCCCTGGGGCGATATGGCGGTCCTCTGCCGCACCAACATGCATATGGATAAGGCTGCGAAGATGCTGGCGAATGCCGGCATCCCCACTTCGGGGATCCGCGGCCGGGAGCTTCTGTCTCTCCGGGAGGGAACGGCGCTTTACCTGTCCCTCATCGCCCTTTTCACCGGCCACGACGGTCAATTTCTCCCTCGGGCTCTTGCCTGCCTGGGCTATAACGAGGCATTGACAACGGCCATTACCGGGCTTTCCGGCACAATCGGCAACGCGACTCAGCCTCACCGTTTCGCCGCCTTTGCCTCGGCCCTGCGGGAACTGACGCCCCATTTCCCGCGTGTCCTCATCGAGACGCTCTGGGATGAGGCGGAACGCTACTTCGACCGGCCCGACGCCGTCGATGGGCCTGCCTTTCTGCGCTATCTGCTTTCGATGTCGCACCTTGTCACCGTGCCCGAGGGGGAACATGCCGACCGGGTAAAACTGGCGACGATTCACGGCACCAAGGGCCTCGAATTTCCCCACGTCTTCCTCTTCTGGAAGGAGGGGCGAGACCGGGCGCCCGAGATTCCTCACCCCGATGACGGCTGTCCGCTTAGCCTGAGCAAGGATGAACTGGCCTTTCTCGCAACCGGCCCCATTCCGGGAGCGACGGCCATCGCCGAGGCGGTGGATGCGGCAAGGGAAGAGAAGGCCGAGGAAACGGCCAACCTTCTCTACGTTGCCGCGACCCGCGCCGCCCAGAGCCTGACGATTCTCCTCCGGGCCAATGGCGAAGGCGCGCTGAAAGGTTTCAGTGAGTTGATGTTGCAGACAGCCCGGGAGGCCATCTCGAACGCCGAACGGACGGCATTCGGCTGGCGGCATGACTATGGCCCCGAGAGGCCGCGGCCTGCGGATTATGAGGAACTGGCGGCGCCCGATCTAGCCGGAATCTCCCAACCCATAGACGATGAAGAAATGGACCCGACCCTCCGTTCTGCCGACATCGAGGCGGGGATCGAGCGCGGGATCCGCATCCACGAGGCTCTCTCCCGACTCACCAGCGGCGGCCGGACGATCCTTCCGGGCATCCTCGCCGGAGAGGAGCAGGCCGTCGTCGAGAGGTTCCTGGACAATGCAAAGGTACAGGAAATTCTTTTCCGGACCGGGAAAGTGCTTACCGAGCAGCACCTTTCCGACACCCGCGCCTTCGGCATCGTCGACCGGCTCATCATCGCCCCGGACCGCATCACCCTCATCGACTTCAAGACGGGCCGCGTGGGCCACCTGGCCGACAAATACCTGCCCCAGATGCTCCGCTACAGGACTATTCTCCAAAAGCTGTTCCCGGCACGTCCGGTCGAATGCTATCTGCTGTTTGTGGACGAACCGCAGCGGATTGTGATGATCTGATTCCTTCTCCACCGCCGATCACGAGTAATTTCCACTACCTCCCGTGGGGCTCTCTAATTGTGACAAAATCCGACCACAGGAATTTTCTCAGAAGCCATGGAAGATTAGCCGTCTCAGAAAAGAGAATGCCGATTCTCTGATTTTTAAAGAACTGGTGAATCGGGTTTTCAAAGGAAACATTGGCCGCTACGGCCTGTCCCATGGCGTCACATCGTGCGTAAAGGGATTTTCTTGGGAAACAAAACCCATATATCACACGTTTTTACAAAATAATGTTAATAATTAAAATATGTTACAAATATTTTGCCGCTGCGAGAGTTGAGCTCTATGAACTTATTCCACAGTTTTTAACTGATATAAATTCCGTAATAAACTCGTAGTGACTTCATCGTATAGACGGTTTAGTTTGGAATCCATTCATTTGATATAAATTCCTCTGTAATATTCTATTGAGGAAGGAGAAAATCATGGCAAATATCATCCTTTATGTTCCCGAAGAGAAAATGCATTTTGAGAATCTTGACGATTTTTATGACATAGAAGCCTCTTCAAGCAAGATTACGATTTACTGGGACAGCACTTACCTCAACAAGACAATCGCTTACGGCTCCTTCGATTATGAAGATGAAACCGGAGTCATCACGGGTATCGAGCATTACTGGGATGGAGAAAAGCAGCTCAAGATCAGCGATTTCAGTATTGACGTGAACGATTTCGACATCGATCATTTCACCGACGCGGAATTCCTGAGATACAACGACAAGATTACCGGTTCTTACGGTGCGGATTACCTGGAATCATTTGCAGGTGATGACACGCTGTACGGTAATGGCGGCAATGACACCCTGGATGGCGGAGCGGGAAGCGACAAGCTGTATGGAGGTGCCGGCAACGATAAGCTGATTGGCGGCTCCGGGAATGATTATATGGCGGGCGGGACCGGCAACGACACCTACTATGTAAACAGCGCGGGAGATTCTGTTTATGAGACTGCGAGTGCCGGAACGGATAAAGTCTATGCAACGATCAGCGACACCCTGGATGCCAATGTGGAAAATCTTTACCTTTCCGGGACAGCAGCGAAGGGAACCGGCAACACGCTTAATAATATAATCCAGGGCACCACCTATGCCAACACTCTCTACGGGCTTGCCGGCAACGACACCCTGAAGGGGTATGGCGGCAATGACACCCTGGATGGCGGGGCGGGAAGCGACAAGCTGTATGGAGGTGTCGGCAACGACAAGCTGATTGGCGGCTCCGGTAATGATTATATGGCGGGCGGGACCGGCAACGACACTATCTTCGGAATGGGCGGTAATGATAAGTTGTATGGCGGCACCGGTCAGGACCGTTTTGTCTTTGGCGAATCCGGCTCGGCCAATCGCGACGAGATCTTGGACTTTTCGCATCTTGACGACACGATCGTTCTGAAGGATATTCTTGACGGCGCAACCAATTCTTCCATCAAAGGCCTTTCTTTCAGCGGCGGCGTTCTGAATGCCGGCGATTATTTTGAAGGCGCCAACAAGACGGGCAGCGGTCTCGATGACGTAAGCGGTATTTACAACAACACGACGACCGGTGCGATTTATTACAATCCCACAGACCACGTTGGCGGAGATTCCATTCTGATCTGCACGGTCGGAATTGCCTCAGCCACATCACTGGACAACGCAGACTTTGCCTACTCAACCTGAATTACCAATTCTCTGCGTCATCCAGCAGAGTTCCCTTTGATGATGTCTGCCAGATGAATGACCCTCGTCCACCCTCTCGGCCGGAACATCGGTTGCCTTGCGGGTCGCTTCCCTGAGCCGCTTCTTCCTGTTGGTGCAGCGGTCAAGATCGGTTCGTACGGGAACCAGCCGATTCTGTTCCTTGCTGGACACCAACAGAGTGCAGGAAATGAGAAGTGCATGTTCCGCCACCAACCGGTGATATATCCGCGGTGCCGTGTGGCGCTGCTTCTTCGGCTGATCCTTGTCCTCCTTCAGCCACGTCTCAATCATCTCCAGGAAGGGTTCAAGAGCCGGAAAGGGCTGATGCTCTCTTTCCCTATAGCCCCATAACTCACCCCGGATCGCCTTCTTGATCGTGTTCCGGGAATGACCCGTCAATCGTGCGATCTCGCTTATGTTCTTGCCGTATACCCGATGACTCGTCCGTACCAACTCATGCTGATCCATCTTGAGCAACTCCGATTCCTCCTGCTTGAAAGATCTGGAATACAGTATCTTCTTAGCAGGTCTCTGGTGCTCTGGGGTGGTCAATTTTGGGTTAGCACAAGGCCCTTTCCCTGATCAATTTTAGGTTAGCACAACCACGCGTGAACCCTTGGAAGCAGCACGCGTTGCCGATATCATGGAAATCATAAATTACAGAAAGGCTATGAACCATGCTGTTGATTTTCTAAGTGCCCGTCCTTGTCCCGGATGGCCACTTGAAAATCCCCCACCTGTGGCCGGGTCAAAATCCCCCACCCCAAGGTCGGCAGAACAGGTGTTAAGCTAGTTATTTTTCTTTTCTAACGCAAGTCTTTTAGAAGCCTCCTTGAGCCGGTAACTCTTTCCTTCAAATTTCAGCAGATGCCCGCGGTGCAACAGACGGTCCAGAATGGCCGAAGCTGTAGCATTGTCGCCGAGGAGCTTTCCCCAGTCCTCAATCGGCCGGTTTGAAGTGATCATCGTGCTTCTTCGGTGGCGATAGCGCTCCAGAATCACATCCAGCAGATCATCAGCGGCGGCCTGCGGCAGACGTTTTTTCAGAAACAGATCATCAATCACCAAAAGATCGGCGCCGCAGAACAGCTTGAACAGCTTTTTGCGCTTTCCTGTTTGCGTGGCTTCAAAGATGTCTTCAAAGAAGCATTGCGCTTCCCGGTAGGCCACCTGATAACCGGCCTGGATCGCGGCATGCGCAACCGCTTTGGCAATGTGGCTTTTACCAGTGCCGGGGTGGCCGATCAAAAGCGCATCGGCGGCAGATTGCACAAACTTTACGCTGATCAGCTCAAGAATCTCCTGTCTGGGGAGACGGGGATTATAAGACCAGTCAAAATCCTGCATCATCTTTCGTTCATCCAGCCCGGAGCTGTGAAAACGTCGCTCAATCAATCGTGATTGCCGGCAGTCCAATTCATCTTGAACAAGCTCTGTCAGGACATCCAGAACACTCATTGATCCGTTTTGTTGTGCCTGCAGACAGCGGGCTTGAAGGGTCTGGGCCATGCCGTGCAAGTGCAACGATCGGAGGTGTTTCTCAACTTCTTCAATCGTTCTCATGATTCCTCCTTTCACTGAAGTATACGGGGATGACGACCGTTGCCGGCTGCGTGGGTTTCAAAAAAAAGCGCATAGTCCTGTGGGGAACGAATGAGACTGTGCTCCCGGGTCAATTCGTCGGAAGACTTCTCCGGGGTGGTTGCTTTGTCTAAATCCTCAACCAGCTTTCGAATGATTCTGGAGGAAGAAAGCCCCCGTTCAAGGGCCATCCGGGCAACCTGCTCAATATGAGCAGCACAATGTTTGCGGGCAAGCGCAACAATGCCCTGCATGCGGCGGTGCCCCTGCCGGCCCTCCCCTTCAAACAGTTGCTTGCACAGTTTTTCCGTAATAGGACCGATCGCCGCGGCCTGAGCCAATAAATAACACGTCTGTCGGGAAGGATTGAAGATCCGGTCTTTTTCCTCAATCACGACCATCCCCTTGCGGGTGCCTTTTGGATGCCGCCGCAAAACAGTCAGCGTTTGAGGATCAATGATTTCAATCTCGCAGTCGTAAATGCGCACCATCACTTTGGTATGCAGCCGGGCGGGCAATGCGGCGTAATAGCAGTCGTGGACCTGGATGGTGCCGTCATCCTGAACCGTGCGGGTTTCCTGGGAAAAGTAGGAGAAGCTGCTCAATGGAAGAGCCTGGAGAAACGGTTTTTCTTCCTCAAACATCTCCTGGACCTGCCGTTTCATCCGGCCGTGAATCCGTACGGAGGCCCAGCGTTCTTCCCAGTGCATAAGCCACTGGTTTTGTTCTTCGATGCTTTCAAACCGGCGGCCTTTCAGGGCTGTGTCCTGGGTGTGCTGGATCGCGTTTTCAACGCTGCCCTTGCGATCGGGATCTGCTACGCGGGCAGGATCCGCCACAACGCCGTAATGAGCCAAGACAGAGGCATAAACCGGGTTTAACCCCGGTTCATAGAGATCGGGCTTTATGACCCCCTCCTTCAAGTTATCAAGAACCACATATCGCGTAGCCCCGCCAAAATACCGGAAGGCCTCTTCATGCAGTTTGGCCCATACCACCTGACTTGATGTCCAGACAACCTTCCGGAAACAGCGGCGGGAATACTTCAGCGTCATGACAAACAATCGGGGACGGCGGTATGTGTTTGTGCCTGGTTTACGTGTGAGAGCGCCGAGACCGTAGTCCACCTGCGCCTCCTCGCCAGGTGGAAACTCCAGCCGGTCATACTGGACAGGATCTTTTCTGCGCAGTCCACGGCAAAACCGTTTCACGCTGTTGTATTTGTGCTCGAAGGCAAATCGTTCAACCAGGTCCTGATAAATGGAGACGGCATTGCGCCCCAGGCGTACCTGTTCCTCAATCCATAAACGGTGAGGATCACAGGCTGAGCGGGCATGGGCCGACATGGGATACTCATCCTCTGACGACTCAGATGCGGATACTGACGCCTCCTGAACCGGTGGCCGGGGTGGGGGATTTTGATCAACACCCTCTCCGGAGTCGATGGCCACTTCGGGGGATTTTGAGTTACCTTCGCCAATCGGCTTGTTGCTTCCCACCATACGGGCATATTTACGGATGGTTTTGCGATCCACGCGCACTTTGCGCTCGATTTCGCGCTGACTGATGCCATTGGTAAGTAATGTAATTATTGCTGCTTTCTTGTCCGGCTGCAAAACGTTCATCCTTTCTCTTCCTCCCAGGTATATAAAATGGGAGTCTGTAACGTTCTGCCAACCGTTTGTGAAGGTGCTTTTGAAAACCTGGTTTTCAGGTCTTAAAAACAACCGCTGGGTGGGGGATTTTCAAGTGGCCACAGGTGGGGGATTTTGGGTGGCCACCCGGGCTTGTTGCCTAAATCTCATGAAAGAGCTGCATTTCATCCTTTTGGACAGTGTTCGGGGGCGCGATAAAGCACGAGGCGAATTTCGGAGAATTCAAAATTATATCGGTAGACCGGGAGATCCTATTGAAAAAGCCTCTTTCATGCCGCCTTTGTGGAACGACGTGGAACCTGCATTGGACAACTGGGAAAAATATTTACATACGGATGAAAAGGATCGGCTCGTTCAGCTGGCTGTGTCCAAGGCTCAGTTTGAATTGATACACCCTTTCCTTGATGGTAATGGTCGTTTGGGCAGAATGCTCATTCCGATCTTTCTTTATGAGAAAGGCCTTTTGTCCAGTCCTATGTTTTATATGAGTGAATATCTTGAGAAAAACAGAGATGTGTATTACGACAGGCTAAGAGCTCTGTCGCTGAACGACGACTGGAATGGCTGGATATCTTTTTTTCCTGCAAGGGGTTAGGGATCAGGCGACTGCCAATACCTTAAAGACTAGGAAAATACTTGATCTCTATGAAAAAATGAAACGGGAAATACCTGACATTGTCCACTCACAGTATGCTGTTCAAGCCATTGATGCGCTTTTTGATCGACCTATTTTTAGCAGCAGTGATTTTGTTGTCCATTCAAAGGTGCCACGGGATAGCGCACTGAGAATCTTGAAGGACTTAAAGAAAAAAGAAATAATACGAGATATTCGACCATCACGCGGTAGGCAAGCGGCAATTATTATTTTCCCTCAACTGATCAATATCGTAGAGGAATCAAGTTGAGTTGCACAAGATCCACAAAAGATCATTTGAGTTGCAAAAACAAAAAAATATGCAACACAAATGATTTATAAAATAGCAAGTGCCTAATTTCAAAATACAATATTTACACTATTAGACGTGCTAGGGATTTTCAAGTCGTCGTTCACAGATTTAGTGATTTTTTGAATTGTAAGAGAACATGGCTGCAGTTATCTCGCTCATCAACTTCAAAGGCGGAACCTGATATGCACTATGTCTGCTTAAAAGAAAAATCAAGTGGGCGTGTCCCGCAGCAAATCGAGTTTGTTTTGGCTGATCTGCCGGAAAACCTAAGGGAGAAGTTAACTCAGGCAAGAGCGAGGGCATCCAAAGAAGTATCCCCGAAGGGTGTTGAATAGGGAACGCCCGAAAAAGCTCTGACAACAGCACTCTGCATTCCTACCTTACCCCAGCATCCAAGACACAATGCTTTATCATGCCGTGTTGTCACGGATATCTTCCATCTTGCAATATATCGATATGGTTAATCTTTTATATGCCGATTATTCCATTATGATGCCGAATGTGATATAGCTCTGCCGGTGTTGCTCGATATTCTCACGCTGGGTTGACTCTATGGACCTTCTTTATATCCATTCAATAGCGGCATTCTTTCCTTTCCTTTTGTCTGCTCTAGTATTATCCATATTATCGCATGCCGTGATCAGAATCGCTGAAGGTAACTTTTCCGAAATAAACGATGTAGTCATCAAAACTATGGATGAGTAATCCGCATGGAAGTGACATCAAATATAAAAGTGCCTCGCCCCGGTATGTTCGCCATAGTTCGTAACCGTCGAGGAATCGTTTCTGCTGTGGAACCTTTCGATGGTGCAGAAGGACGGCTTCACCTTGTCCATCTTGACTACAAGGACGACCAACTTCCTGCTGAAGAGCAGCTCCTGTGGGAACTTGAGGTGAGAAAAGTCCTTCTCGAACCCACGGCCCTTCCGAGCGTCGTTAACACCGATCCCATGCCGGCGGAAGATTTCGATGCCCTGTTACGGGCAGCACGCTGGACGGCAGGAATGCCCTTTCTCGATCCTGACGACGGTGGTCCATTGAATTCTCTGCCTATTTCCAGCCCATTCCATGGAGCCTTTCAGGTCGAGGACTTTCAGCTTGTGCCTCTTCTCAAAGCCCTGCAGATGCCCCGAGTCAATCTTCTGCTTGCCGATGACGTAGGTCTTGGCAAGACCATCGAGGCCGGATTGATCCTGAGCGAACTTTTACTGCGGAGGCGGATCCAGCGTGTCCTGATCCTGACCCCGGCCTCGCTCCGTCTCCAATGGCGTGATGAAATGTGGGAAAAATTTTCTCTGCCTTTCGCTCTCGTGGACAGAGCCGAGACCCAAAGCCTGCGTCGGCGCCTCGGTATGGATGCCAATCCCTGGCGCACTTTCAGCCGCATTATCGCATCCTATCATTACCTGCGTCAGGAAGATGTACTTACACAGTTTCTGGCCGCCTGTCGCACTCCGGAGGGGTCGCCGCATCTGCCGTGGGACCTGCTCATCGTCGATGAATGCCACAACCTGATGCCTTCACCCTTTGGTGAAGAAAGCGATCTGTGCCGCATGCTTCGCCTGCTGGCGCCCCAATTCGAACACCGCCTATTTCTCAGTGCGACACCACACAACGGCCACACCCGCAGTTTTACAGGCCTCCTCGAAATTCTTGATCCCGTGCGCTTCAGTCAGACAGACGAGATGAAAAAAGCGGAAAGGGAACGTGTCCATCAGATCGTTCTCCGGCGTCTGAAAAAAGAAGTCAACGCTCGTACCAATCCACCCAGGTTTTGCAAACGCAATCCGCCTCAGGCTCTCGTTCTTGAACTCTCACCTCAGGAGATCGCCTTGAGCACGGCTTTTGATGACTTCCGCAAAGCCATTCGGAAACTGGTCAGTGCCGGTGAAACCCGTCGCCGTCGCGCCGGCTGTTTTGCCGTTGAAATCCTCGGCAAACGTCTTCTGAGCTGTCCGACAGCCTTTGCCGAATCATGGCGTCGATGCCGCGAAGGTCTGGAAGAAGGCGTTCCCGCGGAAGAAACTGACGTCATGGCAGCCAAGCGCCACCTCGAACGAGAAACCGGCGACGACAGAGAAACCCAATCCCGCGAAGCCACAGCCGCTGGTGTCGTCGGTTCCTGGCTGAAAGCCGTAGCCTCCGATCTGAGAGAAGAGATAGCGGCCATTGACAAGGCCGTTGCCGAGATGGGATTCGACACGTCTTGCAACAATCTCGACGCTCAGGACCCTGCCGCCGATGCTCGCTTCGATGCCTTCATCTCTCTTATTGAAAGGCTCCTGCGGCATGAACAGAACTGGCGCAATGACGAGCGTCTCGTGGTCTTTACGGAATACAAGACCACCCTCGACTACCTGACTCGTCGTCTCCGTGAACGTTATGAGGCGGACCGGATTCTCACGCTCTATGGCGGGATGGATGAGATCGAACGCGACCTTGTAAAACAGGCCTTTAACAATCCCTCACATCCCGTGCGCATTCTGCTGGGCACCGATGCCGCGGCCGAGGGACTGAACCTCCAGTGGACGGCGCGAACCGTCCTTCACTTTGACTGCCCCTGGAACCCTTCTCGGCTCGAACAGCGCAACGGCAGACTTGATCGTCATGGCCAGGCCCGGGATGTGACGGTCTATCACTTCGTCACCGACCAGGATCAGGACTTGAACTTCCTTGCCCACGTGATCCGTAAGGCGGACGAAATCCGCGAAGATCTGGGGTCCACGAATGAGCTTTTCGACGAAGCGGCCCACCGGCGCCTGGTTGAGGGAGAGAGCGCGGCTGGTGTGCAGGCCGATCTGGACCGCCGCATTTCCTCCGCCCTTGGTCGGGCGGTTGTTGAAGCTGACGATACAACCGAAACCGGTGCAGAAGGCCGGGCTGCGGATGAACGCCTCCACTTTCTGGCCGCCGAAATGGATCTCGATCCGGAATCTCTCCGGGATACCCTCGAAGGAGCGATGGCGATCCGAGTCGGCCGTCCCCAATTTGAGCGGCGACGAGATGAGGCCACCTGTCGGATTTTGAATCCTGCTCTTTCCGGCTGGAGTGAGGTCATCGATGAAACCTTGCGACGCAGTGCAGGAAAGGGCAGTCGTGGACCCGTCGCCCGTCTGGCCTTCAGTCCCGAGCCCTTTCTCCAGCAGATCGGCGAACGGCGCATCTTCGCTCCTCGACCGGACGTCCTGCTCATGCATCTCTCTCATCCGATGCTCCAGCGTGCACTCTCCGCCCTGACGCGCCGTCGTTTTCCCGGCGGCGGGGAGGAGGTCTCCCGCTGGACCGTGAGGAAGGGAAACTTACCACCAGACGCCGAGGCGCTGATTCTGTTCAGCATCGAAGAACTAGCCATTAATGACCTGCGGGAGACCTTTCACCATTGGGTCCGCACGCTCCTTTTCCCCTTTCGGAACGGCGCCCTCGGAAAGCCTCTTGCCCATCGTCCCGCGATGGATCTGCGCTGTTCTGCTGCCGTCAATGACGATCTTTTATACGACAAGGCCCGTGACCTCATTGATGAAGTGTTACCAGACCTCAGGCAATTCCTTGCCGATTATAACCAGAAGCTCACGGCCGAACTTCGGAAGCAGTTGGAAGCAACCGGTATCCAGGCCCGACGGCAGGAAGAAACCCGCTACCGCAGCCGCCAGGGTGAGGTCTCGGCACTGATTGCCGAAAATACCCTGGGTAAGCTTGAACGGGAGATTGATAAGCTGAAGAGAGAACGCCGACAAGGCCTTCTTTTCGATGAAGAAGCCCGGATCGATGCCATCGACCGCTCCATCGAGGAAAGGCAGGCGGAAATTGCCCGCCGCACCCGGCACTACGAAGAAGTTCGCGTTCAGCTGGAAAAGGAGCGCGAGCGGATCGTGCGGTATCTTCTTCCCCGAAGGCATGCCATGTCCGCCCCTGCCCTGGTATTCCCCGTCGCCATCGAGGTATGGCTCCCCGGAGGTGTTTCATGAACGGTACGGAACTGATCGGCTGGGACCGCCTGCGTCATGGAGGGCTTCTTCTCGATGCGCCGCGACTGAAGAGGATTGCCGAGCATATCCCGGAAACGCTTTCGCCTTGGCGGGAAAGAGAACTGCGGCGTCAGGCGGGGGCGCTTCTGGATGATGGGGGGAACAAAACGGAATTTGTTCGCTTCGTCCTGGAAGAAATCTGCGGTTTTGCCTCACCAAACGGATCATGGCAGCGGGGCAGTCAGGTGAGCGCCGAATGGGGCCGCCGGGCCGTGACGGGTGAGACGGTGAAACCCCGCCACCTTTGGCGTGCTTCAAATGACGCGGTTCTTCCCGTCTTTATCGATGATGAGGTCCGCCTCGGTGTCGGACGCGGCCGGCGCTCTGTCAGCCAGGTCGTGTCCTGGCTCCGTGGGGGAAACGAGCGTCTTGCCGTCCTTACCAACGGCCGCCAGTGGCGGTTGATCTTCACTGGTCTCGATTTTGACGCTTGGTGTGAATGGGATCTGGAACTCTGGTTTGAAGAGGGCACCCTGTCCCCTCAGGTGGCCGCTCTGCGAACACTCCTGGCCCCGGCTCTCTGGACTCCAGTAACCTCGGGGGCGCCTTCCCCGCTCCTGGAGGCGATTCTCGACAGCCGCAAGGGGCAGGCGGAACTCTCGGCTGTCCTGGGCGAACGGGTCCGCGAAGCCGTCGAGATCCTCGTTCAGAGCCACGGCGATATTCTGAAGGAACAGGGAGGCGGGATCGATCCTGCCGAGATTTACCAGGCCGCCGTAAGGATCGTCATGCGGATGGTTGTCATCCTCTTCGCCGAATCCCGCGATCTTCTTCCCCGCGAAAATTCTCTCTATTACGGCGCCTACGGCTTGACAGGTCTCCTCGAAGATCTGGAAAAGTCAGCGGCTCGCGGCGGCAGCCGCCTTGCCCGCTCCTGGAGCGCATGGCCGAGGATTCTGGCCCTCTTCCGTCTTGTTTGTCAGGGCTCTTCCCATGAAAAGCTCCTTGTGCCCGCTTACGGCGGTGAACTCTTCGCCCCGGGCGATGCCGTTTCACCCGATGGCCTGTCGCGAGCCCTTGCCATTTTCGAGAACGCCTGCTTCGATCGGGAAATTCTCTCCGATCGGGAAGTCCATCACATGCTGGAACTCCTCACAAGGACACGGGTTAAACTCCGGCAGGGAAGGGTCAGTATGTGGGTTCCCGCACCTGTCGACTTCTCGGATCTCTCCAGCGAATACATCGGCATCCTTTACGAAGGGCTGCTCGACTTCGAATTGAAAACCGCCCCGCCCGGCGATCCGGTTATCTTCCTGGCCGTCGGCAACCAACCGGCCCTGCCGCTTTCCCGTCTCGAAGGGATGGACGACCGGGCTATCGCCGATCTCCTGGAGAAGATGAAGAACACGGGGCAGGAAGAAGAGACAGATGAGGAAACCGGCGAAGAAGTGTCCACCGACGGTGATGAAGAAGCTGCGGATACTTCCGATGATGGCGATGAAAACGAGGATAGGATCGGAGGCCTCTATGCCGTTGCCGAGGAAAATTCTGCGGAAGAGAGAATCGAGGAACCGGGCGACGATCGTCATGTGACGCGCACCCGAGCCGAGACCTGGGCACGCCGGGCCGTGGATGTAGGCAACCTTGTCCGCCGCCCTCGTGGCGCCCTGACGCCAGAACGACGTATCGTTTATGAAGACGCCATTGCCCGGAAGGCCCGGCAGCTTGTCGTCCGAGTTATTCTTCCCGGCGAGTGGTATGTCGTTCGCTGGGGCGGCACCCGCAAAGGATCGGGAACCTTTTATACCCGGCCGGGTCTGGCCGTGCCCACGGTCCAGCGAACCTTGCGTCCCCTGGTCTATGATCCTCCGGCCGATGCTGCAGGTCAGCCGGATTTAGCCGCCTCGGCAGTAGCATGGACGCCCCGAAAGCCCGAAGAGATTCTTGCCCTGAAAGTCTGTGATCCCGCCTGCGGCTCCGGAACCTTTCCCGTAGCGGCACTGCGTTTTCTCACCGACGGCCTTTACGCCTCGCTCCATTTCCATAAACGGATTGCCGTCGACGGCGAAAAGGCCATTGCAAGGCTCATTGCACCCCTGTCGGATCTGCCGGAAGAGCGGCTCTGCCAAGAGTTCCTTCCCTGCCGGCCGGAAGACGAAGACTTCGAGAAGAAAACCAAGGCGCGCCTGCGCCGTCATGTGGTGGAGCGCTGTATCTACGGAGTGGACCTCGACCCGCTGGCGGTGGAGCTCTGCCGCCTGTCCCTCTGGCTTGAAACCATGGATCGGGAGCTGCCCTTCTCCTTTCTCGACCACAAGATCAAGTGCGGCAACAGCCTTGTCGGCGCCTGGTTTGACCAATACCGGCACTATCCCGTCATGGCCTGGAAGAACCGCGAAGGAGGCGACAAGAATTTTGCAAACGGTGTCCACTTCGAACGGGAAGCGCGGACAAAGGCCTTGAAGGCTTTCGTCAGGGAGAAGCTCACCCCTGATCTGCGGCGATTCCTGGAAGGTCCCACTCTCTTTTCGCCGGATATTCAGGAGGAAGCCGCCAAGGCCCATGCCGATGCCCTAGCCGTTTTTGCGCGCCTCCATGAACTGCCCGTCCAGTTAAGTGCGGAGCGCGCCCGGATCTACCGGGAGGAGATCCTCGGCTCTCCGGCATGGCAATCCCTGAAGTCCGCTCTGGACCTCTGGTGCGCCTGCTGGTTCTGGCCGGCGGATGCCCTGGATTCCGCTCCTCTTCCGACGACCTTTTCTGAACCGTCGCCGGAGACCCGGTCACTTGCCGCCCGGATCGCCCAAGCCAAGCGCTTCTTCCACTGGGAGCTGGAATTCCCCGACGTCTTCTGTGCGCAAAAGACCGGTTTTGACGCCATCCTCGGCAATCCGCCCTGGGACATCGCCAAGCCCAATTCCAAGGAGTTCTTCTCCAATATCGATCCCCTCTATCGCGCCTACGGCAAACAGGAAGCCCTCCGCCATCAGACCGGATACTTCGAAACTAGGGAAATCGAACAAAACTGGCTTGACTATAACGCCGACTTTCGCGCCCAGTCGAACTTCATGAGCTATGCCGCGAGCCCCTACGGCGATCCCAAGGAAAACGAGGCCAGTTCCGACCGCTTTGCCATTGCCCGCGGCCGGGACAATGCCCTTTTGCATGCACACTGGCGGAAGATCCGCTCGCAAAACCGGGGCTTCGCCGATCCGGCCCATCCCTTCCGTCATCAGGGATCAGCCGATATCAACCTCTACAAGGCCTTCCTGGAGCAGGCCCATGCCCTCCTTCGCCCGGACGGCCGCTTGGGATTCATCGTCCCTTCGGGCCTCTATTCCGACCACGGAACAGGGGGACTGCGCCGTCTCTTTCTCGATCAATGCCGCTGGGAATGGCTCTTCGGCTTTGAAAACCGGGACAAGGTCTTCGAAATCGACAGCCGTTTCAAGTTCAATCCCGTCATTCTCCAGAAGGGCGGCGCCACGGAGGCGATCTCCACGGCCTTCATGCGCCGCAAACTCGAAGACTGGGAGCGCGCCGAGACCTTCGCAACGCCTTATTCCCGCACCCAGATTGCCCGCTTCAGCCCCCGTTCCCTGGCCATCCTCGAAATCCAGTCGCAGCGGGATCTGGAGATCCTAGAGAAGATCTACGCCAACTCCGTTCTCCTCGGCGACGACAGCCCCGACGGCTGGGGCATCCGTTATGCCACGGAATTTCATATGACCAACGATTCGCGGCTCTTTCCTCCGCGTCCCCGGTGGGAAGCCCAGGGATACCGCCCCGATGAATACAGCCGCTGGCTTAAAGGCGACTGGCGGCCCATCGAAGAACTCTGGGCAGAGTTGGACATCGACCCAACCCGTCCAAGACCTGCCGAAATCGAGCTCGAAGATTGGCTCTTCGATACCTCTGCCGGACCGGAAAAACGCACCGCCCAGGCACGCCACATCCACGGCCATTGGCTCAAACCCGGCGACGTTCAGCGCACAACCTGGCGCGTCCGCTGCGCCCAGCCCCCCTACGACACCCTCCCCATTCCCCGTGCCGACATCCCGCCAGGCATCATCCTCTCCCGCGAAGCCGATGCCTGGATAAGGGAAAAGCAAGTTGAGGATACGGCATTGCCATTATATGAGGGCCGGATGATCGGCCAGTTCGACTTCAGCCAGAAAGGTTGGGTCAGCGGAAAAGGCCGCGGGGCAGTCTGGCGGGATATTTCCTGGGACAGGAAGCAGATCGAACCGCAGTATATGCTCTCGTTGGAGAAATGGCAGGAACTGGAATTATTGGCCTATCTCCAGGAATTCGCAAAAATTTACAGCAGAGAAGAGGCTGAATGGGAGGCTGAAAGACTCCGTGATCCGGTCAATTTCACCCAATGGTGGTGGCCAAGTCGGCGTAAAGTGACCTTCATCGATGTAACCTCGGCAACCAATACCAGAACGATGTTTTCTTGTACTGTTGCCGAAGTGCCCTGTGGAAATTCCGCCCCTATCCTCAGGAGTGCAACCCCCCTCCTGTTAGCGACAATCCTCAATTCCTTTGCCTATGACTCAGTTTCCCGGTTCCGATGCGGCGGGCTTCATCTGAACTGGTTTGTAATTGACGAATCTGCGCTTCCTGACCAAAGTCCGGAAAGTGACAAGAGTCTGAAGGGTATCGCTCTAATACTCAATGCTCCCACTGAAAGAATGGCGGAGTTTTGGATCGAACCCGAACAAACAATCTCGGGTGCCTGGAAGGCTAATTGGGCGCTATCCGAAGCTGAACGCTTTCGACTCCGCTGTGTGGCCGATGTACTCATAGCCAACCGATATGGACTTAGCAGTGGTGACTTACGCCACATTTTGTATGGCTGTGACCATCCGCTTCCAATCGCAATAGGAAATAATCCTAAAGGTTTCTGGCGTGTCGACAAGGACAAGGACCCCGAACTCCGTCACACAGTTCTGACCCTCATCGCTTTCCACGACCTGGAAGAAAAGATCCGCGCCTGCGGTGGCAACCGTGAAGAGGGAATCAAGCTATTCCTCAATCAAAACGATGGCAAGGGTTGGATGCTCCCCGAAACCCTCTGCTTGGCCGACTATGGCCTCGGCCATGACGACCGGGCGAGGTGTCCTCAACCCGTTGCCTCCCGCCTCGGACCACGCTTCTATGACTGGCAGCTTGCCCAATCGCCCGAGGAATCCTGGCGCGAGTGTCACCTCCACGCCCGCAACCTCCTGGGAGAAACGGGCTATCAACAACTTCTTGATGACATAAATTTCCCCGGGAGCGAGCAAAAATTACTCAAGGGACCAGAGCAACCTACAACGGCAGATCTTGGCAGAATGAAACAAGGCGAGCTTTTTGACTGAAGACATCCTGGAGCTTACGTGGGTTAACGGGCCATCGGAAAAATGAAATGAACGAATTGCATCGGATTACATCGGTAAAGTTCTCACATTACAAAGCATTCCAAGATTTTTCTGTATCATTGGAACGGTTTAATATTCTTGTGGGCCCGAACAACTCAGGAAAATCGACCATTCTGGAAGCTTTTCGAATTTTAGCCGAAGCACTGCATAGAGCCAGGGCAAAAGCGCCAACATTTGTTCATGGACCGCAAGCTCTTCGTTGGTTTCTGAAAGTAAAATGACTGGCTGTGCGCATCGATCGGGAAAAGACGACCATTTTGGTGAAAAGGTTCGTTTGCATTATGCGATTGAAAAGGTAAAATAATTACCCATAGTGAATCATATTAGCAACAGGCCGGCTGCTGCCAGTTGGCGTTTCGACTTGATACAGGGAATATTATTACCTATATGAACACAGAACAAAAACCACGAGGGACAGATTTCTTTGCCACCCACCCGGTTTTTTCTCTCGACGAGGCCGTTGCGGACCTGGCACCGGGGGGAAAACGGTTGCGTGTCGTCGAACGACTAAAGCACCATCTCAGGGTGGGTCGCTTGAAACACGTTACACGCGAGATATATGCTGTTGTCCCTCCGACTTGGTCCCCGGAGCATTTCCATCCCGATCCTTTTCTGGTGGCAAGTGCCATGTACCCTGACGGTGTCTTTTCGCACCACAGCGCCTTGGAGCTGCTCGGTGCCGCGCACTCGCTTTGGAATCAATGCACCCTTTATATCAACGGGCGCCGTCGGCCGCTTGTACTGGAAGACGCAACTCTCCGTTTCCTGGATATTCCCCTTTCAATGAAGGGCGACTCGGACAAGCAAATCGGCACACGGCGGATAGAGCGTCAAGGCAAACTGCTCAATGTCACCGGCCCCGAACGAACATTGGTTGAAGGATTCAGCCGACCGGCGCTGATCGGAGGACTGGAGGAACTGGTTAACTCCGCCGCCGGTTTCACCACCCTGGATCTTGAACTCCTGGAGGAGGTCCTGAGCCGGTACGACATGGCAAAGCTCTGGGCGGAAACGGGTTGGTTTCTGGAGAGGTTTCAGAACGTTTTCCATGCGCCTGATGCGCTTCTGACGCGCATGGAACAGCACCGTCCACGTTCCCGGGCGTACATCGAGCGCGGGCAGCGGGGCGGCCTCCTTGTCAAACGCTGGAACCTGATCATTCCCAAGGTTGTTTTGTCTCCGGGAGAGCCTGATGAACGTTAGTCTGGAGTACCTGAGACACTGCTCAAATCAGACCGGCTATCGGATCGAACCGCTGGAAAAGGTCGTGCGGCTCGGGGAAATGGCGGCAGATATCAAGCGGCACCCGCTTCTCGGGGTGGTGCTTGCTCTAAAAGGCGGCACGGCTTTCAACCTCTGTTTCGGTCCGCCCAAACGGCTCTCCGTAGATCTTGATTACAATTACATAGGGCATCTCGACCGAACGGACATGCTGGAAGCCCGGCCGGTTGTGGAGCAGGCTGTTGTCGATCTGGCCCGGCGCCAAGGTTATCGTGTGCAACAGTCAGCCGACGCATTCGCTGGACGGAAGTTTTATCTCTTCTACCGATCTGCCCTCGGTCCGGAGGATCGGATCGAGATAGATCTGAATTTTCTCTTCCGGATGCCTATCGCCGGGACTGAGAGGCGCGAACTCTGGCAGCCCGGTGAATTGGATCGCCCCCTTGTCCAGGTCGTCAGCCTGGAGGAGATTCTCATCGGCAAGTTCTTGGCCCTACTCGATCGCAGTGCGGTAAGAGATGCCTGGGATGTCGCCTATCCTCCGCTGGCATCGACAGAGGCATTCAAATCAATCCGGTTTCGGCGATGGTTCATCGCCCTTTCCTCCATTCTTGAACATCCGCTTATGACCTATACCAGAGAACGTCTTGAGGCAGGCCTGACCGATCAGGCTATTGAAGAACGGCTTGCCCCCCTTCTGACTGGTGTCACGGCTGTCCGGGGGGAACTTATTGAACACGCATGGGGAAACTTGGCGAAGTTTCTGACCTTGGATCCCGATGAGGAAGGGTTCATCGCCGCCGTTCATCAGGGGGAGCTGCGGCCTGAATTGCTCTTTTCACAGGATCCGGAGGAAGCCGGCCGTATCGCCGGGCATCCAGCTATTCTATGGAAAATTCAAAATGTGCGGAATTATCTGGCCCGGCCGAGCAGGCCGGGAAAAGGCGCCGGTCCGGACACACAGCGCTGATTACGAGGGCTGATCATGGCATTAAATCCGATTGTCTTTACCGAAAAGGTTGTCCGAAGTTTTCTCCGCTATCAGCTTACCGCCTATCCTTTCGCCGATGAGCGCCTCCATGCACAGATGCGGCAACTGCTGTCTCTGGATGAAACCCGGCATTCACCCCTCTTGAAGGGGCCCTATATCAGCCTCTCCCGCCCCTTCCGGCAGGGGACAACGATCGAAGAGCTGGTGCGGGAGAGTATCTTTCACCCCCACATGCGACACCGCATCCCCGCGGAGATTTCCCGGGTCTACGGGCACCAGGAGGAGGCGATCCGGGCCATTCATGCCGGGCGGACGACTCTGGTCTCGACGGGAACCGGCTCCGGCAAAACCGAATGCTTTCTCTATCCCATTATCAGCAAATGTTTTTCCTTGCGCGATGAAGGGGCGCCTGCGGGCATCAGCGCCGTCATCGTCTATCCCATGAATGCCCTGGCCGAAGACCAGCTCGGCCGTCTGCGGTCTCTTCTGGCCGGTACGGACATTTCCTTCGGCATGTATGTCGGGAAGACACCGGAGCGGGAGGCTGAAGTAACGGGCATCCGCCTGCCCGCCGGGTCGTCCCTGGCCGATTATGAGGCAAGACTTGCGGAGGTGCACCGGGAAAAGCGAAGTGAAACCGTTCATCCCCCGGAGGAGATCTGCTCCCGGGAAAAAATGCGAACTCCCGGCCGTCAACCGCGAATCCTGCTGACCAACGTGAAGCAGCTGGAGCTCCTGCTTACCCGCCAGCGGGATGTCGAGTTGTTTGCCGATGCAAGGCTCGATTTCCTCGTTTTTGACGAGGCTCATACCTTTGCGGGCGCCCAAGGGGCTGAAACGGCCTGTCTCATCCGCAGACTCCGGACCTTCTGTGGGCGGGAAACCCAGGAATCCGTCTGCATCGCTACATCGGCAACCATTGCCGATCAGCGGAATCCCGATGCGGCACGTGATTTTGCGTCCCGTTTCTTTGGCGTGGAGAAGGAAAGGGTCGTCACCGTCAGTGAGGCATACCAGCCTGAGGTATGGGCCCACAAACGCGTAACGCCCCCTATGCCGAAAAAAGATACCGGTCTGTTGCTCAATGAATGCGTGCAGGCTGTGGAGGAAGAGCAGGAAGAAGGAGCCGCTGTCCGCACGGTCTATCGCTCACTGGCCTCATCCGATCTCTCGGCTGGGAATTGGTCCGAAGCCCTTCATGCCGGTCTAGCAAAGAACGAGATTGTCTTTCGACTTACCGAAGTCCTTGCATCGCCGCGCCCTCTTCAAGAACTTCCGGTTGAGTTGGAAAAGAAAATCGGCCGTTCCGTAACCGAAGCGGAGGTTCTGGCCTGGCTTACTCTAGGGGCGGCAGCAAGGAAAGAGGGTAGGCCACTGATAAGACCCGTTGTACATGTCTTTATTCGAGGCATCAGCGGCGCCGTTGTGTCCTTTCCGGAAGGCGAAACGGGGCCGAAACTCTGGCTCGCCGCAGAAGACGAAATCGAAGCCGGAGGAAGTGAAGAGCGAAGCGCCCATTTTTCTGTCACAACCTGCACCACCTGCGGGCAACATTACTTTGTCGCCTTTTTGAAGGATTTTGAATTTTCAAGCCGACGGCCGGGCGGCGGCGAACTTTCCGGCGATGGGTTCTTCTGGCAACCGCTGGAAGAAGCTCAAGGTGGAAACCGAGTCGTGCTCGTTGACCAGATTGTCGGCGGCAGCGATGACGAAGATCTCGACGAACATGAGCGTCTCGCTGCCATCTATTTCTGCCGCCGTTGTGGCGCCGCCCATCCCGATGCAGTGAAGCGTTGCCGCCATTGCGGTGCAGTCGGGGAACCGGTGCTTCTTTATGCCGTGCGGCAGAAGGGAGACAATCCAGGCATGCTTACGAGTTGCCTCTCCTGCGGGTCCAACGGGCGGCGTATCGGCAGCAACTACCGGGAACCGGCGCGACCGGTCCGTGCGACCAATGTGGCCGACGTGCATGTTCTGGCTCAGGACATGGTGCACCATTCGGAACGGCCACGTCTCCTGGTTTTCTGCGACAACCGGCAGGATGCCGCCTTCCAGGCAGGCTGGATGAAGGATCATGCCCGTCGTTTCCGCCTGCGCGCCCTCATGGCCGAGGGTCTCAAAAACGGTTCTGTTTCCATCGGCGATCTGGCCATGCACCTCGATGAGATTCTGGAAAGGGACGAGGCGCTTTCCCGTGCCCTTGTTCCCGAGGTGTGGCAAGTGGTCCGTCGAGAAGGCGGAGGCGGTCGCCACGAACAGGAACGACGGAAATTTCTCCGCATTCAGGTGCTGCGGGAAGTCACGCTTTCCTCCAGGCAAGCCATTGGTCTCGAACCATGGGGACGGATGAAGGTGGATTATGAAGGCCTTGACCCCGCGTTGCCCTGGATTCAGGAAAATGCCCATGCCCTCGGCATGCCTCCCGAGGATCTCCGCGACGGTGTCGCAGGCCTTCTCGATTATCTGCGACGCAAGCGGGTATTGCATGACCCGGAACGCGAAATTTTCACCAAATACTGGATGGATGGGGATCTCGAAGTCCAGCAGGGCTACCTTCCCCAGTTGGGAGGACCGGTTGGAACAAAACTTCAGCGCAGCCCGGAGGAACGACAGGAACTGGTAGCCCAATGGTTCAGCGATAAGGGTCATACCACAATAAGTCAGATGGCCAGAAAGTGGGGCGTGTCCGCGGAGAATACCGAATCCTTTCTGGAAGGCTTGTTCCGCCTTCTCGTGGGTATAGGTCTCCTCAAACCGGTCCGCCTCAAAGGATCGAAGGGAAAGCCCCTCTCAAGAGTCAGCGGTGTCTACCAGGTTGACGCCGACCGCCTGCGTCTCCATCAGAATCATGGAGTGTGGCGATGCCGGAGCTGCCGACGCCGCACGACACGACGTACTCCGAAGCAGACCTGTCTGGCCTGGCGCTGCGACGGTGATCTGGAATTCATCCCAGAAGAAGCAGACAACTACGACCTGCAACTGCTCGATCAGAGATATTCGATGCTCCGGCCTGAAGAGCATACGGCCATGGTCCCCCATGAAGAACGGGAGCGCCTTGAAAATCTCTTCAAGGGCGATTCCGAAGCGGTTAATGCCTTTGTCTGTACCCCCACCCTCGAACTGGGCGTGGACATTGGCAAGCTCGATGCGATCCTCATGCGAAACGTCCCGCCTTTACCCGCTAATTATTGGCAGCGGGCCGGCCGTGCGGGTCGGCGTCACCGGATGGCGGTGGATTTGACTTATTGCCGTCCCGTCTCGCACGACCGAGCGTATTTTGCCGAACCACTCAAACTGCTGGCGGGCCTGGTCGACCCTCCGGCATTCAATCTGCGCAATGAGCTGATGGTCGCCAAACATGTTCATGCGATGGTCATTACAAGGCTGCACCAGTACGCCCGCGATGCCTCCCGATCCGCAACGGAGCGTCGCAACATCGAAAACACACTGAAAACCTGCCTCCCGGACAGAGTGTCGGATTATCTCTTTGAAAACGGCTTTGTGAAGGAGAAACGACCAGACCTTGCTCCTCTGCAATCCTTGATCGACGGTAACATCAATGATCTCTCCAGCTACGTGGAGCATGCACTCTGCCAGGGTTGGCCGGAAGTAGACCAAGAAGTAACGCGCCCGGAGGCGTTACGCAGCCATGTGAAGGGCATGGTCGGTACGCTTGAGGAGGTGATTTCCCGGCTGGAACGCCGTCTGCGTTGGGCTCTGGAACAGATAAGGCGACTTAACGGGCTGAGGGAAAAACAGGGCGATCTGGACCAGGAAGACGAGTCCCTTTTCCGGCGCTGCGATACCCTTGTCAAGCGCCTCAAAGGCACAGCCCGCCGTACCCGCCGCGAAGCGGAAGGATATGACGATGTCAACACGTATGGGGTTCTGGCTGCTGAAGGCTTCCTGCCCGGTTATGGACTGGAAACAGGCTCCGTTCTGGGAACCGCAGAGATTCCTTTCTGGCAGGCGGGCGCAATGGCGTTTGCGCTGCCTCGACCGCCCGGAGTCGCCTTGAGGGAGTATGTGCCCGGCAACCTGATCTATGCCAATGGAAATCGCTTTGTGTCTCGCCGGTATCATCGCGACATCGATGAACAACGGCAGGAAACGCCTGTCTTCGAAGTATCGTACGAACGACAGGCTGTCAAATTGACCAATATAGGCATTCCTCCAGCCGCCCTTGGAGCGGTTGTTCTGCAAACCATTGCAGTTTGCGACGTAGATCTTGTACACCAATCCCACATTTCCGATGAGGAAGAGTTTAGATTCCAGATGAGTGTGGCGGTCTACGGCCTGGAACTCGATCAGCACAATGGCGGGATTGCCTACAGATGGGGTGGTCAGGCTTTGCACCATCGCCGCGGAGTCAGACTGCGTATGGTCAACGTCGGCGCCGCATCGGCAATCGACCGGTTCGAGAGGTTCGGCTATCCTGTTTGCAGGGTCTGCGGGCAGAGCATCTCACCTCTCTCCTCGGATCGGCAGCGCGAACACTTTGAACAGACCCATCAAGAGCGCTGCGGAAGACCCCTTGTCCCCATCGGGTTTTATGCCGATGTGGTGGCAGATGTCCTGTCAGTGCCGGCTTGTTCCGATAAGACAATGGCGTATAGCGTCCTTGAAACGCTGCGCTTTGCGGCCGCCCGGGTCCTGGATATGCACCTGGATGATCTGCAGATCCTCGTTATCGGACATGTAGATCGCGAAGAAGTGGATGCTCTGCTGTGGGACCCCATGCCCGGCGGTTCAGGACTTCTGGATCAGATTTGTCAAAGATTCGAGGAAATTGCCGCAGTAGCGCAAGAGGTTGTGGAGCACTGTCCGGCTGCCTGCGAAAAATCCTGTATCGATTGTCTCCAGACCTTCCGCAACGGATACTATCACAAGTATCTCGACCGGAAGGCTGCACAGGAACGTCTTGCAGCATGGGGAACAGGATTGACGGAGGACCACGAGATCCCTGCCAGACAACCTTCTAAAGCCCCCGCTGAGGGAAGCCAACCAGTCAACGAAGCGGAGCGACGACTGCGACATCTGTTGTTAGCCGCCGGGTTTGAAGAAGGAATAAGAGGCCGGCAGATCCGTCTTGACCGGGCCATCGGAACGACGACACCTGATGTTATTTACCGAGGACCACACCATGATGAGGATGAGGGCGTGTGCATTTATCTCGATGGATTGAGCGCCCATCTCCACGGCAACAGCGCAACAGCTGAACAGGATCAACGCATCCGGTCCTGGCTGCGGAACAACGGCTATGAGGTCATTGAAATCGCCGTCAGCGACCTGAATGATGAAGGGGCAATGACACGCCATTTCCGAAGGTTGGCCGGTTATCTCAATGCCGGCGACCTCCGGGATGCCTTGCGGAAGGATCAATCCTGGTTTCGACAAGGAAGTGAAGCGGAAAAAGAAAAGGGGCGTTTCGGCCTTCGACTTGTACATCCAATGCCAGAGGATCGCTTCGTTCATTGTGTCCCCCTTATGCCCCTCAAAGCTGCCGCCGGCTATTTCAGTGAACCACAGAACGTGTCAGACTTGGATTGGGAACAGGATTGGGTGGAAATTGACACTGGTCGGCGCTTGAGAAAGGGGATGTTTGTGGCTCAGGTGATAGGCAAGTCTATGGAACCGATGATTCCCGATGGCGCCTACTGCCTCTTCGGATCACCGGTTGAAGGAACACGCCAAGGCAGAACGGTGCTTGTTCTTCTCCGGGACGCCGCGGATCCGGAAACAGGTCAACGATTCACCGTGAAGCGCTATGAAAGTGAGAAAACAGTTAGCGAAGACGGCACATGGCGGCATGTGAGGATAATACTTAAACCTGCTAATAAAGATTTCAAACCGATTTTAATGACTTCCGAAGATGAAGGCAGTGTAGAAGTGGTTGCTGAAATGCTGGAGGTCTTAGGTTAATTTGTGACACTTAATCACCGGTTAGCCGGCCACAAAAAATCATTGATCTTGTTTATGTTCACAAAAAATGAACATTGCGATGATGTGAACGTATGAACTTCCTTGGATCATCTAATGGTGCCTGGGGAGGGAATCGAACCCTCACAGCCACAAGGACCGAGGGATTTTAAGTCCCTTGCGTCTACCAGTTCCGCCACCCAGGCTCCAATAGTTTTTCGGTTATTATTTTTTTTGCAACAACTGTCAAGGAATAATTGGAATTTTCGGAACCCCTCTCGTGAAGCCGCATGGGCGTTTTTTTATGGAACCGCCAGAACCATGGGCTGTCCTCGTCTCTTAATCTGATAGGTCGTCTTGGCGGAGGACGAACCCTCGTTCAGGGACTTGAGCAAAAAAACATCGTTGGGTTCCTTGATCATTTGATCGTTGACGCCCTGCAGAATGTCCCCGCTTTCGAAGCCCATGGCCTTAAGGGGGTTGTCGGGGGTGATGCGGCCGAGGGTGAAGCCGTCCATTTTCCCGCTTGTGAAGTGGGGGCGGATCTGGCTGGTGTCGACCATTTTGCCGATGCTTTTCGTAAATTCGACACGCTCTGCAAGCGGCTTCTGAGAGTTGTCCCCACCCCGTCCCTGAAGCTCAATCGACTGCATGGGGCGATTGCGCGCATAGAGGCTTTCCATGCTGTCGCCCCTTTTGAAAACGGCGGTGTTTCTCGTAACCTGGACAAGGGTTCTTCCCCCGCCCACCGAATCCCCGATTTTATAGACCCGCGCCTTAGTCTGCCCTGCCTCTTTAAGAATGGCGAATCCCTTTAAATCGCCGAACGAGATGGTTCCAAGAAGTTCCGGCGGAGGAGGGGGCGGCGGCGGTTGCGGCTGCTCCACCTTCGGCGCCGCTTTGACGGTGGGAGCCAGGCCGAAGGGATTTCTGTCCATGATGGACGAGTAGGCGGAAAAGGGAGGCGCTGGGGCGGATCCCCGGGAATCGTTCGCGGACAGGGAGGCCAGGGGAGGGCGCGTTAACGCGATCTTGCCGGGTGCTGAATTCAGCACGTGAAGCAGGTCCCATCCCGTCCAGATCAATGCCCCGGCGACGGGAACCAGCGTGAGGATCCGGTAAAAGCGGCCGGGATGATCCTTTATGAACTGGGGCAGGTTAAAAGATTTGAGCATGGGACGCCTCGTCAATTCCAGGAAAAATCAGGCGGCTGGCCTTTCCGGCCCCGATGGCTTCTTCCCGTAGGTTTTCAGGGTTACCGCCGCGTTCAAATATTCCGTTTCAGCCGGCGTTCTGGTTATGGATATGTGATCGATCCTCATCCCATGCTCCGGCAATTCCACGAGATAGAGAAATTTCATCAACTGATCCATTTTGACCCTGTTGATCCTGATCTCCGTCCGGACCACATGATGGTTCTTCACAGACGATCTGGTCGTCTGGAAATCCTGAACCTGGGATTTGAGATCCGCTTCCCTGAGGATGCCGTCCAGCCTGGAAGACAGAGCGAAATCCGAATCGCCCCGGCCTGTTCCGTGGGAGGGGGCTTTCGATCCCTTGAGGCGGCGATACTGTTCGTCCAGGGAAATCAGCTCCTGGAGGACCTTTTCCTGGCGTTTGATGGAGTGGCTCAGCTTGTCCCGCGCTTCGAGAAAGGGCATCAGAACAAGAAGGCAGAACAGGATAAGAAGAACCCACGCAAGCCCTGCACCGGCAACATATCGTTCCCGTTTGCGCAGGCCGGACCAGTAGGAGATGAGGCTTTTAAAGGGCATGGGTCATCCTCAGCCTGAAGGTTTTTCTGCCTTCCATGTCTTTGCCGCCTCCAAAATGCATCTGGACATCCGCAAAGGACCCGGCCTTTTCCAATGCGCTTTTCCAGCTGTTGATGGCTTCATAGTCCGGCGCCTCCCCGTTGATTTCCAGGGAGATCGCATTGCAGGTGATCCCCGTGACAAGAATCCCGGAATCTTCCGGCTGCGTGTCCATCGCCTTTTTCCACTGTTCAAGGAAGAGGGGACCCTTTTCTATCTCCCCGGGGAGATTCTTTGCCTCCTTGATCTTCTGCTCCAACTGGCGGACCGGATCGACCATCCGGGTGACCTCGGGGCAGCTGCCTTTGAAGGTCCTTGCGATTTCCGCCTTGAGGATGCCGAGTTTCCGGCTGTCCGCATAATAATGGACGGCCAGGTCGGCCCCGATGCAAAGGAAAAAAAGAGCGAGCATGATCGCTGTCCAAGGAAGATGCCCCCTGAGCCCCTGCGGCTCCCTCTTTGCGGAAGGTTCCTCCTTCCTGAAGTTGAGGCCCCTCGATACCGTCATGCCGCGAAGGGCCAGGGCCAGGGCCTGATTCATGAGAGGCCCGTCCCAGGCCACGGGATGTTTTGCCAGGATGGCGATCCCTCTTCTCTGGAGCAGGTCGACAACGAGAACCGGCAGCTTGAAGAAGGCCTCCAGGTCTTTGCGCAGGGAATCACTGAGCGCGCCGCCCCCGGTCAGATAGAGATGAGACGGCAGGGTTCCCAGAAGGCCCTTGGCCCCGAGGAGGTGAAGCGTGTCGGCGATTTCCTGGAAGTGCTGAAGCCGGTTCCGTTTTGTTCCCGGGGACGCCCCGTCCGCCTCCAACAGATGATCCGCCCCCCAGGCAAAGGATCTCACGTGCACGATGGTTTTTTCCTGCACGAATACGGCGGCGGCGGATCGCGCCCCAATGTCCAGCAGGATCCAGGTTCCGCATGGGGCGTCGGACTCCAGGAGATTCAGGGCGACCGGGACGGCGTCGGTATCGATGGCGGCTATGCGGCGGCCGACTGCGGCTTGCGACAGCTCATGCACATCCCGTCTTTTTGCGGCGGCCGCAAGAACCTCTGTCGATCCGCCGGCGGACGAAATCGGCAGGGAATCGACGATCACCGTGTCGATGGGATCCGGAAGATGGGGCTCCAACTCGTAGGTGATGATCTCATCGATCGTCTTCTCCTCGGAAAAGGGAAGGCTCAGATGACGGAAGGAACAGGACCCGGCCGGGAGCGAAAAGATGACGTCCCCGGTTTTGAAGCCCTTGTCCGAAAACAGGCTCGCCAGGGACGATTCCAGGCCCCCGGCGGCTTCCAGGTCGATCAGGGCCGATGCCGTCACGCTCACCCTGCCCGAAAGAATATCGCACTTCACGGCGACTGCCTTCAGAAAGGCCGAACCGATATCAATGCCCAGAATTTTTTTGTTCATCAATCCATCCCAACAAACCGGAGTTTGAACTTCTCCGTTTTTCCTTCCCTTTCCAGGACACCCGTTACCGCTCTTCTGCAGCCTTGCAGCCGTCCCGTGGAGGAAACCCGGAGGGCGTCACTTTTCACCGAAATCAGGTCCGACGCCGGGTTCAGGCCGGATGTCCCGATGATCTGCCTGTACCAGGCCGGGTCGCTGAGCTTTTCATTTTCCGATGATCGGAACTGTTCCATCTGGTCCGCTACCGCCTCGGATATCCCCGGAAAAAGGGCTTTCAGGACGGCTCTGGGCGCGGTGTTGATGTTAATCTTCCCTTTGCCGTAAAGGGTGATGCAGGCGCACAGCCCCGGCTGATCGGTCGTCCCGTAGAGGAGGTCCCTGGTCAAGGCGCCGGTTTTCAGAATCTCGTCCGGAAATTGAAAGGGCCCTTTTCTGTCCGCTGCCGATGTTTTCTCCTGTGAACCGGACCCTTGGGAAGCGGGAGCGGCCGTGGCCATCCACGCCTGCAGCCGGCTAACAATTTCTTCCCTCTGCTCCTCCTTCAAATTCCATTCCGGCTGGGCCAAAAGACGCAAGAGCATGTCCCGAAGCCCCTTGTTGACGCTGCCGTCAGGGTTGATGAGAGCGTTGAGCGGGATTTTTCCCGTTTCATCCTCGATGACAATGGAGACCTCCCCCTCCGCGAACAGCTCGTTGAAGCGGGCCGAGACGGCTTCGGCATCCGCCCAGGAAGAAGTCAGGCTGTCGTAGTCATGATCCTCGGCGTTGAGGAGGGCCTGGCTGAATGCGATTCCTGAGCGGGCAAGGTAAAGGGCCCGCAGGCCGTCGCCGAGATCGGCCGTTTCCGCCGTTTCCCTCCGCGTTTGAGAGATCATCTGGACGGAAGCTCCCACCATGACGGACGTCATGCAGAGGACAACGATCAGGGCAATGCCCCGTTCACCGTGTTTTTTAAGGGTAGCAGCCATCTTCAGGACTCCAGGGAGGCAAGATTGGCCGGATAGACCCGGGTCATGAAGTGAAAGGGCTTCCCGCCTTCCTGCGGATTGGCCAGCGTGAGCTCCAGGACGACGCTTGCCGGCCTTCTCCTGGAATCCTCGGAGCAGAAGGGTTCGGATATCTCTTGGCCGTCGCGGTCATAGAACCGGAAGGTGAGCTCGAAGAGGCCCCGGCAGATGACGCAATCCGACCCCGTGGACTCGGCCCCGATGTCGGAGGATTCGCTCCGCGAGAGTTCGTATTCTGCCGTTTCCGGGTTCTGCCTGACGGCGTAGGTGATCCGGCTGATTCCTGCGGGGGGCGTTTCTTCCCCCTCCGGATTGGTCCGGCTGCAGGCCGTGAAGCTCAAACGGGGGAACGTCTTTTCGTTCAGGGCCTCGGTCTCCATGGCAAAGGGGCACGAAGTTTGGTCCGGATAAGCGGATTCAAGGTCCTTGATCATCCGGTCCATGGCGCTCCGGGCCATGCTGTAGGCCCGCCCCGTATCTTCCCAGTCCCGCGTCATGTTCAGGGTCCCCGTGTAGGAGGCGAAGAGGCTGGCGAACACAATGGAAAGGATAAAAAGAGCCAGCAGGATCTCGATCAGGGTGAATCCCGCCTCGCGGGAAGCTGCCGTAACCATGTTTTCAGGCGGAAGTCTCACGGCGTTTCATCCCGGTACTGAAAGCTGAAAAGGCGGTAGCCTTCCGTCGTGTCTGAAAGGCTGTCCGTCACCGTCACCTCCACCTTCTGCAGCTGGGGGAAGCCGCCTTCTCTGACGGTGACCTGCCAGGCATACTGGGAGAAGTCGCCGGGAAAGCGGCCGCGGTCCGAAACGGGAAGCTCCCTGGACGATTCCACTTCCGCCATTTTGCTTTGCGCCAGCAGGGCAAGTGTCGTCTCCGTCTTGATCCGGTGCGCCATGGCCAGGCTTTGCGCCAGGGCCTGGGCGACGGCCGAAACGACAAGGGCCAGGATCGTCAGGGCGATCATCGTTTCGATGAGGGTGAATCCCCTCTGGCTTCTTCCACTACGCTTTATCGGCGTCATGGCCCTCCTCCGGCGCTTCGATCTGTTCACTTCTGATTTCAACCTTGCTCATGAACGGGCGGATCGTGAGGCTCACGGAACGGTCGTCCCGAAGGAGATAGATGACGGCGGGCCGGGCATAGCTGCGCCCTGAGAACAGAATCCGGGCTTCGCCTGCTTTCTGGATATCCCCGCCTCCGCATTGGATGCCGGCGATCCGGACGCCACCGGGGAGGGTCCAGGCGGCGTTGCCGGAGCCATCCGGCGGCTCCGCGGATTCGGAAGCGCGGCAAGTCCGGAGACGGCCCTTTTCAATATCCACGGAAAGCAGAAAATCCGCCTGTTCCCGGGATGCCCGGCTCCTGGTTTCCTCGATGCACTCTGCCAGCTTTTTTGCTTCAGTCCTCACCGGGTAGGCCGACAGGGTGTCCCGCACGGCAGGAAGGGCAATGACCAGCATCATGCTGACGAGCGCCAGGACGACAATAAGCTCGATGAGGGTAAAGGCCCGGCTATTCACTGTCCCAACTGTTCACATCCCTGTTTTTTCCCTCTCCCCCCGGTTCACCGTCGGCGCCGTTGGAGCTGAGGTCGTATTCTCCGTTCGTTCCAGGCTGGATATAGACGAAGGCGTTTCCCCAGCCGTCCAGGGGAACCTTTTTCTTTTCAAGGTAGCCCCCCTCCCGCCATGCCTTGGGCAGTGTCCCTGTCGTCGGGGGCTCGGCAAGGGCCTGGAGGCCCTGCTCTGTAGAGGGGTAAACGCCGTTGTCGAGCTTGTAAAGCTTCAGCGCCGCCTCCAGGCTGTCCATCTGCAGCCTGGTTTTGACCTGCTTGGCCTCTTCGGTCCGCCCCATCATCCTCGGGGCGATCAGCCCCGCAAGAATTCCGAGGATCACCAGGACCACCATGAGTTCGATAAGGGTAAACCCCGAGCAGTTCTTTCGTTTGTTCCACATGGTTTTTTTACTCCTTGAATTTATTTCACAAGTTGATTCATCTCAAAAATGGGCAGCAGAACGGAAATCACAACGAACCCGACCAGGAGGCCCATGATCAGGATCATGACAGGCTCCAGCAGGGACATGAAAAAGGCGATGGCAGAGGCGGTTTCCTTCTCATAGCTGTCTGAGATCCTGTAAAGCATCTCTTCGAGTTTGCCGCTCTGTTCGCCGATGGCGATCATTTCCGTGGCCATCCGGGGAAAGAGGCCGCTTCTGGACAGGGCGGGGGCGACGCCCTGGCCCTCCTTGATGTCCCGTCCCGCAAGTTCAATGGCTTCGGCGATGAGGAGATTCCGTGTGATGTGCCGGGAGATTTCCAGCGCCGTCAGCAGCGGCACGCCATGCTGGACCAGGGTGCCCAGGGTGGACGCGAAACGGGCCACCGCCATCTTCCGGTTCATCCTGCCGAAAAAAGGGGCCTGGAGAAGGGCCTGGTTCCATAACCGCCTCCCCCCTTCCGTCCGGGTGACGGCAAAGCGGCAGGCCATGACGGCCGCCGCCGCTCCAATGAGGATCAGCCACCAGGTGCGGCGGAGGAGCGAACTGAAGGAGATCAGAAGGCTCGTGACCGCCGGAAGGGACTGGTGCATGTCGTCAAAGACATCCGTGATGCCCGGGATGACGGAGGTGATGAGGAAAAAAAGAATCAGCGTGCCGAACAGGAACATCAACACGGGATAGGCGAGGGCCGCACGGATTTTCCGGGAAAATTCCTGCTGCTTTTCGCCGTGGTCGGCGAGCTGCTCCAGAACAACGGGAACCGTGCCTGAAGCCTCTCCCGCCCGGACCATGCTGACGTAAAAGGGGGAAAAGATCCGGGGAAACTGGGACAGGCTTCCGGAAAGGCTTCCTCCCTCGACGACATTCCTGCGAATCTGCGAAAGAACATCCTGTAAAGACTGGTTTTCCGTCTGCGCTTCCAGCACATTCAAGGCCTGAACAAGGGGCATGCCTGCGGCAAGAAGCGTGGCCAGGTGGCGGGTGGTTACCGAAAGTTCGCCTGCGGAGACCGGCCGCCCGAAGGACGGTGTTTTCCGGTGCGGGGCCTCCCGGGGTCCGCCGGCGGCCTCTCTGCAGTCCACGGGAAAGATGCGGGAGTCCCGAAGCCTCTGCCGCGCCGCTTCGGTGCTTGCCGCTTCAAGGGTTCCTTCGATCCGTGTGCCGTCCTTGTCCCTGGCGATGTATTCATAAACAGGCATGTTCGTTCCAACGGTTTCTTGCAGTGGAAATCCTGGTTCCCGGAAAACCGGGAGGCCGTCAACTGTCGGCCGTGGGGGCAGCCCGCTTTCGCGAGCGGGTTTTTAAAACGCGTGTAACCCGCAGGACCTCTTCGATGGTCGTAACGCCTTCCTGGACCTTTCGGGCCCCGTCCTGCAGCAGGGTGATCATGCCGCATTCGAGGGCCTCGCGGTGGATCGTATTGGCGTCCGACGTTTGCAGGATCGTCTGTTTCACCGTCTCGTCCATGAACATGATCTCCGTGATGGCCGTCCTGCCGTGATAGCCTGTGTTCATGCACAGGGGGCAGCCGCCCTTCTTATAGATCGGCTGCTTTTCGGCGATGTCCTCGGGCAGCCCGATATTGGCCAGCGACTGCCTGTCGGGCAGGTAGGGCTGCCGGCAGGAGGGGCACAGAACGCGCACCAGGCGCTGCGCCGCAACGGCAAAGACCGAAGAGGTAATGAGAAAGGGCTCAATGTCCATGTCGATCAGGCGGGTGACGGCGCTGGCTGCATCGTTGGTGTGGAGCGTGGAGAGGACGAGATGGCCGGTCAGGGAGGACTGGATGGCGATTTCCGCCGTCTCCTTATCCCGGATTTCTCCAACGAGAATGACATCGGGATCCTGGCGGACGATAGAGCGCAGGCCATTGGCAAAGGTGAGATCAATTTTCGGGTTGACCTGGATCTGGGCGATCCCGTCGATCTGGTATTCGATGGGGTCTTCGATGGTGATGATGTTGATCCCCGGGTTGTTCAGGTGGGAGAGCATGGCGTAAAGGGTTGTCGTTTTGCCGCTCCCCGTGGGGCCGGTGACCAGGATGATGCCGTAGGGGGTCTGGATCAGGCGGTTGAAGGCGCCGATGGTCTGGTAGTTGAATCCCAGGTCCGTAAATCTCAGCACGGAACGGGTTTTGTCCAGGAGCCGGAGCACCAGGCGTTCACCGAAGGCGGTGGGCAGTACGGATACCCGGACATCCACGCTCCGGTCCCCGACGCGGGCGTCGATTCTTCCGTCCTGGGGAAGGCGCTTTTCGGCAATGTTCAGCCGGGCCATGATCTTGATCCGTGAAACAAGGGCCGCGTGAATTTTGCGGGGCAGATCCATGGCGCTGCTGAGCATTCCGTCGATGCGGTACCGGATCTTCAGGGAATTCTGGTAGGGTTCGATATGGATGTCGCTGGCCCGGTCCCGGATCGCCCGGGAGAGGATGAGGTTGACCAGCTGGATCATGGGGGCTTCATGGGCGTCGTCGAGAAGATCCCCTGTGTCTTCGATTTCCGAAAGAATCCGGTCATAGGATTCGTCTGAGAAGGTCTGTACGAAGGCCTTTACCGGATCGGAGCTGAGGTTGTAGAGCGAGTCGATGGCGGACAGGATGGCGCTTTCCGGTGCCAGAACCAGTGAGGTCTCCGATCCCTTCAGCAGGCGCTTCAGGTCATCGACGGATTCGAAGAGCGTCAGGTCGTTGGCGGCGATGTACGTTTTCCCCTTCACGACCAGGGGAACGATCCTGTGGCGCCTGAGAAACTGCAGGGGCACGGGCTGCGCGAATTCTACAGCGGCGATCCCGTCGGGCGTCTCATTCCAGACGGGAAGATTCAGCGCCTCGGCCTGGGCCAGGAGCCTTTCCTCCTCCGGGCTGGAGGGAATATCCATAACGTCAGAGGGGGTTATTTCAATGTCCATGGGTATCACCGCTATCGGGGGTCGCTTTCTTCCGTTCTGCAGGGAAAAACTCGTCCTTCAGCTTTTCGATGTGGTCGTTCTTTTCCTGGTAAATGCCATTTGAGTCTCCCGAGTCGCGGATCACCCGGGGAGTGATGAAGACGTAGAGGTTGGTCTTTTCACGGTTGGTTGACCGGGATTTGAAGAGCCAGCCCAGGAGGGGGATGTCGCCTAGAAGCGGGACCTTGTAGGTGCCGAGCTGCGTGCTGTCGCCGATCATTCCGCCGATCACCATGGTTTCGGCGTCCTTGACCGTCACCGTTGTGTTGATGGTGCGTTTCAAGGTGGTGGGCAACCCGCTGGAAGATTCCGAGGTAAGCTGGCTCACCTCCTGGGCGATCTTCATGCGGACGTAGCCGTCGCTGCTGACATGGGGTGTTATCTTCAGGCTGACGCCTACGTCCCGGTATTCATAGGTGCTGTAATCCCGGTCTGTTGTGGACGTCTCCTGCCGCGTCATGTAGGGGACGTTCTTGCCGACCTGAATCTGGGCCTCTTCGCTGTCCATGGTCAGAAGCTGCGGCTTGGAGAGTATGTGAACGTCGCTGTCGTTTTTGATGGCCTGGATCATGGCGCCGATATCGGCGAACTGCGATCCGCCGATGGTTATCCCCTTTCCCAGAAGCCCGAAGGCAAATCCCGAGGCGTATTTGGTCATACTATTCGGCAAAATGGCATAGCTGCCGGACTTTCCGAGCCCGCCCGAACCGATCTGCCACAACCCCTCACCGGTGCTGCTGTTCACATCCTTCATGGCGCGCCACTCCGTGCCAAGGTTCAAGTCCCTTTTGACATCGACCTCCAGGATCAGGGCCTCGATGTAGACCATCGGGCGGGGCGCATCCAACTGCCTGATGAGCCCCTGGAGCATCGCATAATCTTCTGCGGAGGCGGTGATGACCAGGGAATTGGTCGTCTTGTCCGGAAGAACCTGGACATTCCTGGAAAGGGCGAACCGGCCCTTGTCGCTTCCAGGCGAAACGCTTTTGGGATACAGGTTGAGAAGCGCCTTGGCCAGCTCTTCCGCATTGGCATTCTGAAGAGGATAGACATTGACCGTGGCGGTGCTTTTGTTGAGTTCGCCATCGAGGGCGTCGATGATCTTCACGAGCCGGGCAATGTTGGTCTGGACATCCGTAATAATCAGCATTCCTGAAGGCGGATAGGACTGCACAATGCTCTGGCGCGAAACCAGGGGGTCGAGAACTTTTTTGACCTCTTCGGGATTGCCGTATTTCAGCTTGACGATCCGGGTGACCAGTCGGTCCTCAGGTCCGGCGCTTTCCTCCTGGGTCAGGGTGGCAATGCTCTTTTCCCGGGCATCCTTCAAGGGGAGGATCTTGGTGATGTTGCCCGCGGGAACCGTCGTGAAGCCGTGCATTTCCAGGACGGACTGGAAGACGCGGTATGCCTCCTCGGCTGTGATCTGCTTTGGCGAAAATACCGTCACGCTGCCCTGAACCTGTTTGTCGATGACGAAGTTTTTCCCGGTCATTTCACCGATGGCTTTGATGAACGTCTGAATGTCGACGTTGTCGAAGTCGATGGTCACGTTCATCGAACCCGGATAGGCCGCGGCTGGTCTTACAGGTGCCGCTTCTTCCTGCCGGGGATTTCCCGATGAGGCGGCAGCCGCAGGAGCCGAAGAAGGTGGGGGCTCTCCGGCTGCTGGAGCGGCCAAAGAGAGCATCAGAAACATGGCCAGGTGCCGGGCCATATTTCTGATGGGTCTCTTTTCCTGTATCCCGTTGCCGCTCATTGGTTTTCTTCCGGGCTCTGCACGGTATTGGGTTTAAAGCCGATCATATCCATGGCCGGCATTACTTCTTTCTGAACAGAGCCTTGATGGAGTGATTTGCGGTAACGTTGCTGAAGGTATAGGAGGTCAGTGCCCCCTTATCCACCCCGTCAACGGTCACCTTGGTTATTTTGTAACCGGTCTTGGGGGTTATGGAGTAGGACTTGGAGGCGCCTGAAGAGAGGCTGACGGTTCCCGAGGGGGAGATGGTGCCGCCGGATCCGGTAGATGCGGTAATGGTGTACGTTGCAACGGGCTCAAAGGTGGCCGAGATGGTGTGGTTCGCTGTGACATTGCTGAAGCTGTAGGAACCCGGTGTGCCGACATTGACGCCGTCGACCGATACACTGGAGATGGCGTAGCCGTCATAGGGGATGATGGTGTAGGCCTGGGAGGCTCCGGAAGAAAGGGTAATGGTTCCCGAAGGGGAGATGGTGCCGCCGGATCCGGGAGATGCGGTAATGGTGTACTGGGCAACGGCTTCGAAGGTGGCCGAGATGGTGTGATTCGCTGTGACATTGCTGAAGGTGTAGGAGGCCGGTGCGCCCACACTGACGCCGTCGACCGATACGCCGGAAATCGTGTAGCCGCTGGCCGGTGTCACGGTGAAGGTCTGGCTGGCGCCGGAAGAAATGGAAATCGCTCCGGACGGGGAGATGGTGCCGTTGGGGCCGCCGGACGCCGTCAGAGTATACGTCGTGACTGGAACATTGTAGCTTACTTCATTGGAATACTCGCTGTACAGGCCCGAGGTGTTGTAGGCCTTGGCCGCATAATAATAGGTTGCTCCCTCCTGAAGGCCGGAGATGTCGACGCTGTTCATGTTGCCGACATCCAGGGTTTCGGTATAGCTGCCGGAAGCAGTACCGGTGTATACGACATATCCAGCCAGGTCTGTTTCAGTATTTTTATCCCATGTCAACGTGATATTGGCCGCCGCATGGCCTGGAACGGGGCCGGCCAGGAACAGACAAAGAAACAAGACCGCGAAAAGACCGAGAAACGGGATTCGTGAAAAAACGTTCTGCTTGCCCGAAGGTTTATAAATCTTCTTCCTTTTCATGACAGGACTCCTTGATAAGTTTTTTGCCTTTTGACAACTTCCCCAAAAAGTCGGCAGAAGGCGCTGGACTTGATTAAGGGTCATCCTGCAAAATAAATACCGCCGGGATCATGACCCGGTCCGCCGGAAAAGGATCGGTATGTGATAAATCTCTGGTTAGGATTTTGAGGTGAGGGGATCCGGCCGACAATCTTCCAAGGGTGAGACGGGATCAATAACGAAATGCTTGAACGGTCCCGGAAGACATCGTTATGGCTCTGGGGATCGTTCCAAGTACAGGAGGGAATTTATTGGAAAGAAAATAGAAACTCGACATAGGAATCTCCCCTAACACCGGGAAGAAGGAACGTATTTGAGCTCTGCAACGTCAAATTCCCATTGACTTTAACCCCGGTAACTATGCAATAGGAGGCGGGGTTCATTTGGAAGCTGATACTGGATCCTGCCGTGAAATAATTACCGGAAGGATAAGAGGGCGTTATGGTACTGTATTTATTGAAGACGGAGGCATCTACATCTCTAATCATTGAACCCGTTCCGCAGCCTCTCAGCACAGTAGTGACCTTGTAGAGTGCAGGTGGAGCTTTGTAGCTGACCTCGTTGGAGAAATCGCTTTCCAAACCCGCCTCATTATAAGCCGTGGCGGCGTAGTAGTGCATGCTGTTATCACGGGAAACTGTAAGGGCGCAGCTGTATGCGGTGCCGCTGCTGATAATCTTAATGGGGGTCGTTCCGTATTTTCCAGGGGACGTTCCACTGTAAATCTTATAACCTGTGATTTCGTTGCTCTCGTTTGGCGGGTCCCACATCAAGGTGATGGTTGTTGTGGTGATCGCTGTGTGGCCGGCGGCGGGCAGGAGAAGGAAAAAACAAAGAAAAGCTGAAGCGAATATAAAGCAGGAACTGACCGTGGTGAAGAAAGACGGCCTTGTCCTGTACATCTTAGTTATTTCTTTCATTACGTATCTCCATGTAACTCTTTTCAAATGCGGATCTTATCCTTCAGATCGCAAAGATAGAAAACTCTTATTTCAACTTTACGACCTTGTCAAGAAGCGATTCCAGTTGTCTGAACAAGGAGGAAAATGGTTTACATAAGGTTGGCGGAATCCAGGGATGGAGTATGAATGTCCGATAAAACGGGGAGGTGGTTCAAACTGCTGGTTTATCGGGCTGTTTGCGCAATGAATTCTGAGATTGCACCGAAATAAAGTTGAGGGTGGGCAAAGATGATCGTGTTGTGATCCGCATCCGGGATTGTCAGGAGCTGCTTTTCAGGGGATCCCAGGCCGTCATAAAGAGTTCGGGCTACGGAAAGAGGGACGATCGTGTCCTGCTCCCCGTGAATCACGAGAGCGGGCAGTGTGATGCTTCCGACCAGCGCCAGGGCGTCCTGCTCAATTTTTTCCAGGAGCCCTTTGTCCGGAAGCAGGAAGAGAAAGAAATTCCGCCAGACGGGAATGACACTGGTGAAGCCACTCTCAAGGATGATGCCGTTGATCTCACTAGGGTGGGATGCGGCAAGTTCAAGAGCGGAAAGGCTGCCCAGCGATCTTCCCATCAGCCAGAGCTTTCCGGCATACCCCCGCCGGGCAATTTCCTGGCGGAGCGAGGCAAAGACAGAATGGCAATCCTTCAGCATGCCTGTGAGAGAAGGAGATCCGGAACTCTGGCCGTAGCCGCGATAATCCACCACGGCCAGATTGATCTTCCGCTGCAGATAGTACGGCGCAATCTCGTCATAATCGCCGGCAATCTCGCCGTTGCCATGAAAATAAAGAATCCATGGATTGGAGGGCTCCATGGAAAAAAGGCGACAGGAGACAAAAATGCCATCGTCCACGGGAATCATGGCGTCAGAAGCGTAAGATGGGCAGGGATCGGCACTCCCCCGGGGATAAAAAATCAGGGACAATACGTCTGGATTCTTGTCAAATTCACTGTAATCTGGCATCTGCATCTCTATGAAACCGGCTTGGCGCGGATCGTTGTCCCTTTCCCGTGAAAAAAAAGGCGGAAGGGTGCGCTATTTTTTTGTCTTTTTAAGGCAGTCTTCCTTCCAGAGGCAGTCGTTCTCACACTCCTGCCTGGTTTGGAAGCAGGGTTCGTTTCCTTCCCTCACCTGGATATCCCGGATGAGTTCCTGCTTCGACCGGCCGACCTTTGTGTCAATCCCCCAATATTTCGCGATCTTCCTAATTTCCTGTATTTTCATTCCACTCTCTCCTGTTGATGGATTTCTGAAGTTATGAAAATCTGCAACGTCACGACCAATTCTGCCAGGAAACCAAAGGGCAACAACGGCCACATTCTTTCATTGCGATATAAGATATAGAAAACACAAAGGAGTGTCAAATGGAAAGTTCATCCCTGTGCCGGACCGGCCGCCGGGGCGCCTGTCTGATGAAAACATTTGACAACGGAACTCTGCCTTCGTATCTTAAAGTCTCATTGCGACACCGCATCGGGAAGGCAATCAACGTCTGCTGTGTTGCCGCGTGCTCCATGTTCTGCGGATGCCGGCGTCGCCTCCATCCTTGCCGGAGGAAACGATGCATTTTCCGCCTCTGGCCGGAGGAGAACCGGCATCCGGGGAAAAAGGGGGCAGGATGAGGGGATGAGAAGAGGGATTGGCTGGATGTTGATCGGGGTCATGAGCCTGGTTTGTCTAGGATTCCATGATCATGCCCTGTCCGCAACGAAAGGAGGGAGAGCGATGAAGATCTTCAGTTCCGCTTTCAAGGACGGCCAGAAGATTCCGTCAAAGTATACCTGTGACGGAGAGGATATTTCACCGCCTCTGGAATGGGAATCGGTTCCCGACGGAACACGGAGTTTATCCCTGATCTGCGATGATCCGGATGCCCCGATGGGGACCTGGGTGCACTGGGTTGTTTATGACATCCCGCCGGATGCGAGGAAGCTCGGAGAGAGCACCGCACCGGAGCGGGAATTTGCCAGCGGCATGCGGCAGGGAAAGAATGGATGGTCGAGAATTGGTTATGGAGGACCTTGCCCTCCCAGCGGCTCACACCGCTATTATTTCAAACTCTACGCGCTGGATGCGGAATCAGGCCTGAAGCCGGGCGCGACCAAGGAACAGTTGCTGCAGGCAATGAGGGGCCATGTCCTTGCCGAAACGCAGCTGATGGGAACCTATTCGAGGCAGAGATAGAAAAGAGGCGGTGAATGTCTCTTTCAGGCCGCAGAAATCGAAACGTGTAGCACGGCGGCAGGCTGTAACGCAAAGTGAATGACCTTACCACCATAAAAGAAAAAAGAAAGAAGATCTGCCTGTCCTGCGGGGAGACCATCGAACGGGGCAGGCGGAAGTATTGTTCTGTGGCGTGCCGGCAACGCTTGCGGGATAAGCTGGATCTGCGGACAGGCCTGGTTCAGGCCCTCAATGCCCAGTACGCGACCTTTTACTTTTCCGAACTGGCGGTCATGATGGACATGATCCCCTACAGCTCCCGGCAGATTTACAGCTTTTCATTCCCCCGCACCCTGGGTAAAACTCCCGCCGATGATTTCAGCCGGATGGCAGACCATCTGGGCGAGATATGGTGGGCGGAACAGAGGCGGACCAACAAAAAGTACCTGGCTTCGAAGCTCCTGCTGGACCGGGCCGTTCGGAACAGCGGTCCGGCTCTCTTTGTAAAGCCATATGAAGTCCGGACGCCGTCCATCCAGAAAAAGTCCCTTCTGCACCTCAAGCTGGATTCCAGGCAGCTCAGCAGCGGTGATCCCGAGCTGATCATTCGCAATGCCTACCGCCGGCAGGTTAAAATTCATCATCCCGATCTCGGGGGCGACGCGGAGATGTTCCGGAGAATACAGACAGCCTATGAATCGCTGATTCTCTGGGCTAAAAATCCAACCTTCGTCAAGCGCCGCGGTTTTCCGGACAAGTGGTTCTACGACGGGAGCACGAACAAGTGGCTGCAACCCATCTCCCTGTAATTCGAAAGGGGGTCTGCGCCACGGTTCTTTCATCCCGCGCGTAAGGAGACTCTTTTCTTCAAAATCCATTTCGAGGCCACAGCCAGCCCGCAGGCTTCCGCCCATCAGGCTCCCGTTTTTCTATTGACAGGGCAAATCGTTTTTTATATAGATAGCCTTCTACGTGAGAATCCTCTGTATAACTATTTGAATTTCTTGATGTATATCTGAGCTGATTGCCGTGTCACAAATGTGACGTGGGGATTCATTGAGTAATGAAGGGACAGCCATGAAACCCACGGGTACCCAAATCCTTGCAGAATTTTTTGATTGTTCTGTCAATATCCTGAACGATCCCGGTGCGCTGGAGACAATCCTCGCGGAAGGCATCGAAGCCTGCAATCTCGGGCTGGTCGGCATCAACAGCCACTGTTACGATCCTATCGGTGTTACCTCCATCGCCGTTATTCAAGAATCTCACGTTGCCATCCACACCTACCCGGAAGCCCGCCATGCCTCTGTGGACGTATTTACCTGCTCCCGGGTCAGCCACAAATCGATGGACCTGCTGCACTATCTCGAAGAGAAACTTCTGCCGGGGACCACGCGGGTCGTTGAGGTGTCCCGTGGAAATCCCATCGAGGTGGCCAGGACCAACTGGATCACCGATGATAACAGTTCGGCCGGTTTTGATGTGCGGTACCGCATCGATCGGGAACTGTATTCCGGGATTTCAAGGTACCAGGACATCAAGGTCATCGAAAACCAGGATTTCGGACGGATGCTCTTTCTTGACAACGATCTGCAGATTGCCGAACGGGATGCCCATCTCTACAACGAAGCCATGGTGAATCCTCTCCGGGAAAGAGGGGAAGGGTTCGCCTCCGTGGCGATTCTGGGAGGAGGCGACGGCGGCGTCCTTTATGACGTCTTGAAATTGAATCCAGGCCGCGTTTCTGTCATCGACATCGATGAAGAGGTCATCCACGTGGCGAAAACCTACCTCAGGAGCATCTGTCATTCCGCCTTCGAGGACGAAAGGGTCGAGATTGTCATCGGCGATGTGTTCGATTTCCTTGACGGAAGCCACTGCTTTGACGCCATGATCTACGACCTCACCATGCACCCGGAGTCCTTTATCGTCATGGACCGGAAAGCCTACCTGGACCAGCTCTTCACGAAGATGAAGGCGGATCTGAAACCCCGGGGAGTCCTTTCTCTCCAGTGCGCTTCCGAATATGACCACAGGACGATTGAACTGGTGGACAGTCTGCTCAAGCGGCATTTTGATTCCGTGAAACTGGCAAAGAAATTTATCCCCTCCTATGGCAGCATGTGGATGTTTGCCTCCTGCATCAAAGCCTGAAAAAGCTCGCACCTTTTCGAAAGCCGTCTATGAACAGGGAATTGGAGAGCCGCATTTCCTCTGCACCAAGAGCCCCCGGCGTCTATCTCATGAAGGATTCTTCCGGCAGAATCCTCTACGTGGGAAAGGCCAAGGATCTCAGAAGCCGGATCCGCGCCTACTTCGGCGGGACCGATTCCCGCGCGATGATTCCCTTCCTCGTTTCGCGGATTTCCGATCTCGAGTTTATCGTGACGGAAACGGAAAAAGAGGCCCTTCTTCTTGAAAACAACCTCATCAAGGAACACCGCCCCAGGTACAACGTCTATTTTCGCGACGACAAGGCCTATTTCAACATTCGTGTGGATCTGAACGAACCCTTCCCGCGTTTCCAGATGGTGCGGCGCCCCCGGAAGGATGGGGCGAAATATTTCGGACCATACCCTTCCAGCGCCTCGGCCCGTGAAACCCTCCAGTTCCTTCAGACCCTCTTTCCGCTCCGGACATGCCGGAATGGGGAGCTCAGCGGGCGCACCCGCCCCTGCCTCGAATACCAGATCCGGCGATGTCTTGCCCCCTGCGTCGGCCGCGTTCATCCTGAAGAGTATCTGCGACTGGTTCGCGATGGGATCGCCTTTCTCGATGGCCGCGGAAAAAGGCTCCTCGGCGAGCTGAAAGCGAGGATGATGAAGGCGGCACAGGAGCTGAATTTTGAAGAGGCGGCCCTGTTGCGTGACCGGATCGCAGCGATCGAAAGGACGCTGGAAAAGCAGCACATGGTCTCAAGGACGGCCAGGGATCAGGACATCTTCGGCCTTTACCGGGAAGGGGCGCTCATCCAGGTCTGCGTTCTCCTGATCCGCTCCGGGAAAATTCTGGGAAGCCAGCCCCTGCCGATGCTGAAATTTGAAGGCGAAACAAAGGACATGCTTTCTTCCCTTCTCATGCAGTATTACGATTCCACCGCGGAAATTCCCCGGGAAATTCTGATTCCCGATCTTTTTGAAGACCAGGAACTCATGAGGGAGTACCTTGAGGAAAAGCGGGGCAGGGCCTTGTCGCTTCTCGCTCCCCGCCGGGGCCGGAATCTGGAGTTACTCCGGATGGCCGGGCAGAATGCCGAGCACCGTCTGAAGATGGAGCGGAAGTCTCTGGAAGATCCCGCGGAGTCTCTTTCCCTGATGGCGGATAAACTGCAGCTTCGCCGCTTTCCAAAGAGGATCGAGGCCTTTGATATCTCCAACATCGGTGGCCGGCTGGCCGTTGCCTCCATGGTGACCTTTCTTGAAGGCCGACCCTGGAAATCGGGCTATCGGCGCTTCCGCATCCGCACGGTCGAAGGGGCTGATGATTACGCCATGATGTACGAGGCCCTGAAGAGAAGGTATTCAAAAGGGGAGAATCTGCCGGACCTGATCGTCGTGGACGGCGGGAAGGGTCAGCTTGCCGTGGCCCTTTCTGTGCTGAAGGACCTGTCTCTTCCGGGATTGGATGTCATCGGCCTGGCCAAGGAACGGGCCGAGGACCTGCCGCCGGGGGGGGGAGTCAACAGGAGTGAGGACAGGGTGTACCTCCCTCACAGGAAAGAGGCGCTGTACCTGAGCCGCTGGCCTTCAACCCTCTTCCTGCTCCAGCGCATCCGGGATGAAGCCCACCGCTTTGCCGTTTCCTATCATCGCCGTCTGAGGACGAAGCGTGACTTCCTGTCCCTGCTGGATGAAATACCGGGGGTGGGGGAAGTCCGCAAAAAGGCCCTTCTCCTGTCTTTCGGAGATCTTCAAACAATCAGGGAAGCTTCCGTCGACGAGTTGGTGGCCGTCAAGGGAATCGGCAGGGACTTGGCGGAAAAGATCTCTGGGTTTTTCCATGACGGGAAGGGCGAGGCGGCCGGGTGATCCGGGGAAAAGCGCTTAAGCATGGACTCAACATCCCGTTCATGCTATAGAAATGTTCAAAAAAACGAGGGAAACGGCATGAAGATACTGGGGCTTGTTGGGAGTGTTCGAAAGAGTGGCAATTCGGAAATTCTGACCAAGGAAGCGCTGATGGGGGCTGAAGAAGAGGGCGCCCAGGTCGAAATTCTGCGCCTGACCGATTATCGCGTGGAACCCTGCACGGGATGCGCTGCCTGCCTTCTTCAGGAAAGGGACTGCGTCATCAAGGACGATGCCAATTTTATTTTCGCCAAAATGGCCGAAAGCGACGGCATCATCGTAGGCGTTCCCTGCTATATCCTGGAGGCCACGGCCATTGTCAAACAGCTCATCGATCGCGGATTCGCCCCCATGCAGCAGAATACCCTCCGGGGAAAGGTGGGCGGCGTGATCGTGCCTTACGCCACCCGGGGCTGGACCCAGAACGCCTTTCAGCAGACCAACACCTGGATGCTTGCCATGGGGATCCACGTTGTCGATCAGCTGTTGATCCATGTTCAGGGTCTCAGTGAAGCGCCTCTGATCCAGGATGCCCTGGAGAAGTCCCGCAACCTGGGAAAGCAGGTCGTCCGGGCCATACAGACCGGCGATCCCTCCTTCCAGGGGGAAGAAGGGATCTGCCCCATCTGCCATGACCGGAATATCCGGATCCTGAAGGACATGGAAACCGTCGAGTGCCCTGTCTGCGCGGTGAGGGGCAGCCTGAAAATCGAGGACGGCAAGATCAGGGTCGTCTTTACTCCCGAGGCCATTGCCAGGCACCGCTGGACCGTGGAAAACCTTCAGCGCCATTTCTCCTACCATCTGAAGCCGTCCAAGGATTTCTTCATCAAGACGAAGGAGCAGCGAAAGGAGATGGCCCAGAAATACAAGGATTATCTGAAGAAGTCCTGAAAAAGAGGATCGAGGAGGCGAACCATGCAATATCGAGTCAAGCTGAGATACTACCCCGGAGACGCCCTCCAGGCGATCCGGAAAGAGGACCTTCAGGCCATTGCCGCCAAGTGGTCGCTGCAGGTGAATCTTGAGAACATTGAGGGGGAAATGACGCCCAAGGGAGAGAAAACCCTTGACAAGAATATCGAAAGCATCAGTCAGACCGTCATCTCCCTGGAAACCGATTCGGAGGATATCCTGAAAAATTCCCTCAGGGATGTGATCCGCAGGTACCGTTCGCCCCGCACGGTCTTTTCCCTCTGGGGCAGCAGCCAAGAGGGGGAAAAGGTCGCCTGGCGGGTGATCGAGGAACTGGACGGCTGGTGGTAGGGACGGCAAACCCAAAGGGCCATCAGCTGCGGTTGCGCCGGCGGGAGCCGTACCATTCCATCCGGTCGAGCGCGAGCGCCGCAGCCTGGGGCGACGAGAGGACAATCGGGCTGTAGCGCCTGCCGAAATCGAACACCGAACCCCGAATCGGGGAGTCGGGCACGTTGAGGATCGGTTTGCCCGTCGACTCCATGAGCTCCGCCACGGACAGCAGGAATGAACTCTCCCAGGGGATGAGCCCGGCAAACTCGCCATCGGCGGTCATGGCGCGGTCATCTGTGGCGCTTGTGGGAACGCCCAGGAAGGAAAGCACGATGACCGCATCCACGGCGTCGCACTCGGCCACCGCCTTGATAACACGCGGGCCCACATCCCCCCCGGCGGAGGCCACCAGATCCAGCGGGTTCCGCCGGCTCCAGAACGGGGGAAGCATCGCATCGAGAGAGGCATAGAGCTGGGCGGGGAGTTCGGCCAGGTTCAATCCATGACGGGCGACTTCATCCGCCGCCATGACGCCGGCTCCGCCCCCCTGGGTCACCACCGCAATCCTCCGTCCCTCGGGCAGCGGCAGGCAGGCCAGGCAGCTTCCGAGATCAACCACCTCCTGCGCCGTGGTGCAGGTGACGACTCCCGCCTGCCGGGCGGCCGCCTCCCATACGGCCGCGGAACCGGCCAGGGCGCCGGTGTGAGATGCCGCCGCTTTGCCGCCGAATTCGGTCAGGCCGGCGCGCAGAACCACCACGGGCTTGACCGCTGAGGTGCGCCGGGCGACCTCCAGGAAGCGCCGTCCGTCGTCGATGCCCTCGACGTACATCATGATGCACGCCGTGTTGGGATCGTCGCGCAGGTATTCGAGAACGTCCACCGCGCCGATCTGGGCTTCATTCCCCACGCTGGCGAACTTGTCGATGCCGATGCCGCGGCGCTGGCAGTTGTTCGTCGTCATGACGCCGATGTTGCCCGACTGCGACACAAAGCTCAGCTTTCCCCTGGGCGGGTGAAGCGAGACAAAGCCCACGGCATGCAGTTGAACCTCGTTGGAGATCAGGCCCATGCAGTTCGGCCCCATGAGGGTGATCCCGCCCTCGCTGGCGATCCGGGCAATCTCCCGCTCCGCTTCGGCTCCTGAGGCCCCCGTTTCGGAAAATCCTGCGGCGATGAGGATCGCTGCAGGTATCCCTTTACGGGCGCACTGTTCCAGCATGGGGGCCCCCTGTTGGCTTCCAACGGCCAGCAGGGCCATGTCGGGAGCCTCGGGCAGCGCCTCCAGGCTCTCAGATGCCTGGAGACCGAAGAAAACGCCTCCCCGCGCATTGACGGGATACACCTTTCCCGAATAGCCTCCGTCCAGGATGTTGCGCAGGGCCGATCCGCCCCATTTCGTCACATCTTCCGATGCTCCCACGACGGCTATCGAACGGGGGGCGAGAAGCGCCCGCACATTGCTCTTGAATGTCCGCTGCCCCTGATCCGATGAAGGGGCCGGTGACAGGATGATCAGGGCATCGGCTGCGATCGGCTGATCGCCCTGCACGAGAACCGGGTTGGCATCGATCTCGGCGATTTCGGGATGATCCAGGGCCATTTGACCGATCGCCCGGATCATCTTCGTGAGGGCCGCCCGGTCCACCGGGGGATAGCCGCGGAAGGAGCCGAGCAGGCGCCTGGCCCTGATCAGGTCCGGCAGTTCCGCCGCGTCCCGTTCGTCAACGGGTGCAATGGCCAGGACCACGTCGCCCAGGGCCTCCGTCAGCACGCCGCCCAGTCCGAAGGCCACAGCCGGTCCGAACACCGGGTCGCGTTTCATTCCAACCATCAATTCCCTGTTTCCGGCGATCATCTCTTCCACCAGCACCGCCTCGAGAAAGCCTGCCGCCCGCCCTGCCAGCAGGCTGTATGTCGCGGCGGCGGCCTCGGCCCCCTCGACGCCGAGCACCACGAGCCCGGCTTCGGTCTTGTGGTGAATCTCTGCGCCGATTCCTTTCATGACAAGCCTGCCCCCGCTCCGCCGGGCGGCGGCAGCGGCCTCCATCTCGCTTCTTACCAGCACGCCGGCTGGAACCGGGATGCCATAGGCCGCGAAGAGCGCCTTTGATTGCCATTCATCCAGGGCCGGTTTCCCTGAGGCCAGGGCTTCCTTGATCCATTGTGCGGCGGCAGCGCGGCCGTTTGTCTTCAGAGGTTGGTCCATGGCGTTTTCCTTCCCTAAAAGATGCCGAACAGGCAGGGTTTGATCCGGATCCCAAGATGCTCGCAGGCCGCGGAAACATCCATGGGAGGGATTTTTCTCTCTTCCGCAATGCGCCAGGCCTGGGCACAGGGCAGGCATCCATCCTGCAGGGACTTCCGAAGCTCCTCGGCCAGCTCCGGGGACACCGTTGGGGCGGCTGTAACGGTTCTGTTTTCCGGGTGAATGCATCCCAGAAGCCCCAGTTGGCATGTGCCGAGGCGGATTCCCATCTGGTCGAGCATGCGCCCGACTGCCGATTCCGGCTCCCCAAGCCCGGCGGCGATCTGCATGGCCTCGGCGCAGCTTATCCGGCCGTTTTTGGCGAGGCGTGCAACGGCTTCTTCAAGAAGCGGGCTGTTTTCCTTTTCGCCTTTTCCACTGGGATTGTTCATGCCTTTCCTCCAGGTTACCAAAAAATATTGAAAACTTTGCACAACTCCAAAAGTTGGTTTTATAATTTCTGGTCAAACGACCAGCAGTATACTGCATTAACTATCCGATAATACTTGATTAGTTTTGATATTTCTGCTGGTTTTCCGGTTCAATTCAAGAGGATGAAGGAGACCGGCATGTCATTCAAGGAGTATGATTCTCACCCCTCGTTTTTCGATCCGGAACTGAAGCAATCCTTCGGAAATTAAAGAACACGGAAATTCCTCATTGAAGCAATGGATACCATCAACTGGAAACCCGTCAGCACAATCCTGACGGAACACGATCCGTTCGGCCAGCCGTTCCAACGGGTTTGCAGATCCGCCGGACACCGGAAATTGCGCTTCAACTTCCCCGCCTTTTTGCCTCAAGAACCCGCATCACCGACATCGTTTCGTTGTATTTTTACCCGATCCGTGGCATGGATCGTCGGCCACTTTTCAGCTCGGTTTGCCGGAGGGCCGAAACCGGGTCTTTCCTTAGGGGTGCGGAAACATATGCACCGCATAAATCATATTGAAATCAACAGGATATGCATCCTGTGCAGTATCGTGGGTTGGGCATGAAATTCAATCTTTTGTTCGTTCTTTTCACCTTTCTGGCGCATCGGTTTCTGCCGAAATACGACGTCCGGATGCAGCTGCTGATGTTCCAGGTCAAAATGCTGCGCGACCGGATCGACGATCAGCGCATTGTCCCCACCCCGGAGGAGCGGGCCGAGCTCCTGCGGTTGGGAAATGTGATCAACCACGACGTCGCCGACGTCATGCTGGTGGTCAAGCCGCAGACCTACCGGCGCTGGCTGAGTCCGAAAGCCAAAACCCGCAATCTTAAACCGGTTGGCCGTCCAGGCACCGCCGAGGATATCGTGGCGCTGATCCTGCGCATGGCGACCGAGAACCTTTCCTGGGGCTACAAGCGCATCTTCGGCGAGCTGCAAAAGCTCGGCGTTTCCGTGGGGCTCACCACCATCCGCGACATCCTCAAGCGCTCTGATTGCACCCCGCCGCAGGATAAGATCAAGAGCAGGCCCGCCCTTCCCTGGTCGAAATTTGTCAGCGCCCACATGGAATCGCTGGTGGCCTGCGACTTCTTCGCCAAGCCGGTCTACACCCTGCAGGGCAAGTTTGACGCCTATGTGCTGGTCTTCCTGCATCTTGGCAGCCGCCGGGTATATCTGAGCCAGCCGACCTTCCATCCCGATGAAGCCTGGGTGATGCAGCAGGCGCGGAATGTGACCATGTGGCTCGAAGATCACAGCATCGAGGCCAAATATCTGATTCACGACCGTGATACCAAGTTCACCCAGCAGTTCGATGCCTTCTGGCACCGGGCCGGGGTGCGCTGCATCCGCATCCCGCCGAAAGCACCACAGGCCAACGCTTTTTGCGAATCCTTCATCGGCACCTGTAAGCACCAGTGCCTGAACCACTTTGTCTGCCTCGTCCTCGGCCAACTGGCCCACATCAACCGCGTCTGGCTCGATTACTACCACACTCAGCGACCCCACCAGGGTACGGGCAACAACGTGATCTCCGCCGATTTCCGGCGCACATCCGCAGGCCCGGTCAAACGGCAGGAACGGCTCGGCGGCATCGCCGCCTTGTACGAGCGGGAAGCGGCGTAAACCATGTTTCTCCTATGTAACATTCGCGCCCGTTTTACGCAAAGCGCGATTGTTCCCCAAAAGCATTTCGGATGGCGGTTCGGTTTCCGGAACGCCAAGCATGAATGACAACGGTTGCAAAACGAACAGGGAGCAACGAGCCATGTCATGATCGAATGCCTGAAACGAGTCATCCGCGAATACCAGAACCTCGAGCCGCCGGGCAAACTGCTGCCCCGGCGTGTTGCCATTGGCAGCCTGCCGGGCAAGGTCTCGGTGGTCACCGGCGTCAAGGGGAGCGGCAAGACCGCTTGGCTGCTTCAGCGCATCCGTCAATTGATCGAGGGCAGTGTTTCCCGAGAAAACATCCTATATCTCAATTTGGCCGACGACCGGCTTTACTGGCTGCGGCACGAAAACCCGGATCTCATCCTGGAGGCCTATTTCGAGCTCCAACCGCAGAAGCGCGGCAGAGAGTCGTTTCACTGCTTTTTCGACGAGGTTCAGGCGCTCCCGTACTGGTAGCTCTTCGTCGACCGTCTCTTGCGTAACGAAAAATGCGAGATCACTGTCGCCGGTTCCTTGTTGCCTTCACCGGAAGAAGAAACCGCCAGTCCGTTGACCGGTCGAATCGTCTCCTGGGAGATCTTCCCGTTGTCGTTTCGGGAGTCCCTCGACGGCAAAGAGATTGAGAGCAACGGCCCCTTATCCACCAAGCAGCAGCTGACCATCCAAAAGGCGTTCGAGAACTACTGGCAGGTCGGCGGCTTTCCCGGAGCGAATGGCCTCGACCAGCAACAACGCATAGAAACTTATCAAACGAACTGGAACGCCATCCTTGCCAGCATCATCGGACACCACAACATTTACCACCCTCGGGCGGTGATCAACCTGGCCCACTGGCTGGTGGACAACACCAGTTCCTATTATTCCGTCAGTCACCTGACAGACTACCTGAAATCCCTCGGCCACCGGTTGCGCAAAAGCTCGGTGGTCGACTGGCTCGTCGGGTTCGAGGATGCCGGGCTGCTGTTCAGCGTCAACATCTTTTCCAACTCGCCAACCCGGATCAGTGTCAATCCCCGCAAGGTCTACTGCATCGACCACGCTCTGGTAACCTCGATCAGTTCCGGCATTCTCACCAAACGCGACAGCCTGCTGGAGAATCTGGTATTCACTGCGCTGCGCCGGGTGACACCGGAGATCTTCTTCCACAAGACCAAGACGGGCCGGGAAGTGGACCTTGTCGCGCGGCTGCTGACAGTTCCGGGACAAGAACGAGCCGTAATGCTGGTTCAGGTCTGCGCCTCGCTGGCCGACCCCCGCGTCAAGCATAGCGAGGTCCGCTCCCTCTCCGAGGCCATGGTCGAACAGGCGGTGGCGGAGGGGACTATCGTCACTTGGCGCACTGGTGAAACCATCCCCGTGGGCTTCGGCACGATCCAGGTCGTGCCGGTCTGGCAGTTTCTGCTGGAAATGGAGCCGCGAACCTAAAATAGCGGCTCGTCTTATTTTAGGCTCGAGTCGTTTCCTAAAACAACGCTTTCCATCGGTTTGATCTCATACCCCATGGCCCGGTAGCCGCGTTGGCGTTTGTCCCACATACGGGCGAGCTGGGGCTGATCGGTCTCGGCGTAATCGTATATGCGCACATCCTGCTTGTCGGCATGCTCCCGGTGCAGTCGTCCGGCGTATTGCTGCAAGGTTCCCTTCCAGGATATCGGCATCGCCAGCACCAGTGTGTCAAGTGGCGGATGGTCGAAACCTTCGCCAATCAGGCGACCGGTGGCGAGTAGTGCCCTCGGTGCCGACTCATCCAACGCATCCAGTTCTGCGAACACAGCCATTCGCTGCTTCTTCGACAAGCGGCCATGCAGGACATAGCAGTGCTCGACCTCATTCCCCAGCGCCTCCTGCAACAGCGGCAGATGATCCGTTCGCTCGGTAAGCACCAATACCTTTCGCCCTTCCCGATAGGCAGCCAGCACATCCGCTGCAATTCGCCGGTTGCGGGTCGCATCGTTGGCAAGGATGCGGAACACATCCTGAATCGGCGAATCCAGCGGAATCTCGGGTGCGGGCAGCACCTTCGGCCAGACCTCCAGTTGCGCCGGGGCGGTTTCCGGTCTGGCGGCGCTATGTCGTATAGGCCCGCACTGCATAAAGATGATCGGCTGATGCCCGTCACGGCGTATCGGCGTGGCGGTCAGACCCACCACAAATTTCGCTTTGGCCTGCTTGAGGATAACCTCGAAGGAAAAGGCCGACATGTGATGGCATTCGTCGATGATGATCTGCCCGTATTGGTCGAGCAGTTCGCCAAGATCCTCCCGGGGGGAAAGCGACTGCATGACGGCGATATCGATCTTGTCGGACGGTTTCTTTTTGCCGCCGCCGATGACGCCCAATCCGCCCTTGGGGATTTCCATGAATTCGGTCAATCGTTCCTGCCACTGGCGAAGCAGTTCGGTGCGATGCACCAGCACCAGCGTGCTCACCTTGCGCCGGGCGATCAGGGCTGCGGCGGTAACCGTCTTTCCGAAGGCCGTCGGAGCGCAGAGTACGCCGCCTTCGTGTTTGAGAATCTCCCGCACCGTTGCTTTCTGGTCCTTGCGCAAGGTACCGGTAAACTTGGCCGTCACCTTCCGTCCGGGCAGGCGTTCGTCCTGCAGTTCCGGACGGATGTCGTTCTCCTGCAACAGGTCGAGAACCGCATCAAGGCAGCCTCGCGGCAGGCCGATATGCTGGGGATAGTTCTCGGCGCAGCCGATGATGCGCGGCTTGTTCCACACCGGCAGTCGCATCGCTTGGGCCTTGTAAAACTCCGGATTCTGGAAGGCGGCCAGCCGGACCAGGCGGTTGGCCAGAGGCTGCGGCAGATCGGCCTTGGCAATGAAAATCTGGTTGGCCAGCACCAGGGCCAGCGATTCCGGCAATGGGCCAGCAATCCGGGCTGGTACAGGTGATGGACGTTGCCAGGGTTTGCCGTCCTCTTCCTCGCTGGCAAAGGCTACATCCAAGGGATGGCGGCCGCCGTTGGACCGCAGAATGGCATCTTCCAAGTCTCGCTGGGACATGGAACGGATGGAAGCCAGAAAGGCCCACTGGTCTGGATAGGGCTTCAGGTGTTCATCAACGAACACGCTACGCCCTGATTTCCTCGGTTGTTTCTGCAGGGGCAGCGCGATCAGGTTGCCGAAGCCGCCCTTTGGCATGGTGTCCTGATTGGGAAACAGGCGGTCGTAGCTGGCCAGAGACAATTGCCGGGTGCGATCGCAGGTATGGCTGATCAGTGCGGCCCCGAGCTGCCGGGCCTCCCGGGCCGGAACCGGCTCGGCAAAAAAGATCCAGGCGTGAGTACCATTGCCGGAGCGGGAGATCTCCAGCGCCGCCGGGATACTGAGTTCCCGGCAGGATTGCATAAAGGCTTCGGCATCCTCCTGCCAGTCAGCCTCATCGAAGTCAGCCGCCAGAAAATAGCAACTGTCGTCAGTCAGAAGCGGATAGACGCCGATGGTCTGTTTTCCGGCCAAATGGTCGTAGATCACCTGATCGGTCACCGGCAGCAACTGGCGCTGATTGCAGTCACCGCATTTCACCTTGGGTTTGTGGCAGACGCCGGGCTTCCACTCATTGCCGCAGGCAGGTGAATAGCCTGACGTGCCCTTGACCGACTCCCAGCGCTGGGGGTAGACATCCTCCCGCCCCCGGAACAGACGGCGGAACAGGGCAATCTTGTCATCGGTGGTGAAATGGGTTGGGGCTGGTGCGAATTCGGTTGGGGCGGGGCCTGGTTCAGGGATGGCCGGTTCTTCCCAGGCGACACCGTGCTGGGTCAGCAGTTCCTTGAGGCGGACGTTCTCCTCGCGCAGCCGCCGCAGTTCATCTTGTTCGCCGCCCGATACCATCTCTTGTCAATATTTCCATCGACCTGATATGCCATGGCTCGATTGTTACAAGCCATGTCGCAAGTTTGTCGCAAGTATCCCTCTGCTACTCGTCGGCATGGTGTTGCAGCCAACGATGGCCTTTACCGGTCAGCCGATAGCGCTGAGTCGGGCTGCGCGGGGTATCGGGTTGTGTGCGTTCGATCCATTCGTCTTCCAGGGCCGGATTGAGGTAGTTGTTCCGGAACGTAGGGCGGTGGGACAAACCCAAGGCCTGCATTAAATTGTTACTTCCAAGTTCGACGGTCCCAATCGCACGGATCAATGCCGCTACTTGGTCGGTCACTTGGTCGCTTACTTGATCGGTCGACACAGCCTCGCGGACTGCATCGCGCAACACACCCAGCATGAACTCGACAAAAGGAGTGGCATCCGCCTGCTGATCAGCCACCGCGAGTACCCGGTAATAATCTTCCTGGCGATCACGGATCACTGTCTCCACCGGCAGGTAGGCCAGCAGCGGCTTCCAGTTCCGGAGAATCAAGGTTTGCCACAACCGACCCATGCGGCCGTTGCCGTCGGCAAAGGGGTGGATGAATTCGAACTCGTAGTGAAAAATGCAACTGGCCACCAAGGGATGCTCGTTGGTGTTTTCCAGCCAAGTCAGAAGATCCGCCATCAGCTTGGGCACACGATCAGCAGGAGGAGCCATGTGAACCAGCTGTTCTCCCCGGAAGATGCCGACCCCGCCGGATCGATATCGACCCGTTTCATCCACCAGCCCACGCATCAACAACTCGTGAGCCGCCAACAGATCCTTCTCGACACAGGCGTCCCAGTCCTCCATGGCCTCGTAGGTCGCAAAGGCGTTTCGCACCTCCTGAATCTCGCGGGGGTGCCCCAACACCCGTTTGCCCTCAATCACGGCGGTCACCTGTTCAAGGGTGAGCGTATTGTTCTCGATGGCCAGCGAGGCCTGGATGGTACGGATGCGGTTCTCCCGGCGCAGTCGCGGAGTCAGGTTCTGTTCGGCCAGCACAGTGTAGCGGCCGATGGTTTCGCCGATCTCGGCGACAAGATTCACTATCGCCGGAGTGATGGTGTAAGGTGGCTGATATTTCATGTTGTCCTTCAATACTCTCTATGACGCCATGCTGGCGTAGTAGGGTGACGGCACCGTTGGGTACGCCCGGAACACATGCACGAAAACCGCCTCTGTCTTGTCCCGCACGTCCTCCTCTGAATAGGTTTCCGGCAGCCCGGTTTGCTCGCTCCAGAGATAATCCTGAATCGTCAGTCGGACCGCGTCCCGGGTGGATTCCTTGTCGCGCCAGTGATTGATTCGCAACTTTTCCGCCTTGAGCGTTTCCAGCAGATCGACGGCCACTGCCTTGATGCGCTTGATGTCACTGGGCGTCAGGTTTGGCTTTCTCAGCAGATCGAATACGGCGAGACTTTCTTCATCTAGCCCCTCCCGCACGGCGCGGCTCTCCTCATCGTCCATCTCATTGATGATCTGCAGCAGCGCGTCGAAGGTCTTTTCGATGGTCGCCCGATCCTTCTCGCGGTTGTACTCGGCGACGATCTCCTCATAATGCCTTTGGAAATCGGTGCGCAAGGGATTTTGCTGGAGCAGACGCTGCAGGCGTTGCTCGATGGCGGTTTTGAGATTCTGCACGGTGGTGCGTTTGGCCGGGTTGTGCTCGAACTCCCTGCGCAGCCGGTCGAAATCGATCTTGCTGATATCGTATGGTGGCGAATCTTCAGCAACAGCCGGTTGGGTCTGTGTCTCAATCACCTCATCCACGACCTGATGCAACTGGCGGATGATATCGGTGATATCCGCCTGTTCCCGGTCCTGTTGCAGGCTTTTATAGACGATGTTGATGGCGTCGAAGTCGCCCCGGCAATCATTGACGCCTTCAATGGTGATACAGGACTTGAACTTAGAGAACACCGCCCGGCACATCACTTCAAAGCGTTTGCGCGTCTCGTCGTTTTCGTTCGCCGCCTCCTTGGCCGCGAGAATCGCCGCATTCCTGGCAAAACCCGTCTGCCCGATAATCCCATCCAGAGACACGCTTCGCTCCGAAAGGAATCCCCGGACAAAGGCAATCGCTTCACGAAGATCGGCCAGCAGATCCTCATCCGGTTTGGCCGGTTCGGTTTCGCCGCCCTCCCCACCGCGCCCATCATCGCCGGTCCCGGCAAAGGTCGCCAGCGCCTTGCGCAGGTTTTTGAGGATGCCGCAATAATCGACGATCATGCCGTTGTTCTTGCCTTCGTTGATCCGGTTCGCCCGGGCAATGGCCTGCATAAGCGTGTGTGCCTTGAGCGGCTTGTCCAGGTACAGGGTCGAGAGGCAGGGGACATCAAAGCCGGTCAACCACATGGCGCAGACGATGGCAACGCGAAACGGGTGCTCCTCGGTCTTGAACGCATCGTCTAAAGACAGCTGCTGCATATTTTGGAACTGCGGCTGCTTCCGCATCGCCTCGGGCAGGTCGATGCCCTCCTTGATCAAGCGGCGGTGCGAGGTAATGTCCAGCTCCCATTGGCGGAACTTCTCGACCTCTCCCTGCTCCTCGCTGACCACCACCGCCATCCGTGTCTGACGCATCCACTCGATCTGGCGTCGCCGATACTGTTCGTCCTGCTCATCCGTGGCCTGGGGCAACTGCGCTTCCAACTCGCCGATTCTCGCGTTCCAATAGAACTCAACCAGCTTGTGCATGCGGACACAAGTAATCTTGTCGATGCAGACCAGCATTGCCTTGCCGGTTTCCCACGACGTGGAATAGTGTTGCACAAAATCGCGGGCCACCTGGTCGAGGCGTTTCCCGGCCGTGATGATGTGATAGTCGCGCTTGAGCTCCTGCTCCAGGCGCTGCTCCACATCGATATTGTCTGTCTCCAACTTCTCCAGCTTCTCGGCGATCCGCTCGTTCAGATCGCCGACCGCCACGCCGAGCTTGTCGCCACGCGCGTCGTAATAGAGCGGCACCGTGGCCTTGTCCTCCACGGCCCGCTGGAAATCGTAGGTGGAGACGTAATCGCCGAAAACCCGCCGGGTAATCTCGTCGTCCTTAAAGAGCGGCGTGCCGGTAAAGCCGATATAGCCGGCGTTCGGCAGGGCGTTGCGCATGTTGAGCGCCAGCGTGCCGTACTGGGTGCGGTGGGCCTCGTCGGTGATGACGATGAGGTCGTCGCGCCGGGAATAGGCCTCGCCTTCGCTAACTTTCTGGTTGAATTTCTGGATCAGCGAGAAGACGTGCGATTTGTGCTGGGCCAAGAGCTGGGCGAGATGCTCACCGCTCGCTGCCCGGCACGGGTCGCGGTCGTTGTCCACCACGCCGCACCCGGCAAAGGTCTTGTAGATCTGCGTGTCCAGGTCGTCGCGGTCGGTGAGGATCAGAAAGGTGAAGTTGCCGCCCAGCTTGCGATGCACCTTACGGGTGAAGAGCACCATGGAATAGCTCTTGCCCGACCCTTGGGTATGCCAGAACACCCCAAGCTTGCCGTTCCTGAGCTTGCGGTCGCGGACCGCCTCGATGGCCCGGTTGACACCCAGATACTGATGGTTACGGGCCAGAATCTTTCTCGATTCCCCGGCCGAGTCGTCGAAAGCGATGAAGTTCTCCAACAGGTCCAGGAAATTGGCTTTCGCGCACACTCCTTTGAGCAGCGTCTCCATGGCCACCACGCCCGGCTGATTCTCGGCCAACCGTTTCCACTCGTGAAAATGTTCGAACCGACTGGTGAGCGAGCCGAGTTTGGCATCCACCCCGTTGGCCAGTACCACCATGGCGTTGTGATGAAACAGATGCGGGATGGTGTCCTTGTAATCCAGAAAGTTCTGCTCGTAGGCGGCGCGGATATCCTTACTGACGTTCTTCAGCTCCATGAACAGCAGCGGCAGCCCGTTGACGAACCCGACGATATCCGCCCGGCGGCGGTACAGATCACCGCGCACCCACAGCTCCCGCACGCAGAGGAAATGGTTGTTCTCGGGAACATCGAAATCGAACACCCGCAACCGCTGGCGCACCCGTTCGCCCTTGGCATTGCGAAAGGTGACCTGTACCCCGTCCTTGATCAGTTCATACTTCTCGCGGTTGGTGGCAGCCATGGTCTGCGAGGCGGAAACCGTGACGATCTGGCGGACGGCATCGTCATAGGCCGTAGCGGGCAGCCCGGGATTGAGCTCCTCGATCTTGGCCCGCAGGGTGCGGGTCAGCACCACCTCGCGGTCCGAATCCCGGCCCAACAGGCCGTCCGGTCCGAAATCCTCGTTGTTGTAAGCGTACACCGACTCCCAGCCCAGTTCCTGCTCCAGATACTCGGCGGTGGTCTGCTGGACGAGGGTGTCTTCGGTGTAGGAGGCGGGGGTCATTCAATTGCCTCCCTTTTTCCGAGGCGGCTTCAGCTTTTTGATGTCCTCTTCCAGCTCCTTGAGGCTCTCTTCATGCTGGATGCGCCGCTGCGTTTCCCGGAACTTGTCATACTCCAGAGCGGCTTTTTCCTGGGCCATCTGGTGGCTGATTTTGCCTGCATGGGTCAGCAACTCCCGACCATTGAGCTGAATAATGGCATCCAGCCGTTGAATCCAGTCTGTCATGTGCATGGGAATTCTCTGCTGGGCCATGGTTTCGGAGAAGGCCAGGTATTGTTCCACCAGTAGGCCGAGCAGCTTCATTTCGTCCTCGGCAAGGTAGTTCTTGGCGATGCTCACATCGCCTTTGCGCACCGCCAGATCGCCCTTCTTGTCGAACGACTGCATACCCATCAGGGGCAGCGCGGCGTCCGCCCGGCGATACACCAGTTCCGCCGCCGTCTGCCGGCTGATGGCCCAGAGGAGTTTGTTCTGAACCACCTTGAAAAACTCAACTGTCTTTTCGTCCCTGGGGTCGTAGTCGATGCTGGTGGTATAGATATCCTTGATTTTCTGATAGAAGAAGCGCTCGGAAAGGCGGATTTCACGGATGCGTTCCTGCAACTCCGTGAAATACGACATCGAATTGCCCGTTTTGAAGCGCTCATCGTTCAGGGCAAACCCCTTGACGATATATTCCTTCAGCCGCTGGGTGGCCCAGATGCGGAACTGGGTACCCTGGTGGGACTTGACCCGGTACCCGACGGAGATGATCACGTCCAGGTTGTAGTAATTAGGGGCTTTTTGCTGAAATTCGGAAATTCCGAATTTCTTCATCACATCCGCTTCAACCAGCTCGCCTTCAGCGAATATGTTTTTGATATGCTCATTGATGGTTGACTTGGCTTTGCCGAACAGCCCAACCATGTGGTCCTGGGTCAGCCAGACCGTCTCATCCTCCAGCCGGACATCGATTTTGATCTTACCGTCGGTGGCCTGATAAATAAGAATTTCCGAATCATTCATGCCGCTGGCTCCATGCTTAAAGGGTCACTTATCGGGTCAACGTGACCTGATAAAACCATGCTGCCCGTGCTGGCGAAAGCCGCCATCTCCGAGGCCAGGGAGTCGGCATTCTTCACATCCGCCTTGAACTGGCGGGTGGAGTCTTCGCCGCGGGTGATTTGGGCGAGGAGGGTATTAAGGTTCACTTGTTACCTCCCTGCTCTGATGTACCGTTGGCGGCCGTCTGCTGGCCAAGGCTGTTCTCCGTGTAAGCACTCATCTACCCGGCCTCTCGAAACGTATGCCGAGCAGACTGTCTGACGGCGAAGTATCCGATAATCTAAGACGCACAAATTGTTGGAAGTCAAAGCCTTCGGTAAAGTCTGCTTCTGGAACCATATCCGAATTGATGGTGCAGATATATTGACCGTCAAATACAGAGGTGATCTCGTGAGCTCGCTCGAATGCCAGCGCCCGTTGCCGAACATCAACGGAGTCGTACATCAAGGTGTCATGAATGAGGAAGTCAATACCTCGTCCGCTTTGCATTTGAAGCTGAAGCACAGCAAGATCGAAACAGAAAATTTTCATTTTCTCTATTCCCTCGCTTCCGCTGCGCTCAATATCCACTTGATACTTGTAACCGGTCTCGCCGACATCGATCACCAGCTTGCCGGGTGATTTATAAAGAGCTTGAGAATGCTCATTGAAGAGGCGAACAACTTCAGACCACTTATCCCTTCTCTCCTCATGGTCGCGTTCAGCTGTCTGAACCAAATCGTCCTTCGCCGCCTTTACTTCACGTTTTGAAGCCTTTAGGCTCTTCATTTCCCGCAATCTGGCCTGCACGCGCTCAAGGGAGCCATGCAACGACACATATCTTTCTTGGAGTAACGTCATCTCCTGCAGTGCGCCGTGCGTTTGAAGAACCTGCATCACCTCGGCACGAAGATCGGTCTTTTCCCTGATGCGTGTTTCTCTGTCGTCGACAACCTGCCGGATACGGGTGATTTCAGACCCCAGGAATTCACGACGATTCGAGATGATGTCATGGTGAAACGCTTTGGCTTCTTCCAGTGTCCGCTTAACTGTGTCAGGGAAAACTAGACCTGCCTCTTCATACAAACGTTCAAGGGATACCGAAGCAGGTGGCTTTTCTTCCTTGATGGATTCTTCATAGCGTTTCAAGCGACGCCTGTAGGCAACATTTTGGTTGGCAAGTTCGTGAATCTCTGAGGTCAGCCGGTCTGCTTCTTCCTGAACGGATTCATACTGTGGATGGACTTTGAATGTGTCCAAAGCCTGTTTGGCATTGGCGGCCTGTTGCTCCAACTGAATGCGCTGGGTTTCAAGTTCGCCGACGGTGCCTATTGCGCCTTCCATCGCCCCCGTCTTGATCGCCTTCTCGAGCGCCTTGGCGCCTTCTTCTTGGTCCTTCAGACCTTGCCATCGTGAGGCATACTCCCAATTCATTCCCAGTACATAGGCAGTGTGAAGCTGGATGTCCCATGTCTTCTGTTGCCGGAAATGTCTGAAAGGGCTCGTATACGCATCCGGCCCAAGACGCACAAAATAGGAGATCAAGCTTCGATAGCTCGGTCTGTATGGGAGTTGATCCGACGAACGAGGTAGATCAAAAAATGCCCACCCCAACAGCATTCGCCATCGTTCTGCCTTGTAGACTCGCTCACCAGTCTGATCGTCCAGGTCAGGATTCTCTGGCCATCCGTCCGTTGGTCCCTCAACGATAATTCGGTTTTGATCCGCCACCGCTCGCGTGACCTTTACTCGATTGCCGCGAAGGGTGATCTCAAGGGTGAACGCCCAAGATTGTAAGGGCTCGATCAGTAATCCCTTGCCTTTGGTTGGGCGGCTTCCGAGGCAGAAATCGATAATCTCAAGCAGCGTCGTTTTGCCGACGCCGTTTCGAGTGTCTTTCTCCGTGGAAGTCTCAGAACGCTCGGCCAATATGACATTAAGTCCCGTGGTGAACTCGACGGGATGAAACGAGCGATGATTGGCAGTCAAGCTGTGGATCATGAGGCCCCCCGACGGATCATGCCTTTAGAGAGATCGATGACCCCTATGATGTATAAGAGATCCAAGGCAAGGACAAACCGTTCAAATGTGCCAACAGAAGGTTCATCTCGCACTTTATCCCAAAGGCTGGTAATGGTCTGTTGCCGTTCAACGTGACGAAGCACAACAGCGCCGACACCGATCAGCGCTTGCCCTTCAGATATGTGCTTCGAAGGAAGAATCATTTCTCAAACACCTCGCAGGTTTCGAAGAGATGTGAAAGTAGGGCAAGGCCAGCGGCCCGAGTCTTGAAATCGTCCCCTTTCGATGATGAAAAATTGAGCAATTCCTCGAACACGGCGTCAGAGTTTAGCTGTTTATCCTGTATGATGGTTCGGTATTTTTCCTGGAAGCCACCGACCAGCCGCTGAATAAATCCGGAATCTATTTGCTCAACATGTTCAAGGTAGGTTTTGACCTGTCGAGCCTGCATAAGCCCCATGGCAATCATTTGCCGAGTCGTATCGGACAGTTGATTCTTTTTGATCTTTGCGTCAGGTGTGATAACCGAGAAACCTTCGGGTTGGGTCAATGCCTGCTGAGAGGAAATACCATTTACGGCGACCTCCAGCTCGGCAAATGATATTTGGGACATCGACTCGTTAAGGCTGTCTTGAACCCATGATTCATGTTCGATTTTTAGTTTTCGCAGGGATGCTACGGTATATCGGTTTTCATGGGCGTCCACGATGTCGTGACATGTTGGGCAAAGCAGTACCCAGTTATCATAAGTATCGAGTTTGTCTTTTGGATAACTGGAATCGGAACGAGGACCGTTCTCTGAATGGGCGACAATATGGGCTATCTTGCCAATCTGCTTTGTCTTGTCCGTGGTCGTTCCCTCAAGAACAACTTCTTTCCTGCACCTTGGAAATGCGCAACGAGCCGCTGCCAAGCCGTACAAAATTTTAACGTCTGCTAAGGGGTACTTGCGGCTCATACCGCCACCTCCCCGTTCATCATTTTGGGCAGGAGGAGGTCGCGGGCTTTGGCGAGCGATGCATTCTGCCGCTTCAACAATTCCATCTGCTGATGCAGCGGCAAAACCGTTTCCTCGAACAAACGATGAATCTTCTGATCCGCGACCAGCAGCAAACGGCTGTGGGCAAAATCGCGATTCAAGCCCGGAACGGCAACATCCGTGCTGATGAAGGTCATCTGCTGCAGGGCGTAGTAGAGGAAGAGCGAGCAGTTTCCCGAGTCGATGTAGTACACCGTATCGATGGGGTGACAATCGTCCGGTGACCAGTACACGCTGCCCACATTACCTTTGCGGCCGACGATGATGGTTGGGCCGGACACGAGGGCTTTTGCGTGGGACCCAACAATCCCGCTTGAGCCGTAGACCGGAAAAGGCCCAGGGACGCGGTCGTCGTTCTTCAGGGCTTTACCGTATTTCATGGTGGCAATCGTACCCAACCGCTTCTTCTCCCACCCCTCCGGCACGCTGTCGATGATTTGGGTGTGTTCGTGGCCGGGGAAGCGGAGGTGGACGAACCATTCCTTGTAGAGCAGCCGCGCCGCCTGCTCCAGCAACTGGATCCGCCGCCGGTTGTTCTCGATCAGGTCGTCGTAGGCGGAGAGAGTGCTTGCAATGTTGACCCATTGATGTTGAGGAGGAACACGTAATTTGATCTTGGAAAAAGACGTCTTGTTGAGAATAGGCGTGGCTGAGCCACCACCAAGCCCAAAGCCCCTGATTGAGTCGGTGTTATGGACAAGAAGGTAATAGACAAATTTCGGGTCAATGCCCTCACTTGGGATGATGCTGTTGATTTGCTGGTTCGTCAGGCAATCTGAGGATGACAGGCCACATTTTCCAATGGTGTTGCCTATGCAGGTCACCATCACTGCATTGCTAGGGATAAACTGATTCAGGTGAGACTTTTTCGCATCATCCGTGACGGTTCTCTCGGTTGTGTGGCAGTAGTAAGTCTTCCAGTCCAAATCCGATGGAGTCACGAACTGGTATTCTCCATCAAAAAATGCAGCATTTTTCGTACTGGGAGTCTTGCCGGTTACGACACGGCCAAGATCGGATATTGCGACCGTGCTTCCGCTCATACCCCCAGCTCCTCGAAATTCTTCTTGATCGTCGCCGCCAGTTGCACCGCCTCGGTGTTCAAATCCTCCAGCTCCACATGGATGTCGCGCAGGGCCTCCTCGAAGTCGAAATCCTCGTCCTCTTCCTCCGGCGCGACGCCGACATAGCGGCCGGGGGTGAGGCTCCAGTCGTTGGCAGCGATCTCGGCGCGGTCCACCAGCTTGACCAGGCCTTCCACATCCCGCAGTTTGGCCTCAGGGAAGCGCTCGGTGAGCCAGTGGGCCTGACGCCAGAAGTAGCGCACCTGCTTGAGCTGTTCCGCGGCCAGAGCGCGGGCCTCGTCGGCCGCCTTGCGGGCGCGGGTGATGTCGCGGCCCGCCCAGGCGTCGCTGTCGCGACCGGCGCATTCGTTCTCGCAGGTTTCGATCAGGCGGCAGGCGAGCTTGTAGAGCAGGTCGCTCTGCCTGCCCAAATCGCGGCTAGTCTCGGCCAGGGTGGCGAGGCGGTCCACGGCTTTCTTGAGTTCGCCATTAGTCGTCTTCTGTGTTCCCCAGGCCGCCTGCTGTTCGCTGACGATCTGTCGGAAGGAATCAAGGTCCGCCTTGAAAAGCGGGATGGCGTCATCCAGCTCCTTAAGCGGTTCAATGTGGGGCGCGTCCTTGGCCAGGGTCTTGAGGAAGGGTTCAATACTGCTGCGCAGTGTGGCCAGCGCACCGATGAAGTCCGGCAGAGGTTCGACCGTTGCGCCTTCGTCGTCTTTCATGGTGAAGCAGGCCGCGCCCTCGGCCAGCATGCGCTGGCAATAGCCCGCCACCAGATCGAGATAGCGCCCGGTCTCGCCCCGGTAGAGCCAGGCAATAGCCAAGAGGTTCTGCTCCTGCTCGGGGGAAAAGTCGAAAATCTTGCGGGTGACTTTTCGATAAATGTTGCGGGCGTCGATCATCAGCACCTTGTCGCGGTGCGCTTCCGGCTTGGCGCGATTGAGGAACCAGAGCTCGCAGGGGACGGTGCGGGTGTAGAAGAAGTTGGAGCGGATGGCGACCATGACATCCACGTCGCCGGACTCCACCAGCTTCCGGCGCACCTTGGCTTCATCCCGCCCGGCGCTGGAGGCCTGGGACGACATGACGAATCCGGCCCGGCCCTGAACGTTTAAGTAGCTGTAAAAGTAGCTGATCCAGACGTAGTTGCCGTTGCTGACCTTGCCCTTCCTGTTGACGCCGGGCAGGCCGAAGGGCAGGCGCGGATCGCTCTTGACCTTGTCGGCGTCGATCTCGTCCACGTTGAAGGGTGGATTGGCCATGACGAAGTCGGCTTTGCGCAACAGCTCATGCGGGTCTTCATAGTAGGTGATCGACTTCTGGATGTCGCCTTCCAGCCCATGCACCGCCAGGTTCATCTTGGCCAGGCGGATGGTGGTGGCGTTCTTTTCCAGGCCGTAGAAGGTGAGCTTCTCGGTGGGGTTCTCGTGCCGCCGCTCGACCACTCGGGCGCTCTGCACGAACATGCCGCCCGAGCCGCAGGCCGGGTCGAGCACCGTGCCTCCCGCCGGTTCGATGACGTTGGCGATCAGCGAGACGAGCGACACCGGGGTGAAGAACTCGCCGCCGTCGTGGGCCTTCTGATCGGCGAACTGGGTCAGGAAGTATTCGTAGATACGGCCGAAAACATCGCCGGAGACCCGTTTGAGCTCCTCGGGGTTGAGAGTGCGCAGTAACTGGCCGAGCACGGCGTTGTCGAGTTCCTGATATTCGCTCTTGGGCAGCACGCCGCGCAGGTTCTCGTAGTCGGCCTCGATGGACTCCATGGCGTCGATGATCGCCTTGGCGCGGTCGGCGCTGTCGGGCAGGGAGACCAGAGTGTCGAACTGGGCCTTGGGCTGCAGGAAGATGGCGCTCTTCTGCGAAAAATCCTCCTTGGTCAGCGGTCGGGTCTTGCCGCCCCGGGTGGGCAGGCCCGCTTCGATGGTATCCTTGACGCCGAGATACCGGCTGTAGGCATGGCGTAGAAACACCAGGCCCATGACCGGCAGGAAATATTCGTTGCTGGCGTAGTTGGAGTTGGCCCGCAGGGTGTCCGCCGCGCTCCAGAGCCGCTTTTCAATGGCTTCGATATGTTCAAGCTGGGCCATGCTCAGGCTTCCTTCCCAAAATACGCTTTATGCAGGGCCTCGCCCTTGTCCCCCAGGCTGCGCAGCAGGCTCTCGATCTTTTCCAGAGCCAGCGGCGACGGCTTGGCGCGGTCGTTCTCCCAGCGGTTGATCGTGGGGAAGGTCACCCCGAGCTTGGCTGCGAACTTTTCCTGAGTCAGACCGGTAAGTTCCCGAAGCTCACGGACCAGCCTCGCCATGCTGTGTTGCTCGTCCAATGGATTTCTCCTTGCTGAATCTATCTGATGTACTGGCGCACCATTCATAACGCCCGATTTATCACTTGATATATCATCCATGGAGCCGCAAATGTCAAGCGCGACCTTGAAATCATTGCCGAAATTCCCCTGCGACACGGCAGTAAAAGATTTCCCCCGACACATTCTACAGTCACCCGGTAAGTAAGACCCATGCAAGCCAGCACAAAAAAATTCGACCGACACCCGACGCTTTTTCCGTCTCTCCGGTAAGTAAGGGCATAACCCAAAATGAGGAGTGACCGACCATGGATATCAACGACCTGTATGACGGAATCATGAAGAGTATCAACCAGTTTGCCGACTAGATCGCCGAGCAGCGGTTGCAGGCAAAGATGCAGGACACCGGACGAGGTCCGGAGAATGGGGGTAAGAATGCGGAGAATTTTGAGGCGAAAGAGAAGCGGGGTATGACCGATTTCCCCAAAAGGGAGAGATCGGGGCGGTAGCGCCGGAGCCCTGAAAGCGACGCAAGTCGCTGACAATACGCAGAAAAAAACCCGTCCAGTAACCGGATGCGGCTAATGAACGGGTGTGTCTTGTGTCTCATGGTGGAGGCGGCGGGAGTCGAACCCGCGTCCGAAAACATTCCACTGCAGTTTCTACGTATGTATCCTTTGATTTGTCTTTCGCATCCCGTAACGCCCAAAGGCAGGCTTGACAGGCTGCTATCCCGTGTTGAATTTCGCCCTTTTCCCCGCAGGAGAAGGTAAGGACTATCCTGCCTGAAATGACGCCCTCTCTGATCCGGCAGGCGGAACCAGAAAGAACGTTAGCCGACTAAGCGGCTAAAGCGTACTCGTAGTCGTTTGCGAGTATTGTTTTCCTACCTGTTTAACGAGGCCTGTAGGAACCTCGATACGCTGCTACAGCTTCAACTATCCCCGTCGAAACCGTGACGCCCCCTATTTTTCTCTCAAAGAACAGATGATCCGCAAGGAATCTTTACTTTCCATTATAATAATACCGGCGATATCATAAGTCAAGGGCTCTCTGTCAACCGATAGGGTGAACCAAGTTTTCACTCTCATCCTTCCCGGCTGCGGCTTCGCAAGCCACGCTCCATGGCCCGGCGGTCCTCCTTCAGCTTGAGATCCTCTCTTTTGTCGTAGAGCTTCTTGCCGCGGCCCACCCCGATTTCCACCTTGATCCGGCCGTCTTTGAAATATACCTTCAAGGGAATCAGGGTAAATCCCTTTTCCCGCGATTTCCCGTAAAGCCTCTTGATTTCCCGTTTGTGCATGAGCAGCTTGCGGACCCGTTCCGGTTCGTGATTCAGGCGATTGCCATGGGAATAGAGGCCGATGTGCATTCCGTAAAGAAAGATCTCTTCATTTTTTACCGCCACGTAGCTGTCTTTCAAATTGCCCTTGCCGTCCCGCAGGGCTTTCACTTCCGTTCCCACCAGCACAATTCCGGCCTCATAGGTATCTTCGATAAAATAATTGAGCCTGGCGGTTTTGTTCGTGCAGATGATTTTTTCCGACGTTTCCTTCTTTGCCACTTCGATTTTACCTTCGGGTTTTTGTCCGTCCTTTTCGCCGCTTTTTCTGCATGGCCGTTAACGATGACGGATGGCTGATTTCCTTACCGGTCCAGGCCGCAGTCGTTCACGACCATTTCCATTCTACCTGAAACCGGCCGCCGCGAGGCGGGCAGGCCGGGCAGATAATCCATCTTGACGTGGCCCATCGCCTTGAAAATATTGGCGCGGATGTCCTTGTTGTCCCGCTCCAACTGGTTCAGCAGGTCTTTAATGTAGCGTCTGCGGGAGACGGGGCCTGTTGGGCATGCCGATTCTAGAATCGGAAATTCCCGTTCACGGCTGTACTTCTTGACCAGCTCCTCCCGGATATAGGCAAGGGGCCGGATGATGTGCTTCGTTCCGCCGAAAATCGGCTGATCAGGCATCATGGTGCTGATTTCCCGGCCATAGAACATGTTGATCAGCAGCGTTTCAATGATGTCATCCTGGTGATGTGCCAGGGCGATTCTGTTGCAGCCCTTCTCCTGGGCGATCTCGAAAAGCCGTTTCCTTCGCAGCCTCGAACAGAGAAAACAGGGATTCTTTTTGTTGTAAGCGCTGTGCGACAGGGGTCCGATCTCCGTCCTCTCCAGGACGCAGTCATATCCTCCCTCCTTCAAAAAGCGATCCAGCCGGTCATAACCCGCCGAGTCCTCCTCAAATCCAAGGTCAATGTGAACGGCGACAAGGTGGAATTCGGGGACGAAAACCATGGGGGAATTAAGCAGATCCAGCAGGGCCAGGCTGTCCGCCCCGCCGGAAACCCCGACAAGAACCCTGTCCCCCTTTTCGATCATGCGGTAATCCATGACCGCCTTCTCGATCCATTTTTTGAGATGATAAAATAGTCTTGTTCTTTTGATGTCCGTCAACGGGTATGGAATCTCCTCAATGGTGAATGCTGTTTTCATGTCATAGCGAAGAACGGTTTTTATAGCAAGGAAGAACAGAAAGGGAAAGGAAGACCTTTGCGGAGACCGGAAGATTTCCCTTCCGGGCCGGGAAGGAAATTCAGGGAGCGGACCCGCCTGAAAATTCCGGGAGGAGATGGGATGCTTTTATCCGTTGTGAAAATGAAGGGACTTTGTTAAGAAGAATTTTCCCGGAGAAACTCTCCAGACAGTCTTTTTTTTTCAACAGGGAACTTCCTTCATCGAAAAGCGGTTATAAGGTAGTAACATTCCATGAAGCACATTGTTCTGGGCACGGCAGGGCACGTTGATCACGGCAAGACGGCGCTTATCAGGGCGCTGACCGGCGTGGATACGGACAGGCTCAAGGAGGAGAAGGAGCGGGGCATCACCATCGAACTGGGCTTTGCCTCCCTGCGTCTTGGCAGCGGCCGGATCTGCGGCGTTGTGGATGTTCCGGGCCATGAACGGTTTGTAAAAAACATGGTGGCCGGGGCTGCGGGCATCGACATGGTCCTGATGGTCATTGCCGCGGATGAGGGCGTCATGCCGCAAACCCGCGAGCATCTGCAGATCTGTTCCCTCCTCAATATCCGCAAGGGGCTCGTGGCGCTGTCCAAGATCGATCTTGTGGATCGGGACTGGCTGGACCTCATTCAGGAAGACCTGGCCGATTTCCTGAAAGGATCGTTTCTCGAAGGCGCGCCCGTCATCCCCGTTTCCGCGCAGACGGGCGAAGGGTTGCCCGAGCTTCTCGCCGCCCTGGAAACGGTGGCCGCCGGAATTGAAGAGGAGCCCGATACCGGGGTTTTCCGCCTTCCTGTGGACCGGGTCTTCACCATCCGCGGATTCGGGACTGTTGTCACCGGGACGTTGCGTTCCGGCCAGGTCCGTGTGGCGGACACCGTGCAGATGCTTCCGGGAACCGTAACGGCGAAAGTGCGGGGGCTTCAGGTTCACAATGCCGCGGTGGCTACCGCGGAAGCCGGCCAGAGGACAGCGGTCAATCTGCAGGGGCTGGAGAAGGCGGAAATCCTGAGAGGGCAGGTGCTGGTCCATCCGGACACCATGAGGCCTACCGTGCGCGTTGACACCTTCATGGAATACCTTCCACCCGACAAGAAAAAACTGACGCACCGCTCCCTGGTGCGTCTTCATACCGGGACCAGCGAAACCATGGCCCGGATCCTTCTGATGGACCAGGAAGAGCTCCAGCCGGGTGAAAAGGCCTACGCCCAGTTCTTTACATCGGAACCGGTGGTAACCATGGCCGGAGACCACTTCGTCATCCGCAGCTATTCCCCCATCACCACGCTTGGCGGCGGGCTGATCGTGGATCCCCTGCCGCGGAAACATAAGCGGAATGACCCGGCTGTCCTGGAGTCCTTCGAACAGCTTCATCACGGCAGTGACGAGGAGAAAACCAGCGCCATCATCGAGCGGTCCGGTGCGGAAGGCGTTGCTCTTGCCCCGCTGGTCATGCGCACGGGGATTCCGGCAACGAGGCTGAGGAAAATCCTGGATCACCTTCTTTCCCGGCATGCGCTCGTTCTGCTGGACAAGGATAATCTCACGGTTGTTTCCGCTTCTTACCATTCGCAGCTTCAGAATAAAATTCTCCAGGAATTAAGCGCTTACCATAAAAAATATCCTCTCAAGGAAGGTTCCCTCAAGGAAGAGCTGCGATCCGTTCTGGGACGCCATGTTCCGGTTCGGCTGTACCTGTCCTCCGTCCAGGCCCTGGAAAAGGCGGGGAAAATCGTTTTGGACCGGGAGATTATCCGGCTTGCCGATCATACGATTCAGTTGAAGGAAGACCTGGCGGAGCTGCGGGAGGCCCTGGATCGCCTTTATCTGAAGGCGGGCTTGACTCCGCCCACGATGCGGGAAGTGATGGAACAGTTCGCCGCCAAAAAGGATTCGGCGCGCAAGGTCATGGACGTCATGCTCCGCGACGGCGTCCTGGTCAAGATCAGTGAAGACCTCTATTTTCATCAGGAGAGCCTCAATAAACTCCGGGAGAATTACAAAAAGCTTCTCCTGAAGGAGGGAAAGGCGACGCCCGCCAGCTTCCGGGAGCTGACAGGATTGTCCCGGAAATTCATCATTCCCCTGATGGAATATTTCGATCTGACGAGACTGACGATCCGTGCCGGGGAGCATCGGCTCCTCCGGGAAAAATAATCGTTAAAAACTTTATTGAATTCAATTTCTGCGATCCGATCATGCCGCCTTTTAAATTTCCAATGAAAAGTGTAATGGGGGACCTATTGAAAGTTAAAACCGTATACATCAAGGATATACAGCCGGGTGAAAAGGTGATGGACTCTTTCCTCGTGGCGGAGAAGAACATGGCCTTTTCCCAGAAGGGTTCTCCCTACCTCAACCTTCGCCTTAAAGACAAGACGGGGCAGGTCGATGGCAAAATATGGGACAACGCACAGGAAATGGACAAGCAATTCCGGAAGGGGGATGTCATCCAGGTCAACGCAAGGGCGGTGAGTTTCAAAAACTCCCTTCAGCTTTCAATCCACTCCCTGACGGCCCTTGATGATTCCGATATTCTTCTCAATGATTACCTGCCCACCACCCGGGGGAACGTCAAAGCGATGTTCGGCGAGCTGCAAACCTATGTTAACCGGATCGAAAACCCGCCGCTAAAGAAGCTGCTCAAAGCCTTTTTCGATGACCGGGAAACCGCCGAGCGTTTCAAGCGGGCTCCGGCGGCCAAAGGATTCCATCATATTTACCTGGGGGGGCTGCTGGAGCACACCCTTTCCGTAACCCGGCTGCTGGACCAGGTCGCCTCCCACTATCCAGGCGTGAACAGGGATCTTGTGCTGGCTGGAGGCATCCTCCACGACATCGGCAAGATCAAGGAATTTTCCTATGACCGCCTGGTTGAGTACAGCGCTGAAGGGCGGCTTATCGGGCACATCATCATCGGCGTGGAGATGATCGACCAGAAGATTGCCGGGATCCCCGATTTTCCCGATTCCCTGGCCATGGAACTCCGTCACCTCATTCTGAGTCACCATGGCATACTGGAATACGGCTCCCCCAAGCGCCCGAAAACCCTGGAGGCCCTGATGGTCCATTACGTGGACGACCTGGATGCCAAGGTCAACGCCTTCCAGGAATATCTGAACGACTTCCGGGACGAAGAAACGGGATGGACCCCCTATCACCGATTCCTGGAACGGTATCTTTACCGGGGAAGAGTGGAGGAGGGAAGGGTGGAAGAGGCCCCGATGCCGGAGGAGCTATAGGGCCACTGTACTGATCTCGGCTGTCAACCCGGCCTGGAAGGAAAATTCCCCGCAGAAGAAGCCCATCCTCCACGGGGAATCCGAGTGGCTCTCCTAATAGCGGAACACGGCGGCCATGCGCGCCCCGGCGGGCAGAAGGCCCGGCTCCACAACAAAGACCATGCCACCGTTCAAAAATGTCTGGATGGCGGCAAAATCCGCAAGATCCTCATTTCCAGGCTCCTGCTTTTCATCCAGGGAAATCGTGTCATTTGCGGGATTGTAAGTCCCCCAGTATTCATATCCCTGGACAACAAACAGGATCCCCACCCGCCCATGATAGGCTGCAGGGATGATTTCCTGGACATTATCCGATGTCAGGCCCGTTCCCATGGATTGGTTGTACTGCGAGAGGGCCTCGTTCACAGCTTTCTGAAAATGGGGGGTGACAATGTCGTACGCATCACGGTGCAGCTGCTCCGGGCTTAACCCCTTGGGGTTGCCGGAAATGCCCCCTTCCATGAGGAAGGGATAGCTGTTGGCTTCCCGGTAAATGGGGAACTGATATTCCACCCCGGCGAGAACCAGGGGGACATTGTTCTCTTTGAGGAGGTCATGAAGCCCCTTGTCGACGCGCTGGAAGTACTGTAACAGGTTGCTTTTCACATCTTCGATGTCGGCGCCATGGCCGGACATCATTCCCCCTTGCCCGACTCCCTTTCCCGACCGGAATTTGACCTGTCGTTCGGGATTGTCCGTCTGCAGGGCTTCGGCAAGGCTCTTCGGCATCGTTTCGACGTTCACCTCTTTAACGGCCTGGGACGTCCCTTCAAAGAGGGTGATTTCATTCTGGCTTAAAGCGAGAACATAAAATCGTTCGTCCCCGTGCAAAAGCGGCATGAGCGGCTTCAGATGAAACCGGTCCGTGATGACAAGAATTTCGTCAAAAGAAACGGGCAGGCAGAAATAATGGAATTCATCCTTGGAAAGAAAGATGGCCAGACCATCACTCTGATTTCGCCAGAACAAGACATTGTTGACCAGTTCCTGAACCGGTTCGAGAAGTTCCTTGACCTCCAGCGTCCGCAAACCCGAATTTGTCAGTGTTTCTTCCGCACGGCGAACGATATTGCGCAAACGAATTGAATTCTGCTGGCTCTCCACACCGGACCTGTAGGTCGGCATAAACATGGATACGCACCAATCATTCCGCCTCTGCATCAATGTTTTCAATTCTTCTTTGGACAATGCATTCATACGGCTCTTCTCCCTTCGCAAACATTTTTCTTGTGGTTAACATCCCTCGAACTTCCCGCTGAGCAATTCACCATGAAAAGATCCTGCTTTCCGCGCGTGGAAATGTAACATAAACACTAAAACCGGGAGCATTTTGAAACATTATACCTAAAGAAAAAGCAAAAGTCATTTAAAGGATGATTCAAAACAAAGAGATGCCTGTGTGTTGCCTGTGGGCTCCCCTCTGTTCCGTCCTGCCCTCCATGGCCATGACAGGCATTGCGGAACGGAATCCTGTCGGCGGTTTAACGTCTGAAGAACCATTGCTTTTTGCTCCAGGAACTGATATTCAGCTCTCCGGCTTGAATGTCTTTTGTCCGTGCAGGAATATCAAAACATTATAATTTCAGGATCCCTTATGCTTATTAACGAATTAGGAATTTTCACCCAGTCCTTTACCCGGTTTCTTCAAGAGCAGTGCGAAGAGGACGTCTGGTATGATCTGCGCATCAAGATCGCCTTTGTCAATGGTCAACTCGAGGCCCGACTGGACACGCCGCCGCTTGTAGAGACAACCTTCCTTCCCTATGAACCGCTGGAGGGAGAGAACTCCATTGCAGAACCGGTAGCCTGGTCTATGGCTGCGGAAGCGATTCCCGAATATCAGAATCTTTCCGGGGAAGAAGACGAACTGCCGGACACGAGGAAGATCGCAGGCAAAGGACAGATCATCACCTGTACCAACGGCCATGAAATATGCGAACTATCCAGGGATTATTATGAAGACCAGGATGTCAATCCCGACCTTTTTGAACATTTCCGTCCCCCTCAGAGAATCATAACGGATAGCGACCGCATCAACGAAATCAGATGCCAGATCTGCGGCGCCCAATGGATTTCGGGAGGCGCTTGGAATATCCGCTTTTTCAGTGAAGGGCACTGGATTCCAGAGTAGTGCCGGAAAAGATTCTTGGGGTTACGGCATCGGCAGAGGGGCTGCTGGACCCTCGTCGGGGTGCCCCCGCCGGGCCATTGTTCAGAAGTTTCCGCCTCTTCCCAATCCCAGCAGATGGGCCGCATTGGAAAAACAGATTTTTTCCTTATCCGTCTCTGTGAGGAAGGGAAGCTGAAGTAAAAATTGAAGCTCCTCTCCCTGATCCGTCCAGGGGCTGTCCGATGCAAACAGCAGCCGGTCCGGCGGATGCCCCTTGAGAATGCGCTCCAGGAGCGGCATGGGGGTCTTGCGCAGTACGAAGGCCGTATCCATGTAGAGATTCCGGCCCAACAGATGGGTTTCCGCCTCTTCGTAAGCCCCTTCCCCGCCGAGATGCGCCACAACCATGCAGAGTTCGGGAATGTCCGAATGGACCGCGGCCAGCCGCTTCGGTGTCGCATGAACCGGATGGGGCAGCCCTCGATCCACCCCTGCGTGGAAAAGAACAAACATTCCTTTTGCCGCAGCCGCTTCATAAAGAGGATACACCCGGGGATCGTCGACGAAAAAATCCTGATAATCCGGATGAAGTTTGAACCCCCGGAACCCCTCGTTCATCAGCATTTCCAGCTGTTCTGAATCGGGGGGGGCGGCTGGGTGCACCGTGGCCAGGGCTTCAATCCCCGGCTGCCGGATGGCCGTCAGCCAGCTTTGAATCGAAGGGACCTGTTCCGGTTTTGTGGCCACAGCCGACACAACGGAAAGGTCGATCCCGGCGGCCTTCATCGATTTTTTCAATCCCGCCAGCGTCCCGTCGGTGTAGGCGTCAACACCTGCCCGCGAACGGATTGCGGCAACCGTCCTGGCCGCCGCATGATCCGGATAAATATGGGTATGAAAATCAATCTTCTTCATGGTCATCCCATAAGGGATTACACGTTTCTTTTCAAGTGCAAAATCGGATCGCTTCCATTGACAGAACGGCAGGCCTGCCGTTTTTCTCCCGCCGCTTTGAAGGAATGAACCGCTTTCGTTAAAAGAGCCGGCCAGGGCCTGACGGGATGGCCGGCCGGAAGAAAATGGTTTCGCTGGATCCTGTATCCTTCATCTGCCTGCATTGGCGGGCCGCCTGTCGGGCCCACCCTCCGATCGTTGCGGTGCCTCCCCCGGTGTTGACGCAGCGCGCCATGACGAGGCCCCTGGAGATGGTTGACCCGATGGCCGTGCGTCTTCTCCCTGTCTTAGTGACGGCCCCTTTACCTTTTTCTGCGCCTGTTTCTGTACCTGCTGTCTTGGCGGTTGGGTGTTCTTCTGCCCGGCGGGTTCGTACCGCTTAGGATTTTTCACTGTTCCTTGAAGATGCTTTCCCGGCTGCTCCGCGCCTTGCTGCTGGAATCCTTTATGGGAAGCCGGCTTCTGGACTTTGTCCCTGGGGGGCGGCTCGGTCCGCTGGACAGCGGGAGGAATGAACCTTTCCGCCTTTTCAGGCTTGCGCTTCTCAACGTCAGGCAGCTTCCCCGGGTCACGGGGCTGCCAGGGAACACTTTGCTGCCCCCTCTGCTCTTTCGTTTGAGGATGGTGACGCTCTAGCCCCCAGCTCTTTTCCTTCTCCCAGTATTTATTGCCCTGCCAGGTTCTCCAGTTATGCTGGAGGCGTGCGCTTGGAATCCTCTCACAGTTCCATCGATACCCCTGCCAGTTGCGGTCTCGATAATTTTTCCGCCAGCCCGGATCCACTCCGGAATAGAAACCAGGTACGGAGTTGTAGGGTCTCCAGCCCTGTTTGTAGTTTTCCGACCGATACCAGCGGCCATTCCATGGGCGCCACCACCATCCGTTCCAGAAAAACAGGTCTACATCAATGTCCGGAACCGCGTAGACATCATTTGTGTAAGGCATCACGATGACATCCGGAGGGGCCGATAATGCAATGGGAGGCGGTTCATAACTTGAGGGCTCTCCGTAGTAATCCGTTGGAGGCTGTTCGAAACCGACATAGCAACCCTGGGTGAGCAGAAACAACACAGCGGCTAATCCGATCCGTAGAAATTTTTTCATGGCTTGTCCCTTTTCTGAGCGTGATGTGTTTTTTGAACGTTTTTTTGAAGTGTACAACAGGTATAAATCAAAGGATGTGCCAATCTTTCTGAATGGCCCATGGATTCACAATATCAACGCCTTGTGGCGATTCCGAGTCGGTGGTACGGCTTTTTCGTGGGCGTTGGACTGGGTACGAAATGCACAGCCTGGATAATAAGTATCCATAAAAAGAAGGGAACGCCGCAAGCGAAACGGCAGAAGAAGCTGGATTTATTCTCTCGGGGTTTTCGATCGGAGTGATTCATGAATGCCGGCATCGGCAAACTGTTCTGCTATGGATTTGAATGTTCCGTGGATCTCTCCGAAAGCGTCAGTGAGCCCGGGGTCGAATTGCGAGCCCCGCCCGGCCAGAATGATCTCAACGGCCTTTTCGTGAGGAAATCCCTTTTTGTACGGACGGTCCGATATGAGGGCGTCGTATACATCCGCTATCGCCATGATTCTGCCTGACAGGGGGATCTCCTCGCCTTTGAGCCCGGTCGGGTATCCCCTGCCGTCCCAGTATTCATGGTGGTATAAAGCCATTTCACCCGCCAGATTCAGGAAGGAACTGTCTCCGAGTTTGGCCTGCGCGTCGTCGATGACGCGTTTGCCGTATACGGTATGCTTTTTGATCTCCTCTGTTTCTTCGGCCGTAAGCTTATCGGGTTTGAGCAGGATGTGGTCCGGCACTCCGACCTTACCGAGGTCATGGAGCGGCGCCGACTGGAAGAGTTGTTCGATATAGGCGTCATTCACCGTTTCTGAATAGGCATGCTTATTCCGGATGTGCTCAGCCAGAGCCTTCACATAGCTGCGTGTTCTTCTGATGTGGCCGCCTGTTTCCGAGTCCCGCGTTTCGGTGATATTGGCAATCGTCTCAAGCATGGCATCCTGCGTTGCCAGCTGCAGCCGGGCCTTTTCCTTCAGGAGCCGCTCTCCGTGCCAGAAGTCCAGAAAGGATAACAGGGAAAAGTTTGAAGCATAGGCCAGTGCGGGGTAGAGGGGGGAGATATAGATCCCCTTCCGGAAGAGGTAGACGGGAAGGAAGACCGCCGTCAGCGCGGAGAGCAGCAGAAACGTCAGATTGACAACAGCCTTGCAGTGGGCAAAGAGAAGAGCTGAAAGCAGTCCGAAAAAAAGGAGGGCGATAAACTCATAAAAGACAGCAGCCTTCGGCCGCAGAAGGAAGTCGCCCTGTAGGATGGAGTCGATGATGTTGGCATGCACCTCCACACCGGCCATGGAAGGGTCGGTCGGCGTCGCACGGATATCAAACAAGCCGGGGGCTGTCGCTCCGACAAACACGATGCGCCCATCAATCTCCCTGTTTCCGATGGTGCCGTTGAGAATGTCCGCAGCCGACAGGTGGCGGTATGTACCCCGTGGGCCGCGAAAGGGGATCAGGAACGATCCCTTGTCTTCCAGGGGGATCTCGAGGCCTCCCAGCGAGAGGCTTTCCGCCCCTGCCTGACCAACGCTCAAAACGAGCTGGTCCATCCCGGCGACAGACAGAAGCACCGCTAGGGAGAGCTGTGGATAGAATCGGCCTTCATATTCCATGATGAGGGGGACTCTGCGAATAATTCCGTCGTGATCGGGCTTTATGTTGATAAAGCCCGAAGCCGGTGTCGCCTCGGAAAGCGGCTGGAACAGACCGTCGACAGAGGACGGCTTGAAAAGGCCGTTTTCGGAATCAGACACCCCTTGCTCCCTCTTGAACAGCAGATCAACCGGATGAAGACGGGTTCTTTTTTCGATGCGGTCCCCGAATACAAACTGGTACCCCAGAACAAAAGGACCTTCTTTCAGGGTTCCCGCAAGCAGCGCATCATTGTCGAGATAGTGAGGGGGTATCCCCGAGAGGCTGATGGCGCAGTGGAAGTCTGATCGAATCTCCCTCTGGATATTCTGCAGAGAGCTTCGGTCCGGTTCTGTAAACAGGATATCGACGCCGACACTTGCTGCGCCCATTTCGCGCAGTTTTTCCAGCAGCTGGGAGATCCTGTATCTCGGCCAGGGCCATTGACCATACTGGGCGAGGCTTTTTTCATCGATATCGACAATAACGATGTGGCCTGAAGGATTTCCTGCGGAGCGCAGTTTGAGCAGGGTGTCATAGAGCTTAAGTTCGATGGAAGACAGCACAAGGGGCTGGAAAACATAGAGAGAAGCGACGGCGCAGGTCAAAAGAATCCCGCAGAAAATAATCAGGGTGTCCTTCCTGATCTTCCAGATCCCGTGGAGGCGGGCGGATAATCGTTGCAGTGCGCTCATGATGACGGGCTATTTTACAACAACTTCAACTCTGCGGTTAAGCGGTTCTCTTATATTTTTCCCTGTTTGAACGGCGGGGTCCCACGCCCCGTGGTACCTGAGCTCCATCGATTCGGAGCGAATGCCGTGGGAGAGGAGCACATCCCGGACCATCTCGGCGCGGGCGTAGGACAGTCTCATATTGGTCTCGTCGTCCCCGGTGGCATCCGTGTGGCCGATAATGCTTATTTCATAGAACATCCTCTTGGCATCCCTATCGCGGATGACGGACAGGAGTCCGGGGATTTGGCTCTTTGACCTGGCCGTCAGCTCTGTTGTGTCATGCAGAAAATAGAACACAAACGTCATCGGCTCTGAGGGAAGGGCCTTCATGGAACTGCCGAAAAGCAGATCAATTTGGCCCGGGTCCATTCCTTTCGGGTCCGGCAGGCGCTCCCCGGATCCGGTGACTTCCAGCGCGGCATTTGGAATGTTCAGTGTCCTGGTTCCGCCTTTTGCGGCAACAGTTATTGAACCAACCCCGCCATCGGCATCCTGAAGCAGGACAATGGTCTCCCGTGGAGTTGCGCAGCCGGATAGAAACGTCAAGGCCAGGAGAACGAAAAGAGATCCCCTGATTTTCCTGCATGCTGTGTTCATGGCGAAAAACGGTAATGGGGGATCCTGGTCTTAATCGACTTTAATGTTGTATGTGGTGCCGCGGACGCCGATAACAGACTGGGGAGTTTCAAGGACGACAGCCTCCGGGGAGAGCTTGGTCATTTTTCCGGAGACAAAGGAGGCGACGCCTTTGGCCAGTCGGTTGACCATGGAAAATTGTCTGAGGGCCGGCTTGAAGACAAACTCCTTCAGTTCCAGGCGGGAATTCGGCCCAAGGCTTATTCGTGAATGATCCTTGAAAATGATGCCCACGGAACCATCCGCCCCTGTCCGGACGGTATCCCTGGAGTAGACGGGAGCGCCTTCCAGGGCCGTTACAACGGTCCCGTTCCGTTCGATGATCACCTCACCTTTGCACTTTCGCAGGCTGCCGGAAGCTTCATCTGAAGCATTGACGGTCCATGTAAAAGAAAGCATTAGAAAAACCGCAAACAAAACCCGCAGAGATACCGTTCTGTTCATACAAGCCTCCGTTTTTTATCGTCAATTTCTAAAGGTCCCTGAAGCGCACCATGCTATGGTGTGCGCATAAGATGCATAAATTGAACCCTGATCAGAGACGGCGACGGCTTCGGAGGAGGTCGATTTCTTTCCAGCGGGTGTTGGGGATTGATGAAGGGGAAGGGGGACCTGGCCCAGATTCCATGTCCTGCCGCAGCGGAGGCAGCGGGGATTGCTCCTGGATGTGTCGGGGAGGGAGTGTTTCTTGAGGCTTTGGAAACCTGGGCGGCCTTTTAGCCATCAAAAAAGCCGGTCCTCCCGGCTGAATCGGCATCATGAAGGGGGGGCAATCTTGCGGGAGGAAAGGCCCAGCAGGGCAGACTCCTAGCGTTGCCTGCGCCGGGCCCTTTTTCCTATTTGCGGCTCCGCCGCGTCACTGCCAGGTTGTCACGGTGAATGACTTCGTCGTAGTCCTTGTGTCCGAGGACCTGTTCGATTCTTGACGTTCTGAGTCCCATGATCTTCCGGATATCGCCGGCGCTGTAATTGACCAGGCCCTTCGCCAGGGGGATACCGTCCCTGTCGACGCAGGTGACCGGATCTCCCACGACAAAGTCTCCTTCCACACTGACGATTCCTGAAGGGAGCAGGCTTTTCCCCTCTTCCAGGATCGCAATGCGTGCACCGTTGTCGATGCTCAGGATGCCCCGGGATCTCAGGGTGAAGGCGATCCAGTATTTCCTGCTGTTGAGGTGCTCTTTCATTGGCAGAAAGAGGGTGCCCACTTCGTCTCCGTCAAAGATCCGCGACAGGACGTCCTTCTCTTTGCCCGGGGCAATGATGCAGGGGATCCCGAAGGCTGTCACCTTTTTGGCTGCCATGACCTTGCTTTTCATCCCTCCCGTTCCGACGGAGGTTCCCTCCTCTGAGGCGGCCGTCTCGATGTCCTCAGTGATTTCCCGGACAAGGGGAATGAGGCGGGCGTCCTTGAATTCAGCCGGATTGCGGTCATAGAGCCCGGGCGTGCTGGTCAAATTGATCAGCAGCTGGGCTTCGATGATGTTGGCGATCATGGCGGCAAGGTTGTCGTTGTCGCCGAACTTGATCTCGTCGATGGCCACCGTGTCGTTTTCATTGATGATGGCGATGACGCCCCATTCCATCAGCGTGGAAAGTGTGTTGCGCACGTTGAGGAAGCGCCGGCGATCGGTCAGATCGCTCATGGTGAGGAGGATCTGCGCGACATAAAGGCCGTGCTTCCCGAAGTCGTTGGAGTAAACACGCATCAATCGGCCCTGCCCGATGGCGGCCGCCGCCTGCTTCTGGGGGATGCTCCTCAACGCCGCGGTTATGCCGAGGCGATGTTTTCCGGAGGCAATGGCTCCCGATGTGACCAGGACGACCTGAAAACCCTTCCGGGTCAGGGCGGCAATCTGATCCACAAGATGCTGGATGATCTCCAGGTCCAGGCCGTCAGCCCCTGTGAGTACGGCGCTGCCTATTTTGATCAGGACTCTTTTTACATTTTTCAGCACATCTTCCCTGTTCTCATTCATGTTCTTCTGCCTGTTTTCTAATATTTCCAAGAGCTTCTCCGATCTTGTTCAGCAGGGCGGGGATGCCGTCGCCGGTCGCGGCGGAGAAAGGATAAACAGCGATGCCATGTTCCGCAAAGATCATAAGGGTATCGTCCAGTTTCTGTCGGGTGGCCGGCAGATCCGTCTTGTTGATGGCTACAATCTGGGGTTTCAGGATCAGGCTGGCGCTGTAGGAGGCCAACTCGGAATTGATGACTTCAAAATCGCGCCAGCCGCCGTCGGATTCCTCCCGTGAAATGTCAAGGATGTGAAGCAGCAGGGACGTTCTCTCGATATGGCGGAGGAACTGGATTCCCATGCCAACTCCCTCGTGCGCCCCCTCGATAAGACCGGGGATATCTGCCAGGACGAAGGTTTGAAAATCGTCGCCGAAGCGGACGACGCCGAGATGAGGTGTCAGTGTGGTAAAAGGATAATCGGCGATTTTTGGGCGGGCTGCGGATACTCTGGAGATGAAGGTGGATTTCCCGACATTGGGCAACCCGATGATTCCCACATCGGCAAGCAGCTTGAGCTCCAGTTGGATCCAACGCTCTTCGCCGGGGATTCCAGGCTGGGCAAACCGGGGGGCCCGATTGGTCGCGGTGGCGAACCGGGCATTACCGCGTCCGCCGATGCCTCCGTGAGCGACGACATACCTCTGGCCCTCCTGGACGAGATCGGCCAGCACCTCTCCGGATTCGACATCCATCACCAGTGTGCCGACCGGAACGGGAACGATGAGATCGGGAGCGCTCCGACCCGTCCGGTTGCTTCCTTCGCCATGGCCTCCGCTTTTGGCCACGTGGTGCTGGTTGTATTTCAGGCTCAGCAGGGTATTGTGGCTTGCGGAGGCCAGCAGAACCACGTCGCCTCCCTTTCCGCCGTCGCCGCCGTTTGGGCCACCGAAGGGAACGTACTTCTCTCTGCGGAAGCTGATGCAGCCCCTGCCTCCGTCTCCGGCCCTTACGTAGATCTTTGCTTCATCAATGAATTTCATGAGGAATTCTGGCTTTTCTGCCTGAACGTGCCCTGGAGCGATGCGAACGGCTTCCGGCTGCCGAGGCAGCCCCCGAAAATAAAAAGGCACTGAAACAGTGCCTTCATCTTCTTTGCGCGGCAACCAGCCCGTTATCTATTCCTGCTGACAGACTATCTCAAACCTTTACGGCAACCTGCATTCCGGATTCCGGAAACGCTCGGGACCCTCCAGCACAACAACGGGCTTTCAGGCTGCTTCGTAAACACTGACTTTCTTTCTTTTCTTGTCGTACCGTTCAAATTTCACCACGCCATCGATCAGAGAATAGAGGGTGTAATCCTTGCCCATGCCGACGTTGTTGCCGGGATGAATTTTGGTCCCCAGCTGACGAATGATGATGGACCCTGCATGAATGCTCTGGCCGCCGTACACCTTGACCCCGCGCCTCTGGGAATTGCTGTCTCTGCCGTTCCGGGAACTTCCCTGTCCTTTCTTGTGTGCCATGACGCCCTCCGCTTAAACCGAAATTTCCTTGATTCTCATCTGTGTCAGTTGCTGGCGATGCCCCGTTTTCTTATGGAAGCCCTTTCGCCTTTTCCTCTTGAAAACATAAATCTTCGGACCTTTGGTCTGGGAGACGATTTCACCGACAACTTTCGCGCCTTCCACAACAGGCGTTCCCACCCGGACCTCTCCTTCCCTTGCTACCATCAGCACACAGTCGAAGACCACGCTATCTCCTTTGCCGCCATCGAGCTTTTCAACGGTCAGCAATTCTCCTTCTGAAACCCTGTGTTGTTTCCCGCCTGTCCTGATAACTGCATACATATCCATGTCATCCTTCTTATCAGTTAAAATTTGAATTGATGATTATAAAAATATTGCCGTATTTGTCAATCCTTTTGTTGAGGGGCCAGTGAAAATTTCCGGAAACGCCGGATGATTTCCATCCCATTACGGGGAAAACAAGGTTTCCAGCTTTCGGAGCTCCATCAGCGGTACGATGTCTCGCTCGAATTCGAGCACCTCGGTGAGAATTTCGCCCGGCTTGACCCCCCCCTCCGATCCGAAGAGCAGCCGGAGTCTCAGCGTTCCGCATTCTTTTGAAAGTTCAAGAGCCTCCACCAGGGGACGGATGTCACGGACGATCTTCCGGCCCTTTTTTTCTCGAAGGATCGAAAAGGAGGATGCCTCCCGGAATTCAGCCGCTTTCTGCTCCACCCGGGGCCATGGAACGTCAGCCGCCAGGCGTTCCGGTACGGTGATTTCGTAGACGAACCCGCGAATGGTGTCTGAAAGGGACGGGGTCCCCGGAAGGATTTCAGTCATTTCCACCACTTCCAGCCCTTCGGGAAGACCGGAATTGATCGCTCCGGCAAGGTCCCCCGGCCCTGAAGAGAGGTTCCGAAGATGAATATCGGCATACTCCCCTTCGCTTTCCATGCCGACGGCCGTGGCAAAGGCAAAAGAAATCTTCGGATGAGGATGGAAGCCTTCGGTAAAGACAAAGGTCGAACCCGTTTTTTTGATGGCCCGGATCAGGGCTTCCGTGATTTCCAGGTGGGACAGCAGCCTGGCCCTTCCCAGTTTCCGGAAAATCATCCGGAGGCATGAGGCCGGAACATGCGGCTCCGGTTCCTGGCCGGGCCGGCCGGTAGCGGCTTCACAAGGCTTCTGCTGTTCGGTGTGCGCCTTTTCGATCCGGAATTCCTTGAAATCGCAGACGCCGCATTGGCGGCAGGCCCCGTTCCGGCAGTCCTCCGTCAACGTGCCGGAAAGGGAATTCTGGAGTTCCTGGAGCAGAAAATCCCTGCTCACGCCGCAGTCTACGGAATCCCACGGCAGGGCCTCGTCGAAGGTGCGCTCCCTGAGATAGGCGTCCGCCGAGATGTCCAGGTCCTCCATGGCCTGCTCCCAGAGTTCGAACTGCAGTTGATCGCTCCAGCCGTCAAACCGCCCGCCGAGACGAAACACCCTTTCGATGAGATTTCCTAGGGACTGGTCCCCCCGGGAGAAGAGCCCCTCAAGCAGGCTCATCCGGCGGTCGTGGAGCTTGACGCTGATGCTGCGGCTGCGGACGGCTTTTCTCACATACTGCTGCCTCTCCGCAATTTCGTCCATCCCGATCTGTCGGTGCCATTGAAAGGGTGTGTGAGGCTTGGGAATGAAGGTCGAAAGGCTCAGGGTAACCTGCCCCCGGTTCCGGGCCTGCCTCAGGACCCTGTGCCCCAGTTCGACGATGCCGTCCAGATCCTCTTCCCGTTCAGACGGGAGGCCGATCATGAAATACAGCTTCACAGCCTTCCAGCCGGCGTCAAAAACCTGGGCCGTCGTGGCCAGGAGGTCCTCTTCCGTATTGCCCTTGTTGATAACGTTCCGCAGGCGCTTGGTTCCCGCCTCCGGAGCCAGGGTGAAACTCGTCTTGCGCACCTTGCGGATGCCTTCGATGAGCGTCCGCGTGAGGGTTTCCGATCGGAGAGAGGGGAGGGACAGGGCAATCCGGCGGTCGTAATACCGGTTCATGAGCCGGATCAGCAGATCCTCGATCCTGCTGTAATCGCCGGAGCTGAGAGAAAGAAGGGACAGTTCGTCATAGCCCGTGGAGGCGAGCTGCTCCTCTGCTGAAATCTCCAGGGTGTGCAGATTCCTCTCCCGGACGGGCCTCCAGACCATTCCGGCCTGGCAGAACCGGCATCCCCTGGTGCATCCCCTGGCGATTTCCAGGGTGATGCGGTCATGAATGGTTTTCATCAAAGGGACCACGGGAGCTGACGGCATCCGCCATGAATCGAGATCGGACACGATCCGTTTGCGGATCCTCCGGCCTGAAACATGCGTGGGAACATAAATGCCGGGAATGGACGCGAGCTGCTCCAGCCGTCGGTTCCGGTCATATTTCCCGGCCTTTGCCTGTCTCAGGGCTGCGGCGATTTCGGAGATCACCTCCTCGCCTTCGCCGATCACGAAAGCGTCAATGAAAGGTGCCATCGGGGCGGGATTGAATGTGCAGGGTCCGCCGGCGATAACGAGGGGGGCGTCCTGAGAGCGCTCGGAACACCGCAGGGGAATGCCGCCGAGCTCCAGCATATTGAGGACATTGGTATAGGACAATTCATATTGAAGTGAGAATCCGACCAGATCGAACGCCGACAGGGGCGTTCGGGATTCCAGCGTCGTCAGCGCAAGCCCGTGGGTGCGCAGCACTTTTTCCATGTCCGGCCAGGGGGCGTAGCATCGTTCGGCGGCCACATCGGGGTAACCGTTTAGGATTGCGTAGAGAATCTGAAGGCCCAGATGGGACATGCCGACCTCGTAAGTGTCGGGAAAGGCCAGCGCGATGCGGACGGAGCAGGAGCCCGGATCCTTTCGGATGGAATTGACTTCTCCCCCGAGATAACGGCTCGGTTTGGAAACCAAGGCAAGAAGCTCTTCCTGGTTTATTGACAATTCTCGATGCTCCCTTCAGATTCCCTTTTCAAGGTATTCCCGGTACCGATAGGGATTATTGAGAATTTCCCTGTGTTTTGAACGGGCGAACTGTTCCGGAAAGGTGGCCCGGGAGAGATAGGACAGGGCATCGGCCTTGAAGGTTTCCAGGAGCTCCTGGAATACGGTCCCGGCGTCCCGCGTCTTGACGAAGGTCCGTTCCTTTCTGTATTCGTACGGCATTTCCTTTCCGAAGACGGAGGTCGTCAGTCTGTAATGGTCCGATTCCAGAAAATAGTCCGCCTTCAGCTCCATCTGGATCGTCACGATCAGGATGACGCTCGTCGTATCAGCCGCAATGACCCGCGAGGCATCCCAGATGTGCATGGTCAGTCCGTTGGGCAGGTTGATTTCTTCAATTTGTCGTTTCATGGTTGATGGTGTCCTTACGTTTCCTGTTTCGAAAATACTGGAATTCATCTTTTCCGTTCTTTTCGAGAGCTGACTCCTTATCATCTTTATGCTTGACCTGCAAATCCATTCCTCTTATAGTCCCTTTTCATCCATGGAAGCCGAAAATTCGAACCCAGACAACACCTTTGTTCATCTTTGTCAGCCGGATTCCTGCAAGTCCTGCGGCGCCTGCTGCGGATTGTACAATTATGCCGAAAGCGGCCGAGAATCGTTGATTTGCCGGTTGCGCTGGCGAACCGCGCTTTTTCCCGAGATCGTGAAAAGTCCGGGCGATCTGGATCACTATTCGAACCTGGTCCGCAGCTCGGAAGATCAGGCCCGCCGCTATGAGGTGATTTACTGCTGTGAATACCTTGGTTTTCTCGATCCCGGAGAGAAGCGGGTCGGTTGCCTTCTTCACCCCCTTCAGAACGGCGGCGTGGATCTTCGGGGCGTTTCATTCTACGGCCGGGAGCTCTGTGACGGCCATTTCTGCCCCAGTTACACGTATCTGACGAAAGAGGAAAAACTGGCGCTGATTTTCGTCCTGGACGACTGGTATCTCTACGGACTGTGCGTGACGGATATCGATCTTGTAAAATCCTACTTCCGCATGGTCGGTGACCGTCTCCTGGAGACGCCCCACCCGGAAAAAATGAAATCGGAACCCCTGCGGAAGATCGTTCGGGAGTTTTTCGAGCTGAAGCTGGCCTGGCCGTACAGCGATCCGGCGGTGAACCGGCTGGGAAAGTATTTTTTTGACGGATCCGAGTACAGGATTGATCGCATAGATTATGAAGCCCTGGGATGCAAAACGTCACGCTTCGATTCCATCCTTCTGAGCCTTTCCTCCCGTTTTACAGGCAGGGACGAACTTCTGGCCGCCGAGAAGATTCTTCAAGGACACATCGATGCCTTCGTCGAGGCTTATTCCGCCTCGCGCTGACATTCCGTTGCGCCGTCTTCCTGCGGACAGAATAAAAAGGAGTGGGCTGATTCCTGAGTGATATGATTTTTGCTTGAGAGCTCTATTGTAATTATGGAAACCATGAATAAACAGATCCTGATCTCGAAGGATGCCATTGACCGGCGCGTCGGGGAACTGGGCGAACAGATATCACGGGATTACGCCAACAGCGAACTCATTGTTGTCGGCGTTCTCAAGGGGGCTTTTATTTTTATGGCCGACCTGATCCGGGCGCTGCGCATTCCCTGCCGGGTTGATTTTGCAAGGCTGGCCAGCTATGGTTCAGGGGCGTCGAGTTCCGGCAAGGTGGTCATGACGAAGGATATTGAAACCTCCATCAAGGGGAGGGATATCCTGATTGTCGAGGATATTGTGGATACGGGACTGACCTTGAAATTTCTCGTGGACTGGTTCCTGGAACGGAATCCCCGCTCCCTGAAGGTTTGTGCATTTCTCGATAAGCGGGGGCGGCGCAAGGTTCCTTTTGAGGCTGACTATGTCGGATTTACTGTGGACGATGCCTTTGTAATAGGATATGGCCTCGATTTCAACGAAAAAGGTCGATTTCTGCCGGATGTGTATCGTGTTGACGAACTGTAAGGTCTTTAATCCGGAATCCTTGAAGGGGAATAACTATGATTATCCAGTGTATTAAATGTTCTACCCGGTTCCGCTTTGATGAGTCTCTGATGGAGGGTGACGGTGTGTGGGTCCGCTGCAGCCGTTGCCAGGAGGTCTTTTTTCAGGAGAATCCCGTCAGGATGACGCGCAGTGAAGAACCTGCCGCCTTGACGGAGACCGGCGCCGCGCCTCCCGAAGCGGACACGGGCCCCGCCGATTTTGACAAAACCCTCGAAATCAGCGCGAACAAGGAAGAGCTTGATACCATTCTGGCCAAGATCGAAGAGACGAAGAAAACCTTTGAGGAACATCATCAGCCGGAGGCCCTCGTCACGATCGAAAAAGAGAGCGGCCAGCAAGGGGTCGTGGAGGCGGAAGACGTTCAGGAGATCCTGAAATCGGAAGTTACAGGATACAAGGAATTCGAGCAGGTGGAGCTGGAGACGGAGGGCCCTGTGGCGACGCCGCCGGTCAAACGGGGTTTCTGGAGACCCTGGCGGATCATTGTCCTGATCATTTTCATCAATCTTCTTTTTGGGGGCGTGTATGTGTGGCTTTCCCCGGGAATGAGCGAGCGTCTGATCTCCAACCTGTCCTCAATGGTTCCCGCCCTCGGAAACCTGGTGGGAACGGAGACGAGCCCGGCTGAATTTCATTTGAATCAGATCAAGCTTCAAAATGTCCGGCAGCGGTTCGTCGACAACGTGACGGCGGGTCAGCTGCGGGTCATAGAGGGGGTGGCGCTGAATGCATCGAGCTACCCGGTCACGCGGATACAGGTCAAGGGAGAGCTTTATGACGGCAACGGAGTGATCATCACGGAGCGGCTGGCATACAGCGGCAATCTGCTCAGCGATGATGAATTGGCGGCCTTGTCCGAGGAAGCCCTGCAGAAGGAGCTGGACCTTCCGATGGGCAGTGACTCCCAGAATATCCGGGTGGAGCCGAAGGGGCAGATTCCCTTCATGATCATCTTCCCCCATGAACCCCCGGGGGTAGCGACGGCGAGGGTTTCAACCGTGGGAGGAGAGAAGCTGCCGAAATAAGACAGTTGTTGAGCCTGTAAGAGCGGGGGCCGGTGACGGATTTCAGTCATTGGCCCCCGTTTTTTGTTCGTCCCGGAACGCACGCCAACCGGGTTGCGCCATCTGCCCCGCTGCGTTCGCAGGTCTGCGCCGCCATCACCCCGCCCGTTAGTTCCTACGAGGCGGGACTGGAACTATGAAGCGGTCCGCACATGGCGGGTGGCGATGATGTTGCAGGATGTATCCGCCGGTTTTGAAATGAGGATGTCTCCGATACGCACCGGCGCCTTTAAACGGACTGCCTTGATGGCCTCCATGACCTTGGCGATGCTGGCCAGCGGGATGGCGGAATCGGTTCGAACGCTGACCAGGGGAAAGTCTCCGCCTTCCACCAGGATACTGCTGGCAATGGTTCTCATGGGGTTGATGAGTTCCTGCTCCGCCCATTCCGGACCCCTCTTGCAGTGATAGCCGACAACCTCCTTGATCACGGGCGTCGGCCCATCCTCCAGGGTAATCTCCAGCGGGCAGCCGTTCGGGCACAGGACGCAGGTCAGTTCTTTTTTGATCATGCCACGGACACCTCCAGTCTGCCGGCTTCGGAAATCTTCTCCGCCTTGACCTTGATGTGGATCATTTCCGCAGGGTGAAGCCTCAGCATTTTCTTGTTTGCCACCAGCCTTTCGCCATCGTTTACCTTGACGACGCGATTCCGGGAGGGAGATGCCACCCGGAGGGAAAGGGTCACGTCCCGCCGGCCGCTGACGCTCTGCGGGAGGACATAGCGAACCCCTTCTCCGGCCAGAATCGGAATGGATTTTTGGGGCGGGGAAATCTCCCCGTTGAGGTATTGAACGGCAAACTGCCCGGCCAGGGCGGACTCCTCCGAAACCCAGTCCGCCAGGTCATGGACATGAAGAACATTTCCGCAGGAGAAAACGCCGGGAATGCTGGTCATCAGGGTATCGTCCACGGAAGCGCCGCTGGTCCGCGGCTCGATGGCAATGGAGGCGTTCCGGGAAAGCTCGTTTTCCGGAATGAGGCCCACCGAAAGCAGCAGGGTGTCGCAGGGGACGAACCACTCCGTTCCCGGAATCGGTTTGAAACTTCCGTCCATGCGGGCCACGGTCACCCCCGTCAAGCGCTCTTTCCCATGAATCTGGACGACGGATGTGGCGAGGTGAAGGGGAATCCCATAGTCGTTCAGGCACTGCTGAATGTTGCGGGGCAACCCGCTGGAGTAGGGGAGAAGCTCGAAGACGCCCTCCACCCTGGCCCCTTCCAGGGTCATCCGGCGGGCCATGATCAGGCCGATATCCCCTGAGCCCATGATGACCACCCGCTTACCGACCATGATATTCTGCAGGTTGATGAAGTTCTGGGCCGCTCCCGCCGTGTAGATCCCCGAGGGGCGCGTGCCGGGAAGGGAAATCGCCCCGGCTGTGCGTTCCCGGCAGCCCATGGCCAGGATCACCGCCCGGGCGTCAATCTTTGTGAAGCCGTTCCGGGAGCTGACGAAAAGGTTCCGCTCGGCGTCCATGTTGAGGACAATGGTTCCCAGCATCACTTCGCCCTTCATCTTTTCGTATTCGTCGATGTAGCGCTGGGCGTATTCCGGCCCGGTGAGTGCTTCGCCGAAGCGGTGCAGTCCAAATCCGTCATGGATGCACTGATTGAGGATCCCTCCGAGGATTCGGTCCCTTTCGAGAAGGAGGACATTGTCGCAGCCGTTCTGACGGGCGGACACCGCCGCCGACAAACCGGCCGGTCCTCCTCCGATAACCACCAGATCGCGTTTTAGAGTTTGCATCGTCTTGTCTTTCCTATCGCACTCGACCGGCAAAAAGCGGGGAAGCAGCGTGCTGTAATAAATAGTCTTCGGGCCTGTACCCGAATTCCTTTTCCAGGATCGCAACGATCCTGGGCAGGCAGAACCCGCCCTGGCAGCGGCCCATCATGGCCCGGGAGCGGTATTTCAGCCCGTTGATCGTGCGGACGCCCAGGGGGTTCTGGATGGCGTCCAGGACCTCTTTGCGGGTGATCTGTTCGCAGCGGCAGACGACCTCCCCGTAATCGGGGTCCTGGGCTACGAGATCCGCCTTTTCTTCCGGGGACAGCTCGAAAAAGAATCCGGCCCGGCCCTCCCGTTCGGCAATAAAGGAGTCCTTCAGCGGAAGGGGCAGAAGTTCCTCCACCAGATTCCGGACCATCAGGCCGATGGCCGGCGCGGAGGTCAGGCCGGGACTTTCGATGCCCACGAGATTGATGAAACCGGGGATGTCTTTGCGGCTCTCGATGACAAAGTCCCGGAACCCACCTTCGCTGGGCGGGGCCTGCTTGGCCCTCAAGCCGGAGAAATTGCGGATGAAATCCGCTGCTGAAATCCCTGGCAGGAGTTCGTGCCCCTCTTTCTTGAGGAGGTTCATGATCTCCGCCGTAGAGGCGTAATCGTCCGCTTCATCGACGTATTCGTTGCTGGGACCGATGAGGATATTGCCGTCCACGGTGTTCGTCAGGTGGATGCCGAGTCCGGCGCCTCCCTTGTGGGGAGCCGGATAGACAAGCAGCGACAGGGATCCGGCCAGCCGCTTGTCCAGGATGAGGTATTCCCCGCGGCATGGGTAGATCCTGTATTCGTCGATTCCCAGCATCCGGCAGATCGCATCGGAGTAGAGGCCGGCGGAATTGATCAGGACCCTGCTCCTGAAGCGTTCTCCTTGGCGGGTGGAGATGTCAAATCCTTCTGCCGTCCTGCTGATCGCCGTCACCTGCTGTCCGAGATGATAGGCAACCCCGTTGGTGTAAGCGTTTTCAGCCAGGGCGATGGTGAGGCCGTAGGGACAGATGATGCCTGTGCTCGGAGAATGGAGGGCCATGATGCCTCCGATGCCTGGCTGCAGCTTCTCCATCTGTTCCCTGTTCAGAATGGACAGACCGGGAACGCCGTTGGCCTCTCCCTGCTCCTTGAGGGAATGGAGCGTTTTTATATCCGCCTGCTCCTGAGCCACCGTGAGTTTTCCGATATACTGGATCTTGACTTTGAGGTCTTTGCAGAGGGCTCCCATCATGGCATTGCCCCGGACATCGAGCTCCGCCCGAAGCGTGCCGGGTTTGTAGTGGATGCCGGAGTGGACCACGCCGCTGTTCCGGGAACTGGTCCCGCCTCCTACATCAAGCTCTTGTTCAAGCACTGCCGTCTTGATATCGAATCGGGAAAGTTCCCGGGCGATGGCATTGCCCACCACCCCTGCGCCGATGACGATCACATCGTAGAAATTGGTCATGTCAATTCGAATGTTCCTCTGAGAGTTGTTGCTTTCAAGGATTTTTATACATCCCGGCCAGATACGTCTGATCCGAAACGTACGCGAAGCTCATATCAGAAAACGTTCAGTCTTTCAACGAGGACAAGAGGATAAAATCAAAAAAAGAAGGCCGGCTGCTTTTCACATCCGTGAATCGCAGAGCCAGCCTTCCTTGCCTTCAGTGATGGAGAAGTAATCAGTCTTTAATTCCAGCTAACCGCTTCGCGGCCTTCTTCTTGCTCTCGGTGTCTGTCTCACGGAAAATGGTCACCCGATGCGCTTCGGCAGATCCGCCGCCATGGATGTCGGAGATGGTGTCGGCGCTTTCCAGGGCCATCTTTTCCACCAGGCGGAACATCCTGATGCGATTTTCCACGGGGACACTGTCAACGCCCTTGAGATATTTCTTCAGGAGCCCACCGATTTCCGGATTCTCGAAATCCCTGTCGGAGGGAAGATCTGCAACGAAACCACCGGCGATGTCTATCATGAGCCTCGTTGCCTCGGCCATCTCTTTACCCTCATGGATCTTGGAGGCGTTGGCCAGGACTGTATCAATGAAGTAGTTTCCCGATGGCTGCTGTTTTCCTTCATAAGACGATGCCAGGCAGCAGCCGTACAGCGTCTCCGCCCTGTGGATCATATCGATGACCTTCTGTTTGAGATGGCTCAACTTTGCGGTGCCGTTGTAGTCCATCATGGTGAGGGCGGCGCCGGTCATGCAGTCGATCTTTCCGGATTTGCAGCCACCGTGGCTCTGGCGGTGGAACGAGGAAAACTTGACCACCATGTCCACTGCGAATTCCGTTTCGCCGCACATAAAAACACGGTTCCAGGGAACGAAAACATCGTTGAAGATCAGGGTGGGGCAGTACTTGGAATAATACATGTTTCCGCAGTCATAGCCGTCAAGCTCTCTCTTGTCGAGGCTGGAGCGGCCGACCACATGGATGAGCCCCGGGCTGTCGGCGGGAATCGCGAAGGCGACGGCGTAGTCTCCGTCGTTCTTGCCCATGGCACGGGTGGGCAGCACGATGATTTCATGGGAGGAAAGAGAGCCCGTCTGGTGGGACTTGGCACCCCGGACCACGATCCCGTCTTCCCTCTTTTCCACGATGCGGAGAAACATATCCTTGTCCACCTGCTCGTGGGGCGCCAGCGAGCGGTCGCCCTTTACGTCGGTGACTCCAGCGTTTCCCGTGAGGTCGTTTTTCTGCATGTGCTTGAGGAATTCCAAAAAGTTTTCATTGTAGTGGGTGCCGTATTTCTTGTCGATGTCATAGGTGACAATGGCCAGGGTGGACAGACAGTCCAGGCCGGTGCACCTCTGATGGCAGGTTCCCACGTAATTGGCCACTTTGCGGTTGATCTTCACCCGCGCTACGAGATCCGTTATGCTGGCCGGCGGCAGGGTGAAACGGCTTACCGGTTCGTTGATCAAGGGGCTGATCGTAACGAAAAGGTCCTTATTTTCCGGCATGCTGGCCAACTCATAGGTCGCGCCCGTGGCTTCGATGCCGGCGCGGATCCGGGGATTGTCGACGACGTTGGTGATCTTTTCTCCAAACATATAGACCGTGGGTTTGAGAGCCCGCAGCGATTCAATGTACTCTTCCTTTGTCTTAAGACCCATGAAACTTTCCTCCTAGAAACTTCAGATATTGTCAACTATAATCAAACGGAAGGGATCCCGATGGTTGGCAGGTTCCGTTTAACTGCTGAGGCCCTTTTTCTTTCCAGCGGCCACGATGTTGATCCAGCCGGAAAAAATTCCGGTGACTGAACACACTTTGTTTTTGATGATTCTAAAAAAAACGGCTGCTGAAGCGCTTTCTTATGAAAATAAATTTTTAATTTAAAATTTGATTTTCTTTCTATCTCTTTTTCAGTTTTCACGTCAAGCATTTTTTATGGCCATCAAGACGCCTCAATGGAAATCGCAGGCATCACAATGGCCGGGGCACAGGCATCGTTCAGGATTATTATCATGCAGATCTTAAAGATTATAAGTACTTAATGGTCAAAAGAATCATATTTCAATATTTAATCAGATATTCAATTTATTTTTCTGCTTTAATTTAAGGATCCATCCAAGTTTTTTCATGTCAGACCGCCGCACTGCCGGCATGGACGCTCTGCAAATCCCTGGTCCGGCGCCTTCTGTAACAGGGGGCCCCGGCTGAGCGTCGTTATTTGCTTTGACAGGCAGGATCCCCTGGATTATTCTATTCCCGAATTGAATGGAAAACGGGCAGGTATTCCATCCTGAATAAAGCGGTTAACCCAGGAGCCCGCCTTGTTGTGTCAAAGGGGGATCCTTTCTACCCCACGTTCCCTGATGCGTTGCGACCGCCAAAGCCGAAAAATGTGAAGCAAGGAGTGTTTTTGAGCGGTTCATGAGATGGAGATAGGGGAGATCACCATTGGAGAAAGGAGGTTTGAGATGGCGGAAAAGGCCAAAGTAGGATGCGCCCGCCCCACGGGCGGGTTGGTCGGACAGTCTAAGGAAACAGTAGCGGAGACAAAGGGGGCGCAGCCGTCCCAGGAGGTGAAGAAGATGATTCAGGTAGGAAGACCGGCGCCGGATTTCGTTGCCCCCGCGTATCACAAGGGGGAGTTTACTTCGGTAAAACTTTCAGATTCTCTTGGCAAGTGGGTGGTCCTCTGCTTCTATCCGGGAGACTTTACATTCGTTTGAGCGACCGAAATTTCGGCGGTCGCCGATCATTATGCGGAATTTCAAAAGCTTGGAGCCGAGGTCTTTTCCATCAGTGTCGACAGCGTCTTTGTCCACAAGATGTGGAACGACTACGAGCTGGCGAAAATGGTTCCCGGTGGTGTTCCTTTCCCCATGCTTTCCGATGGAGGTGGAAAGTTGGGAATGGCATACGGTGTTTACGACGAGGAGGCTGGAGTTGAAAACCGGGGCCGGTTTATCATTGATCCCGATGGCGTGATTCAGGCCTATGAAGTGCTCACGCCTCCTGTTGGGCGCCTGGTAGCGGAAAACCTCCGCCAGATCCAGGCCTTTCAACATGTCCGGGCAACGGAGGGGGCGGAGGCGACTCCGTCAGGCTGGAAGCCCGGCAAGATCACGCTCAAGCCCGGTCCGGACCTCGTCGGCAAGGTCTGGGAGGTCTGGAAAACCTCCATGGAAAAAGATTAGCCATTCCAGCTCATGTCCGTCGACCAGCCTTCGGTGCCGGTGCGTTGGGGCGGTCGACGGCATGAAGCAGTCTTCCTTGCCTGGAATCCTCAGAAGTGCTTGCGGTTCAGGATATGGACCAGCCCCATCGTTCCGAGCTGGATTGCCACGGCCAAGGCTGAGATGACCCAGTAGCCCGTGGAAAACTTGGCGATCAGCCCGGCATCCACCATGCCCCGGTTGAGCCAGAAATGGGTCATCACCGCCAGTGCCACCCCAGGGCAGACCAGGGCGTAGGAGCCTACCGATGTTTCCCTTCCGAAAATAAACTTCCCTGCATAGCCAAGGCGCCTCAGAACCGCTCCTGTCAGCAGCGCAAAGAGTAACTGGGCTGAAAGAAACTGTGAAAGCATCATCAATCGGTTGCCGCCGCCGCTGGCCAGTTCAAAATGCTCGCCGAGTCCGTGGCTCTGGCGCAGAGACAGGATGCCGATAATCGTCAGCAGGGGGATGAATACCGACAGTGTCGGTGCGGTTTCAATATTGGCGCCGTTTTCCATCATCGAGCGGATGCCCAGAACCAGTGCGATGCCTCCGATGAGGAGCGTAGCGATCAGGAAAAAGGTTGAAAGGACCAGCCCGAGACCAGCCACCAGAGGGGTAGCTGACATCCCGGCAGGTGCGGCCAGCCCCACGCCGATCATGGCCAGGGCAAAGGCTGGAAGTGCCTGGGCAAAGGAGTTGTTGACCGCGCAGCTGAATCCGCCAACCGTCAGCACCCGACCGAAGAATGCTCCCAGCATGCGGAAGGCCATCAGTCCGATCATAAGGAAGGCGGCGATTGCCAGGGGGAAGAGATACTCCACCACGCTCCAGAGTCCGGGGACAAAGACCATCCCAAGGATGAAGATGACGTTGACGCTCATTGCGAGGGCCAGCGGCATAGCCAGCAGTTGGGTTTCCGCGTTGGAGCTGCGGAGTCTGCCATAAGCCTCGGACTTTTTCCAGGTTTGAAAGCGGATCAGGTTCCAGATCAGATACTTGAGATTGAGGAAGGCATAAAAGGCGATACCGGTAACCGCCGCGATGATCACCGCCCGAGCAGCGGTCTCGCCGGCGGAAAAAAGGGCGACCAGATCCTCGAATACAGGCACTGTGCGGCCGGGATGCGGGGTCCAGTGCATCAGCCACATGAAGAATGTGACCGTCAGTCCGCCCGTACCGAGTGAAGCAAGAAAATAGAGCGGGCTGTACGTTTCCGATGGCGTGGTTTTTCCGGATGGCACGGCAACCTCCCTGAAATCTGAATACTCTTCAATGTTTTCAAAAACGAAATAACCGGTATGTCACAGCTCCAAAGGGGTTACTTCAGAGCGCGTCCCCTCAGGACTTTGGTGATTTCACCTTCCGGAATCATGCCGACTCGAAGGAGCTGCGGTGGATCTTCAGCCACGTTGACAACCGTGGATCCTGCCAGCCCGGGGGTTCTGCCCCCGTCAACGATGCCGTCGAGAAGTGAGCCGATTGTCCGGGCGACCTCCTGAGCGGTCACGCACTCCTTCCCTCCGGACAAATTGGCGCTCGTGGTTGTCAGGGGCGCTCCAAGGGCCTGGGCCAGACTCCGGGCGATGGGATGGCTGGATATCCGAATGCCGATCAGTCCGGTGTGTGCCGTCAGCCGCGGGGACAGGGATGGAGCCGCCCGAAACACCAGCGTCAGGGGGCCGGGCCAGAATGCGCCCATGAGCCTTCGCGCTGTTTCCGGGACCTCCTCTACCAGGCTGTCCAGTTCGTCTTCTGCTCCCATGAGAATCGGAATCGGATTGCTAAAACTCCTGCCCTTGATGCCGAAAAGTTTTTCAATGGCGGCTTCATTTCCTGCGTCTGCTCCCAGGCCATAAAAGGTTTCCGTGGGATAGGCCAGAATCCGTCCCTGCCTCAGAAGTCCGGCGGCTTCTTGAATCAGGGAGGGGTCAGGATTCCCTGGATCGATCGTTATCACCGGTGTTGAACTCATGCGCGGATTTTTTGAAGAAGGTCTTCCTGCCTCTTTTCAACTTCCTGGGACATCGTGTCGATATAAGTGAGAAGCCTCTGCCGGAGCTCTTCATCATTGAGCGATAGAATTCGGACAGCAAGCAGTGCGGCGTTCTTTGCCCCTGCTTTTCCGACGGCCATGGTTGCAACGGGGACGCCACCCGGCATCTGCACCGTGGACAGCAGGGCATCCAGGCCGTGAAGTGCCGTTGCATCGATGGGCACCCCGATGACAGGCAGGGGGGTCTGCGAGGCGATGACACCGGCCAGATGTGCTGCGGCGCCTGCCCCGACAATGATGGCCTTGACGTTTCGCTGGGCCGCCTTCCGGGCGAAATCGGATGTTCTCGTCGGGGAGCGGTGCGCCGAGGTTAGAAATACCTCATTGGCGATGGAAAATGCATCGAGAATTTTAACCGCTTCTTCCATGACGGGATAATCGGAATCGCTGCCCATCACGACGCTGACAATATCGTTGCTCTTGTTCATTAAAGGGTTCTCCTGCTCCGGAATAAATGGGGTGAAAAACGGATCAAAGCGAAAATACGGGCTGTAGTATACAGCCGATAACAGAGAGAATCAAGAAGGTGAAAGAAGAGTCATGCGGCAGGCGGAACATTTCAGGACTGCCTGCCGCATGAGAATCCGCGCGGACCGCCTATCAGTGCTTGAAATGGCGGGTACCGGTAAAGATCATGGCCATTCCGTGCTCATCGGCAGCCTGAATGGCCTCCTCATCCCGCATGGAGCCGCCGGGTTGAATGATGGCCGTGATGCCGGCTTCTGCGGCCATGTCTACTCCGTCACGGAAGGGGAAGAAGGCGTCGGAGCCGAGCACGCATCCTTTCGTCGGCAGCATGGCCTTCATCATGGCAATTTTGACGGAATCCACACGGCTCATCTGCCCGGCGCCGACTCCGACCAGCTGATCCTTGGTCGTAAAAACGATGGCGTTGGATTTGACATGCTTGACGACCCTCCAGGCAAAATCCAGCGCCTGGTATTCTTCCTCCGTCGGGGTCCGCCTGGTGACGACCCTGGCTTTCCGGACATCGAAGGGATCGCGGTCCCTTTCCTGAACGAGCAGGCCGCCGACGACCCGCCGAAAATCGTATCCCAAAGATCCTGCCGTGAATTCGCTGGGGATTTGCAGCATCCTCAAGTTCTGTTTCGCCTTTAATAGATCCAGGGCATTCTCGTCAAAGCCGGGTGCAATAACGACTTCCAGAAACGTCTTGAGGATCTCCTCCGCTGTTGCGCTGTCAACCGTTCGATTGAGGGCCACAATGCCGCCGAAGGCGGAGATGGGATCCGTTGCCATGGCTTTCTGATAGGCGTCGGCGAGATCTTTCGACGTGGTGGCCGCTCCGCAGGGGTTGGCGTGCTTCATGATCACGGCGGCGGGCAGGGAGAAATCGGAAACCATGTTCCATGCCGCATCACTGTCCATGATGTTGTTATAGGACAACTCCTTTCCATGAAGCTGGCGGGCATTGGCGATCGAGGCCGGAAAAGGACGATGCTCCCGATAGAAGATGGCCCGCTGATGGGGATTTTCACCATAGCGAAGGTCCTGGGCTTTCTCGAACTGCACCGTCATGGTGTCGGGAAATTCCTTGGGCGCGCTGCCGTAAGGCGTCAGCTTCCCCAGGTAGTTGGAAATGGCTGCATCGTATCTGGCCGTCAGCTGGAAGGTTTTTACAGACAGGTCGAAATTGGTCGCCTCGGAGATCCGTCCGTCATGCCCCTTCATCTCTTCAAGGATCCGGTCGTAATCCGACGGGTCCGTCACAACACTGACAAAGCGGTAATTTTTCGCGGCGGCCCTGAGCATCGTCGGGCCGCCAATGTCAATGTTCTCGATGGCTTCTTCAAGGGAGCACCCTTCTCGGGACACCGTGTCTTCAAAGCGGTATAGATTGATGACCACCATGTCGATCATGTCAATTCCATGGCTTTTGGCAGCCTCCTGATGGCTTTCCTGATCCCTGAGCGCCAGAAGTCCCCCATGGATTTTGGGATGGAGCGTTTTGAGCCTTCCGTCCATCATTTCAGGAAAGCCCGTATAGTCGGAAACATCCCGGACGGACAGGCCGCTTTGTCTCAGCTGTGCCGCCGTTCCGCCCGTTGAGAGGATCTCCACCCCGTAGCTGACCAGACCTCTGGCAAATTCAACAATCCCCGCCTTGTCAGTCACACTGATAAGGACCCGCTTTATTTGATTAAAATTCATCATTTTTCTCCTTCTTTATGTTTTCCTCTTCATATCCTCCATATGGCGGATTCTCTTTTCAAGAAGAGGCCAGGTTCCGATATCCGGGCGATGGTCCACAGGGCCTTTTATGGCTGTTACAGCTTTTTCCGCAATTGTTTCCGCTGCATCGATGCGATCGGCAATCCCGACGACACCAATTGCCCGTGAAGAGGTCATATAAAGCCCATCTGCCTTCTGATCGACGGAGGAATAGTACAAGCGGGCTGCCCCCACATCTCCGATCTCTATCCGGGAGGAGGTGGAGCCTGCATCGCCGTCATCTGCAGGCAGACCGTAAGCCTTGGGGACAATGTACTTGCACACGGTGGCTTTCTTTTCAAATTCGATAGGAAGGCTCCCCAGCGTCCCCTCTGTGATGGCCGTGCAGAGATCGAGAAAGTCTGTTTTTAAAAGCGGCAGGATATTCATGGCTTCAGGATCGCCGAACCGGGCGTTGTATTCGAGAAGTTTCACTCCGGATCGGGTAATCATGAATCCCCCGTACATCACACCCTTATAGTAACAGCCGGTTTCCCGGTAAAGGGCTTCGGCTACGGACTGGGTAATGGACAATCCCGCCGCGATATCCTTTTCCGATAGAAAAGGCAGAAGGTGATTTTCAAAGGAATAGGATCCCATCCCGCCCGTGTTGGGGCCCTGGTCATCGACAAAGCGACGCTTGTGGTCCTGGACCGGTGGCGTAGCCACGACGGTTTTTCCGTCGCAGAGGCACTGGAGAGAAAATTCCTCCCCCTCCAGCTTTTCTTCGATGGTTACTGACGGATGGGTTTTGAGGATTTCCCTGCAGGCCTTCAGAGCCTCGCTTCGAGATTCGAAATGTTCCCCCTGTACGAGGACCCCTTTGCCGCCGGTCAATCCATCGGGTTTGAGAACGATTCCGTCCAGCTTCTCGAGAAAGGCTTCCATGCCTTCCATGGACGAGAAGGCTTTAAAGGTGATGTTTCCCGGAACATTGTACTTCTCGAGGAGATTCCGGGTGAAGGACTTCGATGTCTCCAGCCGGGCCAGGCTTTTCCGGGGGCCGACACAGGAAATTCCCCGTGAGGCCAGGTAATCGACCACCCCTTCGTTTAACGGGTCTTCGGGTCCGATGACGGCAAGATCGGCGGCACAGGCCTTTGCAAATTCCCCGATGGCCTCAAGATCGTCATATCTGCCCAGCTGAATCTGTTCTGAAAAGGAGGAGATTCCAGGATTATTCGTTTTCATGTAGGAAAAGAGCCGAGGAGCGCGGAGAGACCGCGCAATCGTCTCCGCAAGGACATGTTCTCTTGCCCCATTGCCTATCAACAGGATATTCTTCATTTATTCGACCTCCTGCATCGCCTTCCCTCAAATTTCAGGCGGCAGGCATAAATAGCGAAAAAACCATTCGGAGTCAATCAAATCTGAAGGCGGCGGATTTGCTGCCAGACTTCTTCCGGCTTCGCTTGACAGAGGGCATGCAAATTGATAGATGCAGATCCTGCCGGAATGGTTCGTCATCTTTAATGAAAACCCTATTCTAACGAAAGAGAACCGTATGAATACATCCAATGGCCAGATCAGGAATAACCGTCTCGGAGTGATCATTCTTGCCGCAGGCAAGGGGACTCGCATGAAATCCGAGAAGGCTAAAGTGCTGCATTGCGTTCATGGGCGGCCCATGCTGTCCTTCTCGATTGAGATTGCCAGGAACGCCCTGGCGGAAAAAATCATCATCGTTGTCGGCCACCAGGCGGATGTTGTCAAGGCAAATTTCAGGGACGAGGACCTGATCTTTGTGGAGCAGCGTGAACAGCTGGGGACCGGGCATGCCGTGATGCAGGCCCGGGGGCCCCTTGAAGATTTCTCCGGCGACATTCTGATTCTCTGTGGAGACGTTCCTCTTCTTTCCGCGGAGACGGTAAGCCACCTTCTTGAGTCTCATGCCAGGGAACAATCCGTTGTCACCGTTCTTACCGCCATGCTGGATGACCCCTTCGGCTATGGACGCATTGTGAAAACGTCCGGGGGAGACGTTCTGAAGATTGTAGAAGAGAAGGATGCATCTGAAGAGGAAAAGAAGATCAAGGAATTCAATTCAGGGATCTATTGCGTTGAAAGTTCATTCCTGCTGCAGGCGGTGGGGGAAATAAAAGATGACAATGCCCAGAAGGAATACTATTTAACCGATATTATTGAAATCGCCTGCAGGAGAAACCTTCCCGTCAGGGCGGTGAAGGTGGAGAATGTTCAAGAAATCCTGGGCATCAACACCCCTGAGGACCTTCGGCGGGCCGAAGATCACATGGCGGGAATCTCCCGGGGAAAAGAGCCATAAGATATTCGGATTCTATGAATAAAATCGATGCAGGGCAGGTCGTGCACAGCCTTTCCCTGGGTTCTCTAAAGATACAGAATAATATGATTTTGGCTCCCCTGGCCGGAATTTCCAATGCGCCTTTCCGGATGATGATGCGGGAAGCGGGGTGTGGCCTGGCCTATACGGAGATGATCAGCGCCAACGGCCTTGTTTGCGGGAATGACAAAAGCCGCCGGTATCTGGTCTTCCACGACGAGGACAGGCCGTTGGGGGTTCAGATCTTTGGAAGTGATCCGGCCATCCTGGCCGAGGCCGTGCAGATTGCTGACGAGCAGGGGGCGGACCTCATTGACATCAATATGGGCTGCCCGGTCAAAAAGGTGGTCAAAAATGGCGCCGGCGCCGCCCTGCTGAAAGATCCCGATCGGGTTGAGCGGATCCTCTGGGCGGTGAGAAGGGCGACTCGAAAGCCCTTAACCGTCAAGATTCGTTCCGGCTGGAGCAGTCAAAATATAAACGCTGTTCTGATCGCTGACATAGCAGAGCAACAGGGAGCGGATGCCGTCATTGTTCATGCCAGGACGGCGGCCCAGGGATTCAGCGGATCGGCTGACTGGCGAATCATTGAGGAGGTCAAGAATTCTGTCGGCATTAGCGTCATCGGAAACGGGGATGTCAAAACAGGTGATGATGCGCGGAACATGATCGTAACGACGGGCTGTGACGGGGTCATGATTGGGAGGGGGGCGCTGGGCAACCCCTGGATCTTCAAGGAGGCTCTTTCGCTTCCGGACGCGGCGTCAGGCGATGCCAGACCCTCTCTCATGGAGCGTAAGAAAATGATTTTAAGGCACTTGGAGATGGAATCCGTTTTTGAGGGCGGCGACGGTGCGGTTGTCCGGTTTCGAAAACACCTTCTCTGGTATACGAAAAAGTTGAGAGGCGGGGCGGCTTTCCGGGCAAAGGCAACAACAGTGAGCGACAAGGATTCCGTGCTGGGGGAAATCGAACGTTTTTTCGATTCCTTGGAGATGCCGGATCGCACCCGTGAGGCTTTCAAATAAGACCTTGACATTTAGGGCGTGTATTGTAATATTTTTGCCAAATAAATTAACGGGAGTGTAATGATAGAGAAAGATTCTTCCGCAAAGCTGTAAGGGCGATACAAAAAATACTGCCCCGGGATATTTTTCAAGAAACCTGGAGGGACTCTCCAGGCAGGGGCTAACATTAACGGGGTGAGTTGTGGAATTATTAATACTGAAGGAATTGGAAGAAAAGATAAAAGGTCTGGCCCGGGAACATGCTTTGCTAAAGAAGAGGAATCTTGAATTAGAGGAATCGTTGAGAAATAAAACGGTGGAGTTGGAAGAGCTGAGCGCTAAGATAAAGGAATTTGATGAGGAAAGAGTAGCGATTCGCGTAAAGGTAGATTCTCTCTTGGAACTGCTTTCCGATGTTAGCGTGCACGAGTAGGCTGTCATATAGATAAGGTTGTGCATGAAAAAGGATTATTACATCAAGATTCTGGGCCAGGAATTTACCGTTTTGAGTGATTCAGGGGATGAGCATGTCAAGAACGTCATGGACTATATCAATCACAAAGTGATGGAATTGGAAAACAAATCTCCGAACACCAGCACGTTGAATATAGCCATCCTCGTTGCTCTGAATATCGCAGATGAATATATGAAGCTTCTTCATGGGGACAATGGAGAGATTTTCAGTCAAATAGACAGACAGGCACAAAATTTGATAAACCTCATTGATGAGATAAGATAAAAAAGTTCCCCTGCGATGTGCGTGATTAGCTATCTTCTTTTTGAGCCAACACCAAGTAAACGGGAACCTTCCCTTGTTTGCCGTGCGCTAGCTTGACCGGTCCCGCGACCAGCGGGCGTCAGGAAGCCTAAAGCAAATAATAAGGTACCCACTTTGAACCTCGGTTCAAAAGGGGCGTTAACACGGCATATGCGGGGGTTACTTTTTCTGGATAAGCAACGTTCCGCTAGAGATGTATCTCTAAAGTCTCCTCAACAAATCCCGCCATCCGATTTTTGTTTCTCTTAACCACCAGAAATCGTCCTTAAGGTAGTCTGCCTGCGTTCATTCATGTGTAAGTGAATGAATATTAAAAGAAATATCTTTTAGGTGCCCGGCAGGATGTCTTCTGGATGCTCGACAGGCAAGTGAGGAGGTAAAAGGTGTTGTTGAACAATACTATAATCGCATTGACGATATTCGGATTGATTGCCATTGGATTGGCCATCGGTTATTTTTTAAAATTCCGGCTTTCTCAAAAACGGCTGGAGTCATCGGAACATCTGGCCGTGAGGATTATTGACGAAGCGAAAAAAGAAGCTGAAACCATAAAAAAAGAGGCCGTGCTCCAGACAAAAGAGAATCTTCTTCGACTGAAAGGGGATTTCGAGAAGGAAACAAGGGAAACCAAGCAGGACCTGGACAATCTGGAGAGGAGGATTCGCTCAAAGGAGGAAAGTCTCGATAAGCGGATCGATACGCTCTCCCAGAGGGAAAGTGGTATAGAGGGGAGGGAAAAGGCGCTCCTTTCAAAAGAGAGTCAGATTAATGAGAAGCATGAAAAGCTCAACAGGCTGATCGAGGAACAGCAGAACAAGCTGGAGCAGATTGCCGGCATTACCTCGGAAGAGGCGAAAGAACTGCTGACGCAGTCCATGGAGGCGTCCGCAAAGCGCGATGCCGCCATATTGATCCGGAAAATAGAAGAAGATGCCAAGCGGGATGCGGACAAGAAGTCGCGAGAAATCATCGCGTATGCCGTGCAGCGATATGCCGGTGATTATGTTGCTGAAAATACGGTATCGGTGGTAAATCTTCCAAGCGATGAAATGAAGGGGCGCATTATCGGAAGGGAAGGCCGGAATATCCGGGCCATTGAGGCCGCCACGGGCATCGATTTGATCGTGGATGATACGCCGGAGGCTGTTGTGCTTTCCAGCTTTGATCCCATAAGGAGAGAGGTGGCGAAGATATCCCTGGAGAGGCTCATTACAGACGGTAGGATTCATCCGGGAAGAATCGAGGATATCGTCAAGAAAGTTCGGCTGGAAGTTGACAATATCATCAAAGAAACGGGGGAGAGGGTTTCCTTTGACGTGGGGGTGCACGATATACATCCCGAAATAATCAATCTTCTTGGAAGCTTGAAATATCGGACGAGTTTTTCTCAAAATGTTCTTCAGCACTCTATTGATGTTGCCCATCTGACCGGCATGATGGCAGCGGAACTGAAAATGAACATTAAAGAGGCAAAACGGGCTGGTCTGCTTCATGATATCGGCAAGGCCGTGGATCACAAGATAGAAGGAACCCATGCGGCCATCGGCGCGGACTATGCGAAGCGTTTTGGCGAATCGCCCCGCATTGTTCAGGCCATTGCCGCTCACCATGACGACAGCCGGACGAACACCCTGCTGGGAGTTTTGGTGCAGGCTGCAGATACCCTGTCGGCCGCACGACCGGGGGCCCGGAGGGAAATGCTGGAAACCTACGTGAAGCGATTGGAGGAATTGGAAAATATCGCCAATTCGTTCAGCGGCGTTGAAAAATGCTATGCCATTCAAGCCGGGAGAGAAATCCGTATTCTTGTCGGAAGCGAAAAAATATCCGACAATGATGCGGTTATGCTCTGTAAGGACATTGTCCATAAAATTGAATCGGAATTGACGTATCCAGGCCAGATTAAGGTGACGGTCATCAGGGAAACGCGAGTGTCTGATTTTGCAAAATAATGAGCATCTGAACGGCGGGCGGGCTTCGCGGATTTCCATTTCCCGTTGACAGCGGGAACGAATCGTCAGCCTCCGTGCATCAGTGCTGAAGGTCATGGGAATGAGAATCCTTTTTATCGGAGATATTGTCGGCAAGCCGGGAAGAAGAGCCATCCGGGAGCTTCTTCCCGATATGATCACCTCCTACGGAGTTGATTTCGTTATTGCGAACTGCGAGAATGCGGCCGCCGGGTTTGGAATTACCCGGGAAATTGTGGATGAGCTGTACCAGGGTTCCATCGATGTCCTGACCTCGGGCAATCATGTCTGGGACAAAAAGGAGATTCGTGACTTTGTTGAAGATTACGAAACCCTGCTCCGGCCGGCAAACTATCCTGAAGGAACTCCAGGATGGGGGCATGTTCTTGTAAAAATGGAATCCGGCATCTCGGTTGGGGTCTTAAATCTCGCAGGGAGGGTTTTCATGCAGCCCATCGATTGCCCCTTCCGAACGGCGGAAAGGGAATTGGCCGCCTTTTCCGGAATGACGAAGATCATCATTGTCGATATGCATGCCGAGGCGACATCGGAAAAAAAGGCGCTGGGGTGGTTTTTAGACGGTCGGGTGAGCGCGGTGCTGGGAACCCATACCCATGTCCAGACGGCGGACGACGAGATACTGCCGGGAGGAACCGCCTACATCAGCGATGCGGGAATGACGGGACCTTTCGATTCTGTGATCGGCGTCAAAAAGGAAGTCGTGATAGACAAATTTCTGTTTCAGATTCCCAATAGATTCGATATTGCAAAAGGGGATATCCGATTGCAGGGGGTTGTGCTGGACGTTGATGAGAAGGATGGTAAATGTTCGAGAATCCAGCGCCTCAGTGTTCGTCTGAATTCATGATGCTTCATGATCCTGGAGAGAGGATTTCGAGATTCCGACGTTAGAATATCCTGGAGGAGACTTAGAACTTGAAAAACGTATATGATGTTTTTCTGGAAAGAGGCTTTATAGAGCAGGTAACCGATGAAGA
>NZ_CP175563.1:0-2330000 GCF_046097065.1 Syntrophus buswellii | reverse complement strand
TGGGCATGATCCCCCAGAACACCGTAAAGCTGGAAGATGGGAAAGCTGAACAGATGCTCAAAATGATCGATAAGCTGGAAGATAATGACGATGTTCAAAATGTCTATGCAAATTTCGATATTGATGATGAAATTGTCGAGAAATTCAGTTCATAAAAATAGATAGTAAAAAGAGAAACGTTGTGATGAGGACAGGAAGGAAAGGGTGGAAGAAACCATTGAACGGTTTTATGAGGCGTAGATTCAACGATTGAAAATCCTAGGAATTGATCCAGGCAGTATTGTAACGGGCTATGGTGTCGTAGAAAAAAGACAGGAACGGTATATTGATATCCGGCACGGCGAAATCAAAATCAAGAGAGGTTCCTTATTTACGGCAGCCCTGGAGAAAGTGTACAACGAGCTCTTTTCAATCGTGGCAGAGGAAAAGCCTGATGCTGTAGCGATTGAAAACATCTTTTACGGGAAAAACATCAAAAGTCTCATCAAGCAGGGGCATGTGAGGGGGGTGGCCATTCTGGCAGGATCAAAGCACCACCTGCCGGTCTTTGAATACACGCCCCTTGAAATAAAAAAGGCCGTTGTCGGGTACGGACGGGCTGAAAAGATTCAAGTACAAAAGATGGTCCAGGTGATCATGAACTTTTCAGAGCTTCCCTCTGAAGATGCATCAGACGCCATTGCCGTGGCGATATGCCACATCAATCATCGAAAGAACGATCCCATGTAACGAATGATCGCACAAATAAGAGGAACACTTCTATATAAAGTCGTTCCCACGGTTATTATCGATAATCATGGGATTGGCTATGAGATCCTGATCCCGCTGTCAACCTATTATGAACTTCCCGAATTAGGCGCTGAGGTAAGCCTGTTCATTTATACCTGTTTCAGGCAGGATTCGATCCAACTCATAGGCTTTTGCACGGAAAAAGAAAAAAATCTATTCAAGTTAATGATTTCGATTGCAGGCATCGGTCCACGCCTGGCCGTGAATGTTTTGTCTGGAATCAGCTCGGATGACTTGATTCATGCGGTAGCGAATAATGATCTGAAACGTCTTTTAAAAGTTCCGGGGCTTGGGAAGAAAACGGCGGAGCGGGTTATTCTGGAGCTGAGGGACAAAATATCCGTATGGAAACCACGGCCGCAGGAAGGATCAATTGGCGCCAGAAGGGGCATGATCACTAAAACTTTGATAGAGGAAGATGCCGTTTCCGCATTGGTTAACCTGGGTTACAAAAGTCAGTCGGCAAAGGATGCGATCGAAAAAATCCTCTCAGAAAATGATAAAAACACACCTTTGGACATAATCCTGAAGGAAGCCTTAAAAAGGCTTGCCCTGTAGCGGCTATTTTGTCCAGTGGATTGTTCATATAAAATCGCTTACAGGAAAAAGAAATCAAAATATGAGTATAGTAGCAAATTAACTTTGAAGAACTTTTATATAAAATATTGGTAGTTCATGTATATTAAAGTTTTTCTTGACAAGCGATAGGCAACTGGGATAGAAGACCGACAACAATTTGAATGATCTTTTAGAAGAAAAAGTGTGCATCCTGTGATGAGGAGTTTTGAGGGTGTGCGGATGGGGCCATTGGCAACGTCACATCAAGGCACAATGTCAAAAAGATCAGAAAATAGTGGCTGTTCGAGATATAGGGCTTCAGAAAAGCCGTTGCTTTGGAGGATGAGAAGGGTATTGATCACGTAGTGATGACGCGGGGTGGAGCAGTCCGGTAGCTCGTTGGGCTCATAACCCAAAGGTCAGAGGTTCGAATCCTCTCCCCGCTACCAATAAAAACAAGGGGCTAACGAAAATTCGTTAGCCTTTTTTTGTGGAGTGTGTAACCTGCGGCTGACCGAAATGCTGGGGGCAGTGTTTGAGGAAACCCCACGACGATAATCTAACCCATCAATCTTTAAGCCATTCCTATGAATGGTAATGACAACCGAAAATTGACCACCTGTGACAACCGAATTTTGACCACCCAGAGCAGTATTTATACTTTGTGGTAATGACAACCGAAAATTGACCACCTGTGATAATCGAATTTTGACCACCCAGAGCAGTGTTTATACTTTGGGATGACGGGCAGGTCATCCCCTGTCTTTCTTATTGATCGCCAGTAAAACCCGCGTTCGACAGTTGTAGGCATATTTTGACCTTTTGAATAGCGTAAGTCATTGAATTTTCACAGTCGGACTCTCAAAAAACTGAAAAACCTGTAGGCATGCGAAATATGTAATTATGCTTGACATCGTTGGTAGTCTACGTTACATGAGTAGACATGTACGTCAGAACAATCTCAAGAAAAAACAAGAGCGGATCGACCACCACATACGTCCAGTTGGCGCATAATGTTCGAGATGCCAAAACGGGACAATCGAAAGCGGATGTTCTCTACACCTTTGGCCGCGCCGACTCCCTTGATGTCGATGCGATTCGAAGACTCACCAAGAGCCTGTCCCGCTTCCTCACTCCGGAAGAGGCTTTGCGGATTCAAGGGACGATAGAAGGTGAAAATCCAATCCGATTCCTCAAGAGCGTTCCCATGGGTGGCGCCTATTTGCTCCGTGCTCTGTGGGAACAGTTGGGAATCCCCGACGCTCTTTCTCAATGCATGAAAGACCGGTCTTTTACGTCTCCGGTGGAATGGGCGACTTTTGCCATGGTCGCCAATCGGGCGCTGGCCCCGGATTCCAAAAGAGGCGTCGAGGAGTGGGTAAAAGAAGACGTGGCCCTGGGGAATCCTGAACCGATCGAGCTTCAGCATCTGTACCGGGCCATGGATGTTCTGCTGGAGTATCGGAAAACCATCCACAAGGAAGTCTACTTTGCCGTGGCGGATCTTTTGAACCTGGAGGTGGACCTGATCTTCTTCGATACCACCAGCACCTACTTCGAAATGGATGAAGAAGACGAGGAGGGTCTTCGACGGTACGGTCATTCCAAGGATCACCGGCCGGATCTTCCCCAGGTGGTGATCGGTCTGGCGGTCACGAAGGAGGGCATCCCGGTAAAGTGCTGGACGATGCCGGGAAACACGTCGGACATGAAGACCGTGGAGAAGGTCAAAAGCGATCTTCTCGGCTGGAAGCTGGGCCGTTGCGTCTGGGTCATGGACCGTGGGATGAGTTCCGAAGAGAATCGCCTGATCCTGCAGAAGGCCGGCGGCCATTACATCATCGGCGAGAAGCTCCGGGATAATCAGGAGATCCACCGTGAGGTTCTGGCCAAGCGGGGCAGGTTCACTTCCGTACGGGAAAACCTGGAGATCAAGGAAGTGACCATTGGCGATGGGGAAAAGCGCCGCCGGTTCATCCTGGTTCACAATCCTGAGGAGGCCAAAAAGGACCAGGCCACCCGTGAGAAGACCCTCAAAAAGATTGAAGAAGCTCTGAAGTCCATCAAGGATCAGGCCGGGCCGGGTCACACGAAGAGCGTCTGCGCCCTTCTGTCCCATCGGACCATGGGCAGATACCTGCGGCAGTTGAAAACCGGCCGGATCAAAATCGACAAGGGAAAGATCAAGGAGGAGGCCCATCTGGACGGGAAATACATCATCTCCACCAGTGACGACACCCTGAGCGCTGAGGATGTGGCCTTGGGGTACAAGCAACTGATGGAAGTGGAGCGGGCCTTCCGAACCTTGAAGACGACTCTGGATCTGAGGCCTGTTTATCACCGGAAGGATGAACGGATCGAAGCCCATGTGTTCCTCTGTTTCCTGGCACTCCTTCTGGTAAGGGTTGCCGAGAGGAAAACGAACATGCCTTGGGACCATATCAAAGCTCAAATGGAGCGCCTTCATCTTGGAGAATTTTTTTCAAAAGAAGGACGGGTATTACAGACCACCGAACCGACACCGGAACAAGTCAACATCCTAAAACAACTAAAGATATCTCCACCGCAACGTATTCGGCATATCCAGGTGACCCCTTAAAAATGTAGGCAAACGCCAAAAATTCGACAACGACTTATAACGATAATTTTACATAAGAATTTCAATTTTGTTTACCTACCGCTGTCGAAGGCGGGTAAAAGGTAGGGAGCCGGGAGACGACCGGAGTTTTACCGGCGAAACGTCACTGTTCATCATTTCTTTGAGACTTTCTCTCAAACGATAGCTATCCCAGTTACAGCCGATGATATGGGCTTTGTGGGGGTAACCGATCCAGAAGGGCAGCAGTCATGGTCGGATTGCCGAAAATCTGAGTGCAGTCGGCAAACCGAGATTCGTGGTGATGATCACAGATCCCTTGTCATTCCGTTCCGCCAAAACCTGGAAAAGCAATTCCTCCCCTTCCTTGGAAAAGGGTGTCAAAGATCAGAAAAACAAGCTTTGAAAGGAGGTGAAATGGCCTGATTTAAAAGGGGGTCCAAAGACCCTTTTTCAGCCCTTTTTGCTGGCTTCATTACGGCGAAAATCGGTGGCCCGATTAAGGCGATCATTGACACCGATCACGGAATGGCTCGATTGCAGCAATCAGAGAGGAGCTCGAACAGACCATAAACAAGGGGTGATATTCAAGAAGATCAAATGAGTAGGGCATATTAGTTGCAATTTCACCATTGCACATCGAGAAATCTTGGTTTCATCTTGTCATAAAGCACCGTCATTATGAGGAGTCCTGGATAATCATGAGGGTCGCTTTGTTTTTCCCCCTTAATTGGTGTACAACCCTTTGCAGCTCAAGCGAATGGGAAAACATTGTTTCTCCGCTTACGGAAGGCCTTGTGAAGCATGGCATCGATGTGGTTCCCTTTGCCGCTGATGGTCTAAACGCATGGAGAATGTCCTGGAAAAGAGACTCCGCTGTACTGGGCGGGAAATCCTCGACTCCGACGAAGCTGAGCGAACGGCTCCCCGTGTCTGAGGTATTTGAGCAGGGGGATCCATTCGATATCCTTCACATCTATCTCGATTGTGTGCCTCTCGCGTGCCTGAGGACGAACGGCACGCCTGTTGTGGTGACTATGCCTAGGTTTTTTTCTCCGGACAGCCTTTCCGACTATAAACACTTCAACACGCAAGCCCATTATGTAGCGGTCAGCGAGGCAGGCAAAAGCTGCGAGCTCGATTATGTCGCAACGATTCATCCTGGTGTTGATTTGCAGCGATTTCATTTCCAAGCGGGCCAGGGGAAATACCTGCTGTTCATGGAAAGCCTTACCGAGGCAAAAGGTGCGGCGCCGTGCATTGATGTGGCCAGAGAAACTGGATTGCCGCTCCTTCTTGTCGGCGATGATGAGGACAGGGAATACTTTGACCGCTGCATACGGCCGAATATCGACGGGGACAGCATTCTTCATCTCAAGCGTGCGGAACCGGGGATGCGGAAAAAACTTCTCGGAGGCGCGTATGCACTGATTCAGCCATTCTGCAATACAGACCCATTCAAATTTACCGCTATGGATGCCCTGGCCTGCGGAACGCCGGTGATAGCATTGAACCGGGAAGGTGTGTCGGAAATTGTTGAAGATGGTGTTTCAGGCATTCTTGTTGAAAATCCTGAGGAGATAGCCGATGCGGTTCCAAAAGCTGGCCAGCTTGACCGTTCACAATGCCGTAGACGGATTGAAGCGCGGTTCAGTACAGACCGCATGGTGCAGGATTACAGGGAATTATATGAAAAGCTTGTCAGGCAGAAGGAAGGAGAAAAGTGCAGGCCCTGGGGTTTTTATGAAATTCTTTCTGAAGCTCCGAACCACAAAGTCAAGCGAATAACCGTCTATCCGGGGCAGCGATTGAGCTATCAGAGACATCAACGACGCACTGAGCACTGGTATGTGATCAACGGCAGGGCTGTGGTGAACAGAGGTGGACGGAATATAGATTTAATGGCCGGTCAAGCCATTGAGATACCTGTACGGACATGGCACCGCATCGGCAATCCGGACCCGGAAGAGTTGTGCTTTATCGAAGTCCAAACCGGCGATTATTTCGGGGAAGATGATATTGAACGATTGGAGGATGACTATGGTCGTCTGCAGAGTGAGAGGGGGTAAACTCAAGGCTTACGAGCATGCCTGCCAGGGGGATTGATTCACTCAAAGTGTATTGACACCCAATCAAAAGAGTGTTAAACCGCTAAACTCTTCAGGTTATCATTCAAGCCCCTGTAGCTCAGCAGGATAGAGCAACGGATTCCTAATCCGTGTGCCCCGCGTTCGAATCGCGGCAGGGGCACCAATATCAATGGGTTATGAACTATTTCATAGCCCATTTTTTTATGAATAGTGACTGCCGTTGACCGCAGTGTGGATATCAAAATCCTGGAAACAGCCCCGGGCCTCGTAACAGACAGGAAAGAAGTGTCTGGACATGAGATTGTGCCGATGATCGGGCGGCTCGCTTTTCACAACCGGGAAGGGCTCACTGTTAAAAGAGCAGGAACAGCATGGGAAGAAGATGTTGGAAAGGAACTGGACAGTCCGATACGAATCAGGCAAAGTCAATGATCCAAAGGTCCAAGGAGTGGAATGATGAGGTATCTCGTCATGATATTATTGTCCTTGCTGCTGGTGATGACGGCCTCTCCCTGCTTTCCCCGTGAATCTGGAGGGGGCGCACAGGTCATCGTCTCCGTAACCGATTCCTGGAACGATTCCCGGGCTACCCTGTTTCTCTTCGATCGAACGGGAGAAGGCTGGTGCCGAAAGGGGGAAGGCATCGCCGCAGTTGTGGGTCGTCAGGGACTTGCCTGGGATTCGAACTCTGGTGGAATCTTGCCCGGTGAGCCGATCAAGGCTGAGGGGGATCTCAGGGCTCCGGCCGGGATCTTTCCCATTCCGCTGGCCATGGGCCTGTCTGCTCAGCCGCCGGGAGGCGCCTTGTTCCCCTATCGTCAGATCGTTGAAGGAATCCATTGTGTGGATGACCCGTCATCCCGTTACTACAACCGGATCATCGGGATACATGAACTATCCGACGACAGGGGCAGGGATTGGAAAAGTTCGGAGCGAATGTGGGAGTTTGCGGATATGTACAGGATCCTGCTGGTTGTGGGTTACAATACCTCTGATCCCAAGGCCGGCAAGGGGAGCTGCATTTTTATCCATATCAGGCACTCTTCGGGCGAACCGACCTGCGGTTGCACGGCTCTTTCTGAAGGCGACCTGATAAGAATCATGAAGTGGATCCAATCCGACAGAAATCCCGTTCTGGTCCAACTTCCCCGGAATGTTTACGCCAGGGTCTGGAACAGCTGGCAGCTGCCTTCTCCAAGCCTTATGGAGCCCCGCTCGACCAGCAAAACCTTTCCCTTGGTGGATATCAAAACCATGGTGCCGGATGCTGCGGTTGATATGCGATATGCCGGGAGCAATAACTTCACCGGACGGAAGATTTATGACTGCGGGCGTTGTTTCCTCAGGGCTGAAACTGCGGCCAAGGTTGCCCGGGTCCAGCGGGAGTTGAAAAAAAAGGGATTATCTCTGAAACTGTGGGACTGTTACCGGCCACTGGCGGCCCAGCGGTTATTCTGGTCCCTCGTGCCGGACCCCAGATTCGTGGCAGACCCGAAGGCCGGATCCCGCCATAACCGAGGAAATGCGGTAGACGTGACTCTCGTGGATTCGGCGGGCAGGGAACTGGAGATGCCCACCGCCTTTGACGATTTTTCGGTCCGGGCCGGACATGGGGAAAAGAATCTTCCACTGCAGGTCATAGAAAATCGGACGCTTCTTGCCGAGACCATGGAACAGGCCGGATTCAAAAGACTTTATAGTGAATGGTGGCACTATGATGACGGCGATGGTGCAGGGGAAATGATCGATGCTTCTCTTAACGAACGTTGCCGTTGACTGGATCCCCGTGCGGTTGAAGACCGGTCGGGGCATCTCCGGACCTGGTCGGCAGGGGCAGATCCCCCTTTCATTTTGGCTGGCGGTCTGCCCTCATCGGAGAGACGTTTCCGTAAAAGACTGACCGGAGGGCTCCATGATCCGCTGGAGTGCATCGTCGAAGCTTCAAACAACAGGGCTCTTGCCCTGACCGTATGATTCCATTTGACATCTAAGGACTTATTATCCTGTTGAGGCAGAATATTTAGATCCCTCCCCCAGGCAACGTTCCGTTATTCAACATTATTCAACAATTACGCAGACCATAAACTATAAGATTTTATGGAAGTCAAAGTTACCGTTTAATCTTAGATAAAATAAGGCTTTTCCGGTATTGATTTTTGAGGTCCCAGTTCGTACGATTCAGCATCGGATCTTTGAAAATATAGCAATGAGATAGTTTATCGCGTTGGGAAACTGAACCGGTTTTATGGCAACGATCTCCGCTGCATCCTGCTAAGCGGGAATCTTGCCGACGCTTCTGAAATGGTTGTTTTCCGCATGAAAGGTGGGGTGATGGAGAAAGAGACATTGCAGTGTCCGTGAGGATATCCGTGATTTCGATGTGCCGATTCATCCGTTCATGCTGCTTATTGTGACATTTCTTTGGTGTCGTTAACCTGCCCTTCGTCATCTGTTCATGATTGGTGCGTCGAGCACTAAGGGGGCGTCCGTCGGAATGGCATCGCATTCGGCGGGTAGATCCCGCGAAATCATTAAAAACAAGAGAGGGGGGAGAAATTGATATTTGAAGAAGTAAAGACTGCGGGCAGCAGTAAGTTAATGTTATAACAACTCCATAACAAAGGAGATGAGAAGATGAAAAAGATTGCTTATGTTTTTATGTTCCTGCTGGTGATGAGCTTTGCGGCAGGAGCCCAGGCTTACACGGTTACCACGTATACCAACTATGTCAGCTTCCTGAATGCGATTGACCCCTCGGCTCTCGTCGTGGAGAATTTTGATGATGGAACGTTCGAAGCCGGATTCAGCCTGACCGAGACAGGCGGCGCTGGAGTCGTTCATTACGGAGTCTACGAGAATATCGTTGATAAGGATGTGCCCCGCTTCCAGGTTTACAATTATGCTCCCGGCATGTCAGCCTTCGGCGGCTGGTTCGATCTGAAGAATCCCGGTGGTGCAGGAACCGGTATCAACATGTACATCAATGATGACAACACCTTAGTGACTGCAATTCCCAACACGAATGAAGGCCAGTTTGTCGGCTTTGTCACGGATACAAGGTTCTACGGTGTCAGACTGGAAGATGCAGGTGGATCAGGAATTCAGGAAACCTATTTTGCTGTCGACGTGGCCATGGTTCCGAATCCGGTCCCAGTTCCCCCGGCCATATTTCTGCTGGGCAGCGGCCTTCTGGGACTTGGGTTTGTTAGAAGAAGGAATAACAAGTAGTTCCAGGCAATTAGAGGAAAAGGTTGCCCGCAGTCTTCTCTTATTGCAGCAAGAGGATAGACAGTCTGTGAGGGCTGTATAGGAAACTAAACCACCACCGGTTTTCGCGCCGGTGGTGGTTTAGTTTTTTCGTGGAGGTGAAAAATGAAATCATTTCGAAAAGAGTTGTGGATTGAAATTCCCAGCAGGGTGGGCTTTTTAAATATTACGGAACAGATTGTCCAATGTCTGAATGAAAGCAGGATTCAGGAAGGTTTCGTCCTTGTCAACGCCAAGCACATAACGGCTTCCGTCTTCATCAACGGTGATGAAAAGGGTCTGCTTCAGGATTTCGCCCTGTGGCTGGAAAGGCTGGCGCCTCACGAACCCATTACACAGTATCATCACAACGAGACGGGGGGAACAAACGGTGACGCTCATCTGAAAAGGCAAATCATGGGCCGGGAGGTCATGGTCGCCGTTACGAACGGAATCCTGGATCTTGGTCCGTATGAACAGATCTTTTACGGAGAGTTCGATGGCCTCAGGGAGAAGAGAGTGCTGGTAAAGATTATCGGAGAATGATCCGAGGAAAAATGGCCTGTGTTTCTTTCATTGGCAATCGATCCGGTTAACGATGCCCCCCCGTTTGTTTGATGTTCACCCCCTCAATCCGCTGCCTTTCACGATGACGGAACGGTTCTCTGGCGGAATGCGGGTTGCCATCACGCTATTTCAAGGTCTATGCACATTCGCTGTAGCCGCAGATGTGGCATACCACGCAGCCGCCCTCATGCTCGACGATACCGCCGCACTCCGGGCACGCGCCTTTCAGAAAGGCTCGCTTCTCCTGCACTTTGCCGCCGTTGGCCGCCAAGTGGGATTGAATCGCCTTGGCCACGGCATCCGCACAGGACAGGATCTTGTTTTCGCCAAAGCCTGACGGAGAATGGCAGGAAATTCCCTGGAGCTGTCGAATGACTTGGCGCGCCTGAACCCCGCTGCGCCAGGCCAGTGATACCATGCGTCCGATGGCCTCGCTCTGGGAGGCGGCGCAGCCGCCCGCCTTGCCCATGGTGGTAAACAGCTCGAAAAGACCGGTGCTGTCCTCGTTGATGGTGATGTAAAGCGGGCCGCAGCCGGTCTGCATCTGATAGGTCCAGCCCTTGAGAACCTTTGGACGCTCACGCTTGATGGTTGTTTTTTCCCGATCCAGAACCTCTGGAAGGACCTGCTCTTCCTTCTTCCCCTTGCTTAAGACCTGCTGATCCCGCGAACCGTCGCGATAGATGGTCACCCCTTTGCAATCCAGCTTATAGGCAAGTTCATAGACCTGTGCGACATCCTGGATGGATGCATCATTGGCAAAATTAACGGTCTTGCTCACGGCATTGTCGGTGAATTTCTGGAAGGCGGACTGCATGCGGATGTGTACTTCCGGGGATATGTCGTGGGCCGTGACGAAGACGTTGCGGAGATCTTCCGGCACCTCGTCGATGTCGTGAAGCGTTCCCTGCTCCGCGATCTGCTGCATCAATGCGGGCGTATAAAATCCGCGCTGCTTGGCTATGGCTTCGAAGTAGGGGTGAACTTCCACGAGGATGTCGTTGTCCATGACCTGCCGGACATAAGAGACGGCAAAGAGAGGCTCCACGCCCGAAGAGGCATTTGCGATGATCGAGATGGTTCCTGTCGGCGCTATGGTGGTGACCGTGGCGTTGCGGACAGGAGACTCACCCTTCCGGTCATAGATGGACCCCTTGAAGTTCGGGAACGCGCCGCGCGTTTTGGCCAGGGCGAGTGAGGCCGCGTGCCCTTCCTGGTTTATAAATCCCATGACCTTCCCGGCCAGTTCGATGGCCTCTTCGGAATTGTAGGGAATGCCCAGAAGAATCAGCATATCCGCCCAGCCCATGACCCCAAGCCCGATTTTGCGGTTGGCAAGGGTCATCTCGGCGATCTGTGGGAGGGGGTACCTGTTGACTTCCACCACGTTGTCCAGAAAATGGACGGACAGATGGACCACCTTCTTGAGGCGATCCCAGTTGACGGTTCCGTCCTTGACCATCCGGGAGAGATTGATCGAACCGAGGTTGCAGGATTCATAAGGAAGAAGGGGCTGCTCCCCGCAGGGGTTGGTGGATTCGATCTTTCCAACATGCGGAGTAGGGTTGTCGCGGTTGATGCGGTCGAGAAACACGATGCCGGGCTCCCCGTTTTCCCAGGCCTGTGCCACAATGCGGTTGAATACCTTGCGAGCGTTCAGGGTGCCTGAAACCTGCCCGTCGCGGGGATTGATCAGTTCATAATTTTCATCCTTTTCCACCGCCTTCATGAATGCTTCAGTGAGACCAACGGAGATATTGAAGTTATTGAGCTGCTTTTTGTCGGCCTTGCACATGATAAAATTCATGATGTCCGGATGGTCGACATGAAGGATTCCCATGTTTGCACCGCGGCGGGTGCCGCCCTGCTTTATGGTTTCCGTGGCCACGTCAAAGACGCGCATAAAGGATATGGGTCCACTGGATATGCCGGTGGTCGTCATAACCACGTCGTTGGCTGGGCGGAGCCGCGAAAAGGAGAACCCGGTGCCGCCCCCGGATTTGTGGATCAGCGCTGTGTATTTAACCGCATCGAAGATCTCCTCCATGGAATCGCCCACCGGCAGGACAAAGCAGGCGGACAACTGCCCCAGTTCGCGGCCGGCATTCATCAAGGTTGGCGAGTTGGGAAGAAATTCGAGGGAGGTCATCATCGAATAGAACTCGTCTGCCAGCTTTGAAACCCCATTCTTTTTGCTGAATTTTCTATCAGCCTCTGCAATGGTTTCCGCCACCCGCCTGAACATCTGCCCCGGCGTTTCCAGGACCTTGCCATCCTTGTCGCGCTTCAGATAGCGCCTTTCCAGAACCGTCATGGCGTTTTTCGTTAATTCCGGGACGATGGGGGTATAAGAATTCTTCTTCATTGCAGATAACTCCTTAAGAAATAAGAAAAAGAGTGGTTCAAAACACCACATGCTGTATGACGGCCGACATTAACCACAATATGTAGAGTTTGTCAAGGGGCAGGGGCTTTCTGCTTCTAAGTTGTCTGAAGGCTTGAAGAAAACGGGTGCTGCCGTGAACGAAGCTTTGCGGCTGCCTTTTCATGATGCGCAGCACACGTCAGACGACAGGATGCCGGACGCTATCGTAATTCAAAAGGGAGGGTTATTGTGCAGACTGAGGGCGGACCGATTGCTGCTTTGTAACGTCGCGGGCCTCGTCGAGGCAGCATAATGTGTCGTAATGGGTCGAGAGAATCATTTGGCGGGAAATGTCAAGGGCGGTTTTTCTTATGATTCGGTGACAAAAGACAGGGCCGCGCTGAGCCCCGCTTTCGGAGAACGGGGATCAGCGCGGCTTCTCGTCAATCTTCTTCAAACCGGAAGCCTATTTTCAGCGTGACCTGGAAATGTTCAACCTTGCCATTGACAACGTGGCCGGTGGTTTCCGCTACTTCAAACCAGTCGATGTTGCGGATGGTTTTGGCAGCTGTTTCAATTGCATTGTTGATGGCCTCGTCGATGCCCTTTTTCGAGGTTCCTACGACTTCAACTTTTTTGTAAACTCGGTCAGACATGGTAGCCTCCTTCTGTGTAGTGTTGGTTATCGATGAACATGAAAACCGGCGCAAACCTCCCAGCACGTGTGCTCTGCTGAAATCCGGTCGCTTTCCCTGAAGCGCATTCCTTTTTGAACCTCTGGTTCCTTCAGATTGTTCAAGGCTTCTGGTCAAGCTTCTCTCACTTGTCCAACAATATAAGGCTTGGCGAGGGTTGTTGTCAATGAAAAGGTCTGGTTTTCCCTTGACTTCAGGGGGGAATTCTTATCTACTACGTTGCGGAATTTTTACCGCGAGAAAAGAAGCGGAACCGATGTTGACCCTGCCCTCGACAGGCTCCATGCCTTTTGAACACCTTATATGAGAGAATCATCCTTGAATGCCTGGGTTGTGGTCGAGTCTGGCCGAGGGGACCGTCTGTTCCGGATCATTGGAGATCTGTCGGACGCCATGGTTCAGGCGATGGGACATGGCAGGTCCGCAATAAGTGCAGGGGCGCGAGATGGAAGAGAATAAGCGTGAAACCGCACTGGTGACAGGGGCCAGCCGGGGGATCGGTCGGGCTGTGGCCCTGGAACTGGCGCGCAGCGGATATCATGTGGTGGTCAATTACCGTTCTTCTGAAGCCAAAGCCGATGAAACGGTTTCTCTCATTGAGGCCGAGGGTGGGTCAGCGGAGAAGCTCTGCTTCAATGTGGCTGATGCCTCCGAAAGCCGGCGCTGCGTGGAGAACGTGATCGCCCGCCGGCCTTCTCTCGATGTGTTGGTGAATAATGCGGGAATTACCGCCGATAATCTCTTTTTGATGATGCCGGAAGAAGACTGGAATGCCGTCATCGCGACGACTCTAAACGGGTTCTTCAATGTTACGCAGCCCGCCATCAAGGCGATGATGAAAGCCCGCCGGGGATCGGTCGTATCGATGTCTTCCCTGTCGGCTTTGGTGGGAAACCGGGGGCAGACCAACTACTCCGCAGCCAAGGCCGGGCTGATTGCGGCAAGCAAAGCCCTTGCTTCCGAGGTGGCGAGGCTGGGGATCCGGATCAATGTGGTGGCACCGGGACTGATCCGGACGGATATGACTCAGAATATCCCCCAGGAGCAGATCCGCGAGAGAATCCCTATGCGGCGGGTGGGTGAGCCGGAGGAAGTGGCGAAGGTTGTCCGTTTCCTCTGCTCGGCTGATGCCTCCTATATGACCGGCCAGGTGATTTCTGTGAACGGGGGGATGTTCTAAGGGCGATGCTTTTATCCCTTTCCGGTCGGCGAGCGCCGTATACGTCACTCTTCACCGTTCTTGCTGGCTTCCCTGACGAGGCAGATGTGACGTCTCATGGAACAGAGAAACCGGGGAATGTGTAAAATGGGTTCCAAAGGGAGAAAAAACAATGAGAATCATTGATTTCCATGTCCATGCAGCACCCGTGAAGACCTGGAAACCCTGGGTCCGGGAGTATTTCCTGCAGAATAATCCCGATACGTTCGAACGGTTTGCCGAAGGTCTGACGCCCGAGGAACTGGTGGCCTTCTTTGCCTCGCAGGGAGTTTCTTCCACCGTCGTCTTGGCCGAATACGCCCCGAAATGTACCGGCATCATAACCAACGAAGAAGTCGCCCGCTTCTGTCGCGATGAAGAGTCGTTGATCCCCTTTGCGGCTTTCAATCTCGGGGAGGACACACCCTGCGAAGTTCAGGCTCGGCACGCCGTTGAGGACCTGGGGATGAAAGGCTTCAAGCTTCTGCCTTCCTATCAGCATTTCTACCCCAACGATCCGTCTTTTTTCACTTTCTATGAGTATGTTCAGTCGAAAGGCCTGCCCGTTATGTTTCACACTGGCTCTTCGGTTTTTCAGGGGACGCGGATTAAATATGCCGATCCGCTGCTGCTGGATGACGTGGCCGATGAATTTCCCGATTTGAAGATTCTCATGGAGCACGGGGGCAGGCCCTTCTGGTACGACCGGGCCGCCTGGATGGTTTCGCGGCATCGCAACGTCCACATCGGAATTGCGGGGATTGCCATCCGCCACCTGCCTCGCCTTTTCCCGAATCTGGAGAAGTTTTCCGACCGGTTCCTTTTTGGAAGCGACTGGCCCGGAATGTATGACGTCAAGGGCCTGGTGGACAGGGTTCTGGCTCTGCCTTACCCCAATGAAACCAAGGAGGCCATCCTTGGAGGAAATGCCCGGCGGCTGCTGGGGATGGCAGGGTAGGCCCTGCTTGAGAAGCCCTGCTCCGGGATCGGATCTTTTTCGATTCGGGACAACTCTGAATGTGACGATCTGAAGCTTCAAGGAAGATCTTTTCAAGAATGACCCGGGCGGCCAATACGGTGGGCGTCGGTTCCGGATGAGGAATTGCGGCCTGGGTTGTCCTGTCCTGACGAGACGGGAGGGCTTGCTTGTTGCAGGGTTACCTGAAACCCCATGCAGAGGAGAGCCGTTGCGTCACACTCGTTTAATCCTTCTCATCGCGATCCTGTCATCGTTTCCGGTAATTCTGCTGACTTCCGTGCCATTGCCGGCCCAGGAGCGCAGTGGAGATGTCTTGAAATCTCTGGAGCGGGGCGCGGAACGGCCCAGGGAGGCGAAAAAAATCCCCAGAATCGAAGCGGAACGGGAACAAAAGGCGGAGACGCCCTTACCATCCCCGAAAATCCGGATAAAGGCCTTTCGTGTGGAGGGTTTTACGATCCTTTCCTCCGAAGAGATCAAATCTCTCGTGTCTCCCTGGGAGGAGAAGGAGCTTTCTCTGGAGGAGATCCAGGGGGCTGCAGACAGGATCACCGCCCGCTACCGGGAGTTGGGCTATCTCCTTGTCAATGCCCATGTTCCTGCCCAGACGGTTCGGGACGGCGAAATCCTCATTCAAGTGGTGGAGGGGCGGCTGGACAAGGTGACCGTCACCGGTAATCGGCGATACAGCAGCACCTTTATCGAGAGGCACCTTGCCCGTCTGGGCAGAGATTCTTCCCTCCGTGAATCGGTCCTGGAGCGCTCCCTTCTGATTTTGAACGAGTATCCCTATCTCTCGGTCAACGCCCTGCTGCAGGCGGGGCAAGCTCCTGGAACGACGGACCTTGTGATTCGGGCGGAGGAGCGGTCCCCCTTTTCCGGGAGCCTCTCCTACGACAACTTCGGTTCGAAATCCTCCAGCCGGAGCCGGGCCGGGTTGATGCTGGAAACGGGCAGTCTTCTGCTGACCGGGGATCAGCTCACCCTGCGGGGAGTGACCGGCCTCGATCAGTTGGATCTGGAGCGGCTGTCCTACGGGAGGATCGATTACCTCATTCCCCTGGGTTATGATGGCACAAAAGTCGGCTTCTACTATACCAACAGCCGTTACGAATCCGGCGAGGAGCTGGGGGCGCTCGACATCAACGGAAAATCCGATCTGCTGGGCCTCTATGTGACGTACCCGCTTTACCGGCGGCTGACCCAGCGTCTCGATGTGAAGTTCGGCTTCGACTATAAGAATTTAACAGATTATATCCTTGATGAAACCTGGAGCCGGGACCGGATCCGGGTCTTCTCCCTGGGGGTTTCCTACGATTTTGTTGATGATTACCGGGGCCGAACGAACCTGGCTTTTACAGCCCACCGGGGCGTCCGGGATCTCTTCGACGGTTCGGGCCGCAGCGATCCCGGCGTGAGCCGCAAGGGCGCCGACGGCTCCTTTTCCAAATATAACCTGGATGTTTCCCGAATCCAGATGCTTCCGGGCAACAGTTTTCTGATCCTGAGGGGGGAGGGCCAGCTTTCAGCGGACCGCCTGTTCGTGGTTGAGCAGTTTTCCCTGGGTGGTATGGGATCGGTCCGGGGCTTCGACGCCTCCTGCTGCAACGGGGACAGCGGCTATTTTATATCGGCGGAGCTGCAAACCTCGCCTTTTTTCCCTGAAAAAAGCATCTTCGGCCGGAGGATCGGAGACATGTTCAAACTGGCTTTTTTCGGCGATCATGGAGGGGTATTCCTGAATGACCCGGAGCCCGGGGAAAGTCGGGATGACTATCTCTCCAGCCTGGGATCCGGAGTGAGGTTGTCTCCAGGAAACTCCTTTGCCGTCCGCCTGGATTGGGCCGTGCCCAGGAAGAAGGATCGGTTCAACGCAAGACATGCCGAAATATATGTATCCGCGGCATGGAACTTCTGAAATTTCCCCTTCTGGAGAATAAGTCGAAAAAAACGGATGGATCTGCGTCTGGGAACCCTCCGTGAATACGGTGAACAACGTGATAAAGAGCGGTCAAAGGTTATATAGTTCACTATAAGTCAATGAAATTGAACCATTATTGCGTACTCCACTCTTCAGATCACCTATAACGTTACGTGGAGGGGCAAAATGACGCGAGCGAAGCAGGCTTTAGGAAGGCAGAGGAAGACAAGGATTCAACGAAGCCTCACGGTGGCACTGGACGCCGCGCAACAATTACGGGATGCGATTCGGGAAACGGGCAAGAAGGGGGTCCTGGGCCTCAGTGCCTTGACGATGGCTGCAACTCTGTTGACGGGTTCGGCTTACGCACTGCCCAGGGGGGGCGAGCTGAAAGCGGGCAGTTCCACCTTTTCGCGTCCCAATGCCAGAACACTTGAAATTACACAATCTACAAAAAAATCAATCCTGAACTGGAAAAGTTACAGCATCGACAAGGGGGAAGCTGTGCGCTATATACAACCCTCCTCTTCCGCCATTTCTCTAAACAGAGTGACAGGTTCCGATCCTTCGAGACTCTGCGGATCCCTTTCAGCCAATGGCCAGGTCTGGCTGATCAATCCAAATGGCGTGCTCGTAGGGCCTCATGCTAAAATCAGCGTCGGGGGGTTTCTCGCTTCGACTCTGAATCTCGCCGACAGGGACTTTTTAGGCGGCAATTACAGTTTCCAGAGTTCTGCCTCCCTGGGGGGCATCCTCAATCAGGGAAAAATTCAAGGGGGGTACGTCGCCCTGTTGTCACCCTCGGTCGCGAACGAGGGGACGATTCAGGCGTCTCAGGGAACGGCCGCCCTGGCTTCAGGGGATCAGGTGCTCGTTCATTTTGCAGGAAACGATCTTGTCGGCTTTGTGGTGGACCCGGGAAAGGCGGCTGCAGAGATCCGCAATTCGGGAACCCTCTCGGGAAATTCCGTCCTCCTGACTGCGCGGGGAGTCTCCGATGTCCTCCGGAGCGTGGTGAACAACACAGGGGTGATGAAAGCCCGGTCCATCGAGGAGAGAAACGGCGAGATTGTCCTAGCCGGCGATGAAGTGACCAGCACGGGCTTGTTAGATGCCTCAGGCAAGCAGGGCGGGACCATTCGGATCGATGGCGGCTTTGTTTCCCTGGGGGGGACGATATCCGCTGACGGCAGGACTCAGGGGGGTAACATTTCGGTCCATTCTTCCGGTACTTTGTCCCTGGCGGATCAGCTGCAGGCTCGGGGCTTTGAGGGAACAGGCGGGCAGGTGAACTGCTCCAGCAGCGGTCGGACATTGGCAACCTCCACAAGTGTTGCAGATGTTTCCGGGGCAACAGGCGGCGGGTCGATCCGGCTGGAAGCCCAGGGGGGACTTCTGAGTTCTGGAACCTATCGGGCTTCCGCTGCAACCGGTCCGGGGGGGCGGATTGATCTCTCTGGAAGCTCCGTGCGCCTGTTTTCGGCAGTCGTGGATGCCTCCGGAGGGAATCGGGGCGGTCTTGTGCGGATAGGCGGGGCCTTCCAGGGAGGAAAAGATTCGGACCCCTCACGGGCATACAACGAAGGTTTCCTGGAGAGATGGGGGAATCTTGAAACACTATCCAACGCGGAGAACGTGTTTGTCAACGACACAGCCTCTATCGACGTTTCTGCGGACCACACCGGCAGTGCCGGTGGGACGGCGGTGGTCTGGTCGAATAAGGAGACGACCATGCTGGGACGGATTTCCGCCGGTGGCCAGGCTTCAGGGGGGTACGTGGAGGTTTCCTCGGCGGAACGGCTGCGCCGGGCGGATATTCTCAAGATCGATACCGGCAGGGGCGGTGAACTCCTTCTGGATCCGAAGAACATCGTCATCGGGGGCAGCGATGAGCTTTCCAACTGGACGTATCAGGGGATCTTGGGACTGGGTTATGGGGAAAATAAAGATGTCGATGTCAACAGCCTGGAGGCGGATGACTCCTTCGGCGTTTCGGTATCGCTGAATGATGACGGTGACCGCCTTGCTGTCGGAGCGGACTGGGATAACGGACAGGACAATAGTGTTGCCGCGAGTGGCGCCGTTCACCTCTTCAGCTTTTCGGATACAAATTTCAGCGGAGGAAGTCTTCAGGGGATTATCGGGAAAGGCTATGCAGGGGGTAAGAATGTCAACGTCTCCAGTCTGGAGGCCGAAGACTTCTTCGGCCGTTCGTTATCGTTGAACGGATCAGGCAACCGCCTGGCTGTCGGGGCTTATGGCGATGATGGAGCTGATAATGGCACGTTGGACAGCGGAGCGGTTTATCTCTTCAATTTTTTGGATAGGGATTTCAGCGACGGCAGCCTTCAGGGGATCATCGGCAAAGGGTACGCGGGCGACAGGGATGTGGATGTTGCCCATCTGGCAAGTGGAGACAGTTTCGGCATTTCGGCATCGCTGAATAAATCAGGCAACCGCCTGGCTGTCGGGGCGTATGGAGATGACGGGGCTGACGAGAGCACGGAAGACAGCGGAGCAGTTTACCTGTTCAGCTTTTTGGACACGGATTTCAGCAGCGGCAGCCTTCAGGGGATCATCGGCAAGGGGTACGGGGGTGACAGGGATGTGGATGTTGCGCGCCTGGCAAGTGGAGACAGCTTCGGCATTTCTGCGTCGTTGAACGGATCGGGAGACCGCCTGGCTGTAGGAGCTGAGGGAGACGATGGAGCAGTAGACGACACGGAGGACGGCGGAGCGGCTTACCTGTTCAGTTTTTCGGACACGGATTTCAGCGGCGGCAGACTTCAGGGGATCATCGGCAGGGGGTACGGGGGTGACAAGGATGTGGATGTTGCCGATCTGGAGAATTACGATAATTTTGGCGTTTCAGTATCGCTCAATAATACCGGCAACCGCCTGGCTGTTGGAGCCGATTGGGATGATGGCTTTGAAAATACTTCAGAAGACAGCGGAGCGGTTTACCTGTTCAGTTTTTCGGCCACGGATTTCAACGGCGGCAGCCTTCAGGGGATTATGGGAAAGGGGTATTCGGGCGGTAAGGATTCGGACGTAGGAATTCTGGAAGATGGAGATTACTTCGGCCGTTCGGTTTCGCTCAATGGCGCAGGAAATCTTCTTGCCGTTGGTGCCTGGGGTAATGACGGTGCCGATGAAAGCGAAACCGACAGCGGCGCAGTTTACCTGTTTTCGAAATATGCCTTTGGGGATTCCAGCGGTGCAAGTGTTAATCTGCCGGCTGATGACGTCGCCACCTGGCTCGGCGGGGGCAGCAACCTGACCCTCCAGGCGAGCAACGATATCACGTTGAACTCATCCATCACCGTGAACAATCCTTCCGGAAACGGGGGCGATCTGACGTTGGCGGCAGGAAGAAGCGTAATTCTCAATGGAGATATCACCACGGACAGTTCAAATCTGAACCTGGTGGCAAACGACACCACTGCCAACGGAGTGGTGGATGCCGATCGGGAGGAGGGTCCTGCCGTGATTTTCCAGGCCCCCGGAACCTTGATCGATGCGGGGACGGGTGCCGTGACGGTCTCGCTGCGGAATGGCAGCGGAAAAACCTATACGGAAAGCGGAGATATTACCCTCAGCGGGATTAACGCAGCGACCCTCAGTGTGAGCAATGCTGGGTTGACGGCAGGCAGTGGCGTAACGCAGAATGGCGGTTCTTTCATCGTAACGGGAAAGGCAAGCCTCGCAGCCGGAACGAACGACATCGATCTGACGGCCTCGGGCAACGACTTCGAAACGGTGTCCGCAACCGGTCGGAACGTGGCGCTGGTCGATTCGACGGGGATCAACTTGTCGACGACGACGGCGAGCGGTACCCTGAGCGTTCGCGCGGGAGGCGACATCACGGACAGCGGGAAGGTTTCGGTATCTGATAAGACGACGCTGAATTCGGGTGAGAGCGACATTGTCCTGAATTATGGGAAGAGCGATTACGGCACGGTGTCCGCAACCGGTCGGAACGTGACGCTGGTCGATTCGACGGGGATCAACCTGTCGACGACGACGGCGAGCGGCGCCCTGAGCGTTCGCGCGGGAGGCGACATCACGGACAGCGGGAAGGTTTCGGTATCTGGAAAGACGACGCTGAATTCGGGTGAGAGCGACATTGTCCTGAATTATGGGAAGAGCGATTACGGCACGGTGTCCGCCATCGGTCGGAACGTGACGCTGGTCGATTCGACGGGGATCAACCTGACGACGACGACGGCGAGCGGTACCCTGAGCGTTCGCGCGGGAGGCGACATCACGGACAGCGGGAAGGTTTCGGTATCTGGAAAGACGACGCTGAATTCGGGTGAGAGCGACATTGTCCTGAATTATGGGAAGAGCGATTACGGCACGGTGTCCGCAACCGGTCGGAACGTGACGCTGGTCGATTCGACGGGGATCAACCTGTCGACGACGACGGCGAGCGGCGCCCTGAGCGTTCGCGCGGGAGGCGACATCACGGACAGCGGGAAGGTTTCGGTATCTGGAAAGACGACGCTGAATTCGGGTGAGAGCGACATTGTCCTGAATTATGGGAAGAGCGATTACGGCACGGTGTCCGCCATCGGTCGGAACGTGACGCTGGTCGATTCGACGGGGATCAACCTGACGACGACGACGGCGAGCGGTACCCTGAGCGTTCGCGCGGGAGGCGACATCACGGACAGCGGGAAGGTTTCGGTATCTGGAAAGACGACGCTGAATTCGGGTGAGAGCGACATTGTCCTGAATTATGGGAAGAGCGATTACGGTACGGTGTCCGCAACCGGTCGGAACGTGACGCTGGTCGATTCGACGGGGATCAACCTGACGACGACGACGGCGAGCGGTACCCTGAGCGTTCGCGCGGGAGGCGACATCACGGACAGCGGGAAGGTTTCGGTATCTGGAAAGACGACGCTGAATTCGGGTGAGAGCGACATTGTCCTGAATTATGGGAAGAGCGATTACGGCACGGTGTCCGCCATCGGTCGGAACGTGACGCTGGTCGATTCGACGGGGATCAACCTGACGACGACGACGGCAAGCGGCGCCCTGAGCGTTCGCGCGGGAGGCGACATCACGGACAGCGGCAGGATTTCGGTGTCGGGGACAACAACGCTGAACGCCGGGACCCATGATATTGTATTGAATACGTCGACAAACGATTTTTCCAAGGTCATTGTGAAGGCTGGCAAAAAGCTGACCCTTGTGGATGCCGATGATCTGAACCTTGGTGGCTCCACTCTTTCCGGTGCGGTGACGGTCACCTCACATGGAAGTCTCACCCTTTTGGGAAGTCTGAATGCCGGAACCAATCGTGTGACTCTTAATGCCGGATCGGGAGCCATTAACGGCGCCTATACACTGACCGCCGGAAATGCGACCCTGAGTGGCTCAACCATCGGTACGGCGGCGCGTCCATATGTGAATGCGAGCGGCTTGCTGACCTTGAAGGCGTCCTCTCTGGTGAATGGCGTTTCAGCGAATCTTAGAGGCCCTGCGGACTTGGATGTGGTGGTGTCCAGTGCTCCAGGCAAAGTCCTGTTGAACGGGAAGGGTATCTATCCGTAAGGCTGATCATCAAAACTATTCTGGCGATCCGACACGGGGGAAACGGAGGCTTGCCTACCCCCCGTGCATCGGGATGGATGTTGGAAGTGAGTCGTTTCTGGGAGAAAGCGTTACTTCTTTTTCGTGTCGTAAAATTGGATGGCCTTGTCTGTGATATCGATGGCTTGGTCGTACGATACCAGGGTGTTCTTTTCTAAGATCAGCGTGTACTGCTCCTGCTGGCGAATTTGATCGACGACTTCCCGGATTTCTCCCAGGATCTTCTGATTGATTTCAGCGGCCTTCTGGCGAAACTCCTCTCCCTTTTCGCTGTCCAGCCGTTTGAGGTCACTGGCCGCCTTGGCAATCTCTTCCTCTTTTTCCTTGCGTTTCTTGACGGGAAGTTTTGGTGACTGCTTCTTCAGATCCTCTTCCATGGCCTGGACTTCCTTCTCTTTGGCGGCAAGGGTATCCTTGGCTGTCTGCAATTCCTTTTCAAAGACTTCCTGGGCGCTTTTCGTGGCTTTTGCCGTTCGCATGATCTTCTGATAGTCGACAACTCCGATGTTCAGCGGTACGTTGGAACCGTCTGCAGCCAGTGACAGACAGCTGCCGGAAAAAAGGCAGATCAGGAACAGGGACAGAATCAATCCAAAGTGCTTCATTCGCTTACCTCCAGGGTGGATATAAAAATTTCGTAATTTCATAAACCAGTTCCTCTATTTATGCAAACATTTAATCCCGCGGCATCATGATCGTCGATCTGGTTTCCCGCTCTTGCAAAGAATCCGCAATGGGAGGCTTTCTTGTTGACACATTTTTGACATGTGCTCTATAAGCTATGAACAGGCAGGGGATGGGATCTTTGGGAACATATTGTATAATCAAGTAAAACCCGCGGGGTTGTTCCAAGACTCTTCAGATCGATAAAGGACAGGGCGGTAAGGAGGCGGCCAAGCAGGGCCAATAAACGGCGAGTTGAGGAGCCGACGAATCGGCCGATGCGGTTAGCCGAAGAAAGAGGACGTGGTGTAAAAAGGAGCCTGATGATGGATATCATCCAGTACACACAGGAACATAGGATCTTTCGGGATGCGGTGAAGAAATTTCTGACAAGGGAAGTCATCCCCCACATCGAGGAGTGGGAAGAGGCGGGGATCGTTCCCCGGGACGTCTGGAAGAAGATGGGTGCACAGGGGTACCTCGGGATGAGCGTTCCCGAGGACTACGGAGGACCGGCTGCTGATTTTCTTTATGAGGTCATCGTCATCGAGGAACTGGCCCGGACCAATTTCACGGGGCTCGCGGCCCGGCTGCACAACACCGTCGTGCTTCCCTATCTGATCGAATACGGTTCAGAGGAGCAGAAGCACCGCTACCTTCCCGGCTGCATCTCCGGCGACATCATTACGGCCATCGGCATGACGGAACCCAACACGGGCAGCGATCTGGCGGCCATACGCACCACCGCCGTGGAAGACGGGGACGAGTTCGTGATCAACGGGCAGAAAACGTTCATCAGCAACGGGATCAATTGTGACCTCATCGTCCTGGTGGCCAGAGATCCGGCGGTGGTGGACCCGCACAGGGCGCTTGATCTCTTTCTTGTGGAAGCGGGAACGCCGGGATTTGAAAAAGGGCGCAATCTGAAAAAAATCGGCTGGCACAGCCAGGACACGGCGGAGCTCTTTTTTTCCGATTGCCGGATTCCCAGGTCGAACCGCTTGGGGGAGAAGGGAACGGGATTCCGGAAAATGATGGAGATGCTGCAGCAGGAGCGCCTTGTCGTGGCGATCGGGGCGCAGGTGATTGCGGAATTTCTGTTGGAGAACACCATTGCCTACTGCCGGGAGCGGACGGTTTTCGGGAGGCCCATCTCCCGGTTTCAGAATTCCCAGTTCGAATTTGCCGAGATGGCGACGGAAATTGAGCTTGGGCGGACGTTCATCGACAAGATGATCGTTGAGCACATGGAGGGCAGGGATCTCACCCGGGAGGTGTCCATGGCGAAGTACTGGATCACCGACATGGCCGGCCGGGTGGCCGACCGCTGCCTGCAGCTTCACGGAGGATACGGGTACTGCGAAGAGTATCCCATCGCCCGGGCCTGGCGGGATGTCCGGATCATGAGGATTTACGCCGGTTCCAATGAGATCATGAAGGTCATTATCGCCCGGACGCTGGGATTATAAGCTGGGTGCAGTTCCCAAGGCATGCGAAACTGTGGCGGAGCGGAAAACGGGATGCTGAAAAAAACGGATAACTTCCAGGAGGGGAAAACGTAAGCAAGGGGATGATGCGACGGGTTCCGGCGGATGGATTTGCCCTGACTTTCGAGCGCAGCGCCTACCAGGGAGTTTCGTTGAGCCTGGGGATGCCCATAAGCGACACGATCCGGCTCAGTGCAGGCCTGGCTGCCCGCGGCAGTGTGATCCGGTACGACATGATGATGTTGCTCTTCACCAGGGAAAGAGTTCTGTATTCCTCCATCGTGGAAAAGGGAAGCGATAACCCTTTGTGGAAGACGTACTGGCAGAATCCCTGAAGAAAAGGAGACTGAAATACTGGAAAAATGAAATATCTCAAGTATCATGCCTTAGGAAACGACTACATCGTCTTGCGTCCCGAAGCGTTTGAGGGGGAGCTCTCCGGAGACATTGTGCGGCTGATCTGCCACCGCAATTACGGCGTAGGATCAGATGGCATCCTCTATGGACCGGTTAACAGCCTGTCATGTGATTTCGGTCTTCGCATCTTCAATCCCGATGGAAGCGAAGCGGAAAAGAGCGGAAACGGCCTTCGCATTTTTGCCCGGTCACTCTATGATGAAGGGCTGGTAGGGGAGCAATCTTTTTCAGTGGAAACCCCGGGAGGGGTTGTTTCATGCAAGGTTGAGGACAGGGGTAAAGTGGTTTCCGTGAAGATGGGTGAAGTGCGTTTCGACAGCACAAGCATTCCCGTTGCCGGACCGCCCCGTGAAGTTTTGAACGAAACGATGGACATCAACGGAAGGATTTTTACATTCTGCGCGGCAACGGTGGGAAATCCTCACTGTGTCGTCCTTAGCGACGATCCGTCATCGGTTGACGCCCATCATTATGGCCCCCTTATTGAGAACGACCCGAGATTTCCGAATCGGACGAATGTTCAGTTTATGAAAGTCCTTGATCGCGGCAACATCCAAATTGAAATCTGGGAGCGCGGCGCCGGCTATACTCTGGCATCGGGAAGCAGCAGCACCGCTGCTGCGGCTGTTGCCTGCAAACTGGGACGCTGCGGGTCGGATATCACTGTTCACATGCCGGGCGGCAAGATCGGAATTCAGTTCAGCAAGGGGTTTTTTGCCACAATGACAGGTCCCGTGACGAGAGTGTGTGAGGGGAACATGGATCAGGAAATGTTTGAAGGAACAGGACTGTAATTTTTTGTTATTCCTGCCTTATGAAATTGATCTGTCCATTTCCCATGGCATCGGCAACTACGGTGTCGTTGATCCTATCCAGAGCGCAGGAGTTCCGTTTTATGAGAAAAGGAATCCGATCAGGCCGAAAGTGACGGTCAGGTAGAACACGGGATGCTGAAATAAAACATGGAGTGATGGTGCTTATTTGTTGTTATGAGGATTCCTTGAGTTACTATCTCATAAAAATTGTGATAACAACCTTACTGGTGGTGCTGATCTCTGAAATTGTCAAACGCAGTTCCTTGATTGGTGCGGTATTGGCGTCGATTCCCTTTGTTTCTGTTCTGGCAATGATCTGGTTGTACATCGATACGCATGACGTCGCAAAAGTGAGTGCGCTGGCATCCGGCATCTTCTGGCTTGTTCTGCCTTCACTGGCTTTGTTTGTGTCGCTGCCGCTGTTGTTGAGGCAAGGGGTTAATTTTTATCTGAGCCTGGCCGTTTCAATAATTCTGACGGCCGGGTGCTATTGGCTTATTGTTTCTACCTTAAATCGTTAGAGGGAATCGAGATGGAGGAATGCAACTGGATGGATTTGTGGCGGAAGCTGGTCATGAGGGGCTTCCGTCCCAAAGGGGAAGGAATGGTGGAGAAGTATAAAGCCCACGCCCGGAAGAAGAAGGAAAGGCCGGATGCCCTGCTGAATTTCATCCTTGAAGAAATGGATGCCGGGGATACCGTGCTTGAGATCGGACCCGGAACCGGGCGCTGGACGATTCCTCTGGCCGGGACCGGTAGAAAGGTGACGGCGATTGAACCGACTGCCGCCATGGCCGATATGCTCAGAGAAAATCTCGGCCGCGCCGGAATCCAGAATGCGGAGATCCAACTGCAATCCTGGGAAGATGCCTCTCCTGGAATGCACGATCTGGTTATCTGCGCCCATGGCATGTACGGAAGTTCGGACCTGGCGGCTTTCGTGCGCAAAATGGAACAGTGTGCACGGAAGAGATGCTATCTGGCCATCCGGCTGCCTCCGGCCGACGGGATTCTGGGTGAGCTGTCCTTGAAGATTTCCGGGTGTCGCCATGACAGCCCCGACGCGATCATCGCGTACAATGCCCTCTATACCCTTGGGATTTATGCAAATGTCCTGATCGAAGAGGGCATGACGAACTGGGTCAATGTCTCTCTGGAAGATGCGGTCCGTCGAGCCAGGAAACATTTAAACCTGGGGATCTCCGAAGCTTACGACGACCTGATCTCTTCCACGTTGAACCGGCGGTTGAAGTTCTCCGGCGGTGTCTATACGTGGCCGGACGGCATGAGGTCCGCACTGCTCTGGTGGAGGCCCGCGAGTAATGAGAAAACGATAACGTCATCCTGACTGTTGTTTCCGGAACATCACCTTCGGAAGAAGCGGCTATTCCGGATCCGCCGACAGAGCTGGATCACAGACATGGGCATTTTTTAGGAGGACACATGGAACCAACCTCTCATCCTGGCGATATCCTGAGGGAAACCCGAGAGGCGATTTCTGAGATTCTGGGAAAAAGCCTGGAAACGATGACTGTGGAAAAAACCGTTATGGGGCTGTTTTTCACGGGGATCAAACTGAACAGCGGCGAAGGAGGGCTGTGTTTTACCCCAATCAAGAGCATTCCGGAAGCGGTCTGCTGCCCGAGCTCGGCCAGGGTCATGCCGGCTTCCGGGAGACTGGAAGGGAGAAAGGCTACTCGGTTTCTGGACGAGATGTTCAGCGGGAATCCCCTGAAAAGGACGATGGGCATCGCCCTTCTCAACGCCCTGTCCGCCGAGTGCTGGAAAAGGAAGCCGCCGGAAACCTATCGGATTTCGGCAGGCGTGGATGCCCTGGAGGACATGATGCTCCCCGAAGAGGGATTTGTGGTCGTGGTCGGGGCGCTTGCCCCTGCCATCAAGGCCCTGAAGCAGAGGGGAAAGCCCTTTGGAATTCTGGAACTGGACCCTTCGACCCTGAGAGCGGATGAACTGGAGTTTCTCGTCCCTCCCGAAAAGGCGCCGGGAGCCGTTTCTCGGGCGGATCTCCTCGTCATCACGGGGACGACGTTGATCAACGATACGCTCGAGGGACTTCTGGAGTGGCGAAAACCGGGGGCTGAGATCATCGTGGTCGGCCCGACGGCAAGCATGATTCCCGACGCCTTTTTCCGGCGGGGGGTCAGCATCCTGGGCGGCATCAGGGTAACCGACGCCGACCGGGTGCTCAGCGTAATCGCCGAAGCAGGTTCCGGGTATCATTTCTTTGGAAAGGGGGCGGATAGGGTGACCATCTCCCGCCTCCAGGAAACCCGACGGGGCTGATGCGCATGGGATTTCCCGGGTAAGGACCGGCAAGCGTCCATAAATTTGGTTGACACACCCGATGCAGATCATTTATGGCACAGGTGTAACCTGAAAAAGAATCCGTCGATAAAACGGAAGAGCACCCTCTTAGGGAAGGTCATGAGAAAAGACGATCTGATAAGTCCAGAATGCATCGAAGGGGACGGCACCTACGAACACAGCTTACGCCCCCAGAGCATCAGGGAATACATTGGTCAGAAGACGGTCAAGAGGAACCTTTCCATCTTTGTCGATGCCGCCAAGAAAAGAAAGGAAGCCCTGGATCATGTCCTCCTCTATGGCCCTCCCGGTCTGGGTAAGACCACCCTGGCGGTCATCATTGCCCGCGAAATGGGATTCAATATCAAGATCACCTCGGGGCCGGTCATTGAGCGGCCCGGCGACCTCGCCGCCATCCTGACCAATCTGAAGGATGCCGACATCCTCTTTATCGACGAGATTCATCGGCTCCCCCATACCGTCGAGGAAATCCTCTATCCTGCCATGGAGGATTTCTACATCGATCTGGTGATCGGCCAGGGGCCGTCCGCACGGAGCATGAAGCTGGATATTCCGAGATTTACCCTGGTGGGGGCTACGACCCGGGCCGGGTTGCTGACCTCGCCGCTCCGGGACCGCTTCGGGATCAGTTTCCGGCTGAACTATTATGCCGTTGATGAGTTGACAAAGATCCTCATCCGCTCCGCGAGTCTTTTGTCGATTGAGATCGAGCATGAAGGGGCCATCGAAATCGCAAAGCGCTCGCGGGGGACGCCGAGAATCGCCAATCGTCTCCTGAAGAGAGTCCGGGACTACGCACAGGTCAAGGGGAAAGGGGCAATCGACGAAACGGTCGCCGTCAACGCCCTGGAAATGCTGGAGATAGACCATCAGGGATTTGATCACATGGATCGGAGCATCCTGCTGTCCATTATCGAGAATTACGGCGGCGGCCCTGTCGGAATTGACACCCTGTGCGCCACGGTTGGAGAGGAAAAAACGACGATTGAGGATGTTTATGAGCCCTATCTCATCAAGGAGGGCTATCTGCAGAAAACGGCGCGGGGCCGAATCGCCACGAGAAAGGCGTACGACCATTTCGGGAAGAGGACGTCAAAACTCGAGCAGGAGGAGCTGATCTGACCCCGGCTTTTTGTGAACCATGAAACTCCTATTGCACATATGCTGCGCGCCCTGCACCATCTATCCCCTGCAGGTGTTGAGGGATCAGCATCACGAGGTGCGGGGGCTTTTCTTCAACCCGAACATCCATCCCTACCTTGAGTATTGCCGCCGCAGGGATACGCTCAAGGCCTATGCCGAGCAAGAAAATCTCCCGGTCATCTGGAAAGATTCCTACGAACTGGACGACTTTTTAAGGAGCGTCGCCTTTCGCGAAGGGGATCGCTGCCGCTTCTGCTATTACAAGCGGTTGAGCTATGCGGCGCACGTCGCCAGAAAGGGAAACTTTGACGGATTTTCCTCCACGCTTCTATACAGCCGGTACCAGAATCACTCGTTGATCTGCAGCATCGGAGAAAGCCTTGCGAAGGAGCAGGGGCTGGCCTTTTTCTACCATGACTTTCGCGAAGGCTGGGAAACCGGCATCCGCATCTCAAAAGCCCAGGGCATGTATCGACAGCAATATTGCGGATGCATCTACAGCGAAAGGGACCGCTATTATAGAAAAGCCCCTTCGAGAGGGATCGATCCGGAACCTGCAGACGGTTGACGGCGTCGGCGCATCGTGTCGATGGCGCACTCCTTGACGTCCGGGGTGAATCACCACGACCCCCGGCCAGGAGAAAGGGCTGAAGGTCATATCGTTCGTGCTAGTTCCCCGCTGAGCCTTTCTTTGTCTTGTCCTTCCGGTCAATCAAATAGAACCTTCGCTCTCTTTTCAATGAACAGTTTATCCGAAGTTGAGTCTTCCGGCTGTCTTCAGAGAATTTTGAGAAATTAATTTCTACATTTTCACGTTTTACGGTAAGCTGGTACCGCCGTATGGTGAGAAAAATCCCAACTCTTTTTGTGAAATGGAAAATCTTATGGATACGGAAATAATCCTCTGGAAGGCGATCGATCTGGAGCCGGCATGCGAGATGGTGCTGACCTTTGCCAAAGGAAACGCAAGGGACGCCGTTCTCAACTCCCTGGAGATCCGCAGGCAGCTTATGGTCAAAGAGTATAATCTCTATGAAGCGGAACAAATCTCTTTTGAAAGGGACGATGCCGAAGATGGACAATTCCTGATCAGAATTGTGAAGAACCTGACAAAAAGCGCTCCTTAAAAGGAAGTTGCATGGGAACGCCAATCCTGTTAGAAACGGACGTGAAAAACCTCTTTTGACGGAGCTTGACAGTGAAACGATCTGTCCAGTTCTCCGTTGAGTCAGAGAATCCATAAAAACATAAAGTTGAAAATCATGAAAAGAAGAATACCACTATTGCTCGCGATTGTTGCTTTGCTTGTCATCGCGCCCCTTCTCTATCATCTGGTGGTGGATCAGAATCCCGATGAGATGAAAATCAAGGATGTTCTGGTTACGAATGATCAGACAAATGTGCTGGTTTATGCCAGATTGTCTCATTTTCCGCCGGATATTGAAAAAGCGATTCTTGCGGGTGTTTCCACAACGTTTTCTTTTAAAATAGAGTTCTACCGGAAAAAGAAGCACTGGTTTGATGAGCGGCTGGCACAGCTTGAGATTATAAAAAACATCAAGTACGATCAAGCCAAGAAGAAATTTTATGTGACGTCGACGTTCCCGCAGACGGCAGAGGCCTTTCAGGAGTTTGCGATGGCCAGGCTCGCTGTGGCCGAGATCAATGGAATACCCGTTGTGAATATGAAAAATCTGAGCAGAGACCAGGATTACTACGCACGGATCAAGCTGGCGTGGGAGAATTACCGCTTGCCCTTTTACGCGGAATTTCTCAGAATTTTTTTATCTTTCCGGGATTTTGAAACAGACTGGCAGATCCAGCCTTTTCGTCTTCAAACATGAAAAAAAATGACCGCCCGGCGCTGGGACCGGAAGAAGTGAACAGAAGGCGTCGCGATTTTATCCTGATCGCTGTTTCCGTCTTGTGCATCATTGTCTTGTCTTTCATCGAACATTTCCTCTTCCAGGAGGAATACCTGTTTCACGAGTCCAGCAATATCCTGATTTTCGGTTTGATCAACATCAACATCATCCTGATCATTCTTCTGATCTTCTTGATTATCAGGAACGTCGTGAAACTCGTCTTCGAAAGGCGGCAGGGGGTTATCGGGTCAAGGATGAGAACGAAACTGGTGGCGGCTTTTGTCTGTCTTTCTCTCATCCCGACCATCCTCCTTTTCCTGGTGGCGAGCAACTTTCTGGCTTCCAGTATCGACAACTGGTTTAATGTACGGGTGGGAGACGCCCTGAACAATACTCTGGAGGTTGCCCAGACCTATTACAAGAGGTATGAAGAGCATGCCAAGTATCACGCAGGGCAGCTGAGTGCCGATATTATGGAGAACCGCCTCGATGAAGGCGAGCGGGTTGATTATCTCAGGAAGCTGGTGGAGCAGAGACAGAAGCAAATCCGAGCGGCCGTTATTGAAATATATATCGACGACCGGACGAAGGGCATGGTGTTCCTTGGTCCTGAGCAGAGCGACGCCAAACCCTCGTCTCCAACGCCTCAGGTTATGGAGGAGGTCTTTTCCGGAAACGAGGTGTCCTTAATCCAGCCCTCGGAAAACGGAGAATTCATCAGCGGACTGGTGCCCATTTACTCGAATGCTCATCCCTCCGAAGTGGTCGGCGCCGTTGTCATAAGTTATTTCGTCCCCCGGGAAATTGTTGACAAAATAGCCCTTGTTTCAAGGGCATCCGAGCAGTACGGCCAGCTGCACCTGATTCAGAACCCCATCAAAATCAGTTACATGATCACCCTGGCCATCATTACGCTCCTGATTATCTTTTCGGCAACCTGGTTCGGTCTGTTCATGGCCAAGGGAATTACGGTACCGATCCTTGATCTTGCCGATGCGACCAAGCGCATCGCCAAAGGGGACTGGACGCATCAGATCGATATTGTCGCCAGTGACGAGATCGGAGTCCTTGTGGATTCTTTCAATTCGATGACGAGGGATTTGAAGGAGAGCAAGGAAAATCTCGAGCAGGCCAACATCAACCTTGAACAGCGCCGGAAATACATGGAAACGGTTCTTCACAACGTTTCCGCCGGCGTGATTTCCGTTGACGAAAAGGGATACATTACAACCATCAACGGAGCCGCGGAGCGAATGCTTGACATCAAACTGGAGAGCGTGATCAACAGGCGCTATGAAGACATTCTGCTCAGTGAGCATCTGGCCCTGGCGGAGGTCCTGCTGAAGGATCTGGAGAAAAGCGCAAAGGGCCAGATTGAAAGGCAGTTGGAACTGGTGCTCAAAGACAGGGCTTTGACCATTCTCATGACCCTGACCCTTGTCCGGGATGATGAGGGCCATGAGATGGGGATGGTGGTTGTCTTTGAGGACCTGACGCAGCTGCAGCAGGCCGAACGGGCGGCGGCGTGGCGGGAAGTCGCCCGGCGAATGGCTCATGAGATCAAGAATCCCTTAACGCCGATTCAATTGTCGGCACAGAGGCTTCAGCGCAAGTACGGGGATCAGCTGGGGGAAAATGGGGGGATCTTTTATGAATGCACCCGGACCATTATCGACCAGGTGGAAATTTTAAAAAATCTGGTGAATGAATTTTCCCGCTACGCCCGGATGCCTGTAACCCGTCCTGTCCCTGGAAATTTGAACGAGACGCTCACCGATGCCGTGGCCCTGTACCAGGATGCGCACAAGCATATTTCCTTCGAGTTTGAGCTGAGCGAAGACCTGCCGAAGGTGATCCTGGATTCAGAGCAGATCAAGAGGGTGATGACCAACCTCCTGGATAACGCGATAGCCGCGGTAAACAAAAACGACGGAGCCATAAAAATCCGCACGGCTTATGACCGGGCAAGAAACCTGGCGATCACGGAAGTTGCGGACAATGGCTGCGGGGTTCCCGCGGGGTATAAAATGAAGGTGTTTGAACCTTACTTTTCCACCAAAAAAAGCGGAACGGGGCTTGGACTTGCCATTGTGAGCTCCATCATTTCCGATCATCACGGGCATATCACCATCTCCAACAACGAACCCCGGGGAACGGTTGTCACCTTTGATCTACCGGTGGCGGCGGAGACTGTGATGTAAAGTTTTCAAAAGGAGTTTGCGCCCCTGATGGTCATTGTGATATCAACCTTTTGAAATTATTTTTGAAACATACTTTCTGAGCTGGATAGAAGTTCGTGTATGCAAAGAACAATTCTTATTGTCGACGATGAGGAGAGCATCTGCAAGTCTCTGGGAAACATCCTTCTTGATGAAGGGTATGACATTCTGGCGGCAAACAGCGGTGAAGAGGCATTGAAACTCCTTGACGAGGAACTTCCCAGCCTTGTTCTCCTCGACATATGGCTTCCTGGAATCGATGGGATGGAGGTTCTGAAGACAGCGAAGAATCTTTATCCCAAACTGCCGCTGGTCATGATGTCCGGTCATGGAACAATCGAAACCGCAGTGAAGGCGACCAAACTGGGGGCATTCGACTTTATTGAAAAGCCGCTTTCCCTGGAGAAGATCATCCTGACCGTCAGGCATGCCCTCGAGATGTCCCGCCTGGAAGAGGAGAATCTTTTACTTCGGCAGAAAATCAACCAGGATTATGAGCTGACCGGCACCAGCCCCCCGATCATGGAACTCAAGGAAATGATCTCCATTGTGGCTCCAACGAATGCCTGGATTCTGATCATGGGGGAAAACGGGACGGGCAAAGAGCTCGTAGCCCGGGCCATACACCGCCAGAGCAAACGGGCGGACAAGCCTATGATCGAAGTGAATTGCGCCGCAATTCCCGAAGAGCTTATCGAAAGCGAACTCTTTGGCCATGAAAAAGGCGCCTTTACGGGGGCGACGGAAAAAAAGAGAGGGAAATTCGATCTTGCCCATGAAGGGACCATTTTTCTTGACGAAGTGGCGGACATGAGCCTGAAAGCCCAGGCCAAGATATTGAGAATTCTGCAGGAAAAAAAGTTTGAAAGGGTCGGCGGAAACAAGGTCATTCAGGTTGATGTCCGGGTTCTTGCCGCCACGAACAAGGATCTTGAAAAGGAGATGGAAGAGGGGCGATTCCGGCAGGACCTTTTCTATCGCCTGAACGTCATCCCCCTGATGGTCCCCCCCTTGAGAAGCAGAAAGGAAGACATCCCCTTGTTGATGGAGCGGTTTCTTGCTGATTTTGCGCTGAAAGAGGGGGAGCCCAAAAAAATCCTGGGAGAGGATGCCCTAGCCATTCTGATGGAGCATTCCTGGCCGGGAAATGTGCGGGAGCTTAAAAATTTCATTGAACGGCTGGCCATTATGACCCCCTCAATCGTCATATCCGCCCATGACATTCCTCCACTCCCGAAAGAGGGCCATAAAGTTGAGCCATTCAGGGATCCCGTGCAGGATTATGTCTCCGGTTCATTCCGGGAAGCCAAAATGGATTTTGAGAAATCCTATCTTGCGAAAAAACTTCGGGAATTTGAAGGCAACATCTCGAAGACGGCGGAATCCATCGGATTGGAGCGAAGCAACCTGCACAAGAAAATCAAGGCCTATGGTTTGGAAAGCAAGGGTGAGTAGCAGCAGGGTGAGGGGGCGTCCTTCAGGTGAAATCACAACGGTCTCACCCTGCTGATGAAGAAAGGGGCAGCCGGGTCGCCTTGGTTACGGTTTGGGAAGGTTGTCGCTGATTTTGTGATGAATCAGTTTTGAGGCGGTTTGGTCGCCCATGATGCCCACACGCACCCCCACGGTTGTCAGATTCTTGTCTTTATATTTTATGATCAGTTTGACGGGTTCCTCGTTGATCTTGGCGGAAATCGTCCCTTCACTGATTCCTTTCATCGGATCCACCGCGGTGCCGCGCAGATCCGCCACCGCCCTTTCACAGGCGGTCCAGGTTTTTTCAAAATTATAGGGATAGTCGGTCTTCAATTCCCCATTTACATACAGGTACGTTCCGGCTCCAGCGCCCACCGCGGCGCCGCCGGCGACGATGGCTGCACATCCACAGGTTAGAAAGAAGAGGGAAATCGACAAAATAACGAACAGCTTTCTTTTTTTGGATAACGCTAACACAATTCTGACACCTCCATTATTTGTTGTCCAGCTTGGCGAATTCGAGCAGAAGCTCTTCCTGCTTCCGAGTCAGGGAAGTCGGGATGGTCACCAGGGTTTCAATGATCTGGTCGCCGTTTCCAAATCCCCTGATGTGAGGAATGCCCCGACCCTTCAGCCGAAAATGTGTGGCGTTTTGCGTTCCTTTCGGAATTTTCAGCTTTTCCGTTCCCGTCAGCGTAGGGACCTCGATTTTCGCCCCTAAAGCAGCCTGCACAAAGGTAATCGGGACCCTGCAATAAATGTCATAGCCTCTTCGTTCAAAAAATTCATGAGGTTCAACAGCCAGGAACACATAGAGATCGCCGCTTGGCCCTCCGAATTCACCATCTTCACCCTCGCCGCGCAGCCGAAGGCGGGATCCTGTTTCTACGCCGGCAGGGATTTTAACATGGACCTTTTTGTCCAAGGCGGTTTTGCCGCTTCCATGGCAGGCACTGCAGTACTGCAAAATGATCTTGCCATAGCCCTTGCATTCAGGGCAGGTCGTTCTAATACTGAAGAATCCGCTGCTCTGGAGAACCTGTCCCCTGCCGCCGCAATAGCTGCAGGTCTTGATCTCCGAGCCGGGATCGGCGCCTGACCCGCGGCATTCCGCGCAGGTGACGGATTTGCGGATATTGAGGTCTTTTTCGGTGCCGAAGGCGGCTTCCGAAAAAGTCAGGGTCAGATCATACCTTAAATCGGCCCCCGCACGCCCTGCTGTCCGTGAGCGGGAACGGGAGCTGCTGAATCCGAAGATGTCTTCAAAGATGTCGCCGAAGCTGGAAAAAACGTCGTCGAATCCTGAAAATCCCTGAAATCCACTGCTGCTGAGACCATCGTGTCCGTAACGGTCGTAAATATCCCGCTTTTTCCTGTCGCTCAGCACCTCGTAAGCTTCCGCAGCCTGCTTGAATTTCTCCTCCGCTTCCTTGTCCCCTGGATTGCGGTCCGGATGGTACTTCATGGCCATTCTGCGATAGCTTTTCTTTATTTCCTCCTCAGTGGCGTCCCGGGTTATTTCCAAGACCTCATAATAACAAACTTTAACCATTGTGTTCATGAGCTTCCTTCGTTTCTTAATGATGCAGGGAATGCATGCAAATCCTATGTCTGTTCTGGATCAAAGGGGAAACTGAAAGGCGGATGCTTCCGGAACTCGTTTCTCCGATTCCTCCGAACAGAGAAACCGGCCCTTTTAGAGTGCCTGCTGAATTTTCGGTAGAAAAGATAATGATCGATGGCCGCGTTGTCAAGTCATGCAAGCAGGCCGCATCCAATTTCCTGCCGGAATGCGTTTACAGGCACAGGGCCTTATCTCTACCTTTCAAGAAAGAAGGCTGAGGCCAGCGAGTCCCGGGATTTGCCGCATCCCCTGAAACCCCCTTTGATCTGCAGCTGGATCAGATTACAAGACGTTTCAGCGCTTCTTCATATTTTTCCCGGGTCTTTCCGATGATATCTTCCGGAAGGTGCGGAGCCGGTGGCTTTTGATCCCAGCTCAGGGAAAGCAGATAATCCCGCAGAAACTGTTTGTCAAAGCTCTTCTGAGGTCGGCCTTCAATATAATCGGCTTTGGGCCAGAAGCGGGAGGAGTCCGGCGTAAGCAGCTCATCAATCAGAATCAGTTCTCCGTCAATCAGGCCAAACTCCATTTTCGTGTCGGCGATGATGATCCCTGCCTCGTCGGCGATCCTTGACGCCCGGTTGTAAATGGCGAGGCTGATTTCAATGATCTTCGCCGTATTTTCGGCGCCGAGGATGTCTTCGGTTTCTTTGCGGGTAATGGGAGAATCATGCTCCCCCTCGGGCGCCTTGGTCGACGGCGTAAAAATCGGTTCCGCCAGCTTGGACGATTCTTTCAAACCGTCAGGCAGCCGAATGCCGGAAACCGTTTTGGTCAACCGGTAATCCTGCCATCCCGAACCGCTCAGATAACCGCGGACAATGCATTCCACGGGAAGAGGGGATGCCTTTTTAACGAGCATGCTCCTTCCCTCGAGCTCCTGCCGGTAGGGGGCGCACTGGGCCGGATAATCATCCGGATTGGTGGAGACAAGATGATTGCCCACGATATCCTCCACCTTTTTGAACCAGAAAGCGGACATTTTGGTCAAAATCTTCCCCTTATCCGGAATGGGTTCCTGCATGACCACATCGAAAGCGGAGATTCGATCCGTAGCAACAATGAGAAGATGAGAGCCGAGATCGTAAATGTCCCGGACCTTGCCGACATTGGACAATTTCAGTCCTTCATAACGGGTTTTAATCAGGCCTGCGCTTTCCATTTTCCGCCTCCGAAATTCTGCTTACCGCATAAAGGGATTGTATTTCTTTTCGTGACCTATGGTCGAAGTGTTTGTTCTTCCATAGTTGTGTCCCGGCAAAACCTGGGTGTCGTCGGGTAAGGCGAAGAGCTTTTCCCGGATGGAGGTGAACAGCTGCGAAGCGGAGGAGCCGTTTAGATCCGTTCGGCCGACGCTCTCAACGAACAAGGTATCGCCGGTAAAGACAAATCCTTTAATGTACAGGCACATTCCCCCGGGAGAGTGTCCCGGCGTATGGATGACCTTCAGGGAAATGTTCCCTATGGAAATCGTATCGCCATCTTTTACCGTCATGTCGGCGGGTGGCGAATCTTCCGCCCCAAACATCTGGAGCAGCATGGGTGGTGTATGGCCCAGCATGGAGGCATCCCCCTCATGAATGATGATGGGTGCGCCGGTCTTTGCTTTCATTTCCTTGTTCCCGCTGATGTGGTCCACATGCCCATGGGTATTGACAATGTATTTGATCTGCAGATTGTTTTTGGCGGCCGTGGCCAGGATGCCGTCAATGTTGTCGGCCGGATCGATAACCAGGGCTTCTCCCGTATCCGAATCGCCGACCAGATAGGCGAAGACAGCCATGGAACTGACCTGCATTTGCCGAATGATGAGCATTGGAACCTCCTCCTGGGGGTTTTATTGATAATCGTCAATGAAAAGCCATTATCGGACCCCTATCATTTTTTCATTTTTGAAGTCAATGGAATTTAAGGTTGTGAAAAGTCAGGTTGTCCACAAAGAAGGCCCCGTCCAGGGATTGGACCATCGCCTCTGCTGTCCACACAGGGCCTGGCGTTTATTTCAAGGCATAGTCCGCAGCCTTGCGGAGCGGTTCCGACAGAATCATTTGTGACCTCAATTCTTCGAGCTTTGCAGAGATTCCGGACAGGATCGGTGCAGTGATGTATCTGGCTGCAGTGTTTCCACTCTTTCTGGTCCATATGAGCACAGGGCGCCTCCTGTCATCCGCCCTGTCAGGATTCTTCTTTCGTCAGTGACTTCCTTGCGGTCCAGAAGTCCATGTGCTGCTCTTCATCCACGTCTGTCGAACACTCCTTGTTCTCCGAAATAATTTGAAACCCTCAATAAAAGGGGGTAATAAAGGGCCTGGAGAGGTGAGACCGTCATTGCAGCTTGGGTGACTCGCTGTTTGTGCTTTCCTCTAATCACTTAACGGAGGTTATAATGATGTCCAAAAAGTCTGACAGAAGGGATGCTCTTCGTGATGAGGCTGTTAAGATTGCGATGCAGTATGCTCTCAGCGAAGATCACAGCGTTGGTAAAATTGACGAGGTCCTGGAAAGTGTTTACCGGACACTCGTCAAGCTCCAGGATGAAGAAAAAGCAAAGAATCAATCAACAGGTCTGGACACAAATCAATAAGCCTGCTTGATCTCTTGTTCGAGATCATCGAGGAACGCTTGGTTCGCGTTTCCAAGATGCAAAAGATCCGGACGGTCTATACGGGTGCCATCGGAGTGCGTCATGATTGTTTCTGCGGCTGACCTCGGATACATCAGGAAACAGCTCAGGAAAAAACCTGCATGTGGGGTAATATAACGAAGTTCCAGACGGTCCTGGAAGCCGGCATCAGAAGGGGAGGGGCCAACAAAAGGATCACTCCTCACATGCTGAGGCACGACTTTGCAGGCCACAATCCGGAAGCGGGCACGGACCTTAGCTCCATCCAGGACATACTGGGCCACAACGATATTGCATCAACCCAGAGATGCACGCATACCACATTCCAGGATCATTGAAGACAGGTTGACCGGGTCTTCGGAAGAAATCCACCGAATCACGAAGAAAAAGCCGTTCTTCGCAGCGGCTTTTTCTTCGTGGGGCCAATGGTGGCAAAAAAAGGTTGCAGAAATCTGCAACCCCCTGATTGTATGGAGCCGGAAGGGGGATTTGAACCCCCGACTTGCTGATTACGAATCAGCTACTCTACCCCTGAGTTACTCCGGCTTTTTTGAAACGATGAGGTAGTCTTTCTATCCTAAACAACCTTTCCTTGTCAAGAATATGCGTAATTTTTTTTAAATTTTGTGCCGGCGAGAAGCATCTTCGTAAAACGTCACAATAGTTATACCGTTAACATGGCATTTTTTCTGTTTAGTCATTGAACCTTGTGTGATATGGGGATGCCCAGCGTTGCGTGATCGCTGAACACCGTGGCGATGGCGCGCCGCCATAAGAGATTGAACCTGGCCCCTGAAGTTATATGTATCTGTTCAGATAACGGCCTCTCGGAGACCCATGCTGAAACCTTATAACCGTCCTGTTGACGAAGTGGCATTTGTTTATGGCCATGCGGGCCTGAAGGCGGACAACGGCAACCGGATTTATGAAGTTGCTGCGACGATCCTGTCCAGGGACGCTTCGCGCCGGAATTTTTCCTCCCTGGTGAGGTACCCATATCTCACGGAAAGGGAGCGTTACCACTCCAACATCTCAAAAGAATCTCTCCATGAGGCCCCGCCGGCGGAAGAAGTGGCCGTCCGCTTGAGGTCTTTTCTTGAGAAACAGGCCTTTGTCCTGGTCCTGGATCCATATTCCGTACTGGATCTCCTGCTTCGATTCTGCGCCAAGGATCGCTTTGTCGATCTCACCTTCGCTGCCGAATATTTTCTTCCCCATGTCGAGTCGTTTTCTCCCCGGGGATTGTGGGAATATCTCTCCGGAAAAAGGCGCGAGAAGATCAGCTTTTCCGCTTCGGAACTGGTTGATCTGTCCATCGAACTCGTTCGACATCTCTGCGGTGATCGGCTGAATGATGAAACGCAGCCCTCTTCAGCAGCGCTGCGCCATTATCTGAAAATGAGCGACACCCTTTTTGGTGACGTCATGATTCACCTGGTGCAGCATTATCAGGAGTACTGGGGCGGACTCTTTTCGCCCGTTGCACGGAACGACACGGCAGACTGGATGCCGTTTCTGGAAAAGGCGCGGTTTTCCCCGGCGTTGACTCGGAATCAGGAAGATCGGAGGACGATTCCGGAACAGCGGATCGAGACGCTTCTTAAGGGATTGGCAGAGGGGGCTCCGGGCTTCAAGTTCCGGGACGCCCAGTTGAAATATTCCCTTTGTGTGACCGAGGCATTGAATGACGGGGCCGTCCTGACCCTTGAAGCCGGTACGGGAACGGGAAAGACCCAGGGGTATCTGATTCCCGTCATGGATTATCTCCGCCTGAATCCCGATGAACGGGTTATGATTTCGACCTACACAAAAAGTCTCCAGGATCAGATCCACTCCCGGGAAATTCCCCGGACCATGGCGCTGGAGCGGGATTTCCGGAATATTCCCGTTGCCCTGCTGAAGGGGAAATCCAACTATCTCTGTGCTGAAAAACTGAATTCGGCCTTCGAAGAGGATCTGAAGGGAGCCCAGTTGCTGACATGGCTGTACTTTGCCAATCTCATCTTTCTGTTCAGGCATGCCGATGGTGAAACGGTGGGGGAAAGAGTCGACCGCCACCTGAACACATCCCCTTATTTTCGGCGACTCCATAGCGAAATTTCTGCAAAGACGGGCTGCACGGGCCGCCATATCCTCTGTCCGGCCCAGGTGGCCCGTGCCGAAGCGCGATCCGCACGTGTGGTCGTTACAAACCATCACAAACTGGCCCTGATTGATCTGGATGAGGAATTGTCGGGGATGTTCCGAAACTGCATCATTGACGAGGCCAACCATTTCGAACAGGCTGTACGGAACGCCTTCCGCCTGTCCGTCAATTCCCGCGAGATGATGGATACCCTGTCCTACCTGGAACTTGTGCTTCACAGGGTTTTACACAATGCCGCCGGAGACGTGGAGGCATCCATTGACCAATGCCGCAACCTTCTGGAGGAATTGCAGCAGGCCGTTGAAGAATTCGGCCATATCCTGCGCAGGATTTTTCCCTCCAGCGCAAGAGGTGAGATTCTCCAACTGCCTTTATGTCATGCCGCTTACGCTGACGGGAAGATAGAAAAAGCGCTTCAGATGTTTGCCGACCTTCTGAAAGCCCTTGCCGGAAGCTTGTCATTCCTGGAAGATCCGGACACCTGCCGGGCGCTGAAACTTTTGCCCCGTTCCCAGGAGCGCATTAAAAATGCGTCAGCCCGAATTCTTTCGGATGCCGAGAATTTCCTGCTTCTGGAGAAGACAATCCGATCCGACAACATGGTTGCCGCCTGCCAGCTTTATTCCAGGCACTGGGTGCTCATGGTTCATGCCGTGGACGTCTCCGGGTTGATTCAAAAGCATATTTACGACAGGCGGGACTGCATTGTCTACACCTCTGCGACCCTGAGGCAGCGAGACCGGTTCGATGACTTCTGCAAAATCGTCGGGATGGACTGTACGGACCAGGAAAATGCGGCTTCGACGCCCGGGGGGGATGAGCAGCCGGTCATGCTGGGTTGGAAGGAAAGGCCATTCCGCTTCTCGACTCTTCCTTCCCCCTTTTCCCGGGACGCCGTGAAGATGATCCTGCCGGAGGGCGTCGTCAGCGGCAGTTACGGGAACAAGCAGGTCTGGCTGAAAACCGTTGCAGAGCTGATGCCGGCGCTGATCCGCCGCAACAGGGGGCGAACCCTGGTCCTTTTTTCCAGCTATTCCGATCTCGAAGCGGTCGCTGTGCTGACAGGGGATGAAATTGCCGCCGATGGTTTCCCACTCCTGCTTCAGGCGCCAGGCCAGCCCACGGGCAACCTGATCGATGAATTCCGGCTGATCAAGGAGAGTGTCCTCTTCGGAGTGGACACCTTCTGGTATGGAGTTGATTTCCAAGGGGATACCCTGACCCAGGTCATTATTACCCGGATCCCGTTCCCCCATCCCTTTGATCCTCTCCAGATCGCCCGGAAAAGAATGCTTCCGGCAAAAGAGTTCTGGAATCGCTATTACTATGAAGCTATGATCAAACTGAAACAGGGAATCGGGCGGCTGATTCGCTCGGAAAACGACAGAGGCCAAGTGGTCTTCCTGGATTCACGGTGCCGCCATTTTGAGGAGCTCTGGCAGTGACAAACAAGGACAATCTGGATGGAAAAGCGGACAACATGTTGAACCCCGGCAAGAGGTTCCCGGGGGCATGTCACGCAACGGCGCAGAGGATGACGGGAATCATTCTATCCGGTGGAAAAAGCTCTCGGATGGGCCTTAACAAGGCGTTTCTGGAGATTGACGGTGAACGGCTGATTGACCGGGTCGTAAGGCAATTCAAAAGCCTGTTTCCCGAGGTGATCCTGGTAACCAATGAGCCTCTCCTCTATCTTGATCAGGATATTCCTCTGGTCAGCGACATCTACAAGAAAAAGGGGCCTCTGGGAGGGCTTTATGCCGGTCTTTATTATGCGTCTTATGAATATGCCTTCTTATGCGCCTGCGACATGCCCTATTTAAATGTGGAATTCATCCGATACATGACGGAGAGAATAGACGGGTATGATATTGTGGTTCCGGAAACCTCTGAGGGGTTTTTCCCCCTTCACGCCATTTATTCCCGACGCTGTCTGCCGGGCATAAAAAATCTTCTGGAGCGGGGGGATCGTCTGAAAATGACAGGATGTTTCAAGGGAATGCGGGTGTTCTTTGTTCCGGAGAGCGTAATCCGGACCTATGACCCTGACGGGACCATGCTTCTCAATATCAATACCGAAGAGGACCTGAAGCGGGCCCTGGCTTTTCGGCAAAGAAGATAAAAGGCGATCAAAAGACTTCATCGCTCTCCGTTCAGGATGCAGAAGGCCGGAGCATGATTTATTTTCATGCTCCGGCCTTCTTTAATTCTTCAAAAGCCCAACAAGGGTGTAAATGTTATTCTTACTCTCCCGCCTTGGGTCTATCCAATCCTTTCACGATCTGTGAACGGATAATTCTCGGCAGAATCATGTGATGCTGCGGACAGATGGATTTCGGATTCTGGTACACTGCGTTGGCAAAAGCGACCATGTAGTTGCGGATATCCTCGTAACGGACGATCTCATCAACCATTCCTGTCACGGCACAGGCAATCGGACGTGACTTGTCATAGTATTCCTTGGCCAATGCATTCATCTTGTCAAGGACCGGCTGCAAGGGCTTGCCTGCATCTTTTTCCTTCACAAGTCTGCGGGCAAAACTGGCCGTTGCCGCTGTTTCGCCGTGCATGACGTAAATTTCCGTTGTAGCCGTACCCAGCGTGAAGGCGGTGTGGTTATTGGCCGTCGGTCCACCCATGACGTAATGTGCCGCTGCGGATCCCTTTCGGAGGACAGCGAGCATCATGGGAAGTTCGGTCTGCTCTATGGAGTAGATCAGCGACTGGCCCAGGCCGAGAAGCTCCGCCTTTTCCGCGATGTCGCCGACGTCAATTCCGGAAGTATCCTGGAACCATATCATTGGAACGCGGTCACGATCACAGAGGGTGACAAACTCGCTCATCTTGATCAAGCCCTGTCGATAGAGCTTGCCGCCCACCCCGATGTACTCGTTGGTATATTCCGGGTAGTTGGGAAGGATTCCCTGGCGGTTGCCGATGACTCCGATCAGGAATCCATCAATTTTGACCAGACCGGTGTACACTTCGGGTCCGTAACCGGGCCGAAACTCCATGTGTTCGGAATTGTCCACCAGACGGGCAAGAAGGTTGTCAAAATCATAAACCATCTTCTGATTGAAGGTGATGATGGATGAAATTTCCTTCGGATCGTATTTCGGTGCCGCCGGCTCGGCGACACGGAAGAACTTCGGATGATATGCCGGGATATAGGACATATATTCTTTGAGGGCATCCAGAACACCGGTTTGTGACTCAAAAACGGCTCTGAAAAATCCGGTTTCGTCGTAGTGAATCTTGACGCTTCCCGGAGGTGTTGCCCGGAACTTGCGCGTTGCATCAATCAGCGCTTCGGCGATTTCTTCGTCGAAGAATCCCTTGGGGGACATTCCACTGACGATACCGGCGCCGCCAACGGCGATGTTGCAGTCCTTGTGGGCAAGAAGAATGGTCGGACTCACGCCCTGATAGCCTCCGCCCGCCGGGTTTGTCCCGTAGATTCCCGCCAGGACGGGGATTCCCATCTTTTCCAGTTCCGCATGACGGAAGAAGCAGGTTCCACTGCCGCGCCGGTTTGCATAGAATTTTTCCTGTTCAGGAAGTCTGGCGCCCGAGCAGTTGACCAGCCAGACGATGGGGATATTGAGGATCTTTGCCATGTCGGTGGCGCGGAGATTGTTGTCCGGCTGACCGGGAATCCAAGCACCCACGGTGACTTTGTTGTCGAAGCCGATCAGCACGCACCACTTGCCGCTGATCCTGGCCAGGCCGTCCATGACGCCCGTAACGCCTTCCTTGTTTCCGGCCGGATTATAAAGAGTATGCAGAGGGCAGAAAGTCCCGGGATCCACGATGTATTCAATACGCTCCCAGACAGTCATATCCCCTTTCTTGTGAACATCTTCTGCAGGGACCCCCGCATTTTTTGCCTTATCAACTGCTGCTGCAACGTCGGCATAGACTTCCTCAATCTGGGCGACGTTGTCTTTCATCCTCTCAATCTGCGCCGGCTTGAGAGCCTTGCCCAGATCGTCCATCTTTTCAAAATATTGTCTCATTCAAAACTCTCCTAAACTCACATATATATCAACAGCATAATATCTCGAGAGGTGAGAACACCTCGTTTCGGTTGGTTATCTCGCACCAAGCAGTGTGCCGCCGACGATCATCTTACAGACGTTGGTCGAACCTTCCACCATGGCGTAGGTGGGGGCATCGCGGTAGAAACGGTTCACGGGATATTCCGTGGAATAACCATAAGCGCCGAAGATTCTCATCGCGCCGATGGCGCACTTGTAGGCCACTTCGCCGGCAAGATATTTGGCCTGGGCGACTTCAAAGGTGTTACCCAGATTTCCCTGATCCTTCTGCCAGGCGGCCTTGTAGACCACCAGTCTGGCGGCTTCCAGATCACAGGCCATCTCGCCGATCAGGAACTGGTTCGCCTGGAACTGACCGATCGGTTTGCCGAACTGCTCACGCTCGTTGGCGTATTTGATGGCGGCATCAAGGCAGGCCTGGGCAAGACCGATTCCACCCGCGGCTGCGGACAGGCGGGTTCCGTTGAGGGACCCGAAGACGATCTTGGCGCCGTCGCCGGGTTTGCCAAGGAGGTTTTCCTTCGGAACGATGACGTTGTCGAGATAGATCTCGCCCGTGGGTGAGGATTTGCTGCCCATCTTGTCCAGATCCGTCGTGCGGATGCCGGGGTTGTTCTTCAACTCCACTGCGAAAGCGGACAGTCCCTTGCCCTTTGCAGCCTTGTCCGTGTAAGCATAGTACACAATGACATCGGCGCAGCTGGCGTTGGAGATCCAGGTCTTTGAGCCGTTCAGCACATAATGATCCCCTTTGTCCTCAGCGGTGGATTTCATGGACATGACGTCGGAACCGGCGTTGAATTCGGTGATTCCGAAGCCGCCGAGGTACTGGCCCGTTGCCAGTTTTTCCACATATTTCTTCTTGGCTTCTTCCGTTCCATACTTCCAGATGGTGTAGGCGCAGCCGAGTCCTTCCATGTTGATCTGGACACGCAGCGCACTGGAGGCGCGGGCGACTTCCTCGGTGAGGATAATGGCGGCCAGCCAGCCCATGTTGTTTCCGCCGTACTCTTCCGGAATAACGGTGCCGAAGAAGCCCAGTTCGCCCATCGGTTTGACGACTTCCTCATAGGGGAAGTAATGCTCTTCATCCCATTTGTCTGCAAATGGCGCAATCTTTTCGGTTGCAAAATCGCGTGCCATAGTCCGCAACATTTCGAGTTCTTCTGATAACGCAAAATCCATGGTAAAGCCTCCTCTTTTCATTAAGTATTAGTGCCACAGCAAACCGCTCAAATCAGTCCCAGCCGTATCCCCCCGAAAAAATAAGGATATCGCGTATCCGGCATGTCTGGCATTTTCTGATGTGTCTGGATAATCGGCTTATAATTTTTAAGCATTCTGTGACTATCAACACCGTGCCGGAATTCAAAGGCCGACACGGTGTTTCTGTATTGATTTCCCTGCATCCTGAAGCGTCAAGCCGCTCTGCAAAGATCGGTATAGGGGTGTTCTTGCTTATTCGGTGTGTAGTATCTGGAAGATCTGGTCTATTCGATGATCATCAATGCCTGCTCAGCTGCAACTTTGTCACCGACCTTGACCTTTATTTCTTTAACAACGCCGTCTGCCGGGCATACGACAGGCATTTCCATCTTCATGGCTTCCATGACCGCGACTTCGTCATCTTCACTGACCTTATCGCCAACGTTAACTTTGATTGCCACAATCTTTCCTTCCATGGGTACCGTAACTTCCATAATTTCCTCCTAACAATGTGTTTAAATGTCATTCAACCGCTTAAGGGTCAGCCCATCTGATAATGGAAACCCTAGTAACCCTTGCCCGCCTAACCGCTATCAAATTCTCTGGGCTCTTACCCCATTAGAGTCAATTTTGTCAATGAATATTTTCAATAATTTGATGATATCTTCCACCGGTCAGTTCATGTGATTCTGCGGAGATATGGGAAGGGGATCGGGTTCGAAAGTGCGCACGGATGGCATTCTCCAGGGTTCCAATCCGGGGGCAAAGATGATATCAAAGCGGCTGAAGCGATAAAATGCGGACTGGGCGTCCCCATCCCATAGCGGGGAAACGATAAGGCTGCAGATACAACGGACGCTCCGTTGAGAAAGGGAACCCGGGACAGGGGCTGGGGCCATGCACGATATGGGCGGAGATTCGGTTGCCATGTCGTGCTTGAAAAGAAGCATGAGCCGGCGGGAAGGGGAGAATGTTATGAGGGCGGGATTTGTGCAGTTTGAACCAGTATTCGGTAACGTTGAGCAGAATCTGAAAAAAGCGGAGGGCCTGATCAACGAGTTGAACGCGGAAGTGATCGTGCTTCCCGAACTCTTTAATACGGGCTATCTCTTTACCTCTCTCGATGAGGTTGGAAAAATCTCCGAGGAAATCCCTGATGGAAAAACGACGGAATTTCTTTGCCGGCTGGCTTCCCGGAACCAGTGCTGCATTGTCGGCGGGGTGGCGGAGCGGGACCATGGCCGCTTTTTTAACTCAGCCGTCGTGGTATCGCCTGAGGGGTACATGGGAACCTATCGGAAAATTCACCTCTTCAGTGAGGAAAAACTCTGGTTTCAGCCGGGGGATGAGGAGCCGGAAATTTATGATCTTGGGTGCTGCCGCATGGGGGTCATGATCTGCTTCGACTGGTTTTTCCCGGAAACCATGAGGATCCTTTCCCTGAAGGGGGCGGATCTGATCTGCCATTGCGCCAATCTGGTCCTGCCCTTCTGCCAGGACGGCATGAAGATCCGCTGCCTGGAAAATCATGTCTATGCCGTGACGGCCAATCGGACCGGACAGGACGATCGGAACGGCAAGACGCTTCAGTTCACGGGCAGAAGCCAGATTACCGGTCCCCGTGCCGATGTCCTCTATTCCGCCGGCCCGGTTGGAAATGAGGTCGGGGTTGCCGAACTTGACATTTCCCTGGCCAGGGACAAACATCTCAATCCGTTTAACCATCTTTATCGGGACAGGCGGGTCGAATGTTACCGGAGACTCTGTGAAGGTGAATCCTGAAATGGAGACGAACTATTTTTCCCCTTGAAAAAGAGAATTCTTTAGGATATAGCTTGCACCCGTAAAACGATGGGCGGTTAACTCAGCGGGAGAGTGCTACCTTCACACGGTAGAAGTCACTGGTTCAATCCCAGTACCGCCTACCATGAAGCGTTACGGGGTTATGGTATGTTCTGTAACCCCGTTTTTTATGTCTGCCACCGTTTGGGTCCATGTGAAAACATGGAATCTTCCAACCGGCGATCATTTTATTAAACAGCCGAAAATGCTGGAAGTCCAGTTCACATATGGAGAGCCTTCATAATAAGTTATGAAATTCCAAAAGATGAGGGACTCATCTTGGGAATTCAAGGCATAGAAGGGGCGGGCACTGTGCCCATCGACAGTTTCCGGGGATTTTATAATCATATATTGTTCCCACGTGTCTCCCTTCCTTACAAATCCAACCAAGTCTTTCCCGTATCCGTTTTCATCCGGGGGACTGGCAAATACCATATTCAAATACTTTCCATGAAGGGTAGCCATATTCGGATAAAAAAAACGGGCCGTTTCACAAACGGTTTCTGTCCGCCATTCACCGTCCTGGCGAAAATGATACAAAACGAAATCCTTGATATTCGGGTCAAACCTGTCCCGCGAGCCTCGATCCTGCGAATTGATGCTTACAAGAACAGGATTCCCGCGGGCATCCACTTTAATATCTGACAAATAGGTCCAGTCTTCCAGCCCGGGCGTATCATCGCTCTGATAAACGACATCTAACTTGTCCAATGTCAAGGGTTGCGAAACGATTTGTCCGTCGCTTTTTTCCCATTGGTCAAGAGGAACATCATAACAGATGTAGTAGATGTTCTTATAGCGCCTTAATCCGGGAGACGGATTATCATAGATGTAGCTGTTAAACGTAAAATGCAGTTTCGAACCAGCAGCATTTTTATTCACGGTGACATAAATGGATTCATGCGTGCCAGGATTGATGTCAACAAGCAATTTCGGCTCGCTCCAAGTCGTGCCGGCATCAATGCTTTCCCAAAAGTAGAAGGTGTTGGTGGCATTTGCCACAAACCTCTGCAGTCGGCAGAGCAGCCAGATTCGTCCATCCGCCAGTTCCATTAAACGTGGATAAGTGGCCTTGGTTGACCGAAGAGAAATCGTATTTTCCCAGGAGTCTATCGATTCCGGGAGCTTCGATCTCCTTAATTCCAGTCTCCCCTTTCCTGTCTTGTCGGATCCATGTTCTGCCGCAGCGACCAATAGTTTACCATTATGCTCAATGTGTCCCCCAACTTGCTTCTCCAAGACAATGACAGATGGATTCGCATGGTCATCGCCGAGCAACGTCCCACCGGAATTCCAACCCCAATCCTCCCATAGGATCACGGGATTGCCCGGCTGATTTTGGGAATGGTTCCAATACGCCAAAGAAATGCAATGATTGGAAGAATAATAACCAAAATAGGTTCTGTCGAAAGTTCCCTTATATCGATATGCCGGATAAGAACCTGAGGGGGACATGGTGAAAATGCCGTCTTCCACCAACTTGACGGATTTCATTTCGTGGGGAAGCTTGAGGCCGTAAACCGAATATTGACTGATGATTGCCAAGTCCAGATCGGTTCTGAGTCGTTTGTAACCGAGCCTTGTCCCATCGTTCTTCATAAACCAGAGGACGACCTGGCCGGTATCCGTGCTTCTCCAGAGGATGTCCGCGATTCCGTCCCTGTTGAAATCATGGGTTCCCGCGATGGTCCAATCCGGATTTTCTCTGAGGGGCTTGTCTCCGGCATGGTCGCCATCGGCTTTCATCAACCAGAGATTCACCTGGCCTGTAACGGCGTTTCTCCAGAGAATGTCGGGAATCTGGTCCCCATTGAAGTCATCGGACCCTGCTACTGTCCAGTCCAGATCGGTTCTGAGTCGTTTGTAACCGAGTCTTGTCCCATCGTTCTTCATAAACCAGAGGACGACCTGGCCGGTATCCGTGCTTCTCCAGAGGATGTCCGCGATTCCGTCCCTGTTGAAATCATGGGTTCCCGCGATGGTCCAATCCGGATTTTCTCTGAGGGGCTTGTCTCCGGCATGGTCGCCATCGGCTTTCATCAACCAGAGATTCACCTGGCCTGTAACGGCGTTTCTCCAGAGAATGTCGGGAATATGATCCCCATTGAAGTCATTCTGGGAAGCCTGGAGCAGTGAAGCGGCTTCAAAAAAAAGAAACAATGTTATTAGGGGAACCAATAAAGAATGTTTTACAGTAAACATGACATTCACAAACGTTTAAAGATAAAACCAGTCATGGCGGTAGAAAGCCCTGGGGTTATAACGGGGTGAGGGAATAAATTCCCGCAGACAACAAAAGGATATGGAAATCCATGAGCGGCAATGCCTGATTGGGCATCAGTGCCTGACCGCTCCAGGCTGACCGTCTTCCATCATAAGCACGGTTAATTTCTGAGTTCCGGTTTCACGAACAGGTAATACAGACGGCCTTCCCGGTATGTCTTTCCAGCCAGCCTTCCCGCCGTATCGCCTTGTCCCATGTAGACATCGCACCTCCCCGGTGCGCGGATGGCGCCGCCGGTGTCCTGATCCAGGGCAAAACCGGAGTATGGTTTCTGGAGGACATCGTTACCCGACGTCCGGGGCAGGGTAGTGGAAATGAATGTCAGCCCCGCTCGTGGGAAGATAGACTTGTCCGTGGCGATGGTCCGGTACGGAACGACCGGTTCATTGAGGGACCCCCGGGGCGGTCCGTCTGCTACCTGAAAGAAGACGAATCGTGGGTTTTGCCGGGTGTATTCTGAAATTTCATTGGGGTGGGCCTTGAAGTATTCGATCATGGCCGAGAGGCTCATCCGGTCTTCCGGTATCTTTCCGTCTTCAACCATCTTCTGGCCGATGCTCTGGTAGGGGTGACCGTTATTTGCGGCATAGCCGATCCCGACGAGCGAGCCGTCGGGCTGACGGATCATCGCCGATCCCTGCACATGGACGATAAAGACCTGAAACGGGTCGTCAAGCCACATGATTTCCCTGCCCTGCAGCATACCGGAATCTTCGAGTTCGGCACGCGGCGGATAGGGGACGATTCCGTCAACGGTGCGTCTGCCCAGCGTGACGCCCTCCGGGTTTTTCTCAAGATCTTCCGGCTGGCTGTAAAGGGGGTACTTGAAACGTCCGCTGGATTCCCTGGATCCGTCAAAGACCGGGGTGAAGTAGCCGGTGAAGAGCACGGTGCCCTTGTCGTCGCAGCCGACGGAGGCATAGACATCGAACTGTTCCCGGATGAGGGCATTGAGATCGGATCCCCTGTGGCCGGAATGAATGAGCTCTGCAAAGGCGTTCAGGCTCTCTTCCATGTGCTGATGAGTTATCTCCCCGTAGGGAAAGAACAGTTTGCTTGAAGGTTTCTTGAGATAGTTCAGGCTGTTGTGGATGGCCGTTTCCAGGTTGGACAGGTCCTCGCAGGCTTCGGTAAAGTCGGGGATCTCGGCTGGGTCGGTTATTTTCCGCAAGGCGAGTTGGCCCGACGGCAACTGCTTGGAGTATTTCTGCAGGGGCAACTCCTCTTCCTGGATCCGGGGTTGCGGCAATTCCTGCTTCGGGGGTTCCGTCGGGAAGGGTTCCAGAACGCGGGGTTTTTGACAGCCTGCCGCACACATTAAAAAGACGAAACAAAGGGCCAGAAAAATCCTTGCCTTCATGATCTTACCAACTTCCTTTCTTGAATCCGTTCATTTTGTGGAGAACTTCTCTTCTGGAAAAATCATTCTCTGATATCATAACAGGGCGGTGTTTTGTAAAGAAGATTTTGCTTCGGCAGCGGCCTGAATGGTACAACCATTGTCATTGACACATTAAAACCCTTAACCTATATTGGAAGCTGATGGTTGTGTGTCAGGGTGGTAACGCGGCTTTTATTCTGTTTTGTGGAGGAGGTAAGGTTATGAACCGTTTCTCGGCAATCTGTGCATTGGTGATGGCCGCTGTTCTGGCCGTTATGGTGGGAAATGCCTGTGCGGGTGCTCCCCCCCAGGCTGGTGGGACATTGCCCGATTTTGAACTGGCCGTGCCCCAGGATACAGCGGCTAGAAATTATCTTGGCCTTTCCCGCGGCCTGCCTTTCATGGGGAAGGGAACGTTCAAGGTTACGCAGATCAAGGCAGACGTCGTTATTCTGGAAATTTTCAGCATGTACTGCCCCCATTGCCAAGCGGAGGCGCCCACGGTGAACGCGCTTTATGAAAAAATTGAAAAGACGGTTTCCCTGCGGGGTAAAATCAAGATCATAGGGATCGGTGCAGGTAACAATGCCTATGAGGTGGACACGTTCAGGAAAAAATACCAGATTCCTTTTCCCCTCTTTGACGATGGAGACTTTGTCCTGCACAAAAAATTCGGAGAGGTTAGAACCCCCTATTTTATTGTGCTCCGGAACTATCCCAACGGTTCCTATCGGATTGTCTATTCAAAACTGGGGGCTTTCGGCAATGCCGACTCGTTTTTGAACCTGGTCATCAAACTGACCGGTATTTAATAAGAGGTGGATCATGGCAAAATATTTCAGGAGTGTTGCAGCGTTCTTTATGGCCGCCGCCCTGTTTCTCCTGTCCGGCCCGGCAGCCTACTGCCTGTCGGACGCCTTCAAGGACAATGTCTATGATAGGGGAAGCATGAAACCCGTCGACAGCGTGCTCAAGGTGAAAGTGGGCGACCCGGCTCCGGATTTCACCCTCAGGTCCCTTTCCGGGGAACTCGTTTCGCTCAGCGATTACCGGGGAAAAAAGAACGTGATGCTTTCCTTTATCCCCGCCGCATGGACTCCCGTCTGTTCCGATCAGTGGCCTGGCTATAATATCGTCAAGGACATTTTCGACAGCAATGATGCGGTCCTGCTGGGAATTTCGGTGGACAATATCCCGACGCTCTACTCCTGGACGAACCAGATGGGTCAGTTGTGGTTTCCCGTTCTTTCCGATTTCTATCCCCATGGCGAAGTCGCATCCAGGTTCGGGATCCTGCGTTCCGAAGGGATCGCTGAACGGGCCGTGTTTATCATCGATAAGCAGGGCATCATCCGATACATCCATGTCAAGGATATCAATCAGCGGCCGCCCCTGGAAGTCCTGGTTCGGGAGCTGGAAAAACTGCAGCAGCCGCCCGCCGGCGGCTTGAAATAAGCGAAAGGCCGCTCTGGGTCATGATGATGAAATGGCGTTCGCTTGAATTTTATTTCGAGACGTAAGAGAGATGTCCAGCATTCTTGTGATTGACGGGGATCATTCAGCCCTGGAAAAGATCAGGCACTTCCTGGCTAAGGAGGGGTATGAGACGTATACGGCCTCCACGGGAACGGACGGGTTGAATCTCTGCGTTCAGAAGTCACCGGATCTGGTCATTATGGATCTGGCCCTCTCCGATGTAGACGGACTGACGATTCTGGAGGAGCTGCTGGAGGAAAATGAACGGATCAAAGTGATTGCGATGATGTCCTGTCCGGAGATGGGAAGCATCGTTCGGGTCATGAAAATCGGCGCCTTCGATTACATCCATAAATCGGAGGATATGAGCGAGCTGTCTGCGTCGGTGAGAAAAGCGATGAGTACCCTGGATCTGGACAGGAGGACGGACCGGTTCTCCAGGGAATCCACCCTGGAATTCAGGAAGGGGGACATCATCGGCACCGGGAAGGACATGAGGGAAATCTTCAAGATGGTCGGAGTCATCTCCCAGAGCCGGACGACCGTCCTGATTGAAGGCGAGAGCGGCACGGGAAAAGAGCTTGTTGCCAAAGTCATTCACAGCCATACCTCACCCAATGAGCCCTTCATTGCCGTAAACTGTTCCGCCATTGTGGAGACGCTTCTGGAATCGGAACTGTTCGGCCACGAAAAAGGCTCGTTCACAAGCGCCTTCAACCGGCAGCTGGGAAAGTTCGAGCTGGCTCGTTACGGGACGCTCTTCCTCGATGAAATCAGTGAAATGTCCGTCAATCTCCAGGCCAAGCTGCTCCGGGTGCTCCAGGAAATGGAGTTTGAGCGCGTGGGAGGCAAGGATAAGGTGCATGTCCACGCCCGGGTCATAGCGGCGACGAACAAAAATCTTCGAACGCTGGTCCGGGAGGGGAAATTCCGCCCTGATCTTTTTTACCGGCTGAATATCGTCTCCATTAAAATGCCCCCCCTGAGGGAACGGCCGGAAGATCTTCCGCGGCTCGTTCAATATCTCCTGGCCAAGGTTAACCGGGACATCGGCCGAAGGATCCTGGGGGTGTCCGACGACGTGATGGAGGCGTTTCAAGGCCATGACTGGCCCGGAAACGTCCGGGAGCTGGAGAACCTGCTCGTACGCGCCGGCGTCATGGCCAAGGGCAGGATCCTGGAGAAAAGCGACTTTCCGGAACTTTTCGAAAAGCAGGACCTGTCCGGATCGGAGCAGACCTTCCGGCTCGAAGAGGGCGGAACGTCGTGCGAACTGCTGACCCTGGATGATGTGGAAGAGCAGCATATCCGGAAAATCCTGCAGCGTGAGAGAGGGAAAAACAAGGGGGAGCTTTGCGACATTCTGGGAATATCGCGTCCCACGCTGGAGCGCAAGCTGGAAAAATACGGCATTTCCTTTGAGCGTGACGGCTTTGACAGAAGCCTTGAAGAGGAAAGGCTTGCCGTCGAGGAAAAAGCCGGCCCATGAAAATTGTGACTGTGGATTTTGTAAAGAGTGCGACATCCCCTTCGGGCTATCCCCGGGAAAGTCTTCCCGAAGTGGCGTTTGCCGGCCGGTCGAACGTCGGCAAATCCTCGCTGATCAATGCCCTCGTCCAGAGAAAACGGCTGGCCCGGACCAGCAACACGCCGGGGCGGACGCAGTTGATCAATTTTTTCAACATCAACGATGAGCTGCTTTTTGTCGATCTTCCCGGATACGGTTTTGCCAGGGTGCCCGAAGCGGTCAAAAGAGAATGGGGCCCGATGGTTGAAACCTATCTGCGGGAGCGGGATTGTCTGAAGCTTGTTGTTTTGATCCTCGACATCCGCAGAGATCCGTCCGCTGAGGATCTTGCACTGAAGTCATGGCTGGATTTTTACGGTCGAAGGACGCTCTTTGTCCTGACAAAAATGGACAAGCTCTCCCGGGGGGAAAGCAAAAAAAGGCAGCGGGCCGTTAAGGAGCTTCTGAACCTTGACGCTGCGCCGATTCTTTTTTCTGCGAAGACCGGCCTGGGGAGGGACTCTGTCTGGGAGGCCATTCAGAGGCCGGCGTAATTCCGGAATCGAAGCCGCATGACAAAAACAAAAGCCACGCCCTTCACGTGAAGGACGTGGCTTTTGAAATTTTAAAGAGCCTTGAAATTAATGAGCTTCCCCCATGGCGCCGCCGATGTACATCATGGCCAGGAGCGTAAAGACCAGGGTCTGGATGAAGCAGATGAGGAGTTTCAGAATGAGAATCGGTACGGGAACAAGAAAGGGAGCCAGGATGAGCAACACGGCGATGACGATGTGACCACCCTCCATATTGCCGAAAAGTCGGATTGAGAGAGACACGGGACGGACGAGATGGCTGACGATCTCAATGGGGAGTATGAGGGGCGTCAGCCACCATACGGGCCCCATGAACTGTTTGATGTATTTGCCGCCGTGAACCTTGACCCCCATGATGTGAGTCAGGATAAAAACTACGATGGCCATGGCCGCATTGGTGTTCAGATTCGCCGTGGGGCTGCCGAAGCCGGGAACAAGGCCAAGGAGGTTGGATACGAGAATAAAAAGTGCGATGGTGGCGATGAGGGGGAAAAAGTTCTTTCCTTCATGCCCCATGGTGTCCGTAACTAATGAATCAAGCCCGCCAATGACGACTTCCATGAAATTCTGCAATTTACCCGGATACAGTTCCATCCCGCCCCTGACCAGCAAGCCGCCCAGGATCAGCAAGGCCATGACAAACCACGTGTAGGTTACGTGATCCGGGAAAAAGGGGTTTTGAAAAAACGACAGAGCATGCATTGTTTAACGAACCTCCTCAAAATTTTTTTTATGAAACGTCACGATGACGGTGAAAACGATGTTGATGATGACGATGGAAAGACCCAGGAGCAGGCCCAGAACGTCCGCTACGCGATAGGCAATGATGAAATAGAGAAGAACGGCGGTGACGGCAAGCCGGACGCCGTATTTGAGCAGGATGGATGATTTGGAGCCATCCATCAGGTGCTCGAACGTGTCGCGGAGATTCTGGTGGAGCCAGTAGAAATTGACGATGCTGATCAAGCCGCCCAGCAGGATCCCAAGCGAAAAGGAGAGGGACTTAAGGAAGGTGCTGCCGAGGAGAATAAAGCCCAGAACCACCCAGTTCGTGATTTCAAGTCTTCGCTGAAGAGGGGCTTTTTCTATCCGATTCACTTTTTTGTATCGTCCGTATCGGCCGACGATTTTTCATCGGCGGAATATTTTTTGATGATGTAATAAAGATTTCGAAAGCCGGCCGCAATGCCCAGGAGCAGGAAGATAATCGTAAAACGCAATCCCGTTCCGAATTGCTCGTCCAGGTATCTGCCCAGGTACAAGCAGCCGAAAATGGCAAGAACCATTCCGATGCCCACGCTGCTTGCGTAAGCCATGCGCATGAGGGTTTCTCTTGATTCTTTATCCATTCACGGTGGGCCTTCTATCACGAATCCGTTTATTAAGTCAATCAGAAAGCAGACGATTGACCCGTTAAAAACAAAAATTATTTGCTGCAGATGTTTTCTATGGAATCTCGTTAAGGCTCATCTCCCGGTTCCTCTGTTTAACATACCAGTCAATGGTTTTCCTCAAACCTTCACGGAAATCGGTTTTTGCCCGGAATCCGAATTCGTCGAAGGCCCGGCGGGTGTCCAGCATCCTTCGAGGCTGGCCATCCGGACGGGATGTGTCCCAGGCGATTCGGCCGGAAAAACCCGTCAACTCGGATACGAGCTCAACGAGATCCCGGATGGATATTTCAAAACCGGCTCCGATGTTGACCGGGTCGCCTTTGTCGTACTTTTCCGCGGCCAGGACGATGGCTTCCGCCGCATCCTCGACGTAAAGGAATTCCCGCGTGGCTTCGCCCGTGCCCCAGACGACGATTTCCTCCTCCTCCCGAAGACGTGCCTCGACGCACTTTTTGATCAGTGCCGGAATCACGTGGGAGGATCGGGGGTCAAAATTGTCCCCCGGCCCGTAGAGGTTGACCGGAAGCAGAAAAACGGCGTTGAAGCCGTACTGCTGCCTATAGGCCTGCGCCTGGACGAGCATCATTTTTTTCGCCAGTCCGTAAGGTGCGTTGGTCTCTTCCGGATACCCGTTCCACAGGTCTTCCTCTCTAAAGGGAACGGGGGCGAATTTGGGATACGCGCAGATCGTGCCGATGGCGACAAATTTTTCAACGCCCTGACGCCAGCCTTCATGGAGCAGCTGCGTGCCCATCATGAGATTTTCGTAGAACAGGGTCGCCGGAGCGGCCTGGTTGAACCCGATTCCCCCGACCCTTGCCGCCAGGTGAATGACGATATCCGGCTGGGTATCCCGGTACATCCTGAGGATGTCCGGGCGACGGGCCAGGTGGTATTCGGGAAGATCGGCGACGGCCAGGTGACGGCATCCCAGCTCTGCGAGGCGGAACAGGAGGTGTCTTCCCAGGAATCCCCTGCCGCCGGTAACGACGATGCGCTTTTGTGTAAAGTTCCGTTCCACAGGTCTTCCTTCAACCAAGGTGCGGATTCAGATTACAGGCATAGCCGGCGTCCAGGAGCGTTTTTTCTCTTCGAGCGAGCTCCAGGTCGGCGGCCGTCATCATGCGGATCAGTTCATCGAATCCGATTGTTGGCTCCCAATTGAGGCCCCGCCTGGCTTTCGAGGCATCGCCCAGGAGAACGTCCACTTCCGTAGGGCGGAAATAGCGGGGATCGATTTCCACATGCTGCTGATAGTCCAGATCGAGTTCCGAAAAAACCTTCTCGGCGAACTCTCGAACGGAGTGGGTTTCTCCCGTGGCAATGACGAAATCATCCGGATTGTCATGCTGAAGCATCAACCACATGGCCTTTACGTAGTCGCCGGCAAATCCCCAGTCCCTCCTGGCCTCCAGGTTGCCAAGATAAAGCTTGTCGCGCAGTCCCAGCTTGATCTGCGTCGCTCCCCGTGTGATTTTGCGGGTGACGAAGGTTTCTCCTCTCCTGGGGGATTCGTGGTTGAAAAGGATGCCGTTGCAGGCGAACAGGTTGTAGGCCTGCCGGTAATTCCGGACGATGTAATAGGCATAGACCTTGGCGGCGGCGTAAGGGCTCTGGGGCTGAAAGGAGGTGCCTTCGCTCTGCGGAGGGGGCGCCGAACCGAACATCTCGCTGGAGGAGGCCTGATAAAAACGCGCTTTGATGCCCGTTCTGCGAATCGCCTCCAGAAGCCGGAGCGTTCCCATCCCGGTGACGTCTCCCGTATATTCCGGCATGTCGAAACTGACGCGGACATGGCTTTGAGCGCCGAGGTGATAGATCTCGTCGGGGTTGATTTCGTAGAGCAGATCGGTCAGCTGGCCGGAAACGGACAGATCGCCGTAGTGCAGATACAGCCTGGCCTGGGGGTCGTGGAAGTCCTTGTAGAGATGATCGATCCGATCCGTGTTGAAGGTGCTGGAACGGCGGATCAGGCCGTGTATTTCATAGCCTTTTTCAAGGAGCAGCTCGGCCAGATAGGAGCCGTCCTGCCCCGTGATGCCGGTGATGAATGCTTTCTTCATAGTCCGCCTTTCATGGTTTCTATCGTTTCAGCGCATGCCTGGAGGGTTTTCTCCAGATCTTCATCGGAATGGGCGAAAGAGACAAAAGCCGCTTCAAAAGCGGAGGGTGCGAGGTAGATGCCCCGTTCCAGCATGCCCCTGAAGAATACGGCGTAACGGTCGGCATTGCTTGAACTGGCCGTTTCGTAGTTCACGACATCGTGGTCGGAGAAAAACAGGGTGAAGAGGGAGCCGGCGCGGTTGATGCGCAGAGGGATATCCGCCGCCCCGAAGAGGCGCTGAATTGCGTTGCACAGTTCTTCCGTACGATGGTTCAATGCGGCATAGTCATCCCGTCGGCTGCCCAGGATTTCAAGGGTGGCCAGGCCCGCCGCCATGGCCAGGGGGTTCCCGGAGAGGGTTCCTGCCTGGTATACGGGACCGGCAGGAGCCAGACAATCCATAATCGCCTGGCTGCCGCCGAAGGCGCCCACTGGAAGTCCTCCGCCGATGATCTTTCCCAGGCAGGTCAGGTCGGGTTCGATGCCGCAGAGATTCTGGAAGCCGCCGAAAGCAAGTCGAAATCCGGTAATCACCTCGTCAAAGATGAGGACGATTCCATGCTGGCGGGTCAGCTCCCGCAGCGTTTCCAGGAATCCCGGGGCGGGTTCGACGACGCCCATGTTGCCGGCTACCGGTTCGACAATGACGCAGGCCAGCTCTTTTCCATGGCGATCCAGCGCCGCCCGGAAGGCCTCGGTCGAGTTGTAGGGAAGGGTGATCGTCAATTCAGCAAGGCAGGCCGGCACACCGGGGCTGCCGGGGATTCCCAGGGTGGCAATGCCGGAGCCGGCTTTGACCAGGAGCGAATCGGCGTGCCCATGGTAGCATCCCTCGAATTTGAGGATCTTTTCCCTGCCCGTGTAGCCGCGGGCCAGTCGGATGGCGCTCATCGCCGCTTCCGTTCCGGAGCTGACCATGCGGATCTTTTCGATGGAGGGGAAGGCGTCGATGATCGTTTTGGCCAGAGCGATCTCCTGGACCGTCGGTGCCCCGTAGCTCGTCCCTCGTTCAACGGCCTTCCGGATCGCTTCCTGCACCTGCGGATGGGCGTGCCCGAGAATCATCGGTCCCCAGGATCCGACATAATCAATATATTCCCGCCCGTCGACGTCGAAGATCCGGGATCCCGAGGCCCGGTCGATGAAGCGGGGAATCCCGCCGACAGAACGGAAGGCCCTCACGGGGCTGTTGACCCCACCCGGCAATAGTTTCTCTGCGGTTTCAAACAAGTCCTCCGATCTGGATCTCATCATTCTCCCCCGTCTTTTTCCGGAATTTCAGCCGGAAAATAGGTCATGCTGCTCTTTTTATATTCCCTGTCACTGGTAAGGATCTGATAGTCATCCAGGTTTGCCGCTTCCGCCATCCTCCGGATCGAAGAAGGGATGTCCGCCGTTTTGAGATGAACCATGGTGAAAAGATTGTACTTCCCTTCGAAGGGGGGCGTTCGCTCGTAACAGTGGGAAACCTCCGGTAAGGAGGCCAGACGTTCTCCCGCGCTTTCGATAAGGCGCTCCGGAACGGCCCAGACCACCATGGCGTTCTGCGTGAATCCCACCTGGCGATGGCGGAGAATGGCCCCGAATTTCCTCAGGATTCCCCTATCCTGCAACTGTCGGATGATCCGAACCACGTCATCGTCCGACAGGTTCATCTCTTTTCCCAGGGCGGTGAAGGGGCGGGAAGTCACGGGAATGTCACCCTGAAGTGCCTGAAGAATCTTCTTTTCTTCCGATGTCAGAACGGCTGTCTCCCCTTTTTTCATCGTCTTGGGCATGAACATCTCCTCCCGAAGAATTTACGGGGTTTCCGCTTCGATTTTCCCACGGAGCTTTTTCTTTTCAGATTGCCTGTGCTTCAGTTCCAGGGTCTTTTCCTGTGCGCGCTTGGAACGGCGTCTTTTCTGCCTGCGGATCTTTTCGATCCGGGCCTTCTCGGCCGTGACCTGCCCCGTTTTCAGCCGTTCAATCCGATCAAGGAGCAAACGTCTGGCCAGCAGGCGGTTGACGTTCTGCGAACGATCCTGCTGGCATTTGACAAACAGCCCCGTGGGCAGATGAACGAGGTGGACGCAGGTCGACGTCTTGTTGACATTCTGGCCGCCCGGCCCCGAAGACCGGACGAAGGTTTCCCGCAGATCTTCTTCTGAGATACCCAGACGGGTCATCCGCTCCAGGATGGCCTTTTCTTTTTCCGGTGAAATGCTCATCGTCGCTAGCCTCTATAGGCCCGTCCCCCCATATCAGATCTTCTCGATCTGGTATCCTTCCAGTTTGATGGCCACGGAGCGCTGCAGCAGTTCGATGGTCACGACGAAGAGATCCTTTTCCAGATCCGTCCGGAGCACCGTCCCTTCTATGCCCCGGAACGGTCCGTCGACAATCCGGGCCGCCTCTCCCACCTGGGGGCAGGAAAGGCTTTGAACCTCGACCTTGGATTCCACAATGCGCAGGATGGCTGCGATCTTTTCGTCAGGTACGGCAATGGGCTCCGAACCGGTAGGCTTGCCCAAAATGCGGACGACCCCGAACGTCTTCAGCACGTCCAGCTTTGTCTGGTTGTCCAGCGAAAGGAGTTCAACGAACAGGTATCCGGGGAACAGAGGGACCAGTATCCTTTTTCGGCGATCCTTCCTCTTGCTCCATACCTCGATTTTCGGCAGGAACGTCTGGATGGATTTCTGTACAAGGCCGACATAAACTCTGTCTTCGTGCCGGCTCCTTGTATGGACGGCATACCAGGGCATTACCGCATCCTCTCTTTGTGGAATTCCCCCTTCCGGAGTTTGAAAAAACGGACGAGGCGCTTCAAAGAATCGGGGTTGACAAATCCCGCAAGAAAACTTCAGTATGGACCACAACGTGCCGCGTCGTCGTTCCATGAGAAATCTGCCTGCTTTCCATGAGCAATGGCGTAGCATTATAACAGAACAGCCTTATTTTCAATAAGGAACTGATGAATGCGGTTGAGAATCAACGATATTCCCATGACGCTGGGGGCCGGCGCAAAAAATCTCCGGGAGGCCGCCGCCGAAATTCTTGGTGTTTCTCCGGAGTCCATTTTGTCCGTGGATGTCCTTCGGAAGTCTCTCGATGCGCGCCGAAACCGTCCACCTTTTTTTGTTTACGCCGTGGTCGTGACCGTTCCCGACTCGATCGGCATCCCGGACAGCAGGGATCGACGGATTTCCCTGGAGGCCGACCAGGCGTTCCTGAGAACTCCACAGATGAGGCCGATCCGGACCCGGAAAAGACCCGTCGTGGTCGGTTCTGGACCGGCGGGGCTTTTCGCCGCCCTGGTCCTGGCCCGTTCCGGCTTGCCCGTTCTGCTGGTTGAGAGGGGGAAAGCCGTAGTCGAGAGAATCCGTGATGTGCAGGCTTTCTGGGAAAAGGGGGAATTCCACCCGGAAAGCCATGTCCATTTCGGAGAAGGTGGCGCCGGAACCTTCTCCGACGGGAAACTGACGAGCCGTGTCAAAAATCCCCTGACGGCCTGGGTCAAGAAAATCCTGGTTGAAATGGGGGCTCCCCGGAATATCCTCATCGATGCGAAGCCCCATATCGGTACGGACCGGCTGCGCAGAATCGTTGTCCGAATGCGGCAGGAGCTGCAGGACCTGGGGTGTGAAATCCGATTTGCAGCGAACATGACGGATGTGATCGTTCAGCGCGGCGCTGTTGACGGGATCGTGATCAACGGCAGGGAGGAAGTGAGAGCGGAACAGCTCATCCTGGCGATCGGCCAGAGTGCCGATGACTCCTACCGGATGCTCCATGACCGGGGGGTTCAGCTTGCCCCCAAGCCCTTCGCCGCAGGCCTGCGCATCGAACATCCCCAGGCGCTGATCGATGAGATACAGTACGGCCCCTGGGTCGGCAGCGCGGAGCTCCCTCCTGCCGAGTACGCCCTGGCCGTCCGGATTCCCGATCTGGACCGCGCGGTTTACACCTTCTGCATGTGTCCGGGCGGGCAGGTGATCGGTTGCAGCGCCAGGGAAAAGGGCGTCGTCACCAATGGAATGAGCTGTTCCCGGAGGGATGGCCCCTTCGCGAACAGCGCCGTTGTGGTTAATATCCGGACGGAGGATTTTGCGGGAACGTCGCTTCATCCCCTCAGCGGTCTTCAATTCAGGCGCCGGTGGGAGGCGGGGGCTTATGCCCTGGGCGGAGGTCGCTATTTCGCCCCGGCGCAGCGCCTCGTGGATTTCCTCGAAGGAAGGCCGACGCGGGAGGGCATGGAGACCAGCTTTCTTCCCGGGGTTGTTCCGGCGCCGCTGCACCGGGCTCTTCCAGGCTTTGCCGTGGAGGCTCTGAAGCGTGGCCTGGCGGCGTTCAATGAGAAGATGCCCGGATTTCTTACCGGTGAGGCCGTGCTGATCGGCGTGGAAACCCGGACCTCGTCGCCGGTTCGCATTGTCCGGGGAACAGACGGGCAGAGCGTGTCGGTCCGGGGCATCTTCCCCTGCGGAGAAGGTGCCGGCTATGCCGGAGGAATCGTCAGTTCGGCTCTGGACGGGATTCGGGCGGCTGAACTCCTGCTGGAGTCCCTGGCATGAGTCAATCCGCTCGTTGCGGCGTCCTGGCGATTCTTCCCGATTCCGGGACAAAGTCAGGCAGGTCCCCGCAGGCGGGCATCGATGATGAGATCGTCGCCCTTTCGGTAGGTCCTGCGGAAGATCAATCCGATGGCGCTCTTCATGTCGGTAATGTTGAGGTCTCCGACGGCTTCAATCCCCTTGCCTGCGATCTTGGGGGCTACGATGGCAACCAGGCGGTCGGCAAGATCCTCCGCCAGCAGGGCGGTGAGAACGCCGGAACCCCCTTCGACGAGCACCGAAGCGATATTGCGGGTTCCCAGTTCACGGAAAAGGGAAGGCAGAACGATCCTTCCCGATGGATCCGCAGGGAGAATCAGCACGTCTATGCCGAGATCCCGAAGCCGGGCGAGCTTTTCCCCGTCTGCCCGGTCTGTTGCAACCAGCAGGGTTCCGGCTTTGCCCTGATCCTGGAGAATATGGGATGTCAGGGGAATCCGGAGCCGGCTGTCCAGGACGATCCGCAGGGGATTTTTCCCCCGCACGAGGCGGACGGTCAGTTCCGGATCATCGGAAAGAACCGTGCCGATGCCGACCATGATGGCGTCGTGGGCATGACGGAGGCGGTGGGCGAACCGCCGCGAGGGGAGGGAGCTGATCCATCGGGAATGACCGGTGGCGGTGGCGATTCTTCCATCCAGGGTCTGGGCGTATTTCAGGGTGACGAAAGGGGTTCGGGATTGGATGAATTTGAAGAAGGCTTCGTTGATCTGCCGGCAGGCCTCTTCCAGGACCCCCACGGATACCGGAACTCCAGAGCGCTGCAGGGCCTCGATTCCCTTTCCCGCTACGAGAGGGTTGGGGTCGGCCGTGCCGATGACGACCCGTTGCGGCCGGCAGGCGATAAGGCGGTCCACGCAGGGAGGCGTTTTCCCGTAATGACTGCAGGGCTCGAGAGTCACGTAAATGGTCGACCCCTCCGCCGATTCCGTGACGCTTTCCAGGGCGTTGATTTCCGCGTGAGCCTGGCCGAATTTCCGATGATACCCCTCACCGATAATGCGGTTGTTCCTGACGATCACAGAGCCGACCATCGGGTTGGGGCTGACCCATCCCTCTCCCTTCCGGGCGAGTCGCAGGGCACGTTTCATGAAAGATTCATCGTTCAAAAAGCTTTTCCCCTTTGCATGCGCTGTCCCCATATGATGGGGGGTATGAACTTCTCGTTCGGTGTATAGGTTACCCTTCCGGCGAAGTCAAGATTGGAAGATGGACTTCATTCCGTCGTTTGTAAGGGGAGTGCAAAAGGAAGGGAAGAGAAGGAAATGACTATGACGGACCTGGCGGGAATAGTGGTGTTTGTCCTGGGCGCTGTGGTGGGAAGTTTTCTCAATGTGTGCATCTGGCGGATTCCGCAGGGCCTGTCCATTGTTTTCCCGGCTTCTTCCTGCCCGCGATGCGGCCATTCCATCCGCTTCTACGACAACATCCCGCTGGTCAGCTATCTCCTTCTCAGGGGGCGTTGCCGCTCCTGCGGGGAAAGGATTTCTCTGCGTTACCCCATTGTGGAGGGTCTGACGGCCCTGATGGCCCTCCTTCTCTTCTGGAAATTCGGCCTCACCCTGAAATTTGCCGCGGCGTTTCTTTTTGTCAGCGCGTTGATCCTGGTTGCCTTCATCGACATCGATCACCAGATCATTCCGGATGTCATCAGCCTCCCGGGCATCCCGATCTGCTTTCTCCTGTCCGTTTTTCTCATGGAGCTTCCCTTTATGGAGGCGCTCCTGGGGCTCGTTCTCGGCGGGGGTTCGCTTTACCTGATTGCCGTTTTGTATGAGCTGGCGACAAAACGGGAAGGCATGGGCGGCGGGGACATCAAGCTGCTGGCCATGATGGGAGCCTTCCTGGGATGGAAATCCCTGCTTTTTATCCTCCTGGTCAGTTCGCTGGCAGGGGCCGTTGTGGGAATATCCGTGATGTGGGCAAAGGGCGGCGATATGAAATACGCCGTTCCTTTCGGGCCTTTTCTATCGATTGCCGCCACGGCCTATCTCTTTGTCGGCGACTATGCCGTCAATCTCCTTCTGTACCATCAGATCTGACGCGGGAACGATTCAATCAATGGGCCCGGCGCTTCAAGCGCTCGATGTCCTGAATGATGATGGCGTTTCTGCCTGTCCTAACCACGCCCTTGTCCCGCAGAATTTTCAGCTCCTTGTTTATGCTTTCCCTGGTGACGCCCAGCATGGCGGCAAGCTCCCGCTGTGACATCCGGATCCTGAATTCCTTCCCGTCATGCTCCTGGGCCTGCAGCGGCTGCGCGAGTTCATGGAGGCGTTTGGCCAGCCGGGCCGGGACGGTGAGAAAAGAGATCTCCGCAAAAAGATCGTCCGTCCGGCGCAGACGCAGCGAAAGGGCGCGGAGTATGGAGCGGACGGCGTTTTCATTTTGAAAAAGAAACGAGAAAAAATCGTCGTGCTCAAGGACATACAGAAGAGTGTCTTCGACGGCCGTGGCGTCGGCCGAGCGGGGTTGCTCGTCCAAGAGGGCCATTTCGCCGAAGAAGTCTCCGCTTCTCAGAAGCGCCAGGGTGACTTCGTCACCCACTCGGCTTGTAACTCCAATTTTGATCAATCCTTTGACGATGATGTAAAAGGAAGAGCCGTGATCGCCTTTGCGGAAGAGAACTTCTCCTTTGGGAAGGGAGAGGCGTTTCAGAAGGGTGGCAAGATGCTCACGTTCCGAATCCAGCATCGACTCAAAAAGGGGGATCTGCTTGAGTAAATCGGCTAGGGCCATGGGGATTTGCACCTCGTTATTTCCGTGAACGGGTTGGATTGTCCTGATTAAACAAGTCCAGCTTTCAATGAATATCTTCTCCCATGATTTGGAAGAATAGTCAATGTTCTTTCCCTGGGACTGCAATTTGCATCCAAAAAACGGACACTGGGAAGCAGGAAAGTAAAAAGTGAATATAATCACATATTACCATGCCATATAAGGGTTGACAGGTATCTGTTTCCAAACGTATGATCTCTCAACAAAACAACGATCATGAATGCATGAGGTCGATGAATTTCAGGAGTAGCAGACCGTGACGCATTACAGGACAAGGGGTTTTACGCTGATTGAACTGATGGTCGTTATCGCTATCATGGCCATCATGGCGGCCATCGCCGCTCCCAACTACAAGACTTTCATGGCTCAGCGGCGCCTGAACGGGGCTGCCCGGCAGATCATGTCGGAGCTCATGGCTGCGAGAATGAAGTCGATTACGATCAATCAGAAGGTGAAGGTCGGTTTTACCGGCAGCCATACCTATGAGATCTGGAATGACGCCAACGGCAACGGAACCGTTGCCGATAACGAAGGCGACGACGTGGCCAAGGACATCCATGTGGATTATCCGGATGTGACATTCAGCACGACGGCTCACCCGATCTTTGATCCGCGGGGAACGGCTGCCGCGCTTGCCACTGTCACGTTGACCAATTCCGCTGGTTCAAAAACAGTCAGCGTGGCGATTACCGGGCGCGTTGTGATCGGCAGTTGACGGATTCGCAGATGGAAAAGCCTCTTTCAGATGATCATCGCATTATGGAGAACGTAAATCATGAGATCGGCAATTCCCGATAAACGAGGCTTTACACTGATTGAGGTCCTGGTCGCGATGTGTTTGCTGCTGGTTGCACTGCTGGCGTTGCTCTCTTTGACCGCAACGGTCATCAAGGGAAACGCCGTCAGCAAGATGACGACCATGGCGACCACGCTGGTCAAGGACAAGCTTGAAGACATGAAAAATAAGAGCTACGCGGATATCAGCGCCAGTACTTCCGGCATCACGGCAACGGATTATGCATCCCAGAACGGCCAGGTTTCGGGCTCCTCAACCGGGGCCTATTTTACAAGGACCTGCACCTGCAAACTCGACGCGGCGGAGCCGAATGATACGATGAAAACGGTCGTCGTGACGGTTTCCTGGAGCGGGGGCGGCCGCAGCGTAGCAGCCTCAACCATTATCGGTCGGTAACAGCCATGGAAAGAAGGAAAAGGGGGTTGGACATTATTCCGGCGGGCCTGAAGAGAAAAAGAAATAAATCCACGAAAAATGCCCGGGGGTTTTCTCTGGTGGAACTGATGGTTGCCCTGGCAGTTGGATCGATCATCCTGGCGGCTCTTTACAGCCTTTTTTCGGCGCAGAACAAATCCCTGAGCACCCAGGAATTGATTGTAGAAATGCAGCAGAATGCACGTGCCGCCATGGACATGATGGCGACGGAGATGCACATGACCGGTTATGATCCGGCGGGTACGACCTCTTCCGGCATAACAAGCGCTTCCGCCAATTCGATCACCTTCACGCAAGACCAGAATGGGGATAATGACGTGGTTGATGCCAATGAAAACATTACATACAGTTACGATTCTGGCAATTTGCGCATTAACAGAAATACCGGAGGGGGGGCTCAGCCTTATGCCGAGAATGTCGAGGCCCTGAATTTTTCTTACTATGATGCGGCAGGGGCGACAACGGCAACGTTGGCCAGTATCAGGAAGATCAAAATTGAAATCCGAACCCGTACAGCCCGGAAGGATCCGAATTACAGCACCAACAGCGGGTATCGAACGTATACGTTGACATCCTATGTAACGCCGAGAAATCTCGCGTATTGATCAAGAAGCAGGAGGTAACTTTCCATGAGGAGGATCAGCGGTTCAAAGCTATTAGCAGACAACGAAAGGGGGATGGTCCTTGTCGTGTCCCTGCTGGTCATGGCCGTGCTGGCTGTCCTGGGGACTGCGGCTGTCATGACCACCACGACGGATCTCAAGATCACTTCAAATTATACGCAGAACAAAAAGGCCTTTTATAATGCTGATGCCGGGGTGGAGCGGGTCATTGCATACCTGCGCGCCAATACGGTGAACTATCCCACCGGCAACACGCCGACAACGATTAGCGTGAGCTGTCCGACAGGCTTCAATTTCAATACCTCGGTGAATCTCAACTATGTTTCTTCGAACACCTATAAGTTTCAGATGACCGGCACGGGGGCCAATAATGTCTCTAAAACGATCGAGACCCACATCAGGAAGGTTCCGCTCTATCCTCAAGAGGCGGACGGCGCGGTGGCCATGTATGGCGGCGGTCCTGAGGTTGCATTTAAAACAGGCGGCGGAGGGGGTTACGCCATCGACGGTCATGATTATCCCGTCCCGGCGGATCCGAACTGCAACGGCAGTTCCTGTGACACAACAGCTACCGCCCTACCGGCCAAACCGGGTCTGTTCACCGTCATGACCCCCACTCTCTCCGGAAATGATACCGCGCACCTGGGGGGAGTGCCGACACAGACGCTGGGTGCCAGCCGAGAAACGGAATTCAATAATTTTGTGGATATGGTCCTTGCCAGCAGCAGTAACGCAACCCCCCTGTATCAGTCCACCCTGGGAACGCGGGCCAATCCGGCCGTCACGGTCATTCCGAACGGAACAACCCTGAATGCAACTGCAAACGGGGCGGGCATCATTATCGTCGATGACGGAGGGTCGCTTCAAATAAACGGAAACTTCTGCTTTGAAGGTCTTGTCATCCTGAGAGGGTCGGGCAGGGTGTTCGGAACCGGCACCGCCAACATCTTCGGCAGCCTTGTTACGATCGGCCATTTGAGCAAATTGATAGACCTTACCGGCAGCATCAACCTGTTCTACAGTTCGGCAGCCCTGGCAAATCTCGCCAACATCGATGAGCTCAGCCAGATCCAAAGAACTGCCTGGCGGGTTGTTCTTTAGCGGGTATGGCCGGAAGGTATGACAGCCATGCGAAAATGCATCCTTTTCTGTTCATTCCTCATAGCGGTCTTGCTGGTTCCTGCCGTCGGGGACCCCGCTTACCGGATTCTCCTTAAAAATGGGGGGCAATTTTCAACACTCCGGTACTGGGAAGAAAACCAGCTGTTGAAGTTCGACGCGGGCTTCGGGGTGATGGGTATTGAGAAAAACCAAGTAAAAGCTATTGAAACATACACCATCGATGCACCAGAAGTTTATAAAGCCCCGAAAGCCGAGAAGCGCCTCGAGGAAGCCGAAGAGAAGCCTGAAAAGGCTGCTTCAACCCAAACACCCCCCGTAGAGATTGATCTGAAGGCTTTCCAGGATAAAATGGCAAAGCTCAAAGCGGATCTGAACAAGTCGCTGACGCGCATCAGGAAAGCCAATGCAAACAAGGATTTGAATGCAAGGAATCAGGCAATGGAAGACAATCGGAATATCTCTGCTGAAATGTGGAAATTAACTCACGAACTGGAGCAGAAGAACAACGGAAAACTTCCTGCTGACTGGTGGGAGGGGGTCGGACGAGAGGAACCTGCCCCGTGAACTGGAAAAGGCCAACGAGCTTCAGGATGTTACGAACAAAGGCCTCAGGGATTCCCAACCGTTTTTCTGTCTGAACCATCCTTGTTGATCTTCATCCCTTCTATTAACCCGAAGTTCCCGGGGCGCCATCCCTCGTTTTCAGCCGTGCCGGTTGCCGTTGAAATCGTTTACGGAATTGGGGGGCAAACCGGGTCGCTTCATCGCTTTTCCCCAATCAGTTCCTCTTCAAATCAAGCCGTGTTCCCCTGATGTGATGCCGGCAATCCCTCCTGTGAGAAGCTCCTCAAAATATTCCTTCCTTACTTGTTGATTTTACTGATAATATTTGTTGACTTTTTATTCGATGGCCTTTAAATAATAAACCGGTTTGCGAGGACTGTGAAACTGCCGTGGTCATTGAAGCACAACATTTCTAGGGAGGGTAAGGTAATGAACAAAGGTGATTTGGTTGAGGCAGTAACAAAAGTTGTCGGAAAAAAGAAATTGGCGCAGGAAACCGTCGCATGTGTTCTTGGATCCATGACGGAAGCTTTAAAAAAAGGTGAAAGCGTAACACTCATTGGTTTCGGCACGTTCAAGGTTGCGAAGAGAGCCGCCAGAACGGGAAGAAACCCGCAGACCGGAAAACCGATCAAGATCAAAGCAAAGAAGGTCCCCAAATTTACGGCCGGCAAGAAGCTTAAGGATGCCGTGGCGAAAAAATAAACGCAGCGATAATCAACACAAAGGGCCTCCCGGTTTGATAAACATCAGGAGGCCCTTTGTCGCGTCTTTTTTCCCCCATTACCATGATTGATGGCGTCTTGAGAACGCCCTTGGGGCTTTCCGGAAGTGGATGGGGCAGGTCCGGCTTTCTGTCCGCTGGATGCCTGGCTTCTGAAATGGTCATTCCGACGCGTGGAACGGCAGCCCCGTAAGCATCAGCCCCTGCTTCCGCTTTTTTGACCGCCGTGCAGCCAGTGCCGGAAAATCCGCGTTGTCCTTTCAGTCTCCGATCGGGTGGGAAGAAATGGTGGAGATGAAATCGTAACTGATGTCATCGCCACCCTCCTTCAACCGGCCGGATATCAGTAAAAATCCTGAAAGCCCCCCGGCATCGACGTAATCAAGCCGAATGAATTCGACCCTTTCCAGGATGCCCCTGTCTACCGCCAGGGGAATGCCCCGCACGGTGAACGCCTCGTCATTTCCCCTCGCGTCATCCAGAGCTATGGCCAGAGAAGCCGGCCCTCAACAGGACTTCTGCGAATAGACTCTGATCCCTTCGGATGATTTCAGCCCTGCAAGAAATCTCTGTAACGCAACGGATGCCTTCTCCGTGATCTCAACCATCGCTTTTCCTTTGCCTGTCGATAAGAAGGAGGCCCGATCGTGCCATGAGCTTCCTCCATTTCAGGCGGATCGAATGGCCATGCCGCTTTGCAAAAGAGCCGCAAAAGACTTCGTGGCTCTTTCCGTTCTTCCCGATGTGTTAACCAGGTCCTCTTAATCTTCCTTCCCTCCCGGGATCTTCATTTTGAAGTTCCGGTGGCAGTCGAGACAGTAGACTGCGGAGGGGCTGTGCTCGTGATGACAGACCGTGCATGCGATATCGCCGAGATGTGATTTGTGCGGATTGCGGTCCGGAAAATCCGCGGGCTCCGATCTCTTCGCCAGCTCTTCCATCGGTCCATGGCATTCCAGGCAGCGAGGGTTTTCCACTGTGCTGTCGGGTTCCGGGGATCCCTTTCCATGGCAGGAGGCGCAGTCGATCTTACCGGCATGCTGGGATTGCTGGGGCGCGGCTGTTTGGCCTGCTGCCTTGGCCGCCTGGATCAGGCCCTCACCAAATCCCATATAGGCGACAACAGCCAGCAAAAACACAAAAATCAGTATCAACCTGAATCTCTTCATTCCCGTTTCCTTTTTCATGGGGCTGATCGTTCCAGTAAAAATTTTCTGAACCCGGGATGACGTGATGAATGCAATCCCGGATTCAGTGGATAAAGACTGTCTTTTCAAGAAGGGATGTAACGTTTAGGCCTTTTCCTTTACCACGGTGCCCCCTGCAACCCGGCCGAAGACGACGCAATCGGGGATGGCGTTGCTTCCCAGGCGGTTCGTTCCATGAACTCCGCCGGTCACCTCGCCCGCGGCATACAGCTTCGGAATAACTTCTCCAAAGATGTCGATTACCTGGGCCTTCTCATTGATCCGCAGCCCACCCATCGTATGATGCACCGCGGGCCACTGGGCGACGGCGTAGAAGGGTCCCTTGGTCATCGGCGTCATGGCCTTGGTGATCGGCTTGTTGAATTCGGGGTCTTTCCCTGCGGCGAGATACTGGTTGTGCTTATTGATCGTATCCACAAGGGCATCGGAGGGTATGCCGATTTTCTTCGCCAACTCGGCGATGGAATCGGCCCTGACCAGGCGTCCCTTCTTGATGCCTGCCTCGGTCTCCTCGCGGGTTCCTCCGAATTTCTCAATCATCTCATCGCTGAAGATCGTGTAGGTTGGCTTGCCCTGCGGTCCAAGGGCGATCTGGGCAAAGCTCACGTGGTCGCGCCGGGCCAGTTCGCTGATGAAACGCTTGCCCTGTTTGGTCACATAGACAATGCCGTTTCCAGGACCGTTGAAGGGATAAAGCGCCGGGGTGTCGAGAATCCCCGTTTCCGGATCGGCATAGGGATACAGCTGGATGAAGTTCATCTGCAAGGTGTCCGCACCTATGGCCTGGGCATAGCGGATCATCTCGCCGGTGGCGCCCTTGTGGTTGGTGCAGTTCCAGTCTGAGCCGGACAGGTAGGGATAATGATCGCCGCGCATCTTGATGTCGCGGCTGAATCCGCCGGACGCGAGAATCAGGCCCTTCTGGATTTTAATGTTGGATATTTTCCGGCCCTGCTTCACCTCCACGCCCAGGACAGGGCTCTTGGGGTCGGCATCGGCCCTCCAGATCCATTTCACCTCGGTGCCCAGGCGGAATTTGGCGCCGTTTTTTTCCGCAATTCTTTTCAGGGCATCGACATAGACCTTGCCGATCCCCGCCGCATGGGTCCGGTAGGCTGAATGGCCGCCCGCCCGGACGACTGTCGGACGAATCACCGCGCCGCCTTCGTCGATCATCCAGTTCAGGGCATCCGTTGCGCCTTCCGCCATGACCTTGACCAGGGCCGGGATGCTGAAGTAATCTCCGCCCTTGAGCGTATCCTCCGCGTGAAGATTGACGCTGTCGTTTCCCAGGTTGAGTTTTTCGCGGTAGTGGAACTTATCGTCCCATGAGGCGTAAACGCCCCCGTTGATGATGGAATTACCTCCGTAGGTGGGCATCTTCTCCAGGACGACCACATTTTTGGCCCCGTTGCTCGTGGCCTGGGCGGCGGCTGAGCAGCCGGCGAAGCCGGAGCCGATCACCAGCACCTCAACGGTTTCATCCCATTTCTTGGGAAGCGGCCGCTTTGCCGCCTCCGCAGATCCGGGGGTCGCCATGTTCAGGGCGAAGCCACTCCCCGCAACAGCTCCCAGGGCAGCCGTTGCCTTGAGGAAAGAACGGCGGTTCAGCTGATTCGTTGCTTGTCTCTTCCCATCGCTTCCCACTTTCTCTTTTTCTTTCATGAGTTCCTCCTAAAAGAAAACTAAACTTGGCGGTTCTGACTCCAATTCTTCCAGCGCCGGACTTCGCTTGGCAGGCAGGATGCTTTTTTTTTCGATCGTATCAGGCCATTCCGTTGCGTGCCGTTGTATGTGTAGCACTGAGAAGTGCGGGAATAAAGGGGGAATTAACAGGTAAATAACGGGTATTATTTAATACCCGTTATGTCGTCCGGTAGACTTTATGTGCGCGGCTTCTGTGCCGCCGCATTTTTCCCGGCGATCCTGCCGAAGGTGATGCATTCCGGAATGGCGTTGCTGCCCAGCCGGCTGGCGCCGTGCACGCCCCCCGTGACCTCCCCCGCGGCATAAAACCGGCTGATCGGCTGGTGGGTCTCGATGTGAACGACCTGCGCCTCCGCGTTGATCTGGACGCCTCCCATACAGTGATGGACTTTGGAGATCAGGCGTATGGAATAATAAGGCGGATGACTGATGGGAAGGAGATCCATGGGCAGAGGCTTGCCGAACATGTCCTCCCTGCCTTTTTCAATGAGAGAGTTATAGACGTCGATGGTTTCCTTCAGCGGGGCGAGAGGCACATTATTCGCCGCAGCCAGTTCCTCGATGGATTCGAATTTCTTGACGACTCCGCGCTTCAGGCACTGGTCCAGCGTGGATGCGTGCTGACCCCCCTTTTGGTCGACGATTGCGATGGACTCCCTGCCGGAGCTCAACATGGCGTCAACCAGGAGCTTGCGGTCGGCCTGCTCGTTTATGAAGCGCCTGCCGGTCCTGACATCGATCAGGATTCCATAGGGAAACCCCGCCAGCATGGAGAACATGGAACCGACGCCGAACCCCTCTTCATCGCGGGACGCCCAGGGGCCGAGCTGTATCAGCGAGAGTTGGACCGGGGTGGCGCCGGCCTTCAGTGCGGCGATCAGCCCTTCAGCCGTTGCGCCCTGGTGATTGGTGCTCTCGATGTCTTCCGTGAGCTTGGGGTCCTGGATGACCCTGAACTCCTTGTCCTCGCTGAATCCTCCCGTCGCCAGGATGACGGCTCTCCGTGCGCGGATTCGCTTCAGCACGCCGCTTTCTCGATTGGGAAAGATATAATTCTCCCGGACGGCAACACCTTCCATTTCGCCGCCCTTCGTGAGGATAAACTGGCTCAGGTATGTCCTGAGGCGGATGGGGATGCCCATGTCACGGCATTTCGCCAGCATCGGCTTGATGATGCCCGATCCCGACGTGTTCGCCGTGTTGTAGGTCCTGGCCACGGAATGCCCCCCCAGGTGGCTCAACCGGGGCTTGTATTTGACACCCAGTTCCTTGATGGTCCAAAGAAGCGTCTCGGTGGATTTTTCGGCAACAATGCGGGCAAGTTCCTTGTTGTTGAGTTCAAGCCCCGCTGCAAGCATGTCGGAAAGCATCAATTCCGGCGAATCCATGATTCTTTCCCTGGCCTGGAGGGGGGAGCCCGCAGCGGCGAACAATCCGCCGCTGATGGATGAGTTGCCCCCGGGCACCGGCATTTTTTCCAGGACGATCACCGACGGGCAGACTTTTCCCGCTTCGATTGCCGCCGAGAGGCCGGCAAATCCCGAGCCGATAATGACAATGTCGTATTCTTCAGCCCATATACTCTTCAATGACATTCTCCTTCCAAATCTATCATTCTTATAACGACCTGTTCATCAGGAACGTATGAAGGTTCAGTTTCCTGCCGGTGAGGTCAAGCTTTTTTCTGATGTTCTTCCGATGAGTCTGGACGGTCTCGTATGAAATCCTCATGGCGTTGCAGATGTCCTTGGTGGAACAGCCTGCCTGTATAAGGCGGCAGATCTCTATTTCCGTCCGGGTCAGTTTGAGAAGCCCCCCGTGCAGCTCATTTTCAAATCCCTTGGTCAGCGACAGGAGCTGCTGTTCAAGAAGGGAGAGGTAGCTTCTGCTCACATTGTCATGTGAGGACTTGCTGATTTTGTGGATGCCGGGCAGAACGGACGTCCGGATCTTCGTGGCGACCCTGTTTTCAAAATCTTTTTTGTCCTGTTCGATGCTCTTGAGGACTGTCTTGAGCGTCAGGTTCATTTCCTCCGTTTGCTGCTTTTCCTGTCGCAGCTGCTTTTCGAGAATTTTCTGCTCCGTGTCGTCCTGGACGATGATCGGCCAGTATCTTTTCCCGTCAAGATCGCTTCGGGATACCGTTACCGTTGAAGGGAACGACTTGCCGTCGACGTACAGGCCGGTAATTTCGGCGCTCAACCTCTGCCCTTCGATCAATTTCTCAAAAAAAAGTGTGAGCGTCCCGGCCCCGGATTCATCCGTCAACGTCCTTATGTCCGTCCCGATCAAGTTTTGTTCCAGCAGGCCGTAAATTTCACATGCCCGGGGGTTGGTCTTGAGGATCTCGAAATCCTGGTCAACCAGAAGGATGCCTTCGCCCACGGAAAAAAAGATGGCGGAGAGTATTTTCTCCGGCGTCGTCGGGCTCTCAGGCCCTTGAATCGGTTCGGGGTGCAGGCTGAGCCCGGCAGGCCGGAAATTTTCCCATTCGGCGACAACGGCCAGCTCCATGGCGTCCGCGATGTTTCGCATCCTGAGCCGTGTGGCGTCTGAATGTAAAATCACCCGCTCAATACAGCGGATCATGACCTTGAAGCCCGCGAGAAATGCTTCCAGGGTAATGCCGCTCTCCTTGATGATGTGCAATCCCGGGAAGTCCCATTCCGCGGAGGAGTCGAACCGGCTGCGAGTCAGATTTTCATCAGCCGTTTCCATGGCGGCGGCAACCGTGTCGAGCATCATGCTGAAATACTTCCGGTCCACGGACACCCGGCCATGGTATCCGGAATCATGCACATCGCAGAGCCATTCCTGGAAGATCCTGTTTTCGGACTTTCTTATCTCGCGTGTCGCCTCATGGATTCCCATGATCGTAAGGTCCTGGTGACGGTGAAATGGATGTTTAGGAGGTGCAGAGTATAATAGAGCAATAGGGCCTGTCAAATCCAAACAAACGGAGGATAACCGTTTGAATAGGGTATTCCATCACTGCCGTCTAAATTTGAATCTTAACCGCATCAGGTGTTGTTCTCACAAAGGTTTTGATCTTCAAATTCTGTTTCAAGGCTTTGAAGAATAACTCGATCTGCCAGCGATCCTTATAAATAGCGGCAATGGTTGTCGCGCCCAGCTTCAGATTATTTGTGAGAAAAACGGGGTAAGGACATTTTTCTGCCGCACCCGTTCCGCTAAAAAGAATGACTTCATCCTTGAGGACGGAATGTTTTTTAGGAAGGGTTCTTTCTTCTATGGTCGTATAGGTTGCATTACTTTTTTGCCGCGTCACATCGATCAACCAATAAAGTCTCATACATATTGATAAATATTGAGAATTGTGATACGGCGCTTTTACCAATTCACCCCCTTGAAATCCAGTAAAGGGGCCAATCAGTGACTGCCGCCGCACGCGCTCTCATTTGCGCTCTTTATCTGGAGTAACTGCTCAGCACAATTTTTTTGTGATCTTTGAAAAAAGTTCTTGACATGGTTTTTGGAAAGATTTTCAAAAAATCGGTGCGATCTTCTGCCCCCTTTACAATGTCGCCATAATGATGTCATGCGCCTCTTGATTTGCCTGCAAAGCATTCTCTAACACCGGTCCGTGTTGAAAATTATTCCGTGGCCTACAGGGCATCCTGGAAGGTCAAATCGGCTCTGGAAAATCTGTGTTATAGTGGCCTATCACAAAAACACGGATGGCTGCATGACCGTTGAGAACATCAATGTAGAAAATGCGGTGCAACGGGTCAACGATCTTATTGCACAAGAGAAAAATCTATCTCCGGCACTCAAGGCGAGTCTTGAGTGCCTGCTGCTTCTTGTGACCATTTTAACCAACCGCTTGGGGCTCAACAGCAAGAACAGCAGCAAGCCGCCGTCATCCGATCCCAATCGGAAAAAGGCGCCGAAAGAACCGGGAGCACGCAAACCGGGTGGACAGAATGGACATATCGGCACCACGCTGAAGCCCTTTCCCGAGCCTGATCTGGTCAAGGAAATCCGGGTTGACAGAGAAACCTTGCCACCAGGAAACTATCAATCAACTGGATACGAACGCCGCCGGATTGTCGATCTCGACATCAGCCTCTTTGTCACCGAATGGCGGGCCGAAATTCTGGAAGATGAGAACGGCAAGCGTTTTGTTGCACCGTTTCCAGAGGATGTTGCCAGGCCGGTGCAATACGGTATCGGCGTCAAAGCCCATGCGGTCTATATGTCCCAGTACCAGTTGATCCCGTACAACCGCATAGAGGATCACTTTCAGGACCAGATGGGAATACCGGTCAGTGCCGGGTCGATCCACAATTTCAACAAGGATGCCTCTGAACGGCTTGAGTTCTTTGAATCGTGGGGCAAAAGCCGGCTTGCGGAATCGGCATTGGTTCACAGCGATGAAACCGGCATCCATATTGATGGAGCCCGGCGTTGGTTGCATAGTGTCTCGAACGACAGCTTTACCTGCTTTTATCCCCATGCCAAACGAGGGTGCGAAGCGATGGACGAGATGGGGATATTGCCGAAGTTTCAAAGGACCCTCTGCCAAGACCATTGGAAACCCTACTTCCACTATGGCGGTTTGCATGCGCTCTGCAACGCTCGTCACCTCCGCGAGCTTGAAAGAGCGGTAGAACAGGATAACCAGCAATGGGCGGCGCAGATGATTGTCCTCCTGAAGGCAATGAACAAGGCCACCCATGAAGCAGGGGGACGCCTTGAGGAAACAGAGTCGGAACAGTTCAGAAAGCGCTACCGTGACCTGCTGCGAGAAGCCGAGTTGGAATGTCCAGCACCAGACGAAACAGCGAAAAAGAAAAAAGGCAAAACAGCAAGGTCAAAAGCAAGAAATCTTCTGGAACGCCTCGAGATCATGAGAACGAAACAGTAAGATTCATGGAGGATGCCAATGTGCCGTTCTCGAACAACCAGACCGAAAATGACCTGCGAATGACCAAGGTTCAACAAAAGATATCAGGTTGCTTTCGATCAATGGAGGGTGCGAAAATCTTCTGCCGGATCCGAAGCTATCTGTCGACTTGTAGAAAACAAGGCGTTACTGCGTCTGAAGCTTTGCGGCTACTGTTTCAGGGCAAGCGGCCCGAGTTTATGAATGTTAAAGAACAAGGTGCTGAATAGTCGCCATTTTTTTTGTAAAGGTACAATAAGAATATCATGGAATTCATCAAATCGACGGCTCTGTTACTGATGCTCCTTAACCCGTTCCTGATCATCATTTATCTTATCGATGTGGTGCAGAGGATGGACAGGCGGCAATTCACCCGGGTGATCTTTCGCGCCGCGCTGATCGCGATGATAGTCTTTTGGTTTTTCGCTATTCTTGGGGATGTCGTGTTTATAAGCGTTGTGCAGGCAGAGTTCGCTTCCTTCCAAATCTTTGGGGGTATCGTCTTTCTTCTTATCGGTCTCCAGTTTGTCTTTCGCGGCCCCACAGCGATCGAGATTCTAAGAGGCGACTCGAAACAACTGGCCGGTGCGATCGCGATGCCTTTGCTCATCGGTCCAGGTACGATCAGTGCCAGCGTTATCGCAGGGAAGAAGCTTGCTCCTCTAGCAGCGTGCGCCTCTGTTTTTTTGGCAGTCAGTATCTCCATTCTGATCATGATCAGTCTCAAGATCTTACACGATTTTACGCTACCAAAGCGAGAGGCCCTGATTCAGAGGTACATTGAAATCGCAGGACGAATCACTGCATTGTTCGTGGGAACCATCTCCATTGAGATGATCATGAAGGGAATTCGGGCCTGGGCAGAGAAGTTCTAACGATCAAAATCTGGTCACCGGTTAGTGGGAGACGCAATATATATCGATCCGCATGTCAGTTTGAATTATTTGTGAAAATTTTGAAAAATATAGGGGAAAAATACTTTTTAAGTATGGGTTGCCTTGTAGGCAATCAAGGAAAAATGTAGTCAACAGTAGTCAACAGGCATGAAAAAAGGGTTACGAAAAAACTTCGTAACCCTTTGACTTAATGGTGGGTCAGGACAGAATCGAACTGTCGACACTCGGATTTTCAGTTTGCATTTCCATCTTGTATCAAGTTTCCTCCAACTTCATAACACCTATAAAATCAGCAATATATATTTTACACAATTGTATTGACTTGTAAGAAATATCCATTATAGTGTTCCCCATGTGTTACCCATGTTACCCATTGTAAAGGGGGCCATAATGGAAAAAAAGATCAAGTTGACAAAATCAGCGATTGACAAGCTGCCTGTCCCAGCAATCGGCAAACGTGTTGAATACTGGGATTCTGAATTGAAGAATTTCGGCATTCGTATCAGTTCAACTTCGAAGAAATTCTTCGTTATGCGGCGGGTCAAAGGAGCCCTGACGCGGGTCACCATAGGCACATATGGCGTCTTGACTCCAGATCAGGCTCGAAAGCTGGCAATTGAAACGCTGGCTTCCCTGGAAAAAGGCATTGACCTGAACGAAATAAAGCGGAAAGAGCGGCAAAAGGGTATGACGCTAGCTAAAAGCTTGGAAAGATATTTTGAGGACAAACCGAACCTCAAGCCGCGTACTGTGAAAACATATGGCGATCTGTTTCGTCTGTACCTGTCAGACTGGCTCGAAAAGCCGATTGCCGAAATCAGCAAGGATGCGGTCGTGAAGCGACATTCCCAGATTTCCCAGGATAAGGGAAAAGCAGCGGCTGACAATGCTATGAGAACTTTAAGGGCCATTTATAACTATGCCGACGAAATCCACAACAATGAACTTCCACCAAACCCCGTGAAACGATTGCAGGTACTGAAATCCTGGAACAAAGTCCCTAGAAGAAAAACTGTTTTATCTTCCAGGCAACTACCAGCGGTCTTTAGGGCAATTCAGAGTATCGGAAATCCAACAATCAGGGATTATCTGCTTTTGCTGCTCTTGACCGGGGCACGCCGTGAAGAAATGGCATCACTGACATGGGCAGATGTAGACATGAGAGAAAAGACGTTCACCTTTACCGATACCAAAAACGGCAAAAAGCATACCTTGCCAATGAGCGATTATATTCATGAGATATTTAAGAACAGACAAGCCCTTAAAGAATATGGCAATGACAGTGTTTTCCCAGGAAACGGGAAAACAGGGCGTCTAATTAATCCGGTTAAACAGGTTGCAGCAATCACGCGGAACACGGGCATAAAATTTTGCCTTCACGACTTCAGGCGGACTTTTGCCACTGAATCAAGCCATATAACCTATGATTACGAGTTGAAGCGGCTTTTGAATCATGCTTCGCCCAGCAATGACGTGACAGCGGGGTATGTTCACTATCAGATTGACGAATTGTTCGCCATTATGCAGCGTGTCACAGACCATCTATTGAATTTGTGCGGATACCGAAAAGCCGATCCAGATAATAACGAAAATCCATAATGAGGAGGTATATTCGATACAAGATGTTGGTGCTGTAGTTGATGCTGATTTAAGATTAGAAGCTGTTAAAATGATTGATGTATTTGGTTCGTTAATGAAATGCAATGCAGTGGAATGCTGTCAATACGGGGAAAAACCTTATCAAGAACTTATTGACAAATTTCAGCAGGCTGTTTTTGACAAACGGTGGCTGGATGTATTGACAACAGCCGCCTTGTCTGGAAGCAGGACATGAAGACCCATTGTGGCGGTGATTATCTCAGGTCAATCTACTTACGCTGCAATGTCACACGCTTTCTATAAATGGACATGTGTGGATTACCAGACTGTTCAAGTATCCCTTTAACCACCAGCCTTTTAAGAATAATGCTTATGTTCTTTTTCCCATTCCGTGTCGTTATGCCAAATTCAGAATAGACATCTTTTATTGCAAACGGATCTTTTCTTTTTTCAATCCATTTCTTTACAGCCTCAGCCATATTAGTAGGGAGAGATGGAATCGCGTAAATTGTGTTGACTAGCTTTCCCAAGTCTTCCTTCAGCATTTCGAGTGAAACCATATTACCAATGATAGTATCCCGTTCTATCTTGGCTTTCAAAGCGGCCAAGCTGTCTGCATAAACTGTCTGGTATTGTGTGTCGATCCATTCTGAATAAGCTTCCCAGCCGTTTTCTTTAACATTACGAATAAAATCAATCATGAATTGGTTGGCTTGGAACCATTCGCCGTTTAAGTTTGTTTTATGGAAGAGAGTGTGGATTTGAGATTCGATCTTTCGGGCATTTTCCTCTGATGTACTGATGGTGTGCAAAAGTTCAATTTTATGCGGATTCCCAACTTGAAGTTCTACCATGCGTCTGTTTATGTTCGAGGCAATACCTACTTTAATCGTATCGCCAGTTTTTATAAAGTATACATCCATGCTTCATGTCCATGCGTGAGTGCTTTTCCCACGCTTCTGTCTAGGCTTTGTTATGCGCCGATTCCAACTATCTTGTCATTGCCAAACCATTGGAGATTGTTTTCAGAACGACGTCGAAGTTCCTTGTGAATATTTTTCACTATTTCGTAAAGCTCCGAAAACCCTATATCCGAAATTAAACTGCCACGATAAAAAGTCTTTGAGAATGATAGCTCCAATGTTCCGAAGCTGTGAATCGAAGGATTTCTCAAATAATAGTAAGCAGATGCTGCAAGAATTCCTTTCCAACACTCAGACTTCAACAGATCAAAATCCTTCTTTTCAAGCTTAGCTTTCAACTTTGATAGAAAAGAATCTTCCAGGATAAGTTCATAGTCTGGCCCAGGAAATACTATCCCAATTATTCTTGATATTTGCGGCCATGAACCATTCAATACCTCGAATGACCTTATGGCCTGGAGAGGATTGACTAGACCCATTAATGGGTTGCCGCCGAAATTCGCTACAACACGAACAAAGTTCTCTCCAGATTTAGAGCATGGCCAACAGAGCCATTGGGCAAAGCTGTCAATGTAACTTAAGCATAAAGTTAATGCTTCATGTCGATGTTTTTCTTTTTCCAAACAAAGAAGAAACTCGATTCGCCTTTCAGCCTCGTCATGAAAGGCTCTTATAAAATCACGTTTGGCTTCTTTGTCTTTAGTAATATTCATATTAATCATTAGCTTTTACAAAAGTTCGCCAGGAGAGGAGACCCCGAAAAGATAATATCCCAGTTCCTCAAACTTCTCGTTTCCTTGGCAATAGCGTACGCCATAATTCAATCGACATGCCGGGCGTAACATTTTGAAGAAGTTGTGAGGCGTCAAGCGCCGGGTAATGATTTGTTGAGGGGTAATGCAAAAGGGTCTTAAAAGACGGAGCGACACATTCTTTGCGATTTGAATTGCCTGACAATTATCATCTATCAGCTCTAACCAATCCATAGACCACTTTCTCCAAATTTACCGAAGAATAAAAAGGATATGGGGGGGAACATTTAACCTGCAGATAATAACGGCAATTTTTGTAAAAAGAAAGCGTATATCCGGAATATCTTCAGGGGGATTTTTTCGGAGACACAGAGATCCAGATTCTAGCTATCTTCCACCGTAATCTTCATAAACTGGGTAATGCATGAATATTCCGCCATATTTTTTGACAGCCTTTTTTTGCAGGCGTTTTGACTTTTTGTCGTTACCCGATATTGCGACGGCTTCCCATGTGAAATAGTCAACAGCTATTTCCCAATTGACGTTTGACAAATCATTGGGATTCCATATTAGCTCATTTCTGAAAACACGGGCGGTTGGTTCGATAAGTTTCTGCCTTAATGGGTCTGGAAGTCCGCAGGTTTGGTAAATCTTGACAATTTTCTCTTTGACTTCGTCGGGCCAAGATGATTCTCCCAGGGGTATAAGATCCTCTGGCCTTCTACCAAATCCTTCACGTACGCGAGGATCGTCAGTAAAGGCGTGAAGTTTCATATTATCGGGCAATGACAATCCTGGAATATCAAGAAACATTGTTATTTTCCCCTTTCTCTATTCAAAATGTTTCTTACAGCAGTCGCTGTCCAACTTCCAGATTTTCCGCGTGCGGTCAGGATGCCCCGTTCGTTCAATACTTTGGCAATCCCTCTAAGGCTCATTCCTTGGCCTTGCAGTTCCTGGATTATATCGGCAACCTTACCGGCGAACATATCGGCCTTGGCTATGGTGGCCTTGGTGCCAAGTTTCCGGCCCTTCTCTTTGGCTTCATTGGTCAGGTTGTCAGGCTTACCCAGGACAACGCCTCTTTCCCTAGCGGCTTGAAGGGCAGCTTTTGTCCTGGCGGAAATCATTTCTCGTTCTTGTTCGGCAAGGGCGGCATAAATATGAACGGTGAATTTGTTGGCTGTCGGCATATCGCAAGCGGTAAACTCAATGCCGGATTTCATCAAAGAGCTTATAAAATGCAAGTCGCGGGAAAGACGGTCAAGCTTGGCAATGACTAGGCTAGCCCCTGTCATTTTGCAATGTTGAAGCGCCTTTTGAAGCTCGATACGGCAATCATTCTTTCCGGATTCAACTTCTACATATTCGGCAATCAGATCCCAGTTTCCACCATTCAGATAATCGACGATAGCCTTTTTTTGTGCTTCGAGGCCGAGGCCGCTTTTACCCTGTTTGTCAGTCGAAACCCTGATGTATCCTATGAATTTTCCGTTTGCCACTTCCAAGTACCTTTCTGTATAAATGCTTAGGTCGTTCGATGACTGTATTTATACACTATTAAGTGGGTAGTGTCAATTTAAAAATACATATTATTTTATATGATATGTATTTTATTTCTTGACACGTGTTCAATTTTGTAATATGGATCTTTGCAAACAAGAACACCTTAAGGAGGTGGATATGTCAAAAAAGGAAAAGTCTAAGAAAATTACTGTAACTGTTCCGGCTGAGTTATCCGAGAAAATGGGAGCCTGGAAAGAAGATTTTAATTTTTCGAAACTCTTTCAAGATGCAGTTATGGAAGCAATTAAAAAGAAAGAGGATTTTCGAAATAGGATAAAAGAAGAGGCGAGCATGGAGCAAGTTATTGCGCGGTTAAGGCAAGAGAAAGCGAAACTTAAGGATGATAGCTTTGAGCAAGGGAAAAGGGACGGTTTAGCATGGGCGAAGGATGCACATTATAGCGCTCTTAAATATGCAGCTTTGAATTTTGTTCCTATGGATTACCTGGAGGAAGAGGCCATTTATTCTTATGATCCTTTTCAGGATGAAATTTTAGGCGAATACCTCAAACAAGAGTTGAATAAAAACGAATACATGTCTTTTGAAACTTTTGATGATGGGTGTATGCCGAACAAATATTATCGGGAATGGGAGTGCGGCTGGAAAGACGCGGTTCGTGAGTTCTGGGATGAGATCAAAGACAAGATATAGTCTCCATGACGGACAAACGAAAGGAGGTGGTAGGAATTGATAAGGTTGCTAATGAGTTGCATAAGTTATTGTACTGGCTGAAATGCTTCCTGAAACCAGGGCATGATACTTTCGGTACAAAACCCCGTGATGTGGAATGGACATTATTTTGTCCCGGCTGCGTTGAAGAATTTGAGGTCAGAAACCAAAAGTAAATCTAGATTGTTAATGAAACACAAGAAATGGCAGTGTGTATGAAGACGGATGTGGGAGTGAAAAAATGACAGAAAAATTAACACCCAGCCAGTCAGTCAAGGCTTATTGTACGCGATGCGTTGGACTGTCTCAATTCAAGACAGCTCAGGTGAGGGACTGTCAGGGGGATCAGGCGATCAATGGCCCGTGCCCCTTCTTCCCTTATAGGCTCGGCAAGAGAATCTTGGTTAGAATCTTTCGGAAATTCTGCCTTGACTGCACCCAGGGGGCAGTTGACTATGTCACGAACTGTCCAGTTAACAATTGTCCATGTTATCCGTACAGGTTCGGAAAGAACCCGTCCAAGAGAGACCAAGGGGCAAGTGCTGAACAGATGAAAAAGGTTCGTGAGTCAGTAAAAAACGCTAAAATTTCCATTTTTAGTGGGCAGGATATAGAAAACACTGTTTCAATGAATAAAGCACCAGATTTGGTAAATTTTGATTGGCTAACTGGAGTACACCACTAATACCCTGACATTATCCTAGAAAAAGGAGGTGTTGCATGACAGATATTAAGAGAAAACACATTAGTCTTGAAGAGTGGGCGCACATCCGAACTCGCTATGAAATGGGCGTACCGATTGCCGATATTGCTAAAGTGGCAGGTTGTTCGGTGTCCAATATCAAAAAGTATTCTAAACGCCATAAGTGGTCTCCACATGGTTCAATGTCTGACTCCATGATAGCGGCTGCAAGAAAGGCAGCTTCCAAGAGAATCAAAGGAGTATTCGAGAACACGGCCCAGGAAGTGGTTGAAAAACACCTGTCTGCCTTCCGGCATGTTCAAGATATTGCTCAGCAGCTTATGACTGGAATCTGGGAGAGGGTTGAATTTGCTAATGCCTCCTATGAGGCAGCCAAATCAAATGGTGAGATCCTGGCTCCGCCAGACACAGGCAATGAGATATACCGCTTGAATCAGGTCGCGGATGTTTTGAAAAAGTCGATGGAAGCCGAGCGTATGTTATTAGGGATCAGCGGCGATTCTATTAAGGAAGAGGATTCCGGGATTAGTGCAGTCTGTTTAATTCTGGAGCAGGCACGTCAGGATTACTCTGACGCAAATATGACAACGTCTGTTTTACAAGACAGAAGATAAGAAAATGCCCTTGGGAGGCGGCAACCTTACAAGGGCGGGACTAAACGGTTATCGTGGTGGATGGCCGTTAGATTAATTTGTTTTTTAAGCATGAGGCAATCCAAGTTGTCAAGTCTTAAATATTTTCCCGCCCTGAGGTGCCGTCTTTCAGCGGTAAATACACAAGAAAGGCGGATCATCATGTTAGAATCTGATGCAGTTCACACGGTCATTCCCTTCCCCGGCGTTTCCAAGGAGAAGCACAAACCGAAATCGAGTAAATACGAGAAGAGCTTAATTAAGCGTGGAATTTTTATCCCCCCTGGAATGTATGAATCAAGGGCTTTTGGACTTTTAAGGCCATCGGCTATTTTGATTCTACTACGATTCATACAGAAGCAGCGGTGGCATAAGGAAGGCAAAGGACGCAGTAAAAGAATAGTTTATGACAAGGGTGGGCTTGTATTTACCTATGCAGAGGCAGAGGCTTTAGGCATATCAAGGTCAACCTTTCTTCGGGGCTTAAATGCGCTCATTGAACTGGGATTTCTGGATGTGGAACATCAAGGCGGTGCTTATGGTCATGATTATTCACGCTATGCGCTATCGGAACGCTGGCGGGATTATGGAACACCAACCTTTAAAGCATCCCAGAAAAAGCGTCGGTTGCAACCGGGCCTCGATGTAAATTCACGGATCAATGCAATGAAGAAAGCGTCCGAAAAGGAGGCTATCTAACCAACAAAAATGTAAGTGTCATTCAAGACACTGTGTACAGTGTCTTGAATGACACTGTGTACGGGTTGTTTGACGAGGGAAGGGGATTCATGTGTGAAACTCATGAGAAATAGGAGAAATATTTGTATGTTCAATAAGATAAGCTCGATTTATGATGCAAAAATATTCACATCAACTGAGTGTTACCTATAACACTGTTTATATAATATACCATATGAAGGGAAAACATATTGATTGTGGTTTATCTCTCGTTTTAAGATTTTTAATTTGGATTATGGGCTTTGATTTTAAGAGCTGTCGATAAAAAAATTACGAAAGGGGTTAGATTGCAAAACGAATTGGATCGAAACAATTGTTGGAATTTGATGTTTATGGGTGAAGCAGGGGACGAAATAATCATTGATACGCCAAAATTAGCGAAATATTTAGGGGTTAGTAGGTCTACTATTGAACACTGGCGGATAAATGGCGATGGCCCAAAGTTTTTTAAGATAGGAAACCTTGCCAAGTATAGAGTATCTGATGTCTATGACTGGACGGCCAAGCAACAAGGATTCACGTCTACAAGTGACGCAACAGTGAAAAAAGCAAAGAAGAGTGATTCATCCAGCTAAAGCTTACTCATAATTTCTTCCTTCCTGAAGTCAGTTAAGCGTCAATATTGTAAAGACTGCCCCGGGTGGCCACCCAAAATCCCCCACCTGTGGCCACTTGAAAATCCCCCACCCAGCGGTTGTTTTTAAGACCCCCACCTTCGACAGCGGTAGGTAAACAAAATTGAAATTCTTAAGTAAAATTATAGTTATAAGTCGTTGTCGAATTTTTGGCGTTTGCCTACATTTTTAAGGGGTCACCTGGATATGCCGAATACGTTGCGGTGGAGATATCTTTAGTAGTTTTAGGATGTTGACTTGTTCCGGTGTCGGTTCGGTGGTCTGTAATACCCGTCCTTCTTTTGAAAAAAATTCTCCAAGATGAAGGCGCTCCATTTGAGCTTTGATATGGTCCCAAGGCATGTTCGTTTTCCTCTCGGCAACCCTTACCAGAAGGAGTGCCAGGAAACAGAGGAACACATGGGCTTCGATCCGTTCATCCTTCCGGTGATAAACAGGTCTCAGATCCAGAGTCGTTTTCAGGGTTCGGAAAGCCCGCTCCACTTCCATCAGTTGTTTGTACCCCAGTGCCACATCCTCAGGACTCAGGGTGTCGTCACTGGTGGAAATGATGTATTTCCCGTCCAGATGGGCCTCTTCTCTGATCTTCCCTTTGTCGATTTTGATCCGCCCGTTTTTCAACTGCCGCAGGTATCTGCCCATGGTCCGGTGGGACAGAAGGGCGCAGACGTTCTTCGTGTGACAGTGTCCGGTCTGATCCTTGATGGACTTCAGAGCTTCTTCAATCTTTTTGATGGTCTTCTCGCGAGTGGCCTGATCCTTTTTGGCTTCATCCGGATTGTGAACCAGGATAAAGCGGCGGCGCTTTTCCCCATCGCCAATGGTCACTTCCTTGATCTCCAGGTTTTCCCGTACGGAAGTGAACCTGCCCCGCTTGGCCAGAACCTCACGGTGGATCTCCTGATTATCCCGGAGCTTCTCGCCGATGATGTAGTGACCGCCGGCCTTCTGCAGGATCAGGCGATTCTCTTCGGAACTCATCCCACGGTCCATGACCCAGACGCAACGGCCCAGCTTCCAGCCGAGAAGATCGCTTTTGACCTTCTCCACGGTCTTCATGTCCGACTTGTTTCCCGGCATCGTCCAGCACTTTACCGGGATGCCCTCCTTCGTGACCGCCAGACCGATCACCACCTGGGGAAGATCCGGCCGGTGATCCTTGGAATGACCGTACTTCCGAAGACCCTCCTCGTCTTCTTCATCCATTTCGAAGTAGGTGCTGGTGGTATCGAAGAAGATCAGGTCCACCTCCAGGTTCAAAAGATCCGCCACGGCAAAGTAGACTTCCTTGTGGATGGTTTCCCGATACTCCAGCAGAACATCCATGGCCCGGTACAGATGCTGAAGCTCGATCGGTTCAAGATTCCCCAGGGCCACGTCTTCTTTTACCCACTCCTCGACGCCTCTTTTGGAATCCGGGGCCAGCGCCCGATTGGCGACCATGGCAAAAGTCGACCATTCCACCGGAGACGTAAACGATCGATCCTTCATGCATTGAGAAAGAGCCTGGGGAATGCCCAACTGTTCCCACAGAGCACGGAGCAAATAGGCGCCACCCATGGGAACGCTCTTGAGGAATCGGATTGGAGCCTCACCCTCTATCGTCCCTTGAATCCGCAATGCCTCTTCCGGAGTGAGGAAGCGGGACAGGCTTTTGGTGAGTCTTCGAATCGCATCGACATCAAGGGAGTCGGCGCGGCCAAAGGTGTAGAGAACATCCGCTTTCGATTGTCCCGTTTTGGCATCCCGAACATTATGCGCCAACTGGACGTATGTGGTGGTCGATCCGCTCTTGTTTTTTCTGGAGATTGTTCTGACGTACATGTCTACTCATGTAACGTAGACTACCAACGATGTCAAGCATAATTACATATTTCGCATGCCTACAGGTTTTTCAGTTTTTTGAGAGTCCGACTGTGAAAATTCAATGACTTACGCTATTCAAAAGGTCAAAATATGCCTATAACTGTCGAACGCGGGAGACCTGAAAACCAGGTTTTCAAAAGCACCTTCACAAACGGTTGGCAGAACGTTACAGACTCCCATTTTATATAAGCACCTGGGAGGAAGAGAAAGGATGAACGTTTTGCAGCCGGACAAGAAAGCAGCAATAATTACATTACTTACCAATGGCATCAGTCAGCGCGAAATCGAGCGGAAAGTGCGCGTGGATCGCAAGACCATACGCAAATATGCCCGTATGGTGGAAAGCAACAAGGCGATTGGCGAAGATAACTCAAAATCCCCCAAGGTAGCCACCGACTACGGAGAGGGTGTTGATCAAAATCCCCCACCCCGGCCACCGGTTAAGGAGGCGTCAGTATCCGCATCTGAGTCGTCAGAGGATGAGTATCCCATGTCGGCCCATGCCCGCTCAGCCTGTGATCCTCACCGTTTATGGATTGAGGAACAGGTACGCCTGGGGCGCAATGCCGTCTCCATTTATCAGGACCTGGTTGAACGATTTGCCTTCGAGCACAAATACAACAGCGTGAAACGGTTTTGCCGTGGACTGCGCAGAAGAGATCCTGTCCAGTATGACCGGCTGGAGTTTCCACCTGGCGAGGAGGCGCAGGTGGACTACGGTCTCGGCGCTCTCACACGTAAACCAGGCACAAACACATACCGCCGTCCCCGATTGTTTGTCATGACGCTGAAGTATTCCCGCCGCTGTTTCCGGAAGGTTGTCTGGACATCAAGTCAGGTGGTATGGGCCAAACTGCATGAAGAGGCCTTCCGGTATTTTGGCGGGGCTACGCGATATGTGGTTCTTGATAACTTGAAGGAGGGGGTCATAAAGCCCGATCTCCATGAACCGGGGTTAAACCCGGTTTATGCCTCTGTCTTGGCTCATTACGGCGTTGTGGCGGATCCTGCCCGCGTAGCAGATCCCGATCGCAAGGGCAGCGTTGAAAACGCGATCCAGCACACCCAGGACACAGCCCTGAAAGGCCGCCGGTTTGAAAGCATCGAAGAACAAAACCAGTGGCTTATGCACTGGGAAGAACGCTGGGCCTCCGTACGGATTCACGGCCGGATGAAACGGCAGGTCCAGGAGATGTTTGAGGAAGAAAAACCGTTTCTCCAGGCTCTTCCATTGAGCAGCTTCTCCTACTTTTCCCAGGAAACCCGCACGGTTCAGGATGACGGCACCATCCAGGTCCACGACTGCTATTACGCCGCATTGCCCGCCCGGCTGCATACCAAAGTGATGGTGCGCATTTACGACTGCGAGATTGAAATCATTGATCCTCAAACGCTGACTGTTTTGCGGCGGCATCCAAAAGGCACCCGCAAGGGGATGGTCGTGATTGAGGAAAAAGACCGGATCTTCAATCCTTCCCGACAGACGTGTTATTTATTGGCTCAGGCCGCGGCGATCGGTCCTATTACGGAAAAACTGTGCAAGCAACTGTTTGAAGGGGAGGGCCGGCAGGGGCACCGCCGCATGCAGGGCATTGTTGCGCTTGCCCGCAAACATTGTGCTGCTCATATTGAGCAGGCTGCCCGGATGGCCCTTGAACGGGGGCTTTCTTCCTCCAGAATCATTCGAAAGCTGGTTGAGGATTTAGACAAAGCAACCACCCCGGAGAAGTCTTCCGACGAATTGACCCGGGAGCACAGTCTCATTCGTTCCCCACAGGACTATGCGCTGTTTTTTGAAACCCACGCAGCCGGCAACGGTCGTCATCCCCGTATACTTCAGTGAAAGGAGGAATCATGAGAACGATTGAAGAAGTTGAGAAACACCTCCGATCGTTGCACTTGCACGGCATGGCCCAGACCCTTCAAGCCCGCTGTCTGCAGGCACAACAAAACGGATCAATGAGTGTTCTGGATGTCCTGACAGAGCTTGTTCAAGATGAATTGGACTGCCGGCAATCACGATTGATTGAGCGACGTTTTCACAGCTCCGGGCTGGATGAACGAAAGATGATGCAGGATTTTGACTGGTCTTATAATCCCCGTCTCCCCAGACAGGAGATTCTTGAGCTGATCAGCGTAAAGTTTGTGCAATCTGCCGCCGATGCGCTTTTGATCGGCCACCCCGGCACTGGTAAAAGCCATATTTCCAAGGCGGTTGCGCATGCCGCGATCCAGGCCGGTTATCAGGTGGCCTACCGGGAAGCGCAATGTTTCTTTGAAGACATCTTTGAAGCCACGCAAACAGGAAAGCGCAAAAAGCTGTTCAAGCTGTTCTGCGGCGCCGATCTTTTGGTGATTGATGATCTGTTTCTGAAAAAACGTCTGCTGCAGGCCGCCGCTGATGATCTGCTGGATGTGATTCTGGAGCGCTATCGCCACCGAAGAAGCACGATGATCACTTCAAACCGGCCGATTGAGGACTGGGGAAAGCTCCTCGGCGACAATGCTGCAGCTTCGGCCATTCTGGACCGTCTGTTGCACTGCGGGCATCTGCTGAAATTTGAAGGAAAGAGTTACCGGCTCAAGGAGGCTTCTAAAAGACTTGCCTTAGAAAAGAAAAATAACTAACTTAACACCTGTTCTGCCGACCTTGGGGTGGGGGATTTTGACCCGGCCACAGGTGGGGGATTTTCAGGTGGCCATCCGGGGACTGCTTGATTTCAATCCGCAATTGACAAATTTTCCATAAATTACGAAGTTCGTTTTTAGTCCTTATTACCATGCTATCCGAAATCTTCTAGATGATTAGAGACGTGAAATTATGAAATATTTCACTTTTTTGGGAAATTATCATGTGGTATGTTTATTACAAAATGTCGGGAAAAGCGAACTTCGTATATTAATTGTTAGCGACCCCCGCCCCTTCGGGGCGCTTTGTTAAAGAGTAACTTGTTGTATGGTTCAAAAACGTTTACTGTCAGTCCGGCATCCGGGATGAGGAGACCGTATAAGCACTGGTGCTTTTTTATATGCCCGGTTGTTAGCGTGGTCCGGGGGCTGGCGAATTTGTCATTGGTGAAGCTTTGCTATCCCGTTCAGAAGAGAGCCGTATTCGACAGTTCCCCTTTCCGGTCATGCCGATTACATCTTTCGGAAGTCGGAGTCATGAAACAGAAAAAAGCAGTTAAAAAGAGCAAAAAGCTTCCCAAGCATCTACAGCACATCAACCAATATGCAGCAGGCATTGACGTCGGTTCCAGGAGCCACTTCGTAGCGGTTCCCGAGGATGCCGACGAGCAACCGGTGCGAGAGTTCTCCACCTTTACGGGTGACCTTGAACGGCTTGCCGAGTGGCTGATCGCCTGCGGTGTTACGACGGTTGCCATGGAGTCCACCGGCATTTACTGGATACCGGTCTTTGAAATACTTGAGAGCCATGGTCTTGAGGTCAAACTGGTGAATGCCCGGCACGTCAAGAATGTTCCCGGTAGAAAGAGCGATGTTCTGGACTGCCAGTGGCTGCAGCAGTTGCATACCTATGGCCTGCTTCGCGGCGCCTTCCGTCCGGATGAGCAGGTTTGCACCCTCCGCGCCTATGTGCGGCAGCGTGTCACACTGGTTCGGAGTGCTGCTTCCTACATCCAACGGATGCAAAAGGCACTGGCCCAGATGAATCTTCAACTCCACAATGTGGTAGCGGACATCACTGGTGCCACCGGCATGCGGATCATCAAGGCCATTCTGGGCGGTGAACGCAACCCTGATGTCCTTGCCGCCATGCGTGACAAAAGGTGCAAGAACAGCGCAGCTACAATTGCCCGTTCCCTCAAGGGCAATTATCGACCGGAACATCTGTTCAGTCTGCGCCAGGCAGTTGAGTTCTACGAATTTCACCAGTCGAAGATCGCAGACTGCGATCGCCAGATACTGGAGCAATTGAAGAACTTCGATGCTCAGGATTTTCCGAATGACGGATCGCCAAGCCGTTTAGGCGAAGCGCTGCAGCGCATGACCGGTGTTGACCTGACCAGCATTGACGGCATCGACACCAACACCGCCCTCAAGGTAATTGCTGAAATCGGCACGGATATGAGCCGTTGGAAGTCAGCCAAACATTTTGCCTCGTGGCTCGGCTTATCTCCTGGGGCCAGGATTAGTGGCGGCAAAGTTCTGAGCAGCACAACCAAACCCGTTGCCAACAAGGCAGCAGCCGCTTTGCGCATGGCCGCCTTCACGCTTTTCAATTCAAAGAGCGCCCTGGGGGCTTATCTGCGAAGGCAACGGGCACGGTTGGGTGCTCCCAAGGCTATCACTGCTACGGCACATAAACTGGCCCGCCTGATCTACGTCATGCTTTCCCATGGAACCGACTACATTGATGCCGGCCAGGAATATTATGAAGAACGTTATCGTACTCGGGTCCTGCAAAATCTGAAACGGAAAGCCCGAGAATTGGGGTTTGAATTGGTTACATTACAAGAACCAGCTGCTGTATCATGAATCAAATAAAATTAAACCCTTGGCGTTAAGTTACTCAGAAGGTCATAAAAAAACAGGATCAAAAATCATGATAGGAAAAAGAACTAATATATTTATAGCTGTGTTCATAGCTGTTATGTTTGTCGCCGTCATATTCTTTTACTACCAAAAGATTGGCGACAAGAAACGCAGTTTGATTTGTGCCAAATCTTACACAAATTTGATTCTTAAAATGTATGAAGCCCAAACACTTCTGGATGCCTATGTGGAAAACGCAAAAGTCAGAACAGAGAATAAACACCTGATAAAACGAAATTTAGAAGAAGCTCGAATGTCATATAAAGAAATGATGTCACATTCGGGAAAAACGAAATTAAGAATCCACAATCTTAAACAAGCAATTGACGATTGGGAGCGCTTTTCCAGTGCAGTTGTCTCTGCATTTGGAGAAATATCCGAAAAGGGTATTGCAGAGGATACAGGCGAAATACCTGCTTATTCGAAATTGGCTATGGAAAATTTCATCCAGTCAATGTTTATCGCATTTTCAACATTCAGTAATTTAGAACCAGAACCACCAGTAAAAGAAAAGGAAAATATCAAATTAAATCTATCCCAAGAAGACAGACAGTATCTTTCAGGCCGCCTTCAAAATGCTTATAAGAGTATCTGCAGTAAAGAAAAAGAGAAGAAAATACTTTCTGGTATAGAATGGTCTTTGATTGGGACAAAAAACTTTATTGACGATCCGAATATAGGGATAGAACAGATAATTAGTTGTAAAGAAATCCATTGATGAAAACAAGGTTTGACCTAACATCGGTGTGAACTCGGACTGGCAAATCCGCTGCACTCCTTTGCCAGCCGCGTACACCGTGCGTTAGAGCATATATCGTACCATGAGAATTAGTGCAGAGTATTGAAAGATGATAAACTACGGGAGATTCGATGAGTGTTGCAAGCCAAGTAGCTGATGCAATAAAAAAGCTTTTAGACGACCGTTTCGAAGATGCTATTATCGCATCGAGTGTTGCACTTTCAGCCACTGCTCGATTGGAAAATCCAACATTAGGAGATAAAGACGCTTGTCGTAAATTTCTAGAATATTACCTCCCTATTATCAGCAAAATTGCTTGGGGGGCTTTTGGTGTTTCACAACCCATTAATTTTAAATATCGACGTCTTGATTCTAGAAAATCTGGTATCGCTGTCCGCACGATGCCAGAAATGCTGTATGACGTTATACGATGTACAGCAGTTCATGAAGCAAAACTACCAGACAATTTGAGATTCACAAATCAGTCAGTCATTCAGCTAGGTAATGATGGCGAACTCGCATTACCAATTGACCTAATCTATGGACTGCTAATAGCCGTAGTAGCATCTCCCAAAAACTCTGATCAGAGAATCGAGGGAGACCCTGTTTTTTCTTTTGGCGGTAAAAGCATGAGGTTCAATGAGTTGTGGGGAAACCGAGATAAAATTGAAGTTCTTATTGGGATCAAATAATTAACATCATGGTTTTGTCTGTAAATGGGCAAGCCCTAACGAATAAGGATTGAGACGAAACCCGCAGGGTCGTTTCAATCCTGGGTTCAAGTAAGCCGGGGATGTAAGGGTAATGCTTCGGGAGGGGATTCTGAATAAGAGAGAAAATGGCCATTTCCCAATCCAGGGAAGGAACAGACCGAAACAATTGGGAATGTGGAAAGGGAGCGTCAGGGTATTTTTTCACGAAAATCCCGATCATGAAACCCTATCATCAAGCGAAAGTGCGGTTTCCCATGGCTCAGGGCGCAGATGGCCATTGCCGCCGACTGTTCGCGGATTTCGGGGATGGGGAAGATCCTATGTTTCGGGTTCTTTCTATCCCGAAGAGCAGTATTCCTTTCGAAAAGGAAGAATGCTTTTGAGGAAGATCAACACCCCGCCACAATCAGGACAGAAGGGACCATGAGGCGGATTTTGGCTTTCCGGCGGCACCGGAGGGGGATTTTCGTCTTCTTTCCCGAGCCGCTGGCGGATGTCTTCGGGACAGATGTTCGAGCTGGAACTCATGAACCCGAAGTGTCGGACTTTCATGAATCCCGAAGGGAGGACATGCTGGAGAAAACGCCTGATAAACTCCAGGACATGGAGGCTCAGGGACCGGTAACGTCTACTGCCATGTTTCCGGTATTTGAAAGTTACCGTGTGGTTTTCCACTTTAACGATCCGGCTGTTGGAGATGGCCACTTTAAAGACATACGGCGCAAGGTATTTCAGCGAAGCGGCCCCATTTCCAACGGCTTGACTGTTGACAACCCAGTCGGCCTCCCAGACTTTGGCCTCGACGGAATCAAGTAAACCGGTTTGATTCAGCTGTTCCTTGAACTTTGCCTTGAAGATCGGCGACAGCGCCTTGACGGGGGCATAGAAGTCGGTTCTTGAAGACAGCCAAGAGGAGCGGCCTTTGTTGAAGCCGCCACCGGGCACGATGTAATGGATGTGAGGATGATACTTCAACTGCCTTCCCCAGGTATGGAGTATCCCGGTGAAACCCGGCAGATCGGCGCCGAGGAATTTGGGATCTCTGGCAAGAAGTTTCAGTGCGTCGGAAGAGGCGGAGAAGAGAGCTTCATAACCGGCTTGCTGATGGGAACGGATAAAGGGACGCAGCCCCTCCGGCACCGTGAAGGTAATGAGAAAGTGCGGGACTGGGATCAGCCGTTCGAGTTGCGCTTCGAGCCATTGCCCGGTTTTGTGGTTCTGACACTGGGGACAGTGACGATTTCCGCAGGAACGGAAGATGGAATGGACCTGGCCGCAGGTCCGGCATTTATAGACGGTCATGCCGTAAACGGAGGTACGGCATGCGATGATGGCCTGGAGAGCTTTATGATGGCCTGCCGGCATATCATCCCCGTAGCGGGCGACATATTCGGGGCTGTAAGTGCGGAATATTTCTGTAAGGGTCGTCATATTACAGCTCCCTCATGAGATTGTTGATCTTCTCCCAGGCGTCCTGCTGTCCTTTGGAAGTCAAATGGAGGTACACCATGGTGGTTTCCAGGCGGACATGACCGAGGAACTGCTGAATGGTTCGCAGGTTGACGCCGGCCTCCAGGAGATGGGTGGCATAGGAGTGTCGGAGGGTGTGAATGGAGACGTTCTTTTTCGCGATGCAGGCCAGTTGTTTGGCTCTTCGGAAGGCGCCCTGGACACTGCTTTTGGCCATAGTCGAGGAAGTATAAGACGATCGCCTGCGGTCTCTTCCGATAGCAGGGAAGATAAGCCGCGGATGCCGATGGGTTTTCCAATGCTGCCTGAGGATATGGAGGGTTCCTTCCGGCAGGGGGACGTAGCGGTCTTTTGCCCCTTTGCCACGATGGACATGAATCATCTTTCTTGTACTGTCGATATCGGGAACCTCCAGATGGAGGCCTTCATGGAGGCGTAGGCCGCAGGAATAAACGGTGGTCAGGTAGGCGTGGTTGTGGGGGGTATTGACGCAGGACAGTATCCTGCGGACTTCTTCCTCGCTGAGGATGGAAGGCAGCCGGTGCTCCGCCTGGGCGCGGAGGATATTGAAGATGTGCCAGTCATGCCGTAGGATGTTCGTGTAAAAGAAGCGGATTCCGCAATAGCAGATTCGCATGGTCTTTGGCGACCAACTGCTGACGTTTTTCCGGTAAAGGAAATATTCCCGGAGTTCGTCTTCGGTGATGGATTCCGGTGTTTTTTTGCAGTGCTCGGTCAACATCCGCACGGTGCGGACATAGCTTTCCTGAGTACGTTCGCTCAATCCGTTGAGCTGAAGGGCTTCGATCATTCTTTCGGACCAGTCTGTCATCATGATAGATCTCCTTTTCTGAAAATGATTTTCCCCGGACAAACGGGGATTCAAAGGAGACATACCGGACAGATGGTTTAGGCGGGAAGATGAAAGATGGGAATTGGTGAATTTTATAAAGTGGTTTTTCTACCGCGAATGCGGTTTACTTGAACCAGCGCATGCAGGCCGACGCGCTACGCGCGCGGCTGATGCGCACCGTTAGCTGGTTAATGCTTTCATGGCGGAAATTATTTGTTTATGAAGAGATAATAAGTTTTGAAGGTAAAATTACTGACCCTCTCTTACCACCCTCTGCGTGGATAATTCCATCCAATGAATTGGAACAGTTCATTCGTAAATATAAAACTCGCACAGTAGTTTCTCGTGCAGATGTTAAAGCAAAAGGTGAGAAATTCTTGCATTCATGGTCATTAATTTGTGGACAAAACCAGCTAACAAGCGCATCCAGGTCGAAGCGGTACAGCCACGGGGCTGATTGCCGTCGTTACTCTCTTTCCGAACACTAATCGATATATTCTGGCTCTATCTTTTTAAAGCATTGGTAGATGAATTTTTCATTGATCGTTACCCATACGTTACCCATGAATAAAAAAGGCACTTAACCTTGATTGGCTAAGTGCCTGATTTTAATGGTGGGTCAGGACAGAATCGAACTGTCGACACTCGGATTTTCAGTCCGATGCTCTACCGACTGAGCTACCGACCCAACCTGATGTCGGAGTGGTTTGAAAACTGAGTGACTGATTATAGGATGTGCCCTGGTTTGTCAAGGCCTTTTTTAATCTCCTTCAGGGGTGGATGGTTCGTCATTCCGGTGAATGACCAGGGTTCCGGCAATTTTGTCATGCCAGCCCTGCTTTCTACTGTCAAACATTATCCAGAGGAACCCAAGGAATAGAATCAATCCGGAAAAAATGGAGCCCACCCAGCGGAGAAAAGCGATGCCGAGGGTCATCTTTTCGCCGGAGGACTGGATGACCTGGAGGCCGAAGAGCATCTTTCCCGGCGTCCGGCCGGATATGCCGTGAAAATAGGTGAAATAGAGCATCCCCAGGAGTTGGGTCGTCAAGTAATAGATCAGGGCAAAACGCCCCAGGGTTTTTTCCGGCTCCAGGCCGTTAAACCCCGCGCTGAGGCCGGACAGGCCGACCAGAAAGAAGAGAAGGCAGATAACAAAAAGGATGATCTTGTCCACGAAAAAGGCCATGGCCCTTTTCCAGAATCCTCCATACCGGTAAGAAGTCATGGTGCTGTTCCTTGAAAGATTGTTGTCAGATTTTTACTTTTCGGAGAAAGCGTCAAACAGGCCTGCCTCATATTGGAGAATGGCCAGGATGGCAATGGCCGCTGTTTCCAGTTTGAGGATTTGTTTTCCGAGGCCGACGGAAACAAACCCCGATGTCCTTGCCTGTTCAACTTCTTCCGGGGTCAGCCCTCCCTCCGGTCCCACGAGAAAGGAAAAATCGCGGGCTCCGGAAAAACGCTGCAACGCCTTTTTCAACCCCAGGCGGGATTCCTCTTCCCAGAAGATCAGTTTGGCCGCATCCGGTTCAGAAGCCTTCAGCATGTCTGTAAAATCCTGAATTTCCGTTATCGCCGGCACATCACAGCGGCGGCACTGCTTTGCCGCTTCCCGGGCGATCTTGCGCCATCGATTGATTTTATGAAGCGCCTTTTCCGGGCCCAATATCGGAACGGATCGCTCGGAGGAAAAGGGCCGAATCTCATCGACACCCAGCTCCGTGGCTTTCTGGACAATGAAATCCATTTTCTGAGCCTTGGGAAGCGCCTGGATAAGGGTGATACGAGCGGGCCTGTCCGCTGCAGCATTCGTGTCGAGAATTTCCACAAGGGCCTGCTCAGCGGAGATGGTGACGATGACGGCGGAGTGATCCCGGCCCGTGCCGTCAAACAGGGTAAGCCTGTCGTCCGCCCTCATCCGCATTACCGAGCGCACATAATGGAGATCATCTTCAACCAGAACACAGCAGCTGCCCACGGACAAAGGTCCCGGGTAATATAGCCTGGGGAGGGTCACGGCTGATTCGTCTCTTTTTTCAGCACATAACAGACCCATTCCTTTTCCGACAGGCTGGATAAGAGTTTCAGGGGTTCACGGAAAAAATGGGCTTCAATGTCACTCTGGTTCTGATCGATGATTCCGGAGATGATCAGGTAACCTCCCGGGCGCAGGAGGGATGTCAGCGTTTTCTTGAGTTTGATCAGCAGTTTGGCCGTCAGGTTGGCGACAATCAGGTTGTAGGTGTCCTTCAGGGTGCTTATTTCCTCCTGGGTGACGGAAACCCGGTCGCCCACGGAATTGATGATGATGTTTTCCATCGCGATTTCCGTTGCTTTCGGGTCGATGTCCACGCAAAGGACCCGTTCCGCCCCCAGCTTTGCGCAGGCAATGCCCAGGATGCCTGTTCCGGTACCCACATCCAGAACGTTCAGAGGTTCCGGAAAGCGGTGCGTGAGAATAAGAGTTTCCAGGGCTTCCAGGCACATCCGCGTGGAGGCATGCTGGCCCGTCCCGAAGGCCATTCCGGGATCGATTTCGATGACGGTATCCCGCCCCTGGGGGGTGTAGCGCTCCCAGGTCGGCTTGATGACGATTCCTCGACTGACCCGGAGCGGTTTGAAGTACTTTTTCCACTGCTCCCCCCAGTCCGGGTCCGTGATGATCTCCGTGGCCAGTTCCGGGGCATCGAGCTCGGGGAAGATCTGGGAGAGGCTCTCAAGGTACGATTTAAGCGAAGAGACGCGGGTTTCCAGGCGAACGTCAAAGGGGAGATAGGCATTTACCGATTCCTTCGAGGCCGCTCCAGGAAAGTCGCCGGACGACTGGATCTTATTCTCTTCCTGGTAAACGCCTTCAGCTCCCAATTCCGTTACAAAATTGGATAGCGCGTCCACCAGCTCGGGTGGAGAAGACAGCACGATTTTCAACCATTTTCCCTTGTTGCCCGCGTCCTTTGCGGTGCGGCTCGCCATGGTTCGGCCTCCTGAAATGGACTGGAAAAACCCTTCCCTCGATAACATCCCGGACGATCTGTTCCGCATCCGAACAGCCTTCCGGCAAAACAAGCGTGCTGATTTATAACCCCTTTCCGTCGATATTTCAAGCGGCTTGAAATTTCATGGCCATCATGATAGCGTTCACTCTCCGTTCTTAATAGAATGCAGGTATCAGGGTTTGTCTTCCAGATGAAATACTATCCCGTTTTTTTTGATTTGAGAGAGAAAATCTGCCTTGTCGTTGGTGGTGGGGGCGTTGCCGAACGCAAGGTCCGGCGGCTTCTCGAATGTGACGCCGCTGTCCGCGTGGTCGGCGAATGCCTTTCCGGGGGGCTGCAAACTCTGCAGAAGGAGGGGCGGATCCAATGCCAGGTTGGCCGGTATTCCCCATCCTGCCTGGATGGCGCGTTCATGGTGATCTGCGCCACAGACGACAGGGCCGTCAACGAGCAGGTGATGCAGGATTGCAGGAAGCGCGGGATACCGATCAATGTAGTGGATGATCCGGAGCGCTGCGATTTCATCCTTCCTGCCATTGCGGAACAGGGGGATTTGAGCGTCGCCATCTCCACGGCTGGAAAGAGCCCTGCCCTGGCCAAACGCCTGCGCCAGGAACTGGAGCGCCAATACGGGCCGGAGTACCGGGAGCTCCTTGACATGCTTGGGGAGCTCCGGAAGCGGAGATTGGCGAAGGGACATCCTTCGGAGGAGAATCAAAAGGTTTTCGAGGCCATTGTCTTTTCAGACATCCTGGAGCACCTGCGAAAGGGAGACCGGGCCGCAGCCGACGAGAAAATCCGCCGTCTTGCCGGGGAGGATCTGGAACGGAACGAGCCATGACACCCTTTCTTTTCAAAGCGGCCTTTTGCGCCTATCTGTTGAGTACACTGGGCTACGTGACTTCCATTCTGGGGAAGCGGGTCCGGATTGCAAGGGCGAGCCTTTGGCTGATGAGCGCCGCGTTCGGCTTTCATTCCCTGTTTCTTCTTTTCAGAATCGTTGAAAGGGGGCACATCCCGATCCTGGGTTACCATGAAGTCCTCAATTTATTCGCCTGGATCATGGCCGGGATCTTCATCTTTTTTCAATTCCGGACCCGGACGGTGGTCCTGGGGGCGTTCGTTTCTCCCGTTGTGCTGCTGATGATGATCTATGCCAGCCGCGGGATCGGGTCCGTGGCGGTGATGCCCGCCGTTCTGAAGGGGACCCTCGTGCCGGTGCATGTTCTCCTTTCCTTAACCGGAGAGGCCCTCTTCGCCCTAGCCTCATGTGCGGGAGCCATGTATCTGCTGCAGGATCATTTCCTCAAGCGGAAAAAGGCCCGGCGCGTCAGTTCAATCCTCCCTTCCCTGGGGGATCTGGATCGGATCAATCACCTCTGCCTTCTCTGGGGGTTCCCCCTGCTCACATTGGGAGTCCTCATGGGGGCCTTCTGGGCTCGAGTGGTCTGGGGAAGCTCCTGGCAGTGGGATCCGAAACAGGTCTGGACCCTGGCCGTCTGGGGGACTTATGCCGTGCTGCTTCACCAGCGCCTGGCCATCGGCTGGAAGGGGCACAAAACCGCCGTGTTTTCGCTGTTGGCCTTCCTCTTTTTCCTGACGGCCTTTCTTGTGGGAAAGAACCTCTTCCCGACGATCCACCGGTTTGTTTGAAATCATGGGCATTCTTCTTATCGGCATGAGTCATAAAACGTCTCCCCTGGCGATCCGGGAGCGCCTTTCTCTGTCCTGCGAAAATTCCGGTCATCCCCTGGAGCGGCTCCGGCAGATGCCGTCGGTTCGGGAAGCCCTCTATCTGGCCACGTGCAATCGTGTGGAGGTGCTGGTCTGCACGCCGGACCAGGCGGAGCGGGAGGCCGGGGAAGGGTTGAAGGCCCTGCTCGCCGAGCGGGCGAAGATTACCCTTTCTGAACTGGAGCGCTGCCTGTACGCCTTTTCCGATGCGGAGGCTGTGCGCCATCTTTTCCGCGTGGCATCGAGCCTGGATTCCCTGGTCATGGGAGAGGCGCAGATTCTCGGTCAGGTCAAGGAGGCCTATCGCGTCGCTGTGGAGCAAAAGGCGACGGGGATGATGCTGAACCGGATTCTCCACCATGCCTTCCAGGCGGCCAAGCGGGTGAGAACGGAAACGGGCATTGCCGACAATGCCGTGTCCGTCGGGTTTGCGGCGGTTGAACTGGCGAAGAAGATCTTCGGGAGGCTGGAGGGGAAGGCGATCCTTCTGGTGGGGGCGGGGGAGATGTCGGAACTTGCGGCCCGCCACCTGTTGAAGCAGGGTATTTCAACCATCTTCGTCGCCAACCGGACGTATGCGCGGGCCGAGGAAATCGCCGGCCTCTTCGAGGGAACGGCTGTTTCCCTGGAGCAGATTCCGGAAGTTCTGAAAAAAGTGGACATCGCGATCAGCTCCACCGGCGCGCCCGATTATGTGTTGACCCGGGAAATGGTTGCCTCCGCCCTGCACCGGAGGAAAAACCGCTTTCTCTTTCTTATCGACATCGCCGTTCCCCGGGACATCGAGCCGTCGGCCGGGGAAATTGACAACGTCTATCTCTACAATATCGATCATCTTCAGGAGCTGGTGGATGAAAACCGCCACCTCCGCGAGAGGGAAGCGGCCAAGGCCGAGATCATCCTCGAGGAGGAGATTCAGAACCACCTGGACTGGATTTCCAGCCTGGAAGTGGTGCCCACCATCGTGCGGTTCCGGGAGAAGATCGAAGGGATCATGAAAGCCGAACTGGAAAAGTCCGCCTCGTGGCGACAGGCGCTCAGCGAAAGCGACCAGAATCATGTTGAAAGCCTGGTTTCTTCCGTCGTCAACAAAATCCTTCATGAACCCACGGCGTGCCTCCGGGAGGAGAGCCGGAACCGGAACGGCCTCGCGTACGCCGCCGCCCTGAGGCGGCTGTTCAAGCTGGAAAAATAGAAGGGGAGGGGAACGCACATTCGAGAGAAACTGAACATCGGAACAAGGGGGAGTGCCCTGGCCCTGACTCAGACGCGGCAGATCGCGGCGCTTCTGCAGCGTCACTATCCAGCGATGCGGATTGAGGTGGTGGTGATCAGGACCAGCGGCGATATCCAGAAGGATGTGCCCCTGGCCAGGATCGGAGGCAAAGGACTCTTTATTAAGGAAATCGAAGAGGCCCTGCTGGCCGGGACAGTCGACCTGGCCGTCCACAGCATGAAGGATCTGCCTGCCGAACTGCCTGAGGGGCTCAGGATTGCCGCGGTCCCGTTGCGCGAGGACCCGAGGGATGTCCTCATCTCCGGGACGGGGCTTGGGATCGGTGAGCTGCCTGCGGGGGCGCGAATCGGGACAGGCTCCCTTCGCCGGATCGTTCAGTTGAGCTCCTGGCGGCCCGATCTGGAGATCCTGCCGATCCGCGGCAACCTGGACACGCGGATCCGGAAGGTGACGTCGGGGGATCTCGACGGAATCGTCGTGGCTGCGGCGGGCATCCGCCGGATGGGATGGGCCGGGCAGGTGACGCAGTTTATCCCGGCGGAAAAAATGCTGCCGGCGGTGGGGCAGGGGGTTCTCTGCCTGGAAACCCGCTGCGGCGAAGAGGATCTGGACGCCGGCCTCGCCTTCCTGGAAGACGAACGGACGCGGCGGGAGGTGACGGCGGAACGGGCCTTTCTGAGGCGCCTGGGCGGCGGCTGTTCCCTGCCCGTGGCTGCCTTTGCCGAGGAGCGGGAGGGCTCCCTGACCATCCGGGGGCTCGTGGGAAGCCTGGAGAAGGGAAAGATGATCCGCCATGAACTTCAGGGAAAGGCGGCAGACGCCGCCGACCTGGGAACAGAACTGGCCGATGCCCTTCTGGACGGGGGCGGGCGCATTCTTCTGTCTGCGTTGAACAGCGGGCAGCCCTGAAACGGGCCTCATTTGATCAGGCCCCGGTAACGAAAGAAAGCAGAGATGATCATGTTATGAGCAGGAAGGGAAAAGTCTATATTATTGGTGCGGGACCGGGAGATCCGGGCCTGATGACGTTGAAGGGAGCGAAATGCCTCCAGGAAGCGGAGGTGGTGATCTACGACCATCTGATCAGCCCCGAACTTCTCGACATGGCGCGCAGGGATGCTCGCCTCATCTATGCGGGAAAGGAAGGGGGCCGGCATACCCTGTCGCAGGCGGAAATCAACCAAAGGCTCTTGGAGGAAGCCGGTTCGGGGCGTGTGGTGGCCCGTCTGAAGGGCGGCGATCCCTTTGTCTTCGGGCGCGGCGGGGAGGAGGCGGAAGAGCTGGCCCGGGCGGGCATCCCCTTTGAAGTCGTTCCCGGCGTCACGTCGGCAATCTCCGTTCCTGCCTATGCGGGAATCCCCCTGACGCATCGCCGCTTCACGGCATCCGTGGCCTTCGTGACCGGCCATGAAGATCCCCTGAAAGAGCAGAGCGAGATCGACTGGAAGTCCCTGGCCGGCATGGGTACGCTGGTTTTTCTCATGGGGGTCCGCAATCTGCCCCAGATCGCGGCCAGCCTGGTTGCCCGGGGTAAAAAACCGGACACCCCGGCGGCCATGATCCGCTGGGGAACGACGGTGGATCAGGAGACCCTGACCGGTACGCTGGCCGATATCGCCGAACGGGCCGAAGCCGCTGGATTCAAGCCGCCGGCCATCCTGGTGGTCGGCGGAGTCGTCGGCCTGCGGAAAGATCTGAACTGGTTCGAGACGCAGCCCCTCTTCGGAAAGGGCGTCGTGATCACCCGACCTGAACCCCAGGCGGCTTCCATGGCCGCCCTGCTGCGGGATGCCGGGGCGCGGGTCGTTTCGTTCCCCACCATCCGGATCGCCCCCCCGGAAAGCTGGGATGAACTGGATGCGGCGATCCAGCGCCTGGAGACGTATGCCTGGCTGATATTCACCAGCGCCAACGGCGTCCATCATTTCCTGGAGCGGCTGCGGGCCGCCGGCAAGGATCTGCGGGATCTGAAGGGAATACGGCTCTGCACCATCGGTCCCGCCACGGCGGCGGTTCTTGAAGGCCAGGGCCTCCGCGTCGACCTGGTCCCGGAGACCTATCTCTCCGAGGGCGTCGTAGCGGCCTTCGAGCGCTACGACCTTTCCGGGCAGCGGATTCTCCTCCCCCGGGCGGAGAAGGCCCGCGATGTCATTCCGAATGAGCTGGCCCGCAGGGGAGCCTCCGTGGATGTTGTGACGGCCTACCGAACGGTGAACTCCGGCCGGAAAGCGGCGGAACTGGCGGAGCAGATCGCCCTGGGGCGTGTGGATGTCCTCACCTTTACGAGCCCCTCCACGGTGACCAATTTCCTGGAGATCATGGGGCCGGATTTTCTTCCCATCCCCGCGGGCATCCGGGTGGCCTGCATCGGACCCGTGACGGCCGCCGCCGCCAGGAAAGCCGGCCTGCCCGTGGATATCCTACAGGAGGCGTACACCGTTCCGGGCCTCGTGGAGTCGCTCAAAGACTTTTTTGCCAGAGGTTGAATGCTGGAGCATTCTCCAGTTTCTGTTCATATCTTGTTGCTCGATAAAGGACCGCAGGGTCCATTAGGAGGGATACAGCCATGCCGGGAAGCTTTCCGAAACCCGTCGTTGTGGTCAGCAAATGCCTGGGCTTTGATTCCTGCCGCTATGACGGCTCGAAAATCGATACGCCCTTTGTGGAAAAGCTCAAGGCCCATGTGACGTTCCTGCCTGTCTGCCCCGAAGTGGAGATCGGGTTGGGCGTGCCGCGCAAGCCCATCCGGATCGTCTTCGACAGTGGGAAAAAGGCCCTGTATCAGCCGGCCACGGGAAAGGACTTTTCCGGGCCGATGCAGAGCTTCGTCGAGACCTTCCTCGATTCCCTGGCGCAAGTGGACGGATTTTTTCTGAAAAGCCGTTCGCCTTCCTGCGGGGTGGGAGACGCCAAAATCCACGACGGCTTTGAAGAGGGGGCGCGCACTTTCAAGGGGCGCGGGTTTTTTGGCGACGCCGTCCAGGAGCGCTTTGCCGGGCTGCCTGTTGAGGATGAAGGGCGGATCCGCAATTTTTCGATCCGGGAGCATTTTCTATCCCGGATTTTTCTCTTCGCCCGTTTTCGCGAGGTGAAGGCCAATGGGACCATCCAGGGGCTGGTGAATTTCCATTCGGCCCAGAAACTCCTGCTCATGGGGTACAACCAGGCACAGATGCGCCTTGCCGGCAAAATCGTCGCCAACCACGAGAAAGCCGATTGGAAGACGGTCGTAACCTGCTACGAAGAGCACCTGGAACGGGCGCTGGCCCACCCGCCGCGTTTTACGGCGATGATCAATGTCCTGCTGCACGCCTTCGGCGGGTTCTCGGAAGTGCTCTCGAAGGAGGAAAAGGCCTTCTTCCTGGAGAGCATCGAAGAGTACCGGGACGAACGGATTCCCCTGAGCGTCCTACTTCACATCCTACGGGCCTGGTCCATCCGGTATAAGAATAACTATCTCCTGGGGCAGACCTTTCTTCAGCCCTATCCCCTGGAGCTGGTGGAAATCTCCGATTCGGGGAAGGGCAGAGACCGGTAACGGCTGCGCCGGAGAAACCCCTGCCTTCCGCTCCCGGCCCCTCCGTTTGCGCCCCTTCAGGCAGAACCCGGCCTGCCGTTTGGTCCGAGGCGCGCCTTCGCCGAACCGGCGGGCGGCACCCTGGCCGCTTATTCAGAAGCAGCTCCCCATCCGGAGCTGCAGGAGATTCTGGATCATGAGCGAGCGGTTTATCAGTGAAGCCTTGATCCCTGTCGTTTCCACCTGCGACACCTCGCGGATGGCCGCCGGGGAGCCCGGTCTGCCGCGGGAGTTCCTGTGGCGGGGCCGGAGCGTTGAAATCGCCGCGGTTCTCCGCACCTGGCGCGAAACGGGAACGTGCCGCCACGGCAGCCCCGAGCGGTATGTCCGCAAACACTGGTTCGAGGTTGCCACGACATCCGGGGACGTCCTGAAAATCTACTTCGAAAGACAGCCCCGCCGCGGAAAGAAGGAGCCCCGCTGGTGGCTCTTCAGCATCCGGGAACCGGGGGAACATTGAAAGACGAAGCATGATTTTTCAGACCTGACAAAGGCAACTTCTCCCTGGCGGCTCACGCCCCCTTGAGGTCATTGATCAAGGGATCGCCTGCCAGAAGTTGGTGAGATTCGACGTCCTTTTCGGTACAGGCCCTCTCTTTGCGCATGTGGGGATAGATCCTTGCTGCTTCAACAGTCAAAGGAAAACAATCGCGGGAACGGATCCCTTGGTCGACCTGAAGGGCGTTCTGCATTCCTGTGCGGTCCGGGTCAGTCAGGGCAGAAGCGGCGCTTGAGCCCTTCGCCGCTGCCGTCCGGGGTTTTGAAAAAGGAGGGGGTCGGGAACAAAGGGGTGTCCGGACCTGTCTAACCACAAAAACGAAGGATCACCTGGGCAGGAACGGGCGAACTGGAGACATCCTGCCCATGAAGAAAGGGAACCCTATGGGAAAAATTCGAAAGGCTTTTTGTTCGTTGCTCCCCTTTGGCGCAGCGCTGGCGATTTTTCTGGCGGCTCCGGTGATTTTGGCTGACGCTGAGGGGGTGCCTATGGAACCTCTGGTCAAAGGCAATACGGCCTTTGCCGGAAAACTCTACGGGGAATTGAGGAGCACGGAAGGCAATCTCTTCTTTTCCCCCTTCAGCATCTCTTCGGCGATGGGCATGACCTACGCCGGGGCGCGGCAGAACACGGCAAGGGAGATGGCGGAAGTCCTTTTCTTTCAGATGGAGCCGGAGCAGCTGCCTTCGGCCTTCAGGCGCCTCAATTGTGAACTGGCGGCCAATGCCTGCCGGGCGGGCCAGAAGCTCCGCATCGCCAACGGGTTGTGCCTTTCCGGGGGCGATGTGAGCCGCGATTTCAAGACCCTGCTGAAAGAAAACTTCGACGCGGAGCTGTTCTCCGGCGGGGTGGACGAAATCAACGGCTGGGTCAGGGAGAAAACGGAAGGGAAGATCGAGAAGATCCTCGAAGGACTCGATCCCAACTCGGTCTGCGTCCTCCTGAATGCCGTCTATTTCAAGGGCCGGTGGGAGAGCCGCTTTCGGGAAAGCGACACCCGCGACGCCCCCTTCAGGGTGTCGCCCGGCCATGAGGTGACGGTTCCCTTCATGTTCCGGAAAGGCGATGTTTCGATCCTGAGGAAGCCGGATTTCCAGGCCGCCTCCATCCCTTACGAAGGGAACACCCTGTCGATGGTCGTTCTGCTGCCCGCCGAGGCGGACGGGCTGGGCCGCCTTGAAAGGCGGTTGACCGGTGAAAACCTGGAGCAGTGGCTGGAAGAGCTCGATGCCTCCCCCGCCGGAGAAACGGAGCTTTATCTTCCGAAGTTCAAGCTGGAGACGGGGTACGACCTCGTGCCCCCGTGCAAAGCCCTGGGCATGAAGGACGCCTTCGACGCCTCCGGCAGGGCGGACTTCCGCGGCATGGGCTGGCGGAAAGGCGAGCTGTGGATTTCTCAGATCAAGCACCGGGCCTTTGTCGAGGTGAACGAAGAGGGGACGGAGGCCGCCGCCGCGACAGCCGTCGCCATGGTGACGAAGGCGATCCGGGAGTCCCCGGTGTTTCGCGCCGACCATCCCTTTCTCTTTCTCATCCGGGACAACCGGACCGGGACGATCCTGTTTCTGGGCCGGATCGTCAATCCCGCGGACGCGACCCGATCGGTCAAAGTTCCTTGACGTACTTGTGAATGCGGGTTAAGAATGCAGTGGCATCTGGCTTGAGGAATCAAGCCGGCATAACAACGTTCAAGGAGGTCAGCTATGGAGACTGCTCTGGAGTTCATCAAGGCCAATCCGGTTTTCCACCTCGCCACGGTCGAGGGAAATCAAGCCCGTGTCCGCCCCTTCGGTTTTGTCATGAAAAGAAACGGCGCCCTCTACTTCTGTACGAACAAAAGCAAGGACGTGTACAGGCAGCTGGTGCAGAATCCGGATATCGAGATTTCCGGTATGGGAAAGGACAGCTGGCTGAGGATCCGGGGCCGGATCGCCTTTGACGACAGCCGTGAGGCCAAGGCCCAGGTTTTCGAAGAGATGCCGGATCTGCTGAGAATTTATCCCAAGGGGGCGGATGACGAACTTTTTGTGACCTTCTACTTTACGGCGGCGGAAGCCAAGCTGTTCACCTTTGCCGCGGCTCCGAAAATTATTCCCCTTGTCTGAGGGCCGTAAAAACGAGCGAAGGACAACTTCGAAAACATGAACGCTTCTGCCGGGGGCGCTCCCGCTCCCCCAAAAAGCAGAAGGCGATATAAGGTTGAGATATGATTGGTATTTCCAAGCTTTACTGCGGGGCGGTCGAACCGGCGGATGTGCTTCGGTACAACCGGGAATCAGGCCGGCTGCCCTCCCATCTGCTCCAGTTTTCCAAGGACAAGCGCCCGGTCGTCGTCTGGAACATGACCCGGCGGTGCAACCTGAAGTGCGTCCACTGCTACTCCAGCTCCCAGAACATCCAGTACAGCGATGAGCTGACGACGGCGGAAGCCAAGGCGATGATCGAGGACCTGGCCGCCTTCGGCAGCCCCGTCCTGCTCTTTTCCGGCGGCGAACCCCTGATGAGGGAGGATCTTCCGGAGCTTGCCCGGTACGCTGTCGAACGGGGCATGCGGGCGGTGCTGTCCACCAACGGGACCCTGCTTACCCGGGAAAAGGCGGCGGTGCTGAAGGAGATCGGCCTGTCCTATGTCGGCGTCAGCCTCGATGGCCGGCGCGAGACCCATGACCTCTTCCGGGGCGTCTCCGGCGCTTACGCGGCGGCCATGAAGGGGATCTCCATCTGCCGGGACGAGGGGATCAAGGTCGGGGTGCGCTTTACGATCAACCGCCGGAACGCCGCCGACATTTCCGACATCTTCGACCTGCTGGAGGCGGAGGACATTCCCAGGGTCTGCTTCTATCATCTCGTGTATTCCGGGCGCGGTTCCGCCCTGGTCGCCGAGGATCTCTCCGCAGAGGAAACCCGGCAAACCGTGGATCTCATCCTGGACCGGACCCGAGACCTCTTCGAGCGGGGGCTGCCCAAGGAAGTGCTGACCGTCGACAATCATGCCGACGGCCCTTACCTTTACCTGCGGCTGCTGAAAGAGGACCCCCGGCGGGCGGCGGAGGTGATGGAACTTCTGCAGATGAATGAAGGGAACAGCTCCGGCAACGGCATCGGCTGCATCAGCTGGGACGGCGAGGTCCATCCGGACCAGTTCTGGCGGGGCATTTCCCTGGGCAACGTGCGCCGCAGACCCTTCAGCAGGATCTGGACCGATGAGGAGAACGGGCTGCTGATGAAGCTCAAGGACAAGAAGCCCCATCTGAAGGGCCGCTGCGCCACCTGCCGCTGGCTTGAAGTCTGTGGTGGAAACTTCCGGGCGAGGGCGGAGGCGGTGACGGGAGATCTCTGGGCCCCCGATCCGGCCTGTTATCTGACAGACGAGGAGATCGCGCCGCCGGACAAGGCCTGAATTTCAGGATAGATCCGGAACAACTCAAAAAGCGAGGTGACGAACCCATGAATTTTCCTGAATATCGACCGCGGCGCCTCCGGAAGAACGAACTCTTCCGGAAGCTCATCCGGGAAACCCGCCTGTCCGTGGACAACCTCATTTTCCCCCTTTTCGCCACCGTGGGCAAGGGCGTGAAAAAGCCCATCGGTTCCATGCCGGGCCATTTTCAGCTTTCCGTAGACCTGCTGGTGAAGGAGGTGCAGGAATGCCGGGCACTGGGGATTCCCGCGGTGCTGCTCTTCGGGATTCCGGACAAAAAGGACGAGGCCGCCTCCGGGGCCTTCGCCAGAGATGGAATTGTGCAGCAGGCGGTCCGGCGGATCAAGGACAAGGTCTCGGATATCCTCGTGGTGACCGATGTCTGCCTGTGCGAATACACGGACCACGGCCACTGCGGGATGATCGAAAAGGGTGAGGTCCACAACGACATGACCCTTGAGGTTCTGGCGGAGACGGCCGTCTCCCACGCGAAGGCCGGGGCGGACATGGTGGCGCCGTCGGCCATGATGGACGGTCAGGTCGGGATGATCCGCGAAGGGCTCGATGAAGCGGGGTATGAAACCGTTCCCATTCTGGCCTATTCGGCGAAATACGCCTCCTGCTTTTACGGACCCTTTCGGGAAGCGGCGGAAAGCGCCCCCCGCTTCGGGGACCGGAAGGCCTACCAGATGGACCCGGCCAACGGGGACGAGGCCATCCGGGAGATGAACCTTGACGTGCAGGAGGGTGCCGACATCCTCATGGTCAAGCCGGCCCTGCCCTATCTCGATGTCATCCGGCGGGCCAGGGAGGAATTCGACCTGCCCGTGGCAGCCTATAACGTGAGCGGGGAATTCGCCATGATCAAGGCGGCGGCTCAGCTGGGCTGGCTTGACGAGGAGAAGGCGATGATGGAATCCCTGACGGCCATTCGCCGGGCCGGTGCGGACATGATCCTCACCTATTTCGCCATGGAAGCGGCCAGGGTTCTGCAGCGATGAGCGCCCCCCTTCTTCCCTCAACCCTGCGGATGGTGGCCTGGGAGGTGACCCGGAGCTGCAATCTCTCCTGCATCCACTGCCGGGCCTCATCACAGAGGGGCCCCTATCCCGGTGAGCTTTCCACGGAACAGGGGAAGAAGCTTCTGGAAGAGATTGCAGCCTTCAGCCGGCCGATCATCATTCTGACGGGGGGTGAGCCCCTCCTGCGGGATGATATCTACGAACTGGCCGCCTACGGGGATGGGCTGGGATTGCGGATGGTCCTGGCGACCAACGGCACCCTGGTGACGGAGGAGATCGCCCGGCGGATGCGTGAGGCGGGGATTCAGCGGGTCAGCATCAGCCTGGACGGGCCGGATGCCGCCAGCCACGACGCCTTCCGGCAGATGCCCGGAGCCTTCGCCGGCGCGCTGGAGGGCATTGAAGCCCTGAAAAAGGCGGGAATGGAGTTTCAGATCAACACGACGATCACCAGCTCCAACCGCCATTCCCTATCCGCCATGATGGAGTTGGCCGTCCGCCTTGGGGCCGCGGCCCATCACATCTTTCTGCTGGTCCCCACCGGCCGGGGGAGGGACCTCGCCGGCCAGGCCATTTCTTCACAGGATTACGAGGACACCCTCCAGGCCTTTCATTCGGCGAGCCTGACCAGCCCCATTCTCTTGAAGGCCACCTGTGCACCCCATTATTACCGCATTCTCCGCCAGAGGGGCGGCGCCGGAAGCCAGCCGCCGCCTGAAGGCCACAGGGGCCTCCATGCCGTGACCCGGGGGTGTCTCGGGGGGATTTCCTTCTGTTTCATATCCCACACCGGATCGGTGCAGCCCTGCGGCTATCTGGAACTGAACTGCGGAGAGGTCACGGAGACGGGGTTCGAGGGGATCTGGAAGAATTCCGCCGTGTTTCAGAAATTGCGAAATCCGGAATCATACAGCGGAAAGTGCGGCCGCTGCGAGTTTTTCCGGGTCTGCGGCGGCTGCCGCGCCCGGGCGCATGAGCTGACGGGCGACTACCTGGCGGAAGAGCCCTTCTGCGTCTATGAACCGAAGGGAAAAGGGGCACCGCGCGGGGCGGATTCGTAGCCCCTCATTTAGGACGGAGAAAGCGGCATGGATGCCCTCGATAAACATCTTCTGAATCTGCTCCAGACGGATTTCCCCCTGGAGGCGGAACCCTTCCGGGCCGTGGCGGAAAAGCTGGGGATTTCAGAAGATGAGGTGCTGCGCCGCATTTCAAGCCTCAAGGACGAGGGTGTGATCCGGAGGATCGGGGCCGTGCTGGACAGCGCAAGGCTCGGTTTTGCCAGTCGCCTGTGTGCCGCCCGGGTTCCCGAAGAGCGGGTGCCCCTCTTTGTGGGCCGGGTCAATGTCCTTCCGGGCGTGACGCACAACTACGGGAGAAGCCATGCCTGCAATATCTGGTTTACCCTGATCGCCCCATCGGAAGAGGAGCTGGAGGGGACGATCGAGCGCCTTTCCCAGGAAACGGGGATCGAAAACATCATGACGTTCCGGGCCGCTCGAACCTTCAAAATCGACGCCAAATTTCTGTTCGATGAGCCCCCGCCGGAAGAGGAGACGCCTCCCGCGCAAGAGCGGGAAGGAAGGCCCTCTACGCCATCATAAAGAAAAAGATCGTTTCAACGGAACATGAAAAAGCTTCTCCTGCTGATTCTGCTTGCCTCTGTGTTGTTTAGCCTCTCCGTTCTGGGTGTTCCCTGCCGGCTCGATGCCGGGGAAAAAAGGCAGATCCGGATCCTGCATGTCAATGATTTTCACGGTTTTGCGGAGCCATACAGGCCCTACGGTTCCGATGAACTCTGGGGCGGCGCGGCATTCCTCGATGCGGAGATCCGCTCCCTCCGCTCCGATCCAGCCGTTCCTACCCTGCTGCTCGCGGCGGGCGACATGATCCAGGGGGACAACTGGGCCAATCTTTTTCAAGGGCGATCGGTCATCGAACTGATGAACGCCATGGCCTTCGACGGCATGGTTATGGGCAACCATGAACTGGATTTCGGCCAGGCGGCTTTGAAGGAGAGGATCCGTGAGGCGACGTTTCCCGTCCTGGCGGCGAATGTCCGGGGAATTCCGGGGTTGAAGCCTTTTGTGATCAAGGAAATCGGTGGTGTGAAAGTTGCCGTGATCGGGCTGGTTACCGAGCGCACCCCCCTGTGCACCCATCCGGCCAATGCCGTGGGACTGACCTTTCTCTCCCCGAGAGCGTCTTTGGAGGCCGACCTGCCGGAGCTTCGCAAGGCTGCCGATGTGGTGATCGTTCTGACCCATCTCGGGCATGATGCCGATCGGGTACTGGCACAGCAGGTAGCCGGCGGCGTGGATGCCGTGATCGGCGGCCATTCCCACACGCGGGTGGCGAATCCCCCCGGAATCGGCAATGCGCCGGTTCTTCAGGCCTGGGAGCATGGCAAGGCCCTGGGTGTCCTGGATCTTACCCTCGAGGACGGCAGGGTAACGGCTTACAGCGCCCGCCTGGTCGATGTGAAACCGGGTGGCCGTCCCGCCGAAGGGCCGGTGGCGTCGCTCGTCGGTCGCTATTCGCAGCGGATGGAGGCCCTGTTGAGCGAGGTGGTCGGCCGGACCCGGATTTCCCTTAATGCCGCGGAGGCGCGATATCGGGAAACCAATTTCGGCAGTTTCGTGGCGGACGTTGTCCGTCGCACCGCGGGGGCGGACGTCGCCCTGATCAACGGGGGGACCCTCCGCAGGAGCATCAGGAAAGGTCCGATTGTGTTGAAGGACCTCCATTCGGCTCTGCCGTTCAACAATTATGTCGTGGCATTCCGGCTGCGGGGAGATAAGCTTCGAGAGGCTTTGGAGCATGGTGTGGCGGCTGTGGAAGCGCGCGACGGCGCCTTTCCCCAGATTTCCGGGATGACGGTTGCCTATGATTCTTTAAAGCCGCCGGGGCGGCGGATACAAAGGATAACCGTAGGCGGGCGTGAGCTGGAGTCGGGGCGGGAGTACACGGTGGCGACCCATGATTTTCTGGCGGCGGGCGGCGACGGTTACAAGGTGTTCGGGGAGGTCGTCTCGGCTGAAGATCTCGCCCATCCGGCCGAAGGAGGCCGGCAGGGCTCGAAGCTGGTCTACAATGACGCCAGCCGCTGGCTGCGTGATATCGTGGCCGACACCATCCGGACACTTCATGAAATCCGTCCGCTGACGGAAAACCGCATTGTGGAGGTTTCCGCACCGTGAAAGTCTATGTCAACGGCCATGCCGTTTTCCTCATGGAGGGGATGACGGTCCGCCATGCCCTGCTGGCGTCTCAGTTCGGGGAGAGCTGGGAGAAGGCCGCCGTTCGTGATGAATGGGGCAATGAAGTCGGCATGGAGGGCGCTCTCCAGGAGGGCCAGAAGCTCCATGTAACGTTCTCTCCGCACGATGCAGAATAACCGCAGGCCCCGTCGTCAGCCCGAACGCCCCGGATGACCGCCATGGAAAAAGGCGGCGGGGCTGAAATGCAAGGAACCCGGACCGAAAGCCCTGCCTTGCGAGAGCGCGGCTAGGGGTGGATTAGGAGGGGTTTCTATGGTATGGAAGACGAAAACTCAGCAGGGCTGAACAGTCAGGATTCTTATGCCGACAGGGAAAAACGGGAAAAACAAGGGAAGTGACGCCATCTATCTGATCGACGGCAGCAACTATCTCTACCGGTCTTTCTATGCGATCCGGGAGCTTTCCAATTCCCGCGGCTTTCCGACCAACGCCGTTTACGGATTCACCAATATGCTCATCAAGCTCCTGAGGGAGCATGCTCCGCCTTACATTATCGTGATCTTCGATCTCCAGGGTCCGACCTTCCGCCACGAGACCTACGACCAGTACAAGGCGACCCGGAAACCGACTCCCGAGGCCCTGATTGCCCAGATCCCTTCCGTCAAGGAGATGATCCGCGGTTTTTGCATCCCCATCCTGGAGCAGCAGGGAATCGAAGCGGATGACCTGATCGGAACCCTGGCCCGCCGCTTTGCCGGAGAGGGACGGAAGGTCGTCATCATTTCGGGCGACAAGGACATGATGCAATTGATTTCTCCCGAAGTAACGATGATCGACACCATGACCGATCGGACGTATGACGAAACCGCGGTCAGGGAGCGTTTCGGGGTGGAGCCGGAGAAGGTTCCCGAAATCCTGGGGCTGATGGGAGACCTCTCGGACAACATCCCCGGCGTGCCGGGAATCGGGCCGAAAGGCGCCCGGCGGCTCATAGAAGATTACGGGAGCATTGAAGAGGTCATCCGGAATGCGGATCGCTTGCACAACGCCAAACTTCGGGAAAGCATCCGGGCGTACACCGATCAGGCCCTGCTGAGCCGGGATTTGGCCCGCATCCGCACCGATGTGCCGCTGAACTTCGACCTGGAAGAGGCCCGTCTCCGGAAACCGGACCGGGAGGCCCTGACCCGCCTGTTCCGGGAGATGGAATTCTCCTCCCTGCTTGAGCAATTCAGCGTCCATGAGGACCCCGGGGAAAGGGCATACCCTGTTCTGCAGACCCCCGAGGCCCTGGGCGCTTTCCTGTCGCCCCTGAAAGAGGGCGGTATGCTGGCGCTGGAGATGGTGCTGTCCCATCTGGAACCGATGCGGGCTGAATTGATCGGAATGGCCCTGGGGCGCGCCTCCGGAGAAGCGGGTTATCTCCCGCTGGCGATTCCCGGAGAGGAGGAATCCCGCGAGTCCCGGGAGGCGCGGGTATGGTCTGTTCTTTCCCCGTTTCTGGCCGATCGGAACGTGACTCTGGCGGGTCACGACATCAAAACGGCCCTGATCGTTCTGTCCCTGAAAGGAATGGAGGTGACGGGCCCTCTCCTGGACACGATGGTGGCGGCTTACATCCTCAACCCGGCGCGGCGGGGCTTCGAGCTTTCCGAGGTCGCACAGGACCATCTGCAGCGCCGGATTGACTCCCTGCGGAACCTGACCGGCAGCGGATCCCAGGCGCTGTCCCCTGCTTCCCTTCGGGTGGAGAGCCTCGCGGAGTTTGCCTGCCGCAGGGCGGAGGCCGTTCGGGATCTTGCGTCCCGGCTGACGGCAAAACTGGAGGAAGCGGGGATGCGGCAGCTCTTCGAGTCGGTGGAGATGCCCCTCGTGCCGGTGCTGGCCGCCATGGAGGAAAAGGGCGTTCTCCTCGATCTGGAGCTGCTGAACAAAATGTCTCAGGAACTGGAATCTCTCCTGGCCCTGTCGGAGGGAAAGATATACGCCCTGGCCGGGGAAAGATTCAACATCGCATCCCCCAAGCAGCTGCAGGTGATCCTGTTCGACAAACTCGGCCTCCCCAGGGGCAGAAAGACCAAGGGAGGCTATTCCACCGATGTCGATGTGCTGAGCAACCTGGCCCTGAACCATGAACTGCCCGCTGAGATCCTTTCCTACCGGAGCATGACCAAACTGAAATCCACCTACATCGATGCCCTGCCTCTGCTGGTCAATCCGAGGACAGGCAGGATCCACACCTCCTATAACCAGGCGGTCGCCGCAACGGGGCGGCTCTCCAGCAGCAATCCCAACCTCCAGAACATCCCGGTCCGCACCCTGGAGGGAAAGCGCATCCGCCAGGCCTTTATTGCACCGCCGGGCTGCTATATCGTCTCCTCCGATTATTCCCAGATTGAGTTGCGCGTGCTGGCCCACCTGTCCGAAGACCCCGTCCTGATCGACGCCTTTATCGCCGGTGAAGACATCCACAGCCGGACGGCCGCGGAGGTCTTCGGCGTCTTTCCGGAAATGATCAACGCGGAAATGCGCCGGCAGGCCAAAGTCATCAACTTCGGCGTGCTCTACGGGATGAGCGCCTTCGGCCTGTCGAAAGAGCTGGGCGTTTCCCAGAGACAGGCCCAGCTTTACATTGACGGTTATTTCAACAGATACACCGGTGTCAGGAATTATCTCGACAGAATTCTCGCGTCGGCCAGGGAACGGGGGTATGTGACGACTCTGCTGAGCCGCCGCCGCTATCTTCCGGAGATCGACAGCAGCAATGCCGCTGTGCGGCAGCTGACCGAACGGATGGCTATCAACGCCCCGATCCAGGGCACGGCTGCTGATCTGATCAAAATGGCCATGCTGAAGATCGCCGCCCGCCTCCGGGAAGGGGGGATGAGGTCGGCAATGACCATGCAGGTTCACGATGAGCTGGTTTTTGAGGTGCCCCGGGAAGAGAAGGATCTGCTGGTGGATCTGGTCCGGCAGGAGATGGAAGGGGTTTTTCTGCTGAAGGTGCCTCTGAAGGTGGACATTACCGTCGGACGAAACTGGGATCAGTCTCTCGTGCAGCGTCCCGACCAGCCGGAAAATGCGATGTGATCAGAGTGGAACAGGCCGGGCGGCCGGCCCTTCGAGCCGCCGATGAAGATTCCGGCGTCATGGGGGCAGGAAGAGGCCGCAGGCGTGGCGGATGGCCCGGTACGCTGAGACGAAGCTGATAAACAGAGAAACAGGAGTACCTGAAGGATGAAGAAGTTTTCCGTTTTGCTTTCCCTTTTGCTGATGATGATTTTCTTTTATCCCGCGGAATCGATGGCCCGCAACGAGGAGAAAAAGAAGGCTCCCGCCGCCAAAACGGCTCTCAAAAAGGCAAAGAAGTCGCCTGGAAAGGTTCAGGATAAAAGGAACAGCCGCAAGAGCAGCGCCCCCGAAATCCAGTCCGCCATCCTGATGAATATGAACAACGGACGGATCCTTTATGAGGAGAATGCGGACAAACCCCTGCAGCCCGCGTCCCTGACCAAGGTGCTGTCTCTTTTTCTGACCTACGAGGCAATGGGCAAGGGAAAGGTCTGCTGGATGGATCCTGTGTTGATCAGTTCCGCCGCCCGGCAGGCGGACGGGTCGAGAATGTATGTTGAAGCGGGGGAAAGGGTCCCTCTGGAAGTCCTGATCAAGGGGATGACGGTCATATCCGCCAATGACGCCTCCGTGGCGGTGGCGGAGCATGTCGCCGGAAATGTCGACCGCTTTGTCGAGCGAATGAACCATAAGGCCGCCGAGCTCGGGATGAAGAGCAGCGCCTTCCGGAACCCAAACGGTCTGCCGGCGGAAGGGCAATACACCACGGCGCGGGACATGCTGATCCTGGCCAATGCTTATCTCCACCGTTTCCCGGGCTCCCTGGCCCTTCATTCCATGCGGTTTTATCGTTACAAGAACATCACCCAGCACAACTGTAACGCCCTTCTGCAAAAATATCCCGGTGTGGACGGGCTGAAAAGCGGTTTCGTCCGGGCGGCGGGGTATCATCTCATTGTAACGGCCCGCCGGGGCAACACCCGCCTCATTGCCGTCGTGATGGGGGCGAGAAATCCGGAAATCCGGGTGCGGGAATGCCGGAAACTTCTGGACATCGGATTTCAGATGCTTTCGGCGGACAGTGGCGGCCATACAACAGCCGCAGAAAGGGCGTTTTTCGCACAGCCGCGGTTAGAGAAAGTCCCCGAGCGTGCGATAAAAGCACGCTATCCGTGCGATATGTGCACGCACCGTAACTACTTCAATATACACGTATAAATTGAATATCGCCCTGCCGCTTTGCCTTTAAAAGGCAGATATCGCACTTTTTGTCCTGCCCGAATAGCGTAGTACGTACTCCTTCCCGGTATTCATCCAATCCATCCATTCCGCAGATAAATGTAAATCATTGATAATATATGTAAATTTCTCGGGCTTTCTGGATGGCGATCTGGAGAGAAAGATGGAATTGAACTTGGTATTGCTCTTGCAATAGTTATGGTCAAGCGTGAAATGTTGTAGAGAACGGTGAACGACCAAGGGGTTCTCGCTTCTGAAACTGTGTCCGGTTAACGCGGAGTAGGACAGGCGGTTGGTTGTTGTTCCATGAGTCAGGAGTGCACAAAAGAAAAATCGCCCGGTGAAGAACAGCGGAAGAAGCTGTCCGGTGACTCGAATCAGGCCGCTGTCGCAAATGAGTACGAGTTTTTTCTTTCGGAAAGTGATCTTTCCGAGGATAAAGAGATAGGGGAAAACCAGAAAAGCGATTTGATGGACTTTTTCCTCTCGAAGTAGCGGAAGTAAGTGTTTCTCGTTTGACCATTTCAATAGAGCGGTGGGTGGTTGTTTCCTCCCCTCCTTTCCCACCCACTGCTCTCGTCTCGTGATCTGAGAGCGGATCTTACAAGATGATTCCTTTCAGTGTCCATAATGGTGGATGGTTTTTGGCTCCCTCCTTTTCCATCCACCATTTTTTTATCTTCCAACCCTTCCTTTCAACTCCCAATCCGCTTCAGACCATTTAATCCATCCGCCGCAAAACCAGGGCCGATCGAGTCGGAAGATAGAGGCTGGCATAATGCCCTGTCGGCCCCCCGGGCTGGGGCCGGGAGGTGGTGAAGTAAACCTGGCCGGGCTCAAGCCGGCCGTGGCCGCCGAATTCAGGTGCATCGCTGTCGAGGATGAGCCGGTACTTCCCGGGCAGCAGGTCAACCGGATAAGAAGTGAAGGATTGATGGGGATGAAAACAGAAGAGGAAGACCAGCCCTGCCCGGTGGAAACCGAGAAGCAGGTGCTCCTGGTTTTCCAGGATCAGGTGCGGTCCCGGGGAATTCAGAAGGTCATGCTGGTCCGCAAGGTGCATCATGGCCTTGTCGAACTCCGCAAGGAAGCGGTAACGAAGGTTGGCGTCGTCCCTGAGGTGCCACTGGCGGCGTGCATAATGGTAAGACCAGTTGTTTCCCTCACGGGGGAAATCGATCCATTCGGGGTGACCGAATTCGTTGCCCATGAAGTTCAGGTAGCCATTGCCTGCGGTGGCCAGTGTGATCAGGCGGATCATCTTGTGAAGGGCAATTCCCCGGTCTACCAGGAGATTGGGTTCAAAAACGTTCATGTGGGTGTACATGCCCGCGTCGATGAGGCGGAAGATGATCGTTTTGTCCCCCACAATGGCCTGGTCGTGGGATTCCGCATAGTTGATCGTTTTTTCGTCAGCCCGCCGATTGGTGAGTTCGTGGTACAGGTGACCCATGGGCCAGTGTTCGTCCGGGATTTCCTTCAAAAGCCTGATCCAGTAGTCGGGAACTCCCATGGCGAGGCGGTAATCGAAGCCGAAACCGCCCTCCTCCGGAGGGGTTGCCAGGCCGGGCATCCCACTCACATCCTCTGCAATGGTGATGGCATCGGGCCGCACAATATGGATTACCCTGTTGGCTAGAGCGAGATAGGTCAAGGCATCCTCATCCACATTCGCATTGAAATAATCCTCGTATCCGCAAAAGGCTTTTCCCAGTCCATGATCCAGGTAAAGCATGCTGGTCACACCGTCGAAGCGGAATCCGTCGAAGTGATACTCATCGAGCCAGAAGCGGCAGTTCGAGAGAAGAAAGTGAACGACTTCCGGTTTCCCGTAGTCAAAGCAGCGGGAGTCCCAGGCGGCATGATCCCCCCGCGGGCCTTCATGGAAATACTGGTAGAGAGTCCCGTCGAAGCGGCTGATTCCTTCCTCTTCGTTCCTGGCGGCATGAGAATGGATGAGATCCATAATGACCGCTATCCCCATCTCATGGGCGGCATCCACTAGCTCCTTGAGCTCCTCCGGCGTGCCGAAACGGGATGATGCGGCGAAAAAACTGGATACGTGATAGCCCAGGGAGCCATAGTAAGGATGCTCCTGGATGGCCATGAGCTGAAGGGTGTTGTAGCCGGCGTCAGCCACGCGGGGCAGAACCCGTTCCCGGAATTCCGCGTAGGTTCCGACCTTCTCCTCCTCCTGGGACATGCCGATATGGGCTTCGTAGATCCGGGGGGCCTCCGCCGGCCGGCGGAAGAGGGGATGGCGCCAGGGGTAGGGATGTTCCGGCTCCCAAACCTGTGCGGTGAAAAGCTTCGTATAGTCGTCCTGGACAGCCCGGCGCGCATAGGCGGGAATCCGCTCGCCTTCGCCGCCCGGCCAGCGGACCAGGAGTTTGTAAAGCTGGCCTGAGCGAAGCATCCGGTTGGAAAGGCGTACTTCCCAGTCCCCCCTCTCCCCGATTCTCTGAAGAGAAAACTCCTGTCGTTCGCGCCATTCGTTGAAGTCGCCGATCAGGAAAAGTGCGGTGGCATTGGGAGCCCATTCGCGGAAGATCCAGTCGTCTCCCTCGCGGTGCAGGCCGTAATACTCATGACCCGAGGCAAAATCGGCCAGACGGATCCGCCCTTCGGTAAGGCGCTGCTCCATCGTGCGGATTTGTTCCAGCCGGCGCCGGATTGCGGGAAGATACGGGGACAAGTAGGGATCGTTCATCAGTGACATGGGTGAGTTCCTGGTTGGAATGGAAATGAAAGAAAACGCGTTCAGTTTAAGATAGAGGAAGGGACTGGGGCTGTCAAGGACAAAGAAAATGGGCGTCTCTGCCGCCGCCGGAATGCTCTGAGACTTCGCGGCATTCAGGCCGGCTTCCCCTTTTGCGCCCTCAGGTTCCCGGGGAAGCCGCGGGCCAAGCCCGTCAGAACCCGGATTCCTGCAGCACTCTTGAGTGCGGATACGTGGAGCCGGCCATAAGCCGGCTGGTTACCGGAACTCGACGGTGACCGTTTCCTGCGTCTCTGCCGTGATGCCGGGAAAAGTGCGGAGCATCTCCGTTAGCTCTTTCGGGTTTTTCCTGTCGGCCTTCACAATGTTCCGGAACAGGTCTGTATTGGAGGTTAACTGGTCAAAATCCATCTCCATCAGCGTAATCCGGGAGCCCTCCCGATGGGTTGCATTTGTGGCGAGCACGGAGCCCTCGACTTCCACGGCAAACACCATTCTCAATCCATGAAACAGGGATTTGAACACTTCAACCGACTCTTTCGTTATGTCCTGTTGTTCCGGGTCACCCGTCGGTTTTTCGCTGGCTGTTTGACTCTTTGTGGAGTTCGGCTTTTCCTGCGGTTTGGGTATCCGGATCGTCAGGGTTGAAGGGCTGCCCTTTTGAAAGGAGAAGGAGATCTTCTCCGGAAGAGGGCCTTCTATGGCCCCGGGGCCCGAAACCGTCGGTTCATCGGGATTCTGGAGAATTTTCAGATTGTTGATGTCCTCAAAGGCATACAGGGCGCGGTACCCGTTTCCCTGCTGGGAGGTGATCCGTTCCGCTGAAACAAACCGCACGCCCATTCCCATCTTTTCCGCGTTTCTCCTGAGTTTTTCCTCATCCAGGAGGTCCAGTGGACGGCTGCCTCCCTTCGTCCCGCCCTGCATCAGTTGGCTGGCCTGCTGGTTCATCAGGACTCTCGATTCAAGGGTCCCGCTGCCGTCAGCTCTGACCCGGACCGTCGTTTCCACGTTCAGGCAACCCCAGAGTCCGAACATCAGAAGCAACGAGACCAAAACTCTGATCCGGAAATTCATTTTTTTGACTCCCGACGATTTCCTGTTAGCTGAAGGCGATCCCCATCTCTGAGGGGCCATGGCTTCCAGGGTCAAAAGGCCCGTTCGAAGCATCCGCATGCAGGAAACAACCAACGCGTTTCAAACGGCAATAAAAAACCCGTCATTTCTAACGGGTTTTTTATATCTGCGGACTTCCAGAACCGATGATCTGGTGGAGATGAGGGGGATCGAACCCCTGGCCTCGGCATTGCGAACGCCGCGCTCTCCCAGCTGAGCTACATCCCCATCCGGAAACGGAATACTTACCAGCGAAAGAACGATGCCTTATAATATGAACATTCCTCCTCTGTCAAGTAATTGTTCACCGTGAAAGATTCCCGACCGACGACGGCATCCTGCCTATCCGGGCCATCTTTTTGAATTTGCCGGAGCGTTCTTGCCGACCGGCTTTTTGTTTCGATCATCGACCGGCGGATATAACAGGATCTCCTGAACAGGGGAAGGATCCTGTTCCAGGTTTTCCGGGCGGAAGGCTATGGACCAGGGGGATCTTCCGATCCATGCAAAGGGGTGTCACCTTTTTTGCATAAAGTGCATTCCGTATGACCGTTTCACGGGTCAGAATCCATCAAACTCAGCAAGGTGAACACTTATGGCAAAAATCGATGCTTTTTTTCAATTGATGCATGAACAGGGCGCATCGGACCTTCACCTCATTTCCGGGCAGCAGCCTGCCATTCGGCTACGTGGCGAACTGGAGCGGGTCAAGTATAACACCCTGGATAATGATGAACTGAAGGCCATGCTCTATGAAATCACCCCGGAACACAAGGTCAAGCAGTTCGAGGAAACGGGCGATGTGGATTTTGCCTATGAAATTCCTGGATTGGCCCGCTACCGTGCCAATTTTTTCGAGCAGAAGTTCGGCGTGGGGGCTGTGTTCCGGGAGATTCCCAGCGAGATCCTGACCTGCGAGCAGCTGGGACTTCCACCTGTCATTTCCAAGCTGGCCTCGCTCCCCCGGGGGCTGGTCCTCGTGACCGGACCCACCGGCAGCGGAAAGTCGACGACCCTGGCGGCCATCGTCAATGAAGCAAACCGCATCCGCAAGGATCACATCATCACGGTCGAAGATCCTATCGAATTTGTCCATCAGAGCCAGAGCTGCATCGTCAATCACCGGGAAGTGGGCATCCACACGCAGAGTTTTTCGGCGGCTCTCAGAGGCGCCCTCCGTGAAGACCCGGACATCATCCTGGTGGGCGAAATGCGGGATCTGGAAACCATCTCGCTGGCCGTGGAGGCCGCCTCCACAGGCCACCTCGTCTTCGGGACACTCCACACCACAAGCGCGGCCAAGACGGTTGACCGGGTCATCGAGGTGTTTCCCTCGAGCGAACAGGCCCAGATCCGCTCCACCCTGGCAGATGGTCTGCGGGCCATCATTGCCCAGGTTCTGTTCAAAAGAATCGACAAGAAAGGGCGCTGCGCCGCCCTGGAAATCCTTATTGCCAATGCGGCGGTACGCAACCTGATCCGCGAGTCCAAGACGTTCCAGATCCCCTCCATGATTCAGACGGGGAAAAAGTACGGGATGCAGCTTCTGGATGACGCCATCATGGAGCTGTTCAATAAGGGCTGGATCAGCGCCGACGAGGCCTACATGAAGTGCAACGACAAGGCAAAATTCCGGGCTCTGTTGAAAAGCCCGCCGGCTGATTTCACGGAAGTGTAATCCCGGCAGCTGCAACCAGGCAGCGGATCGTCGCGAAGAGTGTGGAGGGGGAAAAGGCCTGCCCCCAGTGATCTATTTCTGAGGAGCCAGAACATGCGAAGGCAGGAACTCGATTATATTTTAACGGAGATGCTCGATAAATTCGACCATGTGTCCGATCTCAATTTTACCGTGGGTAAGCCCTTTCAGGTTGAAAGTTCCGGGCAACTGACCTCCGTGGACTTTGACCCTCCTTTTGAACGCTTGACGCCCTTTCAGACGGAGATGCTCGCCCTGAATCTCATCGGCGGAGACCGCCGCCTGACGGAAAACCTCATTGCCTCGGGGTCCTGCGACTCTTCCTATGAACTGCAGGGAAAGGCCCGTTTCCGTGTCAATATCTTCTCCCAGCGGGGAAACTATTCCATTGTCCTGCGAAAGCTGGAAACCACCATCCCGACGATTGTGGATATGAATCTGCCGGAGGCCTTCGAAAAAATGGCCCAGGAGATCAACGGCATCATTCTCGTCACCGGAGCCACGGGAAGCGGAAAATCCACCTCCCTGGCCGCGATGCTCAACGCGATCAACGAGTTGAAATCCGTCCATGTGGTGACCCTGGAGGATCCTGTGGAATTCGTCCATCCTCACAAGAAGTCGACCTTCAATCAACGGGAAATGGGGATCGATTTCGACACCTTTGCCAATGGGCTTCGTGCCGCTCTGCGCCAGGCGCCCAAGGTGATCCTGGTCGGGGAAATGAGAGACAGGGAGACGGTGGAAATCGCCCTGGCCGCGGCGGAAACGGGGCATCTGGTTGCGAGCACCCTTCATACGGTCGATGCCGGGCAGACCATCAACCGCATTCTCGGAATGTTCCCGCGCGAGGAGGAGCGCCAGATCCGCATCCGTCTGGCCGACACGGTCCGCTGGATCGTCTGTCAGCGGCTGCTCCCCAAGGAAGGGGGAGGGCGGGTGGCGGCCTTTGAAGTGATGGCCAGCAACCTGCGCGTGAAAGATACGATCCTCAACGGGGAATCGGAGGGCAAGACCTTTTACGAAATCATTACCGCCGGCAAAGCCTTCGGGATGATCACCTTTGATGAGTATATCGTGGAATTGTATGCACGAGGCCTCATCAGTGAAGAAACGGCGAAGATTTATGCCTCCAACAGGGGAGTCGTGGGCCGGGGAATCGATTCGGTCAAGAGCGCCAAGGGTGAGGCGACAACAAGCCTTGGCAAGCTGGAGGTCGATACCGGCTATGGAAAGATGAGAAGATTTTAGAGGGAGGCGGTAACCTATGGAGGAAGGCAAAAATCCTTTGATTGAGAATGCAGCCGGTTCGTATGACGCTTCGGAGCGGCTCTTTGACTTTCTGGTTGAGCAGGGGGAGACGGCGCTGGTTTGCGAGAGCGATTCCGGCGCGATAGAGAACATCAGCACGGCTCTTAAACGCCTGGACTATGCTGTGAACGTGGCGGAGTCCGCGGAGGACGCTCTTCAGAAGATGCGCTTTCACATTTTCGATGTGCTGATTCTTCATGATGATTTTGACGGGCAGAAGGGGGGCGAGAACCTTCTGAAGGCCCTGGAATTGCTGGACATGTCCATTCGGAGGAAAATGTTTGTCGTTCTCGTTGGCGACTCTTTCCGCACCATGGACAATATGGCGGCCTTCCACAGGAGTGTGAATCTCGTTGTTCATACCGGGGATCTCAATGAGCTTGCGGCCATCGTCAAACACGGGGTGCAGGAGAACAAGGTCTTTTACCACACCTTCATGGAGACCTTGAGGAACATGGGGCGGATCTGAGGCGGGCAGGATCAGGCTCTGTTGCCGGCTGAAAGACCCTTGGCTTTGCGGCGGGCTTCTTCCGCCTGCTCGGGGAGATTGAGCTTTTCGTAGGATTCGGCCTGGTAAAGGTAAAAAAAGGCATTGTTCTCTTCCAGGGCGATGGCGCGGTCGAACATTTCCACGGCGTCAAAATGGCAGCCTGCGTCGGCCAAGGCGCGTGCCAGGCGGTTGTAATAGCTTGCACCAAATCTGGGGTTACAGGCAACGGCGGCTTCCACGCTGTGCCTGGCTTCGAAAAGGTGCTGCTGCTTCACCTGGACTTCCGCCAGGCGGATCAGGCAGAGGGGATCGCCGGGGCAGGTTGCCAGGCTTCGGCTCAGCAGGATTTCCGCCCGGTCCAAGGCTCCGGATTCCGCAAGGGCATTGGCCAGGCGCTGATAGAAATGGGCCGCTGCTTCCGGATCCAGGGCGACAGCCTCCCCATAGGCCGCTTCAGCGGCATCGTATTTTCCATCGGCGACAAGGGCGTCGCCATAAAGACAGAAAAGTTCCGGGGCGTCCGGCTCCAAACGGGTGATCTTTTCGAAGACCTCCACCGCTTCAGAAGTCATCCCTGCCACCAGAAACGCATTGCCCAACTCCCTGAGAAGGGGGTATTCATCCGGCTGCGCTTCAACCGCCTGGCGGCAGATCGCTACAAGACGGTCATACTGCCGCCCATCGCGGTAGAGCCGAACCAGTTCGTCAAAGGCGAATCCGGTGAAGACTTTGAGCTTCAATTCCGCGGCAAAAAGCGTTTCAAAACAGCAGATGGCCTCTTCGCGGGAGCCGCTGTCGTGAAAGGCCCATGCCTGAGCCAGGAGGAAGGATTCTTCGCCGGGATACTGCTCGACAAGCCGGCCGTAGAGCACGGCCGCTTCAGCATACCGCCCGGCTTCCATCATCTGTTCCGCCGATGTTAACAGGATTTCCTTTTCGGAATCGGGTTTACTGGACATACTTCAACATGATGCCATCGCTTTTTCCCCGGAAGAGGACCGCTCGACCGCCGTGCAGCCCCCTTCCGGGATTACGCGTCTATTTCAGCAACTGCAGGATCCGCAGCAGTCGCCGGGTGCCAGTGATGAGGTCACCTGAAAGCCGGATCCTCGTTCATCTTCGATAAAATCGACATAAACGGGTTTAATCTGTTCAAACAGGTCCGTGGTAATCAGGAACGTGATTCCCCTTTCCTGAAATTGTTCGTCGCCGTCTCGAGGCTCATCCAGAGCCATTCCCAGTGAGGGACCGGATCAGCCGCCCTCCGTCAGCGTCAGCCTGATCGGGTGGACCTCCTCCAGGGTTTTTAAGAACTCATGGATCTTCTCTCCAGCTTTTTCCGAAACTTGAAACATTCTTTTCTCCTTCGGCAGAGATGGTGGCATCTGCCTCTTCTTTTGAATTTAATATGCGGAATACTGAATGATTCCTGGAATTTTGTCAATGAATTTCTGTCATCGGGGAGGGGACGGTTCCGCTTCTCGAAGTTCATTCCTGTCCAGTTTTCTCGCCTCGCTGATCAGCAGGATCGGTATCTGGTCCCGAATTTCATAAAGAAGCCCGCAGGCTGAGCAGGTCAGCCCGTCCTCATTCTCTTCCGGATCGAATTTCCCCCTGCATCGCGGGCAGACCAGAATGTCCCGCAGCTTTTTCCCGATCATGCTCTTCTCCTTTTCCTCTTTCTGTATTGCCTTTTATAGGCGGGTGATTTCGACCGGTCCGCTTCCTGCCGCTCATGGCGAGTCGGGATCCGGCAGGGGAATGCACCTCCGGGCCGCAGGAGACTCCAGGACGCCCTTCACGGCGTCGAAGACCTCGTCCACGGAAATGTTGTGCATACAGATCCGCGTTTTGCAGGATTTCCGGAGGCAGGGGCTGCATTCCAGGCCTTTGCGCAGGACCCGGTGCCCTTTCCCATAGGGCCCCGTCCGGGCGGGATCGGTCGGTCCGAAAAGGGCGACAACCGGTGTTCCCACCGCCGCCGCCAGATGCATGGGGCCGGAATCCGTGGTGATCAGCAGCCGGGCGCGCTGGTAAAGATGGGCCAATTCGCGCAGAGACGTTCGCCCGCCGAAATTGAACGCAGGCGCGGTCATCCGAGAAAGAATGTTCTCCATGGGGGCCGGATCGCTGCCCGTGAAGACGACCGCCGCCTTCAATTCCCGGGAAATCCGATCTCCCAGGCGGGCGAATTTTTCGTCGTCCCAGAGCTTGGTGTCCCAGAGCGCCACGGTGTTGATGGCGACGAGATTTTCCTGGCCGCTGAGATGGAATTCCTCGAAGAGGTGATCGATGTGCCGATGCTGGGGGGCCGATATATCGAGGAAAAATTCCGGCTGCTTCACATCGGCGCCCAGGTGCCGCGGAAAATCCAGGTAGCGGTCTACGGCATGGCGGCTCAGGTCTTCGGGAATTTTTTCCGTATAAAAAAGACCACTCAGCTCCTGCATGCTGTCGTAGCCGAGCCTTCGGGAAGCGCCGCTCAGCCATGCCAGAACGGCGCTTTTGAAGAGGCCGTGAAAATCAATGACCAGATCGTACCGCCGGCTGCGAAGGTCGGAAATAAAGCGCCCCGCCTCCTTCAGGACTTTGGAATATTTCCCCTCCTTCAGCTCTTTGATCCAGCGCTTCCTGCCTGAGATGATGAGTTCATCGAGGCAGGGATGATTTCTGAGCAGATCGGATGCGGCCTCTTCGACGACCCAGGATATGTGGGCCCGGGGGAAGCGGCGCCGGAGGGCGGCCAGGGAAGGGAGGGTGTGGATGACGTCGCCCACCGCGCTTAATTTGACGATCAGGATCTTCACGGTTCGAGGTCCTGAATAATCCAGCGAACGGCGTCGAGGAGACTGGCGGCGATCCTGTCCGGCCAGGCCCGGCCTTCCCATTCTTCATGCGGGAGATCCGGCGTATGCCCGGGGAGGCAACCGCCCCGAACGAGGACCGATTTGATTCCCGCCCTTGAAGCCGCTTCGATGTCGGTGGGCATGTCGCCGATCAGATAGGACCGGGAAAGATCGAGATTCATCTCTTCCGCCGCCTGCCGCAGCATGCCGGGTTCCGGTTTGCGGCAGGGGCAGACCTTCCGGTACAAGCCGAGCCCTTCGGTGGGATGATGGGGGCAGTAGTAGAAGCGGTCGATCTGCGCCCCCTGCGCCAAGAGCAGCTTCTGCAGGTGGACGTGCAGCATCTCCACAACGGCTTCCGTAAAATAACCTCGCGCAATGCCGGACTGGTTGGTGGCGACGACGGCCTTCATGCCGCTCATGTTGATCAGGCGCACCGCCCTGGCGCTGTCCGGAAAAAGCTTGAGCCTGTCCAGGCGGTCGAGATATCCGACCTCTTCAATCAGCGTACCGTCTCGATCCAGAAAGACGGCGGGATATTTCTTCATTTCCTTACCTCCGTTCTTCGGTCCGCCTGTTCGTCGGTTGCGTTGAACGGCCTGTTGATGATGAGCGCAATATAATTCCAACTGCGGGGAAAAGCAATTTCAAAGCTGTCAAAAAATTTCTGATTTCTCGGACAAGTTGCTTCTGTACAAGGTGCGGCCATAAATGTTAAGGTCTTACACCCTCTGTTTGGTGAATAGTTCTTCTTTATCCCCAGACTGAATTCGACAACGTTGCCCGATTCCAACGGTTCCCAGGGGGGCGGAAACCGCTCATCATTCAATTCCCGGTCGATGTTCGTAGGGGATGAGGAAGGGAAGAAATTTTTCGACGTTTTTAAGGAGGCGGTCATGGAATGCACGATCTTAATCGGCGGTCAGGCCGGACAGGGGCTGGCTTCCATCGAAAGGGAACTGGCGGCGCTCCTCTTCCGGCTCGGCTACTTCTTTTTTGCGACCAAGTTTTATATGTCCAGGATCCGCGGAGGGCACAACGATCACCTTTTCCGAATCGCGGAACGCCCTGTTCACGCCCTGAGCGGAGAATCCTGGGATGTCCTGGTTTCCCTGGATGAGGAAACACAGCGGAGGTGCAAGGCGGATCTGAGCGCCCGGGGGCTCTGTCTCTCTCCCGCGGAAATCGCCGAGATCGAGAAGAGGGCGAAGGATGGGTTTTCCAATGTTGTCATGAGCAATCCCCTCCTGGTGGGGGTGCTTCTGCGGATCATCGGGGTCCGGTCCGATGCGCTGGAAGCAGCAGCCAGGGAAGAGGACCAGCCGGCGGCCCTGCTGGCGGGAATGGCCCTGGCGGAGGAGTGGGACATGGCCGACCGCTTTGTCCTTCAGCCTAGGGCGGAAAGCCCCTATACCTTTGACGGAAATTCCGCCATCGGATTCGGCTCGCTTCTGGGCGGGTGCCAGTTCATGGCGGCGTATCCCATGACGCCGGCCACCTCCCTGATGCTCTATGTTGCGAAGGCGGCCCTTGAGCTGCCGGTGCATTTCGAGCAGGCCGAGGATGAGATCGCGGCGATCAACATGGCACTGGGGGCCTCTTATGCTGGGCTTCGGTCCATGGTGGCGACATCCGGCGGCGGTTTCGCCCTGATGACGGAGGCCGTTTCCCTCGCGGGAATGACGGAAACGCCCATCGTGATCGTCATCGCCCAGCGCCCCGGACCCTCGACGGGATTGCCGACACGCACCGAGCAGGGGGACTTGAATGTTGTGCTTTCCGCCGGGCATGGGGAGTTCCCCCGCCTGGTTTACGCGCCCGGTTCCCTTCAGGAGGCCGTCGATCTGGCAAAGCGGAGCTTCGAAATGGCCGACCGGTACCAGATTCCTGTTTTTATCCTGACGGATCAGTATCTGGCGGATTCCATTCAGCTGCTGGAAGGTTCTCCCGAGCTTTCCGTTGCATTACGGCAGTATGAGATTTTTGATGCCTCTTACCGCCGCTATGCCCTGACGCCTGACGGCCTGTCTCCCCTGACCTATCCGGGGCTTGGCGAGGCCCTGGTCCGGGTGGATTCCGATGAGCACACGGAGGCGGGGAAGATTACGGAAGATCTGGATCTGCGGGTCCGGATGGTGGATAAACGCCTGCGGAAGGCGAGCCGGATGGATAAAGACGCCGTTTTGCCGACCCTGTACGGCGATCGGGATGCGGACATTTGCCTGATCAGCTGGGGTTCGAACCGGGAGATTGTGGAGGAGGCGGCCGACCGGCTGACTTCGGAAGGCCATCCTGTGGCCGCTTTGCACTTTTCCCAGGTTTATCCCCTGGTGCCGGCCATGCTGGAAGGAGTTTCACTGGCCGGAAAACGCCTCATCGCCATCGAGAACAATGCCACAGGGCAGTTTGCCGGACTGTTGAAGAGGGAACTCTCCCTGGAGATCAACGACATGATTTTGAAGTATAACGGCCTGTGCTTTTCCGTCAGGGAACTTTGTGACGAAGTGGCGGCCCGCTTTTTTGTTCCCGGAGGTGTGAAATGAACGACCACGGTGAAATAGCCTGGTGCCCAGGCTGTGGAAATTTTGCCATTCGCGACGCCCTGGAAGGGGCCCTGGCCGAGCTGGCCATTCCGCCGCGGGAGATCGTCCTGACTTCGGGGATCGGCCAGGCGGCCAAGATGCCCCAGTATCTGGCTGGAAATTATTTCAATGGGCTCCATGGCCGCGCTTTGCCCGTTGCGGTGGGCGTCAAGCTGGCAAGGCCGGAACTGACGGTCATCGTTGTTTCCGGCGACGGCTGCAATTACGGGGAAGGGGGAAACCATTTCCTCCATTCCCTCCGCAGGAATCTGGACCTCACCGTGCTGACCTGCAACAATCAGGTCTACGGACTGACCAAGGGGCAGAGCTCTCCCACAACCGACCTCGGGCGGATGAACATGTTCGATCCACGGGGCAATGAGAACGAACCCCTCAATCCGCTGGCCCTGGCCATCGTGCTTGGGGCTCCCTTTGTGGCCAGGGGATTTGCCGGGGAGAAGGAGCACCTCAAGGGCCTTCTGAAGGAAGCCATCCAGTTTCGCGGAACGGCAGTCGTGGATATTCTTCAGCCCTGTGTTTCCTTCAACAAGGTCAACACCTACGCCTACTATCGGCAGCGGGTTTACCGGCTGGACGCCTCCGGAAAAGACCGCCGGGAGGCACTGGAGATCGCTGAAATCCAGGGCGACCGGATTCCCGTCGGGGTATTCCTGAAAGATGAGAGCCGGTCCCCCCGGGAGACGGCCGGACGACTTTTCCGGAAGAGCGTGACCCCCGGAGACATGGAGAACCTTCTGCAGAAGTGGCATGGCGCCGCCTGAATCGCGATCCGCTGTCAAAACGGATGCTGCGCGGAAGGCCTTGCCGGCCCCTCGACGCAAGGCGGCCTGCGCCTCTGTCCACGACTCTTGCCCCGTTACGCCATCTCTGATATGGAGTTGGGGATAAAGGGGGAAAGAAAAATCGCAACCACGGATGAAAAAAGCAATCGCGGCCCCTGGCAGGACGTGGATGAAGCGGACTGGCAGGATTGGCGGTGGCAGGTACGAAACCGGGTACGGACGGAGAAACTCCTCGATGAATTATTGAAGGATGCGCCGGAGATTTCCAGGCTGAGGCGCACCGTAATCCGGACCTATCCCTTCGCCGTCACCCCGTATTACTTCTCCCTGATGAAGCCCCGGGATGCCGGAGACCCCATCCGCCTTCAGTGCATCCCCGACCCCCGCGAGCTCACCTTTTCCCTGGGGGGAGTGGAAGATCCCCTGGAGGAAGGCAGGGATATGCCTCTGCCGGGTTTGATTCACCGTTACGCCGATCGCTGCCTGGCCATGGTGACCCACTCCTGCATGATGTACTGCCGCCACTGCAACCGCAAGCGCTTCTGGAAGGCGGGAAGGGCGGAGAAAGCCCGGCTTGGCGCCATGATCGATTATGTCGCCGCGACGCCGGGGATCCGCGAAGTCATCGTCTCGGGAGGCGATCCGCTGACCCTGCCGGAGGCTGTTCTGGACTCGTTCCTCGGGGCGCTGCGCGCCATTCCCCATGTTGAGGTCCTGAGGCTCGGAAGCCGGGTGCCTGTGGTTCTTCCCATGCGGATTACGCCGTCACTCGTGCGGATGCTCAGAAAGCACCGTCCGCTGTGGTTCAATACCCAGTTCAACTCTCCGCGGGAGCTTACGAAGGAAGCCGCCCTGGCCTGCCGGCGTCTTGTCGATGCCGGGATTCCCCTGTCCAACCAGTCGGTTCTGCTGCGGGGCGTCAACGACACCTGCGAAACGATGCGCGAGCTTCTCTACGGGCTGCAGCGGATTTCCGTACGGCCCTACTACCTGTTCGCCTGCGACCCCGTCCGGGGGGCGGATCATTTCCGAGTGGACCTCTGGAAGGGGATGGAGATGATGGAGCGGATCTCCCGTTCGACTTCCGGGCTCTGCGTGCCCCGCTATGTGATGGATGTGCCGGGCGGCAAGGGTAAAATGCCTCTCCAGACCTTCTCCCTGCTGAACGATTCCTTTTTGCCCTGAATGTCCCGGGAAAGAATCTTTTTTTGACAAGTCGCTGAAAATGCATTAAGAAACGTCACCCCTGAAGCCCAGAGGAGGAGAGGACCGGCTCTCCGGGACGGAGGGGAGTCTTTAAAAGCCGAAAAAATAAAAAGGAGTGTCATCCGATGTACAGCGCCAGTGATTTGAGAAAAAATTTAAGGATCAAGCTTGAAGGAGATCCATACATCGTTACGGAATTCAATTTTGTCAAGCCCGGCAAAGGGCAGGCCCTTTACCGCTGCAAACTGAAAAACATGATCACGGGAAATCAGTTTGAGCGGACCTTCCGTTCGGTGGACGTCTTCGAGCCGGCGGATCTCCAGGAGAAGAAAATGCAGTACCTTTACGAGGAGGGGGGGCAGTATCATTTCATGGACAACGCCTCCTACGAGCAGATCGCCCTTTCCGCCGATCAGGTGGGCGACGCCGCCCATTTTCTGATCGACAATCTTGAAGTGGAGATCCTCCTGTTCGAAGACAAACCCCTGGGAATCAGCCTGCCCAATTTCGTCGACCTGACCGTCACCCGTGCCGATCCCTGGGCGAAGGGGGATTCCGTTTCCGGCAACAGCAAACCGGTGATCCTTCAGACAGGTTATCAGATCCAGGTTCCGCCCTTCGTTGAGGAAGGCGAGAAGATCCGCGTGGACACCCGCACAGGCGAATACCTGACCCGGGTCAAGGGATGATGGCCGGAAATGACTGAACATCCCGGCACGGGCACCGTGGGGCGCTTTAAAAAAAATTTTTCAGATTGCGGGATGGACCCGCACCCTTCCGAAACCTGGAAGCTGGCCGGGAAGCGGGACATCTTGAGGATCCGGGGGGAACTCCTCCATTTCATCCGCCTGTTTTTCCGGGAGCGCCACTATCTGGAGGTGGAAACGCCTGTCCTGATCCCGGCGCCGGCACCCGAACCACATATCGATGCCGTCGCCTGCGGCGACCGGTACCTGCAGACCTCACCGGAACTCTGCATGAAGCGCCTTCTTGCCGCCGGATATCCAAGGCTTTTCCAGGTCTGCCGCTGCTTCCGGGAGGCGGAGCGGGGAAGCCGCCATCTGCCGGAATTCACGATGCTCGAGTGGTATGCGGTGGAGAGGGATTACCTCTTTCTCATGGACGAGTGCGAAGCGCTGCTTCGTTTCCTGAGCGGAACGCTCTACGGGAAAGAGGAATTTGCCTACCAGGGCCGCTCCATACGCCTCTCTCCTCCCTGGGAGAGGCTTTCCGTTGAGGACGCCTTCCGGATGTATGGGGGATTGTCCGTTCGGGAGGCCCTGGCGGAGGACTGTTTCGACGAGGTCCTTGTGAGCCGCATCGAACCGAACCTGGGGACGGAGCGCCCCACCTTCCTGTACGACTACCCTGCTGAGCTGGCCTCCCTGGCCCGGACCAAGGAGGCCGATCCCCGCCTCGCCGAACGGTTTGAGTTGTACCTTGGGGGAATCGAACTCGCCAATGCCTTTTCCGAACTCATCGATCCCCGTGAACAGGCCCTGCGATTCGAAGAAGCACAGCAGCAACAGATCGCTTCCGGCAAGAGGCCCTATCCCTGGCCCGGACGCTTTATCGAGGCCCTCTCTGCAATGCCCCCTTCGGCGGGTATCGCCCTGGGCGTGGATCGTCTGGTGATGTTACTGACGAACCAGGCCTCTGTGGATGACGTCGTCGCTTTTCCCCCGGAAACACTGTAAAGGCGGATAAGGAATCGAATCCCGGATTCCATGCCTGGGTGGGAGCCTTTTCAACGGCCTTTTCGGCCTTCAGCCTGCGCTGTTCGGAACCTCCCGGCCTTTTTGCCCTGTTTTCCATCTTTAATCGGAATCCGGACGATAGCGGATCTTGGGGAAGAGGTTTATTGACAAGGGCTCTTTTTTTCATTAGAAGAAAACCTGCAGGTTAATCCAGAAGTGATCAGGGAGTGAAATGTGAACGAACTGGCATCGGTCAACACCGCGAATTTGGGAGGGCAATTCCATGGCAGCGTACTGAGCATGATTATGGACGCAGGGATCCTCGTTCAGCTCGTGCTGCTCATCCTGCTCGTATTTTCCGTCGTCTCCTGGGCCGTCATTGCAACAAAATACCGAAGTCTCCGCAAGGCCAATTCCGAGAACAGCCTTTTTCTGCAAGCCTATATGAAGAGCAGCAACCTGGCGGATGTCTTCCCGGAGGCAAAAAGATACACCTCATCAACCCTTGCCGCTGTCTTTCGCGCCGGATATGCGGAGCTGATCAGCATGGCCAAGGCGGCGCGGACAACGTCGTCATCCCGGGGGCAGGAGGACCCGTTCGTTTCCGGTCCGGATCTGAAGGGCCTCGACAATGTCGAACGAGCCTTGAACCGGGCCTGCAGCGCCGAATCCACCAAGCTGGAAGCTGCGCTGGGCTTTCTGGCAACGACCGGCAGCGCCAGCCCCTTTATCGGCCTGTTCGGGACCGTCTGGGGAATCATGGACACCTTTCGCAGCATCGGATTCCGGGGTTCGGCCACTCTTGCCGTCGTGGCGCCGGGTATTTCCGAGGCCCTCATTGCGACGGCGGCGGGTCTCGCCGCAGCAATCCCGGCCGTTATCTTCTATAATTACTACCTGAACCGCATCAAGAACATGTCCCTGGAAATGGATTCCTTCGCATCGGAGTTGATGAACATCATTGAACGCTACTATGTCAAGGCGTAAAGACGGAAGGGTGTGAAGCCGGTTATGCGCTATACGCGAAAGAGGCAGCGGACCGAAGAGCGGCCCATGGCTGAAATCAATGTCACCCCCCTGGTGGACGTCGTCCTGGTTCTGTTGATTATCTTTATGGTGACGGCTCCGATGCTTCAGACGGGCATCGACGTGAACCTTCCCAGGGCGAAGTCTCAAAATGTGCATGTCACAGAGGAAAAAGTCGTCCTGACGATCGACAAGGCCAGGGGTATTTTCGTGAACAAGGCACAGATCCCCCTGGCCGAACTGGGCACACGCCTGGAAGGAGCCTTTGCCAACCGGAGCGAGAGGGAGCTTTACCTGCGGGCGGACAGGGCCGTTCCCTATGGTTTCGTTGTGGAAGTGATGGCGGAAATTCGAAAGGCGGGCATCGATAAACTGGGCATGATCACCGAACCGCCAGAGGACATCAAATGACCTTCAACAGCGCATTCGAGGAGTCCCCGGGAAACCGGGGTTTCCTGCGGCGCATGATTGTTTTCTCCCTCCTGCTGCATGTTATAGCCCTTTTCCTTTCTTCTGTGCTTTCGACATCGTCACCGCCGAAAAAAATCATGAGCCCGAACTATACGGTAGATCTGGTCAATCCCGTGGATGGTGGCGCAAGGGGGCGTCACGGCGGCGGCTCGGAAAAGCCTGTGCCGAAGCCCGCGGACATTCCAGCTGCGGAGCCCAGAACGGAAGCCGGCAGGGCGGAGTTGCCTTTTTCCAGGCCGATAAAGAGGGCCGAAGCGGAAAAATCCCCGGCCAGGCCCATGGAAAAAGCTGTTGAGAAGAGCGTCAAGCGGGAGCCGTCCGCCCCGGTGATTCCGTCGAAGCCGGCGGCCAAGGCGGAAAAAAGCCGGGGGGCCGAGCCGGCAAGGGGGGACGCCATTGAGAAGATTCTCAAGAGGGCGGAGTCCAGCCCGAAGGCGCCAACGCCGGCACAGAGCAAGGCCACCAGGCCGGCAAGGGGGGACGCCATTGAGGAAATTCTCAGGCGGACGGATTCGGAACGGGGGGCGAAGCCGGCTTATAAGGGGGGGGCAGAGGCATCCCTGGGAAAGGCCATGGATGAGATCCGCAAACGGGTGGATTTTGCCGAGCGGAAACAGCAGGTTGCAGGTGCCTCCTCCGCTGCGGGGACTCTGGCCGGTGCCGCGTCCGGCAACGGCGCCTCGGGAATTTTAACGGAAAACAGCCTCTCCGGAGCGGGGAGCGCTGCGGAAGTTAATGCCCGCATGTATGCCTACTACCGCGCTGTCTGGGCAAGAATCAAGAAGCACTGGACCATGTCTCCAGGGCTGCTGCCCAAACAGAATATTGTCGCCGTCATCCACGTCCGGGTCCTTCGCAACGGATCGGTTGAGGGGATCAACTTCGAAAAGCGTTCAGGAAATGCCTATTTTGACGAGTCGGCCCTCAGGGCGGTGCGTAAAGCCAGCCCCTTCCCGCCCCTGCCGGCAGGCGGAAGTGAAGATCACGTAGAAATCGGCATCCGCTTTCACTCATCGGAGCTCAGATAAGAAGAGCACCCGGGTCAGCCGGAACCGAACTTTTTCGCTGCCGGCCCGGAATCGGGGCCGTGGCGGAGGCGTGAATAAGGGGTGCGGGAAGTCTGTAGAGGAGCAGGGCGGGTCCGATGTCCGGGGCTTTGATCTCCTCGAATTGGATCAAGGTGCCGGAGAGCCGGTACACGGGAGGTTCTGGCATGGAGAAGGAAAATAAACGGAAAAGAAGACCATGGGCGGCGATTCTACTTGTATGCTGCACCCTTGCGCTGTGGGGGGGAGCGCCGGTGCTGCGGGACGCCGGGGCAAGGGTCTATATTGATATCGATTCGCCGGCATTTCAGAAAATACCCGTTGCCGTTGCCGACTTTGCCCCCATGCAAGGCAATTCGGGTCATGAGGAGCTCTCTTCATGGTTTCCCGGGGCCCTGAACAAGTCCCTTGACCTGACCGGGTATTTTACACTTTTGGATGCGCACGGCAGTTCCCTCAAGGCGAATCCGCCCGCTTCGAAGGAGGGTGGAGTCGACTTTGCGGGCTGGAGCAATCTGGGCGCGGAGTACCTGATATCGGGGGGATTCGCCCATCACGGAGGGAAGCTCTCCGCGGAATTCCGGCTCTTCGATGTCGTGCAGGGGCGTCAGGTTCTCGGGAAACAGTATTCGGGCGGATTTGAAGACCGCGGGGAGATGGTTCTTTCTTTCACCCGGGAAGTACTCCGGTTGCTGACTGGAGCGGAAGGTTTCTTTGATACGCGGGTTGCCTTTGTCGCCCGCCAGGGTCAATCTTCAACCCTCTACACGGCGGGATTCGGGGCAGTCCTCGGCGCTCAGGAACTGACCAGAGTGATGAATTCTCCCGCTCTGATTCTTTCTCCCCGCTGGTCTCCCGATGGCCGTTATCTGTGCTTTGCCTCGTATCGCGACGGGCAGCCCGATGTCTTTGTGATATCCCCTTCCGGTTTCGGTCTGAAAAAGATCGTCGGTTTCAAGGGGCTTAACCTTCCCGGTGCGTGGTCTCCCGATGGCCGGCGTCTGCTGCTGACCCTGAGCAAGGATGGAAACGAGGAAATCTATGCAATGGAAATTGGCAGCGGGCAGTTGCAGCGTCTGACAAGCAATTTCGGAATTGACGTGTCTCCCGTCTGGTCGCCTGATGGACGGAAGATCGCCTTCGTCTCGAGCCTTTCCGGGTCGCCGCAGATTTACGTGATGAATGCCGATGGTGGAGACGCCCGCCGGCTCACCTATTCGGGCAGTTACAATACGTCTCCGGCCTGGTCCCCCAAGGGGGATAAAATCGCCTACGAGGGGCGATCGGGAAGCGGCTATCACATTTTTTCCGTGGATGAGGATGGCGGCAATGTCCGGCAGTTGACCTCCGGAGCGGGCGATCATGAATCGCCTTCCTGGTCTCCCGACGGCCGTTTTCTCGTATTTACGATCCGCAGCGGCGGCCGCAGCAGGATCAACATCCTCAATGTGAACACCCTGGACACGCGGACCATTTACGAAAGCGCCGACCGCATCCTGAGTCCGGCCTGGTCCCCCCGGTTAAAGTAAAAAAGTTTCAATTTCCCTGATTTATTGAGAAATAAAAAATTTTACAATTAAGGATTGACCTTTTTTTACAGAGTGTGATTTAAAATTTCAGCGTTGTTTTTTTTCTTGGGAAACGGGACGGCGGATACCGCATAAGCAAGCCCTTTTCCTGGTTTCTGAAGGTGAGGATATTTCCCGCTTCGGATGTTTTTAAGGGGTAGAGAAAGGAGAAGGATCGATGATGAAGACATGGTGGGTGCTGGGGATATTGATCTGCGTGCTTTTTTTAACCCTTGTTTTTACGGCGGGATGCGCAAAGAAACCGACTCTCGGGGAGGGGACGGGGGGGGCACAACCGGCGGGCGGACAGATTGAGGGCGCGACGGGGATGGCGGCGCCCACTCCTGAAGAATTGGCCGCCATGAATAAGGCGAGGGCTCTGAAGGAGCAGACGCTCAGGGAGCAGGCGGAAAGGGAGCGTCAGGCAAAGGAGCGGGCAGAGAAAGAGCGCTTGGAGAGAGAGAAGGCCGAACGAGAGCGTCTTGAGAAACAACGGGCGGCAGCCGAAGCGGAAGGAGCGGCCCAGGCAAGGGGTGAAGGTCCCCTTGCGGATATCCATTTTGAATTCGATCAATTCAGCTTGAACTCCGAAGCGCGTGGACTGCTGCGGAAACATGCGGCGTGGCTTTCGGCTCATCCCGGGTACGATCTGACGATAGAAGGCCACTGCGATGATCGCGGGACGACGGAATACAACCTGGCTTTGGGCGAGCGGCGCGCCGCGGAAACTCTGAAATTTCTTGCTGCACTGGGAATCGACACGGCCAGGATGAAGACGATCAGCTACGGGGAAGAGATGCCCCTGGATGCTTCAGGAACGGAAGCCGCCTGGGCAAAAAACAGAAGAGTGCATTTCGTCGTCAATCCGAAAAAGTAAGATGCGGAGGTAAGTCTTTTGAAAATCTTGAAACTCCTTGCCCTAGTTGCCGGCCTGGCTCTTGTTTCGGGCTGTGCCACAACCAAAGACCTGGACCGGACTTCGGCTGAGCTGAATTCGAAGATCGGCGTCGTCAACGAGAGAATGACGGCGACCAATGAAAGCCTTTCGGCCTTGAAGAAAGAGGTCGACGCCAGTAAAACCGTCCTGGAGACTTTGCGAACAACTCAGGCCAATGAAGGCGCCGACCTGACCGAGCTTCGCGACCAGGTGCAGAAGTTGCGGGGCCAGATCGAGGTGCTCAGAAAAGAGGTCGGAGGGGTATCTGGACGGAGCGGCCATGATGAACTGAAGGAAAAGGTGGATCAATTGGCCCAGAAGGTCAATTTTCTGGAAACCTTCCTTGCCATTGGGAACAAAAACAGCCCGGCCTCCGGTATGAACGGGACCAAGGCCAAGGAACCGGTGAAACCCAAGACCGCCAGGGAGGACCAGTATGCAGCCGCCTACCTGTCCTTCAAAGAGGGAAAATACGAAAAGGCAAGGACGGAATTCCAGAATTATCTGAAATCCTATCCCAAATCCAGCTATTCCGATAACGCCCAGTTCTGGATTGGCGAAAGCTACTATTTCGAAAAGAAATATGAAAAAGCCATTCTGGAGTACGACAAGGTGGTCAAAGGCTATCCCAATGGAAACAAGGCGGCCAACGCACTGTTCAAGCAGGGGCTGTGCTTTATGATGCTGGGCGACAAGGCCAGCGCCAGGCTGATTTTTCAGCAGGTCATCAAGAATTATCCGAACACGAGCCAGGCCAGGACAGCCCGCGCCAAGCTGCTGGAAATCAAATAAAGAAGCGAATTACTACTCCTCATTGTATCTGACAGGTTCCATGCCGTCCGGGATTTCGAGAGCAAATAAAGCCGCCTCGATGCCATCGAGGATCTGGAGGTCCGTATAGCGAAGGGTGAGGGTCACGGGATTCGAATCCCCGATGACAACGGATATCTTTGCCGGAAAATCGCCCGTCTCCTTGATGCTCCCGCGGTCTTCAAAGCGTGCCCTGTAGCGCAGCTCCCCATCCCGCCCCCAGAGAGCCGCCTGGTGAAGGGCTCCTGATCCCTGCTCCAGCCAGAAAGCCTGAATCTTATTCCCCCCCCGGTAGACTTCCAGGCGGTCGTATTTCCCTTCCAAAAATCCTTTCAGGGTGACATCCGGTCCCTGGAACCTGGGGACAGTTCCCCGGAGGAGGGCAAGCATGTCGGAAAGCTGGAAACGGTACGAGAAAAAGGGCAGAAAAGCGGCCAATTGAGCGGGGGATGGCGCGCCGATGTAATATTTTCCCTCCTGGGGCAGAAGGACTTTCATCGTGTCCTTTTCAAAGGTGAGATAAAAATCGGGGGGGCCGAAGAGAGGAATCGATTCGAGGCGGAGGCGGTCGGGATACTGCAGCAGAATAGCGGCTTTTAACGGGTAGCGCCTGGAGGGGGTGGCAATGTCGATTCTGGCCAGGGCCTTCAAGGCCGGGGGCTTTTCTTCCGCCGCCGCAAGCTGCTGCCAGAGCATTGGCGGAGGTACGGAGCTCATGGCCACTGGCTCCGGCGCCGTCTCCGTCATTGCGGCGCAGCCGGCAAGGATCAGTATGGCCGGCAGGGCGAGAAGGAGCATACGGCAACGGCCCATCGGTTTTCCGGATCCGCTCTTTTTCTTGTTTTTGATGGGATTCATGGGCGCAGCCGCTTCTTTCCTCTTTGAATATCCCGGTCGGATCCTCAATGGCCCAGCTGTTCGATCTTTTTTCTCAGGGAAGAATTTTCGGGAGAAAGCTTCAGCGCCCGCTCGTAAGATTCCCGAGCCTCTTTCATCTGTCCGAGCTTTCTGTAGGCATCGCCGAGATGCTCTGCAATGGTCGGATCGTCGGGAATCAGCAGGCTGGCCTGTTTGAGGTACCGGATCGCCTGTTCGATCCGGTTCATTTTAAAATAGACCCATCCCATGCTGTCCAGGATATAGCCATTGTCCGGCTTTAACGCCAGCGCCTTGCGGATCAGGCTTTCAGCCTCATGAAGATGGATGCCCTTTTCGGCATAACTGTAGCCGATGAAATTGAGGGCCTCCGCATGATCCGGGTTGAGTTCCAGAACATGTCTCATGGTGCGGATGCTTTCCTCGAAGCGATCCATCTTACTGTAGAGTTCACCCAGTCCGTAATAGAGCTCCGAGTTTTGAGGGAACTCTTTCAGGCCTTCCTGGAGAAGGCTTTCCGCCTCCGGGTAGAGCTGCTTTTCCGAATAAAGTGCTGCCAGGTAGGTGTAAAGATTGGGCGCTTTTTTCCCCTTCGAGAGAGCTTCCCGGACGATGCCGATGGCCAGATCGGTCTGCCCTTCTTCCTTGAGCAGTATGGCCATCCGGATGCGGGTATTGGCATACAGATCCGAATCCGGGGGGATCTTTTCATAGATCTCCATCGCCTTTTTGCTCTCATGAATTTCTTCATAGGCTGAGGCCAGGAAGTACAGGATTTTCGGATCAGAGGGCGCCAGGATTAATCCCTTTTTAAATTCTTCGATAGCGGCCTGGTGATTACGCCGTTCATAATAGATCAATCCGAGGGTGAAATGGATGTCCTTATTGGAGTCGTCGATGCTCAGGATCTCGCGGAATGTCTGTTCCGCTGCCTCGTAATTGCCCTGTCGCAGGTAAAATTCCCCCAGGCGGATTCGAATGTTGACCCGTGACGGATGGCGCTGAATGAAGTCCTGATATGCCGTGACGGCCTGCTTGAATTTCTTCTGCCGCTCATAGAATTGAGCCAGATCGATCAGCGCCGCTTCCAGGGAGGGCTTCAGGGAAAGGGTCTCCAGGAAATAACGTTCCGCTTCTTCATATCGCTTCAACTCTGCCAGTACTTTGGCCATGTAGTAGGTCCCGAGAACATTTCCGGGATCTTTTTCCAGGAGGAGGGCGAAGACCTTGACGGAATCGTCGTAACGACCGCTTTCAGCATAGAGCGTTCCCATGTAGAGATAGGCAGGGATGTTGTCCGGGTCGAGTTCAATCACCTTCTTGTAGGTGCGTAAAGCCTTTTTATAGTCCTTCATCGTGATATAGAGGTTTCCCAGAATGAGGTAAACCTCCGTGTCCCCGGGGTCGTAGACAAGGGCTTGTTTGCACAGGTCGATGGCTTTGGTGATCTCCCCCTTCTCGACATAAAGCGAGGCCAGTTCCTTCATCAGGTAGGGGGAAAGAGGATCCTCCTGGAAGGCAGTCTCCAATTCTCCGATGGCGTCGTCCAGCCGGCCGTCCATCGCGGCAAGGACTCCCAGTATGTAATGGTATCCCGCGCTGGAGGCTGAGGCGGATGAAGCCCTGTCGGGAAGAGCCCTTCCGGATTCCGGTGGGACTAGGGCGCATCCCCCCAGGGCGAGAAAGACCGAGAAGGTAAGAAGTATCTTGACTATCAGCGTGTTGTGCATACGTCCTTTGGAGATAACATCTCGATTCTTGAGGGAAGTTTCATGTGTCTCAGCGTTGTCTGCCCGTTGCCTGGTTTTTTCACTGAACCATGTGTGACACGGGAACAATGAGAACCCCCCGGGATTTCCATTCCGGAACAACCTTCTCCAGGGCCGCGATGGTGCCCGCATAGGGGTGGCCGATGAGAACCAGGCCGCGATGGCTGCCCTTTGAAGAAGACAGCACGTCCAGCAGGATTCTGCGGGTGGCGCGGTAATCCTGCCCGTTGTCAATGAAAATCTGCCTGGCGGCAAAGGGAACCCCGACTTCTCGAGAGGCCGGAGCCGCTTTGGATTCCGCTGTCGTGCGGCTGTCGATAAAAAAGAGCCCCCTGCCTTTCAGTTCCTTCATGACCACAACCATCTTCTCCTCATCCTCGGTGAACAGGGATCCCATGTGGTTGTTCACGCCGGATATATGTGGCACGGAGTCCAGGTTCCTGGTGAGAACCTTTTTGAGTTCGTCGTGGTTCATCGCCGTGAACAGCGCCCCCGGCCCCGGCTTTTCCTTGGGGTATGCATGGGGCTCCATGGGCAGGTGGAGGAGAATGTCCCTGCCCGCTTTGTGGATCATTTCCGCCGCGGCAACAGAGTGAGGCCGATGAGGCAGAATGGCGAAACTGATGGGTGCTTCAATCTTCAAGAGGTTTTTTACCGAAGACAGATCGAAGCCGATATCATCAATGAGAATGGCCACCTGCAGACCGGACAGGCGCTCCTGCGAAGCCGGCTTTCTTTTTTCCGGCTCCGGGGAAGGGGCCGGTGTCCCCTTTTCGCGAGGTTCCTGAACGACGGGAGGCGCTTTACCGGACCCCTCCTGTTTCATGGGGGCGTGTTTTCCGGGAACGGGCCTGCTGACCGCCGGGGGAAGTTTTTCCTCGCCTGGGCGATCGGAAAAGAGTTCATAAAAAACCGCGGCGGCAACAACAAGAAGCAGCAGAATGACAATTCGCTTGATTGTTTTAAAAGGGTCCGCTCCCTTTCTGCCTTTCCGCTGGGATCGTCCGGTGGCTTTCTTATTCAAAGGTCTTACCTGACTTCAGCTCTCGTCACATCTTCCCGGCGCCCTGAAAAATGCCCCAACTTTTCAAGATGTCGACAGCCGCCTTGAGCTGATTGTCCTGTGACTGATCATCAAAAGCCCGTTTTTTCAGCTCGGCCGGTTTCTTGTCTTCCTCTCCGGGGGCCTTGATGTGACCCTTGAGATCCCTTTCCCGCATGCCTTCACTTTCTGTACCATTTTCATCGGCTGGTTTGATATATTTGACCGTGACATCCGGAGTGATCCCCTCGGCCTGGATGGAGCGCCCTCCGGGGGTGTAGTATTTGGCTGTTGTCAACTTCAGTGCCGCGCCCTCCTCCAGGGGGATGACGGTCTGGACGGACCCCTTGCCGAAGGTCTGAGTTCCGAGGACGAGCGCACGCCCGTTGTCCTGCAGCGCCCCGGACACGATCTCGGCGGCGCTGGCCGTTCCCTCGTTGACCAGAATAACGATGGGGCAGGTCAGCTCATTTCCGTCATCCCGCGCCACAGACTTGCTTTCCACGCTCTTGATGCGTCCCCTTGTAGAGACAATCGTCCCGGACTTCAAAAACACATCTGAAACCTCGATCGACTGCGCGAGCAGCCCGCCTGGATTATTCCGCATGTCCAGAACAAGCCCCTTCAATGGGAGGGGCGACTTTCCCTGCAGTTCAGAGATCGCCTTTTTTAAATCTTCGGCGGTTCTCTCCTGGAAGGCGGAAATACGCACATAGCCGAACTGATCATCGATCCTCCTGGATTTGATGCTCTTCACCTGAATGATGGCCCGCGCGATGGTGATGTCCTTCGGTTTGGGGAGCCCTTCCCGCATGATGGTTATGGTCACCTTTGTATCCCTGGGGCCGCGCAGCTTGGTGACCGCTTCCATGATGGTGATGTCCTTCGTGGACTGACCGTCGATCTTGATGATCTGGTCCCCCGCCTTGACGCCTGCCAGAAAGGCCGGGGTGTCTTCAATGGGGGACACCACGGTCAGAACGTCATTGAGAATTGTAATCTCGATGCCGATTCCGCCAAAAGAGCCCTTTGTTTCCACTTCGAGCTCCTTGAACATTTCCTCGGTCATAAAGGTGCTGTGAGGATCCAGCGACTTCATCATCCCGTTGATGGCGCCTTGAAGAAGTTTTTTGGAATCGACGGATTCAACATAACTTTTATCTATGATATCAAGTACTTCACTGAATACTTTGAGCTGTTTGTAGGCGCTGCGGTCCAGGGCAAAGGCCTGACCGTTCCCGATGGGAGATAGAAAGATCAAGAGCGTGAAGAGGCATCCTGCCTTCAGGATCCTCCTGTTCAAAATGCTGTTCATTCAAACCTCCATGGTTGAAGTTTCTGGTTTCCGCGGCCCGCCAACCGGTGATCTTGGGCGGGCCTTGAAGCAAAAGGTCAAACTTGTTAAAAAAAACGTCCTGGTGATTACAGGACTTCGTTGAAATAAAAAAACAATCATTGAATTTTGTTGCGTCAAAATAACATTTTTTTTTATGAAATTTCCATTACTTTTTCATTTCAGAAGCGTTGCCGTGCGGCCGGGCAGGGCGTCTTTTTCGCCGCCTGCCATGAAATGAAGAAAGGTGGATTATTCTGTTGCCTGTCGCATTGGTGTGTAATAAAGAACAGGGATGCTGATACAAGAGAACTCGGGCCGGGCAGGAAAAGGTCATGCCGGCCGCATCATAACCCTTCTGACGGATTTCGGGCTCCGGGATGTTTATACGGGAATTCTGAAAGGCGTGATAATCGGCATTGCACCCTCTGTTGCGATTGTCGATTTGACGCATGAAATTCCCCCTCAGGACGTTCGGGCCGCGAGCTTCTGCCTGGCCATGGCTTATCCCTTCTTCCCGAAGGGGACCATCCACCTGGCCGTTGTCGATCCGGGGGTGGGCACACAGCGGCGGGCCGTTGCCGTTGCGATGGACGATTCGGTGCTCGTCGGGCCGGACAATGGAATCTTTTCCGGAGTCTTTCAGAAGGGGGTCATCCAAAGGGCGGTGGCCCTGACCCGGGCGGAATTCTGGCTGACGGAAAATCCAGGCTGCACGTTTCACGGCCGGGACATTTTTGCCCCCGCAGCAGCCTATCTGGCCTCCGGAGTGCCCTTTGCCAGGCTGGGCGAGGCCGTTGACCCGGCCACGCTGGTGCGCCTGGATCCCGCCGGCTGGAGCGAGGACGGGGATGGCTTTTCAGGGTGCATCCAGTATGTCGACACGTTCGGAAACCTGGTGACGGACATTCCCGGGCGCCTCGTGGAGGGAAAACAGTGGAAAATCCAGGCCGCCGGGCAGGAAATTCCCGGCGGAAAAACCTATGGGGGTGTTTCGCCGGGTGCTTTGCTGGGCCTTGTGGGGAGCCATGGATTTGTGGAGATAGCGGAAAACGGGGGGAGCGCCCGGATCTCGCTGGCCATGAAACTGGGCGATCCGGTGCGGCTTGTGTACGATGACGTCCGGTGACGGATTTCTTGGAAGGATGTGAGCAGATTGGTCATGAACAGCCCTGTTATCCTGGTTCTTGTCGCCCTGGCGGCTATCGCGGTCGTTCTCCAGGTGGTTCTTGTCTTCCGTAAACCCCGCGTCGATCCGGCCTTCAGGGACGATGTGATTCAAGGTGTCGAGCGGTCGGCTGAGCGGGCGGAGCGGACCGTCAGAGAAGAAATATCCAGGAACCGGGAAGAATCGGCCAATGCCCTGCGGCAGTTCAGGGAGGAGCTTGCCGGCACCCTCAAGGGCGCCGGAGATACCCTTCATCAGCAACTCTTGAGCCTGACCCGCATCAATGAACAGAAGCTCGAGGCTCTGCGGGTATCCGTGGAGGATAAACTTCAGGCCATTCAGAGCGACAACGCCACGCAGCTCGAACGGATGCGGGAGACGGTGGAAGAGAAGCTGCAGGGGACGCTTGAGGCCCGCCTGGGTGAGTCCTTCCGGCAGGTAAGTGAACGACTGGAGCAGGTATATCGGGGACTGGGCGAAATGCAGTCCCTTGCCGCCGGGGTGGGGGATCTCAAAAGGGTCCTGACCAACGTCAAAACGCGGGGCATCTGGGGCGAGGTGCAGCTCGGGGCGATGCTGGAGCAGGTTCTTCATCCCGAGATGTATGCAGAGAACCTTTCGACGAAGGAAAGCGGAGAGCGTGTGGAGTTTGCCGTAAAGCTTCCCGGGCGGGACATGGAGCGTGATGAGGCGGTCTGGCTTCCCATTGATGCAAAATTTCCCATGGAGGATTATCTGCGCCTCCTTGAAGTCCGGGAGAAAGCCGGAGGGGAAAGCGCGGAGGCTGCCGCGAGACAGCTGGAAAGCCGGATCCGGCAATGCGCCCGGGACATCTGTGAGAAGTACATCAATCCACCGAAGACGACGGATTTCGCCGTTCTGTTTCTGCCTGCGGAAGGGCTCTTCGCCGAGGTGGTCCGCCGCACCGGCCTGGTGGAATACGTTCAGCGGGAATGCAAGGTGGTCATTGCCGGACCCACCACGCTCTGGTCTCTTCTGAACAGCCTCCAGATGGGCTTTCGAACCCTGGCCATCCAGAAGCGCTCCAGCGAGGTGTGGGCCCTGCTTGCCGCGGTGAAAACGGAATGGACAAAATATGGCGAAGTTCTGAGCAAGGTCCAGAAGAAGCTCTCCGAAGCGTCGGATACACTGGACAAGGCTCAGAGCCGGAGGCGGGCGATCGGGAAAAAGCTCAAGGATGTGCAGGAGCTTCCCGATACAGAGGCGGAGGCCCTGCTGAGGGTTGAAGAGAGCCGGGAAGAGGGTCCCGCCTGAACGGAAAAAGAAGGCCCCTCAATGCTGTCGATCTTTCGCATTGAGGGGCCTTCGGTTTTTCAGGGTTCAACGAAGCGCCGGATTAAGGCTTACCGCTGAAACACCGCGCTGACTCTCCGGTTCTTCTGCCTGCCTTCGCTGGTCGCGTTGCTGGCGATCGGTTTGTCGGGGCCGTAACCCACAGCCTTGATGCGGGAGGCATCGATGCCGAATTCGCTGACAAGATAATCCTTGACGCTGTTGGCGCGGCTCTGGGACAGATTGATGTTGGCGGCTCTCGCCCCGGCATTGTCCGTGTGGCCTTCGATGACGACGGTTGATCCGGGATTCTCTTTCAGGAATGCTGCAACCTTCTCGATTTCAGCTCTGTACTGGGGCTGAATGTCGGATTTTCCCGTGGCAAACTGGATCTTGAGGGTCATGCCTGCGGGAGCCTTTGCCTTGGGTTCGGGAACCGGCTGGGGTTCCGGAGCTGCCGGAGCAGGAACCGGTTTGGGCTCTTCAACAACCGGGGCCGGTGCTGGGGCTTTCGGCGGAGGGGTTGTCAGGAAGACCTTCTCCACAAAATCGGCCATGCCCTGCGGGGTGGAGATGCTCTCTCCCGTGACCATGAATCCGCACTTGCCGGCATCGGCTACCTGCTGCATCATGTTGATGCCTTCATTCTTGTCACCAATGTCAATCGTTTTCGTTTTGTCGCCAAGGAGAACGGTGTAGATGCAGACTCTATCGCCGTAGGCACTCTTCATTTTCTTTGCTGCTCCGACCGGGTCATAGGCTTCCATATCCTCGCCGTCGCTGAAGGCGATGACGGCCAGCTGGCCCGACTCCGATTTCAGATCGGCGGTTGCACCATCAAGAGCCTTGTCCAACGGGCTGAGGCCTCTTCCCCAGGTAAAGGGCTTAATGGCGTCCGGCAGAGCGGCCTTGTTGTACGCCGCGGGGCCGAAGAGATTCCATGAAGTCGCATCCTCGAACACGTTCTTCTGGCCGAAGGCACGCGCTGCAGCATTGAGCTTCAGGTTGGGGATCGTGTCATTAAAGAGATTTATAAGGGCTTTTTCCTGCTTCAGTTTGGTGGTCAGTTTGCAGTTGTCATTCATCGATCTGGACTGATCGACAAGGACCTCAAAGGAATTGACCTTCTGAACGAGCTGTCCTGAGGTCAGCTTCGGGTTGAGGTCCACCGCCGTGACGAGGGGTGCCGCTTTCTGCGTGGCGCATCCCGTCATCAAGGCAAACATCGCGAGGGGAGCAAGGATCTTGAAAATTGTTTTTCTGTGCATTTTTTTCTCCTTTCTGACTTAGTTTAACCTACAAAATTTAATTTGTAACACGCTTTTAAACTACGGCATAATAATAACATTGTTGAATTGTGTCAAATGGAATCATCACCTGGAACATGCTTAAAGCGTTTTTTCTTCATTTTTAATGCACTTCAGCTCACCAAGGCAAGATATGGTTCCAGAACAGGCTCAAAGAAATCAGGGAGAACCAAAGGGTTGCGATCTTAAAAAAATTGAGAGAAAGGGTTCTTTTTCTTGATGAAATGAAAACATTTGGAAAAATGATTCAGATTGCGGGCGTGATGGATATGGCCGAAGCCCGCCTGCTGGCTGCCGCCGGCGTGACCCATCTCGGGTTTCCCCTGCGTCTTCCAGTCCACCGGGAGGATCTGAGCGACGCCGAGGCGGCGGCGATTATTGCGCGGTTGAGTCCGTCCGTGGGGGCGGTCCTGATCACTTACCTCGATGAGGCCCGGGACGTTGCCGGGTTATGCCGTCGACTGGGCGTTCGGATCGTTCAGCTTCATGGAGAAATCTCTCCGGCGGAAGTTTTGCGGCTGCGGCGGATCGCTCCGGAACTGGCCGTTATCAAAAGCGTCATTGTGAAGGACAGCCACCTGGGAAAGGTGGGGGCAGAGGTCTTGAATTATGCGCCGCTCGTGGACGCCTTCATAACGGACAGCTGGGATCCGGCAACGGGAGCCTGTGGAGCCACGGGCCGGGTCCATGACTGGGATGTCAGCCGCCAACTGGCGGAACTTTCTCCGAAACCTCTGATTCTGGCAGGCGGCTTGGGGCCGGAAAACGTTCGGCAGGCGATTATCCAGGTGCGTCCGGCCGGAGTGGATGCGCACACCGGGGTGGAAAGGCCGGACGGCCGCAAGGACGAAAAGCGGGTGCGCTCCTTCGTGGAGGAGGCGAGGGCGGCCTTTCGGGAGTTGGACGCCGCCCGGGATCGGGGATGATCTCAAGGCTGCAAAGCGGAATTTTCCCCGGCCCGCTCCTTAATTGCCCCGCCGTTTCGCGGATTTTCCGGAAAACGGGCGCTCCCGGAGGAGGACGTAAGTCGCTCCTGCGCCCCCATCGAAGGATTGGGCGCTGGAAAAGGCGATGAGCCATTTCTTCCAGGCCCTGGAGGTCAGCCGGGCGCGGACGCTGTTTTTCAGCACCGGCTCGGCACGCGAGGAAAGGCCGCGTCCATGGATGATCAGAACGGCCCGCTTCCCCTTTGCCAGGGCCTCCTTGAGAAAGGCGTCAACGGCTGTTTTGGCCTCCTGTGCGTTCATTCCATGAAGATCGATGAAGGCCTGGATGGAAAAATCGCCTCGATGAAGCCGCCAGGCGTAGGACGAAGGGACAGAGCATCCCGTTCCTTCCATGTATTCCGGCGTTTCCGAGACGTTGAAGCCCTCCCCCATCTCAACGAGCTTACGCAGGCTCATAAAAGCCTCAGAGGCTCCGTTGTCCGGCGGACAGAGGGCTGCAGCCGGTGATCTTCCGATCGCCCCCACATCGCTTCTGCCTTCGTCCAGGGGCTTAACCCCCTCCCTTCTCATGGCGTCCAGAAACTGCCGACGCTCCGCTTCGACGTCAAGGAACCTATCGCCCCGCCCGGCTTTCGGCGCTGCCGAATCCCCGGCGGCCGGGGGAAGAGCGGCGCTTTTTTTTGAGACCGAAACAGCGATATTCTCAAAGGGGTTGAAGGTCAACGGGAAGAGTGGAGCAGTCATGGGTTCACCTCCTGTTTTGTATTCAGAAGATGCCTGTTGTTTACCGGAAAACTCTGCTCAGGGCAACGGGTTTTCCTCTCCCGGCTGCTGAAAAACCCTTTTCCTGCCCGATATGCTCGGCAAATTCGGGCCTTCCTGAATTCCTGGTTCCTGAAATGAGCCGCCTATTCACGGATTTCCGGTCACGGATGTCCGGTTGTCTTCAGCTTCGAGAACGGCGCGCAGAAAACGGCCCGTGGGGCAGGACTCCACGGCGGCCACCTCTTCCGGGCTTCCGGCGGCCATAATCCGCCCCCCGCCCGGACCTCCCTCGGGGCCGAGATCGATGATGTAATCGGCGGATTTGATGACATCCAGGTTGTGCTCGATGACCACCACCGTATTGCCCATGTTCACCAGGCGCATCAGGACATCCAGCAGCTTCTGGATGTCGGCGAAATGCAGCCCGATGGTCGGTTCGTCGAGTATGTAAAGGGTGTTGCTGTTGGCCCGTTTGCCGAGTTCCCGGGAAAGCTTGATCCGCTGGGCCTCGCCCCCGGACAGGGTGGTGGCCGATTGCCCGAGGCGGATGTATCCCAGGCCGACATCGTAGAGGGACTGCAGGCGGCCGCGGATGGAAGGGATGTTCTCGAAGAAGGCAAGGGCCTGATTGACGGTCATATCCAGGACATCGGCGATGTTTTTGTCCTTGTATCGGATGTCCAGGGTATCGGGATTGAAGCGTCTGCCCCCGCAGGTGTCGCAGGTGACATACACATCCGGCAGGAAGTGCATCTCAATCTTGATCAGCCCGTTTCCTTCACAGGCCTCGCAGCGTCCGCCCTTGACGTTGAAGCTGAAGCGACCCGGCTTGTAGCCCCGCATCCTGGACTCCGGCAGCCCGGTGAAGAGGTCCCGGATGTAGGAAAATCCGCCGGTATAGGTGATCGGGTTGGATCGGGGGGTTCTGCCGATGGGCTGCTGGTTGATCAGGATGACCCGCTCGATGCCGCCAAGATCCACGATGCGCCGGACCTTTCCCAGGCCGCCCCTGCGGTTGTTCAGCCGCCTGAACATGACCCGGTAGAGGGTTTCAATGATCATTGTGCTCTTTCCGGACCCGGATACGCCTGTGACGGCGGTGAAGACACCGACCGGTATCTTGATTGTGAGGTCCTTCAGATTATGCTCGTGGGCGCCTTCCAGGTGGATGAAACGCGAGGAAAGAGACCGCCGGGTTGGGGGAAGGGGAATGGAAAGGCGTCCCGAGAGGTACTGTCCGGTCAGGGACTGTATGCTTTGCATGATTTCCCCGGGAGTGCCCTGAAAGGTCACCTCCCCGCCGTGGACGCCGGCGCCCGGTCCCATGTCGATGATGGAGTCCGACGCCAGCATCATGTCCTGGTCGTGCTCCACCACCAGAACGGTGTTTCCCATGTCCCGCAGGCGCTTCAGGGTCGCGATCAACCGTTCGTTGTCCCGCTGATGGAGTCCGACGGTGGGCTCATCCAGGACGTAGAGGACCCCGACCAGGCCCGAGCCGATCTGGGTTGCCAGCCGGATGCGCTGCCCTTCGCCGCCGGAAAGGGTTCCCGCGGAGCGGGCCAGATCCAGGTAGTCCATTCCCACGTCGAGCAGAAAGGTCAGGCGATCCTTGATCTCCTTGAGGATCCGCTCGGAGATGAGCACTTCCTGGGGCTTCAGGGACAGGGAAAGGAAAAAATCCATACACTCCCGGATGGAAAGCAGGCAGACCTCATGGATGTTCCTGCCGTTGACCCTCACGGCCAGGCTTTCCTTCCTGAGGCGTGTGCCCAGGCAGGTCGGGCATTCCCGCAGGCTGATGTATCGCGACAGATCCATCCTTGCGGTGCTGTAGGGGGATTCGTGGTAGCGCCGGTCCAGTTGGGTGAGCACGCCTTCAAAGGAGCGGTTGTAAAAGAAGCGCCTACCGCCGCGATCGATAAAGAATGGGATCTCCTCTTCCCCGGAACCGTAAAGGAGAACACTCCGAATCTTATCGGACAGATCCCGGAACGGAGTGTTGAGGTCGAAGCCGTAATGCTGAGACAGGGCGTCCAGCATCGAGAAATACTTCATGGAGCTGCGTCCCGCCCAGGGGGCGATGGCGCCTTCGCGCAGGGACAGGGCCGGATCGGGGACGACCAGATCTTCGTCAAAATACATCCGCGTTCCCAGGCCGCTGCAGTCCGGGCAGGCGCCATAGGGGCTGTTGAAGGAAAAGAGCCGGGGCGCCAGCTCGGGGAGGCTCACCCCGCAGACCGGGCAGGCGTAATGCTCACTGAAGAGGATTTCCTCCCCGGCGCCCAGGTCGATGTGGACCAGGCCGTCGGTCAGGGCGGAGGCCGTTTCCAGGGAATCGCGGAGGCGCTGCCGGATGCCTTCCCGAAGAACCAGGCGGTCGACCACCACATCGATATCATGCCGGCGGTTCTTGTCCAGCCGGATCTCCTCCTCCAGTTCACGGGTCTCTCCGTCTACCCGGACCCGGACATAGCCTTCCCGCTGCAGTTTTTTGAATTCCTTCTGAAACTCCCCCTTTTTCCCCCGGACGATCGGGGCCAGGACAATCAGGCGGCTTTTTTCCGGAAGGCTGAGGATCGTTTCCACCATGGAATCGATTTTCTGAGAGCGGATTTCCCGTCCGCAGACGGTGCAGTGGGGGATGCCGATCCGGGCGAAGAGAAGGCGGAGGTAATCGTAAATTTCCGTAACGGTGCCCACGGTGGAACGGGGATTGTGGCTGGCGGACCGCTGCTCGATGGCGATGGCCGGAGACAACCCCTCGATGGACTCCACCTCCGGCTTGTCCATCTGGCCGATGAACTGCCGGGCGTACGTGGAAAGAGATTCCACATATCTGCGCTGACCCTCGGCATAGATCGTATCGAAAGCCAGGGAGGATTTCCCGGAACCGCTGACCCCGGTGACGACGACCAGCTGGTTGCGGGGGATGTCGAGGCTGATGTTTTTAAGGTTGTGCTGTGACGCACCCTTGATGCGGATAAACTCTGACATGCAAAGACAAGCCTTGAGGCGTGCATCCGGTTCCGGATTACAGCTTTATTTCTATGTGCGATTTGGCCCTTAATTCGGTGAGCCAGGAATCCAGTTTCTTGTCGATCTTCTCATCCTCGATTCTGGATTTAATTTCTTCCCGAACCGTTTCAATCGGCTTGTTGCCTTCGCCGCGGCGGTCCGTCACCTGAAGGATGTGAAAGCCTACAGGAGATTCAATAACGTCGCTGATCTCCTTTGTGCTCAGGCTGAAGGCGGCTTTTTCCACTTCGGGCAGCATGGTTCCCTTTTCCACAAACCCGAGGTCTCCACCGGAGGAGGCCGCCGGGCCCTGGGAAAACTGCGCCGCAAGACTGTCGAAGGATTCGCCTCCCTTGAGGCGCTTTCCGATGTCCGTCGCCAGGGCCTGAAGTTTTTCCCTGACTGCGTCATTCATGTCTTTGGGGAAGACCAGGAGGATCTGCTTGAGCCTCACCGCTTCGCTCCCTTCATAGGAATCCCGGTGCAGGCGATAGTATTCGCCGATTTCCTCGTCGGTTACCATAACCTTGGCGCGGACTTCCCGCCGGACGAGGCGCGTCCGCATCATGGTTTCCTTGGCTTCCCTCTTGTAGGTTTCCAGGGTTTTTCCCTCAAGGGCAAGGGCCTGCTGGAATGCCTCCTGGCTCATCTTCCTCCTGGCAAGCATCCCCCGGATCGAGGCCATAACCTCTTCATCCGTGACGGTAATGCCTGATTTCCTCGCTTCCTGCTCGATGAGCAGGGTGTCGATCATCCGGTCCAGGAGGCTTCGCCTGGTCTGCGCCATGACCCGGTCCTTGTCGGGCCCCTTATAGCTCTCTTCGATCTTCTGCCTGTAAGTTTCAAAGGCGGTATCCAGCTCCACGAGGGTGATGACCTCGTCATTGACAAAGGCGACAATGCGGTCGACCACTTCCGCCCGTCCTGATAACGCGAAGGTCGGGATGGCCAGCAGGACCAGGGCAAGGATACGTAGCTTTTTCAAGGAATGCCTCCTTCATGAAATGGTATTTTGGTGTTGTCCGTCTCAACCCCTCCAGTCGCCTGGAAGGCAAAAAATGCAAGATGAAGGGAACTCTAGCAGAATGCGCTTCCCGCTTCAATTCTTAATTCGGGTTCCGGAGCTGTTTCCTCCGAAGGGCGCCCTTTTCAGGAAAGCAGCCGCAGCACTTCCCCCGCAGCGGAAAGGATTTCCTGCCCCTGAAGACCGGGAAGGGGGATATAGAGCTTGTAATCGGGGGTCAGGCGCAGGCCGCGGTATTTCCGGCGGGCGAGGGCCAGGATCCGATCCGGCTCCACCGGGGTGTCGGCGGAGAAAAAGATGAATATCTGCTTCGAGTCGTAGCCCATTTTTCTGGCCCGGATCCCCTTCAACCGGCTGCGAAGGCGGATGACGCCGAGAAGGTTGGCCACTTCCGGCGGAAGGTAGCCGAAGCAGTCCGCCAACTCTTCCCGGATTTCCTCCAGCTCCTCATCCGAGTCGGCCGTGGAAATCCGCTTGTACGTCACCAGCCGCCGGTGAACGTCTGCCATGTACTCTTCCGGGATGTAGGCGGGAAGCCCCATGTGAATTTCCGGAACAATCTCCTCTTCGGGGATGGCCTCCCCCTTGATCTCGCGAATCGTTTTTTCCATGAGCTCCGTGTACAGCTCATAGCCGACCGCCGATACGTGTCCCGACTGCGAGGTTCCCAGGAGGTTGCCGCCTCCGCGGATCTCCATGTCGCTGGAGGCGATGCGGAAGCCGGATCCGGGTTCCGAAAAGTCCATGATGACCTGCAGGCGTTTCTGGGCGTCCCGCGATAGCAGCACCCCCTTGGGGACAAGGAGATAGGCGAAGGCCTCCTCGCTCGATCGCCCCACGCGCCCCCGTATCTGGTACAGCTGGGCCAGGCCGAACCGGTCCGCACGGTTGATGAGCATCGTGTTGGCCGTGGGGATGTCCAGGCCGGATCCGACGATGGTCGTGCAGACCAGGACGTTGCATTCCCTGCGGAGAAACCGGCCCATGGCATCCTCGATTTCCCTGGGCTTCATCTGTCCGTGGACGACACTGATCTCCGCCTCCGGGACCAGCTTTTCCACGAGGCGGGCCATGGTGTAGATCGATTTGACCCGGTCGTGAAGGAAGAAGACCTGCCCCTGGCGGGCCAGCTCATTCCGAATGGCGTCCCGGATGATTTCTTCGTTGAACTCCAGGACATAGGTCCTGATGGTCTGGCGGTCCTCGGGCGGCGTGTTGATGATGGACAGATCGCGGATTCCCACCAGGGAGAGATGCAGGGTGCGTGGAATCGGCGTGGCCGACAGGGTGAGGACATCGACCAGCGTCCTGAGCTTCTTCAACTTTTCCTTGTGGGAGACGCCGAAGCGCTGCTCTTCATCGATCACCACGAGCCCCAGGTTCTTGAAGGTCACATCCTTCGAGAGCAGCCGGTGCGTGCCGATCACGATGTCCACCTGGCCCCTGCGGAGTCCATCCAGGACCGCCGACTGCTCCACCCTGTTCCGGAAGCGGTTGAGGGCCTCGATGCGGATGGGGTAGTCCTTCATGCGGCTGACGAAGGTGGAAAAATGCTGCTCCGCCAGGATGGTCGTCGGGACAAGCACGGCGACCTGCCTGCCGTCCATGACCGTACGGAAAGCCGCCCGCATGGCCACTTCCGTCTTGCCGAATCCCGCATCGCCGCAGATCAGCCGGTCCATGGGCTTCGCGCTGTTCATGTCGTTGTGGATGTCTTCGATGGCCCGGGCCTGATCGGGGGTTTCGTCGTAGGAAAAGGCGGCGCAGAATTCTTCATACACGGCATCCGGGGGAGCGAAGGCCCGCCGCTCCATGATCTCCCTGGCGGCGTAAATGGCCACTAGCTCTTCGGCGACTTCCCGGATGGATTTCTTGACCCGCTCCCGCACGGCGTCCCAGGATGTCCCGCCCAGTCTGTCGACTTTGGGGATGTAATTGTCGGGGCCGATATATCGGGAAATCTGATCAAGGCGGTCCACGGGAAGATAGAGCTTGTCGCCGCTCTGATATCCGAGCAGGAGGAAGTCGTTTTCAATGCCGCCGACGTTCAGCTTCTGCATCCCCTGGTAGAGGCCGATGCCGTGGTCCTTGTGGACGACGTAATCCCCTTCCTTCAGATCTCCGAAAGAGCGGAGAAAGTATCCCTCCCGGGCGGAGCGGACGCGCTTGCCCGCTATTTTCTTCCCGAAAAGCTCCTCTTCGCTGATGGCGGCCAGGTTCAGGTCGGAAAAGAGAAAGCTCCGGCTCAGCCTGCCCTCCCTCAGGCTCAGTGCACCGGGTCCGGAACCAAGCAGGGCCTCGTCGATCAGCAAGCCTTCAGGCATCCGGACGGTCAGCTCGTAGTCTTCCAGGAGGTGGTGCATCCGCTGAAGGTTTCCCTTGCCCGAACAGAAAATCGTCACCAGCATGCCCGACTGCAGCCACGGCCGGATCCGCTCGATGAGCGGTGAAAGGAGGGTGTCCTCGCTGCCGGGCCCCCGATGGAGATCGCCCAGTCCCGGGTCCGTGTCCAGGGGAAGGTAAAGGGATTCCGCCCTTGACGGGGTGGAATCCGCGCCGGCTCCGGGGTGGGATTCCGGCAGGCGGTCAAGAGCAAGCCCCTCCAGGATCATCCGTTGAAAACGACGCAGGTCTTTCAGGAAGGAGGACTTGCTGACATAGGAGGCTTCCCGTTCCAGGTAGAATTTTTCTTCCCGTCTCGCCTTCAGCAGGCAGCGGTCAATCTCGTTCTCAATGCTCTGGCCGGCATTTTCAATGGCCAGGGCGTCGTCCATCACGATGAGGCATTTCCCGGGAAGGTAATCGAAAAAGCTCCCCAGCGGGCTGGTCTTCGGTGAGATGCCCCGTTCCGGCGCACCGGAGTCCGGCTCCAGGGATTCATAGAACAGGGGCAGAAATAGAGGGTTCAGCGATGTGGACAGGCCCGCGTCGATCATTTCCGATAGGTGCTCCCGCACGGTCCGTGGCAGCTCCAGGGCTTTCGCCCTGCTGTGGATGTTGCGCAGCGCCTGCTGGCGGCAGTCTTCAGAAAGAATCACCTCTCTTGCCGGGCACAGCACGAAGGCATCCCGACGGCCGGTGGAGCGCTGAGAGGCGGGGTCAAAGGCCCGGAGAGATTCGAGGTCGTCCCCATCGAATTCCAGGCGGAGCGGCTGGTCCTCCATGGGCGGGAAGAGGTCCAGCACATGCCCCCGCAGACTGAATTCCCCCTTTTCTTCCACGAGGGTTGTTCGCTGATATCCGCCGGCGATCAGTTTGGCGACAAGATCCTCCCGCGGGATCTCGCTTCCCGGCGTGACAATCTCCAGGTATGCGTCAAGAAGGCTCCGGGGAACAACTTTCTGCATGAGGGCCTTCAGGGGGGCGACGATGATGGCTGGTTCATCCGCCAGCAGGCGGGCCAGAACCTCCATTCGGACCAGTTCGACCTCGCGCTGCAGGGCGAACATGTCGATGCTCTGGATGTCCCAGGGAGGGTACAGGAAAACCTTGTCCCCGCCGAGAAAGAGGGAAAGATCCGAAAAGGTCTGCCGTGCCTCTTTCTCCGTCGGGCTCAGGACGACCATGGGCCTGCCGAGCTTCCGCGACAGGGCCGCGATGAGGAAGGCGTTGGCCGAACCGTGCAACCGGTTCACGGATAACTGCTCAGCGCCGTGGTCTATCTTTTCATAAAGCATCCGGAGAACCGGAGCGGAAGGGCCTTTGGATGTGGAAAGTATTTTTCTCAATGTCACAAAATTCCGGCCGGAATCGGCCAGGGCGGAATTCCGGTCATCAAGCGTTCTTCAAGCAGGCCTTTTTGTCGTGATCAGAAAGGCGGCAGCCGTTTGAATCAGGGGACTCCTTCTTCAGCGGATGGCCAGCATCCGGTCCAGGGCCCTCTTTGCCGGAATGCGGATCGCCTCGGGAACCTTCACGACCGGCTTCATCGTTTTCAGGGATTCCAGGATGTTTTCCAGCGTGATCATCTTCATGGTCTGGCAGACAAGATGTTCGGAGGGGGAAATAAAGATCTTTTCCGGGTTCTGCTTCTTGAGCGGGGTCATGATCCCGATCTCCGTGCCGACGATGATTTCCTTGGCCTCCGTTGTCCGGCAGAACTCGATCATGGCTGACGTGCTGCCCACAAAGTCGGCCATTTCCACGACGGCGGCGTTGCATTCCGGATGGGCGATGAAGAGCGCGTCGGGATGTTCCGCCTTGGCGCGGGCGATCTCCTCCGGTTGAACAAAATGGTGAAAGGGGCAATAGCCGTCCCAGGGAATGATTTCTTTGTCCGTAAACCTTGCCACGTAGCGGGCCAGATTGCCGTCGGGGATCATGAGGATCTGCCGCGAATCCTGAAGGCTCTTTACCACCTTGACGGCGTTGGACGAGGTACAGCAGATGTCCGAGTGCGCCTTGATCTCCGCCGAGGAATTGATGTAGGTGACCACGGCTGCGTCCGGATACCGCTGTCGGGCCTTTTCCAGTGCGCCGGGCGTGATCTTGTCGGCCAGGGGGCAGCCCGCATCCAGGTGGGGCAGGAGGACGGTCTTGTCCGGGCACAGAATGGATGCGCTTTCCGCCATGAAATGAACCCCGGCGAAAACAATGACCTCTGCCTCCGTCTGGGCGGCCTCGATGCTCAAGGCCAGAGAATCCCCAAGAAAGTCGGCAATTTCCTGAACCTCTTCCCTCTGGTAATAATGGGCCAGTAGAATGCCGTTCCGTTCGCGAAGCAGATCGCGGATTTCCGACTGCAGGTCTGATCTGTTCATAAGTCGAGTCCTCGATTCCTTGATAGGATGAAACTCCTGTTAAGGGAAATATAATATAAAAACACACATTACAAGATGAAAAAACAGAGGATTGTGGTTGTTGACAGAACGGGGGAATTGGGATAGCTTTCCGGACAGTTCCAGAGCCTGCGAACTGGACGGCGTTTTCCATGGGTTTCTACGGGGAGTGGGAAAATCGGTTGAAAAAAAGGTGCGCCATGATTCAAGTTGAAGATGCCCTGAATATCATCTTAAAAGAGACGTTTCCTCTGGGTGCGGAAAAAGTCGCTGTCCTTGAAAGCCTGGGGCGTGTCCTCGGAGAGTCCGTTTATGGTGGGCGGATTATTCCGCCACGGGACAATTCCTCCATGGACGGTTACGCCGTACGCGAGGTGGATACGCAAGAGGCTTCTCCTTCCAATCCAATCATTCTGGACGTGATCGAAGACATTCCCGCCGGGTCCATTCCCAAACGGGCCATCGGGATCGGCCAGGCGGCAAGGATCATGACGGGTGCGCCCATTCCGGAAGGCGCTGATGCCGTGGTCAAGGTGGAGGACACCCGGCAGACCGGACAAAGGGTAGAGTTGACCGTTGCCGCGAAAAAAGCGGAAAACATCCGGTTCGCCGGCGAGGACGTCCGTGAAGGAGAAGAAGTCATCCCTGCCGGAACCGTCGTGCGCCCTGCGGAAGTGGGGATGATGGCGGCATTGGGGAAGTCCTTTGTCTCCGTGTATCAGCGCCCCGTGGTGGCGGTCATCGCCACAGGCGACGAACTGGCGGACATCGACGACCCGGTTTCATCGTGGAAGATCGTCAACAGCAACGCCTACTCCCTGACGGCCCAGATTCTGCAGTGCGGAGCCGTTCCCCTCTTGATGGGCATCGCCCGGGATAACCGGGAAGATCTGCTGGCCAAGTTTCGGCCGGCCCTCAGGGCCGACGTGATCCTTTCTTCCGGAGGGGTGTCCGTAGGTGATTACGACATGGTCAAGGATATCATGACGGAAGTGGGTACAGACATTGAGTTCTGGCGGGTGGCGATGAAGCCTGGGAAGCCCCTGGTGTACGGCAGGATCAGTGGAAAGCCGATTTTCGGCCTTCCGGGAAACCCAGTGTCTACAATGGTCTCATTTGAACAGTTTGTCCGTCCCGTTCTCCTGAAGATGATGGGGCACCGATTCCTCTTTCGAAGAACCGTACAGGCGGTTCTGAAGGAAGGATTGGACAAGCAGCCGGAGCTGACTTATTTTGTGCGCGTTCATGTGGAGCGCAAGGACGGCGGTTATGTGGCGGTCCTCACGGGAGAGCAGAGCTCCGGCATCCTTAAATCCATGGTGCGGGCCAACGGCTTGGCGATCCTTCCGAAAGGCGTGCGGAACATTTCTTCCGGAGAGCGGGTCACCGTGCAGATGATCGACGACTCGTTCAACATGACCCTGAATCCGGAATATTTCCAAGAGAGATAATGGTTGACAGGCATCGCCTGTTGGGGTTTAATACCCCCTCTCAAAAAGAACGTCCATATTACCCGCTTTACTCTTTTCCAACGGAAGTGCCAAGGTCACTGGTGGGCCTCCCGGACTTCAAATCCGGTGTGGGGCGCTAAAACCGTCCCAGGTGGGTTCGATTCCCATGCACTTCCGCCAATTATAATCCGATACAATCCAAAACAGTATAAAAAGCCTTGATTAATCAGGCTTTTTTGTATCTCCTGTCGGGGGTTGTCCAGCAAAATCCATCTATAGACGCACTTTTTCGGGGTAGATATTCCGTAGGATACCCCGAAAAAGGTAAACTGGATACCCTATAAAAGGAGAAAAACCTAATTACCGCGATCAAGATCATCGACTATGTCCTGAAGGTGAAGGAATTGAATGATATCGAACAGCGGCTTGATGCCATAGAAAAGGCCGTTCCCAACATGAACAAAAGAAGATCATTCAACAGCTAAGGAAGGAGGACGATCGATGCGAGGAAACATTTTGAAGAGTTTGGAAATTATGGAACATGCAATAAACGTCGGGGGTGAAATTCCTGATAAGGAAAAATCTCAAGGCACCACGGTTGACCGCTCTTTTGTCCTGGCCACCAAGCGATTTGACAAGCATTTGACTTACGTCTCGATGTCGAGACACCGGGAAGATGCAACGATTATTACGGCAGGAATGATTTCAAGAACCGTGAAGCCCTGGTCCATTCGGTGGAAAAGAGGAATACAAAATCGCTGGGAGAGGACTTTGCCAACCATCGAGGTTATGAAACCCTTGAAAGAGAGGCGGACAAGTTCAAGGAAATCTCCGTCTCGGGAAAAAGCTACCTGGAAGTTCCCAAAGGCCGTCTGAATGAGCCGATCACGGGCGAATATTGGGGCGACATCAAGGTTCAGGGGAAAAACTATCACCGGATTGAAAATCTTGAAAGTGGACAGAAATACCTCGTCCCTGCGACAGAGCAGGGAGTACCCCCAATGCTACGGCTTCGGGATGTGGTGTATGACGGCAAGGATGTCTTGAAAGCGGCGGAAAAGGTTCGTGATATAGCCAAAGACAAAGCTATTGACAGGACAATGGAAAGGCTTCTGGAACGATGAAAAAAACCCCAGATAGATATACACAGGCAGCCATCATCACAGCCATCATTTTTCTTGTCCTAATGACTCACGGCCGGATTGGATGGCTGTGCGGAATCTTAAAATAAAGCCTCAATATCCATCATGCCATGCAGGACCCTGACAATCGCAATACCCCCCTTAATCGGCATGTAGAAAATCAGATATTTACCAATAGGGAAACTTTGCAAGCCGGGGTGGAGGTCATCCCGATTCCGGCCCATCTCTGTAAACCGTGCAAGCTTTTGGCAAGTTTCCTCGATTTCATCAAGAAATTGATCCGCATGGTCGGGGCTGTCCTGGGCAATATACAACCAAATCTCGTCAAGATCGTTTTCAGCCTCGGGGTGCTTGATAATCCTCGGCATTAGCCGGTTGCCTTCTTTTGTTGAGCGGCAAGCCGCTTGCGGCCCCGCGCTTTTATGGCTTCCACGTCTAAAGGTGTTGGCTCACCGCTCTCCAAGCCTTTCTTGATTGCCATCTTCAGTTCTTCAAAACGAATGGCGTGGATTCGGTCTCGTTCTTCGAGAAGGCGCAGGGCTTCGCGCAAGACTTCGCTTGCAGAGCCATAAAGCCCACTGGCGACTTTTGCTTTAACCAGTTCTTCAAGCTGCGGCGTAAGGGAAATGTTCATGACTTACCTCCTTTTTTCTTTATATAAAGAATAACATTAAATGTCAATCTTTGTCATAGAAAAGGGTAACATGGAAATTCCCCAACACCCAATCAGAATCCTCTGAGTAAGTTCGATAAATTACTCTACTTCAAAGCGCCGCCGAGGCGGCGTGGGTCGCTATCGAATTCATGCCACACCGAGGCCAGCAGTGGAGAAGCGCTTGGCCTCAATTACAGCCGCTGAACGTCCATGACGATCACAGAGCACATAATCCGCTCGCGTCCCGTCCGGCAGGATATATTCATAGCGGACACTGTTCGGGTCCTGCGTGTTCCATCCTTGATCGGCGAGCTGGGCATCAATCACTACGCGTGAAAAGGCTTCATTATTCGGCATGAGCTTAGAGTTTGACCTTTCAACTTGTAGGAGGAAGGGTTAAATCTGTTTTAGGCTATTGCTTCTAGGCCTTTTTTCTGCACTAGGGCAAGCAGCTTAAGAGAGGGGCCACGCGGCTCTTTTTCTCCTCTTTCCCATTGGCTCACCAAGCCAACTGTCACATTCAGATATTTTGCAAATACGGCTTGGCTGACCCCTGCTTTTTTTCTGACTGCCGCGATTTCCTTCGCCGAAAGCTTTTCTACGCTCGTCAGGCAAGATACATCGAAATCACGCATCGTCTTTGTGTCTATCAGACCAAGGCGATGTAGGCCGGTCGCCGTCTCGTGCAGCGCTTCAAGCGCTTCACTCTGATATTTTTTCGCCATGGTAGTTTACCTCCTCTAATTCACCTGCGTTTAATGCTTTGGTTATGCCATCATCATTGAAACTCATTAATATTTACGCCATTTTTTGGTATACATCCAATTCCACGGCGCTCAGATTGGCCTTTGTGCTCTTCGGAAAACCATACACGAACACGGCTCGATTTTTTGCGCGATAGACAACAATTGTTCTGTAGCCGCCTCTTTTTCCCTCGCCTGCACGTGCCAGCCTCTTTTTGGTAAGGTTTTCCCCAAGATCACCGTCATGCAGGCCATTTTCTAATTCCTGGACGGCATCCGCCAGTTTCTTATCGCTGAGATCCTCTTTTCGTGCAAAGCGTGTAAACCACTTGGTTTTGAATATCCGCACTCAGCTCCTCCAATCCTTAGACGGAATATAATACTTGGTGTTATACATTGCAATAGTTTTTATCGGTATGAAACCATTTTAGTTCTGTGCCGCCGCTCGGCCTGTGTCCCGCCGCAGCCGGAAATGGACTTTTACCCCACTTGTTTTAACATACAAAGGCTTCTCCTGAAGGATTGATTTCAGAATAGCTCCTCTGTCGTTGATGTTTTCGCAGCTCTCTGGCTGCTTCCAGTTTTCTGTCTCGCTCTTTGAAGATTTCTATGTCTCTGGCTTCAAGTCTGTCCAAGGGGGAAACGTACCCGATGGCGCTGTGCAGCCTGGTCTCATTGTAATACGTGATGTACTTTTGGACCATTCTACGGGCATCGTCATGGGAAAGTGCTCCGATTGCACCGGTGAAGCGTATCATCGGCGATCAGCACCTTCATGTTGGCGGCGCCGGTCAGTGGTTTAAGCTCCTCTTGGATTCCCTGAGCACTCAACAACAGCAGGAATCTTCTCCAATGGGTATGGACTGAGTTGAGAAGGCGATACACCGTGTCTTTGGCCATGCCACAGCTTCCTCCTGTTTCGAGGGTGCGGTACAGGTTCTTGCCGGTAAAAACCAGGGTGAACAGCATGCGGAACACAACGACAGGAGAAATCCCCTTTTCCTTGTCGATGTTACTGCGCTTTCGCAGATTACCGATTTTCTGATTTTGAAAGAACTGATGGATCTGGTTTTTACCGGAAATGTTGTCTGTTACAATCTGGCATATCGCGTCACCCCGTGCGGGAAAGGGGTATTGTTGGGGAACAAAACCCACATATCACACTTTGTGATGCTATAATAATAAATACAACATGTTGTAAGTATTTTACGCCTTCCGACCACTTTCTTGATCTGATCACGAGAACGTGTCTTTTGTATGCCCGTCCGGTAATGTTTGAGAGCATGAAAACATTCAATCTTTTTATTATTCCCTATCGGGAATATATTTCTTGACGATTCCTCTCTGAACGATTATTGTTCCCGAAAGGGAATTATGGAGGAAAGAAATGTGAAACACAAAGCAACGACAGTGGCGGATATTGGCACAGCTGTCAGAGAAAAACGCAGGGAAGACGATTTGACACTGGCCGATGCAGCAGCTTTATGCGGTGTCGGGTACCGGTTCATGTCCGATTTGGAAAACGGCAAAGCGACGGCGCAGCTTGGGAAAGTCCTGCGGGTTCTGACGGCGCTGGGGCTCGATGTTTACATCGAAGCAAGGAATTGGCCGAATGAGTAAAGTGGTCGGCATGGATAACCCTGGCCTGGATGTCTATCTCTGGGATCAAAAAGTGGGACGGCTCTGGCTGGATGATAAAAGACGCTTTGTGTTTCAATATGACACGGAATGGATACATCAGAAGGGTTCCGTTCCCTTGTCGCTGCACCTTCCTTTGAGAGAGGAGGCATACCCTGATGACGCCGCCCGCCCTTTTTTTTCCAATCTCCTGCCGGAGGCTGAAGTCAAACGGGCCATTGCCCAACGCTTGAGAATTTCTGAGAGCAATGACTTTGCCTTGTTGAACGGCATCGGCGGGGAGTGCGCGGGGGCGGTATCCGTAATGCCCGAGGGAATGGCTCCCGCCATGAAACCCGGCTATCGGGAACTCCATGGAGAAGAACTGCACCGGATGATCATCGAGCTTCCCCGAAGACCGCTGCTTGCCGGAATCGAAGGAATGCGACTTTCGCTGGCCGGCGCGCAGAACAAGTTGCCTGTTTACATGGAAGACTGCCGCATCTTCATCGCCACGGGAAATGCGCCCAGCAGCCATATCATGAAACCGCCGATCAGGGATCTGGAGGATACGGTTGGGAATGAAGCCTTCTGCATGATGCTCGCACACAAAATGGGATTGTCGGTTCCGCCGGTTACAATCCGCCGGGGTCTTGATCGGATTTTCATCATCGCGCGCTATGACCGCAGCAAAGACACGGATGGCCGCATCGTGCGTCTGCACCAGGAAGACTTCTGCCAGGCCCTGGGATTTCTCCCCGAACAGAAATACGAAAGTGAAGGCGGCCCGTCTTTAAAACAGTGTTTTACCTTACTGCACGAAAAAAGTATCCGTCCCGCCGCCGATCGAATGGCCCTTTTGCGGTGGACGATCTTCAATGTCCTGATCGGCAATGCCGACGCTCATGCTAAGAATCTGGCCATGCTTTTTACGGACCGGGGGCCGCGACTCGCGCCTTTTTACGATCTGATCTGCACGCAGGTCTATCCTGATTTGATGGACAAACAGGCCATGAGGATAGGTGGTGAGAACAGACCGTTCTGGATGATGAGGAAACACTGGGAACGATTCAGCGAATCAATCGGGATCAAGCCGAATCTTGTTTTGAAAACATTAAAGGAAATGTCCGCCGCCGTCCCCGCGGCGGCGCAAACGCTGTCAAGCGAGTTCAATCAAATAGACGGGACGTCCACAGTCATCGAGAAGATACTGGCTGTCATCGAGAAGAGGGCAGAGTCTGCCTGAGGTGTTGAAGGCAGGGCCTTGACCCCTTCCCATCTTACCCCTCTACGAAAAGGAGCGGAGTAATATCTGAAGATTGCTCTTTTTGTTCTTCAATCCAAGCTTCTTCCTGATGTTTTCCCGATGGAAATCAATCGCGCGCTTTTTCGCATCCAGGATTTCCGCGATCTCCTTGGTTGTCTTGCCGTCCTTTATCAGAGTGGCGATCTGAATTTCCCTTTTCGTAAGATTCAAATATTTTGAGGTCAACTTCTTGACAAAAGGTGATGCTATCTCGTCCAGACGACTTTCCGCTATCTGGACGAACCCCTTCTGGACTTCATCCAACGGCGTCTTTTTGAGCTGTTCCAGATAGGGTAGAACCTGCTCCCGGATGTTGGTAGTCACTCGTTCCTTGAGTTCCTCTGTATCCTTTTCGATGGTGTTCAGCAGAACGTTCAAGGTCGTATTGACCTCCTGAAGATTCTGCGCCTTGAGCCTCAACTCTTTCTCCCGTTCCAGCAACGCCTCTTCGGCATATTTTCGTTCCGAATTGTCGAACAAAGATCCCCGGCTCATCAGATAACGGCCATTTTCATCCGATACCACTGTTGCGTTGATGAGGACGGGCAATCGGCTGCCATCCTTTCGAATAACGGTGTACGCATGGTCACGCGCCCAGCCCCGTTTTTTGAAGTCAGAAAATTTCGTCATGAACAGCGCCTTCTCTTCAGCCGGCAGCAGATCGGAAAATTTCATCTTTCCGACCACTTCTTCGCGGGAATATCCAAGCCAAGAAAGTTCCGTCCTGTTGATGCGGAGATAGGTTCCATCCTCTGCGAGGGAATGGTAGCCGCAGGGTGCATTCTCGTAGAGGTCGGTGATTTCTTCTGTGTAGTTCTTCAGTTTTTCCTCCACCTTTTTCTTTTCGGTAATATCCTCCGCGATTCCCTCCAGGTAGGCTATCGTGCCGTCTGGGTTGAGCATCCGCCGGATCGCCATTTTTCCGATCATCATGCTTCCATCCTTGCGAATGTGGGGAATTTCTCCATAAAACCATTCACGTTGCTCCAGTGTGGAAAGAATCAGTGCCCGGTTTTCGATGGTTGTGTGGAGATCTGTGGCCGTGTTGACAACGGACGAAATCACTTCCTCCGGGGATTCATACCCGAGCATTTCGGCAAACGCCTTGTTGCACCGAAGAAAGCCGCCTTCAGGAGAGGTCTGAAACATGCCGATCGAAGCGTTCTCGAACAGATTCCGGTACAAGGCTTCACTGTTCATGAGGGCCCTTTCCACGTTCTTGAGGCGGGTGATGTCCAGAAGAGACACCACGCTTTTGAGGGTTCCCGGTATCATGGCAACCGTCACAGCAACATCCCGAAGTGAACCGAATCGGTCAATCACTTTCATTTCATAGTTCTTGGGGGCCGCTTCCGGATTCACCCTTCTCAGGCTATGATATTCCATCAGCTGTTCAATATCCTCCTGCAGCTTGAAATCCTTCCAGCTTTTCTTTCCTTCCAGCTCATCTCTCGTGTAATGAAACAAGCGCTCAACCTCCTTGTTCGCCAGGGATATGATCGTATCGTCCTCGACGATCAGGGTGGCTGTCCCCGTGTTTTCAAAAATGGTGTGGTATTTATTTTCCGATTCGCACAAAATTTCCTCAACCCGCTTGCGCTCTGCGATTTCCAAATTCAATTGCCGGTTTCTTTCTTCAAGCTGGGAGGTGCGCTCTTTAACCAACGCCTCCAGGTGGCTGCCGTACTGCTTCAGCGTCTCCTCGGCAGTTTTGCGCTCGGTAACATCTTCGGCAAACCCCTCGTAATAACGGATTTTCCCCTCCGCGGTGCGAACGGTTCGACCTCGCAGGTGTATCCAGCACAGGCTGCCATCCCTCCGGCGCATTTGCGTTTCAACGCTTGCATTGTTCTGCTGATCCAGGAGCGAAACAAATTCCGTGCGGCCTTCAGGGTCGGCGTAGAGCTGCTTGCCTGCATCGGTCACCCTGCTCATCAATTCCGACGGCGAATCATAGCCGAAGATCCTGGCCATCGCCGGGTTGGCTTCAAGAAATCGGCCTTCAGGGGATGTACGGTACATTCCTTCAATGGCGTTTTCAAAAATCCCCCGGTATTTTTCCTCTGCCGCCCTGAGAGAATCCACCAGGGTATTCCGATCCGCCGCCAGCCGCTTCAGGTTCATATTATTGAAGCTGAGCTGGGAAAACATCCGGGCAAGCTTCATGAGAAACGCCATTTCGGCATCCACGGATTTTCTGCTGAATCGTGGAGCCGCTTCCAGTGCCGCAAGATACTCTTCTTCAGGAAACCCGTATTTCCTGGCCTGCAACCGGAACAGTTCCTCATCGGGGGGGGTATCATCGAAGAAGAATTGCCCGGAAATGATGTTGGCCATGTGCCTGCCAGCCACCACGATCGGGGTCGCAATCTCCCACATGTTGTTCTTGCACCTGTAGAGCCGGTACTTGCCTTCCGGTATGCCGGAGGACAGCTCAATATCACTTTCGATGCAGTTCCTGCAGGTTTCGGGGTGCATCCGATGGAATCTCCGGCAGATCTCTCCCCATCCCGGGCCGGCCAGCACCCTGCCCTTGAGGTCGACGATCGCCAAGGGGATGCCGGCAAACTTCTGGAAGCTGTCCATCAGGGAATGAATGCTCGGAACATCGATGACAGAGGAAAGCTCCAAATCGCCCAAAGATCCTTCGAAGCGAAGCATTTCCTTGTCCGGTGAGTCTCCTCTCTGTTCGACGGGTTTGTCATAGTGACCTCCGGATTCCGATTCCTGAAGGAGTTCAATCATGGTATCCGAATAGTTGACACGCTGTAGTTTGGTTTTGTTCTCGCCTTTCATAACACTGTATCCTTTTACGTATTGCTGAAAAATCGTTCCCTGCCGACGGCAGGGATCAACAATCATGAAGTTAAAAAATCATCCGAATTCTTTCAACAAAGTCCGAGCACTTCCGCCTGGCGGAACGGCAGACGGCAGCAAGGGAACATGGGCGCATCGCCTTTGTTGATCGTCGCCTTTCCTGGTCAAATCCGCCTGTGGATGGGCGGACGAAAGCGAGGGTACAACGATTTCTTTCTCTTTTTCAAATCAAAAGTTCATCGAAGGGGTGAACCGTGGAGAGGTCTGAAGTCTGGAAAGGCGCCGGGATTTCGACGCTCCATCGGCGCCGGTTTCAGTCAAGCCGCTTCCGGAACCGGGCGACGGCGCCGACAAAAACGGCCAGCCCCAGGACCGCCATGGCGGCAAATTGAGGCCACAGGATCTCCATCCCCACCCCCTTGAGAAAAATCCCCCGGATGATGACCAGAAAATAGCGTAGCGGATTGAGCAGGGTCAGCCATTGAACGGCTTCAGGCATGTTGTCGATGGGGAAAACGAAGCCGCTGAGCATGAAAAAGGGGAGGATCACGAAGAACGTCGTCATCATGGCCTGCTGCTGCGTTCCGGAAATCGTGGAAATGAAGAGTCCGATTCCCAGCGTGCTGAGCAGAAACAGGCAGGCGGCAAGAAGGAGAAGAAGAATGCTGCCCGCCAGGGGAATCTCGAACCAGAAGACGGCAATGGCCGTGACGATGACCATCTGGGAAAGAGAGATCACGATGTAGGGAATCGTCTTGCCGAGAATCAGTTCAACCGGTGAAATCGGCGTTACCATCAGCTGCTCAATCGTTCCCGCCTCCTTCTCCTTGATGATGGCCATGGAGGTAAAGAGGAGGGAGATGAGCATGACGACGAAGGCCACAATGCCGGGAACGTAGAAATTCTGGCTGTCCAGATTGGGGTTGTACCAGGTGCGAACGCGGGCATCGATGCGGCCGTAGTCCATCCGCAGCGGGTGAAGCTCCCTGATCAGCTGCCGGTTCAGCCGGTCCAGGACGAGCATGGTGTAGGCGATCCGGATGGAGGCCATATTGCTCATGGTTCCGTCCGCCAGGATCTGAATCCGGGCGGTCCGCCCTTTCCGGATTTCCGAACTGAAATCGGGGGGGATCTTCACGGCCAGATCGATCTTTCCCTGAAGAAGGAGCTTTTCCAGGGAGGCATCATTTTCCGGCCGGTAGCGGATTTGAAAGATTCTGTTTCCGCTGAAGGAATCGGTGACTTGGCGGCTTTCCACGGTCTGTGACTGATCCATCAGGGCCAGCCGGATGTTCCTGATGTCGTAATTGACCACGTATCCGAAAATCAAAAGCTGAATGATGGGGGTAATGATCAGAAGGGGACGGTTACGCTTGTCACGGAACAGCTGAATAAATTCTTTCCGGACCAGTTCCCGGATGCGCAGCCAGCTCATTCTAGATTCCCTCCCGCTTCAGCGCGAAGAAACTCGCAAGGGCCAAAACCAGGAACATGATCAGCAGAACGAGGAAGGAGAACCACAGCTGGGCAAATCCGAGGTTCTTGAGATAAACGCCGCTTAAAATCCTGATATAGTAGGTTGCCGGGACGAATTGAGCCAGAAGCTGCAGGGGCCTGGGCATGTTGAGAATCGGAAACACAAAGTTCGACAGCAGCAGGGAGGGCAGGTAGGTAACCAGCACGGCGACCTGATTGGCGACGAGCTGCGATTTGAGAACGATGGAAATCAGGATCCCGAGGGTGAGGGCAACGGCCAGGTAGAGCGCGGAGGCGAGAATCATCAGCCAGAAGCTTGATTTCATGGTCACGCCGAAGAGGAACTGCCCCATGAGGACGGCGATAAGGACGTCGATCATGCCGATTATGAAGTAGGGAATGGCTTTCCCGGCAAGAAATTCCCCCGTGTTCAGGGGGAGCGACTTGATGGTTTCCAGGGTGCCGTTTTCGTATTCTCTGGCCACAACAAGTGAGGTCAGCATGGCGCCGACGATCATGAGGATGACGGCGATGTTTCCGGGGATGATGAAATTCCTGCTCTCCAGGTCTTCGTTGAACCAGACGCGGATCCTCCCCTCAAGGGGGGGGCGGATCGGTTCTCTCCCCTGGCGGTTGAGAAAGTCGTCCAGGAGCCGGAGATTCTGGTTTTCCAGAAAGGCGTTTATGTAGCCCCTGGCGATACTGGCATAATTCGGATCGCTGCCGTCAAGAATGACCTGTAGCGGTGCCTCGCGATCCCTGGCGAGGTTGTTCGAAAAGTCCGGCGGAATCACGATGGCCAGGAGGGCCTGCCCCTCGTCCAGATAGCTGTCGACCTCCCGGATGCTCCCTGGATGGGCGACGACGTCAAAATAGGAGGAGGAGTCGAGCTTCCGGATCAGGTCCCGGCTGGCGGGGGTCGCATCGTGATCCACGACGATCGTCCGGATGTGGTTGACATCGAGGCTGAGGGCATAGCCGAACAGGAGGATGAGGAGCAGGGGAAGGGCAAAGGCCAGGTAAAGGCTGCGGACATCACGGAGGAGGTGATAGAATTCCTTGCGGATGACCGCTTCGACCTTTGCCGGATTCATCTCTCCTCCTATCCGGCGATTCCGCCGCCCGGGATGGTGAAGAGCCCGCGGCGGTTGATCATGACGGATTGGGCAATGATTCTCCTGACGTTCCGGGACTCGATGCCCTCCGCCAGACTCATGAAAAAAGGCGGAATGCCGATGGAACCGACGGCCATGAAAAGCGGGACGAAACACGGCCGGAAGGGCTTCATGAGGCAATCCTCTTCAAACGCTGTTTGCGGAGACGCTGCCCGCTATTTCCCGTAGTTCTCCCAGGAAACGAGATGCCAGGGGAAAACCGTAAACGTAAAAAGGCCGGCCTTGACGGCCGGATCATTTTCGGCTATGGAGCGGGCCTCCGCTTCCCCGCCCTCCACTTCGAGCAGGGAGGCCCCGCCGCTGCTGTCCAGGAATGGACCCGCCATCCGGACTTTTCCCTCAAAATAATGCTTCTGGATGTACTCTCCATGGGCCTGGAGAGGCTGGTCGAAGATGTGGCGTCCCGGAATCCAGGCCGGGCCGGGTTTATAGAGAATCAAAAAGGTCTTTTTCATGATCGAATTCCTCCGGAACATAGTTTTGTGACGCTTCAGAACCAGGCGCCAGACCGGTTCCAGCCGCCGGCGTGTAGCAGGTACGGGATCGCCGATTCCTGTTTACGGCGTCTGTTCGCCGCGCCCGGCCATCAGTGCCACGAAGGCGTCATCCAGCGTCGCCTCCTTTTTTCCGGGGCAGGCCGACTGGATGATGTTTTCGGGGCCGTCGGCCGCGACGATCCGCCCCTCGTTCAGCATGACGATCTTTTCGCAGTAACGGGCCTCATCCATGTAGTGCGTGGTGATGAAGACCGTGATGCCATCCCCGGCGAGCCGGCGGATAAAATCCCAGAAATGCCGCCTGGTAATGGGATCCACGCCGGCGGTCGGTTCGTCGAGAAAGAGAATCTCCGGATCGTGCAGCAGGGCGCACCCCAGGGAGAGGCGCTGCCGCCAGCCGGGGGGAAGCGTTCGGGTCAAAACATCGCGGACCGCCTGCAGACGGGTCAATTCGAGAACCCAGGCGATTCGCTCCTTCCACCTGCCGGGGGCGACCTTGTAGACGCCGAGATAAAAACGGATGTTCTCATAGGGCGTCAGATCCTCGTAAAGGGAAAAGCGCTGGGACATGTAGCCGATTGCCTGCTTTACCGTTTCAGGCTGGGAAATGATGTCGCGGCCGGCTACGTAGCCCTCTCCCGATGTGGGGGTGAGAATGCCGCAAAGCATGCGGATGGTCGTTGACTTTCCGGAGCCGTTCGGGCCGAGAAAACCGAAAATTTCCCCCCTTTCGACTTCGAAAGAGATCCGGTCAACCGCTGTAAAGGAGCCGAAGCGCTTTTCCAGGTTTTTTACAACAATGGCCTTATCGTTGGAAGGAGTCATTCCGGAGCTCCTCATCCACTTCCTGTATCCGGGAAATCACTGCCTCTTCCAGGCTGGGAAAGCCGTATCGCATGGCTTGCGGCGAGGCGGTCTCCAGGATCAGCGCCTGGTGCATGATGGCAACCTGGTCGCACTGCTCGCCTTCATCCAGGTAGGCTGTCGAGGTCAGAATGGTCATCCCGTCGTTCTGCATGACCCTCAGCATGTCCCAGAATTCCCGGCGGGAAACGGGGTCGACGCCGTTGGTCGGCTCGTCGAGAATCAGCACTTTCGGTTCGTGAACCAGAACGGAGGCCAGGCCCAGTTTCTGCTTCATTCCTCCCGAAAGCTGGCCCGCCGGACGGTGGGCGAAGGGCAGCAGATGGGAAAAGCCCAGGTAGCGCTCTCTTCTCAACTTCGCCTCCGTTCCCCTGATCCCGTAAATATCCATGAAAAACTTGAGATTCTCATCAACGGTCAGATCCTGATAGAGTCCGAACCGCTGGGGCATGTAACCGATGCGGTCCCGGACCTGCCGCCGGTGGGTCGAAACATCCAGGCCGTCGATGGTGATGGTTCCGGCGGAGGGCTGGATCATGGTGGCGATCATCCGCAGCAGGGAGGTCTTTCCCGCCCCGTCCGATCCCACCAGGCCGAACATGGAACCCGCGGCCACCGAAAGGGAGGCCTCCGAAACCGCGGTCACGGCGCCGAACCGCAGAGAGACCTTTTCAACTCGGATGATCGGGTTATCGGAGCCAGGCATCAGCAGGCATCCCCGCCTTGAGTACGAAATCGGGGTTCGGGAGGGCGACCTTTACGAGATAAACCAGTTTGACCCGCTCCTTGAATGTCTGGATGATCTTCGGGGTAAACTCTCCTTCCGGGGAGATGTAGGAGACCTTGCCCTTGAAGATGCGGTCCGGAAAGGTGTCCACCTTGACATCGACGGCTTGCCCCGGCCGGACCTTTCCGATCTCCGTCTCGCTGACGAAGATCTTCAGATCGACGGTGGCAAGATTGGACAGGGTCAGGACTTCCCTTCCGGGAGAGACGACTTCCCCCGGCTCGACATTCCGGCTCAGCAGGATTCCATCGAAAGGGGCCCTCAGGGTCGTGTAGGCCCTCTGGATGTTCACTTCCTCGAGGGCCGCCCGGGCCGCCTCCGCCTGTGAACGGGCGGCCTGGAGCTCCATCCGGGTGGCTTCGATCTTCTGCATTTCACTGCGGGCCTTTCCAAGCACGGCCTCGCCTTCCCTCAGGGCGGCCCGGGCGTTGTCATAGCGAAGCCTTACGGCATCCCGCTCCTTTTCCGAAACCACCCCCCGCGAAAAGAGCTGAGCATACCGTGCATTGTTCCTGGCCGCATCGGTCAGCGTGTATTTCAGGTTATCCACCTGGGCCGACGCTTTCGCAACGTCCTCGGGCAGCGATGTTCTGTACAGATTGAGGAGAACTTCCAATTGCTTCACGCTGTTTTCGGACCGGTCCACGGCGGCCCTGGCCTGATCGCGGCGGGCGTTCCATTCCGCCGTATCGAGTTCCGCCAGCACCTGGTCCGCCCGGACGGCTTCTCCTTCCCGGATGTGTACGGCGGCAACCCGGCCAGCGGTCTGAAAGGCGAGCTGGGCGTCCGTACTTTCAATCGTTCCGGAATAGTAGGCTTCCCGCCGGCTGTTCTGCCGCTGCCCGAAATAGACAAGCAGGCTGGCGGCAACCACGACGACGATGAGGATCATTGGAATGAGGCGTTTCTTCAGCATGGAACCTCTGGGGATTCTTCCGGCAGACAGGGGGATTGATCGTTCATAAATTCTCCTCGAGAATGGGCGTTTATATAGCACGTCTTGAAAAGAACGTCAATGTTATCCTCTCGCTGTTAATCCCCTCTGTGTCAGTCAATTGACATCGGGATTCCGGTGCCTGTGAGATTCCAGGCCCGCAGGAAGCGGAAAAGCGTTTTTTCTCCTGCCGGCATCTCCGGCCTGCCGGGGAGAGAATCTTCCCGGAGCGTCAATGGAATGGCTTCATGGCGGAACATGCGGGGCCGAGGTCCTGGAGGATTTCCGCGGTTCCGTCGGTTCGTCCGAGGGCTCGTCGAGGTTGGTTCCCGGCGGCCGCCAAGCCCGCCGCGGGGGATTCGCCGAGCCATCCTGCAGCGGCTGAAGGCGGTTGCCGGGACAGGTGAAGCTGGTATAGCCATTGCTTTGATCCTGTGAGGTTCTTCAATGCGTTGAATGATGGGGGAAATCTGTGATCTGCAGTGCAGCGGTTCCGAAAGCATCCGCAGAAGCGGCCATATCGTGCTCTCCGGCTGGGGTTGATGAATGATGACTTTGCCATGGAGGAACTCCGACAGGATGCTCCGGATTGCCATTCTCTTCTTCTGGGTCTTGAGTCTCACCGCCTGGGGGCAGGGCGTCTGCCGGGCGGAAACGGAACATCAGAACAGCCGGGTCAGGCAGGTTTCGTCCTATCAGAAGATGGAGAGCGCCGTTCAGGAAAGGGACAGGCTGAAGTCGAAAGGCATCGAGGCCTATTTCAAGGAAGTCGAAATCCCTGGAAAGGGGACCTGGTACCGGGTCTTCGCCGAAGAAAAACGGCCGCAAAACCGGATGTCCCCGCCGGCAAAGGAAAAAAAGCGACCGCAGAAGGCTGTGAAGCCGGCTCACAGCGCGTCAAGCGCAACGGCCGGGGGGACTGTTGTCCCCATCACGGATCAGAGGGCGGGTGAAAGCGCCCGGGTAGCCAAAGGTGCCGGTTCCGGAATGAAGCAGGCCATCTTCAGCAGCAGACTCCTGCCGTCGGAAAACGGCAGAAAACCGGAAACGCCGGCGGGTTCCAAGGGGGGCGACGCTCCGGCTTCGATCCCGGCCGGGCAGAGCCCTGTCTGCTCCGAATATGAGGCGGCGAAGACGGAATTCGACGCCCACCGGTATCAGCAGGCAGCGGGCATGCTGAACGCTCTCCTTTCGAGTCAGAAAAGCGACGCCGCCCTGTACGAGAGCAGCCTGCGGCTTCTCGCCGATTGCCTCTATTTTCTCGGTGAAAAGGAGAGCGGGAAGTACGGATCGCAGACCATTGAGTCCTACAGGAATATTCTCTGCCATTACCCGGACCCTCGCAGCGGAAATGATGTGGCGAATTTCCGGCTGGCGGACATCCTGGAACGGACGGGGAGTTACGAAGAGGCCTACGAGGCTTATTCGAATGTCCTATCGAAATATCCCGATTCTCCTTACGGGCAGGAAGCGCTCTTTCGGATGGGGAAGATCCTCTATCAGACAAAACGCTACACCCATGCCATTGATAAGCTGAAGAAATATTTATCGTTATCTCCCGATGGGTCCTATGCGTTCCAGGCGTCTTTTCTCCTGGGTTATTGCCTGCGGCAGACGAATCAAAGGCCGGAGGGGGATGCCTGGTATCGGAATGCGCTGAACAAGTGGAGTTCCTTTGATGGGCTGACCACCGATATCCTGCATGATCTGGGGCTCTACCGGTTTTCTCAGGGGGATTACACGGGTTCGGCAAACCTGTTTCTTCTGTGCTTCAACCTCCAGCCGGACGGTGATCTGAGAAAGAACGCCTTGTACAACTTGGGGAGATCCCACTATTTCGGCGGCCGCTTTTCGACGGCATTGAAAGTGTTCAGCCTGCTTCTGGAGTCCTATCCGAATACCCTGGAGGCGAATGAAGGCATCCTTTTCATGGCGAATATCGGCGTCATGGATCCGAAGGCGGAGTTCAACGCCTGCATGGCGGGACGGGATTACTTCAAAAATCCCATAGAAACCTACGATTGGATGCGGACAAAATATCCCGGGGGCTATCGGGAGGAGTGGCTTTTGTATCAAAAAGGGTACGCCTTGTGTAAGTCCGGCCGCTTCAAGGAGTCCCTCGAACTGTACTGCAGGCTTCTCGATGCCTTTCCCCATGGACGTCTGCATCAGGAGAGCAGGGCCTATCTTGTTCTGAATGCAACCCACCTGATCGAGGAAGCCCGGGCAGGGGGGGATTTTCTCGCCGTTGCGGACCTTTATTACCGGGTACGCAACAAGGTGCCCCTGTCCGCCGAGTCGACGGCAATGTTCTTCAGGATTGGAGACAGCCTGTGGAAAACAGGGCTGAAAGCCGACGCCGTGGCCCTTTTGGACCGCCTGAAGCAAAAGAACAATCAGGCGATGGAGACATCCGTTTCGGATCTCATCATGTTGGAGTCCGACCGCAGCCAGGGGGAAATGACCGATGAAAAATGGAAAGCCCTGCTGGCGGAGCTTGCAAGGAATGGCGGTGACGCGGCAGATGCGGCGAGGCGGAATCTGGCGGATTATTTCTACGGGAAAGGCCGGTACGATAGGGTGATCCCCCTGTATGAAGAACTGATCAAGGCAAAGGGCCGTGCTGATTTTCTTCCGATCTCCAGAAATTATGCCCATGCCTTGAGACATCAAGGACTCTGCTCTTCGGCCGTCAGCCGGTATCGGGAAATTCTGGACGCGTGCCGCGAGGATCCACAGAAATGCGACCAGGGGTTTGTTGCCGATGTCTGCGCGGGTATGGGGGATTGTTATTATGAAACCGGCGATTATCAGAACGGTCTGGCCATGTATTCACAGGCCTTTCCGGGGATCAGGCACAGGGAATCCTCGATGTGGGCCCTCTTTCGGATGGGGCAGAGCTACCATAAACTGAATGATGGGGCCATGGCGGGAAAAAGCTTTGCCCAGCTGAAGGAGCAAAGCGGCGATGCCTTCTGGCCGAAAGTCGTGGATTACTGGGTTGCCGACCAGGCGTGGTCCAGGAGCAATCGCGATTATCTAGAGAAGAATTGAACGTGCGGGAGTTGGGTCATGAACGATATTTCTTCCCTTCAGAAATCCTTTGAAGGGTTCAATCAGGCGACTCTGCATATCCAGCAGGCCTTTGCGCGTCTGGAGAAGAAGTTTGAAAGCCTGAACCGTGAATTGGAGGCAAAAAATGAGGAACTGCTGAGAACGCTTTCCGAGAAGGAGGAGATGAAGGGTTATCTGCAGAATATCCTGGAAAGTTTAACCAACGGCGTCCTTGTGACCAATCTGGACGATGAAATCCAGGTGCTGAACGCCGCTTCGGAAACTTTTCTGGGAAACTCCCAGGAGAGCGTTTTTGGGAAACATCTTCGTGTCCTCTTCGAGGATCTTCCTTCGAACGAATGGATGGATATTTTTCTGAACAAATCCCACCCGAAGGGAAGAAGCGCCCGCATGAGCTTCAAAGACCGCCTTCTTGAAGTAACGGGATCGCCGATCAAATCGGGCGGGCGGAAAATGGGAACCGTTTTTATCCTTCGCGACATCACCCGCATTGAAAAACTGGAAAGCATGGCCAAACGGTCCGAAAAATTTGCAGCCCTGGGTGAAATGGCGGCCAATATCGCCCATGAAATTCGAAACCCCCTGGGAAGCATCGAATTGTACGCCTCGCTTTTATTGAAGGAATTAAAGGGGGACAGGGAAAAGGATCGTATTTCAAGGATTATCTCGTCCGTTAAAAAGATGGACAACAAAATATCCAATCTTCTTCTCTTCACAAAAAACCGCAATTTGATTTTGCAGCAGATTTCTCTTCACCTTTTTTTGAAGGAGCTTCTTGGATTTTGCGAGCCCATGATCGACCGGGAAAACGTCTTGGTCAAAACGGCCTTTTCAGAAGATGAACCCTGGATTGAAGGGGATGTTGAAATGCTGAAACAGGCGTTTTTCAACCTGATCCTCAATGCGCTGCAGTCTCTGGATCAACGGGGGGGGATCCTCTGCTTTCAAACCTGCTACCCGGACCCCGGCCAGGAGCAGGAGGCGGATGAGCCCTTTATCGAAATCACGATCGTCGATTCCGGAACCGGCATCGCCGGGGAGGCGCTGCCCAGGATCTTTGATCCCTTCTTTACGACCAGGGAAGAGGGATCGGGGCTGGGACTGGCCATCGTCCACACCATCATCGAAATGCATCGGGGATACATCCATGTGGAAAGCGCCGAAGGGAAGGGAACGACGGTGCACATTCTCCTGCCCCTGACGGACCGGGGAATGCGCTCCAGGGGTCCGGGGGGTGAAGCGGCGGCGGCCTCCGTCACGAAGGGGATGGACTCTTAGAACGATCCGGATGGGAAAAGAATGAAAGAAACGCACATACTGGTTGTTGATGACGACACCTCCATGAGAATGGCTCTCTGCGAAACCCTGGAAAGCTGCGGATACCTTGTCGAGGCTGCGGCCAACGGCATCGAAGCCCTGGATAAGTTCAGGGCCGGCGCCTTCGAAGCGGTCATTACGGATATGAGAATGCCCGGAATGAGCGGCATGGAAGTCTTGAAAAGCATCAAAAAGATCTCTCCGGAAAGCCCTGTGATCCTCATCACCGCTTATGGAACCGTTAACACCGCGGTGGAGGCGATGAAGGAAGGGGCCTCCGATTTCATCATGAAGCCCTTTTCCCTTGAGGACATCGAGTTCGTCGTCAAGAACGTCCTGGCCACCCAGGGCGGAAAGGACGAAAAGGGAGGCCGGGCGGAACGAAAAATCCCGGCTGCCGACCGGGAGATCGTCACACAGGACGGCAGAATGCTGGGCATCTTTGAATTCCTCAAGACGGTGGCCAAGAGCAAATCCAGCGTCCTGATCCAGGGGGAGAGCGGAACGGGAAAAGAGCTGTTCGCCCGGTTCCTCTACCGCCACAGCGATCGGAAGCACATGCCCTTTGTGGCGGTCAATTGCGCCGCCATCCCCGAAAATCTCCTGGAAAGTGAAATGTTCGGCTATGAAAAAGGGGCGTTCACCGGGGCGATGCAGCGGAAAATCGGAAAGTTCGAGCTGGCGAACGGGGGGACGCTGCTTCTTGATGAGGTGACCGAAATGAGCCCGCACCTGCAGGCGAAACTGCTGCGGGTCATCCAGGAGAAGGAAATCGACCGGGTGGGTGGAAAGATGCCCTTTCCCATTGACGTGCGGATCATCGCCACGACCAATGCAGACATCCGGAAAGCCGTTGAAGACAGGGCGTTTCGGGATGACCTGTATTATCGGCTCAATGTCATCCCGCTGAAAATTCCGCCCTTGCGGGAAAGGAGGGGCGACATTGAATGCCTTGGCCGTCATTTCCTGGAGAAATACGCCAATCTGAACGGAAGGCCCTTGCCGGTGCTGGACGACAGCACGTTGAAGCGCCTGAACGCCTACGACTGGCCGGGCAATGTCCGGGAACTGGAAAATGTCATTGAACGGGCGGTGCTGGTCTGCCAGGGGGATGCGGTATTGCCGGAGCATCTTTATCTGGAGGATGTCGGGTCCGATGACCCGCCCGGGGAAAAAATGTCCCGTTTCCGGGAAGAGATTGCCGATGGAATTCCTGAAATCGACTTTTCCAGGGACATGACGATCTGGGAGATGGAAAAGGAACTCATTTTCAACACGCTGGACAAGGTGAAGGGCAACAAAACAAAGGCGGCGGAAATATTGGGCATCAGTGTCAGGACCATGAGAAACAAACTCCAGGAATATTCGTTAAAGGGTTCGGAGTAGCGTTAACCTGGAACCTTTTCTCCAGGATGGTACATGCCTTGCTTGAATCGTCTCTGAACAGAGGGGGAAAGGATGGATTTTTTATTCAACAAGACCTTCGGGATGTTGTCCGGGATGCTTGGATATCGTTCTTCAAGAAACAAAGTGGTTATGTCCAACATCGCCAATATGGATTCTCCTGATTACAGGCCGAAGGATTACGTCTTCAAGAGCACCCTGGACAAGGCCCTGGCCGATGTGAACAGCCTGGCCCTCGCGAAGACGGATAAAAAACATCTGCCTGCCCTTCAGGACGAGATTTCGGACAAGGATTTCAAGGTCGTGGAAACGGGAGACAAGGTGAAGATGGATGACGAAATGACCTCTCTGGCCGAAAACCACCTGATGTACAACCTGACCGTTGAAATGCTGGCGCGCAAGTTCAAGGGGTTGAGCACCGTATTGAAGGAGACGAAATAAAATGGATTTTCTGACGTCGTTTCGCATCTGCAGTTCCGGGTTTGCCGCTCAAAGGTCAAAAATGGATGTCATAGCGAGCAATCTGGCCAATGTCTCTACAACCAGCACGCCCGAGGGAGGGCCGTACAGGCGCAAGATCGCCGTGTTCTCTTCGGAAAATGTGAACAAAAAATTCAGCTTCGGAGATAAGTTGAGGGACGCCGTGCAGGAGGTCTCCCTGAAGGAGGTAATCCAGGACCGGGCGGACGCGAAAAAGGTCTACAATCCATCCCACCCGGATGCCGATGAACAGGGCAATGTGGAGATGCCCAACGTCAATGTCGTAACGGAAATGACGGACATGATCACGGCAAGCAGGGCTTACGAGGCCTGCGTTACAGCCTTTGACGCAACCAAGAACATGGCCCTTAAAACACTGGACATCGGGAAATAACGCCATGCGGGATGAACCCTTTTCCCGGAGACCGCGTCGACGGCCGTTCGATCTGTAGCCGGAGGCGAAGGGAAGAAAGGCAGCCTGAGTTGAAGAGGTGAAGAAATGAACGACTTATCGGTCCAGGGCAAGCTGATGCCGCCGTCCGCTCTTTCGGAGAAGAAGACCGGGGGAGAAGGGAATGAAGGAGCGTCTTCGTTTGGCGATGTCCTCCGCAATACCATACATGACATCAATAAGCTTCAGCATGACGCTGATGCGGCGATATCCAAGGTGCAGGTGCATGATACGGGCAGCATTCATGAGGCGATGATCGCCCTGGAGAAAGCGAGCATATCCTTCCAGACCATGATGCAGGTCAGAAACAAAATCATAGATGCCTACCAGGAAGTCATGAGGATGCAGGTATGAGTGTTTTTCTGCTTCGGCACATGAAAGGGTAAGTTGTTATCGGCATGCAACCTCTTCTGGGTTTCTTTGAGAAGTTCCGGCAGAGCTTCACGGAGCTGGCGCCGGCAAGGAGATGGTCCATACTCATTGCGGCTGGAATCACGCTCACCGCTTTAGCGGCGATGGTGTACCTGGCGAACCGCACCGAATATAAAGTCCTGTTTTCCCATTTGTCCGGTGAAGACGCATCCGCCATTGTAACAAAACTCAAGGAGAAAAAGCTTCCCTACGAAGTGACCTCGTCGGGAGATACGATCCTGGTTCCTCAAGAGAGGGTTTCAGAGCTTCGCCTGGAGCTGGCCGGGTCGGGTCTGCCGCAGGGCGGCGGGGTAGGCTTCGAGATCTTCGACCAGAAAAACCTGGGAGTTACGGAATTCGAGCAGCAGATGAATTATCGGCGCGCCCTCCAGGGCGAGTTGGCGAGAACCATCAAGGGATTGGAGGAAATAGAATCCTGTCGGGTCCATATTGCCCTGCCGAAAGAGTCGCTTTTTGTCAGTGAAGAGAAAAAGGCGACCGCTTCCGTCACCCTCAAGATGAAGCCGGGCCGCTCACTCGGTGCCTCGCAGATCGATGGAATCGTTCATCTGGTGGCGAGCAGTGTGGAGGGCTTGAATGCGGAAGACGTCATTATTGTGGATAATAAAGGCAGCATCTTATCCAAGCTGAAAGGAGAGGCGGGGATTTCCGGCCTGTCCGGTTCACAGATTGAATTTCAGCGCAATCTTGAAAAGGACACGGCCGCCAGAATTCAATCCCTCCTGGAAAATGTCGTCGGGCGGGGCAAGGCCGTAGTTCGAGTGTCCGCTGACCTTGATTTCCGCGTGGCTGAAAAGACGGAAGAATCCTATGATCCGGAATCTCCGGTTGTACGGAGCACCCAGAAGCAGTCCGAGAAAACGGCCAATTCCGGGGCGGCCAATTCGAGCGCGGGGCAGGAGAGGCTGGATGAGATCATCAATTATGAAATCAACAAAACCGTCACCAAAACGGTCATGCCCGTTGGCGAGATCAGGAAGCTCTCCATCGCCGTTCTGGTTGACGGTGTCTACACCAAGGATAAGGAAGGCGCCGAGAGTTATCAGCCCAGGGACAAAAAGGAGATCGAATCCATCGAGAGCCTCGTTCGAACCTCCGCAGGGTTCAACGCCGCCCGGGGCGATCAGGTCGCCGTCACCAATATGCCGTTCAAAAAGCTGGATTCGGAAGAAGGCGACAGCGGTGGCTCCTGGCTTGGAGACGGCCTGGTTCAACACTCCTCGCTGATCAAATATCTGCTTCTTCTGATCGCCGTGATTCTTGCCTTCTTCTTTGTCATCCGTCCCCTCATCCGGGGGCTGGCCGGACAGACTTCCCAGAGGGCCGTCGAAAACCAGGCGCTTCCGGCGGACGTCATTGAATTGAATGGAAGCCCCCCCTCCCTGGATCTGGTGTCTGCCCATGAGAAGGAACTGAGCGAAGTGGAATGGACGAGAAGACTGGCCGTGGAAGATTCCAAGGCTTTTGCGGAACTGCTGCGGAACTGGCTGAAATGAAACGCGGGGAATCCATTCAAGAAAAGAGGACGAGAGGGCTCCGTGGAACGGGAGATCAGGGTGGTGACAAATGGGAAGCATAACGAATGAAGAAAAGGCTGCCATTCTGGTTTTATCATTGGAGGAAGAATACGCTTCCGAAGTGATGAAGCATTTAAAGCCCTCGGAAATAAAACGTCTCGGAAAGTTCATGAGCCGGGTCAGCACCATCTCATCGGATACCATCTCTTCCATTTCCAAGGAATTCTGTTCCCTTGCGAAGGAAAAGGGGAGGCTCATCTCCGTGAGGGACGACTTCACCAGGAACATCGTCATGAAGGCGGTCGGGGAAGCTGAAGCCGAGAATATCCTCAGTGAAGTGTCCAGCGTCCGCTGCGATGACAATCCGATCACGGAAAAGCTCCGGGACGTAGACCCCAAGGTCCTGATGGATTTTACACGATCGGAGCACCCCCAGACCATTGCGCTGATCCTTGCCCATTTAAAGCCTGAAAAGGCGGCGCAGATTCTGGAAAATTTTACGCCGGAAATGCAGTTTGAAATCACCCGCCGAATGGCCACGCTGAAAAGCGTCCCCCAGGAGTATATCGATGAAATTGCGCAAACCCTGGAAAAGGAGATTGTTTCAGGGGCGACGACCAGCCAGGATATCGGTGGGGTCCGTGTGATGGCCGACATCCTGAACAAGATGAACCGGGCCAGTGAAAATTCCATTCTGACGGCCCTGGAAGATACGGATCCGGAACTGGCTGCCGGCATCCGAAACCTGATGCTTACCTTTGACGATATTCTTCAGCTCGATGATCGCGGATTGCAGGAGATTCTGAGAGAAATCAGCAGCGAGGATATCGGCAAGGCCTTGAAGCTCGTTGATGAGGGGTTAAGGGAAAAGGTGTTCCGCAACATGTCGAAGAGAGGGGCGGAGATGCTTAAGGAGGAGCTTGAGATCATGCCTCCCATCAAGGTCTCGGAGGCGGAGGTGAGCCAGCGGGCGATTATTGAAATCGCGAAGAAGATGGAAGCAGAAGGCCGTATCGTCCTCTCAAGGGGCGATGTGCAGGATGAGTATGTATAGGCAGACGAGGATCATCAAGTCGCAGGACGTTTCTTATGTTTCCCAACCGACCGGCGGTGCGATGGATTTTATGCCACTGAGTGTAACGGGGAGGGATCCGGGGGAAGAGAAGAGGGGCTCCCCCGAGGAGACAAGGAAACGGGAAATAGAGACCATCCTTCAGCAGGCGAAGCAGCAGATGGACGAGGTCCGGAAGAGCGCCTACGAGCAGGGATATGCCGCCGCCATTTCGGAGGCGTCCGAGGCTCAAAAAAAGGAGATGCTGAGGGTGGAAAACACCCTGCAGGCCCTTGCAAAAGAGCTCGGAACCTTCAAGGAAAAAAGCCTTGAAACCGCGGAAAGGCAGGTGCTGGATCTGTGCTTTTCAATTGCCGAGATGGTTGTGCACAAGGAGATATCCACCGACCAGAGCGTAATCCTCAACGTCTTAAGAGCGGCCTTTCGCAATATCGTCGAGAGGGAAAACATCAAGGTCAGGCTGAATCCAAGCGATTTCCAATATATGGTGCAAATAAAAAACGATTTCATAAACAGTATGGATGGCTTCAGGAATGTCTTCTTTGAAGAGGATGGAGCCATTGCACGGGGCGGGGCGATGATCGAAACCACTTCGGGGGACGTCGACGCCCGCATCAGCGAACAGCTCAACGAAATAAAGTCCGGGCTTCTGAATCTGCAGGCCCCGTGACCATGCCCCCGTTCCCGTTGAGTACCTGAACCATGCATCTTGAATCGACACAACGGACGCCCCGGAATCCCTGCCTGGATTTTTCCAGGTACAGGCGTGCTCTCGGCAGAATTTCGCCGATCAAAGTATATGGCAAGGTGAGTGAAATTGTCGGCCTGGTTGTCGAGGGCAACGGCCCGGCGGCTTCCATCGGAGAGCTCTGCGCCCTCCTGCCCCCTGGACAGAAACCGGTTATTGCCGAAGTCGTGGGGTTTAAAAAGGGCAAGGTGATCCTGATGCCGTTGGAAAACATCCAGGGGCTGGGGCCGGGATGCAACATCAAGTCCCTGGGCAGGAAGGCGGCAGTGAAAGTCGGAGAAAGCCTTCTGGGACGGGTGATCGACGGATCGGGAAGCCCGATCGACAACAAGGGTCCGATTGAGGCGGAAGAGGAGTATCCTCTGTATGCCGAACCCATCAACCCCCTCGTGCGGGGAAGAATCTCCGATCCCATCGATTTCGGCGTAAAGGTTCTCAATGGGATGTTCAGCTGCGGCAAGGGGCAGCGGATGGGGATTTTCGCCGGGTCAGGCGTCGGTAAAAGCGTCCTGATGGGGATGATCGCCCGTAATACCAATGCGGACATCAACGTGATCGGCCTGATCGGCGAGAGGGGCAGGGAGGTCCGCGAGTTTCTCGAAAAGAACCTGGGGAAGGAGGGACTGGCCCGCTCCGTTGTTGTGGTGGCTGCATCGGATATGCACCCGCTCATCCGCATGCGGGCGGCTTATGTGGCAACGACCATATCGGAATACTTCCGGGACCAGGGCCGCAATGTCCTGCTGATGGTGGATTCCTTGACGCGGTTCGCCATGGCCCAGCGTGAAATAGGCCTGTCCGTAGGGGAGCCGCCCACCACGAAGGGGTATACCCCCTCCGTTTTCAGCCTCCTGCCCAAGCTCCTGGAGCGGGCGGGAAAGGTGGAAGACCGGGGAAGCATCACGGGGTTATACACGATCCTGGTCGAAGGAGATGACTTCAATGAGCCCATTTCCGACACGGCAAGGTCCATTCTGGACGGGCACATCTATCTCTCCCGGGATCTGGCCAGCAGAAACCATTACCCCTGCGTTGATGTTCTCAACAGCGTCAGCCGCGTGATGATCGACATCGTCACTGAAAAGCACAAGAAAGCGGCGAATCAGATCTTGAACATCCTGGCGACCTATAAAAAGGCTGAGGAACTGATCAACATCGGCGCCTATGTTCATGGAAGCAATGCGGAGATCGATTACGCCATCCGCATGATCAATCCGGTCAATGCTTTCCTGAGGCAGGATATTCATGAGCGGTTTGATTTTGAAGAAACCACCGGGATGATGGAGAACCTCTTCGCGGCGGAATAGGGGTGTCATGTTTAAATTCCCATTGCAGACGGTTCTGGAATACCGGACGATTCTTGAAGAGAGGATGCTGATTCGCTTTTCTGAAGCGGTTCGCCGGATGGAAAAGGAGCAAAAACGTCTCGATGCGCTGGTTCAGAAAAGGGCAGACCTCGTCGGCACGCTGAAGGGCCTGCAGGAAAGCAGGACATCCGTGGAAAAAATCGCCATTCTGTTCAGGGGGATCGAAACGTTGCACGAAGAGGAAAAAGGGCAGAGGGGGATCCTTTCCGAGGCATCGGTCGAAGTCGAGGCAAAGCGCCAAGACCTTCTGGAGGCCGTCAAGAAGAGAAAAATGCTTGAAACACTGAGAGAAAAAAATCTGGAAGATTATGAACGTTCCTTAGCGGACCTTGATCGCAAGGTCATGGATGAAATGGGAATTCTCCGGTTTGATGGAGCCGAGTCATGAAAAAGGCCTTCTATATTCTTCAAGCCTTCATCCTTTTGGTTTTTCTTGTCAAGATTGCCACCGTCTGCGGCCTGGTGACGTTCATGGAGCTTCCGCACGGATCTGTGCTTTCTGAACGGAGCGCACTGGCGGAGCCAATGCGCCAGGGATCGTCGGAAGCGGCCGTCAGGGATGTCGTGGATGACGAACTGGCCCCGTCGAGAACTCTGTATACGGCTTTACAGGGCCGGCAAAGGGACCTGGACGGAAAGGAAAGCGCCCTCAAGGCCGAAGAGGCGAAGCTGCTGTCGTTGAAGAAAGAAATTGCTGAAAAAATAGACGTTCTGCTCAATCTTGAACAGAAGCTCAATTCCACCATTACGGCCAACAAGGAAGCAGAGGCCAAGCGGTACAAGGACTTGGCCAGAGTGTATGAGGCGACCCCTCCGGCGAAGGCGGGGGCCATGCTCGAAAAGCTGGACCTCAAAACGGCGGCTGGGATCACCATGCACATGAAGCGTGACAAAGCCGGTGTCATCTGGGGTTTCCTGAATCCGCAGAGGGGGGTGGAGATTACCAGGGAAATCACCATGGCCACGCAGAAGGCTCCGGAATGACCCTTGCGGAAATTGTCGTACAACCGCCCCGGCCGCGTCAGGGGGCGCTACCATCCAACCGGGAAGCCTCGGACCGCCTCTCCTGGTCCGAGCCCCTATCCAAAAGGCCCATGCCCCTCCCCGCGTCTCTTCTTGAATCAATCCCTGGAAACCCCTCGATCCGCCTGTGAAATCGGAAAATCTGTTCAAATCCGTCGAACGCTTCTGATGCTGGAAGGAGATTTTCGGCCGGCCTTGACATTCGGGGGAGGTTTGATATCATCAGGCCGTTTTTACCCAATCTGAAAAAGTATTCTACTTCGCGGAATTTATGTCTTTTGCTGGCGATTTGTCATATCGGAGCTGGGTCGAAGTGGACCTGGACAGCTTTACACGGAACTGGTCGGAACTGCGGCGGCTTGTCGGGCCTTCGGTCAAGATCCTTCAGGTGGTCAAGGCGGATGCTTACGGCCATGGCGCCATCGAGATCTCCCATACGGCGCTGAAGAACGGAGCCGCCTGCCTCGGTGTGGCCAATGCCGACGAAGGCGTACAGCTCCGGGTCAGCGGGATTACCGCCCCGATCATCATTTTGAGCCCGTCCACGAAGGGGGAGATCCGCGAGATCATCAAATACGGATTGACCCCGTCTCTGTCGGATCTTATGTTTGCCGGGGAATTCCAGCGCCACCTTGAAGAGGCGGGCGTGACGGCGCCCGTTCATATCGAGATCGACACGGGAATGGGCCGGGGCGGCATCCTCTGGAACGAAGCCCCCGCCCTGATCAGGAAAATTCTCGCGTTCCCGAATATCGTGGTTGAGGGCCTCTTTTCCCATTTTGCCTCCAGCGAGATCTGCGTCAATTTCAACGAACAGCAGGGGACGCTTTTCCTCGCGCTGGTCGAGAAGCTGTCCGCGGAGGGGATTTCGATCCCGATCAAGCATATGGCCAACAGCGGTGCGATTCTCAATTACCCGCGGTTTTTTCTGGATATGGTGCGTCCCGGCCTTATGTCCTACGGGATTCATCCGGCGACCCAAACGGAGGGGAAAGCCGACCTCTGTCCCGTCATGAGCTTCAAGACCCGGGTGATTCTCCTCAAGGAATTTCCCAAAGGGGCGGGGATCGGCTATAACCGGACCTACATAACGGATCGCCCGTCCCGGATTGCCACCCTTCCCGTAGGGTATGGCGACGGATACGGAATCATCCTGTCCAATCAGGGCGAGGTGCTGATTCGGGGGAAGCGTGTGCCTGTCGTCGGAAGGGTTTCCATGGACATGGTCACCATCGATGTGAGCTCTCTTCCCGATTGCCGGATCGGCGATGAAGCGGTTCTCATGGGGCGGCAGGGCGGTGAGGAAATTTCCGCCAACGACATCGCTTCGCGAATCGGGACCATCAGTTACGATATTCTCTGTACTCTGGGCAAGCGGGCCCCCCGGATTTTTGTGCAGCAGGGCCGAGCCGAAGCCGTCGAACCGCGGCTGCGAAGGATCTTCATCCCCCAGGAAGAGCGGTCCCTGGCGAGGATCGACGGGATGATCCGCCAGTGCTTCCAGGTCAGGGCGCGAAGCGAAGAACTGGGTGACGCCATTTTTTACGAAATGTTTGAGGCGCTCTTCGGAAAAAATGACCGGCCGTTGGAGCTGCGGACGAATTTTCGCTATGATATCACCTTATCCGAACCCGGGGGTGAACAGGCCGGGGAAACGGGGCCGGCAGCCGACGGGTTCCGCGTGACGACCCATATCGAATATACCAAGGTCTTCCGGAATCCCGTCTTTCTCATCGGCTGCGCTCTGGATAACGGTCAGCTCTCCGCTTTTTTTGATGATCCGCTCTGTGAATATCGATGGCTGCTTCAGGATGGCGGCTCCGGAGACGCGGATAAGGATTTCAGGGTGAACCGGGTGCGGATCGACGAGGAGGACATTCCGGTCATCCGAAGGGAGAGCACAAACCGCGGCTATGAAGTCTGGTGCGGCGGCGAGCATCTCAAGGAAAGGCTCGGTCAGCAGGTCAGAGTGGAACTGGAGGTTGTCACCCGCTCATCACGGGGCTGCAGGTTCTTCCCCGTCTATCTTGTTTACCCCACGCGCGGCCTGGAGATTAACTTCCGCTATGAAGGGACGCCCGTTTCCACCGTCCAGGAAATCTGCTTTTTCGCCGGAAAGCACCCCTATCCCGAAATTATCCGGGATCCTGGACGTTGCGTTTCGCTGCGAATTCGTGATGGTGAATGGATCTTCCCCAACAGCGGGGTGACCTTTCTCTGGGACTATGATCCATCGAAGTAGGCTGAACACGCATCAACAGGGTTCCGGTTCAGGCAGGAAGAACGCTTCAGCGCGGAAGGGCGGATCAGTTTGAACAGCACGGCACCAAGAATATCTCCGGAATGAAGAGAGGCGCTTACATGGAAAAGAAAACGGTGGGGTTGTTTTTCGGCGGGTTGAGCAACGAGGCTGACATATCCGTCATCTCGGCAAAAAATATCATCAAGGCCTTTGATTACAGCAAATACAACCTGGTTCTGGTTTACTGGCACAAAAACAACAAATTCTACGTGCTGGAAGACGCCGAGGAAGCAGGTCATCCTTCGGAAGAGCAGGAAATAACCATGGGCGATTTTTCAAGGCTCTTTGATGTCGCCCTGCCGATCACCCATGGCAAATACGGGGAAGACGGGGCATTGCAGGGGCTCTTTGAAATCCAGAAGGTGCCCTATTGTGGATGCCGGGTTTTGAGCTCGAGCTTATGCATGGACAAGGCTGTCTTTAAAACGTTTCTGATCGGCCATGGTATTAGCCAGGTCCCTTTCGACTTTATGGATCTGCGGGGCAGGAAAAAGAGCGATGTCGATCAGTGGGTGGAAAAAATCAAGGGCAGTTTTGAATTGCCGGTTTATATCAAGCCGTCCAATTCCGGTTCGTCCGTTGGAATTACGAAAGTAACCGATTTTAACGAGTTGAAAAAAGCCGTCAGGGAGGCCGCCCGGCACGACGATAAAATCCTGGCCGAGCAGGGGCTTGTAAATCCGAGGGAAATTGAAGTGGCCGTGCTGGGCAATGATGAATTGATCATTTCCGAGCCGGGAGAGCTTTTCCTGGGCGGGGCCTTCTATGATTTCGATGAAAAATACAAGAAAAACAGAACCCGGGTCGCCATTCCGGCCGATCTTGAGGCTGGCGCCAGGGATGAAATCAAAAGCACAACGGAGAAGGTTTACCATCTGTGCGACTGCAAAGGCTTTGCCCGCGTAGATTACCTCCTGTGCGACGGCAGGATTTATCTGAACGAGATCAATACGCTGCCCGGTTTCACCGATATTTCCATGTTTCCGATGCTGATGAAACGTTCGGGCATCAGCTATAAAAACCTGATATCCAGAATTCTGAAGTTGGCGCTCTGATCATTGTTCCGTGGAAGAAAAATTGCGCTTTGACACCGGGAACGCATCGCATGTTGCTTCCGGATATGACTTCAGAATCTTTTCTGTCAAGGGACCGGATAAAAGAAGCGAAATCTCTTCATCGACATATTGACAATTTGAAATTTATGCTTATAATTTGACGGAATTTATATGTTGCATCAGGGAGTTAAGGGATATCATGAGGGACCGGTTTTTCAATCCGTCGCAGATGTCTCTGATGAAAGCCGCTTTTGACCACGCGGAACAGCTCGTGGCGAATTACTACCGGTTCGGGCGCCGGGCATTTCAGGCGTACCGCTATGATATCCGGACCTTGGCCGAGCTGGAAACCCATGAGATTCAGGATGGGGCCTTTGCCCACCTCTGTCGGTATCGCTATGAAAAGAAGAGGTTTCCGGATGTCTCGCGAAGTTTTCACTTTTATCGCGTCTGCCTTCAGGACAACCGGATCCTGGATGCCGTCGAACGGGCAAACTCCTTTATCAAGTTCGCGCCCCTGATGCTGTATATTGCGGCGCACGAGCTGGTTCATGTCATCCGCTTCGATGAAGGTCTTTTTGATTTCGAGGCGCCCCAGGAAGAAAAGATCCGGGAGGAGGAAATCGTCCATTCCATCACCCGACAGATCATGCAGCCGGTTGTGCATCATGATCTCGGCCTCGTCCTTGATTGTTTCAGCAGCCAGTACCAGATTGGAGATTTATACAATTAAGTTATAATACATGGAGGTTTAAGGTATGCCGATTTATGAGTACAAATGCCGGAAATGCGGGAGAGAATTTGAAGTCTTTCAGAAAATCACCGAAGCGCCGGTACAGCAGTGCCAATACTGCCAGGGAAGTGTGGAAAAAATGATTTCCCTTTCTTCCTTTCACCTGACCGGCTCGGGATGGTATGTAACGGATTACGGCGGAAAGAAGTCTTGTGCTCTGGAATCCAGGCAGAAAGAGTCGACCGGCAGCTCGTCCAGTGACACAGCGACCTGCAGCGGCGGCGATTCATCCTGCTGCGCCGGCTGCAAAGCCGCCGAATAGAAGGCCGCGCGAGAAATCTTCGCGTCTCCAAGTGAAAAAAAAGCATCTAATCCTGAGAGGTTAGATGCTTTTTTTGTGGATTGACCGGCTCGATCGAAAAGCCTCCAATTCGAGGCATGTACACTGTTTAGCGGGTCATTTTCCTCTTCAGGATTGCGAGACCTGCGAGACCGTGTCCGAAAAGAAGGAGCGCGCCGGGAAGAGGCACAGGTGCCGCCGTTTCCGTGATCGTCAGCTCCACGCCTGCCACGGAACCCCAGTTTTGACCTCGGGACTCAACGACATAAAGGCTCACAACATCGTCTTTATCGACCGCCAGGTCATTGAGGGCCTGGCCGGCTACCAGGGCATCCAGGAACGTCAGGGCATTCGCTTCGCCATTGTGGCTTGCATGGCTGATCGTTCCTGTCGCAAGAAGGGTGCTGCCGAGGTAGAGGGAAAAGTCGTTGCTCCTGGACACGCCCGCGTGGTCATACCAGATGCACCCGGAAAGGCTGATGGTCCCTGCTTCGGGTGCGGTCCATGTGAGGATGGACTCACCGTATGTTCCACCATTGGAGCTGTCCCAACTGTGCGTGTAGATGTTGTTGTCCGTCCCCTGCCACCACGCAGGCAGGAAATTGCCCCAGGAATTTCCCATGGCAAAGAAATCCATTCCAGCCGTCATGGGGCTTCCCGTGCCCACCTGATGCTGAAGAAGTTCGGAACCTTTCCATACCGCCCAGGTTCCATTGGGGTTGTCGATTTTGCTCCAATCGGTTGCCAGATCATAGGTTGTGGCGCACAGAGCGATCGACGGCGCCAGAAGTAAGGTCAGGAGCAAAACAAGTGCAAAGAATTTTCGTAAACCAAGCCGTCTCATCATTCATCCTCCCTGTTTTTTGACTTCAAAAATGATGACGAACTACACACCCATATCGCGAATTAATCAATACCTGAAAAACCGTATTTTGGGGTGCGGATTTGGCTTACAGGGAGACCCGATTGGCTGAGGAGGGTTCCTCCTATTCAACGATGATCCGGCCGGCTGGGGCGGACAAGACCTCGCCGACGATGGCCGCTTCGGCCAGGCCGGCGGCGTGCAGACGGGCGAGACAGGCTTCCGCCTGGTCGGCAGACAGCGCGAAGAACAATCCGCCTGAGGTCTGCGGATCGAAGAGAATGTCGGATCTCCATTCCGGACAGGCTGGACTCAGATCCATCAGGGGCATCCGGAAATCTCGATTCCGGTAAAGGCCTTCGGGAAGGATGCCCATTTCGGCCAGTTCCCGGATTTCCGGGAAAAAGGGAACCCGGTCGGAAAAAATCCGGATGCCGATGTCCTGCCCCTCGATCATTTCCGCGAGGTGGCCGAGGAGTCCGAAGCCGGTGATATCCGTGCAGGCGTGAACGGCCGGGGTTGCCTGGATGATTTCAGCGGCCTTTTTGTTCAGCGCCGCCATGGAGGCGATGGATCGAGCAATCAGGGCTTCCGAGGCGATTCCGGCTTTTATGGCCGTACCGGCGATCCCGGTCCCCAGGGGTTTGGTGAGGATGAGGCGGTCTCCGGGGCGGGATCCGGTATTGAGCAGGACCTTATCCGGATGGACGGTCCCCGTTACGGAAAGGCCGTATTTGAGCTCCTTGTCCTCCACGCTGTGGCCGCCCACCAGCACGACCCCCGCTTCCCGCATCTTGTCCAGACCGCCGAGGAGGATCTGGCGGAGGATGGAGATGTCCATGGTTCTGATCGGGAAGCAGACGATATTCATGGCGGTCAGCGGCAGGCCGCCCATGGCGTACACGTCGCTCAGGGAGTTGGACACGGCAACCTGGCCGAAGGTGTAGGGATCATCCACGATGGGCGTGAAGAAATCCAGGGTCTGAATGAGGGCAAGGTCATCCCGTAATTTGTATACACCGGCATCTTCACCGTGCTCCATTCCCACAATCAGGTTGGGATCAGAGATCAGGGGAAGATCGCACAACGCTTCACTCAGGTCTCCCGGACCTAATTTGCAGGCTCAACCGGCTCCCGAGACGGTTGTGGTCAGTCGGGGCTTCTTGGGATCCTCCATGAACCATATCTCCAATCTTGAATTTTTTTAAAATCAAGTCCTTGTTTGCCGATGCCTGCCGGCCGCCGCTCAGGGGAAATGCGGCCAGGCAGGTTTGCGAACAGCCATGGACGGCACGAATATAGAAGAAAGCCGCAAAGATGTCAAATTCATCGAGAGACAACAACCGAGTTGATTATTCCTATCCGTTATGATAACAGGACCATCTATGGCATACAATCCTTTTCGGAACATCACATTTCAACAGCTTGAAACCCTGGTCGCCCTCGTCGGAGAGCGGAGCTTCAGCCGGGCTTCACGCCGGGTCTGCCTCACCCAGCCGACCCTGACCAAACACGTCAAAAACATGGAAGAGGATCTGAACGTCCGCCTGGTCAACCGGGAGCGAGCGGGGATTTCCCTGACTCCCGAAGGGAAGGTCCTTTACGATTATGCCCGGAAAGTGCTCCATCTGCGGGAAGAGGCGGGTGAGCGGCTGATCCGGATACAGGATCGCGCTTCGGGAGTGATCGACATTCAGGCAAGTACGATTCCTGCGACCTATCTTCTCCCTTACGTTCTCGGGAGCTTCCATAAAGACCATCCGGAAATCCGGGTTCATGTCCAGACGGCCGACAGCGATGAGTCTCTGGATGCGATCCTGAATGCGGCCTCGGAAATCGGCATCATCGGGAAAAGTCCCCAGAATCCTAAGCTCCACGTGGAAACTCTCTGGGAGGACCGTTTGGTTCTCGCGGTGCCCAGGGGGCATCGTTTCGCCGGCAGGAGGACCGTGTCCTGGAGCGAGCTGGCCGAGGAGCCCTTTGTTGTCCGGGAAAAAGGATCCGGGACCCGGGAGGTCTTCGAGAATTATCTTCGGAATGTTGTCGGCTGGACTCTGTCCCGTCTGCGGATCGTCGTGGAGCTGGGGAGCTCGGAGGCTGTAAAGGAGGCCGTTCTTGCAGGTCTTGGAATCTCGATGATTTCCGTCCATGCCGTCGACCGTGAGCTTCGTTCCGGTATCCTGTGTGAAGTTCCTGTGGAAGACTGCCGCATTGAGCGTTCTTTTTATTTGATTTATCGCAGACAGCTTGCTTTAATGCGCCACCATCAGATCTTTCTCGATTTTATACGGAGCCATCCCATAAACCGGTAACAGCCCTTGAAGGACATCATGAGAGAAAAAATCCTTTATTACAGTACGAACCGTTATCTTGCCGCCGTAGAAGGCAGAAAGCCCGCGGAACCCGTTTCCTTCCGGGAAGCCCTCCTCCTGGGGCAGGCCCCCGATGAGGGGCTCTATATGCCCGAAACGATTCCCCGGTTATCCCTGAAAGATATCCATCATCTGAAAGGCCGGCCCTACACGGCGGCCGCTCTGCTGGTGGCGGAGGCCTATCTCGGGGCGGATATGCCCCCGGAAACCCTGGCCGCGGTGATCGAGTCGTCCTACAATTACGACGTTCCCCTGGAGAACGTTGTGGATCGCCTGTACGTCCTTCGTCTCGACCGGGGGCCTACGGCGTCGTTCAAGGATTTTGCGGCCCGGATGATGGCCCGCCTGATGAGCCATTTCCGCGACCCGGGGATGCGCCTGAATGTCCTGGTGGCCACGTCGGGGGATACGGGAAGTGCCGTGGGGGAAGCCTTCAAGGGCGTCGATGGGATTGATGTCTATATCCTCTACCCCCGGGATGAGGTAAGCGGACGGCAGAAAAAGCAGCTGGATACGATCGGCGGCAATGTGTGTACGCTGTCCGTGGACGGAAAGTTCGATGACTGCCAGAATCTCGTCAAACAGGCCTTCGCCGATCCGGCCTTGGCCGGCTTGAATCTGACCTCCGCCAATTCAATCAATTTCGGCCGGATTCTTCCCCAGATGATTTATTACGTCTATGCCTATGCCCAGCTTTCCGAGCCTGGAGACGAGATCGTCTTTTCCGTGCCCTCGGGAAACTTCGGGGATGCCCTGGGATGCGAATATGCCAGGCGGATGGGGCTGCCCCTTCGCAGATTGGTGATGCCCACCAACGAAAACGACGAGTTCCCCCGCTTTCTGGAAACCGGAGTGTACGGGAAGATATCTCCTTCCCGCGCCTGTCTTTCCAACGCTATGAATGTCGGCCACCCGAGCAATCTGGCCCGGTTCTTCGAATTGTACGGAGGGACGGTCGATCGGACGGGCGTTGTGCACCGGGTGCCGGACCTGGAAACCATGAGGAGGAACATCTTCTCCGTGGCCGTTTCAGATGAGGAAACCCGGCAGACGATCCGCCGGGCTTATGAACGATACCGGCTCCTTCTGGAGCCACACGGTGCCGTGGGCTGGTGCGGGCTTGAACGCTACCTGGAGCAGGCTGGAAAGACGCCGCTTTGCGTCTGCCTGGAAACGGCCCATCCGGCGAAGTTTCCTGAAGAGATCGAATCGTTGTTGAACATCAGTCCCGAATTGCCGGTCAGCATGCGGGATCTTGATCATCGGTCGGGCAAACCTCTGCCCATGGCCGCCGATTATGAGATCTTCCGCCGTTTTCTGCTGACGACGCTGAAGGCCACGGATTAGGATTCATCCGGCCTTGCGGAGGATGACAGCTCACGGGGGCAGACCGGCAGGGGGCGATCCAGCCTGGTCGCGGCATCCTCAGGGAGGCGGGAACGAAGCCGCTCCGATCATTTGAAGCAAAGCCGTCCGGCAACAAAGGTCATTTTGGTGGCTGGTACATGGGCCGGCTTATCGTAGGCTTAAACTCCGATTTATCCGAGCTGCATAACGGGCATGCCCAGTCGTCAGGCAGATCTTCGAAGGCTGTGCCTGCCGGGATGCCGCCTATGCGGTCCCCGTTTTCCGGATCATAGATGTAACCGCAGACTGCGCACTTGTACTGCTGCTTTTTTTTATCCATCTGATCTGCCCTTCCTTCCCAGCCGTTTCCCGGCAAGCATACCGTTTCTGTGATATCAGGGAACGCCGTATTGGAGAAGCGCCCGGGAGCAGCTTTCGGGAATGAGCCTGGGATAACCGTAATATCCCAGCCTCCCGCCATTATCCCCGTGGAAATCGCTTCCTCCCGTCACAAGCAGATGATGCCGCTTTGCGAGTTCCCCAAAGAGCTTGACATCCTGCTTGTCGTGCATGGTGGCATAAACCTCGATGCCGGCAATTCCCTGATCGGTCAATTCCTGGGTAATGTGCTCGTATTCCCTGTAGTCCCTGCACCTGAGAGACTTAGGATGGGCCAGGACCGGAAGGCCTCCGGCGCTCCGGATGAGACCGATGGCCGATTCCGGTGAGAGCTTTTCCTTGGAGACATACCCTGGAGCGCCCTTGTCAAGATAGGTGCGCAGGGCGGAATGGATATCGGAAGCGTAGCCCTTTTTTATGAGGGCGCGCGCTACATGGGGCTTGCCGGGCGCGGCTCCGTTGGATTCATGGCACACATCCTCGCGGGTTAACTGGACCCCGGCGCGATTCAGCCGTTCAACGATTTTCAGGACCCTCTCTTCGCGGATGCTCTTCAGCTGCGCCAGCTTATCCCGAAAATCCTCGTCATGATGCCGGATCCCATATCCCAGAAGATGAAATTCCCCTGTGGGATAGGAAACGGATAACTCGATAGCCGGAAGAAAGTTTATCCCCTCTTGCCGTGCCTCCCGGGCCGCCTCGTCAAGACCGTCGGCAGTATCATGATCTGCAATGGCGATGACGGTAACACCCTCTTTTGCAGCCATCCTGATGAGATCGGTCGGGGTCATCAAACCGTCCGAGGCTGTGGTGTGGCAGTGAAGGTCTACCATGATGCAATCCTGTTCCCCTCGCTCATTTAAGGCAGGTCAATCTTCGGTTGCTCGGCTTTCCTGTACAGGAGAATGGTCCTTCCCAGGATCTGGGCAATTTCAGCATTGAGAGTCAACGCCATCTGTTCGGCCGCCTCCCGGCGGTCTGAAAGGCTGCTCTCCAGGAGCTTCACCTTGATCAATTCATGATGCGCCAGGGCCGAATCGGTTTCCCGAAGGACGGATTCGGTGAGTTCACCCTTGCCGATCAGCACAACGGGTTTCAGATCATGTCCCATTCCGCGAAGAAATCTCTTCTGCTTACCTGTCAGCATGCAATCTCCAAAATAGGGATGACTTCCAGTGGTGACGAAGAAGGCATCACCTATCCAACTCCTTCATCCCTTTCACGATTACGGCTCTATTTTTGCGTTCGGGTCCTTTGACCATTCCTGCATGGAGCCGTCGTAATTTTTTACATTTGTGTACCCGAGAACTTCATGCAGAATGAACCACCAGGTACTCGCTACCCTTCCCGTATCGCAGTAGACGATGATCCCCCGTGACAAATCGCCGCCCACGACCCCGGATGCCATATTCTTCAACTGATCCTTGGTTTTCAGCGTATAACAGCATGTTTCAAGGTGCTCACCCGGCGGATACTTATCAAACACCTGTGCGGTGGGAAGATTGACCGCCCCTGCGATTCTGCCCGCCTTGGCAACAAAGGGAAGCTTGTTTTTGCCGCTGAAAAATTCCGGCTCCCGGACATCTACAATCAAGGCCTTTCCCAGTTGACTCGTGACGTAGTCTTTATCGGCTAAAAGATTCTTGTTGAATTTTCCCTGGTAAGGCTTAGCCTTTGGTTTTACGATATCCGTTGAGATGGCCCGTTTTTCCCTCATCATCCACTTGGTATATCCCCCATTGAGGATGCCGACGGTCTTGACCCCGGCATATTTCAGAGTCCATGCCACCCGGGATGTGTTGACGCGGTCAGGGCCCGATTCCGTCGTCCCGGCAACGACAACGATCGAATCAGGACCGATGCCCGCGGAACTCAATAGGTCGACAAGTTCATCGTCCTCGGGGAGCTGATTGTCAAAATCGCCCTTTTTGATGGCCCACGTCCCATAGAAGAGACTGATGGCCCCGGGGATGTGGCCTGTCCGATAGTCTTCAACTTTCCGGATATCCACGATGATCAATTTTGGATTGTCAAGATTCTGGTGGAGCCAATCGGTGGAAACAATCGGCGAAAACCCTTCGGCAACCACTGTCAGGGGCAATAAAAAGAACACGATCAAGAGAAGAGCATACATATTGATTTTTTTCATATTGTCTCCTTTCTGCTGATTGGGAGTCGGTCGGCACGAGAATCCGCTTTTCATCTGCGAACGTTCTCCATGCGCTCATCCTTGGTTCGATATGCCTGTGATGATTTCTCCTTTTGCTCGTCATGGTTGAACAGTTATTGAGGAAAGGTTGGTTTGCCGGATTGCCCCACCTCCTTTCATCCTCGAAGCAAAGGTTACCGGGAAATGGCTTTCGGAGTGGAAATCAATCCCTCGTTTGCCTTGGCGCCTCCCTTCAGGAGGGTTTCCCGCGTCAGGAATCCGGTCCTGTCCTTGTGACAGGAATCGCAGGATCGGGTCCGGTCCGTGCGTTTCCTGATGTTGTGGGCAGGGGTGTCCCAGTAATTCGGAAGATTGTCGTAATGGGCCATGCGAATACCTGCCTTCGCAAAGGAATCACGGACGGTGGGAATGACGCGGAGCGTCGTGACCTCATTCCTGTTCCGTGGGTTTTTCCCGAGGATGAATCCAGGTTCGGACTTGGCGCCCGTCCCTTCATGACAGTTGTAGCAATTCCGGTACTGGCCGCCCGAGTGGCAGCCATAGCAGCTCACCTTGCCGAGGTGAACGTTGTGGGCCATCGTCGTCATGGGTTTCTCCGACGTGATGGTTTTGTGGCAGTTCGTGCAAGAGGGGCGGTCCTTCACCTCCTGCTTGGTCATATACTTCTGTCCGTCGCCGTGGAGTTCCTGCTTGTTGTGGCAGTCAAGGCACATCATCCCCTTCTGGTAGTGGACGTCTGTCGTTCCGCCGTATTCACCCGTGTATTCCGGGTAAACGCGCCCCCCGTGACAGAAGGCGCAGGTCTTTGCTTCGTCCTTTTTGACGAATTTGTGGCCCTGGATGAGGCCCATGCTGATTCCGGAAACAGGCGGTGACTTCACGTGACAATCGCCGCAGGAGGCATGGCAGCTCCGGCAGGATTGTTCAAAAACCTTCTTGTCAAAGTTTTTCAGCTCCTCCTTGGAAAAGCGGCCCATGACACCCTGCCTCTGGCCGATTGTTGTATAATGCAGGGATTTTCCATAGGTGTCCGCGGTCTTTCCGTGGCAGCGGCCGCAGGTTTTGAGATTGTCCGACGGCCGGCATACCAGCCCCTTATGGGCCGACTCCTTCTTTGTGCTTGTCTTGTCGCCCTTGTGGCAGATGTCGCATCCCTGGGAGAAATGGGGATCTTTGGCTAAAAGTGCGGAGTCGACGAGATAGCCCTTGTAATAATCTTCCGCCTTCACGGGCGGAGGGGCGCCTGCTCACCCCTCGCCTTCACTGTGAAGGGTGGGCATCCTGACCAGGGACTTCATCTTTTGATCGTCCGTGTGGCAGGAGATGCATTGATCGGCAGGTGGATCTGCTCCAACCCATACCGGCAGAAGAAAAAGGAGAAAAGGCAGCAACAAAAGGAAAAAGCGCTTCGTTTTCATAACGTCCTCAACATTCTGTGGCTGAGGCCACTCAATTAAAAGGAATCGAAAAGGATCCGGTCCGTCTTACGCGAAAGCTTGCTCTGAAGTGGCTGTCCCTGACCTAGGAGCTTTTATCCATTCTCGGATAGTATGGGAAGTTTACCACAACATTTCTTTTCATCAATCTTTATTTAAACGCAGAAAGGCCTTGAGCCCTGAAAAGGAAATTGAGGGAGGCGGCGCTCAAATCCGGTCATTTTACGCCGACGAGCCGCATCAGGAAGAGAACCAGGCTCAGGATGGTGAGTCCCGCTGTGAAGACGATCCCTATGATGCAGGCCATCGTGCGCGCCAGGTGAGGCCTTGTAAAGACCATCCGGTGCTCGGGGTCTGAGGGGTTTTCCCCCTTGAGGCCCAGGATCTCAAAGGTGTATCGACCCGGAAAGGCAATGTCGAAGACCCTCAGTTCCCGGGTCGCTTTTTTGAATCCCGAGGTGGTCGTCCGCAAAAAGGCCCTGCGGCTCTTCACCGCCATTCCATCAGGTCCCGTGAGTTCGTATTTCAACGCTGCAAAACGCCTGCTGAGGATGGGGCCTTCCATGCAGAGGACAACCCTGCCCGACTCGGAAAAATTGATCTCCTGGCGATCGCGGAGGGGGACACTGATCAGCCGCGACTCTGCCTCAATCCGGATCACACCGATGATGCATTTTACGAGCAGGATGACAGAGAAGAGAAATACCGGGACGGATATCCAGATGCCGTACTTGTAGATAAAAGAAAGAAATTCCATGTCTATCTCCCTTTAAGCGTTTTTTGCTGAGCATTGTAGCCGCCATTTCCTGCCATTCTATGCCTGGTGAGCCCTTATGACCGATTTTAGGAAGTGACGTTCAATTTCGTATGGTTTGTCATGACACAGAAGATCGTTGTGTCCCATGGTGACAAAGGGCAATAAGGGGTTTCTTCTTCAGGGAATACCGGCGCTCATTCTGCTGACCAGCACCATTGGTTTTCCCAATGTTGCGGCGGCAATTTCCTGGGTCGATAACATGTTGGGGGAATAACGTACAGTCCATAGCGGTCTGTGCTTTCAGGCAAACACATTTCGAGTGAAGTATAGCTTCTCAGGTAGAATCATCGGATCCCTCCTGCACCACCAGAAGTTCTTCCTTCTCCATCATTTTCCAGGGAAGATCCTCCATGATAGGCTGGGAGCAAACAATGCAGGAACTCTCCGAGGAGGCCTTGAAGAGAGAATAGTAATCCGGTTCCCTGGCGTAATCGCGGTAGGCGAACAGGCGTTTCCCATCGCTGAAGAGGCAGTTGAGAGCGGAGAAGGTATAATCCCGCCTGATCAGGGAAACGCTGTTCATAAAGGCCCTGGCCAGGTCAAAAGACGGATCGCTCATGACATGCAGGAAGAAGACTTCCGTATCGAGGGCATCCTCTCCGAGGCCTGGAACGGTTATGCCGGGAATCAGCCCCTGGTAATTGTAGATTGTGCCGTTATGGGCAAAAACCGTGTTTTTGTAGTGGAAGGGATGGGCATGCCGGGACGTGGAGGTGTCGTTCCAGGCGGACTTGCGCAGATGGAGGATCAAAACAGGACATTCCCCGGCTCTTCGGAGAGGGCTCGTGATCTTGTCCGTCTCTTCCAGGACATTCCCGCCGCTTTTGCGGACTTTCCATACACCGTTGAGATAGAAGGCCATTCCCCATCCATCGCCGTGTCCGGGAGGATCGCCGGCCATTACGTGACCGGTTCGGGCGAGATCGCAGAAATGGTTGACGATCTGTCGATGCTTTACGAAGTTGAAATTCGTGATGCCCAGCAGCCTGCACATTTCAGAAAAGGCACCTCACCACGAAAACGGCGGTAACGATTCCGATCAGGTCGGCGACCAGGCACACCGGCACGAGATAGCGGGTTTTCCGGATGCTCACCGCGCCAAGATAAACGGCAAGGACATAAAAGGTGGTTTCCGCACTTCCCATGATCACGGCGGTCATCCGCGTTGCAGCCGAGTCCGGCCCCGTCGTTTTGACGATGTCGGTAAACAGGGCTGTCGAGGCGCTTCCGGAGAGCGGCTTGACGATCGACATGGAGATGACTTCGACGGGGATATCCAGGAAGGAAAAGGCGCTGTAAAAGAGATTCCGGAGGCAGTCGAAGGCGCCCGACGCCTGGAAGCCTTTTATGGCCACAAAGATTGCCAGCAGATAGGGGAAGATGTTCAGAATGATTCCCGGCCCTTCTTTCGCGCCGGCAACAAAGGAATCGTAAACCCGGACCTTCTTCAACGTTCCATAGAGGACCGTAAAAAGGAGAAAGAGCGGGATGATGAGGAGGGAGATCGTGTTGAGCTGCCGGATCATTTGAGGATCTTCCTGAACGTGAAGAGAATGAAGAGCGCTGCAACGGCCGAAATGGCGGTGGCAATCAGGACCGGCAGAACGATCTCCGCCGGATTATGGGCGCCATAGGCTGCGAGAATCCCGATGACCGAAAAGGGGATCAACTGGATGCTGGCCGTATTGAGGACGATGAAGATCATCATCTCGAAGGTGATGGTTCCCTTGTCTTTGTTGAGGGTGTCCAGTTCCTGCATGGCTTTGATTCCCAGGGGAGTGGCGGCATTGCCGAGGCCGAAAAGGTTTGCCAGGATGTTGAGCGTAATGGCCGTAAGAGAAGGGTGATCGTCGGGGATGTTTCTGAACAGCCGGGAGAGAACCGGTCGGAATACATGGGCGATCCGGTAGATCAGCCCGGAGTCTTCGAGAATCCGTGTGATCCCCAGCCAGACCGAGACGATGCCCAGCAGGAACAGGGAGATCTCCACCGCCGATTTGGCGCCGTCGAAAACGGCCTGCGTGAAGGGCTCCAGGTTTCCGGTAAAAACGGCGAAGACGATACCGACGGAAAGCAGGATCAGCCAGATGACGTTCATGATCGAACTCCCGGCAGGGACATCTCCTGAATCCGGAGGCTCTTCCGATCCGTATTCAGCTCGACCAGGGCGCCGACGGGCAGAGAAATCTTGTTGTTCCCATGGCCGATATAGGGGCAGGAAACCACGGGGAATTTTATTTCCATCTGCGAGGCGATCATCCCGTACACCTGACTGCTTCTGATCCCGCGGAAATCGCCGAGGATGATCGCCCTGACATCCCGAAACTTGCCGGCAAGGATCCACTGGGTCAGGCAGCGATCGACCGAATGGCTCTTTTCATCCACATCTTCCAGGAAAAGAATCGTCTGCTCCGTATCGAGCTCCCAGTCCGTCTTTATCAGCGCGGTAAGGGTCATGAGATTGCCGCCCTTGAGAACACCCCTGGCCGTACCGGGTTGATAGACCGTTACCGGTGCGCCTTTGAAAAGGTTTCTCTCCGGGTAGCCGTTGACGGCGTTTATAAAGGACTTCAACGTAAAGGGTGACGGTGCGCCCAGGTTCTTAACCATCGGTGCATGAAGGGTGACCATTCCGGTCCGTTCAAAAATGGGGTTGATCAATGCGCTTAAGTCACTGAAACCGGCAAAGAATTTGGGATGGTCGCCAATGAGGTCGAAGTCGATCAAGGGCAGGGCCTTCATGGCTCCATAGCCGCCCCGCACAGCCAGGATCATTGCGATATCCGGGTCCGAAAAGGCCCGGTGGATCTGGTCCGCTTTCTCCTGCGGCGAGAGCGGAGTTGCAGGGAATTCCGGGTTGATGACGTTAAACCCCAGCTCGGCGAGCCGTCGAATCCCGCCGGTAAAATCGCGCCTCTTTTTGATCAGGCAGCTTGGCGTTATCAGAAAGACCTTTCTCACGGCGAGCCCCGTAATTTCATGCTCATGCCTCCCGGGAAGCCGCTCGGCCGACCGTTCGCAGGGATTCCTCGATTCCAAGGCAAAGCAGCCGTGACATCGCTTCCCGCGTCTCGACCGTGGCGGATCCGAGGTGGGGAAGAAGGACCGTTCTCGGCGCGGCAAGCCACCCGGGATTCAGCGTTGGCTCATTGTCGAAAACATCCAGACCGATCCCTCCCAGCCGTCCCTCGTCAAGCAGGTCCATGGCTGCCTGTTCGTCGAAGATTCCGCCCCGGGCCGTATTGATGAGAAAGGCTCCCCGGGGCAGAAGGGCGAGCCGTTCGCGGCCCAGCAGGCCCCTGGTCGTATCCGTCAGCGGGCAGTGGAGGGACAGCACGTCGCTCTGCGGCAGCAGCTCATCCAGGGGCAGGCGTTCGGCGATCTCCACGCCGAAATCCACCGGGGGCTGGTTTCCTTCCCGGTCCCAGAAAAAGACCGTCATCCCGATGGCCCAGGCCCGTCGGGCAAAGGCCCGGCCGATCGGGCCGGATCCCAGAATCCCGCAGGTTTTTCCCGAGAGGCCGGTTCCCAGGAGCAGGTCGGTCGCCCACCCCTTCCACTGGCCGGAGCGCACCAGGGCCTCGCCTTCGCTGACGCGCCGGGTCAGGGAGAGCAGAAGCGTCAGGGCCAGATCGGCTGTGGCATCCGTCAACACGCCGGGTGTATTGACGATGCGAATGCCCCGCTGCCGGCAATAGGCGACGGGGAGATGGTTGATGCCTACGGAATAGGTGCCGATGACCTTCAGGTTCGGGCAGCGTTCCAGATCCTCTTCCGTCAGGGGCTCTGAGAGCAGAACGACGAGGGCCTCCGCACTGGCGAGTCCGGCCGTCCATTCCGGAGACCGGAAGGGGGTGACGCACAGCTCGGGAAAGCGGAGCCCCAGATGTTCAATGTATGGGCCCACCAGGGAGGATGTGGCTAGAATGCGGATGCTCATTTCTTGAACAATGCCTCCAGAAGTTTGAACGTCGCTGAATAGATTTCAGGATCCTTGCCCGCCCGCGGCCCGGCGACATTCAACACGCCTATGGAATGTTCGTCGATCCAGGCGCGCACGAAGACGGCCGCCTCGGCGGGAGGCACCTTGTCCAGATCGATATGCAGACAGGGCTTGCCATGTTGCTCGGCATAGAATTCCGTCACGGCGGAGCCACCCGTCAGGATTCCATGGGACACGATCAGCGTTCCGTCGGAATCCAGGACATTCTTTTCCGTCCTTTGCGAATAGTCGCTGGTCGGCATCTCCTGGAGCCTGTAGGCCTCGGGAACGGTTCCATCCTCCGATTTTCTGCCCTTGGGGACCCAGCCGCTGTAGGGAATGGAATATTGAATGGCGTAATCGAGAGCGGCTCGGTCCGCGCCCGTCTGGCCGCCTGAAATGATTTTAGAGATCATAACCCCCCGCGTAATTTTACAAATCGGCTGCAGCGGATCCGGTGATCCGCCGAACCGCTCCTGATCATCCTGTGCCCTTTTTGATGAAGGTCTCCTTCTGGAGTTCGTCGAAGGCACTCCGGAGCTCTTCCTGGGTATTCATCACGATGGGGCCGCGCCAGGCAATGGGCTCTCCGATGGGCTTTCCGGAAACCAGGAGAAACCGGATCCCTTCATCCTCTGCCGATACCGCGATTTCCTCGCCGTCTTCAAAGAGGGCCAGCGTCCCGTTTCCCAGATAGGGCGGCACCTCCAGATCATAATCGTTGCGCCCCTCCGACTCGTAAGAAAAAGGCTTCTTCTCGCCGCAGAAATATCCCTTTCCGTCAATGACATAGGCGAAAACGGTGTGTCCGGTCTTTGTGGGGTGGACATAGGCGGTCTGTGCCGGCAGGGTGACATCGATGTATTCGGGTTCGATGACAATATCGGAAACAGGCCCGGTCACGCCTTCGACGGTTCCGCAGATCACCGCGATGCGTATGCCGTTGTCCAGCCGGAGGATGGGAATCTGGTCCGACCGGATCTCCTGGTAATGCGGGTCCATCATCTTGTGGGCGGCCGGAAGATTCGCCCAGAGCTGGAAACCTTCCAGGACGCCGTTGGGATCGCCCTTCGGCATTTCCTGGTGGATGATTCCGCTGCCGGCGGTCATCCATTGCACGTCCCCCGAGGAAATCCTGCCTGAATTCCCCATGCTGTCCCCATGTTCGACAGCCCCCGTCAAGACATAGGTGATTGTCTCAATGCCGCGATGGGGATGCCATGGAAAACCGCTCAGATAATCGTCGGGATTGTTTGAACGGAAGTCGTCAAGGAGCAGAAAGGGATCGAACAGGGGAATTTCCCGATGCCCGAAAACCTGCATCAGATGAACGTCCGCCCCCTGAATAATGGGCCTGCTCTTGAAAACCTTGCGAATTTTCCTGGAAATTGTCATGATGACTGCTCCCTTTCCGATGCCCGTGGACCGTTTCAGGGTATCTTAACACGATTGCCTGGATTTTCAATGAATGGAATCATCACGGCACAGCCCACGCAGAAGCATGGGTTTCACGCGCTTGTCCGGTATTCTAAGATTTTAGAAGGGGATTTTGCCGCTTTTCAGCCCTTTGTGTAAGCCCTGCAGGCAAGAGCGCGAAATTTGGTTCATCCGGCTGAAGCGTACTTCTCTGATTTCTTGCTTCCTCCTGCCATGCATCATTTCATTCATCAGATAGTAAAATAACTCGATGGTATCCCTTGACGCGACTTAGAAACAGGTGATATCTGGTAATCTCATATGAGATTAACCGGCAAGAAGGTTTATAGACGTCAGTCCCTGATTAAGAAGATCAGCTTAATATCCTTGGCAGGCTTTCTCCTTGTCATTGTCGCAGGCGCCTTCTCCTACAATGACAAGTCCTTTTTGCTGCGTTCCCGTTCGATCTGCAAGATCAAAGCTCTTGCCGGGATCCCGGGAAAAAACAAAATTGGTTCCGCGCCCTCGATATTTGTTGCTTCTCTTGACGTGGCATCTTTTTGCCCTCTATCAACTGCTGCAATCCATGAAACCAGATCCACCTTAATCTCTTCCCAGGTAGCGTACATCTACCCCAATAGAGGTTCCCCGGTTAGATCCTGACTCAAAGATCAAAGAAATTTACAGTCCGATTACCACAGGCTACCCCCCCCAGTTTTTTGGGGTAGCAATCGGGCACACGGTACGACCCTCATATCACGATACATCTTAGAAGGAGAAACGTATGGCAATGGAAAAGTATATAAAATATGGGCTGATGATTGTCAGCCTGGTCGCAATGCTGTTTTACGTCCTGGAGATTGACGCTTTTGCCCGTGCAGGCGGCAGCAAGTCCTTCGGTAGCCGGGGCTCACACTCCTACTCGTCGCCAAGTTCACAATCGAAAAGCACTACCAGATCGTCACGACAGGTGACGACTGCCACGAGCCCATCTCAGAGTGGAGGTTTTTTGAGGAACATGGCTGGTGGACTGGCTGGCGGTATCATGGGAGGCATCCTGGGCAGCATGCTCTTCAGTAGCATGGGCAATGCAAGCAGTGGTGGACTCGGTGGCAGTGGAATCGGCCTTTTCGATATTGCCCTGATCGGCGTAATGCTCTATGGGATCTGGTGGTTTATCAAGAAGAAACGGAGGGAAGCCGAGGAAAGAGCAACGGCCGGCACGTCCTATTTCCGGGAGGCGTCACAGCCCCAGCAACCTATTGCTTACGGATCCTCCACCGCGGCACCTTCATATGGCAACCTGCAACCCCTCGAAAGCGATGTGACCGCTGGCCTGACCCACATCAGGCAGATGGATCTCACATTCGACGAGCAGCTGTTCAAGGATCAGGCCATGGACAACTTCTTCAAAGTCCAGGGTGCTTGGGCAAACCGTGACCTATCCACAATCAGATCTTCTCTCACCGTTGAAATGTTTGGAATTCTTCAAAGTGATGCCGATGATTTGAAAAACAAAAAACAGGTCAACCGCCTCGAAAATATCGCTGTCCGGAATGTTGACATCACAGAGGTCTGGCAGGAAGCCGGGAAGGACTTTATAACTGTTCGTTTCTGTGCCAATCTCCTAGACTACACGGTTGACGAGGTATCAGGCCGGCTCCTGGCGGGTAGCAAAACAGAACCGGTCAGGTTCGACGAATACTGGACCTTCACCCGTCCTGTGGGGAATTATCCCTGGCAGTTATCAGCAATCAACCAACACGAATAATCGCCAAAAGCGGCTGATCACCTCTCCGGATATTGGAGGTGATCAGCTTCATTGTCGATTTGTTTAATAACCCAAAAAGCACATTTGATCTAAAGGTTATCGGATGTGACCCTGGAGAGGTAAGTGAAGAATTTATTAGGTTATTTCATAAAAGGTCTATTGGTATTTGTGCCGGCAGCTTTGACCGTTACGATAATTGTCTGGGTTATCAGGGCGTTCGATGGTCTACTTGATCTTCCAATTCCCGGCCTGGGTTCCGCTATTGCCGTGGCAATCATTACACTGATCGGGTTTTTGGCTTCAAATTACTTTGGAAATAAATTCTTTGCCCTCATAGACCAGGTTTTTATCAGATTGCCCGTGGTCAAATTGTTGTACGCAGCCATTAAAGACTTTACAAATGCATTGGCAGGAGAGAAGAGAAGTTTTGATAAGCCGGTTCTTGTAGAAATAATATCAGGTGGGCCTAAAGTATTGGGATTTATTACAAGGGAAGACCTGAGTATGTTTGCCCTATCAGAACACGTTGCCGTTTACCTGCCTCAGTCATATAATTTTGCCGGTCAGGTACTGATATTTCCGTCGGACAGGGTTAACCCCCTGGATATAGAAAGTTCTAAAGTGATGGCTTTTATTGTTTCCGGCGGGGTTTTAGGAAAGCAATGAATGAAGTGGTCATCTACAACAGAGTTTTTTTAATTGGCGACCGTATCTTGTAACTCAGAGCGGGATCCTACTGGCACAGGGGTCGCGTGACGAAGTAAATCAGGGTGGAAATGAGTGGCGAAACCGGCATGGTGAGAATCCAGGCTCATATTGATCGTTCCGGCAACTCATCAGCAGACAGCACTACATCGAATTGTGGAACCGACTCCCAATACAGCCCCCGTGCCGGTGTCGCTCGTGCTGATACGTCATTCATTCCGTGCCCCAATCCGTAAGCGGCTGCTTGAAATGGCTTCATTTTTCTGGAGGCCTAAAGCGTAGCTCCCGGAGGAATTTCAGAAAACTCCACTTACACTATCGGTGAGGGAAATGAAGTTATTATTAATTTATCTATTTGCGGCACTTGGATTTTCGTTCCTGTGCTCGCTCCTTGAATCGGCGCTTTTATCGGTCACTCCGGGATTTGTGGGGGCTTACGAAAAAAAAGCGCCCACGACCGGACGTTTGATGCGCGGTTTGAAAGAGAATATCGATCGACCCCTGGCAGCCATCCTGAGCCTGAACACCATGGCGCACACAATTGGCGCCGCAGGAGTCGGCGCCCAATCCTTGATCGTCTTCGGCAGTGCGTATGTCGCTGTCACATCAGCCGTATTAACGTTTTTGATTTTGGTGTTTACGGAAATTATCCCCAAGACGTTCGGCACGCTCTATTGGAGGGAATTGGCCCCTTTTACGGCCCGTACCGTCCATTTGATGATCCTTGTGTTATATCCGCTGGTCATTCTGTGCTTGGCACTTACCCGGCTGATATCTAAAGGCAAAAACGAAAGCGGGTTCAGTCGCGAAGAGTTTCTTGCTATTGCCGATATCGGATTTCAGGAGGGAAAGTTCAGGGAGGAGGAGGCACGGATCATCAAGAATCTGTTTATGCTGAGAAAACTGAGTGCTGATGATGTCTTGACGCCCCGTACGGTCATGTTTACTCTGCCGGCGAGCATGACGGTCGGGGAAGCCGTCAAGGTGCCAGATATCAAGTTCTCCCGGATTCCGATCTATCAGGGCGATCCCGATCATATTGTCGGATTCGTTTTAAAAAGCGACATCTACCTGGAGGCTTCGTGCGGCAACCAGGCCAAACTGCTGATGTCGCTGCGCCGTGACTTGGCAGCGGTTCCGGAAACCGTACCTCTGATTCAAATTTTCGAACACTTTTTGAAACAGCGGCAACAGGCCATGCTTGTAATTGACGAGCACGGAGGGGTCGCCGGCATTGTGACGATGGAGGATCTTATTGAAACATTGCTGGGCATCGAGATAATGGACGAAACAGACACGGTCGCCGACATGCGGGCTCTGGCCAGGCAGCAATGGTTCAAGCGTGCACGCTCCTTGGGAATCGTTGTCGACACAGAGGAATAGTCATCCCGCTCTCCCTCGCCTTTCTTGTCTATGTCGGTTTATTTTTCCATCTTTTTTGTGGCCACGCTCAGCCCATACCGTTCATTAAAGCTCGACAAAACAGGAGACTGAGGCATGAAAAAAACGTCCAGTATCATGATAATGATTTCTGCGGTTTTGGCCCTGCTGTGTTTCGGCTGCAGCATGAATTCGACCACAGTAAAAACCATTACACCGGAAGAAAAAGACGCCCTCCTGCGCTGGTCCCTTAAGGAGCTGGGCAAGGCAAATCAACCATACTGCTGGAGGCACTCCTACGGGCGTGGTGTGGGTGTGCCGGTCAGCGCTTGTCCGGAGGGTCAGGAGAAGGACGCCGGACTTTGCTATCCCACTTGTGAAGACATTGGCATGCCAGGGGCGAAGGGAGTCGGCCCTGTGTGCTGGCAGAGGTGTCCATCTGGGTTCCGTGATGACGGGGCCTACTGCTTTAAGCCGAAGTCCTACGGAAGGGGAGTGGGATTTCCCTGGAAGTTCGGGGACCCGGCTTTTAATCTGAGCAACGCCAAAAAACGCTGCGAGAAGAAGCACGGACAGGGCCAATGTGAAAAGTACGGGGCCATCTATTATCCCAAGTGCAAGCCTGATTATCGGGCGATTGGCTGCTGTGTTTGCAGTCCAAGATGCCCTCCGGGGATGACGGACATTGGCATATCCTGCCAGAAGAAGTCTAAGGGACGCGGAGTAGGCAAGCCGATGAAATGCAAAAAAGGGCAAGTGTATGATGCCGGCCTTTGTTATAAGCCGTGCAAGGAGAATTATCATGGTGTGGGACCTGTCTGCTGGCAGGACTGTCCCAGTACCCAGCCTGTCGATTGTGGTGCTGGATGTGCAACTCATGCAAATCAATGTGCTGACAAGACCATTAAGCAGATATTCGCACCTCTGGAACTTGCACTGAACATAGCGACCGCTGTAACCACGGGAGGTTCAGCCAACGCTGCGGTGAATGCGGCAAAGGCTTCGGCGAAGACTGCAGCAAAGACGACGAGTAAAGCGATAGCAAAGGAAACCATCAAGAAAACAACGAAGACGATAGCTCATGAGATGATGCCTGGCATCCGCTCCAAGCTGAACAAGAAACTTCTCAAAAAGTACTCAAAGGAGATCGCCGAGGAGGTGTGTTGGAATGCAGCGGAGATTCTGGCCGAGGCAACTCTGGCGAGAGAGTCGCCCGACACGAAGGATCTTCTCATGGCTTTGGATCCAACGGGTATTGCTGCCGTGGCTGACGTCTTCACAAATCCCAAGTGTAGTTTTGATGAGGACCCTCCAAGCTTCGGGGAATAAACAAAGATGAACAAGACAGATGGAGAGAATGAATAGACTGACGACACTGTGCGGCCAAAGCCGCCTGCATGACGGGGGACCGTGTCGGCCAGCTCCACAAGCGACTCAGGGGCGTCCCTTGGAATTCCTTATCCCCATTCTCCTTCACTCAAACTGAAACATCAGAAATCCAGGGGGCTCTTTGCCTCTTTCAGCGTCCGGCTCTTGACGGTATGGGTGTATATCATGGTCGTTCTTACATCGCTGTGCCCCAGCAACTCCTGAATCGTTCGGATGTCATAATTCGCCTGCAGTAAATGGCTCGCAAAGCTGTGACGGAATGTATGGGCCGAGGCGCGCTTGCAGATCCGCGATTTGTTCACCGCATCCTTGATCGCCTTTTGGACCAGCGTTTCATGAAGATGATAGCGCCGGTACTCTGCGGCCTCTTTATCATAGGTCAATTGTTTCGCAGGGAAAAACCATTGCCAGATAAACTCCTTTGATGCATTTTTGTATTTTTGTTCCAAGGCATTCACTAGAAACACGCCGGCATATTTTTTATCAAGATCCCTTTGATGAAGTTTTTTCAGGAAACCAAGATGTTTTTGCATTTCGGGTAAAATCGTTTCTGGGAGCGGTACCGTCCGATCTTTCTGTCCTTTGCCGTCATGAACCGTCAGGATGCCTGCATCAAAGTTTATGCTATGCACACGAAGTCCCAGACATTCAAAAAGCCGAAGTCCGCAGCCGTAAAGTAATTTTACGACAAGATCATAAGGGTATTCCAAATATTGAAGAATACCCTCAATCTCTTCGCGAGACAAAACCACGGGAATATAAGGTTTTCGTTTTGCCCTGACAACGCCATCGATTGTTCCGAATTCCTTGTGCAGGATATGTCGATAAAAAAACAACAGTGCGTTAAATGCCTGATTTTGCGTTGTGGTAGACACCTGCCGCTTAACCGCCAAAAAGGAAAGAAACTCTTTGACATCCGTGGGGGAAAGTAAAGCCGGAGATTTGCTGCTTGTAAACGCCTGAAACTTCTGTACCCATCCTTTGTATGTCTTGAGAGTTTTAGCAGAGTAATGCCTTACACGGATTTCATCCTCCAATCGTGAGTACTCCGCTCTCCAGGAAGCACCGGAAAGAGAAAGATTCGCCTCTTCAGCTTTAATCGACAGCCCAGTATTCTCATGGAGCTTGGTTTGATGGGAATCATTCCAGGTTGCGTATCCTTGATCATTCATCTGCAAAACGGTTCCTATGCTGTCAGGGTCCTTTGCCTTACAAAGTTCATAATAAAGGTTAATCGCTTTTGCAGCCTGTTCTCGCTGCTCATTCGTCTGTTTCTTGTCCTGTAATTTACGGATAAAAGGAGGCAGGCTGGCGTTTTGAGAAGGATGGAAATGATACTTCCGGCAAAAGTCCAGGTAATAGCGTAACCACTTCTTATAGGTCCCCTGGAAGCTGATTGGAATAGTCTTATTACGTAAAAATACTTCATATTGTTTAAGCAATGCGGGCGGGATGTTCAGCATGAATAATTCTCCTTTTTCTATACATCCTGCAAATCAGTATGTTATACAGAAAGTTAAAATATTTCGTTGAAATAAATCTGTCAAGGCATTAATCTAACCACCATAAATAATAAATGATTACCGAGAGTTCATCGGGACTAAAAATGTATAGGTTATGTAATATGGTAATCGGCGTTCAAGTTCCAGGAGTTAAACATAAAGGCAGTGTCTATCCATCTTTCAGTATATTCTTACGAAAGGAAGGACAGACAGAACCATAGAATTACTTGTTATAAGTAAGATCAAAGGCATGACAATGATTGAAAAAAGACATTTTTATATCTACGAATATATTTGCAAAAATACGAGGACTCCTTTTTACGTTGGCAAGGGAACAAGCGATAGAAAAAATGCGCACATGCGCGAGGCTAAAAAAGGAAGTGAGCGAACCTTATGCGCTAATATTAGAAATCTTGGATTTGAAAAAGGTGTCGAAATTATAACCGTATTTAAAAATCTTACTGAGTGGGAAGCGTTTCAGCATGAAAGTCATTTAATTGAAGAAATCGGTCGCGTCGATTTAGGCACGGGGCCACTGTTAAATAAATCATTCGGTGGTGAAGGCATATCTGGCGGCATTGACACGTACGGCTATCGCAGGCAGGGTATAGCGCGTAAAATAACAGACATGGTTCATCACGGAATGCTTATTCAAGATATGCCAAAGGAAATAAGAGCTTATGTTGAAGAAAACAAAATGAATGTCAAATGGATTGAAAGTCGATTAATTCCTCACATTCAAGAAATGGGTAATGTAGGTTATCATTACAAAGGCCCTAAAATACTATTACGTGGTTGGCAATTTTCATTAGACAGAAGAATGATTGATGTAAACAATTTAACTTTGGAACTGAAAGGTTTTCTCAAGGTACATGGTGATTTGCCTTTAAATAGAGGTTTCGTATCGCCTGCGCAAGATAATTATGATTTTGGTTATTAAATATTAAAAGCTTATAACAAAAGCAATGCACCCGATCGCTACGCTCCGGGTGATTTTTTCGATGTGCCCGCCTGTCGGCGGTCACATCGCCCCGGATGCTCCGCGCGCTATCAATAAGCAATGGTGCCGAATGCACAACCGGCACATCAACCGAATTGAGACAGACGCGCAACAGGCGCGCTCCTCATCCGGGGCGTTAGGCCACGCGAACGACGCACCTCCACCACTCACAGAAGTGTTCAGTATCCAGCTTGTCCGCACAGCTGATCCAAGGGTCCTCGTATGTCACAACCTGGCTCCAATTCCGCCGAACTTCAGGGAGCGATTCGCAATGCCTGGCTGGCCGTTGCTGCGATTTGCGTTATGTTCGTTGCGATTCCCTCGGTCTACATTTATCTACACGGCCCTACCAGTGCGACGCAATTTGACTCAACAACAAATCTTATTGAGATCATACGAATTGCTGGATCGGCTTCAGCCATCGCCTTCGTCATTATCGCAATTCGCTTTCACGCCAAGCGCAGCGTGAGCAAAGCCGTATCGCCCGCGTGGATGCAACGCGCGCTCGCATACGGGCTCGTAGCTTCACTCGTTTACTGGTTACTCTTCTTTCTTGTTCTGATGTCATCAGGAAGCGACGGCCCGATCTTGCCAGGGGGGATGATAATCTTGTACCCGGCTTTAGTGGTCTGGTATGTACTCCTCGTCGCACGCCGAACCTGAGTCGAACGCTCACGGGCGCTTAAGCGCGGGGCCTAACCACGCGGTCAACCTGACCCGCTACGGCAGCCGTCGCTTGGCCCCTCCAGGCGCCAGTGGCATCATGCCATCCGGGGCCAAGCGCCGCCTGCCTCCGCGGGCAGGTTACCGCGAACGTTGGGCGCCTCCGAATCTTACAACCCAAGGAGAAGTAAAATGAAAACGAATCTGTCTACTCCGTTCCACCTGTGGCTCGTGGCTTGTTTCCTCCTATTGACCGCCCCGATGGTCTTCGCCGCCGATGACATTCGCACCGAACGGGTACACTTCAAGAAGGGTGCTAATAGCGCCGTGGTCGAGGCCAGCATCAAGGGTTATGAGACGGTGGATTACGTGTTGGGTGCCCGCGCTGGCCAGCACATGAACGTCAGCCTGGCAACGAAACATGGCGCCACCTATTTCAATATCTTAGCCCCCGGCGAAAATGAGGTGGCCATGTTCAACGGCTCCGTCAGTCAAAACCAGTACGAGGGCACACTCCCAGCGAGCGGTGACTACAAGATTCGTGTCTACATGATGCGCTCGGCGGCTCGCCGCAACGAGGTAGCTAAATACCGCCTGGAGATGATCGTCGATGGCGGTGGGCAGCCGGCTACTCACGCGCCAAGTCACGATGCCAAGGTGGCCGGGACCGACTTCCACGCCACAGGGGACATTCCCTGCTCGATGGGCAAGGGCCAGCCCACCGGCTCCTGCGCCTTCGGCGTCAAGCGCGAGGGCAACGGAAGTGCCATGGTGACGGTAACCAAAGTTGATGGGAGCAAGCGGGTAATTTTCTTCGAGAATGGTCGTGCGATCGGCTACGACCAGAGCCAGGCTGACACCGGCAAGTTCAAGGCCGAGAAAGAAGCTGACCTCAATGTCATCCACATTGGTGACGAGCGCTACGAGATTCCCGATGCGGTTGTGCAAGGGGGCTGAAGCTCGAACCGGATCGTGGGGTACCTGGTTCCACGGTTCACCGCGCTGGGCAATCTGCGTCTTTTCGGTTCATTGCTCATCGCATCGGTTGCTTGGGGAGTTTATGCCGCCTGGGAGTGGCTCGTTCAGGCTAAGACACCGGAAGCGGACATACGGGTCGATCTGCTTGTTATCTGGCCGATGTTGGCAATTCTATCGGCGCGGGCTTTGTATCAAGTGCTTCGATCACATTGAGTGAGCGCCCAACGAATAAGGATTGAGACGAAACCCGCAGGGTCGTTTCAATCCTGGGTTCAAGTAAGCCGGGGATGTAAGGGTAATGCTTCGGGAGGGGATTCTGAATAAGAGAGAAAATGGCCATTTCCCAATCCAGGGAAGGAACAGACCGAAACAATTGGGAATGTGGAAAGGGAGCGTCAGGGTATTTTTTCACGAAAATCCCGATCATGAAACCCTATCATCAAGCGAAAGTGCGGTTTCCCATGGCTCAGGGCGCAGATGTCCATTGCCGCCGACTGTTCGCGGATTTCGGGGATGGGGAAGATCCTATGTTTCGGGTTCTTTCTATCCCGAAGAGCAGTATTCCTTTCGAAAAGGAAGAATGCTTTTGAGGAAGATCAACACCCCGCCACAATCAGGACAGAAGGGACCATGAGGCGGATTTTGGCTTTCCGGCGGCACCGGAGGGGGATTTTCGTCTTCTTTCCCGAGCCGCTGGCGGATGTCTTCGGGACAGATGTTCGAGCTGGAACTCATGAACCCGAAGTGTCGGACTTTCATGAATCCCGAAGGGAGGACATGCTGGAGAAAACGCCTGATAAACTCCAGGACATGGAGGCTCAGGGACCGGTAACGTCTACTGCCATGTTTCCGGTATTTGAAAGTTACCGTGTGGTTTTCCACTTTAACGATCCGGCTGTTGGAGATGGCCACTTTAAAGACATACGGCGCAAGGTATTTCAGCGAAGCGGCCCCATTTCCAACGGCTTGACTGTTGACAACCCAGTCGGCCTCCCAGACTTTGGCCTCGACGGAATCAAGTAAACCGGTTTGATTCAGCTGTTCCTTGAACTTTGCCTTGAAGATCGGTGACAGCGCCTTGACGGGGGCATAGAAGTCGGTTCTTGAAGACAGCCAAGAGGAGCGGCCTTTGTTGAAGCCGCCACCGGGCACGATGTAATGGATGTGAGGATGATACTGCAACTGCCTTCCCCAGGTATGGAGTATTCCGGTGAAACCCGGCAGATCGGCGCCGAGGAATTTGGGATCTCTGGCAAGAAGTTTCAGTGCGTCGGAAGAGGCGGAGAAGAGAGCTTCATAACCGGCTTGCTGATGGGAACGGAGAGATGGAGGCCTTCATGGAGGCGTAGGCCGCAGGAATAAACGGTGGTCAGGTAGGCGTGGTTGTGGGGGGTATTGACGCAGGACAGTATCCTGCGGACTTCTTCCTCGCTGAGGATGGAAGGCAGCCGGTGCTCCGCCTGGGCGCGGAGGATATTGAAGATGTGCCAGTCATGCCGTAGGATGTTCGTGTAAAAGAAGCGGATTCCGCAATAGCAGATTCGCATGTGGTCTTTGGCGACCAACTGCTGACGTTTTTCCGGTAAAGGAAATATTCCCGGAGTTCGTCTTCGGTGATGGATTCCGGTGTTTTTTTGCAGTGCTCGGTCAACATCCGCACGGTGCGGACATAGCTTTCCTGAGTACGTTCGCTCAATCCGTTGAGCTGAAGGGCTTTGATCATTCTTTCGGACCAGTCTGTCATCATGATAGATCTCCTTTTCTGAAAATGATTTTCCCCGGACAAACGGGGATTCAAAGGAGACATACCGGACAGATGGTTTAGGCGGGAAGGTGATAGATGGGAATTGGTGAATTTTATAAAGTGGTTTTTCTACCGCGAATGCGGTTTACTTGAACCACGCGATGCAGTCCGTCACTCTTGGCGGATCACGCCCTCTGCGAGCGCGTGCCAAGACCTTTGTCGCAGAGGCCGCGCCAGCCAAGAGCGCGGCTGATCGCAAACAATGTGACCGCCTGCCGGCGGTCACATTGCCCCGGATGCTCCGCGCGCTATCAATAAGCAATGGTGCCGAATGCACAACCGGCACATCAACCGAATAGAGTCAGACGCGGTGAGGCGCGCTGCTCATCCGAAAGGTTACAAGCTTGCAATCCGTAATATTGTGCTAAAATAATGTGTCGCCCTTCACCCTTTGTAGATGGATTCTCGAACCCAGCCTTCATTTTGACTCAGCTATGACATTCGGCTTTGCCGGAGGTCATGGCTTTATAGGATGATAAAAATGCGTGGTAGCCCGATTAGGCGGAGAATTGGAGTGGTTACCAAAGGGAGAAAAAATCTTCGGGGATGAATGGCGTGGTCATGTGGAAAACGGGATAGCGAATTTTTCCGCCCACATCTTTTTTGTTATTGTTTGCTTGATCGGATCCGCTTTGCCTGCTTCGTCAAGCCGTCGGCCTCCTGAACACGATCCTCCGCTTTGTAAAGAAGTGCCAGATTTTCGAGGCTCATGGCCACAAAGGGATGATTCGGCCCCAGGGCCTTTTTGTAGATTGACAGGGATTTTTTGAAAAGTGGTTCGGCCTTTTCATTCCGGCCTTGGCTGCGGTAAAGCTCGGCAAGGTTGTTCAGGCTGGCTGCCACGTCGGGATGATCGGGCCCCAGGGACTTTTCCCGCATGGCCAGGGATCGCTTGTAGCGCGCCTCGGCCTCGTCGTACCTGCCTTGGCTGCGGTGCAGCTCGGCGAGGTTGTTCAGGCAGGCCGCCGTATCGGGGTGATCGGGTCCCAGGGCGCTTCGGTAGATGGCCAGGGAATGCTTGAAGAGGGATTCCGCCTGGTCGTACTGGCCCTGGCCGAGATAGAGTTCGGCGAGGTTGTTCAGGCAGGCCGCCGTATCGGGATGATCGGGCCCCAGGGCTTTCCGGTAGGTTGTCAGGGCATGGCGGTAGAGGGTTTCGGCCTGCACATGCTCGCCCTGGGCGGAATAAAGCCGGGCCAGGCTGCTGAGGCTGGCGGCCGTATCGGGGTGATTGAGGCCGAGGGTCTTCTCCCGCATGGCCAGGGATTGTTTGAAGAGGGATTCGGCCTCGTTGTACCGGCCCCTGCTGCGGTGCAGTTCCGCCAAATTGTTCAGGCTGGCCGCCACAAGAGAATGTTCCGAGCCCAATGCCTTCTTCCTGATGGCCAGGGACTGCCGGTAGAGGGTTTCGGCCTGGCCGTGCTGCCCCTGGACCGCATAAAGTTCGCCGAGATTGCTCATAATTCCGGCCGAAAGGGCGTTGTTCGGCTCCAGGACGCTCCGGCAGATGGCCAGGGCCCGCTTGAAGCCTGACTCCGCCTCGTCGTACCGGCCCTGGGTGCGATGGAGCAGAGCCAGGTTGTTCAAGGTGCCGGCCACAAAGGGATGCTCCGGACCCAGGGTTTTCTGCCGGATTGCCAGCGAACGCTTGTAGAGCGCCTCGGCCTGCCCGAACTGCCCCTGGGCATAATAGATCTCGGCCAGGTTGTTCATGATTCCGCTGACGGAAAGATGCCCCGGACCGAATTTTTTCTTGGCGGCCTGGAGCGCCTTTTCAGACGCTTCAGCAGCGCGTCCATAGTTGCCGGCCCGGTAAAGCTCAAGCGCTTCCTGATCGAGGATGTTCCACGCCGCTTCCGGCCCCTGGGCGAACAGGACAGATGCGGGACAGAACAAAATCAGTGCAAGAACAACGATTTTAAAGAATCGTTCCACTCGTTATTTCTCCTGATCCAGTGCCGAAAGCGGATTGGGCGGGGTTCCAGCGGATCTGCCGGACGCCTGTGCGGCAGATGGAAGCGGCCAAAGGGAAGGCATCGCTAGTTCATTCCCTTGTAAAACTGGTAGTAATCCAGAACCCGCTTGATATAAAGCCATGTCTCCTGAAAGGGGGGGATGCCTTTGTAGCTTTTCACCCGTTCCGGCCCTGCGTTATAGGCCGCCAGGGCGAGGAACAGGTCGCCGTTCAGGCTTTTCAATAAGCGGCTCAGATAGCCGACGCCGCCGTGAATGTTCTCAACAGGGTCAAAAGGATTGGACACGCCCATTTCGCGGGCTGTGTCCGGCATGAGCTGCATCAATCCCATGGCGCCCTTGGGCGATACGGCCGCGGGATTGAAATTGGACTCCGCCATGATGACCGCCCGGACAAGGGCCGGATCAACCGTGTAGCGCCTGCAGGCCGATTTGATGGCCTTCCCGTAATCGGAGGAACGGACCGCCGAGCCGGCCCCCTTCGGCACCGCGAAGGAATTCTTTCCGGGATAAAAGCCCTTCATGGAGGACAGACGGCGTTTCGAGTCGCTCACGGGGGCATAACCGGCCGGAGCGTCCCCGTCACGGAACATATAGAGATCTGCCGCCGAGCCGGCCATCGAGGACAGGACCGTCTGCCCGGCGGGATGTACCTGTCCTGTCCGCTGTGGCATACCGGGTTGCTCCGCCCATGAAGGCATCGAACTCAAAATAATGAAGATCGGACATAAAAGCCAAACGGCTGCCCCTGAACCCGGCCTTTCCATATGCTTATACCATCTCCATCTCTGCTGCGCGGACAGCGTTGCTGCCGGAGTCAAACAAAATCCCCGGGCAGCCGGTTGATGCTGAAGTGTTGATCCTGTCGCTTTGTCGTGCCTTCCTCATTTAGCATAAATACAATAGAATTAAATCCGGCGCCATAGGGCCTATGAGGATTTTTTGCCTCTCAAATCCTTATCATGACAAAAAAATATCCTTATAATCTCTAAGGGAAAAGACTGATTTTGTCAGGAAAAGGATTGATCCGCCGCCGTTTGTGAGCTCCCGGGTCAGCCCTGTTCCTTCAGATAGTCAAAGACAACCTCGCCAAGCCCGAGGGTCAAATCGCTGATGTAATGCACGGCACCGACGATGCCCTTGACCGGCAGATCGGCGACCGGCGCCATGCAGTGCGAGAACAGCTGCAAAGATGCCGGTCCTGTCCACGCTTCCTTGACCGTGACGTCCAGAAGGGGATATTGCACGAGCTGGCAGATCTTTGGGGTGCCGTCCACATCGGGAATCACTTTCATCAGGAAGTTCGGGGTTTCAAGCATCGCCCTGCACAGCGGCTCCGTGTCGAGCCGCTGCCACTTGTAAGCCATCGTGGCGCGGGCCACTTCCAGCTCTCCGTATTTCAGCATTCCGATGCAGCAGTCCTTGCTGACGGCATCCACGCGCATTTCCGGCTGCCCATATTTCTTGGGAAATCCCCATATCTCCCGGCCTCCGACGATGGGCGACAGGTCGTCAAGGTACATGGAATGAACATAATTTCCCGGCTTTCCATGAAACGTTACCGGGATGACCTGGCCGGACTCGTCATAGGATCCGAATCCGTCCGAGTCCGGCATCTTGATGAACTCATACCTGACGACGGGCTTGTAGACTTCAAGAGGTTCCGGGACAACGCGCCTCAAGGCGTCCATGTCCGTTTCATAATCGACGATCAGATACTCGCGGCTGCGGAACCGATACGGTCCGAGCGCAAAAGACGGGCTGGTGATGGGCATGGCAAAACGGCTCTTGACTTCGTCAATCTTCATAACTCCTCCTGCTGCTGCTTCTTCTCTTCCAGATCATTTTCTATAACGATCAGGAAAACTTTGCAATCGTTAGTCGATGGCTGTCCCCTGAGCCGGTCCGGAAAATCGGCCCCGCTTCTCCCTATCCCTTTACTTTTTCCCGCTCATGGCTTATAAGCATGGCACCTTCATCGGCCGGGCGGCTGGCTTTGAGAGGTTGTGCCGGGGCTGCCTGGATGGAGAGATCACCCATGAAAAATCATCTCGACGACATTCGAAAGTACAATGTCCGCAAGGCCTGGCCCCGCCAGGGGAAATGCGCCCTGCTGGTCGTTGACATGCAAAATTATTTCCTCCCCGTGGCCTCGCCGATTGTCGACAGGGTCTTGTCAATCGTGAACGCCTGCCGCTTACGGAACGTCAGGATCCTCTTCACCCGGCACGGCCACCGGGATATCGAAAAAGACGGGGGGCTTCTGCTGCAATGGTGGGGAGATTGCATCCTCCATGGAACGAGGGACTGGGAGATTATGGATGTCCTGACGCCGTCCCAAACCGATTCGGTGATTGATAAAAACCGTTACAGCGCTTTTTTTGGGACCGGACTTGATGAGATGCTGCGGGCCGAAGGCATCGAAGAACTCATCATCACCGGCGTCATGACGAACTGCTGCTGCGAGACCACGGCCCGCGACGCCTTCATGAGGGATTACCGGGTATTCTTCGTTTCTGACGCCACCGCCGCGGCGGATGAGGAGCTGCATCTCGCTACATTGAAGAATATGGCGTTCGCCTTTGCCCATGTTCTGGATACGGAGAGCCTGTGCCGTTATCTGGAGGGCGATTTTTGATGGCAGGCATCTTGGATCGGGAAGATGACAAGAGAGAACGGGACACAACGGCTGGAAAGGCTGCTTGAGTTTCTGAAGGCCCACCCGGTGCCGCGTGAGGTTCAGGCCTATCGGCGCGAACGGATCGCGGGCATCATTCAGAGGCAATGGAAAAAAGAGGAACTGGCGGATGAGCAGAGGCGCTTGAGCGTGGGGCTCTGCCAGGAAATCAAGGATTTTGAACGCAAAACCGGACTGCGGGTCAAAGGGTTGAGAATCAAGAGAAATAAGCAGGGGATTGCATCGGTCATCGTCAATGTTGAAATGCCGGAATCCTTCTGGACGGCGGATTCCGACCCTTCAGGCATCGCTCCTGAACCGGGGACGTGAACGGGAGAAGGCGGCGGCGCAGGGCAGAAGGGGCCGGGGGCGGTCATGAACCCTTATCTGGGGATGAGAACGTAGAGCTCTCCGTTCTCTTTGAGGGTCCCCGCGGTGGCCTGCGCCTCGGGGCCGAATCCGCAGAACAGATCGACCCGTCCGGGACCCTTGATGGCTGAGCCTTTATCCTGGAGCAGGACAAAGCGGGAAAAGGGGACGCGCAGGGTTGCACGCCCATCGGCATCCAGAATCGGCTTGCGCAGGCGGATAAACGCCAGGGCGCCTTTGGGGAAATAATCCGGATCGGTGGCGATCGACCTGCCCGGCGTGACCGGCTCACCCAGGGCGCCTATGGGGTCCCGGTCCAGAAATCGAAAGAAGATATACCGTTCGTTGTAGCTGAGGATCTCATCGCGTTCCCCATCGCTTTTTCCCTTCAGCCAGGCCTTGAAATTTCGGTACGAGGCATTTCCTTTCTCGATTTTATTCCGATCCAGCAGATTCTGCGTTACGGAGCGATAAGGCCGGCCGTTGTTCTGGGCATAACCGACCGTCAGCAGGGTGCCGTCTTCCAGTTGGATTTTTCCCGAGCCCTGGGTGTGCAGGGAATTCAGTTCGGCAGGATCGGACACCCAGATCAGCTCCAGACCTTTCCCCTTTAAAACGCCTTCGATGTCGATTTCACGGCGCGTGTAATAGGGAATGATCCGGCCGTTTTTCTTCCGTCCGATCGTCATGTTGTTTCCCGGGCCCTTTTCCACGATGAGGTCCGGTGGGGTCTTGTAAAGGGGGTACCTGTATTTTCCCGTTCTTTTCAGGGACCCTGCCAGCAGGGGCTGGTAATAGCCTGTGAACAGGACGGCGCCGTCGCCTCGTTCACCCGATGCCCGCAGAAGGACAAATTTTTCGGCAATCTGTCTTCTCTTTTCTTCGATGCTCATGTCCGCCGAAAAAATGCGGCGGAACGCGACGAGGGATTCTTTCATCCGGCTCGCGCTGACCTGCCTTTCCCCAATCCGGAAGGTCTGATTCCGCCCGATGCCGTCATAGTATTTGAGGCTGCGGTCGATGGCCAGCAGAAGCGATGCGGCATCAAGGTCGTCGCTGCATTCCGGGATCTCCTCCGGGACCTGCAGCGGTGGACGGTCAGGCGGCTGCGGTCCGGGCGCATACACCCCTTTTTTAGCGCAGCCGGTCAGTGCCAGTGCGAGCGCAAACATGAGGAGAAGAAAGCATCTGGCATATGCGATCATATCGGATCAGCTCCTACCGCCTCTGATGCCGCTCCATCCGCGGCTTTCCTGCCGGAGCGCCGACAGGGGCCGCTTTTCCCCGGGGCTTCCGGTGACCGCCAATCTCTTCATTCGTTCTCTCCTTGTGTGCCCACAATGTGACGTCCTCCTTATACCGGGGAGGAAATCTTTGCAATCTTTTCCAGGGAGCCGACCCGGACGCCGACCAGCCGGATTTTCCGGCCTTTGAGATCGACCCGTTTCAGGCAGGAAAAAGCCAGGCGCCGGATTTCCTCCTCCTCCATAACGGCCGTCGCTGTGGAGCATGCCCGGGTGATGGTGCGGAAATCGCTGTAGCGGATCTTCAGGGAAACGTTCCTGGCGGCGTAGCCCTTCCCGACCAGATCGGAAACGACCTCCCTCGTCAATTCGGCAACCGTCCTGGCTATGGACTGCCAATCCTTCTCGTCCACCTGGAACGTCGTCTCCCTGCTGAAGGATTTGGGCTCCCAGCGGGTCACCAGGGGGCTCTCGTCGATCCCCCGCGCCGCCTCGTAGAGGTAGTTGCCGTACGAGGAGCCGAAGCGCTGGACAAGGGCTTCGCGGGGCAATGCCGCCAGCTTCCCGACTGTGTCCACCTCCATGGCCTTCAAATGCTCCTCCGTCTTCGGCCCGATCCCGTAAAGTTTTCTGATCGCCATGGGCCAGAGTCTCCGCTCGATATCCTCCTCCCTGAAGATCGTCAGCCCATCGGGCTTCTCCATGTCCGAGGCGATCTTTGCCAGAAGCTTATTGGGAGCGATGCCGATGGAGCAGGTCAGCCCCGTCTGTTCAAAGATGCCGGCCTTGATCTTCCGAGCGATTTCTTCATCGGAATCCGCCTGATCGGTTATGTCCAGGTAGGCTTCATCGATGCCGACATCCTCCATGACGGGGGTCACGTTCAGAAGCACGGCCTTGATCCGGCGGGAAACAGAGGCATAGGCCTCGTAATCCACGGGAAGAAAGATGGCCCGGGGGCAGAGTTTATAGGCGGTCCTCAGGGGCAGGGAAGAATAGATGCCGTATTTGCGCGCTTCGTAATTGGCCGTCGAGACCACGCCCCTTTGACTGGGGTCTCCACTGCCGCCGATGACCACGGGTTTCCCCTTCAGGCTCGGGTTCCTTTTTTCTTCAACGGCGGCAAAGAAGGCGTCCATGTCGACATGGAGGATCCGCCTTCGGGAAGGGTTGGGTGAAGTCATGCTGTTTTCCCGACGTTCCTTTACATTTCTCAGCGTATGCCTTATAAATACCTCTGTATCCGCAGGGCCGGGCGGTTCTTCAACACGGACAGGCTCAAACAGGAATGTTGCATGAAGAGGCTGCAAATGCAACCTTCCGGGTGAACATTAACCTCGCCGATACCCGGCGGACAGCTTTTTCGGGGTGGGATATTCTGTGAAGCAGGAGATGACAGGCGGCAGGAGCATTGAGGTGGTCCTCTTCGATTTCGGCGGCGTGCTTGCCGAAGAGGGATGGAAAGAGGGATTCCGGGCCATTGCGGAAGCGAACGGTCTGGATGGGGAAGATCTCGTCCGGGCGGCCGGAGACCTGGTCTATGCGACGGGCTACATAACGGGAAAAGGCTCTGCCGGAGGATTCTGGGAGGCAATGAGGGAGGCGAAGGGCATCAGGGGGGATGACGCCTCGCTGGATGGCGAAATCGTTTCCCGCTTTCTTCCCCGGGAATGGATGTTCGATGTTGTGGAAAGATTGAAGGCAGAGAATCTGAAGGTCGGCATTCTCAGCGACCAGACGGATATCCTGGACCGGCTGAATGCAACGTTCGATTTCTTCAGGCGTTTTGATTTCGTCTTCAACAGCTACCACTTCGGAAAGGGCAAGAGGGACCGCTCCCTGTTCGATGACATCGCCAGTCTTCTGAAGACGGAGCCGGACAGGATCCTGTTCATCGACGACGATCCGGGGAACATTCAACGGGCAGGGCACAGCGGATGGCAGACCATCCTCTATGCCGGCCGGAATTCGTTTTGCGCTTCCATGAAGCGGATGCTGCCGCCTGGATGATGGAAAGCCGTTTTGTCTACATTCTTGAATGTTCCGACAGGACCCTCTACACCGGGTGGACAAACAACCTGGAAAGGCGCCTCCGGGAGCACAACGAAGGCCGATGCGGAGCAAAATATACCGCTTCGCGGCGGCCGGTCCGGTTGATCTATTTCGAAGAACTGTCCAGCCTGTCGGAGGTTCTCAAGCGGGAGGGGCAGATTAAAAAACTGTCCCGGAAGGAAAAGCTCCGACTGGCCGGCGGAAAGCCGGGGGCTCGAAAAGAGACGGCCTGACAGGGAACGAAAGAGGAACCGAATTGAACACTTCAGAAACCATGAACCACAACAGCTCCAGCCATAGCGTCCTGATGGGTTATATCCTGTGGATTTTCGGTTTTACGGGGTCGGACCGGTTTTATTACGGCAAACCCATTTCCGGAACGATCTATTTTTTTACCTTCGGCCTGCTGGGGATCGGGTGGATTCTCGATCTCTTTCTGATCCCCTCCATGGCCCGCGAAGCGGACCTGCGCTTTGTTCAGGGAAAAATCGATTACAACGTCGCCTGGCTTCTGCTCACCTTCCTGGGACCGTTCGGTGTTCACCGGTTTTACATGGGGAAATGGCTCACCGGCTTTCTGTACCTGTTTACCCTGGGGATCTTCGGAATCGGCTATATCTACGATTTCTGGACCCTCAACGATCAGATCACGGTTTTAAACGCATCGGACCGCTGAAGTCCGATGCCCGATTTATTCCTCAAGGAGATGTAACCCCATGAAAAAGATGCTGCTGAGTATATCGGTGCTTTTAATAACGGGCTGCTCCAGCGGCCCCGTTCTTTACCCCAACGCGCACCTTCAACGGGTCGGGGAAGCACAGGCCCAGAGGGAGGTGGGGGAGTGTGAAGCCCTTGCCGACCAGTACGTGAAATCCGATGCGGGCATTGCCGCAGCCAAGAGTACGGCTATCGGCGGGGCCGGGGGCGCCGTTATCGGGGGTGCCGCCGGCGCCGTGACGGGAAGCCTGGGGCGGGGTGCAGGCGTCGGCGCAGCGGCAGGCGCAGCGGCAGGACTGGTGCACGGCATGATCCGGGCTTCGGAACCGAGCCCCATTTTCAAGAATTTCGTGACCCGCTGCCTCCAGGAAAGGGGATACGAGGTTATCGGCTGGGAGTGACGGTTCAGGCGCACGGCGGCCCATTCAGTGCGTGCCGCAGCGCCTCTTCAATCCCCGGATATTGATACTCGAACCCTGAGGCGATCAGCTTGCCCGGAACGGCTCGAAGGGAGGCGAGAAACTCCTCGTCGGCCATTTCACCGAAGAGGGCGTGCAGCAGGAACGCGGGGATCCTGAAGAGGGTGGGGCGCTTTAGTATCCGGTTCAGGTGTTCCGTGAATTCTCGGTTGGTGACGGGATAAGGCGCGCACAGGTTGATCGGCCCGGACAGCGACTCGCGGCAGAGAATATGATCGATGGCGGCCATGAGGTCATCGATGGCGATCCAGCTCATGTACTGCCTTCCCGAACCGAGAACGGCGCCCAGGCCGAATTTGTAAAAGGGGAGCAAGCGCTGCAGCATGCCCCCCTCCCGGCTGAGCACAGGGCTGATGCGAAGGTAGACCACGCGGATCCCCGCCTCCTGCGCCGCAAGGGCGGCGGCCTCCCACTTCCGTCCTGTTTCGGCCAGAAAGCCCTTCCCCCCCGGCCCTTCTTCATCCACGAACGTGTCCCCGCAGCTCCCATAGAAGCCGATGCCGGAAGAGGAGAGAAACACCTGCGGAGGCCTGCTCAAACCGGCAAGGGTTCCGGCCAGGAGCGAGGTGCTGCGGATCCGGCTTGACAGGATTCTTTCCTTCTTCGCCTTCGTCCACCTTCCCTCTCCGAGGTTGTCCCCGGAGAGATTTATGGCTGCGTCGATGGTTTCATCGCCCTGCAGGTCGATGACGCCTTCCAGGGGGTTCCAGAACAGGCCGTCCTGTGCCCTGTTCCGCACGAGCCGAAGGACCGTGTGTCCCTGCGCTTGAAGATGCGGAACCAGGATGGAGCCGATAAAACCCGACGCTCCTGAAATCAGAATCCTCATAAAAAAGCCCCTCCGAACGGCCTTCAGGGTCATCCTGCCGCGCCGAGGAAGAGACGCCCGCCTCGAACGGGACAATTTCCATGCATTGACATTCAGCAAAAGACCTTTTAAACTAGATTCGGCCTTCAATTTTGTCAAGCAGGCGTTCTTTTCTTAATGGCCCTCCGGGTAGAGAAGGATGTTGAAATGGTTGCGCGATTTCAACGGCCGATGGTCAAAATGGACCTGCAGAATGTACTGTATCTTTCCTATCTTGTTCCTGTCGCCCGTCTCCGCCCGTTAGTTCCTTCGGAGTTGCGGCTCAATGCGGCGGGAAACGGGGTCTTTCTGTCGATTGTGGCCATGCAGTGCAGAAAGGTGCACCTGTCCTTCCTGGGATGGCCAAGTTTCAGTTACGATCAGCTCAACCTTCGCACCTATGTCATCGATCCGAAGACTGGCAATCCGGCGGTTTACTTTTTTCGAAGCGGCGTCTCTTCAAGTCTCATCCCCGTGGCGACTCGTGTGCTGGGCATCCCCTGGGAGCACATTTCCTTCAGCCTGGCTGTGGAGCAGGACGGAAGCGGCGCGGATTTCTATAGGGCTGCCGGCGACTGGAACGGAGAAATCGAGATCCGGATGAAGTCTACTCCGGCTGAGGATTCTGATGCCACGATCATCGGCGTCATTACAGGGCCGCTGGCGGGATTCATCGGCAGCGGCGAACGGTTGAAGAGAATCGCCATCAAACACGAGGTTCTGGATGTGCGCCGTCTGTCTCTCCTGCGGATCCGGTTTCCCCTTCCCGTTGAGGCCGGCCTGCTGGCCGCCCCTGAACTGGAAAGGCCCGACAGCGTGCTCATCGTTCCCGAATCGCAGTTTTCTGTGTTTATTTAGCGGAAGGAGGCGTGCCAATGACAGCAGTCGAGGTCACAGTGGCGGCGCTCATCGCGGGAGCAGCCATGGCGGCATTAACCGAATTCGGATACCGCCGGGGGGTGATCAAGGCGAACCTGCTTCTGATCGATGGGGACTTTGCTCTGAAGACAGCCGGGATTCGAGCGGGAAAGTCCCTTGTGTACGTTGTGGGCGTCGTCGTTCATCTCTTCACCAGCGCCGCGTTCGGGGTGGCGTACTACGTCTTGTCGCGGCTGTTGAAATTTGACCCGGAAAATTCAGCCGCGCTGGCTGCCTATGTCTTTGTTCTCTGGCTGTCCATGCTCTTCCTTGCGCTTCCCATAGCAGGCCAGGGCCTGCTGGGCAGGCGTGCGGCACCCTCGGCGTGGTACGAGCAGCTTGCTCTGCACGCCGTGTTCGGAGCGGTTCTGTGGCTGGGGCTGGCTTTGTATTGAAGCCGGCAGGCCTTTTCACCCTTTCACAAACGAGTAAATAGGCCGTTTCGCAGCAAGGAACGGCGCCCTTTTTCCCCATCACCTTTTATTTAGGAAGATGCAGACCGTTATGCTTCTGACAGGAGTGATCTGAAATGCGCATCGGAAGAGTCATGGTTTCTCTTGTTTTTGTCTGTCTCGCCATCAGCGGATGTGCTGCTGATCCAGAACGACAGGGGGCCTATATGGAAAATTACCGCAGTTACCTTATGAAGACGGATCCCGGTGTCATCGCTCCACCGGCTCCGGGTTCGGAGAAGGAAAAGGCTGCCATCGAAAATTTCCGCGCCTTCTACGAAATCTTTTCCGAAGAGCGGATCCGGGGACGGATCGGAGGCCTCTACGCCCCCAATGCCTATTTCCGCGACGGATTCCGGGAGGTTCAGGGGATCGAGGCCATAACCGCCTATTTTATCTCGAGCACGGAAGCGGTCCACGCATGCACCTTCGACATCCAGGATGTGGCCGTGCATGAAGGAAACTACTACTTCCGCTGGATCATGCATCTGACGCTCAAGCGCAACAGGGAAAAGCCGATCCAGGCTGTCGGCATGTCCCATGTGCGCTTTGACGCCCAGGGATACATCACCTTTCATCAGGATTACTGGGATACGGGAATCATTTACGAGCAGGCGCCGGTCCTGGGCCGGATCATCACCTGGATTCGCGGCCGCATCTGAGTCCGGCCCCCGCTTTTTTGCCGGGAAGTCCGGAGTCCTCTTCAGGGGAGGCGATGACCATGAACGATCAGCGATTGCGCATAGCCGTTGTAGGTGCCGGTGTGGCAGGCATTGTCGCCGCTTACCTCCTTTCCCGCAGGCACGATGTGACCCTCTATGAAAGAAACGATTACATCGGAGGCCACACAAACACGATCGCCGTTCCCGACGGGAAAGGCGGCTCCATACCGGTGGACACGGGCTTTATCGTCTTCAACGACCGGACCTACCCCCTCTTCACCCGCTTCCTCGATCAGCTGGATGTGAAGGCCGGAAAAACGGACATGTCGTTCAGCTATTCCGAGCGGCGGGGCTCTCTCGAATATGCGAGCCGGGACCTGGACAGCCTCTTCGCCCAGCGGAAGAATCTTCTCCGGCCCTCCTTCTGGCGGTTTCTCGCCGGCCTGGTGCGCTTCAACCGCATCACCCGCAGGAGGCTTCACGAAGGCTCCCTGGGCGGAATAACCCTGGGAAGGCACCTGGAGAGGGAGGGGGTCGGAGAGTTCGTTGCCAGGGCCTTCGTGCTGCCCATGGCCGGGGCCATCTGGTCTGCCCCCGACGGTGATATCCGCTCTTTTCCAGCGGAGACGTTTGCACGCTTTTATGAAAATCACGGCCTGCTGTCCCTTCGGGACCATCCCCAATGGTATTATGTGCTCGGAGGGAGCCAGACCTATGTCCGCGCTTTTCTGAAGGGGTTTCCGGGGGCGGTGCGGTCCGCAAGCCCCATCCGCTCCGTGATGAGGACGGAAGACGGCGTGATTCTGAAGCGGCCCGATGGCGAGGAAAGGCACGACTCCGTTGTAATGGCCACTCACGCGGATGAGGCCCTGAGGCTCCTGGCCGATCCCTCGGCCGATGAGGTCAGCCTGCTGTCGCCCTGGAGGTATGCCGCCAATCGCACGGTTCTGCACAGGGATGCCTCATTTCTCCCGGAAAATCGGCGCGCCTGGGCATCCTGGAATTACATCCGGCCGGCTGGCGGCCGTGAGAACGATCCCGCTACGCTCACCTACGATATGACGAGACTGCAGCATCTTCCTGACGATGGTGGGCGCATCTGCGTGACCCTGAACCCTTGGAAGGAGGTTCCGCCGGAATCCGTCATCGAAACGTTCCTGTACGCCCATCCCATGTACAGCTTTGACGCTCTGGCAACCCAGAGCCGCCTATCGGAACTCAATGGAAGGCGGCATACCTATTTCTGCGGCAGTTATTTCGGATACGGTTTTCATGAAGATGCGGTCCGGTCCGCTGTGGCCGTGGCGCATCGGTTCGGGATCGAATTGTAAACGATGAGAGCGCCCACGGAACTCAAGCCTCATTTCAGATCATGCATTTATGACGGGTTTGTCGAGCACAGACGCCACCATCCGGCCGTCCATTCCTTCCGCTATCCCCTTTTTTTCTTCTGCTTCGATCTCGCCGAGCTGGCCGCATTGGATCGTGAAATCCCATTTTTTGGTTACAACCGTATCCGCCCCTTTTCAATCCATGACAGGGATTATCTCGATGGAAATTCCGACCCGCTGCCGGCGAAGGTGATGTGCAGGCTCGCCGATGAGCCCTTTGCCTCCCGCATTGCAAAGGTTCTCCTGGTCACCTCGGCGCGCTATTTCAACTACATCTTCAATCCCGTCAGCTTTTACTACGTCCTGTCGGAACGGGATGAGCTCCTGTGCATTCTGGCCGAGGTGAACAACACCTTCGGCGAAAAGCACCTGTATGTCCTCAGGGGCGTCAACGGCGCCAACCAGGGCTATCCGGCGCGCTTCCGCGCGCAGAAGTGCTTTCATGTCTCCCCCTTCAACAATCTCGAAGGGGAGTATTCCTTTCTCTTTTCGTCCGCGGGAGAGAATCTGGACATCTCGATCGAATTGTGGCGCGAAGGGCGGCTGGTTTTCGAGGGGCATCTGCAGGGGCGGGCCCTGGGGTTGACGACGGCGGACATCGCCCGGATGTTTCTGCGGCATCCCCTTGCGCCGACCCTGACGGTCCCGAGGATCTTTTTCGAAGCGGCGCGCCTGTATTTCCTCCGTTCTCTTCCCTATCACGATAAGCCGGTTCCCCACTCCAGGATGACCATCCGCAGAAGGACAGGCTTCAGTGAACGGCTGTGCATGAAGCTCTTCTCCGCCCTGCTGAAGGGGATTCAAACAGGGGGCCTGACGCTGCGGTTGCCCGATGGGGGCAGGTGGTTTTTCGGGCGGCGGGGAGAACGCCTCCAGGGGGAAATGTCTGTTCATGATTACGGGTTTTTCAAAAAAGCGGTCCTCGGCGGAGACGTCGGCCTGGGAGAAGCCTACGTGGCGGGACTTTGGGATTCCGATGACGTTGTGGCGCTTTTTCGCGTCCTCATTAGAAATCGTGAGGCCCTGGTCAACGGCTATCCTGCAACCGCCTGGCTCACACGCCTCAAGAACCGCATGGCCCACGCAGGAAGGGCCAACTCCTCCAGGGGAGTGCAAAGAAACATCGAGGCTCATTACGATTTGAGCAATGCCCTTTTTGAGACCTTTCTCGACGGCCGGCTTTTGTACTCCTGCGCCGTCTACACGGATGGGGAGGATTCCCTGGAAGAGGCGCAGGAGCGAAAAATCGAAGGCATTCTAAAGAAGGCGGAGATTGAGGTGTCGGACCATGTTCTGGACATCGGGTGCGGATGGGGCGGCGTTGCCCTGGAGGCGGCGAAAAGGACCGGCTGCCGCGTGACGGGAATTACCGTTTCGAAAAAGCAGTTCACCTTTGCCCGGGAACTGGCGGCGCGGGAAGGTCTTGCCGACAGGGTGAGCATTCTCCTGACCGACTACCGCCATATGTCCGGAACGTTCGACAAAATTGTTTCCATTGAAATGATCGAAGCCGTGGGGCCCCAGTATCTGGGAGCCTACTTTGCCGCCTGCGACCGGCTGCTCAAACCCGGCGGCAGGGCGGTGATCCAGGCCATCACCGTTCCCGATCAGATCTATGACGCGTACCGAAGAGAAACGGACTGGATTCAGAAGCACATTTTTCCCGGCGGCCATCTGCTGTCGGTTTCCGTGCTGGCCAATGCCGTCGCCCGGAATTCACGCCTGGTCATTGAGCATCTGGAGGACATCGGGCCTCATTATGCCCGTACCCTGAAAGACTGGCGGATGAGGTTCCAGGAGAACAGGGAGGCCGTCCGCTCCCTGGGATTCGATGAGGCCTTCGAGCGCAAATGGAGTTACTACCTGTCCATCTGTGAAGCCGGTTTCCGCGAGCGGGCCATCGGCGATATCCAGGTCGTTCTGCGAAAGCCGGAATAGGCGGCGTGCGGGATGCGGCGGGCCTGTGCCCCGAGTTCAGGATCTGTTCACGCTGGTTATGACCTTAATGGTGCGAAGCAGATAGTGCACTTCCCTTTCGACGTTCAATTCCGCCTGATGGAGATAAGCTTCAATCCCTGTCTTCATGAAGTCATCGTAATACTCGCTCTCCCAGAGCTTGACAAGGCATCTCGAAAAATAGGCCACGGGAAACAACGCCGGCTTTGTATAATCGACAATGATGATCAGGCCGCTTTCTTTTGTGACGCGCTTCATCTCGTGGAGCGTATTGAGCCCCACGGAATAGGGCATGTCGTGCAGGGCCAGGCTGATGCAGGAAACGTCAAAGGAGCGGTTCCTGAAGGGGAGTTTTTCCGAATCGGCCCGGAGAAGTTTTACATTCTTTGCATGTCTCATCTTTTTCCGAGCGATTTTCAGCATGTCCCTGGACAGGTCAATCCCCGTCACCGTCAGGCCCTTCCTGGCAAATTCGATGGTCTGCGCACCGGTCCCACAGGCGACATCGAGGAGTTTTCCCTGCCGGCTGTCGACGAGATCCGCCACCTTTTTTCTCAGAAAAAGGAGGATGAAGGACGTCAGGTCGTACCATTTCGCCCATTTCCGAAAGGTGTTTGAGTTGTTTTTGATGAAAACGGATTTTTCTATTCGTTCCATTGTAACTTTTTACCAAATTTTTTGAATCTGTTGTGAATAATTTTTTTACCGCCTTGACGGAACATGGATGTGGCCTTGGAAGGAAATCACGTCTTGCATTTCCTGGCCATAATATGGCAAGTACGATTCAGGAAAATCTGAATGAAAAAAAACCGGAGACCTGTTCCAGAGCAGGATCGCTGGCAGGACGGAGGCGGCGCAGGACTGTGCGGACCGGGTATCGACAGGGCAATCGAACCGCCGGCCGGGAATGCGCGAGAGATGGAGCTGAAGGAACGGGCCGGTTTCAGGGGGAAGTCTTATGTGGGAATATACGGATAAGGTCAGGGAATATTTTTTGGAGCCCCGCAACGTGGGCGAAGTGGATAATCCTGACGGAGTGGCGGAGGTGGGCTCCATCGCCTGCGGCGACGCGCTGCGCCTGACGTTCAAACTGGATGAGAACAAGCGCATCAGCGAGGCGAAATTCAAGACCTTCGGCTGTGCCAGCGCCATCGCCTCTGCGTCGGCCCTGACGGAAATGGTCAAGGGGCTCACCGTGGAAGAGGCGGAGAAGATTACCAATCAGGATATCGCCGCCTACCTGGGAGGGCTCCCCAAGGAAAAGATGCACTGCTCCGTTCTTGGACAGCAGGCTCTGGAAAAGGCCATTGCCTATTACCGGGGAGTGCCCACTGAAGTCAAGGAAGGGGAGATCATCTGTGAATGCTTTGGCGTGACGGACCGGGAAATCGAACAGGCCGTTAGGAAAAACAACCTGAGTTCCGTGGAAGAGGTGACCAATTATACCAAGGCGGGAGGCGGTTGCGGAAACTGCCTCGACAGGATTCAGGAAATCATCGACAGGGTGCGGGCGGAAGTGCGTGAGCCCGTTCGTCCGAAAATGACGAACATTCAGAAAATCCGCATGATCGAAGAGATCCTGGATCGGGAAATCCGTCCGGCCCTGAAAAACGATGGTGGGGATGTGGAGCTCATCGATGTGATCGGCAACCGGGTGCTGTTGGCGAAGAGGGGATACTGCGCCGTCTGTCCGGCATCGCAGCAGACCTTGAAGGGTTTTGTAGAGGTCAAGCTCCGGGAACTGGTCTCGCCGGATCTCGTTGTGGAGGAGGTGACGGAATGACGACGGTCTATCTGGACAACAATGCGACCACCCAGGTTTCGGCGGAGGTGCTGGCGGCCATGATGCCCTATTTCGGCCGGCTTTACGGCAATCCGTCCAGCATGCACACCTTCGGCGGTCAGGTGGGGATCAAGGTCCGGGAAGCCCGGGAACAGGTTGCCGCCCTCCTTGGGGCGTCACCGGACGAAATCATCTTCACCAGCTGCGGGACGGAGAGCGACAATACGGCGATTCGTTCGGCGCTGGCCACCTATCCGGAACGGAGGCACATCGTGATCAGCCGTGTGGAGCATCCCGCCGTACGCTCCCTCTGCGCGCATCTGGCCAAGGAGGGCTGCCGGGTGACGGAACTGCCCGTGGACAGCGAAGGCCGCCTCAACATGGAAGCCTATGAAAAAAGTTTGACACCGGATACGGCCATCGTCAGCCTGATGTGGGCCAACAATGAAACGGGTGTCATGTTCCCCGTGGAAAAAGCGGCCCTGATGGCCCATGACCGGGGCATCCTGTTTCACACCGATGCCGTCCAGGCCGTCGGGAAAATTCCCATCGACATGGAAAACAACGCCATCGATATGCTGTCCCTTTCCGGGCATAAGCTTCATGCCCCCAAGGGGATCGGCGTCTTCTATCTGCGGCGCGGCACGCGATTTTCCCCCTTCATGATCGGCGGTCACCAGGAGCGGGAACGGCGCGGGGGGACGGAGAACGTGCCGAGCATCATCGGCCTGGGAAAGGCCTGCGAGCTTGCCGCTGCTTACATGGAGGAGGAAAACACCCGGGTGAGGCAGTTGCGGGATAAGCTGGAGCATGAATTGCTGGACAGAATCCCCAATTCGCGCGTCAACGGTGACCGGGTCAATCGTCTTCCCAACACCACGAATATCAGCTTTGAATTCGTAGAGGGGGAGGGCATCCTGCTCATGCTGGACCGCTATGGAATCTGCGCCTCTTCGGGCTCGGCCTGCACCTCGGGATCCCTTCAGCCTTCCCATGTCCTGCGGGCCATGGGGGTTCCCTTTACGATGGCGCACGGATCGATCCGCTTCAGCCTGAGCATTATGAATACGGAGGAGGAAATCGACCTGGTCATCGAAACCCTTCCGGAAATTATCCAGCGCCTGCGGGAGATGTCGCCTTACTGGGATTCGGGAAGACAGGCCTGCGCCACTCCGTCTTAAGCCGTTTTCCCGAGACGCTTTTCTTTTCCTGTTATCATTCGAGACCGGCGCTTAGTAAACCGGCACTAAAAAAAAGGGCGTAACCGAATTCGGTTACGCCCTTTTTCCCAATGCCGGGTGGCGGATTGAGGTTGCGTCGGCAAGAACAGTCTGGGCGAAAGGTCGTCGGGAACCCCCGCTTCTCCCAAGATCAACCATCCGCCTGCGCTGCCGAAAACGCCACGTGGTCGTGGCTCCGTTATCCTTTCCTGATCAGAAGGCGACAGTATCCTTCCTTCAGAATATTCTCGTTGATTCTGCTTCCATTGAGTCTCTGGCGTCTGCGCTTCAGCCACACAAGTTCCGGTGCGATCAAGCCAAGGGTGTCCCGATGCTTTGTTAAACGCTTCATGAAGTTCATGATCCATGCTCCTTTCTGAAACAATGGTTGAGTGTCTTGAACGGAAACAGTGTCCTTCCGGAGTTCCTGGCGCCGGTCTGATCTTTCTTGGGTGAATGTTACAAGATGGAAAAGGTTCAGACAATCGGGAGTATGATGATTTATTGCCGTTAAAAGCCTTAGAAGTGGGAAAACAAAGTACTTAGGCGGGTGTGGATTAGATTAGGGATTAGTCTGTATGGCGGATCAGAAAATTCCTGGCGGAAAAATCATCCTCCACGTTCAAATCTCGCCCTGAAGCCGTCGGGAACCCTCACCGGTTTCTGGTTCCCGTAATCAAAGAATACGACTCCGGTTTTGGCTCGCGCCACCTCCTGCCCGGTCTCTCTATTGCTGAGCCGGTAAAGAAAATCGCAGGATTTGGAGGCAAAGTTCCGAACCGCGACCTCGACCCGGATCACCTCCCCGAAAAAGGCCTGCGATTTGTAAACGATGGCGGCATCGGCGGCGACATAGCCACAACCGTCTATGTTCAGGTGGGGATAGCCCAGGTGCTCCAGAAACAGGAAACGGGCCTCTTCAGCCAGGGAGAGAACGGCGTCATGAGCCAGGTGATTCCCGGCGTTGATATCGCGGAAGCGGAGGCGCAGATCGGTTGAGAAATCAAATGTAGCCGGCAGTTCTATCTTGACTCGCGTCATAAGTGCAAGGGCTCCTTAACCGTTCCTGTACATTGGTGATGAAAACACGGTAGCGACGGTCAGCCTGATATTAGCGCATTCTGTTCAGAGATGCAGCGATTTAATTTCATGAAATCGGAAGATCCGAACCCGATGGTTTCCGGAAAAAATCAGCAGATCCTTGGCACCAGTTCCCCCAGAGGAAGATCGACCACCCGGGAACCGCCGATGATCGTCTGCATTATCAGGCCTCCTCCATTGCGCTCTCCCACAGAGCCGATGATTTTGGCATCTCGCCCGTATTCATGATTCCGCAGGGTTGCCAGAATCCGGTCTGCATCGGCCGGCGCGCAAAAGACGGCCACTTTCCCTTCATTGGCCAGAAAGAAAGGGTCGAACCCAAGAATTTCGCAGACGCCTTTCACTTCGTCTCGAACAGGCAGTTCAGACTCCTGTATCGTGATGGAAAACCCGGATTGGCCGGCGATCTCAGCCAGGATTGCCCCGAGTCCGCCGCGGGTCGGGTCTCGCATGCAGTGGATATGTTGGGACGCTGCGAGAATCGATGAGATGAGGCCGTTAAGCGGTGCCGAATCGGAGCGGATTCCAGAGCTCAGGCCCAGTTCCCTGCGCCTGCAGAGGACCGTGGCGCCGTGGTCGCCGAGAGTCCCGCTCACAAGGACTGCATCACCAGGCTGTATGCTGTCCACGGACAGGGGTTGAGGATATTCAATCATCCCGATGCCGGAGGTGTTGATAAAAAGCCCGTCGGCGGCTCCGCGGGCCACGACCTTGGTGTCGCCGGTCACGATGGATACGCCGGCTGTTTTGGCCGCTTCTGCCATGGATCGGGTAATCTGCTTCAGGTCTTCCATGGGGAACCCCTCTTCGAGGATGAATCCGGCACTCAACATCAGCGGGATTCCGCCACAGACGGAAAGATCGTTGATCGTTCCGTGAACGGCCAGTGACCCGATATTCCCTCCGGGGAAGAAAATCGGATCGATGACATAGGAATCCGTTGTGAAGCAGAACTTCCTGCCCTCCAAAGTGACGACCGCGCTGTCCTCCAGTCGATCGAGACAGGCGTTGCTGAAGAGAGGAAGAAAAACCTCGGTAACGAGTTCATGGCTGAGGAGTCCGCCTCCGCCATGTTCCAGCAGAATTCGCTCTGTGCTCATGGGGCATTATCCTGTTTTCTTTTTCAATGAAAAATAAAATAAATCCAAGGGATCGATGTCACCTGTCTCGTGTTGAACGAAACAGATCCTTTCTTCAAGATTTCCTTCTCTTCAATCGGGAGGCGGCAACCACGGCCTGTCCCAGGGCGATGCAGCCGTCGTTGGGTGGCAGGCTGATGTGGGTATAGACGGCAAACCCTTCCTTCTCCAACTCCCGGGTCACACCATTGAACAGAATGCGGTTCTGAAAGCAGCCGCCGCTGAGGACGGCCCTGTTGATGCCGGTTCGTTCGCGGATCTCGCCAGCCGTGGCCGCCAGGGCTTTGATCAGTGAAACATGGAAGCGCGAAGCGATTTTATGGGGGTCTATCCCGTTGATCCGCTCCTGGGCGAGTGTCCGGATCAGGGGCCTCAGATCAAGAAGCGTACGGCCGTCTTCGTAGCGGAGAAGAAAGGGATAGCTTGCTTCATAGGGCAGATCCGCCATGGCCTCGAGTTCCATCGCTGCCTGGCCCTCGAAGCTTGCCGTATGGCGGATTCCCAGAAGAGACGCCACGGCGTCGAATACCCGGCCGAGACTTGAGGCCTGTGGGCTGTTCAACCCTGAAGCCATCATGGAATTCAGAAGTTCAAAGTGTGACGCAAAGGCGCTCAGGTCTAAACGCTGCGCCATTTCCTGCCAGTCGTGGCCATAACTTTCATGCAGAAGGCTCACCGCCACCCGCCAGGGTTCCCGGACGGCCTTGTCCGAGCCGGGAAGCGGGAAGGGTTCAAGGTGGCCCGCCCGCTGAAAATCCAGTTCATCTGAAATGAGAAATTCACATCCCCAAACCGTGCCGTCCGTGCCGTAACCCGTTCCGTCCATGGCCAGCCCGATCACTTGTTCCGACAGCCCGTTTTCGGCCATGACACTGACAATGTGGGCGTGGTGATGCTGAACGCGGAAAATCTCCCGGTGGGGAAGCTCTTTCGCAAGCCGGGTGGTGTAGTAGGCCGGATGAAGGTCGCAGGCAAGCACCTTGGGTCGGCACGAAGCGATCCTTTCCATCAGGCTGAGGCTTTCGGAATGAAATGCCCGCGCTTCCGGGGTTTCAAGATCTCCGATATGGGGGCTCAGATAGGCCTGGTTTCCCTTGAGGATGCAAAGGGTTGCCTTGAGTTGTGGCCCCAGGGCGAGAACGTCCGGGTAACATTGCTGCAGGGTGATCGGCCTCGGGGCATAGCCGCGGGACCGCCGGATCATGACCGTCTTGCCCCGTGCGGCCGTTACAACCGAGTCGTCGCAGCGCACCAGGATGTCGCGGTTGTGAAGAAGAAAGAAGTCGGCGATCCCTTTCAGGCGCAACAGGGCCTCCCGATTTTTCTGACAGATGGGTTCGTCGACTCGATTTCCGCTTGTCATGACGAGTGGGGGGCTATCATCCTCCAGGAGCAGTGCGTGCAACGGTGTATAGGGCAGCATGATGCCCTGGTCCGGCACTCCGGGAGCGACGGAAGGGGCGATTCCACCGTGCCGCTTCTTGCGGCACAGGACGATGGGCCGTTGGGGGGAGGAAAGAAGATGCTGTTCAAGACGGCCAATTTCTGCGATTCTTCCGGCCGCCTCAAGATGTCCGACCATGACGGCCAGGGGCTTTTCCTCTCGATATTTCCGGGCGCGCAGGCGCTGAACGGCTTGCTCATTGGTGGCGTCTACGGCAAGATGAAAACCGCCGAGTCCCTTTATGGCCAGAATTTTCCCCTTTTTCAGCAGTTCCCGTGCCTGTTCCACGGGGTCCGGGAAATCGTCGGCCAGGGGAACGCCCTGTCCATCGGTCATCCAGAGTCTGGGGCCGCAAAGGGGGCAGGCATTGGGCTCGGCATGGAAACGGCGGTCAGAGGGGTTTTCATACTCGGTGCCGCACTGCGGGCACAGGGGAAAGCAGGCCATCGAGGTATTTCCCCTGTCGTAGGGGACATCGCGGATGATGGTCAGGCGGGGACCGCAGTCCGTGCAGTTGATGAAAGGATAACGGTACCGGCGATCCCGCGGATCCTTCAGCTCCCGCAGACAGTTGTCGCAGACGGCAAGATCGGGAGAGATCATAACGTCCTTATCCCCGTCGTCCCGGCTGGATCGAATCTGAAAGGTCTGCTCCCCGCGGACGGAAAGGTCCTCTTGCGAGACGGCGGCCACCTCTGCGGCGGGAGGGAGGTTGTTCAAAACGGCGGGGACGAACCCTTCAATGTGACGGGGATGTCCCTCAACCTCGACGACAACCCCTTCCGGGGTATTGCAGACGAACCCGCCAAGGTTCTGTTCCTTCGCAATTCGGTAGATGGCCGGCCGAAATCCGACTCCCTGGACGATGCCGGAAAAAAGGAGCCGGATACGCCTTCTTTCCTGGTTATTCAAACTCGAAAAGCCTCGATCTGAGCGGACAGCCAGTTGAACCATCCTTCCAGCCCTTCGCCGTTTTTGCAGGAAACCTCGAAGATCTGGAGTGCAGGGTTTACGGACAAGGCCGTACGTTTCGCCTTTTCCAGGTCGAAATCCACGTAGGGCAGCAGGTCTGTCTTGTTGATGATCATTACCGCCGACTCCTGGAACATGAGGGGATATTTGGCCGGTTTGTCCGCCCCTTCAGGAGTGCTGAGAATCATCACCTTGGCATTTTCTCCGATTTTAAACTCTGCCGGGCAGACGAGATTTCCCACGTTTTCGGAAATGAGAAGGTCGATCCGGTCGAGTTCAAGGGAAGGGAGTGCTTCGCGGATCATGTTGCCGTCAATGTGACAGGCGCCGCCTGTATTGATCTGAACGGCGGGGATCCCCAGAGCGGATATCCGGTCGGCATCCTGGGTATCCTGAATATCTCCCTCGATGACGGCGATCCGGTAGCGGTCCTTGAGGGCCATAATGGTCTTCTCCACCAGGGTCGTCTTTCCCGCACCCGGTGAACTCATGAGGTTGATCACATAAATTTTCTTCTCGTCAAAGAGCGCACGATTATCCTGGGCGATCCGTTCATTGGCATCGAGGACATTTTTGACAATGGTTACCTTCATCTCTATTTCCCCCTCCGCAATGCATGTGTTAATGATGACCATTCAGCCCTTCAGGGCATTCTCCACAGGTTTCGCTGACGTCGCCGGGATGGACGCCGGTGGCGCCTCCACCCGTTTATCCCGGTGCCATCTTTGATCCGGAATTGGAAACGCTTGTAACAGCGGCTCTCTGCTTTTTTTCAAGCCTCATATCTGAGGTACGCCGCGCAGGTTCCCTCGCTCGATACCATGCACGGGCCTACAGGGTTGACCGGCGTGCAGGCTTTCCGGAAAAGCCGGCATTCCGGGGGAGACATCGCACCACGGAGGATCTCTCCGCAGCGGCAACCCTCAAATTCTGCGGAATGGATTTCCGGCAGGGGAAATCTGTTCAGGGCATTCATGGACTCATACTCCTTCCGGATGAAAAGGCCGCTTCCAGGAATGACGCCCAGACCTCTCCAGTCCGCATCGCCCGGTTCAAAGACCTCCGCCATTGTCTGTCGCGCCCGAAGATTCCCCCCTTGCGTGACACCTCTTGCATACTGGATGGCGACCGCATAGCGCTTTTCCAGGATCTGCTGAAGGCTCAAAAGAATTCCATCGACCATGTCGACGGGCTCGAAACCGGTGATCACGGCGGCCCGTCCCGCTTCAGGGATGAGACGGTAAGCTTCCCCCCCTGTAATGACACTGACATGACCGGGGCAGATAAAGCCATCGATGTCCAGTCCGGGATCATCGAGGAGGGCCTGGATCGCAGGGGGGACGGTCTTGTGAACGGAGAAGAGGGAAAAATTCTTTAACCCTTTCCTCCGGGCGCTTCGGAGCGTTGAGGCTACGGTTGGAGCCGTTGTTTCGAAACCGATTCCCAAAAAAACGACTTCGCGTGTCGGATTCTCTTCGGCGATGGAGAGTCCGTCCAGGGGCGAGGAAAGGATGCGGACGTCGGCACCTGCGGCGCGGATCTGCTGAAGGCTCCGTCCACCGGTGCCGGGGACGCGGAGCATGTCCCCGAACGTGGCGAAGATGACATTCGGCCGTTCTGCCAGGTAAAGGGCGCGATCCACATCGGAAATCGACGTTACGCAGACGGGGCATCCCGGGCCGGAGATCAGGCGGATGCTTCCGGGAAGGAGTCTGCGGATTCCGAAACGGCCGATGGCATGGGTATGAGTTCCGCAGATTTCCATCAGGGTGATTGGCCGGCCGATCTTTTCGGCCAGGACATTTACGGCGTTGAGCAGTTTCCGGACGAGTTCCGGATCCCGGTATTCGTCAATAAATTTCATGATCGATGAACTCTTTCAGTAAAGCGAGACTCTCCTTGGCGTCTTCTTCGTCGATCCGATGAATGGCGTATCCGGCATGGCAAATGACGTAGTCGCCGACGGCGACCGGTTCATCAAGGAGATCCAGGCAGGCCTCGCGCTTCGTCCCGCTGATGTTAATGACGGCAAAGTTGTTCTCATCGATGCTCAGGATCATGCCGGGAAAAGCGATGCACATGCAAAACACTCCTCTGCTATTCATTTGTTGCGAAATGACGAACCCGGCCTGCCATCCGGATGAACTCCGGGACAAGCCTCACTCCACGTCCAGTTCCAGAAGCTGCAATTCCTCTGTTCCGCCGGTCAGAAGCACCTCTGTCCTGCCACATGCCGGACAGCAGGTTTCGAAGTGATCCACCTCGAAATCTTTTTCACAATTAACACAATGAATGATGACCGGCAGGATGTCAAGTTCAAGCGTTGCCCCTTCAGACCGCGTACCCTTCGACTGCACCTCGAAGGCGAACTGCAGGCATTGAGGAACCACACAGGACACTTTTCCGCAGGACAGCCGCAGCGACGTGACACGTTCGAACCCCTCCCGAAGGGCATAGTCTTCGATAATATCCAGGATCGATGTAACGAGAGAAAGCTCATGCATGAATTCTTACCGGGGCCATGGAGAGGCGGTTCAACTCTTCGACGAGAAATTTTTCCATGACGGGGAACTTTTTCTTCAGCAGGGCGTAAGCCATGACCCCGCCTTCGACGGTTCGGACGGAATCGGGCAGAGACCGGCGTCGCTCGAACTCGCGGAGAAAGTGCACGCCGAAGCCGTCATCCTTCATCAGGATATTGTCCAGCCCAAGAATGGTGACCTCCTGTTTTTCCGTCATTTCGTCAGGATAAGAACGGAGAAGGACATCCTTCCCCGTTTGTCTTTTCACCCGGTTCTTTGCGACGCTGACGCTGTCAGCCTTCGAATCGGTGTTCTCCCTTCTGGAAGATATTTCCCGTGACCATGGACGAGAGGGTTCCCTCTTTCAGAACGGCATCATACCAGAAGGCCATATAGATGTGAACAACTATGAAGAGGATGAAACCCCAGGCGAGTACATGATGAATCATGCGCACGGCGGCCAGACCTTGAAAGTCGTGAAGGGCCATTCCCAGGCACTGCTCTGCCTGATCCCCTGCGGCGGCCATGATCGTCTCGTGATATTCGAGGGAAATCGTTTTGAGAAGAATGCTGGCCCCATCGGGGTGTGAAGAGCGCAGCAGGGACTCGCTACAACCCGTGCATTCCGCGAAGTGGAGCCAGACAATCGGCAGGCGGCTGAGATTTTCCGCCGCTTTGCGCAGGGGTATGGCACAGAAAATTGTTGACCGGAAAATGCTCCAATGAGATAAGACCGGATTAAGAAGGAAAACTATCGGAGCCTTCCGCGCGGCATTAAGGGAAATGCTCCTGGACAGAACGTTCCATTTGGGAAAGAATATTTAAGATTGCTTTTGGATGAAATCCGGGTAATAAAAAAGTGCACCTGTAGAGAGGCTAAGCCGCCCTTGCACGTGCACTGGCTGTTGGATCGGCGAGGGGCTTTGAGAATGTGCCCACTTCCGATCCGAATTGGCTCCCCGGTGCGGATTCGAACCACGGCTCCGAGGGTTAACAGCCATCTGCTCTACCGACCGGGCTGCCGGGGAACGAATGCGGCCGTTCGAACGGGGCTCATCGTAGCAGGATTCCATGGATGCCAACCATGGCATCATCGAAGTGCCGGGAGAATTCGCTTCCTCGATGTACATGGACATAATCAGCTTTTTATAAATTTTACCTGCAGGAGGAAAAGTCAAAATGGATAAGTATTTTTGTACCGGCTGTGGCTACATCTATGACCCGAGACTCGGCGACCCCGAGAATGGCGTCCCCCGCGGAACGCCCTTCGAGGAGATTCCTGAAAACTGGGTTTGTCCAATCTGCACGGCTCCGGAGACGAGTTTCCAGCCCGACTACTGTGAAGTCTAGATAAGATTGGCAGGTATTGAGGAATGAGATTTCTGATCAAGTGGATTCTTTTGACCCTGTCCGTTCTTCTGGCCGCCTATCTGCTGGAGGGGATCAGGGTCAGCAGTTTCTTTTCCGCGCTTCTCGCCGCGGCGATGCTGGGATTTCTCAATGTCTTTTTCCGGCCGATTCTTCTTGTTCTGACTCTTCCTGTGAATGTTCTGACCCTCGGCCTCTTCACCTTCCTGATCAATGCACTCATCCTCAAAATGGCGTCGGGCGTCATCCCCGGCTTCGACGTTCAGGGGTTCTGGACGGCTGTATTCGGCGCGCTGCTGATCAGTGTCGTGAACGGGCTGCTGGGCGCCGTTCTGGGCGGGGGAAGCTCCCCGGGCGGCGGGGGCTTCATCGAAATGAAAAAGCGGGGCGGGGATCGCTGGGAATGACCGATTCCGTGGACATGACCAGTTTGACCCCGGCAATGCGGCAGTATGTGGAAGTGAAGAGCAGACATCCCGACTGCATCGTTCTTTTCCGCATGGGAGATTTTTATGAAATCTTTTTTGAAGATGCCGTAACCGCCTCTGAGATTCTTGAAATCACCCTCACGTCACGAAACAAGGGGAAGGAAGACAGCATCCCCCTGTGCGGCTTTCCCTACCATGCCTTGTCCACCTACATCCCGAAGCTCATTGAAAAGGGGCTCAAGGTGGCGATCTGCGAACAGATCGAGGACCCGAAACTTGCCAAGGGGGTTGTCAAGCGGGAGGTCATCCGCATTGTCACCCCCGGCCTGGTCGTGGATGCCGAAAACCTTCATGCCAAGGAAAACAACTTCCTCGCGGCGGTTAATCCCCTGGGCTCTTCCATCGGGCTGGCCTTTCTCGATATTTCCACCGGGGAATTCCTGGTCAGCGATTTCCAGGATCCGCAGTTTTTTGAGGCGGAGATGGCCGTCCTTGAATTCCGGGAAATCCTCCTTCCCGAGGATCTCCGGAGGAGCGGTTTTTCCAGGTTCTTTTCCGGGAGAGAACCCGTCTGCCGCCTGGATGAAATGCCCGGGGAGTATTTTGATCAGGACGAGGCCTGGAGGCGTCTTTCATCCGCCGTTCCGGAGAACATCCTTGAGCGTTCAGGCCTGAAGGGCCATCCGGCGGTGGTTGGAGCGGCAGGCGCCATTCTTCGATACGTGGAGGAGACCCAGAAGAATACCCTCCAGCACATCCGCCGGCTTCAGTGGTACTCGACAAAGGATTATCTCCTGCTCGACGAGACGGCGAAGCGGAACCTTGAACTGTTCAGGACCATCCAGGACAATCGGACCTCCGGCTCCCTGTTTTCCATCCTCGATGAAACGATGACCGCCATGGGGGGGCGCCGCCTTCGCTGGTGGCTCAACTATCCCCTTGTCGATCCGGAGAAAATCCGGGAAAGGCTGGCGGCCGTAGCGGAAATACGGGAAAACCATCTTTTCCGGGAAAACCTGCGCCGAACCCTCTCCGGGATTTATGACATGGAGCGCCTGGCGGGAAGAATTTCTCTGGGGGTCGCCAACGCCCGCGATCTCATCGCCCTGAAAAACTCATTGAGCAGTCTTCCCGGCCTTAAAAGCCTTCTTGCCGACAAAACCTCCCCGCTGCTGGAAAGAATTTTCCTGGGCATCGATGAATTGCCCGATCTGCATGACCTTCTTGAACGGGCGATCTGCGACTCCCCGCCGCTCACCCTCCGGGAAGGGGGGCTCATCAAGGACGGCTACGACGAGGAGCGGGACCGCCTGTCCTCCATGATGCGGGACGGGAGAAGGTGGATCGCTGCGCTCGAGGAAAAGGAGCGAAAGCGGACGGGCATTGCGTCTCTCAAGGTGGGATTCAACAACGTCTTCGGGTATTACATCGAGATTTCCAAGGCCAACGCGGCCAATGCGCCGGAAGAGTACGTGAGAAAACAGACCCTCGTCAATGCGGAGCGTTACATCAACCAGGAGCTCAAGGAGTATGAAACGGCCGTTCTCAATGCGGAGTCTCGATGCCGGGAGCGCGAATACGACCTCTTTTCCGCCGTGCGGGATACCGCGGCAGCGGACATCCCCGGAATTCAGGAAACGGCATCCTGGCTGGCTTCCCTGGATGCCCTGGCCTCCCTGGCGGAAGTCGCCGACAAGTACGGATACTGCTGCCCTTCCGTGGACCGGGAGGACCGGATTGAGATCGACGTGGGAAGGCATCCCGTTGTGGAGCGGATGCCCCTCAAGGATGGCTTCGTTCCCAACGACCTTGTTCTGGATACGGAGCTGAACCGATTCCTGGTGATTACCGGCCCCAATATGGCGGGTAAATCCACGTATATCCGACAGGTTGCGCTCATTGTTCTCATGGCGCAGATGGGGAGTTTCGTGCCGGCATCCAGGGCAAGGATCGGGGTGGTGGACCGGATCTTCACGCGAATCGGAGCGGCGGACAGCCTGATCCGAGGCCAGAGCACCTTCATGGTGGAGATGAACGAGGTGGCGCAGATCCTTCGTAATGCCACCAGGCGGAGCCTGGTGATCCTGGATGAGGTGGGGCGGGGGACCAGCACCTTCGACGGCCTCAGCATCGCATGGGCCGTGGCGGAATACCTCCACGACCAAAAAAGCATCGGGGCCCGCACTCTCTTCGCGACCCACTACCATCAGCTCACCGAACTGGCCGTGGCGGGAACGGGATTCAGGAATTTCAATATCGCCGTCAAGGAGTGGGGTGACCGGATCATCTTTTTGAGGAAGATTGTTCCCGGCGGAACGAACCGGAGTTACGGAATCCAGGTTGCGCGGATTGCAGGCGTTCCGGACGAAGTGATCAGCCGTGCCAGGGAAATTCTCGACAACCTGGAAATCGGGGAAATGGATGAAGTGGGCATGCCCAAAATTGCCCGGAGCAGGAAAAAGAAAGTCCGCAACCCCGGGCAGCTGAATCTTTTCATGAGCGAAAAGGAACGGGTTGTCGAAGAGCTTTCGGCATTGAACCTGTCCTCCCTGGCGCCCCTGGATGCCCTGGACCTCCTTCGGAGCTGGCAGGAGCGGCTGAAGGAAAACTGAACCGCTTCCCTATTTGATGCAGACCCTTCGGACCTGTCGGAAGTCGGTGAGACCCTGGATTGCCTTCTGGATGCCATCCTGGAGCAGGGTCGTCATCCCTTCCGAGATGGCCGCATTTCTCAGCGATTCAATGTCGGCGTGCTTCTGGACCAGCCGTTTGATCGAATCGGAGCCGATCAGCAATTCATGAATGCCCATCCGCCCCTTGTAGCCCGTTCGGTCGCAGGCATCGCACCCCTTCGGACGATAGAGCATGAAATCATCCGTATAGGGGACATTGAGCCTGGCGAAATCTTCCAGCCCGTAACTCTCGGCCAGATCGTCGTATTCCCGGCGCGTGGGGTGGTAGGCCTCCTTGCATTTTTTGCATAGCGTCCGGACCAGGCGCTGAGCCAGGATGCCCAGCAGGGCATCGGCGAAGTTCAGCGGATCTATTCCCATGTCGAGCAGCCGGGTAATGGTTTCCGGGGCGCTGTTGGTGTGCAGGGTGCTGAAAACGAGGTGCCCGGTCAGGGAGGCTTCGACGCCCGTCTTGGCCGTTTCGAAATCCCTCATTTCCCCCACCATGATCACGTCCGGGTCGGCCCGGAGAAAGGCGCGCATGGCCGCCGCGAAATCAAAGCCTATCTTCGGCTGAACCTGGACCTGCCGCAGCCCGTACTGGGTGATTTCGACGGGATCTTCAGCCGTCCAGATCTTCCGCTCCGGGGTGTTGATGTGGTGAAGTGCCGCATGGAGCGTGGTGGTCTTTCCCGATCCCGTGGGGCCGACGACGAGGATCATGCCGTAGGGCTTCTCCAGGATCTTGAGCATTTCCTGGTAATTGCGCTCAAGCATCCCCATGGCTTCGAGGGGCATCGTTTCCCCCTTGGCGAGGATACGCATGACGACGTCTTCCACGCCGCCCTGCGTGGGGATGGTGGCCACGCGGAGTTCAATCTCTTCCCCGCTCGAATTCCGGAATTTTATTTTCCCGTCCTGGGGGATCCGCTTGACGGTGATGTCCAGGTTCGACATGATCTTGATCCGGGACACCAGCGCCGCCCGGTAGCTGAAGGGAACGGTCTGATAGAGGCCGCAGTCGCCATCGATGCGGAAGCGGATCTGCACGTTTTTTTTGGTCACGTTCGGTTCGACATGAATATCGGAAGAGCGGCGGTTATAGGCGTCATTGATGATCTTGTTGACCAGCTGCATGATCACGCTGTCCGATTCGGAAACGACATCACCGTCTTCATCGGGGCTTTCTTCATCTTCGTCCAGCTTGCCGAGAAGCTCGGCAAAGGAGGACTCGCTGGAGGGGCTCTGGAAAAAATGGTTGATGTAGCGAATGATGTCTTCGGGAAGAGCGACGTCGTACTTTACAGCCTTGGTTTTCAGAAGGCTTTCGATCATGTCCCGCTTGATGATGTTGTTCGGGTCATCGACGATCACCTGGATGTTTCCGTCTATCTTGTTCAGGGGAACCCACAGTTCCCGAAGCAGGTATTCCCGCTTGAGATTTTTCAGCAGATCGCCGGGGATCGGGAATTTGTCATCGAACTTGATGAATTGGCAGCGATAGAATTCCTCCAGCGACTTCCCGATGTCCTCCTTGGAAATGCCGTATTTTTTCATGAGGAAGGATTCCATCGGTTCTTTCTGTTCCCGGGATTCCTCCAGAGCGCTGTCCAGCTCCTCTTCCTTCAGCAGGTCCCTGCTGATGAGATAATCGTAGCGGGTCTTCCGCCGCCGGGCATAGCGCTCCTGGTTGAAGAAGGCGACGCCGAGCACTTCGGCGATTTCCTGCACAAATCCCTCTTCCTCCTCGGAGAAGTTCCCCTTTCCCTTCTTGTTCAGGATCTGGATGACACCGGTGAGATTGCCGGTGTGGAAGATGGGGGCGCAGAGAATCTGCCGGGTGCGGAAGCCTGTCTTCTTGTCCCAGCTCATGTCGAAGCTCAGCTCGGGATCGATCCGCTTCAGCTCCGAAGCGTCGTAGGCATCGGCGATGTTGACGGTCTTCCCGTTGTTGGCCACATACCCGGAGATGCTTTTGTTGTTGATGGGCACCCGTATTTCCCGGATCTGGGCCCCGGCAAGCAGCAGGGAAAAGATCTGGTTCCTCAGGCGGTCGACGACGTAGATCGTAATGGAAAAGGCATCGAAGAGATTCAGGATGGCCTCTTTCAGGTCGACAAGGATCTGTTTTATATTCTGGGCGGCGTGAATCTGGTTGGTGATGTCCTGCATTTTTTTCCGCAGGAGAAGTTTTTTTTCGAGTTCGGAGATTTGTGAATTTTTTGTCAGGGCTTCCTGCATGATTTTATTCCCACCGTCAAGTCTTGAATCGCATCCGCATCCATGAAGATGGATCAATCCATCGGCTCAAAGCACATAGAATAATGCATAGATGTGATTAATTCCTGCTGTTCTTCTACCGGTCTCCTGCCTGTTCCCTGAAATCCGTTCCGACGGTTCTTCCCTTGACACTGTATTGAAAATACCTTAGATTGTGGCAACTTTTTCGTTACAGCGGGGTATTACCGGTTATGGCTACAAAAAAGCAGAAGCGTATCACAGAGCTCAAGAACAGGAAGAAGAAAAAGGGCACTCAGAAGCTGATTCTTGCAATAATTGGACTTGCCGTTGTCGGATTCCTGATTTTCTTTTTTGTGACGCTTTTTAATGTGATCTATCCGCCGATCGGAGGCCGGACGGATCAGAAGGGATCGAAAGAGAAGCAGTCGGTCGTTCTGTACTTTTCCGATGCCAATGAACGTTTTCTCGTGTCGGAAAAGCGGTTGATTCCTAAAATGGGATCCCCCGTTCAGCAGGCGGAGGAAATTGTAAGGGCCCTGCTGGATGGATCCAAAACCGGTAAGGTGAATACCTTCCCGCCGGAAGTGGCGCTCAAGAGCGCAAAGATTGAAGCGAATTCCACAATCTTTGTCAGCTTCAGCAAAAATCTCGTCCAGGACCATCCGGGAGGGAGCGCCAGCGAAATGGCTACCGTGTATTCCCTGACCAATTCTCTCACGGCCAATATTCCTGAAATCAAGGCGGTAAAAATTCTGATCGAGGGCCAGGAAGTGGATTCGCTCAAAGGGCACATCAGCCTAAAGCAGCCCTTCAGCTTCAACAGGGAATACCTGGCGCAGGACGTAAAGGGTCAGTAACAGCTTGCCGTTCAAGCTGGGATAACTTCACGACAGAGACTGTTTTCAGAAATCCTTCCACCTGCCTGAAGGCGGGGCCGGATCCATGAAAAAATAATGGTGCTTCGATGCCTCCCACATCCAAACTTTCAAGAATTCGAAATATCGGGATTATCGCTCACATCGATGCCGGCAAGACAACGGTCAGCGAGCGGATCCTCTACTATACGGGGAAGTCATACAAGATCGGAGAGGTCCATGACGGAGAGGCCGTGATGGACTGGATGCCTCAGGAGCAGGAGCGGGGGATCACCATCACGTCGGCCGTGACAACCTGCAATTGGAAAAACTCCGAAATTCATATCATCGACACGCCGGGCCATGTGGATTTCACCATTGAAGTGGAGCGCAGCCTCCGCGTACTGGACGGGGCCGTCATCGTGTTCGATGCCGTGGCGGGTGTGGAGCCGCAGTCTGAAACCGTCTGGCACCAGGCCGACAAGTACGGTGTTCCCAAGATCGCCTTCGTGAACAAGATGGACCGGGTCGGTGCGGATTTCTTCCGGGTCATCGAGATGATGAAGGAGCGCTTCAGCGCCGTTCCCCTCCCCATCCAGATTCCCTGGGGTCAGGAAGAAAAGTTCCAGGGGATCGTGGACCTGATTTCAGAAAAGTGTGTCATCTGGGACGACAGCTCCAAGGGGGCGCATTACGAAGCGATCGACATTCCCGGCGATCTGATGCCGGAAGTGGAGCTGCAGCGGGAACGAATGCTGGAATCGGTGGCGGAATTCGATGACGACATCGCGGAAAAGTACCTGGGAGGGGAGGAAATATCGCAAAAGGAGCTGCATGCGGCAATCCGCAAGGCCACCCTGGCCGTCAGGCTCGTTCCCGTCCTGTGCGGCACCGCTTTGAAAAATAAGGGAATCCAGCCGCTGCTCGATGCCGTGGTCGATTTTCTGCCTTCCCCGGAGGATGTCCCCCCCGTTTCGGGAATCCATCCGGTCACGAAGGAGGAATTGACGAGAATCAGCAGCACGAAGGAGCCGCTGGCCGCCCTGGCCTTCAAGGTGATGCAGGATGAAGGCCGGAAGCTGACCTATCTGCGGATTTATTCGGGGCAGATAAAAACGGGCGAGGAGCTTTACAACGCCAGCAAGAACAGGAAGGAAAAGGCCTCCCGGCTTCTCAAGATGCACGCCAACAAGCGTGAACGCTTGGAGCAGGCCGGGGCCGGGGACATCGTCTCGGTGATGGGGTTGAAGGAAACTGCGACCGGCGATACGATCTGCGACGAGGCGCATCCCATCCTGCTCGAATCCATGGAATTCTATGAGCCCGTCATTTCGCAGGCCATTGAAGCAAAGACACCCGCCGATCAGGAAAAATTGTCGCTGGCTTTGCAGAAACTGATGGATGAAGATCCGACGCTCCGGGTGAAATACGACGATGAAACGGCGCAAACGGTGATATCCGGGATGGGAGAGCTGCACTTGGATGTCATTATCGACCGGTTGAGCCGGGAGTTTCACACCCAGGTCAACGTGGGAAAACCCCGAGTGGTCTACCGGGAGACTATCAGGAAAAAAGTTGAAAGTGAGGGGCATTTCGAAAGAGAGCTGGGCGACAAGAAGCATTTCGGCCATGTCCGCCTGATCCTGGAGCCGCTGGAACGCGGAGCGGGCGTTGAAACGGACTGGATTCCCGAAACGGACGCACTGCCCGCGGAATATGTCCGGGCCACGGAAGAGGGGATATCGGAGGCGGTTCAAAGCGGCGTGATCGCCGGCTATCCTCTTGTGGACATTCGGGTGAGCGTTGCCGGGCTCACGATCAAGGAAGGCGAATCCTCGCCCATCGGTTATAAAATTGCAGCGGCTTCCGCATTGAGGGACGGATTCAACAAGGCCGATCCCCTGCTGCTCGAACCCGTCATGATGGTCAGTGTGATCACCCCGGCCGAGTTCATGGGGGAGGTGATCGGTGACATCAACGCCCGAAGAGGGGAGGTCCAGGAAATCACGCCCAAGGGAGCGATATCCGAAATTCGCGCCCGGGTTCCCTTGAAGGCCCTCTTCGGTTATTCCACGGACCTTCGCTCTGCGACCCAGGGCAGGGCGGTGTTCACGATGCAGTTCTTCGCGTACGATCAGGGCTAGCGCCGCCGGTTTTTCACATCCCGCCTTCCGTCATCCGTCATGAGAAATCAGCACCTCTGCCGGCACTTGTCCCCAGGGGAACCCCATCTCCCGGGCTGATTCCTGTACATCCCCCCGGGAAAACCGTCTTCCCGATCCAAAGAAAACCCAAGAAGGTCCCCGAAAAAAATGTCAGGGCGTTCCAATCGGCTTCCGCCTGGGATTGTCGTTCGGTCAGCCATCCACTAGGATCCCCCGGGGGCGGTCATGGTGGACGGCACGGGAGCCGGTCTGCCGGCGGAGGACCCCCCCAGGGGAAGTCGGGGTGAAAGTTTTTTGGAATTCTGATGGACATCATGATATCCTTTGGCGGTCAAAACGCATTGGAGCGGATGCGCCGGGCGGTTTCAAGTCCATGTAATTCTTGAATTTAACAGGGGGAGGAATCATTCTCATGGTAACAACATCACGAAACGTGGATGTCCTGTTAACATCATCGATGCCTCTGGAGGATAAGGATAAACTGTTGAAGACCCTCCTGCGGATCACTTCCCTGCTCACCAATCCGTCGAGCGTCGGAGAAATCATGCAGAAGATTCTCGATGATGTCGTCGACGCCCTGGGATTTGACCAGGGGATTATTCGAACCTGCGACGATTCCCAGCAGTTCCTGAAGACGCGCGTTGTCAAGAATTACAAGGCGGAGGAAGCAAAGCGGGCCTTTGCCGCGGCCATCAATCTGGCAGATGACTGCGTCGCCTCCAAGGTCTATAAAACGGGAAAGGCGATGGTGATCGAGGATGTATCCACGGACCCGCGCATGACGGACACGGATCGCCTCCTGACCAGAATCAACGACCGGGGGTCCATCTTCTGCGCACCCCTGAAGATCGGCAACGAGGTCTTCGGGATTACGGCAACGTGGTGCCGCCAGAGAAAAAGCTTTTTCCCGGAGATGATGGACATGTTTCTGACCTTTGCCAACCAGATGAGCATCATCATCCACAATGCGCAGCTCTTCGAGAACAACGCCGAGAAGATCCACCAGCTGACCGTTCTGGGGAAGGCGGTATCGGAGATGAATTCCAGTTATGTGCTGGACAATCACATCCGGGAAGTCCTGACCACGGCCGCGATGGACATTGCCTCCGCCTCCAAGGCCATGTTTTATATCATCGACGACAAAAAGAACCGTTTTCTGATTCATGATGGGGATCAGGTGACCACCGAAGAGGAGCAGCTCCGGAATGCACGGATTGAACCGAGCATCATTCCCGAGGCCATCGCCTCCAATGCCATCATTGTCAAGCAGCCCCCCTTTGCCGAAGACGGCTTCATCCCGATATTCGACGGGTTCGATTCGGAACTGGCCATTCCGCTGCGTATCGGCGACAAGTTCCGGGGGGCGCTTTATCTTGCGAAGGAGAGGAACCGCTATACGGAGGATCAGGTCAATGTCCTGGACATCCTGGTAAAGAATGCCTGTACGGCCTATGACAACGCCATCATGCATTCCCTTTTGTCCCGGGAAGCAAGATCCCTGAAAACGGAGGTGGAGAAGCTCAAGGAGCGCGAGGATTCCCTGCTGGGCTTCGACAACATCATCGGGACATCCACCAAGATGGACGGCATCTTTCATGTGATCAAGGAAGTCGCCGGCCACAACACCCCGGTTCTGATCCAGGGGGAAAGCGGTACGGGAAAGGAGCTGATTGCCCGCGCCATTCACCGGCAGAGCAACCGAAACTCCAAGGCCTTTGTGGATGTCAATTGCGCCGCCATTCCCGGGACGCTTCTGGAAAGCGAACTTTTTGGGTACGAGGCGGGGGCCTTTACCGACGCCCGGAAGAAAAAGATCGGTCTGCTGGATTATGCCAACGGGGGCACGATGCTCCTCGATGAAATCGGAGACATGAGCTTTCCCCTGCAAGCCAAGTTTCTGCGCGTCCTGGAGGAGGGGCATCTCCGGCGCCTGGGCGGGACGGAGAACATCCCCCTGGATGTCCGCTTCGTTTTTTCCACCAACAGGGATCTCAGCAGGATGGTGAAGGAAGGCCTCTTCCGCGAGGATCTCTACTATCGGATCAGCGTTGTTCCCGTTGTCCTGCCGCCCTTGAGGGAGAGGGGGACGGATATCCTGCTGCTGGCCCATCACTATGTCGAGGAATTCAACAGGAAATTCCGGAAAAAGGTCAGGGGCTTCAGCAAAGAGGCGGAACAGATCCTCCTGGCCTATCGCTGGGCGGGCAATGTCCGGGAGTTGAAAAACATCATGGAGCGTGTCATGATTCTGCAGAATGTCGGTACGACCATCCTGCCTGAAAATCTTCCCGCGGAGATGCGGGCAACCGAAGAGGGGGGCGACTACCGGATTTCTCTGGATACGTTCCTTCCCGATCTGACCTCGGGAGGCATCGATTACACGACGATGACGGAAGAGATTACCAGGAACGTCAAGGGCAAAATCCTGGAAAAGGCTTTGGAACTGAGCCGCGGCAAAAAAACGGAGGCGGCCAGGCTCCTCAACATATCGCGTTACAAACTGATACGGGAGCAGAAGAAAAGCGGCCTTTCCTGAACCAAAAAGAGCCGTCTTTATCGGGTGTTGCTGCCGAGAAAGCAAAGGCCGGCTGGAATTCCAGCCGGCCTTTTTTTGAAAGCGATCCGCTCGAAACAGGGGAGCTTTTTCAATCCGGTTCAAACCGGATGGCCGGACCCCATTCCTTGACGGAAAAGGCGTTGAAGATGTTGTGCCCGTTATAGTCGAGCACCCTCAAATCGTCGGTCTGGTGGAGATCTTCCATGATGATGTCGAACGTGCCGGCATAGACGGATTTCACTTTTTCAACGGGAAGCTCGATGGCGACAAATTTGTTGATGCCTTTCGCTGCCAACTTCTTGACAAAAGCCGGGTTGGTCAATGATTCATAGGTTGTCAGAATGAGAATGGGACCTGTGCCGCTGAAGATAATCGCAGACTTCATGGTTTTCCTCCTTTCTAAAGCTGAAAAAAGACAGAATGAACCTGAAACCCTCTTCGCCGGATTAGAATTTCCCGGCCTGGCATACGACCTCTGTTACCCCTCATCCTTTTATGGGGATTTCAACATATTTTAGAGGATAGTTGAGATCCTGTCAATTCATGATGTGGCAAAAATACCGGGTCATTTCTGAGGAAGGATTTTTCAGAGCCGGGTTCTCCGCCTATGCTATTCTCCGGCAAAAAAAGAGGGGGATGCGGCAGACCGCATCCCCCCTTCGTCAACTTCTAAATGACTTCGTAAATTAACCGTAGATCATGTGGTACATGGCAATGATCGCCGGCAGGGTGACCAGGGAAACGACGGACATCAACTTGATGAGGATGTTCATCGCGGGACCTGACGTATCCTTGAAGGGGTCGCCGACGGTGTCGCCCACAACGCCCGCCTTGTGGGCGTCGGAGCCTTTGCCGCCGAAATTGCCCTGCTCGATGTATTTCTTCGCATTGTCCCAGGCGCCGCCGGCATTGGCCATGAGAAGGCCCAGGATAACGCCCGTCAGCGTGGCGCCGGCGAGGAAACCGCCCAGAGCCTCGGGCCCGATGAAGATGCCCACCAGGACGGGGCTGATGACAGCCGCAACACCGGGAAGGATCATGCGCTTCAGGGCGGCGGTGGTGGCGATATCCACGCAGCTGTTCGTGTCGGGGGGCGTCGTTCCCGCCATGATGCCGGGAATCTCCCGGAACTGCCGGCGGATTTCGTTGATCATGTCGAAGGCGGCCTCACCGACGGCCGTCATCGTCATGGCTGCCAGCAGGCAGGGGATCAAGGCGCCGAGGAACAAGCCGGTGATGACATGGGCCTCCGTCAGGTCGAGAGCGAAATTTTCAAAACCCGGATAGGTCTTCATCGTCTGGCTGACGGCGGCGAACATGGCCAGGGCCGTAAGGGCCGCCGAACCGATGGCGAAGCCTTTGCCGATGGCGGCTGTGGTGTTGCCCACCGCGTCGAGGCCATCGGTGATTTCACGGACATGGGGCGGCATGTGGGCCTGTTCGGCAATGCCGCCGGCATTATCGGAAATCGGCCCGTAGCTGTCCACGGACATCGTCATTCCAACGGTTCCCAGCATGCCGACACCGGCGATGGCGATTCCGTAAAGACCGCAGGAAAGGTAGGACAGCCAGATCGCCATGGCGATGAAGAACACAGGGAGCGCCACGCTCTCGAGACCAACGGCAAACCCGCTGATGATCGTGGTGGCCGATCCGGTCTGTGAGGCTTCGGCGATTCGGCGGATCGGTTTGCGGGCCGTGTAGTATTCCGTGACGGCACCGATGAGCATCCCCGCGACAATTCCCATCAGAACGGCCCAGAAGGGTCCGAGGGGACCACGGATGCCCAGGCTCTGCAGATATTCGGGAGTCATGTCCGCCGTGATCGTCTTGACGACAAAGTAAGAGGAAGCGATGAAGAGGACCCCTGCGATATAGAGGCCGTTGCTCAGGGCGGACTGGGGGCTCATGTTCTTGAGCAGATTGAACAGCCCGATGCCGATGACCGAGGAGGCCAAACCGACAATGATGAAGAGCATGGGCAGCATCATCCATTTCATCGCCATTCCTTCCACGCCCAGCCCCATCGTGGCGCCGATGGCGATGGCCGCGACGACGGATCCGACATAGGATTCAAAGAGGTCTGCACCCATCCCGGCGATGTCGCCGACGTTGTCGCCGACGTTGTCCGCGGTGACGCCCGGGTTTCTCGGGTCGTCCTCGGGAATTCCCGCCTCGACCTTACCGACCAGGTCGGAGCCCACATCGGCCGTCTTGGTGAAGATGCCGCCGCCGACACGGGCGAAGAGGGCGATGGAAGAGGCGCCCATGGCGAATCCGTTGATGACTCCAGGATCCGTTCCGGCGAAGAGCATGAAGAAGACACCGAGGCCGAGCAGACCGAGGGAAGCCACGGAAAGGCCCATGACGGACCCACCGAAGAAGGCCACGGTCAGGGCTGTCGCCTGTCCGTGCGTCTTAGCCGCTTCCGCGGTCCTCGCATTGGAGAGGGTCGCCGCCTGCATGCCGAAGACGCCGGCCATCAGGGAGCAGATGGCCCCGGCCAGGAAGGCCACGGAGGTCATCTTGTGATCCAGACCCATGTAGAGAAGAGCGAATACGACGACGATAAATATGGAGATGATCTTATATTCCCTCTTGAGGAAGACCATGGCGCCCGCATGAATGCGCTCCATGATCTCCACCATGACCTTGTCTCCCGGGGGAAAGGACATGACGTATTTATAAATAAAAAACGCCAGCACCAGTCCGAGGAGACCCCATAACCACGCGTAGTTGACTAAAAATTCCATAATCCCGTTTCTTATACCTCCTGACAAAAGTATTTATGATTTTTGCATCGCATCCGTTCGCTGGTGCCGAAAACAACGGACGCAACCAAATGAATCACCAGAATCTCTTAACAAGCCGTAAATACGGGCCTTAAGGGAAGTTCACCCGCCAATTCCTTTTTGCGGTGGGAGAATAGGTGAATTATAATGTTGTGTCAATGAAAAAGAATTCATTGGTGACAATAAGCCACAAAAAAAGGCGCTCCCGAATCCAGGGGATGAGGGAGCGCCTGCAGAATGATAAGGTGACGTGAAACTTAACCCTTTTCCGCGATCCTCATCCCGTAGAAGGATCGATAGACGAAAATCAGGGCGATGACGAAAAACACCGACGCCAATCCAAGCTTGAGGCCTTGGTTGGTCATTGTGACGGCGATTTCCGTGGCCAGAAGACCGAACAGGGTCGTGAATTTGATGACCGGGTTCAAGGAGACGGATGAGGTATCCTTGAAGGGATCGCCGACGGTGTCACCAACGACGCTGGCTTCATGCAGGGGGGTATTCTTTTCCGCCAGGTCGACTTCAACGATCTTCTTGGCGTTGTCCCAGCACCCACCGGCATTGGCCATGAAGATGGCCTGGTACAGACCGAAGAAGGCGATACCGATCAGATAACCGATGAAGAAGTAGGGATTAAAGAAGGAAAGCGCCAGGGCCATAAAGAAGATGACGATGAAGATGTTGACCATACCCTTCTGGGCATAAATCGTACAGATCTTCACGATTTCCTTGCTGTCCTTGATGTCGGCTTCCTCTTTGTCGAGATTGATGTTTTCTTTAATGAACACGACCGCGCGATAGGCGCCGGTCACGACGGCCTGGGTTGAGGCTCCGCAGAACCAGTAGATGACGGCGCCGCCCATGAGCAGGCCAAGGATGATTTCCGGCTGAACAAGGCTTAACTTGGCAATAGCGCCGCCGAAAAGGTTTTCAAGCAGGATGATGATGCCGAAGACCATGGTGGTGGCGCCGACGACGGCTGTACCGATCAGCACCGGCTTGGCTGTCGCCTTAAAGGTATTTCCGGCGCCGTCGCAGGATTCCAGAAAATGTTTTGCCAGGGCGAAATCCGGTTCCTTTCCATAAGCCTTTTTCACAACTTCCTTTGCATCTGGGCGCACTTCAATTCTGGAAAGCTCATAAATGGACTGGGCGTTATCCGATACCGGTCCGAAACTGTCAACGGCAATCGTTACAGGACCCATGCCCAGGAACCCGAAGGCCACCAGACCGAAGGCAAAGACAGGAGCGGCAAACTGGAAGGCTTCAGGCATGAGCGTCATAATGGATGCGCTCTGGGAGACCAGATAGGCAATCAGCATCAGGACCAGAATCGCCAAGCCTTCCCAGAAGGCGGAGAAGTTACCGGCTACCAGTCCGGAGAGGATGTTCAGCGAAGGACCACCCTGGCGGGAGGCATCGATAACCTCGGCACAGTGCCGGGAACTGGTGCTGGTGAACACCTTGGTCAGTTCCGGAATCAATGCACCGGCAATGGTGCCGCAACTGATGATAATGGAAAGTGCGAGCCAGAGCGAGATGCCGCCTACGGGCGGGACATCCGCCAGGAGGGCGTGGCTGGCAAAGAAGGTGATCGCGATGGAGACGATGGATGTAATCCAGACCAGGTTGGTCAGGGGATGCTCAAAGTCAAATTCTTTTTTGTCGCCAAAGAGCGAAGCACTGACGGCATTGTTCACAAAATAAGAAATGAGGGACGTGATGACCATCATGATACGCATGGCGAAGATCCAGATCACCAGCTTGCCGCCCATTTCCGGGTTTCCGGCCATGGCCAGGGCGAGGAAGGTGACCAGGGCAACACCGGTAACACCGTAGGTCTCAAATCCGTCTGCCGTGGGTCCGACACTGTCGCCGGCATTGTCGCCGGTACAGTCGGCGATAACGCCCGGATTCTTCGGATCGTCTTCGGGAAGATGAAAAATGATCTTCATGAGATCGGAGCCGATATCGGCGATCTTGGTGAAGATACCACCGCAGATTCTCAGGGCGCTTGCGCCGAGGGATTCACCGATGGCGAAGCCGATGAAGCAGGGGCCGATCAACGCCGGCGGAATATAGGCAAGGATGGCAAGCATGAAGAAGAGTTCGATGCTGACCAGCACAAGGCCGACACTCATTCCGGATCTCAGGCAGATGTCCACGATATTGAGGGGCTTTCCGCTGAGGGATGCAAAGGCCGCCCGGGAATTGGCAACGGTGTTGATCCGGATGCCGAACCAGGCCACGCCGTAGGAACCAAGGATACCCAGAATGGAAGCGGCGAGAATCATGGAAACATCACCCATGCCCTTGCCCTGGAGTCCAACAAAATAATAAAGAATGCAGGCAGCGATAAGAATCCAGAGAGCGGCCAGGAATTTTCCCTGCTGAATAACGTACGTTTTGCAGGTTTCCCAGATGGTGTTGGAGACGTCCAGCATGCTCTTGTGGGCGGGCAGGCTTTTGGTCTGTGTATACTGCATCAACCCGAAGGCCATTCCAACAATGCAGACAACAAGACCAACGTTAAGAATCGTTAATCCCCCCACAGGAGAGCCGAAAATATTGAAGACTACCGCGGTCAGATCCGGCAGCTCAATATCCGCTTCACCTGCGAAGGCCATCGGCGCCAATACGAATAGTATGGCGCTTATGATGAAAAAAGACAAAAAACCCAGTTTTCCCTTAAACATCATTAAACCTCCTGTATTAAGTCGTTGATAACCAAACCGTTGTAGCTGTTCATCGCCGCCTTGATCCCTGAGGAAATCACCTCAATGACCGCATCGGCCGCTGTTCTGATCATTTTGGGCAGATGACGCGATTCGATCTCGGTGAACGGCTGAAGAACATAGCGTTCAACCGCCGATCTCCGGGCCGGCTTTCCAATTCCCAGTCTGACCCGTTGGAATTCCGGTCCACCCAGGGAGTCATGAATGGATATCAACCCTTTGTGACCTCCCTGACCTCCCCCTGCCTTGAGTCGGATGGTACCGAAAGGCAGATCCAAATCATCATGTACGACAAGAACATCTTCAACGACAATCTTAAAAAAATCCGCCAGTTTCCTGACGGATTTCCCACTCAGATTCATGAACGTCTGGGGTTTGGCAAGCAAAACGCTTTGTCCTGCAATAATTCCCTTTCCCCATAAGGCATCAAACCCGAATTGCGAAATTCTGATTTCCTGATCTTCCGCCAGCTGATCCAGCACGAGAAATCCGAAATTATGCCGGCTGAATCGGTATTGGTCGCCCGGGTTTCCAAGTCCAACAATCAGCTTCAAAACCACCTCACAGCGACGCAGTTGTCGAGAAGGGCCTCCTGCTTCAGGCAGGCAGCCTTACGAGGAAGCCTCTTCCGTCTCCTCCGACGCTTCCGGCCTGGCGGCATGGAGCGCCGTGATCGTGACCAGCGCGATATCCTCCGCGTCGACACACAGAATGCCTTCCGGCAGACAGAGATCCTTCACGAGGATGGCGTCGCCCACATCGAGGCCGGCAATGTCCAGCGAAATAAATTCCGGCAGGTCCGAAGGCAGGCAGGAGACCCGGACTTCTCTGCGGAGGTGCTGCAGTTCCCCGCCTTTCTCAATTCCCGCGGGCTGGCCGACATAATGGAGCGGCACATCGAAGGTGATCTTGTGATCCATTCGGATTGCGTAAAAATCCGCATGAAAAACATTGTTCGTCAGAGGTTCAACCTGAATCTCCTTAATCAGAGAGGTTCTTTCCGCCTGCTTCCCCGCATCGTCGATAAGAAGTTTGATGAAGAGGTTGTCTTCATGGCCTTTTCTTACCGTTCTGAGATCGGAAGCGTTTACCGTCAACGACAGGGTCTCTGCTCCGGGACCGTATAAAACTGCAGGGATCAATCCTTTTCGCCGTAACCGCTTCGCCGATCCTGTGCCGGACTGCGCGCGTACGGTGGCTTTCAACTCAAGCGCTTCCATCTACTCCTCCTACTATATAAAAAGTGAACTTACGGAATCGTTATAATAAATTCTCCGAACGGCCTCGCTGAGCAGGCCGGCGACGGAGAGGACGCTGATCCGGCCGCATGCCTTCGCCCTTTCCTGCAGGGGAATGGTATCCGTAACAATGACTTCCCGGATTTCCGCACTTTCGATTCTGTCCATCGCCGGTCCGGAAAGGACGGGATGGGTGCAGCATACCGAGATTTCATTCGCCCCGGCGTGGCGAAGGGCCTTTGTCGCCTGGACGACGGTACCGGCCGTATCGATCATGTCATCAAGAATGACTACGTTCTTCCCTTCCACGGATCCCACGATATTCATCACCTGCGCTTCATTGGGGCCTTCCCTGCGCTTGTCGATGATGGCGATGCTGGCGTCCAGGCGGCGGGCAAAGGCCCGGACACGCTCGACGCCGCCGGCGTCGGGGGAAACGATCACCAGGTTGTTCGAGTAATGCTCCTTGAGGTAGGAAAGAAGAACGGGCAAGGCAAAGAGATTGTCGACGGGGATGTTGAAAAATCCCTGGATCTGCCCGGCGTGAAGATCGAGGGATAACACGCGGTTCGCTCCCGCCGTCGTAATCAGGTCCGCCACGAGCTTAGCCGATATGGGCGCTCGGGGGGCGACTTTGCGGTCCTGCCTGGCATATCCGTAATAGGGAATGACCGCCGTGATGCGGCCTGCCGAAGCCCTTTTCAGGGCGTCAATCATGATCAGCAGTTCCATCAACGTGACATTGACGGGGGTGCAGGTAGACTGAATGATGAAAATGTCCATACCACGGACATTTTCATTGATCTCCACCCTTGTCTCTCCGTCACTGAAGGTGGTTACGTTGGCCTTACCTAGGGGAATCCCCAGGCGGTCGCAGATCTTGGCGGCCAGATCGGGGGTCGCGTTGCCTGTAAAAACCTTTATTCTTTCGAGCATGAAATACGTCCTGATGGAATAGTAATTGAGAACTGGCTGGGGCGGGAGGATTCGAACCTCCGTATGCAAGAACCAAAATCTTGTGTCTTACCGCTTGACGACGCCCCAACTGATGTTCGTTAAGCCCAGGTTGTCCGCCGCCTTTCGCCTTGCTCCCTTTGGATCGCCTCTGATCCGGATTCGGTAAAAGCCCCGCTGACGAATCGTCGTGATGAAAAGCCTTCAATCGACCGAGTGGCAGAGGAAAACAGACCACGAACTTGACTTTTTCAGCACGGATTTTGCTTTTTCTGCCTTGTCTTCAGAATCAAACAGGCCGAAAACCGTCGGTCCGCTGCCGGACATCAGAGAGCCTGCCGCACCGTTCAAAAGAAGCAGCTCCTTGATCTCCCCCAGGGACGGATGCATCTTCAAGGTCACGCGCTCAAGATCGTTGTGAAGCCCTGCAGCCACGTCTTCTCCGGTCAAAAACCGCGGAATGCTATAATGTATTGTTTCGTTTGTCAATCCTAAATTCAGGTTTTGATAAATGACCTTCGTCGAGACTTCGAAGCCGGGATTGACGAGGACAAACCAGAAGGAGGGGACGGCGCGCGCCGCCTCCAGGCGATCGCCGATGCCGAAGGCCCAGGCCGGTCCGGGGAAGAGGAAGAAGGGGACATCGGCTCCGAGGGTCGCCCCGAGTTCTCTCAATTCTTCGCTGCTGAAGTTGAACTGGAAGAGTTCGTTCAAGGCCAGGAGGGTGATGGCGGCGTTGGAGCTGCCGCCCCCGAGGCCCGCGGCCAGGGGGATGTTTTTGTGGAGGGTGATGGTGACTCCCGGCCGGAAGCCGGCTCGGGAGAAAATTGCTTTTGCGGCCCGGAAAACGATATTGTCTTCATTTTCGGGCAGAGGGACACTGGGGCATCGCAGGGAAATGCCCCGGTCCGAAGGAAAAAATTCCAGCTCGTCGTAGAGGCTGATTTTCTGCATCAATGTGGCCAGGTCGTGATATCCGTCCGGCCTTTTTCTCAATACCCGGAGGTGGAGATTCACCTTCGCCGGCGATAATCTTCTCATCATGATCAGGAAGTTTCTTTGACGTATCGCATTTTCAGTTCGAAGAGAATCTCGTCCAGCAGGGATTTTTCATGATCGTCGAGATTGCCCTTCGTCTTGTCCTTGAGCATGGACAGGATGTCGATGGTCTGTTTGGCGGCAGGAAGATTTTTCTGGGTTTCCCGCGAGACGGGATCGGGAAAATCACCGAAATGAAACATGACCGTTGTGCTCAGGGAGAGGATGAAGTTCAGAAACGTAATCTCGGGGAGGGACGAATAATCCTCTTCCTCGGGCTGACGGCCGGACGGCCCGGTTTTGGGTTCCCCTGAAGCCTTCGGGGGGGATTCCGGCTTCGGCTCTTCCTGTGCACGCTGCTCGCCGGATTCGCTGAACATCCGCTTATCCTTTACAACAAATGATTTTTCCTGCTTTTCTTCTTCCATAAACTCCTCCTGCGCAAAAGCTTTTTCAGGCAAAGCCACCTTCCGTTCGAGAGGGGGGCCTGCAGACAGAACCGGATGGCCGCGATGTGATCACGCCGGCCTCATGCTTCTGAGCCGGGCGATTCTCTCCTCGATGGGGGGGTGGGTGCTGAAGAGGTTCATGAGGGAGCGCCCCGTCAGGGGGTTGACGATAAACATATGGGCCGTTGAGGGATTGGCGTTCATGGGGACGATCTGCGAAGCCCGGGACAGCTTTTCCAGCGCGCCGGCCAGACCGTAGGGCTTCCCGGAAATTTTCGCCCCGCCTTCATCAGCCATGTATTCACGGGACCGGGAGATGGCCATTTGAATGATCGTGGCGGCAATGGGTGCGAGAATGGCCGTGGCGATCAATCCCACGATGCCTCCCCCTCCGCCCTCCTCGCTGTCCCGGTTGCCCAGGCCGCCGAACATGGCCGCCCACTGGGCCATATTGGCCAGCATCACAATGGCGCCGGCCAGCGTGGCCGCGATGGAGCCGATGAGCATGTCCTTATTCTTGATGTGGGTCAGTTCGTGGGAGAGGACTCCCTCCAGCTCGTCGCGGTTGAGGATCCTAAGCAGGCCTTCCGTGACTGCCACGACGGCGTGCTGTTCGTTTCTGCCCGTGGCAAAGGCATTGGGCGTTTCACCGGGGATGATGTAGACCCGGGGCATGGGAAGGTTTCCCCTCATGGCCAGGTCGCGCACCATCCGATAGAGCTCCGGCGCCTGCGCTTCCGATGCTTCCTGGGCGCGGTACATTTTGAGCACCAGCTTGTCTGAAAACCAGTAGCTCCCGAAGTTCATGATCATGGCCAGGACAAAGGCGATCGTCATCCCGTGCTTCCCGCCGATCAACCCTCCGATGAACATGAGCAGTCCCGTCAGAGCGCCCAGAAGAAGGGCCGTTTTTATGGTATTCATTTTTTTGACTCCTTTTTTTGTCGTCTTTTAAGGATGGAATGGAGCCTCTTTTGTCCCTTTTCCCGGCCTTGCATACCGGGAAAAGGGAAGAAGAGGGCATGATTAATGATCCGTTTTCCTTGAGAACACAATGCCGCCCCGCTCGTCGATGTCCGCCGTGATGGAGTCGCCTTCGACAAAGGCGCCCTCCAGGAGCTTCAGAGAGAGACTGTCGAGAAGCAGCTTCTGAATGGCCCGCTTCAGCGGCCGGGCGCCGTAGACCGGACTGTATCCCTGTTCGGATATATATTTTTTGGCCCTTTCTGTCAATTCCAGGAAAAGCTTTCGATCTTCCAGGCGCTTCTGAAGGAGGCCGATCTGGATCGAAATGATCCGGTCGATATCCGCCATGGTCAGCGAACGGAAGATGATGATGTCGTCGATCCGGTTCAAAAATTCCGGTTTGAAGGTGGCGCGGAGGATCTCCATCGTCTTCATCCGCCGTTCTTCAGGCGGCAGGGTGATATCCTGGATCCACTGGCTGCCCACGTTCGACGTCAGGATGACGATCGTATTCTTGAAATCGACCGTCCGCCCGTGACCATCGGTGAGGCGGCCGTCATCGAGAATCTGGAGCAGGATGTTGAAGACGTCCGGATGGGCCTTTTCGATCTCGTCAAAAAGGAGAACCGAATAGGGGCGCCGGCGGACGGCTTCCGTCAGGTAACCCCCTTCGTCGTAGCCCACGTAGCCGGGAGGAGCGCCGATGAGGCGCGCGACGGAATGCTTCTCCATGAACTCCGACATGTCGATGCGGATCATCGCCTGCTCGTTGTCGAACATGAATTCCGCCAGAGCCCGGGCCAGTTCGGTCTTCCCCACACCTGTCGGGCCGAGGAAGATGAAGGAGCCGATGGGGCGGTTGGGGTCCTGAAGACCGGATCGGGCCCTGCGCAGGGCGCTGGAGACGGCGTGGATGCCCTCCTCCTGGCCGATCACTCTCCGTCCGAGGCGCTCTTCCATGTGGATGAGCTTCTGGACGTCGCTTTCCATCATCCGGGCGACGGGGATTCCGGTCCAGTTGGCGACGACTTCCGCCACATCCTCGGCGTCCACCTCCTCCTTGAGCATCTTTCTTTCCTTCTGGATCGATTCGAGGCGGTTCTGCTCCTCCTCCAGGGCCCGGTTCAGCTCCACCAGTTTGCCATAGCGGATTTCCGCCGCCCTGGCGAGATTTCCTTCCCGCATGGCCGCCTGCTCTTCGTTCTTGCGGCTCTCAAGATCACTTTTGAGAGTCTGGATCTTCTTGATGACCTCCTTCTCCTCGGACCAGTGCATCTTCATGCCGTCCATGGCCTCGCGGAGCTCGGCCAGCTCCCGGTCGATCTTGTCCCGCCTTTCCAGGGAAGCGCTGTCCGTTTCGTTCTTCAGGGATTGGCGCTCGATTTCCAACTGGATGGCTTTTCTTTCCAGGACATCGATTTCGGCGGGCAGGCTGTCCAGTTCGATCCTCAATCGAGACGCCGCTTCGTCAATGAGGTCCACCGCCTTGTCGGGAAGAAAGCGGTCGCTGATGTACCGGTTCGAAAGGGTCGCCGCGGCGACGATAGCGGAGTCCTTGATCCGGACGCCGTGATGGATCTCGTAGCGCTCCTTCAGCCCCCGGAGAATGGCGATGGTGTCTTCCACGCTGGGCTCCCGCACGAGAATGGGCTGAAAGCGCCGCTCCAGGGCGGGGTCCTTCTCCATGTGCTTGCGGTACTCATTCAGGGTTGTCGCCCCGACACAGCGCAGCTCGCCCCTCGCAAGGGCCGGCTTGAGCATGTTGGAGGCGTCGACGGCGCCTTCCGCCGCCCCCGCGCCGACGACCGTGTGAATTTCGTCGATGAAGAGGATGATTTCCCCCTGGGCGCTGGTCACTTCCTTGAGGACGGCTTTGAGCCGGTCTTCAAATTCACCGCGATACTTGGCTCCCGCCACGAGGGCCCCGATATCGAGCCCGACGACCCGCTTGTTTTTCAGGGTCTCCGGAACGTCGCCATTGACGATCCGCTGCGCCAGCCCCTCGACAATGGCCGTCTTGCCGACGCCGGGTTCCCCGATCAGAACGGGGTTGTTCTTGGTCCTCCGGGAAAGGACCTGCAGAATCCTCCGGATTTCATCGTTCCGGCCGATGACGGGGTCAAAGGCCCCCTTGCGGGCCAGCTCGTTGAAGTCCTTGGCATAGCGCTTCAGGGCCTGGTATTTCTCCTCGGGATTGGGGTCCGTGATCCGCTGATTTCCGCGGATTTCCACGAGAACCTTGAAAATGTTGTCCCGCGTCACCCCGGCCGAGTTCAGAATCCGGGGCGCGTCGCCCTCCTTTTCATCGGCCAGGGCGACCAGCACATGCTCCGCGCTGACATACTCATCGTTGAGATGGGCGGCTTCCTCCATGGCCTTGTCCAGAACCCTGTTGAGCCTCGGAGTGAGGTAAGGCTGGACGGGCCCGGATATCCGGGGCAGCCGTTCAAGGGACTTTTTGAGATCCTGTTCGATCCGGGCCGGGTCCGCTCCCAGCTTTTTCAGAATATTGCCCACAATGCCTTCCGGCTGAGCAAGAAGGGCCAGCAGCAGATGCTCCGCATCAATGCCCTGGTGGCCGTGGTTTCCGGCCAGCCCCTGGGCCTCCTGCAGGCCTTCCTGCACCTTCAGCGTAAATTTGTCAAAACGCATCGTTCCTCCCTTACGCACTTTCCCGTTCCCCCGGGGGGGAGTTCCGGCGGCGTATATGCAGAAATGGATTTGGAAATCAGTTATTGGAACCGTTCAATTTTCATTGGTAAATTAACCATGGGGTGCAGGTCTGTCAACCTCGCCGGACCCAAAAGATTCATCCTGGAAAAGGTCTTGACTATCAGGTTACAATAATTAGAATGCTGAAACAGGATCATGTCAAAGGAGGATGCCTTCATTTTGAAACTGCCCGCTGTCGCCGGTGCCCTTGAAGTCTACATGGCGGAGATCAACAAATTTCCGGTGCTGTCCGCGGAAGAGGAGTTCCGATACGCCATCGACTGGACGAAGAACGGGAATATGGAGGCCGCCGAAAAACTGGTGGTGTCCAACCTGCGATTTGTGGTGAAGATTGCCCATGAGTATCGCAATTATGGAGTGAAACTGGCGGACCTCATCCAGGAGGGGAATATCGGCCTGATGCATGCCATCAAGAAATTCGATCCCTACAAGGGCTATCGGCTGATTTCCTACGCGGTCTGGTGGATTCGGGCCTATATACAGAATTATATTATAAAAACGTGGAGCCTGGTTAAAATCGGGACGACCCAGGCCCAGAGGAAGCTCTTTTTCAAGCTGAATCAGACCAAAAAGGAACTGCAGGCGCTGTCCCTGAAAAACCCCGAGTTCAGCGAGATTGCGGACTCCCTCGGCGTCCGGGTCGATGAGGTTCAAGAGATGGATGTCCGCATGAGCAACCGGGATCTGTCCCTGGATATGGCCGTCAGCGAGGATGGGGGGGCGTCGCATATGGATTATCTCACCTATGCGGGCGAAGATCAGGAAACCGCCCTGATCCGAAAGGAAGAAACGGAGCTGGTGCAGAAGAACATTTCGGGGGCCCTTGCCGTTCTGAACGAGAAGGAAATGTACATCATCCAGCATCGGGTCATGGCCGATGACCCCAAGACCCTCCAGGAGATCGGCGATTTGTATCACATCACCCGGGAGAGGGCCCGGCAGATCGAAAAGCAGGCGCTGAAGAAGCTCCGCCTTGCCCTGCCCTATCTCGGGGAGGAGCGGAAGCTGCTGGAGGCGGGAAGTTAGGAAGCCAGGTCGTCGGACCGGGCCAGATTTTCGAAGGTGGTGTATTTTTCCATGAAGGCCAGCTTGACCGTTCCCGTGGGACCGTTTCGCTGCTTGCCGATGATGATTTCCGCAATGCCCTTTTCCGGGTTGTCTTCCGACTTGTTATAAACCTCATCCCGATAAATGAAGGCAATGACGTCCGCATCCTGTTCGATGGCCCCGGACTCGCGTAGATCCGCCATCTGGGGCCGGCGGTCGGAGCGGTCTTCCACCTTGCGGTTGAGCTGCGAGAGCGCCACAACGGGGACGCTGAGCTCTTTGGCGAGGGCCTTCAGGGAGCGGCTGATTTCTGAAATTTCCTGCTCCCTGGATTCCCTGGAGTTGCCGCTGCGCATCAGCTGCAGGTAATCCAGGAGGATCAGTCCCAGTCCCGATTCCGCCTTGAGCCGCCTTGACTTGGCCTTCATCTCCAGAACCGTGATCGCCGGAGTGTCATCGATGAAAATGAGCGCGTCGGCGAGCCGACCGGCGGCGTTGGCCAGCTTGGGCCAGTCCGTTTCGCCGAGAAAGCCCTTACGCAGACGCTGGGAATCCACTTTGGCTTCGGAGGCAAGCATGCGAAGGGCCAACTGCTCCTTGGACATTTCCAGGGAAAAGATGGCCACGGGAACCGCCGCGTCCATGGCGGCATAGGAGGCGATGTTCAGGGCCAGGGCCGTTTTCCCCATGCTGGGGCGTCCGGCTATGATGATGAGATCCGAATTCTGCAGACCCGAGGTCATGTCGTCGATCCGTTCAAATCCCGTGGCTACCCCGGTGATCGAGGCTTTGCGTTCGTAAAGCTGCTCGATGGTCTTGAAGCTCTCTTTGATGATGTCCCGCATGGGCGAGAAGGCCGGCTTGATCTTGTGCTGGGAGATTTCGAAAATGGCCTGTTCCGCGGAATCGAGAACCTCTTCGACTTCGTTGCCCGAATCATAACTCTTGTTGAGGATTTCCGTCGCCGTTCCGATGAGCGACCGAAGAACGGACTTTTCCTTAACGATTCTTGCGTAGTAGACAATGTTCGCCGACGAGGGGACATTGTCCACGAGGGAGGCAAGGTAGGCCATGCCTCCCACGTTGTCCAGTTGATTCTTGTCCTTGAGGATGCTGCTCAGCGTGATGAGATCGCAGGGTTCGTTCCGATCGTAGAGATCGAGGATCGCGGAAAAGATCCGGCGATGGGCCTCGCTGTAGAAATCGGGGGCGTTCAGGATTTCCAGGACGCTGTGCAGGGACTCGTTGTTCAGCAGGATCCCCCCCAGGATGGACTGCTCCGCCTCCCGGTTCTGAGGGGGGATTCGATGGAGAGAAACGTCGATGTCGCTTGCTTTCATTGCCTGGCCCTGCACCTGCGGCGTCGCCTACGCCTGTTCCGGGATGACGTTCACCTTGATTTCGGCCGTGACGCCCGCGCCAAGCTTGACGACGATGGGGAACTCCCCGATGGCCTTGATGGGTTCGTCAAGGACGAGTGTTTTCCGGTCGATCGTGATGTCCTGGGCAAGCAGGGACTCTTCAATGTCCTTTGCCGTCACCGAACCGAACAGCTTGTCCTGCTCTCCCACGCGGCGGGAAATCGTGCAGGTGACGCCGGCAAGGCTGGCGGCCAGGCTTTCGTGGCGTTTCCTTTCCTTCTCGGCCTTGCGGACGATGTTCTGCTTGTCGTGATCCAAGGCCTTGATGTTCCGAACGTTCGCCTCTGCGGCCAATCCTTTGGGAATGAGGAAGTTGCGGGCGTATCCATCGGCAACTTTAATGATATCTCCCGCTTTTCCAAGCGTTTCGACAGTTTCTTTCAAAATGACTTTCATGAAGTTAACCCTCCTGTTAAAAAGAACGGCATTTACCGACGCGATCGATTCTCACGCCGTGGAACCGTCCATCTTTTTATTGAATTTTCTGAAGTCAATCCACAGGTCGAAAAGACCGACGGCAATGACCGGAAGAACCAGAGTCAGCTGAAAAATCAGCAATGCGTAAAATATGGACCTCAGGATGACGGGGATATTCCTCGTCTTAAAAAAATAACTGACAATCGCCAGCCCCTGAAGCAGGTAAACAAAAAGGCCAAGAAGCAGGAGGTTCAGCCCGGTGTAGAATACCCTGCCCTCGGGGATCAAAAGCATCCCCCCGCTTCCGATAATCAGCCAGACAAGTTTTTCCGGCGCTTTCCACCGCGTCAGGTCGCCGAAATCAGGAAAATGAACCCCCTGGCGGTGAAAGATGGCCCTGACGGCGATGGTATTGAGCCAGATGCAGAGGGCCAGGCTGATCAGGCTCAGAGAGGGAAGAATGTTTATAAACGTATGGGCGATCTTCGGTGCATTCTCCCGAAGCAGGTTGATCTGTTCGGCAGGCACACCCATCTCCGCGTAGAGTTTGACGTTTTCCAGGATGGTCCGGACAAGGTACGGCTCAGCCCAGCGCCAGGGCGGATTGCCTGTTCGCAACATCGAGTAGGCGATGAGCAGCAGAATCGGGATGATTACGATTCCAAGGGAAATCAGAACCGTCTGCTCGATCGAAAGCCTTCTTCCCAGGAGCTCGCCGACCGTCACTCCCAGAAATCCGAGCAGGCAGAAAAGGGGAATGTATTCCCCATGACCCAGCGCGCCGAGGGCGGACAAAACGATGACGAAAGCGCCCAGAACGAGGAACAGCCCCAGCCGTCTGCCAAGTTTGGAATAATAAAAAATGATGGGCAGGGGCCCGAGAAAAAAGAGGAAGGATGCGGAGCTTGGAAACGCCGCCGCCAGGATGAACACCATGGACGAGACGGCGATGCCCGTCAGAAAATCCCGGATGACAATGACCTTCTCTTCTCCCTCGCTCTTTAACACAAGCCGCCACCCAATTGCCCCTCTGCGGAGATCCATCCAAAACGAAGGGCATTCCTCCGAAGAGAAGAAATGCCCTTCAAACGGATATCCTGATTACCTGCCTTCCGTGACGACAAAAGGCAGAAGGGCGATGGTCCGCGCCCTCTTGATGGCCTGGGTCAATTCCCTCTGATGCTTGGAGCAGTTTCCGGTAATCCGGCGGGGCATGATCTTTCCACGCTCCGTGACGTAGTCGTGAAGGAGATCCGGTCGTTTGTAATCGATCTTGATTGTTGAATCCGAACAGAATTTACAGTATTTCCGGCGGTGAAAAAACTTCTTCCGCGGTCCTGACGGTCTGGGGCGCCTTTCATATGCGGCCATGAGATATGCCTCCTTTAATTCTCTTCTGCGGTAGCTGGTGATTCAGGGGTTCCGGCAGGCTCACCGGCTTCCGCCGATGGAGCGCTGATGGGTGCTTCCGGCGCGGGCTCCGCGGAAGTTGCGGCCTTTTCTTCGGCTGGTTCCTTCTTCGTGAGAGCTTCAATTTCCTGCGTGATCTTTTCGAGCGTTGTCTCCGCATCCGTCATGACCGTCATAAATTTCAGGACATGGTCATCGATCTTGAGAATCCGTTCGAGCTCCGCCACCACATCGCTCGTTGCGGCGAAATCATAGAGCACATAAGCTCCCCTCGACTGCTTCCGGATGTCATACGCCAGCTTTCTTACTCCCCATCGGTCCACCTTGACGACGGCGCCTTTCCGATCGGTGATGATGGAGGCGTAGCGGTCGATCAGGCCTGTCAGGTCGTCTTCAGGAAGATTGGCCTGGGCGATGACGACTGTTTCATATCTTCTCAATTTTTTTTCCTCCTCTCGGCTCTAAAATCCGGACACCGGGGTCCGGATAAGGAGTCCTTCAACTAGAAATTAGAATAACATCGCCTTCTATATCATGGCTGATCATAAATCAAGCGATTTATCGCTGACGGGGGCCTTGCGTCTCCGGCCCTGTCTTCTTTCCGGCCTTGCGCTTCTGGGTCAATTCCGTTGGGGATTCAGGAAGACTGTGCACGCGGGGGAGATTGATCCTGTAGATCATGGCGACCAGCCGCAGGCCCGTGGCGACCAGTATGGAGGAGAAGAGCTGCAGCGTTTCGCCCAGGCCGGCCAGTCCGGCGGCAAGGAAGCAGAGCCCCCCGCAGAGGGCCGCCGTCGCATAAAAATCGACTCGGATCACCGCCGGGATCTCGCTGACGAGGATATCGCGGATGACGCCTCCCCCCGTGGCTGTCAGAACGGACATCATTACGATGCCCAGCGGGCCGAGATGAAACTCGGCCGCCTTGGCGGCTCCGATGGCCGAGAAGACACCCAGCCCCACGGCGTCCGCCGCCATGACCAGGTCCCAGCGGCGCGCGATCTTCGGCGCGGCCAGAAAGACGAGAAGCCCGCCGAGGAGGCAGACGAAGAGGTAGGTTTCATCGCGGAAGGCCGCCGGCGGAACAGACCCGATGAGGATATCCCGGAGAATTCCCCCACCGACCCCGGTGGCCACGGCGAGCACCAGGACCCCAAGGAAATCCAGCTCGTATTTGACGGCCCGGAAGGCACCGGAAACGGCGAAAACGAGGGTGCCCAGAATGTCGAGAAGATACGTCAAGGCCATTGTTCTTCCTGAAATCTCGTGAGTAATTTCACACCGGTCACCCATAGTATGTGTTGACCTGTTTGTCAATTGAGAAGGGACTCGCTGCCCCGGTTCATCCTCTGTCCAGCCCGGTGCGCGGGCTCATTTTTCCGAAGCGCGGGACACGAAATCTCTCCATTGATTTGCCGCGGGAGAAGGGATAGAATGCGCGCCGACGCTGCACAGATAGAATCCATGTCAAGGAGGTTTGAAAACAGTCATGAAAAGAATGTTTCCGGGGATGTTGCTTCTGGCGGTGCTGACCGTCCTGCCCCTTTCCGCGAAGGCCGGTGTCGATGTGGGGGTCCATATCGGCATTCCACTGCCCCCGCCCATCGTATTTTCCGTTCCGCCGGTCACGATCGTGATTCCGGAAACGTATATCTATGCCGTTCCGGATGTGCCCCATGACCTCTTTTTTTACGGAGGCTTCTGGTGGCGGCCCTGGGAGGGCAGGTGGTACCGTTCGCCCCGCTATGACAAGGGCTGGGCTTACTATCAGGGTGTCCCCGCTTTTTACAGGCACGTCCCCCCGGCCTGGAGAGACGATTATCGGAATCGGCGCTGGAAAGGGCATCCCTGGAACAGGCACAGAGTTCCCGCCTCTCAGCTTCCCCGGAACTGGAGAGGATGGGAGCGGGATAAGCACTGGGAAAAGCAGCAGCATTGGGGCGTCCCGGCTATGAAAACCCCGAGGGGAGCGCCGCCGCCGCATCGCTCGGTCCAGCCGCCCGCACGGCCCGAACATCCGGACATGCGCGGACCGAAGCCCCGTCCGGAACCCCGGGCGATGAACAGGCCGCCCCACGAGCCGAAACCTCATGGAAGCGAGAGATGGGGCTACGGCCACCAAGGGGAGAAGCATGGGAATGGAAAAGGCGAAGGAGGTAAAGGGCACGGGCGTGGACACGGAAACGGCGACAGATAGCCGGCAGCTTCGCTCGCCCCCCGTCATTCGTGTCGTTGATTTATGGAAAATTTATGAAAACGGAGCCGCCGGCTCCGCGGCGCTGCGCGGCACAAGCCTGGAAATAGCCCGGGGCGAGGTCCTGGTGCTTCTGGGAAAAAGCGGCTCGGGCAAGACGACGCTGCTCAATCTTCTGGCCGGGCTCGACCGGCCGAGCCGCGGCACGATCGAAATCGAGGGGAAGAACCTGCAGGCCCTGGGAGACAAAGGCTGCACCCAGCTGCGCCGGACGCGCCTCGGGTTCATCTTCCAGTTCTTCAACCTCATCCCCACGTTGACGGCCTTTGAAAACGTCTACCTCGCTCTCGAACTGGCGGGAAAGCCGTCGCCGGGACCTGCCTACGAGGCCCTGGAGCGCGTCGGACTCCAGGGCAAGGAACAGCGCTACCCGGGCGAGCTGTCCGGCGGCGAGCAGCAGCGGGTCGCCGTCGCCCGGGCCATCGTCAAGGAGCCTGCCCTGATCCTGGCCGATGAGCCGACGGGCAACCTCGATACCGCCACCGGGCTGCAGATTCTCGAACTTCTTTCGTCGCGATGCCGGGAGTCCGGGATGTCGCTTCTCATGGTGACTCACACCCCCATGGCCCGCCGGTTTGCCGATCGCGTTCTACGCATGGTTGACGGCCAAATCCATCCCGAGGGCGCCTGCGAAGGGGAGGCCGACTAGCCCGGTGCCCCCGGGCAGGGCGTTGGCCCGGCGGGAAGCGGGAAATATCCACAAAGAGGCCCGTTCATGGGAACCGTTACCAAGGCGTTTTTGAGATACCTTCTTCGGAGGCGGAGCCTGACGCTCCTTCAGCTGATGGGAATCGCCTTCGGCGTGGCGGCCTGCCTGGGAATGGGGCTTTCCGCGATGTCCGCACTGGCGAGTTTCACCGGGGCCATTGAATTTCTCCAGGGGAAATCGACCCACCGCATCGAGCGGGATGCGGGACCCATGGACGAAGCGATCCTGAGGGATCTGATGCGCGATCCCTCCGTGCAGTCCTTCTCACCGGTCATCGACCGCCGCCTCCGCCTGGAAAAGGGCAGCCAGATCCGGATCCTGGGCGTTGATCCCTTTCTGGATCTGGCCATCCGCCCCGAGCTGGCCCGCGCGTCCTTTGCCGGGGACCGCCTTGCCTTCATTCTTGACGAAAAGGCGGTTCTCATGGAAGCCGGCCTGGCCCGGGAACTGAACCTCGCGGCGGGCGGCAGAATCAAGACCTCCCGCGGGGAGCTGACCGTCCTGGGAACCTTTCCCAACCCTTCCGGAGAGCCCCTCCTGCTCATGGATATCGCCCACGCCCAGGAGCTCTTCAAGGTGCCCGGACTCATCGACGCCGTCGATCTCGTCCTGGCGGAGGAGCAGGTCTTTATAAGCCGCTGGGATGAGGGCTTCCGGATCAGGTCAAACCGGCAGAGCCGGGAAACCTTCGGCGCGATGCTGGGGGCCTTCCGGTTGAATCTTGAAGCCCTGTCCCTGATGGCGCTCTTTGTCGCCGTTTTTCTCATCTACAACACGGCCATGTTTGCCGTCGTCAGCCGCAGGCGGGATGCCGGGGTGCTGCGAAGCCTGGGAGCAAGCCGCAAAGAGGTGGTTGCGGCCTTTCTGGCGGAAATCCTCATCCTCGGGGGCATCGGGGGCGCACTGGGAAGCCTCCTGGGGTATCTCCTGAGCCGCTTCCTCATCGAGATCCTCGGCGGAACGATCACCAACCTCTACTTCTTTCTTCGCCCCGTCCCCATGGCCTGGTCCTTCTGGATGCCCGCCGCCGGGGTGATCGTCGGCATCGGGGCGAGCCTCCTGGGAAGCCTTTTTCCGCTCATCGAGCTGTCGCGCACAGACCCCGTCAAAGCGCTTTCAGGGCGGTCCGTAAGCCACCAGTGGGGAAGGATGTCGAAGAGGGCCGCCGCTGCCGGCCTCCTGATTCTGCTGATCAGCGCCGCCGTTCTGCTCGTTCCGTCGCGCTCCATTTACGCCGCCTTCGGGGCCGTTTTCGGAATCCTCTTCGCGCTGAGCCTTCTTTCCGGATTTGCCGTGATGCTCTTTTCCCCTTTGATGGCAGGTTTTCTCAAGTTCCTGGGAGGGCTGCCGGGGAAGATCGCCGCCGGAAACATCCGCCGGAACCTGGGGCGGACCGCCGTCGCCATCGCAGCCTTCATGGTCGCCCTTTCCATGTCCCTGGGGCTGTCCCTCATGATCGGAAGCTTCCGCGAATCGCTCCTGTGGTGGATGGACCGGCAGTTCCGCGGCGATCTCTACATTTCCACCGCGTCGGAGCGGGAGGTCCCGGAAGGCCTCTACCACGAACTGAAAACGATTCCCGGCGTTGATGTGGATGCCTATCGGAAGGTGCAGCTCAGCTACCGGAACAGGCCCATGTTCGCGGCCTCCGTTTCCGCCCCCGTGCTGCAGCGGCATGCCCGGTTCGCCTGGCTGGGCGGGGGAGGCGATGAGCACTGGGAGGCGGTAAAGCGTGGCGATGTGATCATTTCGGAAAGCTTCGCCCGGAACTTCAGCGTGAAGGCCGGGGACACGATTCTCCTCGACACGCGGCAGGGGCCCGCCCGGCTGCGCGTGGAAGCCGTATTCTACGACTACTCCACGGAGCACGGACTCGTCATGATGGACCGGAACACCTACCTGCACCTCTTTGACGACCGAACCATCAACAGCGTGGCGGTTTTCCTGGATCCCGGAGACCCAAAGCGGACGGAAACTCTCGATCTGATCCGGCACAAGGCCCTGCGGCATGATCTGCCCGTCTACACCCGGGAGCAGTTTTTCGGAAACATCCTGGCCATCTTTGACAGCACCTTCGCGATCACCCGTTCCATGAGGGTCATGGCCATCATCATCGCCTTTTTTGGAATTGCCGGCGCCCTCATGACCCTCTTTCTCGAACGCCGGAGCGAGTTCGGCATTCTCCGGGCCCTGGGCTTCTCGACGGGCCAGGTCTCCCTTCTGACCCTTCTGGAGGCTTTCGGGATGGGGCTGCTGAGCTTTTTGTTCAGCATCGGCTGCGGGACGCTCTTCGCCGTCATCCTGATCCGGGTGATCAACCTGCGCAGCTTCAACTGGACGATCTTTTTCCATCCCCACCTTTCCCCCTACCTGATCGTCGCCTTAACGGCGTTTCTGGCCAGCCTGGGCGCGGCGCTTTATCCCATCTGGATGGTCCTGCGGACCTATCCGCAGATGCAGATCCGCGATGATTAAGGGATGTGGAAGGCGTCCGGGGATTTTCGGAGATGGACGGAAAGGAAACGGAAGGGTTGTGATGAAACGGCGTACGAAGGGAATCTTGAGCGCGCTGATCGTGCTCGCAGTGATGCTTTCCTGCCTGCCTGCCCGGGCCGGGGACGCCTGGGAACAGGCGATCGGCCCCCGGGAGTGGAGGTTCCCCCGGGATCACGGCGATCACCGGCAGTTCAAGACGGAGTGGTGGTATTTCACGGGCAATCTGGTCGATGCCGCCGGGAACCGCTATGGATACCAGCTGACCTTTTTCAGGCACGGCATTCGACAGGCCGTCCCCCCACCCCGCAATTCCTGGTCTCTTCGCGACGTCTATCCCGCTCATTTTGCCGTCACGGATTCAACCCGGTCGAAATTCTTCTTTACAGACCGCATCAGCCGCTCGGGCCCCGGCCTGGCCGGTTCGCAAGAGGGCAGGATGAACGTCTGGAACCTGAACTGGTTCGCCCGGATGGAACAGGAGGAGATCCGGATCCGGGCCCGCCATGGTCAGACGGAGCTTGATCTGACCCTGAGGCCCGGAAAACCGCCCGTTCTGCATGGACAAAACGGCCTGAGCCGGAAAGGCCCGCGGGCCGGACAGGCCTCCTATTACTATTCCTTTACGGACCTGAAAACGGCCGGCCGGTTGAAAACAGCCCAAACGGGCAGGACCGTCGAGGTCCGCGGGACGAGCTGGTTCGATCATGAATTCGGCTCGAACACCCTGGCGAAAGATCAGACCGGCTGGGACTGGTTCTCCCTGCATTTTTCCGACGGCCGAGAGCTCATGATTTACCTTCTCAGAAAGCGGGATGGAACCCTGGAGAAGGAATCTTCGGGAACGCTGGTGGAAGCGGATGGAACATATCGCCATCTCGGGCTTTCGGAGATTGCGGTGAACGTCCTGGGGACCTGGCACAGCAGGAAAACAGGGGGCCGCTACCCGAGCAGCTGGCAGATCGATGTTCCCGCCGCCGATCTCTCCTTTCGGTTGGCCCCCTCCCTCCAGGATCAGGAGCTGACGACGGAGGGATCGACCGGCGTCAATTATTACGAAGGGGCCGTGGAGGGCAGGGGAGTTTTGAAGAAACAGGCGGTCACCTGCGAAGGCTACATTGAAATGACCGGATACGCGGGAAGCATCGGCGGCCTTTTTTAGCGGCACAACGGGAGATTTAACTCATCGGGATGTTTTCCATTGCAAATATCTCGGTTGGGAGAGATAGTAACAGAGCGATATGTAGACCAGGATCAAAGCATGACAGTGCGAAGATGGACAAAGGGGCCGCGCAGGGGATCGTCTTTGCCGGCAGCCGCACCATTGCTGACCCGGCCCGGGCCGATGCGCGAAGCGTTCAGGGATTGGTATTCAAACGGCGCTGTTTCAGGGATCGACTGGAACAGAGAAATCCGGAATTCGTGAGGAGGGAAGATATGAGACGCAGATGGTTGATCGCTTTCGTCATGATTGCTTTTGTTTCTTTAATCGGCTGCGAGACGCTGCCCACCGTGTCGGACGAGCACAAGGGGGCGGCGACGGGTGCGGGAATCGGCGCAGCCACGGGAGCCGTCCTGGGCGCGGTTGTGGGCAAGGACGCCAAGGGGGCTGTGATCGGCGGTCTGGTCGGGGCGCTGGTGGGGGGCGTCATCGGCCACTACTATTATGACCAGAGGCGCAGCGAAAATGACACGGCCAAGAAATACGGCTACGATGCAAGCCAAGGGACCCTGCTGAAAATTGAAGACGCCACGGCGACTCCCCGGATCGCCGAACCGGGCGGTACGGTGGAACTCAAGATGACCTATGCCTTTCTGAGCGATCAAAAGGACGTTCAGCACGAAGTCGTCGAAAAGAGGGAGATCCGGCTCGGAGGTGAACTCGTCGGGAATCCCGAGATAACGATGCAGAGAAGCGGAGGCACCTTCACGTCAAGCGTTCCCTTGACGTTGCCGGAGACGGCGAAAAAGGGGCTCTATATCGTTACCTACAAGGTCAAATCCGGCAAGGTCTCCGACGAAATGCAGACCTCCTTTACCGTCAGATAAGGATGAACACCGTGAGGTGGAAACGGCCCGCTTCCGGGCCTTTTCCACCCTTGCGGATTTCCGAAAACCCCGCCGCCCTTTCCTTCCCCTCTAAATTTTCAATAAATGCAATATTCCTCGTCGGGATCGCTGTAGACGCCCTGGCCGATAATCTCCACCGTTCCCGCGCATTTCCGGCAGAGGGGGAAATACGTGACGCCGTCCTCCTCCGGAACGATCACCTGTTCAACCCTTTTCTTCATAGCGGCGAAAACTCCGCCTTTTGCATCCACCTTTATAAACATCTGAACCCTACCGCCCGGGGTGCAGGAGAAAAAAAGCTGAAAAAAGAAAGTTAAGATGAAAATTGTGAAGAGTGAGGCTTTTCACTTGCATGGAGTTGTCCGTACCATTGATAGAACGATTCAAGAAGAAGTTTTTCAAGGAGAATCATTAGCGTGATATCTTCAGACGTCAAGGAAGAGCGTACATTTGGAGTAGCGATGCTCAGCCCGGATCTCAAGGTGCTGGCCATCAACAACCGGTTTCGGGAATGGTTTCCCGCACTGAAGATCGAGGATCAACCGCTTTGCTATAAAGTCTTTCGTTTTCATCCACGGGAGGGATCCTGCCCGAATTGCCCCGTCCTCAAAACCCTGGAAGACGGACAGTCCCATGAGGCGAAGATGGAAGTCTGGTCCCCCGATGGGATCAGGATTCTGCATGTCGTTTCAACGCCTCTTGCGTCCTCTTCGGACGGGCGGGTGACAGCCGTCATCGAGACCGTGGTCGACAGGACGGAGCAGGAAAAATCAACGGAAACGCTGATCCAGGATGCCGAGCGGATGGAATCGCTGCTGACCCTGAACTCCATGTCCGACCAGCCGATCGAAACGATCATCCCCTTCGCCGTTGAAAAGAGCATTGCCCTTACGAACAGCGGAATCGGCTATTTCGCCGTTCTCAACCACGACGAGACGGTGTTGACCATGAAATACTGGTCCCGGTCCGCCCATGCCGCCTGCAGGATCGCCGACAAGCCCCTCGTCTATCCCGTGGAAGAAACGGGCCTCTGGGGTGAGGCGGTGCGGCGGAGGAAGGCGATCATCACCAACGATTATGCCGCTCCAAGCCCGTGCAAGAAAGGGACGCCGGAGGGTCACGTCCCCATCATCCGTCACATGAACATCCCCATCTTCAGCGGGAATCGCATTGCCGCCGTGGCGGGAGTCGGCAACAAGGCCACGCCTTATGGAATGAACGACCTCCGTCAGCTGAAACTCCTGATGGACGGCCTGTGGCGCATCATCACCCGTAGGCAGACCGAGGAGGCCCTGCTGGAAAGTGAAGCCAAGATGAAGGCCATCACGGATTCCGCCCAGGATGCCATCACCATGACGGATTGTCAGGGGAAAATCTCCTATTGGAATCCCGCTGCCGAACGCATTTTCGGGTACTCGAGCGGGGAGGCGATGGGCCGGAATTTCTGCGACTGCATCGCACCCAAACGCCTTCATGAGGCGTATCAATCCGCATTCGGGGAAATTCAGCAGACAGGCCGGGGGGGCCTCATGGGAAAAACCATGGAATCGCAGGCCTGCCGGAAAAACGGGCAGGAGCTCGCCGTGGCCATATCGCTTTCTTCCGTCCAGGTAAAGGACCAGTGGCACACCGTGGCCATCTTGAGGGATATCACCGATCAGAAAATAGCCGACGAAACCCTGCGCAGCACCCTGGCGGAATTGGCGCAGGTAAACAATGAGCTTGAAAAGGCCATCGGCTGGGCCAACGAGATGGCCTTTGAATCACAGACCGCCAACATCGCCAAGAGCCAGTTCCTGGCCAACATGAGCCATGAAATCCGAACCCCCATGAACGGCGTCATCGGCATGACCGCCCTGCTCATGGATACCGACCTGTCAAAGGAGCAGCACGCCTATTGCGAAACGATCCATTCCAGCGGAGAGGCGCTGCTCGGCATCATCAACGACATCCTTGACTTTTCAAAGATCGAGGCGGGAAAGATCGAGCTGGAGGAGCTGGATTTCGACATCCGCAATACGGTGGAGGATTCTGCGGCAATTCTCGCCACGCGCGCCCATGAGAAACACCTCGAGTTCACCTGCCGCATCGATCCGGGGCTGCATACCTACCTGTGCGGCGACCCGGGACGCCTCCGCCAGATCCTGATCAACCTGGGAAGCAATGCCGTCAAGTTCACCGCCCGCGGCGAGGTTTCCTTCGATGTGGCTTCCGTGGAGGAAACGGACTCGCTCATCAGGGTGCGCTTCGAGGTGAGGGATACAGGTATCGGGATTTCGCGGGAGAAAATCGGCCTTCTGTTCAACCCCTTCCAGCAGGTGGATGCCTCGACGACGCGGCGCTTCGGCGGGACCGGCCTCGGGCTGGTCATTTCGAAGCGTCTGGCGGAGTTGATGGGGGGCGAAATCGGCGTGGAAAGTGTCGAGGGGCAGGGGTCGACGTTCTGGTTCACCGCCGTCTTCAAGCGGAGGAAGCCAGGCAGGGACATCGAAGCGGGACTTCCACGCGCCGATGTCCGCGGAGTGCGGGTTCTCGCCGTAGACGACAACGCCACCAACCGCCTCATCCTTTCCGAACAGCTGGATTCGTGGGGGATGCGCCATACCGAGGTCACAAACGGACCGGATGCCCTGTCGCTCCTGCGTGAAGCCAGCAAGAAAGGCGATTCCTACCGGATTGTCGTGACAGACATGCAGATGCCCGTCATGGATGGGGAGACCCTGGGGAAGGCGATCAAGGCGGACCCCCTGTTGAAGGATACCCTACTGATCATGATGACCTCCATGGGCAAACGGGGCGATGCCAGGCGACTGCACTCCGTCGGTTTTTCCGCCTATCTGACCAAGCCGGTTAAGCAATCCCAGCTCTTCGACTGCCTGTCGACCGTTCTTGGCCGGAGCATCCACCCCGGAGCAGCGGAAGATGTCGCCATGGTGACCCGGCATACGCTCAACGAGGCCCAGCGGCGGAAGGCCCGGCTTCTTCTCGTTGAAGACAATCCCACAAACCAGAAGGTTGCGCTGCACATCTTTGGAAAGCTCGGTTTTTCCGCCGACGTGGCGGGCAACGGACGAGAGGCCATCGAAGCCCTGAGAAGGGCGCCCTATGATCTGGTCTTCATGGACGTCCAGATGCCGGTCATGGATGGTTTCGCTGCGACGCGGATGATCCGGGACGGCCGGTCCGGTGTTCTTCATTCCGGGATTCCCATCATCGCAATGACTGCCCATGCCATGAAGGGAGACCGTGAGCGCTGCATCGGGATGGGCATGAGCGACTACATCCCCAAGCCCATCATGCCCGGGGTGCTGGCCGAGATGCTCGATAAATGGCTGGTCCACGCCCCGGAAGCCGCGGCTCCGCAGACGGCTCAAGCGTCATCGGGGGAGGCGGATCCGGTCTCCGGGCCGGTTGTTTTCGATCGGCAAACCCTTCTGGACCGGCTGCTGGGAGACCGGGAGCTGGTTAGAGAGATCTGCGCAGGCTACCTGGAAGAAATGCCGGAACAGTTTCAGCGGTTGAGGCAGGCCGTCGATCGGAACGACGGGGACCTGGTTGGGAAGATGTCGCACACCATGAAAGGCGCCGCGGCCAACGTGGGGGCCATGGCGCTGAGCGCCGCGGCCCTGAATATGGAAAAGACCGTAAAGGGCGGCCGGTTGGAGCAGATGGCCTTGATCCTGCCGGAGATGGAGCGGCATTTTGATGTCCTGAAAAAGCGCATGGAGGAAGATCTGATATGAAGGTTCTCATCGCCGAAGATGATTCCACATCGCGTCGAATTCTGACGGCCATTTTGAAAAAGTGTGGTTACGATCCCGTTGTCACGGAGGACGGTCAGGCGGCCTGGGACATCCTGAAGCAGGCCGACGCGCCGAAGCTTCTTCTTCTTGACTGGAATATGCCGAAAATGGAAGGCCCGGAAATCTGCCGCCTTCTGAGGCAGGAAAGGACATCGGATCCCCCTTATGTCATTTTGTTGACGAGCCGGGACGAGAAGGGAGACATCGTTCTGGGATTGGATGCCGGGGCCAATGACTACATCGTGAAACCTTACGATCCGAAAGAACTGCAGGCGCGAATCCGGGTCGGGGGGCGGATGATCGAGCTGCAGGCCAGCCTGGCAAAAGCCTATGCGGAGCTGAGCCACCAGGCGACCCACGATCCGCTGACCGGGGTGCTGAATCGACGCGCCGTTCTGATGAGGCTTTCCGAGGAGCTTGAACGGGCAAAGCGGGAGAAGGGGCGATTGAGCATCGGCATGTGCGACCTCGATCACTTCAAGAAGATAAACGACACCCACGGCCACCTGGTGGGGGATAACGTGCTGACCGCTTTCACCCGCTGCATTGAAGGCCAGCTGCGCCCATACGACAGTTTTGGGCGCTATGGCGGGGAGGAGTTCCTTGTGATTTCGACGGCGTCGGGAAAGGAGTCGGACGGGCAGCTCTATGAACGCCTCTGCAAGAGAGTCGCCGCCAATCGGATTTCCGGGCCGTCGGGGCCTGTTCCCGTGACGGTCAGCATCGGCGTTGCCGAGGCGACGGAACAAAGCTGTGTTGACGGGCTGCTTCGGGCTGCCGATGCGGCCCTTTACAGGGCAAAAGCCGAGGGCCGCAACCGGGTGGCCTATGCCCATGGCTCCAAGGCCGATCAAGCCGGGGACGGCGCTTCTGAATTGCAGCGCAAGTCTGCCGACATCCGGCAGGTTTGCGCCGCTGAAGTTGCCGGGGCGTAACTCCTCCGTTTGTCGATTAAGATTTCAGCTCCGACGTGCAGTTCGGGCAGCGGGTGGCGCCTTCCTTTTTCACTTGCCTCCTTTGGTAAAATTTCAAAAATATTAAGATCACGAATAAAGAATGTCAACCGACCGGCTTATTGACGGTTCTTTGGGGACAAGGTTCTCATCCATTCGGAAGAAACATATTTCTGGAATTGACGAAGTGTGTCGCTAGTGTTACACTGCATCAAAAAAGGAAAAATGATCATGCCTACCAGCAATCCGAGAGTAAACGTCGTGGTCGAGAAACCCCTCTATGAAATGATGCGGGAACTGGCAGCCAGTGAAGGCGTGTCCCTGTCCACCCTGGCCCGCGATCTGATCCGGGAGGCGATTGAATTGCGGGAAGATGTGGCGCTGGCCGCTTTCGCAGACGAACGGACGAAGAGTTTTGACCGGAAAAAAGCACTCTCCCATGAAGAGACGTGGGAATAGCCATGGCCTTTACCCTCTGCTATCACCCGGCTGTCCGTACCGAGGACTTGGCGCTCATCGACCGAAAAACGAAAGACCGGATCCGAAAGGCCATTGAAGAGCGCCTGCGGATAGCCCCCCACGAATACGGAGAACCGCTGCGTAAGAATCTGAAAGGATACTGGAAGCTGCGGGTCGGCGGTTACCGGGTTGTTTTCAGGATTGTCGAATTCGAGGTGGAAATTCTCGCAATCCGGAATAGACGAACCATCTATGAGGATATCGGCGGCCGGCTCTAAGCCGGTGGGGAATGCATTCCGGGGCGAAAAAACCGTGATGTTGGAAACCGTGTGAACCGATGGGCGTCTCGTTTTTGCCGCACTCTCAAGAGGATATATCCTCCACAACGGCATTTTCCTGCTCTGTCAGTCCATAGAGACCTCTGACCCGTTCTTCCACCTGCGCTTCCCATTCGCTGATGTCGGCTTTCGGATCGGCTTTTCTCGCCGTCAGGATCTGATCGACCAGGGAAACGATGGGGGCCTGGTCTTCCGGTGGAACATCCGGGATGGGAAGCTTTTTCCAGTCGTCGGGATAAAGATGGATGTTGCTGCGCCGGTTGGCGCGGAGAAAGTCACGTGCGACGGATGAGTTCATGACCGCCAGCAGGAATTTTACATGGAAGCGGCGGCTCGTCGCCTCTAGGGTTTCGCGCTGCGGTAGATCGGCTCGGCGCTTTTCATCGGCGTATCGTGCGGTTTTTTGAAGGGATCTGTTGCGGATGCCCTGCAAGAAGCGCCAAAGTACAAATGAAATCAATGTGTGGCTGTGATAAACGTGACCGTCGTCATAGGCTGCTCTGTTTATTGCCCCAGAAACATCAGCCGCTACAATTTTTTCAGGAACTTCATATAATTCTTCAAAAGTTGGCCGAGCAAGTTGTTTAGGAGAGCGCTCCGTGCCCCACTCTAGCCATCGATTCTGATTGTAAGACCACCTGTGAACGTCTTTCGCTTCTATATATGCTTTTGGATGATGCAAATCATTAGCAGTAGAAAGCAAATCTGCAACTTTAAACTTGCCACGAGCCATCTTTTCATCACTGTTTGGTCGGCATCCAAAACTGATATAGCAAATATCGCCTATTGCAATTGTGACGTTAGGTAAATTGATCTGATCTTTATCTTCCGGGAAGAACACCCGATAAGACAGGCGCTCCTGCTCATCCGTCGGCAGGAGTCGCACCTTGCCGAATTCACCCTTATGGAGCCGCCGAAGCGGACGGTTGGAATTTCCGTCGCGCTTCTCGAAAAAACAGATGACGTTATGGACCGATGCTTCATCAAACACATCCAGGCTGCCGATGAAGTCGATTCCAGTCACGGCGCTGTTTTTCAGGAACCACTCCTGAGATTTCCGGGCATACTTGGCATGGCAGTATGCATCTGAGACGATCATGGCCTCAACACCCGAAGGGGCGAGCAGCCGGTAGCCCAACTCCATGAACGGAATATACAGATCCCACTTTTCCCATACTGTCTCGTATTGCTCTGAATCGATGATGTTCCGACGCATGTTCAGATGTTCCTGGCCGGAGTCGGCCCGCATATACGGCGGATTGCCGATGACCACATCAAAGCCGGCAAACTCCCCGTTTTCATCCAGGACCTCGGGGAACTCGAAACGCCACTCAAAGGCATTGGTATAGATCGTCCGCTGCCTTTCGGAAATTTTCTTTTCCAGCTCTCCCGCCCGCTTCTGCAGACCCTGAAGTTTTTCCTGTCCGACCCGGTCGAAGTCAAAAACCGTCTGGGCGAGCTGGTTTTGTACTTTCCGATATTCACGCAGGTACCAGTCGACGGGAAAGGAAAAGGATTGCCACTGTTCTTTGAGAGATTCGATCTCCCGCCGAAGGAGGTTCTTGTGTTTCGACCCATCCGTGGAAAGTTTGTAGAGCCACACCTTTTCCTTGTACCGTTTGGTCAGATTGCGCAGTTTCTGCCGCTCCGGCGGTGCATAATGCGCCAGGGAAGCGCCGCTCTCCTGCAGGGCAAACCGGCTGATCAGGGAATTGCCGCTTTTGATGTTGATGTCAATATTGGGAAGGGTTTCCAGGGCTCCCGATTTGCTTCCTTCTTCTCCATCCTGACGGTAGTAGGCGTTTTTCAGGAGCTCTATCCAGAGCCGGAGACGGCAGATCGCAACGGATTTCGGGTTGATGTCCACCCCGAAGAGGCAATTTTCGATGACGGTCGCCTTTTCCCGGAAGAGGGTTTCCTGCACCCGCTGCGACTCTTTGTTACCGGGCCGATAAACAAAAGGTCCGTTTTCGTCCCGAACCGAAAGTTCATCGTTTTCAACGGTGATTTCATAGTCTTTCAGTAATCTTCCATCCTGGTCCATCAGGATTTGAAGTTCAGACTTGATTGCAATGATTTCGTTCAGGGCGGAGACCAGGAAGTGGCCGGAGCCGACGGCGGGATCACAGATCTTCAGGCTGTTGACGAGTTCGTTGGCGTTACGCCGTTGGGAGGGGGCAATGGCATTATAGACATCGGTGAGGTCGGCACATTTCCAGCCGTAATGGCGATTGAATTTTTCCATCACCGCCCGCCGGATTGACTCGCGGCTCATATACATCGTGATATAGCCCGGCGTATAGAATGAGCCGTCACGATAGCCGTTGATTTTTTCGAAGATGAGGCCCAGTACCGAGGCGTTGATGATCGTTTTGGGCGTTTCCTGAATCGGGGCGTTTCCTTCACTGGCGAAGTCGTAGGCATCGAGAAATTCAAAGAGATAATGAAGGGTTTTGCGGGTGCCGCTCGCCCTCCTGCCGGAACCGTCCTTCAACACCGTGGCAGGATAGAGAGGGAGTTCAAGACGATGTTTGAGATTGGAGATCTGGAGTGTCTGCCGTTCCAGATCGCTGAACTCGAAGAGGGAACTGTTCAGGTAGGGAATGTCTCCGAATTTGGACGCGATTGTCGCTGTTCTTTCCCGGGGGTGGCGGGCAAGGACCTCGAAGAACAACTCCTGCAGATCGTCGAAGTCCCTGATATGATCTCTGTTTAGAAAGGCGCCGATTGTGTCGCCTTGGTTCCAGGCAATCAGGCGACCTTCCAGCAGTTTGAGGAACAGGAGGCGATTGAGCCAGGTAATACACAACTCCAGGGCAATGCTGAAGATTTGTTCCTCCTCGCCGGGACCATATTCTGCGAGGTTTTCCATGGTCACCAGCGTCTGTTGTACCTGGAGGAGATTGATCGTGTTTTCCAAAAGCGAGCCTTCATCACGCCGCCCTTCAACTTTACGGCGAATGAGTTTCTTTCCCTTTTCCTTGACCTCCTCCAGCCCGATAATGTGTAACAGCTCGCCGTAAAAAGCTCGGTTCAGCGAGTTGCTGTCATTGGCAAAAGGCTGTTTCAGAAGGTGCCGGGGTGAGAACAGCTTGAACAGATCGATGAGTTTCCTGCTTTCGACCTTCCGAGCATTGATGATCTTCGCGTAGTTTCGCAGATCGAACCAGCAACAGGGGATCGCGACGTCAAGGGCGTCAAGCCATGGTTTGAGCACATCCTCATAAAAAAAGCGATTATCATGACCACCGGGTCTCAACTCCTTGAACGCCTTGACAAGCTTGGGATTCCGCCGGATATGCTTTTCGAACCAAACACCATCGAAGACGAACCATTCATCGGTATTCGTGACCAGCAGGTGCTTGATGTCATGATTATGTTCTTCAATCACCTGCTTGAGATAATACAGGATGATTTCATGAAAGGCCTTGGCATTGGGTTTTTCCCGCGTCATCATCTCCTGTCTGTTGACCGGGGTCTTGGTTTCTATCAGGACGGACACCGGGTCAGACGAAGATGGTCCGGTATAGATGGCCAGATCAATGTGATCGCTGGTATTTACGAGATTGGTGCGGCGGTACCAGGTGTCCTTGAGGAAATCGGCGATAAAATTCTTTAGGTGTTCTTCTCTCTCATCTGTACGCAGGCGTTCAAAAAGAACAGAAAGGTTTTCTCTGAATTTATCCAGCTCGTCGCGGCGGACGGTCTGTTTCGCGTAGGCCTTATTGATTGTCTGTCCGGGTGTTTTTAAGTCCAGTTTCATGTCACTTGGCCTTTTTCATCGTCGTGTGAGGCGGGAAAAATGAATATCAGGCGGATTCAGGAAAAAGCTTGTCGCAACCCTTATCATGTCAGCGACAAGAGGTCAAGGAACTCCATGTTTCGATAGGGAAAAGTGCTTTTTGAGGGACAGGGGGAATCAAAAAGCTCACGGAGAAGCGCCTGCCTGGGTCTGACAGGCAGGCGCTTCCGGGATTCCAGCGGTCTCAGCTCTTCAATTCAGAGGTGCAGTTCGGGCAGCGGGTGGCCTTGACGGGGATGGTGGAAAGGCAGTAGGGACACTCCTTGGTGTCGGGCGCCGCCTCGGCCTCGGGCTTTTCCATCCTTCTGCGGAGTTCGTTCATGTTGCGGATGACCAGGAAAAGGGCGAAGGCGACAATGACGAAGTTGACGATTGTATTGATGAAAAGGCCGTAATTGACGGTGACGGCTCCCGCCTTCTGGGCCTCGGCCAGGGTGGCAAAGGGGCCGGCGGTGGCGCCTTCCTTGATGATCAGAAACAGGTTGGTGAAGTCCGCGGATCCCAGAATCAGGCCCAGCGGGGGCATGAGGAGATCATCCACCAGGGATTTGATGATTGCGCCGAAAGCGACGCCGAGAACGATACCCACAGCCATGTCCACGACGTTTCCCTTTAATGCAAACTCCTTGAATTCCTTTAACATAGCTTCTCCTCCTCACAAATGTACTCTTTAAGAATCGGTTTCTCTTTACCAACTGCCAAAAAGACGCGCCTGTCGAACGGAAACATCAACCCCTGCCGCTACAGATAAGAACTTTCGCCGATCTCTTCGGGCGAAATTCTCCCGCGGAACACCCGGTAAGCCCAGGATTGATAAAAGATAATGAGCGGGACAAAAATGGCGGCCACAATGGTCATGACCTTCAGGGTGTAAACTCCCGACGCCGCGTTGGAAACAGTGACGCTGAAGGCCGGATCGGTGCGTGAAGGGAGCAGGTCGGGATAAAGGCCGGCAAAGCAGGAGGCCATCAGTAGAAGTATGGAGAGCCCTGAGGCCGCAAAGGCCTTGAGATAAGAGGACCTCTGAAGATGAACCTTGATCGCGAAAAGGGCCGCCAGGGTGAGGACCGGGAAAATCAGCAACACGCCATTCTGGAAAAAGGCGACGGGAAGGCGCGAATTGTAACCGGAGCCGACCACAAAAAGGATGACGGCGGCCATCAGGGGTATCCAGAACCGCCGAGCGAAGTCGCCGGCCCGCGCGGAAAGAGCACCCTCTGTTTTGAGGGCGATCCACAAAGCCCCGTGGACAAGAAAAAGGACGCAGAAAAGCACTCCGACCAGCAGTGCATAGGGATTGAGCAGCTCCATGAACGGCCCGCTGAAGCCGCGTTCATCCATGGGAAGACCCCGGAAGATGTTGCCGAAAAACACGCCGAAGAGAAACGCCGGCAAGGCGCTTCCGAATAAAATGCCGGCGTCGCATGCGGCCTGCCATGCCGGAGATTCGAGCTTTTCACGGAATTCGAGGGCCACGCCCCGGACGATGAGGGCGAACAGAACCAGCAGGAGGGGAATGTAGAAGGAGCTGAAGATGACGGCGTAGGCCGCCGGGAAGGCCGCAAAGGTAGCCCCGCCCGCCGTGACCAGCCACACTTCGTTGCCGTTCCACAGGGGGCCGAAGCTTTCCAGGATGGCCTGTTTTTCCTTTTCCGTCTTGCCGAGAGTGGAGAGAAGCATTCCCGCACCGAGATCGAATCCATCCGTTGCGAAATAGGCGGCCCAGAGCACTCCCAGAAGAGCAAACCACACGAGCGGATAATCCATGACGTCGTACCTCCGGTTCTTATGTTGAAGATGTGGTGTTCGGCGCCGGCGTCCCGGCGGGGTCCGGCCCTTTACGGATGTGGTGGATCATCAGGTAGAGCCCGACGATGAGCAGCAGGGAGTAGAGGAGCCCGAAACCGATGAGGGAAAACATCACCTGGCTGCCGGCTATGTTGGGGGACACGGCGTCCCTGGTCCGCATCAGGCCGTAAACGATCCAGGGCTGCCGTCCCACTTCCGCCACGATCCATCCTGCCTGGGACGCCAGGTAGGGCAGGGGAATGCAGAACACCAGCAGGCGCAGAAAACCGGGAAAGGTTTCCAGGCGGTTCCGGACACTGAGGTAAAGGGCGGCGGCGGACAGGAGAATAAACAGCCCCCCGAGGTAGACCATGAAGCGGAAGCCGTAAAAAACCTCGCTGACCGGCGGCCGATCCTCCTTGGGAAACTCCTTGAGACCCTTGACTTCAGCATGGATATCGCGGTAGGCGAGCAGGCTGACCAGGTAGGGGATGCCGATGGCCTCGACCCTGTTCCGTTCGTTTTTATCGTCCGGAATGATGAAGAGGTAAAGGGGAACGGAGCTTTGCGTGTCCCAGAGGGCTTCCATGGCGGCGAGTTTGGCCGGCTGCACATGGCCCACTTCAGCCCCGTGGAAGTCGCCGATGCCCACGACGCCAAGGGAGCTTACCAGACCGAAAACGGCCGCCATGCGGAAAGAGGCTTTGAACAGAGGCAGTTCGCGCCCCTTGAGGATATGCCATGCGGAAATGCCGAGAACGAAGAACGCAGCGGTGACATAACCGGCTGAAATCGTGTGCAGGAACTTGAGCCAGCCGTAACTGCTGGTGACAAGGGCCGTAAAATCGACCATTTCCGCCCGCGAGTTGCGGAGGACATAGCCGACGGGGTGCTGCATCCAGCCGTTCGCCAGGAGGATCCAGAGGGCGGACAGGTTCGTGCCCAGGGCGACCATCCACATGGAGAAGGCGTGCATCCGGGGAGAGAGGCGCTTCCACCCGAAGATCCACAGCCCGATAAATACGGATTCCAGGAAGAAGGCGGCCGTGGCCTCGATGGCAAGGGGCGAGCCGAAGATATCTCCGACGAACCTGGAATAGGCGGCCCAGTTCATCCCGAACTGAAATTCCAGGGTCAGGCCGGTGACGAGTCCAATGGCGAAATTAATAAGGAAGAGTTTTCCCCAGAAGCGCGTCATGCGAAGGTAAAGGGGATTGCCGGTGGAAACATACCGGCTCTCCATAAACGCGACCAGGACGGTGAGCCCCAGGGTCAGGGGAACAAAGAGGAAATGAAAACCCGCCGTCATGGCGAACTGCAATCGACTGAGCGACAGCACATCCATAGCGCATTCTCCTTGCGGATTGGAGGTTCGGGGATCAATCTCTGCCTGTCGGTAGGCCAGTGTTCAGCTCTGCCGTGTACTATCGCAGGAAATGCCCCTCAATGCAACCAGATTTGCCGTCCCGTCCGGACGGATGGGGGCGCACACCCCCGCTTTCCCTGGGAGAATGCGCCATTTCATTGCCCGGTTCGCGGATCTCAAGTTGGTTCGCTCCCCGGCATCGCCGATACCCGGTGCCGCTGACGGTCTAAGGGCCTTACGGCCTTGCGTCAGGCGGAGCATCCGCCGGAACGATGGGGCAGTAAATCTGGTCGCGGTCGTCGTTCATCCCGATCGGCTTGTCCGTCCGCAGTAGTTTCAGCCAGACGCGGATGTTGTCGGCGATAATGATCACCACCAGCGCAATAACGGCCATGCTGAGCCAGACGTTGAGCATCTGGGATTTGGCCAGGTAGGTCTGGATGTTCATGTATCCGGCGGCCAGGGTGGTGATCGTGATCAGGATGCAGGGGACGAAGGTGATCAGGGCGTAGGCTTTTTTCCGTCCGATCCTCAAAATGATGGTGGTGCCGATGGCCAGGGCCACAGCGGAAAGCGTCTGGTTCGTGGCACCAAACATGGGCCATATGGAGGAGACATCCCCGGTGTAGAGGAGGTAGCCCCAGGCCAGGGAGACGATGGCGCTTGTGGCGATCACGCCGGGCATCCAGTCCTTCCGGCTCAGAGGCTTGTAGGCGTAGCCGAGGACGTCCTGGAGGATGTAGCGGGCCACGCGGGTGCCGGCATCGATGGTCGTCAGGATGAAGAGGGCCTCGAACATGATGATGAACTGGAACCAGTACTTCATCGTGTGGCGGAGCCCCTCGCTGATGCTGGAGAAGATATGGGCCATGCCGACGGCCAGGGAAATGGCGCCGCCGGGGCGGTGGGCGACATCCAGCCCGACGAGCTGATTCAGGTACGGCAGGTCGACGACCTGCATGTTCAATTTCGAGAAGACGGCCGAAGAGGTGTTGATGGCGAAGTAATCGGCCGGAACAAGGGTCACGGCGGCAAAAAGGGCCATCATGGCCACGAAGGCTTCCGTCAGCATGGCGCCGTATCCGATGACGGGAATTTCCGTCTCCCGTTCGATCATTTTAGGGGTCGTTCCCGAGCCGATCAGGGCATGAAATCCGGAAATAGCTCCGCAGGCGATGGTGATGAACACATAGGGCCACCAGGGACCCGGGATGATGGGGCCCCCGCCGTGGACGAAGTCTGTCACGAGGGGCATCTTGATCGTTGGGTTGACGAACAGCAGCCCGACGGCCAGGGCGGCGACGACGCCTATTTTCATGAAGGTGCTCAGGTAATCCCGGGGCGCCAGAAGGAGCCACACCGGGATGGCGGCGGCGCAGAAGCCGTAGATCGGCAGGAGGATGGACATCTGCTTCTTGTCAAAGGTAAACCAGCCGGCGAGGCTTGAATCGGCGATATGGGGCCCGAAAAAGACGGCGGCGCAGACCAGGGTGACGCCTGCAATCGAGCCGCTCAGAATGGCGCCGGGCCGGATTCGAAACATGTAGAGCCCGATCACCATGGCAATGGGGATCGTCATGGCGATGGAGAAAACGCCCCAGGGGTTGTTGAAGAGGGCATTGACGACGGCAACGCCCAGCCCGGCAAGGGCCACCAGGATGATGAACAGGATGACGACCGCCGTGACGGCCCCCGTGATTTTGCTCACGTCCTTTTCGGCGATGACCGACAGGGATTGGCCTTCATGGCGGTAGGAGGCGAAAAGGATGATCATGTCGTGGACGCAGCCGGCGAAAATGGAGCCGAGGAGAATCCAGAAAAAGCCGGGCCCCCATCCGTACTGCGCGGCCAGGACGGGTCCGATCAGGGGCCCTGCCCCGGCAATGGCGGCAAAATGATGGCCGAAGACAACCCATTTGTTGGTGGGAACGTAATTCTGGCCGTCGTTGCATAGAACGGATGGCGCGATGTTCCGGTCATCGAGGAGAAGAACCCTGGCGGCGATGAAAGCGGCGTAATAGCGGTAAGCCAGGGCGAAGGCGCATAAGCTGCCGATCAGTAAGTACAGGACGCTCACGGATTATTTCCTTTCCATAGAAATGGTTTTTAAGCCGGCGGTCCGTCTCGAAGGCAGGCTCCGGCCGTAAACGCTCAGAAATGAGGGCGATGAACTTATGGCGTCATGCAATGTTATAGGAGCCGGTGCCCACCGCGATGAGCTGGTTCGATTCATCGTGGAGTTCGACCCGGATAACCGCGACTTTATTGCCCGTTCTTAAATTGTAACCCGTGGAGATGAACTCCCTCCCCCGGCCCGGACGCAGGTAGTCGACGCGCAGATCGATGGTGCCCAGCTTGCCGATCCGCGCCAGTCTCCTGTCCAGGGATTCGCCGGGCAGCTTGCCCTGAATGCCCATGAAAGCCGCCAGGCCGCCGGTGACGTCAATGAGGGATGAAATAACCCCGCCATGGAGGCTTCCTTGGACATAGTTGCCGACAAACTCCTCCCGCATTTCAAGGAGAAGCTGAACGCGGTCGAAACTGATCGACCGGATTTTAATGCCCAGGATTTTATGAAAGGGGGCCTTTTCTTCGAATATGTCGCGGATAGCCGCGAGAAACTCTCCACCTTCTGTCAACAGATCCATTCCTTTTCCCTTGAACGGCCGCAGCGAAGAGGCCGGCGGGTTCCCGTCTCCCGTTTTTTCGGCTCATCCTATTCCTAAAAGGGCCGGAAGGCAATACCCCGCTTTTTTGAACGCACAGGTTTTTTAAATGCGGGTCAGCTGGCGGTATTTGATCCGGTGGGGCTGATCGGCGGCGCTTCCGAGGCGGGCCCGCCGGTCCGCTTCATACTCGGAATAGTTTCCGTCAAACCAGACGACGCGGCTTTCGCCCTCAAAAGCCAGGATGTGGGTGGCGATGCGGTCCAGAAACCAGCGGTCATGGCTGATGACAACGGCGCAGCCGGCGAAATTTTCCAGGGCTTCCTCCAGGGCGCGCATGGTATTGACGTCCAGGTCATTGGTGGGCTCGTCGAGCAGGAGGACATTGGCCCCCTGCTTCAGCATCCGCGCCAGGTGAACGCGGTTCCGCTCCCCGCCGGAGAGGTCCCCCACCTTTTTCTGCTGGTCCGTTCCCGAGAAGTTGAAGCGGGCCACGTAGGCCCGGGAGTTCACCTGGCGGCTTCCCAGGGAAAGGGTGTCCAGTCCCTCGGAAATCGTCTCCCAGATCGTCCTGTTCGGATCGAGGACATCCCGGCTCTGGTCCACATAGGCCAGTGAAACCGTCTCTCCGATGCGGAGGGAACCGCTGTCCGGCTTTTCCTGGCCGGTGATCATCCTGAAGAGGGTGGTTTTGCCTGCGCCGTTGGGGCCGATGACGCCGACGATTCCGCCCGGGGGGAGGGCGAAGGAAAGATCGTCGATGAGGATCCGCTCCCCGAAGGCCTTGCTGAGATGCTCCGCCTCGATGACGAGCCTGCCCAGACGCGGTCCCGGGGGGATGTAGATTTCCAGTTCGGCGCCCCGCTTTTCCCCTTCCTGGCCGAGAAGGTTTTCATAGGCCGAAATGCGGGCCTTCGATTTGGCGTGGCGGCCCCTGGGGCTCATCCGGATCCACTCCAGCTCCCGCTCCAGGGTCTTCTGCCGCTCCGTCTCCTTCTTCTCTTCGTTGCGCAGCCGCGTCTGCTTCTGCTCCAGCCACGAGGAATAGTTGCCCTTCCAGGGAATTCCCTCCCCGCGGTCAAGTTCGAGAATCCACTCGGCCACATTGTCCAGGAAGTACCGGTCGTGGGTGACGGCGATGATCGTTCCCTCGTACGTCTTCAGGTGATGCTCCAGCCAGGCCACCGTTTCTGCGTCCAGGTGGTTGGTGGGTTCGTCGAGGAGCAGGATGTCGGGCCTCTGCAGGAGGAGGCGGCAGAGGGCCACCCGCCGCCGCTCGCCGCCGGAGAGAACCTTCACGGGGGTGTCTCCCGCCGGGCAGCGCAGGGCGTCCATGGCCATTTCCAGGCGGGCGTCGAGGTCCCAGGCGTCCATGGCGTCCAGCTTGTCCTGGACCTCCGCCTGCCGGTCGCACAGGCGGGTCATCTCTTCATCGGACATGGGGTCGGAGAACTGCTCGCTGATCCGGTTGTATTCCGCCAGGAGTTCCACCGTAGCGGCAGCGCCCTGCTCCACGATGTCCCGGACGGTCAGGGCCTCATCCAGCTGCGGCTCCTGCTCCAGAAACCCGATGGAATATCCCGGCGAGGGGATCGTCTTGCCGTTGAACTCCGTATCGACCCCGGCCAGGATCCGCAGCAGGGAACTCTTGCCCGACCCGTTCAGTCCGAGGACGCCGATCTTGGCTCCGTAAAAATAGGACAGGGAAATGTCCTTGAGAACCGGTTTCTTGTCGTAAACCTTGGTCACTCCGATCATGGAGTAGATGACTTTGCGGGGATCCCGGGCCATGCTGAAATTCTTCCTCCTTAACGCGAATTAAGATGCCTTATAATACAAGTCAAAAGGATGTACAAGGAGGTCTTCGAGGACAAGCGGAGGGTTCTTTGCAGGGCCTGCCCCAAGCCGGACGGCGGGGCGCTAGAGCTGGGTGCTGTAGGACATGGCCGTCCGGTCGACGGTCAGCCCCATGCGGGAATGGACGAGCTCCCGGGAACCGGGATGAAAAGGATGATAGACCAGCAGGGACTCTTCGGGGAAGATGCGGATGCCGGGAAGAACGGACAAGGCCTGGCGCTTGTTGGTGGCTATGCCGAACAGCGTCACGCGGATGCCCTCCAGGGCTTCGGTGACGGGCAGGGTCACCGGGTAAAGGGTGCCTTCCGGGAGATGATCCGGCGATTCCCCCGACGGCTGGGCGATCGTCATCTGCCGGCCCCAGCGGAGAAACTGGGCCGGGTTGATCTTGAAGGCAGGCGACCAGAAATAGACCGGTGTGTTCCGCAGCTCCGGGGAGATCGCCCGGGGCAGGTTGGCGATGCGGACCAGATCCGCCAGGCTGGACAGTTCCAGGCCTTCCATGCGCACCTTCATCCGCCAGAAGGGAAGGTAATGAAGAGGCGCCGGGCCGTCGGCGAGGCTGGCAAAAGGGATCCTCTCCAGGCCGGCTCGCCGGCATTGCCAGAGGGAGCCGCAGTTCCGGCAGACAAGTACCAGGGCGTCCTTTTCACCCTGCAGGTCCCAGCCGCAGGAGGGGCAGAGGGTCGAGACAAAGGAGACATTCCAGGGGGAAATTTCCGGGGCGCCCTCGATGGCCGACGGATCCAGGTCTGTCGCGGTGGAAACGGCCCGCTTCAACAGGGCGTCATAAAGGCGGCCGTCCCGGAAGTAAAAAGGGGCGTAGATCCGGCTCACCGTCTCCCCGACAAAGGCCCGCAGGGCCGCGGCATTTCCATCCTGAGCCGCCAGCAGAGGCAGGAAATCGCGGATCGTTCGGTTGGAGGAAAGAAATCGGCCCGAAACCCGGGAGGTGACAAACTGAAGTTTCATCGCCTGCGGCCGGAGGCCGAGCGATGGCGGAAGCCCCCTGTGCCGAAGGGAGAGGAAGCTGGCGTCGGTAAAGCGCGCGGCGATGCCGGTGGGCTGGAAGAGGAATGTGAGCCCTCTCAGGCGCCAGTAGGGTATAAAGTGCAGCGGTTGTGAAATTCCTTCGGCAGGCGGCAGGAGGTACCGGAAGGAATCCTCCGCCACGAGATACACCCGGGTCCGGCAGAAGGGGCAGGTAACCAGCCGGTCCGTTTCCTCCAGGGAGATCGGCCCGCCGCACTGAGGGCAGGAATATTCAACGGACCAATTAGAGGCGTTCACCGCACCGGTGGCAGAAAACCGAAGAAGAGTCGTTGGCCGTCCCGCATCTGCCGCAGGTCCGGGATGCCGGAATCGCTGCCGCGGCGCCGCAGGCGGAGCAGAATTTCGCCCCTTCAGGCAGGGCGGCGCCGCAGGCCGAACAGACGCGCCTTGCCGCAAGAGAGCTTCCGCAGTGCGGACAGAACTTAGCTTCCGGAGGGAAGGGCCTTCTGCAGACCGGACAGCTTGTCGCCGTGGCGGAATCCGGGGGGGGCGGGGAGCCCGATTGAGCCGTCCGAAAAGACTCTGCGAACAGGCCGGGCATCATCAGCCCGATACCCATGCCCAGTCCGGCTCCGGCTTCACCCTGTGACGAGGAGGCATTTTCCATGGCCATGGCCGCTTTCATCTTCACGAGGGAATTGAGATCACCGAAAACGCCAAGGCGGCTTTTGTCGTCAATGGCCTTCTGCACGTCGGGAGGGGGGGTAATGGCGTTGATGTAAAGCTCTTCGAGCTCCAGGCCGAAGCGGGAGAACTCGCCCTCGAGCAGGCTCCGCAAAGCCCCGGACATCTCCGAGTAGCGGGCGGGAAGATTGAAGATCGTGTCGATGTTCTCGCCCATGTAGTCGTTGAAAAAGGATACGATGACGGAGTTCAGGTATTCCGCGATCGCCTCCGTCGTGAATACGCCCTGGGTGCCGACCAGCTCGTTGATGAAAAGCAGGGGGTTCAGAACGCGGATGTTGAACATGCCGAAGGCGCGCAGACGGATAAGGCCGAGCTCCGCATCCCGGAAGGCCGCCGGATCGCGTGTTCCCCATTTCAAATTGGGGAAGACCTTCTTGCTGACAAAGAAAACCTCCGCCCGCAGAGGGCTCCTCATTCCCCAGGGGATGCTCAGGATTTTCGTCAGGATGGGCAGGTTCGCCGTCTTCAGGGTATGCCGCCCCGGACCGAGGACGTCGCAGGCCCTGCCGTTGTAAAAGAAGACGGCCGCCTGGCTTTCCCTGACGGTCAACTGCGCGCCCCACTTGATTTCCCCCGAGCCCGCCTCGGGGATCCTGTGGACGAGTTCTCTGCCGGATTCATCAAACCATTCAAGCACTTCCAGAAATATAAGATTGTCCGTTCCCATGCAAGGAGTCCTTTAAAAAGAGGTGTTTTGAGAATTGCCGGAATCCTGTTTTGCATTAAATGTGCCTCTATATTGTCGTTTGATCTTTGGGCGGGGATAGGGTAAAGGGCCGGAGAATATTTCCCTGAGAGGGGGTGGTTGGGTGTGGAAAAATCGGAGACGAAGGGTGGCCGCGATACGACGGATCTGACCCTTTTCGTACGCACATCGGATGAGGAGATCGTCCGATGGAACCGGCAGCGGATCGTCGATGCCCTGATCCGGGAAACGGACATCGATGACGGCACGGCGGATGCGGTGAGCCGCGAAGTGGAGAAGCAGCTCATGAATTCCGGAATCAGCCTGCTCACCTCAACGCTCATCCGCGAATTGGTGGACGCAAAACTGATCGAGCGGGGGCTGGAGCACGCCCGGGGAAAGCATGCCCGCCTGGGGTTTCCCCTTTATGACGTCGGCCAGCTGATTCTCCATCCCCACCGGGGAAACGCCAACCTTCCCCACAATCCGGAGGCGACCAATCTGATCCTGGCGGAAGGGATCAAGCGGGCCTACGGTCTTCATGAGGTGTTTTCACGGGACGTGGGTGACGCCCATGCGGCGGGGGATCTCCACATCCATTCCCTGGGCTATATCGACCGCCCCTACAGCATCTGTTCATCCCTGGAGTACGTCAAGAAATTCGGAATGGATCTGCCGCACTCCGTCAATGTCGCCGGCCCCGCGCGCCACGGTGATGTGCTGCTGGCCCACATGGTGCGCTACGCGGCGATTCTGCAGGGCCATTTTTCCGGCGTCGTGGCCTGGCATGGAGTGAATTTCTTCTTCGCCCCTTATCTGGTGGGGATGACGGAGGAAGCGATCCGGCAGCTCGCCCAGATGTTCGTTTATGAATTCGCCCAGTTGGCTTCGGCGACAGGGGGGCAATCCATCTTCACCGACATCCATCTCTCCTGGGACGTGCCGGAGTATCTTGCCGATGCGCCGGCCCTGGGGCCGGGGGGGAAAAGGACCGGGAAATGCTACGGAGACTATCTTCCCGAAGCGCAACGCTTCCTGTGGTCCCTGTGCGATGTCTTCCGGGAGGGGGATGCCGCCGGACAGCCTTTCGTTTTTCCGCGGCCGATCGTTCATCTTTCGGAGGCCTTTTTCCAGACTCCCGGATGCCGCGACTTTCTCGAACATCTCTGTGAAACGTCCGCCGACAAGGGAAGTCCCTTTCTCGTTTTTGACCGGGGCGGCCTCCTGAGGCTTTCGGAATGCGGCTCTCTTCCGCTGGGGCGATCCCCCTCGTATTCGGACGATGTGGAGAATCCGGAACGGATGCGGAACGCCTCCATGCAGAACATCTCTCTGAATCTGCCCCGGCTGGGATACCGGGCCGACGGGGATGCCCGCCGTCTTTTGAAAATGCTGTCGGCCCAGCTGGAGCTGGCCGTCAAGGCTCACCTCCAGAAGAAAGCCTTTATCGAGGAGCTGCTGAGCCACGGGGACTCCGGCCCATTGTCCCTGATGACCATGAACCGGGACGGCCATCCCTATCTGCGTCCCGATCGGATGGCTTATCTCGTGGGCATGGTGGGTCTCAATGAACTGGTCCGGATCTCGTGCGGAAAGCACCTTCACGAGTCCTCCGCCGCCTTGAAGCTGGGGCTGAAAATCGTCGGGCACATGAAGAAGGAGGTCGACCGGTTGAGCCGGAAACACGGCCTGAGGCTGATCCTGGAGCAGTCCCCCGCGGAGACGACCGCCTATCGATTTGCCCGCCTGGATCTCCGCTATTTCTCTCCCCCGGCGGGCCGCCACATTCGCGGCGATGTGGTCCGGGGGGGGCTGTACTATACCAATTCCACCCATCTCGATGTATCAGCGAAGGTGCGGCCCCTGGAGCGCGTCCGGCAGGAGGGACTCTTTCATTCCTTTCTCGAAGGCTCGGCGCTGACCAACCTGAGGCTGGAGGAGAGAAGGCCTTCGAAAGAGGACCTGGCCTCCTTTATCGGGCAGGTGTTTTTTGAAACCCGGAGTGCCGGAGTTGTGCTCTCGTCGGAATTCACAACGTGCCCCGACTGCCGGCGGACGGTGCGGGGAATCCGGGATGCGTGCCCCTTCTGCGAAGGGACAGCCGTCCGGAGCCTGGCCCGGATTACTCGGTATTACAGCCACATCTCCGGGTGGAACAAGGGTAAACTGGCGGAATTGAAAGACTGCTTTCGCTGCAGTTCGGGCTTTTGAAGGTGAGGCAGGCACGCATCAGCCCCCTGAGAAGATCACGGGAGCAGAGCCCCCCGCATTTCGGGAAAAGAGACGGGTGACGGGAAGCCCCGTTGAAATGATCCGCCCCTGATGCGGCAAACGGAACCAGGAGACAGGCTATGCCGACATGGCTGATCATGACCTTTACGATTTTGGGGACGGCGGCCGTCCTGAAGCTGGTGCACGCCCTTGCCATCGTCGCGGTCCATCCGGTCACCCAGGGGGCCATGTATGTGTCAACGGCGCGGGTGAAGATCCGCAGGGCCCTTGATGCCGTGTCCATGAAGCCCGGCGGGCTTTTTGTCGATCTTGGCTGCGGAGACGGCAGAACCCTGCGGGAGGCCAGGAGACGCTACGGGGTGATCTGCCACGGATACGAAATCAATCCCCTGGCCTTTCTCAAGGCGACGGCCTTAACGGCGGGGAGAAAAGGAATCAAAATCTTCTACCGCAACTTCTGGAAAGTCGATCTCGGGAAGGCGGATGTCGTGTCCTGTTACCTCTTTCCCGATGTGATGCCGCGCCTGGAGAAAAAGCTTGCCGGGGAACTGGCCCACGGTTCAAGGGTGATTTCCTTCAATTTTCCCATCCCGGGATGGAAACCCCTGTCCGTTCTCCACGCCGACTCCAAACTCCACAACGATCCGATTTATATCTACCGGATTCCCGACTCCCTTCCCGGCGGGCGTTCAGCAGGGGGCGAACCCCCTTGGGAATGAATTTCAGGAGCGCAAAGACATCCGCATGATGAGGGACCGGAAAAAAGAGAGGTGGAACCGATGAGGACGGCAGTCATCTTCTTAACGTTGCTATTAACAGAAGCTTCGGCAGGCATCCGGATGTGGAAACCGTCCGCCTTCCCGCATCGGCCGGACCGTGTTCTGAATCCGCCGTTCTTCCGTAAGATGTGGAAACGGATCGGTGTCATCAGCAGTGCCGCCGTCATTTTTTTCCCCGCTTACTGGCAGGCGGCGGAGGCAAGAGACTGGACCGTCACGGCATACGGGGCGGTACAGGCGCACAGCGAGCTTCACGAAATGTTCTTCGATCCGGACTTCGACAGCAGCTACAAATTCGTGGCCGTTGCCCTCAACAGGAAAATCGGCTCCATGGGGGAGAATCTGGATTTTGAAGGGGAGGCTCAGGTCGTCAAACACTTCGGAGGGCAGCACCATCTTGAATTCAACGGTCTTCTCATCGCCCGATGGAACAGGTTCCCCTGGGATCGCCATCTCGACACGAGCCTGGCCGTGGGGGAGGGGCTTTCGCTGGCGACAGAGACGCCGGAAATTGAGGCATTGCGCCATGAGAAGACCTCGGCGTTCCTGAATTATCTCCTGATTGAGGTTTCCATTGGCCTGCCCGATCTGCCCAGGTGGAGCCTGGTGTGGCGCATTCATCACCGTTCCGGGGTATTCGGCCTTTTTCACGGGGTCCATGGCGCTTCCAATGCCATGGGCGCAGGGGTGAGCTATCATTTTTGAAAGGCTCTTGGAAGACTTTTTTCTTCCCGTTTCATCCTGAGTTGACCCATTGCATGAAACATGCATAGCCGTTATCGAAGGCTATGAAATCATACGGCTCCCCGGCAGCGGGAACAAGGGCTCCCGCAACGGCAAAAGGCCGGCATCGTCCCGCCCACCCCGATCAAGAGGAAGACCACGGGGGAAGGCATCGCCATGGGCCTGTGTGCGCCTCTCATTTCATCGGATTCGACAGAAAACCGATATCGGTTGATAAGCCACTCTTTATGGAGGATACATCATCATGGAGACACAGCCTCTCGAGGCAAACGTGATTTCTACGGACGACGTGGTCAAGATTCTCTGCAGCTCCGTGCAGTCGGTTCTTTCCAGTACGACAAGAAGCGCCGTTTCCATCTCGCCCATGGTCAAGGAGCTTGAAAACACCTGCCTGAAGCCTGACATCGGCTGTTTTGTCCTGTTCCAGGGCGACTTTTCCGGGTTGATCATCATCAATTTCACCAGGGAGGCCGCCTTGGAGATCTACCGGAATTACATGATCGGAATGGGCATGCCGGAGGATGACCTGGCGCGGAACCATACCACCGACGAAGTGGCCAGCAGTCTTGGAGAGTTGCTGAATCAATGCGTCGGAAAATTCCGATTCGACCTGGAGGGCAGAACAGGCATTTTTGTGAATCAGAATCAGCCGAAAATGCTGGTGGTCAACGAGTCGGTGCAGATCGCCATTGAAATGGGAATCGAAAAACAGCAACTGCGGCAGATTTCCTTCAAGACGGTCAACGGCAACCGCTTTTACCTTGAGGTCGCCCTGCCGGAAATCAAGTTCTATTCCCTTTTTGACTTTCAGAAAGCGGAGATTCCCAACATCGAAGAGATGCTGGCCTATGGAGCAGGCGGCTCGTAACCGGTTTGTTCCGGATGCGGAAGCCTGACATTCTTCAAAATAAACCGGGGAAAACGATTGCAGGGAAGGAGGGTTCATGACGGGGATCATTGTGGCATTGGATGGCATGACCTTCACCGCGGCAAGAGAGGGGGGAGCCCTTTCCACCCTTTCTCAGGCGCGCGAAAAGGGGATGATCTGGGGCATCAAGATCAATGATATGCTTTACAGCGGCGACGTGGCTAAAATCATGACGTCCCTGAGGGATGAATTCAAGCTGGGGGTCATGGTGGATGTCAAGCTTCATGACATTCCATCGACCATGGAGAACAGCATCTCAAAACTCGTCAACTCGGGGGCGAACATCGTCACCATTCACTGCTCATCAAACTACCGTCCGAAAAATACGGGGCTTTTGAAGTACATTGCCGGAGTTACGGCCCTTACCTCCTTCACCAACCTGGAAATTAAATGGATTTATGACAAGGCCCATGAGGAAATTGTCCGGGCCTTCTCGGACATCGCCCTGATGAACAACTACGAGTACATCGTGGGGTCCGTGAAGGACATGACATTGATCCAGGATAATCCATTGAAGAAGATCTGCACGGGGGTCCGGCCGGCCTGGTACAGGGAGCGGCATGACCAGGTCCGGATATCCTCCATCCGGGAAGCGCTGCGCCTCGATGCCGATTATGTCGTCATCGGCCGTCCCATCACGACGGCCGAAAATCTGATGGACGCCATAACGCGGATATACAAAGAAATGCAGTAGCGCAGGGCGGTCCGTGTCCCAATCCGGGGCGGACCTTTCTCTCCTACCGAATCCTCGAAAACATTCAGCTTCCGCCGGCGGTCATCCGGGCTGCCAGCGTCACCCAGCCACCGCCCATGGCCTTGTAGATATCGACCAGCGAGGTGAGCAGCGCCGTGCGATACAGCGCATAATTGAGCTCTGCGGGGAATAACTGTTCCTGCGCCTGGAGAACGGTGGAATAAGGGACGTAGCCCCCATCGTACTGCAACTGGGCCAGACGGGTATATTCCATGGCCGCCATGACGCATCCCTGATCCTCGTTGGTAACGAAGCCGGCGGGGATGGTCAGGAACAGCTGGACCAGGCTCCAGAGAAAAAAGGCAAGCAGCACAAAAGCCGGGACCATCCGCTTGATGATCAGGGTTACGGCATGGCCGAAGGCCAGGGTGATCCGGTCGATCCGGCGGTTGAACCAGGCGAAGAATCCGCGCTGCGGCTTTTCCTCGTGCCTGAGAAGCACGATGCACATGGTTTGGTCCGCGACTCCGAAGAACGTCGCCTGACCGGCTCCGTTGATCCGCCTGACGGCGTCGAGTACATAGACGTTGGCGTAATTGTCCACGTATTCGGGGCTGTAGCGTCCGTCCTGGTTGCAGAGGGCGAGGATCATCAGGATATTCGACGATTTTTTCTGCAGCGACAATCCCCCTTCGACGACGACGCGTTCCCCGGCCTTCAAACCCTCCGTGATGAACCAGTCGTTTCCATGCCATTCCCCCACGCGTCATGGAGATCCCGCTGCGAAAGGGCGTTGAGCGCGGTAAGGGGCTTGACGCGGGCAAGATTGGATTGGGCGACGTTCAGCGCCGCCTCCTGCCTGGCGAGGGCGGCCTTTGCCTGGTCGAGCTTGACCTGAAAGGGCTTGGGGTCCATTTCGAAGAGGATCTGTCCTGCCTTGACCAATGCGCTTTCCTGTAGACCCGCCTGTTGAGAAAGCCATTGATCCGGGCCCGGATTTCAACCTGATGCGAACTCTGGGACTGGGCGACGAATTCGAAGACCACAGGGGTATCGCGCGGGTCAATTGAAATGATGGAAACTTCCGGTGCGGTGCGGGGCCTTCTCTTCCTTCCCGCAGCCAATCATCAGCGGAAAAAGGGAAAGTAAAACGAGCGTCAAGACCAGCATCCGGGGCGCAATAGAGAGAGGGCGGGAGGAAAAGGGCTTCGAATCGCTCAGGAACAGTTCCTTGTGCCTTTGAGATGGATCGTTGTGTATTCTGCGTCGACGTGATTCAAGAGGAACGACTCCTCGGAATATCAAAAGGGCTCGAAAAGGGAAGAGCAAAAGCGGTAGAATTTCGGATTGAACCATGGCAGAATGATCGACGCGAAGCGTTGAGAGATCCCGTCCGGGACATTCTTATGCCGGGCAGAAAAGAGGAGTATCATGACCATGCCTAGACCGGAAGCGCCGGACCTGACCCGGATCACCCTGCAGATTCTGTGGATTGGAATCCTGATTGCCGCGTGCTTCTGGATCCTGAGGCCTTTTCTGCTGTCGATCATCTGGGCGTTGATGATCGTTGTGGCCACCTGGCCGTTCATGCTGAAAGTGGAAGGCTGGCTCTGGAACAGGAGGGGCCTCGCCGTAACGGCCATGACCATCGCCATGCTGATCCTGTTCATCCTCCCCTTCACCCTCGCCATCGTCGCCATCATCGACAACGCGGACAGAATCGCCGAGCTTGTGGAATCCGTCTCGACGCAGGCGCTGCCGTCCCTGCCAGGCTGGCTGAGCGGGATTCCCGTCGCGGGCCCGAAGCTCGCCGCCGCCTGGGAAAGCGTCAGGACCGGCCAGGAGGGGCTGACAGCGCGCCTGGTGCCCTACGCCGGCAAGGTGTTGACGTGGTTCCTGTCCCAGGCGGGAAGTATCGGGATCATCGCGCTGCAGTTTCTCCTGACCGTGATCATTTCCGCAATCCTCTACGCCGGCGGAGAGGAGGCCGCAGCGCGCGTCCTTCGCTTTGCGCGACGGCTGGGTGGCGCGCGCGGCAGGGAGGTGGCCGAACTGGCCGCCAAAACCATCCGGGGTGTTGCCCTGGGCGTCGTCGGCACGGCCCTGGTGCAAACGCTGTTCGGAGGAATCGGCCTGGTCGTCACCGGGGTGCCGGCTGCCCCGATTTTGATCGCGGTGATGTTCATGCTCTGCATCGCCCAGCTTGGCCCCAGTCTCGTCCTTGTTCCCTCGGTCATCTGGCTTTACTGGGGCGGCTCGAACGTCTGGGGGACCGTTTTGCTCGTCGTGACGGTGCTGGCAAGCACCCTGGACAATTTCATCCGGCCGATTCTCATCCGGAAGGGCGCCAATCTGCCCCTGGTCCTGATCTTTGCCGGCGTCATCGGAGGTCTGGCCTCCTTCGGCATTGTCGGGCTGTTTATCGGTCCGGTGGTGCTTTCGGTGACCTTCAGGCTGCTCGATTTGTGGACGGGCGATACGGAAGCGGCATCGGATCGGGAAGAGGTTCCGTCAAGGGAGGATCGTTAGAAGCGGTGGTATTCTCTGCCGGAAATATTCCCCTTTTTCTGCCGGGTCCGGAATTCCGCCGGCTGCGGGATCCGGGGCCCTCAGTTTCCGGAGCGCCTCCGGACGGATGCCCTTCCGGTGAGCGTCGCAAGGGACCCGCAACGGCAATGAGCACATGACGGACAGGGCAGGCGGGAAATATCGGGGGGCGGGCTCGCTGGTTGACCTGGAGGGGCACATAGAGCGTGTGACCTTCGTTAATGAAGACAGCGGATATACCGTGGCCCGCGTCAAGGTGCCGGGCCGCCGGGAGCCGGTGACGGTGGTTGGAGGCATGATCAGCCCCGCACCAGGCGAAAAGGTCAGGATGAAAGGGGAGTGGACAAATCATCCCCGGTTTGGTGAACAGTTCCGTGTCTTGTCCTGCGAATCTTCCATTCCGGCAACGGCCTACGGTATCGAGAAATACCTGGGCTCGGGACTGATCAAGGGGATCGGACCCGTGATGGCCAGGCGGATGGTGGAGGCCTTCGGCGAAGGCACCCTGGAGGTTGTTGAATCCGAAAGCTCCCGTCTCCTGGAGGTGGAGGGCATCGGCGAAAAGCGGCTGGCGATGATCCGCAAGGCCTGGGAGGAGCAGCGGGAGATCCGGGCCGTTCTGCTCTTCCTCCAGTCCCATGGAGTCAGCGGCGCCTATGCGTCACGGATTTTCCGTCAGTACGGCCATGCCGCCGTTTCAATCCTTCAGAAGAACCCCTATCGCCTGGCCACGGACATCTTCGGGATCGGCTTTCTCACCGCCGACCGGATCGCAGAGAAGATGGGCTTTGCGCGCGATTCGCGGCTTCGGGCGGAAGCGGGGATTCTCTTTGTCCTTCATGAACTGGCCGATGAAGGTCACGTCCTCTATCCCGCTGAACCGCTGATACGAAAGTGCAGGGAAATCCTGGAGATAGATCCGGAGATCATCGCCGCGGCCCTGGATGCGGCGGCAGAGCAGCGGCAGATCGTCATCGAGGACGGAGCGGCTTTTCCCGGGGCCCCGCCGGAGATTTGCAGGGATCGGATCGTTTATCTGGCCGGGTATCACCTGGCGGAAACACAGGCCGCTTCGCGGCTGAAAACGCTGCTGCAGACCCCCTCGACGCTCCGGGCCATCGATGCCGGGCCGGCGCTGACCTCCGTGCCGGAAAAAGGCTCTCCCCGGCTGACGGAACATCAGCTCGAAGCGGTCAGCGCCGCCGTGTCGCACAAGGCGACGGTCATCACCGGCGGGCCGGGAACGGGGAAGACGACGATCATCAACGCCATCCTCCGCATTTTCGCCGCCTGCGGGGCGAAGATCCTGCTGGCGGCTCCCACGGGCCGTGCCGCCAAGAGGATGAGCGAGGCGACGGGCCGGGAGGCGAAAACGATCCATCGCCTGCTGGAATACAGCCCGCAGAAGAGGGGCTTTTCAAGGGACGAGACGTCACCCCTGGACTGCCAGGTGCTCATCGTGGATGAAGCCTCCATGGTCGACCTGATCCTGATGCACCATCTCCTGAAGGCCCTTCCTCCGTCGGCGGTCTTTATCCTGGTGGGGGATGGAGACCAGCTGCCTTCCGTGGGGGCGGGGAGCGTCCTGACGGACGTCATGAGATCGGGCCGCGTGCCGGTGGCCGAACTTCAGGAGATCTTCCGCCAGGCCCGGGAAAGCTCGATTGTCCTCAATGCGCACCGGATCAATCGGGGGGAGTCCCCCCGCCTTCAATCTTCCCGGGGGCTGCTGGGCGATTTCTATTTCGTCGAGCAGAAGGATCCGGAAAGAGTGGTCGATCTCATTGTCCGCCTCGTGTCGGAACGCATTCCCCAGCGCTTCGGTCTGGATCCCCTGGAGGACATCCAGGTGCTCACCCCGATGCGCAAAGGGCTGGCAGGCGCCGCAAATCTCAACAGCGTCCTGCAGAAGGCGCTCAACCCAGGAGGGGAAGAGCTCCAGCGGGGCGGGAGGCTTTACCGTGAAGGGGACAAGGTGATGCAGATCCGCAACAACTACGACCGGGAGGTTTTCAACGGCGATATCGGCCGGATCAGCCGCCTGGACAATGAGCTGCAGGAGGCTACCCTGACTTTTGACGGGCGAGAGGTCATCTACGATTACGGGGATCTGGAGGAGATCGTCCTGTCCTATGCCGTATCGGTGCACAAGTCCCAGGGAGCGGAGTATCCCGCCGTGGTGCTGCCTCTGCTCATGCAGCATTACATGCTCCTCCAGCGGAACCTTCTCTATACGGCGGTGACGCGGGGGAAAAAACTCGTTGTCATCGTGGGAACGAAAAAAGCGCTGGCCATCGCCGTTCGCAACAACAAAACCCAGAGGCGCTTTTCCCTCCTGGGCCAACGCCTGCAGACGGCCTGAAGGGCGATGGCATCAACCTGCAGGCCGGGACCGTAGCTCGGAAGCGGAGTTCCGCCCCAACACTTGACATGTGTGTCCGGATCGGTTAGCTCTATAAAGAATCGGGCCATGCCGAAATTCACATAGAGACTGCCGGGACGCCATTCCCGGGGCAAACGCCGTTTCTGCGCCGGAAAGCCTGGCAACGGCCCGTTAACGCCGGTCTTCAACAATTAAGGAGGTAAAAAGCATGTACGAAAGTCAAGCCGACAAGACAAGGGAGGCGATCCGCACCATAAAGAAAAATGTGCCGCCGGCCTGGTTGGCGATTGTGTTGATTATCCTGTTCATCCTCGTATTTTTCCGGCCCTGGACCCAGGTCGGTCCCGGGCAGAGAGGGGTTGTTCTGAACTTCGGCGCCGTGCAGAAGAGTGTCCTGAACGAAGGGCTCCATCCCAGGATACCGGTGATGCAGGAGATCGTGCTGGTGGATGTCAAGGTTCAAAAGGCTGAGACGGAGGCTGCGGCCGCCTCGAAAGACCTTCAGGATGTCACTTCCCGGGTGGCCTTGAATTACCATATCGTTCCAGAGAAGGCCAATATTGTCTATCAGAAGCTGGGGGTACAGTTCAAGGAGCGCATCATCGACCCCGCCATCCAGGAGGTGGTCAAGGCCGTGACGGCAAATTATACGGCGGAAGAGCTTATCACCAAGAGGCCGTCCGTCAGCGAGGCGATGAGGCTGGCTTTAACGGAAAGGCTGATGGCCAACAACATTGCCGTTGACGCCTTTTCGATCGTGGTGTTCAGCTTTTCGCCGGTGTTCACCGAGGCCATTGAAGCCAAGCAGACGGCGGAGCAGCTCGCGTTGAAAGCGAGAAGGGATCTTGACAGGATAAAAATCGAGGCGGAGCAGAAGATCACCGCGGCCACGGCGGAAGCGGAGTCACTGAAATTGCAGAAGGCGAACATCTCCCCGGACCTGATAGAGCTGCGGAGAATCGAAGCCAACATGAAGGCGATCGAAAAGTGGAACGGAATACTTCCCCAGGTAACGGGCAGCGGAGCGATTCCGATGATCGGGCTGGCCGATATTTCCAAAAAGAAAGAATAATGAAGGCTCTACCTGCTTTTGTGGGCAACCCGTGGCGGGTCTCAAGGGGCTTTGACGATGCGCTTTTTCTCGTTCTCCGTTCAGGAAAAAAGCAGGGGAAGGTGAACGGATCACGGGATCCGTTCACCTTCCCCTGATGTCCCTGCGGCTGAGATGCACCACCATCATTTCCGTGTGGAGAACGAGGAATGCGGGATGCCGGCATCGAGATCAGAGGGCGATTCCCCTACATCTTCGGAATTTTGCCTTCCGCATGTCCGCCGGGCATTCCAGGAATTGACATCTTTGTATACCCTTCGGGCACTTCGAAAAGGCTGTCCGGCTGCTTGCCGATGTTGATGTCCCGGTATTCCATGGACCAGCTGCCGTCCACTGCGGCGGTCTTCACGGGGAAGTTGATGTCCGTCGCCCACCACATGTGGGTTGTCACGGTTTCGTTGCCGACCTTTGCGGTCACTTCGTATTTTGTTGAGGGATGGCCGCCGATCGTTTCACTGCCGACCGCCTTTCGGCTGACTTCCCCCTTGACCTCAAGATCGGCCGCTTTACTCTGTTCCTCCGTTACGCCCTGCATCTCCATGAATACGCTTTGCGGTTTGATGATCGTCCAGACCTTGTTGAGGTCCTTTCTCACGATGGTGGATGTGCCCGTCGATTCATCATCGGAACGGTATTTGTCCGGCTTCATGTAGACTTTCATCGACATGGTCCGGCCGGCGGCGGTGCTCACCACCGTTGCCGACAATTCCTGAGCGGCGGCGGCTTTCATCTCCTTTTCAACTGCCGGCTCCGCTTTCCCCTGCTCCTTCTCCTTGCTGCAGCCCACGGCAAAGAAGGATACACACAGGGCCATCACGACTGCGATCAATGCTTTTTTCACTTGAACACCTCCTGAAAGAATAATGTGGAATTCCGGAAACAACAGGGCGCATTATGCACCACGGACCGCCCTGATGTCAAAGACCGGATGACATCGGCTTTTTCCCGGGATCTGGAGAGGTGCCTGCACAACCCGTTCCCCGCAGACCGGATTGCCGCCTGCGGATGGATGCCTTTTCCCTGTTCAGCACGCTCAAGATCCGGATGGTCTGGCTAAAAGCCCTGTTGTGGAAACTTTGATTTCAAATTGCGAGGGCCCTGTCACGTCGACAAACACGGCGGAGCCGTACTCGGCATCAAGGAGCGGCTCAAGAAACCGATAGGTCTTTCTCAGGTGAAACATGTTAAGCGGCTTTTTTTCGGAAAGTAGAAACACCGTGCGCAACGCGTTGACCTCTTCGTCAATGTCCCGGTAGCGGCCGGCAACGCGGTCCAGTTCATAACTGGCGTGAAGACCAAGCACGTTGGCCCAGGGCTTCCATTTGAGGACATGCGCATCGACATAGATCGCGTCGCCTGCCAGCCGGAAAGAAGCCTTCTTCCCGTCGGGAAATTCAAAATGCGCCAGAAACACCTTTCCTCCGAGGGGTTCGACTCTGACCACGGCCGCCGTTTCTTCATGAGTGAGAGCCAGGTAACCTTTTGTGGCCACGGTGATCGTTCCGAGCAAGGCGGTAAGGGCAAGGCAGAGGAGTGCGACCATCAAGACGCCTGCCGAGCCGATGAACTTCCTTTTCCCTATGGCCGCAAAAGCCAGAATCAGGAAAACCAGGCTCGACAGCCCGAAACAAATCATCAGAAGAAAAAGCAAATCCGGCATGGCCATCCTCCCTCGAGACTTCATGCAGCCAGTTTATCATAAAGAACGCCCCGGCGTCAGCATTGTGCACGAAGGTCACGAAGGGGCGGACTCCTGAAGGGCCAGCAGATCGCTGATTTTCAGGATGGCGTTTACGTACTGGCGGCTGTGATTGTACTGATAGATGATCCTGAAGGCCTGGTCATGGCTGAGATTCGGCTTCCAGCCGAATTGTTTCAGGTAATTTGCAATGCTGAAGATGGCATCGGCGTCGTGGAATAGATCGATGCGGCCGTCGCCGTTGCCGTCCCGGCCATAGTGCAGAATGTTGCTTGGCATAAACTGGGCGATGCCCAGCGCACCGGCATAGGACCCGACCACGGTGAGGGGATCGACCTCGTGGCGTTCGGTATAGATCAGAAAGGCTTTAAGCTCTTTATAGGCCCAGCGGGATTTTCTGTCAGCCCGGGAATTGTATTTGCCCGGGTCGAAGCGTCTGCCTTCACTGAGCCGCCCGTAGAGGTATTCCCGGGGCGCCGGCTCCGACAGAGAGGCCATGGTCGACAGGGTGCTGATGATCGGGCGGCTGCCCAGGCTGCGGCCCAGGTTGGTTTCCACCAGGATGATGGCCGTGATGATCCCGGGATCGACGCCGAACTTTTCTCTTGCCGCGGACAGGGTTACGGCGTGTTCGTTCATGTAGCTGCGGGCATCGTCAATCAGGGCGGGCCGTGCTGTAAACTTCCCGTAGTCCAGCCTGGCTTCGTTGTGCTGAAAGTAGGCTGCGACGCCCCGGGTTTCAAAGGAGATCTCCTCGCTCCGATAGAGTTCCCGGATGCGCTTGCCGTCGAAGCCGTCGGCGATAAGGCGCCTCTGCAGCTCATCGAAGAAGGCTTTGGGCGCTACATCGGCGCAGGCCTGGCCGAAAGCGGCAAAAAAGAAGATCAGGGAAATCGTGATGAGGCGGAATGTTTCGATCACCGATAAGGTTCTATTCATGGAAAATCTCCTGTAACCGGCCGGAAGATCATAAAAATTCAAGAAACCGGCTCTGCCGTGCGGCGGCTGATGCCTTATCATGGCATGGCAGGCGATGGGCTGTCAAAGGGTAATCCGGTCGTTCTTGAAAGGATTCTGCCATCGGGTCGCGGCGGCTGAAGTCCAAAGAGCCCCTGGGGCCCAGGCACACAGGGCAGGCGAAAAGGAGCTTGCCCGAGAACTGCCATTCCTGAAGAAGCAATCGTCATACCACATCCTTTTTCGCTGGCTGTTTCCGAGGTTTCCAGCAGCACGAGAAAGCCTCGCACTCCCGAAAAAGAAGCTTCCCGGTCGAGAGAGAGAAACGCCTTCGCTCCCGGCACAAAACCGCCCTTTCCGGAAGCCTGGTGCAGAGGGTCCAGCCGGCGACGATTTCCGGGGCCTGCCGGCCCTCCGACAACGGGCCGAAATCTGCGGGGAAAGGGGGAATTCTTTCATGCTTGACAGGGAGGGCTCTGTAATTTATTCTGAAACCGGCCTTGTGCGACGTCCCTGCAGGAAGCATCCCTTCGATGGACGGCGGGGAAAACGTGCCTGCACAGGGCGGATCCGAAAATTTCCCCATCCGCACCCGGACACAGAGAAGGAGAACCCGTCATGCTTCTCGAACTGGGCATCATACCTGTAGAGGAAATCGACTGGGGACGAAAGACCGCAATCGACGGCAAGGCCCTGCACATCCACCGCGAAGAGCTCATCGAAGAAACAAGGGGGAACGACTTCCGCATCGCTTCCGTCAGGGCCGATCTGGCAAGGCCCGGAGAAAGTGTGCGCATTCTTCCCGTCAAGGATGTCATCGAACCCCGCGTCAAGATCGAAGGAAGGGGAGGAATCTTTCCCGGCCTGATTTCGGGCGTGGAGACCGTTGGAACGGGACGGACCCATGTGCTGAAGGGGTGCGCCGTCGTAACCGCGGGGCAGGTCGTGGGATTTCAGGAGGGGCTGATCGACATGAGCGGCACGGGGGCGCGGTACAGTTCTTTTTCCCGCCTCCTCAACATCGTTCTGGGCATTGACGTTCTGCCTGGAATTTCCCCGCATCAGCACGAGGAAGCCCTGAGGCTGGCCGGATTGCGCGCCGCCGCTTATCTGGGAGAGGCCTGCCGAAGCGCCGTTCCCGAGTCGGTTGAGCGGTTCGAATGGCCCCGGTTTCCGACTCCCGTCCGGCGCGACGACGGTCTTCCCTATGTCGCCTATGTCTGCATGCTTCTGAGCCAGGGACTGCTCCACGACACCTACCTGTACGGGCGCGATGTAAAGAGCCTTCTGCCCACGCTCCTGCTGCCCACCGAGTCCATGGACGGGGCCATCGTGAGCGGAAACTGCGTTTCCGCCTGTGATAAGAACACCACCTATCACCATCAGAACAACCCGGTCATCTCGGAACTGCTGCGGCGGGATGGAACCGATCTGCGCTTCCTGGGAACGGTTGTGACCGATGCCAACGTGACGCTTCGCGATAAGGTCCGATCGGCTGAATATGCCGTCAAGCTCGTGGAGATGCTGGGCGCCCGGGGGGCCGTCGTCTCCAAGGAGGGCTTCGGAAATCCCGATGCCGATGCCATGATGATCTGCGCCGGCCTGGAGGAGAGGGGAATCCGGACCGTTCTGATATCCGACGAATTTGCTGGCAGCGACGGAGCCTCTCAGTCCCTGGCGGATGTGACGCCCCACGCGGATGCCATTGTGAGTGTGGGCAATGCCAATGAGCGGATTACTCTTCCGCCCATGGAGCGGGTGCTCGGCGATATCCGGGTGGCGGAAAAACTGGCGGGAGGGCAGTCCGGCAGCCTTGCCCGGGCGGGGGGGCTCGGGGTCGAACTGCAGGCGCTCCTGGGCGCCACGAATGAACTGGGTTTCGAAGTTCTGTACGCACGTGGAGGATAGGGGCGCCATGGGACCATGGAAAGCGGTTGTCTATCTCAATCAATTTTTCGGCGGCATCGGCGGGGAAGAAAAGGCCGGCATGGAACCCGTCGTCAGAAGCGGCCCCGTGGGGCCCGGGAATCTCTTTGCCGAGCTTTTCGGGCCGGAGGTCGAGATGGTGGCGACGGTCATCTGCGGGGATAATTACTTCAGCGAGCACCTCGAGGAGGCGACGGAAAGGGTTCTGGCCCTGATGGAGGGCTTTCGGCCGGATCTGGTCCTGGCTGGCCCGGCATTCAATGCGGGACGCTATGGGATCGCCTGCGGCTCGGTCTGCAACGCCGTCGTCGACAGGCTGGGAATTCCCGCCGTGACCGGGATGTATCCCGAAAACCCCGGGGCGGAATTGTCCCGCAGGTCGGTTTTTATCGTGGAGACCCGGGGTACCACGGCCGGTATGAGAGAGGCGGCCGAGAAAATGAGCCGCCTGGCGGGAAAACTCCTCCGGGGCGAGCCCGTCGGGTTTCCGGAAGAGGAGGGGTACCTTCCCCGGGGCATCCGCCGGAACACCTTTTCAGCAGAAACCGGAGCCGTCCGGGCCGTGAAGATGCTCCTGCAGAAAATGAAAGGGGAGCCTTTCGCAACAGAATACCCCCTTCCCGCATTCGACCGGGTGCCGCTTCTGCCGCCGGTCGACAGGATGAGCCGGGTCACCCTGGCTTTGGTCACCAGCGGCGGGATCGTTCCCAGGGGGAATCCGGACTGCATTGAAGCCTCCAGTGCGACCCGGTACGGAAAATACGACATCGGCGCGCTTTCCGAAATGACGCCGGAATCCCATGAAACCGCCCACGGCGGATACGATCCCACCTATGCCAACGCTGATCCGAACCGGGTGCTGCCCCTCGATGCGGCAAGAGACCTTGAGAGGGAAGGGCGGATCGGGAAACTCCATCCCTTTTACTATGCCACCGTGGGGAACGGCACGTCCGTAGCCAGGTGCGGACAGTTTGCCCGGGAGATCGCCCGGGATCTGATCCGGAGTGGCGTTGGGGCCGTTCTGATTACCTCCACCTGAGGAACCTGCACGCGTTGCGGGGCAACGATGGCAAAGGAGATGGAGAGAGCGGGGATACCGGCCGTCCATATCTGCACCATCGTTCCCATTTCCCGGACGGTGGGGGCAAACCGGATCGTTCCCGCCGTCGCCATTCCCCACCCCCTCGGCGACCCCTGCAAATCGAAAACCGAGGAAAAGAGCCTCCGAAGGGCGCTTGTGGAGAAGGCCCTGCAGGCGCTGGAAACGAAAATCGAAGGCCAGACCGTGTTCTGAACAGGAGGGCCACGATGCCCGATCCCGTCATTGACGCCTTTTCCTGCATTCTGGCACACGCGCCGGGCTTCGTCCGCTACGGATCGAAACCCAGCCGCGAAATCGCCGACCGTCCGGCGCTTGTGTTGTCCGCCATCGAAGGGCATCTGCGCGGTTTTGAGGAGGTCGTGGCCTATCCCCCCAACCAGGTCTTCATCGGAAATCTCAAGCCCGATGACCTGCACGGCATCGGGCAGCCCTGGTACGACCATCCCGTGTTCCCAGCCCCGCGACGGGGCCCCTATGGCGAGATTTACCCGGAAGAGCTGCTTCTGGGAATGATAAAGCTCGCTGACGACTTCGGCCTGGTGGAGATCGAGAAGGATTCTGCACCTGTGCTGCAAGGGCTCCTCGAATCCCATCCTTTCTGGAGGGGCGCGGATCCGGGCAGAATCGGCCAGGGGGTTGATCCGGGGAGGGTGGATGGGCTGATCGAGCATTCCGGGTCGCTTCCCCTCTTCCATGGCGGACGGAGGGTCGGATGCGTCAACCGGCATCACGACCGGGACGACAACCTCAAGGCCCACGTTTTGATGGAAAACCTTCTGGCCAAGGCTTCCGGTGCTCTCGCTCTGAAGAATCTCCTGCGAAGTGCGGACATCGGGGGGGACGGGATCGATCTTCTCCTCAACTGTTCCGAAGAAGCCGTAGGGGACCGGTACAACCGGGGAGGCGGTGGGCTGGCCAAGGCCATCGGCGAGATGTGCGGCTGCGTGGCGTCTACCGGCTGCGATGTCAAGGCCTTCTGTACCGGTCCTCTCTATGCCCTGCTGTTCGCCTCCGGCCTGGTGAAGGCCGGCCTCTATGAGAGGGTGGCGGTTGTGGGAGGCGGTTCCTTAGCCAAGCTGGGCATGAAATTTCAGGGGCATGTCGCGAGGGGAATGCCCATCCTGGAGGATGTGCTCGGGGGGATAGCCTTTCTGGTGACCGGAGATGACGGGCAGAGTCCGGTGGTCCGCCTGGATGCCGTCGGCAAACATGATATCGGCTCCGGTTCGTCCCAGCAGAATATCCTGGAATCCCTGGTTCTGAAGCCCCTGGACCGGGTGGGATTGAAGGTCACCGATATCGACAAGTACGCCGTAGAGCTGCAGAACCCCGAAGTCACCGTTTCCGGGGGAAGCGGTAACGTCCCTCTGGCCAATTACCGGATGATCGGCGCCCTGGCGGTCCTGAGGAAGGAAATCGCCCGGCAGGAGATCGACCGGTTCGTTCGTGAGCATGGCATGCCGGGATTCGCCCCCACGCAGGGGCACATTCCGGCGGCGGTCCCCTTTCTGGGGCATGCCATGGACGGCATCCGGAGGGGGGAACTGAACAACGCCATGTTTATCGCCCGGGGGAGCCTCTTCCTGGGAAGGATGACCCAGCTTTCTGACGGACTTTCCTTTCTTCTGGAGAGGAACCCTGGGAGAAGGAAGTGATGTTGCCTCGGGCAGGAAAGGATCAAGGCATGTTTAAAGGAAAAAAGGCCATTATTTTCGGGGACAGGGACGGAGTGCCGGGCCCTGCCATCGCGGCATGCATGAAGGCGGCCGGGGCGGAGATCGTTCTGACCGCGACGGAGTGCTTCGTCTGAACATCGGCAGGCGCAGTGGACATGGAGAAGCAGTCTACGATCAAGAAACTCGTGGACGATCTGGGAGCGCAGGATCTGGTGGTGGTCATCGGGGCCGCCGATCCGGAAGTGGCTTCCGTTACGGCGGAAACCGTAACCTTCGGAGATCCGAGCTTCGCAGGTCCGCTGGCCGGAGTCTCGTTGAGGCTCCCCGTGTATCACATCCTCGAACCGGAAGTAAAATCGGCCATCCCTGCGGAAATCTACGAAGAGCAGGCGGGATTTCTGGAGCTGGTGGCCGATACGGAGGAAATCGGCAGAATCTTCCGGGAAATCAGGGGAAGGCTGGAAACGGCCTGAGAGGTGGCCCCGGAGAACGCGGATTTTTCTGGTCAGCATCTTAACAGGATCGCGTTGAAGAAAGGAGAAAAACGATGGGTACGTACATCATGATGACCAGGCTGTCGCCTGAGGCCGTCGCCAGGCCGCAGTCCTTGACGGAGCTCAATGACCGGGTGGCAGCCCGCATCAAAGCCGAATGCCCGGACGTGAAGTGGGTTGCCAATTACGCCGTTCTCGGCTCATGCGACTACCTGGACATCTTCGAAGCGCCCGATGCCGATGCGGCAACCAAGGTGGCCCTGATTGTCCGCTCCTTCGGCCATGCGACAACAGAGACGTGGATCGCCACGCAGTGGGACCGTTTTGAGTCCCTGGTCGCAAACCTGAAAACGTAAGGGCCGCTCCCTGGCAGGGAGCAGGTTTTTTGTTGCCCGGAAACGCTCCCCTGTGGTAAAGGGGGCCATGCTGAATGTCGGGTTGACGGGCGGAATCGCCTGCGGAAAATCCACGGTGGGCCGCATGCTCGAGGAAAAGGGGGCCTTCCTCATTGACTTCGACCGCCTTGCCCACGAGGTTGAAGAGCCGGATCAGCCGGCGTGGCGTAACATTGTCGACTGTTTCGGACCGGAGGTCCTGAGGGCCGATCGAACCCTGGACCGGGCTCGACTGGGAGCCATCGTTTTTGCGGACCGTCGTAAACTGGACAAACTCAACGAACTCGTGCATCCGGCCGTATTCGATGCGTGGCAGAGCAGGATGGCGGCCATCAGGGCGAACCGTCCCGATGCCATCGTCATTGCCGACATCCCCCTGCTCGTCGAATTGGGGATGCAGGGTCGGGTGGATCTGGTGATGCTGGTCTATATCCCGCGGGATGAGCAGATTCGCCGTCTCATCCTGAGAAACGGGTATTCCCGCGAGGAGGCGCTTCAGCGGGTCCGTTCACAGATGCCCATTGAGGATAAGATCCCCTTTGCCGACATCCTCGTGGACAATTCGGGAACGATGGAACAGACCAGGACATTCATTGATGACATCTGGCCCCGGCTTCTGGAGAAGGAGCGGCGGAAGAGGAAACCGGCTTGACATTCCTGGTGCGGGGGAAAGAATTTCATAAAAAATCTGGAGGTAGAGTAATGATAGGGAAAAACGTGGTTACGGACTTTTCCGCCAGGGCCGTCGAACCGGTGATCGGTTCCTCCGCCTTTGTTCATCCCCTTGCGGCTGTGATCGGGAATGTCATCATCGGAGACAATGTCATGGTATCCCCCGGGGCGTCCGTCCGCGGCGATGAAGGCCAGCCTCTTCACGTGGGCAACGATTCAAACGTCCAGGACGGGGTCATCATCCATGCCCTGGAAACAGAGCTGGACGGCAAGCCCGTCGAAAAGAATCTCGTTGAAGTGAACGGGAAAAAGTATGCCGTCTATGTAGGGCATCGCGTATCCCTGGCTCACCAGGTTCATGTTCACGGACCGGCGGTGATTATGGATGACACGTTCGTTGGAATGAAGTCGCTTGTCTTCAAATCTTACGTCGGCAGCCGTTGCGTCATTGAACCGGGAGTCCTGCTCATGGGGGTCCGCGTGGCTGATGGGCGATATGTGCCTGCGGGGTCCGTCGTCAAGACGCAGGAAGAGGCCGACGCCCTTCCCGTCATTACGGACGACTATCCCATGAAGGATATGAATGCGGGGGTTCTGCACGTGAACAAAGCGCTGGCCAAGGGGTACCTGAAGCAGGAGAGGTCATGACCGCGCCTTAACCCCCGCCTTTGAAACGTACTTCAGGGGGGAGTCTCAAGCCCCCCTGAAACCATCCCGCCGCACACATCGATAATCTGGCGTCAAGCATCCAAGAGGGCTTCACAAATTCTGATCTCCCTGTCAGTGGGGCGGGCAGGCGCTCACCGCATCCTGATAGCCGGGGCGAGGAGCCGCGAAAGCCATGGACACGGGCAGATCCACCCGGGCAAGAAGGGGAAAGTGATCGGAAGGATAGCAATTCTCCCAGCGCCGGGAGATGATTTCCGCGTCTATGACCCGCGCGGAAGCCGGGACGAAGATGTAATCCAGTTTGAGGCGGATGAAATACCGGTTATATCCGTGGTATGTTCCGGCATTGCGGATTTTCGGATGCCGCTGCCGGAAGGTATCCATCAAGGGGACCGGATTGGTCTTCTTGACGCTCAGGTTAATTCGTAACGGCTTGTTGCCCTTTAAATACTGGATGGGCATGCTCATCTCTCCGGCATTGAAATCCCCTGTCAGCACAATCGGGTCCGGCAAGCTCCGCATGGAGATGCGCTGGGTGAGCAGAAGAACGCTTTTCTTCCGCGAGCGCAGGGAAAGATGATCCAGGTGCGTGTTATAGAAATAGAAAGCCTGCTGAGAGGTGTTTTCAATCAGCCTGACCCAGGTGCAGATGCGGGGAATAATGTTTCCCCACCCCCGGGAGCCCGGAAGATCGGGGGTGCCGGATAACCAGAAGGTCCCCTCCTCGGAGAGGGAAAACCGTTCGGAATCATAGAAAACGGCATTATGGAGACCCCGGCTGCCTCCCAGGTTGCCGATGCCGATCGATTTGTATCCGGGAAGCATGGCATGGACTTCCGCCATCTGAAAATCCAATGCCTCCTGGAGGCCGAGAACATCGGGACGATAGCCCTGCAGGATTTCATGGACGAGCCTGCGGCGGTGAATCCAGGAGTTTCTTCCGTCTCTCCTGGTTCCGCGGCGGATGTTGAAGCTCATGACGTTGAGGCCCAGACCGGCGCCCGGCGCCGGGACTTCAACGGAAGACTCCTGCCGATCAGGGCCGGAAGCGGCGGGCTTCGGGGACAAGCCGAAAAACCGTGTCACGGGCTGTCGGGTCTGCTGGATGAAATCGGCGGCGAATTTAAATTTCTCCATGGTGTTTGTCTACCTTCCATGACCATTTCGATTGGATATATTATCTGCAGCAGATAATTTGCCTATAATAATCATTAAAAGAAAAAAAGCAAGGCCGTTCAGGGCATTCTGGGCTTTCGAGGCCTTCGTTCCAGATGACATTCATGGGAACTTTGTCCTGGAAAGCCGATGCACGCTCTGTGCCCGGAGATTCGGGTTGCCGGGGCCCTAAATGCTCACGGGATAGCCCTGGCGCCTGATTCCGGACAATGAGGGGATTCCCCTTCTGCCTCCCATTTCGAGGCTCACCTGCGCCGCCGCCCAGGCGGCGAAATCGAGGCACAGACCATAGTCCCACGACTGAACCAGCCCAAAGATGAATCCGGCGTGAAAGACGTCGCCGCAGCCTGTGGTGTCCAAGGCGTTGACGGGATAGGCGGGCTTGCGGATCACCTCCCCGTCGCAGAGGGCGGCATACCCGGCGGCCCCCAGGGTGACGGCGGCCAGGCGGGGTCCCTGGTCCAGAAGAAGGGCGCAGGCGTCCAGGGGGTCCCGATTTCCCACCAGCTGGCGGGCGAAGGTTTCCGAGGCGATGAAGTAATCGCTCGACCGGGCGAGTTCCAGCATCCCGTCCCGGAGGGTGCCGGCATCGACGACCACGGGAACTCCTGCCTGGCGTGCGGTGCGGCAGGCCAGGAGGGAGGCGTCGATGAAGAGGCCGTCGGTATGGAGCACGGCGGCCTGGCGGATCTTGTCCAGGGGGACCTCCTCCGGCTGAAGGGGCCGGCCCGTGGGGCGCTGCCAGAAGATGGTCCGCCGTCCGGCATCGGGTTCCACGGCGATGAAGGCGAATTGGGATGCGCCGTTCCGCCGAACCACCATTTCGGACGTATCGATGCCCTCTTCCCGGAGGGAGGCCTCGATGGTCTGCCCGAAGGCGTCGTCGCCGATCATCCCGGAAAAGACGCAACGCAGCCCCCAGCGGGAAAGGGCTGCCAGGGCCGTGGCCACCGGTCCGCCACCCTGGATGACCAGCCCGGAAAATTCGCATTTGGCATCGGGAACTGGATACTCATGGATGCGACCGAGATAGTCCAGGGAGCACTGCCCGAGTCCTAGGACCATGGGGCCTGAAGGGAATACTTCCCGTTCCGCGGTCATGAAAAAAAGCCTTAACCCTCCCTTGTTTTCCGTCTTGAATTCCCCTGAAATCGAAACAGGATAGAATTTCTGGATTGCCGGGAACTTTACATCAGATCCTGAGAAATCTCAATTCTGGGAAACAGGGGTTTCCCCCCGTGGAATCAGGCGCTCCACCAGTTAGGTCTTGACTCTGAAAAGGTGAACTGGTACAGGTTTCACTCCGGAGGACGCGTGAAATAATGAAATGTTTTTGAGCTTCTGGAGAATTTTGACCGAGGGATCCATCATCAGGGAATCCCGCCGACGTCACGGCGATATCCATTTGAAGGAGCTGAAATGGCGGCAAAAATCATTCGCGGCAGTGAGATCGCCCAGCAGATCCGGGTGGATTTGAAGAGGGAGACCGCCCTCTTAAAGGAAAGGGGGGTCGTGCCCGGGCTGGTCACTATCCTTGTGGGCCAGAACCCCGCCTCCATGAGTTATGTGGCGGGAAAACAGAGAACGGCCCATGAACTCGGCTTTCATTCCGTCCAGGACAATCAGCCTGAAACCATATCGGAAGCCCTGCTGCTTGAGAGGATCCTTCAGTACAACAGGGATCCCCGGATTCATGGGATCCTGGTGCAGCTGCCGCTGCCTCCCCACATCAGCGAACAGAACATCCTTTACGCCATCGATCCGGGCAAGGATGTTGACGGGTTCCATCCCTTCAACGTCGGCAAGCTCATGATCGGACAGGCGGATTTTCTCCCCTGCACGCCGGCGGGGATTCAGCAGCTCCTTCTTCGTTCGGGCGTCCCGATCGACGGAGCGGAGGTCGTTGTTGTGGGTCGGTCGAATATTGTCGGCAAACCCATTGCCAATATGCTTCTTCAGAAGGGGGACGGGGCAAATGCCACGGTGACGGTCTGCCACACCGGAACACGCGACATCGGTTTCCACACCCGCCGGGCGGATATTCTCATCGCGGCCGTGGGAAGGCCGATGGCCATTACCGTCGACATGGTCAAGCAGGGTGCCGTCGTCATCGACGTGGGTGTGAACCGGCAGGGCTTTACGCCGGAAGGTAAGGCGAAGCTTTGCGGTGATGTGGATTATGAAGCGGTGCGGCAGAAGGCGGGAGCGATCACTCCTGTTCCCGGCGGGGTCGGCCCGATGACGATCACGATGCTGATGGCCAATACGGTCAAAGCGGCCAGGATGGCGGCCGGTCTTTAAAAAAAGGGCGGCGGGAGGCGTGATTTGGAGACTCTTTTTGAGGCATCCCTGAAGGATCCGGCGGTCATGACGGTCACCTGGGAACTCGTGCCGGGCCGGGGAGCCAGGGAAAAGGCCCAGGACTCCGTCCTTCTGGAAGCAGAGAAGGCGGCTCGGGGAGGAAAGATCCACGCCGTTTCCTTAACGGACAACCCGGGCGGGCAGCCGGCCCTGATGGCGGATGCCCTTGCCGTTGAAATCAAGGCGCTGGGTATCGAACCCCTTGTTCATTTTACATGCAAGGACAAAAACCGCAGCCAGATCGAAAGCCAGCTGTACGCGCTGGAACGGTGGGGGATCCGCAATCTCATCGTGATGTCCGGCGATTACCCTGTATCCGGATTTCAGGGACGCCCTCAACCGGTCTTCGATCTTGACCCCACCCATGTCCTGGAGCTGATCCGGGAACTCAACGGCGGGCTGAAATTTCCCCTGCCGAAGGGAACGGGAGAGCTTCAACCCGGCCATTTCTTTGCCGGGGCTGCCGTGTCCCCCTTCAAGCACACCGAAGCGGAGCTTCTCTGCCAGTATTACAAGCTGAAAAAAAAGATCGACAGCGGCGCCTCCTTTATCGTGACTCAACTGGGCTATGATGTCCGCAAGTATCATGAGCTTCTGCTCTATATGAAAAGGCGGGAGATTGATGTTCCCGTTCTGGGAAACATCTTCCTGCTGTCCTATCCCGTTGCCCGGCTGATGATGGAAAACCGGCTGCCCGGGTGCGTCGTTCCGGACGATCTGCTGGCACAGCTGGATCGGGAACGGTCCCTGCCTGACAAGGGTCTGGAGGCGCGGCTGTCCAGGGGCGCAAAAATGTATGCCCTGCTCAAGGGGCTGGGGTTCAGCGGAGTCCATGTCGGGGGCCATCTGGTCACCTGTGAGCAGGTGGAGGCGGTCATTGAAAAAGGGGAAGAGCTCAGCGCCTCGTGGGAAAGTCTGATTCCTGAATTTCAGTACTCAACACCCGGCGCCTTTTACTATTTCAGGAAAGACCCCTACGGCCGGCTCAATGAGCTCATCCCGGAGAGCCGGCAGGGCAGCCGCTCCAGCCTTTCGGAAAGAAGGTTGTACGGCATCTCACGATTCTTTCACAACCTGATCTTCGAACCGGGAACAAAAGGCTTTGCCCTGATGCGCAGCCTGGCCGCGAAGCTGAAAGGCTCCCGGCTGGAAGGCCTTCTGCACAAGCTGGAGCATCTGCTGAAAACCCTTCTGTACGATTGCCGTGACTGCGGAGACTGCGCCCTGGTGGATGTGGCTTTTCTCTGCCCCATGTCCCAGTGCCCGAAACAGCAGCGCAACGGCCCCTGCGGGGGAAGCTTCCAGGGCTGGTGCGAAGTCTATCCAGGCCGGCGTCGCTGTGTTTATGTGCGGGCCTATGACCGGTTGAGAGGCAGCCAGCAGGAAAGCCGGCTTGAGGAAATTCCGGTGCCGCCCTGCAACTGGGACCTCAATTCCTCTTCTGGCTGGCTGAATTTCTTTCTGGGGAAGGACCACACGGCGAAGCGCCTGGGCATTGAAGAGCCTTCCGACCAATCCCGCTGACGCCGGTGTTCTGGCCGGAGGATGAGGATTCGCCGGGGGCGGAACATCTCAGGGCAGCGCCCCCCGGCGGAGGTCATCCTAGGGGGCGGGGGCGGTTTTGTCTGAAATCGGCCATTCCCCGCGTTCCTTCAGAACTTCCCGGAAGACGTTGAGGGCTTCGTTGACAGCGGGCATTCCCGCGTAGGGGGCCATCTGAAAGAAGATCTCCGTCAGCTTTCGCGGGTCGCAGCCTACATTCAGGGCGGCGTTGACATGAAGCTTCAGCTCGTCCGTCGCCCGGATGGCTCCCAGAATGGCGCAGGCCGCCATCTGGCGCTCCGGGAGGGTCAGTACGGTCCGTGAATAGAGATTTCCCGTGATAAACATGGAAAAATCGTTGGCCAGGTCGCGGTCAAAAGCCTTCCAGGTGAGGTAGGGCGGATCCATCTTGGCCCCCTTGCCAAAGAGCTTTTTTGCCGTTTCCTGTGTTCTGTTCCTGATTGCGTCCTCGTCCAATGTCGTTCTTATCTCCTTTCCTGCGGTTTCTTTTCTGATTCGGTTCGGCCCCTTCTCCTATTTGACAAGGAAGAGATCTTTGTCCTTGTCCTGGAGATAAATATACTGGAACCCGTCCTTCCTGGCGGCTTTGTCGTAAGCGTCCTCGCCCTCCCGGCGGCATTGCGGGCAGGCTTTCCAGGGAATCAGGACGGCAAAGATGCGATGGCCCAGGTCGGAACGGGAATCGATCATGACAAGACCGCCGCAATCGTGGCATACCCGGACGACCACTTCCTGCTGCTCTCGAATCCCGTCGGTGTCATAGTAGATGCTTTTGTTGTTTCTTATATATTTCTTGTCACCGACCACCTTCTCCCGGATTTCTTCGCGACGCGACCAGAGTTCATAGATCGCATCCGCCTCCTGGGCGATGTAGCGGGAGATGTCTTCCGACTGCCGAAGGCTGGACGAGCGGTATTCCGGCTCCCGCACGTAGCTGTAATCGAGGCCGGCCATGGCCAGGATGATGCCCACATTGACGTAGGGGAGCGCTTTTTCGATGGAATAACCGCCCTCCAGAACGGCGATGTCGGGAGACAGCATCTCGTTCAAAGTGGCGTAGCCATGCGCGCTGAAGCGCATGTCCGTGATGGGGTCGGAAAAATGGTTGTCCTGACCGGCGGAATTGATCACCAGATCCGGTTTGAATTCGGATAGGATGGGCAGAATGGCCTCTTTCATGATGTAAAGAAACCCTTCATCGGAGGTTCGCGGCGGCAGGGGAATGTTCAGCGTGGTTCCCAGGGCGTTGGGGCCGCCGAATTCTTCGTGAAAGCCCGACCCGGGATAAAGGGTCCGGCCATCCTGGTGGATGGAGATGCACAGCGTGTCCGGATCATTCCAGTAGATGTTCTGGGTGCCGTCGCCATGATGGCAGTCGGTATCTACCACCGCGATCCTTCGATGGCCGTAATGGTGACGGATGTATTCAATCATGATGGCTTCGATGTTGACGTTGCAGAAACCTCTCGCCCCGTGAACGACCAGCATGGCGTGATGTCCCGGTGGACGGACCAGGGCGAAGGCGTTGTCCACCTCCTTCTGCATGACCTTCTGGGCCGCGGTAATCGCCCCGCCCGCGGAAATCAGGTGGGATTCCGTGGTCACGGCGCTGGCATCGGGAACGCAGAAGTGAACCCGGTTGATATCCTCGTAGGAGGCGATGGACGGCTTGTACTCGACAATGTTCTCCAGATCGAGGAGGCCTTCTTCAAAAACCTGATCCTGGGTGTAAAGCAGGCGTTCCTCCCTTTCGGGGTGGGTTGGCGAGATGGCCCAGTCAAAGGCCGGGAAAAAGATCAGCCCCGTTTTACGTGCTGGTTTCATGAGAGTTCTCCTGTGCTGAATCCCGCAATGAGGCCCGGTTTAACCTGCAGCTTGACGCGGATGTTTTTCCCGGCCAGATAAAAATCCCTGACCATGTTGAACTCCTGATCTTCTATGACCTCAATCTCCAGGTCCTCCTCCCGGGCACCCATTCTCAGGGCCCGCTCCTTCAAAAGCTCCCTGCCCGCTTCGATGGCATCTCCTTTGGAAAAGCGAGGTGGAAGCTTTTTCGAGATCCCTTCCTCGCCGATCGTCATGGTTCCCCGCTCGGTGTCGGCCAGAATCGTAAGCTCCGCGGTTGTCCGGGCAAGGGCGGCACCGACGGCATTGGCAATTTCCGGATGCGGCGGGATATGGACGGGACATTCGAGCAGCTGCCCAAGGCGGGTGGACATGGGCTTGGCCGGTCCGCCGATGATGTAAAGGATTTTTGGCGAAATCCGCTTTCCCTCCAGGAGTTCATGAATGGTATAAACCGGTTTGTTGTTGATCTCCTCGATGACGGCGCGGACATGGCGCGCGATGATCTGGCAGGATCCCTCGAAAATGGCTTCGGCGGCCTTCTGTACGGTGCATCCCATGGCATCGGCGACGCCCTGCAGCGCCTTTTCGGCTTTGGACGGGTCACCGATGTCGGTAAGTCCGAGATGGATCATCGCGTCCGTCGGGGTGGGGCAGGGACCGCCAAAGGCAGCAGCGGGACCTTCGCGCTGCGGCCCGATGAGGAGCTGACCGCCTTCGTAACGCACCCTGCTGTCGCCGCCGATTCCCAGGGGCTTCGAACGCAGGCCCCGGATCAGGGTCTTGTGGCCTTCCATGGTGACCCCGAAGGGCTCCAGGAGCGGAACGCCATCGGCAAAAAGGGCGATGTCCGTCGTTGTGCCGCCGATGTCCAGGGCGATGGCGTCCTCTCCGCTGTTCTCGGTCATGCTCAGAATCCCCATGATGCTTGCCGCCGGTCCGGAAAGGATGGTGTAAACTGGAAATTCAACGGACTGCTCGATGTTGAAGGTGCCGCCGTCGGCCTTCAGAATATAGATGGGGACGGAAACCCCCATGGTTCTGAAAAAGTCAACGACCTGCTTGACAAAGGACGAATAAAGCTCCCAGATGGCCTCGTTCAGGTACGTTGTGGCAACCCGCCTTGGAAAATTGAGGTGACCGGACATGCGATGGCCAAGAGAGACGTGTTTCATGCCGCTGGAGACGATCTTTTCGATTTGAAGTTCCTGGATCGGGTTGCGGGTTGAAAATTTGCCGATGATCCCCGCATGATTCAGCCCCCTCTTCCGGAAATCGTCTGAGATGCGGGTGACGGCAACGGGATCGATGGGCGCCGTTTCAATGCCCCGGTGATTGACATAGCCTGAGAGGAAGTGGGTGTTCTCCGCGGTTGAAATGTAGGAGGGCGGAAGGCCGGGGCCGCTGATGACCATGAGTCCCACGGGATCCACTTTGTTCTGCACGATGGCATTGGTGGAAAGGGTCGTGCTGAGCACGATGCGCTGAAGGTTCTCCAGGGGTTCACCCTTGAGCACCTCTGAGGCGATTCCGGAAAGGGACTCCACAACATGTCCGGGATTAGTTGCCACTTTTGCCGTTTTTCTGATTCGGCCGGAATCAATCAGAGCGGCGTCCGTGTGCGTGCCACCCACGTCAATGCCAAGAATCATAAGGGTACCTCGCTCATGTATTCTGAAAAACTGCAGAATTTATATACTGATAATTTTTTGTCTTGACAAGGTAAAAAAAAGGCGTATGTTTCGCTCTCACATGCATTTGAAGGATTTAAAAAAAAGTGAGTGTAAATGATTGAAAGGAGGTGACATTCGATGAAGAAGGTCTTAGCATTCGTTATTTCGGCGGTTTTCTTTGCGACGTTGTCCTTTGCAGTCGTAGGTTGCAAGAAGGCAGAGGAGCAGAAGCCTGCGGAAGAGGTGAAGAAGGAAGAACCTGCACCGGCCCCGGCAGCGCCTGCAGCGCCAGCACCGGCCCCTGAAGCAGCCAAAGCTCCTGAAGCAGCTCCTGCCCCGGCACCCGCCCCTGAAGCGGCTCCGGCACCTGCCCCGGCGAAGTAGCATCATTGAAAGATATATGGCGTGACCAATTTTAGTGAAAAGGAGGTGATATCGAAGATGAAGAGGATTTTATCCGTTCTGTTTTCAGTACTTTTCTTTGCGACGTTGTCCTTTGCAGTCGTAGGTTGCAAGAAGGCAGAGGAGCAGAAGCCTGCGGAAGAGGTGAAGAAGGAAGAACCTGCACCGGCCCCGGCAGCGCCTGCAGCGCCAGCACCGGCCCCTGAAGCAGCCAAGGCCCCTGAAGCAGCGCCTGCACCCGCACCGGCCCCTGAAGCGGCTCCCGCACCGGCCCCGGCAAAGTAATTTTATAAGAAGTCATGAAGTAAAAAACCAACCGGTTATTTGTCTTGATTCAAATATCCGGTTGGTTTTTTTGTTTTTTTTCAAAACGAAACGCCCCGCTTTTCCGCCGGCCCTGGTTGACCGCATTTACCGATCCGTCGGGAGATTCGGTCCCTCTCATGGATGAAGGCCGTTCTCTGTATTGAAATCATTTGTAAATTTATTTGATATGGACAACTGTTTCATGTTAGAAATATAAACAAGACCATCTAGGTGGTGGAGCCGGTTCCTGAAAAACACCTATGGCGGGAACCGTTGACAAAACAGAGCGGATTACGAAATGAGGGAAAGGAGGAAATGTCATGGTCGAGAGAAATAGTGATTTCATAACAGGACTGCTCATCGGGGGGCTGGCGGGTGTGCTCATTGGTATTCTCTATGCGCCGAAAAGCGGCCGTGAGACGAGGGATGATATCGGAAGGAAGACGGATGAGCTCATGGTGAAGGCTAAGGATGAGTACGATCAGGCCCTGGAAAAAAGCAGAAAAACCTATGAAACGGCCGTTAAGGCTATTGGAGAGATTCGGAAGAAGGCGGAGGAAAGGGTAGGGGAGGTTGAAAAAACCGCTGCCGAGCTGAAAGAGCGTGGAAAGGAATCCCTGGAGGAGGGTGCAGGCCGTTTTAAAAGGGCTGTTGATGCGGGGCTCGAGGCCTACCGCAGCGAGAAGGAAACACCGGCGGAATAACACAGGCTGTTGGGCTAGAAATGGAGCGGTTGCATGAATCAGGAGACCTTACTGTATGTGTTAGTCGGATTTCTGGTGCTGGCAGGGATATTGGTTCTGCCTTTGCTTTATCAGCTCTGGAGGACGGCTGAACAGCTGACTATCGCCCTTCGAACCTTGAATTCAAGGTTGCCGTTCATTTTAAAGAATGTCGAAGACATCACGGGGAATCTGAACGAGACAACGACGAATGTCAATGCCCGCGTTGCCGAAGTTTCTTCCGCACTTCAGAGGGTTCATGGTTTTTTAAGCTCCTTCCAGAGTGTAAATCACGTTGTGGGTTCGAAGCAGGGGAAGCCCCTCCGGTTCCTGAAAAATGCCCTTCCCGCCCTGAAAGGCGTCAAGACGTTCTTTCGCGTGTTAAACACCAGCACCAGGAATCCTGTGCAGTGAACAGCGGGCTCTGTTCCGCGGGAGCATATACAACGCCGGGACGGGGGGCCGCCGGGGGGCGGATCTTTTGAGGCGCCGGCACCGGGTCGACCAGGCCGGCTAAACGATGCGAAAGGGCAGGAGACGGGCGGGTATGCGTTTTTTTTCAGAAATGCCCGTCCGTCCCTGAACAGACGCTTCCTGTCAGGAAAGCTTCCATTCAGAAACATCATACCGTTAAAGAAGCTCAGGATCAGTCGGGTAGGGAGTACATTGCATGGCCAAGGTCACCTTCGGCAGTAAATGGGGGCGCGTACGTAGCAAAAGCAGCAGCGGCAAAGGAAGTCCCTCCAGACCGCCGGAAGATGTCGTTCGTGAATTGAAAAGAGAGGCGGACAGGCCGCCCGGTGAAGACTACCGCGAACGATCGCTGGCCCTCCATGGGCTCATCTGCGCGCGATGCGGAAGGGAATTCGATCAGGCGAACCGTCATCTGCTGACCGTCCATCACAAGGACGGAAATCATCACAACAACCCGCCCGATGGGAGCAACTGGGAGAATCTCTGCGCTTATTGCCATGAAGATGTTCACAGCAGAGAGCTCTTGGGAGAGTACCTCCAGGGAGGATCCGGGGAAAAGGAAACAAGCCTGGTTTATTCAAACGACAAAAACGCCAGGAAGGGGGATGCCGACCTCGGCACCTTTGGGCAGCAGCTCCTCAGTGCGATGGGAAAAAAACGAAAATCGTCACCCTGAAAAAAAAACGGGCGGCATCCCACAGGGGCATCGAAAAAGGAGATGGCGCTATCCCGTCCGGCGGGTGGTGGTCTTTTCCCCTACCGAAGTCCCGCAATAGATGCAGGTATAATCGTATATTTCCCCGCTGCTCAGGATAAGGAGAAGCCTTTTTCTGACCGGGACCGCCTGCCTGCAGCGGGGGCAATAGAGTTCCGTGGCCTCAAAATCCTGATAGGCATCTTCCTGCCTGCCGGTCCTGTTCGGGATCCTGTTGTGCATGGCGCTCACCGTGACGACGTTCTTCTGGCCCGTTGACGATTCTTCATTCGTGCAGCATGGCCGTGGGTGCATTCCGCCATCCTTTTCCCCAATCCGGAGCCGAGATCAATCGTCATGCTCTGGAATCCGCTCCGCGTTTTTCAGCCACACCGTTGCCTCGCTATCGCTCGGCGCCCTGTAATCCCCGCGGGGGGAAAGGGATCCTCCGGAGCCCACCTTCGGGCCGTTGGGAATGCAGGAGCGCTTGTACTGGCTCAGCTTGAAAAATCGAAGGAGGTAAATCTGAAGCCAGTGCTTGATCTCTGCGATTGAGTATTCATGCCTTTTTTCTTCCGGAAGATCGGGCCACAGCCCGGTTCTTTTATCCCTCCAGATGCAGTATGCCAGAAAGGCGATTTTGGTCGGCAGATAGCCAAAACGCGTCGTATAAAAAATGTTGAAATCCTGAAGTTCGTAGGGGCCGATGATCTCCTCCGTCTTCTGGGCCGGCTGCTGGTCTTCTTCGCCGGGAACGAGTTCCGGGCTGATTTCCGTCGCCAGGATGTCGAGAAGAACCTCGGAAGTTTCTGCCGAAAATTGATCCGACTGGGCCACCCACCGAATAAGATGCTGAATCAAGGTTTTTGGTAAACTCGCATTGACATTGTAGTGAGACATGTGGTCGCCGACGCCGTAGGTGCACCAGCCGAGGGCCAGTTCACTGAGGTCCCCCGTGCCGACCACTAGGGCATTCCTCATGTTGGCAATTCGAAAGAGATGGGAGGTCCGCTCACCCGCCTGAATATTTTCAAAGGTGATGTCGTAAAGCCGTTCTCCCTCGGCAAAAGGATGGCCGATGTCCTTAAGCATCTGTATGCAGCTGGGGCGGATGTCCAGTTCGTTGGCCTCCACGCCGAGCGCCTTCATCAGCCGGATTGAATTGGTGTAGGTTTTATCCGTCGTGGCAAATCCGGGCATGGTATAGGCCTTGATGGAAGAGCGCGGATAGGCGAGAAGATCCATCGTCTTGGCGGCCACGATGAGGGCTTGAGTCGAATCCAGCCCGCCGGAGATGCCGATCACGACGTTTTCTATTCCCGCGGATTCAAGGCGCTTGGCCAATCCCTGCACCTGGATGTTGTAGGCCTCGTAGCAGCGCTGATCCCGCTTTTCAGGGTCGGCCGGGATGTAGGGGAAGCGGGGATACTGCCTCTCCAGGAGGAGTTTTCCCTTGAGTGGGGCAACTTCAAAAGAGATCCGGCGGAATCTGCCGAGCATTTCCTTGTGCGCCCTGGCGTTCTGCCCAAAGCTGGTCAGGCGCATCCGGTCCTGCGCCAGCCGGCCGAGATCGATGTCTGCAAAAAGAATCTGAGGCTGGCGGGAGAAGCGATGCGATTCCGACAGAAGGTTGCCGTTTTCGTAGATCATGGCATGGCCGTCCCAGGCGAGGTCCGTTGTGGATTCACCGGGTCCGGCGGCGGCATAGAGATAAGCTGCAACACACCGGGCGGATTGATTGGACGCAAGGCTCTGGCGATACTCGGCTTTTCCGATCGTAATGTTGGACGCCGACAGGTTGGCGATCACCGTTGCACCCGCCATAGCCGCAAAACTGGACGGCGGAATGGGAACCCACACGTCTTCGCACAGTTCGATGAAAAATTTGAAATCCGGGATGTTCCTGACCTCAAAGACCAGGTCGGCGCCGAAAGGGATGTCCTTCTGATCGCCTAAATCAATGGCCGTGGAGATGGCCTGTTCCGCCGGGCTGAACTGTCGAACCTCGTAGAATTCACGATAATTGGGGAGGTAGGATTTTACGGCGATCCCGAGGATCCGCCCCTGGTAAAGAACAACCCCGCAGTTGTAAAGGCGGCAGTCCACCCGGATGGGAGCGCCGACCACGAGAATAAGGTTCAGAGAGGCCGTTTCGCGGGCGACCTTGAAGAGGGCTTCGTAAACGCTTTCCTGGAGGGTGTCCTGGTGGAAGAGGTCTTCATTGGAGTAAGCCGACAGGTTCAGTTCCGGAAACAGCGCGAAGATGGCCTTGCCGGCCGCCGCCTTCCCGGCCATTGAAATCGTCTCTTCCGCATTGAAACAGGTGTCGGCCACACGGACTTCGGGGATGCAGATCGCCGCCTTGATGAAGCCGTGGGAATAGAGGTTGAAGAAATCGATCGCTTGAGGCGGCATGGGGTTATTCTTTTTCCACATAGGCATAGGCGTTGTGATTGTGAATGCTTTCGAAATTTTCCGCTTCCACGCTGTACCAGGTCAGGTTTGTGTTGCCGTTTAGCCGTTCAGCGACGTTTCTGACGACATCTTCGACAAACATGGGGTTTTCATAGCCGTGCTCCGTAACATACTTTTCATCCACGCGTTTGAGCAGGGAATACACCTCTCCGCTGGCGGATGTCTCGACGAGCCTGATGAGATCCTCCAGCCAGAAAAACCTGCGAAACCGGACTTTCACCGTCACGAAGCTCCTTTGATTGTGAGCCCCCATGCTGCTGATTTCTTTGGAGCATGGACAGACGGTCGTCACGGGGACGACGATTCCCACGAGAAAGTCCTTCTGGCTCTCGGCGTTGCATCCGCTGAAGAGACATCGGTATTCCATCAGGCTTTTCGCTCCGGACACGGGGGCCGTCTTCTCGATGAAATAGGGGAACTCGATCTCCATGTGCGCCGATTCCGCGTGGAGCTTTTCCCTGACTTTTTCCAGGATCGTATGAAAAGTCCGGATGTTGATCTCTCCGCGAAATTCATTCAGAACTTCAATGAAGCGGCTCATGTGCGTCCCCTTGAAGGAATGGGGGAGGTTGACGTACATGTTGATGGACGCGTTGACGGGTTGGGTGCCCGCCTCCTTGTCCAGGACGATGATGGGGTACTTGATGCCCTTGACCCCGACCTTCTGGATATTGATTTTTCTGTGGTCCTTCTGACTTTGAATATCGATCATGACACATTCTTGCCGGGGATGTCGGGGCATTGCCCCGGAAATGGCATTTATCCCCATATGGCTGCATTTCGTTATGGGTTCATCTGTCGTGGATATACGGGAGAAGCCAGCACCTTAGAACAAATGATCGGATATTACAACGGGAAATCGAGCTCTTTTGCCCCGCCCTCTGTTGAAAAAAAAAAGCTTTGAACCCCGGGAATGACCCTGTTCGACCCATGTGTCCCTGACGTTATCGGCGGCGTGAACCTCCCAGTATGCCGCCCAGCACCCCGCGCAGGATCTGGCGGCCGATCTGGCTGCCGACGGTCCGGGCTGCCTGTTTGGCCAGTGTTTCCACCATGCCCTGGCGGCGCTTGGTGCCGAACAGAAAATCTCTGATCACCCCACCGCTTTCAGAAGACTCGTCGGCCTGAGCCTGGGCCGGCTCCGACACGGCTTCTTCCTTTTCCGCTGTTCGCTGTTTGAGGATTTCATAGGCAGACTCGCGGTTCACCGGTGAATCGTACTTGCCGCCAATCGGGCTGCGCGCCAACACGGCTGCCCGCTCCTCCGGGGTGGCAGCGCCTATCCGGCACCGCGGGGGGCAGATCATCGTCCTTTCAACCGGCATCGGCACGCCCTTCTCCTGGAGCGTCGAAACCAGGGCCTCGCCAACGCCCAATTGTGAGATCACCGCGACGATGTCCAGTTTCGGGTTCGCAACGAAGGTTTCCGCGGCGGTTTTCACGGCCTTCTGGTCACGGGGCGTATAAGCCCGCAGGGCATGCTGAATGCGGTTCCCGAGCTGGCCCAGAATTTCGTTGGGCACGTCATCGGGGAATTGCGAACAGAAGTAAACGCCCACGCCCCTGGAGCGGATGAGCCGAACGACCTGCTCCACCCGCTGGCGCAGCATCGGCGGCGCGTCGTCAAACAGGAGATGAGCCTCATCGAAGAAAAACACCAGCTTCGGCTTCTCAAGGTCGCCCACCTCGGGCAGGTTTTCGAAAAGCTCCGACAGCAGCCAGAGGAGGAAGCTTGCGTACAACCGAGGCTTGAGAATGAGCTTGTCTGCAGCCAGGATGTTGATGATGCCGCGGCCGCTGAGGTCGGTACGGAGCAGGTCGTTGAGATCCAGTGCGGGCTCGCCGAAGAAAAGTTCGCCCCCTTCCCGCTCCAGGGACAGAAGCGAGCGCTGAATGGCCGAGACGGACTGGGTGCTTACGAGGCCATATTGCGTCGATATCTCCTTTCGATTGTCTGCGACAAAGCCGAGCAGGGCACGCAGGTCGTCGAGGTCAAGCAGCAGGAGCCCACGGTCGTCCGCCAGCTTGAAGGCGATCTCAAGCATTCCGGCCTGGGTATCATTGAGTTCGAGGATCCGGCTTAACAGGTTCGGGCCGATTTCGCTGATCGTGGTGCGGACGGGATGGCCGGCCTTGCCGAATACGTCCCAGAACAGGACCGGGCTTCCTTCATGGGTGTAGCCCTCCATGCCGATCTGGGCCACGCGCTGACGGACCTTGTCATTGGCGGCACCCGCCAGCGCCAAGCCGGAGACATCGCCTTTGACGTCAGCCATAAACACGGGAACGCCCAGACGCGAGAAGCCTTCTGCCAGTACCTGGAGAGAAATGGTCTTTCCGGTGCCGGTGGCTCCCGCGACGAGGCCATGGCGGTTGCCGTACTCGGCGAGCAGGTAGACTGGCTTTTCGCCCTTGCCGATAAGTATCTGGTTCATGCATTACCTCCTCTTTAAAGGTGAGAATGAGATGATCCTGCCAGTGTGATGCCACGTTGTGCACTCGATGCAGAGCGGAGAACTTCGGCAATGTGCGCACCGGCAGGCGGAAAGATCGCCCGGGTTCTGCGAAGGCCTGCCCTCTGTTCTTCATCAGGTCATTGCTTGCGGACTTGACCGGCCACTCGCTTCCCGATATAAGCCCCCCCGCGCACGTCCTTTCCCGTGTAGACCTCCACGACGTTCAATCCGGCGTCGATCATGGCCGCTGCATATTCTTCCCGCGAAAAAAGGCCGATTTCCATGGATTGTTTATGGTAGGTTACGTCATTGTTGTTTCCAAGAAGATGGTGGAACGTAACCTCCACCATGTTTGGCTCCTTGAGGCGCACATGCTCCATGCGGGCGATTTTCAAATCCGGCCGGTCGGCGGCATCGACCACGATGAGGTCCCGGAAATCCTCCGCCGTGCTCCAGGGGGTGATCAGGGCAAGGCCTCCGGGCCGCAGGTGGGAGGCAATACGGTTCATGGCGGCGCGCAAATTCTCCACGGTTTTGACGAACCCAATGGATCCGTACAGGCAGACCACGGCGTCAAAATCCGTCTCCAATTCAAAATTGATCATGTCACCGAGATGGAATCCGACCTCGGGAAACTTTTTCCTGGCCAGATCAAGCATATCCTCGCTGAGATCCAGCCCGGAAACCGTATACTCGTCCCTGAAGTAGGGGATGTGACCTCCCGTGCCGCAGGCCAGCACGAGAAGATCTGCCCGCGGCGGAGCGCCATGCCTGGTCAGCAGATCTTTCACCCTGCCCGCTTCCGCCCCGTATTCCCGGTCGTTTACATACAAGGTGTCATAATAGGTGGAAATGATTTTAAAATCAGAATACATGGCGTTCCTTCCCGCCGGGTGGAACCCTCAACGCCTCCGGATTGAAGACCATACGCGTCCTGTTCCGTTTCCCTATTTTTCCGGCCGTTCGGATTTCCTCACAAAAACGTCCCTCGTGCGGGTCTGAGTATAGGAAAAGGGGGCCGTGTGTGTCAAGGGACTTCCCGGCGCAGGATGGGGTAAGCAAATGACAGTCGGTATGGAAATGAATTGTGGCAGCCGGGGGAGATATGGCCTGGCCGTCTTTTAGGGGATACCGTCACACAACATGTTACCCGGGAAAGGAACTGGTCATGTCTCTGATGAGGCAGGAAAAGAGATGTATTATTTTAAAATCCATCGTATCCGTGATATGAAAACAGGAGTGTTTTTCCATTCCATGCCAGTGGGTTTCACGAGGTGCCGTATGATTCTTTTCCCTGGAACAATCTGCCTGGTCCTGGTTGCGGCGGCCATGATGCTTCCTGTTTTATCATCTCCACACGCTGAAGGTGCAGGACACGTGGCCATTGGCAGCGGTGTGGACGCTTCGGCTCTTGAAGCCGGTCCAGCCCGGGTGACAGCGGATCAATTCCTTGAAGCTGTTCAGAATGGTTTTCTGGACAACGTGAAAGAATGCCTGGACCGGGGGATCGACATGAACGTGCGCAACGAAAAGGGCGAATCCGCCCTTCATCTGGTGAAAGATGCCGCTACGGCTGAATACCTGATTTCACGGGGCGCAGACGTCAACCTGCCCGACAGGCAGTCCGGCATGACGCCGCTGTTTTTCCAGGAGGTGCCGATTGCCCGTCTCCTGGTCGCAGCAGGCGCGAACGTGAATGCGCGAAGCCTGAAGGGAAACACGCCCCTTATCTGGTTCGCTTACAGTAGCTATCTGGAAGGCATTGAATACCTGCTGTCCGTCAACGCCGATCTTCATGCGGTCAATGATGACGGCAAGACGGTTCTGGATGTCGCCGAGGACTTTGGCAGCCCGGAATTGGTCGAATATTTACGTGAGGCAGGCGCGAAGAAGGGGAGCCAGAACAAGCCTTCCGAAATCCCGGAAGATGCCGGCCGGTCTCATGAGGGCAGGCCATAAACCAGGGGAGTGAATGCCGGCGTTGCCCGCGTTATTCTCAGTATTTGATTCCCTGCTGTGTTTGTTCCTCGGATTCAACTCCGAGCAATCCCCTTTGGCCACCCGTGTCGGGTGTCCTCTCCGGCGTTTTCGGGGGCTCTTCCGTCGTCCAGCGGTATCCGCAACACTGCGCCAGGAAAAGCCAGTTTCGCTGACGATCTTTCTGAAGCTGTGCCATTTTATTCTTGATCATCGGTTTCAAGGTCTGGGTGTTCTTCCTGACATGTTCCATCTGCTGTGCCACCTCTTGCCGGCTTTGAAAGGCGCGGCTCAAGACGCCTTCCGCCTCCTGATAGGTCAGCGGAATAAAGGCTGTCCCGTTTCTTGTGAATCTTCCACGGACCGGATAATTCAACCCACGGTAATAAAATGCTTTCATTGAACTTACCCGGCTGGCATACTGATTTGGGCTTTCCCCCTTCATCCTGGTGATCATGTACATCATCATAGTGCTGTTGTTGACCATGGGCTCCCAGCGATTGATGGTTTCATCAATCGCTTTATTCTCCTCTTTGGCCTGCTGGCACTTTTTTTCGCGCTCCTTGGCGTCCGTTGGGCAATAGATGGTGTCATCAGCCAGACAGGGGACAGCAAAACACACTAACAGAAGGAGGAGAAACATTTTTTTCATGTGCAATTCCCTTTCTTGAAACAAGAGATCGACCGAGTCGAGCACAGCTTGCGTGCGGCGAGCATCCGGTCGGCCAATGTAATATAGAAAGCGTGGATTTCTGTGTCAAGAAGTTTTGGCGCCACGACTTTATCCAGTCAACAAGTGAGCCGTGGGATAAGGGGCTTGCGGTTTTCGGATTCCTTCCTGTTGGAGTCAGGAGCCATCCCTTTGGCGAATAATTCCAGTTTTTAACTGGGATACAATCCGTAGTTGTCCAGTAGTGAAAAAGTTGCATCCTTCCTATATAGTCCCTGGAGAAAGATCCTTAAGGCCCTGCCGGACATGTGCACCTGTTCAACAAGGCCTGGGCCGGATTCAAATCCACTTTTGATTGGATTTTTTTACCAGAAACGGATCGGGGCAGAAAGGAAGGCCGTATGAAGGCAATTCAACCGCTGATGACTGAGTACGAAGATATCAAGGGCATATGTGATGTCCTGGGAACGGTGTATCAACAGTCGGAGGCCAGCGGAGACATGAAGAGAGATCACCTGGATGCAATTACGGAATACCTGAAGGTGTTTCTGGATAAATACCAGCAGCCGGGAATGTCGATGAATGACCGCACCGCAGCAGACAGGCTGCCTCACTGAGAAACCGCTTCCCGGTTCCGCCTCGCCGGCTTTGGCGGCGCTGCCGCTGCTCACCGTGTTGCCCTGCGGGAAGTGCTTATGCCTCCGTCATCAATCCTGCTCAGGCCATTTCGCTCTGGCCTCGCCTCGTTTCCCCGGCCGATCAGCCTGCCGCAAACCATGTTAAAATCCTTCATGAAAGGAGCCGAAAGGGTTGGCCGATACCCCCCCACTGCCACGTCGGGAAAAAGCCTCGTTTCTGCGGCTTTTTTCCTGCTCTTTCCGCAATGCCGTTGACTTCCCGTGGAAACGATCCCAGTTCAACATGGCCGGGTTTCCGGGGGCAGGGTCCATCGTGAAGCCCTTCAAGTTTCTGGAGGGATCTTAGCCGGCGGCGCATACCATTGCTCCCGCGGGACGACTTTGGGTTCCAGCGTGTCAGACCGGTAAGCAGGAGTCATGATCTGGACGCCGAACTCATTGAAGACGTCCAGGACCTGCCGATGCAGTTCCGTGTAGAGCCTGGTCATCTCCAGGGGATTATCGGTATAGACATTGAGTTCATAGAACACGGCAAAGTCTCCCAGCTCCTTCTGCAGAATAAACGGAGGAGGGGCTTTCAGCAATCCCGGGGTGCGATCTGCCACCATGAGCAGCATGGCCTCCACCTGTCTCCAGGGGGTTTCGTAACCGATCCCGACCGTGGTATGCAGGATCAGCCCCTGTGTGTGGGCAAGAGAACTGTAGTTCACCACATTGCCGTTGAGAATCTGCGAATTGGGAATGCTCACTTCTTCGTTCTTCAGGGTGCGCAGATGGGTGACCTGCAGACGTGTCAGCGTCACGTCCCCCGTCACGTCCCCGATCTTCACCCGGTCTCCGATTTTGAACGCCCGGCGGTAGGTCAACATGTAACCGGCAATGATGTTCGAAACCAGAGAGGTGGAGCCCAGCGAGAACACGACACCGAGGAAGATCGAAATTCCCTTGAAGGCGGCAGACCCGGAACCGGGGATGTAAGGATAGGCTACAATCAGGGCGAAGGTAACTAGAGCGAAGCGGATGATCTTGTAGGTTGAGGGCGCCCAGTCCGGATCGAACCCGGCAAGCGTGACTCGCTCCTTGGATAGGGCATCAAAGAAGAGGCGTAGAAGCCTCAGGACAAAACGAAAGAAATAATAAAGAATTACAAGGATAAGGAGATTGGGGATCGCATCCAAAAACGCTTTTCCCATCTGGGTCAGCGGGCCGGTGATGAGATCGAGAAGGCGGTTGGCAAGGCCGCGCGTCCAGGGGAAGAGGGCGAGAACAAAATCCAGGTAGGCAAAGAACGCTGCCAGAATAACGACGAGGCGGATGGCATAAAGCATCCCCTGAATGGCCAGCCAGATCTGCTCCGCTCGGACGACCTTGAAGGACTGAATCTCGAGAGAACGAATCCGGCTCTTGACACGCCGGTCGAGAAATTCGGTGAGTTGCCGGCCAACCCGAAGCAGAAGAAAAATTCCAAGCAGCAGAAGGACCGTGGCTGCCAGGGCATAGAGGCATCCCTGCAGCAGCACGTCACGGCTGCGCATGTAACGGTAGTCGTTGATTGCCTGGCGGATCCTCGTTAAATGAACCTTGGCGAGATAGCTGCGATTCAAATGCTCCAGGAGGGCGTCCGAATCGGTGATGTTCATCAGCAGCCGGTTGCCGGCGAAGAGAGTGGTGATGTTGTCGGATTCGACGGAGCGCAACATGTCACTGCGGATGGATGTGTCGGCGGCAGTGGCCTCGATGCGGTTTTTGATTGCCTGAGCGCGCTGTCCGGCAGGAAACGACGACGCCCCGCGCACACGAAACAGCACCTCGCCGTCAATCTCGACCGGAGCCGTGACGGGTTCAGCTTCCGAAGCAGCGACATCGGCCATGCCTCTTCCATCAACGGCGGCGTCTGCAAAAAAAGCCGAAATCGCAAACAGGAGCAATAGGACCGGCAGAACGACGATCGTGCGGATCATTGCCATTCCCTCCCTATCGGGCGATATGATGCTTCATGCTTTCAGATAGCGATATTATAGCAAATGACGGCTCATTGATGAAATTGTTAAAAGGATCGTTCCGGCGTTTTTTAATGAACCGACCACAGGGGCCTGTCGCCTCGGGGAGGGGGTTGCATCCGTACCGTCTGACGTTTACCGTAACTCACAGCCCTTGAGCGGACCCTGCGGATGGTGCAGCCGACGGACCGCTTACCCGAAAACAGGCTTCAGACGGAAATGAAAGGATCAGGAGGCTGGTAATGTTCCTGCCGTCTCACAGCTCCCCGGCTCCAGAGAGACTCGGCCGTTGCTGAGCAGAAAGCGACGAGGAAGGACAATGGAGAGAAGATGGACCGGTTCATGGGCGAGGTGCTGTTGGCCATGACAATCTGTTGATCCTTGTGATGACGTCCATGGGCAGCGGTCCGTGCTGACCGGAAAGAAGGGCCTTTCAAGTGAGGCGCGTTGGCGCCTCAATCCCCTCACTCAAAAAGATCCATGAGATGGCGCACCTGCTGCGGCATTTCCGCTCTCTGGAGATGGTCCGCCAGGTTGATCATGCAGCCGGGGCAGGCCGTTACGACGATATCGGCAGAGGTGGCTTTCACGCTTTCCACTTTCCTGTCGGCGATTTTCTTGGTCAGATCATAGTGGTAAATGCTGAAGGATCCTCCCATGCCGCAGCAGCGGTCGGCGTTGGGCATTTCAACGTAGGTCGATCCCTGAAGAGCCTGAAGAATCCGGCGAGGCTGGTTGCGGATGTTCTGGTAGCGAACGAGGTGGCAGGGGTCATGCCAGGTGATGGTTTTACCCTGAAACTCCTTCCTCAGATGAAATTCTTGAGGCGGAATGTCCAGAACATCCACGAGAAATTCCGTCACGTCCTTGATCTTCTTCGAAAAATCCTCAAATTCCTTCCTCTGCTTGTCGTTTTCAGGAAGGTAGACTTTATAGTCCTTGAGGCTGGAACTGCAGGTGGCGCAGGTCGTGACGACATAGTCAAGGTCCTTGAAGGCTTCCATGTTCCTGTAAGCGAGCATTCTGCCCGTCTCTAAATCGCCGCTGAAATAAATGGCGGCGCCGCAGCAGCTCTGTGCTTTGGGAACAACGACTTCAATCCCGTGTCTGGTTAAAAATTCAATGGTTTTAAGGCCTGTTTCGGTGAAAATAAAATCGGTGGCGCACCCCATGAAATATCCCACCCGCATTCTGGGCGCCTTCGAATCCCAGGGCGGATTCACTTCCTGAACCTGATCCCGGAGGAGAACGCTGGAGATGGCCGGGATGTTCCTTCCTTGCCCCAATGCTTTAAGAAAATCAGGCAAGTGCTTCATTTTGCCCTGCTTTCCCGGTATCATCCACTGGAGTTTCGAGGCGAGTTTCACGGTCCATCCGAAAAGCCGGCGATTGGCCATCACGTGGCGGAAGATCAGCCTCTTGACAAGAGGAAGCCCCTGCTGCCGGACCTGCTCGGCTCTGGCCCCGACAATGACACGATCAACCTGGGTTTTTGCCGGGCAATTGACTGCGCAGGCCTTGCAGAGAAGGCATTTTCCGATGATGTCCATTGCCTGATCGCTGAGCTGCTGCCCGCCCTTTAGGACCTGCTTCGTCAGGAATATCTTGCCTCGAGCCGCGGAAGATTCCACGAGCTCTTCCTGGTAAATCGGGCAGAAGAAGGTGCAGAACCCGCATTTCATGCACTGGTCGACGTATTGTTCAATTTTTTTAAGCTCGTTCAAATCTTCCAACGCCTGTCTCGTTATCGGTTCAGTCCCATATCTTGCCGGGGTTCATGATGTTGTTCGGGTCAACCAGGGATTTGATGTTCTTCATCAGATCGGTAACGGTCGGTCCCAGGGCCCGTCGGAAAAACCGCTGCTTCTCCAACCCGATGCCATGCTCTCCGGAAAGAACCCCGCCCAGCTCGAGGGCCGCCTCGATAATTCCCTCGACGGCTTTTTCAGCACGTGCAAAATGTTCCCTGTCCTTGATATCCGTCAGAACCGAGGGATGAAGGTTGCCGTCCCCGGCATGGCCCATGACCACAATTTCAAGATCGTATTTTCTGGATAACTCCCGGCACTTCCGGATCAGAGCGGGAATCTGGCCGCGGGGGACGGTGACGTCTTCCGCCAGGACCGTGGGGGCCCTGCCGAAGATCATGGCAAATCCGGCGCGGCGGGCCATCCAGAAGCGATTCGCCTCGTCCTGGTCCCTGGCGGGCCGCACCTCCCTGGCTCCGTTCATCCTGGCGATTTCAATAATCTTATCCGCTTCTTTTTCAACAGCTTCCGCCATTCCATCCACTTCAAAGATCAGGACCGCATCGGCCTCCCCGGGCAGTCCCAGGGGAGAGGCTTCTTCGATGCGGTGAATAAGCCAGTTGTCCAGAAGCTCGATCTTGGCCGGGGTAACGCCGCTTTTCAGCACCAGGGAGACGTTCTCGCCGGCGACGGCGACGTCGTCGTAAATGGCCAGGATCGTCTTTTTCGCGGGGGGGATTGCATTGACCTTGAATTCCGCCTTGGTGATGATGCCGAGCGTCCCTTCAGAACTGCAGAAGAGCATCGTCAGGTCGTATCCCACAACGTTCTTTACGGTGCGCCCTCCCAGCTGAATGATCTCGCCTGTGGGCAGAACAACTTCCAGGCCCAGGAGATACTGCTTCGTGACACCGTATTTGACGCCGGCGGGTCCTCCGGCGTTTTCCGCCACAATGCCCCCGATGGTCGCAGCCAGAAAACTCTGGGGATCCGGGGGAAAGAAGAGCCCTTCCGCGGCGAGGCGGGTGTTGAAATTCATCAGGACTACTCCGCATTCGACCGTTGCCGTAAAATTTTCCCTGTCGATGTTGAGGATTTTGTCCATCTTGGTGGTGCACAGCACAATGCCGCCCAGGACGGGAATGGACCCGCCGCTGACATTCGTTCCACCGCCTCGCGGCGTCACGGGGATCCTGTGGGCGTTGGCCAGTTTCATGATGGCGGATACCTGTTCGGCGGTCCGAGGGAAAACGACCGCATCGGGTTCATGGGTCCACTGTGATGTTCCATCATAGGAATAGGTCTTCAAAATTTCCCTGGCGGTGAGGACATCTTCCCTGCCCAAGATATTCTGCAGTTCAACGAGAACGGATTCGCTGATCATGGCTGCTTCCTTATGAAATCCCTACGTTAAAAAAGCGGGATCGTAGGTTGAAGTAAATGGGCCGTGAGGCTGGTCGGGACAAAAAGAGGCTGAGTGAAGAATGAACAGTCCGGAAGGATGAGCGTTTTTTTCGGCGCGTGCACGCTCACCCTTCCAAACAAGGAATTCAGGAACAGGGTCGTGGGTTACTTGTCTTTGAAGTTCGCTTTCCGCTTTTCCAGCAGGGCCGTCATCCCCTCGAGCTTGTCTTCGGATGCGCTCGCTAAGGCAAAGCTGAGAATTTCAAAATCAAGCCCGCTTCCGAGATCGACGTTCTGTCCGGCATTGATGGCAGCCTTGGCCATCTTGAGGGCCACTTTGGGCTTCGATGCCAGCTTTTCCGCCAGCTCCATCGCCGCCTTGTCAACGTCCTCAAGGGGAACCACCTTGTTGACCAGGCCATAGCGCTCGGCTGTCGCTGCGTCAATCATATCCCCTGTCAGGATCATCTCCTTGGAGCGGGCCGGACCGATCAGCCGGGTCAATCGCTGCGTTCCGCCGGCGCCGGGAAGGATGCCCAGGTTGATTTCCGGCTGACCGAACTTGGCATTTTCCGCTGCAATTCTCAAATCGCAGGCCATGGCCAGTTCACATCCGCCTCCCAGAGTCAGCCCCTTGATGACGGCGATTACGGGGAGAGCATACCTGTTGAGGCTTTCGCAGGCCTTGCGGAAGCCCTGGCAGAAATCGTAGAGTTCCACGGGGGTCAGGTTCACCATTTCCTTGACATCGGCGCCTGCCGCAAAAGCTCTCTCGCCAACGCTGTTGACAATAACGACCTTGACGTTTTCGTCCGCTTCGATTTCACTTATGGCTTCCGTGATTTCCCGGAGGATGACGCTGTTCAGTGGGTTCATCGGAGGCCGGTTGAGCGATATGGTGGCGATTCTGCCTTCAATGTTCAAAAGGATCATTTCATATGCCATCTCTAAAACCCCCTTGCCTATTCGTATTTGTACCAGCCCGCGCCGGTCTTTCGGCCCAGCTGGCCCGCCTTCGTCTTCAGCTTGAGGGAGAGGGGAGAATTCCAGCGGACTTCACCGGTTTCGGCGAATAAATAATCCAGGATGTGCTTGTTGATGTCCGCACCCACCAGATCCATCAGCTCAAAGGGGCCCATGGGGTAGTTCAGGCCGAGCTTGACCGCCTTGTCGATGTCTTCCATGGTGGCTACGCCTTCCTCGTAAAGCTTCAGGGCCTCCACGGCCGAGGCCATCATGATGCGGTTGACGACGAAGCCGGGGGCATCCTTCTTGATGTCGACGGAGATCTTGTTGAGCTGTTTGGTGAAGTCTTCCGTAGCCTTGACGGTCTCGTCGGAGGTGAAATATCCCCGGATGATTTCGACCAGCTTCATGACCTGAGGAGGATTGAAGAAATGCATGCCGACGACCCGGTCCGGCCGTTTGGTGGCGGCGGCAATTTCAGTCAGGGACATGGACGAGGTATTCGATGCCAGAATGGTGTCCGGACGGACCACCGAATCGAGTTTTGCAAAGGCATCCTGCTTGATCTTCAGGTTTTCGATAATGGCTTCGATGACAAAGTCGCAGTCGGCAAAATCTTCCATCTGGACGGTTTTCTTGATTCTTCCAATGGCGGCCTTCGCCTCCGCTTCCGTCATTTTTCCCTTTTTGATGGAGCCGGCCATCAGCTTTTCCATCCGGGCAATCCCGCCGTCGACAAACTTCATATCAATATCGCCAAGAACGATTTCAACGCCAAGTTGAGCCGCATGCTGGGCAATCCCGCCGCCCATGGCGCCGGCGCCAAGAACACCAAGTTTTTTTACCGTCATTTGCATAAACCTCCTCTGAGCTGATATTTTACGGGGTTATACATTCATAGAAACAGAGCTGTCAAGGCTTTTATCCTGAGAGAGGCGGGTGCGGAGCTTATGCCTGTCCGGCAGAAACTCCACGGCACCAGGCGGCGGCGATCCAGTAAACAATGTAAAACGGGAAGGTATTGTGGTAAAATGAAAGGCAAAGAGGTGGAAAACAGGATGCCGGGCCTGATCTGCAGCCGCTGCGGACGGGTGGAAAATCGCATTGCAGGCCGGACGGAGAAGAAAGCCATGTCCAGGGAAAGGGTCAGCCGGAGACAGAAGGACATATCCCGCTTACAGAGGGAGAATAAGCGGTTTGTCAAGGACAGGATCCGCAGAAGAAACAGCGGCAGGAAAAGCGGATCGTAACGCCTGGCGGAATGATTCCCCATGATCCGTGCTTGAAGAATGCCATCCGCAAAGGCGACGCAAAGACAGGAAAACCATGCAGCGGGCTGAAGATCGATGCCCCGATACCAGGGAACGCAACCAGAGGGATATGACCATGACGTTACAACGTATATTTTCCGATCAGGATAAGGCTCAGATTGAGGAGCGGGGATTGTCTGTTGAGCAGGCGATGGAGCAGATCAGGATTTTTCGGGAAGGGGCGGCTCCTTTGAAATTGAATCGTCCCTGTACCCTCCAGGATGGGATCTTCGTCGTCGGCGAGGAGGAGGGCGGGGAGCTGGTCCGTCTCCACGAGGAAGAAGCCGGGGCCGGGCGGATGCTGAAGTTTGTTCCCGCTTCAGGGGCGGCCAGTCGCATGTTCAAGGACTGGTACCGGATTCTGGATGCCGGTGGACTGCAGGATGAGGATTCGAGAACGAAATTTTTGAGGGATCTGAAAAAGTACGCTTTTTTTGAAGATTTGAAATCCGTCTTGGCCAAAGCGGGGAGGAATCTCGATGACCTTTTGGAAAAAGGAGATGTCTGCCCGATCCTGTCAACGGTTCTGGCCGCGGACGGCCTCAGCTACGGTCAACTGCCCAAGGCGCTTCTGAAGTTTCACTTATCTCCGGAAGGCTCGCGGACGGCTATTGAAGAACATCTTGTGGAAGCGGCGCTTTATGTCAAGGATGCTCAGGGAAGGTGCCGTGTCCACTTTACGGTTTCTGCCGAGCACGAAGGGGCGATTCAGGAATTTCTCAGGCGGATTGACGAGATCTATGAGAAACGGTGGAATGCGTCATTCGATCTGTCCCTTTCCATCCAGCATGCCCATACCGACACCATTGCCGTCGATCTGGAGAAGGCCCCTTTCCGCGATCTGGATGGTTTCCTCGTGTTCCGTCCCGGAGGCCACGGTGCACTGCTGGAAAATCTGAATGCCCTGGATGGAGACATCGTCTTCATCAAGAACATCGACAATGTCGTCCCCGATTCCCTGAAGCCGTCAACGGTGTTGTACAAACAGATTCTTGGGGGATACCTCATACGGCTGCAGAGGAGAATCTTCTCCTATGCCGCAAGGTTGACCGAAGGCGGACTAACCGAAGACGAGCTCTCCGAGATCATCGCATTCTGTCGGAGGGATCTGTGCCTCTCCTTCCCACCGGCTTTCAACGGGGCTTCACTCTCCGAACGATGCAGACAGGTTTTCCAGCGCTTGAACCGTCCCTTGCGGGTTTGCGGTGTTGTCAGAAACGTCGGCGAACCGGGTGGCGGCCCTTTCTGGGTTGAGGACGAAACCGGCGCGTTGTCCCTCCAGATCGTTGAGGAGATTCAAGTGGACTCGAACTCCGAGTCACAGCGCTCCCTCTGGCGGGCTGCAACCCATTTCAACCCCGTGGATCTGGTCTGCGGCGTCCGGGATTACTTGTCTAGGAAGTTCGACCTGCGGCAATTTGTGAATCCCAGGGCGATTTCCATTGCCCGGAAAACGGAAAAGGGCAGAGAATTGTATGCGCTGGAACTCCCGGGGTTGTGGAATGGCGCCATGGCCGACTGGAACACCGTGCTGATCGAAGTGCCCCTGGAGACGTTCAATCCCGTCAAAACAGTTGAAGATCTCCTTCGACCGCAGCACCAGGAGAAATGAAGGGGGGCTCGTCGATCGGTTCTGGGCTCCGCGGCAAAGAAATGCACCCCTCTGCCCTTCGATGATCGGGGAAGCAAGGATGGATCAGGACGGATCGGACAGCGAAGCCGCGTCCGGGGAGCAAAACATAAAAACCCCGGCCGGAGGCCGCCTGCAGAAGGCGCGTCCGGTCGGGGTGGCTGTCGGTTCCGTAATTCAACGGGATGAATTGTGCGAACGTTCAGTGCCCCGCCTGCTTCTGCGGGGATCCCCGTTATTTGAAATCTTCACAGCTTTCACAGATGTTCCTGCATCCCCCGAACACACCGCCTTTCCAGTGCTTCAAGAGTTCCGAATTCAGGATGTAGCCGGAACCGAAGGTGGAGTGAACGTAGTCGATGCTGATGGGCTTTGCCTTTTCAAAAAGAGATTTTTCCACGAGAAACCTCACGCCTCTATCGGTAAAAACCTCATCATCCTCCTTCTTATCATCCATAGCCATCACAAGAAATGGACCTCGCCATCCGCCTTCAGAGACCAGGATCCTGATAGGCCTGACATTTTTTTGTTCTTCAAGGAACTGTTTGATCTTTTTCGATGCGTCTTCGCTGACTTCAAACATATAGGGCTCCTTTCCGTAAAATGTTGTTATTCTTCTTTGTAATGACTATTTGTTACCTCTAATGACATATTATGTGTTAATCCGACACTTGTCAAGCTCCGTCTATTTCAAGCGGAGCACATCCATGTCCTCCGGGGGCAAACGACAACATCGGTATTGCATGATAAGAATGGGAATTTTTGAGCCTGTCGGAAAAGGCGAAGGGCTGTTCCTCGAGGAGTGTTCAACGAAAGGCCCTTCGCAGGGTACAGGTTATATGAAGAGGAAAAACAGGGGGCGCTAAATTCTCCAGGTGGCGATGATTTCCGGTGAGGCTGCCGTAACGTCGACAAAAGAGGTCCGGCTTTCACATAGGCAGGTCACGGTGACGTCGGCATCCCTTGGGGCATCGCTGTAACGGGCGCAAATTGCCGCAGCCAGATGCAGCACTTCAGCGCTGCCGCCCCCGGGAATCAGAACGGTGGGCCCCCGGAAAGAGGTCATGTAAACCGTGACATCCCCTTTCTCCGTCAACTTCTGGATTGTTTCATTATCATTGCGGTTTCTGCCCACCACGATTTTGGTTGATTCGTTCAAACGGAAGTGGCGGCCGACTTTCAAAAGTTCAATATCCCGGCGGGAAAAATCTTGTTTGTGGCTGAAAAGATCCTTAAGCCGTATGGTGAACATCGGATCGGTGAGGAGGCAGCCGCCGGCAGGGGGGTCGTAATCGGATATTCCGTAGTAATCGGCCAGTTCGATCTGTATTTTCCGGCCCCGTCCCGAAATGTCCAATAACCTGTCACGCTGAACGATCCCCTCTCGTTCCGGCCTGGTTTCAGGCAGCAGCCTGGCGGACAACGGCCTCAGGAGATCATCGCGATATCCGGAATTTTTGGCAATCACTTCGAGCATCTGCTTTCCCTGGGACATGGGCCGCTGTCCAAGAACTTCACCCGTGAAGATAAAATCCGCTCCCAGTTCAGCCATTCTATCCCCCGCCGTTTTGATCATCAGGATGTGGCAGTCGATGCAGGGGTTCAGGTTCTTTCCGTATCCGTACCTGGGGGAAAGAAGCATCCGTAGATGTTCGTCGGTAATGTCCAGAACGGTCAGGGGAAGGCGGATTTGCGCGGCGGCGCGGCGGGCTTTCCCTGCGCTGAAGAAGGGGGTTTCAAAGGTGATCCCCAGGACATCGATTCCCTGATCCTGGATGACCTTGACGGCAAGGATGCTGTCAAGACCTCCGGAAAATACGGCAAGCCCCCGGGTCATCAATATTGAACCAGTTCCACATTCCAATCCTTATGAAGCAGGGAATAAAGATTGGGGTCCAGGCTGCAGTCGACAAGAAACAGGGGACTGCGGTTCGGCCGTTCAATTTTCAAGGCGGAGAGGGTGACGGTGATCGTCGCTTTTCTGCCCCGTTCGGCGATATAGAATGCGTAACGTTTATCGAAGGCGTCGGGAAGGGAAAGCGCCGAAAGAACCTGGCTGAGATTGGCCTTTTTGGAAAGCCGGGTATTGACCAGGAGGACCTCCTTTTTCTGCTTCGACAGGACCTCCAGAAACTGCCGAGGGGGCTTTTTCGTAAACATGAGGATTTCGCGTGACTCTGTTTTAAGGAGAATATCGGGTTTCAGCGACAGATGAAATCCGGCGCTGCTGTTGTCCAGGAGCCTGATCTCCTGGTTTCTTGCAGGGCTGTAGCCCAGTTCAGTCAACAGGTTAAAGATCAAATCCATCCGGTCGACGGCGTCAATCGATTTCGGCTGCAGGGTTGGAGGAGATTTGTCGGCAGGTGGTGGGAAGGAAATCTCTCCATTGACCACTTCCGTGAATTGAAACCCTTTTTGGGAGGCATATTGTCTGATCTGCCCGGGAAGGAGGCGCGTTTTGTCGGAAACCAGGAGAATGCCATGAAAACTAGGTCTGTCCGCCGTGGGGTTTTTTGTTGTGATGATCCAGTCGAGATTAATCAGCACCTGCGGATTCCTCTCCAACAGGATTGGTTTGAGCCCCCTTCGCATGGAATAGGAGCCCGAGGCGTTCATGATTTCCTGGAGAATCAGGAAGATATCCTGGGACGGTTTGACCTTGAGGACGGAATAGTTTTTCCAGTTCGCTTTAATCAGCCTCTGCAGAGAGTCCGGGATCCTGTTTCCAAAATCCAGCAGAATGGTGCTGCCGTCGTCAAACTCCACCACCGGGATGGCGCTGCAGTCAATCGTAACCCGCCCCATCTGCGGCAGGGGAAGAAAATAACTGCCTTTCTGATTCAGATTTCCGTGGCTTCTGCCGAGAAGCTGTTTCAGGAGAGCCATGTCCTTGTCGGGCGGGAGGATGGGCTTGATCTCCACCCTTCTCTTTTCGGCGTTCTGTTCGGGCTGAACGGCCGGTGAAGACGTCAGAAGGCTGATGGCCGGCAGCATGATCGTCTGGCCGATCGAAATGCGGCTGAGGTCCTTGAGCCCTGGATTCACCTGGCTGACAATCCGCAAAGCCTTGTGGGCTTCGGCTTCTTGAAGCTTTAACTGATGCTTCAGGATCCGAATGATGGAATCCCCCTTTTTGACCTGGTATGGGACGACCTGACCGTTCTGAGCCGGTGCAGGGGCAACGGACTCCTTTCCTTCTTCTGCCAGGACGGGAAGAAGAATCGTCTGGCCGGGGTAAATCCTGTGAAGGTCCTTCAAGTCCGGGTTCAGTTCTCTGATGAGCGTGTAGCGGTGCGCGGAGTTCTTGAGAAATTGCTTGACGATCCGATCGATGCTGTCCCCCTTGCGGACTACATACTCCTGAGTTGTCTTTCCGGTTCCCGCGGTTTTGCGGAGCACCATATGGGCCGTATCTTCCTTGGCTTCCGAAGTGGGGATAGGCTGTGTCAGAAGAGACCAGGACCCTAGAATCAAGAACAGCAGAAGGCATTTGTTCATGTAAGTATCCTCAAGTCGTGGTCAATGACAGGTCATTCCAATGGTTGCTGAATATCGCCGGGCAGCGGTTTAGAGGCGATGCGGAAAGAACGCCGCATCCGTGAAGAAGCCGACAGGACCGCCAGCCGAGAAGGTGTTTCCATATGGAGTTGACACGATCGACATGGCCATGACCGCAAAAGTTAAAGTGCCTGAAGTACATATCGAACTTGTAGAGGAATGTCAATTTTTTGAAGTCAAGGCAACGACAACTTCATGTTTGCAAGATTTAGTTAAATGTTATAGGAAATTCAAGGATTATTTAGGGAATTCCTTGCAGGCAGGCCGCATTACCCGGATATTCAGGCGCTGGAATTCCCGCAGAAACAGGGCATCATTTCAGCCGCATTTCATTCCACAGCGGACGAACGGGCTGCGTGGCCGAGACTCCGCCTGCAGCGCCGTGAAGAGGTGGTGAAGCCGCCGGACCGGACCGGGACAGGAATGAAGAGGTTCGAAACACAAAGAAAAGAAGGGGGTTCGCCGTGGCTAAAGAGGATCAAGCAGCCTTTTTGAAGGAAGTGCAGACGCGGTTTGAAAAAAGGGTACGGGAAAATGAAGTGGCCGTCATTGAGCATTGGAAGGATCAACTGGACAGGATTGTGGCCATGAAGCCCGAGGGGATTGCCGCTCTGCAGCTCCAGGTTAAAAAAGTGTCGGAAATGATGGCCAATCGGATCAAGACGTTGAAGAAGGATGCGAAGTGAAAGAGATCGTGAATTTTCTGTTTGAAGTCGGCATGCTGCAGAAGACTCCGCGAACGGGTTTTCAATTTCTCGGTTCGGGTTGTGAATCTGTTGCGGAGCACATCCTCCGGACGATTTTCATCGGTTATACCCTCTGCAAGCTGGAGCAGGACATTGACGAGCGCCGGGTGTTAAAAATGTGCCTTTTCCATGACCTTCCCGAAGCCAGGACAGGCGATATGAACTACGTGAACAAAAAATACGTGACGGTGGACGAAGGCAAAGCGGTCCGTGAGCTGACGGACACCCTCTTCTTCGGGGAAGAGATCAAGGCATGCATTGATGAATTCAACGAGGGAAAGACCCGGGAGTCTCTCATTGTCCGTGATGCGGATCAGCTCGCCTTGATTCTTCAGTTGAAGGAATACGGGGATCTTGGTAATAAATACAGTAGAGAGTGGATTACCTTCGCCATTCAACGCCTCTGCACGGACAGCGCGCGTGAAACGGCGAATCAGATCCTGGAGACGGATTCCTCCGACTGGTGGTTTCAGGATAAGAGTGATTGGTGGATTAACGGAAACAAGGGAAAATATTCCAAGGGGGCAGACAGCGCAAGATGAAGGACGATCGTAATCGAGAGCTTTTCCCTGCCGGCAGCGGCAGAACCGGCCAGAGGCGAACCAGGGTCTTTTCTTTCACCGTCGGGGTATGGTTTTCATGGCTTTTTCTTGTGGCGGGATGTGTCACAGTCAATCAGGAGCAGGCGGAATCCCATATGAACATAGGGGTCGCCTATATGCAATCGGGGGAATATAACTCCGCACTGAAGGAGTTGCTCAAGGCGGAGAAGCTGGGGGAAGCGAATCCAAAGATCCACTACCTGCTGGGGATCGCCTACAGCGGCAAAGGGCTTCAGGAGCTCGCCATCGCAGAGATGAAAAAAGCCATCAGCCTGGATAACAACTACTCGGAGGCGCACAACTTCCTAGGGACGATCTATCTGAACATGGAAAAGTGGGATCTGGCCATAGAATCCTTTGAAAAGGCCCTGGCCAACATCCTTTACGACACACCGGCAAAAGCTCATTACAATATGGGGCTGGCCTATTACCACAAGGGGAGTTATGCGGCCGCACTGCAGCAGTACGGCCTGGCGAGCACACAGAACCCTGAACCCGCCGATTTGCCATTTCTCGAAAAGAACTGGGGAATCGCCCTTCTCGCCTCCGGGCGTCCCCATGAAGCCCTCAAGCATTTGCAGAAGTCGGTAGAATTGGTTCCCGCCCTGGCAGAGTCCTATTACTGGATCGGGCAATGTTTTGTCGAGCAGGGAAACAGGGAGAAGGCGAAAGAGGCGTTCCAGGAGGTGATCCGGCTGGCGCCCGATACGGAGTGGGGTGAAAAATCCAGAAAGAAGATCCGGGAACTGTCCTTCCGTCGCTGACCTGCGGAAGATGCCTGCTCTCATCCGTGGTCGCGGCAGGTATGCCGGAAAAAGAATCGCCGTTTGCATCAAGGAGAACATGTGTCATGATGAAGAAAGAAAATGTCTGGTGTTGTATCATTCCTGTACTTGTCGCCATCTTCGTTCTTTCTGCCTGTACAAGGTATGAAAGGCAGGTGGTTCCCTTCAAAGTCCCTGCCGCCTACCCCAATGTCCAGTCGGCGGCCGGTGCTCAGATTGCCTCACGGTCCTATGATGACAACCGGGAGGCCCAGAATGCATTCGGCTTTGACATCCGCGGCGCCGGAATCCTTCCTGTTCAGGTTGTTTTTGACAACAAGGGGCCCTCGCCCCTGGAAATCATTCCGGAACAGACCTGGCTGATCGATGAAGAAAGCAACATGTGGCCGATTCTTGACGCGCGGATGGCGTATGACCGGATCGAGAAGGCGACCAAATTCGGAAAGGTGGCCCCTGAAGCGGCGACCACGGGCTTGCTGGGTGGTGCGGCAGGGGCCCTTCTTGGAGCAGCCGTCGGCATCGTCACAGGGACCAATGTCGGGGAGGCATTGGGGAAGGGTGCGGCCATCGGAGCCGCTGCCGGAGCAACCCTTGGAGGAATCAAGGGGATGACCGATGCTGACGTCCAGCGGGAAATCAACGAAGATCTCGCTACCCGTTCTCTGGAAAAAAGGGCCATCCAGGCGGGAGAAATCGCTCATGGATTCCTTTTCTTTCCCGGGGAGGCGAAAAAAGCCCGGGAGCTTCGGCTGATGGTGCGGGACATCGAAACGGGCAAGACGTTCCGGCTCTTCATGCCCCTGTGACAAAAAAAAGATAAAAAACGAACACGCTGCGCAAACAGTCCAGGGCGATCCGGGCCTGGAACCCCTCCATCGACGTTGGGAAGGATGAGTCCCCGCCTTTTGTTCTGAAGAATGCTTTTCCATATTATATCAGACACATCGGGTTATTTTATGCTCCTGAAATTCAAGAGGATCATGGCGGAAATCCTCAGCCGAATTTTTAAGTTTGGCTTAAGGAATTAGCTGATAAAAAATAAGGTTGACATAATGAGTTTTCTTATGTTAACCAAGCGCCCATGAGAAAATACAGAAAGCAGTGTTTCAGTGTTTTATCATGCCTCATCATTATCTTTCTGGGCTTCCCTGATCTTTCCGGTTCAGAGGCAATAGCCGGGGAAAGTAAAGCGTCCGAAGCAGTCGTCTGCAAAGTTGAGCAGCACTTGAAGGATAAGAAGGCAAAACTGGGCGGTAGAAATCTGCGGGCTGTTGCCCAAACCGTCTGCAGAGAATCGCAGATTCGCAATGTGGATTACCGCCTTGTTCTTGCCGTGATGGAAGTGGAGAGCAACTACAGGCATGATGCCGTTTCACCCGACGGCTCAAAAGGAATTATGCAGCTGAAGCCGTCAACAGCCCGGGGAATTGTTCGAAAGGCCGACCCCGCAAGCAATGGCTCTTTAGATCTCTTTGATCCGAGAACAAACATCAAAATCGGCGTGTATTTTTTATCGCAGCTGCTTGATGAATTCAAAACGCTCCGGAAGGCTTTATATGCCTATAACGTGGGGCCGTACCGGGCAAAGCGACATCTGGCCAGGATGCCGGATCACAAAGATCCGAACAGCACGTTTACCCAGCGGGTCATCAGTGCCTTTCAGAGCAATCGTTTAACCCTGCCTGCCATCTAGTCCTTTTTTTCCAGCTTCTTCAGCAGGTTCGCCATCTTGTCCAGCTCCTCCCCGTAAGAGCCCCAATTCCCGCGCTTCAGAAAATCCTGGGCCCGTCGATAATGCTCCAGAGCCTTAAGGCCGATTCCCCGGTCCGTTTCTTCTGAAACGGACCCGCTGCCTTGAACGGCTGCCGTCCGAGGCTCAGCAGTCGGCGTCTCGCCGTCCCGGGAAAGTTTTCCCCCGAAAATCCGCTGAAGGGACAATTCCAGGTTTTCCTCCATGGCGATGGCATTGCCGTAAGCGGCAATAACTCTCTTCAATTCGGGAAGCTGGCCTTTTTCCGCCGCCAGGTAGAGGGAACTGACGTAAAGAAGCGATTTTTCAATCGGGATCACGAGAAGACTGCCCCGGATCACCTGTGAACCGCTTTGGTTCCAGAGAGAAATCTGCTTGGAGATTTCCGTATCCTGATCAATGCGGGCTTCGATCTGGCGTGTTCCGTAGACGAGTTTCTGCTTCGGAAAATGGTAAACGATCATTTTCCCGTAGTTTGGTGCATCGCAGCGGGCGGCCATCCACGCCGAGAGGTTATCCTTGTTGCTGGGTGTGAACGGAAGCAGGAGGATGTATTCCTCCCTGCTTTCCTCTGGAAGCTTCATGATGGTGTAATAAGGCTCCATCTCTTCATTGTTCTCCGCACCGAATTTACGGGGGATGGTCCAGAGGTCTTCCTTGTTGTAAAAAACCTGAGGGTCTTCCATGTGGTAGGTTCGGAGCATTCTGGCCTGGATGGACATCATGCCGGCGGGATAACGGATATGACTCAGGAGATCTGCCGGCATTGCGGAAAGGGGACGAAAAACGCCTGGAAACATGCGGGCATAGGTCTTGATGATCGGATCGTTGAAATCGCTGATATAAAGCTGAACCGTTCCATCGTAGGCGTCAACGGTCGCCTTCAGGGAATTGCGGATGTAGTTGCCGATGCCGGCAACGGGTTCGGAATAGGGAAACCTGGTCGTGGTGGTGTAACCATCGACGAACCAGACAAGCCTGCCCTCCTTGGTAATGACGAGATAGGGGTCTTTATCGAGGCGGATGAAGGGCACAATCCGGGCAATCCGTTCCTCGATGTCCCGATAAAACATGATTTTGCTCTTCGGGGTAATGTCATCGGACAGCAGGATCGTCAACGAACCGAAGCGAGCCGCGAAAAGCAGCTTCTTCAAGAAGGAGAGAGGCACCCCTCCCTTGCCGTCGTAGCGGGAATAGACGTTCTTGTCCCCCACGGGATAATCGAATTCAGGCCTCTTCGTGTTGACAAAGACATAGTCATTGGATTTTTCCCCGTAGTAGATCTTTGGCTGTTTGACGACGACGGAGGTGGTAGAAACCGGCGGAATATCACGAATAAAAAATTCGGGAAGCCCCTCCTGGGAAATTCGGTTGACCGGACCCATGACAACGCCGTAACCATGCGTATAGGTGAGGTGCTCATTGACCCAGCTTCGCGAGGGCAGCGACGCGTAGGAAATCTCCCGGGGTGAAAGCATGATCTGGCGATACTCCCCGTTGATGATGTAGCGGTCATTATCGACATCAAGGAACTTGTAATACGTCCGGATCTCCTGCATCTGGCTGTAGGTCTGTAAAAGGGGGCCATGGTTCCACAGCCGGATGTTCTTGATGGTCAGAGAATTCTTCACCAGGTCCTGCTGGGTCAGCGTATTGTCCGCCGGAAATTCGCTGTCCTCTATATGATTGAGTCCGTAGGCGATCCTTGTATACCGGATATTGTGTTCGAGATAGGGCCGCTCAAGAACAATCTCGTTGGGGACAACCTTGAATTTCTGGATGAAGGAAGGATACAGGCCCCGGCCGATCACCATGACCAGCAACAGGAGCAGCACGGAGACTGCCGGTATCCGCCAGGACTTCCCGAAGGCAAAGGCGAAAAGAGAGGCTCCACAGAGGATGCTGAGAACCATGAGCAACCGGAGGACCGACAGCTGGGTTGTTGTATCGGTATAGCCGGGACCGAAGACCACCCCCCGCTTTGTAAACAGCACCTCCATCAGTTGAAGCCAGAAGCCGAAAGACCCCAGGAAAAAAAGCAGGGCGATCAGGATGAGAAGGTGCGTCTTTGCCGCGGGGAGAACATGGAATGTTTTCGGCGGGAAAAACAGAAACGAGCGGCGGAGAAAGTAGAGAATGCCCGTAGCGACGGCAGTAAGGATCAGGGTTGAAAAAAGCCAGGAAGAAAGTTCCTGAAGAAGAGGCAGCCGAAAAGCAAAAAAACCGATGTCATAGTGAAACAGGGGATCCTTCAGATCAAAGGGGACCGCATAAAAGAAACTCAGGATGCTTTTCCAGAGATAGGCCGCTTTCATGGCGGCAGCGTAACTGAAGAGAAGAGAGAGCAGAAAAATGATCGTACGAAGCGGACCCAGGGTGGGCAGTCGATGGGGATGGGGGAAGGAGCCCTGCTGGTCGGTCACGCCGGACGGCGGCGAAAGGCGGTCGGCCAGGTAAAGATTGAAGAAGAAGATCACAAAAAACAGCGCACCGAAAAAAGCGGCTGAGGCAATGGAACTCCAGAGCGTCACGGTGAAAATCGGCTCGTAGCCGACTTCCTGAAACCAGAACCAGTCGGTGAGCAGACGGATGATCTGCCAGAAGAAGCTGATGCCGATAAAGGCGGCCAGAAAGAAAATCAACCCTTTGTAACTGCGGGTCCCTGTAGACGGCACCTTTAGACCAGGCATTGTGATGTGTTCTCCTCAAGGGCTTTACCGCTCAATTGGCCGCAGGCGGCCAGAATGTCGCGCCCCCTGCTCGCCCTGATGATGGCGGTGAAATGATGTTTTACCAGAATCTGCTGAAAGGCCAGGACGGTATCCTCCGAAGGGGACTTGAAGGGGCACCCGGGGAATTCATTGAATCGGATGAGATTGAGTTTGCAGCGGATTCCCCTCAACAGGCGGGAGAGCATTTCTGCATGGGCCGGTGACGCGTTGACGCCGTCGATCAGGATGTATTCGAAGGTCAGCATGCGGCGGCCCGGCATGGGATAATCACGGCATGCTGCAAGAAGGCTTTCCAGGGGATACTTCCAGTTGACCGGCATGAGCTGGTTCCGGACCGCATCGTCCGGGGCGTTGAGGGAAACCGCCAGGTTGATGCAGATGTCCCGCCCCAGTTGCCGGATCATGGGAACCACACCGCAGGTGGAGAGGGTGATCTTCCTGTTCGAGAAGCCGAAGCCGTAATCCGAGGTAAGGATGCCAAGGGCCTTCAACGTGTTTCTGTAATTGGCCAGGGGTTCTCCCATCCCCATCAGCACGATGCTGCGGACGTTGGGCCCTTCCGGCAGAGAAGAGAGGATGATCTCCAGCTGACCGGTGATTTCCGAAGGTCTGAGGTTGCGCCTGAACCCCTGCCGGGCGGTCAGGCAGAAACGGCATCCCATGCGGCACCCGACCTGCGTGGAGATGCAGGCCGTCCAATGGTTTTTGCCGGGAATCAGGACGCTCTCGATAAAGAGGTCGTCTTCCAGGCGAAAGAGGATCTTCTTGGTTCCGTCCTTTGAAGCCTGGATTTTTTCAATTTCGGGGAGTCCAATGAAGGCGAGTTCCTCCATCTGGCTGCGGAATGGTTTGGAGAGGGTGGTCATTTCCTCGAAGGATTGCACACCGCCCCCGGAGTACAGCCATTTCATGATCTGCCGGGCCCGGTATCGCTCCTTTCCCAGACTTGAAATCAAGGCTTCGATTTCTTCAAGAGACAGATCTCGGATATTGATTCGTTTCATAGCCAATACGATGATTGCAGTCTTTCCGGCAGGATGCCGTCTTTTGCGGCACCCGGGGCCTTTCCTGTTGATGTTACCGCTGCGCCAGCCTTTTTTCCAGGTTGGCTGCGATGGCGTTTATAAAACCCGGGGTGTCGACTTTGCGGTTGTGGGGGCTCGGTTCGGCGACAAGGAGCAGATCTCCCGTCAGGCTCCCCCCTTCGATCGTTTCCAGTGTGGCGGACTCCAGCATGTCCGCAAAAAGGGCGACTTCCGGTGTGGAATCGAATTCGGCGCGTTTTCGCAGCCCACCAGACCACGCAAAAATCAATGCCGTAGAGTTCGAGGACGTTTCCTCGCCTCTGAGATGCCTGTAGTAGTGCTTCTGTACCGTGCCGTGCGCCGCCTCGTATTCGTAACAGCCCATCGGTGAAACGAGGACGGAGGTCATCATCGCCAGGCTCCCGTTTGCCGAGGCGATCATGTCCGACAGAACATCCCCGTCATAATTCTTAAGCGCCCAGAGAATGCCCCCCTCCGATTTCATGATCCGTGCGACGGCATCGTCAATCAGGGTGAAAAAATAGTCGAGGCCCTCCCTTTGAAAGGCCTCTTTCCAGGACGTTTCATATTCCCGGGCAAAGATCTCCCGGAATCGGGCGTCATAGATTTTCGAGATCGTGTCCTTGGTGCTGAACCAGAGATCCATCTTCTGATCCAGGGCGAAGGCGAAGCAGGAGCGGGCAAAACTGGCAATCGAGTCATCGGTGTTATGGATTCCCTGAATAACGCCCGGCGAAGAAAAATCATGAATCTTCCTTCGAACGGGAGTTCCCGCTGCGGGGGTGAACACAAGCTCCGCCGTTCCAGGGCCGTCCACGCGGATTTCGCTGTTGTCGTACACATCTCCATAGGCGTGCCTGCCGATGATAATGGGCTTCTTCCAGCTCGAAACCGCCGGTCGGATATTCCTGGCCAGGATGGGCTTTCGAAAGACCGTACCGTCCAAAGCCGACCGGATGGTTGCATTGGGACTTTTCCATGCCTCCTTCAGGTGATACTCCCGGACGCGATCCTCGTTGGCCGTTATGGTGGCGCATTTTACCCCGACGCCGTATTTTTTGATGGCCTCTGCCGCGTCGACCGTCACCCGGTCATTCGTTTCATCCCGGTGCTCCAGAGACAGATCGTAATACTCCACGGACAGTTCCAGGTAAGGCCGGAGAAGCTTCTCCTTGACCATCTGCCACATGACCCGGGTCATCTCGTCGCCGTCCAGTTCGACAAGGGGCGTAAGGACTTTGATTTTAGCTTTCATGAACGATCTTTCCTACCGATGTTTGGATGTTTTCCTGCCGCTCTTCCCCGGCCGAGTGTCTTCCGGATAGGATGCAGCCGTCATTGGACAGAAACCTCAAAAGCGATTTAGAACACCACCGGCCAGGAGAATTTTTTTCTGTCGGTTGGTAAGCTCGAAGGCCACTTCCATCGAGATCCCCCCTGTATCGTTTAAAAGGCGCACTCGGTCCCCATCGACAAGGGAGCTCCGGATATCCGGGAACAGCAGTCTGTCCCCATCGGCCAGGCGGTCATAGTCCTCCTCGTCGAGGAAGGTAAGAGGCAGGATACCGAAGTTGATCAGGTTGGCCGCATGGATGCGCTCAAAAGACTTGGCGAGGATCGCCTTGACACCCACATACATGGGGCAGATTGCGGCGTGCTCCCTCGAGGAGCCCTGACCATAGGATGTTCCGGCCACAATGATGTTTGAATGGCCGGATTCCTTGATCTGCATGGCCCGCCGGAAAAAGGTATGATCAACGATCTCGAACAGGTATTCCGCGTATTTCGGTATATTGGAGCGGTATTTCATCCGTTCGCCCGCGGGAATGATGTGATCCGTCGTAATGTGATCTCCCACCTTCAGCGTGACGATGCCGTCCAGGGAATCCGGGAGGGGTTCGTTGGCCGGCGGAGGGCCGATGTTTGGGCCCCGGTAAATGGGGGCTCCGGCGGCGCTCTCGGGATCCATCGGCTCGATGATCAACCGGTCGTCCACATGAAACCGCTCAGGCAGAGAGATGTCGGGGTAGGGGAGATTCAGATCGCGGGGATCCGTGAGATGGCCGGTGAGAACGGCTGCCGCTGCCGACTCGGGGCTGGCCAGATAGACCTGGGCGTCCCTCGTTCCAGAGCGTCCGAAAAAGTTGCGGTTGGAGGTGCGCAGGGATGCAGAGCCTGACGGCGGGCTCTGGCTGTTGCCGATGCAGAAGCCACAGGCATTCTCCATGAGTCTGGCCCCCGCGGCAAGCAGATCGGCAAGGTAACCGTCCCGGGCCAGATTTTCCAGAACCTGCTTTGATCCGGGTGCAATGATGAAGCTGACATCGGGATGGGCCACTGTGCCCTTCAGGATTTTCGCGGCGGTTGCCAGATCCTTGTAGGAGGAATTGGTGCAGCTTCCCAGGCAGACCTGCCGGATCGGGACGGGTTCGCAGTCCCTGATCCGCGCGATATTGCCCGGGCTGTGGGGCATCGCCGTCAGCGGTTCCAGCTTCGAAAGGTCGATTTCCACAACACGGTCGTATTGTGCGCCGTGATCCGCCGCAAATTCAAGCCAGTCCTCCTCCCGCTGCTGGGCTTTCAGAAAACGCAGGGTCATTGCGTCACTTGGGAAAATAGATGTTGTGACGCCGCATTCCGCCCCCATGTTGGTGATGGTTGCCCGTTCCGGAACGGACAGGGTTTCCACACCGGGGCCTCCATACTCGAAGACAGACCCCACATTTCCCTTGGTCCCGAAAAGATCGAGCACTTTCAGGATGATGTCCTTTGCCGAGACCCAGGGCTGAAGATGCCCTTCCAGGTGGATGTTGATGACTCTTGGGCAGGTCAGATAAAAAGGCTCGCCCGCCATGGCCAGGGCCACATCCAGGCCTCCGGCGCCGATGGCGATCATTCCCAGGGCTCCGCCTGTGGGAGTGTGGCTGTCGGAACCGATGAGGGTTTTGCCCGGCCTGCCGAAACGCTCCAGATGAACCTGGTGGCAGATGCCGTTTCCAGCCCTGGAAAAATAAAGGCCGAATTTTTCGGCAACGCTCTGAAGATATCGATGGTCGTCGGCGTTCTCGAATCCGATCTGCACCGTATTGTGATCCACATAACTGACGGACAATTCGGTCTTGACCCTGGGGACATGCATGGATTCAAACTGGAGATAGGCCATGGTCCCCGTTGCATCCTGGGTCAGGGTTTGATCGATCCGAATGCTTATTTCCCTTCCCGGGATGCAGGTTCCTGAAACAAGGTGATGTTCGAGAATTTTCTGCGTCAGGGTTTTTTTCATAGGAGAACGTTTCCCCAGATTTTTCAGGTATTTTTTTCCAAATGAACCATCCCGCGAGTTCCTTGTTCTCAGGGGGACAGGAGGATCACAGAACGGCGGTTGCCCGCAGGACCTTCCGGGCCGCAGAGGGGTGACCCGTTCTGTCCGCTCTTTTTCGGGAACGAAGGGATGAACAAGGATAACACTACGAAACTTCTAGTAAATTTAATGGTATTATCCCGAAAAATCAATAAAATAATTTCCGGACGCGTACGCCTCTGGAGAAGACCTTATTCCTGCCAACCCGCATGAAAAAAAAGCACCGGAACCAGGATAGGATTCCGATGCCCGATATTTCCGCTATGACACCGCTTTTTTTCGACCTGTTTGTTCAGAAGGAGGAAGTCTTCTCTCCGTCAGGATACGTCGCGTTCATCCGACTGGACGTTTTTCATTCCCTTAACCCGAACCGCTTTGATGAAGCGCTGGTTGTAGTATGGTTTATCCAGGCTGTCGATCCGTACATGTTTCCCGGAACGGCCTGAAGAGGCATGGATGAACTCGTTGTTTCCAATATAGATGCCCACATGGCCGAAAGCCCTCCGGGTGTTGAAAAAAACGAGATCGCCCTCTTCGAGGTCACTTTTTGCCACGCGCACCCCCATGCGGGACTGTTCCCTTGCCGTCCTCGGTAACTTGACATCAAAGAACTGGTAAACCTTGGCAACGAAAGCCGAGCAGTCTATGCCCCGAACGGACGATCCGCCGAACCTGTAGGGCGTCCCGAGAAATCCCTTGACGACCCGCACAAAGATCTGCCTTTCTTTCGGGCTGTTCCATTTTCCCATCAGCTGGGTGCTGGCTTCCTTGTCCCTCTCGACGGACGTCCAATCCTCGTCAGGGATTTCCCCTTCCTCGGCATCCTCCTCGGGATAAAGCTCGTTATCCTCAACATCAAGGGCCATCACCACTCGAGGGCCCTTGTTCTCTTTTACAGCTGACGGGACGGATTGACGTTTGGCAAGAATCAGCTTCTGTCCGGTTTTTATGGTGCTGTTCCGCATCCCGTTCAAGCCCTTGAGCTCTGCGATGGAGATACCGGACTTTTTGGCAATGCTCTGGAGTGTGTCGCCTCGTTTGACGGTATAGGAATCGGCTTTGGATTTAGTGCTTGTATTGGATCTGGCGACGGTATGTTTTGAAGATTTCTTTGATGGGGATTGTGAGACTGTGAGATGCTGACCGGGTTTCAGGGCTGGCTTCTTTAGCCCATTCATCCGCATCAGATCTTTAATGGGCACCCCGAACTGGCTCGAAATCTTTGAAAGCGTATCGCCGTTTTTTACTTTGTAGGTTTCTTTTGAAAGCCCTTCCTGAGAAAGGCCCAGTACGAACAGGAACGTAAGTCCCATCCAAAAGAAAATCCGTCGTTTTGTCATGAAGTACCTCCTTAGTCTATTCGGGGGCTGCCCCACTATCTAACGATGCACAGATTTTAGCCTTGGACGACAAACTGTACACTGTGAAATTCATCACCATTTATAGAAATACGTGGAAATAGTCAAATTTTTTTTTAGAATTTTATCTGTTCATAAAAAAATAATGAATAATCACCATCATTTAGTTCTTTAAAAATAAAAGGGAATACGATAAGAGGTGTCCATTGACATCCCAAAATAATTGTGACGTGTATAAAGCAAATAGTGAGCCAATATATGAATATGATCTTCTGAAAAGGGAGCGGCCATGATGAAAAAGATGTTCCTTCTGATCCCGGCATTCCTTGTTGTCGGACTTCTGATCCATACCGTCAGTTATTTTTTTTACCCGGATGTCACCACCTTGAAAAAAGAAAATCCGGCAAAAACAGCGTTCATGAAATTTCGCGAAGAGGAATGGAGAAACCAGGGGAAGGATAAGGCAATTGAGCAAAAATGGGTCAGGCTTTCCCGCATTTCCCCGCTTGTCATCAAGGCGGTCATCATCTCGGAGGACGATAAGTTCTGGCATCACGAAGGCTTTGATTACGAGGCTCTTCAGAAAGCCTTCGAAGAGGATCTCAAGAAGAGAACATTCAAGGTGGGGGGGAGCACCATCAGCCAGCAGCTGGCCAAAAATCTCTATCTTTCCCCGTCCAAGAATCCCATCCGGAAAATCAAGGAGGCCATTTTAACCTGGCGGATTGAGAACACCCTGTCCAAGAAGAGGATCATTGAACTCTACCTCAATGTGGCCGAGTGGGGGGAGGGAATCTTCGGGATTGAAGCTGCAGCCCGCAAATATTATGGGAAATCGGCCTCGGCATTGTCGGCGCGCGAAGCGGCGGCTCTGGCCGCTGTTCTTCCCAATCCCAGGAGATACCACCCTCTGGGGTCTTCAAAATATGTTCGGAATCGTTCTGAAAGAATTTACCGGATCATGGTCAGGCGCGGGATCATTATTCCAGAGTACGAGGCCGTTATGAAGGAACCCGAGGAAGCACCCGCGGAAGATCCAGCCGTTCCGGAAAGCCCGGCGGAACTGCCGACCGGGACGGAAAATCCGGTCGAGGAGCTCAAGGAGCCGTCTTTCGAAGAGGCGAAACAAGCCGGTGAGGGAAAAACGGAGCCTTTCGGGACGGCCGAGGGCCTGGAAAAGCCTGAAGCGTCGGCAGCGGAAGAGGATCGCTAGGGGAGGGCCATGGCTCATTCCGTCGATGTACACGTTGCCTGATCGTGTTGAAGGAGGCCGTCAACCCTTTCCATCTTCGTGATCGCTCGTATTCCTGGCCTTTCCGGATCCGGAGTCCTGATTGGAGGGAGATGAAATTCCGTGCCGAAGAGCCAAGGGAAGGAAGTGTAACCTCCAAACGTTTCATCCCCGCGTTCCCTTTGCCGGCAGAAAACAAGGAGGCGATCCTGCAGGGCAATGACCGGGCCACGTTCCGTGCCGGCGGTCTCAGCCGGATCAACCAGAATTGTCTTGACTTGGGGAACGGATTTATGAGTATGAAGGTTACGTTACCGCTGTGCGATCCAGCCGATGCCTGAAATGCTCAAAGATCCGTGCTTTACGCCTTTGAGGGCCTTCAGCGCGTTGGAAAGATTGCTGATGATTGTGGAGCTTCCCTTGACGGCGATGATCTCCAGGCAGTTGTCGTGGTCCAGATGAATATGCTGCGTCGACGTGATCACATCCTGGAAATCGTGCTGAACATCAATGATTCTGTTCAGCAGATCCCGCTGGTGATGGTCGTAGGTGTAGGTAATAGAACCGGCAACTTCGTGATCTTCCGCCCATTCCTTCTTCAGCAGTTCCTGGCGGATCAAATCGCGGATGGCTTCTGAACGGTTCGTATACCCCTGTTCTTCAATCCGTTGATCGAACTGTTTGAGCAGGGTTTTTTCCAGTGAAACCCCGAATCTGACGATCTCAGCCATGTTCTTTTCCCCTGAATTTGGATTGTTTTTGCTTTATAGCGCTTAATAGGATCGTCCGTCAAATTGATTGTAGTTGAGCAGTCCCCTGTCTGCCTCCGTATCCCGATGACCGGCAGAAATTCAGCAACCGTGCCGCAGAAAACGGACGGGCAGGGGAAAGGGCATTTCTTCAATGGAACGATCGGGAAAACGATCCAGAACATCCATGGCGGAAGGTGATCATGAAAGTCTTGTATTATGACTGCTTCTCCGGGATCAGCGGCGACATGAATCTGGGTGCCATGCTCGATCTCGGTGTGGACCCGTCCTATCTTCTCGATGAGCTCAAAAAGATCCGGATCGGCTCCTATGAAATTCAAATTCAGCAGGATCAGCGGCGCGGCATTGCCGGGACACGATTCGAGGTGCTCACTTCCAGGGAGGATTCTTCCCGGCACGAAAGAAATTACAGGGATATCAGCAGGCTGATCCAGGAAAGTGATCTGTCTGAAGAGGTGAAGGATCTTTCACTTCGTCTTTTTCTGAAAATCGGCGAGGCGGAAGCCAGGGTGCATGGATGCACCCTGGAAGAAATTCACTTCCATGAAGTCGGAGCGGTCGATTCCATCATCGATGTGGTCGGTGCCGCCCTGTGCCTGGATTACTTGAAAGCGGACCGGGTGCTTTCATCGGCCGTGGAGCTGGGTGGCGGGGTCGTCCGGTGCGCCCACGGGATTCTTCCGGTTCCGGCTCCGGCAACCATTGAGATGCTCAAGGGTATTCCCGTAACGTCCGGAGCTGTTCCCTTTGAGATGACCACGCCAACCGGCGCGGCCATCCTTGCCGTCACGGTCCATTCCTTTACGGACAGGATGAATTTTACACCGCAGAAAATCGGTTACGGGATCGGGACGCGAGATACGGAGATCCCCAATGTCCTGCGCCTGTACCTTGGCGAACTTGAAGAAGATGAACCGGGAGATGATGCGGCACAGGAGGACGCCTGGCTGGTGGAATGCAACATCGATGATATGAATCCCGAACTCTACGAGGAGGTTATGGACGCCCTGCTGGAAAAGGGGGCCCGGGATGTCTATCTGACGCCGATCCTCATGAAGAAGTCACGTCCCGCGGTGACACTCAGCATCATCTGCGACAGCCGCCGGAAAAAGGACATGGAAGAGGTCCTGTGGTATCAGACGACCACGTTCGGGCTGCGGTCCTGCCCGATTGCCAAGACCATGCTGAAGCGGGAGCTTTCCGAAGTGGAAACCCCATATGGCCCTGTGACCATGAAGCACGGCTTTTTCCGGGGCCGAAAAATCAAATCAAAACCGGAGTACGCGGATTGTAAAAGGATCGCCAGGGAAAAGGGCGTGAGCATCAGAGAAGTTCTGGAGATGCTGGCTTCTGGAGTCCCTGGAAAGGGAACCGGTTGACGCAAGGGACGGAGATCAGAAACGATGGAAGCAATCCGGGACATTCTCGAAAAAGTGAAGGCCGGAACTGTCGGGGTTGATGAAGGCCTCGGCCTGTTGAAAGGCCAGTTCTACCATGATGTCGGTTGTGCGAAGGTTGACCTCCACCGGGAAAGACGCGTCGGCTATCCGGAGGTCATTTACTGTGCAGGCAAGACATCCGGGCAGGTCACAGCGATTCTGAAGGCGATGCTGGAACGGGAGGTCAATATCCTTGCAACGCGGGCCAGCCGGGAGCTGTATCAGGAGATTCGGGAAATCTGCCCCGACGCCCGTTACTCCCCCCTGGCCGGAGCCGTTACCATCAGGCGGAAAGAGGTCAAAGCCCCTCCCGGTTATATCGCCCTTGTTACTGCCGGGACCTCCGACCTGCCTGTTGCCGAAGAGGCCGCTGTGACGGCTGAACTCTTCGGCAATCGTGTTGAACGGATCGTCGATGTGGGTGTTGCCGGCGTTCATCGACTCTTCTTCAATCTGGAAACGATCCGGGGTGCCCGCGTGGTCATCGTCGTAGCCGGAATGGAAGGGGCCCTTCCCAGCCTCGTAGGGGGCCTGGTGGACAAACCTGTCATTGCCGTTCCCACAAGCGTCGGCTACGGGGCAAGCTTTCATGGCCTTTCCGCTCTTCTTGCCATGCTCAACAGCTGTGCCAGCGGTGTGAGTGTCGTCAATATCGACAATGGTTATGGCGCCGGCTACATTGCCAGCATGATCAACAACCTGTAAGGGGGGGAGACGAATGAAATCCATTTCTGTCCGGACGGTCCGACGCACCGAGATGATCGACATCACCGGCCGAATTCAGGCGGCGGTCCAGGAAAGTCGACTTCAGGACGGCATGTGTCTCGTGTTCGTTCCTCATACGACCGCTGCCGTCACCATCAATGAAAATGCCGATCCCGCCGTAGCCGGGGATATCCTGATGGGGCTGCAGAAGCTCATTCCCTGCGACGACCCTCAATACCGGCACGCGGAAGGCAACTCCGACGCCCATCTCAAGACATCGCTGGTGGGTTCTTCGGAAATGGTGCCGGTCGAAAACGGCCGCCTGGTTCTTGGAACCTGGCAGTCCCTTTTCTTCTGCGAGTTTGATGGACCGAGAACACGAAAAGTTCTCGTGAAAACATTCGGTTGCCTGCCCTGATCCGGGCGGCGGAGGGGATCATTCCACCACGATGGAACTGACGGTTCTATCCCACCCGCTTCCCTGAAGACTCCAGACCCCTCCGGGGTTCGGGCCTGTCCGGGTATACGTCCGGCTCCGCCCTTTAAAACCGGGGTGCTGGTAGACAATGACCCGGTTGACGTTGGCTCCCATTTTCAGGCAGTTGATCCGGTCGTTCCACGTATCAGGCAGCCCCTCGGTCAGGGGGACCCTGGACAGGTCCTCAATCTGCTCACCCTTGTTCACGATCAGGCAGCTCGATAAGGAGAGGTTAAGGCACCGGGGGTTGTCGTAAAGGAACACCTGGTCGGGAAGGGGCGTCACAATAGGCAGTGGGGTTTCCGTATTCAGAATCTCAACCCGGACTCCCTCAAAGCGCACCTTGTTCTCCTTTGAATAGAAGTCGACCTCGGCAGGAAAATCCTGGGTTCCGGTGCCTGCCGAAACGACGAGTTCCAATGCCACAACAAATGTGTCACCGGCGGCAACCTGGATCTCGACGGAGCCTTCCGTTCGGTCCTTCTGGTAAATCTTCGGAGATGCACCGTTTCCCGATGCCGTTAAAAGGATCAACTCTGTTCCGGTTCGGTCGGCAGCGCTGGAAACCGTCATCTTCAACTGGGATTTTCCGGCCGCGGCCCGGGGGGTGATCACGACGCCGTCATAGGAGAGGCCGTAAAGCGTGATCCGGGCTTTGCCGCGGGAGGACCCGTTATGCCCTTTCTGGATGGTGAATCGAGTCGCCATCCTGGCCTGGTAGGATGCCTTCGACCCCGGTGATGCCTTGGCCATGGCCCGCAACGTTTTCAGGGAGGGGTCACTCTTGGCGGCACCGCTGTATTTCCGGCTGAAAAGGGAAGGATCGGGGCCAGCCGTACTGGAATCGTCAAAATCCGTGATCTGGAGAACAGCCCCTTTGTTGAGGGGAATCTCCCCGGAAGAGAGGCCCGCTTCAGGCAGGAGAAGGAAAACCGAAGCGGCGAGCAGGAGCGCCAGGGGCAGGAGGTTCTTTCTGAAAAGAGGGCTGTTCATGATCTCGTTCCACCGGATGACTCGTCACGGCCATTGAGCTGTTGATGTTTACAGGGCGGGAGCATCCGGCTATGCCGGGATGGAGATGCGGATGGTTCCCCCCCGACCGAGGATGTCGTGCAGATGGATGTACCCCTGGAGGATGTTGTCGCCGTTCACGATGGCAAGGGCGGTGATTTCGTCCCTCTGCATGAACTCGACCGTCCGGGCGATCGTCCAGTCGTCCCGTATTGTTTTGGGCGAGCGGGTCATGATCTCGTCGATCGGCAGATCGGAGATGGAGATGCCTTTGCGAACCAGCCGGCGGACGTCACCATCCGTCATGATTCCCAGGAGGCGATTCTGCCGGTCGGTGACCAGGACAAAACCCTTGTTTCTTTCGTCGAGAACGGAGAGGGCTTCAAGGGAGGGGGTTCCGGTGACCACCATGGGAATATCAGGGCCGCTGATCATGACATCCCGGACTTTTGCCCGCAGGCGCTGTCCCAGACTTCCGCCGGGATGAAATTTATAGAAATCTTTTTCGCTGAACTTGTGCTTGTCGATCAGGGCGACGGCCAGGGCGTCTCCCATGGCGAGCGAGGCCGTGGAGCTGGACGTGGGGGCCAGTCCAAAGGGGCAGGCTTCGCGTTCCACACCCACATCGATCACGGCGTTGCTGGCGCGGGCCATCGTTGAGGAGGGATTGCCGGTAAAGGAGATCACCGGCGCACCGATCTTCCGGATGCTGCTGAGAAGGCGGTTCACCTCATCCGTTTCCCCGCTGTTCGAGATAGCCAGTACGACGTCGTCTTTCGTGACGATTCCAAGATCTCCGTGAAGGCCTTCAACAGGATGAAGGAACAGGGCCTGTGTGCCGGTGCTGGTCATTGTGGCGACAATCTTTTTCCCGATCAGCCCCGATTTCCCGATGCCGGTGACAATCACACGCCCGGTGGAGCGGTAGATGATGTCCACCGCCCTGGAAAAATTTTCGTCCAGTCTCCCGATGAGCTGCAGGATGCTCTCCGCTTCAACCCGGAGCACTTCCTCCGCCCGGACAATCGCCTGATCCTTCCGCATTGTTCTATCGCCCTGCCTTAAAAATTTGGACTATAACCGTTAAGCAGCCGCTTTGGTATCAGAAAAAAAATGGCATGACAAGAATGAATATGATCCCAGCGGAAATCTCATCGGCCTTCTTTGGGTGGGCTTCCATCAGGAAGCGGGCAGATTCCTTCGGTCACACAAAAGGGCGGGACCCGAAGATCCCGCCCTTGAGCGGAAAAGATGAGAAGAACGCGGCCTTTATCTGAAGAGTTTCCTTCTCAGTCCAACCAGCCCTGCCAGCCCGGAACCGAAGAGCCACAGAGCGGCGGGAAGGGGAACCGGGGCGACATCCACCACACCGACCGTCAGGCCATGCCAGCCCTCGCTGGTGTGGGTGAAGGTGATCGAATCATAGGTGCCGGCCATTTGAAGGACCCCGTGAACCTCACCGCTTCCATAGAATCCTTTCTTGTCGCTATCCATGACAGGGGTGCCGTTGCCCCAATAACCTCGTCCATAGCTGAGGAACTCAATCTCATTTTCAAATCTGGGACGATTACCGTTCCAGCTCACCAGGGCGAGCAGGGGATTTGTCACCGATTGCGAAAAGGTGATCGTTACGCTTCCGCTGCTGCTTAATGCGATGATGTCGGAGGCAGGAGGAGCGTTTTCAACGGTTGCGCTGAGATAGGGCGTGGCAGGGTTCCAGTAATTTGTCCCACCGCTGGTCTGGGCGAAGGAGTAAGCGCCGCTGAATGTCACGTCGACGGTTTCCGAACCGATGTTCATCGTTCCCGTCACCGTCCCGGGGCCTGATGCCGTCCAATCCGTCCAGTACACCGTGCCGGCCTGGGCAGCGGAAACGGACAGGATCAGGATCAGGAATAAAACGGTCCCGAACAGCAATTTTTTCATCTTCATCATTCCCTCCTTGATCGTGGTTAACGATTCATTCCTTAAAAAAATACTCACCGGATCTCTTTGGTGTCATATACAACAGAATCCCGGTCTCTACCATTCGGGAGAACCCTGATTTTTGACTTCAGAAAATCTTACGTCGGTTGAAATATCTTAGACCCTGCATGAGGAAAAAAGGGGAATGGCCGGGAGCAGGGGCAATGAATGATCGATCATTGCTTTAGCATCCGGGTTGATGCTATATAGTCCACACGTAAATGTTTCCCTGTTGCGGAAGTCGCCGGGGGCAGAACATTGCCCGGGGCTCTTTGCTTCCGGAGGGATCCGGTCTTGAACAGATCCAGAACATCTTGAAATCAGCGAGGAGGATACAGGAATGACTAAAACGGAGGAATGCTTGATGGAGGCGTTTGCCGGCGAGTCCCAGGCAAATCGAAAGTACCTGGCTTTTGCGGCAAAGGCGGATCAGGAGGGATATGCACAGATTGCCAGGCTGTTCCGAGCTGCGGCCGAAGCCGAAACGATTCATGCCCATAATCATTTGCGGGCGCTCAAGGGCATCCGCGGAACGCGGGAAAATCTGGAGGAGGCTATTGCCGGGGAGGGGCACGAGTTCAAGGAAATGTACCCCGGAATGATTGATGCGGCCAAAGCTGAGGGCAATGCGGAGGCGGAACGGACATTCGTCTATGCCAATGAGGTAGAAAAGGTCCATCACCGCCTGTACGAGGAGGCCCTGACCGGCATGGGCAGCGAAAGGGAAAGTTATTCCTACTACGTTTGTCCCGTCTGCGGCTACACCGTGGGGAGCGAGGCGCCGGAGACCTGCCCGGTCTGTGGGGCCAAGGGAAAAGTCTTCAAGAAGATCGATTGAAACCGGGAATCGGTGCCATACTGATTTTCAGCATCTTTAAGGAGATCCGCCCGGCGGTTTCTGAAGGGTTTCTGCTGCCGGGCGGATCTTTTCTTTAAAGCGGATACGCTGCGCTATGCTGACAGACATTCTGACCTTGTGCGTCGGGCTGGTTTTGTTCCTCTTCGGGATGATGAAGCTGAGCGAGTCCGTGCAGGAATTGTTCACCTCGCGGATACGCAGCTATATCCGTTTTGCCGTGGAAAGGCCCCTCCACGGTCTGCTGACCGGAATGATCGCCACGGCGCTTTTTCAGAGCAGTTCCGCCACGACTCTCCTGGCGATCGGCATGGTCAATGCGGGGTTGATCAGTTTTTATTCCTCCCTCGGGACCATTCTGGGAGCCGATATCGGGACGACGCTGACGGTGCAGCTCGTCGTCTGGAAGTTCACCGCCCTGTCGCCGGCTTTTGTCGTTCTGGGGGGCGGGCTCTGGGTATTTGGGAAAGAGACCTGGAAATCCGTCGGGGAATCCATCTTTCACTTCGGAATGATTTTTTTCGGGCTGAGCCTTGCCACCACGGCGACAGCCCCCCTTCAAAATCATCCCTCCTTCATCCACCTGTTTCAGGAATCGAAAAATCCCCTCCTGGGGGTCTTGGTGGGAGCGGCATTCACGGGGCTGGTTCATGCCTCGGCAATACCCATCAGCATGCTGGTTATCCTGGCCCAGCAGGGTGCGATGAACATAGAAAACGCCCTGCCGATCGTGATCGGCGCCAACATCGGGACGACCGTTACCGCCCTGATGGCGGGCTCCTTAGCGGGAGTCAGCGGAAGGCGAAGCGCTGTATCGCACCTCATTTTCAAGCTGACCGCCGCCGTTCTGAGCTTGGGCGCCCTGCCGGTCTTCATCGGGATTCTGAAGGACCTTTCCGCTGAGACGGCGCAGCAGATCGCCCTGGGCCATCTGATTTTCAATATCCTGTTGGTGGTCTGTTTCATGTTTATCCTGAAGCCTTTTTCCCGGTTGATGGAAAAAATGATCCCCGGTGAAGAGGAAACCCTGCCGCTTTGGCCCCAGCACCTGGATGACGCCTGCCTGAACAATCCCGGAGAAGCCCTCCGCCTTGTAAAAAAAGAGCTGGCGCGGGAGGCTTTTCTGGCCAACCGGATGCTGATGGAAAGCATGGCCCTGTTTGATCGTTATGAACCAATCAGGCAGAAGAACATCCTTTACATGGAGCTGGTCGTTGACAATATCCGGCGGGAAGTGGTCGAATACCTGTCGAAGTTGTCTTCGAAAGATCTTTCGCCCCAGATGTCCCGGCGGCTGTTCAATTACACGGCCATGGTCGATGATATCGAGCGGATTGCCGATCATGCCGTCAATATTGTGGAAATTGCGAGAAACCGACACAAGAGAAACATCCCCGTCACCGTGGAGGGAAGTGTGGAATTGCTCCATATCCGGCAGCTTGTTGAAGCGAACATGACGGATGCCATGGAGCTGATCTCCAGGCGCAATGAAGAATGCATCCGCGACATCACCTGCCGCGAGGCGCAGATCGATGTGGAAGTCAAGGAAGCCAGGGACCGCCACCTGATGCGTTTTCATCATCACCTCGCGGCGGCGGAATCAGGCCCCATCTTTGTGGAGCTGCTCATTCAATTGGAGAGGATTTCCGATCACTGCCAGAATATTGCCGAATCTATCTGCGAACTGGAGGACTGACGCCCGGCAAACCCCTTGACCCACCGGTAATCCCTGTGGTAGTTTTCCAGGAAGCTTAACGGTTTATTTATTCAAAAGATCGCGGGAATGTCCTGTCTGCCCGCATGGAACTTATCAACCCGTCGCACCAGGAGGCCGGTCTATGGAAGAACGTTTAAATGCATTGAACATCGCTTTGAAAAACGAATCCAATGAGAGAGAATTTTATCTGAAAAATGCTGAACGAACCCTGAATCCGCTGGGAAAGGCCATGTTCACGCAGATTGCCGATGAAGAGCTGGAGCACTACGAAAGGCTCAAGGAACTGCATGACCGCTGGTCCAAGGAAGGAAAATGGCCGGAAACGCTTCCTCTCAAAGTCAAAAAAACTTCCGTGAAAAACGTTTTGAACAATGTCATCAAAGCCGTTTCCCAGATGCCCGAAGGGGACGATGATGACCGCAAGGCCCTTCAGACGGCCATTGAATTTGAAGCCAGGGGGGCAACCTTTTATGCCCGCCTTCGCGATCAGGTGTCCGATCCCCGGGAAAAGGCCTTTTTCGATCTTCTGGCCTCGATTGAACAGGAGCATTACAGTTCCCTGAAGGACACCGAGCAATACCTGACGAATCCCGCGGCCTGGTACCAGGAAAAGGAGCGGTCCGGGCTGGACGGTGCCTGAGGCGGGAAATTTCATGCCGGGGGAGGCGCAGGGCTTTCCCCGGCTTCATGTTCCAGAGCTTCCATCTTCGAGGAAAGCTCCTCCCAGTCCCGGTAGGATTGCTCCAGGTTCCGGCTGACGGCATGCAGTTCCTGCCGGAGCGTCTTCAGCTGCTCGGGGTTTCGATAGATATCCGGCGCGCAGAGGGTCGTTTCCAGCCCCCCCTTCTTTTCCTCCAGGGACATGATCGACCCTTCCAGGTTTGCCAGCTCTTTTTTCAGGGCGCTGCGGACTTTCGAGAGGCGGTTCCGCTCTTCCGCCTCAAGGCGCCGAAGCTCTTTCCTCAGAAATTTTCCGCCTTTGCCGGTATCAATGGGGTCAGCCGCTCTTTCCGCGGACGGCGAGGCTCCGGAACCGCCTAAAGCCTCCTGCCGTTTTGCAATAAAATAAGAGTAATTGCCCTTGTATTCGAAAGCCCGGCCATCCCGGATTTCGATGACCCGATTGACCAGGCGGTCCAGAAAATACCGGTCGTGGGAAACGAGGATCACGGTTCCTGTATAATCCAGCAGGGCTTCCTGAAAGATATCCCGCGTTTTCATATCGAGGTGATTGGTCGGTTCGTCAAGAATCAGGAGATTGGCGTCCTGCATGAGGATCTTCAGCAGGGCAAGGCGGGATTTTTCGCCGCCGGACAGGACCGCGACCGGCTTGTAGATGTCGTCGCCGGAAAAGAGAAAGGCCCCGAGGAGATTCCGCTTTTCCTGGTCGGTGCACCGGGTGGAAATGCTGCTGACATCTTCCAGGATGGTCCGGTCGTAATTGAGATTTTCGGCATTTTCCTGGGAGAAGAAGGAGAGCTTGACGTGCAGGCCATAGAGGACTTCTCCTGCGTCAGGCTCTTCAACCCGGCTCAGAAGCCGGGAGAGGGTAGATTTTCCAGCCCCGTTGATGCCCACGAGCGCCACTTTTTCGCCACGGGTGATGGTGAAAGACAGATCGGAAAAGATGTTGTTTTTTCCGTAGCTTTTGGACAACCCGCGCAGGATGATCACATCGCGGCCGCTGGGTGGGCAGGAGGGAAAGGCGATCCGGACGGTCTTTTTTGCTCCTGACGACTGGATCAGCTCCACCTTTTCGAGCATTTTCAGCCGGCTCTGGACCTGGGCCGCCTTGGTGGCCTTGTAACGGAACCGTTCGACAAATTCCTGAATCTTCCTGATTTCCGCCTTCTGGCTTTCCATCTCCTTCAATAGGGCCAGACGCCTTTTCTCCTTTTCTTCAAGATAAAAGGAATAGTTACCTTTGTAGAGCGATATTTTTCCCAGAGAAAGGTCGGCGGTTACGGTCGTGATCTTGTCGAGAAAGGTGCGGTCATGGGAAACCGTGATCAGCGTTCCGGGATAATCCCGGAGATAGCTCTCCAGCCATTCCATGCTCTCCGTATCCAGGTGATTGGTCGGTTCGTCCAGGAGCATGACATCGGGACGTGCCAGCAGGATGACGGCGAGGAGGATCCGCATTTTCCAGCCTCCGGAAAATTCCAGGCAGTTTTTTTCAAAATCCGAGTCCCGGAATCCGAAGCCGTGAAGCACCTGCCTGGCGCGGGCTTCGAAGGCATAGCCGTCCCGGGTCTGGAACGCGGCCATGGCCTGTTCGTAAGTCTTCAGTAACGCCCCGTGATCGGGGCTGTCGGGCGCACAGAGGGAGACCTGTTCCTCGCAGGTTTTCAGGGTGGCTTCAAGATCGGACAATCCGCTTCGCTTTTTCAGAAAATCCAGGATATTGAGGGATTCCAGTTCGACAAGATCCTGGGGAAGGTAGCCGAGCGTGGTGTTCCTGCGGTCAATCATCTCGATGCTGCCGCCGTCCAGTTCCTGAACTCCCGCGATGGCGCGCAGCAGGGTCGTCTTGCCCGCACCGTTGTCTCCCACCAGACCGATCCGGCTGCGCGGGGTAATGGTCCAGGTCACATCGTCAAAGATCACCCGTTTGCCAAAGGAAAGAAAAATATGCTTCAAGGATATCAAAATAGAGCCCCTTTGTTCCGCCGGCCCAGCCGGTCCTCAATGCTTCCCCGTTAATCAGAATTTCCAGAAAATTACAACTCTTGAAATGTATTTTCCTGGAATTTTACATTGACAAGGCGATGATCCTCTGTATAACAGCCAAGGTGCCGCGGCCGTTTCCGCCGTGCCGGGTCCGACGGCACCATAAGATGGCCGTGAGGGGGATAATAGTCAATAGGCGAAATATTCCGGTTACCAGTCAAGGGGAACAGCAGGGCATGCAGGCGGTGACGCCTCCGGTGCGAACTGGCGCAGAACGGGGAAATCATGAGGGTTCCCGTAAGCGGTCCCGGCGATGCGTTACCGTTTTAAGCGATGGATGGAGCAGGGGATCGTATGAGCATCTTCCAAAAAAAACAGGGGTTCTTTGAAAAACTGAAGCGGGGTCTCGCCAAGACGCGGGATTTGCTGTTGACCGATGTGAACGATATCATCCTGGGAAAGAAGGAGATTGACCAGGAGCTGTTCGACGAGCTGGAGGAGGCCCTGATCGCGGCTGATGTCGGGCCCGCCTTCACCGCGGAGCTGATCGAAAGGATGACCGATTCCGTCAGGCGCAAGGAGCTGGATTCTCCGGAGCGGCTCAAGGAGGTCCTGCGTAACACGATGAAGGCCATTCTGAAGAAAAATGAAGCCCCCCTGGTGCTTCCGAAAAACGGGATCTTCACCATCCTCGTCGTCGGCGTCAACGGTACGGGAAAAACCACCACCATCGGAAAGCTGGCCCATCAGTTCAAGGAGCAGGGACATTCCGTCCTGATGGTTGCCGCCGACACCTTCCGGGCTGCGGCGATTGAACAACTGGAAATCTGGAGCCAGCGCGTCGGGGTTCCCCTGATCAAGCAGAAAATGAATTCAGACCCATCGGCGGTTGTTTTTGATGCCATAGCAGCGGCGAAGACCGGCAGGGCCGATGTGCTTATTGTCGACACGGCGGGGAGACTGCATACCCAGGTCAACCTCATGGAAGAGATGAAGAAGATGAAGCGGGTCATGAGCCGTGAGCTTCCCGGAGCGCCTCACGAAGTTCTTCTCGTCCTGGACGCGACAACGGGTCAGAATGCCGTCAGCCAGGCGAAGATGTTCAGCGATTCCGTGGGGGTGACCGGCCTTGTTTTGACCAAGCTGGATGGCACCTCCAAGGGCGGTGTCATTCTCCGCATCGCCAAGGAATACAATATCCCCATCCGCTACATCGGCATCGGTGAAGGGCTGGATGATCTCCGGGAATTCAGCAGCGAGGACTTCGTGTCGGCCCTTTTCGAACAGGGCAATTCCTAGTTCGTGTCCTGCTTTCCCGGCACGTTCCCGGCGCATGTCCCTTCCGGGGAGTTTACTTCATGACCTTTGGGCATGGACGGTCTTTCAAACGCGAATCACAGACTCTGATGGAACGAAAGTACGTCATCCATTGGGTGATTTGCTCTTCAGAGGGATTGAATTTAAAAGCCTTTTGAACGACATAGAAACTGTCGTTGCCCTGAATGGCCTTGAACCATGTATATTCGGGCTTTCCTGTGGACGGGTTGAGAGGGCAGACCGAAAGCCAGAGCACAAAGGGATAGCCGTTTTCCTTCCCCTTCGTCACCGGAGCGAATTGAGAGCCCTTGCAGGATGCGTCCCACAACTGCTGGATCTTTGCCCGGTAGCTTTCCGGTGAAATGTTCCTGAGACCGAGGTGGGTGTTGATGGTCACCATCTCTGTCCAATTTTTGACGGATTGATGATGGGGAACCATTTCCGTCAGGAGCATGTTCCCCTGTCTGACCTGGTAATCCACTTTATAGCCCGATGGAATGTTCAGGACCAGGTTCTCGTCCCGCAGTTCAGCCGAGGAACAAACCGCGGCGGCCCATACCAGTGAAGCCAGAACAAAACAGAAGACCTTCAGCAACATGTTATCCCCCTTATCTCATGTGATGGATTGTTTCTTGCCGGCGCTCCCCCTGCCCGGGTCCGGAGGGCTGATTTCAGCAGGTCATAAAAAAACGGGTACGGAAAACTCTCGGGGGAAACAGAAGCAAATAGTATGGAAAGACAGTAAAAACGATTCAAAAAATAGTGTTCCGGAACGTTCGACTCCTTGTGCCGCCGTCCACCTCCGGATCCGACCGCCTGCGCCCTGCCTCACCGCAGGGCATGGTGACGCAGGGTGCTGCCATGATCCATGCCTTCCAATGGAGAGTCCTTGGCGAAATCTTGAACTCTCCGGAAACAAAGGGATTCAGACTCTCAAAAGTCCGGGCGTTATCCTCAGTCCTACGGGCAGGGAATTTTCGGAAACGTGTGTTTTCCTCCGGCGTATGGTTCAGCGCTCTCCGGAATGGAAAATTTATGTTCCATTCCCGCCCCATAGCCGGTCAATTTTACGGATTTCCTGTTGATTGAGAAGCGGCCCGTCTCAAACCAGGCCTCTTTGGAGTTGGCGCCACTCCAGGTCGCCGTGACAAGAATCGTGCTGGATGTCTTTACGGCGCTGCCAAAGAGAGCGCCTATGACGCCGCTGGACTCGATCATATTGCCGACAACCTGATAGTATCCGCCACCAGCGCTTTTGAAGCGCAGCCTGATGACGTTGCCTCCTGAACCCCAGCATACATCCTCATTCGCAGGAGGAATCCATGCGGCGTTCGCCGTCTCGGTGGAAATGGCCGGCGATTCAGCTTTTACGTCGGAAATTAACAAAAGGCCTACAAAGAGTGAACAGAGAACGAATCTGAAACAAAGACTCCTGATGTTCATGGTGACCTCCTTCACGGGTTGTTCTCATCGGTTTGATGTTCTTCAAGGCATGCCGCCTTCCTGCCTCCTGGTTTAACTCTTTCAACTCGCATTTCAATCTCTTCACAGGAGTTGTGCAACACTTTTTTACCGGATCTCCTCCCGTCATTTAAGCCGGTGCCGCGTCGGGTTTCTCGTCTTGTGGCAGAGTCGGCAAATGAAGGCCTCAAATGGGCCGGGCAGGGCATTGCGGAAACGCGCCGGTATGTCTTGACATAATATCAAGATTCGTTTAATGAAAACGAAGGGATGGAGTTTGTGGTTCCGTGAATCTTTCTGGTGATGTCAAGGGGGACTTATGATTAAAAGAGTATTAATTTTATTGATGGGAATAACGGCTTTTTGGGTCAGTGGCGCGTTTGCAGAAGATCTGGATGTTGAATTATCCTGCCCCACTTCTGTCTATGCAGGCAGCGTGCTGAGGGTGACTGCCTATGTGTCAAACGATGGAGATAGTGCTGTAACCCTGAACCGGTATGCGGCGGGGATGGTCGGCACCAACACCAACAACGTCCTGAGCTCGTCGCGTGTGTTCGGCCCTTACGCGAGAACGATGAACCCCAGAACGATCCCGGCAACAGGGCAAACCGTTAAAATTTCTTCGCTTTCTATCGTCAACTCCGTTTCGGCCGACTTCAAGGGGAAAATGGCCATGGTGGTTGTGGACTTTGTCAATGCCCGCGGGAACTCCCTGGGAGGAGGCACCTGCTTGGTGAATGTTCCATAACAGCCTGTGAGTTCCATGGCTCCATCCCAAGCTCCTTCTCCGGTCCCGCAAAGGGTTAAGCGAGTTCTGTCCGGCCTTCTGCTGGCGCTTTTTGCTGCCTGGCTTGTCTGTTCCGCTGTCAGGAGCGACGGGGAAAAGAGTGCCGTACAACCCCGAGCGGCGGCAGAGCGGACATACGACAAGTTCCGCGCCGGAAACGTCAGCCTTCTGGAATATGACCAGAATGATCTGACGATCCGATTGTCCATCGAGGAGATCATCCACAGAAAAAGACAAACACCGTTTTTTGAATATCAGAATGTGAAGGAGCTGCGCCTTCGTTCCGCGGTCTTTGACATCTACCTGTCCGATGCATCCTCTTCCGCGGAAAAGTACGGCATCCCTTTCCACTTATTGGAGAGATGCATTCACCTTGTGCCCGGAGCGGAAAAGGCGAGCCCCATCGGTTCCTATTTTGAGGAAAACACCGATGGGGAACCTGATATCCTCAGCAGGATACAATTTGATCGCCTGGCCGTGAAGATTCATTACTCCGCAGGAACGGTCCTGGAGCTTGCCGCTGAAAAAGCGTTCCTGGGAGGTGATTTTAAAACCCTTGTCCTGGAGGGGAACGTGAAGATCCTGACTCCGAAGGGCCAAGCCGTTCGGACGCAGCAGGCCGTCATCAGCCGGAAGTATGACGGCATCCTGTTTCCCGGTGGACACTTCCTGCAGGGAACCTTTGAGAAGCAGAAATCCTTTTACCGGCTGAGCGCCGATGGCCGCCTGGCGCCGCTGCCGCTGCCGCCGGATGTCAGGTATGCCGATCCGTTGGCTGCAAAGGAACAGGAGCTGTATGACAGAATTTTTAAAAAACTCCCCCCCCATCAGCGGATCATGTTTGGAATCACAGGACCGGAATAGGTTGGATGGACGCGGGAGAGAAAGGAGCAATGCATGACATCCAGGGTAGGTATTTTCCTTGTCATGGCCTTGTTTTTTGGTTTCTGTGGAGCCTCTGAGGGAGGTGAAGAGGGGCTGCATGTTTCCGTAAGCAACGGCCTTGTCCGTATTTCAAGTACGGAATCGACGCTTTCCGAGATTCTGGAAAAATTGTCCCGGAAGCTTGGTATGACGATCCATGCCTACGGTGCAAGGGAAGATGCGGTGGTTGCGTGTGAAATCGAAGGCGTCGGCGTTGCCGAGGCTCTTCAGAGGCTTGTGCCGCAATGGAATTCCCTGATTTTTTCCCGGGATGATCACTCCATAGAAATCGGGGTAAGCGGCAGCGAGGATGACGGGGCGTCTGCCGAATCCGATTCAACGGAGCCTGAGAACGGGACGGAATCGGCTCCATCGTTGAATGGAGAGGAGGATGAGATGCCGGAGGAAGAGGCTGTTCCCCACGATGAAGAGGCCGCCGGCGACTCCGCGACAGGGGAAGCGCCTGAAGATGAGGACGGAAATGAGGCAACCGCCCCGGATCCGGATCCAGGGGACGTTCAAGAAGAGGATGAGCCGACGGATGAGTTCACCATGAATGAACCGGGGAGCCGGCCGCGCCGGCACGGGACCTGGCAGTTTTGATTGCCGGGTCCGTTTGAATCGTTAATTGCCGGGGGATTTGAGAAGGGATGAACATTATCGAATGTGTGCCGAATTTCAGTGAAGGCAGAAACCAGGGGATCATAGAGGACATCGCCTCGGCGTTGGCGGCGGTTTCCGGTGTCCGTCTGCTTGATCACAGCATGGATCCGGATCATCACCGCAGCGTCTTTACGTTTATCGGGCCGCCGGAACGTATCGTGGACGGGGCGCTGGCCGCCTGCAGCCGGGCCGCCGAGCTGATCGACATGAGAATGCACAGGGGGGCCGTTCATCCCCGAATCGGGGCCGTGGACGTGGTGCCCTTTATCCCTCTCGGCGATGCGGAGATGAAAGACGCCGTGGATGCGGCGCACCGGTTCGGCTCGCTGTTCGGAACCCGGAACGGGATTCCCGTTTATTTTTACGGGTCGGCAGCCTTGAGTCCACAGCGGCGGGAACTTCCCGATATACGGAGGGGCGGATACGAGGGCCTCGAAGAGCGGCTGAAGGATCCGAAATGGAAACCGGATGCGGGACCGGCTTTTTTTAATGTACACAGCGGGGCCACGGCTGTAGGTGCGAGGATACCTCTTGTGGCCTTCAATGTTGTCCTCAGCTGCGGCGAACTGAAACCGGCGGAGGATATCGCCCGCAGCATCCGGCAGTCGAGCGGGGGGCTCAGGCATATAAAGGCCCTCGGTGTTCCTTTGAAAAGCCGGAACCTCGTTCAGGTTTCGATGAACCTGACCGATTACCGGGAAACCTCCATGCGCCGGGTGTTCGATGAAATCAAGGCGAAGGCCGAACGTCTCGGCGTTGAAATCCTGGAATCGGAACTGATCGGCCTGGTCCCCCGGGCGGCGCTGGCCGGCCGGCCCCCTGAGTACTACCGGCTGAAGGACTTTTCTGAAAAGCGCATTCTTGAAAATTGCCTTTGACGTTCCGGGCCAGAAAACAGCCGGCTGCCCCATGGTGCACACATTCCGGGCAGCCGGCTGAGAGGCGCCTAACGGTCAACCGCCTAAAATGACGAGGGCGATCCAGACTTTTTGAAGATCATTGTAGAGTTGCTTCTGAACCTTCAGGTCCACGACACAGTCATTGGCATCAACCTTGCCGGTGAGGTATCCATCCATCTTGTTCGCCACATTCTGTTTGAGGTTATTTCGTGCGGCGGAATAGGCCTTTCTGGCCACCTGCTTCTTTATCGTCTCGAGATGTGTGACCAGAGCCAGTTGAGACGATCTGTTTTTGAAAGACTTCGTGCCCTGAGCTTTAACGGTATTGATCAAAATGTCCAGGCCTGTATACAGACGATACAGGGGCCGGGGATTGATGGCGCCATAAATGATGACCTTCTTCTCGTCAACATAGGGCCATCCGGCTTCGAGCGTGTTGATGTCCGTTGTTCCCGGAGGCAGCGGTTCCACTTTGATCATGGTGACGGTCCGGGATGAAAATCCCGCATTATGATCGTTGATGGAATTGTCTTCATTGTACGGCCAGATCCAGGCATCCTCGGCAGTCGGGTTGGGGGCGTTCGAACGCTGATCCGGGGGGCCCGGAGTCTTCTGGGGAGGTACGACACGATAGGGGCCTTCTCCGTCCAGCTTGTTCGATAAATTCAATAGACCCGGCGTCAGATACTCGCCGTCCCGCTTGAAAGCCAGCATCATTTTTAAATCATCGGGATTGGTTATCCCTTCTCCGTTTACCCTTCCGGCGGCTGCGGGCGAACTGTAATCGCACCACCCGGTTGCCGGGTTGGTTGCCATATCCGCCTGCCTGTCATAGTAGAAAGTCCCCTTGGGATAGATGCCGAGGACATGATAAGAGCTGTCATTGGCGCTGGGTTTCAGCGGGTGATAGGTGGCAAATCCGTCCGGGGCATAAACCGTGATGCCGGTGGCTGAATCGAGCATGATCGCCCGGATCAGGTCTTCAAGGTCTATTCCCCTGTATTCCGTGTACCGGTCATCCGACTTGCTGGCATTCATCATCATGAACTGGGTGTGCTGAGCCATCCTTTCAAATTCCGCAAGTGACAGGACACGGGAAGGGGCCGGTATTTTTGACGGATCATCGGCTGCGTCGCCGGGATATGTTCCGGCGCCGATTTCCTTTGCATTGCTGAAGCCGTCGCCATCGGAGTCATCACCGTCAATGGCCAGCAATGCAGCGGCCGTTCTTCCCCTGGTCTGCCATTTGTTTTTGTAGGCCAAACCATAGGGATTCAGAGTCGCCAGCAGATTCTCTTCGCTGCTGTCAGCCCCGTAACCTGTTTTGTAGTGACACCACTGGCAGCTGCCCAGCGTCACGACCTTTTTCCCCGATGTGTATGAACCGCCAGAGTGACACAGGGTGCAGCTGTCAAGCTTGGTGCTGATCTGGCCGGGATAGGCTTCCCGGAAATTTGCCGAGTCCAGATCGCCCTGGTGATTGTACGCTGCATAAATCTGAATTCCGGAAAACAACAGGAAGGATACAGAGACCAGGACGGCTGGTAGAACAAACAGATTCCTTTTTCCTTTCTTCATGATGGTTTCTCCCTTAAGATGATTTTTTTTCGGCCGACGCGATGAGGTTGGCCCCTTTGAACCCGTTCCTCTGCGCCGTGTCGCCTAGGGCTTCAGAGTCAGCACATAAGCGGCGCCTGCGGTAGAGTCGGCAAAGTGTGCTCCGGTGACGAGCTTATTGCCGAAGGCCGACAGGGAATATCCGAATTCATCGCCTGCCAGACCGTCGCAGGCCGTCAGTTTCACGATCTGCTTCCAGGAATTGCCCGCCCTGCGGAAGAGATAGATGGCTCCTTGATCGGCTTTCTTCCCGGCATTTTTGCCGATATCGGTGCGGTTGGCGCCGACGGCGATGACATCACCGGCCATGGAGACGGACTGCCCGAATTGATCCTTCTTCTGGCCATCGCTGGCCGTCAGTGTGGCCACATGATCAACGGTATGCCCGTTCACAGCAAAAACATAAGCCGCTCCAGCGTCCTCCGTTCCGCCGGGATCCGCCCTTCTTGCACCCACTGCCATCGTGTTTCCGAGCATCGCCACCGTAAAACCAAAATTGTCGTCCTTCGCCCCATCCGGCGGAATGACTTTGGCAAATTCCTTCCAGCCCTCTCCCGTCCTTTGGAAGAGGTAGACGGCACCGGCGCCCTCTGGATCGGCATTTCGAGCGCCGATGGCCAGGAGGTTCCCCCGCAGCGCCACCGATTGGCCGAAATAGGCCTTCGGGACTGGATCGCCCGCCGTCAGCTTTTCCGAGAAGACCCATTGGTTTCCCCTGTGGAGAAAGACATAGGCGGCTCCAACATCGTCGGCACCGCTCTCCTCTTTGCGGGAGGTCACGACGAGGACATTTCCCTGAAGGGCGAGGGCCCTGCCGAAATTGTCTTCATCGGCTGGGTTCGGAGAGGAGACCTTGGCTTCATATCGCCACGATCCCATGTGCTTCCGAAAGAGATAGACCGCACCGGCTTTTTCTAAGCCGCCAGCTTCAGCAAAACGGGAGCCGACGGCGACCAGGTTGCCCTGGATGGCGACAGCCCGGCCAAACTCAGCCCCTGAAGTTGCATCGGGGGCAACCAGCTTCGCTTCTCGGATGTACCTCTGTCCCTGACGGTGAAAGAGGTAAACGGCACCGGCTCCGCTTGTCGATCCGGCATTGGCATTTCCTGCCCCCACAGCCACGTGATTCCCGTCGATTGCAACGGACCGGCCGAACTCCGCCCCTTCGACAGGGTCACCTGCGGTCAGCCGAATGTCACAGGCTTCAGGCTGCCTTGCTACAGCCATGCTGCTGATGCCCAGCAGGATGAGCAAAAAGAAAACAGAGAAAGCGGAAATCCTAATGTATGAGATACTCTTCATAATTCCTCCTTTGACGGACCGATATTGAGCAAGACTTGATTGGATAAGTTATGTCACAAGTGATGTAACTTATCCATCCTTAATTTCTGTCCTGAAGTCAGGGAATAAAAAATACACAAAAACCCTTTCCCTGAGTAAGGCTTTAAGGAATCGATCAGTTAATTGAACGTCTTGGATCAGGATATTCCTGAGTGACCGACGGAAAGGCGCCATGATCTAAACATTGACATCCCTTTTTCAATGTGCAACATTTCCTGCAATCCAAAAGAAAAAGACAGGGGGATTTTCAATGTCCCGATTAAGAACGACCAGGTGGCATGATGCGGACAGGGCGTGCCGATATAGGCGGAAAACCGGAAAGGAAAGGGGATTTACCCTCATTGAAATCCTGATCGTGGTCATTATCATCGGCCTCATCGCTTCTCTGATCGCCCCCAATCTGATCGGGCGCTATGAACGCTCGAAGGAGGAAATCGCGAAAACCCAGGTGGAGATGCTTTCCTCCGGGGTCCTGTCCTTCAAGCTGGATGTGGGCCGCTACCCCTCGACGCTGGAGGAACTGATCAAGTCGTCGGACACCAGATGGCGTGGGCCTTACCTGTCCAAGCAGATCGTTCCCAAGGACCCATGGGATCAGGAGTATCAATATAAGGTCCCAGGCGAACATGGCCCCTTTGACCTTTATTCTCTCGGACCCAACGGCAAACTGGATGACAAGTCGGCGAAGAGCTGGTAGCCATGTCTCTCACACAGTTCTTGAAGGAGATCTATCGCCTGCCCGATGAAGATCTTGAGAAGGCCCTAAAGCTGCAGAAGGACCTGGGGGGGGATATCGGCCGGCTTCTGGTGCAGGTCGGCTCCATAACGGATGGCCAGCGGCTCGAAGGATTGTCCTCCTATCTCAAGATTCCCCTCTATGAGGAAGAATATCCCGCGGATGACTCGCTGGTCGCCTGCCTGGAAGGGTGCCTGGATTACGGTTTTCTTCTAAAAAACCACTTCTTCCCCTTGTCGATCGACCATGAACGGAAAATTCTCTCAGCGGTTACCAGCGATCCCTTTAATTCTTCCATGCCCGATTATGTCGTGAAAAATCTCGGCTATGCCGTTCAATTGCAGCTGGCTCCGGAAAAGGTTGTCGAGGATCTGGCCAGGGGCTATTTAGAGGTCCAGGAGCGTAAATTCATTCCCCTGACCGTTGAAGAGGACGCGGAAAAACTGAAGGAAATGGCCTTCGAAGCGCCGGTGATCACCTTTCTCAACAGCCTGCTCAACAAGGCCGTTGAGATGAGAGCTTCCGACATTCATATGGAATCCGCCGAGAAGAAACACCGGGTCCGATTCCGGATTGACGGGATTCTCCATGACATCGACACCCTCGAGGAGGCGTTTTATCTTGCCGTCGTTTCGCGCATCAAGCTCCTGGCGGAGCTTGACATCGCCGAGAAGAGGCTGCCCCAGGATGGGAAATTCTCCACGCGGATCGCCTCGCTGTTCCTCGATATCCGCGTATCCACGCTTCCCACCGTCAACGGGGAGTGCGTGGTCCTCCGCCTCCTGTACCGGGAAAAGGTTTCTCTGGATCTCGATTATCTGGGGCTGGAACCGGACCACAAGGAACTTGCCGTCCGCATGATCGGTTCTTCGTATGGAATGCTGCTCGTGACCGGCCCCACCGGGTCCGGGAAGACCACGACCCTCTATTCCATGCTGACACGCCTGAATCATCCGGACCGTAAAATCATCACCATCGAAGACCCGGTGGAGTACCAGATTCAGGGAATCAATCAGATCCAGGTGCGCAGTGACATCGGGCTGAGTTTCGCGGCGGCTCTGCGTTCCATCCTCAGGCATGATCCGGACATCGTTCTGGTCGGAGAAATCCGGGATCGGGAGACGGCGGAAATCTCCATCCAGTCGGCCCTGACGGGGCATCTCGTCCTTTCCACGCTGCACACCAACGATGCGCCCAGCAGCCTCTTCCGACTGGTGGAAATGGGAATCGAAGACTATCTGCTTAACGCGGCTCTCGTCGGGGTCATGGCCCAGAGAATTCTCCGGAGAAACTGCCCTTTCTGCAGCCGTCCCGATCCGGGGGCCGAAGCGCTGCTGCGGGAATATGCCCTTCACGATGTCGCCGAAAAGTGCGGCCATCTCCTCGGGGACGGGATCAATCTGCAGCGGGGGCAGGGGTGCCCTCGTTGCGGTGGAACGGGTTATCGGGGGAGAATGGCCATTTTTGAACTCTTTGACTACACGGATGATCTCAAGGAGCTCTTTCTCAAGAAGATGTCGCTGGAAGCCCTGAGGGGAGCCCTGCGGGAGCGGCCGTCTTTCCGCTACCTGCGGGAAGACGGGATCCTGAAGGTCGCACGGGGGCAGACGACCCTGGACGAAGTTTTGAGGGTCTGCTGATGGAATTCGCCTATTCGACACTGGATTCGACAGGACGTGAAGTCCGGGGAACCCTGCTGGCCGCCGATCACACAGAGGCTCTGGCCAAGCTGAGAGCCCGGGGACTGACGGTAACGAACCTCACCGAAAAGACGGGAAAAGAGGAGCGCCGGTTTGTCCTGCGCAAGCGAATCATGCCCCAGGACGTTTACAGCCTTTCCAGGGAGGTGAGCACCCTTCTGCGTTCGGGGATTCGGATCGACCGCGCCTTGGAGCTTCTTCGCAATGGCGCAAAAAAGAAGGAGATGAAAGAGGTGCTCAACGCCGTTCTTCAGGACATCAAAGCCGGGGGAAACGTCGCACGCGCCTTTGAAAAGACGGGCTATTTCTCACCCTTTCTGGTCAGCATGATCCAGGTCAACGAGGCCGCCGGCAATCTGCAGTCCGCCTTCGAGAACATCGCCCAGTACCTGAAGTTCCAAATCGCCTTCCGGTCGGAAATCCGGAATGCCATGACCTATCCCCTGTTTCTCATCTTCGCCAGCATCGTGACGTTCCTGGTTATTTTCCAGTTTGTCGTTCCCCGGTTTTTCAGCATCTTCGGCGCCCAGCTGGAAAGTCTGCCCCTGCCGGCCCAGGTGCTGTACACCCTGAGCGGGTGGGTCAATTTCCGTTCCCTGGCCATATTCCTGGCATTGGTGGGCATTCTCTTGGCGGCCCGCCGATTTTATCCCGCCCATGTCAGGCTGCCCGATCTGTCGGACCGCCTGATTCATCTTCCGGGGTTGAGAACGCTGATTATCAACCTGGAGGTTTCCCGGTTCTGCTACTCCATGCATTCCATGCTTCTCAGCGGCGTTGAATTCCTCCGCGCATTGAGGCTTTCCATTTCCCTGATCCAGAACGCGTCCATAAGAAGCGCCATGATGCCCACCGTGGGGCTGGTCAAGGAAGGGCGGAAGATTGCCGACGTCTTCGCCGAGATTCCCCTTCTTCCCGACATGGTAGCGAACATGGTCAGGGTGGGGGAGGAAAGTTCCAGCCTGAAGGAGGTCTTCTTTGAACTTTACTCGATGTTTGACGAGCGCTTCAAAAACAGTGTAAAGCGGATGCTGACCCTGGTGGAGCCGGTGATCATCATCGTGATGGGGGCTGTCGTCGGCTTCATTGTCATTACGTTGATCCTGACCGTGATGAGCGTCAGCAGCATCAAACTTTGAGGGTCCGGACATGCGCGAACTTCCGACACGGCAGAGGGGTTTCACCCTCATCGAGATCCTGGTGGTCATGATTCTTCTCGCTGTATTGCTTTCCGCCGTCCTCCCGGTCTCTTACAACATGGTGCGCCGGTATGGGGCAGCTCTGCGCGCCCAGGAGGTCATGCTCTATGTGTCCGGACTCCGACGGGACGCCTTTCTCTACAGTGAAAAGCATCTCCTGGGTTCTCTGGAAAATACGCTGACGGTGGATGGGGCACCGATCCCGTTCGCCGATGTCCAGGTCACGGTTGAGCCCCCTATTTTCTTTTACAGCAACGGGACAACCACCGGTGGACGGATAGACATTACCGTGGACGGAGAGCGCTATCTTCTCCACGTGACGGCCCCCTTCGGGACCCTCTCCCTGGAGCCCGCGGAAGAGGCCGCATGAAACGGCGGGGAGATTTCAAATCCGGGGGCTTTCTTGTCCTGGAGATCCTGATTGCGGGGTTGATTCTTACCGCGGGGATTGCCGCCACCATGTATCTGTTCCGGATGGGGTTTGAACACCTCGAGAAGGCGAGAATATCCAATACGCTGTCAGCGAAGCTCGTTCAGGCGACCGGCCTGATCCGGTCCCTTGACCTGGAAAAGGTGAGTGGAACGGAGGAGATGGGCGAGGGAGTGACCCTCAAATGGAATGCCGGGGTTCTTTCCTCCATGATGCCGGTATCCGCCGAAAAGAAAGAGGCGTCTTCGTTCCTCTATCATCTCCTGCTCTACCAGGTGGAATTCACCCTTTCGGCACAGGGAGTGAGCAGAGACTATTCAATGCACGTTCTCAGATACAAGGCCCTGCAGACAACAAATGAACCCACATCCTAAGGGCTACACCCTGATTGAAGTTCTCGTGGCGATCGCCATTTTTACCGTGATGGTCATGCTGGCCGGCATGGCGATCAATCAGGGACTGCAGCAGTACCGAAGTCTCATGGAAAAGGGCTTGAACTTCTGGGATTATGCCCGGATGATCTGGATCGAAAAGAGCTTCACCTCAACAACCGACTATTATGTCCGGACCCGGAGCGACGGATGGTTCCCCTATTTCCGGGGTGACATGGACCGTGTATCCTATGTGTCCCTTGCCCCCTTTGCCGGTGAGCTGCCGGTGGTCGTCTGGGTCAGAAAGGAAATGGATCAGCAGGGGAAACTGTTCCTGGCCTATTATGAACGGCCCGTTTACACGAAAACATTTGAGGATATTGAAAGGGATTTTCTCTCCGGGAATTACAGGGAAGGGCAGGGCGTCCGGATCCTGGAGCAGGTGGACAGCATCGCCTTTTCCTACTTCGGCTACGACTCCGCAAGACGCGGATACGTCTGGTTTGATCGGTATGAGGGAAGCAGGATGAAGCGGCTTCCCGCGATGGTCCGGGTGTCCTACCGGCAGGGGGATTATTCGGGGAAAATCGTTTTCAACCTGTATGTAAACTCGCTGATGAAGACGGAATATAATGACGCCTATCAAGCTGTGCCTTGACAGCCGGGGTTCGGCCACCATGCTGATGGTTTTTATGGTGACGGTCATCATGACCGTCGGACTGGGGTTCAACTGGCTCGTCAAGGAGCATCTTCAGGCATCGGAGAACCTGAAAAACAAGGCGGAAGCCATCGTGAAGGCGCGGTCGGCCTATGACACTCTGATTTACCTCCTCCTCAGGGGACGCACAATGCCCCGGGAGGTCGTGCTCTCCGGCACGGAGGATCTGACCCTGGTTTCAACGCTTCCCCTGGACAATGCTCCGGTTCCTTTGTCCGATGATATAACGGTCCGTCTTCAGGACAGCAACGGGTTGATCTCCCTGGCAACGATCAATACGGCGGCGATGCAGCAGCTTCTCCAGCGGGTCCTGTCGGTCGACAGTGCCTCGGTCCCTCTGGCCAGTCTGCAGGATTGGACCGACCAGGACGATCTTACCCGGTTGAACGGGGCGGAGGCCTCTTACTACAGGAGCCATCGGGGTTTGCCACCCCGCAATTACGCCCTCCAGTACATGGACGAACTAGGGTTTGTCCGGGGAATGACGCCGGAGGGATATGAACGGCTCCGACCCTGTCTCACCATGCTTCCCGCGACGGGGTTCAACCCCAATACGGCGCCTGATGAGGTCATGATGGCCTTTTTGGATATTACGGAAGAAACGCTTCAGAGCATAAAGAATTTCAAGGCTGAACACGGGGTGATTACGGAGGGTGCGCTTCAGCTTTTGACGGGGCGCATGATGGCCAAGAACAGGAAGATGATCTATTTCAAACCATCCCTTTTCATGGATATTTCGGTGAGTGCCGGTCAACCGAAGGCCATGTATACCATCAAGGCGGGATTGAGTCTGCGACAGAACAACATCGCACCTTACAGCGTTCTCTACTGGCGGGAGGAATAGGCAACATGCAGGGACTGACGGCGGGATACTGGCACAGAAACGGCCTTGATCTCTATCGCTATGTAAAGGGGAAGCCGGTCCGGACCGGCGGCGGCTCCCTGGATGAGCTGACCCCCCTTCGGGGGGCACTGCAGAGGATCGTCCTGATCATCGGAAGAGACCGGCTCCTTCACATCCGTAAACGCTACCCTCCGGCGCCGAAGGAAAAACTGGCCAAAGCGGTCCGGCTGGAACTGGGGGAGCTGTTCCCTTTTTCCCGGCCGGACTTTTACTGTCGCGTAAACTCCTCGTCCTCGGCCTATACGGAATTGGATATCTGGGCTTGGGAAAGCGAGCCTTACAGCCTTTTGCGAAACGTCCTGCCTTTTCATTACGCGATCCCTGAAGAAGCGGCGTTTTCCTCCTCGACAGCCGAGATATTCCTGTGGACCTGGAAGGACGTGACCCATCTGCTCGCCGTATCGGAACGCCGGTTTCTCGGCGCCGCCTCCCATCCGGCCGATGCCTTCACGGAGGAGGATGCCGAACGGTTTCTGAACAGCCTGGAGGCCTACGGGGCTGAAATGCACAGGATGCGGGTGTACGGAATTCTTCCCGTCACCGTGAGGGAAAGGCCTGCCCTCTTTGTAGAGAACGTGCCCGACAGGGGATACTCTCCCTGCCTGGACAACATCCCCTCCATGAACCTCCGGGAATTCCGGTGTAAGAGGGAACTGCGGATTCCTGCCTACCCGGGACTCCTGTTCCGAATGGCGATCTACGGTGTCCTGGGCTGCGGCCTGGTGCTCTATCTGAACATGAGGGATCATGAGCGGGCCAGCCAGGCGCTCCAGGAGATATCGCGGCAGATGGACAGGAGAATCCAACTGGCGGAGTCCCGGCAGGGAATCCAGGCCATCGATTACTCCGCGGTACAGAAGGAATTGAGCGACAGGCTCAATGCCCGGCAGTCTCCGCTGAGCGTCCTGGACATGCTGGCCCGCACACTGCCCGAGGACTGTTATATCAGCAGCGTGCAGTTGAATGAGAACAATGTGGAAGTTCTGATCATCTCAAAGGAACCACTGGCTGCTCTCAAGGCGTTGGCTGAAGAGAAAGGCATCCGGAACATCCAGCTTAAAGGCCCTTTGAACATGGAAGGAAAAACCGGTGAGTATTCTTTCGTCGTTACCATTGAACTGGCAGGATAGACCCATGGCCGGTGCGGGAAAAGAGGGCTCGATCAGGGCGATGGGCATTTACCTCATTATTCTGCTCGCTTTGCTGCGCTTTTTGATTTATCCATTGTACAATGGGTTGGAAAGGCAGAAACAGATTCTTGACGAGCAGAAGAAAAGCCTGACCCTGAAGACCCGCCTTCTCAATCAGCAGCAAGGCGGGGCGCCCCTTGCTGCCTTCGTGGGAAGGGAGCGGTTGACCCCTTATCTTTACGGGAAGGAGCAAAGCCTCACGGGGATTCAACTGGACATCGTTCACAGGATGAACGTCGTTGCCAGGGAAAAGGGAGGAGAGCTGGTACGCTTCGAGATGCTCGAAACGATTCCAGGACGCACCCTGAGCGAAGCCCCCGTGACGCTCTGGTTCAGCGGACCGCCGCAGGCCCTGATGAACATCCTGAGGGCCGCGGAATCGACGGGAAAATCTCTTGACGTCAAGGGGATGGAAATCACGAAAAGCCCGCAGGAGTTCCTGCTTTTACTGACCCTTTCGGCTTACAGGTTAGAGAGATGATCAAAAAGGCCCTTCCGGATCTCCTGATGGCAGCCATCATCGTGACGCTGGCTTTTTTTATCGCCGCAGGTCTCTCCCCCTCAACCTCTCCGCCGCCGGTCCGGCCGGAGAGAACGGACGCGAAAGCGGCTGTCGGACAGAAAAAGGCCTGGGCCCCTCCCGTCGTGCTGGAAACGGCACTGAAGCAGCGCAACCTGTTTTCAGAGGCCGGGCGCTACGACCTTCCTGAAAAGAAAACCGGGAAAGCACCCGAAGTGCTTCCGGAAAACCCTTATTCCCTGGTGGCCGTCATGCTGGGGAAGGAGCAGAAGGCCGTCTTCAGGGATTATAAGGGGACCATCCACACGGTGACCAAGGGGAAAACGCTCATAGACGGAGCTGTGCTTACCCGCATATCCCCCCGTTCCGTTTGGACAAGGAAGGGGAGACAGACGAGGGAGTTGAGCCTCTTTGATGTGCGCCGCAAGCCGGCGGATGCCGTCGGGGGGGAAGCGGCAGGGAAGAACCCGGATGCGAAGCCGGCAAGGAGGGACCGAGTTCCCCGAGCGCCTGAAGGAGAAATAAAAATCCCCCCTTCTTTACCGGATGGTGGTAAAGAAGGTAGCCGGATGGGGAAACCCGGAGCGGGGAAGGGGAAACGAGAAAGCCCGTTACGTAAGGAGCACAAGGACCCTGATGAAACGGGGAAGGAAACATGACATCGGATGCCCCGTCCAATGGAGAGGGAAATGCCATGAAATGTATCTCCGCTGCTGTGCCGTTGGGATTGCTGCTTCTGGGAATGGCCGTTCTGTTCCCCCTGACCGCCGCGGCCATTGAGCTTTACTCCTTCCAGGGGGAAGGCGGGCAGATTTATTACACCAATGTCCCCGGTCCGGGACACCGGAAGATCAATCCCCACGTTCTGAGAATGAGGGCGAAGAAGAAGGCTTCCGTACCCCGGAGGACGGGGATGGGGCCGGCCGCCGAGCAGTTGGAGTATGACGAGGCGATCCTGTCCGCCTGTGAGCATTTTGCCGTGGATCCCCACCTGGTCCGAGCCGTGATCAAGGCGGAATCCAATTTCGATCCCGGGGCAAGATCGCCGAAAGGGGCCATCGGACTGATGCAGCTCATGCCGAATACCGCCCGCGAAATGGGGGTGTCCGATCCCCTCAATCCCGTTGAAAACATTTTCGGCGGTGTGGGCTATTTAAGTCAACTGCTGAACAGCCTCAACGGCGACTTGCCGTTGGCGCTCGCCGCGTACAATGCAGGTCCGCAGCGGGTCATGAACTACAACGGCATTCCCCCCTTCCGGGAGACACGGAATTACATCGAGAGGGTGCTGGATTATTATGAGCATTTCAAAGGGAAGGACTCGTTATGATTAAAAGGGATCGACAGCGGACGACTCTGTCCGCCGTGTTCGTTTTGGTATGTATCCTTGCGCTCAGTGGCTGCATGAATCAGCCGCGATGGCGTCAGCATGTTTCGCTGGACCGGCCGGCAGGGACGGAAAAGCAGGGTGAAATCGGCGGGAGCGGCGATTCCGAGGCAGCGGCCATGAGACCGCCGGTTGAAGAAATCACGGTACCGGCCTTTGAGAGGAAAGCGCCCCAGAAAAAGCTACCCCCCCCCGTCAAGCCCATTGAGGCGCACCGTGTGACCATGGTTGATACTCCGGTCATGATCAACGCCGAACGGATGCCCCTTTCCGATTTTATCATCCATGCCCTTGGGGAAACGCTGAAAGTCGCCTTCGTGATGGACGAGAAGATGCTGAACAACAAAAAGCCCATCACCATGCGGATGCCTGAGCCCATGCCGCCCGAAAAGGCGTTGGAGATGATCATGGGGATGCTGGAAAAATACGGATATTATCTGGATGAAAAAGCCGGAGCCCTCTACGTCCTTGAAAAACCCCCCGAACCCAGGGAGCCGAGATCTCCTGTGGACATCCGGGTCGGCACAACGCCGGAAAACAGCCCTGCAGAAATTTTGCAGGTCGTTCCTCTCCGTCATGTCCGCCCCGCCGATGTGGAGCCCCTGATCAAGGATCTCTTCCGGTCCGGTGTCCAGGTAAAGCCCTACAGCCGGCAGAATGTCATTGTTCTGTATGGCCGGGCGTCGCAGATGAAGCCCGTTATGGAATTTCTCGAGACCTTCGATGTTCCCTATCTGCAGAAAAAGAAGGTTTTTATTCTCCGGCTGACTTACTGGCAGACGGATGAGTTTATCGCCCAGCTTAAAAGCATCATGGAGGGCCTCGGATTTATCGTTGCCAAGACGCCCAGGGAGCCTGGGCCGCTCTTGATGCCCATCAAGCAGCTCAACGCCGTCCTGGTGATCGCACCCGATGAAACCACGGCCGGGAATATCCTGGGCTGGAAGGAAAAGCTCGACACCCCGGAGGCGGCCGGCACGGAGTTTAAGGCCTACACCTTTATCCCGAAATACTCCCTGGCTTCGGAACTGGTGGAGTCCATCCAGAAGCTCTATGGTTCGATGCCGGTAACCGGGAGAACGGCGATGCAGGCTGCCGCCGGACCTCAAAGACCGGCGGCGGCAAGAGCCGCCGTTGAAAGAAAGGACAGCTCCTTCGAATCCACCGGTCTGAAGATGTCGGCGGATGACAAGAAAAACATGATCATCATTCTCAGCACGCCCGATGTCTACCGGAATCTCCTCAACCTTCTGCAGACACTGGATATTCCGGCCCGGCAGGTTCTTATCGAAGCGACGATTGTCTCCCTGAAGCTCACGGATGAATTGAAATACGGCGTGGAGTGGCTGATCCGAAATACATGGAACGGTGACGCTTACGTGCTGGGTACCTTGGGGCATCTCGGCACAGGGCTCAGCACGGATCCCGTGGGCCTGTCCTATTCTTTCCTGAGCAGGACCGGGCAATTTCGGGCCCTGATCAACGCCTACGCCCTGGCGAACAAGGCCAACATCCTTTCCACGCCCCGCCTGATGGTTCTCGACAACATGGAAGCCACCATCCAGATCGGTCAGGACGTGCCGACCGTTACAGGACAGATTACCGATGTAAGCGGGACTACGACCAGTTCAACCAGCGTTGCCCAGAGTATCCAGTACCGCAGTACGGGAATCATGCTCAAGGTGAAGCCGACCATCAACACGGAGGGGTTGCTGACCCTGGAGATCAGCCAGGAGGTCTCCAAGGTCGAAGGCGCGGGTGTCGGAGAATCTCCCATTATCACAACGAGAAAAATCAACACCTCTGTGGTCGCCACGCACGGACAGACAATCGTGCTGGGAGGCCTCATGGAGGAGACCTCGAGCCTCACCGAAAACAAGGTGCCCCTGCTGGGCGACATTCCCTTTCTCGGAAACCTCTTCAAGTCCACGGGAAAAACAAAGGAGAAAACGGAGCTCCTCGTGCTGGTGACCCCCACCATTCTGACAAATGCCGATGATGCAACCAGGGTGACCCGTCAACTGAGGGACGAGTTGAAATGGATCAAGTGACGGCCGGGAGCGCGTTCATGCAGGAAAAGGAAAACCAGGTGATGACCGGACTAACAAGAATTTTTTCTTCTATTTTCGCGCTTGTCGTGTGTTTGCTGTGCGCAGCGCCGACAGCGGGATATGAATGGACGCCCCTGCCCGACATGAAGCATGTTCATAAGGCGGGGACCATGACGGTCATGAGGGATGGCCGGGTCCTTCTGATCGGCGGGGCGTCAGGGGATGCCGGTCAGACCCATGCCCTGGCGGAAGTGTTCGACCCGGCTGCGGGAACCTTTCGAGTCACCGGTTCGATGCATCAACGAAGGAGCGGGCACTGCAGCGTGGCTTTGGCGGACGGAAGCGTCCTTGTGGCGGGAGGGTCAGCCGGGCGCGTCCTTCACGAGCTGAGGAGCGTTGAACTCTATGATGCGCGGACGGGCCGGTTCACGAAGGTCGGGGACATGTCGGTCGGCAGAATGGCCTCTCCAACCTGCACGGCTCTGCCCGACGGAAACGTGCTCATCGCCGGAGGCGCTTATGAGGGAACCGTGGGCAGCGGCAATGTTCTTTTGGACAGGTTCGACTTCAGCCGCTCAACCCTTGTTCCGCGTGTCGGAAAACTGGCTTCCCCGCGATCCGGACCAGGGCATGTCTCCATTCTGCTCGCTACGGGACAAATATTAAACATCGGAGGAATGAGCGATTATTCGTCTCCCGCGGTGCCGGCAGCCGAATCGTACGATCCGGAGCACAACGTTTCATCGGCCATGAGGATGCAGCCGGCGGGCGGTCCCGGCCCTTATGCCGCGGCCGCACTGCCCGACGGGAACGTGATCCTCATGAAAAAAGGTGAGACAACCTATCCCGAATATTATGATCCTTCCGAATGGCGCTATGAAACCCTTCTGGCGGCAGGCGCATTCCGGATGAACCCTGCCGCGTCATCCATCACGGCCCTGAGGGGCGGGAAAATCCTCTTCATTTCCGGACGGCAGCTGAGGGTTTTCGACCCCGCCGGGAATTCGACGGAACAGATCGGCTTTCCACCCCGGCTCGGAAACGGCCAGTGCGTCGAACTCGATGACGGCCGTCTCTTCTGCGCCAATCTGGAGAATAAAGCGGCAGCCCTTCTCAGACTCAAAGAATGATTTCCGACAGAGATCTTCCATCCGGCCTTTCGCGGACAAATCAATTCAGATAGCTGTGCAGACCCGGCAGATAGTTGACTCCGAGGTACGTGAACAGGACGGAGGCAAAACCGACCATGGTCAAGGCGGCCATCCGCTTTCCCCGCCAGCCCTTGATATACTGGACATGAAGGGTCACGGCATAGACGATCCAGGTAATGAGCGACCATGTCTCCTTGGGATCCCAGCTCCAGTAAGAGCCCCAGGCGTAATGCGCCCAGATCGAGCCCGTCATGATGCCGATGGTCAGGAAGACGAATCCCAGGGCGATGCTCTGGTAGATCATGAGGTCAAGGCTCGCCAGCGTCGGAAGCCGTTTAAGAAAACGGTTCGAGTTTTCGGGCTTGTCTGCGTCCGCCGTTTTCAGGAAGTACATCAAGCCGCATCCGAAAGCAAAGGCAAAGCCCGAATAACCCATAAAGCAGGTCACCACGTGGCTTGTGAGCCAATTGCTCTGCAGGGCGGGAATAAGGGGCTGAATCTCGTTGTTGACGCCCGGGGCGATAGAGGCATAGGCCATCGCCAGGAAGGCAAGGGGAACGACAAAGACGCCGAAGGCCCTGCTTCCGGTCCGCCATTCAATGAAGAGGTGGAGCAGCATGATCGCCCAGGCGAAGAAGATCATCGATTCATAGAGATTGGACAGCGGCGCGTGTCCGATCCCCAGGCTGTAGGAGACTTTCCACCTCCACAGGATGGCCGCGGTCTGGGCGGCAAAGCCCGCCCACGCCGCAAGAGAAGCCAGCTTGCCCCAGGACCGGCCTCCAAGGATCATGCGGAAGAGGTACAGAACGAAGGCGCCGAAGTAGATAAACGTAACCCAACTCAGAATGAGAGTGTGACTCATACGATTCCTTTCTCCTGAATCCGCCGGCCCAGCAGATCAAGCTCCCGATCGAGCGCCGCCATATGGCGGCTTCTGCCGGCAAGTGAAATACGGGTCTGCCGCCCCGCCTCATCGACACGGACCCAGATGTGTCTATGAGGCATGAAATGCCGGAGAATGAGGCCGGCCACCATCAGAAAGGCCCCCAATGCGACCAGCGGGACGCCTGGATCACGGACGACCTGCAAACCCGTGTAGTACTGCTGTTCAATCTCCTTGAGATAAAAGCGGTACGGTTTGAATAGGGCGGGATCGAAGAGAGGGAACTGGGTTAACAACTCCGGGTACATCTCCGCGATCTCGTCGATGTGCTGAAGGACCCAGAACTGGATATGGCGGCCTTGCGGCGAGGCAATGTCCAGTTTCACCCCGGGGCCGAATTTCATCAGATTTCCTTCGATGCGCAGGATCTCGACGTGGGCGCCGCCTTCTTTGAGGTCAAAACGGTCGCCAACCGAAACAGCCACTTTCTCCTCCTGTCCCTTTCCCGTTGAATAGCCCAGAACGGCACGGCCGCCTGGAGCACTGCCGAAGGAAGACTGGTAGAATCGATATCCATTGACATGGATCGGATGGTTGACCATCAGCGCGCCTTGACGGACGGGCTGACCGCCCTTGAGGAACGTCAAGTCGGACCGGTAGGTCTTGGGCATGCCGTTGGCGTATGTTTCCAGGGTGAATTTATCGCAGCGCACCGAAAAATCGAGGCGGTGGATGTCTCCTCCATTCCTGGAGGCGACGAGATTGGTGGTTTCTCCTTCGCTGATGTTGACGTATCCTTCAAAACCAAGGACGGAACCGATGACCGATCCCGCGATCATAAACAGAATGCTCAAGTGAACCCCGTAGACGCTGAACAGTGACAGACCCGCCTTCCGAATGGAAAAAAAGACATGGCCGCCTTTGACGTCCTTTTCAATGGCTCCATAGTTCTCCTTCAGCAGGTTTTCCAGGGACGAGAGACATCCCTCGCGATTCTGCTCGGTCAGAAGAACCCGGTTCGGGGGGAGCTTGCTGAAGAGTCCCACCGGCACAGGAAAATGGGGCGTCCGATATAACTTCCACGAAACGGGAAGCCGATTCAGGGAGCAGACCGTCAGGTTGAGGGCCAGAAGACCCAGAAGACCGTAATAGAGAGGGGAATGGTAGACATCGAACAAGCCGAGAGCGTGAAACAGGCCGGATATGCCGGGAGACAGCCGCTGGGCGAATTCCATGGCGCCCTCTCTCTGGGGAAGAAACGTTCCCACCATGAAGAGCAGGGCCATCGCGATCAAAAGGACAACGGTCAGTTTGATGGAAGAAAAAAAAGATCTGAGGGCTTTTTTCATCTCGGTCACTCGCTGTTCTCCATTTCTACGTGGGCATGCTTCTGCGGCGCCATGTCAACGTGTTGTTGAGAGGTGACTAGTCATTGCGAATTTAACATTTGACGACTGTTCCAGCAAGGAGAATAGAAGAGATTTCTTTATTTCTATTCCCGCGCTTAAAATACTTCTTGACAGGGTCATTTTTATTTTTATAATTTCTACCAAAACAGTAGAGATAAGCAAAAGGTTAAACGTAAAGAACATGAAGCTTTCTACGAGGGGTCGCTATGGGCTGCGCTTTATGCTGGATCTGGCGCTTCATTACAATCAGGGGCCCATTTTTTTGAAGGACATCGCCCAGCGCCAGGGTATTTCGGAAAAGTATCTCTGGCATCTGATTCACCCCCTCAAGGCGGGGGGATTGATCCGTTCAAACCGAGGGGCTCATGGCGGCTATTTCCTGGCGAAGGCGCCAAGCGAAATCAACCTGAAGGAAATCATGCAGTCAGTGGAAGGCTCACTGGCGCTTGTCGACTGTGTTGACAATGATTCTGTATGCCAGCGGGCGCAGACATGTATCACCCGTGACATCTGGCAGGAAGCAACCCGGGTTATGCTCCATACCCTGGAATCTCTGACCCTGGATGCCATGGTCAAACGTCAGACGGAAAAAGAGGAACAGGTAAAATGAAGGGGAGCGTCGGATCCCGAATGATGTGCCGCTTGAAAATGATAACCCGCTGTGCGGGCAGAGGGGGGCCGTGCATGTAGCCTCGGAAAAGGATTACATGGCATTGATCATTTACCCGCAGCCTGAACCTTCGCGAAGAATGCGGGTTTTTTATTTCAAGCTGAATGGAAGTCTGAACAGAGATCTTCTGAAATGAAAGAGATTCCTTTAAATTCAGTGAATATCGCTGGAGCGGCAGCGGGTAGGGCACTACCATCCAACACGCCGGACTGGGTCGAGACCCTGCATTTCACATTCGCCAAGGGGCCGGAAGAGAAACTGGTTCTGGACGGTGGGGAGAAACTGGGGCCGGTGACTCTGGCCTGCGGGACCTATGGAAAGCTTAATGCTCAGAAATCCAATGCCATCCTGATCTGTCACGCCCTGTCGGGCGATGCCCATGCCGCCGGCTATTCCGCCGGCATAAGGAAGTCGGGTTGGTGGGATACTTCAATCGGGCCCGGCAAAGCCTTTGACACCGCTTCTTTGTCATCTGTTCCAACGTGATCGGGGGGTGCAAGGGATCGACGGGGCCGGCATCTCTTAACCCGGAAACAGGAAAACCCTATGGCTTGAGCTTCCCCGTCATTACGATCGCCGACATGGTCGAGGCCCGGCGGCACCTGATTGATGTTCTCGGAATCGATCGGCTGCTCTGCGTCGCCGGAGGCTCCATGGGTGGGATGCGCGACATCAGGTTTCTCGTTCTTTCTTTCTCATCGGATTGGCTCTATCCACCCACCCAGTCCAAGGACATTGTGCGGCAATTGAAAAAAAGTCATGCAGATGTGGCCTATTGCGATCTGAAATCCAACTATGGCCATGACGCCTTTATTTTGGAGACGGAAGGGCAGACCCAGCTGATCCGGAATATTTTAAGCAGCAATGACGACTCATACTGAACAGACAAATCTTGTTCCTCCGGACTACCGGATCATCAGCGAACTGATCGATTCCGGCGCGCGCATCCTCGATTCGGGCTGCGGCTCCGGCGATCTGATGGCCTTTCTGGTTCGAAGCCGCCATACCCGGGGGCAGGGCATCGAACTGAACGAACTTGCCGTCCGCGAATGTGTCGAGAAGGGGCTCAATGTGTGCCATGGCGATATTGAAAGCGGCCTGCTGGAATATCCCGCCGGGTCTTTTGATTATGTGATTCTGAACCAGAGCCTTCAGGAAATCCGACAGGCAGACGCCCTGCCGGCGGATGCCCTGCGAGTCGGTCGGGGGGGGGATCGCAGGCTTTCCCAATTTCGCCTGGATCGGCTCGCGCGGCCGCCTTTTCTTTCAGGGAAAGTCACCGATCACCGCCGTCCTGCCTTACCGCTGGTACGATTCGCCCAACGTGAGGTTTCTCAGCATTGACGATTTCCGCGATTTCTGTAATCAGAAGGGGATCGAGGTCCTCAAGGCCCGTTATCTCCGCGGCGGAAAAACCGTATCCTGCCGGCCGAATCTGCTGGCCGAAGCGGCGGTGTTTCTTTTGACGGCAGAACATGCATCCCAACCGGGAACTGTCAATCATGGAAACCATCATGAAGATCATTGCCAAGCTGAAGCGGAAGCGTAAGGCCGTGATCCCGGCGCACAACTACTCGTGTCCGGAGGCGCAGAATATCGCTGATTACGTCGGTCGTCTCCTGAGGGCGAAGAATTCCATAAGAATGCAAAAGGGAGCCTGGTCAACAGTGACCCGACCAACCGTCGGATGACCCCGGTCCAGGTATGCCGGGGTGATTTCAACAAGGGAGCTGGAATCCAGAATAAGGAATCAAAGAATAAACATTCGGGAAGGGGTGAAGCAGCCTTGAAAAAAAAGGTTCTCCTGGCCGTCAGCGGCGGTGTGGATTCTTCCGTGGCCGGATGGCTTCTGAAAGAGGAGGGATATGAAGTCGCCGGGGTTACCATGTGTCTTGGCGTGCGCGACGAGGGAATCAAGACCCGCTGCTGCGGAAGGGACGCCATTGAGGATGCCCGGGAAGTCTGCGGCATGCTCGATATTCCCCATTATGTCCTGGATTATGCGCCGCTTCTGGAAAGCTGCGTGATCGACAAATTCACGCGGGAATATCGCCTCGGCCGGACGCCCAACCCCTGCATCGACTGCAACCGGTATCTGAAGTTCGGTCATCTGCTGAAACAGGCTCGCGCCATGGGGTTCGATTACCTGGCCACCGGCCATTACGCTATGATCGAGCAGAAGGAAAACCGGTGGGTTCTCAAGAAACCAAGAGATTCCGGAAAGGATCAGACCTATTTTCTCTATCCCATACCCTTCGAAGCCCTGGAACATATTTCCTTTCCCCTTGCCGACCTCACGAAGGAAGAGGTGCGGGAAATCGCCCGGAAGGCCTGTCTCCCCATCGCCGGCAAGGCGGAGAGTCAGGATCTGTGCTTCGTGACCCAGGAAAGTTACGGGGAATTCCTGCGGGAACGGGGATGCCCGGTTGAGCCGGGACCCATCGTCGACCGTTCCGGCCGGGTTCTGGGTGAGCATTCTGGAACGGTTTTCTACACGATCGGACAGCGTCACGGCCTGAGGATCAGTTCTCCCTGTCCTCTCTATGTGGTGGCCATCGATGCCGTCCGAAATTCGGTCATCGTGGGCGAAAAGCGGGATGTTTATGCATCGGCGCTCATCGCCGGCGATATGAACTGGCTGACTCCGGACCGGCCCCGGGAAGCGGAAGGCAAAATCCGGTATCGGAAGAGATCCTCGCCCTGTACAATCATTCACGACGGGGATCGAGTCCGGATTCATTTTTCCGAAGACCAGGATGCCATCACCCCCGGTCAGGCTGTCGTCCTCTACTCTGGCGACGAGGTGCTGGGCGGAGGCGTCATCGAGGAAGTCCTGCGATCCACAACTCATTCTTGAGAGGTCTTAGAAGTACGATCGTGAAATCCTTAAAAAGAGAGACCCTTCTAATCCATGAGGGCCAGGAGCCTGATCCGGCCACGGGAGCCCGCGCCGTCCCGATTTACCAGACCACATCTTTTCTCTTTCTCCAGGGATTGGAGACGCTCCATCTGCGGATGATCCGTCACGCGGAAAATGCCCTGGCCGTTGCCCACTATCTGAAAAGGAATCCCAAGGTTTCCTGGGTGAACTATCCAGGACTTCCCGACAGCCCGGAAAAGGACAAAGTTGACAGGTATCTTCCCCTGGGAGCGGGGGGCATTCTAGGCTTCGGGATTAAAGGTGGGCTGGAGTCCGGAAGAACGTTTATCGATTCCCTTTCCCTGGTTTCCCACCTGGCCAATGTGGGCGATGCCAAGACCCTGGCCATTCACCCGGCAACCACGACTCACCAGCAATTGTCCGCGGAAGAACAGCCGGCAACGGGTGTAACGCCTGATTTCATCCGGATGTCCATAGGAATCGAACACATCGATGATATTCTGAACGATCTCGAACAGGCCTTCGACAAGGTATCCTGAAGGATATCTTAAAAAGGTGCCGGTGAAAGACCGGCAGGGAAGCCTCCGGCGGGAAGAATCATGCGGCTGCGATTGGATACAGCCTGATTCCAGGAACGAAGAAGGAGGATGAATTCATGAGAATCTACGAAGATAATTCCCGCTCCATCGGCAACACGCCGCTGGTAAAACTGAATTCTTTGACAAAGGGGATGTCGGCGACGGTCCTCGTCAAGGTGGAAGGTCGGAATCCCGCTTATTCGGTAAAATGTCGGATCGGTGCGGCCATGATCTGGAACGCCGAAGAGCGAGGCATTCTTCGCCCGGGAATGGAAATTGTCGAGCCGACAAGCGGCAACACGGGAATTGCCCTGGCTTACGTTGCTGCTGCCCGGAAATATAATCTGACGCTGACGATGCCCGAAACGATGAGCATCGAACGCCGTCGGGTCCTTGCCGCTTTTGGAGCCAATCTGGTGCTGACACCCGGAGCGGAAGGAATGAAAGGGGCGGTCCGTCGGGCGGAGGCTCTGGCGGCTTCGGCGCCGGAGCGATTTTTTCTGCCCCAGCAGTTCAAGAATCCGGCAAATCCCGCGATCCATGAAAAGACCACGGCTCCGGAAATCTGGACGGATACGGACGGATCCGTGGATGTCCTCGTGTCCGGCGTAGGGACAGGGGGAACCATTTCGGGGATATCGCGATATATCAAGAAAGCCATGGGTAAGCCGATTCTTTCCGTGGCGGTTGAACCCAAAGAAAGCCCGGTGATTACCCAGCACCTGGCCGGAGAAGAACTACGGCCGAACCCCCACAAGATTCAGGGCATAGGCGCCGGCTTTATCCCCGACAATCTGGATCTGTCGCTGATCGACCAGGTGGAACTCGTGGAAAGCGGGGAAGCTGTGTTGACGGCCCGGAGGCTGGCCCGCGAGGAGGGAATCCTGGTCGGCATCTCCAGTGGAGCCGCTGTGGCTGCCGCTATGCGACTGGCCGGCCGGGAGGAATTTGAGGGCAAGACCTTTGTCGTAATCCTTCCCGATGCCGGTGAGCGATATCTCTCTACTGTCCTGTTTGAGGGGATCGGTGAGTAATTGACGTTCGGAAGTCGAATCCCGTCTCTTTCCTTTCAACGTCCTGAAGGGGGGCGCAATTCAAGTCGGAGATGAGATTACTCCAGTTTCCTGACAGGGGAAAAAGCGGGAGCTGAATATCCCTCTTCCTGAGAGGAGATGTCGGCAACTTCAGTTCTTCAGTGGTGTCTGGGCCTTGAGGCTCAGACACCACTTTTTCTGAAGCAAGGGTTACATTCTCCAGCAGAATCAACTTACTTTTTCATGGATTTTTCGAAAACGGCATCGGCCTTTTTTGCCTTTTCCTCGGCGATCCTGGCCTTTTCCTCGGCGATCCTCGCCCGCTCTTCGGCCCGAGCCGCGGCATCGGCTGCCTTCACTGCGGCCTCTTTGGCATCCTGAGAATCCTTCAATGCCTGATCGGCTTTCATATTAATCTGCTGTTCATCGGCCTGTAATTTCTGAAGGTCAGCCTTCGTTGCGCAACCCACCAGAGTGGCGAGAACAAACAGAATGGAAATCACCCAAAGACTCTTCTTCATCTTCCTGTATCACCTCCTTTCTATAGAAGCTTGCCTATTTTTCAGCACATGCTGAAATTTCTTGCCCGTGATCAGTCCTTCTTGCCCTTTTCCCCCCGCTAAAATTTCTTTTTGTAGGCGTTTAAGTTGAGGGTACTTTAAGATATTTTAGGTGATAATACAAACGTAAAAAAGGGGATCGGCTATCTTTTGCTGGGAGGTTCAATCAAAATGCCTTCCATCTCCAGATCTGTTTTCAAACGTCTGACGGCAAGTTCAGCCGTGCCGAGGTTTTCGAACGGGCCGGCAATGACCCGGTAGCGATTTCCCTTCAGCAGCACCCTCGCCGGGATCGGCGGCCCCTGGTGATTGATGATGGCGGCAGCCCTCTCCGCATCCGTCTTGTCGCCCATCTCAGCAGCCAGAACATACCAGGCGTCCATCTTCAACTCCGGTATTTCCGGCCTGCCGTATAATCTGCCTGGATGCCGGAGTTCTATAACCCTCTCGGCTCCTGTCCCGCTTTTCTGCTGGAACCGGGATACGGCTACTGGGATTCCCCTGCCCTCGGCCAGAACGTTCTCAACTTTTTTCCAGTCAATTCTGTGAGCCGATTTCTTTTCCATAGCCCTCAATTTTGCGTAGATCGTTTTTAACTCAATCGCATCGGAGTCTCCGGAAGAGCCATGGGCTTCCAGGTAAATGACGCCGTTTCGCTGGCCGGTGAGATATGCCTGACGCATGATATTCACAGGGGTGTCGACCGGAGTCTCGTCGTAGAGCTTCTTCACGTCTTCCGGGTAGAGTCGAATGCAGCCATTGGTTGCATTGAGACCGATGCTCGCCGGTTTATTCGTTCCGTGGATCAGATAGGTGGGCTCATCCAGGTATAAAGCATATTCGCCCAGGGGGTTGTCAGGCCCCGGCGGAACTTTTGCGGGCAGGGGGTCCCCTTTCTTTCGATGATCCTCTGCAATGGAGGCGGGCACATACCAAGTCGGCCGGAACATCTTGCGGCTGACATGCATCTGGCCTCTGGGGGTTGGACGTTCAGCGGAACCGATACCGACTGGATAGGTATGAACGGACACCGACTTGCCGTTTTCCTTGAATTGAAAGAGCCTCATGGAGGCTAAGTTGATCACAATCCCCGTTCTGGGGTGGTCCGGCAGGATAAAGCTCATGGGAAGTAAAATGCGCTCCCCGGCAGCAGGAACCCACAGATCTGCCCCGGGATTGGCTGAACTGATTTGATTGATGCCCAGACCGAAGTGCCTCGCAATATCCGGCAGAGTATCGCCTTTTTCGAGCCGAAGAAATGCCAGCCGGCCAATGACATCATCGCCTTTATCAACGGAAAATTTGTTGCGCTCGATTTTTTCTGCCGGGGAGCTTGGGAAGGGATGGGGGTTCGCATTCAAGATCCTTCGCGGTGCGCATCCAGAAAGCACCAGGATGAGGATCAACAGGACAAGGTGGCGGAGAATGTCGGATAAAATGGTCTTTTCAAGTATTCTGCACATCAATCAGACAACGTTTAATCAGAACGAATTAAGCTTTTTTGAAAAAATATCCCGGATCGGTCAGGGCCCGAGGAGGCTCTGCCTTGCGAGGACGAAGCGGACTCTTATGGCCTTATGTCAACCGTAGTTCCATTTGGCACCAGCCTGGCGATTTCTTCGATCTCTTCATCTGTTACGGCAATACAGCCGTTCGTCCAGTCAAATCCTCTGTGAAAATCACCAATCCATGAGAATCCATTCTTAATGCCGTGAATCATGATGTTTCCGCCTGGAGAAACCCCCATTTTTTTTGCTCGATTTTTGTCTCTCTCGTTTGGATAGGAAATATGAAGCGACAGATGATACTTGCTGTCCCGGTTACGTGAATCGATGATGTAGGTTCCCTCCGGGGTTTTGTTGTCGCCCTCCCTTTCTTTCGGACCATTCGGGTCCTTTCCCAGGGCGATCTTGTAGGTCTTCAACACCTGGTCCTTTGAAATCAGCATCAACAGTCGTTCTTTCTTTAAAACCAGGATTCTGTCAGCCGGGCCGGTCCGTGTGATCAAGGCCTTCTTTTCGAGGGCTTCAATCCTTTTTTTCAGTAGAATAACCTCGTTCCCCTTGCTTTGCAGCTCTTTCCCGACTGTCTCAATCTGCTTTTCCTGCGCGGTCATCCTGTTCTCTTTGTTCATGGCATCCTTGACCAGGGATGTCAGCGCCATACTGTTCTGCCGATATCTGCTCTCCGGGTAATCCTTCAGGAGCTTCTGAAAGCATTCCAGGGATTTCTCATAATCTTTCTGCTTGTTTTCAGGATGGGCGTAAATCACACCCATCTCGAAGAGAACCCTGTCTGCCGACTCGGGATAATCGCTCATCATCTGTTCATATTTGTTTAGAGATGCCCGGTAGTTTCCCTGATTGAAGAAATCATTGGCTTCCCGGAGGTTCGACTTGAACAGGAAGCCCTCATAAGAGGGGGTGCACCCAACGATGAGAAACGGCAGGATGAAGGCCATAAAACAGGAAAGAAGCGCCTTGATCCTGCTTTGTTCTCCGTCCGGCCGGATGCGGGGAATTTTTGTCATAAGCTCTTGAATCAATCCTTTCCCAAGGGTCCTTAAAGCGGTGTCAATTTCAAGCCTCGGGGCGCATAACTCTTTTGAAATTCATTGCTTTATAGGGGAACGATCGGCGACGTCCTTCCGGTTCTGCTCAGGGGGATCTCGTTAACCCGAGGATACCAAAAAAAGGAAGCCTTCGTCTGCAGTCATCCGGATCTCAGGACTAGCGTCTTGATCCACATGCGGTTTGTGTCTTGACATGTTCAGATGACTGGATCGCCGTTGCTCCAACGGCAGGTTGTTCATAGCACAATTAAGAGAGAATAACTACTGTGAGAATAGCGCTCGAACATCTTCACTTTAAAAGACATTGACAAGCAGCCATAAATCTGTTCAGCATCGCCAGGCTTTTGCTGCGGATCGGCCAGCCGGATTAAACATTCTACAATACCGGGGCGCTTATGGAACTCTTCAAGGAAAAACCGATGTACACCTACCTGATGGTCCTGGTGATATGCGCCAGTGCCGGGTTGCAGGGATGGATGGCCCTGTTCACGAATTTTGCCAAGGAAGTGGTGGGAGTGAACGGCTTTCAGATCGGCGTGGCTCAAGCGGTTCGTGAAATCCCCGGATTTCTGACCTTTATGGTCATGTACGTCCTGTTGATCATGAAGGAGCATCGCTTGTCGGCCTGGTCCGTGGTTCTTCTGGGGATCGGAATCGGGGCGACCGGTTATTTTCCAACGTTCCCCGGGATGCTGATGGTAACGGTGATCATGTCGGTTGGCTTTCATTTTTTTGAAACGACGAACAAATCCCTGACGGTTCAGTATTTTGACAGGAGGGATGCGCCCGTTGTCTTTGCCCGGTTGCGTGGGTATGGGGCCCTTGCGAATATTGCCGTCGGGACGATTGTCTGGGGCCTTTCCTTTCTTCTGCCCTATCATCTGAATTTTCTGCTTCTGGGGATCTTTATTTCATCTGCCGGAATTTATATGCTGTCGAAAAATCCCGTTCAGGAGCATGGACTGCAACGGCAGAACAAACTCGTCCTCCGCAGGAAATACTGGCTGTACTATGTCCTGAACTTTCTCAGTGGCGCCCGGAGGCAGATTTTCATTGTCTTTGCCGTCTTCCTTCTCGTCGAAAAATACCGGCTGAGCGTCAGCACCATTGCCGGCATCTATGTCCTGAATTATACTCTGACGTACCTGACCAACCGGTACATCTCCCGGGCCATCAACGTTTACGGCGAGCGGGTGGTCCTCTCCCTGGAGAGCGCCAGCCTCTTTATTCTTTTTCTGGGTTATGCCTTGATCGAAAATGCATGGGTGGCCGTTGTCCTCTACATTCTGGACAGCATCTTCTTCAATTTCGCCATCGGATTGAACACCTATCTCCAGAAAACGGCCGATCCGGGGGATCTGGCGCAAAGCACCGCCATCGGCTTCACGATCAACCATATCTCCGCCGTGGTTATTCCCCTGTTAGGAGGCAGCCTGTGGCTGCTGAACTGGAAGCTTCCCTTCATCATAGGCGCCGGCCTGACCCTTGTTTCGCTGTACTTCACCCAGAAGATAAAAATGCCGCTGCATTGACGAACCGTTTCCCTTTCTCACTTGAAGTGCAGCCGCGGCTCTTCCATGATAACCCGGGTGTCCGGTGGGACGGATTCCGTGATCCAGACATTGCCGCCAATGGTCGACCGGGCGCCGATGGTGGTGTCTCCGCCGAGAATCGTCGCTCCCGAATAGAGGATGACGTCATCTTCGATGGTGGGGTGGCGCTTTTTCCCCCTCCATTGCTCTCCTGCGTCCTTGGGAAGCGAAAGGGCCCCCAGCGTAACCCCCTGGTAGATGCGCACCCCTTTCCCGATCTCCGTGGTCTCACCGATGACGACGCCCGTGCCGTGGTCGATAAAGAAACTTTCGCCGCTGGTAGCGCCTGGATGAATGTCGATGCCGGTGATGCTGTGGGCGTATTCCGTCATCATCCGGGGCAGCAGGGGGATTTCCTGTTTGTAAAGCTGGTGGGCGATCCGATAGATGCTGATGGCTAAAATTCCGGGATAACTGAAAATAATTTCGTCCGAACTGCCTGCGGCGGGATCCCCCTCGTAGGCGGCCATCACATCGGTCGAAAGTATTTTCTGCAGACCGGGGATGCTGAGCAGCAGAGTCACCGCTTCCTGATAGCCCTTTTCTTCGCATCCCACACAGGGAAGGCTGTATCGGAAACATTGATGCCGGAAGCTGTGCGTTATCTGCCTGGCCAGCAATTCAAAAAGGACCGTGACCATGGACCCGATTTCATAATTCAGATTGACCGGATCGATATTCTCCCGGGAGAAATACCCGGGAAAGAGAAGCTGGTGCGTGCGGCTCAGGATTTCCTTGACGGCCTGCCTGGAGGGGATCCGTTCCGGGCTGATATGGGATAAACGGGTCTCTTTCTGGCAGGAGTCCACAATGGAATCGATGATCTGCGGGAGGGTTTCGCGGTAACGGGACCGTGATGTCGCGTCGGCCTTGCACGTTTTTGTTTCCTGCTCCAGATTTCCGGGTCCTTCCATGTTCATAACCTCCTGGTACTTGGGATTTTCAATTGGGTTCCGGAATGCTCTCCCGATGGAAAGAGCATTTGTTTACCCTGGATTTCAGATGATGGACCGAATGCCATTACCCCATAAGCGTATCCGGCAACACGGTGTTCATACTTCCGGAACGGAATCCGTCGAGATCGATGGCGACATAGGGAAAGCCGAACTTGTGCACCGTGGCGGCAATCAACTCCCTGAGGTTCCAGGCCCTTTCCAGTTCAGCCTTTCCGAACTCCAACCGTGCCACGGGAAAGTGGTCCCGAACCCTGATTTCCAGAAACCCCAGCGAGAGGAGAAAACTCTCCGTCTGATCGATTCTGGCCAGGGCTTCCACCGTAATGGCCCGGCCATAGGGTATCCGGGACGCCAGGCAGGCGTAAGCCGGTTTGCACCAGGTGGGAAGATTTTCCCTTCTTGACCATTCTCGGATCTCCGTTTTGGATAACCCCACTTCCTGCAGAGGGCTTCGGACATTCATCTCCCGAGCGGCACGGTGGCCGGGACGGTAATCCGCCAGGTCATCATAATTGTCGCCGGCGAGAAGAACGGAAAAATTTTCTTCTTCCGAGATGCTCTTCAATTCCCGAAATAAGGTCAGCTTGCAGAAATAACAACGTTCCGGCGGGTTGCGGATGAAATGGGCCTCTGCAAATTCTTGAGTGAAGATGACCTGATGACGGAATCCAAACTGAGCAGCCAGTTCCTTTGCTGCAACGAGTTCAGATTCCGGATGAACGGGGGAAGCGGCCGTGACCGCCAGGAAGCGGTTTCCCAGTATCCGGTGGGCGATGACGGCCAGCAGGGTGCTGTCGACTCCGCCGGAAAACGCCAGGACGGCGCTCGGGAAGGTTGATATCAGGTTCTGGAGGGCATCGAGTTTTTGTTCGCTCATGGTCCTGTTCTCCTGCTGCGTGCTTTTATGATACAAAATCTTCCAGTTCCTCCCAGCGCTGATAGGCCTGTTCCAGCTCCCGCTCCAGAGCCTCCAGCCGCGCGTTGGTTCCGGCCACCGCGGTGGAATCACCCCTGGCGTAGAATTGAGGCGAACTCAGGATGGCGTAAATCCCCGCCTTCTCTTGTTCCAGGGCCTCGATTCGCCGGGGCAGAGCCTCCAACTCCCGCGTCTCTTTGTAGGATAGTTTCCGCTGTTCCGGAACCCTCTTCTCCCGTCCAGGTTTTTCCGCCCTGTCCGGCGTCTCCCGGCTGGCTGGGGCGGGCCTCTGGCGAAGCCAGTCGTCATATCCGCCCACATATTCCTCCAGGCGTCCGTTCCCTGCGAAAACAAGGGTGGACGTGGCGACGTTGTTCAGAAAGGCGCGGTCATGGCTGACCAGCAGGATCGTTCCGCCGTAATTGAGAAGCCTCTCCTCCAGAAGCTCCAGAGTTTCTGAATCAAGGTCATTGGTGGGTTCGTCAAGGACCAGGACATTGGACGGGACACTGAAGAGTTTGGCCAGGAGAAGGCGGTTGCGCTCACCGCCGGAAAGGGATCGGACAGGCGACAGGATCCGTTCAGGCGGGAAAAGGAAATCCTGAAGATACCCGACAACATGCCGCGGCGCAGCTCCCGTGAAGACCGTTTCGTTGCCGCCGGCGATATTATCTTTGAGGGTGCGCTCTTCGTCCAATTGAGCCCGGAGCTGATCGAAGTAGGCGACCTCCAGGCCGGCGCCGAGGCGCAGCCGGCCGTGCTGAGGCGTCAGCTCTCCCAGGAGGATCTTGAGCAGCGTTGTTTTTCCCGATCCGTTGGGGCCGAGAATGCCCACCTTGTCGCCGCGCAGGACGGTGGTGGAAAAGTTCCGGATAATAACCCGGTCGCCGAAGGAAAAATCGATCCCTTCGGCATGGACGACGAGCTTTCCGCTGCGCTGCGCCTCCGAAATGGCCATCCGCGCGGTTTCCGCCCGTTCCCTGCGCAGGGCCCGTTCGCGGCGCAGCTGCTCCAGAGCCCTCAGCCTGCCTTCGTTCCGGGTGCGGCGGGCCTTGATCCCCTGACGCAGCCAGATTTCCTCCTTTGCGAGCTTCCGGTCGAAGTCCTGCCAGGCCTTCTCTTCCGCGTCCAGCATGGCCTGCCGGCGTTCGAGATAGGCATCGTAAGGGCAATCGAAGGAAAGAAGCCGGCCCCGGTCCACCTCCACAATGCGGGTTGCCAGCTTCTGAAGAAAGGCACGGTCATGGGTCACAAAGATGACCGTCCGGCTGAACTTGAGTAGAAACTCTTCCAGCCGGAGGATGGTGTCAATGTCCAGATGATTGGTGGGTTCATCCAGCAGGAGAAGGTCCGGATCAGCCGCCAGGGCCCTGGCCAGAAAGACCCGGCGTTTCAGTCCTGCCGATAGGGTGCGAAATTCGATGTTTTCGCCGATGCCGCTCTGGGAAATCAGATTTTCGACCCGCTGGTGAAAATGCCAGGCACCGGATGTCTCCATGATGTGCTGAACCCGTTCGAGCTTTTTCAGAGAATCCAGGTCTGCGTTTTGAGAAAGACGGCCCGTCAATTCGTGATATTGCCTCAGCAGCTCCAGGTGTTCCGGTGCACCGGAGGAAACGATCTCGTAGACCGTACCCGGCAGATCGTCGGGGACATCCTGCGGAAGCAGGGCAATCCGGGCGTCGGGGCTTTTAACGACCTCTCCTTCATCAGGGGGGAGGTCCCCGTTCAGCATGTTCAGAAGGGTTGATTTTCCGGCTGCGTTGCGGCCCACCAGTCCGATGCGCTCACCCTCCTCGATCCGGAGTGTTGCTCCTTCCAGGAGAAGAGGCCCTCCGAGGCTCAGGGTGACATCATGAATCCATACGAATGCCATCGCCAGTTCCTGTATCCCTTCTGCCGAAATCTCCGCTCTGTCCCGGAAATTTCGTGGCTGAGGGGAAAAAAGATTTTACCTGCCGCAAAAGAGGCGGATTTCTCCACTTCCTCTTTGAAACATTGAAATTGCTTTTATCGGGTTTCAAAGGTATTTACCATGACGTATCGGGAAAGAGTAGGGGAATCATGAAATTTGAGAAATACGCCATCTCCGAGGCGATCAAGAAGAATCTTGCCCAGCTCGGCTTCAAGAGGCCGACGGACATCCAGTTTAAATCCATTCCGCCGATTCTCAAGGGGGAGGATGTCCTGGCCATAGCGCAGACGGGAACAGGGAAGACGGCCGCTTTCGCCATCCCCATGATTGACAGAATTCACCGGAAAAAAGGCCGTCAGCGGGTTTTCGGCATCACGTGCATCGTTCTGGTGCCCACCAGGGAACTGGCCCTGCAGATTGGCGGGGTATTTGCCGCGCTGTCGAAGCACACACGGGTGAAATCTTATCCCGTGATCGGCGGCGTCGAGCAGGATGCTCAGATTGCACGGCTCCAGGATGGGATCGACGTGCTGATTGCCACCCCGGGGCGGATGTTCGATCTCATCCACCAGGGATTCATCCGGCTGGATTCCCTGGAGACCCTGATTCTGGATGAAGCGGATCATATGCTGGATCTGGGATTTATCAAGGACATTCAGGCCGTCAAAAGAATGCTCCATCGAAAACATCAGACACTGTTCTTTTCGGCAACCATCAATCCGGAGATCAAGAAACTCGCTTTTTCCCAGGTAAAAAGTACGGCGATCCGTATTTCGATATCCCCCGACGATCCCGTGGCCGCCAATGTCTCACATGCGGTCCTCTTTGTGGAGATGGATGACAAGCGGTTCTTCCTGGAGCGCTTCATCAAGGAGCACTGGGACAGCAAGATCCTGGTCTTTGTCCGGACCCGGGTGCGGGCGGAGCGGGTTGCCAAAGCCATGGAACGGGTAGGGATTGAGGCTCTCACCATTCATGGCGAAAAGGACCAGGAAGAACGATCCCTTGTGCTCAGCAGGTTCAAGGAGGGGACAGTCAATCTTCTCATTGCAACGGATGTCAGCGCGCGCGGCATTGATATCCCGGATGTCAACTACGTGATCAACTATGATCTGCCGGATAAGGCGGAAAATTACGTCCACCGGGTGGGAAGAACAGGGCGGGGTTCCCACAAGGGGGTTGCCCTTTCCTTCTGCAGCACGGAAGAGAAAGAGCGCCTGGAGGAAATCCGGCAGTTCCTGAACAGGGAGATTGAGGTTGTCAAGATCGGGAAAAACGATTACGATTTCACCTTGACCCTCTCCAGCAGGAAAACCGGTGCCGAGGCGCTGATCGAAGAGCACGAAGCCTGGATCAGGTCCAGGAGGAGAAAGAAATCCTGAATGATCAGGACGCGGTATGACTGAAGCGGTTGATCTGACGAACGTATCCATGAGGAGGAGAAGATCATGTCTGACAGAGAGATCTATATTACAAAATTTGACCTGGAGCGATTGTGGAGCCTGATTGATGAAATCCGCCAGCACGACGACAAGAGGAAGGCAAACCTTGATATGCTTGAAAAGGAGCTGGACCGGGGGCTTGTCGTCGAACCGGACGAAATCCCGAAGGATGTCATTACGATGAATTCCAGGATCGTTTTTACGGACCTGGATTCCGGGGCAACCATGACGGTCTCGCTGGTCTTTCCTTCCGATGCGAATTTTGAAAAGAAAAGAATCTCCATCCTGTCTCCCATTGGAACGGCGCTGCTTGGATATCGTGTGGGGGATACCGTTGAGTGGAATGTTCCTTCCGGAACGAAGCGTCTGAGGGTGGATAACGTCGTCTACCAGCCGGAGGCAGCCGGTGATTATCACCTGTAGGGAACGAGGAAGTCGGTTCCCGGGAAATTCCTGCCAAATCCCAAGAAGCGGGTTATCGGCCGTTTGAAGAAATTTGACGTTCCGGCCGATTGAAATCCGAGAACGTCAGCGGCTTTCCGGGTAACCCCCGTTCTGAGGCTTTGATTTCAATCGGTGGGGGAGAATGGACCGACGGAATCAGGCCCGCTTTTTTCATATAGGAAAAATGTCTTTTGAAGGGTAACTGGAGAAGAATGACCGGACCGCGGACGGCAAGAACCCGAGGATAAAGAATGGAGCATGAAACCGGCAGCAACAAGGAGTTCACCATGCATTTCAGGGAGCATCATCGGAAGGCCGCTTGCTGGGCGTTTGCCTGTTTGCTGGGCCTTCTGGTCACGGTAAGACCCGTTTCTGCAGACACATCCCTGCAGCGGGAATTGATTGAAAGCGAGCAGCATGAAACGATCGAACCGGAGAAACGCAAAGGGGTTCTGGGAAAGGCCCACTACTATAACAAAAGCTTCCGGAACAAAAGAACCAGTTCCGGTGCGCTCTACAATCCCGAGAAACTGACGGCGGCCCATCCGACGCTGCCTCTGGGTTCCCGGGTCAAGGTCTTAAATCTCGACAACCAAAAGTCCGTCATCGTAACGGTCAATGACCGCTGCCGAAACCACGGGTATGAGTTGATCGATTTGTCCCATGCAGCGGCGCGTGAACTGGGTTTTCTTGGCAGGGGGACGGCTATGGTCAGGATCACGAAACTCGACGAGGCCGCGCAGTAGGAATCCGGATTTTTCTGTCGTGGCAGCGGCGGAACTGAATTTTCAGGAGCACGATTTCCCGCTCCTTGTGAAATGGAAATCCTATTTCCTGAACCTTCTTTTGATCCCGGTTAGTGCGAGGAGACCGGTACCCAGCAGAAGGATCGGAGCAACAATGGGTACGGGCCTGGGTGGCTTGGGAGGGGGCTCCTTGGGTTCCTCCGGGTGGTCGTGGGATGGCGGATGCGGCCGGTCGTCTGGAGTGTGATGCGGAATGATCACAGGCGGGACCACAATTCTGGAATCGGCCAATGTTCTCCCGATCAGCTCTTCAGGGATAAGCGTTTCGGCCGGTTCCGGAGGCGCCGGATAGGTGTTGACATTCAGGGGCTGTGGACCGGCAGCGGGTTCTGCCTCCAACTCGGGTTCCGCATAGGCGGGAGGGGCGGCTGCGTAACTGTTGCAGCACATCGTTCTGACGGTTGTATCGCCGTCGGTGATATATCCGTCGCCGGCCGGCAGCGTGATCGGCATCTTTTTTCGAAAGATCGTATCGTCTTTCCTGTAATATACGTAGGCCCGCGTGGCTTTGTCCAGTCTGCCCATTTTCGCGTTTTCCCATTTGAATCCCGTAAAGTGCGTTTTCAGCACCGGGTCGCTGAGCACCGCCTTGCGGAAATCGTCAAGGGAATGAATGGAGTTCTTTTTACATAGCCCGTACCACTTTCCATTTCCTTCAAAGCTGGCATCTTCAAACTCCTGCCTGGCCGATTCTTTTTGAAGGCCTTCGGTCTGTTTGACGGCTCCGGGGGCAGGGGGCTGTTTCTGCTCCTTTGCCGGGGAGTAAAGGAAAACCGCCAGGATGGCCAGGATCAGGATGAAAACGATGGCGGCAACATTTCGTCTGCGGCGGTTGAGCTGGTTCATAACTCTCTGCTCCCATCCCCAAGGAATATCAGCTCGATGTCTTTGTGTCGGTCATCGGCTGAATCTCCGGTTTTAGAATCCGGGAATGTTAGGGATGATCTTCAGGAAGTTGATGCAATTAAAGCGCCACTCCTTGAATATTCCCTCCGGCGGTGGAAGTAATTGTAATTATTTTGGTTATCTTTCTTTGTTGACACATGAAAAGACGGGTTTTATACTGACACCGTCAAAAATAATGTCTTACCGAACCTCGATGAAATAAGTTATCGAACTTTCCTCCATGTGCCATTCCGGGAGGAACAGGCGCCTGGAGTCGACCCATTCCAACGCCAATAGTCATAAAGATGACGCCGGCCACAACTATGAAGAAAGCGGGATTGATCATATGGATTCTTGGCGTTCTCTTCGGTCTCGCCTTTGTCAAAACCGGTATGGCGGCTGACAGATTTCATATCGATGAGGAGGTCTTGAAAAAAGCGGAAGAACGGTTCGGCAGAGCGGCTCCGGGCCGGTTGATCGCCTGGGAACATCTCGTCCGTCAAGGGAGGACTCAGTCGGACCTGGAGACGCTTGACAGGGTCAATTCGTTCTTTAACAGCACCGTTTCCTATGCCGAAGATCTTCATCTCTGGGGTGTGAATGATTACTGGGCGACGCCGGTGGAATTGCTCAGCCTGGGGGCAGGGGATTGTGAAGATTACGCCATTGCCAAATATTTTACTCTGAAGGCCATGGGAATCTCGGAAGAAAAGCTGAACATTGCCTATGTTAAAGCCCTGGAGATCAACAGGCCACACATGGTCCTTACCTATTACCGTGACCCAGGGGAAGAACCCCTTATCCTCGATAATCTCATCAACGCCATCAAGCCTTCTTCACAGCGGGGCGATTTATCGCCCATATTCAGTTTCAACGGTTCCGGTCTCTGGATGGCCCAGCAACGGGGGCGGGGCAGCATAACCGCCAGCAGCCGGCTCAGAAAATGGAGAGATCTCCTTACGCGAATGTCGGATCACAAAATCTGAACGAGGGGTTAAGAATGACACTCTTTAAGCAGCTCATCCTCTTCACCTTGATGCTGTTCCTGATTCTGTTTACGGGAACATTGCTTCTCAGCTTCAACAATACCCGTTCTTTTCTGCTCAATCAGCTTGAATCCCATGCGCAGGATACGGCGACATCTCTGGGGCTGGCGATTTCACAACGGGCCGTCGAAGAGGACCGGGCCAGTTTAGAAAGCATGATCAACGCCGTCTTCGATCGGGGATATTACCAGACCATCCGGTACGTCAACGTGGAGGGAAAGGTCGTCGTGGAGCGTCAGCTTGCCGTGACGTTCGAGGATGTGCCATCCTGGTTCATTGCCCTGGCCCCCCTCGATCCCCCCGAGGCAAGTGCGAATGTCATGGCCGGCTGGCGGCAGGGGGGAAAGATTTATGTAAGGAGCCACCCGGGATTTGCCTACTCTGCCCTGTGGAAAGACAGTGCGAGAATGACCCTCTGGTTTCTTTCCTGCGCCGTGTTCGTGTTTCTCGTGGGAGGGCTCGGATTGCGGCTGCTTCTGAGGCCGCTGGCGCTCGTGCAGCGCCAGGCTGACGCGATCTGCAGGAAGGAGTATGAAAGTCAGGAACCTCTGCCGCGGACAAGGGAACTCCGCCAGGTGGTTATCGCCATGAACCGGATGACCTTCAAGGTGAAGGAGATGTTCGAGGAGCAGGCCGCCTTTGCGGAGGGGTTCCGGGAGCATGCCTATTTCGATTCCCTGACGGGGCTGGGAAATCGCCGCTACTTCGAAATGCAGATGCGGTCCAGGCAGGAAGAGCGTGAAGGAGCCGGAGGCGGCCTTCTCCTGCTTGTCCAGATCCGCGATCTGCAGCGCCTCAACCGGCAGCGAGGCCTTCAGGCCGGAGACGAGCTGTTGAAAGCGGCCGCGTTCATCCTCCGGGACCTCGCGCAGTCCTGTTCCAATCCTGTCCTTGCACGGCTTACGGGAGGGGATTTTGCCGCCTTTCTGCCCGATTCGCTGTCCTGGGAGGCTCCGAAGATTGCGGAGAAGACGGCGAATGCCTTAAGCCGCCTTGCCGAGAGGAAGCTATCGGCGACGGAGAATGTGGCCAATATCGGCGCCGTGACCTATGACACCCCCACGGCCCTTGGCAGCCTGTTGTCGGAGGCCGACCTGGCCTTGAGGACGGCGCAGCAGAAGGGGCCAAATGCCTGGCATATCCGGGGAATTACGGAAGAGACGGAAAAATTGCCCGCCGGAGAGCAGCAATGGAGGCGCACACTGGAAGACGTGTTGCAGGCGCGGAGAATCCGGTTCGATGCTCAAGCTGTAGTGAGAACGGCAGTCCGGAATGACTGCATGCATCTGGAAGTCTTCTCGAGGATCGTTCGAGGAGAGGACGGCGTGGAATTTCGTGCGGAGCTCTTTCTGCCCTTTGCGGAGCGCCTGGGGCTTGTTTCTCTCCTGGATCGCATTGTCCTGGAAGAGGCGATGCGCCTCGATCGGCAGAAACTCGGCGTTGACGCCGTGGCCGTGAACATTTCCCCTGCCTCCCTTCATGACGATGACTTCCGCAGCTGGCTGCATTCCGCCCTGAGGGACCTGCCTCCGTCGGCTCCGCGCCTTGTCTTTGAATTCGCCGAATCCGCGGCCATCCGAAGCCTTGATTCCGTCAGGCAGTTTCGGGAGCATATCCGGCAGTGGGGGCACGCCGTGGCCTTGGACCATTACGGGCAGAGTCTCTCCAGGCTGGGCTATCTGCAGCTCCTGCGTCCCGATTATGTGAAGGTTGACCGGGCGTACACGGAAGCGCTGAAGGATTCGGCGGGCGACAGCCGATTCTACATCGGGTCGCTCTGCAGTGTTGCCCACAGCATCGATGTCCTGGTGATAGCGGAGGGTGTGGAGACGGAGGAGCAGATTGATATGCTCAAAACACTGAATATCGACGGGTTGCAGGGGTATGCCATCGATCGTCCGAAGCCGATGGCAGGGAATTCAGCGGGAAGCTGAATCTTATCCTGAAAAGAAAAAGCTATTCCTCACCGCAGAATCGATTTCAGGGATTCAACCCCCGTTTTTTCAATTCCAGCCGGACATCGATCCTGCGTTTTCTGAGCTCATCGGCCGTATAACCCAGGGAGCCTGTTCCGATTCCGAGACCTATGCCGCTGTGATGACCGAATGTTCCTATTCCGAACCCGACTTCCGGACCCTGCGGCATTTCCTGACGCTGGATCTCATCGTCCAGGCGATAGAAGTAGCGGAGAAGATCCTCATTTCCCATTTTCATATAATCCTCGGCAAGGAGTTCCTGAGTCCGCGTCGAGCATGCGGTTGCAATCAGCGCTGCCGCCATCAAAAAAAGAAAAAAAACGACGTTTCTCTTTCCGTTCATTGTTCATCCTCTGTGAATTTGAGCCCCGGGCCTGTCCCTATAGAGCTTCCGGAGCGGTTCTTCACTTCAATATGATCTTTTGACCCCGTAATGTAAACAGATTTATTCTTCATTTTTCAATCGCTGAGGATCGGGTTCTCTGTAAGGATAAGAGCGGGGATAAAGAAACCGGGTCCCGAAAGAAGGACGTGCCACCCTGCGCCATCACAGGGGCCGTTGAAATCGGAAGATCCTGCCGGGGAAGGAGTCGGGGTTGAAGGGAACGAGAGCGATAGAGACCCGGTTGGACGGGCGATTTCTGGTCACAAGTTTCAAGCCGCACAGGCAAAAGGCATTTTATGGGTTGAAACTCTTCATCTTTGGCATTAAGCTGCAGTATATTTCAGGCGGAAGGGAGGTGAAGAAATGAGAAAATCCATTGTTTTCATGCTATTGATGAGCCTTGTGCTGGTCATCTCCTATGGCTGTGCATCCAAGGATTATGTCAGGCAGCAGACCGATCCCCTGGCGGACAGAATCTCCAAGCTGGAAGCCGCATCCAGGGATTCCTCAACGCAGTTGGGAGAGAGGGTCACGAAACTTGAGGCCGGCTGCAGCGCAGCCAAGGCTGAAGCGGACAAAGCGGCGAGAGATGCGGCAGAGGCTCTGCAAACGGCTAAGGAGAGCCGCAATCAGGGTGACATCGCTGCGGACAGGGCCGAGGCTGCGGCAAGAAGGTCGGAGGCTGCTGCAAAGAAAGCCGAAAAGGCTTTTGAACTGCACCAGAGAAAATAGGCAATTCTTGCGGGGGCCGGACTCCTGTGCCAGGATGCAGGAGCGGCCCCGGCAAGAATCAAAACTCGTCTTCAAGAAACGCAACGTCCCGTGTTTCCCATGGCCGGCTTAGATCCCCGCTTTTCATTCCGGTAAGCCGCATTCCGGAATTACTGGGTTATATCGGTCGGCATCCCGTCTTTCTTTTCAAAGGCATTCCGCAATTTCGAAACATCCGTCCTTCCAAGAAGACCTCTTCGGATCAGCAATGCCGCGGCATCAGCCAGGGTCGTTTCAACGTACGGATCGTTGTGCACCTCCAGATAAAGCCTGCCGCCGTGGACGCCCACTTTGACAGGCTGGCGCACGATGATCGTGCGGACACCGTTTGGCACCAGCGTGTAAAGAATCGGAATGTCCTCAGGATAAAGCCTTATGCAGCCGTGACTGGCCATTCTGCCGATGGCAAAAGGCTTGTCTGTACCGTGAATGAGGATGCTTTGGTCGGACAGCCTCAGGGCGTGAGTGCCCAGCGGATTGTCGGGTCCCGGAGGCACCACCGGCGGTAGTTCAGGCTTTTCAAGCCGGATGGATTCGGGAACATGCCAGGGCGGATTGGCGATCTTCTCGATCACCTTGAATTCCCCCACGGGCGTGTCGTGGCCTTCTCTGCCGATGCCGATAGGGAACGTTTCCAGGAATCGTGACCCCCCGGATTCAAAAAAGTAATACAGGCGATACTCGGAAAGATTGATGAGAATCTGTTCCGACATCTCCATGTCGGGCAGGATCCACATGGTAGGAATCCTCACCGGTGTTCCCTCGCCGGGTACAAAAGGGTCCACTCCTGGATTCGCCTCGGTGATTTCATTGTACCCCAGTTCGAATTTCCTGGCGATTTCAATCAGGGATTCTCCCCGTTCAACGCTGTAAGTCCTGATGGCCCCAACAACCGTGTCCGACGGCGCCAGGGAAAAAAATTCTCCCTGGGCCACGGCGGGGGGCAGAAACAGAGCCAGAAGTAAAAAGAAGAAAAATAATCTTGTCATAAAGGCTATAAATCACTATTAAGAGCGTAATCTTTACTTTTTGAAGACCTGATGTCAGTTTGGAACATCTTTGGCAAGAGCCATTGGAGGACAGGGGCGGCTGTCCGGGATTAAATTTCAATGGAGCATACATGAATCATGCTGAATTGTAAACGTACAGGATGCATGGCACTTTACGCTGTTGCGGTTTGGCTTTGCGTTATGGTTTCCGGATGTGGCTGCGAAGCCGCTGTTACCGGTCCTCAGGAAGGTGCCCTTTACGAGGAATTCGGAGTGGAGAGGGTGCTCAGTACGATCGGTCCGAGGGCCGAGGCCCGAATAAAACCCTTTTTCGATCGGACCGGTGTCCCATACCCCTCTTTCCGTCTCAGTTTTGTTGTCGTGAAAGAAGAAATGGTCCTTGAGGTCTGGGCTGAAAATGAAGGCAAATGGACCCATGTACGCGACTATGAAATCCTGGCTGCAAGCGGCTGGCATGGCCCCAAACTGAGAAGGGGAGACCGCCAGGTTCCCGAGGGCATCTATCAGATCATCGCCCTGAATCCGGCCAGCCAGTTTCATCTGTCCATGAAAATCAATTATCCCAATGATTATGACCTTCAGAGGGCTCGTGATGAAAACAGATCCAATCTGGGAGGTGATATATTCATTCACGGAAAGGATAAATCCCATGGGTGCCTTGCCGTTGGCGATACCGCCATTGAGGAGCTGTTCGTCCTTGTCGCAAAGACAGGTCCGAACAATGTCAATGTGATCATCACCCCCCATGATATGCGGAAGTACGGACCCAACCCCGGCAGAGTGTCCGATCCCTCCTGGGTGCCCGATCTGTATAATACGATCTGGCGGGAGCTTTCAAAATTCAAAACCAGGCAGGGCGCCTGATTGAAGATTCCACGGCTTCGGGAAGATCAATACCGCATCCCTGCTGCCGGAGCAAGCAGGGCAAGAATACCCAGGATCACAAACAGCGCCGCCGCCACCCAGCGCATGATCTTCATGTTGATTCGATGAGCGAGTGACTCTCCGATCAGGACTGCTGGGATGTTGGCGATCATCATTCCTGTCGTTGTTCCAAGCACAACGGCGACCAGTGAGTCGTAGCGGGCAGCCAGGGCAATCGTGGCAAGCTGGGTCTTATCGCCCATCTCCACCAGGAAAAAGGCGATCAGGGTTGTAAAAAAGACCCCGGCGCCCTTGAGATTTCGATTTTCTTCCAACCTGTCGGGTACGAGCGCCCAGGCTCCGAACCCGAAAAAAGAAAGGGCGACAATCCATCTCAAAATATCGGGAGACACAAGACTTGAAAGCCAGGATCCCAAGGCACCTGCGGCGAAGTGATTCGCCAGGGTTGCGAAGAGAATGCCGAGGATGATCGGCAGCCTGCTCCTGAATTTTGCCGCCAGGACAAAAGAAAGGAGCTGAGTCTTGTCGCCCATTTCAGCAATGGCAACAATGGCAGTGGACCAGAAGAGGGTCTCCAAAATCTTTCTCCTTCTTTGGAAGAATAAGCCTTTAAAGGAAGAGGGGGATCACGTCAGTCTTTTAAGGGATCTTCGTAGAAGCTTTTGAGTCGTTCTAAACGGTGCCTTTACCACTCCCGTATATGCGAAGTCAATGCATCTGTGAGCTGAGCATTTTGAAAAAAGGAAAGGGGATGTCCTTATCCAGAGGGATCTATGGTTGAGATATTATGCCATCCACGGAAAGCCAAGGGTAAATGGATAAATCAAACATCAGCCTGTCGTGTCGGAAAAAATTTTCAACGGTCATCCTGTACAAAATCAGGAATTAACTTTCCCTTCATTAAAACGAATCCGGAGAGATTAACTGAAAAACAATGCTGCAAAGAGGCTCAAAGTGATAGTACTAATTTCCCGGCATGGCATAACCGCTTGGCCGCTCCCATTCGGAAAAACATATGAACAGAAAAAAGAATCCTCTTAACATATTTTTAGCGATGTGTGGTTTTCTCGCCTTTTTTGTGATTTCGCCACATAATATCCCTCATGCCAAGTCTGCATACATGAGCCTGACTCATGACGTCGTGCCGCCGGACTCGGACATCGTACCGCCGGACCAGGACGTCATCCCACCGAAGTCGGACGCCATCCTGCCAGAGGAAGACATCATGCCACCAGACGAGGATGTCATGCCGCCAGACGAGGATGTCATGCCGCCAGACGAGGATGTCATGCCGCCAGACGAGGAGGTCATGCCGCCAGACGAGGAGGTCATGCCGCCCAACTCGGACGTCCTACCCCCGGACCAGGGTCAGGACAGTTGAAGCTCGGGAAGATTTTCTGCGAAATGACAGCAGCTTAAATGTTCTTAAGAATGGGGCAGGATCGGGTTGCCGTCAACTCAAGTCTTGTTGAAAACATGTAAGCCCAGAATTGATGGATCTGCATCAAAGCCGAAATTCCCTCACGGATAATTTTGATGAATGTTTCATTCCGCCAATGGAGGTGGCGGATTTGGGGAAACTCTTCCTGCCAGTGGTCTTTTAGCTCAATGCGTTCTTTCTGTGTTGCGGTTGGATGATGTTCTGACTTCCTAGGTGGGTATTCCTAAATTGGGGTCTGTCCTGGAAAAATTGATGACTTCGCGGGGGGCTGTTTCTCCCCTTTTTATCGCCAAGGCCCTGAATAGTTCAATCAGGGCCTTGGCTGGGAAGCATCCTGGTTCCTGGAGGTAAGGGGTTAGAGACATGATCGGCACTACCCGTCTGTTTTTCCGCTGCTGAATGCCGGGTTGTCCTCGCCATGAAAGGCTTGATTCCCTCCTTTGGTTCAGGAAGGCTCGTTTTTCGTCAGCAGATCTGCGACTAGCGGATCTTTCTGTCATGTCGGGGCCTCTGATTTTGTCGAAACATATACGCAATCGCCGGACGCAGAACCCGTTGGAGAAAGAATAGGTCCTTTTTCATAATACCATCTGTTCACAGGACAATCGAAGCGACAGAATTACCGTTAATAATTCATCAAAATATACAGCGTTGTGGCGGTTCCCGCACTTCTTATCGTACCTGATGCTGGGCAGCTGGCAGCACTGCCGACCACTCTCACAGTTTGATGACCGCCCCTGGCTGACGATGCTGCACTTGCCATTCCGCTATAGCTGTTGGGAATCCAGTACCTGTAAACATAAGTAGAGACAGAACCTGTATTGGAGGGCGCAACATCGATATATTGTCCACCTGAGGTGGCAATGGTATGTTTTATTGTCCCGATTATGGTGCAAGTAGCCCCCGCACCAAACGAAAGGCTCAGTACAACGGCTGCAGCAACCAGCAAAACGATCAGACTTTTCTTCATGATGACCTCTCCTTTATTTTTGATTTAAATGTTTTTTCAATGGATGTCCTTAAATGAACCTGTTTGTATCCGCCTTTATTTTACAGAAGCGGAGTTCAAGAGCTTGTCGCCCTTGATGCTATTTTCCCCAAGGGCGACGGTCTAACGGTAATTTAAGGCACTCCCTGATCATGTTGCTCACACTCACTCCGGTTCAAGGCCGATAATAGATCTTGTGCTCGAAAACGACAGGAATGTCTCGGCGTTCATTATTAGGCAACAACTAAGCAATCTTTACAGAACGACTTTCCCACCATGGTAGTATACTATTCTGTTAAAACCGCACTGTCAACGATATTTGTTTTCGAGACAGAAGGCTGGAATCTTAGACGCGAATGCGGGCTTTTAGCCTTTCTGTGGGTTAATTGATCAGATGATACCAGGGCTGAAAATCTTGACGAACGTTACCGATGTATCGAAAGAAAGACCGTATGAAGAACGTCTTTGATCTGACGCCTCAATTCATAGCTGCTCAACGGTCTCTCTGAGTTTTCCGCTTTCGAGAAGCTCCAGAAACTGCTCGCCAAGGGACTCAGAAAGTCTCACCGTTTCCTGCCAATAGCGGACCCGCCTTTCCGGGTCATCGGCGAACGTCCGGAAATCGTCCCTGTCCGGTATTTTGCCGAAGGGGAGCCGTTCCACAAATTCGTCGCTGAGAAAGACCAGCAGGGTATGATCGAGGACGTCGGCGGGTGTGCTGCGGTACGTGAGCCGCTTGTCGAACCATCCTGGAATGATGCGGCCCTGGTAGTGGAAAAACAGGGTCACTTCGTCGTCCCTCTCGGCGAAATCGTGGGTCTGGTGATAATCCACCAGGCCGCCGTCACGATAGATTCCCCGCGGCGCGCCATAAATGTCTCGAATTCCGGCCACGGCAAGGGGAACGGCACCGGAGGCAAGAACCGCCTGCTTGAAATTCGCCTGATTCAAGGGAACGAAAGAGCCGTGAAAAGAGCGGTGGAAGCTGAAGCGGGGGCGTGTCGGTCCGCTGAAAAATACCACCCGTTCGAGGAATGAAGAGAGACGGGAGCGGTTCAGGGCGTTCAAGAGAAAGCACAGAAGCAGTCCCGACGACTGTATCCAGATGGTTTCGGAGGCAACCAGATGTCTCGATCGGGCTGTTACGACCGCCAGCCGGTATTGTTTGGAAGCCAGGGCGAAGGGGAGGGCGTCGTCTTCAAGATAGGCGTTCACCACATCAATCAACTTGTCCATGACCGTCCGGGCGGAATCCTCGCGGCTGAAGGACATCCGGATGTAGGCATCCATGAGTTTCCGGTAGCTTTTTTCGGCTTCGGGCTGCAGCCAGGCCGCGAAACGCCAAGCCCCGGAAGAGGAGCCGATCAGCTGGATCGGCCTTTTCCGCCCCAGAAAGCCCGCCTTGAGAAGGGTCAGATCGAAGCCCGTTGCAACAAGCCATCGCGGACCCGCCGCCGGAGCAAAAAAGGTCGATACCTGGTCCAGGGAAAACCCGCCATCGCGAATCAACTCGTAGGTTTTCCGGCCTGCTTTGATGCGGATGCTGTTCATGGTTCTGCTTTTCCCGCCGGGCCACGGGCATTTGACCTTGACATGAACGAACGCATTTTTGTAGAGTAGCACCGCTCGCGACAAGGGATGGGTTCGTCAAGGCAACCGGCCATCGATATTTGGAAAGATTGGGGTTTTTACACGAATATTTCATCTCCTGTCAACGGCTATTGTATCCGGGCACCAGAAAATCTGATTTTGTGCAACCTGGAAAGGAACGGCAAATGGATATTCGCGAAGAAATGAGGCAAGTGGCGGATCGCGCCCGCGAGGCTTCCCGAAAACTGTCCCGAATCTCGACGGAAGTTAAGAACCGGGCCCTGATGGATATGGCGGAACAGCTTCTTCAGCAGTCCAGCCACCTGATGCAGGAGAACAAGAAGGATGTGACCTTTGCGGTAAACAGCGGTCTTGCTTCCGCCATGATCGACCGGCTGACATTGAAGGAATCAACCATCCAGGATATGGCCACCGGCATCCGCGAAGTCGCGGCGCTGTCCGATCCGGTGGGAAAGGTCACCTCAATGTGGCGGAGGCCCAACGGCCTCATGGTCGGCCGGATGAGAATCCCCCTGGGAGTCATCGGGATTATTTATGAGTCGCGCCCCAATGTCACGGCTGACGCAGCGGCGCTCTGCCTGAAATCGGGGAATGCCGTCATCCTTCGCGGAGGATCTGAAGCCATTTACTCCAATATCGCCATTGGGCGGCTTCTCCAGGATGTTCTGAAAAAGCATTCGCTTCCGGAAGCGGCGATTCAGGTCGTTGAAACGACGGAGCGCGAGGCGGTGTATGAACTGCTGCAGCTTGAAGAATACATCGACCTGATCATTCCCCGCGGCGGGGAGGACCTCATCCGTGCCGTTGTCCGGCAATCCAGAATCCCCGTGATCAAGCATTACAAAGGGGTGTGTCATGTCTTTGTAGACGCCGATGCGGATCTGGACATGGCGGCAAACATCTGCATCAATGGCAAGACTCAGCGTCCGGGCGTCTGCAACGCCCTGGAGACCTTGCTGGTTCACCGGGACGCGGCCCCACGCTTTCTTCCGGAAATCGCCCGTCAACTCAGGGAGAAGGGGGTCGAACTTCGATGCTGTGAAAAAACCCGCGTCTTCATTCCCGATGCCGATAAGGCGGAAGAAGACGACTGGTACCGGGAATACCTGGATCTGATCCTCGCAATCCGGGTGGTGGACGATATGGATGAGGCCATGGATCATATCGCCCGTTACGGATCGCTCCACACGGAAGCCATCGTCACAAAGGACTATGCCAACGCTCAGAGGTTTCTGAGCGAAGTGAACTCCTCCACCGTGCTGGTGAATGCCTCTACCCGCTTCAGTGACGGATTTCAATTGGGGCTTGGGGCGGAAATCGGGATCAGCACAACGAAACTCCATGCTTACGGCCCCATGGGATTGGAAGAGTTGACCACGACCAAATTCATCATTTACGGAAATGGACAGGTGAGAGTATGAAGTGGGGGTTGCTGGGGGGAACCTTTGATCCGATTCATATGGGGCATCTGCGCTGCGCCGAAGAAATAAGGGAGATCTTTGAATTGAACCGGATTGTTTTTATTCCGGCGTCGAAGTCGCCCCACAAGCTGGATGCGGAGATTACCTCTTTCTATCACCGGGCGCAGATGGTTCGGCTCGCCATTGAAGGAAATCCCTCCTTTTCTTTTTCCGATGTCGAGCATCAGCGGGCTGGAAAATCTTACTCCATTGAAACGGTGGAGTATTTTTTGAACAAATATCTGAAGTCGATTGAAATCTATTTCATCCTCGGTCAGGATGCCTTTCAGGCCATCCAGACGTGGAAGGAGTGGCAGAAGCTTCTGCTTTTGTGCAATTTTGCCGTTCTCACACGGCCGGGATACGAAAATATGGGTCTGTCCGGGGCGCTGCCGGAAGAATTTTCTGCTCAGTTCACCTATGATGAGAAAACCTCCGGGTATCGGGGGCCCACAGGCCATCATATTTATTTCCGCAAGGTGACCTTCCTGGATATCTCATCTTCGGACATCCGGTCAAGGGTCAGGCATGGAAAATCGATTACGTACCTGACGCCGGATCCGGTCAGGCACTATATCCAGAAAAATAATCTCTTTCAGATGGACTGATTTCCGGAAAATCTTTGCGGGCTGTGACGCAGCTCCCCTGTCAGCGCCTCCAGGAAAAAGAAGCCTAAGCTCCTTTGGAGCCTGGTTGGCAAGTTCTCATCACGACAATGGAGACCCATCGGCAGGAGCCCCCCCGGGCGTTCAACCGGGCGGGCTGGATCAAGGGGACCCGGGATGTGCGCCGGCCTTGAACTATTTGCCTTCAATGAGGATCCTCTCAGCGCCATGCAATTGAGTGCAGTTTGAAAATAAACTGGGTGAATTCCTCCTTGGTGGTCTCCTTCACATCCGTCAGTCTCACCTGAACCGCGTTGTTGTAAAAAGAAAAGCCGTCCTTGATCGGTTCGGGATTTTCATCATCCTCACAGAAATTCCTCATGAATTCGCGGGCGATTTTACGTGCCTCGGTGGCGTCTTCGGCAGATACGATATAGTGGTGGCGTTGAACTTCGCCTTCTTCTTCTTCGGATATTTTAAGCCAGTAATATTGCATTGAACCTCCTGAATAACAGTATCGTTGGGCGGGACAGGTCGAAGGCAGAATGAAGGATCCATGTTTTCTGAATCCACTCCCGCACGTGTGCCTCGGAGCATGTCTTTTTAGAGAGCTGAGATCACCGTTTTACGCCTGCGTTTTCAAGTCAGGCAACCAGACAGATAAGGCAATCCTTATTGTAAGTCTGAATTGGGATGGCATCTTCCCACAGCTGAGTGACTCCAGGAATACTTTGGCGGCTGTTTCCGGCAGCTTCCATGCCCGGTATCTCTTCGAGGTTTCCTTCGACCCGTCTTAAAACAGCCTTCGGGCAACTTCGGCACGGTGTACCTAATACCATCCCCGAGGATTCGCTGTCAAGGGGCATATGGCCATTCCGCTGGGGAAGGGATGCATGACGTCGTCCCATGCCTGGCGGATGGAGACACGGTTCATAGAGACCTTACATGATACAGAGATATCAGCCCCAATGGCCTCCCGGCAAAAAACCGGTTCAGAATCAATGGGTTAAAAAATAAAAAGACTCTCCGGTGAGTGGTTCAGAACCAGTTGTGGGTTGCCATCCTGATGAAGTAACGTTTCATTTCGAGTGTCACTCAAAGAGATCAGGCATCTTGAAAGGGGGCTTTATTCCAGGGAAAATCCGGCCTATTTTCTGAGCGATGCAGAGGAACGTTTGCGCCTTTCGAATCCAGAAAAGAAAACTCGAACAGAATCGGGATAACGGCCATGATAAGAGGCCTTCATATCATTGAAAGAATGTTGACCATTTCTTTTGGAGACTTTTGTTGAAAAAGCTCAACATCCTTATCGGACAGTCCTATCATGGCCAAGTGGCCATTGAGAAATATTTCCCAGTCATTGCCTCTTTTTTTTGCAACGATGCCCAGTTTCTGTAATTCATCCGCCTTCATTTTCCTCTTCACAATGAATCCCTCCTCAGCGTGTAATTTAGCAATCTTTCAATCTTCATTATGGACAAACCGTTAAAATAATGAAACCCACATTAATTACGGAAAAAATACTTGCACAATACTGGTATAAAAGAAAATGAACCACCGGCCTCATGGTTTGTGGCGAAGGGGGTCAGTTGAACATTCTCAAATCTGATATCATTGGCAATTCGCTCCTGGCCGCCCAGAAAATAGACGAAGCTAACAGCCTGAATTTATCTGAATCTTACCTTGTTTCCCTTGGATACCTATGGTAATGACTTTGATCATTACGTTTTGAAAGGGAATCATATGAAAACCGAGCTTCTCAATGAATATATCTTTACGGAAATTGTTCTTGAAATTGCGCAGGCCATGAGAAGAAACAGACAACAGCAAATGGAATTAGAGGGCGCGAGCCAAGAGGAAATCGCCAAAACTCCGATCACGATAGAAGATCGAAGAAAAGCCCTTGCCCTGCTTGAATCCGAACGGCAGCATGTCATGACACTGCTCGAAGAGCTGCACTCGGATTTTTCGGAATATTCCGACGGGTGTCATTAATGGTTTCTCCATGTTCCGTTATTTCATGATTCATGAGGGTCGCCCTTTTCGGATAAGGGCGGCATCGAAAGCAAATAGCCACTATGCGATTCAGAGTTGAGCTTCTTGACGTGTCCGGGACCGGAGCGCAGAAAGAACTGTTCCACGTGGTTGTTTATGCCCAGTGCGACAAGGAAGCTGTAGAAAAGGCGAAGAGGGAATATGCGGTTAAGCATCCCGATTCTCCTTCCGCTCCGGAAAATTCATCCTGGATTTCTTACGGGACACGCGAGGAAGATTGCTGGGGATGAGCGGCTGCCGTGCGGCAGGCTGTTTCGTCTCTATGGGTAAGGTCATGGTGGTGAGTCACCACCGTCTATGAATCGGAAACGGCGGTTCAGCAAGACGTTCGATCGTTTCACATCCTACCGGGGGAATGAACATTGACTGATGAAGAAATAAATGACGCCGTCAAACGCGTGACTGAAACGTGCTTGAAGTCTTCTACTGCCATGGCTGCACTGCTTCAGGACGCATTTTGCCTTTTGGCGCAGCAGCCGTGCATCGACCGTCAGGCGCTCCTGGACGGGCTTCGGTCTTTAAAGAGGGAAGATGATCAAAGCGTCATGTTTCAAGCAACCTATAATCTTCATAAGGCCAAGCTTCTTGAACAAATCGAAATACAATTCAAAGAGCAAACTTCTCAGGGAAAAAGTTGATTCCGTTGTATGCTAATTCGATGCCGTCATTCAGCAGTTTTCGGAGGAGGTCCAGCATGACCATTTTTGATGAGATAGAGAATTTTCTGAATGAACATGGAGCGTCATCCAAATTGAAAGATCATGTCGCTTTTGTTAAAGAGCAAATGGCGGTTCTCATCCGAGAGAACACGATGCTCAAATCGAAGCTTTCAATGCGCATTGCCGAAAGCAACGTTCTGGAAGCGCAGATAAGAGACCTCAAAGAAGGGAAGGGCGATAAAGAAGAACGATAACAACAGGAGATCAACAGAGGGATTCCGGGTATGTCACGGGAAAAAATCCCCCTTACGCCTGCGTTGCTGGCCCTGAAGAAAAACCAGGTGGTTTTCGTGCCCCGAATCTACAAGTATGTGGAGCATGGCGGGACCCGCGTGGGGGCAAAGGCGCTGGGGGTTGATGAACATGAAGTGATCAAAACGCTGGTCATGGAGGACGAACGGAAGGCCCCTCTTATTATCCTGATGCACGGCGATCGGGAGGTCTCTACGAAGAACCTGGCAAGGTTTCTCGGGGTAAAAACGGTTCATCCCTGTGATCCCAAAATCGCGGAGAAGTACACCGGCTACAAGGTTGGAGGGACGTCGCCCTTCGGTACGAAAAAGACCATGCCCATCTATATGGAAGAAACCATTGCCGCACTGCCCCGCATCCTGATCAACGCCGGCAGCCGGGGGCTTCTGGCGGAAATGCCGCCGTCCGAGCTGATCCGCGTGCTGCACCCCATTTCCGTCAAAGTCGGCGTAAGCCCCTGATGCCCGGCAGAATCTGTCTACTTCACATGGAGAATCGGCAGGCCGAGATGACGGCGTTTGGTCTCACCGAAGAACTTCGTCTCTTCCCGGACCGTTGGCGTTCCCCGTTTTCCCTTGCCAAGTTGTTCCAGGGGATGAGAAGCGCCCAGATGCAGGGAATGTTTTCCATATTTTCCACTTAAGCTGTCCATGGCTTCATAAAGTTCCCGAATCTTCTCCGCTTTCATCGGGCTTTCAAAAAGGGAGTACTGAATAGTGACATCATGCGTCAGTTCCAGAAGGATGACGCCTGTTGATCGATAGAGCTCTTTTTCCCGGTAGAGTGAATCAAACAGCTCCCGCAGAAGACCGGACAGTTCCAGCGGAAGGGCCGAGGGACGAACAAGTGTTGCCTCGCTGCCCACATCCCCGAACTGCCGGGTCCTGAGAAGGGATATGATCTTCCTGGGGGCCAACCCGTAACGCCTGGCTTTGATGCAGGCTGATTCCAGATTCCGCAGCAGGTGTGCAAAAAGGTATTCCCGATCGGATGTTGGAGGAGCAAAGGTCTTCATCTTGCTGATGGATGCGTAAACGCTTTTCTCCTCGGAGATCACGGGATAGACGGAATCTCCCCTCAGCTCCCTCCAGATTTCGACGCCGGGTTTGGTAAGGCGTTTTCGCACAGCAGCTTCCGGCATTCTGGCAAACTCCAAGGCGGTTTTAACGCCAATCTTCGCCAGATAGCTGGTTGTGGCCGGGCCGATTCCCCAGATCTTTCCCACGGGAAGATGCTCCAGGTACCGGGCGATGGAGCGGCCGGCAATGACCGTTAAGCCACTTGGTTTCTGATGTTTGGAACCCACCTTGGCAAGCACCTTGGTCAGGCTGATCCCCACGGAAACCCCGAGCCCCAGTTCCCTTTCGATGGCCCGTTTCATCTGTTCGGCAATTCCAGTATAGGAAGAGCGCAAGGCCCGGCGCATTCCCGTGATGTCGCAGAAGGCCTCATCAATGGAATACTCTTCCACATCCGGGGTAAAGCGCCGCATAATGTTGAACATCCGCCGGGAAAACAGGCTGTAGGTTTCATAGTCGGAGGGCAGGATGATAAGATTTGGACAGATGTTTTTCGCCTGGTGCAGAGGGACGCCCCGGGTGATTCCCATTTTTTTAGCCGGATAGCTGGCACAGGCCACAATTCCACGCTCTCCGCCTGTAATCATGGGCTTTCCCTTAAGCTCCGGATGGATGACCTCTTCGCAGGAGGTGAAGAAAGCATCCCCGTCGATATGGACAATGGCCCGCGGCCAGGAATGATGGCTGAAAATCATATCGTTCATGGCCTTACATTATAGAACAAATGTTCTACTGTCAAGAAGAGTCCAATAGAGCCTCGCAGGCGAGCGGGAAGGGTCGGCTCTGAGGAATTAACACGTCGATTCTCTTGACAAATTAGGAGAAGAGGAATAAATTATAGGTGAAAGAAAAGAGATGCTGCGGCGCACGGGATGAGTCATAGTACTGGGTTTGAATGAGATAAGAAGGCAAAGGGTCTTCGTGGTGATTGTCACCCCAAATAGACCAAGTCTTTTAGGACACGACTCCAGTCAACGGCAAACGGCGCAGCGGCTCTCTTTTAAAAGTTCTTTTCAACAGGTCCCAAGGGGAAAAAGCCGTGTATCTGGTAAATTCTTTTTGGAGCGTACCAGTTGCCTTGAAGTTGGCGGCTGATTCCCTTTGGTGAAAATACCCTGGCTACGTTCACATATGGCGCGTGCCTATTGGCGCTGGATGCTGAAACGGGAAACAGCAGAACGCTTCCCCCATTGAAGGGGGGCCAGGGATTTATCCTTTCCTTCATGAACTCTGCCGTGGAGGTTCAAGCGGCTTCAGCTTCCTGGCCTTCAAACTTCCAGGGTGGTTTTTCTCTTTTCTTCACAGACCACGAAAGAGTGCACGTTGCCATGTCATCACGGGATACGCTCTGGGATGGCCTTTCTTTTTACATGAATAAATTCCCTCTGTATTAACCTTTACATAGCATTCAAGGAGGTTGTCATGAAAACATCGGCCCTGACGATTCCGGAAATCGGAATTATTGCTGGAACCCGTTTAATCTGTGGAGCTGGGGTCGCCCTTTTGCTGGCAGACAAGCTGGATACGAAACGGCGAAAGAAACTTGGATGGGCGATGTTTCTCATAGGGGTGATAAGCACAATCCCCTTGGCAATAGATGTGTTCAGCAAAAGGAAGTAAAAAAAGAGAAAAAATGTGCGGTCGCTTTGTCCTTCTAGTGGATTTGTCTGATATTGCACAATGGGGAGGATACTGGACACCGATTCCGATTTGAACTGACACGGTTTCCGGAACTGATCGAACAGGAAAGCCGATTTTGAGTGGGATAAAATGGCTTTAAATAAAAAGGACTTAGCCAGATATGGCTAAGTCCTTTTTTTAAATGGTGCGCCCAGCAGGATTCGAACCTGCGACATCCGGATTCGTAGTCCGACGCTCTATCCAGCTGAGCCATGGGCGCATCTATTGGGTGCGATGATTCTGCTGCACATTTGAAAGAAGTAGCTGGCGGAGAGAGCGGGATTCGAACCCGCGGTACACCTTATAGGGCGTACAATCGCTTAGCAGGCGATCGCTTTCGGCCACTCAGCCATCTCTCCGCAAACTTTAAGTTGGAACAAAAACCATAAAGAGCGACAAGGCCGGATAGACCGCATCCTGCCATGTTTTTCTTGTTATTCTGGCGGAGGGAGCAGGATTCGAACCCGCGAACCTTTCGGTCAACGGTTTTCAAGACCGCCGCCATAGACCACTCGGCCATCCCTCCGAATCATTATTTCTTTGCATTCCCGATTTACGCTGCGGGAATTTTATCCATTCCTCTCATGTAGGGCCGCAGGGCGTCGGGAATTACGACGCTGCCGTCTGCCTGCTGGTAATTCTCCAGAACGGCCACCAGCGTCCTGCCGGCCGCCAGTCCGGAGCCGTTGAGGGTATGGACAAATTCCAGTTTCCCCGTTGACGTCCGGCGAAAGCGAATAGAAGCCCTCCTGGCCTGGAAATCCTCGAAATTGCTGCACGAAGAAATTTCCCGGTATGTTTCCTGCCCCGGAAGCCATGCCTCTACATCATATGTTTTGGCTGAACTGAAGCCCAGGTCGCCGGTGCAGAGACTGACCGTCCGGTAGGGGATATTGAGGCGCTTCAGAACCTCTTCCGCGTTAAGCGTCAGCATCTCCAATTCGTCATAAGACGTTTCCGGGGTAGTGAATTTGACCATCTCCACCTTGTTGAACTGGTGCTGGCGGATCAGGCCGCGGGTGTCTTTCCCGTAGGACCCTGCCTCAGCCCTGAAACAGGGCGAATAGGCCACATAATAGACAGGGAGAATCTTCTCATCCAGAATTTCATCGCGGTGAATGTTGGTCACGGGAACTTCCGCTGTAGGAATAAGATAATACTCCTGGTTTTCAATTTTAAAAAGATCTTCTGCAAATTTCGGCAACTGGCCCGTTCCTGTCATGCTTTCCCTGTTGGCCATGAAGGGAGGCAGGATTTCCGTGTATCGGTGCTCCGTTATATGGAGATCCAGCATGAAATTGACGATAGCCCGTTCCAGCATAGCACCTGCCCCCCGGTAGAGGGTAAAGCGGGCACCCGCAATTTTTGCGCCCCGGGCGAAGTCAAGGATATTGAGATTTTCCCCGATTTCCCAATGGGGCTTTGGAGCAGACTCGAATTTCGGCTTTTCACCCCAGACCCGGATAACGGGATTGTCCTCGGAGTTCGTTCCGCAGACAACGGATTCGTGGGGGATGTTGGGAATCGTCATCAGCAGGTTCTGCAGATGCTCTTCCGTTCCCTTGAGCGCGTCCTCAAGCTCCCGGATACGGGCGGAAACCTCCCCCATCCTGGAGATCAGATCCTGGGAATCTTCCTTTCGCTTCTTCTTTTCGCCGACCTGTTTGGACACGGCATTTCGTTCGTTGCGCAGTGCCTCGACTTCCTGAAGAATATCCCGCCGCTTGCCATCCAGGCGAACAAAGGCATCCAGATCGATGTCCTGCCCTCGCTCCGCGATTCTGGTCCTAACAAAATCGAGGTTCTGTCTCAGAAATTTGATGTCAAGCATGGGAATGCCTTAGAAGGATTTCATTCTGCAAGAGACGTTGTTCCTAACATTTTGGAATTTTGAAGTCAATCATTTTATCCGCCTGCAACGGGATTTCAGCACACTCACGATTTGAGCTTCCGGCGGATCACGTTGAGAAGGGCCACCATTTCGTCACTTTTCAGGAGGAAGGACGTTCCGAAAAAGGCCAGGATTCCTGCGGCGATGGAGGTCGAGAGAAAGAGCACCCGTGCATCAAAGGGGGCTTCAATATTCCAGGGGAAGAAAAGAGTAACGAGATAGAAGCTGACGGCCATTACGACAGAGGCAACGCAGGCCTTGGCCACGGAGGAGTAGAATTGCGTATCCAGGAAGGTGCCGATTTTCTTCCAGAGAATGTAGGAAAGCATCAAAACGTTCACAGCCGAGGCCGCAGAGGTTGCCAGGGCAAGCCCCCCATGCTTTAAGGGGAACATGAGAAGAACGCTCAGCCCGACATTGACAATCAGAGACACGGCAGCGGCCTTCAGCGGCGATTTCCTGTCCTGAAGAGAGAAAAAAGCTGAATCGATCACGCGGATTACGGAAAAGGCCCACAGGCCGACGGTATAAAAAAGAAGCGCCTGGGCGGTCATCCGGGTTGAATAGGCATCAAAGGCGCCTCGTTGAAAGAGAACGGAAACGATCGGTTCACGCAGAGCAATGAGGGCTATCGTGGCTGGGATCGTAATAAAGAGAATAAGGCGCAGGGAAAAGGAAATGGTTTTTTTAAAATCTTCGAAAAGCCCTTTTGCGACCTGGGCGGAAAGGCTGGGAAGACTTGCCGTGCCCACGGCAATGGCAAATACGCCCAGCGGGAGTTCGACGACCCGGTCGGCATAGTAAAGGAAGGAAACGCTGCCCTTGGGCAGGATGGAAGCCAGGATGGTGCCGATAAAAATGTTGATCTGATAGATGCCCGAACCGACCAGAGTGGGAATCAACAGGCGTCCAATCCTCTTCATGCCGGGATGTCGAAAATGAAAATTCGGCTTCAGGATGGCACCCATCCGGATCATAACAGGCCATTGCATCGCCAGCTGCAGGGCTCCGCCCAGCATGACCCCGACCGCGAGAGCGGTGATCGGCTGCTCAAAAGACCGGTGGAGAAGCAGCGTGGTCAAGATCATGGAAATGTTCAGAACAACAGGCGCCAGGGCGGGGGCCGCGAAATGACGCAGTGAATTGAGGATCCCCATGCAAAGAGCTACCAGGGAGATGAAGAAGATGTACGGGAACATGATCCGGGTGAGAAAAACCGCCAGGTCGAACTGCTCCGGGTTTTTGAGAAATCCGGGAGCCATGAGGGAAACGACGAGAGGCGACAAAAGCACGCCGGCCATGGAGACCAGCACCAGGACGATCGAAAGGAAGGTCAGGGCGATGCTTGCCAGCTCCAGGGCGCTTTCCCTGGACTTCGTTTTCAGATATTCCGTAAACACGGGAATGAAGGCGACGGTGAGGGAACCCTCCCCAAGAAGTCTCCGCAGCAGATTGGGGATCCGGAAGGCGACGAAGAAGGCGTCCGTGGCGATGCCTGCGCCGAAGAAGGCGGCCACCACCATGTCCCGGATAAATCCGAAAATTCGGCTCAACATCGTGGCCATTCCCACGATGCCGGCAGCCCGGGCTACATTTTCATTTTCGCCGCGATGCGTCATCTTCGTTTGCTGATCCGTGCGACTTCCGGGGCTGTCTGCTCATCGGGAAATTCAGCCTTCATGAGAAGGGAGAGGCGGGCTTCAAGCTGCTCCCGCGTCAATCCTTCGATCTGGACCACTTTCTTCCTGGACTTGTGTCCGTGAATAATGTCCAACTGCCCTTTTTTCAACCCCAGCTGTTCGGCGAGGAATTCCAGGCATTCTTCGTTGGCTCTGCCGTCGACCGGCGGCGCGGTGAGTTTAAGCCGGAGAGATCCTTCCTGGATTCCAACCAGGGCGCATTTATGGGAGCGAGGCAGCACCTGAACGGAGAAGGAGAGGGCGTTTTTTCTTTCCTGGATATCGACCACGAAGAGCCTTTGAGGGTTTCGACTTTTTCGAGCTTCAGCGGAAGAGCATGGCCATCTGCTTCATGCTTCCGATCAGAAAGGTCTGCAGAAAAATAATGGCTAGAATGACGATCAAGGGGGAGAGATCAATGCCCAGGTTCCGGAAGGGAAGCCACCGCCGGACCGGAGCCAGGACGGGTTCGGTGGCCCGATAAAGGAACATGACGATGGGATTGTAAGGATCGGGATTGACCCATGAAATGACAGCCCGGGCGATCAGGACCCACATATAGAGCGTCAGTGCGATATCCAGAATTTTTGCTATGGCCATAAGAAGGTTTTCAGCGATAAACATAGCGACTCCTTTGGGAGCTGATATAAATCATAAAGAGTTGTTGCTACCATAAAGACGGTCAGAGTGCAAAGGAAACGTTTTCCTGCCTGGAAGCGATTTCACGGTTGACAGCTTCGGGAAAATAGGCCATCGTCGAAACCGCCGGGAAACGGCCGTGGGAATGCCCGCCGACAGGGCATTGAAGTGCCTGCGGCGTTGGCGGAGATTGCGAATCCGTACCGCCTGTTGGCGTGCGGTGCTCTTGACTCAGGCGTTGTGCCTGGGCGAGTGCCGTTCTGCAGAACAGGCGGTGAAAGGAGAATAAGGAGGAAGATCAGAGGCATGTTGGAAGATCAGAAAATCGGGATGATCGGTTGCGGAAAGATGGGAACGATTCTGCTGAAAGGAATTCTCGGTCGCTATCCAGTGTCTTCAGGGCAGATTCGTGTTGCGGATACCGTCAAGGAGCGTCTTGAGGAAATATCCAAGGCCTATCCCCTGGTTGTTCCGGCGGCAAACCGGGGGCTTGTCCGGGAGGCGGATATTCTGGTCCTGGCGGTTAAGCCCCAGAATCTGCCGGCTCTTCTGGACGAGATTTCAAGCGATGTACATCCGCGGCAATTGGTGATTTCCATTGCCGCGGGCATCTCCACGAGGGCGATTGAAAAACGACTCTCCGGGCCGGTGCGGGTTGTGCGGGCCATGCCCAATACGCCGGCTTTGGTCGGAGAGGGAATGACGGCCCTCGCTGCGGGTTCTCACGCCACGGAAAAGGACCTTGAAACGGCTGAGCGGCTCTTTCAGGCTGTGGGGTTGACCGTGACCCTTTCTGAGAATCATATGGATGCCGTCACGGGGCTCAGCGGCAGCGGTCCAGGTTATGTGTTCGTCATGCTGGAAGCCTTGGCTGATGCCGGCGTGTATCTGGGGCTACCGCGGGACATCGCTCTAAAACTGGCAGCTCAGACCCTTCTCGGTTCGGCAAAGCTGTGTCTCGAAACCGGTCGACATCCGGGAGAGCTCAAGGATATGGTCACCTCTCCGGGCGGAACGACCATCGCCGGGCTAAAGGCCCTGGAAGAAGGCCGAGTGAGAGCGACCCTGATGTCGGCTGTTGAAAAGGCCGCCCTTCGATCCAGAGCCCTGGCCGGGGACGAGTAAGGAACTGGTGAGGCGCAGTCGCCTTCACTTCAACGGGTCACACCGTTAATGGAAGAAAGGTGTCGTCTTTCCCGGAAGCTTCTGCAGCCTCACCGTCCGGGTGGAACGCCCCTGCACCCGTCTGGAAAAGGATGCCGCAATTAAGCGGACGGTTCCTTTTCGGCAACATTCTCATATTCGCCGGCGCTTTCCGGCTTACGCGGCGGATCCGAAGGGCCGGTTTCGATGGGATCGGCAATGGGCTGCGGAGGAATGCCGCTGCCTTCGTTGATGTCTGCCCCCTCTTCCGTACGAACCTCCTCCGGGTTGCCCTGTTGGGAACCCGACAGGGCGATCTCGGTCTTCTCTTCCGGTTTCCTCCGCCGACGGCGCGGACGACGCCGGCTCTTCTTCTTGGCCGGCTCGGCGGCAGCGGAGCGCTCTTCCGAAGCGTCGGCTTCCGGGGCGCTCGGTGGCTGTTCTTCAGGGATTTCAAGAGCGGCAAGGTCGCTTTCCCTGGCGAAAGGCATTTCAGCCGACAGGACCATCTTGCCCTCTCCGTTCAGATCGGATAAATCTGTGACCGCTTCACGGGGAACCGATGTAATGATCGCGTGGTCCCAGACCATGTCCGCTTTTCCCGATATGTGAATGGAGAGATCGTACATGCCTTCGATCCTCTGAATGTCGCTGCGCTTCTGGTTGAGCAGGTAGTCGGCGATTTCGTGGGGAACGCATATCTTCAGGGCGCTGGCTTTTTCCTTGGCCGCGTCCGTTTCGATCTTTCGGAAGGCGCTTAGAGCCGTGTATTCGAGAGAGGGGCGCGCGCCTCGACCGCTGCAGAAAGGGCAGGAGGTGTAGCTGATTTCCTGGATTGTGGAATGCTTCTTCTGACGTGAAAGTTCAAGAATCCCGAATTTCGAAATTCGGGACAGCTGAATGCGGGCGCGGTCAAGGGTGAGGGCCTTCTTGAAGGTTTTTTCCACCTCGGCCTCGTGTTTCCTGTCCATCATGTCAATGAAATCGATGGCAATCAACCCTCCAAGATCCCTCAGCCGAAGCTGCCGGGCGATTTCCTCGGCGGCTTCAAGGTTGGTCTTGAAGGCCGTGTCTTCCACATTCTTTTTGTTGGAGGCCCTTCCGGAATTGACGTCGATGGTGATCATCGCTTCCGTCGGACAGATGACGATGGATCCGCCGGATTTGAGCTCCACCCGTTCCTGGTAGATTTCCCGGATCTGCTCCTCGAGGTTGTAGCGGCCGAAAATGGGCAACCTTTCCTTGTACTGCTTGATCATCCTGAGATTCCGGGGGACGACGGTCTTGCAGTAGGCCCTCATCTTGCGATAGGTGTCGATATCGTCCACCTGGATTTCTTCAATTTCTGAAGTGAAGTAATCCCTGAGACTGCGCACACCGAAATCGCTTTCCTGATAGATCAGTGACGGTGCCGGCTCTGTTTCCGCCCGTTTCTTGATTTCCTTCCAGAGTCTCAGCAGGTGCTGATAATCGCGGGACAGCTCCTGCTTGGTCCGGCTGATCCCTGCGGTGCGAACGATAAAGCCCATTCCCTCATCGATTTTAATCTGCTCCACAAGGGTCTTTAACTGTTTCCGGTCTTCTTCGTCCTCGATTTTCCGGGAGATTCCGCTGCTGTGCTTGTTGGGCAGAAGGACAAGATAGCGTCCCGGAAGGGACAGGTACGTAGTGAGCAGGGCTCCCTTCCGCCCGCTGACTTCGCGGGCCACCTGGACGATGACTTCCTGCCCGGTTTTTAATGCGCTCCGGGAACCGGAACCGTCCCGGCCATTATCTTTCTTTTCGGTAAAGTATTCCGGACTGACATCGCGCAGGGGGAGAAACCCGTCCTTGCCGACGCCGAAATTGACGAAGGCGGCCTGCAGGCCACGCTCAACCTTCAGGACGATGGCCTTGTAAATATTTCCTGTAATGGGTTCCCGCAGGGACATCTGGATGTTAAATTCCACAAGTTTGCCGTCTTCAACGATGGCCATGCGTTTCTGTTCCTGATGAACAGCGTTGATCAACATGATATGTTTCATAAGATTCCTTTTATTGCGTCAGGCATCCGCTCCTGCGGACTGCAGCCCGGACTTTTGTTCCCGGGCTTTCCTTCCGGCGTCTTTTATTATTCCTGGCCGCCTTGGTTCGGCCTGTGGGAATGTCAATAGGTAAATTCGGAAACATCTCCCTTGCCCTCTCTCAGAACTTCCACGGTATCGTCGATCAGGCTGATGACCGTGGAGGGTTCAGGCGAGATGATGCCCCCATGAATCGTAATGTCCACTCGGTTTTTGAACATCTTTTCAATTTCTTCAGGATCATTCAGATAGGAATCGTCATCCGCTTTGACGCTCGTGCTGATGATGGGTTGCCCCAGCTCAGCCACCAGGGCCATGCAGATCCGATTGTCCGGTATTCGAATTCCCGTTGTTTGTTTCTTTGGCAGAATGATTTTCGGAACGAGCCTTGAAGCCTTGAGAATGAAGGTGTAGGGCCCGGGGAGATAACGCTTCATGGTTTTATAAGCGAAATCGGTCACCTGGGCGTATTGGCTGATGTCCTTGAGGTTGGAGCAGATGAAACTGAGCTGCTGCTTTTTGCTTCTTTTTTTTATTTCGTATATCTTTTCAATCCCTCTTTTATTGAAGAGACTGCATCCGAGACCGTAAACCGTATCCGTTGGATAAATGACAAGCCCTCCGTTCTGCAGGATTTCGGAAGCTTTCTTGATCAGTCGGGCCTGGGGGTTCTGACTGTTTATTGATAACAGCATAGAGAAGGTGCTTTCAGTGTCACGGATATAATTTCATTAACTTGGATTAATAACATAAAATAATGAATATATCAATATTACGGAGTGCTGTTGAAATAAAACTTTGTGGATCGGTCGCGTGGCAGGGTGAAATAAAACAACCCCTTGTCACCCTGCAGAATTTCAGGAAAGACAAGGGGTGCTGGTGCCGCCTCGGGGCAGGTGCCTGGCGGGGAAGAAGCCGTTTTGATGCGGCCTCATTCCTTTGTATGGTGCTTGTTGACGTTATCCTTGCAGAGTTTGTACTGAATGCTGTCCACAAGGGCGTGCCAACTTGCTTCAATGACGTTGGTGGAAACTCCGATGGTGCTCCAGACCTCCTCGTCGTCCCTTGAATCAAGGAGAACTCTGACCTTGGCCGCGGTTCCGTCGGCGCCTTCGAGGGTCCGGACCTTGAAATCCACCAGGTGAACTTCGCTGATCTGGGGATAGAATTTGACCAGGGCCTTGCGCAGGGCGTTGTCCAGGGCATTGACCGGCCCGTTGCCCTCGGCGGCGGTCAACTCCACCTCATCGCCCACGACGATCTTTATGGTGGCCTGCGTCAAGGAAGGATTGTTTTCCGTTTTGGAGTTGATGACATTGAAGCATTCCAGCACGAAGGGCTCCTTGAATTCGCCGGTGATCTTTTTCATCAGCAGAGACAACGATCCGTCCGCAGCGTCGAATTGATAGCCTTCATCTTCCATGATCTTGATCTTCTTGACGATCTTTGTGCTGATGGCGTCCTTGGTTCCCAGGCTGATCCCGAGCTCCCTGGCTTTGTACTCGATGTTGCTCTTACCGGAGAGGTCGGAGACGAGGACGCGCTGCTGGTTGCCCACAAGCTCCGGTTTGATGTGTTCATACGCTGCAGAATTCTTCAGAATGGCGCTTACATGGACGCCTCCCTTGTGGGTGAAGGCGCTGCGGCCGACGAAGGGCCTTGAATTCTGCGGCGGAATGTTGGCCACGTCGCTGATGTAATGAGACAGGTTCGTCAGCTGCCGGACCGAGGAGTCAGGCAGGCAACGCCGGTTCATTTTAATCTGGACATTGGCAATGATGGGAATCAGGTCGGCGTTGCCGCACCTCTCACCGTAGCCGTTTATGGTGCCCTGAACCATGGTCGCTCCGGCATGAACGGCGGCAATGGAGTTTGCTACCGCGAGATCTCCATCGTTGTGGACATGGATCCCCAGGGGAGCCTCAGGCAGGATCTTCCGGATGTGAGCCACGATTTCAGTCAGTTCATGGGGAAGGGTGCCGCCGTTGGTGTCGCAGAGGACGAGAAAGTCGGCTCCCGCCTTCCAGGCCGTGTCGAGGCTCAAGAGGGCGTAGTCCCTGTTTTTTTTGTAGCCGTCGAAGAAGTGTTCCGCATCATAAATGACTTCCTTGCCGTTCGCCTTCAGATACGCGACCGAATCCCGGATCATTGAAAGGTTTTCCTCCAGAGGAATGACCAGTACATCGGTGACATGAAGATCCCAGGATTTTCCGAAGATCGTAACGGCGGGCGTCTCCGCCGCAAGAAGAGTCCGGATATTTTCACAGTCTTCGACGCGGATATTGGGCCGTCTGGTGCTGCCAAAAGCCGTCAAGCGGGTGTTCTTGAAAGGGATTCGCTTTGCAAGATCAAAAAACCTCATGTCCTTGGGGTTGGAGCCAGGCCATCCTCCTTCGATATAGTGGAATCCCAGCTCGTCGAGTTTCTGGGCGATCCGAAGCTTCTCTTCTGCGGAGAAATTGACGCGTTCCCCCTGCGTTCCGTCCCTGAGGGTGGTGTCGTAGATTAATACGTCTGTTGGCTGTGTCATCTTTTTTGCTCTCCTTGAGTTCCGGCAAAAAAAAATCCGTTATCAGTTCGACCTGATAACGGATTTTTCGATTCTATACAGAAAAAGACTACCCCCCTATCAGGCCCCGATCACGATCGGGTCTAATTATGCCGATAATTATGGCGATGCGGATATTGGGGGTGAGGATTGTCATTTCTAAAAGCCTTCGTCCATTCTGTCTTCTGAACATCATTTTCTTTTCTATGAGATTTTTATTACTGAGTTTCAAAATGTTTGTCAATAGATAATTTTAGCGGCTGAAAGTTCAGCTTATGAAGTCAAGAATGTCGACGGCACAGTTGAGAACCCGGTGGGCGCCGGACGCGGCCAGAGCGTCGGCGGACGAGTTTCCCGTCAGAACGCCGATCGTGTAGGTCCCCACCTTGCGGCCCAGGCCTATGTCCAGGGGATGATCCCCGACCATGACCGCCCGGTCCGGTGCCGTATCCAGAAGGCGAAGGGTTCTCAGAAGATGATCCGGGTGAGGCTTGACCTTTTCGGTGTGGTCCCTGCTGAGAAGAACATCGCAATAGTCTTCAATCTGCGGGAAAACGAGGGTCAGGGCGGCATGGCAGTTTCTGGTGATGATTCCGATTGAACGGCCCTGTTTTTTCAATGTAGACAGAAGAGACAGCGTGCCGCTCAGTAAAACGCTTCTGCGGGCGGCCTCCAGTTCAATCTCCTCGATCAGGTGATGCGCCTCCCGGTAAAAGACCGCGGACCTGGACGGGGCTTCCCTGGAAATCTCTTCCCGGACCGCATCGATCAACTCCAGGATCAGCAGGTTCCCCAGGGATTCATGTGCGACTCCGTACCCCTTTGCAAGGGAAATGATGCTTTCTTTCATGAACGTAAAGTCGATGTTCAGCTCGGCAAGCGTCCCGTCAAAATCGAAAACAAAGGCTTTAAACATGTTCATCTTCTTTGTGTTCCTCTGGAAATTGCAGAGAAATTCCCTTCTGCAAAAAAAAGACCCCGTTTCCCCTGGTCGGGATGAACGCCCCTCCGCTATTCCCTGGTATTCCCCTTCAGGTAGTTAGGCGGAAAGATTTTGCTGACGTACCTGGTGTTTTCATGGAACATGGGCAGGGGTGACTCGAACACGATACGCAAAAAGTTCGTAACGATATTGAAGGTGGCTCCCCATAGAATTTCTTCCGTATCATCCTCCTGCCTGAGGATCAGGCAGGGAAAATAGTCTGGATATTCATCGCTTTTCTGCCATGAACGATCGGACTGGAAGTAAAAACGGCCGTAATTGCCTGGATTGAAGAAGGCATTTAACGGTATTTCTATGATCTTTTCAACTTCGGAGTTGGATTTGTATTGCCAGGAATGTTTTATAAGTCCGACCACGGGGAAAATGGTCCTTCGGAAAAGACGCAGGGAATAGGTCGGCAACGCACCCAGAAAGGAGACATTGAAAGGGCTCAAACCGATCTCCTCCCAGGACTCCCTGGCCGCATTGGCCAGAAACAGGCGTATCGCACGAAATGTGCGCTTGTCTCTCCGGCGAGCGAACTTCAAAGCCTCTCCCCTTAGCATAGGAGGAACTCCCACTGTGAGAAAACAGCTGACCAGGAAATCGAACAGGGGGTTCAACATTCCTCCGGGACAGCTGATATCTCCCGATTGCGACACCGTTGAAGAACGTTTGATCAGAACGATGAGGGGTTCCGCATCCTCTGCCCGTTCGGGCCCGCCCCGGTACTCGAGGAGGAGAAACACGCCGGCGGCGAGATGCTTCTTGTGCTCCTTCCAGGTCTTCTTGATATATGAAAATTGATCTGCGTAATCCAGGGGGGCATTTCCCAGCTTCTCTTCGATGCGGCAACGAAGGGAAGCCCGCTGCTGCAAAAGAGCGGGAGCGATTTCATTTCTGACAGCATTCATGTTGTTTCCGTGATGTGGGGGATCTTGAAAAAGGCGCTCTGTCCGGCAGACGACCTGCACGCCCCCGGCGATGCAGGGCTGTTGACGACTGCGGCGGTCCTGTCTTGTCTTGTTGAGCGTCTATGATCCGGAAAGGATATGGATCATAAAAAAACCCGGTTTTCCGACCGGGTTTTTTTGTTTTGGTGGCGGTGCAGGGATTCGGACCCCGGACACTGCGGATATGAGCCGCATGCTCTGACCACCTGAGCTACACCGCCTCGTACTCTCTTAAGGAACCGCTTATAAAATACTCTGCGGATATCCTCTCAAAAAAATGATCTCTCGACTGTATTGTGCCGTTATGCTTTGGGAAGAACCTCCATATACTACCTGTTTGCCGTTGTCAACCCCCTTATTGCGGGGTTGATAATTTATAGGCGACCAGGGCGCTTCGATTTTGAACGGAAACCCCCGTGGATAAAACCATGGCTAGAACAATCTCGTTCTGGCCGTCATTGTCGATATCCTTGAAGGCGTAGTCACACACATACCCGTTGATCTTTCTCGTTCTCCAGTTTTCAAGAAGACCGAGACCGTCCCATTCCAGGTTGTAGACTTCACTGGAGGTGAAAAGCTTCATGTTTTGCAAAACCCGGCCGACCGAAGAGAGATTTTTGACCAGGATAATCTCCTTTTTCCCATCCTTGTTGATGTCGTAGGTCAGGATCCGCAGGTTGATGTAGGTCCGTTTCACGTCATCCAGGGGATTCGGGTTGTTGATGTCCTCGACGTAGGTGTTGCTTCCACCGAAGACATCGTCGCTCTTCCACAGCAGCTCGTCGCTTCCTCCGAAAACGTTGAGTTTTGACAGCGGCTTTTCCGTTTGCTGATAGATCCGGATATAGTCGTAGTCGTCAAGGGCAATGATTTTTTCACCCCCACCCATCCCCAGATCATCCAGGGTCAATCCATACACCGATAAGCCCTGGGGAATTTTCATCCTGTTTCCCGGTTTGTACTGGGTCCCGTCCCAGATGATGTCATGGATGGGCGTATTGAACGTTCCATCCAGGCCCCAGGCTTGACCGAGGAGTTGAGGGGAGGAGACGGAAGGCTCGATCACCCTTAAAAACAGCCTCAGATCTTTGGCTATGACCTGATATTTCCCCTCTTTCCATTCAACGACAAAGCTGTTGAGCTGCTTTTCCTTGACGCTGGTCACAAAAATTTCCGCAACTCCGTTCTGATTGATGTCCGCCACGTCTACCGCGATGTAGCTGTCCTGGATGGATCCTGGAATCTTATGGAGAAGATTGAAATCCTTGTCTTTCTTCTGGTAGATATAGAGGTTGCTGCGATCAACGACAGCGACCTCCTGCAGTTTATCGCCGTTTACGTCTCCAATGGAAATTCCTCGAAATTCAACGGGGTACTTCTGGCTGATCCAGAATCCCTTTCGATCCAGAGGTTGGGCACCTTCGATGAAATCGGGGTTGATGATGGAGGTGAAGGTTCCCTTCCGGCTGCTTTTCATGCCGCTGACAATCCCGGACTCACGGTCACTGCGGAGCTGCTTGGCAGGGGCGGCAGGCGAGGTCGGCGGCGCAGGGGCCGAAACGGCGGGAGGGGAGAAGCCTGAAGGCGCGGCCCCTGAAATCTGCTGCACAATGCGCTGGGCGAAATCGTTAATCCTGGGAATGACTTCATCCATGCCCTGTGTCTGGGCGAAGATTCCAACAGAGGATCTGGAGGTGGCGCTATCAACCAGCTTTCCGTCGATGCTCAGACTGTTTCCGATTTTTGTGATGCTTCCCGAGACGACATAATCGGCGTTCAATTTTTTCCCCAGGGCGGCCACATCTGCCAAGGTCAGGTCCTTCCCGGCTTTGTCCTTGATGGCTTCATGGATCAGCTCTTTGCCCAGTACGGTGATTTTTCCATCGGCAGCGATGCGGGACGCCAGCATATCCGAGATGCCCTGCCTCACATAGTCGATGTTATCGGCGCTGTGGACAGTGAAGGGCACGACGGCCACCGTCGCTCTATCCTTCGCCCCGAGCGGCAAGGCCATGGCTGTCAAGAAAACAAGTACCAGCAGTTGCAAAATCTTTTTCATGGAATGAACCTCCACCTGATGGTCATCGCATTGCAATTCAACATACACCACGCTCCTAACATCTTCATCCGGCGGATGCAACAAAATTCAACCCTTATTCCAAGTTCTCATAACGGCTGAGGGATTTCGAATGTCCATCCACTGCTGGGATACGGCGCTCATTTCCGGCCGCGATCCTTCAGAGTTACATGGCTACAGCGGCAGGCGGCGCCGGTGGAAGAACCGTTTAACGCGGCGAATGAGCAGACGGGCGTTAAAAAAAATCCGGGGGTGGCGTGTGCGGAATCTGCCGAGCTGGCGATGAAAAAAAGGGACTTCAGGCGCAAGGATGAGCGAGCCGACAAAGAGAAAGAGGACCCCCTGCAGAATCGGAAGAAAGCAGCCCAGAATTCCAAGCAGGATAAAGGACCATCCCAGGGAATGCCGGAGAAATTTTTTTAGAAGCGTTTTTTTCATCGCATCGAGGGGAAACCGATTTTGTTAACCGTCATGTTCTAAATAGGCGGATGGGCGGATTGTAAAGTGCAAACCCCGTCATTTATTATTCGCAAAGAGCCGTTCCTATAATATATTTATTTGGGGATGGATAGTTTTTTAATTCCTTTTTGGATTATTTTAGTTTATGAGAGGGACCGAAATTTTGTTTACATAAAAAAATAAAGACAAGGAGAAGCATATTGATCCCGCGATATTCCAGAGATCGAATGACTGCCATCTGGACACCGGAAAACAGGTACCAGACCTGGCTGGATATTGAAATTCTCGCCTGCGAAGCCATGTCTCAACTGGGCCTGATCCCCCCGGACTCTCTTGAACATATCAAGAGCAGGGCCGCTTTTGATAGTGACAGAATTGACGAGATCGAGAAAACAACGAAGCATGACGTGATCGCCTTTTTGACCTCCGTGACGGAAAAAGTCGGGGAGGATGGCCGGTTTATTCACATGGGAATGACCTCGTCCGACGTCCTGGACACCTCTTTTGCCGTTTTGCTGAAGCAGGCCTCGGATATCCTGATCGAAGATATGGATCAGCTCCTGGAGACTCTCAAGAGGAAGGCCTTCCAGCATAAGGACACCGTCATGATCGGCCGTTCGCACGGCATACACGCCGAGCCGATTACCTTCGGCCTCAAAATGGCGCTCTGGTATGCGGAAATGATCCGCAACCGGGAACGTCTTGTTCGAGCCAGGGAAGCGGTCAGTGCCGGCAAGATATCCGGGGCCGTAGGAACCTTCTCTTTTATCGATCCCGAGGTGGAGGCTTATGTATGCCGTCGCCTCGGGCTGACACCGGCTCCCATCTCTTCACAGATTGTGCAGCGCGACCGGCATGCCGAATTCTTCGCGGTCCTGGCCATCATTGCCTCCTCCATAGACAAATATTCCCAGGAGATTCGTTTGCTTCAGAGGACAGAGGTGCGGGAGGCCGAAGAGTATTTTTCGCCGGGTCAAAAAGGCTCCTCGGCGATGCCCCATAAGCGTAATCCCGTCCTTTCGGAGAATCTCTCCGGTCTGGCGCGTCTGATGCGCTCCTATTCGCTGGCGGCCCTTGAAGATATCCCTCTGTGGCATGAACGCGACATCAGCCATTCCTCCGTGGAGAGGGTGATCGGCCCCGATGCCACCATCCTGATGGACTTCATGCTGGGACGCTTTACGGGTCTGGTGGATAAGCTGGTCGTCTATCCGGAACGGATGCTTGACAACCTGAACAGGACCCATGGCGTGATTTTTTCCCAGATGGTCCTTCTTTTCCTCATTGATAAAGGAATGAGCCGTGAACAGGGCTACGCCCTCGTCCAGAAGAACGCGATGAAGGCCTGGCAGGAAGGGATTTCCTTTCAGCAGCTGCTGATGCAGGACGATGAGGTCCGTTCGTACCTTTCGGAAGGGGAATTGAAGGATGTCTTCCGTATTGAAAACTTCCTGAAGCATGTGGACTTCATTTTCCAGAGGGTTTTTGGTGGGAAGCCGTCGGTTTCCGGCTGAGGCTCAAAAGGAGACGCAGAGCCTTCGATCCCCGGCGGGCAAGGGCAGACGGGTATTGAAAGGGGGCACATTCCTGAAACGAATCAGAGGCTTTTCAAGATCAGATCGGCGATAACCGGACGATGGTCGGATGCCCTTCCGGTTCCGGTCCAGCAGCGCCGCGCTGTGAAACCGGAACTGGCCATGATGTGATCGATCCGCATCCATGAGACGCGAAGCCAGGGGTATCTGTCCTTCAGCAGGAAGTGTCCGTAGGTATAGCCGTAACCCTTTCCCCCTTCGGCAAAGGCATCGTGCAGGCCGGCTTCCCGGAGCGTCGCGCAGACGCGGGACGGATCAGGCGCGTTCAGGTCGCCGGCCAGGATGACCGGTCCCGGTTCGTCCCGGAGGTATTTCGCCACCGCTTCGGCCTGGGCGGTGCGGATCTTTGCGTTGCGGACCAGGGTTGAACCGGCTTCGGGCAGGTCTCCTATTCGTTTCCTCGTTGCCTTGATGGCATTGAGACTCTGCCTGGGCGTCACAAAATGGATGTTGTACAGGGATACAACCCGGGGGCCGAGATAAACGCGGCAGCGAAGGAACTGCTGCTTTCCCCTTCCGGCAAGGGGAAGCTCGATCACCTCCAGGTGGGACAGGGGATGCCTGCTGGCAATAACGTACTGTTCCGAGGTATAAACGTGCCATTTGCGGAAGTAGTTCCCCAGCGGCCCCCGCAGAGAACGGTACGCGTCCTGAAAGAGGACGACATCCGGGCTGCAGCGGGTAATCTCGTCAAGAAGAATGGTGCTCTTTGGAGCCTTGTACTTGATGTTCCAGGTCATGATCCTCAACGTCGCGTCCCCCGGTGCCGGCTCGGGGCGGTCCGGCGACCAGCAGAACCCCATGATGGGGCCAAGGACCCAGAGGATGCACAGAATCGGAATCCATCTCCATGAGCGGTCGACCTTCAAGCTCAACAGGGTCAGCAGGATTCCCGGAACTGTCCAGAAGACCTGGGGAAGATACAGATTCAAGGCGCCAAGCCAGAAGAAGTCCGGACCTTTCCAGTTCAGAAAAGAGATGGCGGCCAGGATCAGCCCATAGATCAAGCTGAGAAAACGCACTACAAAGGCTGCTTTCAAGGGGCCCCCGCGCCGGGAAAGGCGACGGCCGACTCCCTGGAAAGCGGGCAATCCAAATGTCCCATCATTTCTGGAATCCTCGGTACGAGATCGGAAAATCATACATCTTTCAATAGCCTGTTGGCCGGAAGCTTTTCAAGGGTCTGACCGAAGAGCTCCATGGTTTCCGACAACCGCATAAATTCGGGTGAATGGATGAAGGGGAGCGTATTGAGACCCCTGCGGTCCAGTGCCTCCAGGACATATAGGACCGTCAGCCTTCTGATGTCAAGAGCCGGCTGATAAGCCTCCTCCCCGTCTGCATCGCCCCCCGATACGGAAACGACGATATGGCCCTGAGCCAGTTCAAAAAGGATGCCGTGAACAAAGCGAATTGGAATTTCGAGCCGTCGCGAGATCTCCGGCGCCGTCAAAGGGGGCCCCCCCGCGGCAAAGTTTTTTACCAGGGAAGAGGCGATCAGAAGAGCGAGAAGGGTTTTGACACGGTGGCTTGCCTGAAGGGCGTCGGACTCGAATTCGTAGGTATCCACATTCTGGCAGGCAAAGGATAGTTCCGCCCCGTAAAGGACAATCAGCCAGCTGAGCTGAAGCCAGATCAGGAAGAGGGGAAAAACGGCAAAGCTTCCGTAGATGGCATTGTATTGAACGACGCCGATCTGAAAGGAGAAATAGACCCACTGGAGCATTTGAAACAGTGTGCCCGCCAAAATGCCTGCCGGCAGGCCTGAAGAAAAGCGGACCTTTGTGTTCGGCATGAAGATGTAGAGAAAGGTGAAAAAGCTCCACAGAAGACCGAAGGGCAGAAGCTTCAGCAGCACGAAGACCAGGGGGCTTAAAAATCCGGGGAACGGGAACGTCTCCAGAATCAGGGTTACCTGGGTCGTGATAAACAGGGTCATGCTGCTGGAAAGGATAACGAAGACAGGGCCGATCAGCATGATGGCCAGATAATCGGTGAACATCCGGCTGATGGACCGCCGTTCTTTTATGCCCCAGATGTCGTTAAAGGAGTCTTCAATCTGCTTGAGCATCTTGATGACGGCCCAGAAGAGAACAAGCAGGCCGACCCCGGCGATCAATCCCCCCTTTGTGTTTTCCAGAAGAGAATGAGAAAACTGAATGACGTTGGCGAGGACTTCCTCATGGCCGGCCAGTCTTTCCCGCAATTGAGCCTCCAGCACCTTCTCGAATCCGAACCCCTTGGCGATTCCGAAGGCCATGGCCGCAACAGGGACGATGGAGATCAGGGAATAAAAGGTCAGGGCCGACGCATGGAGGTAGCACTTGTCCTCCAGAAATTCTCGAACGGAGAGCAGCAGGACCCTCAGGAGATTCAGAAAGAAGGATTTTCCCGGGGGAAGGTGGATTCTTCGTATTCTCCAAATATCGCGCCGGATAAACTCGACGCCCCTTAGAAGACGTGTTCCGATAGGTTTCATGAGCTCCTCCCCTAAGACCCGCCCGTTCGAGTCAGATTCCTGCTCTGTTCCGCAGCGACATTTCGTAGGACCGGATCAGTTTCACCGGATCATAGGATTTTTTAGAGGAAGCAAGTCCCGGGACCCCCATGTCACTTTCCTTGTTGATGAACTCAACCCCTCCAAAAAGATGTCGGGCGCATTCCTGATCGAGAAACTGGTAAAGCCCCCTGACGTGCGCATCGGCCTTTTCAACGTTGAGAATCTTCATCGAACCGGTCAGGGTCGTGGCGATTCCAAAGGCGAGGATCTCTCCGTCAATCCGGACGGCGATCCCCTGGGCCTCCAGGAATTCCAGGTACTCCAACAGAATGCGGCTGGCTTGGCTTTCCAGGGCGAGATTGGGGTTCTCTTCCGGATGGCAGCGATTGTTCTCCGCGCACCAGCGCTCCAGAAAAATGAGGGCATCGGGAATATTGGCGGCCGAGAGGGCTTCGACGGCTGCCCGGCCCGTTTCCACGTACATCTTGCGGAATTTCGAGATATGGTTCCGCTTTGACCGGTAACGGTTCCCCCTGAGCTCGACAAGATCCGTTGTCCTGTAGACGTAATCGCTGTAATCCGGCTGTTCTGTCAGGGAAAACCGATCGAACACGGTGGAAGCGCCGAAATGATCCACATAATTTTCAGGAACGAAGCAAAGCGTGGGAATGCAATGGCGCCGGGCGATATCCTCCAGTTCAGGCGGCGTCACGTCCCGGGCGGGGGAAAGGGGCAGCAGCAGGCAATCGCGTTCCGGCTCCCTGAGAAGCATCCCCCCCATTTTCAAGAGGAGAAGATCCTCCTCCAGGAGGTAATAGGTTGGATTGGCCTCGCTGTTCCAGGCGATCAAGGAGGGCAGGGAATAAATCGCCAGGGGAAACCTCAGGGACTCAAAAAACGGCTTCAGACGAGGAAAATCCGCCAGGGAAAGCAGCTTGAACGATTTCGATGACATCATGATTTTTTGAATAGCATGGGGGTTGAGTCCGGTATGGGTTCAAAGCCGAAGGGGGTATAAAAAGAAGACGAATTCCGTTCGGCGATCAGCCCGATCCAGGAGAGGCCCTCTGCCTGAAGGCGGGCCAGGAGCATTTTGACCAGGCAGGTGCCGATCCTGCGATGACGATAATCGGGATGCACCGTCAGGTCCTGAATGTAGGCATCGTTGGCGCGGTCACTGATAGCCCGGCCCATTCCCACCAGGCGCTGACCGTCCATGGCGGCAAGAAAGAAATGGCTTCCCGAGATCATGCGGGCTGCCAGGAGCCGGTTCGGCTCTTCGGGCCACCAGCCGGCGATCCGGTACAGGTCGAGGACCTGATCTAAAAGCTCCGCTTCAGCATTTTCAACGAAGGAATATCGAATCATGAGAGCCGGGCTAAGGCGAATTCGGGGAATTCAGCCTGTTCCTTTCAGCCATAGTCCGGCAACTATAGAAAAGGTCCGCCGGGTAAGTCAAGAATTAATGCCTCCGCGGACCTCTATTTCCTTGACCCTGCGCGGGTTTTTTCCTATAGTCCCAACCCTGCGATCGACCTTAACGGTCGTCGTTAAAACACGAAGGAGGTTATTTCGACATGAAGATCATTCTTTTGGGAGCGCCGGGGGCCGGCAAGGGAACGGTGGCCAAACTGTTGACCGATTATGACGGATCCGTTCAGATTTCCACCGGGGATATCCTGCGTGCAGCCGTCAAGGAAGGCACCGATCTGGGACGGGAAGCAAAAGGGTACATGGACCGGGGCGATCTGGTTCCCGATGGGCTCATCATGCAGATGATGGAGGTCCGCCTTCAGCAGCCGGACTGCGAAAAAGGGTTCATCCTGGATGGTTTTCCCCGCACGATACCCCAGGCCGAGGCCCTGAAGTCGCTTCTTGAGAAGCTTCACATCCGTCTGGATTTCGTCGTCAACCTGGAAGTCCCGCGGGACGTGATCCTTGACCGTCTGACGACCCGGAGGACCTGCTCCAATCCCGATTGCCAGGAAATCTACAACATCAAGAGCAACCCCCCCCTGCCCGACGGCACGTGCAAAAAATGCGGAAGCATGACGATCCAGCGGGACGATGAAACAGAGGAGGCCATTCTCAATCGCCTGGAGACCTACAATTTAAAGACGGCTCCCCTGATCGGATTCTACGAGAAAGAAGGACTGATCAAGACCTTTGCATCCGTCAACAGCGCCGACACGGTGGAAGCGGTTAAAAAGGCCCTCTGAGTTTTTTACGGAATGTTCCGCCATGATCAACTACAAGAAAGAACTGAACGAAGAGCAGTGCCGGGTTGTATTGGAACCGGGTGGTCCCATGCTGGTGATTGCCGGGGCCGGGAGCGGAAAAACCCGAACACTGACGTACCGGGTGGCCCGGTTGATCGAAACCGGGATAAAACCCGAGCGGATTCTCCTCGCCACGTTTACGAACAAGGCTGCCCGCTCCATGCTCAACCGGGTGCGGGAACTCGTTCCCGTCGATCTCAGCCGTCTGCTCGGCGGAACCTTTCATCACAACGGCCACGTCATGCTGCGGGCCCATGCCGAACGGCTGGGCTATTCGCGGAATTTTTCCATTCTGGATACGGAGGATGTTCGGCAGCTGATTTCCACCTGCATCGTCGAGGCGGGCATCGAAACGAAGGGGACGAGTTTCCCCAAGGCCAATGTCCTTTACGGGATGTTGAGTCTGTCCGCCAATACGGCGCTTGATCTTGCCACGATTCTAGAGGAGCGCTATCCCTTTTTCAGTCACCGGAGGGAAGAGATCGGGAAGGTGGCCGCTCTCTACGATCTGCGCAAACGCCAGTCCTCTTTGATGGATTTCGACGATCTCCTCCTCAACTGGCGCCGACTGCTGCTGGAATGTCCCGACGTCCTGGAGCGTTACAGTGAACGGTTTGAACATCTCCTGGTGGACGAATACCAGGACACCAATCTTCTCCAGGCGGAGATCATGGATCTGCTGGCTTCCCGGCACCGCAACATCATGGTGGTGGGAGACGACTCCCAGAGCATCTACGCCTTCCGGGGAGCCAATTACGCCAATATCATGTCCTTCCCGGAAAAGTATCCGGACTGCCGGATTTTCAAGCTGGAGACCAATTATCGCAGCACCCCGGAAATTCTCCACTTAGCGAACCTCTGCATCGTCAACAACGAAAATCAATTTGCCAAATCCCTGCGCGCCGTCCGCGAAGCCGGTGTGCGGCCTGTGGTCGTCCCCTCCCGGAATGCCCTGCAGCAGGCCGAATTCGTCGCCCAACGGATCCTCGAGCTTCATAGGGACGGCGTTCCCCTTTCGGAAATGGCCGTCCTTTACCGGGCCCATTTCCATGCCATGGATGTTCAGATGGAGCTGACCCGCCGGGGAATCCCCTACGAAATCCGCTCCGGCGTCCGCTTCTTCGAACAGGCCCATATCAAGGATGTCGTCTCCTATCTGCGGATCCTGGAAAACCCCAGGGATGAACTGGCCTGGAAACGGCTTTTGGGTTTTTATCCGAAGATCGGGAAGAAAACGGCCGAAAAGATCTGGAACTTTCTCGCCGCATCGGACAAACCGCTGGAGGCTGCTTTAACGGAAGGGTTTCTGAAGGCCGCTTCGAAATCGGCCAGGGACGGATTGGTGCGTTTTCAGCAATTAATGGCGGATCTCGGGGGCGAGAATGGGGATGCGTCGTTTCTTCCGGGCCTGGTTGATCGAATTCTGGACAGGGGCTATCGGAAGTATCTGCAGGAAACGTACAGCGACGGAGCTTCACGCGAGGACGATCTGGAACAGCTGGCGGAGTTTGCCGGCAAATTTTCTTCTCTCGGGGATTTCCTGAGCGAACTGTCCCTCCTGACCAACATGGATGCCGACGGGCGGGAGGAAACGGACAGCGGGGAGGCAGCGGAGAACAAGGTCGTTCTGAGCACCATTCACCAGGCCAAGGGACTGGAATGGTCGGTGGTTCTGCTGGTGGGATGCGCCGAGGGCATGATTCCGCTGGATCGGGCGCTGCGGGAGGAGGGCGGCGAAGCGGAAGAGCGGAGGCTGTTCTACGTGGCCGCCACAAGGGCCAAGGATTATCTCTATCTCTGTTATCCCCAGACCGCCTCATCGGGGTGGACCGGGTTTTCCAACCTCAGCCCTTCGCGGTTCATCAGGGAACTGATCCCGTCTTCACGGAAGAAGGAACTCCCCTTTGAACACTGGATTGTCGAGGAGCACTGGTAACCTCCTCTCCGCTTATTCAAATCCCGAATAAAGACGGTTCATCCAGCTAATGAACTTTTAATCTCTTTCTTCCTCCTGCCATGAGCGTGGGACAGTTTCAGCCAGGACCTCAATCGTAGGCACCGGTCTGAGTTTATCCAGTGGAATATACAGACCGCGGATATCGTGGGAGATCACATGGTGACATATCTCCGTGGTCTTGACATCCGCGTGGCCGAGGAGTTCCTGATGAAGCGGATCGTGACGCCGTTTTCCACTATGTGTGCGGCAAAACTGATGCGCAGCGCGTGACATCCCACTTTTTTGACAATCCCGACTTACTCTGCAGCCCGTTTGACGGCTTTCTGCAACGCGGATGGGTTTTATCGCCGAAGTAATGGATATAACGAAGAATCCGTTAACAAGAGGTCTGCTCTGTGCGATATGCATAGTGGTGATATCTGAGGACTTCACGGACTTGAGCCATTAACTTCAGGTTCGGATTTGGGTTTCTTGATAAACTTCGCGCGGCGAAATATGAAGTTCCTTTTATCATCTATGCAGGTTCGCGAGCCCCTCAGTATGTAGCGGAAGTGAAACGCCACGGAGCCTTGGGTGCGACCGATAGTCCGCAGGAACTGTTCAACATGGTGTTAGCGGCAATGGGGTGGAACGTATCATCTGGGATAGACAATACTTAGCGCCAAACCGGTGAGCTGAGTCATTCGAGAAAGAAAGGGGAGAGATGTGAAACATATGATCGCAGCGGTTGTGACGTTCGTTCTGGCAGTGTCGTGTTTCGCGTAGACCGATAGTACCAAGGCGGGCGCGACGGATACAAATGTTGTCGCAGTTGTCCTCGGGAAGAAGATCACCGCAGCGGAAAAGGACAAGCTCAACGAACTCATATTTGACTCACTCTTGCAGCAGTTCGCCACGGAGAATAAGATCGAGCCGACAGAGGAAGAACTGGACGCCTTTATTCTGAAGATCGAGGAGAAGGAGAGGCAGCACCAGATCAAGATGGATGCGGACAGGAAGAAGCTGATTGAGGAACTCAAAAGCTCATCCCTGTCAGATCGAGAGCGTGAGCAGAAGGCCTCCCATCTGGAGTCAATTGAAAGCAACCTGAAGGCGATGCAAGAGATGAATGAGCGGACCAAGGGGATGGAAGAAGAGATGCGCCCCATGAAGCGCGAAATAGCGCAGCAGATCGTCAAGTTGTGGATGATCAACAAGGCCTTGTACGAAAAGTACGGGGGACGAGTCATCTTTCAGCAGGCTGGTGTCGAGCCACTGGACGCATATCGGGATTTTCTGAAGGAACAGGAGAAGAAGGGTGCATTCCAGATCATCGACAAGCAGTACGAGGCGGGGTTCTGGCGCTACTTCACGAATGACGCCATGCATACCTTCTACGAGAAGGACGACGGTGCCAGGTTAATCAATACCCCTTGGTGGATGATGGACGAACCGCCGGAAGAATAGCGTTGTCGAACCAGTAGGTCCGGCTGTCGCTGCACCCCACCGCTCGTTCCCCGCTCTGGGGGCAAAGGGTATCTGGCCTTTTCGTTGGGTTTTAAAGCATGGTTTATCAATCTTCGCACAAGCTTAAATGCTCTTAACTATTTGTTCATTAACAAGAAATGGTGCCATATCGTCGGTCAAGTAGCCAACGCACCCCATCAATTGGCGTAAGGTTCTTAAAAAAGCGTTCGATCAAAGATTGAATCAACTTACTGGTCATTTCCGGAACATTTGCCAATGCCTGTTTCAAATTTATTCAAATCTGATCCAATATCCAATCATAGAAGCCTTCGCGCCAGATGCCCGACAACAAAGCCGGAGATTCCGCAGGCGGCCATGCCCCAAAGCATATCTACAATCGTCATGGAAAGGCGCCAATCTTTCAAGAGAGCGTAATTTGTGAGATCATAAACTCCATATACAACAAGACCAAAAAGGCCCCCCCAGAGGACACCCTCAATACCGGTTCCTGTTCTCGGAATCCTCGGCAGAACGAAAAGGATCAAACCAAGAACAATGAGCATCCAAACAAGGATGCTGGCGGGGATGTTCGGGCTCATGCTTCCTCCCGTCATCCTGGACAAGGGTCCCAATTGCAGCCGGTAAAAATTCTTCATGATCCCTGCAATCCAGATGAGATCAACAACGATGAAAATAAATAGGCTGATGACATAAAGTTTTACATAGGATAACATCGGCATAACCATCCTTTCTTTGAAGTGAGGTCAAATAACCTTTGCCGGCTGAATTGACATAGATTTGCTTCAAATATAAGGTCCTTGATCTGAAGAGTCAACATTCGAGAACCTCAAATCAAACGAACAGGTCGCTTCCTTTTCATGGAGGCGGGAGGGGGATGGTCCGGCAAGAAGATTTATCTGAAAAAACTGAAACAAGAGCAGAAGGAGGAGCTCATTCCGGAGATCTGATGGTAGTGCGATTATTCCCGTTAAAACGTCAAGGACCGTCTGGTCGTTTATTTCAGCGCCGAGAACGTCTTGCCGCTGATCGGAAGTCAGGAGGCCCGTTGATCACCGCTAAGCCAAACGACCTGTTTCGGGATCCTTTAGGAAGGAGGAAAAGAAGAAATGGGGCAGGGAAACCACATCGAATCAGCCCATCTGAGCGCATGAACGTTTCTAATCGAAAAACGGTCTCTGCGGCTGCGATCCTTTTGCAGGCCCTGCTGCTGGCTTCCTGCTTGCTGCCTGTCAGGCCCTTCGATGAACAGAGGTGGTGGGCGCAAGTGGAGTCTGCAGACCCGGCGCTTCTCTATGCCCCGCATCGGGAAGACGGACGCTATTTCAATCCCTGGATGCCCATGGAGAAGGGTTTCCGTGATTTCCTACGCTGGCAGCTCTCCGAAAGGACCCTCTATGCTCCGGAGGAGGAAAAGGAGCTTCTCGATGTTTTATTGGACCTCTCTGATCGGATCCGGTCAACACCGGGCGATTTTATCGCCTGGATCGGTCATTCCTCGTTTCTGATCAGAATCGATGGGGCATACTGGATTACCGATCCGATCTTTTCGGAGCGGGCACTGCTGCCGAAACGGAAAACCCCGCCCGGTCTTTCCCTTGATGTGTTTGCGGCCCTGCCCGGAAAGAAAAACGTGCTGATTTCCCACAGCCATTACGATCATCTCGATTCCGAAAGCATCCGACGTCTCCCCGCCGACACTCGGATCTATGTCCCCCTGGGACTCAAGGCTCTGATGAATGGCCTAGGAAAACAGGACGTGGTGGAAATGGACTGGTGGCAAACGGTTTCCTGCGGCGACCGCTGCCAGGTCGTCTGCCTTCCCGCCCAGCACTGGTCGAGAAGGATCACGCAAAACACTAATACCACCCTATGGGCGAGTTTTCTGCTGGTGAGTTCCGACAGGAAAATCTATTACGGCGGCGACAGCGGATACTTTATCGGCTATCGGGAAATCGGACGCCGCTATCCCGGCATTGATTACGCCCTGTTGCCCGTCAACGCCTATCACCCACGCTGGTTCATGTATTATGCCCATATGGATGCCCGGGAGGCCCTCGATGCATTCCGCGACCTGGAAGCACGTTACTTCATCCCGACCCAATGGGGTACCTTCCGGCTGGGAGACGAACCGGTCGGGCAGGCGCCTTCTGCGCTTTCCAAGGCCGCGCAATTCAGCGACACCGATCCGGCCCGGATCATCGTCATGGGCATCGGCCAGCTTTTGCCTCTAGGCAGTCGAGATCCAAAGTAACGAAGGGCTTTTATCCCTTTACCGCCAGAAACCACTTCAACAGATTCTTTGATAATCTGACACGTTCCCTCCAATTCAGCACCTGCAAACCCTTTTTGAAGTTGAAAGCGTTGCCCTCTTGGAAAAGAAGCGTCTTGTAATTGAACGTGCTCACCGTCTTTCTTTTTTCTGTCTCAATTTCCTGTCGATAAAGCCGCCCCGGGGATACCCCTTGACGAATGCTCTCGAAGGAAACACTCCCAGCTATCCTGCCCGATGCCAAGGCAGATGAAATACCTTCGCCGAAGAAATTCAAAAGCCCGCTTGCCTCTCCGGAAACGAGGATGCGCTCTGAACCGAAACAAAACAATCCCTTTGGCGCTGCATAAGTGACCCTGCACCCGAGCCGCCTAATCAAACACGCCTGTTGGATGCCGATTCGCCTCCAAAGATGTTCCTTAAATCTGGCCATGGCCGAGGTGGCCTTGTCTTTCGGCTGGGCGACAACTTCCATCACCAGCAGGCCGTCTTTGACATAAGCGGATGGGTACAAAGAAATTCCAGGAAAGGCAAAAAAATGGAATAAACCGGGCTCAAGATGACACTCGCAGGCATAGGTTTCCTGCAGGGCAACATACCAGGTCAATTTCGCCGTTAATGACGGATCAATTTGCTTCACAGTGCGTGACGCACCGCCATCAGCGGCAATCAGTATTCGACTGTGAACTTCAAGAAGCTCTCCATTCGATTTGATGCAGAGGAGATCGACGCCATCAATGCCCTCTTTAAAGGAGAGCATCTTTGTTTCATCAAGAACTACTGCCTGTGAAGACTTGCACAACCATGCATCGAGACGATCCCGCCAAATCATCAATCCCTGGATTGGTATATCTCCCGCGTTGCCGCTCGGAAAATGCATCCGCATGGCATGGACGTGAGATGGGGAGGCGAAGACATCCTGTGCCATGTCGCCAAAATGTTCCGAAAGAGTTCTGATTGAATCCGGCACGAGGATACCCGAGCATGCCTTGTGGCGTGGGATTCTTTTCTTCTCCAGAATGACTGCTTTCAATCCCCTTCGGGTGCATTCGCGGGCAGCCGAACATCCTGCCGGACCTGCGCCGACGATAGCGACATCACATTCAATCATGGGGCTTAATCCGCCATATACAAAAATAAAATACCTCGTTGCCCTTAAAAATCTGGATGAAAGATGTTTTTTGCTCAAAAAAACCATCCTCAACGAGGAGCACTGGTAATCTTCTGTCAAATCGTTGCCTTTCCAGAGCTCCCGTGCTATTTGAAGATCGTCAGGGCACCGTTCACAGAAGCTGCAAGGTGCTTGTAAGAAACCGCGTATCTGTTGATTCGTTTTCCCGCAACGGCAAAGGAAAGCGTGGGGGAAGAGGAACTCTGAAAAACGCGGGTGTTCATAGCGGGGGGCAGATGTCCATTCGTACGTGCAGTCAATGCGGAAAAGAGACAGACAGCGGATCCACGGCCTGTCCCCAATGCGGAAGCCCTATCAGGCCTTCTTCAGGGGGGATATCCAGGTACCTGCGAGGGATTGCCTTTTCCGCCATCGGGGTCGTCTTGTTTGTCATTGTATTTTCGATCATTCACAGTGGAAAATTTGCCGCAACATCCTCCAAACAGGATCGGGAAACAGAAGCCGTTCAGGTGTCCCAGCAATTCATCATGAGAAAGTTGAAAGCGCCATGGACGGCACAATTTCCATCACCTGCTCAAACAAGGGTGACCAAGGGAGAAAACGACCAATACACCGTAAACTCCTATGTAGAAGCCAGAACCTGGGAAGGAGCCATTCAGCGGAAGAATTATGAATGCGTCCTTCGCTATGAACCGGAAAAAGGCCGCTGGCATCTCGTCAAGCTTACCCTGGAGAAGTGAGGGGACGCGAAAAGAATCGATCCGGCCGCCGCTGTTGAATTTAAGCTACATCCAGCGATCGGACTTGTACTTTGCGTCATACTCCGCCTTCAGGGCGATCTGGGTCGCTTCGGCGATATACTCCGGTTCCTTGACGAGGTCTTCCACCTTGATGTCCACGCCGAAAATCCCCACCATCTCGTCGTTGTCGTCCGTAATAGGTTCGGAAACGGTGAAGCAAAGGGCGCCGGTCATCTTGGAGATGTAGAAATCCGTGACGTGCAGTTTTCCTTTACGCATCGGTTCGATAAACCACTCGCGGTCGGACTGGTCCGTGCCGACTCCGTAATTCTCATATTTGGCCCGATCGACGAAATTCGTGATGTTCTTAGTGGTTTTCTTTCCGTTCATGTCGACGACATAGGCGAACTGGATCGAAGGATACTCTTCGATAAACCGCTGCATCACGGGCTCCTGAAGCTCGGGCTTCATGGTCTTCATAGCCGGATCGTCGATGATTTTGCGAAGGACGGCAATGGCGGCCTCCGCAGCCTGGAATTTGATCCGTTCGAGATCGGACATGAAGAGTTCCGGCAGATATTTGCGGACCTTCGCTTCCAGCTCCTCGGAAGAGATCGTTGTCATGCGCCCGTCTTCGTATTCCTCGTTGATCCACTTGTTGATCTTGGAAATTCCCGGATGCCGCTTGTCGATGGCGCTGTCGCCGGTCAGGCCGAAGTGCGAATTAATCCAGTAGGCGATGCCCGCTTTTCCGGACTTGTCGGTCACCATCGGGACGATGGGACGCTTCAGGATCTTGGTCGTGTCAAAGATGTTGTAGATCTCCTCGTTCTTGATGAGGCCGTCGGCATGAACGCCCGCCCGGGTCACATTGAAATCCGAACCGACGAAGGGGAAATTGGCCGGAATCTTGAAATCGATCTTATTCCGGAAATACTGAGCAATGTCGGTAATGACCGTCGTATCGATCCCGTTGGTCCCTCCCATGAGGCCGATGTATTCCATGATCAGCCCTTCGATGGGCGGATTGCCCGTCCGCTCACCAAGCCCGAGGAGGGTGGAGTTGGCGGCGCTGCAGCCGTAGAGCCAGGCGGTGGTCGCGTTGATCAGAGCCTTGTGGAAATCATTGTGGCCATGCCATTCCAGGAGATGCCCGGGGACGCCTGCATCGTCAATGAAGGCCCGGACCAGCTTGTCAACGCTGCGGGGCAGCGAGGCCCCCGGATAGGTCACCCCGTATCCCATGGTGTCGCAGAGGCGGATCTTGATGTCGATGCCGCTTTCCTCCCGGAGCTTCATCAGCTCGAGGGCGAAGGGGATGCAGAAGCCGTAGATATCGGCCCGGGTGATGTCCTCAAAGTGGCAGCGGGGAACAATCCCTGTGTCGAGAATGGCTCTGACGATGTCAAGGTAATCGTTGAGGGCTTCACTGCGCTTCTTGTTCAATTTCAGGAAGATATGATAATCGGAAACGGAGGTCAGAATCCCCGTTTCCTTCAAGCCGGCCTCTTTGACCAGGGGGATGTCCTCCTTGGCCGCCCGGATCCAGCCGGTGATCTCCGGGTAGCGGAGTCCAAGGTCCTGGCATCGGGCGACGCCTTCCTTATCCTTCCTGCTGTAGAGAAAAAATTCCGTCTGGCGGATGATCCCGTTCTCTCCGCCCAGCCGGTTCATCAGCGAATAGAGGTCGACGATCTGCTGGACGGTGTAAGGCGGCCGAGCCTGCTGCCCATCCCGGAAGGTCGTATCGGTAATGAAAATTTCTTCGGCCGGTTGAATGGGAATAATCCGATGGTCGAAGTCGATCCGGCTGACCTCTTCATAGGGAAAGACTTCCTTCTGCAGATTCGGTTCGTCCACATCCCGCAGCTCGAAGCGCCAGAACCGGGTATGCTGGTGATTCAGGACTCTTTTTTCGGGATTCCATTTTGCCATGTCTTAAACTCCAAATCATAAAAGTCTCTCTGCAGAGACAGTTCTCCATGCACTTATATTCTAAAATATAAGAGGTTATTATTGGATGTCAATCGTAATAATTCTAGACAATTTTGAGGGACAATTCCATCAGCTGTTCGATGCTTACCTTGGAAGGAGCGTCCGTCATCAGGCAGGTAGCCTTCTGGGTCTTGGGAAAGGCGATCACATCGCGAATGGATTCCGCACCCGTCATCATCATGATCAGCCGGTCCAGCCCGAAGGCGATCCCCCCGTGGGGCGGCGTTCCATATTCCAGGGCATCGAGGAGAAATCCGAATTTGGTGCGGACCTCTTCGCTCTGGAGGCCCAGGGCCTCAAAGATGAGAGACTGGATCTCTTTTCTGTGGATCCGGATGCTTCCTCCACCAACCTCGGAGCCATTGAGGACGAGATCGTAAGCCCGGGCCCGCACTCTGCCCGGGTTCTCCCGAAGCTGCGGAACATCCTCCGGGACCGGGGACGTGAAGGGGTGGTGGGTTGAGACGTAGCGCTTTTCCGTATCGCTGAATTCCATGAGGGGAAACTCGGTGATCCAGACGAAGGCAAACTGGTCGGGGTCGATTAAATTGAGCTTTCTGGCGAGATGAGCCCGCAGGTTCCCGAGGGAATCGGTCACCACGGCAGGCGTATCGGCGACAAAAACCAGGGCGTCGCCTTCAGCGGCCTCCATTTTCGAATTGATCTTGGAAACTTCTTCCGCCGTCAGGTATTTGAAGATCGGTGACGTCCATCCCTCGGCGGTGATCCGGGCCCAGGCCAACCCCCTGGCCCCGTAGATGGCGACAACATTCTGGAGATCATCAAGATCTTTCCGTGAGAGGCGCTTCCCGTCGGGGATGCGGATGGACTTGATGACGCCGCCGGCGGCGACGACATCACGGAATGCCGTAAATCCCGTATTGGCCAGGATGTCGGTGAGGTCTCGGAGTTCAAGGCCGAACCGGACATCGGGGTTGTCCTTGCCGAAGCGGCTGATGGCATCCGCATAGGAAAGGCGGGGGAAGGGCAGGGAGACCTGCCGGTTCAGGCAGCGGGAAAAGAGGCGCGCCATCAGGCCTTCCATGATTTCGATGATGTCGTTTTCCGTAATGAAGGACATTTCCACGTCGATCTGCGTAAATTCCGGCTGGCGATCCGCCCGGAGGTCTTCGTCACGAAAGCATTTGACGATCTGGTAATACCGGTCGAAGCCGGACACCATGAGCAGCTGCTTGAAGATCTGCGGCGACTGGGGAAGGGCGTAGAAGCTCCCCTTGTTGATCCGGCTGGGGACCAGATAGTCCCGGGCGCCTTCCGGGGTGCTTTTGGTGAGAAAGGGGGTCTCGATTTCAATAAAGCCCTCTTCCTGGAAATATTGGCGCGCTTCCGCCGCCACCCGACTCCGAAGCATGATGTTTTTCTGCAGATGCGGTCGGCGCAGATCCAGGTAACGGTACTTGAGCCGGACGTTCTCCGAGATGTCGCTGTCCGTCTCGAGGCTGAAAGGTGGGGTCTGCGATTCGTTGAGGATTTCCAGTTCCTCGATCATCACCTCGATGGCTCCCGTCTTCATGTCGGGATTGATCATTCCTTCAGGACGACCGCGAACCGTTCCCCGGACGGCCAGGACATATTCGCTGCGGATCTTGTGGGCCTCGCGGTGGGCATCGGGGCTGAATTCCGGGTTGAAGACGATCTGAACAAGGCCTTCACGGTCTCGAAAATCCACAAAAATGACCCCGCCGTGGTCCCTGCGGCGGTGCACCCAACCCATGAGAATGACTTCCGAATCGAGTTGATTGGTGCCCAGATGTCCACAGTAATGCGTTCTCTTCATGGTCGTTAGAAAATCCGACAAAGGTCGTTACCTCTCTTTTATAAGATTCAGAATGTGCTGATCCAGATCATCAAGGGAAACGGTCTGCTGAGTTCCGGTTTTCATGTCCCGCAGCTCGACCTTCCGTTCTTCGATTTCCCTGTCCCCAAGTATCAGCGTATAGGAGCAGTTCAACCGACCCGCCTTTTTCATCTGGCTTTTAAGGCTTTTAGACGAAAATTCCTGCTCTGCGTAAATCCCTTTCAATCTCCATTGATTGCACAGGGTAAAGGCCAAATTCCGGGCCTGTTCCCCCAGGGAGGCCAGAAAGATGTCCGGTGGGGGCGCAGAAGCGGACTCCGGCACCTCCAAAAGGGCAAGCAGCCGTTCAAACCCGACGGCAAATCCAATGCCGGGGATATCCGGGCCGCCCAGTTCCTGGACAAGGCGGTCATAGCGGCCGCCGCCGACCACGGCATTCTGGGAGCCCAGATGCTCCGTTGTGACTTCGAAGGTCGTCTTCGTGTAGTAATCCAGCCCCCTGACCATTCCGGGATTCACCGTGTAGGGTATGGCGAATTCCTCCAGGGCGGAAGTCACCTTTCCGAAATGCTCCCGGCAGTCTCCGCAGAGAAAGTCGCCGAGGTGAGGCGCGCCGCGAATGATCTCCTGGCACTCTTTCGACTTGCAGTCGAAAACCCGGAGGGGGTTGGTGCCCAGGCGTCGCTTGCAGTCGTCGCAGAGTCCCGCCTCCTTTCCCTGAAGAAATTCCGTAATGACGTTCCTGAACGCGGGACGGCAGGACGAACACCCCAGGGAATTCAGCTCCAGGCTGACCTTCTTCAGGCCGACTCGGTCGAGAAAGTGCATGAGCATGAGGATGATTTCCGCATCGGCCCGGGGATCATCGAGGCCCAGCAGTTCCGCATCGATCTGGTGAAACTGCCGGAACCGGCCTTTCTGAGGCCGTTCGCGGCGGAACATGGGGCCGATGGTAAAAAGCCGCGTTACCGCCTGGGCATTGTGGAGCGAGTGCTCCAGGTAGGCCCGGATAACGGAGGCCGTTGCCTCCGGCCGCAGGGTCAGGTACTCGTCCCCACGGTCCAGGAAGGTGTACATTTCCTTTTCAACGATGTCCGTGGATTCGCCGATTCCCCTCTTGAAAAGGTCGGTTTTTTCCAGGACGGGCAGGCGGATTTCCCTGAACCCGAAACGGGAAAAAACTTCCCTGGCGACGTTCTCCACGAAGCGCCACTTTTCCGTTTCCTCGGGCAGAATATCCTTAAACCCTTTAACTGCCGTAATGATTTCCATTTTTATAAACTCTACCCAGCCTTATTTTAAGGCCAAGATGCTTAACATAGAACGTATTGGATGACAATGAAATTATGTCATTTTGCCTCATGAACAACGGTGGTTTTCTACTCCTTCCTGAACCCTTTCACCAGCAGTTTTTTTCCGTCCGTCGACACGGTGACCGCCCCCTGCTTATCCGTGCGGAAGATCCTGGCCCCGGCACTCCGGTATCTCGCCAGAACTTCCCCATGGGGAAAGCCGAAGACATTGTCAGGACCGCAGCTGATCACGGCAATCTGCGGCTGTACGGCGTTCAGGAAAGGAAGACTGCTCGATGAGCGGCTCCCGTGATGTGGGACAAACAGGACCGCGCTGCGGAGATCCGATGAGCGGCTGAGGAGATGCTTCTCCTCGTCAGCCGATATGTCGCCGGTGAACAGCAGGTGCACTGTTCCATAGGTCAGCCTCATGACCAGGGACTTTTCGTTGAGATTTCCACCGGAGGGGCTCCTTATTCCCGGATTGAAAAGTTCAATCCCGACCTTTCCGACCTTCAGGAAGGTTTCCCGGTCCCTTATAATCCGATGGCGGATGTTCCTGCGCCGGATGATTTCCACAAAACGGCGATACGCTTCCGAATCGTCGCCTTCCCCGCTGGACCACACTTCTGAAACGGAAAAATGTTCCAGGATAAAGGGGAGGCCACCGAGATGATCGACATGGGCGTGGCTGAGCACAACGATGTCGATCTTTCGAATTCCCTCGTGCCAGAGAAAGGGGGCGACCACGGAACGGCCGACGTCAAATCCGTCACCTGGGACTCCACCACCATCCAGGAGCATCGTCTTTCCGCCGGGAAAGCGGACGAGGGCGGAATTGCCCTGATGGACATCGATGGCGGTTACCGTGAGCCCCCGGTCCTGAAAAGGCCGGAGATACTTCCAGGCCAAGGAAGCCGAAAGGGAAATCAGTATGAGGACGAAGAGAATCCGGAGCCGTCGCTTTCTCTCGTCCTGACCGGGAACGCCCTGCCTCCTGTCCATAGAGATCAGCGCGACGGCGCAGAGAAGAAGGAGATAGAACAACCCCAACTGCCAGAGGGAAGGGGTGCAGACGTAAAAGGAGGCCCCGGGAAGGGAGGCGAAGAAGTCGACGAGGAAAAGGGAGACCTTGACCAGCCAGGCGGAGCTCGAAATCAAGAGGCCGGCCAGGAGCTCTGAAAAGGGGCTGACGGCGATGACCAGCATGCTCAGCGGAAGGGCCAGCAGACCGAGGATCGGAACCAGGACCGCATTGGCGGGAATAACGAGAAGGGAGACCCGGTTGAAGTAGTAGGCCAGGATGGGCAATGTTCCCAGGGTGGCGCTTATCGTGGTGATCAGAAACAGCCAGACCTGGCCCTGAATTTTGTTGATCCGGAGCGCCGCCGGTGATGAGCGCGGCAACGGCTGGACCTCGTGGCGATGCCCGGAGAAAAGGGGGACCATCAGGATGATGGCGGCAACGGCGGCGAAGGAGAGCTGGAAGGAGAGATCGAAGAGGGCTTCGGGGGAGACCGTCAGGATCAGCACAGCCGCAGCGGACAGGGTATTGATCATGTCCTGCCGACGGTCCAGGAGCACGGCGATCATGAACACCATGGCCATGAGGGTCGCCCGCAGAACGGACATGCCGGCGCCGGCGACAAAGGCGTACAACAGGACCGGCAGGAATGCTGACACAAGGGACAGCTTGATGACGTTAAAGCGAAGAAGAAGATATTCCGATCTCTTGAGAATCCAGCGCATCACCATGATTGTCCACAAGGCGATCAGCCCGACATTGAAACCGGAAACGGCAAGGATGTGGGACGTTCCGGTCAGATTGAACTTTTCCAGGATGGGCGGCGGGATTTCCCTCGAACTGCCGAGAATCATCGCGGCAAGAATCGTCCGCTCCGGATAGGGGGCATGCCTGTTAACCAGGTCGCGTATGTAACCCCGGAATATTTCGAGCGAGTATCGTATCGGATTTCCCTGGCCATGCCGCAGCACAATCACCCGGGATGCGTCGTTGACGAAGCCGGCAGAGGAGATCTTTTCAAAGCGCAGGCGCCTTTCATAATCAAAACCACCGGGATTGTTGAAGTTATGCGGTTTGTGCAGGCGGGTGCCACAGCGGATGACGTCTCCGTATTTCAACGCCTGCTGTCCCTTGACGGTCAACAGAACCCTGTCCGATACGGGCTTGTGGATGCCGCCCGCTGAGATGCCCGTTGCCTGCAGGACAAGCCTGGTTTTGTCCGGGGCGAATTCCGGTGATTCGCAGATGATTCCCTCCAGGATCGTGCTCTTTCCCCGTTCCTGCAGGGAAAGGATCGCGGAAGAGGGGGAGGAGGGCTCGAAGCGCAGAATGTTGAGGCTCCCCTGAAGAAAAAGGATGGCCGGTACAGCCAGAAGGATCAAAAAGGGTTTTTTCAGGCGGACGCCGGCAAGAAGAAGGGCGAGAAGGAGAACCAGGCAGATCAGGAGGTGGAATGCCGGGGGAGAAAAAAACTCTCCGGCGAGAATGCCGGAAATCAGAGCTGCCAGAAGGAAAAGGAAAGGCCTTTGCATGTGTCAGGGTTGTCTGCCCAATCGGTTGAATTTATCGGATCTTGGCACTGTCAATGACGATAGAATTCCCCGACGGGATCTTCGAATAAGTAAATCCTGAAGCGGTATTTTCCCTTGAGAAGAGAGGAGCCGCTTTTTATTGAATCCTGCAGAGAAACCGGCCTTGCAGAAGAAAAATATTCTCCACAGATTACACTGGCTGATTCTATCCCGGATCGTTGTCGCCACGATTCTCCTGGGAATATTTGTATTCTTTGATCTCAAGCAAACTTCATCCCACCCGGGAATCCGTTTTCAGCCGTTCTACAGCCTGATCCTCGTCACCTATCTCCTTTCCTTTGTCTATGTCTTTCTCGTAAAAATCGTCAAATCCTGGTTGGTGTCCGCCTGTCTTCAGGTGGCATGCGACGTCCTGCTGATCACCGTCCTTGTTCACCTGACCGGCGGGGCCGGAAGCGTCTATTCCGTTCTTTATCCCATGGTCATTATTTATACGGTGATTTTTTCCGATCGCCGGGGCGGCTTTCTCGCAGCCACCGCCTGCAGCCTTTTCTATGGATCCCTGCTGCTCCTGGAATTCAACGGTTTACTGGAGCGCACCCCTTCAGAGCTGATGATGGAAACCCCATGGAATTCCGGCTACATGTACTCAAGGATCAGCATCCATGCCCTTTCCTTCTACATCATCGCCTTCCTGGCCAGCTTTGTCATCGAGCAGGAAAAAGCGGCCCGAACCCTCCTGGCTGAAAAGGAGAGCGCCCTGGACAAGCTTGACATGCTCCATCGGAGCATCATCGAATCGATTGACACCGGCATCCTCACCGTCAACCTGGAGGGTCGGATTCAATCGTTCAATCAGGCGGCGGCCAGGATCACCGGGCTGCCTGTGGAGAGCGTTCTGAACCGGGATGTTCAGTCCGTATTTCCCGAGTTCAACGCTCTGAAGGAGCGCTCTTCCCGGATTCAGTCGGCAAACGGATCGGAGAGGCGGATGGAGATGAGGATCAGGAGAGGGGAAAAGGAGGACCAGATTCTTGGCTGTTCTCTCTCGGTACTCAAGGGAAGCCGGGGAGAACACCTCGGGCACATCCTGATCTTCCAGGATCTAACGGACATCAAAAAAATCGAGGCGGCTTACGAAAAAAGCAGGCGTCTCGCCTTCGTCGGCGAAATGGCTGCAGCCCTTGCGCATGAAATTCGCAATCCCCTTGCCGCCATCAGCGGCTCGATCCAGATGCTGAAGAAGGATTTGAAGCTGGATCCCATGGACGAGCGGCTGATGAAGATCGTGCTGCGCGGCAAAGATCAGCTCGAAAATGTCATGAAGGACTTTCTCCTCCTGGCCCGGCCGGCGGCGGGAAACAGGGAATGGATGAACCTGGACGACCTCATCGAGGAGATTCTGGAATCTCTCGTTTATCTTCCGGACTGGACGGATAACATCACGGTCGAGAAGAACCTTTCCGGAGGCGCCATGCTTTATGCAAACAGGACTGAAATGCAGCATGTGCTGTGGAACCTGATTGTCAACGCCCTGCAGGCCATGCCCTGCGGAGGGCGCCTGTCTGTCGGGACAGGCACGGCGACGTCCGATTCGGGGGAGGATTTCGTGGAGGTGCGGATCGGGGACAGCGGTGAGGGCATCCCGAAGGAGATCATGGAGAAGATCTTTCAGCCTTTCTTTACCACGAAGGAAAAGGGGACGGGTCTGGGGTTGGCGATTGTGGGCAGGATTATTGAAAACGGCTCGGGAACCCTGGCGGTGGAAAGCGAAAGAGAGAAGGGCACCCTTTTCCGCGTCTGCCTGCCGAGGAGCCGGGAAGTTCAGAACACCCCCCTGCGCCTTCTGGAAAACAGCCGGGCTGCCTGAGATTTCAAGGGGGAGGAAACATGGCGACCATTCTTGTGGTGGATGATGACAAGGGGATGCGGGAGTTTCTCGATATCATGCTGACCCGTGAAGGATACGACGTCCGCTGTGCGTCGAGTGCGGCGGAAGCGCTCACCTCGTGCAGAAAGCGCTCCTATGACCTGATCCTGACGGATCTGAAGATGCCTAAAATGGACGGTCTGGAGTTTCTCAAGGCGGTCAAGGAGATATCTCCGGAATCTCTGGTCATCCTGATTACGGCCTATGCCTCCGGTGAAACAGCCGTCCGGGCGATGAAGGAAGGCGCCTATGACTACATCGAGAAGAATTTCAACATCGAAGAATTCACGTCGACCATCCGCAACGCCCTGGAATCCAATGGCCGGATGCGCGATGACGCCAAGTTTATCCGGGATATGGAAAACGCCGCATCCTTTGGGGAGATCATCGGCAAGAGCAGGGAGATGCGCAAGGTTTATACCCTGATCAAGAAGGTGGCCGAGACGACGGCCAATGTCCTCATTCTTGGAGAAAGCGGAACAGGCAAAGAGCTTGTCGCCAAGGCCATTCATGCGCACAGCCCGCGGAAGGAGAAGCCCTTTATCGCGATCAATTGCGGAGGCATACCTGAAACCCTGCTGGAGAGTGAATTGTTCGGCTACATGAAGGGTTCCTTCACCGGCGCCTATGCGGAAAAGGCCGGCCTGTTCGAGATTGCCCGGGGAGGGACGGTCTTTCTTGATGAAGTGGGGGAGTTGCCCCCCGTTCTGCAGGTCAAGCTCCTGCGGGTGGTCCAGGAGAAGACGTTTCTGAGAATAGGCGGAACGGAAAGCATCCGGGTGGATGTCCGGATCATTTCGGCGACGAACCGAAACCTGGAAGAGATGATCCGGAAGGGAGAATTCCGGGAGGACCTCTATTACCGCCTGAACGTGATTCCGGTGCGCATTCCGCCCCTTCGGGAACGAAGGGAGGACATCGCGATCCTCACGCGGTATTTCATTGAAAAATATGCCCGGGAATTCGGGAAGGGCATCCGGAATATTTCCAATTATGGACTCGAACTCCTCATGGACTATTCCTTTCCGGGCAATGTCCGGGAGCTGGAGAACATCATTGAAAGAAGCGTGGCCCTGGAGCAGTCCAACATCATCCTTCCCGAAAACCTGGTGATTTCCGGGGGCCATTCGGCGGAGCAGGGCGACGGCGTCAGTAACTCGGGACCGTTTCCGGATCAGGGAATCAACCTGGGTGCGGAGATGGCACGATTCGAACGGGACATGATCGAGAGAGCCCTGGAAAAATCCAGCGGCTCTAAAACAAGGGCGGCGGAGCTTCTGCAGGTGAGTTTCGATTCGCTGCGCTACCGCATCGAAAAGCTGGGGATGTGAACGTCAGTTTTCTCTGATCTTGATATCCTTCATCTTCAGCTGAATGTCCGAGGAGCCGTTCCAGTAGTTGATCTGCGGCGTAAAGGCGATGTCGAGGAAGGAATCGTGAAGATCGCGGATAAAATGGCCCTGGCTGAACCAGATCGAATTTCGGGACACACCGGATTGGGATACACGCATCCGGAGATGATTCTTCCCAACGATAGCCGGGGACAAGGCGTTGACATTCCTCACGCAGAGGACCGGTTCCGGGTTCCGGCTTCCGAAGGGGGCCAGCAGCTCCATCTGGGACAGCAGTTCATGGGTGATGTCGTTCAAGTGGCATTGAGCGTCAATGACCGTTGCGGAGACGAAATCCGACTTCTGCACATTCTCCCGGACGATTTCATCGAGAAGATCGGAGAATTGTTCAATATCCTCTTCAAGAATGGAAATGCCCGCCGCGTAACGGTGGCCGCCGTAGGAGATCAGGTAGTCTTCACATTCCTTTAATCCCTGAAAAATGTTGAAATTGGAGATGCTTCGCCCCGACCCCTTGCCGACTCCGTCCCTCAGGCTGATCAAAATTGCCGGACGGTCGTAACGGTCGGCGATTTTTGACGCCACAATTCCGATGACGCCGGGGTGCCATTTGTCCGATGCCATGACGAAGGATGTTCTGTTGCTGGAATCGATGGTGCTGTCGATGTGTTCGACAATTTCGTCCAGGATGGCCTTCTCCAGGGCCCTCCGCTTCCGGTTGTAGCTTTCCAGCTTCAAGGCCAGTTCCCTTGCCTCGGTTACCGAGTCGCTCAAGAGCAGCTCAACGGCCTCTTCAGGCAATCCAACCCTGCCGGCGGCATTGATCCGGGGGATCAGGCAAAAGGAGGCCTTTTCGGAATCGACCGTCGAATCGTCAATTCCGCTGATTTCTTTCAGCGCGCGGATCCCGGCTCTTTTGCCCTCTGTAAGGAGCTCAAGGCCCACCCGGGAAAAGATTCGATTCTCATCAACCATGGGGCAGATGTCGCCGATTGTCCCCAGGGCGACGAGATCGAGGTACTCCTTCAGATTCGGGTAGGGCTTGTCGCGCCAGAAGCCGTTCTTCCGGAGGCTCCCGCGAAGGGCGATGAGGAAATTGAAAACGATGCCCACGGCGGCAAGGTGCTTCAGGGGAAAGGTGTCATCGGGCCTTTTGGGGTTGATCGAGGCGACGGCATTGGGCAGAGGCCCGGAAACCTCGTGATGGTCCAGGATGATGGTATCCAGCCCAAGGGAAGCGGCATAGAGAACCTCGTCGCGGTCGGAAATGCCGCAATCGACGGTGACGATCAGTGAAGCACCGCTGTCCTTGATCCTGTCGATCGCCTTCCGGTTCAGGCCATATCCCTCCTCGATCCGATCGGGTATGTAATAGCCGACGTCGGCCTGGATCTCCCGCAGGAACTTGACCAGGACAGCGACGGAGGTTATCCCGTCGGCATCGTAATCGCCGTAAACGATCACCTTTTCTTTCCTGAAGACAGCCGAAATCATCCGATCGACTCCGAGGAGCATGTCCTTCATGAGAAAAGGGTTATGCAGGTCGTGAAGGGAAGGGTGAAGGTATTTTCGGGCCTCGTCGGGTGTAAGAATGTGCCGTCCGGTCAGGATGGATGAGATAATCCAGTGGATTCCGAGTTCTCTGACAAGAAGATTCCGCTCTTCCTCATTGCCGTCCGGCATAATCCAGTTTGTTGTCGGTAAACAGTTTCTAAACATGATCGGCTAATTGGAAAAGAGAAGGGTTATTTGGGAAGACCACAATATAAACTGGTAAATGATAGTCAGGTTTTTTCCGATGTCAAGGAAAAGGTTGCCCCGGATGGAGCGGACGCAGGAACGAGGTGCGCCGCTTGAGCGCTGCGCATCCTGCCCGGTGGTCTCAACGCTTGACGACGAGGACCGGCTTTCCGGCCTTACGGATGACCTGCTCGGATACGGATCCCAGGAGCATTTCCTTGACGTTGCTCATGCCATGGGAGCCGATGACGATCATCGATACCTCCTCTTCCGCCGCCGCTCGAAGGATCTCCCTGAAGGGAATGCCCTTTTCGATCCTGACACGGCTGTTGATCCCCAGCCCGCTGAGTCGCGCCGCTATTCTGTCCGCCTCCTCCCGTGCGGATATTTCCTGCTTTTCGCCCAGCAGAGAAAGGTCCAGGAGGGAGTAGACCTCGGGAATGTGGAGGCTTCTGGTGTCAACGACATGAACGATGACGACTTCCCTCACCCCGGCCTCTCTGAGGGTGAGGAGATATTCCAGGGCCTTTTTGGAAGTGTCCGAAAAATCCGTTGGATATAGAATCTTCTGAAACATTCTTTTTCATCTCCTTTCCGGCATCATCCCGTCAAGACGCCCAGGGTAACAGGGTCCCTGATGGAACGGCATTCCTTCAGCATTGAACGATGTGCCTATTTTTCTCACATTCCCTGCTGTTTGTCGAATTTTTTATCCGCCGGATCGGACAGTGGGAGGCGTCGGGATTGGAAATCAGTCTTGAGGGGCATCCCGGCTCGACGGGAGCCGGGGGACTTAAGAGAACATGGCACATGAGTTGTATGATGGCTGGCAATATGTTGTCCGCCGCAGTCCTGATTCGTTTGAAAACGAATAAATCCGAGGCGTAATCGGATCGCTTGATCCCCGGTGCCTGAGAATCGGGGGGCGTGGGCTATCTGATGAACGGTTGACATCCTAGCAAAATGGTGTATGAAAAGCCGGTAAACTATAAACTGACCAGTGAAGTCAGTATTTCCCAGCAGAAAAAGGTTGACCTATGTTTGCATCCGTACTGAAAAAGATTGTCGGTACAAAAAATGACCGAGAAATAAAGAAACTTTCGGCAATCCTCCGTGAAGTCAACGATCTGGAGTCTTCCATTTCAAAATTGAGCGATGAAGACCTTCAGGCGAAGACGCCTTATTTCAAGGAGAAGCTGGACAACGGTGCCTCCCTGAGCACGATCCTCCCCGAAGCCTTTGCCGTTGTCCGCGAAGTAGCCAGCAGGACGGTGAAGATGCGCCCCTTTGACGTCCAGATCATCGGCGGCCTGGTCCTTCATGAAGGCAGAATTGCCGAAATGAAGACGGGTGAAGGAAAGACGCTGGCGGCCACGATGCCCCTTTATCTCAATGCCCTGGAGGGGAAGGGCGCCCACCTGGTCACCGTCAACGATTATCTGGCCCGTCGCGATTCCGAGTGGATGGGGCCGATTTACAACTTTCTCGGCCTTTCCGTCGGTGTGATCGTCCACGGTCTGGATGACGACGAACGGCGGGAAAACTATGGCTGCGACATCACTTACGGCACGAACAACGAGTTCGGATTCGATTACCTGCGCGACAACATGAAGTTCGCCATCGAGGATTATGTCCAGCGGGACTTTCATTACGCCATCGTGGACGAGGTGGACAGCATTCTCATCGACGAGGCCAGGACCCCGCTGATCATTTCCGGCCCCTCGGAAGAATCGACGGACAAGTACTACCGGATCAACCAGGTGATTCCCCGGCTTCGGAAGGACACGGATTACAGCATCGATGAAAAGAGCCGGACGGTCGTCCTGACGGAAGAGGGCGTGGCCCGGGTCGAGTCCCATCTCAAGGTTTCGAATCTCTACGAACCCCGTAACATCGATACCTTGCATCATGTCAACCAGGCCCTGAAGGCCCACACGCTCTTCAAGCGGGATGTGGATTACCTGGTGAAGGACGGGCAGGTCATCATCGTGGATGAATTCACCGGGCGCATCATGCCCGGCAGGCGCTACAGCGATGGGTTGCACCAGGCCCTGGAGGCCAAGGAAAAAGTAAAGATCGAGCAGGAAAACCAGACGCTGGCCTCCATCACGTTTCAGAATTTCTTCCGGATGTATTCCAAGCTGGCTGGGATGACGGGGACCGCCGATACCGAAGCCGCCGAATTCAAGAAGATCTACAACCTCGATGTCGTGGTGATTCCCACCAACATGCCCATGATCCGGGTGGATCATACCGATGTGATCTATAAAACGGAAAAGGAAAAGTTCACGGCGGTCATCGAGGAGATCAGGGAGCTGCACAAGGTCGGGCGGCCGGTTCTGGTGGGCACCATTTCCATTGAAAAGTCGGAGCTTCTCAGCAAGTACCTCAACCAGACCGGGATTCAGCATCATGTTCTCAATGCGAAGAACCATGAACGGGAGGCCGAGATCGTATCCCAGGCCGGCCAGCGCGGCCAGGTGACCATTTCCACCAACATGGCCGGACGCGGAACGGACATCAAGCTGGGTGAAGGCGTCGCGGAACTGGGCGGCCTGCACATCCTTGGTACGGAGCGGCACGAAAGCCGCCGCATCGATAACCAGCTCCGGGGACGTTCCGGCCGGCAGGGGGACCAGGGCTCTTCGCGCTTTTACCTCTCCCTGGAAGACGATCTGCTTCGGATCTTCGGCGCCGAAAAGATTTCCTCCATCATGGATAAGATCGGCATCGAGGAAAACGAGCCCATTGAGCACAAGCTCATTTCCCGGGCCATTGAAAATGCCCAGAAACGGGTTGAAGGTCAGAACTTCGACATCCGCAAGCATCTGCTGGAATATGACGACGTCATGAACAGGCAGCGCCAGGTCATCTACGAACAGCGGAAGAGCGTTCTGAAGGGGGACAATCTGAGGGGGGACCTTCAGGACATCATTGAAGAGACGGTCGAGGATCTCGTTCCGGAGTATGTGGATGACAAGAAGCACCCCGACGAATGGAACCTCAAGGGTCTGGAGGAAAGGGTCTACTCTCAGTTTGCGCTGAAGATGGATCTCGGCGGCGACGACCTGGGGAGCGGCCAGGATATCGAAGAGAGGATCATTGCCGCCGTCAACGATCTCCTGAAGAGGAAAGAGGCGGAGTTCGGGACCCCTCTGATGGATTATCTCATCCGCATGATCAGCCTGCAGTCCATCGATATCCACTGGAAGGATCATCTGCTGGGCATGGATCACCTGAAGGAAGGCATCGGCCTGCGCGGGTATGGCCAGAAGGATCCGGTCCGGGAGTACCAGAAGGAGGGATATGACCTCTTCATGGACATGATTCAGCGGATCAAGGAAGACACGGTCCGAAAGCTCTGCCTTGTCCAGATTCAGCGGGAAGAAGAGGTGGAGGAGATGAGGGAGCAGCAACGGCAGGATTACATCATGAACCGGGGTGAGGATACCCCTGCTGCCGCAACGGTTCGCCGTAAGACCCAGAAGGTGGGCCGAAACGATCTCTGTCCCTGCGGAAGCGGGAAAAAGTACAAAAAGTGCTGTGGGGCATAAGGGCCGGCGCTGAGAAAAAACCGGGGGTCTCCCGGAGAAGAACGATGGAAGGGCAGGGTGCACCGTGAATTGTGACGAATATGCTGTTCCCGGATTTCTGGCCAACGGAATATCCGCCGGAATCAAGGAGCAGGGGCGAAAGGACCTCGCCCTGATTTTTTCGGAAGTTCCGGCAAGGGCTGCCGGCGTCTTCACAACGAACTGTTTCAAGGCGGCCCCCGTTCTGGTGGACATGGAGCGCATCTCCGCGGGAGCGGCCCAGGCCATCGTGACCAACAGCGGCAATGCCAACGCCGCGACGGGAGAACGGGGTTACCGGGACGCCCTGGCCATGTCCCGCGCCGCCTCGAAAGAGCTGAAGATTTCCGACGATCTGGTTCTGGTGGCGTCCACCGGCGTGATCGGCCATCCCCTGCCGCTGGAAGTCATTGAACGGGGAATGGAACCCCTGGTTGAAGGATTGCGCAGGGACGGAATTCCCGATGCCGAGGCGGCGATGATGACCACGGACCGGTTTCCCAAGATGTCCTGCCGGAAAGGTATGATCGGTTCAAGGGAAGTGACCCTCTGCGGCATCGCCAAGGGGGCGGGCATGATCCAGCCCAACATGGCCACCATGCTGGCCTACCTGATGACGGATGCCGACGTTGACGGCGAAGCGCTGCGGGCGGTATTTCAGGAAGGAATTGCGCAGAGCTTCAACGCCATCACCGTGGACGGCTGCATGAGCACCAATGACACGGCCCTGATCCTGGCCAACGGCAGTGCCGGAAACCGGCAGATTCGCCGCCGCTCCCGGGAGTATGCCCCTTTCCGGGAGATGCTTTTCGCCGTCCTGGACGACCTCTGCCGGGGGATGGTGCGCGACGGCGAGGGGGCGACGAAGCTCATCGAACTGGTGGTTGACGGTGCGCGCAACCGCGGAGAGGCCCGTCGTGTGGCCTACGCCGTGGCCAATTCCAACCTGGTGAAAACGGCCTTTTATGGGGGCGACCCCAATTGGGGGCGGATCATCTCCGCGGCCGGTTCCATCGGCATCCCCCTTCCGACACAGTCCGTGCGGCTCTTTTTTGAAGAGGTCTGCCTGTTTGAGGCCGGGCAGGGGACGGCCTTTCCAACCGACCGGGTGGCCGCCATCATGGCCCAGGAGACGATCCGGGTCCGGCTCGAACTGGGGATGGGAACCGGGAGCTTCAGGATCTATGCCTCCGATCTTTCCTTCGAGTACGTAAAAATCAACGCCCATTATCATACCTGATTCAGCAGCGGCTTTCGGGGCGACAGGATTCCCTGTGTTCGCCCTTCAGTTCCAGACTTCTCGATTTCAGGCATCAGAAGGGGAATTCCATGAAGACATTATTCGAGACCAGTCGGATTAACGGGATGGAGCTATCCAACCGGTTTGTCCGATCGGCGACCTGGGAGGGAATGGCGACCGCCGAGGGCGCGGTGACGCGGAGACTGATTGAAACGATGACCCGCCTCGCCAGGGGGGGAGTCGGACTGATTGTCAGCAGTCACACTTACGTGAGCCCCGAAGGTCAGGCGACACCCTGGCAGTTGGGCATCTACAAGGACGAACTGATCCCCGGCCTGAAAAAAATGGCTGAGGCCGTTCACGAATGCGGCGGACGGATCGTCCTGCAGCTGGCTCATGCCGGCGCCTTTGCCGTCGAATCCCTCAGGGACCATCCGCCCCTGGCCGTGTCGAATTACGAGGGCCTGGCCGAGTCTCCCCGAAGGGAAATTTCCCTGCAGGATATCACGGAGCTTGTTGCCGCCTTCGCGGACGGCGCCCGCAGGGCGAAAGCGGCAGGCTTTGACGGCGTGGAGCTTCATGCCGCTCACGGCTATCTCCTGAGCCAGTTTTTCTCGCCCCTGTATAACCGGAGGAAGGATGCCTACGGCGGAAGCACATCAAATCGGGCCCGGATCGGCCTTGAAATCCTCTCGGCTGTCCGGGAGAGCGTGGGTAGTGACTATCCCGTTCTCATGAAAATGAACGGACAGGATTACAGCAGAGACGGGCTTGTGCGGGAAGAGTCCGTCCAGATGGCCAAGCTCCTGGAAGAAGCGGGCCTCGACGCCCTGGAACTGAGCGGAGGATTGCTCAAGAGCATCAAGACATCCCCAAGCCGGCCGCGGATTGACACCGTGCAGAAGGAGGTCTATTTCCGGGAGGATGCGCGGCTCTTTAAAAGGGAATTGAACATTCCCCTGATCCTCGTTGGCGGAATACGCTCTCTCGAGGTTGCCGAAGAGCTCCTGGAGAACGGGGAAGCCGACTACATCGCCATGAGCCGGCCCTTTATCCGGGAGCCCGACCTGATCAGCCGCTGGAAGGCAGGGGATCGCCGCCGGGCGGAATGCACCTCCGACAATCTCTGTTTTGCGCCCGGCTTTAAGGGCGACGGCGTGTACTGCGTTACCCGGGAGAGGGAAGCGGCGCAGATTTCGTGAATTCCTGATTTTGTATGAAAATACTTCAATGCTGGGATGACGGCGTGGTCAGCGATGCCCGCCTCGTCGATCTTCTACGGCGCCATGGGGCAAAGGCGACATTCAGCCTGAATCCCGGGCTGTATCAGAACAATCGATCCTTCGGATGGCTTTCGGAAGGCCGGGAGATCTGGAGGCTCGGCCTTCAGGAACTTCCGGCGGTTTACCAGGGATTTGAGATCTGCAGCCACTCCATGACCCATCCGTATTTGACGGATCTCGACGGCAGCCGGCTGGACTGGGAAATCAGGGCCAGCCGGGATCTCCTGGAGCAGCTCTTTTCAAGACCCGTTACGGGATTCTGTTATCCCTTCAATGCCTACAACGACCCGGTGCTTTCCGCCGTCCGCTCGGCCGGCTATCACTGGGGCCGGGGCAAAAGGGAGGGGCTGCACCGTTTCCCGCCGGTAGATCCCCTGGAGTTTTCCCCCACCTGCCGCGTCCTCGACCCGGAATTCTGGCGGAAATACGAAGGTGCGAAAAAGACGGGGGGGGGCTTTTTCTTCTGGGGGCACAGCTATGAACTGAGCACGGAGGCCCTGTGGGACGATTTTGAAAGGCGGATCGAAAGGATATCGTCCGACGGCGATACGGAATGGTCGTTTATCGGCGATCTGTTTGAGCCTCCTCTCATGCCGATTTAAGGAACTCTGACAACATGTTCTAAACGGTGCATTTCATCAGGGTGATCATTTTTTGTTTTATCTTGCGTATTATCCATCTTTGTGCTATTCGCCTGCCAACTTCACACATCCTTGGACCGAGAGGACGTTGCTTTTGGAAAAACAAGAGTTTCCGCTCGGGATGAAGAGGGTAGAGGAAAACAAAAAACAGAAAAGGAGATTTTTATGGCGATCATTTCCATGAAGTCGTTACTCGAGGCGGGTGTTCATTTCGGACATCAGACCAACAAATGGAACCCGAAGATGAAGCCCTATATTTTCGGGGCGAGGAACAATATCTACATCATCGATCTTCAGCAGACGGTGGGCCTTTTTCAGACGGCCTACAATTTTGTCATCGATACCGTCAGCCAGGGCGGTGAGCTCTTGTTCATAGGCACAAAAAAGCAGTCCCAGGATTCCATCCGTGACGAAGCCGGGCGATGCGGCATGCCCTTCGTCAACCAGCGGTGGCTGGGCGGTATGTTGACCAATTTCGTCACCATCAAGAAACGGATTGACCGTTTGAACTCTCTGGAGCAGATGTTCGAGGACGACAGCGTCCGGGCTTTCCCCAAAAAGGAAATCATGGGGCTTCAGAAGGAAAAGGAAAAGCTGTCGAAGGTCATCGGGGGCATTTCGAAGATGAAGAGACTGCCGTCGGCGATGTTCGTCGTCGATCCGAAGCGGGAAACCATTGCCGTCAATGAAGCCAGAAAACTGAACATCCCCATCGTAGCCATTGTCGACACCAACTGTGACCCTGACGCCATCGATTACATCATCCCCGGAAATGACGACGCCATCCGGGCGATCAAGCTCTTTTCTTCGAAATTCGCGGACGCGGTGCTCGAAGGCAAGCGGCGCTACGAAGAAAAACTTCAGGCGGAAACGGACAAGGATACGGAACCTGCGGCGCTGCAAGCGGCAGATAATTCGGAGTCGGATGTTCCCGAGAGCGTCGAGACCAAGGAAGGCGTTTCCGCTGCGGCAAGTTCGGATCGGGAAGTCACCGGGCAGTCAAATGTAGAGGAGGAATAAAAGTGGCTATTACATCAGAAATGGTTAAGGAACTGAGAACAAAAACCGGTGCGGGGATGATGGACTGTAAGGAAGCCCTGAACGCATCAAACGGGGATTTTGATAAGGCGATTGATTTTCTGCGCAAGAAGGGGATGTCCGCGGCAACGAAGCGCTCCTCCAAAGCGGCCAAGGACGGAACCGTTGCCTCGTACATTCATATGGGGGGCAAGATCGGGGTGATGGTCGAGCTCAACTGCGAGACCGACTTTGTCGCAAAGACCGAAGAGTTCCAGACGATCGCCAGGGACCTCGCCATGCACGTGGCCGCCTCCAATCCAACGTACGTAGGTCCTGCCGATGTCCCGGAAGATGTACTGGAAAGGGAAAAGGAGATCTATCGCAGCCAGGCCCTGGCCGAGAAGAAGCCGGAGAAGATCTGGGACAAGATCATAGAGGGAAAGCTGAACAAATATTACGAGGAAGTCTGCCTGACCAAGCAGAAATTCATCAAGAATACCGATGTGACCGTCGAAACGCTGATCAACAACCTGATCGCAAAAACGGGTGAAAATATCCTTGTCCGCCGGTTCGCAAGATTTCAGCTCGGAGAGGAAATCAAGAAATAAGGATTTCACGGGAGTGCTGAACCGACGGCCATACATGAAGGGGAGCGGAATATAATCCTTGGAACCAATGGCGTATAAAAGGGTTCTGTTGAAACTGAGCGGTGAAGCCCTGATGGGCGAATCCCGGGGAAGCAGCATCATCGATCCGGCGGTGGTCGAGGCCATTGCCGGTGAGATCCGGGAGGTTGTCCGCCTGGGCGTTTCGCTCGGTGTCGTGATCGGCGGCGGAAACATCTTTCGCGGGGTGGAAGCCAGCTCCAAGGGGATGGACCGGACCTCGGCGGATTACATGGGCATGCTGGCCACGGTGATCAACAGCCTGGCGCTGCAGAGCGCCTTCGAAGGGGCAGGTATCGAGACCCGGGTACAGACGGCCATTGCCATGAGGGAAATCGCGGAACCCTTTATCCAGAAAAGGGCGATGAGGCATCTGGATAAGGGGAGGGTCGTGATCTTTGCCGCGGGGACGGGGAATCCCTATTTTACCACCGATACGGCCGCCGTGCTGCGGGCGATGGAAATCAAGGCCGACGTCATCATGAAGGCCACCAAGGTGGATGGGGTTTATGACAAGGATCCCGTAAAGCATCCCGATGCCGTCATGTACCAGAAAATCAGTTATAACGATGTCTTGGCAAAGAATCTTAAAGTGATGGATGCAACAGCGATCTCTCTGTGCCGGGACAACGGGTTGCCGGTTCTGGTCTTCAATCTGCAGAAGTCAGGCAATATCGTCCGGGGGGTTTCCGGAAGTCGCGTAGGAACTCTTGTTGGAGATTGAGATTATGAAGGATATTATCTTTGAAGAACTGAAACAGAATATGGAAAAGGGACTGCAGGCCCTGGAAAAGTCCTTCAACAAGGTCCGTACGGGCAGGGCTTCGCTATCGCTGCTTGACGGGATCAAAGTGGATTATTACGGCACCCCGACGCCGCTTAACCAGGTGGCCACGCTTTCCGTTCCGGAAAGCCGGCTGATCCTGATTTCCCCCTGGGACACGAGCGCTTTGAATGCCGTCGAAAAGGCGATCCAGAAAGCGGACCTCGGGCTGGTGCCGAACAATGACGGCAAAGTCATCCGCATTTCGATCCCCCCGCTGACGGAAGCCAGGAGAAAGGAACTGGTCAAGGTTGTGCGGAAGATGGCGGAGGAATGCAAGGTCAAACTGAGGAATGACCGGCGGGATGCCAACGAGGAATTCAAATCCCTGAAAAAGGGGAATGACATCTCCGAGGATCAGATGCATGACTACCAGGAACAGGTCCAGAAAATAACGGATAGCTACATCGCCAAGGCCGAGGGGATTCTGGGGCAGAAGGAAAAGGAGATCATGGAGATCTGATCGGTTTCTTGAGGTCTCTATTCGTTGGGAATGACATGAGGGGAGCCCTGAGGCTCCCCATTTTGTTCAAAGATGGGAATCACATCGAATGAATCTTGACCCGAAAAAAATGCCGCGCCATATTGCGATCATCATGGACGGCAATGGCCGATGGGCGAAAAGGCATGCCCTTGGACGGATCTTTGGACACAAACGGGGAGCCGAGGCGGTAAACATCGCAGTCCGGACCTGTCGGGAGCTGGGAGTCGAGTATCTGACTCTGTACGCCTTTTCCTCGGAAAACTGGTCCCGTCCTCGAAGCGAAATTCATGCGCTCATGGATCTCCTGGAAGAGTATCTTCGCAACCAGCTCGGGGAGATGATGAAAAACGGGATCCGTCTGAAAACCATGGGCGAAATCGAACAGTTGAGGGATTCCGTGAAGGAGATTCTCCATGAGGTCATGGAAAAAACCGCTCGGAACAAGGGGATGACGTTGACTCTGGCCCTCAGTTATGGAGGACGGGAAGAGATCGTTTCCGCCCTTCGAAAGATCGTCCGGGACTGCATGGACGGGAAACTGACGCCGGAGGATCTCGATCGGGAGCTCTTCGCCCGCTATCTTTATACCGCCGGCATGCCGGACCCGGATCTTCTCATCAGGACCAGCGGTGAACAGCGCATCAGCAACTTCTGCCTCTGGCAGATGGCCTATACCGAGTTTCATTTCACCGAAGTATTGTGGCCGGATTTCAGCCGCGAGGATCTTGTGAGCGCCATCGCTGATTACCAATCGCGGGAAAGGCGCTTCGGGATGACGAGTGAACAGGTCCGGACAAACGGCGGAACCTCCTAGTTCCATGGCTTTCGCGGAATCGCCGCCCCTTTGCAGAAGACGGAGGATCCACCCTGAACCCCGGGAATAACGAGCATGACACCACACCTTAAGAGATGGATAACGGCCATCGTTGCAGTCCCCATCGTCTTTGCCCTGGTTTTCTTCGGCTCCGAGGCGCTTTTTTCGGGCGTATTGACGGCGATCGTCCTGGTGGCCGCTTTGGAGTACAATGCTCTGAGTTTCGGGAAGGGGTTTTCCTGGGAAAAAGGGGAAGTCCTCTGCGGGGCTCTGCTTCTGCCTCTTGGAGCCTTCCTCGGCGGGGAAAAGCTTCTGCTGGCCATTTTGGCCCTGCTGACCGTGGCGGTATTCCTGGCCTCCCTGTTTCGCGTCAAAGAGGGCGCAATATCGCTCGAACCCGTTGGCAAAGTCCTGTTCGGCCTTGCGTACCTCCCCTTGATGCTTTCCTATTTTATCCTTCTCCGGAAGACGGAAAACGGGGTTTTGTGGATTTTCTTCGTACTGTTGCTGCCGATATCGGGCGATATCGCCGCTTTTTATTTCGGGAGGACCCTGGGAAAGCATAAGCTCTATCCGAGGATCAGTCCGGGGAAGACCGTTGAAGGCTCTATCGGTTCAATGGCGGGCAGCGTTCTGGCGGTCATGGTGTATTCCTCCTTCGTGTTGACTTCCCTGCCTCTCCTTCATGCCGCGGTCCTGGCCGTGATCGGCAACGGCATCAGCCAACTGGGGGATCTTTTTGAATCCATGATCAAGAGGGCTGCCGGCGTCAAGGATTCCGGAACGATTCTGCCCGGGCATGGCGGGATGCTGGACCGGCTGGATTGCCTGATATTTCTTGTGCCTTTCGTATATTATTATCGTATGTTATGCATTCCATAAAACAAATATCCCTTCTGGGTTCTACCGGGTCTATCGGCCGAAGTTCCCTGGATGTGATTCGCAGAAACCCGGACAGGTTCAAAATCATCGCCCTTGCCGCAGGGCGGAATCTTTCCGAACTGAAGCGGCAGATCGAGGAATTTCAGCCATCGGCCGTTTCCGTTATCGATGAGCACCACGCCCTCGAGCTGAAAAGGCAACTGCCCTCGCTGGCGGGCCTGGAGGTTCTCTACGGATCTGAAGGCTATCGCCAGGTTGCCTCGCTGCCCGATGCCGATCTGGTCATCTCGGCCATGGTGGGGGCTGCAGGTCTTCTGCCGACCCTGGCGGCCATTGAGGCCGGCAGGGATATTGCTCTGGCCAACAAGGAAACCCTCGTCATGGCGGGCAGCCTCGTTCTTGAACTGGCAAAAAGCAGAGGGGTCAATCTTCTGCCCGTGGACAGCGAGCACAGCGCCATTTTCCAATGTCTGTCAGGCCAGGGATCTCAGCGGATCCGGAATATTCACCTGACGGCATCGGGAGGCCCCTTTTTCCGCTGCTCAAGAGAACGCCTGGAAACGGTGGGGCCGAAGGACGCCTTGAAGCACCCGAACTGGCTCATGGGAGACAAAATCACCATTGATTCCGCGACAATGATGAACAAAGGCCTCGAGGTGATCGAGGCAAAATGGCTTTTCGGCGTCGAGGTCGATCAGATCCTGGTCTGCATCCATCCGCAGAGCATCGTCCATTCCATGGTGGAATTTACGGATGGTTCGGTCCTGGCGCAGCTCGGCATTCCCGACATGAAAATCCCCATCGCCTACGCCCTTTCCTTTCCGGAGCGGATGGACTGTCCGGAGCTGTCCCTCGATCTTTTCAAGATCGGCACCCTGGAATTTTTTCCTCCGGATATCGAAATGTTCCCGTGCCTTGGACTGGCTTACAAGGCGGCGAGGGAGGGAGGAACCATGCCGGCCGTGCTGAACGCGGCCAATGAAGTGGCCGTTGAGGCCTTTCTTGCGGAACGCCTGCCGTTCATGAAAATACCCCGGCTTGTTGAAAGGGTCATGGATTCCCATGGAATCAAGGGACTTCCGGATCTGGGGGACATTCTCGAAGCGGATGCCTGGGCGCGGCGGGAAGCGCAGAAACTTCTTAAGAACATGAGGGATTAAAGAGAATGATCGGAATCAGCATTCTATCCGTTGTCGTCCTGCTGGGCGTTCTCATCTTCGTGCATGAACTGGGGCATTTTCTGGCGGCGAAATATGCCGGTGTCGGCGTTCTGAAATTTTCGCTGGGATTTGGACCGAAGCTCATTGGACGGAAAGTGGGGGAGACGGAATATCTCCTGTCTCTTATACCTCTCGGAGGCTATGTCAAGCTTCTGGGTGAATCTCCCGATGATGAGCTTCCACCTGAAGAGAATCAGCGGTCCTTTCTGAAACAGAATGTCTGGAAGCGGATCATGATCGTGGCGGCCGGACCGCTCTTCAACGTCTTTTTTGCCATTTTTGTGTTTACGATCATTTATATGACCGGTGTACCCGTTCTTTCGGCCAAGGTGGGGGGGGTCGAAGAGGGGAGCGCGGCCCACCAGGCGGGGATTCTTAAGGATGACACCATTCTTGCCGTCAACGGAAAAGCCGTCTCCCAATGGGATGAGATGGCCGAAGAGATCAGTAGAAGCGGGGGAAAGCCTCTGACGCTGCGGATCGAGCGGGACCGCGCCACCCGGGACGTGACCCTCGTTCCGAAGCTGATGAAAGCGAAGAATATCTTCGAGGAGGAAGTGGAGAAGTACCGGATCGGAATCAGTGCCTCTTCCTATATCCTGGTTGCGAGAAAAGGTCCCATAGACGCCTTCTGGATGAGTCTGAAGCAGACCTGGCTGATATCCAAGCTGACCATGGTGGGAATCGTCAAGATGATCGAAGGGGTCATTTCTCCGAAAAACATCGGAGGCCCGATCCTGATCGCACAGATCGCCGGTGCCCAGGTGAAGGAGGGGATTACCCCCTTTGTGATGTTCATGGGGCTTCTCAGCATCAATCTGGCCATTCTCAATCTTCTGCCAATCCCCGTTCTCGATGGAGGCCACCTCCTGTTCTTCATGATCGAGGCGGTCATAGGCCGGGAAGTCAGTGTCCGCTGGAGAGAGCGGGCGCAGCAGGTAGGGCTCATCATCCTGATTCTCCTGATGGCGTTCGCCTTCGCCATGGACATTGACCGCTTGAATCTCGGTTTTGTCAATGATTTTCTTAAAATGATCGGCAGGTGAAAGAACACTCATGATAACTCTGGCTCTGGACTCATCGTCAAAGACCGTCGGGATTGCGCTCCTGGAGGACGACGAGACTCTTGTGGAAAGCTTTTTTAATCTGGGGGTCAATTCTTCCATTCTGCTGCTGCCGGCCATCAGGGATGTCTTCCAGAAGGCGGGAATGGACGCGGAACATGTCGACCTGTGGGCCTGCACCACGGGGCCCGGTTCGTTCACCGGCTTGAGAATCGGGCTCGGCACCCTGAAAGGGCTGGCACTGGCCACGGGACGGCCCATTGCCGGAGTTTCCACCCTCGAGGCCCTGGCGTTTAACGGCATCCATTCCTCTAGGGTGATCTGCCCCATGATGGACGCACAGAGAAACCAGGTTTACACAGCCCTGTACACCGCCGAAAGCGATTTCTCCCTGAGAAGAATCGGAGAAGAGAGGCTGGCCGACCTGGAGGCCTTTTTGCCCCGGATTACGGAAAAGGCCCTCTTCCTGGGTGACGGGGCCTTGAAATACCAGCAGCGGATTGTGGAATGCCTGCCTGATCGGGCCTGTTTTGCCGCCCCTCATCTTCATGCCGTCCGGGCCTGTGCTGTCGGCCTCCTGGGCAGGGAGAGCCACCGCCGGGGCGAGATTCTCGATCTGTTAACCTTTACGCCCCGTTACCTGCGCCTTTCTGAAGCGGAAGTGAAGCGCCTGCAGCAGGATCAGCAGGGTTGAAAGGCCCGGCGAATCAGGGATTCTGCCGTTCCGGCAGTGCGCTTCCGCCGTCCGACAAGAATGATTGACAAGCTTTTTTAATTAAGATAAGTCACTCTGGCTTGGAAGAAAAAACCAGGAAAGTTGTTACATACACGTTATCAACAGTGACGAATTGTTCATATTCATTCTGATGGGACCCTCGTGAAGAATCATGAATTTATTTAGGATTGTTTCGAGATGAAGCATGACAGCCTGATTGCTCCTGAGGGAATACCTTTTATCGCTCTTTTCGGCGCTGCGACCATCCTGGCGGCCGTCTTGTTAAAATCATACGGAATTGCAGCCGTTTTTCTTGCCCCTACGCTCTTTTCAGCCTGGTTTTTCCGCAATCCCGAGAGGCGGGTTCCCGGAGATGAGAGGATGATTGTATCGCCCGCCGATGGTCAAGTCATCCGAATCGACGAGGGTGTCCATCACGAACTCCTTTCCGGGCCGTGCAGGAAGGTCAGCATTTTCATGAATATTTTCAATGTTCATGTGAACCGGATCCCCTACTCCGGGAAGGTATCCCGAATCGTCTACCATCCGGGACGCTTTCTTTCTGCAAACCTGGACAAGGCGTCTGAGCAGAATGAAAGAAATTCCGTTCTGATCCTGACGGACGACGGCAAGGAAATTCTGACCATTCAGATCGCGGGGTTGATCGCCCGCCGAATCGTCTGCTGGGTGGAAGAGGGCGATGGTCTCACACGGGGCGAGCGCTTCGGGTTGATCCGTTTCGGCTCCCGTCTGGAGGTGTTTCTGCCGATGGAGGCAAAACTCTGTGTAGCCAGAGGGGACAAGGTGCAGGCAGGGCAGACGCCGATAGGGACGTTTTGATGAAAAAGGAAGGGAAACTGGGCAAAAGCCACATGAAAAAAGGGGTGTATATTTTACCAAACCTTTTTACATCGGCGAACCTCATTTTCGGCTTTTATTCCATTCTTTATTCCATCCGCGGAGCCTTTGTCGAGGCCTCTTTTTTTGTCCTGATTTCCATCGTCCTGGACAGCCTGGACGGCCGGATTGCCAGAATGACCAATTCGGTGAGCAAATTCGGAATCGAATACGATTCGTTGTCCGACCTGGTGGCTTTCGGCGTGGCGCCTGCCGTGCTCATTTACCTGTGGTCTCTTTCATCCTTTGGAAAATGGGGATCGGTGACGGCCTGCCTTTTCGTCCTCTGCGGGGCTCTGCGCCTTGCCCGGTTCAATATCCAGATCGGCATTGTTGAAAGCAAGGTCTTCAAGGGTCTGGCGATACCGGCAGCGGCCGCGGTCATCGTGACGGGAATTCTGCTCTATGAAGACAAGGTGGGTAAGGGACCCTATCCTCACATTCTTGTTCTTGCCGCTGTCGTCATCCTGTCGCTGCTGATGGTCAGCAATGTGAAATATTACAGCTTCAAGAACCTGAATTATTTTGCCCGCAAGCCCTTCATGTCTTTTTTAGTGATTGTCCTGGCTTTGCTGATTGTTGTTGCTGAGCCTCAGGTCATGCTGTTCACGGTGATGACGGGGTATGCCCTTTCGGGACCTGCCTGGTTTCTTCTGAGATTGGTGAAGCGCCATCGCCGGCCGGCGACGGAAGCTCAAGGGACCTAGAGACGGGTCCACCGGGGTGCGGAAGCCACGGGAGCTGCAATAGCCGGGGCCCGGCTTATCCCGTCGCTTCGGCTGCAGAATGGCCTGCCGGGCCGATGAAAAGCTTTTAAGATCAGACCTGCGAAATAAGGAGAAGTGGATAGATGGATTCATATAACGTAGCCGTAGTCGGTGCGACCGGCGCGGTAGGCAATGAAATGATCCGGGTTTTGGAGGAACGCGATTTTCCTGTCCGGGAGCTGACCCTTCTGGCATCTGAGCGTTCACTAGGCGTTGAAATTGATTTCCGCGGTAAACCCATACCGGTGAAGGTCCTCGATGAGAATTCCTTCAAGGGAATCGAGATCGGGCTGTTCTCGGCGGGAGGAAGCGTCAGCGAACGGTATGCCCCCATCGCCGCGGCGGCGGGATGCGTGGTCATCGACAACACCAGTGCCTTCCGGATGGATCCGGAGGTTCCCCTGGTCGTTCCCGAAGTCAATCCCCAGGCCATCGGGCAGTACAAAAAGAAGGGGATCATAGCCAACCCCAACTGCTCCACCATCCAGATGGTCGTAGCCCTCAAGCCGATTCACGATGCCGTTCGTATCCGGCGGGTCGTTGTATCCACGTATCAGGCGGTATCAGGAACAGGGAAAAAGGCCATTACCGAACTGGCTGAACAGACCCGGGCGCTGATGAGCTGCCAGGAGGTCAAAGTGAAGGTCTATCCCCATCAGATTGCCTTCAATTGTCTGCCCCATATCGACGTCTTCCTCGATAACGGCTATACCAAGGAAGAGATGAAAATGGTCAACGAGACAAAAAAGATCTTCGATGATCCGTCGATCGGGGTGACGGCCACGACAGTCCGGGTTCCCGTCTTTTATGGACATTCGGAATCGGTGAATATCGAAACCGAGAAGAAGATATCGGTGGAAGAGGTCAAAAAGCTCCTGTCAACGGCTCCCGGAGTAACGCTGATTGACAATCCGAAAGAAAACGCCTATCCCCTGGCGATCCATGCGGCAGGAAAGGATGACACCTTTGTCGGCAGGATTCGGGAGGATGAATCCATTCCCAACGGGATCAACCTGTGGGTCGTGGCGGATAACATCCGCAAGGGCGCGGCGTCCAATGCCGTTCAGATCGCCGAGGTGCTGATCCGGGATTATCTATGAGGATCATCGGAGGGCGGGCAAAGGGTAGGCGCATCGCCGTACCGCCCGGTTATACCGTCCGTCCGACTTCAGACCGAATCAAGGAGGCCCTGTTCAATATCCTGGGGCCCCTGGAAGGTCAGACCTTTCTCGATCTCTACGCGGGGACGGGAAGCGTGGGCCTGGAGGCCCTCAGCCGGGGAGCCCGGCAGGTGGTTTTCGTAGAAAGGATCCCTTCCCTGGTTGCAGCCCTCAAGCGGAACCTGGAGGTCTTCGGCTTTTCCGGTGGATATGAGATTATTGCCTCGGACATAGGGCCGGCCTTCAGTCGCATGGTTGAGAAAGGGCTTCAATTTGACGTGATTTTCGCTGATCCGCCTTACAGAAAAGGGCAGATAGCCCGGACGGTCGATCTGCTGAATTTTCATGTGTCCCTGCTGGCCCCCGGAGGGGTGGCCATTCTCCAACGCGCCCGGGAAGAGCCCCTGGTGATCGAAGGAGACCAGGGAATGACGCTGGTCGATGAGAGAAAATATGGAGATACCCTGTTGTCGTTCATGAGGCATTCAGAAAATTAAAGAGGATGATATGAAAAAGGTTGCTGTATATCCCGGTTCTTTTGATCCCATAACCAACGGCCATCTTGATATAATCAAAAGAGGCCTGTCCATGTTCGATGAAATCATCGTCCTTGTTGCCTACAATGCCAGTAAGACGTCCCTGTTTACCGTGGAGGAGCGGATAGAGATGATCCAAGAGGCTCTTCGTGACCGGAAACGGGTCCTGGTGGACAGTCATGACGGTCTGCTGGTCGATTATGTCCGAAATGCCGGAGCAAACATCATTCTCCGCGGTTTGAGAGCCATGTCGGAATTTGAGTATGAGTTTCAGCTCGCCCTGATGAACCGTCGCCTCAACCGCAATGTGGAAACGGTTTTCTTTATGACCGGCTACAAATGGTTTTATACAAGCTCTACGATCATCAAGGAAGTTGCCCGTCTCGGCGGCTCTCCGAAAGGGCTTGTTCCAGAGGTTGTTTATCGGAGAATGCAGGAAAAGTTTCCCAAAATGATCAAAATTTAGAGAGTATTATGAAGCTAGCATCGAGAGTATCGCTAATCAAACCGTCTCCAACTCTGGTCATTACCGCCAAAGCGGCCGCTTTGCGCGCGGAGGGCCGGGACATCGTCGATTTCGGGGCGGGAGAGCCGGACTTCTACACCCCGGAACACATCAAGGCCGCAGCCATCCAGGCGGTGGAATCAAATTTTACGCGCTATACGGCGGTCGGAGGCATCGATGAACTGAAGGATGCCATTATCCGGAAGCTTCAAAAGGATAACCACCTTTCCTACAGGCGTTCGGAGATCGTCGTCTCCTGCGGGGCCAAGCACACGCTTTTCAATCTTGCCCAGGTCCTGTTCGAGGAGGGGGATGAGGTCGTTATTCCAGGACCCTACTGGGTTTCCTATCCGGACCTCGTGCTTTATACCGGGGCGCAACCTGTCATTGTCAACACCCGGGAACAGGACGGCTTTAAATTAACCCCGGAAGGGTTGGAACGCGCCATCACGGAAAGAACCAGGGCGCTCATCATCAACAGCCCGTCAAACCCCACAGGATCCGCCTATACGAGGGAGGAGCTTGCCGCGCTGGCCGAGGTGGTGCTCCGCCATTCGATGATGATCATTTCTGACGATATTTATGAAAAGATCCTCTTCGACGGGCTGGATTTCTGGAATATTGCGGCCGTTGCTCCCGCTCTGAAGGACCGGACCATCGTTGTCAACGGTGTCTCCAAGGCCTATGCCATGACGGGCTGGAGGATCGGCTATGCCGCGGGGCCGGAGGCCGTCATCGCGGCCATGGGAAAGATTCAAAGCCAGAGCACCTCCAATCCGGCTTCCATCTCCCAGAAGGCTGCTGTTGAGGCTCTGACCGGGGATCAGCAGGTCATTTCGGAAATGGTCAAGGAGTTCCAGAGGCGGAGGGATTACATCGTTTCCGTCCTGAATTCCTTTAATGGCGTTTCCTGCCTGAAACCCCAGGGGGCTTTCTACGTCTTTCCCAATGTCTCCACATTGTATGGATTGAGCTGTGGGGATCGGAAGATCAACGATTCCGGTGCAATGGCGGAATATCTCCTCGAGGAGGCCGAGGTGGCCGTCGTGCCCGGAGCTGCCTTCGGAGATGACCGCTACATCAGGATTTCCTACGCAACATCGATGGAGCTGATTGAAAAGGGACTGGAGCGGATCGGGAATGCGCTGATGCGTTTGAAATGAGAACCATCAGCGGAATTTTGTAATGTCAACACATCAATAGGGGCGGGCGTTTATTTCATGGGCGGTTTATTTGGAGTCGTAGCGAGAGAAAGCTGCATAAAGACCCTTTTTTACGGAACGGATTACCACTCCCATCTGGGAACGGAAAATGGCGGTCTGGCCGTATTCGGGGAAAACAATTTCAAGAAGGCCATTCACAGCATCAGTCAGGCGCAATTCAAATCCAAGTTCGTCGATCACTACCGGCAGATGAGAGGGACAGCGGGAATTGGGGCCATTGACGACGATTCGCCGCAGCCGCTGATCATCCGCTCCAGATTCGGGACTTTTGCCATCGCGGCATCAGGCCTGATAACGAACAAGGATCGTTTGACGGCGGAGCTGCTTCGGGAGGGGACCTCGTTCAGTGAGATAAAAAACGGCGTCGTGAACACCGTGGAACTCGTGGCCAAGCTGATCAGCAGAGGGACAAGCCTTGTCGAAGGCATTGTGCGGATGCAGGAGGCCATCGAGGGGTCCATCTGCACTCTGATCCTGACGGAGGAGGGCCTTTATGCCGCACGGGACAAATATGGACGGTTTCCTCTGGCAATCGGCAGGGAGCGGGCGGGGCAGGGATTTGCCGTGGCAACGGAATCCAGTTCCTTCCCCAACCTGAACTATGAGCTGGACAAGGTGATCGGCCCGGGAGAAATTGTCCTGTTGACCGCCGACGGATACAAGGTTCTGCGCCCTGCAAACAACCAGCGGAAAGTTTGCGCCTTTCTCTGGATCTATACCGGTTATCCCTCCTCCTCCTACGAGGGAATTTCCGTGGAGAATACCCGTGAGCGCTGCGGCCGGGCGATGGCCAGGCAGGATGACATTTCCGCGGATCTTGTCTGCGGCATTCCCGACTCAGGTGTCGGGCACGCTTTGGGGTACGCCGCCGAATCAAAAATCCCCTATCGCCGTCCCCTGGTCAAATACACCCCCGGGTACGGCAGGAGCTATACCCCGCCGTCACAGGATATCCGGGACCTCGTCGCCACCATGAAACTCAGCGCGGTCCATGACGTCATCAACGGCAACCGGATGATTGTCTGTGATGATTCCATCGTCCGCGGAACACAGTTAAAGAATTACACAGTGAAGAAGCTGTGGGAGAATGGTGCCCGGGAAATTCATGTTCGGCCGGCCTGCCCCCCGCTCATGTTTACCTGCCTTTACGGATCTTCAACGCGCTCTACATCGGAACTGGCTGCCCGGAGGGCGATCCTGGCCATCGAGGGAAAGGAGCCCTCCGATATCACCCCCTATCTGGATTGCCGCTCGAAGGAATATTCAAGAATGGTCGAGTGGATCCGCAGGGACCTCAACGTGACGACTTTGAAATTCTTGAATATTGAAGCCATGATCGAGGCGATCGGCCTTCCGGAAGATCAGCTTTGCCTCCACTGCTGGCGGGGAGGTGACCTCTGATCAGGTCTGCCGCGAAAAGGCGGAGGATCGGGCTTACCGAGGGCGAAGGATCCGGAAGGTTCGTTGACGGGAAAATCCGATTCCTCACGATTTTTTGCTGAAATACCGGAAAAGAAAACGCACCTCCAAGAGCTCCTCAATTCAATCAGAAGAACAGACATCCCGAAGTCACTATCCTTCAATGCTCGGAAAGATATTCCCCGTTGAAGGCATTCGCATCTTTGTGCTATACAAAAAACCAATCGAAAAATATAAGGATTTACATTGAATCGCCCGTTCCGGAGAAGAAAAACAAAGGCCCTTTGGGTGGGAAATGTTCAGATTGGAGGAGATGCACCCGTTGCCGTTCAGTCCATGACGTGTGCGGATACACGAAATGTCCCTGAAACGGTAGCCCAGATCGAAGCCCTTGAAAACGCCGGCTGTGAAATCGTCCGCGTGGCGGTGCCCGATGAGGCAGCGGCATCGGTTCTGGGTGAGATCAAAAAGGCCATCCACATCCCAATCATCGCCGACATCCATTTCAATGCCCGTTATGCCCTCATGGCCATCGAGCAGCATATGGACGGCATCCGCATCAATCCAGGCAACATGGGAAAAGAGAACATTGCCGACGTTGTGCGCGCCGCCAGGGATTACAACACGGCCATCCGGGTCGGCATCAATGCCGGCTCGCTGGAGAAGCCCATACTGGAAAAGTATGGCGGGCCTACCGCTGAAGCCCTGGCGGAAAGCGCCCTCAATAATCTCGCCCTTCTGGAAGATCTGGGATTCGATCGCATCAAGCTTTCCCTTAAATCCTCCCACGTCCCCACCATGATCGACGCCTACCGGATCGTTGCGGCCAAAACGGACTGCCCGCTGCACCTGGGGGTGACCGAGGCAGGGACGCTGGTAAATTCAGCCATCAAATCCTCCATCGGCATGGGGGTGCTCCTTTACGAGGGAATCGGCGACACGATCCGCGTCTCTGTCACAGGCAACCCCGTTTCCGAGGTCGGGTTGGCCTACGGCATTCTCCGGGCACTGGACATTCGCAGGGTCGGACCGGATATCATCTCCTGCCCCACGTGTGGACGCTGTGAAATCGACCTGTTCTCCCTGGTTGAAAGGGTCGAGAAGGCATTGGTCGGGATGAAGGACGACCTGAAGATCGCCCTCATGGGCTGCGTCGTGAATGGACCGGGAGAAGCGGCTGAGGCGGATGTTGGAATCGCCGGCGGCCGGGGGGCGGGTCTCCTGTTCAGAAAGGGAAACGTCATCCGCAAGATCAAGGAGGAGGAATTTCTTGAAGTACTGCTTGAAGAAATTTCGGAAATAACAAGAAACAAAAGGAATATCGAAGAGAAATAAACGGGACCGGTGGTGGCCCTGATTTTTCTTTAACTCCGTTCATTCTATCGCCTATGCAAGGACAAGGAGGTTAAATGCGCTATTCGGAAATGTTCCTGCCCACAGAAAGAGAAGTCCCTTCAGATGCCGAAGTCATCAGTCATCAGCTCATGCTCCGAGCGGGGATGATCAGAAAACTGTCTGCCGGGGTTTACTGCTATCTCCCCCTGGGTTACCGGGTCATCAGAAAGGTTGAGCAGATCATCCGTGAAGAAATGAACCGGGCCGGTGCCCAAGAGGTTTTTCTTCCCATGGTCCAGCCGGCGGAACTCTGGCAGGAGTCCGGGCGCTGGGAGCATTATGGCAAAGAGCTTCTGCGCTTCCGGGACCGACATGACCGGGAATACTGCCTGGGGCCGACTCACGAAGAGGTCATTACAGACCTGGTCCGCCATGAGCTCAAAACCTATCGGCAGCTTCCGAAAAATCTCTACCAGATCCAGACCAAGTTCCGGGATGAGATCCGCCCCCGCTTCGGAGTCATGCGGAGCCGGGAATTCGGGATGAAGGACGCCTACAGCTTCGATGCCGATGAGGAAGGGGCCGAGATCAGTTATTCGAAGATGTTTGAAGCATACAAAAGGATTTTTTCCCGGTGCGGACTGAAATTCCGCCCCGTCGAGGCCGATTCCGGGACGATCGGCGGAAGCTTTTCCCATGAGTTCATGGTGATGGCCGATTCAGGGGAGGACGGGTTGGTGTTCTGCAGCTCATGTTCCTATGCGGCCAACCTGGAAAAGGCGGAGGTGCATCCGCCGGAGAAAGAAAACCTGGATGCAGTGGAAGAGCTGCCCCTGACGGAAGTGCACACCCCGGACATCCGAACCATCGAAGAGGTCTGCGCCTTTCTCGGGGTGTCCCCCCGGGAGATCGTGAAAACCATGATCTTCAGCGCCGACGGGAAGCCTGTGGCCGTGCTGGTTCGTGGAGATGAAGAGGTCAACGAGATCAAGGTCAGGAATTACCTGGGCTGTGACGAGCTCGAACTGGCCATGGATGACATGATTGAAGCAATTACGGGCGCCCCCCGCGGATTTGCCGGGGCCGTCGGGCTTCGGGGCCGGATCATTGCGGACAACACGCTGATCAACATGAGGAACGTGGTCATGGGTGCAAACAAGGAGGACTATCATCTGCGCAATGCCAATCCCGGCCGTGATTTCCAGATTGAGGCTTTCGCGGATCTGAAGATCGCCAGGGAAACGGACGACTGTCCCCGCTGCGGGAAGGCGCTGTCCTTCGCCAGGGGCATCGAGGTCGGGCACGTCTTCAAACTGGGAACAAAATACAGCAAGGCCATGGAGGCCGTTTTTCTCGATCGGAACGGTAAAGAGCAGACGATGATTATGGGCTGCTATGGGATAGGAACCGGAAGAACCGTCGCGGCATGCATCGAACAGAACAATGATGAAAATGGAATTGTATGGCCCATGCCGATTGCGCCCTTCCATGTCATCATCACGCCTGTGAATATGAACGACTCCGCCCTTGCCGAGGCTGCGGAGCGACTTTATGGCTCATTCGCCGCCGGCGGATTCGAGGTGCTGCTCGATGACCGCGATGAGCGCGCCGGCGTTAAATTCAAGGATGCGGACCTGATCGGCATCCCGATCCGGGTGACGATCGGTCCCAAGAAACTGGCCGAGGGAAAGGTTGAAATCCGGTTGAGGGACACCGGCGAGGTGACCGCCGTCCCCCTGGAAGAGGTTGAGAATTATATCCGGAAACTGATCAGCGGGAAAATGAACCTGGAAAACAGCGGTTCAGCAGGCAGCGAATAGCCGGAAACCCTTTCTGCCTGGATTTACAGACCACTTTGCGATCAATGCGCTCTTTGTCGGGGGCCATCGGCCAGGCCGCGGGTTGCACGTTAAAGAAAATGGGACCAGGTCAGGTAGCCGGGAACATGAAGGGCTGGAATTAAAGAGACGTCATGCTGCGGATCATCGATATCCTTGACAAAACACAGGAATATCTCACTCCGGGAGAACAGGAGCTGATCGAAAAGGCCTACATCTTTTCGGCCTCTGTTCACCAGGGGCAGGTGCGCCTATCCGGTGAGCCCTACATGACCCATCCCATGGAAGTTGCCGGAATCCTCGCCGACATGGAGCTTGATGCCGCGTCCATAGCGACGGGACTCCTCCATGACACCGTTGAGGATACGCTGACGACCCTTGAACAGATAGAAGAGCTTTTTGGAAAAGATGTCGCCTTCCTGGTCGACGGGTTGACAAAGATCAGCAAGATCACCTTCAGAAGTCAGGAGGAGCGGCAGGCGGAGAATTTCCGCAAGATGATTCTGGCCATGTCCGCGGATACCCGGATTCTCCTGGTGAGATTGGCGGACCGCACCCACAACATGAGAACTCTTGAGTTCCACACACCGGACAGGCAACGGTATATTGCGAAGGAAACCATGGAACTCTATGCGCCCCTGGCCAATCGGCTGGGCATTTACCGGATGCAGGTTGAACTGGAGGACATGGCCTTCCGCTACCTGGATTACGACGCCTATTCCAATCTGACAAAGCGGATAGACTCAACGCGGGAAAAGAGGGATCAATATACCAGGGAAGTCAAGAGGATGATCCAGGAAAAGATCGACGAGTACGGCCTTAAAGGCGTAGTCGAGGGCAGGGCAAAGCATTTCTGGAGCATCCACAAGAAAATGCACGAACAGAAAATTGATTTCGACGAGGTTTATGATCTGACGGCCTTCCGCATCATCCTGGATTCCGACAAGGAAAAAGACTGCTATGAAGCCCTCAGTATCGTGCATGCCCTGTGGATACCGGTTCCAAGAAGGTTCAAGGATTATATCGCCATGCCCAAGGCGAACAACTACCGCTCCCTCCACACGACCGTCATCGGTCCGTCCGGCCAGCGGGTGGAAATCCAGATCCGGACGAAAGAGATGCATGAATGGGCGGAAGAGGGGATTGCCGCACACTGGCGGTACAAGGAAAAACGGATGCTTCCAGGCGCCGACGAGGAGCAGATCCGAAAGCTGCGGGAGTTGCTGGAAATACAGCAGGACTTGAAAAACCCCCGCGAGTTCATGACGAACCTGAAGCTGGCCCTGTTTCCCGATGAGGTTTATGTGTTCACGCCCGACGGCGATGTCCGGTCTTTTCCGAAGGGGGCCACACCGATTGATTTCGCCTACAGCATCCATACCGACGTGGGGCATACCTGTGTCGGGGCCAAGGTCAATCGGAGCATCGTCCCCCTGAAATATGAGCTTAAAAACGGTGACGCCGTTGAGATCATCACGCAGGCCGGACACCATCCCAGCAAGGACTGGCTGAAGTACGCCGTCACATCAAGGGCGCGGTCAAAGATCAAGGGCTGGGTCAAGGCAGAGGAAAGCAAAAAGAGCATCACCCTGGGCAGGGAACTGCTGGAGAAGGAGTTCCGCAAGAACTCCCTCAAGTTGAGCTCGGCGGTTAAATCGGATGAAATCCGCGATCTTTTCACGGAATTATCGATTAACACCCCGGACGATCTGTTCGCCCTTGTGGGCTACGGACGAGTCTCCCCGAAAAGGGTTGTCCATCATTTTATCCATGATGAAATCAGCGCCCCTGAAAGGGTGCCTGCCGACAGGGCAGCGAAAAGGACCAAAAAAGAGGACTCCCAGGGGATATTGATTACCGGCATTGAGGACATCATGGTGCGGTTTGCCCACTGCTGCGACCCTATCCCCGGAGATGAGATCGTCGGTTACATAACAAGGGGGCGGGGCGTTACGATTCATACGGCCGATTGTGAACGTCTTTCGGAGCTGGATTCCGAAAGGTTTGTGGACGTGGCCTGGAGTGCGAAGGCATCGCAGACCTATTCCGTGAATATGGTCGTCACATGCAAGGATAAGAAAGGCATCCTGGCGGAAATCAGCTCGGTGATTTCTTCCCTTGACGTAAACATCAGCACCGCCAGAGTGGATACCAGCAGGGACATGCGGGTGAATTGCTTTTTCCGGCTTGATGTCACTGGGCTGAGGCAGCTGCAAACACTGACCTCGGCGATTCAGCAGATCAAGGAAGTCCTTTCAGTGGAAAGGGTGCACAAGGTAAAGGAGCATCCACGCCTATCCGGCTGATGTTTCCCATATATGTGTTGACAGAGATTTGTTGTTTGCTGTATGAGAGGCTCAATTTATGTTGAAGAGTACAGGAAAGATGGTGCGACAGGCGTTTCCGTATGTTCGTCTCAATAACGTTTTTTCATGGCTGATTCTGCTGCTTCTGGCCATGTATGTGCTGCCCCTTTCGGCATTGGCAGCGCGGGAGGGGATGCTGGTCGTCCTTGACCCGGCCCACGGCGGTTCAGAAAAAGGGGTGCGGTTTTCGGACGACGTTTATGAAAAGGACGTGACCTTGGCCATTGCCCGCAGCGTTCAGAAAGAATTGATGACGTCTCAGAACATACGCGTGCAGCTGACCCGTGATTCGGATCGGACGCTCAGCCTTCGCGAGAGGGAACAATTCGCACGCAATGCAGCCCCGGATCTTTTTCTCAGCCTGCACGTAAACGCCGGGTTCGGAAAAAAGGCATCGGGATTCGAAATTTATTTCCCGGGGTTCAAGCGGAACACGCAAGGTGAGAATGAGGATTCGTCTGTGATCCTGACGGACATGGCGAGAAACAAACATCTCAATGACAGCGTGCGGTTCGCCTATATCCTGCAAAAGAACCTGGAGCAGGTATTTCCCAGGAAAGGCCGCGGGCTTCGAGAGGCAGCGGTTCCCGTTCTGGAGGGCATCGTCAAGCCGGCCGTCGTTGTTGAGCTTGGTTTTGTTTCAAACCCGGAGGACAAGAAGCAGATGCTGGAAAAGGAAATCCAGCTCGCCGTTGCCAGGGCCATCAGCAAGAGCATCAAAGAACTTTACTGAACAGTCCGCATTCCTTTGCAGCAGTCATATCTATTCGGGGAGCCTTCTAAGTTTGAGGAAAAACGACCGCAGACACGATGAAATCCGGGACGTGAAAATCACGCGGAATTACTTGAAACATCCACAGGGTTCCGTCCTGATTGAGATGGGGGACACGAAGGTCATCTGCACGGCCACGCTGGAAGAGAGAGTTCCGCCTTTCTTGAAGAATTCGGGAAAGGGTTGGCTGACGGCTGAATACGCCATGCTTCCCATGGCGACTCAGGAGAGAAACAAAAGAGAGGCCGCGCAGGGTCGAATCGGAGGGCGGACTCATGAAATACAGAGGTTGATAGGGCGCTCCCTGCGTGCTGTTACCGACCTGGAGAGTTTCGGGGAAAACACCGTATATATCGATTGTGACGTCATCCAGGCTGACGGCGGTACACGCACGGCGTCCATTACGGGAAGTTTCGTCGCCCTTGCAGACCTTTTCCGCAAGATGAAGGAAGAGGGAAGGTGCGGCTCCATGCCGCTGCTGGATTACGTCAGTGCCGTCAGCGTCGGGATTATTAACGACACGCTTATGCTCGACCTGGAGTATGTCGAGGATTCGCAGGCGGACGTCGATATGAATGTGGTCATGACGGGCATGGGGAAATTTATCGAGGTGCAGGGAACCGCAGAGAAAGTCCCCTTTTCCCGGGACCGATTGACGGAAATGATCGAGCTGGCCGGAAGGGGAATCCAGGCACTGACTGAAATTCAGAAGCAGACACTGGGAGGCCAGTTCTGATCAAGATCGTTTTTGCCTCTAAAAATAAAGGAAAGGTCCGGGAGGTCCGGGCGATTCTCGAGGAACTGGACGTCAACCTGGAATCCCTGGAGGCATATCCGAATGCCCCTGACGTTGTCGAGGACGGAAGCTCATTTTTCGAAAATGCCTTGAAAAAGGCCAGAGTCATATCTGAATTCACGGGTGAAATCGCCCTGGCTGACGATTCAGGATTGGAAGTCGATGCACTCAACGGCCAACCGGGAATTTATTCTGCCCGCTTTGCCGGTGAGGGTGCGGATGACAATCAGAACAACCAGAGACTGATGGAGCTGTTGAATGGGGTCCCAGCGAAGGACCGGTCGGCTGCCTTTCGCTGTGTGCTGGTTCTTTATCATCCGGATGGGAACTACGAATCGTTTGACGGAAGATGGGATGGATTCATCAGCGAAACGGTTGCAGGAACCGGCGGTTTCGGTTATGATCCGGTCTTCCTGCTTCCGGAATCCGGCAGAACCGTTGCGCAGTTGACATCCGAGGAAAAGAACAGAAGCAGCCATCGGGCGAAAGCCCTTCAAGCACTGAAGGATCATTTAAGAAAACGGTCATATCCGGCCAAAAAAGAATCATAAGTACATATAAATACGGGGCGTAGCGCAGCTTGGTAGCGCGCCTGCTTTGGGAGCAGGATGTCGCAGGTTCAAATCCTGCCGCCCCGACCAAGAAAATCAAGAGGTTACGAAAAATCGTAGCCTCTTTTTTTGCCTGAAATGGCCTCAGGGTACAAAACGGGGTACAATATTTTTGCAATAAAAAAAGGCGGACCGAAGTCCGCCCTGTAGTTGTTATTCACCAAGCGGCCCGAATACCTTTTCCAGCTCCGCCAGTTCCTTTGTCGTGGCCTTCTCGACTTGATAGCCCAGGCCAACCCAGGACACGAGGTCAAGCGCTCCCCCATCGGGAAGAACGATCACCGGCTGCCCGTAGCTGCTGGCAGGATGGTCTGTTGTGACTTTCGCTTTGATCCGCGCCCGTTTTTCACCGAAAAGATTTTCTCTGTATGATAGGATCATTGTCTTAACCTCCTAAATATCAAAACCGTGCCCACGCCTACAGGTTAATGGACTCTGTAAAGGTTATAAATAATGTCTCCGAATCGGAGACAAAAAAACCCGTTAACCTTGAACAAACCCGCCCTCTCTCAAAACTCGAACCCTCAAAATAAAAAAGGTCATGGAATTGCGAAGGCATTCAACATACCTTTCCGGCCCTTACGGGTACCGGCTTCCATGACCAATTAAATGTTATGGTACATACAAAAATAGCCATGCTAACGTGTGGCCTCCCGGTTGAATTTTTCGCACCTTCAGGATAAAGAAATTTTTCCTGAAGTCAAGCGGAATTTCCCCGGATCTGCTTCTTAAATTCAATAGGCCCAGGACCGAAGCCCCGGCCTATCTGTCAAGTCGCTTGTGCTGGCTTTTCCGCTTCAAAATATTCCTTCCTATATCCTCTGTACATCTCATTTACTTTGTGCTGAATAGCATCGCTGCTTTGATAACCCAGAATATCGGCTATTTCAGAGAAGGAAAATCCAAAAACCTTGTTTAAGAGAAATGCCTTTTCATGCTTCGATAGGTTGTTCCTTGTTCGTTCCATACAAAATTTCAATGCCTTGTCACGTCCGTCAAGGACTTCAAGAATCTTATACATGCGTTTTCTAGCCTGACTGTACTTCCCTGCTGCGGTTCGGTGATCTACTCCGTACTTTTCGCCTATTTCTTCATAGGACTTACCAAGCATGAAGCGCATATAAAAGATATCAGCAATCTGCTGTTGTGGTGAAAATTCTATATCTTCTGTACGTCTGGTTGTCTCTTCGTCGTCCGGATGTTCCCCGGCAACCTCAAAGATAACTTGCTTGAGTGTGCTTTCGTGGAAATCGGAGAAACGCTTTTCATGGTAGTGACCATAATGCGTGATTTCTTTTTCCCCTGTCTGCCGTTCCAGGCTTCCGTCTGTTACTTGAGACAATAGTCTGTCCATGAACCAACAAGGCCTCTTGCATGTGCTCCTATGGTGACATTTTACACAAGGTTGTTCTTTACCCATTTTTAAAAAGCCTCACTTATGAGTTCTGAAGGCTGTTCATGTTCTCAAGCTGCCGCACTTCGTCTATGGTCAGAAATCCCGATTCAACGGCAATCTTATATGATTCATAACGGGTCTTTGTATCAGCTCGGAGAAATCCGTTTGTCAGGTGTTCGATGAAAAACTTTTCCTTCTCGGATTCAGTCAGAAGGCTTTTCATCATGGCCTGTTCGATCCTTGTCAACCACGGCTGCAAGGTGTGGGTAAGGAAAGACCGAAGCTGCTCGGTGACATTCGCGTACGTGGATCTCTCATAATCCATCACCAGATTCAGAGGCACCCGAAACACCCTGGCAATCTCCACGACAGAGAATTTTTGAGACTCGATCAACTGTGAATCCTGAGGAGAAACACCCACGGATTGCCACTGGAGGCCATTATCCAGGACGGCAACCTTATGATGCTTTCCCTTCCCGGCATGTCCGCCGGTCCATGCTTCCCGAAGGTTCGCTTGACTTTGCCCACTCAAGGCATTCGGAGTGGTCAGGATACCACCCGGAGAAGCGTCATTTTTGAAATAGCTTGAACTGTATTCCTGCACGGCCTTGCTGTATCCGAAGCAGTCCCGAAGCAGGGTCAAGGGTGAATAACCGATGATTCCGTCAGCCGATAGACCCCGGATGTGGAGAATATCGGACATAGGATAGGTCTTTTCCTGGCCATCGGCCTGATGCTTATAAACCAGCTCCCGGCCCTGAAGTTCGACCGTCACCTTGTCAGGATGCAAAGGCCACAATGCCACAACCTCGCCCTGGTCCCGTTCAATAAAGCAATAGGCATTTCCTCTAAGGCAAAGGTGACCGACGAGCAGTTCCCGAAGCTCAAAGGACGTCATCAGGGGGTTAGGTGAATCATGGAGCAGGCGGAAAAGGGAAAAACTTCTCGCCCGGTCTTTGTCGCCGTTGTCAAAGCGTTCATAGGTAAGCAGAGGCAAACTTGCGATTGCTTCGCTCAATACCCGGATACAGGCATAAACCGCCGGGATTCCCAGGGCCACTGATTCCGTGATATTTATGCCGGCGGATGTTGAGCGGCCCTCGAAGGCGTCAAGATTTGCCCATGATGCAGATCTCTTTTTGAAAAATGGGAAATTCATATTGGCTCCTTATATGTGTGTGGCGGTCGAATGTTAAAAGTGTGCCAATTGGCACGTTTCCATTGGCTCCTTATATGTGTGTGGCGGTCTGGTGCCTGCACCGTATCGCTACGATGCAAGGCCCAGAATCCGCCCAATGGTTAAGCTCTTTCCGCCAGGCCGACAACCCAACTCAGGGTGTCGCCATTTTCCGGAGTGATGGGACCGCTCCAGGTGCCCTGGCCGTCAAACCTGAGGATTGCCCGGTAGCTCATCAGGTCTTGCGTCCATCCGGGAATGATGGATTTCTCAAGCCGCACGTCCCGGCGGAGTCCGATCGCGTACTGGCTCAGGTCCACAAAGCAGATATCATTTGCATCCCCCAGGGCAGGCATGTGAGAGGTGAAAATAACCGGACGGCCCAGGATCTTGAATTCTCGGCTTGATTCCGTCATAACCGGGATATGTGATCCGCCTGTCCCGATTGCAATGGTGAGGCTCAAAAGCTGAGGGATTGCGCTGTTATTGACAAGCCACACAGCCCGTTTCCGTCCTTCCGGATACATCCGGGCGAACATCTTCGAGATGTTTTCCCAAATAATCGAGTCCTTTACCTGGCCGGCTTCCTTCGCGACGGTGATAAGCGCCGGATCGTTCAGGATTCCCAAAGGCTGACCGGCTGTTCCGGAAATGAAATACTTGTCCAGGCCATAGCCGATGGAAGATCTCATTGCCCTGTCAAGCTGTGCATCGAATCCCAGGCCGTCCTCGACAAGCTCATTGCTCGCATCAACGAAAATTGCGCCCTTTTTAGCGGAGAGATTGATTGCGCGGAGTTTCCCGGTCTGCTTGTTCCCCGTTCCCTCTTCGGCCAGAAATTCCATTGCAAAACCGCCGAACATGCTTCCGCCGGTCTGAGTGCTGCAATCCCAACCGGGCACCTTCCGCGTCGCGGACTCCATCGGCCAGACGGTCGCCCGCGGTCTGATGATTTCGCCCTCGATTGAGCTATCAAGCCATTGTGCCGCGAGAGGTTCCGGAACAGAAAAGCCTCCTGCAGATGGGGTTCCTTCTTTCATCGACGCCCGGAAAGCCCTGATTTCCTCTTCATTGACTTCAAGCTTACGCCCCTGGTTGAACATCCCGGCATAGGTCCGGTCGGTAGCGGGTCCGCCGACAAACTGAATCAGCGAACGATTTTCTTTCTGAAGATCCGGAGTAAAGCTCTTGCCGTCCTTCTTGCCAGTATCAGCCATTTCGAAGGCTTCCAGCCGTGCATCAAAGGCACGGATCTCGCCCTTGAGGTCTTCCATGCGGTCGGCGTTCTCGCCGCTTTTGGCCAGTTCGGAGAGTTCATCAATCGCCGCCTTTCTCGCTTTAAGAATGTCGTTTCTATCCATCTTGTTTTCGCTCCTTTGTGAACCATGGTTCACATTTTGATTAAGATTTCGGCCAATGCCGATGGTGTTGTCTGCAGGTGCCGCAACAAGGGACACTTCATAAGGCCGCCACCTTGTTGCGATATATCCGCGTTTTGTTTTCTGCTTTTCCGTGATCTGATATCCGATAGACAGATTTCTAAGAATGCCGTCCTGGATATCGGCCCATAAGGCTTCCTGGTTCGATGAAAGACGGATCTCACCCTTCAATTTGCCGTCAGCCACAACCAACTTTTCCACGACGCCCACGGGCAAGCTGCTGTTGTCGTGTGCCCTCAGAAGGGGTAAGGGTGCCCGGCTCAGGTCAACCGCTTCCGGCTTGTGGCTTAAGATCTCTTCGCCGTCGTACCTCATGACGGGAAATTCGCTCGATAAGCTTGCCGAGACGGTCCGTGATTCCGCTCTGATGCTTCCAACATCAATTTCAAAGTTTCGTTTTTCCATTCCGTTTGACTCCTTGTTGCTTTTGATTTCAGGCACAAAAAAAGGCAGAACTGCGGAGGTAACGGCTCCGTTCAGCCTGCCTTAATTTGTATGGGGTCCGGTTAGCTAGACCGTCGCCCGCCTGATTTTAAAGATGCTCTACAGCATCAAATCCACATTATTGAGGGTGCAACCTCCTTTTTCTGATTCCTGAGAGCGCCATCAAGCGCCATGATGGAACTGACAACCATGTCAATCTTTTCCCGACTGCGCTTCTTCGACGGCTTCACGTTTCCGGCTGCATCGGTTTCGACAATCACGTTTGAAAAACACCAGGAAAGCGCCGGATTGTCAGGAAATCGGATCTTCCTTTCCAGGATGAGTTTCTCCATCTCCTTTGCCGGCGGACTCATCGACGCGAAGCCCTGGCCAAACTCCAGGACCGTCAGGTCCATGTCCTCAAGGTCTTTGATGATCTTCTGACTTCCCCACCGATCGAACAATAACGCCTTCAGGTCATACTGCTTCCCTATGGCCTCGATCCTCTTCAGGATGAAAGAATAATCCACCACGGCCCCCGGCGTCGCCTCGATGTATTCCATCTTGTGCCACAGGTCATAGGGCACCCGGTCATTCTTTGCCCGGCGTTTGATAGCATCCCGAGGGCACCACGCCCAGTGCATCGTATAGAATGGTTCATCGACTTCCTGAGGGACAAAACAGAGCGAAAGAGCGCTTAAATCCTGTGTAGAGGATAAGTCCAGGCCCGCATAGCATTCACGCCCTGAGAGGTCAGGAAACGGCCCCACGCAGGCATTGAAATCGGCTGATAAGATCCATTTTGCCGATGCATCGACTCGCATATTGAGGTACAGATTTTTGAACACGTTCTCTTTCGCCGGTATCTTCTTTGCCTGTTCTGCAAAAATCCTCATCTCTTCCAGGGATCTGAAGTCATCCAGGGCAGGATTGCAGGCGTACCAGACTTTTTCATTCCAGGGATCGGCACCATCGGGTGCCGCATAGACGCACCCATAAAAAGCAGGGTCCGCCGGAAGGGTGCCGTCCTGGATCTTCAGGGCATAGTCAACCAGTTCTGACATGATGTGATTTGAATCTGCAGACTGTGTGCTGATAACGATCATCAAGGGCTCTTTCCTGGCCCCGGTTCCAGTAGTCAGGTTGTCGTAAAGTTCCCGGTCTTTTGATTGTGAGAGTTCATCATAGGCCATAAAGGAAGGGCTCAAGCCATGGGCTTTCCTGGCGTCGGCGCTCATGGCCCGGTAAACGCTGCCTGTTACGGTATCGGTAATTGTACGGTGAAAAGCCTGAATGTGGCATCGTGCAGCAAATTCGGGCACCATTAGGATGATCGCCTCCATCTCCCGGTAGATGATCGCCGCTTGCTCACGATCCGAAGCTGCAGAGAAAACTTGACCACGTTGTTCTGATTCCGGCCCCAAAAGGTGACACAATGCAAGGGCCGCTGCGAGCGCCGTCTTGCCGTTCTTTCTCGGAAGGGTGACAAGAGCAGTTCGGACCTGTCGAAGCCCCTGGCTATCAGTCGCATAGATCGCCTTGACGATATCTTTCTGCCATTCCCGAAGGACCATTTTCTGCCCTGCATGCATGCCGGCCGTAATCGGCAACCACTCGATGAAGGCAATCACCTTTTCAGCCCTGGAATACTTTTTCCGGTCCCATGGGAGGCGCTTTGCACGGCTTGGTCGCCTCTGCTTGGTCGATTTTGCGGCTGCTGTTGTTGGTCCTCTTTTACCCATTTTTCAAATTAACTCACTGTTTGACTACCCACGCGGTTATCTACGCTAGATTACTGATGATTTTTTCGTCTGTTTTTCTCCGCTGCTGTCTTGATCCCATGGCACTTCCAGCAACAGGCCATCGCGTTATCTTCAGATAGACGGTCGCCGCCGTCCTTCAGTTCGACAACATGGTCCACCATTGCCGCAGGGGTCAGCCTGCCTTCACGTTCGCACTGTTCGCATAGCGGATGCTGCCCGAGATACCACGTCCTGAATCGCCGCCATGCCACCGACAGATAAAAGGGGTCTGTTTCCTTTGGTGACCTGGCCGGTCGATGCTCCAGGCAATAAGATGATCCGGGCTCTGCCATGTTCCGGCAAGGGAATGATGAGCAGTATTTTCGGGGTCGATTTGCCATTACTCTTAGGCTTGCTTCTTGGTGTATTCCATGGTGATTACCTTGGGTATATCTGCATCCTTCGGAATAAAGACGCTCCCAGTTATGCCGCCTTCAACCTCTACCTGGAATCGATGAAACCGCTTCGTATCCTTGTCAAACTTGAATGTGCCTTTCACTTCTTTCTGCTCTTCTGACATTGTGATCTCCTTTTTTTATCACTCAATTTCGGGGCGCCCGCGTTTTTTACCCCTTAAAACCTTTTTTTTTACCTTTGACCGGAAACCCGGAAAGGGTACCCCCTTTAAATGATAGAATGGAGTAGAGAAATGTCCCTTATAAATCGGCTGATTTGGCCCCGAAAATCACCATTTCAAGGGACAAAAATCTACTTATACAAGTAGAGAAATGACACTTATGATTATCTGCCTTCCAGTTGGTCAAAAAAGCTCATCCGTATGTCCTTGCTTGCTTCCAGCTCATTCCTGAGTTTTTGTGTTTGCACGTTAATGATGTCCTGTTTTTTGATCTTTTTTGGTACTGGTGCAAGTTTAGGAGGTTTTTCCCAATCTCTTGAGAGGAGATATTTATTGTAGCCCTTCCCCTTTCCCCTCAGGCCTCCATGCTCAACGCACTTGATAAAACCCGCGTCCTCAAGCTCTTCGATCACTCTTGAGAATGTTTTTCTCGTACAGCCATACCGTTCCGCCTCCGGATAAGAAAAAGTGAAAGTTTCAAGGTATCGCCTTGGTTCCTTCCAGTTCGAGAGCTGCTTCCCTCGTAATTTACCAAGAAAATATGGAAGCATCTTTGCCGCACTGCCTGAAAGATTTTTATATGCCTCAGAGTTCAAAACCTTCCAGGGTAGGAATACAAAGCCGCCCTCAATTCCATTGTCGTTTGGCTTTTTCGACATGGTCCCCACTATCCGTTTTCCCCACTACCAAAAAAGTATGGAAGAGAAACCGGGCGTGGGGTTCCCGGCTTATCGGCTCGCGGTGCCTATCTCTTCCGTATATCGTCATGCTATCCTCTGCTGGCCGCTTTCTCTTCCTGCCATTCGACACACTCATCCTCGAAAAAACCGACGCTTCCACTGCCAAGCTGAATTGGTTTAGGAAACGTACCGGCTTTAACCATCCTCCAGATGGTTACTCGCGATAGGCCAGTCATTTTCTCAACCACTGGATAACGAATAATTTTTCTTAATTTCCTCTCCATCGCCACTGCCTTTCCGGGAAGCTGTATTCACGGCATAAAAAATGCCGTTCAAGTATGACCTGAACGGCAATGTAGCGGATTGAATATTGATTGTATTCCCGAAAGTTTTTCGATTTTCGCGGGAATGATTAAGTGATCGTTATTATTTACTATTCAATTTATTTTTCCATTTGTAATAATATTCCTCAGTAAGTGTCTTTCCTCCAATACCGAATTCTTTGCCGACTTTTTCAAATAAAAATCCATCAATAGGAATGGAAGGGTCCGCTCTCTTGATTTCCTTAATTCGATAATAAACAGAAAGACTTTTCTCGCGGTCTTGTCTTTTGGTTGCAAGGTGCGTCCCTTTCTTGTGAGGGCGTCCGAAAACATCATCCCAGCTTTTGGCTCTGAACTGTGTTACCTGCCGGTAAGAAGATAAGAAAGCCATTTCACACCAGTAAGGAATTGGCAAAGAATTTAAAGAGCAGACATAAAGAGCGTCGATTATCGCAGATCTATTTCCAGCCCGATATACTTCATAAAGTTCCACAAGCTCTTGTGCTCCCTGCCATCTAAAGAACGGCCCCCGTACAAGCTTTTTTGAAGTTATTTTCCCCGCTTTTAAGTCATCTATTCGGTCATCAAACGGAGTTCCATTTTCTGCTTCCCAAGCTTCATGTGCTTCCCAGGCTTCATCGAAGGTCCAGCCGTAAAGCTGTTTCATCTCAGAATGACCAGCCCCTTCAGTGGGTAAAAGCATTTCTAATTCATGCGGGCTCGGTTTTTTTTCTTCATCCATGGCGCACCTCAAAGGGAATGACGTTTGAAACAGCTTCAGAAATTCCCAGGATTTCACGGAGACGCTGCTCCCACAGGCCCAAGGCGTGTTTCTTCTCGATATCATAGGAATGTCGATTATAAATTCCCATTACGCCTTGCAGCTTGTGACCTAAGATCTGTTCGGCAACCATATCAGAGACGCCCAGCTCAGCAAGTTTGGTCCGAAGGGTCCGCCGTAAGTCATGAGGCGTAAATCTTTCAGGAATACCCATTGAAGCGGTATGCCGCCGGAGTGCGTTCGCCAGTGTTTGGACCCGCAAAGGTCTGTCCTCTCCTTTTCCTCGTGACGAAAGAAAAATATAAGGAGAATCGCCAGATATCGCTTTTGCCTGTTCGATCACATCCGCCAGCATGGGGAGAATCGGCACCCGGTTTTCTGCTCGCGTTTTGGTCCTCGCGGATGGAATGGTCCAGAAATCGCCGTCTATTTCGTTGCGGGTCATGCCCAGGACTTCCCCCGGTCGTTGCCCGGAAAGGAGAATGGCTTTCAGAGCCAGCTTGCTTGTAGAGAAAAAGTCAATTTCTCTGTTATCTCCATCAAGAGCACTCCAAAGAATCTTGATTTCCTCATCGGTTAGAATTCTTGCCCTTGAATTCTCCTTGCCGCGTCGCATTCCGGCAAGTGGGGAAGCGTCGATAATTCCCCGTTCACTGGCAAAATTGAACATCCGGACAAGGACGCCCTGCAATCGGTTTGCGGTAACGGGAGCGCGTTCTCTGACATCATCAATCAGCAACACGGCGTCCCGCCTGGTTATGGACTTGACTTTCCGAGACGCCCAAGAGGGGAGGGCGTCTTTCACAACCAGACGTTTCCTTTCGTCTGCCGTCGGAGATTTCGAGAGTTCCTTCTCCCAAAATTCTTCAAGAAGATCCTGAAATGTCGGCGCTGCTTTGTGTGCGGTTTTTTGTTCCTGAACAACAGCCCCAGGGTCAATTCCCTTGTCGATGTCCTGGAGCGCCTTTGCATGGAGTTCATGCACTCTTGCCAGTGAAACCGTCGGATAGTCACCAAAGGTCAACCGTCGCGGTTTTTTGTCGCTTCCGAAGCGATAGCGGAAGATCCATGATTTATGTCCGGTCGGACTGATCCTGATGAACAGCCCCCCTCGATCTGATACTTCATATCTCTTTTCTTCCGGCTTCAGTTTCTTGATTGCAAGGTCGGTAAGAGACATCCTGTCACCTCCGCAGATTTTTCGGGGTACAATCGGGGTACAAAATATTTATGCATAACAGCGTACCGATTGAACCGTCATGAAAAGATATATAGGCTGTAAATTATTGAATGTCAAGGGAATATGAAATTGATAAATGGATTTTTGAAATGGTACGAGACGGTTTGATGGGGTAAAATATTTGCTTTGGGAGCAGGATGTCGCAGGTTCAAATCCTGCCGCCCCGACCAATATTATCAAGAGGTTATGGGTATGCCATAGCCCTTTTTTTATTTTGTAATCAAATCGGGGAAAATATATGAACAAACAGCTTAATTTATTTCGTCCCTTGGAGACGATATGTTAATAAGAAGGCAAAGGAGATACTTCATATGAATAAAAGGCAAAAGAAAAAAGAACAGAAGAAGCAGATGATACTGGCATTCAACGATGTTATCGGAGAATGTTTGGCAACCGAAGACCCCCTGGCAACGTTGAAAGAAATTAAGACTCAAGGCGAAAAGCATTTCGAAGAATTGGGACTCGATGTCCCCCCGGTAGTATTTGATGAAATCATGGCTGGATGTGAACAAATAATCAAAGAAATAATTAACCAATAGTCTGAACTTGCATTATCAAAAAACCCCCAATGGAGAAATCCGTCGGGGTTTTTTGAACTAACGTCTCAGGAGCGTATTTGATCCATTGAGGCTCATATGTTCTTAGAAAGCCTCTAGATAGCCACTAAATCTTTTTTTACATACTTATATTTAAATTGATAGATTATATTGCAACGTTATTCAGGTTCAAATCCAGCAGCCCCGACCAATAAAAAAGAGGATACGGATTATTCGTACTCTCTTTTTTTTATGCCGTAGGACGAATTCGGCCAATCACAGCAAAGCATGTTCGTTCCGTGTTCTTTTCATGCCCAGAATATATTTTGAAATTATTGAATAAATGGCGGGAGTGCATGGGAATCGAACCCATGGTGAGCGGACTTAACGATGCAGACGATCATACAAAATTATTCAGTGTCAACCCTTCCGACAAGGCGTGCTACACAAGTATTTGATGAAGTTCTGAGGTGAGACGGATGTTGAAGGAACCCTTGAAAGATTTTTCCGGATGCCTATCGTGTTCCTTACAGAATTCAATTTCATTGCCGTAAAGAGAAAACTAAAAATAGTTGCTTATCAATTTTGACATTGGATAGAAATCATTTCTTTGACTCATTTCTTTGGCGTTAATTCGATTGGGAGTTATGGCAATAGTGGGATTGGGATCCATGGAATCCAGATAGACAGTTTAAACAGTTTGTCTGGTGGTTGTGATAACCCAAAATTGACCACCCAGACCACCTCTAGTCAGTTACGCGTCGCTATGGATAAAATTACTTGATTTCGAACGACAATCTTTGACAAAATTTCCATAAATTAAGAAGATCGCTTTTAGTCCTTATTTCCATGATATTCGAAGTTCCGTAGATTGCTATATGTATGAAAATATAAGACATAAAACTTATTTTAAAAAATTTAAATTCCTAATTATGGTAACAATAAATCGGAAAAAAGCGAAGTTCGGATATTAATTATTAGCCATCTCTTGCACCAAGATTCCCAAAATGCCTATCAAGGAGGCTGAAAATGGAATGGCTCACAGAAGCACGAAAGCAAGTCGACGGAATACTATCCAAATTTCCACGTGATTTGGCTGAAGCCGCCAAAGAAACAGCAGTTGAATTGCTCAGCGAGGAACTAAAAAAAATACCGGTGCCCCTGGTGGGCACGATTCTTTCGAAAGCGGTCAAACAAGCACTAAAGTCAAGAGCTGCAGGCGGACCGGGCATAGGGGATGTTTTGGAACTTCTACAGGATATGCAACGTTCTGACGATGATTTTCTTCATGGGCTGACTGCATTAGGCGAGGATGTAGACCGTCTGAATGCTCTTATTGGCTCTGTTGTAAAATTGGTCGAAGAGACGAAAAGCGCATTGACTGTACCTAAGCTTATAATCAGTGAGCCTGAATATAATCCCAAATATCCGGTATCTGATAATGAACTGAACTTTTGTCTGATGAATATAGGTGGTGGAGCCGTAAAAGTTCCTGAGATGAATTTGATTGTTGAAAAGTGTGAACCAGAAACGAAAATCGATTACACCGCACCAGCGGCACCTCCTATTTTCCTTCGGCTTAAAGTCAGGCTGTCCCCTAATACATTTCATTATCCACTTTTGCAGCTTAACAATGAACCATTCCGTCGCTACGGCGCTCATGCGGAAGGCGCCGAGGATGTATGTGTCCAAATGTCGTCAGAGACGAATGCGCGATACTATACCAGGATTCGCATTCCATACAAAGAAATGACTACCGATCAGGATAAGGAACTAGTTTACCCACCGTTAGACAAGCCTCCTATTCCCGTGTCCTTTCCCTATGCGCCATGTTGGGATAGGCATGTCACTCCCGATAATATGCTTGGACGCGAGGCAGTGCTCACTGAGATTATCAATACTTTCGGCATAGCAAGATTGATACTTGAAGAAACCTCACCATCTGATGATGCGGCGCATTATAAACTCATCGATGAGAAACTCCATGAAATCGGCTTTTTCATGGGCTTGGGTTATTTACCTTACGTGCTCGATCGTTTCATTCCGCCTGTGGCGCGTATGATAAAGGCAGAGAAACAATATGGTGCATTGAAGGTGGTTTTGGAATTGACACACCAAACCATGCGTTACCCGAGGGGTCAGTTTTTTGGGGGGGGTGGAGAGGAAGCAATTGAGGCCTTGTGTGATCTGGTTGACAAGGAAGACGTAAAAAGGCAAATTCGTGAATTTTTCCAAAAACAAGACGAGCAGAGTCGGCAAGAGATTCTCACTAAGGTATGCGAGGCTATTTGATGTTAGCCAACGAATGAATGATGGCTAATCGAGTGGGCGGGGGGGCTCTTCTTCAGCCTTCCAAACCCCTTCCACACCCACCGGCATGAGGGTCCACATCGGGCTGTTCACTGAATATGACAGCTATTCTCGAACATTAAGAAATCAAGTGAATGATCAATTTTTTCGTCGCTTTGGTAGATAAAGTCATTGAAAAACGGATTCAACATAATCAAGGAAAAAATTCAGCAACCAGATGATCCTAATAAAGTATTACATGGCTCCTCTTTTCTTTAAAAGAGTTCTCACGATTTCAGAAGCTGTTGTCAGCAAAGGACAAACATACCATGGCCGAAGATCATTCATTTTTATCAGGGAATCCGGTAAGTGCCGGGGAAATGAAAGAAGGATACCGGGAGACCGAGATGTGCGTGCGCTGCAGAGGTAAATGCTGTCAGATACAGCCCGGACACTGTCTGCCTTCGGAGTTTGGGTCCGCGGAGGCGGTCATGGAGGCATTGAACAGCTGCAAGTACGGTGTAATCCTGCTCTTGGATTCAGACATAAGGGCTCGGGTGATTCGTCCGCATTACAAATATCGTGACCGGATGGCTGGTTGCATCTTCCACAATGATAACGGTTGCGAACTGTCCTGGCAGGAACGCCCCTATGGATGCCGTATGCTGCGGCCGCGAGAGCATGACGGTGAGCGTTGCCAACCAGAGGGGATCTCCATCTCGGAAGCGGCGAGGATGTGGGAGAACAGTGGCTATTTGCCTCCGATGCCCTATTTGGGCTTTGATTGATGAGGCCTCTGTGTCTGTGCGACGTGTGGCGATAACGATAGAAAAAACCCTTCCCCCCAAAGAACGCTGAGGGAAGGGTTTTGTTTTAAAAGGCTGAGGATCTCTCCTCGTTTTTCCTGATTCTATTTATTGGAAAGATATTCGTGGATTGATGCAGCGGCCTTCTTCCCGGCACCCATGGCCAGGATGACGGTTGCTGATCCGGTGACGATATCACCGCCAGCGTAAACGCCCTCGCGGCTCGTTTTTCCAGTTTCCTCGTCGGCCACGATGTAGCCCCACTTGTTCGTTTCAAGACCGGGCGTTGTCATGGGGATGATCGGGTTGGCGTTGGTTCCCACGGAAACAACGACCGTGTCCACATCGATGACGAATTCAGACCCCTTCTTTTCGACGGGTCTCCGGCGACCGGATTCATCGGGTTCGCCAAGTTCCATTTCGACGCACTTAATTCCCGTAACCCAGCCGTTCGCATCTCCGATGTATTCGACAGGATTGGTCAACAGTTTGAACTGGACGCCTTCTTCCTTTGCGTGATGAACTTCTTCTGCTCTTGCGGGAAGTTCGACTTCACTGCGCCGGTAAATAATGTAGGCATTGTCCGCGCCGAGACGAAGGGCGGTTCTCACGGAGTCCATGGCCACGTTGCCGCCACCGATGACAGCGACATTCTTTCCGCGGACAATGGGCGTGTCATATTCGGGGAACAGATAGGCCTTCATCAGGTTGGAGCGGGTCAGGTACTCGTTGGCCGAGTAGATGCCGCTGAGGTTTTCTCCCGGTATACCCATGAAAACGGGGGCTCCGGCGCCCACACCCAGGAAGACGGCATCGTAGCCTTCCGCAAAAAGCTCATCGATGGTCTCCAGCCGGCCGATCACCGCATTGCACACAACCTTGACTCCCAGTTTCTCGAGATAGTTGATCTCCGCTTCAACGATGCTTTTGGGGAGACGGAACTCGGGGATGCCGTAAACGAGCACTCCTCCCGGTTTATGAAGGGCTTCATAAATCGTCACCTCGTACCCCAGTTTGATCAGGTCGCCGGCAACGGTAAGTCCTGCAGGACCTGCTCCGACAACAGCCACCTTCTTGCCGTTCTTGGCAGTAATTTCAGGAATCTTTACCTGACCGCTGTTCCGCTCGAAGTCTGCGGCGAACCGTTCCAAACGACCGATGGCCACAGGCTCATCCTTTTTACCAAGGATGCAGAATTTCTCGCACTGACTCTCCTGCGGACAGACACGGCCGCACACTGCAGGAAGCGCACTGTCTTCCTTCAGCTTCCAGGCGGCTTCGATAAATTTCCCCTCGGCAATCAGTTTTACAAAGGCGGGGATGTCAACGCCTACCGGACAGCCGGTGCGGCAACCCGGTTTCTTGCACTGAATGCAGCGTTCCGCCTCCTTCATGGCCGTTTCTTCCGAATAGCCGATAGGGACTTCGTTATAGTTGTGGATCCTTACCTTGGGATCCTGCTCCGGCATCTTATGCCGCGGTACTTTTTCTTTTTTTTCTTTCTTTTCGTTATTTTCCATGGCATTCACACCTGTAATTGTCCATCGATTCTTTTTCCTGGGTCATATACATTCTCAAACGGCTCGCCAGCAGATCGAAATCAACGGCATGGCCATCAAATTCAGGGCCATCGACACAGGCGAACTTAGTTTCTCCGCCAACCGCCACACGGCAGGCACCGCACATGCCTGTCGCATCCACCATGATGGAATTCAGGCTGACCGTGGTCTTGATGCCATAATTCTTTGTTACTGCCGCCACGGCCTTCATCATGGGCACCGGGCCGATTGCGAAGACTTCATCGATCTTTTCACCGGATTCAATCAACGTCTTCAAAGCATCGCTGACAAACCCATGAATGCCATAACTTCCATCATCGGTTGTCACGATCAGATTGTCGCTGATGCCCTTCATTTCCTCTTCCAGGATAAGCAACTCCTTGTTTCGAGCACCAATGATGGATGTAACCTTCGCCCCCTGCTTTTTCAGGGCGGCTCCGATGGGATAAACAACTCCCACACCGACTCCTCCACCAACGCAGACGGCATTCTTGACGCCTTCAAGATGGGTGGGCCTCCCCATCGGCCCCTGCAGATCCATCAATTCATCGCCCGCTTTCATTGTTGCCAGCTTGGCCGTCGTTTTTCCTACGACCTGGAATATGATGGTCAGGGTCCCCTTTTCGGGGTCCGCGTCCACGGTCGTCAGGGGAATTCTTTCCCCCTTTTCGTCGATCTTGAGGACTATAAACTGACCCGCCTTTCGTTTTTTGGCTATTGCGGGGGCGTCAAGTACCATCTTGACCACATTCTCAGATAAATCCACTTTCTCCAAAATCTTAGTCAATGCTCTCAATCTCCTTCCTTAATCGAAGTGGCGTGGCTTTAACATGAACAATGCATGACTGTCAAGACAAAAAGGCTGATTTCCGAACAGGATTGGAAATGATGATTGCCTTGTACTATCAATGAGTAACAGACCCGTGACGATTTCCTCACAGGGCTTCTGGAAGGGCCGTCATGCGCTCTGTTGTGTTTCAATTTTCGTTCAATCCGCCCATTCATTTTTAATGTTGCATTCAATGAAATGTGTTATTGGCAGCCATCCCCGGTGAAGCTGACGAGAGTGAAAATTTTCAAAACAGCACGTATTAACGAGTGATTAACAAATATATAACCCGCATGACAAAGAATGGTGCGTGTTTTGCTACGCATAGCCGCCTAGATGGTTCCTCAGTCTCCCGGTATCATGTATTTTGATGAGGGGGAGCAAAGGAATAAGAACTATTTAAGGAGAAAAGGAGAAAGAAGATGATCACAAAGATTCGGAAAACAATGGTTACATGCTTAACAATGGCGGCCGTGCTCTTGACGGCGTCGGTAGTCTGCGCCGCTGAAGCTGCTGCGCCAGGCAGCGAGTCCTACATTAAGGTTATCTTTGCAGTCGGCGCCATGGTTGGTGCTGGAATCGCGATCGGCGGCGGAGCCATCGGAGCCGGTGCCGGTATCGGTAATGCCGCAAGCGGCGCCTGCCAGGCTGTCGGAAGAAATCCCGGTGTCCAGGGCAAAGTAATGATGACCATGCTGGTCGGTATGGCCATGGCTGAATCAGTCGCCATTTACGCTCTGGTCGTTTCGCTGGTTCTTCTGTATGCGAACCCCTACATGAAGTACTTCATCGCCGGTTAAGGCGTGCTGCCGGTCACGGGTTGTTTAACGAGGGCTTTTCGAAGCCACTAAAAACAGCCGGCAACCGGAAGAGAGGGCTTGACGCGAGAGGAATTCAATCTCTGCTGACGTTGTTTTGGTGCGGTGTTGCACTGGGCTGAAGAATGTATCAAAAAAATTCTTCACGGAGAAAAAAGCTGAGACGAGGTTCTTCAGCAGATTCAAGGGAAATAAAAAAAGCCGGTTATTTGACCGGCTTTTTTTATCTTAATATTCATGACATGAGGTTTATATTCATTTCAGCGCTCTCATTATAGCTATGTTGTAATCATATTAAATGCAGTAAAATTATGTTATTAATCAATATTTTAATTGACTTTATCGTCTATGGCTGGTATATAAGAAAAGATGTATGTTCATACACATCCCATCAAGTACATTCCACGCAAGACGCACAATAAACAACAGCATTAGGAGGATATAATGGCAGATCAAACATCAGTGTCCTTAGGGAGAAGGGGGTAAAATGGAAGATAAACTTGTGATATGGTTTGATGATCTAGAGTTGAAAGATATACCCCAAGTCGGAGGAAAGAACGCTTCTCTTGGAGAGATGAGACGTGAACTCCGCCCCAAGGGGGTTAATATTCCTGACGGGTATGCCGTTACGGCGCACGCCTATCAGTATCTTCTGAAATCAGCCGGGGTGAGTGATCAGATCCACAAGATTCTTTCCGATCTGGATACACATGATCTGCAGAATCTCAGCTCCAAGGGAAAGCAGATCCGTTCGCTGATTTATAATATTGAATTTCCGGAAGACCTCAAAAAGGAGGTTATCGACAGTTACCAGAAGCTCTGCCAGGAGTATGGCGAGAATACGGACGTGGCCGTCCGCAGTTCGGCTACAGCCGAAGACCTGCCGGATGCCAGCTTTGCGGGACAGCAGGAAACCTATCTCAACATCCGGGGAAATGAAGCGCTGATCGATGCGTGCCGAAAATGTTTTGCCTCGCTGTTTACAGATCGTGCCATTTCCTACCGTGTCGACAAAGGCTTTGACCACATGTCCGTTTCGCTGTCAATCGGCGTACAGAAAATGGTCCGCTCCGACGTGGGCGCCTCGGGCGTCATTTTTTCCATCGATACGGAATCGGGCTTCAAGGATGCCATCCTGGTGACGGCGGCCCACGGACTGGGAGAGACAGTTGTTCAAGGGATCGTCAATCCTGATGAGTATTACGTCTTCAAGCCGACCCTGAAGCAGGGGTTTAAACCCATTCTTCAGAAAAAGCTCGGGTCCAAGGAAATAAAGATGATTTATGCCACTGGCGGCGACAAACCCACCGAGATCGTTCCGACTTCTCCGGAGGAGCGGGAGCGCTTCTGCGTAACGGAAGAGGAAGTTCTCACCCTGGCCCGCTGGACAGCCATCATCGAGGACCATTATTCCCAGCAGGCGGGATACTTCAAGCCCATGGACATCGAATGGGGCAGGGACGGTGTAACCGGTGAGCTCTTCATTCTTCAGGCACGGCCGGAAACGGTGGAATCACAGAAGGATGCCAGCATCCTGGAGAGTTATGTGCTTCTTGAGCAGGGCACCCCGCTGGTCACGGGCACGAGCGTCGGATCGAAGATCGGTTCGGGACCGGTCAACATCATCGAATCCGTCACGGATATCCGCAATTTCAAGAAGGGAGAAGTCCTGGTGACCGATATGACGGATCCTGACTGGGAACCCGTTATGAAAATCGCGGCAGCCATTGTCACCAACAAGGGAGGAAGAACCTGTCACGCCGCAATCGTAAGCCGCGAGCTTGGAGTTCCCTGCATCGTCGGCAGTGCAGATGCCACGGAAAAATTGGTGGGCGTTACCCAGGCAACGGTGTCCTGTGCGGAAGGTGAAGTGGGAAATGTCTACGAGGGCCTGCTGAAATATGAAGTGCAGACGGTCAACGTTCAGAATATGGAGCGTCCGAAGACCAAGATCATGCTGAATGTGGGGAGTCCGGACAATGCCTTTTCGCTGGCGGCCATTCCCAACGACGGCGTCGGACTGGCGCGGCTGGAATTTATCATCAACAACTTCATCAGCATCCATCCGCTTGCGCTGATTCATTTCGACCGGGTGAACGATGAAGCCACCCGCAAGGAAATCGAGAGGAGGACAAAGGGCTACGAGAAGAAGAGCGACTTCTTCGTCGATGTCCTGGCACAGGGCGTCGCAAAAATCGGTGCCGCCTTCTACCCCAACGATGTCATTGTGCGCATGAGCGATTTCAAGAGCAATGAATATGCGAACCTGATGGGCGGCTCTTACTTTGAACCAAAAGAGGAAAACCCCATGATCGGATTCCGGGGGGCCTCGAGATATTATGACGACAAGTATCGCGATGCCTTTGCCCTGGAATGCGAAGCCATGAAAAAAGTTCGGAATGAAATGGGACTCACGAATGTAAAGCTCATGATTCCGTTCTGCCGAACGGTTGATGAGGGGAAAAAGGTCCTCGGCGTGCTGGCGGGAAAAGGGCTGGTCCAGAAGGAAAATGGCCTGGAAGTTTACATGATGGTGGAGATTCCCAGCAACGTCATTCTGATCGAAGAATTCGGCAAGATCTTCGATGGCTTCTCCATCGGTTCCAACGACTTGACCCAGCTGACCCTTGGGCTGGACAGAGACTCCGCCGAAATTTCCCACATTTTTGATGAGAGAAATGCCGCCGTGCAGGAACTGATCCGGACGGCGATTGCAAAGGCAAAGGCGATGGGAAAGAAGATCGGAATCTGCGGTCAGGCTCCCAGTGATTATCCGGAATTCGCCCGCTTCCTGGTGGAATGCGGAATCAACAGCATCTCACTCAATGCCGATACGGTCATTAAAACGACCATCGATCTTCTGGAGATGGAAAAAACTCTCGGCATATCCTAGATAACCCGCAGGCAGGATACCGAGCCATGATGGTTGCCGGATAATCCGGGCCGAAAACGTTTACGGCCATAGTGCAGAACAGGATGTAGCATCTGCCTGCACTATGGCCGTATCTTATTTCAGAGATGGTGATAGAGCCCGTTGTGCCACTCTACCTGATTCTCGGGATTGCTTCTTCCCGGGGTGTCGGCATTTGTCCGGAAAAGAGGGAAAGGCAGAGCCGAGGGGATTCCGGTCAAGTGTTGAAAACGGGGTCGGAGCAGACCGTAAGCCGGGTTCTGTTCCACATCCCGGTCTCCCGGAATATGGCGATGATCATTCATCTAGGACAGCCGTTGCCTGCTGTCTCCAGCGACACTACCCGAGAACGTCGAGCGGGCCGCTCTACAATGTTCTCCTATTCGGTCTTGCTCCGGATGGGGTTTACCAAGCTTTTCCGGTCACCCGGAAAACGGTGAGCTCTTACCTCGCCTTTTCACCCTTACCCGATCACATCGGGCGGTATTTTTTCTGTGGCACTTTCCTTAGAGTCGCCTCCAGTCGCCGTTAGCGACCATCCTGCCCTGCGGAGCCCGGACTTTCCTCTCGCCTGACATGCAGGCCAGCGATCATCTGATCTACTCCAACACCCGTTTAAGATTGCATTTTAACGGCACTGGACATTCTTTTCAAATCTTTTCCGTACGGCCTTCAATCGGGCTAAGGGGCGATTGCCCGTCCGATTCGGAGAATAGTCCATCGATTTGCACACATCCGGAAAAAATATCCCTGGAAAAAAAGGGGGAGAGAAGCTTCAAGAAAGGACTGATCGGGAAGGAAAAATCCGTATCTCGATCTGCGGCACAGCATCCGAAGCAAGTTCGACAGATTTACTCTATGTCAAAGCGCCACTGGGCGGCGTTGGTCTCTTATTCCTTGTTCTGCCAATAAATAATTCTGCTGCAGTTCGGGCAGGAGATCAGATCATCGGTTTTCTGGAGTTCATTGTAAAGCTGGGGGGGGATATTCATGAAGCAGCCTCCGCAGACGCCTTTCCATACGGAGACAACGGCTGTTCCATGATTCACCGCTTTGATCATATCATAGCGCTTGGTAAGATCTTTGGGGATGCTTTCCAGGATCTTTTTGAGCTCCTGGGAGCACATCAGAATCTTTTCATCCAGAGAATCAATCTCCCTGGCGATATTCTGTCTTTCAACCTCATATTGACGGTTATGCTGCTCTTTTGCCTTTTCCTTCTCCTGAAAAATCCCTTTGCGGGTATCTATTTCTTCCAGCAGACAGATGATCTCCGTTTCAACTTCACTGTTTTTCGTCTCAATGCTTTCTATTTCCTTGAGTATCGCCTGGTATTCCTTGTTTGTCTTGACTTCGCCAAGTCGATCCTTTGCTTTGCTCAAAGAGTCCGAACCTTTTTTTAGCCTGGATTCCAGTTCCTTGTGCTGTGCTAAAACGTCATCGTATCGTTTCTTGTTTTCTTCAAACTCAAGGTTGTATCTCTCGTTTGCCTCATCCAGTTGTTTAAGGCGCAACGGAAGGTCATTCTTCTGTTTTTTCAGCTTTCCCGCCTCAGCATCCATGTTCTGCAAAGCAATAAGCGATGACAAATGCTTGTTCAATTAAAAAAATATCCCCCTTTTTGAAACAGCAGAAATAAAAAATGCACCATTTAACGGTGCATTTTCCTTAATCCGGCCTGATAGTCCAAGATGACGATCCTTGTGACTGGCATAATGATGAATGGACTCTTGAACTGAAGATCATCTTTCCCATCGTATCTCTTTAGAACAATGAAATGCGAACTCCGGATCCACTTCCTGCGTTTTGAAATGGTGGGCCCACCTGGGTTCGAACCAGGGACCTACCGGTTATGAGCCGGTGGCTCTTCCAATTGAGCTATGGGCCCGCGCCTCGAAGTCCGTTTGCGGCACGCAAACAACACAGAAGTAGGCTGATATACTGATTCCAATGTTTTGTCAATATCCTAATTAAGTGCGCATCCGTAGTTTCGCAGCGTGTTCTCCAGGACGGCAAAGGTTGGTCCGGAGAATCCGCCCTCGAAAACGGCCATTGAGGCGAAGAAGAGAACCGCAGAAGCCGCCAGGGCGAGCGGAATACGCCGCCAGACCCTCTTCAGGTTTTCGGCGCACCCCAAAACTTCCGGCTCGATGGATTGCCGCGTCTGCAGACTGAGGATCATGAGCGAAAAGGGAAAGACGGCGCTTGCCCAGGCGACAAAATTGAGCAAAGGCACGCCGAGCAGGCGGAGCGTCAAAAGGTGGTTCCATTGCCAGAATCCGGCCGCTGTTGCCAGGGGATCGAGCTGGAAATCCATGCAGAGTGCGCAGGCTGTAGCCACGAGAGCCGAGCCGATGGCCGAGCGGGCCAGCCATGGGATGCAGAGACGAAATTCCCACGTAAGGGACATCACCAGATAGAATACCGTGATCCAGCCGGCCATGGTGGCCAGCGGCGCCGGAAAGGGCCGGAGATACATCGAGTAGCCCACTTCGGTAAAATACCCGAGCAAAATGCCTCCATTTTCGAGAACGGCTCCGTATGCGGCGACCGGCCCGAAGAAAAGGGCCGCCAGTCTGCCGCTTCGCCGCCAGACGTGCACTCCGATCAAAGCGGCATTGGCAAGGGCGCTGAACTCATAGCGGCAGAGCAACTCGTCGGTCGTCATTGGTTTGGGTTTGGCTGCGAAGTACATAGCGGCGAGGATGAACGAGGTCCCAAGAAGAATCGTCAGGATGAAGGCCCGTTCGAGATGATCGACGTTCCGGAAACGGGCCAGGCAGAGGGCAGCAGTAACCGCCAGGGGAAAAACAAATGTCCAATAGAGATCATCCCGTGGCGGCGACAGATTGAGGCGTACCGCCGATGATACAGACACCGCCAGAAACAGAAAATTGATGAGTGGCAGGTCCTTCCAGCAAAGGCGCCAGATCCGATTCATGGTGCGATTCATCCTCTCCATCCCCTCCCGGGTTCGAAGATTGCGGAACAGAGAACCGTCGTGCCTTTTCTACCGCAAAAGGATCAGGTATTCATACTGGAACAGATCCCCGAGGAAATGTATCAAGATCTCGTCTCGGTCATCGGCTTCCTCCTGATTTGTCAAAAGGGCCAGCAGGGAGTCGGAATAGCTGACGTCCAGAAAGTCGGCGAAAGGGCCGCGAAGGATCCGGTAATGATAGGATTCCGCCACTTTCTGGAGGTGAGACATTTTGATAGTGTATTCATCGTGTCCTTTGAGGGCGATCCGCTGCGGGCTGTCTGATGCTTCGACACGGATGAAGCGGGCGAAATGCTCCGGGATGGAGGCCTCGCAGCTGTGCTCCCCGAGAAAAATAGCTGGAACTCCGGCTCTGCACAGTTTTTCCACGGCCTCGATGGCGCCGAGATTGAAGTGAAACGTCACGGTTTGGGGAGTCCCAAGGGAGTAGGAATCAAAGAGCCGTCGAATCCGCTTCAGGGCGTTGTCCAGCGCCTGAGGGGAAAGATCGTGTTGGAGAATGTCTCGGGGCACATCCACCGCGGTCGGAAAATCTCCCAGGATTTCATTCATCAGGACCAATTCAACGCCCTTGAGGAGAGCATCGTCGGTCTCCAGGAAATCGCCCAGCCGGTAGATCACATCAAAATCCTTCAGCGTGTCCCTCTGCTTCTGCAGCAGCACGGGAGAGATGTCCAGCATGAGGGGCTTAAGATCCGGCTTGCAGTCAAGAAAATCCCGCATGAGATAGCCGTAGCCCCCTCCAATCTCAAGAACAGAAACGAAATCCGGATTTGGAAGCACCGACTGGAGATACGTATAAAGATGCCGCCCATAGGAAGAGGGGGCTTTGAGAATCGTTCTGCAGGGGCTGTTCTCAGGATGAAGGGCATTGCTCACCGTGAGTTCCCAGCCGAGGGTTTCAAGCTTCCCACGGTGATACTCTGCCGTTGTATTGATCGTATAGGGCATCTTATTCTCCTGTTTGTCTTTCAGAAATCAAGGTGTGAAAAAAAAGCGACACGCTATCCTTGTGATCGATCAGGAGGAGTTTGATGTTTCTTTCCTCCCCGAAAAGGATATTGCCGATTTCAAGACCGGGTACGTCCAGCAGGCAAACCAGCAGCCGCGATCGGTGATCTTTGGCCAGCCACTCAACACTCCGGTAAAACCGCTCCGTTCCGTCATTGGAAACGAGGATCAATCGGGAAATACGCTCTCCCACGGCAAGGCCCTGCTCCCTCACCATTTTCAGCAGGCCTTTCCGTTCCCTGGCAAGCTTTTCCCCGGCGGCTTGAAGGCCGATGCGAAGATGACCGCGCTTTTCCGCCGCTTTCAGCGCCTGGGCCAGAAGGGAATTGACGGCAAGCACCGGAACGGCGAGTTCGCCTTCCGACCGGAGCTTCCGGGTCTGCGCCTGAAGTGCCGCCTGGATAGCCGTTCCGTTCTGGCTGGACTGCAGTTCTCTGGTAAGGATATGTTTTTCAGGGACCATTGAGATTACAGGACAATCCTGACGGCAGGGTGCTTCATCAGCGATTCATAAATGGACAGGCGCTGGTCGTCGCTCTGAAGGGTTATTTCCAGGGAGAAGCTGTGGTACTTTCCTTTTGAACTACTTCTGGAATAGCGTATCTCGCAGGGACGCTGCTGCATGACTTCCTCAATGGCCAGGACGATCTGTTCACGATCCCTTCCGATGACCTTGTAGATCCAACGGCAGGGATACTCGACGTTCGGCTTGGAGTAAATGGGGTGTACGAAGATTCTCTCATTCATGGATCATCTATGTCCTTTAAAATTCCTCCTATCGTAATGCGGCTTTCTCAGTGAAAAAAACCCTGAAGGTCAGGCCTGTAAAACAAGTTCGATCAGGTGCGGACCCGGCTCTTCAAGGGCGCGGGAGAAGCCGTCGGCAAGCTCTTCCACGGTAAAGGCCGACATGGAAGGGACGCCGAATCCCTGCCCGAGGCGGACCCAGTTGATCTCGGGATGATCGAGATTCACCAGGCAATCCGAAACCGGGCCGGTAGGAGAAAAGCCGGCCCGCTTCATTTCCGCCCGGATGATGTTGTAGCTCCGGTTGGAGCAGATCAGCGTTGTGACATTGAGATTTTCCCTTGCCTGGTTCCAGAGGGACTGAAGGGTATACAGGGCGCTGCCGTCTGCCTGAAAATCGATGACGGGGCGCTCCGGGCAGGCAATGGCGGCTCCGGTGGCGCTGGGGATTCCCTGGCCGATGGCACCGCCGGTCAGGGTGAGAAGGGTGAAAGGCGCCACACCTGCGGACATGGCATAGTAAACGAACCCGGAGGTCAGAGATTCATCGACGACAATGGCGTTTTCCGGTTGCAGGGCGGCCAGGGCCTGGCAGACCGTTTCTGCCGTCAGGCGCCCTCCTGGAAGGGGCGGACAGCTGTAAGAAGCGATGAGCGGAGAATCCGGAACCGGAGAAGGCTGGGCATTCAGGGCATCTGCAAGGCATTCGAGCGCTTCGACTTCATCCTGGTTCCCGGTGCCGATGTGAACCCGCCTCTGGCCGGGAGAAAGCAGGCAGCCGGGCATGTCCTGGTAGCCGAAAAAGGCCACGGGTTCCCTGGCTCCCGCAAAGACCAGGGCGTCATAGCCGGACAGCAGCTCCGATGCCGCTTCCGGGAAATAGGGAATCTTTTTAACGACAGGGTAACCGGCCCCCCGTTCCATCCTGGGCGGAAACACATCGGTGAGGAGGTCACAGCCGGCAGAGTCGGCAACGCGGACGGCAGCTTGAAGCCCCGCTTTTTGAAGCGCCCTACCCCCCAGAAAAAGGGCCGTACGGAACGACGAGAGCAGAAGCTGAGCCGCCTCGTCAATGGATGTCTTTTCGACGGGATCGAAGCTGAAGCCGGCGGTGGCAATCTGTGGAGACATGACCTCAGTCCACGAACAATCACTGGGAAGGATCAGAGTGGCGATCCGACCGGAGAGGGCCGCAGAAATGCCTGCAGCCGCATTGGAAGAGATCCTGAAGACGGAGTCGCAGGTTCTCGTCCATCCGGAGACGGTGCCCACCAGGCTCTCCAGGTCCATGTTGAGGAGCGGATCCGAGGGACGGTGCCAGGTCGCATGGTCCCCGATCACATTGAATATGGGCGTTCCCGCGCGGCGGGCGTTGTGAAAATTGGCGACGGCGTTGGCGAATCCCGGCCCCAGGTGAAGCAGAGTCATGGCGGGCTTCCCCATCATCCGGGCGTAACCGTCGGCAGCGCCGCTGCACCCGCCTTCAAAAAGGCAGAGCCTTGGACGGATCCCGGGGATCTTCTCCATGGCTTTGACAACATGAATTTCCGTCGTGCCCGCGTTGGCGAAACAGACGTCCACCCCTGCCCGGACCGCGGTCTGAACAAGGACCTCAGCGCCATTCATGAATTTTCCTTCTGTATCCGGCTTCCTGATTTCCATCGTGACAAGGTCAAAACATCCTTTCCGGGGGTCTTCTCTCCGGTACGACAGGATGGTGTTCATCGGATTCGTTCCAGCTTCCGGAAACGTAAAGATTGCAGTAGCAGCTTCCGTATTCCGCGATGTCCTGCTCCCGGTAGGCGCAGGGGCAGATGATATCCGAATCCTTCTGACGGTCGTTTGCCGCCAGGCGGCAGGGGCAGGACATGTAGCCGTAGCGTTCCTTGTTGATCAGCAGACTGTCCAGCAGGTCGAAAACCCACCGCTCATCCTTGTTGAAAAAATATCCCTTCGGTTCATTGATCTTCTTCAATGTATCATAAAGAGTGCGGCTGTCCATCACAATCCAAGGGCCTCCCTTAACCGCTGTTCCTGAAATCCGACAATGATGTCGTCTCCAATGAGAATGGTCGGGAAAGACAGGGCGGGGTTGTACTTGAACACTTCATTGAGGCGGTCTATCCGGTCATCCCCGGTCAGCAGGTCCATTTCAATGCAGTCGTAAGAGACGCCGCATTCATTGAGAAAATTCTTGGCGGCCTTGCAGTGGCTGCAGGTGCTGAGGGTGTAGATTCTGATTGGTAAGGTCATGTCTCTCTCCCTTTCAAAATGTGATGGGCCTGCGGCGGGTTTGAAATCCCTATCTATGGGTCCGGTTCAAACGTTAAGGCCTTCCATTGCCTGTGACATTCGCCGCAGGGCTTCCCCGAGGATGCTTCGGGGGCAGCCGAAGTTCAGCCGGACGAATCCAGGGGCTCCGAAGTATTTGCCGCACGAAAGACCCACGCCGGCGTTCTCGAAAAATGAGGCGGGATTCTTCAACCCGGCGCTCCGGGTATCTATCCAGGCCAGATAGGTGGCCTCCACGGAAGACATGGACAGGCCTGGAAGGCGGGAAATCGTCTCCTCCACCAGGGAGCTGTTTGTCCGGAGGTACTTCAGCAGAGCGGCGTGCCACACCGAACTGTCCCGGTAAGCGGCCAGAGCCGCTGCATATCCGAAAAGATTGACGGGTGGAACGATGCCGGCCATGGCCCGGCGAAAGCGCTTCCTCAACAGAGGATCGGAAATCACCGCAAATGAGCAGCCCAGGCCGGGGATATTGAAGGTCTTGCTCGGCGCCATCAGGGTGATGGTCCGCTCCGCAATTTCCGTGCTCAGAGCGGCAATCGGCACATGACGTATGCTCGAATCCAGCACAAGGCCGCAGTGAATCTCATCGGAGCAGATGATCCGGTCGTTCCCTGCAAACCGCTCCGCCAGCTCAAAGAGTTCCGCCGGTTCAAAAGCCCTCCCGCAGGGATTGTGAGGGTTGCAGAGCAGAAAAAGCGACGTTCTGGGAGTCAGCCTGTCCCGGAGGGCATCGAGATCCATGATCCAGCGGCTCCCATCCGAGATCATGGGGATCGTCCCGAGCCGGCGGTTTGCATGGCCCGGGGCCGTTAGGAAGGGGGGGTAAACGGGAACGGCCGTGAGAATCTCATCACCCTCTTGACCGGCGGCCCGGCATGCGATGTTGAGTCCCGAGACAAGGCCCGGCAGCCAGACGATCCAGTCCGGCTCGACCGACCAGGAGTAAAGATCCAAAAGCATGGTGCAGACCACTTCAAGGAGTTCACGGGGAGGGTCGGTATAGCCGAACACGCCGTGGTCAACACGCTGGTGAAGGGCTTTTATGACGGGTTCGGGAGAGCGGAAATCCATGTCGGCAACCCAGAGGGGGAGAATATCCCGTCCCTCGTATCTGTCCCATTTTTCCGAGGAGGTCCCCCGGCGGTCGATCGGGATATCGAAATCCGGAATCAGGGTGGAGGGCTCGGCGTCGATCATGGTTGAGCAGCCCCCGGCTTGGTGTATTCAGCTTCCACGGTTATGGAAATCCCGCCGCGCACTCCGAAATGTGCCGTGACTTTACACCATCGGGGCGAAAGCACGGCAATCAGATCCTCCAGGATGACATTGGTGACGTGCTCGTGAAAAATGCCTTCATTGCGGTACGACCAGAGATAGAGCTTCAGGGATTTTGATTCCAGAATGGAGGCATCGGGGATATACCGGATCTGGAGGTGGGCAAAGTCCGGCTGGCCCGTCATGGGGCAGACGCAGGTAAATTCGTCCGTTTCCATGGTAACGACATAGTCCCGATCTGGATGGCGGTTGGGGAAGGTTTCAAGGCTTTTGGACGGTTTTGCCTCCCGGCCGAGGAGAGTCAGACGGCTGAGGTCCTCCTGTTGCGTCGAATTCTGCACCTTAATGAGTTCTCCTGTGGAAATTTCCTGGAAAAAAGTTAATCTAACCAATTTTTTTCTTTCCTTCAACTGGTTTCCTTTCAAATTATCTGTCGGCCGTCTGCGATTGGAAAACACAAAACCGCATTTGGCCGACGATCACGGATAAAAAGAACGGGGAGCACATCGGCAAGAAAAGGGGCCATGCACACGCGAAGATGCGGCTGAAAAGGGAGGAAAGGCCGTGATTGTGTGCATAAAGGGATAAATCCGTCCCGAAGGTGCACGACGCAGCAGGCGTTCAACCGGGAATTCCCATAAGGTTCGATGCGATGAAGAAGTAGATAATCAGACCCACCACGTCCGCCACGGACGTGACCAGGGGGCTGCTGGCCACGGCGGGGTCCATGCCCAGCCTATAGAGGATGAAGGGGAGACCCGCGCCGATGATATTCGTCACCACGACGATGGAAGCCATAGCCAGGAAGAGGACCAGGGCCATCTGGACACCGCCCCGGTAGAACCCGAGCATCCAGCTGAGCAGCCCCAGGGCGAGCCCCAGGATGAGGCCCACCACGAGTTCCCTGCCAACGGCCCAGGTGTACTGGGCCGGCTTGACTTCGCCCGTGGCCATGGCCCGGACCATGAGCGTGGCGGACTGGGATCCGGCATTGCCCCCGGTGGCAATGAGCAGGGGAATGAAAAAGGTCAAGGCGATGGAGGACGTGAGCAGGTCTTCGTGGTAGGCGATCACACCACCGGAGGCCATGTTCACCAGCACCAGGGCGGCCAGCCACCCGACCCTCCTGCTGAACAGGGTCCACAAGCCGGAGTCCCGGTAGCTGATCTTCAGGGGGCTGACAGCGGCCGACAGCTGGATGTCCTCGGTGGCCTCCTTCTGGGCGACGTCGAGGACGTCGTCCACGGTGACGATGCCCAGGAGCACCCCACCGGAATCCACCACGGGCAGGGTGACGAGGTCGTAGTGCTGAATCAGCCTGACCGCCTCCTGGCGGTCCTCGGAAGCGGTGATGCTGACGAAGGAACGGTCCATGATCCGCTCGACCGTGTCATCGGGGCCGGCAAGGATGAAGCGCCTCAAGCTCAGTGTGTCCAGGAGCCTCCACCGTGCGTCCACCACATGAATGACATGGATGGTCTCGCTGTCCCGGCCCCTCTCCCGGATGTGATCCAGGGCCTGCGCCACCGTCCACTCAGGCCGGACCGCCACGTAATAAGGGGTCATGAGCCTGCCCACGCTTTTCTCCGGGTACCCGAGGAGATTCAGGGCGTCTTTCCGGTCGTCCGGGTCCAGGAGATTCAGGAGGCGCTGGGTGGCCATGCCCGGCATTTCCTCGAGAAACTCGGCGAGATCGTCGGGATAGAGGTCGGCCAGAAGCTCCCGCGCTTCCTCATCAGAGAGGTCCTTGAGCAGCTCATCCTTTTTGAACGGTTCCAGGTACGAGAAGGCATCGGAAGCCAGCGACCTGGGCAGCAGGCGGAAGAGCAGGACGCGTTCCTGCTTGCCCAGCGCAAGGAGGACATCCGCGACGTCAGGCGGGGGGGCGTCGCGGAGCAACATCCTCACGCCGGTCCAGTCCTTCCGGCCGAGCAGCGTCCGGATTTCAGTCATTACTTTGCTATTGTCACTCATGAACGCCCTCCCGGAAAAGACGGGGGTTTCGCATGATGAATCGCCGTATCCAGAGCTCGATGAAGGACTGCCTCTCGCGGACCATGTACCACCAGCCCAGCAGGCTGACGGCCAGTGCCCCCAGGGCATCCACGATGAGATCCCACATGGTGTCCGTCAGGCCCGACGGGTCGCCCGCCATGGGCTTCTGCATGTTCATGCCGAAGACTCGGTCCATGGCAAACTCGAAGATCTCCCAGAGCGCACCCATGGCCACGGCGAAGGTGAATGCGAAGAACGCCACGAACCGCGGGAGCATGTGGACGTCGATGCGGTCAACCTCGTTGAGCACGTATATGAGGAGGAAGCCCAGGATGCCCAGGAGCAGGCCCGATGTGGTGTGCAGAGCGATATCCCACCACCAGAACCGTTCGTAGAAGTTCCTGACCTCTCCCAGGAAAAGGGCGGCGAACATGAACACGATGGCCAGCAACTGGAACTCGGGGGATATGTTTACCGGGAGGCTTTTCCTGAAAACAACGGGTGCCGCGGTGATCGCCATGATGAGACTCACGGTGAAGGCCGTCATCCACTGGCCCTCGAAAAGCAGCACAACGAGCTCGATGGCCATGACCACCTGGAGAGCAATGACCACCCAGCGGTGGACGCGATCGGCCATGCTTGTTGGAAGATCCTGGTATATCATTTGTAGCCACCCTTCTTTCCCAGGTTTTAGACCGCCTCGACGCCCAGCAGGAAGATGCAGGAGACGATGACGAACCACAGGAGGCAATGTCGAATCTGTGAGCGTTCCGTTAACGTTGACGAACCGGTAGATCTTCATGAGAGGGCAGCAGGTAGAAAGGAGCTTCCCTTCCACGAAGAGCAGAGCCGTCAGCTGGGCGTCGAGGAAAGTGCGGCACACCCAGCCAGGGCAAGGAGCATGATCCTCCTGCAGGTGATGATCCGGCCCAGCTCACGCGGGATTTTACGGGTGGCGTCCGGAAAGAACGCCCTCCGCCGGGCGATTCCGTCCGGAGCCGTTCGTTCCGGGTTTGGTGGTCTGAGCCTTCCTTTCCCATATTCGATGCCAGCCTGGAGTTCCGCCATCCGGCATGATATCTGCGGATGGCGGGAGGACGTTCCGGAAATCGAAGATGAAATCTCGTAAATACATGTACTTCCGATGCGGGAATATAGGGAATTCATCAAGGTGTGTCAATGAAAATAAGGTGCCATGCCGTGGGGATGGCGGCATACGAACCGGATCATTTCCGCCATCCTCGATATTACACTTGAACCAGGTGGAGATGAATCCTGCTGATGAATTTATTTTCTTTTGCCGATGGTCCCTTCAACCTTATTTAAATCGTTCGGGTCAACGTCTTCCAAAGAATTGAGCACGAGCCATTGGTTTCTCGATTAACGGGTTACGGATATCTGGCAGGTTTAGCAAAAGTATCCCGTGATTCCGACCATTTCTTAAGTAAAAAACCCTATGGAAGATAAAATGTTGCGAGCTTGGTGTAAGCGTTAAGTGCAAAAAATAACGGGATATCCCCGATTGTCAAGGGACGATTTATGTTTTATTGTTCCAGGAAGCAACTTTAGTGGTTCTGCAAAGGGATAAGCAAACTCAGGACGTGAATAACGGTCATTCATCTCACACCTTTCATGTTATTGCCTCGATATGCGGGATTTTGGATCTGAGTACGTGGAAAGGGGGTGAAGAACAACTGAAACAGGGGGAAAACCCGATTCCATAGAGAGTGACCATCCGGAATCTACTCATCAGAGAAGATATCTGAAACGCCCTCTCCCCCTCATTTCCGACGACAGCGTACCAAAGGTCCAAAACATAGCCAACAGCGTCCAAGCGGAGCATCCCTGGCTGAACTGGCGTTTGATTCTGGTTGGTCAGCTTTGAGTAAAAACATGTAAGCTGAGTCATTAGACCAGGCATGACGCTCAATAAAGGACGAGGAAGCCGAAAAGATACTTTTCCTTAATTCTGAAATGCATTCATGAAAGGAGTAAACCCCATGAAACGGTTTGGTTTGGTCTTGGTTCTATTTGCTTTTTTTGTGGCACCTGCTTATGGTTCAGTCGTAGGTGAGACGTTACAAATTGAATGGTGGTATCCGTCAGCTGGAAGTGTCTATTCGTCTTGGACGGGCACGGTTGTCGATCCCGGAAGCGAGTGGTATGCAGGTTCCGGAGTTGGAAGTATCGATGTCAAGGCTGGCGAAATAACGATAGAGAACGTGACCATGGGATGGAGTGGCGGTTCCGGGTGGAATGGATTTGTCTTCAAAAACCTTACGGGTGCCACGCTCTTCACATCTCTGAACCTTGTCTCAATCGGAGGATACCCGCCGCCCGTTGATCCGATACTGTCCTTCACGGCGGACACTCTCTACATAAACTTCAACGCCAGCGGGGTCGATAATGTGGGATCTGGTACTGGTCAGCTTTACACGTTTGCCTATACCTCCAGTGCCGTACCGCTTCCCCCGGCCGTTCTTCTTTTTGCACCGGGTCTCGTTGCTCTTGGCGCAATGAGAAAGAGGTATTTGAAATAGAGAGGGATTTGAAAGAAAAAACCTGAAAGGCACTCAAGCGGGGCAGGGCTTGCAGCTCGGCCCCGCTTTATTCTGAGTAAAAGTAGATCGTCTCATCCAGAATTGCAGAGACCTGTTCTCTCCCCATCTCATTATCGAGCATGAATTTTATCTCCATTAGATGTATCCGGCTTTTGCAGAATGGGAACTTTCGATTCTGGAACATAAGGATATTGAGTTTCTAAATTCATAAAAACTGAAAAGATCGTTGGAGTATCTCCGGAATGTGCATCGCATGACTGTGTCCGAAAGGATGGCAACCGACTTTTTCATCGAATTCGGCCTTTTCACCGACTTCCCCATTACCGTTGGCGGACATTTGCAAGCCCGGGTGAGAGCCATTACAATACGTTCCCCCAGTTGATGATCCCGGGGATGATCCAACGCATGCTTATGTCGGATAACGAGCGCATTGGGAACATTTAGGCCGGCTTATTCGTTTTGGCCAGCTGGAAAGGGAAGGCCCCCGGTCCTTTACCCCGAGAATCCCTTGGCGATTATGCCGCTGAAGTAGCTAATATGATGGAGAAATCATTGACAACAGGTCTGTTCTGTGCGATAGGTATCGCTGCGACAGAGAGTGTGAGGGGCGGAATTTGAAACCAGGATATTCCTTAAGGCCATTCTCGAGTGAAGAATCGTGGGCTCCGTGAGAGATTCACTTCGTTCGGGTACGTGCCTGATTGGCAGACTGGTCGTTCACCTGCATTACCAGGGAACGGGAATCGGCACTACGCTTATGAAGAGCCTGGAGAAGGCGTTTTCTGAAGCGGATCGGTTGAGCTCTTTACCGGCAACAAGAGCATGAACAATATCCGCCTTTACGAAAGGCTCGGGTATGAAGCGTATCGCGAAGAGGATCTGTCGTTGGATGTCCGCCTTGTCTTCATGGAGAAACGACGATGAGAAGACGCCGGCCGGGTGCTGAAGGCGATCATGCCCTCCTCCGGCACTCCGGGTTCGTTTCGTGTCAAGCGGGGATGCTCCATCAATAACCATTAACAAGAGAGAATGCCATGCAGCAGACACTCCTCATTACGGGTCTCACCTGTTTGATCGCTGCCATTGTGGGAGGAGGCCTCAAAGCTTTTGGAATTGAAATTCCGCTTCTGAGTTCGCGTGTCCGTCAGGTGGTTCTGGGACTGTTTGGACTGATCCTGATTGCGGTCGGGCTCTTTCCATTGTTTCCTCCAGGATCTGTCACCGTCTATGAAGACAATGTGCCGGATACAAACAGTCACGGGATACGCTTTCTGGAGTTAACGGCAAAAAGCGTCCACAACCCGCCCAAGGTAAATGAACGGATCCGGGTGGAATTTACGCTGCAGAATGCCGGCGACAAGCCGGTTGATCTACTGGGGATATGGGTTACGGCCTACGACCCATCTGGAAAGCAGAAAGATTTTGCCTACCTGAAAATCAACAGGACCATGATGCCCCTGGAAAAAATCACAACCTCAGGAGAAAGGACGCTTGATACGGCTGGGACATGGGAATTGGGTCCCCACTATGCATTGGGGGAAAGATGGGACGGTGAACGCTATCCAGGTCACTGGAAGCGCTTCCATCTGGCGGTGATGCCGTGAAGATCCTGACGATGACACCCGCGGCAGCGCCCCAAAGAATGCCGCAGTCGACCTAGCGGGCTTGCGCGTCTCATTTTGAGCTTATTGTGCGGCTTGAGACCGGCTCCGCTGAAGCGGCCTTATTACGTCTCACCCCGGGCGGTTCACATTCCCCGTTATGCAAAAAAGAGAAAAGAACAGATCCTCCATTCGTATGACAGAATCCGGAAACACACCGTAGGACTGCGTGAAAAGAGACCGCGATGCGTCTCGCCGATATACCAACTCTTGGATGTGTCCGATCTGAGCGAAGGGTTTCATGTCCGGATGCCGGGGAATCTTAAGTACCCGACGTTAAGAATGCGGAAACGGAATAGGCTGTACAAGGGGCAATAGATGGTGTTATGACCTGCTGGCAACGCCATGCCGTCGGACAGAAAACGGGGACGGGATTTTTCAGGGCGGACGATATTGTAAGGACATGACGAATCGAGCCGACCCGGGCGGACAAGCCGCCCTCAGGGCTCGGCAGATGTAAGGCAAGGAGAGCAATGCCATGACAAAAGCCTATGTCCACGGGTACGATCTGCAGGAGAACATCCGCTTACAGGATCAGGCCAACACCCTGATCGATCTGCTGCATTCCGACACGGCATACCCAGCGGGAAGCCTCGTCCTGGAAGCCGGCTGCGGAGTCGGCGCACAAACGCTGACGCTGGCGCGGAACAGCCCTGGAGCCTCGATCGTATCCATGGACATCTCTGCGGCTTCGATCCTGCAGGCCGAAGAGAAGATCCGCGCGGCGGGGCTGACCAATGTCCGGTTCCAGCAGGGTGACCTCTACTCTTTGCCCTTTGCTGAAGCACCATTTGATCACGTCTTTGTCTGCTTTGTCCTGGAACATCTGAACGATCCGGGCCTTGCGTTGCAAAGGCTGAAGGCGTGTCTGCGGCCAGGCGGAACAATGACGGTTATTGAAGGCGACCATGGTTCCGCCTTTTTTTATCCTGACAGCCGTGCCGCGCATGCCGCGATTTCCTGCCAGGTCGAACTGCAGTCCCGCGCCGGAGGAAACGCGCGAATCGGAAGATCCCTGTATCCGTTGCTGGTCACTGCCGGGTTTAGCGAAGTCCGGGTATCCCCCCGGATGGTCTATGCCGATTCCAGCAGGCCGGAGATCGTCGACGGTTTCACGAAAAGAACATTCACGGCAATGATCGAGGGGGTGCGTCAGTCGGCCATCGAGGAAGGCATCATAGACCCCGCTACCTTCGACAGGGGAATCCAGGCTTTATATCGGACAACCGAGCCGGACGGTACCTTTTGTTACACATTCTTCAAGGCCGTGGGAAAAACATGAATGCCAGGCAATGGCATGGATTCGGACGGGGCCAAGCTGCGCCGCTTCGTTATCCGGCTTCACACTGCCGGGCATGCCTCCTGCTTCACGGTAGATCCCTATGGAAATTGGATACGGCATGTCAATCCCTGGACCGAGCGGACCGGAATCATGGCCTGCCTGCCGTTATGAACACTGTCCATTGCCCGGCGCGGAAAATCAGCGCGGCTGAAACGCGTCGTCGGCCATCACTGGAGAGAAAATGCGGGCGCACTATTTTCAGCATGTCCCTTTTGAAGGGCTTGGAAGTGTCGAACCCTGGCTGGGTTCCAAGGGGTACGATCTGACCGGAACACGGTTTTTTGAAGCAGCAGATTTACCGGATCGCAAAGAAATCGATTTGCTTGTGATCATGGGCGGCCCTATGAGTGTGAATGATGAAGGAAGATTCCCATGGCTGTCTCTGGAAAAGAACTTTGTCCGTGAAATGATCGAGTCTGGGAAACCTGTCCTGGGAATATGCCTTGGCGCTCAGCTCATTGCAAACGCCATGGGGGCGCAGGTCACTGCCAACCCAGAAAAGGAAATCGGCTGGTTTCCTATCCATGCCGTTACCCCAGTCGATGACGACGCCTTCCGTTTTCCGCCTTCGGAAACCGTTTTTCACTGGCACGGGGAAACCTTTGATTTGCCTGCGCGTGCGATACGCCTCGCCAGGAGTGAAGGGTGCGGGAACCAGGCCTTTCAACTCGGTAAGCAGGTGATCGGCCTGCAGTTCCACCTCGAAACAACCCCGAATTTGGCGCAAGATCTTGTCTTCCATTGTCGCGAAGAGATCGTTCCATCACGATATGTTCAAACGGCGGAAGAAATTCTGTCGGCTAACCCAAGCCGTTATCAATCGGTCAATGATCTGATGAGCGGCGTCCTGTCCTATCTTGTACGATAGCGACATCGACGGGTGCCCCGCGTTGGAGCGACTCATGAGCGATGAGACGAACGCCGAGAGCTTCCGGCTGGCACCGATGTCCGCAATGATTCGGACCGTTACGCTTCTTCTTCTGGCGCTGCCGGCTGTACTGCTTGCCGCGCCGCTCTTCGGGGAAAGGGTGCCTGCCGAACCCGCCCTGGTAATCATCGCCGTATACGCTTGGATCTGGCTTCGGTTCCGGCCGAGCCGGTTTGTCGTCCATCGCAGTGGAATCGAGGTGTGCTGGCCCCTCAAACGCAGAGGGATTCCGCGAAGGGACATCTCGAATGTGCGGCTGATCGACGGGGAGGAACTGAAGACGGAAACCGGCTGGTGCGTGCGGGTCGGATCAGGCGGACTCTGGGGAGGATTCGGTTGGCTGTGGACGAGGCGCCGGGGTGTCGTTCAGATGTATGTCTCGCGCACCGATGGTTACGTGTGGATCGAGCGTTCCGGCAAGCGTCCGTGGTTGATCACACCGGAGCAGCCCGAAGAACTCGTTCGTGCGTTGATGCGTTAGTGCGCGCTGGCATTCCCAGCCGGAGAATGCCTGTGCGCCGGTATAACCAGTGAACCGATACCGTCGCTATGGTGGGGATATCTGAGCCTGCAGGGGATATGAACCGCAATGTTCAGTCGGCCATCCGGGATTCGAACACACGATACTGGCGTTTGGTCCAGAAAAGGATAAAAAGAAAGGCCAGGGCATTGGCGAGGGGCTGGGCCATCCACACGCCGGTGATGCCGAAAAGGTGAGGCAGGCCGAACAGAAGGGGAAACAGGACCAGGGTGTCGCGGGCAACCAGGAGAAGCATGGCCGTGATTCCACGCCCGAGGCCGATGAACATGTTGATCCACATCAGGCTGGGGGCGGCGGTCAAAAGCATTAAAAAGTTGATGCGAAGGGCCGTTTCCGTCAGGGCCTGCAACTGCGGGTCGGGAGAGAAAAACGTTGCAATCGAATGTGCGAAGACTTCTACAGCCAGGCAACTCAGCACGGCGATGCCGACGGAGATTCTGACGGCGACCTTGACGGTCTCCAAAAGCCTGGAATAGAGGCTGGCCCCTTCACTGAAGCCCACCAGCGGCATCAGACCCTGCCCGAAGCCGTAGAGCATCATCATGATCAGACCATTTGTCCGGAAGATAATGCCGAGAGTGGCGACGGCCAGGTCGCTGTACCCGGCGAGGATGGAATTGTGCAGCAGCATGCCCAGGCTGACCACCAGATTGATGACGATAGAGGGAAATCCTGTCGAATAAATGGAGTAAATGATGGGGAGATTCGGGCGTAGATGTTTCCATTTCAGCCGATACTTTGAGCTTTTCTGCTGGAGGTAATAAAAGGACAGCAGAGCGCCCGAGATCTGGGAGATCACCGTGGCCAGGGCGGCCCCCTGTATTTCCAGGCGGGGGAAAGGCCCCAGCCCGAAGATGAGCAGGGGTTCAAGGATGGCGCTGACCGCGGCAATAAAAAAAACGGAAAGCATCGAGGCATTGGGCCTGCCTTCCGCCCGGAGGAGATTGTTGATCATCATGATCAGAAAAAGAAAAGGGACGCCGGGCATGACCGTGACGAGATAGAGGCGTGAAAGGGGGAGGATTTCGTCCGTGGCGCCGAAGAGTTTCAGAATCGGAGCCGGAGCGGCTAGAATCACCCCGGCAAGCAGAACGCCCAGAGCGGCTGAAAGAAAAAAGACCTGCCCCGCCGTCTGGCGGGCCTTGAGAAATTCCTCCGCTCCGAACATCCGGGCGGCGTAGGAACCGGCGCCTATCCCCGTTCCTACTCCGATGCCGCCAAAAACCAGCAGGATGGGAAAGCAGATGGTTAAAGCCGCCATGGCTTTAGAGCTTAAACGGGCCAGCCAGAAGGCTTCAATGAGGTTGAAAAACGCCATGATGAGCATGGCGGCAATGGACGGTCCGCTCATTCTGAGCAGCAGAGGCACAATGGGACCTTTTCCCAGATCAAGGATCTTGTCATTCATGGCGCTTTGATTTATAGGCAGAATCTGTTCAAGACAAAGGAAGCAAGGGGAGGAATCGCACGACGGGACATTCGGCCGTAATTTCTTTCTTCTCTTGCCCGGAGAAAGGTACCTGCTAACATTGAATACTCCAAAAGATCAAGATCATTTATTGACATGAGCAAAAATCTCATCGTCATCTTGGGCCCTACGGCATCGGGAAAAACAGGGCTGGCGGTCCGCCTCGCCCTTGACCTGAATACGGAAATCATTTCCGCGGATTCACGGCAGGTCTATCGGGGAATGGATATCGGAACGGGCAAGGATCTTGGGGATTACCGGATCGACGGAAGAAACATCCCCTGCCACCTGATCGATATCGTGGATCCTGATTACGATTTCAGCATGTTTGAGTATCAGGCCCGCTTTTACCGTTGTTTTGCGGAGATCTCGTCCCGGGGGATGATCCCCATCCTCGTGGGCGGTACCGGATTATACCTCTCCGCCGTTCTCGAAGAGTATCGAATGGATGCCGTTCCGGAAAACATCGAGTTGAGGGAATCCCTGAAGGAGAAATCGATCGAGGAACTTCGGCAGCGACTGCTGGCGCTCAATCCGACCTTGCACAATACAACGGATCTGCTCGATCGCTCCCGCATTCTTCGCGCCCTTGAAATCGCTGAATTCCCGCGGAACAGGGAGGCAGGCTCCACAGGGGAACGACCAGCCATCGATCCCCTGGTGATCGGTATCCACTGGGATCGGGAGTCGCTCCGCAGACGGATCACCCTCCGGCTGAATGAGCGGCTGGCCATGGGTCTGATCGATGAGGTGAAAGAGCTCAACCGGTCCGGGATCTCCTGGGAGAGGCTTCATTCCCTGGGCCTCGAATACCGGTATGTCGCGCTTTATCTTCAGAGGAAAATGTCCTGCACAGAAATGGTGCGAACCCTTACGAACCGCATTTTCCAGTTCTCAAAAAGACAGGGCACATGGTTTCGCCGAATGGAACGGCACGGCATCAAAATTTTCTGGGTTGAGGGAAGCGATTACGAATCCTTGGAAAAACTGACCCGCGGGATTCTGACCGCATGACTCAGCCCGGCTTCGTTTTCGACTACCTGACAAAGTGTCGCTACGAGTCCTCACACACCTTGAGCCCCGGTGAAGATTGTCTTCAGGGCATTCTGCAGGCCGTGGTCATTCCCGTTTTGGCTGAAAGGGGCCATCTTTTTTCGACACTGGCCAGCCTGGCCGGCAACGCCCCCGACAAGCTGGAGCGGACGCTGGTCATCTGCGTCGTCAACAACCGCCCCTGTCCCTACACAAGCGCGGAGGCGATTGAAAACAATCAACGGACCCTGGAGATTCTTCGGGAACTGGGAAGAGGGCGACTTCCCCCTTTCGAAGAGGGCGGAGGCTTCCTCATCGAAGACTGCCGGCGGATTCTCCAGGGAAGGCTGCGCCTGGCCTATGTGGATGCCTCTTCACCGGGAAGGGAGCTGCCCCTGAAACAGGGTGGGGTCGGTCTTGCGAGAAAGATCGGTCTCGATGCGGCGCTTTGCGTCATGGATTTTACCGGTTCCGATCCTGGTCTGCTCCTGTGCCTCGATGCGGATTCCCCCGTGGATCGAAATTATCTGTCCGCCGTACGCCGCTTTTATGAAGGCCGGAAACCGGGAGCTGCCGTCGTGCCCTATGCCCATCCCCTTCCCGCAAACCCGAAGCTGCTTGCCGCCATTGTCCGGTATGAGCTCTACCTCCGCTATTATGTCCTCGGGCTGAAATTTGCAGGATCCCCTTACGCCTTCCACACCATCGGTTCCACCATGAGCTGCAGCGTCCGCAGCTATGCTGCCGTCCGGGGGATGAACCGCCGCGAGGCGGGGGAGGATTTCTATTTTCTGAACAAGCTGGCGAAGCATTCTCCCGTGGGAACCATTTCAGGCACACAGGTGTACCCGTCTCCCAGGGTTTCCCGGAGGGTTCCCTTCGGCACGGGACAGCGGATGAACAGTTCCCTGGAGGGAACGGACCGGGAGGACATCTTTTATGATCCCCGGGCCTTCCGGGTTCTGAAGTCCTGGCTGAAGGGGATGACAACATGCATCGGTAACGGTGGGGATTTTACCCTGCGGATGGCAGAGGAGATCTCACCCCTTCTTCCCTCTTTCCTGGAACGGAATCAGTTCCCCCATGTCTGGACGAAGATCTGCAGGACGCACAGGAGTCCGGAAAAACGTCTCGAGCATTTTTCGGAGTGGTTTGACGGGTTCAGAACCATGAAATTCCTCCACCACCTCTCGGACACCGCCTATCCAGCGTGTACGATGGGACGGGCTTTACCGCTGCTACTGGAGTCGATGGAGCATCCTCTCGAGGAAGTCTGGCGGGCAAAACGAGACGGGAGCGATCCCGGGCTGGACGTGCAGATCGAAATGCTAAATAATCTGAGGCATTATGAGTTTCAGGGCGAAAAATAATCTTCGGAAATTTATTCGAATCACCTCTTGACCTTTACAGGCACTTTCCCTATACTTCGCCCACTTAATTGAAAAATCTGTCTTATCAGCATTAATGCATGAACATTCAAAGGAGATCATATGTCATCACCAAAGGACAAGGGAGTACGAGCCATTTTTTCAACAGCAATACTTTGCCTGAGCTTTTTACTGGCCTTCGGATTGACGGCCTGCCAGAAACAGGGGGAAAAAGAGACCGCTCTTAACGAAACAACCGGAAAGTCCAACGCATCCGATCCATCGAAACCTGCGAAGGATACATCGGTCGCCCTTGGACCCGGTGGGGCCGTCATTGAGGTGGATGGGGCGAAAATGACCAAGGCGCAGCTGGATGCGGAAGTGAACAGCAAACTGTCGGAGATTCAGGACAAAATACCGGCTGAAAAGCTCGACCAGGTCAAAGCCAACATTCAGAAGGGACTTGTTGAGGATTTTGTTGTCAAAACCCTGCTGAACAATGAGGTAAACCGCCTGAAAATCACCGCGACGAACGAGGAAATCGATTCGGCGATTGAAAAACTGAAATCAACCCTCCCCGCCAATATGACCCTGGAAGACCTTATGAAGAAGAACCATCTGACCAGGGAAAAAATGCGGGAAGAGATTCAGCTTGGAATCCGCATCAACAAGCTCATTTCCCCGCAGATCAAGAATCTGCCCGTGCCAACGGAGAAGGAAATCTCCGATTTCTACAAGAACAACCAGAATCGCTTCAAGGTGCCTGAGGCCGTACACGCAAGACATATTCTGATCGCCAAGGCCCCCGGAGACAGTGCTGCGCTTCTTGCCCAGAAAAAGGCAAAAGCGGAAGGCCTGAGAAAGCAGATTTCGGCAGGAGCCGACTTTGCCGAGCTGGCCAGGAGTCATTCAGACTGTCCAAGCAAAAGCAAGGGGGGAGACCTGGGTAATGTCACCCGGGGACAGATGGTAAAGCCCTTTGAAGACGCGGTTTTCGCATTGAAAAAGAATCAGATCGGTCCGGTTGTGGAGACGGAATATGGATTCCATGTAGTGCAGGCCCTGGGTGTGCGGCCGCCAAAGACCATCGCCTTTGACGAAAAGACCAAGGCGATGATTTCGGCTTATCTTCAGCAGCAGAAACAGCAGGATGTTTTCAAGAACATGATCAGGAGCCTCAAGGAAAAAGCAAAGATCGTGTCCTATCTCTCCTGAGGCACGCAGACAGATAGACAGAGAAATGCAGGGGGCCTCTCATCTGTTCCTGGATGAGAGGCCCCTTTTCGTTTCGAGAACAATCCGCGGATCGCCCATGAGGTGATTTTAGCGCCTTCTCTCTACATCTGATCGGTGTCTACCCCCCGCAGCAGATTCTTAAGGGCTTCGGCGCGTTCAGTCGAAAGACTCCCTTTCTCCACACCCAACTCTACGGTTAGAACGCCCATCTCCTGGTAAATGCGCAGAAAGTGGGGCAGCTTGAGGTAAAAGGCGTCCAGATGCTTCTGGACCGTACCCGTATCGCCGCGGGCGATGGGACCGGTCAGGGCCGAGACGGTGCCCTGGCGCTCGATGTTCCTGATCGTTCCCAGGACCAGGGGCCAAAAGGCCTCGATGGATTGTTCACGGGTCAATCCGAAAGAGGCATAAATGGTTTCCACAGTGTGCAGCAGCGTCGTCAGATAGTTGGACGCCATGCAGGCGGCGGCATGATACAGGGGCTTGTCCGCCTCACGGACCAGGAAGGGCTTCCCTCCAAGATCCCTTACCAGTTTTTCGGCCCAGCCGACGAGCTCTTCCTGGGCCGTAACGCCGAACGCGCTGCCCGGCAGGTTCTCAATAGCTCCCCCGATATCTGCAAAAGACTGGATTGGATGAATGCTGGCGACCAGCGCGCCTGAACGGCGGGCCGACTCCAAGAGATCGAGCCCCCCGGCGCCGCTCATGTGCACAACCTTATTCCCCGGCAAAATGGCCCCGGAATCGCTCAGGGTCCGGCATGTTCCGGCAATTTCGTCATCAGGGGTCGTGATCAGGATGACATCGGCCTTTCGGGCTGCTTCTTCAGGGCTGGAACAAGGCTGAGCCGACGTGTAGGAGAGAATGTCCACCAGGGCGGAGGGATTCCGATCCGAAACGGCAGCAACGCCGTAACCGGCCTTCTGAAGGAGATAGGCCATGGCCGTACCGACCTTTCCTGCTCCGATAATCGCTATTTGCTCAATGGAACCGTTCATGAATTTGAAGGAATCAGAAAATGTTCGCCATAAAAAACCCCGGAAAAGGATCTGCAAGACCGATCGATGGGTTTTTGGCCATCCGAGTTTTCATGCATTCAACCCCTTTCGTCTCAGTCCATTCCGTTGTGGATCCAAACGAATGTATTTCTAACACAGGGTAGAAAAAAATCAACCGAAATGACGTTTCTGCAGGCAGTCAGGCAGAGGCGGATCATGCCTTGTCATTCCGCAGCAATTTGGATATAGTTCGAACCATCTGCAACAGGAAGGATTTAGACGAACATGAAAGCCGTAGAGCTGATGATTTTCGATTTTGACGGCACGCTGGTCAATTCCGGCACCGATCTGGTGAATGCGGTCAATTACACGCTGAAGAGACTTTCGCTGCCCGAACTTCCCGGCGGGAAAATCATCAGCTTTGTTGGGGATGGAGTTCATAAGCTTCTGGAGCGCTCTCTGGGGCGCTTTTTCCCGGAATACTTCGATGAGGCGATGAAAATCTTCGACCTTTACTACACGGAACACCTGCTGGACCATACGGCAACCTATCCGGGAGTGGAGGCTGTCCTCACTCACTTTTCCGACAAAAAAAAGGTCATCATGACCAACAAGCGGCATCATTTTACCGTGGAACTCACGGACGCCCTCCATCTGACCGAATATTTCGACGAGATCATCGGGGCGGACAGCAGGCCTTATTGTAAACCGGACAGGCGTCTCGTCGATCCTCTTCTCGATCTCTACGGTATCCCTCGGGAAAAAGCCGTCGTTGTCGGTGACGGGATCAATGATGTTCTTCTGGCCAAAAACGCCGGCCTGATCAGTTGCGCTTTCTTGAATGGCCTGGGAAACCGGGAGGAACTCCTGTCCCTGCAGCCCGATTTTGTCTGTGAAGGCCTGCTTGAGATGATTTCGTTCTTCTGTTGAGGAGGGGCAGAGGGCGATGCTGAACAAGATCCGGCACAGCGTGCAAAAGTTCGGAATGCTGCAGGGTGGTGAGCACGTGGTCGTCGCCGTTTCGGGAGGGCCGGATTCCGTTTCGCTTCTGCAGGTTCTTGCGCTTCTAGCACCAGAGTACGGCCTGACGTTGACTGCAGCCCATCTCAACCATGGACTGAGGGGGGCGGAATCGGATGCCGAAGAGAGGCTGGTCTGCCGGTTATGTGGGGAAAGGGGGATTTCCTGCGCCGTCAAAAGGGTAAACCTCACGGAGCTTCGACAAAGGGGGCGCCGGAGGCGCTCCCTGGAGGATCTTGGGAGGGAGGAGCGCTATTCCTTCTTTTCGGCGCTGGGGGAAAGGGTCGGCGCTTCCCGGATTGCCCTGGGGCATCATCGGGAGGATCAGGCAGAGACCGTTTTGATGAATCTAATCCGGGGCAGCGGCCTGGAGGGGTTGAAAGGCATCCTGCCCTTTAGGGACGGGATCTTTATCCGCCCGCTCATCGAAGTCAGCCGGGAAGAGATTCTGACGTTTCTCCTGACACAGGGTATTCCCTTTTCCGAGGACAGCTCCAACACCCGGGATGTCTTCCTTCGAAACAGGATCCGTCACCAGCTGATTCCCCTCTTGCAGGCGCACTACAATCCCCGGATCGTCGATGCCCTGAACCGGACGGTCTCGATCGTCCGCCGCGAGGATGACTGCCTGGAGACGACGGCTCGCCGGATTCTTGACACCTGGCAGATTCCCGATTCAATGGCGGGGGAGGGGGCAGCGCTCGATATTTCCCGGCTGACGGGGATACCCGAAGCGCTTCAGCACAGAGTGGTAAAAGGCCTGCTTGAACATTTGCTCTCCGGCTCGTTCCGGATAACCTCACGGCATATCGGGGCGGTCATCGATCTCTGCAGGGGGGAGAAGCCAGCCGGCGATGTCCACCTGCCTGGACAGGCCGTGGTGAGGAGGGAATACGGGCGACTGATCCTGTCGCGCGGAAGGGAAGACACCCCGCCGGCAGAGACGGCGGGCACGGGGGGGAGGATCCCCGGCCAATTCTGTTATCCCATTGAATTTCCAGGTTGTGTCGAGATCAAGGAGCTTGGCAGAATCGTCAGAACCGCCTTTGTAGAAAAGGCTCACCGGGAAGCTGCAGGGGAAGGAAGCCTTGCCGTCTGCCTGGATTTCGACAGGGTGCAGATGCCCCTGACCATCCGGAATCGACGGGAGGGGGATCGCTTTCAGCCATCCGGCATGAAGGGAACAAAGAAATTGAAGAACTATTTCATCGACGAAAAGATCCCGCGCCGGCGACGGGATTCCATACCGCTGCTGGCGGATCGCCAGTCCGTGGTCTGGATTGCGGGGCATCGACTCAGTGAGCGTGTTTCGGTAAATAAAAATACGAAGCATATCGCAAAAATAGAAATTATTTGAAATTGTAAAAGGATTAATGTAATTGTGGCCGGAAACTTGATTTCTTGGACAATCTGCTTGATGGAAAGAACCTAACGTAGCCACTGGGAAATAAAAAGGAGCATCTTTATTGAATTCTTTGCAGAAAAATATTGCACTCTGGCTGATCATCAGCCTCGTCTTTGTGCTTGTGTACCATCTTTTCAGCCAGCCAAAAGGCCAGGAGGAAACGATCGTTTTCAGCGATTTTATCTCCTATGTCGACAAAGGTCAGATTACAGAAGTGACCATGCAGGGGGACAACATCACCGGAAAGATGACAAGCGGAAAAAAATTCAAGAGTTACGCCCCCAATGATCCGAGTCTCATTCCACTGCTGAAATCCAAGGGGGTGCGTATCACGGCCAAGCCGGAGGATGAATCCCCGTGGTTTGTGACGGTTCTCGTGTCATGGTTTCCCATGCTCCTGCTCATCGGCGTTTGGATCTTCTTTATGCGGCAGATGCAGGCCGGTGGCGGAAAGGCCATGGCCTTTGGCAAAAGCCGGGCGCGACTGATGACAGACAAGACAAAGAAAGTGACCTTTTCCGATGTCGCAGGGATCGATGAAGCCAAGGCGGAACTGGAGGAGGTCATCGAATTTCTCAAGGATCCCAAAAAATTCACCCGCCTGGGCGGGCGGATTCCCAAGGGTCTGCTTCTGGTAGGCCCTCCGGGTACAGGAAAAACGCTGCTTGCCAAGGCGATCGCCGGTGAAGCCGATGTGCCTTTCCTGAGCATCAGCGGGTCCGATTTTGTCGAGATGTTTGTCGGGGTTGGCGCCTCGCGGGTGAGGGATCTCTTCACCCAGGCCAAAAAGAATGCCCCGTGCATTATCTTCATTGATGAAATCGATGCTGTGGGTCGGCACCGGGGTGCCGGTCTCGGGGGAGGCCACGACGAGCGGGAACAGACGCTCAATCAGCTCCTCGTGGAAATGGACGGCTTTGAATCCAATGAAGGCGTCATCCTCGTTTCCGCGACCAACCGTCCCGACGTGCTCGATCCGGCGCTGCTCCGGCCGGGTCGGTTCGACCGGCAGGTGGTTGTCCCCCTTCCCGATGTCAAGGGGAGGGAAATGATTTTTCAGGTGCATTCCCGTAAAACAACCCTGGCGGATGACGTGGAATTTTCGATTCTCGCCAGGGGAACGCCGGGGGCGTCGGGAGCGGATATAGAAAACCTGGTGAATGAAGCGATTATTCATGCCTCACGCCTGGGAAAGGATAACGTGGAGCTTGCGGACTTCGATTTCGCAAGGGATAAAATCCTTATGGGCGCCGAGCGGAAAAGCATGGTCATCAGCGATGAAGAAAAACGGAACACCGCCTATCACGAGGCGGGTCACGCCCTGGTCGCCCGATTGCTGCCGGGAAGCGACCCCATCCACAAGGTGACCATCATCCCCAGGGGAAGAGCCCTGGGTCTGACGCAGCAGCTGCCCGTCGATGAAAAGCACACCTATCCAAAAAAGTTTCTCCTGACGAACATTACGATTCTCCTGGCAGGCCGGGCTGCAGAGGAGCTCACCCTCAATGACTTTACCACGGGTGCCGGCAACGACATCGAACGGGCCACCCACATAGCCCGAAAAATGGTATGCGAATGGGGCATGAGCGATGTCCTCGGGCCGCTCAGTTACGGGGGAAAAGAAGAGCAGATTTTTCTCGGCCGGGAGTTTGCCACCCACAAGGATTACAGCGAAGAAACAGCACGGCGGATCGATGAGGAGATATCCGCCATCGTGACAGGCTGCTATGAAAATGCCAAAAAAATTCTTCTGGATAACAAGGATACGCTCAATCGGCTTGCCAGTGAGCTGCTGGAAAAGGAAGTTCTGAACACCGCCGAGTTGGATGCCATCATCGGAATTCCGACGGCGGGGGTCGAGAAGGAAGGAGAACAGGGCAATCCTGCCGATGGGGAAGCCTGAGTCGCAGTGTTCCCTCCGCATTTCATCTCTCCAGTCGGCGTTTCAAGGGTAAGCTAAATGGGCAAAGCTCAAGAAGCAAAACGGTTCCGCCATCCCCTGAGATCCCTTTCCGGCTTCTCGCCGTCAGAGCTTGCAGCGCTTATGCAGAGCATGGGCGTCGATCCCTACGGGATCGACGCCATGCTTCCTAAAATGAGGCATCTCAATATCCTCATTGAGGGGCTGGAGTGCAAGGTTGCCAATATTCTCAAGCAGGAGATGCTTTCCGTAGGCGGAGATGCGGCCGTGTCGCGACAGTCCGTATCCTGTGCCGTTGAACGGACCGATGCCATCCTCATGGGAACGGAAAAGCAGCTGAGACGCCTTGCGGAGAAGATCTCCTGCCAGCCTTTCGGACTGCGGGCGATATCCGGGCGCCTGAAGGATCTTCTGGCCCGGGAGGCCCTGGAGTGGATTTCCCTGAAAACGGCAAAACGGGAACTGGTTTTCGGTGGAAAGACCCACATCATGGGTATTCTCAACGTGACCCCCGATTCATTTTCCGATGGGGGAAAATACCTTCCCCATGATCTGGCTGTCGCGCATGGGGTTCAACTGGCAGAGGCGGGGGCGGACATCCTGGATATCGGAGGGGAATCGTCGAGACCGGGTGCGGAGGCGATTTCGCTGAAGGAAGAGGCGGAGCGGATTCTGCCGGTAATCAAAAAACTGGCGCAGGAAATCGACATCCCCATATCCATTGACACAACGAAATCCGAAATCGCCCGGGAAGCCCTGGCGGCGGGAGCGGAAATCATCAACGACATCAGCGCAATGACGTTTGATGAAGCCATGAGTGAAGCGGTGAGGGATTCGGGGGCGGCCATCGTCCTTATGCACATGCGTGGGAAGCCGAAGGATATGCAGCTCGGCGACCTGACATACCGTTCCGTACAGGGAGATGTTTTCGCCTACCTGGAGGAGCGCATTGACCAGGCGGTTTCTGAAGGGCTCAGAAAAGAGCAGATGATCATTGATCCGGGATTGGGATTTGGAAAAACCCCTGCGGATTCTCTCAAGCTTCTAAAGCACCTGCGTGAGTTCCGAGCCCTGGGGCGGCCGATTCTCGTCGGGCCCTCAAAAAAGCGCTTTGTTGCCCTTGGGTCAGGCGGCCCGGAGTTCCTTTCCGATCCGCAGCAGCGGCTTGAGGGAACGGCTGCCGCCGTAGCCGCAGCCATTATGAACGGGGCCCACATCGTCCGGGTGCATGATGTCCCTGCGATGAAAAAAGTGGCCGCCATGACGGATGCCCTGCTCTCTGCGTAGCATTTCAACCCCCGGTATTTTCTAAGGAGACAAGAAAGGCCTTCAGGATGATTCATGGAACGGGAATTGATCTGGTCGATATTGATCGGCTGAAAACGATCATCGAGAAATGGGACAGACGATTTCTGGAAAAGGTTTATTCTCCACAGGAAATAAGCTACTGCATGAAAAGGGCCGTGCCGGCCGTTCATTTTGCAGCCCGGTTTGCGGCAAAGGAAAGCTTTCTGAAATCTCTGGGCCTCGGCCTAGGCATGGGAATCAGGTTGAAGGACATCGAGGTGCAGAACGACAGCCAGGGAAGGCCTGTTATGAATCTTTACGGAGCGGCAAGGGCCATCCTCAGTGAACGCGGCGTCACGACCACCCATGTCAGCCTTTCGCATGGCCGCATGCAGGCCTGTGCCATTGTCATCCTGGAGAAATGAGCTACCGGAATGGCAATGAAAAGGAATCGCCGGATCACCGGGGGGAGTATCGAGGAGCGGTCATGAAGAAGTGCATCCTTTCTCGCAGCAATGAGGAAACGCTCCTGATCGGAGAAATCATCGGCCGATGCCTCGTATCGGGAGATATTGTGGCCCTGATCGGGGACCTGGGAGCCGGAAAGACGTGCCTTACACAGGGTATCGCCCGGGGCTTGGGTGTGCCGAAATCCTATGCCGTTGCAAGCCCAACGTTTACCCTCATCAATGAATATCCGGGACGCCACGTCCTGTATCATCTCGATGTCTACCGTCTTTCAGGGTCAAAGGACCTGGAAGAGATGGGCTATGAGGATTATTTTTATGGAAAGGGAGTGTCCGTGATCGAGTGGGCGGAAAAAATAGCGGATATTGTTCCGGAAACCGCAATCACAATTTGTTTCGCATTTGTGGATGAGCATTTGCGCAGAATAGAAATTTCCGCACCGGAAAAGCGCTTGGCGGAAATTGCATCAGCTCTGACTGGGGGAGGATTTTAATTTATGGCGCTCGTTGTTCAGAAATATGGCGGTACCTCTGTTGCCAACCTGGAGAAGATTGAAAACGTGGCCAGAAGGGTCATTAAGGAACGGCAGGCAGGCAACCAGGTCGTCGTTGTCCTTTCGGCCATGGCCGGCGAAACGAACCGTTTGATCGAACTGGCTCAGCAGGCTGCGGAAGATTATGACATCCGGGAGTACGACACCCTGATCTCCACGGGGGAGCAGGTGACGGTTTCCCTGCTGGCCATGGTTTTAAAGGGGATGGGCTATCCCGCCCGATCCTTCCTGGGATTTCAGGTCAGGATCATGACGGATCAGGCTCACACTCAGGCGAGAATCCTCAGCGTCGAAGACGCCGCATTGCGCCGTGAGCTGGAGAAAGGGGTCATTGCCGTCGTAGCGGGATTTCAAGGCGTCGATAAGGACAATAACATCACGACACTGGGACGAGGCGGATCCGACACGAGCGCCGTGGCGCTTGCGGCGGCCCTTCAAGCCGATGTGTGTGAAATCTACACGGATGTCGACGGGGTATACACAACGGACCCAGGCATCTGCAGCAATGCGAGACTGCTGACGAGGATCTCCTATGACGAGATGCTGGAGATGGCAAGGGCAGGGGCCAAGGTGCTGCAGCCGCGGTCGGTGGAGTTGGCAAAGAAGTATGATGTGCCTGTGTATGTTAAATCTTCGTTCAAGGATGATGTGGGAACGCTGGTGACAAAGGAGGATAAGGAGATGGAGAGGGAAGTCGTATCGGGGGTAACGTATGACCGGGATCAGGCGAAGATCACGGTTATCCGCGTTCCCGACAAGGCGGGTGTCGCGTCGCGGCTGTTTACACCCCTTAGCGAGCACAATATTGTTGTCGATATGATCATTCAGAATGCGAGCCTGGAAGGATACACGGATCTCACCTTTACGGTATCGAGAAAAGATGTCAAGGAAACGAAGCGCCTAATCGAAGAGGCGGCCAGGGAGGTCGGCGCCGCCAGTGTGGAAGTGGACGATCAGGTAGCCAAGGTGTCCATCATCGGCGTGGGAATGATCAGCCATTCAGGCGTTGCTGCAAAGATGTTCTCCGCCCTGGCACAGGAGGGGATCAACATCATGATGATCAGTACCTCCGAGATCAAGGTGTCCTGTGTCATTCAATCGAAGTATACGGAACTGGCGGTAATGGTTTTGCATGACGCCTTTGGTCTGGAAAAGACGCCCTGAAAACCGCCCGGACTCAAAAAAATCCATCCCGGTCGTCATGAAGCGAGGCATCAGGAACAATCTTGGAGATAGCCAATGGCATGGGGCTGTTCTTGTTGCCTTGTCCGCACTCGTCATTCCTGCGCTGATCCATTTTTATCAGGAACATATCCGCCCGGCGCCGGTCATCCTCTCTGGACTGCCGGCTGAGGGCTGTCTTGCCGTTGAAGTGGACGGCGACGTTGAACAGAAGGGGATCTATTTCATCCGCAGGGGACAGAGGCTTTCCGACCTGTTAAGCATGCTGGGCATCGGCAGGTCTTCCCAGGCGCGCGACGCTTCGAGTCCCGATCTCTCCATGCCGCTGGATGACGGGATCAGGATCCATGTCACGACGGGAAACAGCCAGAGGTCTTCGATCGCCGTAGAAAGAATGGCGGCTTCAAAGAGGCTTGCCCTGAGCAGGCCCATTGATGTGAATCGCGCTTCTCTTGAAGAATTGATCCTAGTTCCCGGCATAGGAGAGAAGACAGCCCTGAAAATCATCGCGGCGAGAAACAGATCGGGAGGGTTCCGCCGGCTGGAGGATCTCATGAAAATCAAGGGGATAAAACGCAAAAGGCTGGCACGATTGAAGACGTACCTTTATGTGGAAGGTGTTTAGTTAACAAGGTCAAAAAACCTGCTTCAGCCTGCAAAGGAATTGACCCCATCCGCTGAAAAGTGCATCCGGATGCCCGCCATATTGAAAAGTGATCATCCACCGCTGTTCCGGTATTGATTGAGATAATGCAGAACGCGCTGAACGTAATTCTGCGTCTCTCGATAGGGCGGGATGGTGTTGTTGTAGCGGGCAACGGCGCCTTCACCGGCATTGTACGCGGCAAGGGCCAGGGAAAGATTCCCTTTAAACAACCGCAGCAGGTAACGCAGATAACGAACGCCCCCATCAATATTGTTCTCCGGATGGAATGCATCCTGAACCTGCAGGTCGGCCGCCGTTGACGGCATCAGCTGCATCAAGCCTTTGGCTCCCACCGGCGAAACCGCCCGGTGATTGAAATTGGATTCCGCTTTGATGACGGCTTTGATCAGCGCCGAGTCGATGTTGTACTTTGCCGAGGCTTTCTGGATGAGATCATCGTACCGGGTGATGTCGCGGGAAGAAACGGAGAAGATAATCCTCTGTTCCCTCATCACCAGATCGTATTTGACATTCGTCTGAACGGGTGCATTGGTCAAATGAATGACCCCGCTTTTGTCGACATATTTATAAATGTCGGGATACCCGTTGGCCGGGACGAGGAGGAGGATGGTGAAGAGCAGAACGAAATATCCCCTCCGCGGAAGGCGCGGTGAAGGGAACTGTCGGAAACCTCTTGGTAAAGAATTGAAGTGCATCTCGCTCATGTTACTGATTCATACGTGAATGTGATTTCGAATACAAGTTTTTTTGACAGGAATTATCCTTGACATCAATATTCTATAGTGATAATGACCTCACCTGTTTATCGGAATGGAATTCAAGTCGGGGCGTAGCGCAGCTTGGTAGCGTATCTGAATGGGGTTCAGAGGGTCGGAGGTTCAAATCCTCTCGCCCCGACCATGAATACTGAGGGGTTAGAGAAAGTGAAGTCGGTTTCTCTAACCCTTTTTATTATGAATTGTACGGATGAAAACGCATCCGAATCTCTCATCAGGCGCTTTTTGAGTTGCGGCAATCTTCTTCACGGAGGCCATGACCGCCTTTCCTAACGGGAATGGTTTTCACGATTTAAAGATTCCTAATGGGCGGAACTCCAAGCCGCCCGCGATAAAAAAGGTCATGTCTCTTGCGTGTTCAACATGATGGCGGCCATCTTTTTCATTCCTGCAGTATCGAAATCGTAAACAAGAAATGTGCCCGAACGCCTGAATGCGCCAACTCCAATCCCCTTCGCATTGGAATGATTTGTCGTTCAGGTGGCTCCCACATGCCCCTCGTAAGCGGGGCTGAAAGTAAAGGGGCTTTGAAAGAGGGGCACCTTTTCCAGGACAGGAACGCAGGTCGCCACCGGAAAAGGAGTGGGGAACGCAGGGGAGTCCTCCGGAGCGGTTTGGCAGAAATCGCCTCCGGTGCGGAGTTCGCTGTACCGTCTGTTCAATACAATAGCCGTTGACAATTCAACATCTAGTTAATATATACTGCCTTAGATTATCAGCGAGAGTGGCGGAATTGGCAGACGCACTGGACTTAGGATCCAGCCCGCCCGGCGGATAGGGGTTCAAGTCCCCTCTCTCGCACCATATGAAAGAGCGCATGGCCTGTTTTTAAATATCTTGATTAAGGAGTCAATATTGTGAGTGAACTGAGCGCTGCGGTGAAGGTTGAAGAAATCAGTCCTGTAAAGAAGAAGCTGACCATCGATGTACCCTGGACGGATGTCAAAAAGGAAAGGGACGCCGTATACCGTAATTACAGCAGAAAAGTAAAGATCAAGGGCTTTCGGCAGGGGAAAATCCCGAGGAAGATTCTTGAAGTTCATTATAAAGACTATGTAGAGGAAGAAACGATCTCGAATCTTGTCAATAAATTCACCGAAAATGCTCTCAAGGAGCACGAGATCAAGGCGGTCGGTCAGCCGGAGATCGATGAGAAGGGGATTGAAGAAGAGAAGGGCTTTTCTTTTTCCGCGACCTTCGAAGTGGAGCCGGATATCGACCCTCAGGGTTACCTGAACATGAATCTCGAGAAAGAAGAGCTGGTCGTCACAGACCAGGAGGTGGACAGCCGTCTTGACGAGATCAGAAAAATGTTCGGTACGCTGGAGGAGGTAACCGTTGACAGGGAAATACAGACCGGAGATTTCGTCACGATCGATTTTGAAGGCTCCGTCGAGGGTGAAACTCCCGAAGAGATGAAGAGGAACGACTATTTCCTGGAAATCGGCTCTAAAACAATGGTTCCCGGATTCGAAGATCAACTCATCGGAGAGAAGGTCGGAACTACAAAAGGAATAAAAATTGTATTCCCTGAAGATTACCAAGTCCGGAATGTCGCCGGAAAAGAGGCGGAATTTACCGTCACGATCAAAACCCTCAAGGAGAAAAAGCTCCCGGAACTCGATGAAAACTTTGTCAAGAATTTTGAGAAATATGAATCACTGGATGCTCTGAAAGCAGACGTGAGAAAGTCCATCTTCGAGGAGCAGGGGAAAAAGATCAATGATGACCTGGCCAAGCAGATCGTGGACAAACTGCTCGCGCAGAATGCCTTTGACGTGCCGGCAGCCTATGTCGAGCAGCAGATCTATTTCATGATCATGGAGGCGCAGAAACGGCTCATCTCCACAGGGATGGATCCACAGATGATCGCCCAGGTGAGTTCTTCATGGCGCGACAAATACCGGGAAGAAGCCGAGAGGATTGTAAAATCCTCCCTCCTGCTGAAGAATATCGCCAAAAAAGAGGCACTGGAGGCAACGGATGAGGAACTGGAAGCGCGCCTGAGAGAAATCGCCCAGCAGTATTCGCAGGACTATGAAAAAGTGGTCGAGTCTTTTGACGACAACATGAAAGAAAACGTCAAAAGTGACATCCTCAACAAGAAAATCTTTGAGTATATCGAACAGAAAGCCGATATAAAAATGGTTCAGAAGAGGGATTCCTCAACAGAGGAGGAAAAATAATGAATCTCATTCCAATGGTAGTCCAGCAGGATGGTCGAGGCGAACGGGCATACGATATCTACTCACGGCTTTTAAAGGATCGGATTATCTTTCTCGGAACTCCGATCGATGACGAAGTGGCGAACCTCATTATTGCTCAGCTGCTCTTTCTCGAGTCGGAAGATCCGGACAAGGAAATCTTTTTTTATCTGAATACCCCCGGCGGCCACATCAGTTCCGGAATGGCGATCTATGATACGATGCAATACATCAAGCCTCCTGTCGCCACGGTCTGTGTCGGTCAGGCGGCCAGTATGGGAGCTCTGCTGCTGGCGGCAGGAGAGAGGGGAAAGCGATCCGCACTGCCGCACTCAAGAATCCTGATCCACCAGCCCCTTGGCGGGTTTCAGGGCCAGGCAACCGATATCGACATTCAGGCGAAGGAGATTCTTCGATTGAAGGACGAACTGAGCATCATTCTCTCGGATTTGACGGGGCAGCCCCTGGAGAGGATCAAGACCGATACGGAGCGGGATTATTATATGACGAGCCGGCAGGCTAAGGAATATGGAATCATTGATGAAATTATCCTGAAGAGGACTTAATCCAACGAGGAAGACGTAATGGGTAGAAAAACAGACGGTTATTCCAAGGGACAGGAGATGCTTTTTTGTTCCTTCTGCGGGAAAACGCAAAGTGAAGTCAAAAAGCTCGTTGCCGGCCCGACGGCTTACATTTGCGATGAATGCATCGAGCTTTGCCGCTGCATCGTTGAAGAGGAGCGCACGACGGATTTAGGGCTGGACATTTCGAAAAGCATACCCCAACCACGGATGATCAAGGAGTTTCTGGATCAGTATGTCGTCGGCCAGGAGAGGCCCAAGAAGGTTCTTTCCGTTGCCGTGTACAATCACTACAAGCGGCTTGCCTCGCCAAGCGACAATGACGGGGTGGAGATTCAAAAAAGCAATGTCCTGTTGATCGGCCCCACCGGATCAGGGAAAACCCTCCTGGCAAAGACCCTGGCGAAGCTGTTGAATGTTCCCTTTACGATTGCCGATGCGACGACGCTGACCGAAGCCGGATACGTCGGGGAAGATGTGGAAAACATCATTCTCAGCCTCCTGCAGAATGCTGATTATGATGTGGAAAAGGCGTCGAAGGGCATCGTCTATATTGATGAAATTGACAAGATCGCCAAAAAATCGGGAAATCCCTCCATCACAAGAGACGTGTCGGGCGAGGGTGTTCAGCAGGCCCTGCTGAAAATCATCGAAGGGACAATGGCCAACATCCCGCCAAAAGGGGGAAGAAAACACCCTCAGCAGGAATTCATACAGGTTGATACAACGGGCATCCTTTTCATCTGCGGGGGCGCTTTCAACGACCTGCCCGATATCATCGCAAAGCGCATCGGGGTCAATGCCATGGGATTCGGGGCGGACATCAAAGGCAAAAGGGATCGGAAGGTCGGAGAACTGCTTTCAGAAGTCCAGCCCGAGGATCTGCTCAAGTGCGGCCTCATCCCCGAGTTCGTGGGGCGATTGCCGGTCATTGCACCGCTGAACGAACTGCATGAGGATGAATTGATCCGGATTCTGGTGGAACCCAAGGATGCCATCATCAAGCAGTACACAAAGGCTTTTGAGCGTGAAAATGTGAAGCTCCGATTTACGGACAGCGCCCTTCGCACCGTGGCCAAATTGGCCGTGGAAAGAAAATCCGGGGCCAGAGGGCTGCGGGCCATTCTGGAAAACGCCATGCTGGATGTCATGTACGACATCCCATCTCAGCAGGAGGTGCGTGAATGCGTCATCAATGACGATGTCGTGCTGAACAGGGCACAGCCCATCCTGCTTTTTGAAAAGAAATCGGAATCGGCCTGAGCCGTTTTGAAACAATAAAGATAAGAATAAAAGGCGAGAAAGACTAAAATGTTTGATTTTATAAAGAACAAGGAAAAAAATAATGTCATTTTCCTTCCTCTTCTGCCCCTGAGGGATGTGGTGGTGTTTCCGCACAGCATCGTTCCTCTTTTTGTCGGGCGGGAGAAATCCATCGCGGCACTCGAATCCGCCATGAAGGAGGAGAAGGGCATTTTCATGGTAGCCCAGAAAAATGCCAAGAAGGATGATCCTGTTGAAGAAGATATCTACAGGATCGGAACGGTAGGAATCATCATCCAGTTATTGAGACTTCCCGACGGTACGGTCAAGGTATTGGTGGAAGGCAAAAAACGGGCGCTCGTTAAGGAGTACATGCCGAATGAGGAATACTTCTATGTGCATGTCGAAGAGATTGATGAATCTGAAAATCAGGATGTCGTCAGGACGGAAGCCCTGGTGAGAAGCATCAATACGGCATTTGAGAATTATGTGAAGCTGAGCAAGAAGGTGCATGTCGAAATGGTGGGTACGATTGCCGCCATTGATGACCCTTCAAAGCTGGCCGATGTGGTTGCCTCCCACATCAACCTGAAGCTTGAGGAAAAGCAGAAAATCCTTGAAATATTTGACATTAACGAGCGTTTAGAGGCCATCTACGCGATGATCCTTTCTGAGATTGAAATCCTTGAAGTCGAAGAAAAAATCAAGAGACGCGTCAAAAAGCAGATGGAGAAAACTCAGAAGGATTATTATCTCAATGAGCAGATGCGGGCCATCCAGAAGGAAATGGGCGAAAAAGATGAGTTTAAGAATGAAATCGCCGAGTTGGAAAAGCGTCTGAAACAAAAGAAGTTATCTGAGGAAGCGGCCAAGAAGGTGCGCCAGGAAATCAAGAAGCTGCAGATGATGGCGCCGATGTCAGCCGAAGCCACCGTCGTTCGAAATTACATCGACTGGATCCTGGATATGCCATGGGCGGAACGGACGGAGAACGCCTATACCCTGAAGCAGTCGGAGGCCATCCTCGAAGAGGATCATTACGGACTCGAAAAGGTGAAGGAGCGGATCCTTGAATACCTGGCCGTTCAGACCCTGGTCCGAAAAAACAAGGGTTCCATCCTCTGTCTCGTCGGGCCTCCCGGTGTTGGCAAAACATCCATCGCCAAGTCCGTGGCAAGGGCTACGAACAGGAAGTTCGTTCGACTTTCTCTCGGGGGAGTCCGAGACGAAGCGGAAATCCGCGGCCACCGGAGAACCTATATCGGCGCACTGCCGGGCAAGATCATCCAGCTTCTGAAGAAAGCCGGATCAAACAATCCTGTTTTCTGTCTGGATGAAGTGGACAAGTTGAGCTCGGATTTTCGAGGAGATCCATCCTCCGCCCTGCTGGAAGTTCTTGATCCCGAACAGAACTATGCCTTCAACGACAATTACCTGGAGGTCGACTACGATCTCTCCGATGTGATGTTCATCACCACGGCCAATGTGCTGCAGACCATACCGGCTCCTCTGCAGGACCGGATGGAGGTGATTCGGATTGCGGGGTACACGGAACCGGAAAAGATGAACATTGCCAAGAGATTCCTGGTCAGCAAGGAAATGGAGGCGAACGGACTGAATTCCGAACAGATCGAATTTACCGATGGCGCCCTCCAGAGCATTATTCGCCAATACACACGGGAAGCCGGGGTCAGAAACCTTGAGAGGGAAATCGCCTCGATCTGCAGAAAAGTCGCCCGTGAAATCGTAACGAACGGCGGAAAGGGAAAGATTCGGATCACCTCGAAGGTCGTTACCAAGTATCTGGGGGTTCCAAAGCATCGACATGGCGAAGCGGAGGGGAAGGATGAAATCGGGATTACGGTAGGTCTCGCCTGGACAGAGGTGGGAGGAGAGCTCCTTGTGGTGGAGGCTTCCATTGTCAAGGGGACCGGCAAGCTCATCATGACGGGCAAACTGGGCGAGGTCATGCAGGAATCCGCACAGGCCGCTTTGACCTACGTCCGCTCCCGGGCTGACGTCTTTGGATTGGCCGAAGACTTTTACAAGGACGTGGACATCCATGTTCATGTCCCTGAGGGAGCCATACCGAAAGACGGACCATCCGCCGGAATTGCCATGGTGACGTCCATGACGTCGGCCTTCGCCAGGAGAAAGGTTCGCGGTGATCTGGCGATGACCGGAGAGATCACCCTGCGTGGCCGTGTCCTTCCCATCGGAGGATTGAAGGAAAAGCTGCTCGCCGCCCATCGGGCAAACATCAAGACCGTCGTCATTCCAAAGGACAATGAAAAGGATCTCGATGAAGTGCCGGCGAATATCTTAAAGTCGCTGGAGGTTATACGGGTCGATCACGTGGATGAGGTCCTGAAGGTTGCTTTGCTCAAGGAGGAAAAAGGCTCGGCTCCGGAATTTTCCGGAGAGCCCCCCTGCTTTGACACGTCCAAGATGTCGACCGTTAATCCGCCGCAGCTGGCGAGCTGACGGCTCCAGCGCTTGAGAAAGGGATCTCGGGAAGAATAACTTTTTGTGAGCCTATTTATCGCTTGACATTGCCGGGCTTTGCTGTTAGAAATCCAACCCTGCGATAGGCAAGAGCAAGGGCGGGTAGCTCAGCTGGGAGAGCGCCACGCTTACACCGTGGATGTCACAGGTTCGAGTCCTGTTCCGCCTACCATGAAGCATGGTGGGAATGCAACGAAAGAGCAGGCGAGTTGTATAAAATAGCGGGGTCGTAGTTAAGTTGGTTATAACGCCGGCCTGTCACGCCGGAGGGCGAGGGTTCGAGTCCCTTCGGCCCCGCCAGATCATAGAGAAAGGGGCCAATGAAAAGTTGGCCCCTTTCTTGTTTCATTCAATGGAAATTATCGATCCAGTATCCTCCCTCCGTGATTTTATGTGAAATAATACGATGCCTGCTGCCGTCATTTTTCCGCAACAGGAATCGAGGAAGGTAACGCCCCGTTCATCATGGGGAACAAGGAATTCAATAAAAAAGGTGATGCCATGAAATATGAAGGATCCATTTATCGTCCACCAAGCGAAGCTTATAGCTTATTGATTCAAGTCTCTACGGGCTGTTCACATAACAGGTGCACATTCTGTCCCTGTTTCAAGGACAAGAAATTTCGAATCAAGAGTTATGGTGAAATCGAAGAGGATATTGTCGAGGCCAGCCGCTATTCTTCCGTCGGAAAGGTATTCCTCTGCGATGGCGATGCCTTGATCATACCGCAGAAAAAACTCGTTCCTATTTTTGAAGCCATCAACAGCCGCCTCAGGGGTGTGGAGCGGATCGGGCTGTATGGGAACGCCAAGAGCATTCTGCGAAAAACATCCAACGAATTGAAGAAGCTCAAAAGTCTCGGATTGCAGATCGTTTATCTGGGCGTCGAGACTGGAAACGAGGAGATATTGAGGGATATCCGAAAGGGTGTGACCTATGCTCAGCTTGTTGAGGCGGGGCGCAAAATCAAGGATGCTGGCATCCAGCTTTCCGTAACGGTTCTACTGGGCATTGGAGGCGTGGAAAAAAGTACGGAGCACGCAGTCGACACCGCCCGGATCTTGACGGACATCGATCCTGATTATGCCAGTGCGTTAACGGTTATGATCGTCCCCGGCACACCCTTGTATGAGGACTATCTTCAGGGAAGATTCGTCCTCCCCGACGAGTTCGGATGCCTGAAGGAGATCGAGCTCATGATCGATCAATCCAGCTTTACGAAATGTTTCTTTGCATCAAATCACGCATCCAATTATTACCCGGTAAAAGCCAACCTGCCTGAAGACAGGGAAAAGACGCTGCGCCTTCTTGCCGACGTCATTCAGAGGGGACAGCGCAGTATGCTGCGATCCGAACATTTGCGCGCCCTGTAACGTGTTCAGTTTGCGAAGGCGCCAATAATGAGCCCGGGAACTCAACGGGCCGTTCCAGAGGACGAGGGTATCCGGCGGTCTTTCGACCGCAGGGATTCCCGGCTTTCGAATGGAGAGAATGCAATGCCGTTGAGCGTGGCACAGAGACGCCGAGGTAGAAATTAGACGTGAAGTTTTTAAACGAGTTGCTTTCAAGACCATCCATTCCGGCCGCCCTGCTGTCAAGTCTGCTCCTCCTGCTGTCCTTCCCAAAATTCGGTAACGGCCTTCTGGCATGGATTGCCCTGGTTCCGTTTTTTTATTCCCTGCGCGGAAAAACCGTTGCCCAGGGAGCAAAAACAGGCTTTTCCGTCGGGATGATCTTTTATGTCGGCCTCATCTATTGGATCGCCTACGTCATTGTCGTTTATGGAAATCTTCCCTACTTTGTCGGCATCGCACTGATGCTCCTGCTGTCAGCTTATCTGAGCCTTTATTTTGCCTTGTTCGCGGCAGGCGTCATTTATCTGAAAAGCAGAGATATCCCCCTGATTCTTTCCGCTCCGCTCCTGTGGGTCGTTCTCGAATTCGTAAAATCGAATCTTCTTGTCGGGTTCCCCTGGGAAAACCTCGGCCATTCCCAATATCTGCATTCCCGGCTCATTCAGATCGCCGATCTGACAGGCGGATACGGAATTTCGTTCTTGATCGTTCTTATCAATGCCATCGTCTATGATCTCTTGACCTTACGAAGGGAACGAAAGAAAGTTCTCATTGAAGTGGGGATGGGCGTGGTGCTGATGGCTTCCGTATGCCTCTACGGGATCCTGCGGGAAAGGCAGGTTCACGAAGCTGTCACAATGTCTCCCGCAACGCAGGTCTCACTGATACAGGGAAATGTCGATCAGAGCGTGAAATGGAGCCCGCTGTATCAGAAAGAAACGATGGAGATTTACCGCGCTCTGTCTCTGGCCGCTAAAAACGGTTCCTCGCCTGGCATGCTCGTCTGGCCGGAGACCGCCGTCCCCTTCTATTTCCAGGATGTGGACGACATGCACCTGAGGATCGTGTCCCTGGCCCTGCAAACGGGAAGCTGGCTGCTTTTCGGTAGCCCCAGTTACGCTGATGGTGAGGCCGGCCCAACCTTTTCGAACAGCGCATTTCTCCTGTCCCCCGAAGGGGAAACCGTCGCTCGATACGACAAAGTGCACCTGGTGCCCTACGGGGAATATGTTCCCTTGCGGCGTTTTTTCCCTTTTATTAAAAAGCTCACGGCTGGCATCGGGGACTTCAAGTCTGGAGAAGGCTTTTTCCCCATGGAGGCAGGCGGAAGAAAAATCGGGGTCCTGATCTGCTACGAAGGCATTCTGGCCGAGGCAGGCAGAGCCTATAAGCGGCAAGGGGCCGAACTTCTCGTTAACATTACCAACGATGCCTGGTTCGGAAAAACGTCAGCGCCCTATCAGCATCTGTCCATGACCGTTTTCCGCGCCGTTGAAAACCGGTTGTTTCTCGCGAGGGCCGCCAATACGGGAATTTCCGCCATTATCGATCCTGCGGGAAACATATTGAAGCAATCGGGAATTTTTGAGAGAACGATTCTGCAGGATGAGATTAAATTTGCAAAAATACCGACCTTGTATTCCAGATACGGGGATCTGTTTGTCTATATCTGCTTATTTCTATTGGTATCCATTTATTTCATATCGGAAAAAAGGAGGAAAAAATGCTCGAAAGTCTGCCAGCAAACATAGCCGAAATGGATAGAAAAATCCGTTATCTAGGGGAGTGTCTTTGACATCCCTGAGAAAGAAAAACGGATCAAGGAGCTTGATGCGGTTTCGCAGAAAGAGGATTTCTGGAGTGATCATGAGAAGGCCACTGCGATTCTGAAGGAAAAAAACAGCCTGGCGTCGGCCGTGGATGACTGGAATTCAAAGCGGAAGACCGTTACCGAGATGCAGGTCATCTATGAAATGGCTCTGGAGGAGCAGGATGAGGCCGCGCTGGAAGATATAGCCGGGGAATTGGAGGCCTTGGCAAAATCCGTCCGGGAAGCGGAGTTGAAGCTGATGCTTGGCAGCGAACAGGACCCCATGAATGCCATCATCTCAATCCATGCCGGAGCCGGTGGAACGGAAGCCCAGGACTGGGCGGAAATGCTGATGAGAATGTATCTCCGCTGGGCGGAAAAGCGAAGGTTCAAAACAACCATCATCGATTATCTTCCCGGCGATGAGGCGGGCATAAAAAGTGTTTCATTTACCCTCGAAGGGGAGTACGCCTACGGTTACGCCAAGGCGGAGGTAGGCATCCATCGGCTGGTCCGCATTTCGCCCTTTGATGCCGGAGCACGGAGGCACACATCCTTTGCCTCTGTTTTTGTCTATCCCGAGATTGATGATGAAATTGTCGTAGAGATCGATGAAAAGGATTTGCGGATCGACACTTACAGGTCTACAGGAGCCGGCGGCCAGCATGTCAACAAAACGGATTCAGCCGTTCGAATTACTCATGCCCCCACAGGGATTGTCGTTCAGTGCCAGAATGAGAGATCCCAGCACAAGAACAAAGCCATGGCCATGAAATACCTGAGGTCCCGGCTCTATGAGCTGAAGCTCCGGGAGCAGAATGAAAAGATGTCGGAGATCAACAAAACAAAGAAAGAGATTGCCTGGGGAAGTCAGATACGCTCCTATGTCCTTCAGCCTTACAAAATGGTCAAGGACCACAGAACCAATCTCGAGATCGGAAATGTGGGAAGGGTTCTGGACGGAGATATCGATGACTTGATAGAGGCTTACCTGATCCAGTAGGGTGGTAACCCGGCTTTTTTTTCATTGAAATGGCACCTTTTTGGTGAAATATCCGTGTAATGATGCGGATTATGCTTAGAAGTAATAGAAAAAATGTGGTATAGGATCACCACCATCAACAGTGATCCCACCGGCCAACGGATTCGGGTCATGTCAGAAAACAAAGGTCAGCTGGAAAGTTGACTTCAATCGCTGCTGTTCCAGAAAGGAGTTCACCCGCATGAAAAAGGCAATTCACAATACGATGACCTCCCTTTTCTTTATTCTTTTCCTGTCGCTGCTTCTGGCGCAGACGATTTGCGCCCAATCAAAGAATGAACAGGAGAGCCGGAATGAAGGGGCCCAAAAAGGCTTCTTCTTTTCGTTTTTTGGTGATCAGAAGAATTCGGGCAACAAGGTGCAGGATGCAGGTGATCAGGAGATCAAAAGCAGGAAGTCTTCGTATGCGGAGGTGTCAAGTCAGTCTTCCAATGAAGGGAATGACGAGGAGGGGAAGGAAGATGAGCGGGACCTCATGGAAGAAGCCCTCACCTACCTGAATTCATCGCAGAAGTTCTGGGAGCAGGGTGACATTGAAAAAGCGCTGGATTTTCTCGATCAGGCCTATACGCTGCTTCTGGAGACGGATGGGGACATCGAAATAGCCCGTCAGAAGGATGACCTGCGGCTGATGATTTCGAAAAGGCTGCTGGCCATTTACTCGTCGACACAGTCGAGGACCAAGGGAAGCCGTAGCGAGATCCCCCTGGTCATGAACGCCGATGTTGAAAGGGAAATCCGCTCTTTTCAGACCTGCGAGCGGGACTTTTTCATTTCATCCTATCAGCGTTCGGGGATTTATCGGGAGAGCATTCAAAAAGAGCTGAAAAAAGCCGGTTTGCCCGAAGAACTGGTATGGCTGCCCCTGGTTGAAAGCGGCTTTAAAATAGGGGCCTTATCAAAAGCGCGCGCCCTTGGGCTGTGGCAATTCATTCCGTCCACGGGATATGCATACGGCTTAAATCGCGATGAATGGATCGATGAGCGAATGAATGCCGACAAGTCGACCCAGGCGGCAATCAGTTATTTGAAGGAACTGCATGGCATGTTCGGAGACTGGCTGACCGTTCTGGCCGCTTACAACAGCGGTGAAGGCAGGGTGATGAGAGTCATTTCGCGGCAGCACATCAACTATCTGGATCGCTTCTGGGATTTGTACCATCAGCTGCCCAACGAGACCGCACGCTACGTGCCTCGTTTCCTGGCCACACTCCACATTATCCGTGATCCTGGAAGATATGGCTTCGATTTGACAGCGGATGCGCAGCTCAAGCCCTGCGAATTCAAAGCGGCAAAATCCTACCGGCCGATGAAACTTCAGGATGTGGCCTTTTTCACCGGCGTTCCGGAAGAGGTATTGATTGGGCTCAATTCGGAATTGCGTCACAGAATAACACCGGACAAGGAATACGATCTGAAGCTTCCGGTGGAAGCCGCTGAGAAGTATGCGCAGGTTGTCGATTCGATTCCACAAGCGGAAAGGCCCACCCTTTCCTTCCTGTCTTCAAGTTCAACTCCAGGCAGGGAAACGCACAAACCGGAGCGTATTTCGGACAGCAGGAAAAGCCGGGTGAAGTATGTAAGCCACAGGGTCAAGCGTGGGGAATCCATCGGCTCGATAGCAAGGCGGTATAAGGTGTCGCCCCGGAGATTGGCGTCCTACAATTCAATTTCTGCGAGAAGGTCTTTGAAGTCCGGGCAGAGTATCCGAATTCCCATCGGCAATGAGGAGAGTCTCGATAAGGCGCCTGTTCGTTCAGCAAAAGCGGATCATTCCAGCAGAAAGGGGACAAGGATCAGCTATAAGGTAAAGCGGGGAGACTCCATTTCTTCCATTGCGCGAAAATTCGGAACCAGTGAATCGGAAATAAAAAAGCTCAACGGCCTTAAAGGGAAAAAGCTGGTCCTCGGCAAAGTCATTAAAATAAGCCGCAACGGGGGAGATCAGGACGATCTTTCCGAGGTCATCGAGCCGAAAAAGGATCTGAAGAAAAAAGGGAAGAAGCGGATGAGCCAAACGGAAAAGAGAAAGACCTATATGGTTAAAAGGGGTGACAACCTTTCCCGGATCGCACAGAAAAACAGCATCGATCTGGCCCGGCTCAAGGAAATGAACGAAATCGACGATGCAAACGAGCTTCGTCCGGGACAGACGTTGATCGTGCAGTAGGTGGAATCACAGTCCACCCGTTAAAAGTCAAAGATCCAGCGGGTAGCCATGGAGCAGGAAGAAGAGTTCCTGCTCTTTTTTTTGCATCTCTTGTGTCCGGTCGGGATCCGGATGTTCGTGATCGTAGCCCAGGATATGCAGGAGTCCGTGAATGAGCAGAAAGTCCAGTTCATCCTCCAGAGGAATCCCCCCCTTTTCAGCATCCCGGAGAGCCGTTTCAACAGAGATGACAACATCGCCCAGAAGGCCGGGATTGATGCCGGAGTATTCTCCTTCCAGAAACGAAAAGGAAATGACGTTGGTGGGATAATTCCTGCCCAGGTAGCGCTCGTTGATCCCGGTTATTTCATCGTCATCGGTCAGAAGAAGGCTGATATCGCTGTCCGCACAATCCACATGGAGAAGAAGCTTTTTCAGGGCCCGCCGCAATCGCCGCAGATCAATTTTTGCCTTTTTCTGATGGTTTTGAATCGATATGGCCATTGGCATCCTTTCGATGAGCGCTTTCCCGGTCGCTTTGTTCGGGGTAATTAACGCGGTGATGAAAGATCCCGTTTAAGATCCGTATAAAAATTTCCGCAATCCTGCTCAGGTCGCGCATGGTCAGCTCGCATTCATCGAGCTGCCCGTCCATGAATATTTTCTCAATCCGGTCATGAACGAGATTGCTGATTCTGGACGGCGTAGGGTTGGACAGAGTCCGAGACGAAGCTTCAATGGCGTCTCCCAGCAGGACAAGCCCAGCCTCCTTGGTCTGCGGTTTCGGCCCCGGATAACGGAAATCGCTTTCAGGGAGGGAACTGATGGAGGTGTCCTTGTCCTTTTTGGCCTTGTCATAGAAAAAGCGAACCAGTCCCGTGCCGTGATGTTCTCGGATGATATCGGTAATTTCCTTGCCCAGTTTTGCCTGCTGCGCGATTTCACATCCGTCTTTAACATGAGAGATGATCACCAGGCCGCTCATTCTGGGGGAAAGCTTATCGTGCCTGTTGTCGCCGTTTCTCTGGTTTTCAATGAAGTATAGTGGCTTTTTCAGCTTGCCGATATCGTGGTAATAAGCGCTGACCTTGGCGAGCAGCGGGTTCGCGCCGATGGCTTCGGCGGCCGCTTCGACAAGGGAGGCAACAACGACGCTGTGATTGTAGGTTCCCGGTGCCTCCATCATCATTCGCTGGAATATCGGTGAATTCAAATTGGCTAATTCCAGAAGTTTGATGTCCGTCGTGTAGTTGAAAATGGATTCTAAAAGCGGGGTCAGACCGGCGACCAGGATGCCGGAAAGAAGGCCTCCTGCAAGTCCCATGGCCAGTCGGGCTATGAGATCAATGGAAAGGGGGGCTTTGAACACAAGGCTGAGACAGATAATCACGGCCATGTTGAAGAACCCCAGGAAGAGGCCGGCTTTGAAAAAAGCGGAGCGCTGGCGGCAGCTTACAACATGGTACGAGGCGGCGACGCTTCCCAGAAAGCAAAAGAGGCTCATTTTGATGTCATAGTCAAACAGGAAGGAAACGAGAAACGATAGGAAAATGGTCAACACGAGAGCCAGATTCCGATTGGTCAACACGGCGACGAGCATGGCCCCTGCAGCAAAGGGGATGGCATAGAGGAAGGCCTCGGTGGAAAGAGTGGGGAATGCCCGGTTGACGGCATCGGAAATAAAAATTCCCGCCTTGACCATAAGGATTGAAAAAACAGAGATCGTGGACAGAAATAGGCTGTTGACGATGCTTCGCTCCTGCCTCTTGGGCCAGTTCCTTGTGCGCCAGAAGTAAAGAACGAGAGAGAGAATGACAATGGTCAAGAAAATCCCAAGCAAAACAGAAAAATCTGCAAGGGATTCCTGTCCCTTTCTGCTGTAGAATGCATCCAGCTTTTCCTTGTCGAGTTCGGAAATTTTCTGGCCCTCACGGACGATCATTTCATTTTTCTGAACAAGGAAAAAGACGGGTTTGACGGTATCCAGGGTTTCCGCCTTCTTTTTCTCCGTCGCATTTCGGTTGAACGTCACATTCGGCTGGATCAGCCTCTTGGTGAAGGAAAGAACCGTCTGTCGGACCTCTTTTTTCTGACCCTGCAGAAGAGCCCCGGCCTCTTGAATCAAAAGATCGTAGGCATTTTCCAGAGAAAGAAGATCTGACAAGTCGGCCAGGTTCTGTTCCTGTTGGGTCCGGACGTTTCGAAGTGTGATTCCCAGGGACATGTCCTGGGCCAGCAATCTGGTATTGACAAAATATCGATTGACATAGACGGCACGAAGAAGCTGTACGATCTTCTCTTCGAGGCTCTCGGAAAAATTTTCCTGAAGGAGAATTCTCAACTCCTGTTCGGAGAGCTTGATTCCAAGGCTTTGCTGAAATTGGTTAATGGCCCCGTGGAAGGCCTTATTGCTGAAAGGTGAGGGGAGTCCGGTCAGGCCCTCGTTTGCTGGATCCTTCAGAAAAATCCGCATTTTGGAAAAAGCTGAGGAAGCAGATGACACAAGATGTTCCGCCAGGGCATTGTCATAGTCGTAAACGGATTTCGTGCCCTGGATGCTTTCCCGCTTCTTCTGCTCGGTAGAGGCCCTGTCTTCAACGAGCAAATCCTTGTCCGCTTTAATGTCCTTGGGAGCGATGGAGCCGATCTTGAACTGCGGATGGCTGATGTAGAATTCCGGTGTGATCAGAAAGGAAAGAATGACGGCGACGATCACGAGGACGGCCATCCGCTGGAACTTCACGTTTTTGGCCAGCGCCGGCATGTCCGGTATCTTCGCCGCCAGTTCCCGGGACAAACTGCGGAAATAATCCTTTGTCAGATCGATTATCTTCATGATTCCCGGTGAGCTGAAGAGCCCTTGACTTTCGAGCTTTGAAAATGGCCGTAGGCCTTGATGACTTCCTGCACCAACGAGTGCCGGACCACATCCACCTCCGTAAAATGGATGAAGCGTATTCCCGGTGTTCTGCCGAGAATCTGTTCGGCCTCAACAAGGCCGGAGACTTTGTCGGCAGGAAGATCGATCTGCGTGATATCACCCGTAATAACGGCTTTAGAGCCGAAGCCCAATCGGGTGAGAAACATTTTCATCTGTTCCGAGGTCGTATTCTGGGCTTCGTCGAGAATCACAAAGGCATCATTGAGGGTTCTTCCCCGCATGAAGGCAAGGGGGGCAACTTCGATAATCCCCTTGGTAATAAGGCCCGTTGCCCTGTCAAAATCCATCATATCGAACAATGCGTCATACAGGGGTCTCAGGTAGGGATTGACTTTCTCGGCCAGGTCGCCCGGAAGGAATCCCAGTCTTTCTCCTGCCTCGACAGCGGGCCGGGCCAGAACGATCCGCTCCACTTTCTTGTCCAGCAGAAATGATACGGCCATGGCCATGGCCAGGTATGTTTTGCCTGTCCCTGCAGGACCGATGCAGAAGGTCATGTCGTGGGTCCGTATGGCGTCGATGTATTTTTTCTGGGCGATGCTTTTGGGGGTGATGATCCGCTTCTTGGACGAAATAAAGACCGTGTCGAGAAAGATTTTTTCCAGGGAGAGGGACTTGTCCCCGGCCAGGATGCGATGGGCATAATCGATGTCTGAGGGAAAGACGGGATAGCCCCGCTGGATCAGTTTGTAAAGCTGCAGCAGAAGGGTTTTCACCAGCTCGACGGAAATCGCGTCTCCCGAGACGGAAACGGTGTTTCCCCTTGCGGCCAGCTTGACGGGCTCCAGTTTCTCTATGAGATGAATGTTCCTGTCCTGCTCACCGAGGAGATATTTCAATGTGTCGTTATGCGTGAACGTCAGTTTTTCAACGACATCGGATTCAAGTGCGGTTTTCGATACCATGGGTTTCCTTGAAAAAATAATAATCAAAATAACGGTGAAAACGCTAACACTATACAAAAACGTTTTCAACGTCTTTGTAGGGGTCTTTTATTTCTGTAAAAACAGATGGGCAAAGACTTTTGCATTGCCAAGCATGGTGTCCAGGCTGCAACACTCGTTGGGCTGATGGGCTTTTTGCCCCACTTTTGACCACACGGCGACAGGGTAACCCTGTCGCCGGAAATGAGCCGCCACGGTTCCGCCTCCTATCCCGCGAGGAAAGGCATCCAGGGAATAGATTTCCGAGATGGCCTTCTTCAATGCTTGAACGACGGGGGCATTTTCCGGCGTGGGCAAAGAGGCTTCAGTCTCCTGAACGGCCGTTATGTCGATCTTCACCCCGAAATCCTGTTCGATGGAGTCGGCTGTCTTCCTGATCTGTTGCCAGACGCCGGCAAGGCTGTAATCCGGGAGAACGCGGCAATCCATGAAAAAGACGTCCTCTCCCGGGATGGTGTTGACATTCGGGACGTTGGCGTCCTTTCGTGTCGGTTCGAAGGTGCTTACCGGCGGCTCAAAGAGCGCGTCGCTTCTGCTGAACAGGTTGTACAGTTCCGTCAGTTTCACAATGAGATGGGAGGCGGCCAGAAAGGCATTTCTTCCCAAATGAGGCTTGCTTCCGTGGCATTGCTTTCCCGTTGTCTTAACCCGAAGCCAGAGGATGCTCTTCTCCGCGATCTCGATCAATGACCCTTCCTCGTTGCCTGCATCGGGCACGACAATGAGGTCCGTCTTCCGGAAGGGATTCCGAGAATCCTTGAGGATAAAATCCAGGCCGAAAAGGCTTCCCGTTTCTTCGTCGGCGACAAAGGCCAGGCCGATGGAAGACTCCGGTTCTATTCCCTCATCCACCAGGGATCTGGCCGCGAAGAGGGACGCGATGAGGTCCTGCTGATTGTCTTCCGTGCCCCTTCCGAAGACGAGCCTGTCCGTGACGACGACCTGATAGGGGTCGTGGCTCCAGAAGCTCAACTCCCCGGGAGGAACGATGTCCAGATGGGTCAGAAGCCAGACTGTTTTCTCCGTATCCCTGCCCGGGAGCGTGACCAGCAAATTGGAGCGGATGCCCGAAGCCACTCTTGGATCGGGTGCGTTTATCTCAGAGGTATTCTTGAAGCCCCATTCCTGAAGGATCGATTTCAGAAAACCTGCCTTCTCGTATTCACCCTGCCCCCCGCTCTCAGGGGACAGGGCTGGAATGGCCGTCAAGGACCGCTGCATTTCAATCATTGCCTCTTCATAGGAATCAATTCTGCGGCATAATTTCTGGAACGCCTTCCGATCAATCATTGCCATTTATTCATCATCTCCCTCATGTGTTATAAATATCCCCCTGGGTAAAAAGGAACGCCCATCGTAACGGGTCGGAAACCAGCCGCTCGCTAAAAGGCGTCTTCCCGGTTTACCGTTCCGAACCTGGAAAGGGGGGCATCGAATTCCTTTTCCGGACCAAGCACGAGAATCACCGATTTCTGCGGATCAAGATATGCTGCCGCGACCCGCCTGACATCTTCGGCTCCGACGGCTGCAATCCTGTCGGGGTATTCCTCCAGAAAACTGCCGGGAAGACCTTTGTATTCAAGCATCATCTGTTGAAGGGCCACATCATCCGCGGTTTTGAACGTAAAAATGAAATTGTTGGCAATGGCGTTTTTGGCCCATTGCAATTCCCCGGTGCCGACCTCTTTTTCCTGGAACTCTCGTATAATCTCCTTTATCAGACCCAGGACTTGAGCGGTGGATTCAGCCTTCGTGAAGACATAGGCCTCGAAGATCCCATAATCCCTTCTCGCCTGATAAAAGCTTCCCGAACTGTATGCAAGCCCGCGATTGGTTCGAATCTCCTGAAACATCCGGGATTGAAAGCCGCCGCTTCCCAGAATGAAATCCAGGACGGTAAAGGGATAACAGTCCGGGGAGGATATCGGGGGGGCGAAAGAGCCATAAATAATGACGGATTGCGGCGTCTCCTTGGGAAGGAGCGTCAGGGATGCCTCGGTCTCCCTTCGAGGCGGGGGAAGGGCCGTCATGCCGGGATTGATCTCCTGCCAGTCGCCCAAACAGCGATTCAGCAGGGACAAGGCTTCCTTTACGGTGATGTCGCCGGAAACAGACAGCAGGATGTTTCCCGGGGTGAAATGAGCCCGGTGGTAGTTCAGGAGATCTGTTCGGGCAATCCTTTCAAGGGATTGAAGGGTTGAAAGTCTGCCCCGGGGATCGCCCCTGTACAGGAGCTTGCGATAGGTACGAAAGGCGAGATTCTGAGGATCGTCAGGTATCCTTCTCAGTTCCTCGATGTCCAGGTTTTTGGCCGTTGCAAACTTTTCTTTCTCAAAAACGGGATTTCTCAGGATCGATGCAAAGATCTCAAGAGCCCTGTCCAAATCCTTCCTCAGGACGGAGAGGGTCAGGAGGGTGTATTCCAGGTAGACGCCGCAGTCAATATCCGCAGCCATAAAGGCAAGCGCTTCATCGATTTCATCCCCGGAGAGAAGCTGTGTGCCGCCCGTCAGCAGCACACCGCCCACGAGATCGGCAAGACCTTCCTTCCCCGACGGATCGTGAGCGATTCCAGCCCTGACCAGGGCCGTCAGTTTTACGAGAGGCAGCTCATGATCCTCGGCGATGTAAAGGGGGATGCCGTTGGCCAGCGCCGCTATTTCCGCCCGGGGAATCTGAAACTTGAGAGGCGCATAGTGCAGACGCTCCGGGGGAATCAGAGTGTCGGGCTCGGCGGACGAGGCCGGGGCGACGCCATGGCAGGTAAAGGTGATTACGAATATCATGTTCAGGATCAGTAAGAGTGTTTTCATGGCTGAAGGTTGTTCATTCTAAGGGGTTTTTGAAAGCAAGGCGATGGTTTTGTTGTTCTGCGTAAAATACTGCCTGGCCACTCTCATCAGGTCATCCGGGGTGATATTGTCTATGATCTTCAGGTGATCAACAATGTAGCGATAGTCTCCGGCAACCGTTTCGAAATAGGAGAGCATGCTGGCCAGTTCCGCATTCGAATCCAGGCTGCGCACAAATGAGGCTTTGAGGGAATTTTTAATACGCTCCAGTTCGCGGTCTGAAACCGGTTCCTTTTTCAGCCGCTCCAGTTCGATCATCAAGGCCTCCTCCAGTTCAGCGAGGGAATGGGGATGACGAGGCGTGGCGAACAGTGTAAATAGATTCGGATAGCGGGTCCCCGGCATGCTGCTTGCCGAACGGACACTTTCCGCCACAGCCTTTTCCGCCACCAGGACCTTGTGGAGCCGAGAGACCCTTCCATCGGTCAGAAGTGCCTGGATCACGTCGAAGACATAATCATCATGCGACGGAAGGGTGGGTTTGTGAAATCCCATGACCAGTCTTGGATTGGCGTCAAATGAAACGGCGATTCTTCGTTCCCCCAGTTGCGGGGGCTCCTCCGTAATCCGTGATTCGGGTGGTTCCCCGGCGGGGATCGGCCCGAAATAGTTTGTAATCAGCCGCAGGACATCCTGATGGTGAATATTTCCGACGACGGCAATGACGGTGTTGCTGGGAGTATGGTATTGTTTCAGGAAGCCATCCAGATCTTTGATGCTCAGATAGCTCATGTCGTAAGGCCAGCCCAGAATCGGCCGCCCATAGGGATGGGCTATAAAGGCTGCTGCGAGAAACTGCTCCATGAGCTTTCCGTCGGGGTCGGACTCGATGCTCTGCCGGCGCTCTTCCATGATGACCTTCCGCTCGGCGTAGAACTCCCGAAACACCGGCGCCATCATCCGTTCCGATTCGATCCTGGCCCAGAGCTCCAGTTTATTGGCCGGTAAACTGACCTGGTAGGTCGTGACGTCCTGGCTTGTCGAAGCATTAAGCGCCTCAGCGCCGTTTTCGGAGTAGAGCCGGTCTATCTCGTTGGAAAGGACAAGGGTCCGCTGCTCATTCTCAAGCTCGTCCAGTCGGATCTGAAAAGAGTTCATCTTGGAAGGGTCCCCCTTTTCTCCCTTTCTTCTCTCCTGGTCCAGGGCGTCTCCGGTCCGGGCGATTTCATCGAGGATGCGTTTTTCGCGCCCGTAATTCTTCGTGCCTATGGTGCGGGTGCCCTTGAAAAGCATGTGCTCCAGGAAATGGGCGGTCCCTGTCTTTCCGCTCTGCTCGTCAGCGGCCCCGACCTTATGGCGGATGTACAAGGAGACGGTGGGGCTGAAATCCCTTTTCACCATCAAAATCCTCAACCCGTTTTCCAGGGTATATGTTTTAACCTGCTTTTCGAGGTCATAGGCGCAGGAAGAATCAGAAAGACAAAGAAGAAGCGCCGGGCAGCAAACCACGGCGGAAAAGAGGAAGCTGTAAAGACGGGTTCGGGCGATTCTATTCATCACGGTTTGATCCCCTTTTTTTGATGAAGGTGACAATGCGGAAAACGGAAAAAAGCAGGCCGGTGAAGCTGATCAGGATAATCAGGTTCGACGAGAAAAAGTATACAATAAACATGTGCGGATTTGTCAACGAATAGGCATGGATCAGATTGTCTATTCCCATGAGGAAAAAAAACAGTGAAGCACAGCCGACGCACACCGTTTTCAGCCAAAAGGTCAGCATGGGACGATTGTCTCCAAAATAGCCCGTAAACGCTCCCCTTTCCCTTGGAGATGCTTTTCCGCGGGACTCCTTCCTGTTGTTCGTTGCCGCATATCATAAATGGTGTATACTATCCGGGATTTTGTTCAAGAGCAACAGGAAAAATGAAGGGAGACAGGAGCAATCCTTTCAGCGAAGGATCACAGGGCGGCAAGAGGCGGAGAAACCGTCTTCCCGTAGGACCGAATCATGGATTTCAGCCTTCGGTAGTCGTCATAGGTAAAGTGTTCATGGCGGCAGGGAAGAAGGGTGTTGTTGTGAAAGAGGGGTTCGTTGACGAGATCGTAAGGCGAGGCGGAAACGGATCGGTTCCATAAACCGGTTCCGGGAATCGGCGAGAATTCAGCCAGTATGGGCTTCGCACCGTAGGAAAGAACAAAACGGATGCTTTCCTCCACCTCCTGGGCTGTCTGCCCCGGCAGTCCGCAGAGGAGATACATCCCGATCTCTGAAGCCTTGTACCCGGCTTGCTTGAGGCAGGACACGGCCCTCTCCAGATGTGCGTTCGATACTTTCCCCCCGGTTCGAACCTGCTGACCGGCGTCGGACGTTTCGAAGCCGAAGCGGAGGGTGCGGAAACCCGAGCGGAGCATCAACCTGCCGATTTTCTCATCGATACTGCGCAGGTGAAGGCCGTTCGGGCAATGGAACTGGCAGGACAGCCTCATTCGGATCAGCTCTTCCATCAGGGGAACGGCCATTTCCTCTGGATCCATCAGAAAGGCGTCGTCATAAAAGGAAAAGTGTGAAATCCCGAATCGACGGTTCCAGAAAGCGATTTCCTCGGCCACCCGTCCGGGGGAGCGCCGCCGGAAGCCGCTGTTCAGGATGTGGGAGGCGCAATACACGCAGCGGAACGGGCATCCCCGGGATGTCATGATGGGAAGCTGGCCTTTGTAAGGCAGCAAATCGAAAGCGGGATAGGGCAGCGTGTCCAGGTCGGCTGGATCCGGGAGGAATGTGATCTCCTGTCGAAGCAGTTCCTCAATGATGAATCGAAGATGCTGCTCCCCTTCTCCTGGAAGGACGTGATCGGCACCCGAACGCAACGCATGCTCCGGACAGAGGGTGGCATAGTTGCCACCGAGGAGAACGGGAACTCCGGGAAGAAGTTCCTTGACAATCCTGATGACATCGAACACCCCCGGATACCAGTACGTCATCATGGAGGAGACCAGAATCAGATCGGGAGAGGCGCAGGAATGCAGCTCCTGCCTTAAAAGACGCGGTGAAATGCCATAGCGGTGATAGTTGCGCGGTATGCCCTGCAGGGGGTCGGGTTTGGCGATGACCTCCCTGGGATACTGACCCTGTCCGAAGCCTTTTCTTTTCGGTTTCCTGATACCGCTGTCGTCACTCAATCCTGGATGGAGCGGATTCAGGCAGTCGATGAGCTGGACAGAAATGGAATTTTTCCGCAGGATGCCGGCCAGGTACAAGAGACCCAGCGGCTTGCTCCAGAAGTCATAGGCGGCAAAGTCATAGATCCAGGGGTTGATCAGCAGGACGTTTGCGTTTCTCATGACGTCGGTTTTGGAGGAAACGTTATAGAAGATGACGGTTTTTGTTTCATGTCTTATTCCCGATGTCGGCGCACCCCGGTTCCGAAACTCAGGAAGACCGGGATGAACACCCCATGACCATCAGATCCCTTGAAGAAGATAAGGCGTGATTTAAGCATAACCGACTGCCTGAGGACAAGATGAAAATGTCCCTTCTGGTTCGAATCGAAGCCGATCGGTTACAGGAGGGAGTTCACGTAACGAAGGCGGTTCGAGATCCGGATTGGTTGAACCGGCGGATCCCTTTACAGAACGAGACGCGTCGGTGATCAGGCGAATAATTCCTTGAACTTGCCACCTAGAACTGCTATAGTCTGATTTCTGTAAATATACGTAATTACGGGTACTTATTAGAGGGATCGACAAAAATGCTGAAAAACAGGAAAATCATACTGGGAATAACCGGGGGAATCGCAGCCTATAAAGCTGCGGAGCTGACCAGGCAGCTGGTGAAGGGGGGAGCGGAAGTCAAGGTTGTCATGACCCGCCATGCCCGGGAATTCATCACTCCGCTCACGATGCAGACCCTGTCGGGAGGCCCCGTGTTTCTGGATATGTTTGATACCATTAAAGATTATGAGATTGCGCACATCGCCCTAGCCGATTATGCGGATCTTTTGGTCATCGTTCCGGCAACGGCCAATGTGATCGGGAAGATCGCCTCGGGAATCGCCGATGACCTCCTGACAACGACGGTCATGGCCACAAGGTCGCCGGTCTTGATCTGTCCGGCCATGAATGTCAACATGTATGAGAACGCCATCGTCCAGGAGCAGGTCCGGAAGCTGGCCGGGTACGGATATCATGTCCTGGAGCCCGCGGCAGGCGAATTGGCCTGCGGCACATCGGGAAAGGGCAGACTTCCGGAAATTCCGAAAATCCTGGAGGAAATCGAATCTCTGTTGACGGTCAAGGATATGGTCGATGAGCATGTCCTGGTCACGGCAGGGCCTACCCGGGAACCTTTTGATCCCGTCCGCTTCATTACCAACTACTCTTCCGGAAAAATGGGCTATGCGGTCGCCACAATGGCCCGTCGGAGGGGGGCAACCGTGACCCTCGTCAGCGGCCCGGTGCAGCTGCCTATTCCTGCCGGAGTTTTCCATGTCTCCGTCTCGTCGGCAAGGGAAATGCGGGATGCCGTAATGGCTGCCCTTCCGGAAGCGACGGTGGTGATCAAGGCCGCAGCGGTGGCCGATTACAGGCCGGCGGTCAGGCAGGATCAGAAAATCAAGAAAAAAAATGAAGACTTGACCGTGAAGCTGGAACGAAACCCCGATATCATTCATGAAATCGGAGCAAAGAAGGAGGACCGGATCCTGGTCGGATTTGCCATGGAGTCCGAACATCTTGTTGAACACGCCATTGGAAAGATGGTGGCCAAGAACATGGACTTCATCGTGGCCAATGACGTCACGAAAGAGGGGGCCGGCTTTCAGGGAGATACCAATATCATCACGATTCTGGACCGGGATGGGGAGATGCAGGAGCTGCCGCTGATGGATAAGATGGAGGCGGCTGGAGTCATCCTGGACAAAGTCCGGGAAATTCGGGAACGCCGCCGCAGTCAACCCGAACAGAAGACGGAGTCCTTATTGTCTCTCTGGAAGACCGCCGGCGGGAAAAACAGGCTTCAATAAGATCATTTTGATGATGGAATCCGATCGTTTAAGAGAGGAGCTGTTGATGCTCGTCCGGTCACTCAAGAGCCAGCTTGAGCTTGAGCGGGATCTGCATCGCCCCCTGTCATGGCTGGCCGTGGGGGCAGAGAAAACGACGCCGCCCGGGAAAGAGCCTCCTGTTCCCGAAAAAGAAACGTCTGCAGTGCCGGGTGCATTGAGCATCGGGGAAGGATCAGCTCAAAACGGTCGATCTCTCGATGAGATATTCCGGGATGTGGAACACTGCTCCCTCTGTTCTTTGGGAAAAACAAGAAGGAATCTCGTCTTCGGAGAGGGGAGTCCCTGCGCGGAGCTGGTCTTCGTGGGGGAGGCGCCGGGCGCTGAAGAGGATCTGCAGGGAAGGCCCTTTGTCGGACGTGCCGGAAAGCTTCTGACCCGGATTATCGATGCCATGGGGCTGAAGCGGGAAAACGTCTACATCTGCAACATCCTGAAATGCCGCCCTCCGGGAAACCGGAACCCCCTGCCGGAGGAAATCGCGGCCTGTGAGCCCCATCTGGTGCAGCAGCTGGAGGCTATCCGCCCCCGGGTTATCTGTGCCCTGGGAACCTTCGCGGCCCAGACACTGCTGAAAAAGAAAGGCACGCCCATTACCGTGCTGCGTGGTCGCTTCCATGATTATCACGGAATCCCACTGATGCCGACCTACCATCCCGCCTATCTTCTGCGGAATCCGGCGGCCAAAAAGCAGGCGTGGGAAGATGTGCAAAAGATCATGAAAGTCCTCGGAGAGGAGAACTCAGGTGAAACATAAAGCACGGTTTTTTTTGATCCTGTGGCTGATCCTGGGAGGGACGGGTTTCCTGTCTGCCGCGGAAAGGCAGCCTGTCTATGACGTTATTCGCATCGATTCCGCCATTACGCCTCCTGTTGCCGATTACATTCTGCAGGGCATCGACGGGGCGGCAAAATCCGGATCAAATGGACTGGTTGTTCTTCTGGATACTCCCGGCGGACTGGACCTCGCGATGCGGGACATTGTAAAAGGCCTTCTGGGGGCGCCGATCCCCGTCATTGTGTATGTTTCACCCTCGGGAGCCAGGGCCGCATCAGCGGGGATGATCATCACGATGGCGGCCCATGTGTCGGCCATGGCCCCTGGTACCAACATCGGCGCGGCGCATCCTGTCGGCATCGGCATCGGGGGGGGAGGCGACAAGGTCATGATGGAAAAGGTGGAAAACGATGCCGTTGCCTATGCGATCAGCATTGCCAGGCAGAAGGGGAGAAACGAGGAATGGGTGGAAAGGGCGGTGCGCAAGAGCGAATCGATTCCAGCCGATCAGGCTCTCCAGGCGCGGGTCGTTGATCTGGTTGCCAAGGATTTGACCGAGCTGCTCGAGCAGCTTTCCGGCCGAGAAGTCCGGGTTGGCGAAAATGTGCGGGTTCTGGAAACAAAAGGGGCCATGCTCCGGGAAATTCCGATGAACCTTCGGCAAAAGGTCCTCACGACCCTCAGTGATCCCAATATCGCCTATCTCCTGTTTCTTCTCGGTGTCGCCGGCCTTTACTTTGAACTGGCGCAACCAGGGGCGATTCTTCCTGGCGTGATCGGCGGCATCTCCCTGATCATGTCTTTTTTCGCCATGCAGACCCTTCCTGTGAATTATGCGGGCATTGCCCTGATCCTTTTTGCCCTGATTCTCTTTATCGCGGAAATAAAGATCATCAGTCACGGGCTCCTGTCGGTGGGCGGCGTCATTTCCCTGCTGCTGGGTTCGCTTCTGCTTTTTGACTCTCCTGAACCGGCCTTGCGGGTATCCTTCAAGGTCATGATCCCCACTCTGGTGATTGTTTCCGCTTTTTTTGTCTTTGTTGTCAGTCTGGTTGTCAAGGCACAGATGGGGAAAAAGCACACCGGTTACGAAGAACTGATCGGTGCGGAGGGCGTTGCTGTGACGGACATTCACCATGCCGGCAAGACCTTTATAAGGGGGGAATACTGGGACGCATGGAGTGAGAAGCCTGTGGCGAAAGGGAAAAAAGTCACGGTAGAGGGCATTGAAGGGATGAAGATGCAGGTCAGGGAAATATAACCAAAAAAAGGGAGGGTGAATCATGTACGTGCCAATCGTTCTTGTCGTTCTGGTGGTGATGTTTCTGGCATCGGCCATTCGTGTTCTCAATGAATACGAACGGGGAGTGATCTTCCGGCTTGGGCGGATTCTCAACGTCAAGGGTCCGGGGCTTATTATTCTCATTCCCGTTATCGACCGGATGGTCAAGGTTGACATGCGGACTATCACCATGGACGTGCCGCCGCAGGACGTCATTACGCGGGACAATGTATCGATCAAGGTGAATGCCGTCGTTTATTTCCGGGTGATGGACGCCAACTCCGCGGTTATTCAGGTGGAGAACTACCTCTATGCCACCTCTCAGCTTTCACAGACCACCCTTCGGAGCGTCTGCGGACAGGTCGAACTGGATGAGCTGCTGTCGGAGAGGGAAAAGATCAATCTTCAGCTGCAGGAATTTCTGGACCGCAGCACGGACCCCTGGGGAATCAAGGTCTCCCTTGTGGAGGTCAAGCATATCGATCTGCCTGAAGAGATGAAACGGGCCATGGCCAAGCAGGCTGAAGCGGAACGAGAGCGGCGGGCAAAGATCATCTCCGCGGAAGGAGAATTTCAGGCGGCCCAGAAGCTCATTGAGGCGGCGGCTCTGATGAGGACCCAACCGATCTCCGTCCAGCTGCGTTATCTTCAGACCCTCAGTCAGATCGCCTCGGAGAACAACTCGACGACGGTTTTCCCGGTTCCCATTGAAATGTTCAGCCATTTTATAAAGGAAAAGGAATAAAAGGGAAGAGAGTGAACGGTGCCTCAGGAATGGACAGAAACCGGATCCTGATCTTGTGTGATTTTGATGGAACAACGTGCAGCAATGACATGGGCAATACGATCATGAACCGCTTTGCCGAGGGATGGCGGGAGATTGACCGGTCCTATTACACCAATGTCATCGGTTCACGGCTTGCCTACCTGCAGATTCAGCCGCTGTTCAAGGGGACAAAAAGGGAGATGGTCGATTACGCCCTGGGGGAGGAGAAGCTGGACCCCTATTTTCTGTCCTTCTATGCTTCCTGCAGAGAAAAGGGCATCGATCTGAAGATCCTTTCGGACGGCCTGGACTTTTATATTTCCTCCATTCTTCAAAAGCACGGATTGCAGGAGATAGAATTTTACTCGAACAGGGTTGTCTTCCGGGACGATGCCACCGTATCCATCGAGTTTCCGTCACCCCGAAACGGATGCGATCTTTGCGGGACCTGCAAGAGCACGATACTCGAAGCCCATCGGGAGGCCTACGATTTGATCATTTACGTAGGCGACGGTTATTCCGATGTATGCCCGTGCCAGAAGGCCGACCTGGTCTTTGCAAAACCGATCCTCTCAGAGAAATGCAGGAAGAGGGGGAAGGCCTGCATCGCCTATGAGAATTTCCGGGATGTGGGTGAAATCCTTGACGGAATACTGGCGGATACGGAAGATGCTGCGGGAAGTTCGCCAAGGCGCCGTCGGTGACTCAGGAGGCCCGTCCCGGCATGCCCCCTTCGTTCGTCGGTGAAGGCAGCGGTTCGCCCTGATTGGCCAAGAAGGCCGTCACCATTCCGACTGTCCCTCTGGACGGGGAAAATATTTCTTCCGGTACGCCCGTAGAATTTGCGCCGGCAAATGACCTGCTCCCTTTGGATAAGTAAAGGGATACAGGCGGTGAGGAAAACGATGCCGTTGCCTGCTGAAGAAAAATTTCGATGCGATCTCCTCTCGTGGGGTAGGATCATCAAGGATTCACAGAAGCTCTCGCGTATCATAAGGGATTCGGGATATTGTCCCGAGATCGTCGTCGCCATCGGCAGAGGCGGCTATGTTCCTGCCCGGATTCTCTGCGACTGCCTCCTCGTTCATGACCTTGCGTCGATAAAGGTCGAACATTGGGGAACCGCGGTCATGAACGAAAAGGCCTTCGTCAAGTATCCGCTCTGCGCCGAGATTCGGGGCATGAAGGTCCTGCTGGTCGATGACGTGACGGACACCGGCGACACCCTCCGGGTATCACTCCAGCACCTGGAAGCTCTTCAGCCGCGGGAGATACGGACCGCTGTCCTGATACACAAGACCTGCTCCACGGTGATTCCCCATTACTATCTCAGAAAAATCATAAAGTGGCGATGGGTCATTTTCCCTTGGCATACCCGGGAAGATCTGACGGAGCTCATTAAAAAGCTCAAAGCCGGGGGCATCTGCGATGAGGAGCATCTGAGGCGGAGCATGAAGGAAAAATATCGTATCGATCTGCCGATCCAGACGCTCCGGGAAATTAGTTCGATGATCGGATGACCACTTCAGCGGCGTTGAAACGTATCTGCCGAAGAGGCCGTCCGATGAGGGATGGAATGACGACAGAATTCTTCGAAGAAGAATCAATCCGCAGCGTTTGGATGGAGGAGGAACCCGCAGGTGGCTGGAAAAGAATTGAATTGCATCTATGGCATCTGTAACCTGATCGATACGCCGGGCATTTTCATGGAGGAGATTCTCCAGGAAACGGTTCAACTCCTGCCTTCCGCTTTGCGGTATCCTTCCATGGCCTGTGCGCGAATTCTCCTTGAGGGTCATCCTTACGAGACGGCGGATTATCAGGAGAGCAAATGGCGCCTGGAAGCTGACATCAAGGTGAAGGACAACGTATCGGGGATCATCGAGGTGAATTACCGGCAGGAACCCCCGGAAGACGGCGATGCTCCTTTTCTGCAGGAAGAAGTCAAGATGCTCGATATCGCGGCCAATTACCTGGGGCTGGTCATCGAGCGGAAACGGGCGGAGGAAGAGATAGCGCACCTGGCGACCCATGATGCCTTGACGGATCTTCCGACACTCCTGCTGGCCAGGGATCGTCTTGGAATGGCCATCAGCCTGGCTCGGCGGAATAAAACAGCCGTGGCGGTGATGTTTTTAGATCTTGATGGATTCAAGGCCATCAACGAGAGCCTCGGCCATGAAGCGGGAGATTACATCCTGATCAGAACGGGGCAGAGGCTCCTTGCCTGTGTTCGCGAAAGCGATACGGTGGCCCGCGTCGGGGGGGACGAATTTCTCATTATTGCTTCGGGGATTCATGACCTCGGGAATGCGGAGAAGATTGTTGAGCGAGTCCATGCCCTCATCTCCCAGCCAATCCTTTTCAAGAGGAACAGGACCATCGTCGGAGGCGCCAGTATCGGGATCTCCCTGTATCCGGATGACGGCGCCGAAATGGAGGCGCTGATCAAGCGGGCTGAAGAGGCCATGCATACCGCCAAGAAGAGCGGCAGGAAACCGTTTCGCATTGCCGATTCTTCGGTGTCCGCATGAAGGCCCCCCGCCTTTCAGGGTAGGGGTATCGTTTAAAGCAGTGCAAAGGCATCGGCCAGGGCCATGCCTGTCCGAGTCGGCTGCAGCCGGCCATCGGCGATTCGAAGATGACCCGCAGAAAGAAGCGGCTTCAAAAAATCTTTTTTGCTCGCCCGAAGATCAACCCCGAACCTCTCGGAAAAGGCTCCAAGGTCGATGCCCGCCTTGGTTCGAAAGCCCAGAAAAAGGGTCTCAAGCTGCAGCTCCTCGTTCGTCAGCTCCTCGCAGCTTTCAACGGGAAGCTCGCCTCTCTCCAGTCGCTGGAGGTAGCATTCCAGGGAGCGGACATTTTCCCAACGTTTACACCCGTCAAAGGAGTGGGCCGCCGGGCCCAGCCCGAGATAGGGGATGTGCCGCCAGTATTTTGAATTATGGCGGGAAACGAAGGACTCACCGAGGGCGAAGTTGGAAACCTCATAGTGGGTGTATCCCGATGATTCGAGAAATTCGGAGGTGTCCATGAAAAATTCAAAGAGTTCATCGTCATCGGGAATTTTGAACAGGCCCTGAGCGCAGCTTTTGCCGAGGGGCGTGTCCTGCTCCAGGGTGAGCTGGTAGCAGGAAAGATGGGGAATGTTCAGGGATGCCGCATACTCCAAAGCCTTCTTCCAGGCCTGACGCGTCTGTCCCGGTATTCCATAGATCAGGTCGATGCCGACATGATCGAACCCGGCCTGCCGGGCCGCCATGATGGACTGAATCGCCTGGTTGCCGTCGTGCCTTCGTCCGAGGAAGGCAAGAAGGGTATCGTCGAAGGACTGCACCCCGATGTTCAGTCGGTTGATTCCCAGGGCGCGCATCTGCGCGAGCACAGGCAACCCCACATCCGCTGGATTGACTTCCATGGTCACTTCGGCGTCTTCACAGATGTCATAGGTCTTCCGCAGATGGGAAAAAAGTTCGGACAGCTGGAAGGGGGCAAGAAGGGAGGGGGTGCCGCCGCCGATATAAAGGGTGTCGAAGGAGCCGATCCCCCCCCCCTGGAGGAGGGCTTCTTTGAACAGCGCCTTCAGGAAGCGGGGGATCTCGGAGACCTTCGTGACGGAAAAGAAGTTGCAGTAACGGCACTTGGCTGTGCAGAAGGGGATGTGCAGATAAAGGCCGGGGCGCTGCTCCTCTGTGCGTCCGCGATGGGCATTTCCCTCCTTGATTTTCCCAGCCTGCACCGGCGGCGATCTCAGGACCCGTTTCTGCATGGTGCGTTTACCTTCCTGATGGGCTCTCAGTCGGCGTCCGACTTCAATACGGAGAGAAAGGCGCTCTGGGGAATGCTGACCTGTCCGATCATCTTCATGCGCTTCTTGCCTTTTTTCTGCTTTTCCAGAAGCTTGCGCTTCCGGGAGATATCTCCCCCGTAACATTTGGCGATGACGTCCTTGCGAAAAGCTGAGATGGTGGTCCGGGAAATGATTTCCCCCCCGATGGCCCCCTGGATGGCGATCTTGAACATCTGGCGCGGGATCTCCTCCCTGAGCCGTTCGCAGGCCTGCAGACCGCGGGCGCGGGCGCGGTCCCGGTGGACAATCTGCGACAGGGCATCCACCCGTTCCCCGTTGACCAGGATATCCAGCAGGACCAGTTGGCCTTCCCGGTAGTCGATCACTTCATAGTCGAAGGAGCCGTATCCCTGGGTAACGGATTTGAAGCGGTCATAAAAATCGTAGATCACCTCGGCAAGAGGCAGTTCGTAAATCAGTTCGACCCGGCCGGGGCTTGGATAGTTCAGCGTCGAGTTCGTCCCCCGTTTTTCCATGCATAATTTCATCACCGCACCGAGGTACCGTTCCGGCAGCATCAAGGTGGCGCGGATATAGGGTTCTTCGGACAGCTCGATGGAAGAGCTTCCCGGATAGTGGGCCGGATTGTCTACATAGAAGACGGACCCGTCCTTCAGGGTAAATCGATAGCGGACACTGGGGACGGAAAGAATGATCGACTGGTCGTATTCCCGTTCCAGCCTTTCCTGGACCACTTCGAGATGAAGAAGGCCGAGGAACCCGCAGCGGAATCCCTGCCCAAGAGCGGCGGAAGAATCCTTCGTGTAGATGAATGAGGCGTCGTTCAGCTGGTATTTTTCCAGGGCGGTCTTGAGATCTTCATAGTCGTCGGAGGCAATGGGATAGATGGAGGCGAAAACCACCGGCTTGACCTCGCGGAAACCCGGAAGAGGATGGGAGCAGGGATTTTCATCCAGGGTAATCGTGTCCCCCGTGCGAACATCGGAGACGGTCTTGACCCCGGCAATGATGTATCCCACTTCACCGGCGCACAGGGCCTGTCGTTTTTCTCTCTGAAGCAGGAAATGACCCGTTTCCTCCACCCGATAGGTGGCCGAGTTGGACATAAAGCGGATGGTGTCGCCGCTTTTCACCGTGCCGTCCATGATCCGGCAGTGGATGATCGTCCCGCGGAAGGCATCGTAATGGGCATCGAAGATCAAAGCCGCCAAGGGGGCTTCAGGATTTCCTTTCGGCGGCGGAATGCGATGAACGATGGCTTCCAGGATTTCCTCAATGCCGGTTCCCGCCTTGGCGGAACATTTCAGATGCCCTTCGGAATCCAGCCCGAGTTCATCGTCAATCTGCTCGATCACCCGCTCCACATCGGCCGAGGGCAGATCGATCTTGTTGATTACCGGGATGATTTCCAGATCGTGTTCCATGGCAAGATAGAGATTGGCCACCGTCTGAGCCTGAACCCCCTGGGCCGCGTCAATAAGCAGCAGGACGCCTTCGCAGGAGGCCAGGGCACGGGAAACCTCGTAGGAAAAATCCACATGCCCCGGCGTATCAATGAGGTTCAGGCTGTAGGTTCTGCCGTCCCTTGCCTTATAGGGGAGGGTAATGGCCTGGCTCTTGATCGTGATTCCCCGTTCCCGTTCTATGTCCATATTGTCGAGCATCTGGTCCTTGAAGGTCCGTTCGTCGGAGACGCCGGTAAACTGGATCAAACGGTCTGCCAGCGTGGACTTTCCGTGATCGATATGGGCTATGATGCTGAAATTGCGTATATAATCCATCTCTAATTCTGATTCGTCCTTGAAGGTTGATTTACGTATAACGCTTAACAATCCTGTCCGATAGCCTTTTGCGCCGGCTTCAGATAAAAAAGCCTTCCGGAATATCTGGAAGGCTTTTTTTTAGCAAAAAAGAGAGAAGATGAACCTCAGGAAAGTTTACTGAGCAGATCCTCGGATACTTCCTTCACTCCAGGAAGACCGTCAACTTCGATGACCTTGACCCTCTCCTTGAAGAAATTCACCGCAGCCAGGGTGCCCGTTTTGGGGTCATAATAAATGTCATGCCGTTTGCCGATGGCTTCCTCGTCCTGATCGTCGGCGCGGGTCGTCAACTTGTCGCTGCCGCAGACCCGGCAGACCATTTTACCGTCTTTTTCAACCGGCTTGATGGCGTCGATGAAGATGTTGTTGGGATGGTTGTTGTCAACGGCGCAGAGCCTTCGTCCCATGATCCTGTTCTTCGATGTCTGCCGGTCGAGAACGATTTCAATGACATTGTCCAGATTGATTCCTTCCTTCTGCATGGCATCCCACATGGCTTCGGCCTGGGCCAGGTTGCGGGGGAAACCGTCAAGCAGCCAGCCGCTCTTGCAGTCGTCCTGTTTGATCCGGTTGAGGATCATGGGGATGGTGATGCTGTCTGGAACCAGATCCCCGCGGTCGATATAGGCCTTGGCCTCTTTTCCCAAGTCCGTTCCCTTGGAGATGTTTTCCCTGAAAATAACCCCGGTTTCAATATGGGGAACATTAAATTTCTTCTGTACGATCGCGCCCTGCGTTCCTTTACCACTCCCATTGGGTCCAAAAATGAGAATATTCATGCCCCTGAAGCTCCTTTCATGTGAAAATGCAATTTGTCAGAAAACTGCCCCCTTATAATGGATAAAATTTCTTTTGGCAACGATAAAATCATGATCCGCCTCAATGCGGTGCGTAATGACGTAGGGGGACGTCCAGTTCTTTCCCGGACAGGAACCTTAAGAGGAATCGGTTAGAATACGGGGCCGGATTGGCGGGAAGGACTCCGGCGTGCCGATTTTCCGGCATCGTGGTCATTGTTCATTTCCCAGCGACACGCTGATCAGTTTATACCCCTTTTCCGTCCTTAAGAAATCAAAATGGTCCTGCCGGAAATGCCCTTCCCTGTTGCGATTGATGACGACACTCATCACCGGATACCGCCACGGCTTCGGTTCCCCGCAGTTGTTGAAGTAACCTGCAAATTCAGACCCTTCAAAAATAAAGGGATTCAGGCCGTCCATTGAAATGAAATAATCGGCCTTTTCACGAAGAATGTCCGAAAGTCGGCCCCTGATGAGCTCGAAGTTTCTTTCGACAAATTGGGGGCTCCTTTCAGATGTCCAGCCATCCGGTTCTTTCCAGAAATAAATGGTTCCGTATGAACAATCCAGGAGCGCCTTTCTGGAAAGGCCGTTTCGTATCAAATCGTTGAGCCATGAAGAAAATTCCTTCTTGTAGTCGAGAAAGGAGTAATATCGGCCGTCCACACCAAGGAAGGTTCGTTGATTGGGGTCCTCGAGAGGATGATCTGTGATTCTCAATGAGAAAAAGTCCAGGTGCGGATCAAGGTTGAAGGGATCGATCAGGATGTGATCATGTGTATTGACAAGAATTTCTTTTCCTCCAGCCCAGCTGTAGTGACCACACCCACGGATGTCGTCGCCATCCCAGTATTTCTTCTCTGCGCCTTTCAGGGCCGCGACCAGTCCATTCCGGACATTGGTAAGATCGTCATATTCCGCGGGGATCGCCACATTTCCCTGGCTGTCATAGAGACCCGCCTTGCCCGTTGTGCGATCCCGGAATCGGATAAAGCCTTCACTTTCGCAGTCCGGTCCGTTGTCGATCATATAGACATTGCCCCGTCCGACGACTTTTCCGGATTTCGTCAGATAGGATGTCTCGAACCCGCCGTTTTTCTGCTCCATGACGGCGAGAATCTTTTCGAATGTTCGGGCCGTTGAAAAGTGCGCATATCTGGGGGCGATTCTTATGCGATCCTCAGAATCCTTAAATCCCATCAGCGTTGAATCCTCATTCCAGAATGGCGTCCAGGAACGGTTCTCCTGAACGGGCATTGAACATCCCGAAAGAAAAAAAAGGATGACGAAGAGGATTTTCTTCATGGGCTCGAAATTTCCGGCGATCACGGCCCTGAGGGGCTGCCGGACACGATTGGATGAAGGCGGGCGCTCCGATGGCAGACCGCCCGGGGATGAAAAGATCCGGGTCATGATCCCCCGTTGAAAGAGGGCCCACGAGAAGCTGCGGCAGCCTGCCGCATCCGTCAGGTCGATCACGTCGAGCAGGAAGAAGAGGAGCATGTGGAGCAGCTGGAGGAGGAGGTGCTCCCGGAAGTTCCTCCGAAGACGGACATGAGTTTTTCAACCTCGTCCGAGTTGCAGTCCGGACAAAGGACTTCCCGTTTTTCTGAAATGGAGAAAAAGAGGACTTCAAAGTCCTTCCCGCAAGATTTGCAGCGAAATTCATAAATCGGCATAAAAATTCCTCCGGAAACAAAAAAGACACGGGTCAGGATTTCCACCACCGTCCCGCGCAAAGGCCGCCTGAAAATGCTTCTCAATTCTATAAATAACCTGTTGTCCCTTTGTCAAGACAATCCGGCCAATCCTTCGGGAGGCCGATGAATGTCCTGTTGACGACATCCAGGGGCTGTGTTAACTACATCGTCAGCCGTAGAGATATGTTTCCTCAAAATACAAATTATCGCTGAGAGCCTTGGGAGGGAAGGGGATATGCCGGTTTCGAAGAAGATTCAGGGAATGCTTTCGCGTTCATCTTGGATTCGAAAGATGTTTGAGGAGGGTCTGCTTCTTAGACAGAAACTTGGGCCTGAGAACGTGTTCGATTTCAGTCTCGGGAATCCCAACGTGCCGCCACCGATCGAGTTTGATTCCGCCTTGAGGGACGTGGCCGGCCAGACTCTTCCCGGCCAGCATGGGTACATGCCGAACGCCGGCTACCCTGAAACGCGTGAGGCGATCGCCGGCTATCTGGGCCGTAAATTCAAGGTGCCCCTCACCTTTGAGCACATCATCATGACCTGCGGCGCGGCGGGCGCATTGAATGTGACCATGAAAACGATTCTCGATCCGGGAGACGAAGTCATTATCCCGACGCCGTATTTTGTCGAATACGGGTTTTATGTGGACAATGCCGGGGGAGTCGCCCGCCTGGTCCCCACGAAGGAGGATTTCGGCCTGGACCTGGAGGCGATTCGATCGGCCTTTACTGAGAGAACCAGGGCCGTGCTGATCAATTCGCCGAACAACCCCACGGGACGGGTCTATGACGCGGAAACCATCCGCGGACTCGCCGCCATTCTCGAGGAAAAGGAGAGGCTCTACAACCGGGCCGTCTATCTGGTTTCCGATGAGCCCTATAACGAAATCGTCTACGACGGCGTCGAGCTTCCCAGCATCATGGAGTTCTGCAGGAACAGCATCATTGCCTATTCCTATTCCAAATGCCTGTCGGTGCCGGGTGAGCGCATCGGGTACCTCGCCCTTCATCCGGAGCTTGCCGAATTGAAGGATGTCCTTGGCGGAATGATCTTCTGCAACCGGATTCTGGGGTTTATCAATGCCCCGGCCCTGATGCAGCGGGTTATCTCACGGATTCAGGGGGTGCAGGTCAACGTTGGCGAGTATCAGTGGAAGAGGGATCTGCTCTGCGAGGGATTAAGATCTTGCGGGTACACCTTTGCCAAGCCGGAGGGCACTTTCTATCTCTTTGTCCGATCGCCTGTGGACGACGATGTGGCGTATGTCCGCGCACTTCAAAAGCGCGGAATTCTCACGACGCCCGGGGTCGGATTCGGGGGGCCGGGCTATTTCCGCATCGCCTATTGTGTTGATGATGCCACGATCCGCAACGCCCTGCCGGGCTTTGCGGAAACGATGATGGAATCCGGAGGACGCTAGCCCCGTTGACGCCGGCGCCTTCCGCTTTCGGGATGGCGGTTATTCGTAACGGATGCTGAAATCGCTGAATTCTCCGGTGTAGGGTTCATCGAGAACGCTGAGCTCCTCCACGACGGCATGGGGAGGGCCGCGGCGGCACCAGTCGACCAAAGCGGCCACATTCTGCCGCTTTCCCTCGAAGAGCGCCTCGACCTGTCCGTTGGGCAGATTGCGAACCCAGCCATGGACATGAAATCCGAGGGCTGCCCCTTGGGTGTGGGCACGAAAGAAAACCCCCTGAACCCTCCCTTTGACAAAGACGCGGACACGCTTCATGATTTATCCTCTGCCGGCCATGGCCAGGAATTCCTCCTCGCTGAGGACGGGAATGCCCGATTCCTGAGCCTTTTTGAGTTTGGAGCCGGCTGCAGCGCCTGCAACCACGTAATCGGTATTTTTCGTAAGGGAACTCAATGCCTGGCCGCCAAGGGATTCAACGATCTGTTTGGCTTCGATCCGTGTCATCCGGGTCAATGCCCCCGTGAAGACGAAATTTTTTCCCGTAAGGGGCGCGGAGAGAGGCGATTCGGAGGGGCTCTCCACCGGGGTCACCCCGGCGTCCTTGAGCTTTTCAAGCACCCGGCGGTTTGACTCGTTGCGGAAAAACTGAAAAATACTGCTGCCGACTTCAGATCCGATGTTCGGGATGGACAGAAGATCCTCTTCCGAGGCATCCATCAAGGCGTCAAGAGTCTGATAGTTCCGTGCCAGGATCTTCGAGAGATGCTCCCCGACATGGCGGATTCCCAGCGCATAAATGAGCTTGTCCAGGGGGGGGGATTTGGACCGCTCAATGGCGGCAAGGAGATTCGTTACGGACTTTTCCGCCATGCGCTCCAGGTTCAGCAAGCTGTCACGCTTAAGGAAATAGAGATCTGCGGGATCGCGGATGAGCCCCGAATCCACCAGGTTCAAAACAAGCTTTTCTCCAAGGCCTTCGATATCCATTCCACCACGGGAGGCGAAATGAATGATGTGTCCACGAATCTGGGCCGGGCAGGAAATGCCGATGCAGCGATGGGCGGCCTCGCCTTCGATTCTGACAACCTCTGACCCGCATTCCGGGCAGTGGGCTGGCATCTTGAAGAGTCTTTCCCTGCCGGTCCGTTTTTCCTTGACCACCACGACAACCTCGGGGATGACATCGCCCGCGCGCTGAACGAGAACCGTATCACCGATGCGGATATCTTTTTTGTCGATTTCATCCTGATTGTGAAGCGTCGCCCGGCTGACGGTGACGCCGCCGACCAGAACGGGGGCCATGAGGGCGACGGGGGTCAGGGCGCCGGTTCTTCCTACGTTGACGAGGATGTCTTCAATCCGGGTCGTTGCCTGTGTCGCGGCAAACTTGCAGGCCAGCGCCCAGCGCGGGCTGCGTGATACGGCTCCGAGGCGTTCCTGAAGGGCCAGGTCGTCCACCTTGATCACCATCCCGTCGATCTCGTAGGGAAGGTCCTTTCTCCGATCCTGAAGTTCCCGATAGAAATCGATGCAGCCTGAAATGCCGTCGACCCGCCGGATCAGGGGATTGACGGGAAACCCCCAATGGTTCAGGGCGCCAAGCACTTCGTGGTGATGGGTAAAGATTCGCCCTTTGACGAGCCCCACGGCGTAACAGAACATTTTCAGGGGCCTTTGGGCAGTTATTGAGGAGTCCAGTTGCCTCAGAGATCCGGCGGCGGCATTGCGCGGATTGGCGAAGGGGGCCTCATTCCCGGCAAGGCGGCGTTCGTTTAACATGCGAAACGATTCGGATTCAATGTAGATTTCTCCGCGGATCTCGATCTCTTCCGGCGCCGTGCTTTCAGGCGTCGACAGGATCCTCAGGGGGATGGAATGTATCGTGCGGATGTTCCGGGTGACATCCTCTCCGGTAGCTCCGTCACCGCGGGTGGCGCCGCTGGTGAGAAAGCCGTCGAGGTAGGTCAGATTGACGGCGACGCCGTCAATCTTCGGCTCAACGACAAAGGAGAGGCTTGCCGTGTTGCCGAGAAAGCGATTCAACCGCTCCTGAAATTGCAGAATTTCACCTTCTGAGAAGGCGTTGGCGAGGCTCAGCATGGGCGTCCGGTGCGCGGCAGGGGCAAACTTGCTCAGCGGGGCCGCTCCGATTCGCTGACTGGGAGAATCCCCCGTACGCCACTGAGGGAACTGATCTTCCAGGCGGATGAGCTCCCGGAGAAGAAGGTCATATTCTGCGTCCGAAATGACGGGATCATCCAGCTGGTAATAGCGGCGATTGTGGTATTCAATCCGGGCTTTCAGGTCTTCAATGTTCTTCCATGCGGTTTCAGCATCCATCACTTGATCCGGCGGAGCATCGGCCTGCCTTTCGAGGCAACCGGTTTTTCCTGTTCCTCGCTCTGGCGCTGCATAAGCAGAATCTGGTCGTTGAAGATCCGGTTCTTCACCCGGACGGCGTTGATAATAAAGAAAATGATGACGGATTTTTCCCATTCCTTTGACGTTTCAAAGTGCTCCATCCGGTATTTGTACTTTTCCCAGAGGCTGGAAAGGGAGGCCTCATCCAGGCTCAGAATTTTTTCCGCTATTTTATCCAGTGATGAATCCAGCATGATCAATCTCCAGGAAGCGTCTTTGTCCTTAATGTAAAACAGACGGAAACGGATTGTCAATTTTAAAGAGTCTCTACGTCTGTTTTCTTCAAGCCCTCAGAATCGGCCTTGATCGTTTCCAGGCATATAATGCTTGTATTTGGCTGACGTATATCGGATATAAGCCGGGTGCTGCTTTCACGAATCAAGGAGGGTTCGCCTGTGCGCATCGGCGTCATTTCGGATACCCATCTGCCGGCCTGCAATGAAACCTTGAGGAAGATCGTTGACCGATATTTCCTCGATGCGGACTTGATTGTCCATGCGGGGGATCTCGTGAATCTCGACGTTCTGGAGGCGTTTGGAAGCAAGCCCTTTCAGGCCGTATGCGGGAACATGGATCCGGCCTCCGTCAGAAGGATGCTGCCGGATCGTTTCATTCTTGAAATCCAGGGATTCCGTCTGGGAGTGATGCACGGATGGGGAAGCGCCGGGCATCTTGAAGAGAAAATCCTCGCGCTCCTGGGGCCAGTGGACTGCGTCATCTATGGCCATACGCATTATCCGGCCAATTGGAGAAGGAATGGTGTGCTCTTTTTCAATCCCGGTTCCGCCCTGGACAAACGCTTTGCCACGGACACCACCGTTGGAATTCTGGACGTGGGAGACACCATCACAGGGAAGATCCTTAAAATTGAAATTGAAAAAGAGCCATGAATACCGTAAGAGATAATGGAGGCTTCACGAGGGAAGAAGCATGAGCAGCCATCCTCATCAGGACGGGAAAGGACAAAAGGTTATGAAATCAATCTATGCCCCTTGGCGCATGGCCTATATAAAAAGCGGGAAAGCGGCGGGATGCGTGTTCTGCAGGGAATCGCTCCGTGATGAATCCTACGTTCTCCTGGATGGAAAAACGGCCTTTGTCATGATGAATGCCTATCCCTATACGAACGGTCATTTGATGATCATTCCCTTTCGCCACCTCAGCAGACTGGAAGACCTGGATCAGGAGGAGAGACTGGAGATTTTTTCTCTCCTGGATTTTTCCGTCCGGGTTTTAAAGGAGGCTCTGAACCCCGACGGCTTCAATATCGGAATCAACCTTGGAAGGGCGGCGGGGGCAGGGATCGATGATCATCTTCACATTCATGTTGTCCCGAGATGGAACGGCGATACAAATTTCATGAGCGTTGTGGGAGACATCCGCGTCATTCCAGATGATATCTTGAAAAGCTGCGAAGAACTCAAGGGATATTTCAGCAAATACCGGCAGGAGGAATGAAATGAAAATTATTTATACCGTTATTATCGTTGCCTTAATTCTCTTCGTGGTGACCTTTTCCCTGCAGAATACCCTTTCTGTGCACCTGGTATACTATGATGTGCTGGATGTTGTGCTGCCTGTTTACATGCTGATCTTTATCGTGTTCATCATAGGATTGGTCTTTGCCGGATTGATGGGCATTGTGGAACGCTATCGGCTGAATCGAACCATCAATCGCCTGAATCGCATGGTGAGGGATTTGAAGAGGGATGTGCGGGAGAATGAACCTCCCGTCGTTCTCGATGAGACAAAAACAACCGAATCGGAGCGGCCGGTCTGATCGCCCGATGATGACTTCCGCCGCCGGGACATCCCTGAAACGGCACTGAGGCACAACCGGTTGGGATGACGATTGAAGAGGACGCAACATTTCTGGCCGATATAAACCTCGGGCGCCTTTCCAAATGGCTGAGAATCCTCGGCTATGACGCAGTTCTGTATCGGGGAAGGGCGGATCACGCCTTTTTAAGGAAGGCAAAGGGAGAAAACCGGGTCATCTTGACGCGGAAAGGGGATCTGGCAAAGCGGGCGTTCCCGGGAATGCTCATCGTCATCGAAAACGATCGGGTGGAAAGGCAGGTGGAAGAGGTCTTCGAAAAACTTGGCCTGGAGCTCTCGCCGGACCGGTGCTTCAGCCGGTGCCTGAGATGTAATGTCCCGCTGAAAGAGGTCTCCAGGCAGGAGGTTCAGGATCGGGTGTCTCCTTATGTGTTCGAGCACCACGCCCGGTTCATGACCTGCCCGGCGTGCGGAGGGGTCTTCTGGCCGGGAACGCACAGCGAAAACATCCGGAATCGGATCAGGGCACTGCGCATTCCGTTTCGTCGCCTTTGATCTTTTCCATGGCATGCTTCAGGGCAGGAAGGACGACAGCCAGATTTTCCCGCACGCCCCTGGGGCTTCCGGGGAGATTGATAATCAAGGTCCGGCCTCGAATGCCGGCAACCGCCCGGGAGATCATGGCATGTGGGGTGATTTTCAGGCTTTCCTGCCGCATGGCTTCGGCCATTCCCGGGAGGGCCCTGTCAATCACTTCCAGCGTGGCGTCGGGCGTCAGATCCCGTGGGGTGACGCCCGTTCCGCCCGTTGTAACAATCAGATCCAATGCCTTCTCGTCGGAAAGATCCGTCAGGGTCTGGCGGATCCGATCCTTTTCATCGGGGATGATAACCTTTTCAGTGACCAGTATGGAAAGCTCCTGAAGCATTCGAATGACCTCTTTTCCGCTCAGATCTTCCCGCTCACCCCGGGAGCCCTTGTCGCTGACGGTCACAACCCCCGCTCGAAATTCCATCAGTTATCAGGCCTCTTCCTTTTTGGATTCCGCAATGATTTTTTCAGCCAGGTGGGCCGGCACCTCTTCATAGTGGGAATGCGAATAGGTGAATGTCCCGCGGCCGCTCGTCATGGAAGTAAGATCCGGCGCATACTTTAGGATTTCCGCAAGGGGAACCTGCGCCTTGACAATCTGGTGATGGCCTTTACTGTCCATACCCAGGACCTTTCCGCGGCGACTGTTCAGATCGCCAATGACGTCCCCCATGTATTCATCGGGAATCTCGATCTCGATGTTGACGATCGGTTCCAGCAGGATCGGCTGGCAGAGCATGACGCCCTTTTTAAAGGCCATGGAGCCGGCAATTTTAAAGGCCATTTCAGAGGAGTCCACGGTGTGGTAGGAACCGTCAACAAGAGAAACCTTGAGGTCGACGACGGGATAACCGGCAATGACGCCGTCCGCCATGGCCTCGACGATGCCCTTTTCCACCGCGGGCCGATACTGCTGGGGAATCACGCCGCCGACAATCTTGTCTGCGAATTCAAACCCGTTCCCACGAGGCATGGGTTCGATATCGATCCAGCAGTCACCGAACTGCCCCCGACCGCCGGACTGTTTCTTGTAGCGGCCCTGAATGTTTGTTTTGCTCTTGATGGTTTCCCGGTAAGGAACTTTGGGCTGCTTGAGCAGAACATCCACGCCGAATTTCCGCTTCATTTTTTCCACATTGACTTCAATGTGAACCTGTCCCATTCCCGAGAGGATCATCTCTTTGGTTTCCTCGTTGCGGCTGAAGGTGAGGGTTGGATCCTCTTCGCTGAGGCGAAGGATGGATGACACGATCTTCTCTTCGTCGCCCCTCGTCTTCGGCTCGATGGCAAAGGACATGACCGTGGGCGGGGGCTCTACCTTCTCGAAAGCAATAGGGAACTTCTCGGCGCAGAACGTGTCGCCGGTCACCGCTTCCTTGAGTTTGGCGACGGCGGCGATGTCTCCGGGAACGAGGAGTTCGGCAGGCTTCTGACTCTTGCCTTCCAGGTAGAAAACGTTTCCGAAGCGCTCGCTTGATTTGTGTGACGGGTTGTAGACGGGCGTATCGGATTTCAACGTTCCTGAATAGACGCGGAAGAGAGTCAGGCGGCCGGCATAGGGATCCGCAATGGTCTTGAAAACATAGGCTGAGAAAGGGGCGCTTTCATCGGGGAGACGCTCTTCCACCTCGTCGGTGCCCGGCTTAGTGCCGACAGCAGGGCCGCGGTCCAGGGGAGATGGGAGGTAACGGACAATCACGTCCATCAGGGGACCGATTCCGATGTGCTTCAACGCAGAGCCGCACATCGCCGGAACGATGGATCCGGAGATCACGCCGGCCCGCAAGCCCGCCTTCATGTCTTCCGCACTGATTTCCCCATCCTCCAGGTACTTTTCCATCAGGTTCTCGTCAGATTCGGCGATGTCCTCCATCATCGTTTCCCGCATGCCTTCCGCCTCATTTTTCATGTCCTCCGGGACATCGACGGTTTTATATCCGCCTTTGGGGTCATCAAAGACATAGGCCTTCATGGCAAGAAGATCGATCACGCCCTTGAAGGCGTCTTCGGAACCGATGGGAAGAAAAATCGGCGTAATTTTTTTAATCCTGGATTTAACGCTCTCCACGGCATTAAAAAAGTGAGCCCGTTCCCGATCCATTCGATTAATGAATACCACACGGGGAAGTTTATATCTGTCGGCATATTCCCAGACTTTCTCCGTCTGGAACTCAACGCCGCTCACGGCGTCGACCAGAATCACCGCTGCATCGGCGGCGCGAAGACAGCTTCTCGTATCATAGGCAAAATTTGAATCCCCGGGAGTGTCCACGATATTCACTTTGTGCTTGTCCCAGTCAACAAAATTGGTCGCAGAAGAAATCGAGATGTGCTTCCTCTGTTCTTCAGGCTCGTAGTCGAAAGAGGAAGTGCCTTCATCCACCCGGCCGGCTCTTTCATTTTTTCCGCTGACAAAGAGAAAGGATTCGCAGAGCGTGGTTTTTCCGGTGCCACCATGCCCTACGATTACGACATTTCTCAAATTTTTTGATTCGTATTTTGCCATGAAAACTCCTTTCCGTAGATATCCATTCCTGTCATGAAGACGCTCTATGATGCAGCGGCTGTTTAGCGTATTATTTCCTTTAAAGTCAAGTCAAATTTGGCTCTTACAAACAATCTGTCCTGGATTCCGCGGAGATATTCCCGGCAGGCTCCGGAACGTCACAATCTGATTGACAGCATCCCGGGAACCCGATATAAATTCTCATTCTGAAGAATCATCACGCTCTCAATAGATACCCTCCTGTTGCACACATCCGTCGCATATTCCAAATATCTAAGGGATGAAGGGCCAGCGCGCGGGCGGTTTGACCATCCGCACAGGCAGGGTAGCTGAACACTAAATGAGGAAGAACAAACATGGGTAACCAGAAGAAAAAGATCCGGAAGGTTCTCATCGCCAACAGGGGCGAGATCGCGCTGCGCATCCTGCGCACCGTGAAGGAGCTTTCCATGGATAGCGTCGTGATCTACGAGAAACAGGACAGTGAAGCTTATTACATCCGACTGGCGGACGATGCCATCATGATCGGTGATGGTCCCCGAAAGGATTATCTGGATATCGAAAAAATTCTCTGGGCGGCCCGGAAAAGCGGTTCCGATGCCATTCATCCAGGTTACGGATTTTTATCTGAAATTCCCGAATTTTCTGCGGAATGCGAACGGGCCGGAATTGTGTTCATTGGCCCGCCGCCGGATGTCATCCGGAGTCTTGGCAATAAAGTTATCGCCCGGGACATCATGCAGAAGGCCAATATTCCCTTTATACCGGGAACGAAGGATCTGTACCGCGGCGATGCCGGACTTCGCGAGGCCATTGCCTTCGGGCGAAAATATGGCTACCCCGTCATGCTGAAGGCTTCTTCAGGTGGAGGCGGCCGGGGCATACGAAAGGTGACGGGAGAGGCGGATCTTGAGGTTCAGCTTCCCCTGGCTCGGGCCGAGGCCCTTTCCGCCTTCGGCGATGAAAGCGTCTATGTTGAAAAATGCATCGAAGCGCCGCGGCATATCGAAATACAGATTCTGGCCGATCAATACGGCCATATTATCCACCTGGGATCCCGGGACTGTTCCATTCAGCGGCGCCATCAGAAACTCCTGGAAATTGCCCCTGCCGACCTGCCTGCGGAGGTCATGAACGCCATGTACCAGGCCGCCATTGAAGCGGCCCGTGTGGCGGGATATGTAAATGCCGGAACCGTGGAATTTCTCGTGGATTCAAAGACCAATGAATTCTGGTTTATGGAGATGAACACCCGGCTCCAGGTGGAACATACCGTCACGGAGGAACTGACAGGGGTGGACATCGTCCGCGAACAGATCAGAATTGCCGAAGGGGAACACCTGAGGATCCCCATGGAAAGGATTCATCTGCTGGGCAAAGCCGTTCAGGTCCGGATCAATGCGGAAGATCCGAAAAACAATTTTCTCCCGGAAGGCGGCAAGCGCCTCGAAGTTTACCAGTCTCCCGGCGGGCCGGGAGTCCGCCTGGATGGTCTGGTTTACCAGGGTTATAAAATTCCCACGGAGTACGATTCGCTGATGGTGAAGATGACCATCCGGGGGTTTAACTGGGAGCAGACAATCCAGCGGTTGAAAAGGGCCCTTCAGGGATTTCTCATCGTTGGCCCGAAAAGTACGATCCCGTTCTATATGGCGATTTGTGACGAACCGGATTTCCTGGCGGGAACGTTCGATACCGGCTACCTCGAAACCCATCCAGAGATCTTCAATTATCCGGAAGGTGAGCGGGAGATTGCAAAACTATCCAGGTTGATCGCGGAGACGCACGCAAAGAAGATCAATCCGTATGCTTATTGAAAGAAGAAGCAACTTATGAAGATACCCGAAAAACTGCTTGAAGAGAGAATATCGCCGAGAGATCTGAAGGAAAGGGGGGTGTCCTTTGTCCTTGAGAAGATCCGGCGGACTGCCGGCTACTACCTAACCAACACCGAACGGGATCTTTCCCAGTCCGATTTCAAGAACCGGGTCATGCCCCACACCCAGCTTCTTGTGGCCAAGGAAAGAAACGACGCGGGCTATTTTTCCATCGAGATCACCGGAGGGGCTTCCATTCATGTGGATATGCTGCGCAAGCAGATGAATCCCCTGGAGAAACTGGAAGTGTTGAGCGCAAACATGCCCGATACGCTTTTTCAGACCCTTTGCCGGGGAATCAACCTTTTTGGCTACAGACCATACCCGGAGAATGTGATCCGCTTGACGGTTCGGTCCTTTGCCCGATATGTCCATGTATGGCGGGTTTTTGACTTCCTGAATTTCGTTCCGAACATGGTGCCCATCTTCGAAGAGGTCCAAAAGGCGGGATGCCTCCTGGAACCGGCCATCTGCTTTTCCACGGGTCCGGAGCATACCGATGACTTCTATGTGAAGAAGGTAGGCGAAATTCTTGAGGTGACCGGCCCGGAAATTTTGCTGGGAATCAAGAACCACGGGGGCCTGGGAACCCCGAGGCGCATCGGAAGGCTGGTAAAGGCCATATTGAATGCCCATCCGGAGCTTATTGTCCATTACCACGGCCACAACACCGATGGGGCGGATATCGGACGGATTGTGGAAGCCGTTCAGAACGGGGCGAAAATCGTGAATGCCGGAGATCACGCCTTCACCGGTTTTTACGGCCCGCCGCCACTCCTTTCCGTGATCGACATCCTGGATGACCTGGGATACCACGCAGCGGGGCTCGATCGTCAGGCTGTGATAGAGACTTCCAATAAACTCCGGCCTGAGAGGGAATACTATCGCGATTTTGAATCGCAGTTTCTCGGCTTTGACCCAACCGTCCAGACTCACAAACTTCCCGGCGGGGCCACCGGATCAAGCTTCGAACAGGCCCTGAAAGGCGGTTTTCTGCATCGCATGCCGGAAATTCTTCAGACGGAACTGCCGCGGGTGCACGTCGAACTGGGAAACTGGTGGAGCGTTACGCCCGGTTCCCAGATCCTCTGGACGACCGCGGCAAACAATGTCCTGAAAGGGAAGCGCTATAAGGACGCTACGGACGATCTGAAAAATCTCATGCTGGGGCGCTATGGAGAGTTTCCCTTCTATCGGCCCTCCGATGACATCTACGAGTCCGTTTTCGGGCCGGATTGGAAACGGATGGTGGATGAGGAATACGGAATTCAAAAAGTGGACGATATCGATCTGAGCGTTGAGAAAAAAGTGCTGGAGCATCGCCTGGGGCGCGAAGCTTCGGAGGATGAACTGGTCCTTTATCTGCAGCATCCCAACGATGCGGTGGATTTTTTCAAGTTTGAAGCAAAATTTGGAAAAACCTGGGTCCTGCCGCCCCGGATCTGGTTTAAAAAGGGCGGCTTCAACCTGGGAGAAAAGTTTGAAATCCTCGATGTCTTCGGAAAACTGCACATCATCGAAATCGGGACACAGCGGAAGACCAAAACGGGCGATGCCGTGACCTATATGCTCATCGATCACCATTCGCAACCCATTTTGACGGAAATGGAAATCGAGGGCACGGCGAAGGAAAGAAAATTGCAGTTGACTCCGAAGGAGATTGACGCCTTGGCCTTGTCCGGTGATATTCGTTCGCACATTACGGGGACTGTGAATGAAATTCCCGTCTCGGAAGGAGATGAAGTTTCCACGGGGCAAATTCTCGTCATCCTGGAGGCGATGAAGATGCTGAACAATGTCGTTTCCGACCTGAACGGCCAGGTGTCAGAAATCTTTGTCGGGCCGGGAGACAAGGTCGAGGTTGGCACTCCCCTGCTCATGATCAAGAAGGAATAAGGCGATCAAGAGAATCATCCTCCGTATAAACAGATGGGATATCGCCTGTCTTCAATTTCTGCTTGAAGGGTATGAAGGCGTCTGCTCCGTCTCTACGATAGATCCGCGGATTGCACTGCTTCAAATCTCGGCGATGCCGGGTTTTGAAGACACGGTCTCGGAGATCCTTTGCCGGCTGAAAACAGAAATTGAATTTCATGAGCCATTGCTTCCAGGGAACTGACAAAGCGCTCCTTTAAGAACGCAGAAAAAAGGCGATCTTTCTTTCGTTTTCCAGAGGCCCAACAATGTTCATGATGACTCATACCTGGATCCTTAAAGAGTTTCTCGGTTCGAATTTCCGAGAGTCTCTGGATCTCTACGTTTATAATGTCTGTCCGGATCTGCTGCCGATCCAAAAGGGCATTACCGCTGAATTTACCCATGGAATTCCACGGCGTTTTTTCTACCCCCCGCAACATCAGAAGGCCGCCTATGTGCTTTTTCATCTCCTGGTGGATGACATGGCCCACCATGGTCAGATACATACCGATCCTGTCTGCGGTTTTAATCCAAACTCCCAGGGGTATGCCTACCGGCGCGGCCAATCGCTGATAGAGCCGATTCTGGAATTTCAGCAGAGGATGGGAATGGACGTCGATCGCAGGACGGCCGCTTATCGGGCCCACACCATCATTGAACTGACCTTTGATCTGCGGCTTGTACAGGAAGCGGGGGAGGTGAGGTTATACGAATTGTTCAGTGAGGCGGTCGATCATACGGTAGACAAAAAAATGGATGAGCTCTGCGAAACCCTTGACTGGTTTTTTGGTGTGGAAGCGGCGGTGATTCGGCAGGCACTTGAGAAAGGATTGAGTTCAGGCACCTTGGAAAGAATCAAGAGCCTCAAGGATATTGAAGGCCGAATCGGCTTTTATATCGACCGGTTCGGCCTGGATCGCGATAACGATGCCGCTTGGGAAGGAACCAGGACGCTTCTGCTTCAGGCGATGCGCCTGGTTGACGATTTTGACGCGTTTCTGAGTCCTACCCTTTGCGCAATAAAAAATTCAAGTATCCCCTGCTTTTTATAAGGCCTTCTTCACAAATCCGGAACGCAGGCAACGGGTACAGACCTTCACCCTCTTGACAGTGCCCGTCTTGCTGTCTATGCACCGGATCTTCTGAAGATTCGGGTACCATACTTTTTTCGTTTTATTGTTCGCGTGGCTGACATTGTTTCCAACGACGGGCCCTTTGCCACAAACGTCACAAATTCTAGACATGTCTCTTCTCCCTTCAAAAGAATGCGTTGGTTACTAAACCAGAACGGATCATTTTGCAAGCTTTATTTATGTCAAAGCGCATTACCATGTATACAATTTGCTTATCGAATATGGTATCATATTTCTAAGAGATACGTTAAATTTCCCTGGGTGGAGAAGAAAAATGAAGATGAAACTTGCCGTGTTGACGGGTGGTGGTGACTGTCCGGGTCTCAATGGTGCCGTTAAGTGGGTCACTAAAAGTGCCATGGACTCATGGTTGAGCTCAAAGCGCTCCATAAACTTTGAAGTAATAGGGGTTACAGAGGGATGGCGGGGTCTTGTTGATGTGAATCCGGAGGACCCGAAAAGCCTGGAAAAATACATAAGGCCCTTGGATGAGGAAACCGTGCGAACGTGGGACCGCTACGGCGGAACGAATCTCGGGACCTCGCGGACCAATCCTTTCAATCCGAAAAATGACCGGTCGGAAATCCTGCTTGACAACATCAAGAAACTCGGGGTCGATGTGGTGGTGGCCATCGGAGGGGAGGATACCCTGGGCGCGGCCTACCGCCTTCACAAACTGGGCGTTAAAACGGTCGGCATCCCCAAGACCATTGATAACGACCTGATGGGGACCGATTATTCGCTGGGATTCGATACGGCCGTCAACGTGATCATGGAAGAAATTGACCGGTTGCGGACAACGGCAGGTTCCCACAGCCGTATCTTCGTTGTGGAGACCATGGGACGTCATGCCGGATGGCTGGCTCTCCATGGAGGGGAATGCAGTGGCGCTTACATTATCCTCATTCCCGAATATCCCTTCAATCTGGATGAAGTCGCCCATCTGCTGCAGGAGAGGAAAGGCAGGGAGATCCGCTACGCCATTATCGTCGTGGCCGAGGGCGCCAAGGTGGCGGGCCGGGACGAATTCATCCAGAGTGGCAAGATGGACGAATTCGGGCATGTCGCTCTTGGAGGAATCGCCAAGTATGTTGCGGAGGAAATTGAAGCCAGAACAAGCTTTGAAACCCGCCATTTGACTCTGAGCCATTTGCAGCGGGGAGGAACACCATCAGCCCACGATCGTTTGATGGCGAGATGGTACGGCATTGCCGCCGTGGACATGATCATTAATGAAGATTTCGGACGGATGGCCAGCCTCCAGAGGGGAGAAATCACCAGCGCCCCCCTGAAGGAATGTATCGGTAAATTAAAACTTGTCGATATTGAAAAAAATTACGACAAAGATCGGTACAACGGAAGGCGTTCCATCATCGGCTGACGTCAGCATGGATCATCCATCATGGTGGTGGGCTGCCCCGTTGATTCAAGAACCCGCATCCAAAGATTTCCCTCCGGATCGATCTGTTTTCCGGAGGTGACAACCCTGATGGGCAGGTGGACATATTCATCTTTCATCAGGGCGACCAACATTCCGGTTTTGCCTGCCATGCCGGCATGAACGGCGTATTGTCCCAGGGCGGAGCAATAGATGCAGTCGCTTGCGTTTGCAGGGACACTGCGGATCATGTAACTGGGGTCTATGTACTTGAGGTTGATCTCAAGGCCGGTTTTTTTGAAATATTCTTCAATCCGGACTTTCAGGAAAAATCCGATATCCAGCAGGCGGACATTTCCGGAAGCATCGGTTTCCTGAACCATCTTGTCGTTGCGCATCAATTCCTGGCCTGCGCCTTCCGCAACAAGAATCACGCAGTGTTTCCTTGCTTTCAGCCGGGCTTCCAGAGACTTGAGCAGGCCATGTTCCCCTTCCAGGCAGAAGGGGACCTCCGGGACAAGGACAAAATTGACGTCGTTTTGTGCCAGTGCGGCGCCGACGGCAATTTGTCCGGACAGTCGGCCCATGATCTTCACGAGGCCGACTCCCATGGGTGCACCCCTGGCTTCGGTATGGGCGCAGGCGATCGCCTTTACGGATTCAGCGATTGCCGTGTCAAAACCGAACGTCTTTTGAACAAAATTCAGGTCATTGTCAATCGTCTTCGGGATTCCAACCACACTGATGCTCAATTGCCGCCTGGTGATCTCCTCCGTGATACGTTCGGCCGCCCTCATGGTTCCATCACCGCCGATGCAGAAAAGAATGGAGACATTCATCCGGACAAGGGCGTCCACCATTTCCCCGATGTTCTGCTGACCACGAGAGGAGGATAGAATGCTTCCTCCTTCACGATGAATGTTCTCTACGACTTCAGGGGTCAGCTCGGCAATCTCATGGCCAAAAGACGGGATGAGCCCCTGAAACCCGTACTTGATGCCGATAATATTGCGAACTCCATAGCGGTGATGCGATTCCATCACAATGGCTCGGATCACATCATTGATGCCGGGGCATAAGCCTCCGCAGGTGACAATGGCCGCTTTGGTCTTGGGGGGATCGAAGAATAGTTTTTCCCGAGGCCCTGCCAACTCCACTGAAGATGAGCACTCCCTTCTGCCCCTGGTCGTTTTTGCCTTTGCCGGGGCCTGATCATCCAGATAATTCTGAAGCAGAAGACGCTTATTGTCCGATGTATAGTAATTCACCAATACGGGAGTCTGGATGTTGCATCTGCCCAGGGTCTGTATGGTGTAATCCGTAACGGAATCCTTATTCATGGCCTTTTGTTTCCTCCTGCCAGTCGGGCGTTAATATGCACTCCTGTCTGACTTAAAAGCCGGAAAGGTTTGGGTTGTGAAGAGATGAATGCTCCTCACAGAGTCCTTCAGAAATGATCACTTTACGGTTTTTGAGATGGATTCTTTCTGAGGCGAAAAACTGGATGGCCTGGGGGTATATCCGGTGTTCCTCTTGTAATATCCGGGCAGAAAGAGTCTCTTCCGTATCGCTCTCTAGAACAGGAACCACGGCTTGGATGATGATGGGACCGGAGTCAACTCCGGAATCGACGATATGAACGGTGCAACCGGAAAATTTCACGCCGTAATCGACAGCCTGGCGCTGGGCATGCATCCCGCGAAACGACGGAAGCAGCGCGGGATGGATGTTCACAATCCTGCCGGGATAGGCGTCGAGTAGAACAGCGGTAATAATGCGCATGAAGCCGGCCATGACGACAAGTTCCACGCCGCTCTCGTTTAAGATATGAACGACTTCTTCATCAAAGGCTTCACGCTTCTGAAACTTCTCGTGAGGAATGACAAACGTCGGAAGGGAGTGGTTCCGGGCACGCGTCAAGGCGTAGGCGTCCGGAACGTTGCTGATCACGGCCTTGATGTCTGCATTCAGCCGGCCCCGGTCAATCGAATCGATGATGGCTTGAAGATTGGAACCGCTTCCCGAGACAAGAACTCCAATGGGCAGTTTTTTTTTCATAGGGAGCTAAAGCTAAACGGATTAGATAAAGGAAACGGAAGGTTGATCCGAGGCTGCTTTTTCAATTGAACCGATCATATAGGCCTTTTCTCCCAGGATATTCAGGCGTTCCAGAATATCGGCGGCCTCCTTTTCGGAAACAACAAGCATCATGCCGATACCCATGTTAAAGACACGGAACATTTCATCCAGGTCGACATGGCCGATTTCCTGAATCCTGCGGAAAATCTCCGGGACCGGCCAGCTGTCTCTCTTGATTACCGTGCAGCACTGGCGGGGAACAATCCTGGGTATGTTGTCAAAAAAACCGCCGCCTGTGATGTGAACAATTCCCCTAATGCTGAAATTCTTGAGTAAATTTAAGACGGGTTTGACATAGATTCGAGTGGGTCGAAGGAGTTCTTCTCCAAGAGATTGCTCCAATCCGTCCAGCTGGTCCTGAACCGTCAGCCCGGCTTTTTCAAATAACACGTTGCGAACCAGGGAATAGCCGTTGCTGTGAATCCCGTTTGAGGCGATCCCGATGACCGTATCGCCGACACTGATGTCCGATCCGTCGATAATCCTGCCATTTTCCACAACGCCAACGCAGAAGCCCGCCAGATCGTATTCGTTCTCACCGTATATTCCCGGCATTTCGGCTGTTTCGCCGCCGATCAGGGAGCAGCCGGCTTCCTGGCAGCCTGCCACGACCCCTTCAATCAGTTTCACATTGCGTTCGACATCCATCCGGCCAATGGCGATGTAATCCAGGAAAAAAAGAGGTTCGGCACCCTGAACAACAATGTCGTTGACCGACATGGCGACGAGGTCGATGCCCACCGTATCGTGCTTGTCCATCATCTGGGCGATTTTGATCTTTGTCCCGACGCCATCGGTCGAGGCAACCAGCACGGGATCCTTGATTTTTTTCAGATCCAGATGAAAAAGTCCGCCAAATCCTCCAATACTGTTCATGACCTCTTTTCTTGAGGTCTGTTTAATGAGAGGAAGAATCTTCGTTATAAAGAGGTTGGCTTGATCGATGTCAACACCCGCATCTTTATATGATGCCTTTTCGTCCATAGAGGCTCCCTGACCGGAATGTAATGATCTTGTAAACAGCCGTCGTAATCTTCATCCTTTATTTTACATCGTTCCAAAAGTCAAATCTTTCCTTGCGCTAATCCTGAATATTTGTTAGCAATACGTTTCTCCGGATTTACAATTATATCGCAGAATCAACGTGTTTTATCGGTGAAAACGTATTGGTTCGAAGGGTTCCTTTTCGATGAGGCTTGACATCCTGCCGCCTGGAATCCTCGAAGTAGAAGGAGACTTTTGTAGATGAGACATATTCACTTGGGGCTGATCGGCTTCGGGAATATTGGAACCGGTGTTGTGAAGCTGTTGAGAGACAATGCCGATATCCTGGAAAAACGCCTGGGAACAAAGCTTGTTCTGAAAAAAATCGTGGATATCGATATCGAATCGCCGCGTCTGACTGCCGTGGAACCGCAGCTTCTGTCAACAGACGCCGACGCGATCCTCAATGATCCAGAGATCGATATTGTCATTGAGCTTGTGGGGGGCTATCAACCGGCTCTGAAATTCATCTCGGACGCGCTGAACAACCGGAAGCACGTGGTTACGGCCAACAAGGCGCTGCTGGCGACCTATGGGAACGACCTCTTTCAACTGGCGGCGAAAAAGCAGCGGAACATCTGCTTTGAGGCCAGTGTCGGGGGGACAATACCGATTATCAAAACGATCCGGGAAGGTCTGGTGGCCAACCGGATCAGGTCTGTGCTGGGCATCATGAACGGCACGTCCAATTACATCCTGACGAAAATGACCACAGATCGGGAGGATTTTGAAACCGTTCTGAAAGAGGCGCAGGAACTGGGTTTTGCTGAAGCGGATCCGACCTTTGATGTCGAGGGAGTGGACGCGGCGCATAAACTGGCGCTGGTTCTGACGCTGGCCTATGGCAGGAGAGTTCCCCTTGACGATCTCTACCGGGAGGGAATTTCAGGCATCAGTCAGCAGGATGTCGAATTCGCCGGGGAGCTGGGGTATCACATCAAGCTGCTGGCTATTGCAAGGCAGCACGATGAGCTTATCGAGGCGCGGATTCATCCGACGATGGTTCCCTTTCATCACCTCCTGGCCAATGTCAATGGAAATTACAACGCCTTTCACATCATCGGCGATGCTTCGGACTCCGTCTTTCTCTACGGCCAGGGGGCGGGCATGATGCCGACGGCCAGCGCCGTCATCAGCGATGTGATCGACATTTCCCGTGATATCCTGAAGGGCGTTTCGTGGCGCGTACCGGCAAGATCCTTTCAGGAAGAGACCATTGAGGATATCAACCTGATGCCCGTTGAGAATATCATGACCCATTATTATTTCCGTTTTTCGGCATTGGATCGACCTGGGGTTCTCTCGCGGATAGCCGGCATTCTTGCCGAGGAAAACATCAGCATCGCCACGGTCATCCAAAAAGGGAGAAAAAAAGGGCAGGCTGTACCCATTGTCATGACAACGCACAAATCCACTGAACAGAATGTCCGCAGGGCACTCGAACAGATTGACCGTCTGGATATTGTTCAGGGACAAACCGTATTGATCCGGATCGAGGACGACAGGCTGCCATGAAATACGTCATTATTTTAGGGGATGGAATGGCGGATTATCCCATAGCTGAACTGGACGGCAGAACGCCCCTGGACGCCGCCGTCACCCCTTTTATGGATCGAATGGCTTCAGAGGGGACCCTGGGGCTGGTCGATACGATTCCGCAAGGCCTGTTGCCGGGAAGCGATGTGGCCAATCTCTCCGTTCTGGGCTATGATCCGGAAAAGACCTATTCAGGAAGGGGGCCTCTGGAGGCCGCGAGCATGGGGCTGGTTCTGGGTCCCGATGATGTAGCCTTCCGCTGCAATCTTGTGACTCTCGGACCGGGGGAAGACCCGGTCATGGTGGATTTTACCTCGGGGCATATCAGTTCGGCAGAGTCAAAGGAAATTCTCGCCGATCTTAATCGCGAACTGGGCAGTGAGAACATACGGTTCTTCCCCGGTGTGGGTTACAGGAATTTGATGATCTGGCGGTCAGGCAGGAATGCCGTCAAGCTGACCCCACCTCACGATATTACCGGCAGATCGGTTCAAGGCTATCTTCCGGAGGGCGAAGCAGCCGGGAAGATCCTCGAACTGATGCAGCGTTCCCGGCAGGTTCTGAAAAGCCATCCTGTAAATCGGAGGCGCGTGGAGTCCGGCTTGAAACCGGCAAATTCCATCTGGCTGTGGGGGCAGGGAAGGGCGCCGAACATTGTTCCGCTCACGGACCAGTATTCAATAAAGGGCGGCATGATCTCCGCCGTTGACCTGCTCAATGGAATCGGCATCTACGCCGGCCTTGAAATCATTCCTGTTGAAGGCGCCACTGGCTACACAGATACCAATTACCTCGGGAAGGCCAGCAAGGCCCTGGCCGCATTAAAGGAACTGGATTTCGTATTTATCCACGTCGAAGCGCCGGATGAAATGGGGCACGAAGGCTCTGTTGCAGGAAAGATTCGCGCGATCGAGGATATCGACGAAAAGGTCCTGGGCACGATCCTCCAGGGGATCCGGGATTTTCATGATTACCGGGTCATGATCCTCAGTGATCACCCTACGCCGATAAGCCTTCGAACCCACGCAGCGGATCCAAGCCCCTTTGCCGTTTTCTCGTCGAAAAAAGAAGAAAATCTTTGCCAGGGTCTGTCTTTCTGCGAATCTTCGGCCCAAAAAAGCGGCTTGCTGATCTCGCCTGGGTATCACTTGATGGAATTGTTCATGAGGAGCTGGGGGGCTTTCGTTGAAAAAAATCATAGCTAAAGTTCGTGTCATGTACGCGGATACGGACGCTATGGGGATCGTTTATCACACGAACTATATCAAATGGTTTGAGATCGGCCGGTCTGAATTCCTTCGAGAAATCGGTGTCCTGTATTCTCGAATGGAAGAGGAGGGATTCAACCTCCCGCTGACCGAAGTGTACTGCCAATATCTTCTGCCCGCCGTTTATGACCAGATCCTCCGCATTGAAACGGAAATCGCCTATGTCAACAGGGCAAGTTTAAGATTTAATTATCGTATTCTCGATGAGCAGGGAGAGAAGGCCTTCGTTGAAGGCTACACGATCCACGCCTGCACGACACGGGAAAAGAAGATCGTTCGACTCCCGAAGCATATTCTAGAAATACTGAGGGTTCATGCGCCGCCCGAAGAAGGAGCCAGGAGAAATTCATGAGTAAAAAAGACGTGGAAGAGCTGAAGAAACCGGATCAGTTTCAAGTATTTTTCAATAAGCTTCTTGACTATTATGCACTGAACAGGAAAAAAGTTCTGTTGATGGCCGGTGCGGTCATGGGGCTCCTGGCTGTTGTTGTTGCGTGGGGCACCTATCGACATTATTATCAGAAGCATGCTTGGGAGCAGTATGTCAAAATTGAAGGAACAGCCGTTAAGGAATCCTCATCCAACCCGGCGAATGAACTGATAAAAAACTACAAACGTGTCATTTCGAATTACCCCGACAGCCAGGCTGCCAATCTCAGCTATTATCGGCTGGGAAATCTCTATTTCGATCAGAACGATCTCGACGCGTCGATTTCTTCCTACGAGACCTTTCTGGCGAACGCTTCAGATCAAAATGAACTGAAAGTGCTTGCCTACAGCGGGCTCTCTTACTGCCATGAGGCGAAGAAAGATTTTCAAAAAGCCCTGCAGGCCTTGCAGCAGGCAGAAAAAATCGAAGCTGTGAGAAGCCTGGAAACTTTTGTTTATCGGGATATGGGAAGAATCTACGAAAAGATGGGCAATTCAAAAGAAGCCCTGAAAAGTTATCAAAAAGCCCTGGAGCAGTCGGCGGATCCGACATTTACGATGTTCATCAAGCGGAAAATAGCGCTTCTTTCTTAAGTGCCTTATCATAGGGACTCTTTTTTATCTGCAACCTTGACAATGGCAATCTCGTTTCTATTTTTAGGGTAATGACAGTATTTAACCCTGTTTCCAAAGAAATACGTTAGCAGGATGATTACGATTCGGGCCTATGGCGGAAGACTATTATAAAATTCTGGGATTGGAAAAAACTGCAAGCAGTGATGACATCAAAAAAGCTTACCGAAAGCTCGCCTTGAAATATCATCCGGACAAAAATCCGAACAACAAGGAAGCTGAAGAGCAGTTCAAAAAAATAAGCGAGGCTTACGCCGTTCTGAGCGATGCGGAAAAGCGCAAACAGTACGACAGCTTCGGCTCCGATACCTTCAGCCAGCGGTATTCGCAGGAAGACATCTTCAGAAATGTGGACCTGAATTCGATTCTCCGTGAATTTGGATTTGGAGGTATGGGGGGCCGTTCGGCTGGTGCCCGTACCTATCGAACGACTGCCGGAAGAAGAACCGGGCCCTATGCCACGCAGGGAGGATATGACCCCTTTGCCGAACTCTTCGGAGGATCATCGCAATACGCGAAGATCCCTCAAAAGGGTCAGGATCTTCAGTACAATCTTTCTATCAGCCTTGAAGAGTCGGTCTTTGGCACCGAAAAGAAAATTGCTCTGCAAAAAGCCGATAAAATCGATGAAATCAATATAAAAATTCCCAAAGGAATCAGCACGGGAAAGAAACTCCGAGTGACTGGAAAGGGAAATCCAGGAATCGACGGCGGGCCTCCGGGCGACCTGTATTTGAACATCACCGTATTGCCGCATCCTCTCTTTGCGCGGGAGGGAAATGATATCTATATCGAAAAAACGATCAATTACACTCAGGCGGTTCTGGGAACCACCATTGAAGTCGCCACGATCGACGGTTCTACCAAGCGGATCAAGGTTCCCCCGGGAACTCAAAACAACACGCGAATTCGAATGAAAGGTTATGGCGTTCCCGGCCTCAAGGGAGGTACAAAGGGAGATCAGTACGTCAAGATTTCGGTGAGTATTCCCAAGAAACTTTCAGAGGCTCAGGCTAACTTAATTCGGTCCCTTGCAGAAGAAGGCCTGTAGAAATCTGATTCTGTACGTCTTATAAGATATATTATGTAAACCAAGCGATCCTGCCTTCAATTCAGCTCCATATTCCCAATGACCCCCATCGACTTTTCCACAATGATCAGAACGCCCAGAACGCCTTGAATCTTCCTGCCCGCCTCCAGGGCCTTTTTTATTTCACGCTGATTTTGAACGGTGTTGCCGATGGCCGTAGCTGCGGCATCCGCAAGAGCGGCTGACTTTGCCTTGACACACACCGCATCCGCAATGCCCAGGCTCAGGGAATGCCCCACCGTTGCCGAAGAAGTGCAAATGCCAAGCGGGGTGTCCTCCGGACGGATTTTCAGGGCGACGCGGTAACTCAAGGGGGATTTGCCGGCGAAGACGGCGATGTTCAATGCCCGGGTTGCCTTGAGATAAAGGTCCCCGCCGTTTTCAATGATGACATTCAAGGAATGCTTTAATAAATTCTTTCCCACAAACTCGGCCATGGCGCCGGCCACGGCGGCCATGGGGCCGACACCTGCGAGACGGCTTGCTTGAAGCATCGCTTTAACAATGGGGGGGGCAAGAGGATCGTCGGGGAGTGGATTCAGGGAGGTCAGGAATCGGGGGTGGGTTAAAATATAATTTTTAAGGGAAACCCGGTGCAGATGAACGGAAGAGTTGGCCGGTCCCGTTAAATCGTGATCCGCCTGGATGAAGAGGTCTGTCTGCTCTTCGCAGACATGAAAGCTCTTCAGGAAATTGTCCTGGACAAGATTGCGGTAGGTTCTTTGAACATACTCCATCACATGAACGTCATGACCCCTTCCCCGAGAATTCGATCCGCCTCCCTCTTCAATTCAGGAGAAATGGTAAATTTCGCCTGATCGCCGAGATAGACCAGGGTTTCACAGGATGAATTCAGGATGTGGAGGTAGGCATCATACTTCCCCTTATAGGTTTCGCCTAATCGATGGAGTGCGTCGATCAGGTTTTCCGAACCTTTTTTCCGGGCGTCAATCGAGAAATGGACGCTTGAGAAGGGATTGTATTCCGTTTCCGACAACAGAGAGGCCTCTTCAGCCAGGACCTTAACGTTTTCCTCCGCCACATCCAGGACCCCCTTCACAAAAACCGGCGCCTCTCCATGGAGGATATCGCGGACCTTTTTGTAAATCTCGGGAAAGAAGATCACGTCCGTGGCCCCCTTGAGATCCTCGAGGCTGACGTAGGCCATGATTTCCTTTTTCTTGGTGAAAACCTCGCGGATGCCGGCAACGATTCCCGCAATGGCCACCGATTCCTTGTCTGCCTTCTCAAGAATGGAAAGGGAATCCCCACTGGTCACCATGCTGATTTTCGATGCAAAACCTTCAAGGGGATGGCCGGTAATATAAAATCCAAGAAATTCCTTTTCATAGGCCAGCAGCTCTTTGGGATCCCATTCCGCAATATCTGAACGGGCCGATTTTCGGGAAGTATCCTGTTCAACCCCTCCCTGATCTTCAAGGTCATCAAAGAAACTGGTCTGCCTGCTTGCCTTATCCCGAAGACGCTTCTGCGACCGTTCGATGATCGTTTCGAAGTCCGATAGGAGCTGCCGGCGCGTTTGTCCCGTCGAGTCAAAGGCGCCGCATTTGATCAGACTTTCAAGGACCCTTTTGTTGATCTTCCTGAGGTCGGCCCGGTTGCAGAAATCCTCAAGGGAGAAGAAAGGCCCCCCCTCCTGCCGGGCCGATATCATGGCTTCGATGGCCCCTACCCCGACATTTTTTATGGCGGCCAGACCGAATCGAATCGTGTCTCCGGCTACGCTGAAATCGCGGAGGGATTCATTGATGTCCGGGGGAAGAATCGGTATCCCCATTTCCTTGCAGACATGGATGTATTTGATGATCTTGTCCCTGTTGTCTTTTTCACTGGTCAGCAGGGCGGCCATAAACTCCACTGGATAATGCGCTTTGAGATAGGCCGTCTGGTAGGTAATCATCGCGTATGCGGTACTGTGCGACTTGTTGAAACCGTACTCAGCGAAGGTTTCCATCTGCTCCCAGATTTTTGCGGCCTTCTGTTCCGGAATGCCGTTCTTTTTTGCGCCTTCGAGAAACTTCGGCCTTTCTTTTTCCATTTTCGCGGTGTCTTTTTTACTCATCACCTTCCGAAGCGTATCCGCTTCAGACATGGAATATTGACCGATGACGCTGGCAATCTGCATGACCTGCTCCTGATAGAGGATCACGCCATAGGTTTCCTTCAAAATCTTAGCAAGCTGCTGAACTTCGTATACGATCGGGGTCTTCCCCTGTTTTCGATCGATGAATTCCGGAACCATTTTCATTGGTCCGGGGCGATAGAGGGCGATAAGGGCGATGAGGTCTTCGATACAGTCCGGCTTCATGCGCACGAGGATGTCCTTCATCCCTTCGCTTTCAAGCTGAAAGACTCCGTCCGTTTCGCCCTTGCTGAGAAGCTTGTAGGTCCCCTCATCGTTCAAGGGGATACTTTTCAGATCCAGAGGGACATCTCGGCCGTTGTTGATGAATTCAAGGGCGTTCTTGATGACGGTCAGTGTTTTCAGCCCGAGAAAATCAAACTTGGTCAAGCCCGCCGTGGAAAGGTCGTTCATGGAAAACTGGGTCGTAACATCATCCTTTGGGCTCTTGTACAGTGGCACTCTCTCTACGAGAGGCACGTCCGAGATCACGACTCCAGCGGCATGCACGGAGGCATGTCGATTCAATCCCTCAAGCGATCTGGAAAGGGTGAGCAACCGGCGGATCTTTTCGTCCCGTTTCGAGACTTCCTGGAGTCGCGGCTCCATGTTCATGGCATCCGCGAGCGAGATGTTCAGGATGTTGGGAACCAGCTTCGCGATGGCGTCAACTTCGCCGTAGGGTATGTTCAGTGCTCTTCCGACATCACGGATCACAGCCCTGGCCTGCATCTTACCGAAGGTGATGATCTGGGAAACCTTATCCTCACCGTATTTTTCGGTCACATAGCGGATAATCTCGTTTCGGCCTTCGGGGCAGAAATCGATGTCGATATCGGGCATACTGATTCGATCCGGATTGAGAAATCGTTCAAAAAAGAGGTCATACCGGATCGGATCGATGTCCGTGATGGTCAGGGCAAAGGCAACCAAGCTGCCGGCGGCGGAACCGCGCCCCGGTCCGACAGGGATGTTCTTTTTCTTGGCGTAGGCCACAAAATCGGAAACGATCAGGAAGTAGCCGGCAAATCCCATGGATTTAATGATTTTCAGCTCCTCGGCAAGCCGTTTTTCGTAAATCTCCTGAACGTCCTTTCCCTGCTCTTTGATGATGAGGGGCATACGCTCCGCAAGCCCCTGGATGGCAACGCTCTCCAAGCGATCTTCCAGTGTTTCATCGCTGCGGATCTCGAATTTGGGCAGGTAAAACTGACCAAATTGGAAAGACAGATTGCATTCATTTGCGATATCTATCGTATTATCAATCGCCTCAGGGCAATAGTTAAACAATTGCTTCATCTCACCGGGAGACCGGAAATAGAAGGCATCGGTGGAAAATCGCATCCGGTCTTTATCATCAAGCGTTTTGCCTGTCTGGATGCACAACAGGACTTCATGGGATTCGGCATCCTCGCGATTCAGGTAATGGCAGTCGTTTGTTGCGACCAAGGGGATCGAAAGCTGTCTGGAAATCTCCAGAAGACCCTCGTTTGCCTTTTTCTGTTCAGGCAAGCCGTTCTCCATAATCTCGAGATAGAAGTTTCCATCTCCGAAGATATTCCTATAGATCTCGGCTGATTGCATGGCGTTGTTCATCTGATTTTTTAAGATCAGATCAGCAATCTCTCCGTGGAGACAGGCGCTTAACCCGATGAGACCCTCGTGATATTTCTGTAAAATGTCTTTATCAATCCGCGGCCGATAGTAAAATCCTTCCAGGTATCCCAACGAGGACAGCTTCATGAGATTGGCATAACCCTGTTCGTCCTTGGCCAGAACCAGGAGATGCCTGGAGATGTCGCTGATTCCGCCGCCCGTTTTGTCGAAACGCGTGCTCGGGGCCACATACAGTTCACAGCCGATGATGGGCTTAATTCCCTCTTTCATGGCCGTCTGGTAGAAATCGATGGTTCCGAACATGTTGCCGTGGTCTGTCATGGCAACAGCCGGCATGCCGAATTCCTTTGCCTTGGCAATCAGGTCACGTATCCGGATGGTGCCATCCAGAAGACTGTACTGGGTATGGACATGAAGGTGTACAAACTGATCAATGGACATGATGGATATACGCTTTTTGAAATACCTTTAATCGAGCCAGTAATTGGGGGCTTCCTTGGTGATGATCACGTCATGAACGTGGCTTTCACGAAGGCCTGCAGAGGTTATTTTCGTAAAACGAGCCTTTTCGCGGAGCTCCTGAATCGTACGACATCCCACATAACCCATGCCGGCGAGAAGTCCGCCTTTCAGCTGGTGAATGCTCGCCGACAGGGAGCCGCGAAAGGGTACCCTTCCCTCTATGCCTTCGGGAACGAGTTTCAGGTGACTTTCCATGTCGTCCTGATAATAACGGTCACGGCTTCCCATTTTCATGGCTTCCAGCGAACCCATGCCGCGGTAGACTTTGTAGCTTCGGCCCTGGAACAGGATGGTTTCTCCCGGGCTTTCTTCGGTTCCCGCAAAAAGGCCACCGATCATGACCGTGTGGGCGCCTGCGGCAAGGGCCTTGACGATATCGCCTGAATACTTGATTCCGCCGTCGGCAATGACGGGGATGTCATAACGGGCACAGATTTTATAAGCCTCGGCTATGGCTGTGATCTGCGGGACTCCGACACCTGCGATGACCCGGGTCGTACAGATGGAGCCCGGACCCACGCCTACTTTTACGGCATCGATTCCGGCATCGATCAGCGCCTGGGCTCCTTCGGCTGTGGCCACATTGCCCGCCACCAGCTCGCAATTCGGAAAATTCTTCTTCGTATCCCTTACGGCATCAATAACCCCTTTTGAATGGCCGTGAGACGTATCGATGACGATAACATCGACACCGGCATTGAGTAGTGCATCCACCCGGGCCTCCCGATCGAGAATTCCCACCGCGGCCCCGGCCCGCAACCGCCCCAGGGAATCTTTGCAGGCATTGGGGTATTTTCTGATCTTCTCAATGTCCTTGATCGTGATCAAGCCCTTGAGATGATAGGATTCATCGACAACCAGCAGCTTTTCGATGCGATGCCGGTGGAGCAGTTTTTTGGATTCTTCAAGGGTGATGTTGGCGGATACGGTGATCAGATTATCCTTTGTCATGACCTGAGAAACCGGTTGATCCAGGTTTTCTTCAAAACGAAGATCCCGGTTGGTCAGGATGCCTACGAGCTTCTTATTCTTGACCACCGGGACGCCGGATATTTTGTACCGGTGCATTAAATCAAGGGCTTCGCGGACCTTCTGTTCGGGTTCCATCGTGATGGGGTCCACGATCATTCCGCTTTCTGATTTTTTAACCTTGTCGACTTCGAGGACCTGCCTTTCAATGCTCATATTGCGATGAATGATTCCAACACCCCCCTCCCGGGCGAGGCAAATGGCCGTGGCGGATTCGGTGACGGTATCCATTGCGGCTGCCACAATGGGAATATTCAGGGATATTCGATTTGTAAGCCATGTTGAAACATTCGCATCCCGGGGGAGTATATGCGATTCCGCCGGCTGAAGAAGAACGTCATCAAACGTTAACGATTCCTTGATGTACTCATCCAACATGTCAAACCTCCACATTGAAAAAGGCGGGTTATAGCCTGTTTAAATCTATTTAAAATCAGTAGCCCTGGACGCGGGCATCACTTCTTTTCTAGGTATCTAACTGAAAATGTCATGGCGGAAGATGCAGGAATTGCCAATGCTGACTAACCTTTAGGTGAAATTTCATAAATGGTGTCGTCGAGTTTTATATAATACATATTTTTGTCCGAATCATATTGGATGTGTTCGGCAAACTGATAATAACTATTTCTCGTAAATCGGGCTTCAAAGCGTTTATCTTTTACAGCGCAGTACAGGACATTGTCATCTCCCATCCGCAGTGTCGCAGGATCCAATGTTTCCACACTGTCATCCGTCAGCAGAATATTGAAATGCCCTTCCCTGCCCTGCTCATCCTGCGAAGGCTCGATGGACTTGACCGCAAAGGGGACATCTTCAACCGTGATGGCAAAGATCTGTTCATTGTGCCGAATGACATATCTTCCCGTTGAGTCCCTCTCCAGTTCCTCAAAGAACGTGGAAAGAATATCCTTGCGGAACATTTCATTCCCTTCGTAATACCAGACACCTTCTTTATCTATCCGGATGTCGATGGAGGGAATCTCGTATTTTTCATTTTCAGTCATGCACCTCTCCTTGCCTTAAAAAAGCTTTTTGCTGTCAAGCAGCAGTGTAACCGGCCCGTCATTAATAAGCTCGACCTTCATCATTGCCTGAAAAATTCCGGACTTGACGACAGGAATCTTCTCCTTGGCTGAACTGATAAAATAATTATAAAGCATATTTGAACGATCTGGTTCCTCAGCACATGTAAAAGCAGGCCTCCTGCCCTTGCGGCAATCTCCCAGGAGCGTAAACTGTGAAACGATGAGCATTTCTCCGGAAACATCCATAAGAGAACGGTTCATCTTGCCTGCATCATCTTCAAAGATCCTCAAATGAATGACTTTGTCCACAAGGTAGTTCGCGTCGGGATAGCCGTCGCCTTTCTCAACACCAAGAAATAACAGCAGACCCTTTGAAATTTCAGAAACAAGTCGATGGTTTACTCTCACGCTGGCCTTCTCGACTCGCTGAACGACAACCCGCATAAAGCACCCTTAATTTCTGATGGGGTCGCATGTTAGCAATTATAAAAACAGCCATCAAGTATTTTCTCCAACTTCAATTCCTGCTAAAATCAGTTGACAACAAAAAAAAATGCCTATATATGACTGCATCTCAAAGCGACTTCGGTCTTGAACGGATGCCGCAATATTAAGTTACAATTCGTATTATGGGCCCTTAGCTCAGCTGGTAGAGCAACTGACTCTTAATCAGTAGGTTGTCGGTTCGATCCCGACAGGGCTCACCAATAATAAAATAAGGCACTTAGATCAATTTCTGAGTGCCTTTTTTATTGTCCTTCGCTAAGATTTGGCTAAAGTCCCCTACCCTGCTTAATATTTCGTAAATCCCAGCAAGCGCAAATATCTCTGGCATGTGCTTAAATTTGAATGGCCGAGCCGGTTCATTATCTCGATTATCGTCATGCCATCGTTTGCCCATATTGAAGCCCGGCGATGGCGGAGGCAATGCCAGTTCCATGGCTTCTGCCCTGCTTCCTTTATATACTTCTCCAAAAAGCCGGGATGATCCGTCCATTCAAAGACCTTTCCCCTTCCTCTATATCTTGTTAAGCATTCCGGCTTCGGTATGCGCCTCGGTGTCAAATTGCTGTTCTTCGCTTTCCGGGTCCATAGGGTTATCAGCTCACCGTCGATATCTTCCGCCCTGAATCTCAAACTTTCCGATACCCGGCAAGCGGTCTGGTCAACAAAGTCGAACAGAAATTTTTGGCTATCGGTCATTTTCTCCCTGACGGCCGAAATTTCAGCTTCTGACGGTATTCTTTTCAGCTTGACATCGATCGAATGAAGCTCTGCCATTAAAAAAGGATTCTGTTTTAAATCATAGATTTTAATCCCATAGTTAAACAATGCCTTTAAAGAACGGAGCAAGGCATTTACGGCATAATTCTGCCGCTTGCTCTCTTTCAGCCTCTTGGCCTCGGCCAACAAAAGATCATGGACGTCTTTCTTGGTTATGCTGTCTGCTGCCCGATCCCTGCCCCAGTAGTCAAGAGCGATTTTGAAATACCGCTTATTGTCGCGATAATACATTTTTGACTTCTTGGCTTCCAGGTAGTCAAGGCGTGCTTCCATCAATTCGATCAAAGTAATACCGCTGATCGGATTTCTGGCCAGCTCATCAAGCTCTTCGATTTTTTCCCTCTCCGCCCTCTTCGCCTCCTGTTTTGTCAGGTAGATCGCCCGGCTAAAATATTTCTGCCCCAAATATTGGCCTGAATAGAACCACCGAACGCCGCGTTTTAGTTTCCTTGAATATTGGCCCACGCCATCACCTCCTTGATAATTTTTAAAAGAACGGTTATTTTAATCAAATCTCAATTAGGTAAGGATCTTTGAGTTAAATTTTGGAGTTTAGGAGGAGTGAGGAAAAGGAGCGCCAGATGGCAAGTCCTTTCCTTAGTCCGTCAGAAGTTTCATCGTTGTTGAGAATCTGCCTGAAACAAACTTATAAGCTTCTGAATAAAGGCGAATTGCCTGGGAGTTTTAAGCTGGGCGGGATATGGTTCATTGATCGCGATATTCTGATGGACGGCCTGAAAGCCAAAGCTCAAAAACCCAAGCCGCGAGGCATAGAGAACGGCGGCCGGAACAGCCGCCATAATCTCTAGCCTCACCCCTTGCCCGGACCGGACGTGTCCGGGCATTTTATCCCTACAACGACAAATGAAAGTTAATGGAATTGCTTTTTCTTTCTATGAGACAAATAGGCACGATGATTTCGCCTTTGTATTCCGGCCACTAAAGAAATGGCGCTGTCAACATCAAATTTTCGGAGGGGAAGCACGACCTCCAATAAGATCCTAAGCTGCGATAGCGTAACAGAGGGTGCTTTTTTTCCCCAACCTGATCTTGAGGTGCCAGAGAAAAAAGTGAGCCAGCATACAGGTCAATATGTGATGATGCCATCCGGAGAATTTCCTGACCTCGTACTGATCAAGCCCCAATTCCGACTTGGCTTCTTCAAAACATTGTTCGATCGCCCATCGAACGCCGCTGAGCCAGACAAAAACCGGCAGGCGGGTGCTTCTGGGAGCATTGCTGATGAAGTAAGAATAAACGGGCTCCGCACCAAGGGTTCTTTTGACAATCAGCCACACGGATTTACAGGGCAGGCCATCTCGGTGCAGAAAGATCTTTCTCCTCATAAATTCGTAAGCAATCGGCCCTTTCGCGCCCTCGGCAACGATTCTCCTGTACCAGAAGTAGTTGTTCAAATTCCGGGCAAAAGCTTCCACCGTCACCGGGGCTTTTTCAGTTTCCGAAAGAACGGTCCGAGAGCGCTGCTCTCCTTTGTAAGTGTAGGCCTTCTTGTGGGTAACGGGAGAGGTGAGCCAACAAAGCGTGTCACAGGGCACCGCAAGAAGGTAAGTCTTTCCCGGATGTTTCTCAATGGCCTCGATAAACTCGATGCTTCTACCATAGGCCGTATCGGCAACCACGTATCGAAAGGGAAGAAGTTCCTCCTTCTGGACATGATCAAGCATCTCGATGGCCAGTTCCACCTTGGTCTTAAACGTTTCGCTATCGGGCAATCGGCACTTCGACCGCCTGTCTTTGTAAGGTTCGGAAAACCACTTCTCCGGAATAAACAATCGCTTGTCCAGAAGGGCATAGCCATGAGGAGAGGCATAGGCTGCAAAAACTCCGACCTGGCAGTTTTCCACTTTTCCCAGAGAGCCGCAGTATTGACGGGAAACACCGATGGAATCATTGCCCTTCTTGACAAACGATGTCTCATCAAAAATCAAAATGCCATCGCCATGCGCCATATCATCCCCGATCAATTGATGATAACGCTTCGCGATCAGGTCTTCGTCCCATTGGGCATCGCTGATCATCCGCTGCATGGAACGGACGGTCCCACCTTCGACCGTCAATGCAATAGGCTCTATCGATTTCCTGTCCAGTTCGCTGAATTGTCCAACCATGTAATGAAAGAAATTCTCGCGAGTTTCGCTACGCGTAAAGCAACTCTGAAAGGTGCTATGAAATCCTCTCAATTCATCCATGAACCCTTCAACGTCAGTCTTTTCTACAGCGAACTTTGGTATGCTAAAAATCTCTGTTTCACTGAAATTGTTAAAGATCATGCTGTCCTCCTTCTGGATAATTGATCCTTCAGGAGGATTATTGTTCATTTAATTTTTGTTGTCAAATATTATATGTCGTTGTAGTGATACTGTATTCCAGATCTTTCAAGCAGGAGGAATCGGAGTTGCTGAGGATGGATCAGTATGAATTGGTAAGAACCCGGATGGCCACTTGAAAATCCCCCACCTGTGGCCGGGTCAAAATCCCCCACCCCAAGGTCGGCAGAACAGGTGTTAAGCTAGTTATTTTTCTTTTCTAACGCGAGTCTTTTAGAAGCCTCCTTGAGCCGGTAACTCTTTCCTTCAAATTTCAGCAGATGACCGCGGTGCAACAGACGGTCCAGAATGGCCGAAGCTGCAGCATTGTCGCCGAGGAGCTTTCCCCAGTCCTCAATCGGCCGGTTTGAAGTGATCATCGTGCTTTTCCGGTGGCGATAACGCTCCAGAATCACATCCAGCAGATCATCAGCGGCGGCCTGCGGCAGACGTTTTTTCAGAAACAGATCATCAATCACCAAAAGATCGGCGCCGCAGAACAGCTTGAACAGCTTTTTGCGCTTGCCTGTTTGCGTGGCTTCAAAGATGTCTTCAAAGAAGCATTGCGCTTCCCGGTAGGCCACCTGATAACCGGCCTGGATCGCGGCATGCGCAACCGCTTTGGCAATGTGGCTTTTACCAGTGCCGGGGTGGCCGATCAAAAGCGCATCGGCGGCAGATTGCACAAACTTTACGCTGATCAGCTCAAGAATCTCCTGTCTGGGGAGACGGGGATTATAACCCTACAACGACAAATGAAAGTTAATGGAATTGCTTTTTCTTTCTATGAGACAAATAGGCACGATGATTTCGCCTTTGTATTCCGGCCACTAAAGAAATGGCGCTGTCAACATCAAATTTTCGGAGGGGAAGCACGACCTCCAATAAGATCCTAAGCTGCGATAGCGTAACAGAGGGTGCTTTTTTTCCCCAACCTGATCTTGAGGTGCCAGAGAAAAAAGTGAGCCAGCATACAGGTCAATATGTGATGATGCCATCCGGAGAATTTCCTGACCTCGTACTGATCAAGCCCCAATTCCGACTTGGCTTCTTCAAAACATTGTTCGATCGCCCATCGAACGCCGCTGAGCCAGACAAAAACCGGCAGGCGGGTGCTTCTGGGAGCATTGCTGATGAAGTAAGAATAAACGGGCTCCGCACCAAGGGTTCTTTTGACAATCAGCCACACGGATTTACAGGGCAGGCCATCTCGGTGCAGAAAGATCTTTCTCCTCATAAATTCGTAAGCAATCGGCCCTTTCGCGCCCTCGGCAACGATTCTCCTGTACCAGAAGTAGTTGTTCAAATTCCGGGCAAAAGCTTCCACCGTCACCGGGGCTTTTTCAGTTTCCGAAAGAACGGTCCGAGAGCGCTGCTCTCCTTTGTAAGTGTAGGCCTTCTTGTGGGTAACGGGAGAGGTGAGCCAACAAAGCGTGTCACAGGGCACCGCAAGAAGGTAAGTCTTTCCCGGATGTTTCTCAATGGCCTCGATAAACTCGATGCTTCTACCATAGGCCGTATCGGCAACCACGTATCGAAAGGGAAGAAGTTCCTCCTTCTGGACATGATCAAGCATCTCGATGGCCAGTTCCACCTTGGTCTTAAACGTTTCGCTATCGGGCAATCGGCACTTCGACCGCCTGTCTTTGTAAGGTTCGGAAAACCACTTCTCCGGAATAAACAATCGCTTGTCCAGAAGGGCATAGCCATGAGGAGAGGCATAGGCTGCAAAAACTCCGACCTGGCAGTTTTCCACTTTTCCCAGAGAGCCGCAGTATTGACGGGAAACACCGATGGAATCATTGCCCTTCTTGACAAACGATGTCTCATCAAAAATCAAAATGCCATCGCCATGCGCCATATCATCCCCGATCAATTGATGATAACGCTTCGCGATCAGGTCTTCGTCCCATTGGGCATCGCTGATCATCCGCTGCATGGAACGGACGGTCCCACCTTCGACCGTCAATGCAATAGGCTCTATCGATTTCCTGTCCAGTTCGCTGAATTGTCCAACCATGTAATGAAAGAAATTCTCGCGAGTTTCGCTACGCGTAAAGCAACTCTGAAAGGTGCTATGAAATCCTCTCAATTCATCCATGAACCCTTCAACGTCAGTCTTTTCTACAGCGAACTTTGGTATGCTAAAAATCTCTGTTTCACTGAAATTGTTAAAGATCATGCTGTCCTCCTTCTGGATAATTGATCCTTCAGGAGGATTATTGTTCATTTAATTTTTGTTGTCAAATATTATATGTCGTTGTAGTGGTATCTTCTTAGCAGGTCTCTCGTGCTCTGGGGTGGTCAATTTTGGGTTAGCACAAGGCCCTTTCCCTGATCAATTTTAGGTTAGCACAACCATAAGTAAGGCGATAACAAATTTTGTTTTTTTGAAATACAATTTGTTATCGCTCACTCCTCTCCCCTGCCCCAAGACTTGTTAAACTCGCCAGAGTATTTTTAATCCGTTGGCCGTGGGTTCAAGTCCCATACGGCCCACCAATGTCCCGTTTTGGCATCCCGAACATTATGCGCCAACTGGACGTATGTGGTTGTCGATCCGCTCTTGTTTTTTCTGGAGATTGTTCTGATGTACATGTCTACTCATGTAACGTAGACTACCAACGATGTCAAGCATAATTACATATTTCGCATGCCTACAGGTTTTTCAGTTTTTTGAGAGTCCGACTGTGAAAATTCAATGACTTACGCTATTCAAAAGGTCAAAATATGCCTACGACTGTCGAACGCGGGGGAATGGTAGAGAGGATCATTCTTGCCAGAACGCATCTACAAATTCTTACTCTGAGTTACTTTCAGTACTAACGATTACGATCTGAAAACATATATTAAGAATATTTTCAAATAATATAGGCAGAGCCATTTCTGACTCTGCCTTTGCTTACCTCATTTCCTATTTCTATTCTGAAAGAAGTGATGAAGGGTGTCGTTAAAGAGTAAGCTTTTACCAACCCCACATCATGCCAGGACCTCGACCGCGCCCACCCCAAGGTCCTCCTCCATGCCACCCACCAGCCTGTAAAGCGTGCTCAAACATGGCAAGGTGGTAGCGTGTTTGGATCAGAAGGTTGTTAAGAATCCCGGCAGTGTCGCGATCTTCGGCATTCTTGATCAGCCATTCATAACGTGGGATGAGGTCGCGTTCCATTTTTACACATAATTGATAGGCCTCATCAAGGGTCTTCGTGTCTTTCACAACTGGGGACTTCCCATCTGTAGGAAGGCCGTAGGCTGCGAAAAGTCGCTCGATTGTCAAGACATGGTCTTGCTCCTGCGGTATGATCATGTGATACGGCATGTAAGTATTGTACTTCTCCGAATCCACTGCGTACTGCTCAAAAGAAAGTCTTTCCAGTGCCAGGATGTCACGCAGCTTCCCGATCCACTCCTTATTCTTGGGAACTGGCAGTTTGTTCGGCACAGAATAATATCCTCCATAGCCCATCATCCCGCCCCGTCCCATTCCGTAGCCAGATCCCATGCCATATCCAGAACCCCATCCACGCCCATAGTATTCATCGTCGTATCCTGGCCCATAATCATAGCGAGATTGGGTCATTGCCGGTAAAGCCATGAGTAAAACGATGAGAACGACACTGATTTGCAGCATTTTTCGTTTCATATTTTCCTCCTTATATTTTGGCTTCTGGGTCATTCGTGTTGCCTACTCTGAAAGTTCACGCTTAATCCGGTCAAACTCTTCCTTAGTTATTTCACCCTTAGCGTAACGTTTTTTCAGAATGTCGAGGGGAGTCTTCTCCGACACTTCCCCGCCATTTTTTCTCTTGGCGGTCTGGATTACAAAGTAGAGCAGGATACCGATCATTACGAGTAATAGGATCCACATAAACCCACCTCCGTAACCATAGTACATCATGTGACCCCAGTCCGGGCTTGAACCGTAAGGATAATCCTTGGTACAACCTGTTAGGATTGATAGAAACAAAGAAAGAATCGGCAATAGTCTTCCGTTCATGTGTCCCCTCCAATCAAACAGAATGAAAAACACCTTACAATAGATGAACGAGACCAATGTAAAAGTATCAATTTTACATATATTTTTCAATACTGATTGATTACGGAAATGATCTTATCTGAAAAATGTAAACAATAGTCGAAATTGCAAACTGTTTATTTGTAATTGAACTGTCGCATTATTCTGATGATATGATTGCGATTGATAACAGGAAGAAATGGTGCTTTCAACCTAGACGTAATATTTGCAGATGAAGCAAATGAAAGAGAGAGTGTCAAATATATAGGGTATTTTGATTTTTGCGAAATAAATACTTTTTCAATTAAGTATCCCTACAACGACAAATGAAAGTTAATGGAATTGCTTTTTCTTTCTATGAGACAAATAGGCACGATGATTTCGCCTTTGTATTCCGGCCACTAAAGAAATGGCGCTGTCAACATCAAATTTTCGGAGGGGAAGCACGACCTCCAATAAGATCCTAAGCTGCGATAGCGTAACAGAGGGTGCTTTTTTTCCCCAACCTGATCTTGAGGTGCCAGAGAAAAAAGTGAGCCAGCATACAGGTCAATATGTGATGATGCCATCCGGAGAATTTCCTGACCTCGTACTGATCAAGCCCCAATTCCGACTTGGCTTCTTCAAAACATTGTTCGATCGCCCATCGAACGCCGCTGAGCCAGACAAAAACCGGCAGGCGGGTGCTTCTGGGAGCATTGCTGATGAAGTAAGAATAAACGGGCTCCGCACCAAGGGTTCTTTTGACAATCAGCCACACGGATTTACAGGGCAGGCCATCTCGGTGCAGAAAGATCTTTCTCCTCATAAATTCGTAAGCAATCGGCCCTTTCGCGCCCTCGGCAACGATTCTCCTGTACCAGAAGTAGTTGTTCAAATTCCGGGCAAAAGCTTCCACCGTCACCGGGGCTTTTTCAGTTTCCGAAAGAACGGTCCGAGAGCGCTGCTCTCCTTTGTAAGTGTAGGCCTTCTTGTGGGTAACGGGAGAGGTGAGCCAACAAAGCGTGTCACAGGGCACCGCAAGAAGGTAAGTCTTTCCCGGATGTTTCTCAATGGCCTCGATAAACTCGATGCTTCTACCATAGGCCGTATCGGCAACCACGTATCGAAAGGGAAGAAGTTCCTCCTTCTGGACATGATCAAGCATCTCGATGGCCAGTTCCACCTTGGTCTTAAACGTTTCGCTATCGGGCAATCGGCACTTCGACCGCCTGTCTTTGTAAGGTTCGGAAAACCACTTCTCCGGAATAAACAATCGCTTGTCCAGAAGGGCATAGCCATGAGGAGAGGCATAGGCTGCAAAAACTCCGACCTGGCAGTTTTCCACTTTTCCCAGAGAGCCGCAGTATTGACGGGAAACACCGATGGAATCATTGCCCTTCTTGACAAACGATGTCTCATCAAAAATCAAAATGCCATCGCCATGCGCCATATCATCCCCGATCAATTGATGATAACGCTTCGCGATCAGGTCTTCGTCCCATTGGGCATCGCTGATCATCCGCTGCATGGAACGGACGGTCCCACCTTCGACCGTCAATGCAATAGGCTCTATCGATTTCCTGTCCAGTTCGCTGAATTGTCCAACCATGTAATGAAAGAAATTCTCGCGAGTTTCGCTACGCGTAAAGCAACTCTGAAAGGTGCTATGAAATCCTCTCAATTCATCCATGAACCCTTCAACGTCAGTCTTTTCTACAGCGAACTTTGGTATGCTAAAAATCTCTGTTTCACTGAAATTGTTAAAGATCATGCTGTCCTCCTTCTGGATAATTGATCCTTCAGGAGGATTATTGTTCATTTAATTTTTGTTGTCAAATATTATATGTCGTTGTAGTGGTATTGGAGTGGGAAGTTAAAAATTTAATTCGGCAGCCAAGATGCTCGTTGACATGTAGCCAATTTAATAGATATGAATATTATGTAATATTTAATATGTACTCTATAATACTTATATATCTGTCAGTAGGTTGTCGGTTCGATCCCGACAGGTCTCACCAAAACAAGAAAAAGGCAGAACCGTTTGATCCTGCCTTCATCATTAAATAGGAGTTTATCTGTTAAACTTTTTCTTGAGTGTCAAAAGCCCTATCAGACCAGGTCCCAAGAGAAGCAACGTGGCCGGGATGGGAACAGTCGGCCCATATCCGTCAAGTTCATAGATTCTTGGTCCCTGAGCGTCACCATATACCCACGAACCTGTGCCGTATTGAGTAAATTCAGCTCTAAAGTATTGGGCTGTCGTCAGCGGCACATCTGCAAAAAGTTCAAGATAATTTAATCCTGAGTAATTCGTTCCCCCGCCGTACACGGGTTGCCAATTTGAGTCCAGCACGGGATTGACCGTATAGTCATACAGTAATGCCCATGGTCCCGACAATTCGGTGCTGGAGAATAATTTGAACCTGCTGATTCCTCGATGATTGATGTTTCGGTATTCACCCATGTTCAGGCCATAGTCATGAATAGCGACCAAGTTGAAGCTCTGCAGGGTAACAGGGGCTGACGTCTGCCAATTCACCCAATGAACATAACCTTGAGGCTGGTAGTCTTTGAAGATAGTGTTATTTTTGGTATCAGAATTCGTGCCATAGGCACCCCCGAACATGTTCCGTGGGTCTGACCACCATCCTCCTGCCAAGGCGCCGCTGCTTGCGCTCACGGAAGTTCCCTGGCTGACATCCCATAAATCATCAAAGATGGCCAAACGAGCATTCGCCGTCAGTGAAGAGAAAATAAGGAGCACCGAAAACGTAATTGTAAGCAATAGCTTTTTCATCTGCTTGCCCTCCTTTGGTGGTGTATTTAGAAAATTCGACTTTTGGTACCTCTTTATTAAGGATACTTCCCAGCTTAGCTGCCGTAAATGAGATCCTTTCAAGATGTTTTGCCCGCCTTTTGATCAATAGTGCCCATGGATTGATTGGTGAGGCTTCACCCCCTTCTTACAAGCAGAAGAATATTTAACGTTATTGTTAAGATGAACGATTCGGCGATTACATGACCCATATCGGGAACACCGATTAAAGCATTGAAAAAATAGGGTTAAAATCGATGCTGATCCCGAAATAGTCATCCTTATTGATGACATCCGGTCAAACTATTTACGGATCTTTGAGTAACAGGCCGATCTGTTGTCAATCAGATATTACCTGGAACTAACATACACCAGGATGTCTTGTCTTACAATCCGGTCTATTCATGACGGGTAATCATCCAAATCCTGATGGTGGAATAATAATGACCCTATCCGGACCAGCCTGAGGATTAATGTGTTCTTCGAGCTGGCGGGATAGGCGGCTGTTCTTTCAGTATGCCGAGAGAGGCACTGCGTATGAGAGCCGTCATGAGGCCCATGATGGTTCATCGGATAGGTCAGAAGACCTGTATCAGGTTGGACGATGGCATGTATTGGCCCTCAAATAAATTATTTCTTGACATTCAAATAAATTAAAGGCAGAAAATTGCAGACATATTAGATAGTTTCAAGCGTTTGATGAATATCATCCTTTTATCTTATTTTGAAAAGGCATCCCTTGGAGAGATGATTAAAATGTTGCTTCTAATTAAGGGGGCAAGATTTTTTTGTTTTCAGGAAGAGCTTTTTGTTTGAACCAGAAATGTGGTCTTTGTTTCGACAAATCTTTAGTCACTATCGATCATCTTAAGGAGGTGCTCCATGAAAACAGAAAAAGATCCGTTGTCATGCAGTGGTATGAGTAGGCGTTCCGTGCTCAAAGGGGCCATTGCCATGGGTGCGGCCATGGGAAGCGGCCTGGCTCTCAACATGGCCACACCGGGAACAGCGGAGGCCATGGCTCGAAAACTTCCACAAAAATGGGACGAGACATGGGACGTCGTGATTATCGGCTCCGGATTTGCCGGGCTGGCCGCAGCGGCGGAGGCGGCGAAGGCAGGGGCCAAGGTGGTTATTCTCGAGAAAATGCCTACATATGGCGGCAATTCCACTATAAATGGCGGCGGATATGCAGCCTGGAACGATAAGCTGAATCTCCGGGAAAAACTTAATCTTGGGAATGACAGTCCGAAGCAGCATCTGGAAGACACCCTAAAAGGGGGCGATTACTACAACATTCCCGAGCTGGTTGAGGTTCTTGTCAACGGTGCCCCGGATGCCCTGAACTGGATGATGGATGAGGGCGGTCTTGAGATTCGCCAGGCGGTGAACAGAGCTGGCGGGCATAGCGCCTATCGGGCACATTTTTCAAAAACCAGTTGGGGGCGCGACTACACGGAAGCCCTCAGAAAAATCGCCGAGAAATACGGCGCTAAAATTGTTCTCAATTCTGAAGTGACCTGGATGTGGCGGAAGGATGCGGACCCGAAAAGCCCGGTGCTTGGATTGGAAATCAAGCGGGGCAGAAGGGTTTTAAATATCAAGGCCAGCAAAGCCGTCGTGGTTGCATCGGGAGGCTTCAGCAGAGACGTAAAGATGCGGATGGCCCATTATCCGAAGCTGGTGGCAGAGTTTAACTGCACCAACCACAAAGGCGCCACCGGGGAGATGATTCGCTACGCCCAGGCCATCGGAGCCGATACGGTTCAGATGAATTTCATCCAACTGTACCCGTTTGCGGAGCCAGCATCGGGAACTCTGGACAATCCGGCCGTTTATGCTTTCAGCGCTCCGGGTCGCGGATGCATTTATGTCAACAAACTTGGTAAGCGCTTTGTAAGCGAATTGGAGCGCAGGGATGTCTGTGCCTTTGCCCAGATCAATATGGGTGACAAGATGAAGCCTACCTACACCATTTTCAATGCCGCCATGGTTCCTCTTATCGGGGAAACGCAGGAAAGCCTGAATGCCGGGCTGAAAAAAGGCCGGTTTACAGAGGCGGATACAATAGCCAGCCTTGCAGAAAAGATCGGCATTCCGGTCGATGCCCTTGTGAAGACAGTCACCGACCACAATCGCTATCTTCAGGAGGGAAAGGATCCTGAATTCAACAAGCCGATATCAAAGGCCATGCTACCCCTGGACAAGGGCCCCTTTTATGCCCTCCCGCAGTGGCCTGCGGTCCATCACACCATGGGCGGTCTAAGAATTAACACGAATGCCCAGGTCATCGATGTGTTCGGAGCTGTTGTTCCGAAATTGTATGCTGCGGGTGAGGTTACAGGAGGAATACATGGGTCGAACAGACTTGGCACAAACGCGACAACCGATTGCGTAGTCTTCGGGCGCATCGCAGGCGTCAATGCCGGCAAGGAAAAACCGACGGTGTAAAGCTCAAAGAGGTGGGGGGGAATGGGGCATCACCCCCCCACCCTTGAAAAATGACGGATTTCATCAGAAGAAGACATTTCATTCAGAAATAATCTCCAACTTCCCTTCCCTTCCGAATTTTTAGAATCTCTGGAGTGCCTCCAATACAGATCGTAAATAGATAAAACATCGTTGAGAAGGCCAGTCCGTTTCTTCCGCCGATGATATCAGATATTATCTGGTATATATTCAGTACCCAGGCCGTATTGCTTATTACGAAAGAGGCATTATTATTAATAAGACGATCAACAATCCGATTCAAACAAAAGCTTTGTGAATCTAGAGATCGAGCTGCTGGAAAAATCGAATGACAACTATAGAGGAATAAGATGAAGTCCAAAGAAAGAAAAATGAAGCGGATGGAAGAACGACAAAAAGAGATGCTTCGTGAACTGGAAAACCGGAAAAGGATATGGAATGCTGCAATGGCTGGAGACGAAAAGGCCTGCAGGTTCTTAGCCAAGCAGTATTTGGGAAACGAGGATGAGAAGGGGGAAGAAGTCATGCGCTCTGCGTGATATGGTTCACTGGTAACAGATAACTGTTTCTGTCTTTTGCCTGGCTTTTCAGCATATGGCATCTACCGAGCAATCTGTTTTGTAAACAGCGGTAGTCCTCAGTATCCAAAGATTTTGCGGTATTGCTTATGCTGGTCACATCCGAGTCAGGAAGCCTCCGCCGTGCAAAAAATCTCTGTTTGGTAATGAACGGGATATTCTGTTTTGGATGGACATTTGAGAAAAGAAATGTTTAATAATTGGAAAAATAAAGGGTACAAGCTTGATCCAAAAAAGAAGGAGAATAAAAAGTGTTGCTGAAGTTAACGGAAGAACAGATAAATTACGTGAAAATTACCTTTAACACGGATCGATTTGTCGTAAAAATAGGCGAAGTTGAACCCGTCGTGAGGGAATATTATTCGGTACCGGACATGCTCAGGGAATTTGAAGAAAATGGGATCGAATCTGCTGATTTTGACGGTCTATCCCATGAGGTCTATAACAGGTTTCTTGAGAAATCCTATAAATTGAGTGAAGTATTATCCTGATTTCAGAAAAGGGGCAGGTTTGGGCTTTTAATCTATTTAAGGAAGAGACATCCGCTTTCCCGTCAAAAAAAGAGAATGCACGAAAGTGAAATCGATGGTCTTCATCCGCCGCAGGATGGCAGCTGAAGGCATTCGGGATCATCTCATGAGCATTCTCTCTATCCTCGTCTGTTGAAAAACGTTCCGTTGGACATTGTCGTACACATGCGGCCTGACGGCATATAGTTCGTTGAGCCGGAGATCGTTTTCTGCAAAAACATCAACGTTGATCCGATTTGTGACAGGGAACTCCCCAGCAGGGTCACATTTCTTGAGATACGGTTCTTGACGGCCTCGATCAGTCGGCAGCGTTTGTCCAGGCATTCCAGTAGTTGATTCCTGAGATGGTCATCCGCATGTTCGGCGATGGAATAAAGTGTCTGTTCATCGTCACAGCCGGGATAAACCGTTTTATTGAACGATTTAAGAATTTTCTCCTTCTCGTTTCTGCAGATCTGGACGTTGAGAAGACATGCTTCCATTCTCGAATGGTTGGTGCGTAAATCTACAAGAGAGGGGTGTCGTAAGATCTCTCGTTCCCGTTCGATCAGTTGAACTAATTCCCTGTAAAAATTCGTTTCAGCCTGAAGATTCTTTATGAAAGAGTGGACAGGGGCATTGAATGCAGTGGCTGAAGGTTCGGCAAAGGGAGGCGTTATTCTCGCGTTGTTCATATCCTGAAAAGTATTCCGGGATCTTCTGATGAGTAAAGTTGATTAAGTTCGGTGCATGGACTCCAGCTTTGTGTGTTCACAAAAAGCCCGACGCACAAAAAGAGCGGTGCCTCTCTCTTGAGAACGTAAATAATCACGCAACGGCAATCTTGAAATGACCCTAAATTCGGGGATCAGGCAAAAATATCCAGGAAGTTTTCGCCTAACATTTTATTGGCCACTTCTTCTCCGCTTACGTTGTAGGTCCCATCTTCAATCTGTGATTTTATTGCCGCGACCTTATCCTCCCGAATGCTCTGAACGTCAGTCATTGCGCTGCTTATTTGCTGTATTTCTCTCGCCTTATTGGAAATATCCACTTTTTCTTGCGGAATGGCCGAGGATTTTTCTTCCGGCACCTCCCTGCCTTTCCCAAGTGTCTCATTCAACAGATACTGTTGAATATCTTTCGGTGATATTCCATTCGAATTGTTGATGTTCATCGTGCGTCTCCATCATTGGCTTTGTTTATTATTATTCATCGGTATAATCTACAAAGTCTTTAATGATTGTTCTCCCCAAATCTGAATTTACAAAAAAATCCGGCTCAGGAAACATAAGATTCTGCTCTATTTATTCTTGATATCCTGTTTTTTCAGTTGATGATACAGGATCGTCTGCAGGCCCATTCCGCTTCCCTTGTGGGATAATTCTTCGGCGATCTTCTGATCGAACATCATGTTGTAGGTATCTTTGCCGAAGGAGTGCGTGACAGGACTTCCCGCAGGTATTGTTTTTCTCATCGTCTGCAGCAAATTATAGACAAAAAGGGATTCGAAGTCAGCACATACTTTTTTAAGCTGATGGTCCTCTTTATTCTTCATCTGGTTTTCGGCATTCGTTGGAGAGGTGAATTTTCTATGCGGCATGCTGATGTTCATCCCGTTGTCATTCATCTGTGTAACCCCCGATCCATCGAAAAAAATTCGATGTGCAATGTCAGATGATTTTCAGCTCGGCCTGCAATGCCCCCGCCGCCTTGATCGTCTGCATGATGGTGATAAGGTCTCGGGGCGATACCCCGATCGCGTTGAGCGCCCTGACGACATCCTGAATCGTTACCCCCTTGGATACGACCATGACCTTGTTTTTCTCCTCCGCCACGCCGACATTGGTATCCTTGGTTACAACCGTGTGCCCCCCCGGGGCCAGGATCGTTCCGCTTTTACGATCCTTGACGGGAGAGTCTCCTTTCGTCGGAGGAGGCGAGAAAGGAAGGGGCTGAGAAACCAGCACATCCTCCTTGATCTGAATACTTAAATTGCCATGCGCCACGGCCACGGTTGCGATCCGGACATTCTCACCCATGACGATCGTTCCGGTTTTTTCGTTCATGACCACCACAGCCCTCGAATCTACTGGAACTTCAAGATTCTCCATTAATGAAATAAGCTGCATCATATTCATAGGGTCTGTTTCTCTCATCCTGACGTTTACAGAGAAGGCGTCTACCTGGCTCGCCTGGACATATTTTCCCAATTCCTTATTAACGACGTGGGTCAAATGACTGGAGGTTGAAAAATCGGGGTGCAAGAGATTAAGCGTCAATGAACGGAGCTGGCCTAAATCGTAGTTGAGCTCCCTTTCAACGAGGGCACCGTTGACGATCCTGCCTGCGCTGGCATGATTTTTCCCGGCATTGCTGTTTGCTCCGCCGAAGGCGTATCCGCCTAGAATTACCGGACCTTGCGCAACGGCATAGATGGCTCCATCCGCCCCTTTCAGTGGGGTCATCAGCAGAGTCCCGCCATGAAGGCTTGTTGCGTCCCCGATGGATGAAACAATGGCATCGATCTTTGAGCCGGTTTTTGCGAAGGCGGGCAGTGTTGCCGTAACCATCACAGCGGCCACATTGTCGGATTTCAGAGTCTTGCCCTTCATGAATATGCCCTGCCTGTGGAGCATGTTGGATAGAGACTCGCTGGTGAATCCGTTTTTGATATCGTCACCCGTTCCGGCCAGCCCGACAACAAGGCCATACCCGATGAGCTGGTTGTCTCTCACCCCGCTGATGGAGGCAATATCCTTCAATCGGGCGGAAAATCCCGGCCGGGTAAACATGCCGGTCAGGGCGATCACCATAAGGATTATGAGTGTCATTGCCTTTATACTTTTCATAACGTTCCTCAAGCAGGAAACATTCCTTAAAGACCCATTTTGAAGGAGAGCTTAAAATGGCCATACCCAATCGACAACTCTCGTCATCCAACCGGGCTTCATCTTGTCGTTGATGACTCCATGGCCGGTATAGACCATTCTGGCATCGGCGATATACTGTGAATAGATGCTGTTGTCCGATCTGATATCTTCGGGCCGGACGATCCCGGTGAGAATGATATACTGATCCTCGTTGTTTACGGATAGCTGACGCTTCCCTTCAATAACGAGATTGCCGTTGTCCAGCACTTTCGTAACACGCGCGCTTAAAGTGGCCACAAGCTGACCACCGCGGGAGGTATTCCCCTCCCCCTTCAGATTGGAAACCGCGCTTCCCCCGATTTCTATTTTTGACCCCATGCCGGCGTTGCGGCTCAAAATCGAATGATCCAGACCCAGAAAGGCGTCGATTCCGGCCGAGGCACTTGAATCTCTGCTGGTGTTTGTCGTGGCTTTATTGGTTCCGAGAGAGGATTCACTAATGAGAATCGTCACGATATCATTGACAAACCTGGCTTTTTTGTCGGAAAAGAGCATGTTGGCCGAACTTTCACCAGGCCAGATGGAGCCCCTTGCCGGCTCTTCTCTTGGGGGAGTCGGTGTCTGAAGAGGCGGCCCTGGCGGAAAATAATCCGGTTTGCTCATACAGCCCGGGAACAGCAAAACAATCACCCAAAATGTGCATAATATTGAAAGTCGACGATACATACCCGTTTCTCCCGTTCGTTACGCTCGATCATTTACAATATTTTTCTGAAATTCTTCTGCCTTTGTTTGATGATCCGTCATATGTCAACCTTCACGATGGAATCGCCGATGACCCTGCCATGAATGACCTTGTTCGAGGAAATGTTTCTGACTTTTACCGTGGTCCCGAAGATCCCCTCTTCCTCGGCAACGCCAAGCGTCGAGATATTCAGCGTATCATGAATGCAGACGATTTTGACGATCTTCCCTTTCTTAAACATGACGGGATCGCCGATCATACTCGACGTCAATGGCGTCTGGGCATTAACGGAGCGAAGCATTCTCCTTCCTATGACGGTCTGCGGATCGTCAATGAGGTCTTTAGGCAACCGGCTGAACCATTTTTCCGAAAGGGCAATGTCCTGTGCAGAGACAGTTTCCCCTTTTCTGAGAAGTTTTGCGCTAAGGGCGACTTCCATGAAGACCTCGATCCGAACTGGAACGAAGATCTGTTTGTAATCATGATCTTTATGCCGTACGTTTACGCGATAAAGCTTATGGCCGATATATTCGTCGTTTTTGTTTTCCTTGACCTCCAATTTGAAATTCCTGGAAGGAAGGACCATTTCCTTGAGATCGGATGGAAAAAACATCCTGACCGCCCCCTTTGGCCATGGCATATGTTTTTCGATATGGCATCTTACGGCAGCTTTAACGAGTGACTTCTCAAGAATTGTCGGATCAGAGGCATAAAGGGAGGCAGCGGCTAACAGGAGAAAAAAGCCGCAAAAAAGAAGCATCTGAAAGAGAGGGGGCCAAAGTATCTTTCTCTTCATTGCGTTATCTCTTGAGGTTGTTCGTTACTTCAAGCATGTTGTCCGCCGTCGTAATCGCTTTTGAGTTGATTTCGTAGGCCCTCTGCCCGACGATCATCTTGACCATCTCATCGACCACATTCACATTGGACATTTCAAGAAAACTCTGGGAAGTGGTTCCCATGCCATTCTCTCCCGGATTGCCTGTCACCGCTTCGCCGGAGGCTTCCGTCTGGGCGAAAAGGTTCCGCCCCATGCCCGTCAAGCCTGCAGGATTAATGAATTTTGCCAGTTCAAGCCTACCGGTGGCCAGGGCTTTTCCGTTTGCATCAGAGGCGGTCCAGGTTCCACCGCTGTCCAGGGTGAAGGTTACGGTGTCCGCCGGGACGCTGACCTCAGGAATCAATTTCAGCCCTTCGGTGGTGCAGACGACCCCGTCCTTGTTGATCTTGAAATTGCCGGCCCGTGTGTAAACCGTTTCCCCGTTGTTATCCAATTGGAAAAAACCGTCCCCTTCAATGGCCCAGTCGAAGGGATTGCCGGTGGATTGATAATCGCCCTGAGAAAACATTTTTTGCGTTGCAACGGGTTTGACGCCCATTCCCACTTCTATGCCAACGGTCATTTGATTTCCCGATGATGTTTCCGATCCTGCCTTTGATGAGAGCTGATACATGAGATCCTGGAAATCCGCTCTGGATTTCTTGAATCCGACGGTGTTGACATTGGCAAGATTGTTCGCCACTACATCCTGTTCGAGCTGCTGAGCCTGCATTCCAGTCGCTGCGGTCCAAAGCGATCTGATCATCGCGAATTCCTCCTTACGTTAAGTTTAGACGAGTTTCCCAATTCGGCCTGTTGAAAGTTTATCCTGATCGCTCATGGTGTGGATAAGCTTTTGGTAGGTTTCGAAGGTTCTCTGAAGGTCAATCATTTGAATCATTTCCTTGATCGCACTGACATTTGAACTTTCAAGCGATTCATTCACAACATGCGGGGCGAAATCCTTTTTGAGCAATCCGTTTCCATTGTCCTTAAAAGCGCCGCCTCCCACATGAACCAGGGCTTCCGGATTCTCGAAACTGACGATGCTCAGCATGTCCGCCTGGTTTCCATCCATCATGATGTTTCCCGATTCATCAACCCGGATGTCTTTGCCCTCGAGAATGATTTTTCCTGTTCTGCCCAGAACATAATCACCGGACTTTGTAACCAGTTCACTCCGTGAATTGATGGTGAAATCTCCCTTTCTTGTGTACACGATTCCCTGATCGGTTTGCAGGGTAAAAAAGCCGTCTCCTTGAAGGGCAAAATCCAGGGGATTATCCGTTTTCTGGAGGGTGCCCTGTGAATAATCCGTAAAGACGGATTCCGTATAGGGCGGCACCTGATCTCGAAGGTCTGGAGCTGGCGTATTCATGACATAGCTCAAATATTCGGCCTTGAACCCCGGGGTGGCGACATTGGCCACATTGTTGGAAGAGTGATCCAGTTTTGCCAGGGTTCGGACACATGCTTTTCCTACATCAGAAACATCATAAGAGGTCATAAGCCCCGCTCCGTAACTGTTTTCGATGGAGAATTGCAATATGTGAACCAGATAGAATTAACAGGGCGAATCCATGGGCGGTAACTCGCTAAGTAGCTTATAATAAATGGTTATTACGATGTGAATTCTGCACGATTTTGCGGTTCTGGAAGCGGATGGATCACCTGGATAGCAGATTTGGATCTGGAGGGGAAAGAGGTGAAAGATTTTCTCCCTTTTTTGGGGGATAGCCTGGAAATATTTTCCCCTTAGGATAACCCTTGGGAATGATCACGATAATCGGAGTTTACCGCATAGATGAACGAAAGAATTTCTGCTACGGCTCGATACAATTCTTCCGGGATTTGTTTATCAATGTCCAGCTTGCTGAGGATCTGAACAAGCTCGGGGTCATTTTTGATGGGAACGCCGTTTTTCATAGCCAATTCTATGATGTTATCGGCGATTATCCCCTGCCCCCTGGCCGTTACTCGTGGCGCCGCATCACGGGAACCGTCATATCTTATCGCTGCGGCAACCCTTCTTTTTTTTGTTTCTTCCATTGGATCAGGCAAAACAGTTAATGATTTTTTTTGAATAGATGACCCGATTGTTGATAAAATCGAGTTTCTCTTCAGCAAGACGGCTGCATCGGCAGACCGTAAAGTTAGCCTGACTGTATCCCGCAGAGGTCATCCGGTCGTTCAGAATCTCCAAAGACTTTTGTAGAAAACGATCCGAATCGACATGGCTGCATTTAAAGGTGCCCCATACCTTTTTCTGCCTGCAGTTGACATCCACCATCAGGTCGCCTAATGCGTCCATGGTCACGAACACGACAAAGCGAAACCGATCAGGAAGGTTCTTTGATTTTTGACCCTTCAGGTCTACGAACAGATCGGCCATGGTCAAATGCTCCGAAGATTTTACGGGAATCTGGAAGTAATAGCCCTGTTCCTCCTCCTGGCCAATGACATTGATCACCTGGTGGTTGTAAATTGCCTCCAGCGCATCGTCGGCATAGGTGACCAGATTTTCAAGGGCCTTCAGGAGGCCGGGATTCAACTCGGAACCCGTTGCGCCGGACAGAAGCGGGCGCATTCTTACAGAAAGGCGAGACAAAAGGTCTTTTAAGGTTTTTGCCGAAGAATTCCGGAGGTCATCCTCCTTTTCCGTGTAACCGGATGAGAATCTTCTCAGGGATTTCTCAACCAGGAAGCCCAGGTTGATGATAAACTGCTTGATAAAAAGGGGGTCGTTCAGGCTTTTCTCTGAATACACAAGAGAAGAAAGCATTCGTTGAAGAGAGTCCGCTTCTGCTTTTTCAAGCAAGGGGAGGAGGGATTGCAAATCGCCGTCGCATAACGCAAGGCCATTTCTTATCACGTTGAACAGGGAATCGGGGCTGGATCGGAACATTGCCAGGTTGCTTTTGGCAGGGTGGAAGGCCTCTTCGGAGGATTGAACCAGGCTCAGCAGAATCTGTGGCTGGAGTTCTTCCACTTTAAGAAGCATGCTGTCTCCCCGGTTAAAGGAATGGTTGGATTGGGCAGACAACATCCCCCTGCCGGTCTCGATGAGGATTTCGTGACTGCTTAATTTTCGTACGACCTGGGCCCGGAAGACGTCCCCCTTCGACAGGGAGAGTGTCTCCTCTGCTGCTTGCCTCGAATGAGTCAAGACCGGAGAGTCGGGACTGCCTGGGGGCAGCTTGTGAATTGGATACATGGACCTTATCGGCTTCTGGCACGGGAAAGACTGAGGATCAGCTCGATTTCACCTTCCGGAAGTCCCAGTTGCTGAGATATCTGCCCTTCATTCAAACCTTGTCCTGCCAGATCAAGAATTTTACGATAGGGCTCCTCAGAAGAACAATCTCCGTTCTCTTTATGGTCTGTTTTTTTTGCATTCCCTGTGATGGATAGATGGTCGAAACGCATGGCCTGTTTCAGAAGATCATCCAGCTTTTTTTCCCTTTCCTCCAACGATGAAGCGAGTTCTTTCATTTCACGCTTCCCCCGCTCCAGTTCCTGAAGAAACTGATCGGAAAACCGTTTTGACTCAGCAAGCATTTGCTTTAATTCACTGATGGAGTCTTCAGAGAGTCCCGTGGAACCCGGCTTGAAGTATTTACGGAACCTGAACAACAACACAAGGATCCCCGCGCATATCATGATGTCCGTTACGATCTGGAATCCGAACAAATACTGGATATTCATGTTAAATCCCGGCGTTAAATCTTGATATTAACGAACTTCCCCTTCCCTGCCGATTTCCCGTCTTCTTCGTTTTCCGCATTCTCATCCTGTTTTTGGGTCCTGGGGCTCTTCCGCTGGGGCATATTGTGTTTCGTTGACTCTTCTCTATCCCGGATCAGGGCCCTTTCTGTTTTTGAAGAGTCCTGGACCTTCTCTCTGGCCAGCTTCTGCTCTTCCTTAAGCTGCGTCTCGATGTAGTTTTGCTGGATGCTGGATTGCTGTTTTTGGACATGATGGATCTTTTCAATGGCCTCCACTTGCGATACGATTTGCTGGATATCAATGGGTCTTACCATGGAAAGGCTCCCGTGGTCCAAGAGGCGCTCAAAGCCAGAAACGGCCCTGGAGATTCATTGGAATCAGGAAAAGGCAGTCCCCTGTTCAGTAAGCTATTTTTTTGTCACAGGGAATTCAATCGTTATCCTGTTCCTGTCCTCCATGCCTTCAAAAAGGCAGTTTATTCCATATTCATCGAAGATGGTTTTAATGTATGCAAAATTTCCATCCGAACGTCGGGGCATTGAGCTCGGAGCGGAATCGGCATCGTCCGCAGGATTGTCGATCCCTGCACCGGTATCCTCAATCGACACTGAAATCACGGGATGGGTATGGACCATTTCAATGGACAATTCCTTTCTGTCTCCCCTTTTCATCCTGCCCATGGCATCCCGGAACAGGGCGGAAAAACAATAGGAATAGTCCGACAAAACCCCATATACGAATGGCAGATCGCCTGCAGGCTTAACGGTTTTTTTTACTTCATGTTTGAAATCCAGATAAAAATCCAGAAAGCGAATCTCGTTTCTTATAAGATCTTCCAGGTTAATCTGATCAAGTCTTCTGTCCGCAACGGCATAGAACTTTGATGCCAGATCCTGGAACATATAAAAAAAACGGTCGGATTCCTTACAGATGGAAGCGATGTCGCTTAACAGTCTCGTCTGCTCGGCCCCAAGCGGATCCATCCATTCCGGATCGTGCGGATTTGTTTTCTTGAGATAGTCATTGAGCCTTCTTTCCAGCAGCCTCGATCGCCCCATGATTCCATTGAGAGGGTTTGCAAAATTATGCAGAATGCCCGGCATCAGGTCATTGATGAAGGTAGACTCAAATTCTCTTTCCAGCGCTTGGCGGGCAACTTCCAGCTTCGTTTTTTCGTTGCTCAAAATCGATTCCCCCACGGTCATAGTTCTTGTTCAGTTTGACAAAAAATCCAGCTTGCTGCTTGCGTCTTACAAAATAACAAATTTAGTAAAATAAATCCCGGATAAGAACCTGTTGCCGAATCGCTGATTCATTTCCTGGACTATGTGATCCTTCAATCTGTTTTTGTCTCTCATCGCCGCCGGATCTTTTGTTTGCTTCTCAAGAACTATTTTATAAACAAATTTTCTCAAATCGACAACCTGCTGCCGAGATAAAAACCTGTCGTCAGAGCCCGCATCGAGCACCAGAGAGCAGACCAACAGTCTGTCCTTTCCGCTGTGGTCTTTGAAGCTGATGATCATGTCCTGCAGCGCCGCGGATCGCTCGCGATCCTGTTGAGTCGAAAGGGCCTGCCTTCCGATGGCATGGCCATCCGGCTTTTTTGTAGGCCATGCGAAAATAAACAACGCCGCCGTCAGGGATGCAGAAACTAGGATCAGGCAAAGGCCGATCAGGATCTTCTTCGATGTTGGCCACTTCCCTCCGGGGCTCCCCTCCGGCGGATCCCCGGAGGGGGATTCGCCGGTGGAATCCAGATCGTTTGCCCTCTCAAAGAGGCTTACATCAAGAACGTCGATTTGAACTTTCTGTTTCATGTGACTGCATCAGGATAAACGTTCATGGCATCCCCTGTCCCTGTTCCATGGCGTTGTACAGAGGATCCGGGACTGACCGGGCCATGCCTTCACCCGCTTATTTTTTTGACCGCCGCCTTAAGCCGGATTATGGCCTGAGAATGAAGCTGGCAGACCCTCGATTCCGTTAATTCAAGGACGCTGCCGATCTCCTTCATCGTCAGCTCTTCGTAATAATACAAAGTCAAGACGACGCGTTCTTTATTCGGAAGCTTTTCGATGGCTTCCTTAAGTTGGATTTTAAATTCCCGATCTGTGATTAAATCAAGAACGCTGCCTTGATCGACTGCTCTCATGACATCGGAACGGGAATACTTCTCCAGATAATCCCCCGGCAAATCCTCGCTGCTGATCAGGGAAAGACAACGTGATTCATCCAGATATTTAAAGTATTCCTCAAGAGATAGCCCCATATGATCCGATATTTCCTGATCTTCCGGATGGCGTCCCAACTTCTTCTGCAATTCTGAGATTGCCCTTGCTATTTCATGATCCCTGCTACGCACATTCCTGGGGACCCAGTCTCTTGCCCGCAATTCGTCCAGAACGGCGCCTCGAATTCTAATGCCGGCATAGGTCTCAAATCGGACATTTCTCTCGTCATCAAAATGTTCTATGGCGGACATGAGTCCCATGATCCCCACATTGAACAGATCTTCCTTGTCCCCGGCATCAATGGGCAGCCTCGATACGATTCTCCCCACCACCGCTTTGGCGAAGGGAAGATATTTCAGTATCAAGGCGTCACGTTCTTTTTGCTCTACGTTCATTTCCTAAACTTTTATCTCCGAAAAAACTGATGTTTCCGTTTTCGTCGTATTCAGGATTTTCGCTACAGATCTTTTCAGCCACCTTTTTTATGCAGAGGCTCGCCGCGGAGCGGGGATAAAGTTCCACAAAGGCCCTCTGCATCCTTACAGCCTCCTGGAGTCGTTTATCGTAAAGAATGTATCCCAGATATTCGATGGTGACATTCAGGAAATGCTCCGTTGCATGGCTCAACCGCAGATAGACACTCCGGGCTTCCGCGGCACTGCTGACCATGTTGATCACTATTCGGAACCGCTTTTTCGCATACCTCTGCTGGAGAACTTTTATCAAGGCATAGGCATCCGTCAGAGAGGTAGGTTCAGGAGTGGCGACAACGATGATCTCCCGCGCCGCCATGTTGAAGTACATGACGTTGTTTGCAATCCCGGCCGCTGTGTCAATCAGCATGAAATCGTGTTTTTCTTCAATGGAATCGAGGTCTTCCAGCAGTGTTAACTTCTGGCCACGCGACAGATCCGTCATTTCCTGTATGCCGGAAGAGGCCGGCAATATCTTAACGCCGCAGGGGCCGGAGACGAGGACTTCAGACAAGGAACGCTCTCCAGACAGGACGTGGTAGAGGTTATATTTGGGGGTAAGCCCCAGGACAACGTCAATATTGGCCAATCCGGCATCTGCATCAAGAACAAGGGTTTTTTTGTTCATTCCAGCCAGGGTGCATGCAAGATTCGCCGTGATGTTCGTTTTGCCCACCCCGCCTTTGCCGCTTGTGATGGCAATGGTCCTGACGCGCTCGGAAATTATTCTCCTGAAGAACATTTTCGTAGATGCGATTTCCGAAGGCGTTGCGGCTTCTGCCGCACTCTTCTCTCGCATCAACTCTCTAAGAGATTCAGCCTGATCCACTAGATACCTCTCACAACCTTTGACGTTTCAATTTTTTCAGAATAGTTACCCTTCGGGGTTCTGTTCAATCTTTATTTCCCGTCCGCGAGTTAGAAATCGTTAATGCAAATCGCTGCCCACGATCAATCGTGCAATTTTCCGGGGATCTGCTTCTTCAATATCCTCAGGGACATTCTGCCCATTTGTGATGTAGGAAACCGGCCTGGCGATTCGATCAAGAATGTCCCAAAGAAATCCGATGCGCATGCACTCATCTGCCCTGGTCAAAATAATCCGGCTGTAATCAAACATTCTGTAACGCGATGCGACGTCCAGCATGCACTCCTTGCTGGATGTCAGGCTTATGAGAAGGTTTGGCTCGAAGGGGGTTTCCGAGCCCAGTGTTTCACGGAGCTTTTTCAAATTGACCATGTCGTTCCTGCTGGTTCCCGGCGTATCGACAAAGATCACGTCTTTGTCGGCAAGCCGGCTGAGAGAATTTTTGAACTCCCTGCTTCCTGATGCGATCTCGAGAGGAATGCCGATGATTCTGGCGTAAGTTTTCAACTGATCGACCGCCGCGATCCGATAGGTATCGGTCGTGATCAGCCCGACAGACTTCTTTTCGCTGAGGGCGTGATAAGCGGACAGCTTGGCCAGGGTCGTCGTTTTTCCAACGCCAGTAGGTCCAATGAGAACCTTGACTCGCTGGCCGTTGTCGGAATTATCTGCAGCCGGAAGCGAATTTTGAATAAAGTTTTCGACGGCCGCCAAGCAGGCCTCTTCATTGACCATGGTTCCACTTGAGGATTCCTCTTTGATCCGCTCAACGGCTCTCCAGGCTTTATCTTTGGAAATACCCTTTGAAATCAAAGTGTAATAAACTGCGTCCGTTCCATTTTGGCCTGTCTTGCTCCTCTTTAATCCGAGCACATCAAAAAATGTGTTTATGGAGTCTTTGACCTCTTCAATTTCAGCTCGTAAGTCTCGAGTATTTTTCAACTCCCGGATAAGCCCTTTTAGCTCCTCAACGTTCTTTTCAAGGTCAAGGGAAGGGCGGAAAGACGGACTTCCTGAAACCATATGTATGTCTTTTGGGGCTTCAGCGGAACGAGAATCGGCAGCCGCCTCGGTAACGTCCAGTTCTCTTGCCGCCAGAACTTCCATCATGGGTCCGCAGGCCGATTTTATCTTTTTTGTCGACAGGATAATGGCATCTGGGCCGAGGTCCTTTTTGATCCTGGCAATGGCTTCCTGAACGCTGGGGACCTCATAACGTTTAATCTGCATCTTACAGCTCCACCATGCCTAAGGATTTGATGGATGTTTCGCGCATCACTTCGTTATGCGCGATAACAACGATATTCGGGAAGAATTTGTCCATGATGTTCCTGAGATGGATTCTTATCGAAGGCGAGCAGAGAATAATCGGCTGAAGCCCTTTTGTCGTGAAGGGGCTGATCAGCTTCTGCACGTTGTTCACAAGCTTCCGGATCATGACCGGATCTGGATTGATGTAAGATTCATGTTCCGTGTGCTGAACGGCCTGGCTGATCGTATCTTCAATATCCGGAGAAAGCATCAAGACCGTCAGCCCGCCATTCTGATCCAGATACTGCCTGGTGATGGTCCTGGCTAAAGCCTGGCGGACATAGCCGGTCAGGAGGTCCACATTCTTGGTCATCGGCACATAATCTGCCAATGTTTCAACAATGGTATAAAGATCCCGAATGGAAACCCGCTCCTTGAGCAGCCGTTGAATCACTTTCTGGAGGATTCCGTAGGGGACGGTTTTCGGTACGAGATCATCGATGACCTTGGGGTATGACTTGCTCAGATTTTCGACAAGGGCCTGCACTTCTTTCCTTCCCATCAATTCGTCGGCGTGCGTCTTGATGATTTCCATTAGGTGTGTGGTGATTACCGTCGGAGAATCGACGACGACGTAGCCCCTTGAGGTGACGCTTTCCTTTTCCCGGTCGGATATCCACACCGCAGGAAGGCCGAACGCCGGCTCTTTCGTTTCAATTCCCTTGATCTTGACGTTTTGATCATCCGTCTTGATGGCCATGAAATGGCCCAGCATCAGTTCACCACGTGCAATTTCGACGCCCTTGAGAATGAAGGAATAATGGTTGGCGTTCAATTGCAGATTGTCTCTTATGTGGATCGATGGCACGATGAACCCCAACTCAAGGGCCAGCTGTTTTCGCATCGTCTTGATTCTTCCCAGCAGTTCTCCTCCCTGGTTCGTGTCTACCAGGGGAATCAGGCCGTAGCCCACTTCAAGCGCCAGGAGATCCAGGGGAGTCAGCAGGTCTTCCGGCTCCTCCTCCGCGGGAACGGCGGGCAGCAGGTCATCATCGCTTTCCTGGGATGTCTCCGCAGACCGGTAAAACGTATAGGCCAGGTAACCAATCAGCGCCGATACCAGCAAAAAGGAAATCTTAGGCATGCCGGGAATGAGCGCGAACACCAGGATGATGCTTGCCGCCGTTGCGATGGCTTTCGGCTGCACCTTCAGTTGATGACGCAATTCCTCACCGAGGTCTGAAGAGGCCGCTGATCTCGTCACCAGCATACCGGCCGCGGTGGAAACGATGAGCGCCGGGATCTGAGTCACCAGGCCGTCTCCCACCGTCAGCAGGGTATAATTTCTGGCGGCGTCCATGGCAGGCATCCCCTTTTGCATCACACCGACGATGAGTCCGCCGATGACATTGATGAGCGTTATGACAATTCCCGCTACGGCATCTCCCCGGACGAATTTGCTGGCGCCATCCATGGCTCCGTAAAAGTTGGTTTCTTTTTCGAGGTCGCTTCTCCTGCTCCGGGCTTCGGCGTCTGAAATCAATCCGGCATTGAGGTCGGCGTCAATGCTCATCTGTTTGCCCGGCATGGCGTCAAGGGTGAATCGGGCGGCAACTTCGGCGATCCTTGTGGATCCTTTCGTGATGACGATGAAATTGATCAGCACAAGTACCGCGAATACGATGAAGCCGACCACGTAATTTCCCCCAACCACGAAGGTTCCAAAGGCGTGGATCACCTGTCCGGCCGCTGTCGTTCCTTCATTGCCGTGCAGAAGAATCATGCGGGTCGAGGCGACATTGAGGGAAAGTCTCAACAGGGTGACAATGAGAAGAACGGAAGGAAAAATCGAGAAATCCAACGGTTTCAGGACATACATCGCCATGAGAAGGATGATGATCGAAATGGTGATGCTCAAAGACAGCAGAATATCCAGAAGAAACGTCGGCAATGGGATCATCATGACCATGAGAATCCCGATGACGCCCAGGGCCATCATTGCGCTGCTGCTCCCAGCCATTTCCGAGAGGATTCCTTTGCCGCCGGATAGAGTCATGAATTTCAATCCTGATGAGTCATTGCTGTTTCAACGAATAGACATAGGCCAGAATTTCAGCTACGGCCCTGTATAAGCTGTCGGGAATCGTTCCATTGAGCTCTACCGTTTTATACAATACCTGTGCCACCGGCTTGTTCTCAAAGGTCGGTATTCCATGTTCCATAGCTATATCTTTAATCTTTTCAGCGACATATCCTGCTCCCTTGGCGACGACTGCCGGCGCAGCCATCGAGCTCTGATCATATTTCAGGGCAATGGCAAGATGGGTGGGATTGGTAATGATTACATCGGCTTTGGGCACATTCGCCATCATGCGCTTTTTCGCCATTTCCCGTTGAAGCCTTCTAATCCTGGCCTTGATGATCGGATCCCCTTCCGTCGATTTGTTTTCTTCCTTGATCTCCTGGCGCGTCATTTTCAGGTTCCTTTCAAACTCCCACCGCTGATACAGATAATCCATCAGGGCAAGGACGATCAAAACCCAGCAGGTTGTCAGAAGTATCTTGAAGGACGTTTTGCCGATGTAAACGACAATGGCCCAAACGCTCTGGTGGGCCAGCGGGAGGATTTCCGTCAGTTCATTCCTGACGGTCAGATAGGCTATGAATCCAACGATGGCCATTTTCAGGACACTCTTGACAAATTCAACAAGGGATTGCATGGAAAAGAGTCTTGCAAACCCTTTAAGAGGGTCTATTTTCGACCATTTCGGCTGAATTGCTTTTGTTGAAATCTTCAAGCCGACCTGCATGACATTGGCCAAAAAGGCGGCGATGCAGACCGTCAGCAGAAACGGCGCCATTAAAGAAATCGATTTGAAAAAGGCCGAAAAAAAAATGGGCTGAATGTTTTCGACGGTGACAATGCGGGAATCCATATGAGAAAAGGAGTTTTTCATCAGATCCATCAACGAAGAGACGAAGTGTCCGGAGCCGAAATAGAAATAGATCAGGCATGACCCCAGTATGGCCACCGAGGCCAGATCACGGCTTCTGGCGACCTGACCTTCCTTGCGGGCGTCTTCTCTGCGCTTTGGGGTAGCTTCTTCGGTTCGTTCCTGGTCTTTATCCTGTTCAGCCATAAGATTCCCACATCGATGAACATCACATCATTCTGAGAAGCACATGGATCTGTTTCTCCAGATTCAAGAAAAGGCCTGAGGTAAAACTGACAAACATGGGGGCGGTCAAACCGAGAAAAATAAACCCCAATGCGATCTGAAGCGGAAATCCGATGATGAAAATGTTGAATTGAGGTACCGTCCTGGCCACGATGCCCAGGGCAATGTTTGTAAAGATGAGGACGGCGACCACCGGGGCGCTGACCTTTACGGCAATGAGAAATACGTCCTTCGAGTAGAGGCAGAGAGTTTGAGTGAGTTGCCCCGAAAGATGAAACTGCAAAGGGGCTATCCGTTCGAAACTTTCCGCCATGGCTGAAAAGAATACGTGATGGGCATTCAGGGTCAGGAAGATCACGATGGCGATTATGTACTGAAACTGGGATATCAAGGGTATCTGGGTGCTTGTTACGGGATCGATGACATTGGCCATGGAAAACCCCATTTCAAAACCGATCAGTTCCCCGGCAAACTGAATTCCTGCGAAGAGGAAGCGGGCGACAAAGCCAATCACGCAGCCAATAAGAATTTCGCCGACCATGGCGGCCGCCATTGGAAAGAGACCTGCAGAAGTGGCACCGAGGCTGATTTTCACGAAGGGAAACAATAAAAGCGTGATGAGGAGAGACAGTCCTCCCTTGACCAGGACAGGGACAGCCCTGTCCCCTCCAAAGACGGGCATCACGGCTATCATGGCACTGACTCTCAGAAAGATGAAAATGAGAGTGTCGATCTGTTCCTGTGTTATGACAGGCAGGTTCATAGGATAATCCCGGCATCTTCGAAGGCTTTTTTTACGGCCCGCATCCTATCGGACGTAATTCGGAATATTGGAATAGAGGTTAGAGGTAAAATTGAGGAGGACATTGATCATCCAGGGCAGTGAGGCCACCAGTGCAACAAGAACGGCTACGATCTTGGGGACAAAGGACAGGGTCATCTCCTGTACCTGTGTGACGGCCTGAAACAAGCTGATCGCCACACCGACCACAAGAGCGACGATTAAAACCGGTCCGGAAACAAACAAAATCACCTTGATGGCTTCCGCCATGATTCCAACAACAAGTGCCGTGCTCATATTCTCCTCACTCCAAAACCCTTCTCAATGGAAGCTCTGCACCAGAGATCCGATAATCAAATACCAGCCGTCCACCAGGACGAACAAGAGCAGCTTGAAAGGCAGGCTCATCATGATCGGGGGAAGCATCATCATCCCCATGGACAGCAGAACGCTTGCAACAACCATATCGATAATTATAAAGGGCAGAAAAAGAAGAAATCCGATCTGAAAGGCCGTTTTCAATTCACTGATGACGAATGCCGGAACCAGAACGGAGAGAGACAGGTCGTCCGGCCGCTCCGGCCTTTTCGCCTTGGATATCTTGACAAAAAGCGCGATGTCCTTTTCCCGGGTCTGCTTGAGCATGAAGGCTTTGATGGGAACGATGGCCTTTTCAACGGCTTGATCCCCCGATATCTCCTCATCGTAGTAAGGCTTGATGGCTTGTGTGGAAATGTTCTGCCAGACGGGGGACATGACGAAAAAGGTCAGAAAAAGGGACAATCCGATGATGATCTGATTGGACGGCATCTGCTGACTGCCGATGGCCTGTCTCAGCAGGGACAGAACAACGACAATCCGGGTAAAGGAGGTCAGCATCAACAGGATGGCAGGCGCCAGGGACAGAACCGTCAGAAGAAACAGCAGCTGAATGACTGTCGCCACCTTGTCCGGCTGGTCGGCTTTTCCTCCGATGCTTAAACTGATGTTCGGCAGAGAAAGAGGCTCGCCCCAGGATAGGTTCGTCAATCCCAGGACAAAAAGAAGCGCCAGAGGAAAGGCCTGCACGAGCAGCGTCTTCCAATCGGCGGAGGTTCTGTAATATTTCATTTTCGGATATCATCCATGGCGGAAGCAATGATTTTCTTATACCGGGCAAACTGACGCGTGCCGGGAAATGAGGGGGGCTCCTCGTGAATCTTCAGGTTCCGGAGCGTGTCCAGAGCCTCCCTGTCGGATATTTTCGTCAACATGGTTATTTGTGAATTTGAAATCCCCACCGCAATAATTTCCCCGGCAATGTCTACCACGAGGATACTGCTCTTGGGGCCCATATAGCGGCTGGCAAGAATCCGGATCAGGGATCCCCGATCCATGGCCGGAGTGGTCGCATGCAGAATTTTCCTGGTTAGATACATGGCCCCGATCATCAGCCCCAGAACCAGCGCCAGGGAAAAAATCATTTTTATCAGAGAAGGAAAAAAAGAAACGGTTTCCACAGTCCCATCCTGACCATTGTGATAACATTCCTGTCCTGTTAGGACATCATCTCAGCTTTTTCACCCGTTCCGCCTGGGAAACAATATCGGTCAGCCTGATTCCGAATTTTTCGTTCACCACGACAACCTCGCCGCGGGCGATCAAACGCTGATTGACATAAACATCCATCGGTTCTCCCGCCAGCTTGGCAAGCTCGATGATGGAACCCTGCCCCAGTTGAAGCAGTTCGCTGATCAGCATCTGGCAGCGTCCCAGTTCGACGCTCAGAGTCAGCGGTATGTCGAGAATGAAATCGAGGTTGAGCTGGGCATCAACGGAAGGAGCCGATGGCATTTCGTCAAAATTTACCGGACTGACCTCAACCTTTTTCGGTGGCGCCTGTGATTGCATCAGCTCTTCCTGGACGTCGTCCCAGCCCAGATTTTCATCTTCGACCGGATCCAGGTTCGAATCGGATTTATCGTTTAAATCAATTCCTTTGAGCAGTTCATCAATCTCATTCTGTTCCATGGTCAATCCCCAATTTATCCTGAAGTATCGCTGTTATTTTGACTGCCTGATTTCCTTTAAAGTTTCCCGGATGGCCCTTGAACTTCAAGACGCCTTCCACAAAAACTTTAACGGGATCCGTGGAATACTGATCCAGGGTTATCACATCGCCCACCTTGAGATTCACGACGTCCTTGGCGGATATGCGCGTGTTTCCAAGTTCAATCAAGAGATCCAGACCCGCGAACATCAGGTTGCTGCGAAAACGGTTCATCCACACTTTATCCACTTCCATCTGTTCGCTTTGAAATCCAGCCTGCAATTTTTCTCTAATGGGCTCCACGGTTGAATAGGGGATGCAGAGCTTCAGGATGCCCGTGATGTACTCAACCTCGATTTCAAAATCGATGACAAAGACCAGGTCGGTAGGGGGGACGATCTGTGCAAATTGCGGATTGATTTCGGAGCGCTGATAGACAACCTGAACGTCGTGAAGAGGCTTCCAGGCTTTTTCGAGATCACACAGGGCGCTGAGGATGACCTTCTTGATCAGATTTGTTTCTATGGCCGTGAATTCACGCCCTTCAACCTTGAAGAGTTCCTTCCCCGCCCCGCCAAAGAGGACATCCACGAGGGTAAAAATGACTTTCGACTCCATGACAAAAATGGCATTTCCCCTCAGCGGCTCCATCCGGAATATGTGCAGGCTGGTCGGAACGGGAAGCGTCTTCAGAAACTCCCCGAATTTAATCATATCGACCGACATGGAATTCACCGTCACAACTTTTCGCAGCATGGAAGACAGAGTGGCCCGGAACATGCGGGCGAATTTCTCGTTCGTCATTTCCAGGGTGGGCATCCTGCCCCGGATAATCCGGTCCTGGCTGGCAAGGTCATAGCGGACGACGCCGGAAGGATCTATGTCCTCTTCAATTTCCGTCTCGATCTGGCCGCCTGAAATTCCGCGCAACAGCGCGTCAACTTCTTCCTGTGTTAAAACCTGTGACATGACGTTCTCTTACTGAATGACAAATTCCGTGAAGTAAACCCGTTTTACCTTGCCTGTCGAGAGAAGGGAATTCAGCTTGGTGGCGATGTCGTCACGCAGCCGCTGCTTACCGTTGATGTCCATCAGTTCTCCCGAAGACTTGGCTGTAAGGATATCGAGGATGGAGTCTCTGAGTTTCGGCTTGAGTTCGTCAAGGGCCTTGGGGTCATTCTGGCCGGCCACTTCAAACTGCATCGCCACCTTTAAATATCTTTCACTCGAGTTATCCGCCAGGTTCACGATGAATGGATCCATTGCCCACAACATTCCCGCTGTGGCCTTTTCGCTTTTTTGATGTTCCTTTCCCGATCCGGCGTGCTTGAAATAAAAGAAGCCCCCGGCAATGCACCCGCCGATAACGATGACTCCGGCAACGCCTATTATCAGCCATTTCATGAATGGCCCCTTTTTTTTCTTGGTCACTTCTGTGACATCCTGCTGAGACTGTTCCTCCTTTGCCATCCGATACCCCCTTCTTCCAGGTAAAGCTGGAGCGTTCCTCCAAATACACGCTTTCGAGATGTATCAGACCGAAAGCGAGTCTTGATCCTGCCCATCTTTTCTCAGGACTTAGCAATTTGCGCACCAGTGAAGAAATTCACATTTCTTTTCATCGAATTTCCCCATGGAATGTCCTTGCACAAACAAAAACGGGGATGGTTTTTCTCCATCCCCTCGAATAATGATCGGTTTCTGTAAAGATTGTCTTTTGTGCAGGTTCCGGGATACCGTCGAATGCCCCGTCTTGAGCACTGCAATCCAGGGCGTGGGTGTCAAGTTATCGGCACATCTTTCCCGGCTTCAGGGAAAGGAAACGCCTGGAACAGTCCCTGTGCGGCCATCTGTCAAACGAACACACTGATCGAATTGGAGCGGACGGCTCCTTTCTGATTTCCCCCTTCTGCATCCGGCGTGAGATTTAACTGGATCGGCTCCTCACGATCCGTCTGACCGTGATCGTATTCGTTTCTTGTATGGCGCCATGGACCGCCGTCTCCCGAAAAATACTCCATGTTTGAATCCGTATTTCCCTGGAGAAGAACGCTGTATCCATCCATCTTGTATCCCTGCTGGGACAACGCCGTCTTCAGAAGATCCGTCCCTGCCTGAAGCGACTGTTGAACTTCAGGAGAATCCGCCACAAAAAGGACGTTTACTTTGTTGTTCCTGATCCGGATGTCCAGGTCAAGGGAACCGAGATGCGGAGGATTGAGGGTCATTTTCACCCGTCCGCCCTTGATGAAAATCTGTGAATTCTCTTCGATAATCGTATTGATGAGCGTTTGAGGAGAAAGGCCTCGTGGTTCTCCCGGCATCCGAGTCCATGTAGTCGAATCACCGTGAGGGTTTCGAACGATATCGATGGGCCCATGGCTTGAACCTTCCAAGGGGGAAATCCTGTCCTGGCGAACCATGGCTTCCATGGCATTCCCGGAATCGCCCGTCGGTGTGGAGGATTTTTCCGCAAGCTGTTCAAGTGACGCTTCCGTGTATCCTGATTTGGAACCGAACGCATTGTGATCCAGGTTTTTTCCCTGGTGTCCGGTTGGTGCCACTCCCTCCCGTTCCGACGTATGACCATAGCCTGCATGACCGTTTGAATCTTGAGACGATGGTGTCGAAACCTTATCTGATGTTGATGGCTTCCATGGTCCGTTCAAGGGCGTTTCCGCCCCCGCTTTGCCCAGGGGCTCCTCGATCCCTCCTTGAACAGGAATCTTCGCCGCCCCGGAAGGGGAATCCACGGTGAGATCCGGGGCATCTCCAGGATGTTGTGCAGCATGCTCCGGTGCATATCCTTCAGATGCCGTTCCGCTGGAAGGGGTGATTCCGCCTCGTGGAACGATGGAAGGGCTTCGGCTTGAAGGAAAGGGATGAACTTCTCCGTCCCGGTCGACACTCAAAAAAGAGGCTGGCGGAGTATTTTGAAATCCGCCACCCGATGCGGATAGGCGGGGTGCAGATGACGCCATATACGGGAGTTCCGAACTCTCCGGGACATCCGTATCGATACCGGCCGTGATGACAGGGATAAGACTGTCGTCTGGATCTACGGCGGGATATTCTTCCGCATTCATCACCGCAGCGTATGAGCGCTCTCCTTCAGAAGAGCCCGCTTCGATCTGAATCGAATCCGCAGATGCTGCGTCATTCCCAGGCTTTCCAGGGTCAAGATCCCTTTCCTCCTTTGAAGAAGAATCGAATATCCCTTTTCGATCCTGAGAAACGACCTCTTCTCCTTTCTTTACCTCTTCAAGGGTTTTATTAAAAGAAAGCCCCGGCAAGTCGGAACATTGGTTGTCATCTGAAGGCTTCCTCCTCATTGTGTCCCGGATGTCCGAAGAAGGCGATGACCTGTTTTCCTGACGAACGCCGTCCGTCAGCGTCTTCTTTCCGCCAGACAGTAGAATTCTGGACGCTATTGCATGCATGATGTTTACCTCATGTCTCCGTTTTATCATCGTGTTAGCAGAGACCATGCCATATAAATAAACCAGATATTACAATAAGATACCAACTTATCTCCCTGCAATGGGGCAGAATTGGGGAAATTTGTTCCCAATCCTCCCGTCCCGTTATTCATGAGCTGGAAGTTTCTTCCCTTCAACCGGAGATCCGTGTGTTCCGTTGCTCAAGAAAGGATGGTTTTCTCATAATTCTTGACATCTCTTGATGAATTTATTAGCGTCACCCTGCCATGTGGTGTTGTACCAGGGAGGAACACAAGTATGATTGGGGTTTTAATTGTAACACACGGGAATGTCGGCGGTGAGTTAATCAAGGCGGCGGAGATTATCAAAGGCCCCTTGAAATCCCTTCTTCACGTATCTGTCGACACGTTCAACAGCGTTGAATCCCTGAAGAAAGAAATCAGCTCATCCATCAAAAAGATCGATGCGGGTCAAGGCGTGTTGATTCTCACAGATCTTTTCGGCGGAACGCCATCCAACCTGTCTCTTTCATTTTTGAAAAAGGACAGGGTGGAAGTGGTGACGGGAGTGAATCTCCCGATGCTACTGAAGGTATCCGACATTCGCCAGGATATGAGTCTTCGAGATTTTGCCGCCCATGTGACGGAATACGGCAGAAAGAACATCTACCTGGCCAGCGAGGTATTAGACAAGAAAATTGCCGAATAAGACCATGCAGAACGATTATGACATAGTCCTTGTGCGAGTGGATGACCGCCTTATTCATGGACAAATCCTTGAAGCATGGCTCCCCTTTTTAAAGGCCTCATGCATCATTGTGGCCGATGACGGGGTAGCCGCTGATTTTTTTCGCGAAACGGTGATGAGAATGGCGGTTCCCAATGAAACGGAAGTCCTTTTCCGATCCATAAATGACTTGTCGGGAAATTATCGCTGCAAACCCGAAAACGGCAAACGGACGCTCGTTCTTTTTTCATGCATTTCCGACGCGGTACGTGCTTATGAATCCGGCTTCCGTTTTTCACAGCTCAATATAGGCAACGTCTATAACGAGAACGGAGAAAGGATCTGTTCCCCTTCCGTTCTCTTGGGTTCTCAGGATATGGATTTCCTGAAGGATCTTGTCAGAGACAATGTCACCATCCAAGTACAGCGCGTTCCAAGGGAGAGATCCTTCGATTTCAAAAATTTCTTAACGGCGCAGAGGCCTTAAAGATTTCAAGGAATGGACTGGCTTCCCGATGGTTCTCCAATGCCTTATGATTTCACTGCTTGGGGGAGTGATCTGCCTTGACAGAATCGTGATTCAAAGCATGATCGCCAGGCCTGTCGTGGCGGCTCCACTTATGGGCTTTTTTTTAGGCGATCCTTACACCGGCCTGATGATCGGCGCTGTCATCGAGTTGTTCTGGATAGATCGATTGCCCATCGGCACCCTGATTCCTCCCAACGATTCTCTGGCGGCGATTCTGGTGACGGCGTCCTGCATCATTTCCAGCGGGCTTGTCGGCCATTCGTCACGGCAGATCATGGCCTTTTCCCTCCTGATCTATCTCCCCTGCGGTTATATCGGCCAGAAGATGGACGTCTTTTTCGTTTCCCTGAATGACCGCCTGGCCAGGGCAGCTCTTCGAAGCGCCGAAAAAGCCGATCTTCATGGGGTCCAGGCCCTGCACCTTCTGTCTCTTCTCATCTATCTGTGCCTGTCCGTTTGCTTCCTTTTCTTCTTTCTGTGGCCGGGAATCGCCGCAACCGCTTTTCTCTTTCCTCTATTTTCCCCGTCCGTATTAGAAGCCCTGAATATCATCTTTTTTTTCTTTCCCCTCCTGGGGATTGCCGTCGCGTTGAACACGATCCACCTGAGGGGCATGGTTCCCGTCTTCTGCTGCATTTTTCTTCTGGCCAGCATGATCTTGGAGATCGGGCATGTTCTCTGATTTCCGCAGGGGCGATCACGGCATTCTCCGCGCGATGGATCAGGAAGATCTGGACGAGGTCATGGCCGTCGAAAAGGCCAGCTTTCAAGCCCCTTGGACAAGGGCCATGTTTCTCCAGGAGCTTTCAACATCCATCTCGAGATGCGTTACCCTCCGGGAGCCGGAGGGGGAAGGCAGGAGGCTTGCGGGCTATATGATTTACTGGATGTTCGCACAGGAGGCGCACCTCCAGAAGATTGCCGTAAGACCTGAATGCCGGCGCCGACATGCGGCAGACTGCTTGATGAAGGCGCTGCTGCAAACAGCGCGTGAAGAGCGGTGCCGGACCGTTATCCTGGAAGTGCGCCGGTCGAATACGGCGGCACGGAAGCTCTATGAGAAGTTCGGACTTACCGTAAAGGGCATCCGGAGTTCCTACTATCCCGAGGAAGGAGAGGACGCCCTGATCATGGGAGCGGATCTGAAGGAATGTTGACGGTGCGAAGAAATTTTGCAGGAGATCGTATTCCAATTTCGCCGCAAAAATGCTATGCAACGCCAGGCTGAAGAGGCGCTGGCGGGATGAAGCCCGGATATCTCCGGATATCTGAGGAGGGGCCTGACTGAAAACCGGCTTTTTTTCAGCGCCTGGACATGAAGTTCACCATCAGGGAGGATGACGGCCGCCATCATGCACCCCGTTCCATTGTTTATAAAGGGCAGGATTCTCGATAACCTGGAAGCTGTCCGCGGACATTTTCTTCTTCGGCTGAAGCTTCCGCCGGCCTTTCATCACCCCGTGCCGGGTCAGTTCGTCATGATCCGGGTCACGGAATCGCAGACGCCTCTGCTTGCGCGACCGATGAGCATTTACGCCTTTGAAAAAGGAGCGGAGCACTCGGTCCTGGAAATTTTCTACCGGGTGGCCGGTGCTGGTACAAGGATTCTCTCAGGTCTCAAACCAGGCGACGAGCTCTCTCTTCTCGGCCCGCTGGGAAATGGTTTTTCAGGAAACCAGGAGGCCAGACGCGCTATCCTCATTGCGGGCGGGATCGGCATTTCTCCTCTGACGTTTCTTGCCGCCTCCCTGAGCCCTATCCGGGAGCCTTTCCCCGTCGAGATGACGGCCTATGTCGGGGCGCAGCGCAAAGAGGCCCTGGCTGGACTGGATCGACTTTCGGCGGTATGCCCGGACATAAGGATCTGTACCGATGATGGCAGTATGGGATATGGCGGGAGAGTCACCGAGCTTTTCGAACGGGAGCTTGACGCTTTCGACCCGCAGGGCTGCGCTGTCTATGCCTGTGGACCCCGCGCCATGATGAAGCGCCTCGCGGAGCTGCTGGAGAAGCATCCCCTTCCCTGTCAGGTATCCGTCGAGGAAAGGATGGCCTGCGGCCTTGGCGCCTGCCTGGGCTGTGCCGTAGCCGTGCGAACGCCGGGGGGAGACGTGGCGTTCATGCGGGCATGCAAGGATGGACCCGTTTTCGATATCCGCCGGATCGACTGGTGATCCAACCGGAACGGGATGAAGCGGAAGACACTTTGGGCCGAAGGTACCGGGAGTGTTCCATCACGGAGCGTCATGACCACTTGTCTTCAGGAAGGATTGCCCATTATGACCATCATGGCTGGTATGGGGTGCCGTGACAACGGCACCCCATACCGGAAGCTCCTGCAGAATGGAAAGGAGAATTGAGTGCGGCCATCTTCTTTACAACCCTCGCTGAGTGTCGACATTGGTCCGCTTTCCCTCCGGAATCCCGTTATGACGGCATCCGGGACCTTCGGATATGGTGAGGAATACGCTCCCTTTGTCGACTTGAACCGCCTGGGGGCACTGATCGTCAAGGGATTGTCCCTTGAGCCGAGGGCAGGAAACCCTCCCCCGCGCCTGGCCGAAACGCCGTCGGGCCTGCTCAACGCCGTCGGGTTGCAGAATATCGGCGTCAAGGCTTTCGTCAAGGAAAAGCTTCCCTTTTTGAAGGAATATTCAACGGCGATTATCGCCAACATCTTCGGCGAAACCGTCGATGAGTACGGAAAGGTCGCGGAAATTCTCGGGATGGCCGACGGCCTGTCCGCATTGGAAGTGAACATCTCCTGCCCCAATGTCAAGAAGGGGGGGATTGCTTTCGGGTCATCTCCCGAAATGGCCGCCGAGGTGACAAAAAGAGTCCGGGAGGCAACGGATCTTCCCGTGATCATGAAGCTGTCACCCAATGTGACCGACATTTCACACATTGCGGAAAGTGTGGAGTCCGCCGGTGCCGATGCCGTGTCGCTCATCAACACCCTGGCCGGGATGGCTGTGGACGTGGAACATCGCAAGCCCGTCCTGTACAATGTGACCGGCGGTCTTTCAGGGCCGGCCATCAAACCGGTCGCTCTGCGGATGGTCTGGCAGGTCGTAAACAGGGTGAACATTCCGGTCATCGGTCTGGGCGGCATCATGTGCCCGAACGATGCCCTGGAATTTCTCATTGTCGGGGCAAGGGCCGTTGAGGTGGGAACGGCCAGTTTTCTGAATCCCCATGCCACCATGAACATTCTGGAGGGAATCGAAACGTATCTTCGTGAGCATTCCATTTCCGATATCGGGGACCTGATCGGAACCCTCGAGAGACCTTGAAGTAATTAATCAGACAATTTTCATTTTGAAGGAGAATTTCCGAAAGTGGACGATACCAAAGCCAATAGGACTGCACAAAATCTGACACCTCCTCACTTTATGCTGCCGGAGGGGGATTATCGAAAGTTGACTGCCCCCGAATCGGTTGCCCTCCTGGGAGTCACTCGCCGCACAGGAAAAGGCAGCAACAACCCACTGGAGGTTCTCCTGGAATGGGGGTATCGGGGAAAGATTTATCCCGTCAATATTGCAGGGGGTGAAATCCTGGGCTATCCCGCCTATACCTCACTGCTGGACGCCCCGGAGGTTCCCGACCTTGCCGTCATCTGCTCCCCGAGAGACACGGTGCCGGAATTTTTCCGTCAGTGCGCGGAAAAAGGGGTCCGCATCGTGATTATCGTGGCTCAGGGCTTTACGGACGGCGATGGAGACGGGGTGGCGATGCACAATGAAATCATGAAACTGGCCGGTGAAAAAGGCATCCGCATCATCGGTCCGAACACCCTGGGTGTCGTAAACAATTTCAACTCCTTCTGCACCTCCTTCATGCGTTTCATCAATCCCCTTGCCCCGGTAGGGATCCTCGGCCAGTCCGGCATTTACGTGGTGGGCAATGCCGGCTTGATGGGCGGTACGGGCCTGTGCATCGATACCGGCAATACCGCCGATGTGGAATATGCGGAACTGATCGGGCATATGGCCCGGGATCCGAAACTTTCCGTCATCAACATCTACATGGAAGGCGTGCGGGACGGGGCCCGCTTCATGGAGGCCGCCCGGGATGCCGTTGCCCATAAGCCGGTGGTCATTTTCAAGATCGGATCCAGTCCGGCAGGCGCGCTTGCCGCCGGATCGCATACCGGCTCCATGACCGGCGAGGATCGGATCTATGAGGCAGCTTTCCGGCAGAGCGGCCTCATCCGGGCTGAGACGACGGATGACGTGATGGATTTGAACAGGACGTTCCAGACCTTCAAGGGAATCGGGGGAAACCGGATCGGGGTCATGACCATTTCAGGCGGTGCCGGCATCAATGCCGTCGATGCCTTCGCCCGATGCGGCCTCCAGGTGGCGGAGCTGAGCGAGGAGACCAGGAATACGATTGCTGAACTGTCTCCAGGCTGGTTTCGTGTGCACAACCCCATTGACGTCTGGCCAGCCGCCATGAAATACGGATACCCGGAAGTCTACCGGAGGACCTTGGCGGCCATGATGAATGACCCCGGGGTGGATGCCGTGGTCTGCGTCACCGGCTCTTTCCTGGAAAAGGAAAAGGACTTCCTCGATGTCACCGGCATTCTTCACGCCGCCGCCGCCGAGCATCCCGAAAAGCCCATCGTGGCCTGGACTTACGGAGGCCGCTGGCTGGAGTACATTGCCGAGCTGGAAAAAGAAAAGAATGTCGTGGCCTTTTCTTCCCTCGACCGGGCCGCCGCATCTCTGGCTGCCCTGTACCGCTACGGTCACATTCTCCAGCCTCGCGCCGTGAAGTTCCTCTCGGAATCGTCTTCGTTCACCCCCCCCCCTTTCACTCCCTGCGGCGCAGAAAGAGGGGGAACGCCTGGTTGCCGCGTCATCCCCTGGATTTATGAGCCAGGAGCGCGCCCTTGCCCTTCTGGAGGCCTATGGCCTTGCCGGGGCCAGGCGGGAAAAAGCTGAGAATGCGGAAGCCGCCGTCGCTGCGGCGGAAAGGATCGGCTATCCCGTTGTCCTGAAGATTTCCAGTCCGGACATCATCCACAAGTCCGATGTGGGAGGGATTCGGCTGAATATTCCAAACGCGGACGCATTGAAAAAAGCCTGCGAAGAGATGCTTGCCTCGGCAGGAAAGCAATGCCCGATGGCGCGCCTGGAAGGGTTCCTCGTTCAGGAGCACCTCAACGGGGGGACGGAACTCCTTCTGGGGTGCAAGAGGGACAGCCAGTTTGGTCCCGTCATTGCCTTCGGCAGTGGTGGGGTCTTTACGGAAATCTACGCGGACATCGCGCTGAGGATACCGCCCCTGGACAGGGATGAAATCCTGGCAATGATCGACGAAACGAAGGTCAGCCGGATTCTGAAGGGCTACCGCAACGTGCCCGCGGCAGACATTTCGGGACTTGTCAAGGCGATCCAGTCCTTCTCAGCGCTCGTAACGGATTTTCCCACCATCCAGGAGGTGGACATCAACCCGCTGCTGGCGCAACCGGAACGCCTCGTCGTTCTGGATGCCAGAATACGCCTGGGATAAAATTCGGAGGACTTATGGGACGCGCGGTAACCATCGTCGAGGGAGTTTATCTCATCGGGGGGCCTGACATTACCCGGTCGGAAGACGCGGCCGCCTATCTGATCGATTTCGGGAAGGAACAGGTCATGATCGATTCGGGCGCCGGTGGGTCTGCGGAGCGCCTGGAGCGGAACATTCTGGATTTGGGCCTCGATCCCCGGGGCATCTCCACGCTGATCCTGACCCACAGGCATATTGACCATATCGGCGGGGCCCCGTATTTCCGCAAACAATTCGGATGCCGGATTCTCATGCATGAAGATGACGCAGAGGCCGTTGAGACGGGTGACCGCGTCCAGACCGTGGCCGACTGGTACCAGACAGCCTTTCCCCCCACTCCCGTCGATATCCGCATTTCAGGCGATGGTGGAACCCTGTTGTTCGGCGGGGAATCTCTGTCTCTTCTGCACACCCCGGGCCATACGCCGGGTTCCCTGTCCCTTTATCTGGATCGCGACGGGCGTCGCATCCTCTTCGGACAGGATATCCACGGTCCTTTCTTTCCCAGGCTTGGTGCAGATCTTGCGGCCTGGCGACGATCCATGGAAAAACTCCTCGATCTCAGGGCGGATCTGCTCTGTGAGGGCCATTTCGGCATCTATCAGCCCTGGGAGGAGGTCGAACGGTACATTCGCGAACACCTGAGAAGAAACAGCGGATGTCCGGGATAAGAATTAAAACATACGGTCGATTTCGTTCAGCTTTTCCTCGAGGCGACGGGCGGATACGGGGAACGCCGTTTTAAGCTCCTGGGCAAAAAGCGAAACTTTGTACTCTTCAACCATCTGGGAAAAATCGTCCAGGGCCTGCCTCTTTTTGTCCGATGCATGCTCCGAAAGCCCGTCTAACGCTTCCTTCAGCCGGTGGATAAAGGGCTGCAGTTCTTCCTCCCTGCGGCGGTCCTTCTCCCGGTTCAGAAGACCACGGTCTGCACGTATTTTAAGCGCTTTGAGGTAGCGGGGTATGTGCTTCAACCGCTTTTCTTCCCAGCGGAGGAGAAAATCCCCGGGAAGCAGCTCCTCCAGTTCACAACGGAGCTGCTTCAGAAATGCCTGTCCTTCGCAGTTTCCCCGCACCGAAAGCTCCAGTTGGCGCAGATCAGCGGCCGTTTCGGAATAGGCCTTCAGCAGCGGTTCCACCGCCTTGATCAAGTCCTGGCCGTACATGAGGAGTTTCTCCCGGATCTTCCGAGCATGGTCGAGAAACTCTCCTTCCTTCCTTATTTCCAGCTCGAAGAGATCTTTTTTCACTTTATCCAGGAACAGGCTTTCCACCTTCCGGGCTCCCCCGAAATCCTCAGCCCAGCTTTTCAGCGGTTTCGGCAGTTGAAGAGCCTTCCGGAGATCCTTAAGCTCCCGGGAAAAATAAATCGAGTAGAGGGCCGCTACGCCTTTCGGGTGGACCATTGCCGCCTCTTTTCGGGTTTTGTAAAGGCAGAGATCGACGCAGCCTTCCGCGGGCGTCAGCGCAGGCCAGGCAAGGCCTGCGGGCGATCCATCGTGGGAGACCTCGACGGAATCCGGCAGATCGCCGAAGTTCCAGGCGGTGAAACCGGTTTTTTCCCAGATTCGGCGGGTCCGTTCAAGGGCTTTCGAATCCTGCCCGGCATTGACGCTCTGCTGAAGCACGGCAAGATCGCGTCCGGAAGCTTTTTCATGATTCTTGCCGTCCAGTACGGCAAAGCGGACCCGCAGGTAATCGGGCACTTCCGATTTCGACCAGGCCGCGGCGGGAATGTCCAGCGAAAGCGTTGTGCGGATCAAACCGGCCAGTTCGGGAATGAGAGGGCCGGATGGTTCGGTCAGATTTCGGATGAGACTGTCCGCCGTCGGTCCAAGGGGATGCAGCTTTTTCCGGTATTCCTTCGGAAGCCCCCGAAGCAGGGCCAGTACGCGATTTTTCAGCATTCCCGGGATCATCCAGTCGGCTGAACCAGGGGGAATGCCCGGCAGAAGGGCATCGGGGATCTGGATGGTCACCCCGTCATCCTCTCTTCCCGGATCAAAGCGGTACACACAACGGTACTTGCGGCCCTCTACATCCACCTGGTCCGGATAGAGGGACAGTTCGTCCTCGTCGGGCACCTGGGACAGGACGTCCGCAAGGCTCATCCTGAGGAACGCGTCCCCGCCCTGATCACGGATCCTGCTCTTGAGGGTTCGCATATCACAGACTCCCGGGAGCCGCGATGCATAGAAGCTCTCCAGCACCGCATCGTCTTGAAGAAGATTCCGGCGGCGAATCTTATCCTCCATCTGCATGACCTCGGCAATGAGCTGGCAGTTGGCATGAAGAAAGGGAGGGAGCGTTTTCAGCTCGCCGTCTACAAGGGCACTGCGGATGAAAATTCTGTTCGATTCCTCCGGATCGACGGCAGCGTAGGAAACCCTGCGCCGAGGGACAATCACCAGGCCGAACAGGGAAACCTGTTCGAAGGCGACCACCTCTTCGCGGCGCTTCTCCCAGTGCGGTTCGGAATAGGTGGAGGTGCATAGCTCTCCGGCAATCTGCTCAATCCATGAGCTGTCGATATTTGCGGCGGTGCGGGCAAATAGCCGGGATGTTTCCACCATTTCGGCGGCGACAATCCAGTCGCCTCCATGATGGAACAGACCCGAGCCCGGATAGAGCATAACCTCCCGTCCCCGGGTCGCCGCATAAAAATTTTTTTCGCGCCGGCAGGCAATGCCTGAGAGATAGCCGCTGAGGATGGAGCGATGAAGAGCGGCGTAGAGATCTTTCTGTCCGGACTCCACGTCGATTTCGTTTTCGCCCTTTTCTTCACCTCCCTCCTTGAGGATGGTACGGACCTGTTCGTAGATCTCCTTCCACTCGCGCATTCTTCTCCAGGAAAGATAGTGAGTGCGGCAAAATTTGCGCATCTTCGTGCTGCTTTTGAGACGTTCCAGATTGTTCTCATAGGCTTGCCAGATGCGCAGCAGCGTCAAAAAATCAGAGGCCGGATCGACAAAGCGGCGATGAGCCAGATCTGCGCGACCTTCATCGTCAGCAGGCCGTTCCCTTGGATCCTGGACACAGAGTCCCGATGCGATAATCGTTGCCTCCTTGAGGCACCCCTCTTTTTTCGCTTCTAAAAGAATCCTGGAAATCCGCGGGTCCATCGGCATGCGGGCCATGCGACGGCCCTTTTCCGTAAGTCCGACTCCGAATCCTTCATCCTCCGTGTTGTCGCCTTTCCTTTTTTTTTCGATCGTTACGGCGCCGAGTTCCTTGAGGACATCAAAACCATCGCGGATGCTTTTGAGATTCGGGGCGTCAATGAATGGGAAGGAAGACGGGTGGCCGAGGCCCAGCTTCAGCATGCGCAGAATGACTTCCGCCAGATTGGATCTCAGGATTTCCGGCACGGTGTACAAGGGGCGCCGGAGATAATCCTCCTCCGAATAAAGGCGGATGCAGACGCCGTTCTGTACGCGCCCGCATCGCCCCTTGCGCTGATCGGCGCTGCTTCGGGATATCGCCTGAACGGCCAGGCTGATCGTCCTTGTTCTGGGATTGTAGCGGGAAATTCGCGCGGTACCGCTGTCGATGACATAGCGGATTCCGGGAATGGTGAGCGAGGTTTCTGCAATGTTGGTGGCTACGACAATTTTCCGGGCGTTTGCCGGCGAAAAAACACGCCTCTGCTCGGACCAGGAAAGGCGTGCGAACAGGGGGAGGACTACCAGGTTATCGTAGCTCCGCCCTTCCAGGAGTTCGCAGGTATCACGGATATCCTGTTCCGTGGGCATAAAGATCAGGATGTCCCCGCGATGGTACTGCCCTGTTCGCAGTTCATCGACGGCACGGACGGCGGCGTCGACGGGGGAAAGGTCCTCCGAATCTCCATCCTCGGGCTCAATGGGCCGGTAAAGGACTTCCACGGGGTAAACCCGGCCTGTAACCTCAACGACCGGCGCTCCGCCGAAAGCAGACGAAAATTTCTCCGTATCGATTGTTGCCGAGGTAATGACGATTTTGAGATCACGTCTTCTTTGCAGAAGGGTTTTGAGATATCCGAGCAGGAAGTCGATATTCAGATTCCGCTCGTGGGCTTCATCGACGATGATGGTATCGTAGGCTCGCAGAAGCGGATCCCTCTGGCTTTCCATGAGGAGAATTCCGTCGGTCATGAGCCGGATGAAAGGTGACGGGCCGGAACGATCTTCAAAACGAATCTTGTAGCCTACCGCCTGCCCGACGGTCTGTCCGAGTTCCTCGGCAATCCGCTCCGCCACGGTTACCGCAGCCACCCGCCTGGGCTGCGTACAGCCAATGATGCCGGACATGCCCCTTCCCGCCTCCAGGCACATCTTGGGAAGTTGTGTCGTCTTGCCGGACCCGGTTTCTCCCGTGATAATCACCACCGGATGGCGGACAATGGCCTGGACGATATCGTCCTTCCGGGAACAGATCGGCAAGTCCGCCGGGTACGTCACTTCGGGGCGGTTTTTCAGCCGGGCGCTCTTCCTGTCTGAATAAATTTCTGTCCTGGTCCTTTTTCGTGTGATCGTTTTTTGCAAGTCTTTCGCTGAATTATTTTATCGAGATTGCTCCGGCAGACGTCTCTTGTATTCCTGCAAAGAGTAACCGCATGATGACAGAGTCTCTGAACCGCTCTGCATGACGAGGCATCGAGTGGCCTTATACAGAATTATCACCAGCAACAAAAATATCTTTCTGGAATACAACAGGTTCCGGAAAAAAATATTTTCCCAGCTCGCCCCGAGAGACAGCGAGTCCATTCTCTATCTTCTTCCCTGGATGATCAGTGTCAATCACGAATCCGTCCCAGGCTACATGGATTCTATAAAGCATAATTTCCGTGTTTTCAACATTGAAACAGATCATGAAATCCGGAATAAAGAACCCATGTTTAAAAAATACTTCAATATCCAGAGTGCTGCGCCCATCCTGACCATGACGAGCAATGACCTGCTCATAGAGGGCATTTACACCATCGGGAGCGCCGGGACGATCAGCCAGACCCCTTCTTCGGACTGCGACATCTGGATCTGCATCAACAGAGCCGATTATGACAGCGCGTCCTATGCCCAGTTTCTTAAAAAGGTTCATCGAATCCAGAACTGGATGGATGACAACCTGAAAATGCCTGTCCACTTCTTTGTGAGCGATATTGAAGATATCAGGCGATGCAGTTTTGGGGATGTGGACTGTGAAAGCTGCGGAAGCACGCAGAAGAAGGTCCTCAAGGAAGAGTTTTACCGCACCACCATTCTCATCGCCGGCAAGGTTCCCCTCTGGTGGGCTTCCTACGATCCGCATTCCCCTTTGACCTATGATGGCGTCGCCGAGGAATTCCAGTCATCTCCCTCCGTTTACTACGATCTCATCGACATGGGAGATCTTGATTTCATCGACAAGGAGGAATCCTTCGGTGCAGCCCTCTGGCAGTTGAACAAGTCCCTGACCCACCCGCTCAAGTCCATCATAAAAATGCTGCTGTTGAAGATGTTCCTCGAATCTCCTGAAGGCGACCTTCTCTGCCACCGGTTCCGCAGCCGGATTCTCAGCCAGGACAGAAAGCCTTATGACTTTGTCGATCCGAGCATTTTTACGCTCATTGCCGTCCTGGATCATACACGGAACCTGGACAGGGATACGTACCACCTGATCATGCAATGCTTTTACCTGAGGTATGAGGTGAAGCTTTATTCCCGGCGGATAACCTTGAGGGAGGAAAAGACCCTTCCTCTTTTCAAGACATACGACCTGGACAGGAAAACGATCTACGATCTCAACCGCTTTACCGACTGGAGCTATTCAGCGCAGGTCCAGTTCGGAAAAACCATTTTTATGCTTCTCGTCCAGATATACAAGGATATAAGCGAGCTGGCCCGCAATGTGGCGGGGGATGTCGCTCCCCAGGATTTGACGATTCTCGGCCGCAAGCTCTCCTCTTCCCTGAAAAAGAAACCCAACAAAATTCCCATTCTTCTCAGGCCTCTGGACACGCATAACCTTCCATCGCTGACGGTTCGTTTCTGTGAGGGGGGCTGGCAGATCTTTCCCGGAAATGAATCCGAGACGATCATCTGCGAGAAGTCCGATCTCACCTACTGCCTTGCCTATCTCGTCTGGAACGGCCTCTATTTCCCGGAGCTGATACGCATGCTTCCCAATCGCACCTTTGCCACGATGCCTGAAATGATCACTCTCAGCAAAAAGATCAAGAAAACCTTCGGGACCTATGATGTCAGCTCCATCGAGTTTCAGAATTTTCTTCAGCCGGAACATACGGAAAAAATGCTTCTGGTCAGCAATTTTGCCGAGGACCCCGACACTCGCTCGCTTGCCTCTCTTCGCATTCTCACTCTGAACAACTGGGGAGAACTCTACATCCATTCCTTTCCGCGCCCGGGGCGCGTTATTTCCTTCCTTGAAAATCTTTCAAAGAACCCCTATGATATAGAAAAGTTTTATTACAGTCCGCGAAACAGCCGCCATGGCGACAAGATTCTCGAAGAAACAAAGCGCCTGGTCGCATCTTATCTTAAAGACTAAATAAATCGTTCCATAAAACGTCAACAGAATCTTTTCAGCAGCCGTTTGATTCCATACGTAGGTGAGATATGCCGTCCGTTATATTTTATTTCCAGTTGCACCAGCCTTTCCGTCTTCATCCGGATCGGGATAAATTCCTCTGGGATGATGAAAACAAAGAGATTTTCCTTACCACTTCTGAAAGATCGTATCTCCCGGCTCTGGGAATGCTTACAGACCTGGTCCGGCGACATCCGGGCTTCCGGATAACCTTGAGCATGTCCGGAACCTTTCTGGAGCAGGCGACTCTATACGAACCCAGGGTGATCAATGCCTTGAGATCCCTCCTTGATGTCGGAAGGGGCAGTCAGCAGGTTGAATTTCTCAATGAAACGTATTTCCACTCTCTGACCTCCCTCTTCTCTGATCCGCATAAAGAGGAGTTTCGCGAGCAGGTAACGGGACACCGGGAATGTATCCGCAAACTCTTCGGCATATTTCCCCTCTCGTTTCGAAACACGGAGCTGATCTACAACAACGCACTGGCGGATATTGTTGCCGACATGGGTTATCTTTCCATTCTCTGCGAACCGCGGTGGCATTCGGAAGATGCCTCGGAAGCAGATCCGATGCAGACCAATTCGGTGTACCGCGCAAGGGGAACGAACCTGATTGTGATACCCCGCAATCGCGTTCTGAGCAATCAACTGGCTTACGGTTTTTCACAGCGGTACTTGACGCCGGAGCAGTATGCAGGCTCAATCGCCTCGGTCGACGGAACCGTGGTTCTGCTGGGCTACGATCTGGAGCATATCGGCGGCTACATCCGTGAAGATGAAGGCATCTTCGACTTCTGGAGAGGCATGCCCGCCGCCCTGGAAAAATATCCCGACGTCCGCATTGAAACACCAACAAACGTCGCGGCGCGCTACAAATATGAGACCTGTCCCTCCCTGGACCTGCAGAATTCGTCCTCTTCCACCTGGATGGATATCGTCAGGGACACCTTCGGGTGGATGGAAAGCCCGACGCAGTATGTGCTTTTCAAGGATCTGGAAAATATGGAAGGGTCCGCGCGCAGGGCCGGAAGCGAGTTTCTGACGCGCTGGCGCAATCTGACGACCTCGGATCAGCTGTACTATCTGAACAACAGGATCGATGCCAGGCAGTCCCTTTGCCGTTACAACAATCCTTACGATTCGTCGCCGGTCCGCGCCACTCAAATTCTCACCAGGAAAATCGATTACCTGGAAGGGTTCATCCAACGGTTTGAAATCCTGAAAAAGCCCGCAAGAACGCCCATTATGCTGATTACCCCTGAAACGGGCAGGCTGCCCCATGATATGGGGACCCTTGCCAAGTACATCTCGGGCAAGAGCGGGGGGCAGGGAGAGGTCGTCGCAGCCCTGTGTGAAGGGCTTCTGGAGAGGGGCATCGATGTCCATCTGGCCACGTTGAATCTGAAGAAGCGCTTTCAGCTGGAATCTCAAATGACCGAAAGCCAGTGGCGGGAAGTCCGCTACAAGATCGAAGCGGAAAACATTCACCTGGTCAGTTCCTCCATCTTCGCCGACAATCTCAGCGCCTACTCCGGAGATCCCCTGCGGACCGCCGCCACATTTCAGCGCGAGATCGTCAACAACGTCATCAAAAACGTCCGTTCAATGCACGACGGAAGGCTGATTATCCACAGCCACGACTGGATGGCCGGCGGCGTTATTACCGCCTATGCCAAATCCACCAATGTCCCGGTTCTGCACACGGTTCACAATGTCTTTACGGAAAACCTGCCTCTCAGCCTTCTGGAAGGAGTCAATCTCCAGGGCATCGGCGAGGAGATCTATTACTCCGAGGCCTATGGGCAATCCTGTGTCGATTGTCAGGCCACGGCCATCAAAAATGCCACCCTGATTAATTTTGTGGGAGAGCGGTTTCTTCGTGAAGTGGTGAACGACTTTTTCCTCGACCGCCCGCTGGTTCCACCCAGCGTTCGAAGTGAAGTCAAGGCCAAGTATTACAGCGATGCGGCCCGGGCGATCATCAATGCGCCGGCTTCCGTCATGTACCCTGAAAACTGCCCATTTCTGGTCCGCACGTACGGGGTGGAAGATCCCATCATGGAGGCGAAAAGGGAAAACCTTGTGGAGTTCCAGAAAAGAACCGGATTGAACGTCGATCCGGATGCCATCCTCTTTTTCTGGCCCTCGCGACTGGATCCCGTCCAGAAGGGGGTTGAGCTTCTTGAAGCCATTGCCCATCGATTCATTTCAGCCTATCCCAGCGCCCAGATGGCCATCGTGGGGGATGGCATCGGGAGCGACCGCACCCATGTGGATATTCTGGGACAGATTGCCTACGCCTCCCAGGGACGGATCGCCTATCACCACTTCGATGAAGGGCTTTCCATGCTGGGCTTTGCTGCGGCAAGCGACGTCTTCGGCGCATCCCTTTACGAACCCTGCGGTCAGATCGACCAGGTGGGAAATCTGTTCGGAGCGACAGCCACCAACCGGGATACGGGCGGCTATCACGACAAGATTTCAGAATTGCGCCTTAAAATTGACGGAGCACCCCAGGATGTCGGCAACGGATTTCTCTTCCGCGACTACGATCCCGGCGGGTTGTGGTACGGGCTGGAAAAAAGCATGTTTTTCCACAGAAAGCCTTTGCACGTCAAAGAGGCCCAGATTCGGCGGATCATGAAGGAATCGCGGGAAAAGTACGACCTCCAGGGCATGATTGCCCAGTACATGCGGATCTATGAAAAGCTCAATGGGGGCAAGCCACTCGTGTGATCGTCCGGGCACCAGTCAAGAAGGATGCCGAAACGGCGAAGAGAAGGTGAAGGCTGCGTAAGCACCGGCGGACCGCAAGGCGGCGAAACCGACGCGGACGAAAGGCGAATCCGTGAGGTTTTAAAAAAGGACTCTCGAGGAAGAGCGTTTCAGGGCGACCAGCTCATTTCCAGTTCGATGTCACGGGGGGCTTCAATGTGAACAGACGTTTCCAGTGTCCGGCTTCCGCCCGGCGTCAACACAAGCTCACGGAGGCCGACGTTTGACTGCCCGTTGAAAAAGGCGGGCTCTCCATGGACAACCGACGTAATCCGTCGATCCCGTATTTGTGGGACAGGTTCCTCAACGACGACTCTGACCTCCTGGCTGCCTTTGTTTTGTATAAGCGTTCGCCAGTGCCAATCCAGATCCTGCTTCGCGGAAGGATTTTCCCCGGGGTCCCGTGGTTTCGACACCATCTTCACCTCTGAAAAAACAGAAGGATCGCTGCCGAAAAAGAGCGTTTTCCCCAGGCCGTAGAATTCGAAGTCCCGGATTCCCATCAGTTCGCCGTCCATTAGAAACAGAGCCGGACTTTGGGGAATCTCCATGGGTGACGGTGAGAGCACTTCCGCTCTGATGAGGGAGGATGGCTGAGAAAAAGGCCGGATGACGCGGCTGAATGTTGCAGGCCAATGCGCGCTGTCAACCCCAAGGATCTGTTTCTGTCCTTTCGGGAGGGAGTGTCGTCCCAGCGAGCGCACAGGAATCGCCATGGGTGTTCTGAGCGGCGCTGAAGGTCCGTTTCCTTCTTCCTTCCTGATGTTTTTACGCTTTCCAGCCTTTGAGGCGTCGAGTTTCCATTCCGGCGATTTTTCAGGGGTACCCGGGACCGGCACGGCGGTCTGACTGCCGAGGGACAGTTCCACATCGCTCCAATCCTGCGTGCTGTTCTGCCATACTTCGGCATCCCAGAAAAAATCGACCTGCCCTCGACTGGAAGTCCCTTCGAGGCGGTACCGAGGCGACCATCCGCAGTTCGGCAAGACATACGTGTACTTGAAGGATAAGATCCCCCGGCCGGGATTTGGGCCGGTGAGCATCAGGGTCAATTCCCTGTCTTCATCACCCTCTCCAGCGGCCTGCTTCATTTCGTCGGAAAGTTTCTTGATGCGCTGATCCAGGTTTTCGCATTCCCCTTCCAGGGTCATCTTTTCCAGCCAGGCCCTTTTTGTGTTGCGTGAAATGGCGGTCGACAAAATGGCGGCATCCCTCAGAGTCTTGGTCTTTGCCTTGGCCTGGGACGTCCAGAAGGAGATCTCCGCATCGAGCCCCTTGATCATTGCCGAATTCCGCATTCTCTCATCCTTGAGTTTCGCAAGCTGCTTCTGCATCGCGACGGCCTGTACACTCCCCGGCGGGTTGGCCGTGCGCCAGGAAAGGCCGGTGATTCTGAGACCGGGTTCTGATTCCGGCGAAATGGTCAAAGATTCCTGCGGCACCCGTCCGGGAAGGATCAGAACGGCCGTGGCCCTGCCCTTTTCGTCCAACCGGACCGGTACTCGGGAGCGTTCCGTTACCCGGGCAAAGCTGGGGAAAAGGGTTACCTCCACAGGCGTCGCGTGGACCATGCCAAGAGGAATCAGCAGCACGGCCAGTGTCATGACGGCGGCCCATGCGGCAGTCCTTCCACAGCGGATCATGTTTTCTCCCATGGTTTGCCCAACCTTTCATTTTGACGCCTGGGCGACATAAGCTGACGGATTTCCCACCCCTTGAGGAAGCGGTAATCGCCTTCGCCAAGATTTCCCAGCTGCAGGTCAGCAATGGCCGTCCGGATCAGCCTCAAAACCGGATGGCCCAGTTTTTCGAAGGCCCTGCGAATAACGCGGTTTCGTCCTTCACTGATGTTCAGGATCAGCCAGGAGCTCTTGGGGTTGATTTCATCGATCATTGCAGCATCGGGAACAAAGGTACCGTCTTCAAGATCCAGGCCATTCTGTAGCCGGCGGAATTCAGCGCCGGTCAGTCGGCCGGATATCTTGACCCTGTAGGTTTTGGAAACACGAAAGCGGGGATGTTGAATCTGCTGAGCAAAATGGCCGTCATTGGTCATCAGCAGAAGTCCCTCGGAATCATAATCCAGCCTCCCCACTGGGAAAAGACGGGCACCGAGCTCGGGAAGAAGGGAGATCACCGTGGGACGTTTCTGCGGATCGCTGAGCGTCGTGACGTATCCACGGGGTTTGTTCAGTGCGACATAGATCTTTGTTTCCTCCGCACAGATCAGCTTGCCGTCCACCCGGATCTCGTCGCGACCGATATCGGCCTTGAAGCCCAATTCCCGCACGGTTTCCGAATTAACGCTGACCCGCCCTTCCCGAATCATATCCTCGGCTTTCCGTCGGGAAGCAAGCCCCGAGCGGGCGATAATTTTCTGCAGCCTTTCTTCCATGACGGCACCCGTTTCATGCTTCAAATTTTTACGGCTTCACGTACTTCAGCCATCGTCGCCCGGGCGATTCCGGAGGCCCGAGCCGTTCCGTTCTCGATGATTTCCAAGACTTCCTTGATATGGCCGCGATAATATTCCTGTCGTTCATGAACGGTTTGAAGTCCCTCGGTGATCCGAGCCGCCAGGCGCTTTTTGCATTCAATACAGCCGATCCCGGCCCGCCGGCACTCAACATCGATTTCCCCGATGCTGGAATCGTCGGAATAAAGCTGATGAAAGCTGAAGACATTGCAGAGCTCGGGTCTTCCCGGATCGGACTTTCTTTGCCGCTGCGGATCCGTGAACATCGAGAGAATTTTTTTGTTCAGCTCGTTACCGGTATCGCTGATGTAAATGGAATTTCCGTAGGATTTGCTCATTTTCCGGCCGTCTATGCCCAGGAGTTTGGGAACGTCCGAAATCAGGGGTTCGGGAATTGGAAAGATTTCTCGGTAGAGAAAGTTGAATCGGCGGGCGATCTCCCGGGTGAGCTCCACGTGGGGCAGCTGATCAACCCCTACAGGGACGCCGTGGGCCTTGTAGATGATAATGTCCGCAGCCTGAAGGACGGGGTAACCCAGAAATCCAAACGTCGAAAGGTCCCGGTTCGACAATTCCTCCTTGATCTCCTTGTAGGTGGGATTCCGCTCCAGCCAGGGAAGGGGTGTGATCATGGAAAGCAGGAGGAAGAGTTCCGCATGTTCTATGATCCTGGATTGAACGAAGAGAGTGCTTTTCTCTGGATCGAGTCCGACGCTCAGCCAGTCGATGACCATATCGGTGACATTGTCCAGGATCTGCCCGGTGTCACTGTAATCGCTGGTCAGCGCGTGCCAGTCGGCCACGAAATAGAAACACTCGTAACGATCATCATTCTGAAGATTCACCCAGTTTTTCAGCGCACCGTGCAGGTTGCCAAGATGAAGCTTTCCCGTGGGCCTCATTCCACTCAATATTCGTTTTGTTGTCAAAGCGCTTCCCCTTCAGTTTTTCCGTCACTTATCAAAGATAAACCTTAAAGGCAAGAAGGCCCCGGAGATTCATTTCTCGAGGGCCTTCTCAACAGGTAAAAATGCTATAACACTATTTTACTTTATCTGATAATTCCTTTCCCGGCTTGAATTTGACAACCTTTTTGGCCGGAATCTTGATGGCTTTGCCTGTCTGGGGATTTCTGCCTTCCCGTGCTTTTCTCTTGACGACGGAGAAGGTTCCAAAGCCGACAAGCCCCAGTTTCCCGTTCTTCTTGAGTTCCCTGGCCACTACGCCAACATAGCTGGCCAGTGCTTTCGACGCTGACGCTTTTGTAATTCCCGCTTCTTCTGCAATTACTGAAATCAATTCCGCCTTCGTCATCTCTTCTCTCCCCCATTTCATTTTTTAATAAAACAGTTTGTTAAATCTACAAGAAATTACCATAAAATATTTACATGTTCAACTATAATTCGGGGTTTGCCGCGATTTCAACGTCGGAAATTCGACTCAGCAAGGAATTCAGAAGTTGTGTTTCCTCAAAAGTCCGTGGCTGCCTCGTTACCGGGAAGTCCCTTTTTCTTTAAAAGGAAAAAAAGGTTCCCGTTTTCCTTAAGGCTTCCTGCAACTCGTTCTGCGTCGGAACCGGTCCCGCAGAACAGGTCGACTCTTCCCGTACCCTTGATGGCCCCACCGGCATCCTGATTGAGGACAAACCTTGAAAAGGGGACCCAGTGCATTTTAGAGCCGTTCTCCGTAAATACAGGCTTCCGCGACTGAATCAATGCCAGGCCCCCCCGGGGGAAATATTTCGGATCCGTGGCGATGGAACGCCCTGCAGTCAGGCTCACATTGTGAGATCCGACATTTCCTCCTTCGAGCAACCGGAAAAAGACATAGCTCGGATTCATGTGCATCAGTTCGGCGCGCTCTCCGGGATGCTCCTGGAGATATCTCTTGACCGCCTCGTGGGACATTTCGTTTTTAGCTATTTTTCCCTGTTCGAACAAGACCTTTGCCAGGCCTCGAAAGGGGTGGCCGTTCGACCGGGCATAACCGACACGGATCGACTGCCCGTCCGGGAGCTCCATGATGCCCGATCCCTGGATATGGAGGAAAAACAGCTCAACGGAATCTTCCGCCCAGGCAATTTCCAGGTCCCGGCCCGAAAGGATGCCTTTACCGTCAATCTCTTCCCGCGTGTAATGAGGGATCACCTCTCCGCCGTAAAGGCGGCCCGTCAGCGTTTCGCCCATGTACCGGCTTTTAAATCTCCCCAGGTTGATCACCACCGTTTCTTCCGGAGGTCTGTAAATGGGGAAAGAAAAGGCCTCAGACCGTTCGAGGGAGCCCTTGATGATCGGTTCAAAATATCCGGTAAACAGAACCGTTCCCTTCTTGTCACGGCCGGCTGCCTGATAGAAATCAAAGCTGGCGGCGATCTTCTCTTTCAGCTCATCTTCGGAAGAGGAGTTCTGAAGAATTTTCTGGAACAACAAGAGGGTCTCTTTCAACTCATCGGCCGTGCAGGCGACGGGACCCATCGGGTGGCGGCTGTCCCGCGGAATGCGGCTGTAGAACAGAAGGCTCTGTTCAACCGCCGCCAGCAGGGAATCTCTCGATAGGTCATCCGTAAGCAGGGGGATATCTTCCGGTGCCAGGAGCGTCATGGACGAGGGATCGGGCTGAAGGATCTCAGGAAACGAGGGCTTCATCTCCCGGGCCGGGGGCGTCGGCGCTGCCGGTTTCGGCTTCTGCACGGGTTCCGGCTGCGGGGCCGGAATGGCGGGCTTGATTGCAGTCGGCGGTTTGGGCTCCTCGTCCCGTGGCTTTTGATGAGAGGCACAGCCTCCCAGGACGGACAGACAGAGGAAAAGTCCCAGGAGAAGAATGCCGTATCGTTGTTTGTTCATGTCCCCCTCGATATTCGACGTGGTTCGGAAATTACAGGTCGAGGACCATGGCGACTTCGTCGCAATAGTCCGGGTATTTGGAACAGCGGAAGCAATCCGTCCATATTTTTTCTGAAAGGGTTGAACGGTCAACGATCTTGAATCCCATCCTCGAAAAGAACTCCACCTGGAAGGTCAAGGTAAAGACGCGATACAGATCCAAGGTAATGGCTTCAGAAATGCAGGCCTCTACGAGGCGACGGCCGATCCCCTCTTTACGCCTCGACTCTTCGACAAAGAGGGAACGGATTTCCGCGAGATTTTCCCAGATGATGCTCATGGCACATATCCCGACCAGCGAATTGTGCTCTTCATCGATATAGACGAAAAAGTCCCGCAGGTTGCCGTAAATATCCATGAGGGAACGGGGCAGGATCTCCCCCTTTCCGGAAGAGATGTTGATCATCCGGTGAATCGTCTTGACATCGCCGATTCGAGCTTTCCGTAACATTTCCTACCTCCCCGACACACGTTCAAGCATTTCCCGGGCATGCCGTATCGTTGTTTCCGTCAGTTCCCGTCCCCCCAGCATCCGTGCGATTTCCTCAGACCGCTTCTCCTCGGAAAGCACTTCGATCCGCGTTATCGCCCTGGAATCCTCCTCGGTCTTGACCACACGGTAATGCCGGTCACCATAGCAGGCGATCTGGGGGAGATGGGTAATGCAGAGCACCTGGTGATTCCGGGCGACATCCCGCAGTTTGCTCCCTACAAGGTCCGCTGTTTCCCCGCCAATGCCGCTGTCCACTTCATCAAAGACAATGACGCCGACGGAGCCCACCTGAGCAAGAACCTTCTTCATGGCCAGCACGATCCGCGAAAGCTCCCCTCCGGAAGCGATTCTGCTCAGAGGCTTCGGTTCTTCGCCGATATTGGCGGTAAGGTAGAATTCGACCCGATCGATTCCCCGTTCGTCAAAGGAAGAACGGAAATCCCCACCCGCCTCATGGAAGACAACTTCAAAGACCGCGCCCTCCATGTGCAGGCTCTGCAGCTCCTCGACGACGGCGTTCGAGAGAACCTCCGCCGTGCTCCGTCGCGCCGAAGAAAGCTCCCGTGCCTTCTCATCCATTCGGAGCTCCAATTCCCGAAGGGTCGCATTCTCCTTCTCCAGGTCCTCTTCCAGGGAGAACAGATCCGCCAGGCTTTTCTCCAACTCGTCCTGCCTTGTCAGCACGCCTTCGAGGCTGCCACCGTACTTTCTCTTCAGGCGGCTCAATACCTCAAGCCTCTCTTCGATCTCTGCGAGCGACTCCGGATCGGGCGACAGGCCCTGGGCGTAGTTCCGCAGGGCAGAGGCCGCTTCCTCCAGGGAATAATAAACCGCCTCCAGATCCGGTTCAGAAATCTTCAGAGAGGGGTCGATCCTTTGGATTTCCCGGACACAGGCCATCACGTCCTTCAGGGTTGACAGGACGGAGTCTTCCCGGTCATAGAGCAGCCCATAGGCATGGCCCGAGATGCTCAAAAGTTTCTGAACGGAAAGGAGCGCCTGCCTCTGGGCAGACAGCCGATCGTCCTCCCCGGAGGCTATCCCGGCCTGACGGATTTCTGCAAGCTGATACCGTGCGAGTTCCTCCTGTTCCGATCGCCTTTTTTTCGCTTCGGTCCGTTTCGAAATCCTCAGCTGAAGATCCTTACAGCTTCTGAACATCCTGCCGTATTCATGACGGAGGGGATCGAGTCCGCCAAAGGCGTCAAGCAGATCCAGGTGGCAATCGGAATTCAGCAGGATGGAGTGTTCTCGCTGACTGCAGATGTTCATCAGCGATTCACCAATTCTGTTCAGGAGATTCAGTGTCGACAACGTGCCATTGAGATAAACCCTGTTTTTCCCGGTGTGCGAAATCACTCTTCGGATGACGAGTTCGCTGTCCACGTCAAGACCGGCCGCCACAAGCATTTCCTGGACGGAGCTTCCCTGTTCCAGCTCAAAGAGGGCCTCAACCTCTGCTGTATCGGCCCCTGAACGAATGCTCAGCGTCGAGGCCCTGTCACCCAGAAGAAGTCCAATGGCCCCGACAACAATGGACTTTCCGGCGCCGGTTTCCCCGGTCAGAATGTTGAGGCCGTCGCCGAAGGAAATTTGCAGGGCATCAATGAGGGCAAAATTGCGGATGTTCAGTTGCACCAGCATCCTGTCTGCTTACCGGCTTATGGAGGGCAGCCGGCCCCATCCCAGCTTGGACCTGAGAATCTCCAGGTAATTCCTGTTCGCGGAGGAAACCAGGGTGGTAACGTAACGGGATTTGCGGACGATCAACGTATCCCCTGATTTCAGGGTAACGGACTCCTGCCCGTCCAGATCTACGCTCACCCCTTCCTCTTCCGACCAGACTTTTACGCTGATGGTGATGCTGCTGGGGAGGATGATCGGCCGGTTGGTCAGGGTGTGGGGACAGATGGGATTGACAATGATGACGTTCTGTGAAGGAAAGACGATGGGACCGCCGGCGGAGAGGGAATAGGCCGTCGAACCCGTCGGAGTACTGACAATGAGGCCGTCTGCCCGGAAAGTCGTCAGATAGGAACCGTCTATCGCGGTCTCCATATCGATGATCCGGGTGAGGTTTCCCCTGGTGATGACCACATCGTTGAGCACGGTATATTCACAGGAGGTCTTTCCGTCCCGCACCACCTCCATGTCGAGCATCATCCGGTCTTCCGTAGCGTATTCCCCCCGGAGAATGCGCTCCAGCGAAGGGTACATCTCATTGAGGTTGATCTCCGTGAGATAGCCGAAGGTTCCCAGGTTGATGCCCACGATGGGGATCGTGAACTGCCGGACGGACCGGGCTGCCCGCAGCATCGCGCCATCTCCCCCCAGAACAACCAGCAGGTCCACCAGGGCGGCAAGCTTCTGCCGCTCCAGTCCGCAGGTCTCTCCCAGGGCCGCTGCGATTTCAGAATCGAGAAATACCTCGATTCCCTGCTCCTGCAGCCACTTCTTCAGGCCGGACGAACATCCCAGAGCCGTTTCTTTTCGAATATTGGCGATGATCCCGACTTTATTAATCCGCTTGCCGCCCGGCATTTCTCCGCCTCACTTTGATGGCCTTCCCATTTCCAGCTCCACGCTGCGTCTCGGGTTCCTGACCTTTCAACGTCCGGATGTCAAGGGCAGACGGTCGGCAACAAGTCCGCCGGTGCGGTGGGCGCATGGATATGGGGCTGCAAAAAACGATATTTGCCTAACACAAATTGCCGGGAGTGTCCACGACATAATTATACAGGCTATTCTCCTTGACAAGGCTCCTTCCGATACGATAGGTTCCCCTATTCTCTTTTGCGGCATCTTCTTTTCCGAAACCAGGATGGTTTCAACAGGGCGGAACACAGGAAAAGCGGCCTCGGGGGGCTGTTCGACCGGTGGCCTTTGAATCCACATAAATAGAACTTCTGAGAGGATGAGATGACTGCCGCCATGGTGGCTTATGGGACTGCTCAAAGGAACCGTTTCCTTTTCTCTTTACCGTCTGGAAGGATCGTTGCCGGCATCGGCGGACGAATTTATTCATCAGCAGCTGAAGGCCTTCGCCTTCCGCTCCAGCGCCCCGGCCTCGGAAGAGAAGGCCATTGGCTGGACCAGTCTTGAAAATGTCCTCGATACGGACTTCGAAGGCGCAAAATATATCTGGGGAGATTACCTGATGCTGACGCTTCGCATCGACAGGAAAACCGTCCCCCCTTCCCTCCAAAGAATCCGTCTTCTGGAAGCGGAGCAGGATTTCCTTTCTGAAACGGGGCAGAAGAGAATTTACCGTGAGCAGCGGGAAGACCTCCGGGAGAGGGTTCATCTCGAACTTTTCAGCAAGGCCCAGCCGGTTCCCGCCTTTTATGAATTCTGCTGGTCCGTGTCACAGAAATCGCTGATTCTGTGCAGCCTTTCGGAGAAGGTGATCGACGATTTCCAGGATTTTTTCAAACAGACCTTCTCCCTGTCTGTCTATCCCTACACACCCTGGGATCCGCTCTGGCTCGATGAAGAGTCGGCAAATCGGCTTTCCCTGGCGGAACGGGCCGCCCTCGCTGATGCCCCTGAAACGGCGGGCCTGCAGGCCGTCGACCGGACCTCCATGGGTCGTGAATTCCTTACCTGGCTCTGGTTTAAAAGTGAGGAAAGAAACGGATCGGTCTACGTTCCGGGAACGGGCGATGTGGAACTGATCCTCGTTCGCCGGCTGGTCCTGGAGTCGGGCGACGGGGAATATGCCGAAACGGTGGTCTGTCAGGGGATGCATGCGGATCTCACGGAGGGCAGAGAGGCCCTGCGGCAGGGGAAGAAAATCAAGGAAGCCAGGATCAAGCTCGAAAAGGACGGGGATGCCTGGGAATTCACTCTGAAGGCGGACCGCTTCCACTTTCAGTCCCTGAAACTTCCCGTTATGACCGACTGGATGGAGGACTCGGAAGACAGGGACGGTGCGGTTCTGGAACGCATCTATCTGGTGGAAGGGGCGACGAAAATCATGGTTTCCCTGTTCAGGGTATTTCTGGAAATCCGCCTTTCTCCCCGCTGGCTCTCTTTGGAGTCTCCCCGGATTGCAAACTGGCTGGAGCAGTAGATCGGCATTGCGGTCGATGGTTGTTTGACCCTGATCCTCGTCAGGAGGCAGGGCGCCTGGAAGGTGGACGTAAGGCATCCGCTGAAAGACGAGCTACCCGCCAGGCAGGAGAGAGGACACTTCGCGAATGCCCTAACGGCAATTACGCCTCATCCCACTCGCGCATGACCTTCAGCTTGGCTTTTTTCTCTTCCTGCTTGTGAATTGGGCGAAAGGAATATTCAATCCTGCCGCGTGACGCTTCATTGTATTCCAGGGAAAGGTCCAGTTCCGCACCGGCCCAGTAATAGGTTTCCGTTTCATCCCGGCTTACCGATACGCCCTCGCCATAACTTTCGAAAAAGATTTCTTTCAGCCTGGCGAAATTTTCATGGGACTCGATCTGGACATGGACTCGGTACAGGCGATGCCGAAAAAAATAATATATGATATCGTCTACCTCCACGTGAGCCATCTTCAGGCGGTCATTGTCCAGGCGGTAGGCGCTGACGTCCCCGTCATCGCTGATTTTCGTAAAGTTCCGGCCGGTCAGGCTTTCCAGTCGCTGCCCCCAGAGGATTCCCCGAAAGCCCATTGGCTCGTTTGGAAAGGCATCCATTCTCTTCCCCCTTTTTTCCTTTTTGTTCATCCACCGGCTGTTCGGTAGCAGCGCGGAAGCCCCTCTATCCCTACATCTTCCAGAGAGACCGTTACTTCAGGAACCCCTGGATGATACGGTTCACGGCGTCGTCATAGCTCAGCCCAAGGCTCATGAGCTTCATGAGCTGTTCGTTGGCGATCTTGCCGATGGAGGCTTCGTGGGTCAGCTCGGCGTCCGGATGCATGGCCTTCAGAGCGGGGATGGTTTCATTGGTGCCGTTGTCCATGATTATGGCGTCGCATTCGATGTGTCCGAAGCACTTCGCCAGGGCTTCAATGGTTGCGTAGAAATTCTGCTTTGAATCGCCTTTGATCACGGAGCGGGAGATCATATTCGCCCTGCTGTCGGTTCCTGCCAGTTTGATGTCGTTTCTCGAAATGGCCGTCTGGCCCTTCTCCGTCAGGACCCTTTCCATGATCATCAACATGCTGGAGGCCTCAAGAGTGGCCTCATTGAGGCGGTCGGCCTCATCTACGCCTCCGATCTGGGTAAGTTCCATTTCCACCTGGGCGCCTTCCTCGAGAAATACTTTTGTCGTGGGGTTGAGGGAACGCTTTCCAGATCCCTTTCCCGCCGCGTAATGCTTCTCGACATACTTCACCCTGGCCCCACGACCTACCCGGAATTCATGAATGCCCGCATGCCCCTCGGGGCTTTCCGTCCCGCAGTGGATTCCGCAGCCGGCCACGATGGTGACGTCCGCATTTTCCCCGATGAGGAAAGAGTTGTATACCACATCATAGAGCCCGGCCTGGCTCAGGATCACCGGAATATGCACGGATTCGTTGACGGTTCCCGGGGCGATCGCGACGACGATCCCTGTGCCGTCGGCGTTGCTGTCGATCGATATGTTGGCGCTGTTAGCCCGCGTCAGCAGTTTCCCGTTTTTACGGATATTATAGGCGCCCTTCGGGATATCCTCCAGATCGGCGACGGCTTTTAAAAGTTCCTTATCTAAAGCATCTAGCATTCTGGTCGTCTCCTTCGCAGCAGCTTTTGAAATTACAGATACTCATGTCGTTCAGCAGGTTCATCGCTTCACCCAGAACCCCTTTAAAAACAATCCGGCCTCCGTTGATGATGAGGATCTCGTCGGCAGCTTCCAGAAAGACCTTGTTGTGGCTGACGACAATGGTTGTCGTCCCGTAGTTCTTCTGTTCCCGCTTCAGAAGATCCACCATTGGCCCGATCGTCCACAGATCAATCCCCGTATCCGGTTCATCGTAGATGGCCAGTTTCGGATTGCGCGCAATGGTGGTTGCAAGTTCGATCTTCTTGATCTCTCCTCCGGAAAGTTTTGCGTCCACAATCTTGTCGAGAAAGTCCAGGGGACAGATCCCTACCCGCATGAGCAGTGAAACGAGCTGTTCTTCCTCCTCGATGCCCGTTGCCAGGTTCAGGAGCTCCCGAAAGGTGATTCCCTTGAAGCGGGCCGGATGCTGAAAGCTGTATGCGATCCCGGCCTTGGCCCGGTCCGTAATGGAAAGATTGGTGATATCCTGGCCATCAAAGAGAATGGATCCCGAAGAGGCTGGATTGATTCCCATGATCAGTTTGGCGAGAGTGGTCTTTCCGCTCCCGTTCGGGCCGGTAATGGCGTAGAACTTTCCCTTCTCGAACGTGAAATTGATCCCCCTGATGATCTCCCGTTTTTCCCCCCCTTCGGGTCCGTCATCCCCATCCACCGCAAAGTGCAAATTCCGGAGTTCCAGCATGGCAGGCAACCTTTCGTTATCCTGAAAAGATATTTAAAATGCGAGGTTCATGACACAGTTGGTTCTATCTTATTGAAAAATTCCTCAAAGTCAACAGACAAAACCGTTATGCCCTGCAGGGCCCTCATGCAGCTCTTTCTTACAGGACTCCGGAAAGGCGGTTGAGGAAACAAGGCGCCTTCGGAGAAAACGAGGCCCTCAGAAGCCTGGACGGTCCGAACACAAAACGCGTCCTAAAGATAGGTGCGCCCGCCCATATACCGGCTTTCGTAGAATCGGCTGGAAAGGGTGTCGACTCTGATGGTTTTTCCCCGTCCGGGAGCGTGGATGAACTTTCCCTTCCCGATGTAGATCCCCACGTGAGAGATGGGATGCTTTTTCCCGTTGGCGAAAAAAACGAGATCGCCCTTCTGCAGGGAGTTCCTGTTCGCCAGCTCCCCGACGGCATATTGTTCCCGCGACGTGCGGGGAAGATCGAGTCCGTTGAGCTGATAAACCGCCATGACCAGCCCGCTGCAATCGAAACCTTCTTCGGGGGTCGTGCCTCCCCAGAGATAGGGAACCCCGATGAACTCTCCCGCCGTTTTGATCAGCTGTTCACGAAGATAGTCGTCTCCCAGAGAGGTGCGCCTGGCAACGGCATATTCCTCGGGGCTGACGATGTAGAATTCCTCGATGACACCGGCCGTCCTGAGCGTTTCCGCTTTCTGCAGGGCGGCACGCTTGATGGCGAAGTTTCCGAAGCGCACCTTGTAAAGACCGGCGGAGGATACGAAGTAGTAGGCGTCCAGGCCTTGAAGGCGGAGGCGGTCCGTCATCCTGGCGGCGTTTGCCACATTGGAAAAGGCTCCGGCCTGAATGGTGAAGCCCAGATAGGCCGCCTTTTTCTTTGCCGCAGGCCATGGCCGCACCTCCGGCCGGGAAGGAGCCGCTGAGTGTCCTCCGCAGGAGGCAAGAAAGGAAATGCAGAAAAGAAGGATGAAAAAGACCCCAAGAGCCCTTCTTCGGCGCATTTCAACTTCCAAAACAGACTTCCTGTTCGCCTTTTCCTTCATCGCCTACTTTTTTTAAAATGATCTTTGTCTGGGTCAAAAGCTAACAGATTGTCAAATCATGCTCAAGTTAATTGTCAACGGTTCTCATACCCCCAGAGCCCCCGTAAATGAACCGCCGACACGATACAGCCGTTTCATGGTTTGTCTTGATTCAGGTGAATGTCCCGATTCGGCCAGCTTTTTCTCTTACGCCTGACGTGCCCGAATTTTCTGACGGCAGAAATTGATTCTCTTCAATTCATGTCTATTTTTAAGTTATTCCGTCTGATCTGTCTGTTCGCTGTTGACCTGCGGACGCCCCCTTCTCTTTATAAGATTACCCTCAGTCCTAAGGCTTAACCCTTAGGAGCAGCTCAGTGTATTTTAATAATGTAATTAAGATCTTTCCTGATTGTTGGTTTTTTTGCGATCCGTATAATCGGACCAAAAGTTGACAGAGGCAACAAATAGCACGGCAGAGGGACTGCAGAACACTGAACGTCAAAACGATTAACCGAAAGGATGGGACCCATGGACTTAGAAACCATAGCAAAGCTTCTTAACATTCCCAATTACAAGGTGGCCAGGATTATTCAGATCAATTCACGATCCATCCACATGCAGGTTGAGCCGATCGATCCGGGAACGCCGGTCTGCTCCGGTTGTGGATCCACCCACAGCGCAGCGGTTCACAGCATGGGAAGCATGACTGTTCAGGATCTGCCCCTTTGCGGCAGGCGTGTTTTCCTTCAGGTGCCAAAGAGAAAAATCATGTGCGACCGCGATAAGAAAATCCGGGTGGAAAGCCTGGAGTGGATCAGCGGCCGTTTCACGAAGCGCTTTGCCGAAGAGATCCTCCGCCTCACGACGGTGACAAGCTACCGGGGAGCAGGCTGGTACCTGGAAGTGGATGACGAGACGATTCACCGCATGGATCGGAGGAAGAAAACGGGAGCGTCGGCCTCTTCATCCCGCAGGGCCAGAAGCCCGGAGACCGGCGGATACAAGGCCGGCTCCTATTCCCAGGCGTCCCTCAAGGAACAGATGCTTTAGCGGAAGGAACAACGAATGGCGCGCGCTCCAGTCAGGCCCGCTGAAACAAGGCGAACTGGAGCTTTTAAGGACGGGGGGGCGATAAGTGCCATCGCGGCATATCGTCCATCCGGAGAATCCCCATCGCGTAAAGGGCTGCGCGGGCACGGGCACATGTCCGGTCCGTTTCCAGCCCTTCCCTGCAGGAGATGCCCACTGGATTTTTCTTCAGACGATCGCCCGCCTGCCTTCAACAATCGTGCTGAAGGCCTTTCGGATGCCGGCGTAGCGCTGACCAACAGGCTTCACGATTCTCAGGTTTCCGTGCAACAAAGCCTTGGCGTCTCTTCCAGCAGACGGGTCATGTCCTCCTTCGTTCCTATGGTGATGCGGACAAAATCTCGGATTCCCTCCACGTTGAAATAGCGGACCAGAATCCCTCGATTCTTGAGAGTCTCGTAAATATACTGTCCCGAAAGCCCTGTTTTGCGGGCAAAGACAAAATTCGCCCTGGAAGGCAGAACCTCCCAGCCCTGCGCATGAAGCGCATCCGAGAAAAAAGTCCGGGTCTCAACGATCCGGGATGTTTTTTCTGCAATCCACTCTTCGTCCTCCATGGCGATCTCGCCGATGGACTGTGTCAGTCGGCCGACCGTGTAGGAGTTGAAGGAATCCTTCGTCGTGAAAAGGGCCCGGATCAGATCCGGATTCCCGAAAGCGTATCCGAGCCTCAGACCTGCCAGTGAAAAGCTTTTGGAGCACGTCCTTGTGACGATGAGGTTTTCGTAATCGGCAATCATTCCAATGGCGCTTTGAGCACCGAAATCGACATAAGCCTCGTCGATGACGACAACCCGGTCTGAAGGATAGCGGTCCATCAGCGCCCTTATCCTGTCCAGTTCAAGGGCAACGCCTGTGGGCGCGTTGGGATTGGGAAAGATGATCCCGCAGGAAGGCTCCCCACCGTTTTCGATCATGGCCTCAAGATCCACGGAAAAATCCGGACGGAGGGGAATCCTCCGGTAGGGAACTTCATAAAAGTCACAGTAAACGGGGAAAAAACTGTACGTGAATTCCGGAAAGAGAAGCCTGCCGTACCGGCCGTCGAAAAAGGCGTACCAGACAAAGCTCAGGACTTCGTCGGAACCGTTTCCCACAAAAATGTGATCCTCGGACAGTCCATACTTCCCGGCCATTTTCCGGCGCAGGTTCAGCGACCAGGGATCTGGATAGAGGCGTAGCAGCGCCGGGTCGAATTCCCGCAGAAAAGCCTCGATGCGCGGAGACGGGGGATAAGGGCTCTCGTTGGTGTTGAGCTTCAGATACGAGCGGTCCCGTGGCTGTTCGCCCGGGACATAAGGGGTCAGGGACTTCAATCGTCGGGAAAACATGAGTCATCCTTCCTGGTCGGAACAGAGGACCAGCGGTCAATTACAAATCGGTGGGCCTCCTCCGGGGTTTTGATCGATCCGTTGAGCTGAGCCTCCTCCACGATGCGCAGCACCTTCCCGATGAGGGCTCCCTGAGGAAGGCCCATCTCCAGGAGATCCTTTCCGGAAAGCAGCCGAGGAAGCGTTCTCAGCTCATCGGCCCATTCCGCCTGCTTTTTCCGGCAATATTCATAGGATTCCAAGCTCCCATGGCTTGCCAGACAATCCAGGCGATGAAGTTCAAGATGGAGATCAAAACCGGTTTTCAGCAGAAAACGCTTCAACCGGCTGGGACGCATATTCTGCACATTCATGAAATTCATATGAAAGCGGATGAGATCCAGGATCGTTTCCCCGTCCGCCCGGGAAAATCTCAGACGGTGCAGGATGCTCTCCCCGAGAACACATCCCTGCCTGGCGTGGCCGAAGAAATGAATGCCGCTGTCGTCTTCTGTCTGCGTATCCGCCTTGCCTACGTCATGCAGGAGAACTCCCCAGGCGAGGCGGGCATCGGCGGGGCAACGCATCAGATCGAGCATTGTTACCGTGTGGGTCCAGACATCCCCTTCGGGATGATGCTTCGGAGGCTGCCGCACCCCCCGCAGGGCATCCACTTCAGGCAGAACCTGCGCAAGCAGGCTGCAGTCCGCGAGCAGCCGCATGCCATAACCCGCCCCGCCCCGGGTCAGTAGGAAGGTCAGTTCATCTGCAATACGTTCGGCGCTTACGGTCAGGATTTCGGCAGCATGATCCGAAATGGCCTGCCATGTGTTCTCTTCGATGGCAAAGCCGAGATTGGAGGCAAATCGCACGGCCCGGAGCATCCTCAGCGGATCTTCGGCAAAGCGGTCTTCGGGACTGCCCACGGCACGGATCAGTCTCCGCTTCAGGTCGTCCCGGCCCCCCACCTCATCGACAATCCGACCCGTTTCCGGATCCATCAGCAGGGCATTGACCGTAAAGTCCCTTCTGCGGACGTCTTCCCGATAACCGTGAGGGGATCGGTAGGTTGCCACCTGATAGGTGTTCCCCCTTTCAATAACCAGGAGAACGCCGAATCGAATCCCCACGGCGGCCGTATGGGAAAAGAGATTCCGCATTGCTTCCGGAGAGGCGGAGGTCACGATGTCGTAGTCAACCGCTTCCTCGCCGCGCAGAAAATCGCGGACACAGCCGCCCACCAGCCAGGCCTCATACCCGGCGCTCTTCAGTCGGCGGACAATGCCGGCAGCCCCTTCGAGGCTTGGAGCGGAATATCCTTTTTCACTGGCGATGGGCATCCTTTTTCCCAAGCTTGATGGCGCAGAACTCACCGCACATGGTGCAGCCCTCCTCCTTCGCGCTTTCGCTCCGTTCCAGCCATGACCGGCTGCGTCCGGGATCGATGGAAAGTTCGATCTGACCTTCCCAGTTGAATTCGCTGCGATGCTTCGCCATCAGAGCATCCTTCTCCATGGCTCCGGGGTAGCCCTTGGCGATATCCGCAATATGAGCGGCAATCCGGGAGGCCATGATCCCTTCGTGGACGTCTTCCAGGTTCGGAAGACGCAGATGCTCCGAAGGGGTCACATAGCAGAGGAAATCCGCCCCGGCAGCCCCGGCAAGGGCTCCGCCTATTGCCGCGGTAATGTGGTCGTATCCCGGGGCGATGTCCGTCGGCAGAGGCCCCAGAACATAAAACGGGGCTCCTTCGCAGAGGCTTTTCTGCAGGGAGATGTTCGCTTCAATCTGGTAATAGGGAACGTGTCCCGGACCCTCAATCATGACCTGAACATCCTGCATGCGCGCCCTTCGGCACAGTTCCCCGAGAACGATGAGTTCCTGTACCTGGCCCCGGTCCGTCGCGTCGGCCAGGCATCCAGGACGGAGACCGTCACCCAGGCTGAGGACCATGTCGTAGCGGCGTGCTATTTCCAACAGACGGTCGTATTGGGCGTAAAGGGGATTTTCGGAATCGTTGTAATCCATCCAGCGAGCCGTAATGGAACCGCCCCGGCTGACGATGCCCAGCAGGCGGCCCTGGGCCTCGATCCGCCCCACGCTTTCGCGTGTCACCCCGCAATGAACGGTAATGAAATCCACGCCATCCTCGCCGTTTTCTTCAATGGCCTGGAACAGATCATCCGCCGTCATTTCCATGATGGACTTGCGGCGATTCATGGCATTCGCCGCCGCCGAGTAGATGGGAACCGTTCCCACCGCCATGGGGGAGGCTTTCATGATGGCCTGGCGAATCGACCGGATATCTCCACCCGTGGAAAGATCCATCAGGGCGTCTGCGCCCGACGCCGCACAGGCCTCAACTTTCTTCAGTTCAAGAGCTACGTCTGCATGATCCTGAGACGTTCCGATATTGGCGTTGATTTTTGTGCGAAGCCCCCTGCCCACGGCCAGAGGAACAATACTGTTGTGAAGGTTGTTGCGGATGACGACAATGCTCCCCTCCTCGACCCCCCGTCGGATAACTTCCGGTGTAACCCCTTCCTTATCCGCACACAATTTCATTTCCTCGGTGGCTATCCCCAGTCTGGCCGCTTCCAACTGCGTCATCGTTTCCTTCTTTCCTCCTTAAAAAAACGCATCATCGATTTCCAGCACGGAATCGAATCTCTCCTATGCCCGGTCTGCACGAATGTATTCCGTCGCTGCCATCGATTCACAAACGTCATGGCTTCCCCAACGACCGTTGCCGCGCCCGCCGTTCCTCACGGAATATCATCTTTGATCGATAAATGGAAGAAGCGGGTCGAGGGCATCAAAAAGGGGGCGGCATGATTCGTGGGTCCGTGTCCCTGCCCGATATGCCAGGCAAAGCGGATCACCTTGGAGATATAGGCCTTCGCTTCCCGGATCGATTCGAGCAGTGATGTTCCCCGCGCAAGGGCGGTGGCAATGGCAGCGGAATATGTGCAGCCAGTCCCGTGGCAGTCCGTTGTGGCTATGCGCTCGGACGTGAATTCGTAGAACCTGCTGCCATCAAAAAGAATATCAGTGGCCGGGCCAGTCAGATGGCCTCCCTTGACGATCACGTTGGGAACACCCAGTTCCCGGATGTTCCGGGCTGCTTTCTTCATGTCCTCGACGGAGCCGATGGCCATGCCGGCGAGAACCTCAGCTTCCGGCACGTTGGGCGTCACGACGAGCGCGAGGGGAATAAGTTCCGAAACCAGGCTGTCCAGGGCTTCATCCCTGATAAGCCGCACTCCGCCCTTGGCCACCATGACCGGATCGACGACTAGCCGTTCAATTCCGTATCGGCGGATTTTCGCTGCAACGGCGCGAATGACGGCGGAGTTGACCAGCATGCCTGTCTTGGCGGCATCAACGCCGATGTCGGTTGCAACGGAATCAAACTGCTGTTCGATGAAGGGGATCGGCACTTCGAAGATGCCCTGAACGCCCAGGGTGTTCTGTGCCGTCAAGGCCGTGATGACACTCATCCCGAAACCGCCCAGTACGGTAATGGTCTTCAGGTCCGCCTGAATGCCCGCCCCTCCGCCGGAGTCCGATCCTGCGATGGTAAGGACGCGGGCCGGTTTTCTTTCCATCGTCTTCTCAGGCTCCTTCCGGGAAATGCCCCTTGCGGTAATAATGGATGACAAGAAGAATTCCATCGGCCAGTGAAATGAATCCCCGCTGGTCTGTCAGAACATTGCTGATCCCGTAGGGACGGCCGATTTCCATGGCGTTGTTTTCCAGGGGGTAGGCAAAGCCTCTCAGGGTGATCCCCGTCACCGCCGAAGAAAAAGGAAAAAGGGACACGGTCTGGCCTGCTTCTCCTTCCAGGACGCAGGAATCGCGAATCATGAGAATCTCGCACCATTCGTCAACAAGCCGTGTGGGGACCCCCTGATCCAGGGCGATTTTAAGAATGGACAGGTTGGCCAGGGTGTGATCGATCCGGCCACCCATTGCGCCGAAAATCCGGATCTCCTCGGGTTCCAGGGACAGGGCGTACTGCAGCGCAAGCTGTGTGTCTGTCTCATCCTTTTCCGGGGGATAACCGGATATTCTCGTTCCCCGCCGGACAAGATCCTCCGCCGTCTCTGGATCAAGGGAATCCATGTCGCCGATCACCACTTCCGGATCCACGTCGATCCTCAGGCAGTGTGCGGCCCCCACGTCGGCACAGATGATCCTGCATGGATCCAGATCGGAAATCCTCTTCCGGAACCAGGAATAATCGCGAATCTGACCGCCACAAATCACCGCGGCTCTCTTTTTCATGTTTCCTCTTCGTGCGGGTAAGACACGTCACTTTTTCGAAGACTCTACGTTCCTGTCCCTTCCCGTTGTCGATTCAAGATCGATCTTGAAAATCCTGCAGGCGTTTTGCGCCGTCATCTGTGCCAGCGCCTCAAAGGGCATGTTCTTGAGCTCCGCCACCCTCATCGCCGTGTATTTCACAAAGGCGGATTCATTTCGTTTTCCCCGATGGGGTTCCGGCGTCAGAAACGGGGCGTCCGTTTCAACCAGAAGCGATTCGGCGGGGACACGGCGGACGACATCGCGCAGGGTGTCTGATTTGGGAAAGGTGACCGTTCCCGGAATGGAGATATAAAAACCCAAATCCAGGCATTTCCGGGCCATGGCATAGTCGCCGGAAAAGCAGTGGATGACGCCTCTCCCGGAGCCCTTCCACGCGGACAGGAGCTCCATCGTTTCCCGATGGGCCTCCCGATCGTGAATCACAACGGGAAGGTTCAAGTCTTCCGCCAGTTCCAGCTGCTCCCCGAACCGACGGATCTGCACCTCTCTCGGAGAACGATTCTTGAAAAAATCCAATCCGATTTCGCCGTAGGCGACGACCTTGGGTCTCGCCGCCAAATCGAGCATGCGGTCATACGTCTTCGGGTCAATCCTCTTGACTTCATGGGGATGAATTCCCACCGCTGCGTAGACGCACTCGTACTGCGAGGCGATTTCCACCGCTTTGCAAGCGTCGTCAAGATCCGTTCCAATGGTGACAATGGCGGCAACCCCGGCTTCCTTCGCCCGGGCGATGACGTCCTTCCGGTCGTCATCAAAGTCCTTCATCTCAAGGTGAGCATGAGAGTCAATCATCATGTCGCTCGTTTTCCGACTCCTCTGTAATCTCCACGATGATCTCTTCCATGTTATCCGATACATCGGGAAGAGAATCCGTGTATGCCCTGAGTTCCTCGGGAGAAATATCCCTGTGCATCAGCATTTTGTCCAGAATTCTCCGGTCAATCTCTCCCCGAACGCCTTCCAACCTTTTTTCCATGTACAAAACCTCCGTCATCAGCCATCCTGAGCCCGTATTTTCGGCTGTTTTCTATAATATTTTTTACATTTCCGCAACTTATTCCTCTAACGTTCCATAATACGTCGCAGTCTCTCTAATTTATCTGGCGACTCCCTGTCAAGTGAGTTAATATGTTTTAAAAAGAACGACTACTCAGGAGGTGCCTTATGTCTCTTCATCCCTTGGCCGGAAAGCCGGTCCCACCTTCACTGCTGGCCAATATTCCCAAGCTCGTATCCTTGTATTATACAAACCATCCCGATGTGTCCCAGGCGGAACAGAGGGTCGCTTTCGGAACGTCCGGCCACCGCGGGACGCCTCGAAACTGGAGCTTTAACGAGGATCATATCCTGGCCGTTTGCCAGGCCATCTGTGATTACCGGAAGGAAATCGGGCTGACCGGCCCGCTTTATCTCGGCATGGATACACACGCCCTGTCAGAGCCGGCCTTCGCCACGGCCCTGGAAGTCCTGTCCGCCAACGGGGTCCTGGTGTGTATCCAGGCGGATGGTGGCTATACGCCGACTCCCGTCATTTCCCATGCCATTCTGACCTGGAACAGGGGCCGCACTTCGGATGTTGCCGACGGCATCGTCATTACGCCCTCCCATAATCCCCCTGTCGACGGGGGCATCAAATACAATCCGCCGCATGGCGGGCCTGCCGACACGACTGTCACCGCGGATATCGAAAAGCGGGCCAATGGCCTTCTGAGCGACGGCCTCAGGTCCATCCGACGAATTTCCCTGAACAAGGCCCTGAAGAGCGAAACGGTTCGTCAACATGATTACATCCAACCCTACGTCGACGACCTGAACAATGTCCTCGACATGGACGCTATCGCGGCCGCCGGCCTCAGGATCGGGTCGGATCCCATGGGCGGCTCCGGGGTGTCCTTCTGGGCTCGCATCGCCGATCGCTATCGTCTCGATATCGAGGTGGTCAATCCGCGCGTGGACCCCACCTTTTCCTTTATGACCCTGGACAAGGACGGCAAGATCCGGATGGATTGCTCCTCTCCCTATGCCATGGCCAGGCTGATCGAACTGAAGGACCGCTTCGACATCGCCTTCGGAAACGATCCGGATTTCGACCGCCACGGGATCGTCACCCGCAGCGCCGGCCTCCTGAATCCAAATGCCTTTCTTTCCGTGGCCATCTGGTACCTCTTTTCGAACCGTCCGCAATGGGACCGCAAGGTCGCCATCGGCAAAACCCTTGTGTCCAGCGGAATGATCGACCGGATCGCCGCGTCTCTCAAGCGCAGGCTGTCTGAAGTTCCCGTGGGATTCAAATGGTTCGTTCCCGGATTGCTTTCCGGCGAATTCGGCTTTGGAGGAGAGGAAAGCGCCGGTGCGACCTTCCTTCGAAAGGACGGCACGGTTTGGACAACGGATAAGGACGGATTTATCATGGATCTTCTGGCGGCGGAAATCCTCGCTCGAACGCAACGCGATCCTGGTGAAATCTATGCCGAACTGACCGGGCGTTTTGGCATCTCCCTCTACGACCGCATGGACGTCGCCGCGTCGCCCGCCCGGAAGGCTGTTCTCAAGAAGCTTTCCCCCTCCCGGGTGTCCGCTTCCCAACTGGCGGGAGAACCCATCATTGCCACCCTGACGGAGGCTCCCGGAAATGGCGCCCCCATTGACGGTCTAAAAGTGGTGACAGAAAACGGCTGGTTTGCCGCCAGACCTTCAGGTACGGAAGACATTTACAAGATCTACCTGGAAAGCTTCAAGGGCAGAGAGCACCTTGAGCAGATCAGGGAAGAGGCCCAGGTGCTGATCAATGCCACCTTCAGCGCATCGGGGGTCTGAAGCAAGGCGGAGTACCAGGACGCCGCTGCCCGCTGTTTCTCGGCAATCGCCGGCCTGTCGCTTCTGCGATTGGGAGCCCGGCCGCTTCGCGCTTCGATCCGGAGCAGGAAGATGGCCCCGCCTGTGTCAACGCCGGCGCAGCCGGGGATCGAGGGAATCGCGGATGCCCTCTCCCAGGAGATTGTAGCCCAGCACCGTGAGGAGGATGGCCAGGCCGGGATAGAGGGAAAGCCACCAGGCAATGTCGATGTTGTCCTTTCCGGCGGTTAAAATGTTTCCCCAGCTTGGAGTGGGCGGTTGCACTCCGATGCCCAGGAAGCTCAGGGCCGATTCCGTCAGAATCGCCCCGGCAACGCCAAGGGTGGCCGTCACGAGAATGGAGGCCATGGCGTTGGGAAGCATGTGGCCGAAGATGATCCGCATATCGCTTGCCCCGATGGCCCGTGCCGCCAGGATGAAGTCGCGCTCTTTCAGCGAAATGAAATCCGCCCGGACCAGGCGTGTAATCCCCATCCAGCCGGTAATTCCGATGATGATCATGATGTTCCAGATGGAGGGCTCAAGTAGGGCGATAACGGCAAGAATCAGGAAAAACGTGGGAAAACAGAGCATGATGTCCACAAACCGCATGATGACAGAGTCGACCCAGCCACCGTAGTAACCGGAAACAGCCCCCAGGATCGTTCCGATCAGAATGGCGATGCCTGTGGCCACAAAGCCGACCTTAAGGGAGATTCCCGCCCCCCAGATCATCCGGCTGCACACATCCCTGCCCAGCTGATCCGTACCGAACCAGTGCTCGGCGGAGGGCGGCGCCAGGATATTCTTCAAGTCGATCGCATTGGGGTCGTACGGTGCCAGCCATGGCGCAAGGAGCGAAACAAAAAAGAGAAACAGCACCAGAACGCTCCCTGCAAGAGCCAGGCGGTTTTTGCGAAATCGGCGCCAGAAATCCTTGCCCATTCGAATAACATTCCTTTCAGGACACGCGAATCCGGGGATCAGCCAGGGCGTAACAGACGTCGGCCAGCAGGTTGCCGATCAGCGTCAGAATGGCCCCGCTAAAGAGAATCCCCATCACCGTCGGATAATCCCGAGCCATGACGGACATGTAAAAAAGCTGGCCCATGCCCGGGATGGCGAAAATCGTCTCAAAAATTACACTGCCGCCGATCAGGCCTGGTACGGACAGGCCCAGGATCGTGATGACCGGTAGAAGGGCGTTGCGGAGGGCATGCCTGTAGATGACCGCCCGCTCGCTTAACCCTTTCGCCCGTGCCGTCATGATGTAATCCTGACGGATCACCTCCAGCATGTTGGCCCTCATATACCGGGACAAACCGGCAAGGCCGCCGAAGGCGGAAAGAAAGACCGGAAGAATCAGGTGCTTCCCGAAATCCAGGAGCGCCGCACCCGGCGGAAGGTATTCGTAGTTCAAGGAGCGGATGCCGGAAACGGGAAGCCAGCCGAGTTGTATGCCGAAAAAAATCATGAGAAGGAGGGCAAGCCAGAAGGTTGGTGTGGCAAATCCAACGAAGACGAAAATGCTGGTGATCCGGTCGAACAACGTATCCTGGTGGACTGCGGAAAGCACGCCGAGCGGGATGGCTATGACAAAAATCAGAAGCAGGGACAGGACATTAAGCGTAATGGTAATCGGCAGCCGTTCCATGATCTTTTCCGCCACGGGACGGTGATCGGCGGAAAACGAAGTCCCCAGGTCGAAGACGAGGAGCTTTTTCGCCCAGATCAGATATTGCTGATGAAGGGGCTTGTCCAGGTCGTAGAGGGCCTTCAGCCTTTCCCTTGCTTCTGCGGAGGCTCTGGGGTTCATCTGGGTTTCCAGATCGGTGGGCAGGCCGGGTGCCAGGTGCATCACGAAAAAACAGATGATCGAAATCCCGATAAGCAGAGGAATCATGAAGAGCAGGCGTTTCAAAATATATCGAAGCACGGATTTCCTCTCCCTTGGTGAAATAACCCTGATTCGCTTTTCCCGGCTGCCTGCAATGCCTATCGGCCGGATCGGTCCTCAAATGCTCGGGGCTTCGACGCCATCCGCCACGGCGGCCCTTTTCTTCTGAAATGCCGGGGATGTCAAGCCAGTCCAAAAAGACGGTTTTTCTGCAGCGTTTCTACCGTTTTTAAAAAATGCGGCTCCGAATGCGCTTCGAGCGTCAGGATGGGTTTCTGGATGCATTCCCGAAGGAAGCAGAACAGCGGCTCAAAGGGAAACGTCCCCTCCCCCACGGGAAGATGCAGATCCCTGCACCCGTCATTGTCATGAAGATGAACCTCTGCCAGATATCCTCCCAGTTCCTTCAGCCAGACTTCAAGGGGGCAGCCTGAAAAGACATTGTAATGCCCCGTATCGAAGCAGAATCCGACCGTTCGGGAATTCAGTCCTCTAAGGAGAGTAAGGAGCTGGCGCGGTGTCTCCTCGTAGACATTTTCCAGTACGATCATCGTATTCAACTCCTCGGCCAGAGCGGCAAATGACTGCCACAGCGCCAGGCTGTTCTCCAGCCACTGCCCTTCCGTTGAGAGATAATAGCGGGAGTCAAAGGAGGGATGGCAGACAACACGGAGAGGACGAAATAGTGGAACCAGATCGAAGACTTGCAAGAGGCGGTCCCGGGATACCTCACGGATCCGGGGATCAATGGCGCCGGGCCTCAAATCCATGAACGGAGCATGAAACGTGACCTTCAAACCGGCATACCCGAGGCGTTCAGCCACCTCCTGAAAGCGGTCCCTCTTTGTTGTATCCAGAACGGCACAGTTGAATCCGATCTCGGGAGAGATCTTTTCCTCGACGATCCGATCGAGAAAATCACCATGAAGCATGCCAAAAGGGATGTGCACCTGCAAGTAATCTAGAATGTCACCCATAGAGGGTCCCATTATCACAACACACCCGTTATCACAACGACATATTCGAGCCACTTTCCAATTGACAGTTCCCCCTGGCTTTGTTAATTTTGCGCATATTACGGGATTTTTCCGTTCACTAAGGGGGGCATTCTTCCATTATCACCGAAACGAAAAACAGCGAGCCGGATTCAAGCTCAAAGGTTCTGATCATCGCCAACGCCATCCTGGAACGTAAAGCCGGGAGGCTCGTGATTCTAAACGTCAAGGACATATCGGCCTTTGCGGATTATTTCATCATCTGTGACGGCGCCTCCGACCGTCAGGTGCAGGCAATTGCCGACGCGGTGCAGGAGCGGATGAAAAAGTCCGGAATTCTCCCCCTGGGAGTGGAAGGGGAACAAGCCGGCAAGTGGATTCTCCTCGATTATACCGATGTCATTGTGCATGTATTCTACCAGCCGCTGAGGGAATTTTACGACCTGGAACGCCTCTGGGCCGATGCGCCGAGAATGGATGTTCCCGGTGAAGCCACGGAATTGAATAGCTTGAGCAACGGGATCGCATCTTGAATTCGTTCTTCAGGGGCCTTGTCGATCTTTTTTATCCCCCCCGTTGTCTTTCATGTAACGATCTTCTGATTTCCGGTGAGAGCGGCGGCTTCTGCCAGGAATGCTGGAGCCGGATTTCCTTTCTCTCGCCTCCCATGTGCCAGATATGCGGTGCCCCTCTGCCTTCCGGCGAGAACAGCGCGATCACATGCCCTCGATGTACCGAATCGCCTCCCCCCTTCCAGATCTGCCGTTCCATCGGGCGATACGAATCCGTCCTTCTGGAAGCCGTTCATGCCTTGAAATACCGGGGGGAAATCCCTGCCGGAATCGCCCTCGGGAAGATCCTTTCCTCCTGTGTCGGAGAGCATTTTCCAGTCCATGATTACGACCGGGTCATTCCGGTGCCGCTCCATGTGAAGCGCCTCAGAAAGAGGGGTTTCAACCAGTCTCTTATCCTGGCCAGGGCGATCGCCCGGGATTTTACTCTGACCCTTGATTTCCAGTCCCTGCGCAGACGCCGCCATACCGACCCTCAGATCGGCCTGGGAAGAAAACAACGGGAGGAAAATGTCCGGGAGGCTTTTGTGTGCGTCCGCGGCAAGGAGATAGAGAACTCGAAGATTCTTCTGATCGACGACGTCTACACAACGGGGAGCACCGTTACAGAATGCGCCCGTGTTCTTATCGAAGGCGGAGCACAGTCGGTGGCAGTGGCGACCGTTGCCAGGGCATGAGGTCTCCCGGGGCTGCCGAACCGGGTTCAAGGAATTTTGCCGGTGATCGACCCCCTTCCGATTCCCGCTGGAGAATTAATCCGCAGGGATCCTTCCCTTGGACGGAAGTGGGATGTGAGATGAACACGATTCTTTATGAGGAGAGCTTTTTGAAGTGGACAAGATACTCGACTGGAAAAACCTGAAAGACAACGTTGATGAACTGCGCCGTCAGGGGAAGAAAATCGCCTTTACCAACGGCTGCTTTGATATCCTTCATGTCGGGCATACCCGATATCTCCGGCAGGCACGCGAAAAGGGCGATGTCCTCATTCTGGCCTTGAACAGCGATGCCTCCGTCCGTCGGATCAAGGGGGAAAAAAGGCCGCTGATTCCACAGGATGAGCGGGCGGAGCTTCTTTCCTGCCTTGAATTTGTGGATTATGTCACTCTTTTCGACGAATCAACCCCCCTGAACCTCATCCTCTATCTGAAACCGGATGTGCTGATCAAGGGCGGAGACTGGCCGGAAGATCAGGTCGTGGGCCGCAGGGAGGTCCTGAGCTGGGGTGGAACCGTGTCGATCATCCCGGAAATTCCGGGCGCTTCCACCACGAACATTGTGGATAAGATTTTAGCGGTTTACCGAGATAAGCTATAATTTCGCTTTACAAATTTCCGTGATTTGTGTACAAACTGCGTTTCCGGTAATTTGACGTCTCCATCATCACCATACTGATATGAGTTTAAGGTAAGTGAAATGAGTTTATCATCTGAAAAACTTCAGTTTTTTCGAATGCTGCTGACCCAGAAGATTAATGAACTGCTTGAGGATGCCGAAAAGACCGTCGCGGATATGACGGACAGCAAGGAAAATTATCCGGATCCGACAGACAGGGCCTCTCTGGAATCCGACAGAAATTTTGAGCTCAGGATGCGCGATCGCGAGAGACGGCTCATTGCCAAAATGCAAGAGGCCATAAAGCGCATTGATGAAGGCGAATTCGGTGTCTGCGAGGTCTGCGGCGGACCGATCTCCGAAAAACGCCTCATAGCCAGACCGGTAACGACTCTTTGCATCGACTGTAAGACCCGGCAGGAAAAGCTCGAAAAGCTGAAGGGAGAATAGTCCGGCAGGTGTCATCATCCCTTTTGTCAACCCTATCTTTCAGGCTGCCTTTGTGCCGAATTTAACTCCCTTTTTATAACTAGTTCCCATCACATCCAATTTCCGATTCGATGGTGACATCGTAACACAAAGGCGCCGCCCTGAAAAACAGGCGATGACAAATCCCGTCGATGAACCGGCCAGGACCCCCATCAAGAGCGTTTTGAACCCGGCAGCATGTTTCAACGCCGGAATCCTCGTACATTCCCCCTGCTCATGTATGTAAAAATTGCGATCAACATCCCGGCGGACTCTCCGTTCACCTATTCCGTGCCGGATCCTCTCCGTGGATGTGCAGACGTGGGGAAGCGGGCGCTGGTTCCCTTCGGCTCGCGCAGGCTTACCGGATATATCGTGGGAGTTCTAGACGGGCCGGATGTCGACAATGTCCGCGACATCCTGGAAATTCTGGATACGGATCCCCTGTTCTCTTCCGACGATCTGGCCTTTTATTCCTGGGCTGCCTCCTATTATCATTACCCCCTGGGTAAAGCCCTTCACGAGATTCTTCCCGGGGGCATCAATCTGACGTCTGACAGGAGATACGTGGCGCTGGATGTTTCGGCCACTCCGCTAAATTCTCTTCCGGAAAGGCAGAAGAATATTTTGGAGCGGCTGAAGGCGTCGCCGAAAGGAATGTCCTTAAGCCGCCTGCAATCCCTCCTGGCCAATGGGCCGATCCGGAAAGATCTGTCCGCACTGGTTTCAGCAAATCTGGTGACGACCCTGGAATGCCTGAAATCGCCCGATGTTCGTAAAAAAACGGAACAGCTTGTTTCCCTCGCTGTCGGCAGACCCTCCAATGCGCGCCTCTCAGAACGTCAAAAGGAGATCGTCGCCTACCTTGAGCGTAAGGGGGCCGCCGGCGTCGATGAACTGCGGGCCTGCTTCGGTTCCCATTCCCCTGTCGTTCGCCAGCTTCTCAAAAAGGGCGTCGTTGCCCTTTCCCACCGGGAAGTTTACCGTTCATCGACGGAGCCCCGGGAGATGAGACCCGATCGGCAGATTCAGCTCAATGACGACCAGGTGGCCGCCGTCAACGCGTTAAAAGCCGGGCTGACCAGGAAGAAATTCCTCTCCTGTCTTCTTCATGGGGTAACGGGAAGCGGAAAGACGGAGGTCTATTTCTCGGCGATGGATCATGTGTTGGCCACCGGTGGTGGAGCGCTCTATCTCGTACCGGAAATAGGCCTTACTCCTCAACTGCTGCATCGTGTCCAGCAGCGCTTTCAAGGGGAGGAAATTGCCGTTCTTCACAGCGATATCGGAAGAGGAGTCCGCTACGACAACTGGCGCCGGATCCAGAAGGGGGAAATCCGGCTGGTCATCGGCGCCCGTTCGGCCGTCTTTGCTCCCGTACCCGATTTGAGGCTGATCATCGTTGATGAGGAGCATGACTCTTCCTATAAGCAGGATGTCAGGATGCGTTATTCCGCTCGGGATCTTGCCGTGGTTCGCGCCAAGATGAGTTCCGCCGTCGTTGTCCTGGGTTCGGCGACTCCGGACATCCGCAGCGTTTATTCGGTCCGCCGGGGAAAGTACACCTCCCTTTCCCTGCCCCGCCGGGTCGAAAACCGTCCGCTTCCAGAGGTGGAGGTTGTGGATATGAAGGTTCAGCGGGATGGAAATGGACAATTTCAAGTCCTTTCCGACGCCCTTCAATCGGCCCTGCATCGAACGTTTTCTGAAAGAAGACAGGCGATCCTGTTCCTGAACCGGAGAGGGTTTCACACCTTTCTGTTCTGTCCGGAATGCGGCAATGCCCTATCCTGCCCAAACTGCTCCGTATCCCTTACGCTTCACGCCAAGGCAAACCAGCTACGCTGCCACTACTGCGATTATTCCGTATCAACGCCTTCTTTTTGCCCGACGTGCCACGGACGGGACATCCAGTTTTTCGGAGCCGGGACCGAACGCCTTGAAGACGAGATCAAAATGACCTTTCCCCAGATACGGACCTCCAGGATGGACCGTGACACAACAACCGCCAGAGGAGCCCATGCCCGGATTCTCAGAGACTTTGACCGGCATGAAATTGACCTGCTTATTGGAACGCAGATGATTACCAAAGGCCACGATTTTTCCAATGTGACGCTGGTGGGCGTCATTTCAGCCGATACGTCCCTGAATCTCCCTGACTTCCGGGCTGCGGAACGAACCTTTCAGCTCCTTGCCCAGGTTTCAGGAAGAGGTGGCCGGGGGCCGGAAAAAGCTCAGGTCATCATCCAGACATTCAATCCCGACCACTACGCGATTCTGAGAGCGAAGGATCATGATTATTCCGGTTTTATCGAAGAGGAGCTCCGGATACGAAAATCCCTGAACTACCCACCCTTCTCCCGCATGATCAACCTTCAGCTCTCCAGCCTGAACCAGGACCGGGGGCGTCAGGAGGTGGACGAACTTGGCCGCAGGGCCAGGACCTGGAGCCGGAATCCCTCCGGGGGCGCCCCCGTTGTTGAAGTGATCGGTCCCGCGGAAGCGCCCATTGCGCGGATCAAAAACCGTCACCGCTGGCAGATTCTCCTCAAGAGCGACAACATCCATGCCCTTCATTCCCTGGCCCGCCACCTGATCCTTTCCGGTCAGACGAAGACGCTGGATATCAAGTTGGATGTAGACCCCATGAGCTTCATGTAATTTGAATTGACACACCGCATCCTTTTGTTTAAATTAATAGGTGTTAAGTCATGTTCTCTTGTCAGTGCGTTCCAGAATGCTGCATCTCACGTTACAGCCGGAAAGGAATCGATAGATGTCTAAAATTGGCGTTTTGCTTTCAGGGTGTGGTGTCTACGATGGGTCTGAGATCCATGAAGCGGTTCTTACCATGCTGTTCCTGGACCGGGAAGGGGCGGAAATCGTATGCATGGCACCTGATGTGGATCAGTTCGATGTCATAAATCATTCAACAGGTCTGCCGATGGACGGGAAACGAAACGTTTTGGTCGAATCGGCGAGAATTGCCCGCGGCACCATACAAAATATCCGGAATATCAAAGTGGATGACCTGGATGGCCTTATTCTTCCCGGTGGGTACGGTGCGGCAAAAAATCTAAGCAATTACGCCGTGAAGGGGACCGAGGCCGAAGTTCATCCTGATGTGAAAAGGATCCTGAACGAAATGGCCCAGGCCGGCAAACCGATAGGCGCCATCTGCATTGCGCCTGTGACGCTGACCAGGGCGCTCAACGGAAGAAACCCGGAGGTCACCATCGGTAATGATTCCGATACGGTATCTGCCATCGAAGCCATGGGGGGAAAGCACTCCGCCGCCGCAGTCGATGAGATCTTCGTTGATCTACGCAACAAACTGGTTACAACACCGGCCTACATGCTTGGGCCAGGCATCAAGGATGTCGCAAAGGGCATTGAAAAGCTGGTGATGAAGATTTTGGAACTCGCAGCCTCTTGAATCGCCTTCTTCCCGAAGAGAAACAATGCAGCGAGCCTGCAAGACGTGTCATGAAGCCCTCCACCTCGAAATGGCCCTTGTTTCCAGGATTAACAACACAATGAAAGGAGAAATGATATGACCATATCGCTACCGGATCTTCCCTATTCCAAGGAAGCACTGGCACCAAACCTCAGTGCCGGCACCCTTGATTTTCACCACGGTAAGCATCATAAGGCCTACGTAGACAATGCCAACAAGCTTCTTGCAGACACGGACCTCGTCAACGAAAGCCTTGAAACGATCATCGTGAAAACGGCCGGCGATGCCGCCAAAACAGGTATTTTCAACAACGTGGCGCAAGTCTGGAATCACAGCTTCTACTGGCAGTGCATGATGCCCAATGGTGGAGGACCCGCGACAGGTGCCATTGCCTCAAAAATCCAGTCAACCTGGGGAAGCTTTGAAAAATTTGCAGAGGAATTCAAAAATGCCGGTCTGACCCAGTTCGGAAGCGGCTGGGCCTGGCTTGTCCTGGAAAAGGATCAGCTTAAAATCGTGAAAACCGCTAACGCAGACAATCCTCTCGTCCATGGACAGAAGCCCCTCTTGACTGTTGACGTTTGGGAGCATGCCTACTACCTGGATTATCAGAACCGGCGGGCCGATTATCTGAACACCTTCGTAGACAAGCTGATCAACTGGAATTTCGTCAACTCACTTCTCGGGTAATTCTTAAAGCGAGCCTCTACGCCGGAAAGGTCATCCGTCCGGCGGAGAGGCTTTTTTTAGCGAAACAGCCTTTGAGCAGGAATTTCCCAGCCGCTTAAAAAACATGAAAGCATCACCCACTTCAGCGCCACACTACATCGGACACCGGGAGCGCCTGAAAAAGAAATTCTTTGAATGCGGACTTCAGGCCTTTCACGATTACGAAGCCGTGGAGCTTCTTCTCTCCTATGCAATTCCGAGAAAAGACCTCAAGATTCCAGCCAAAGATCTCCTTGAACGCCTTGGCTCGCTCCGGGGCATTATGGATGCCGACGTGAGTGAGCTTACACAGACCAGTGGCATCAGCCACCATGCTGCCGGCCTGATCAAGCTGGTCAAGGAAATTGGAACTCTTTACCTTCAGGAAAGGGTTAAGGAAAAGCCCCAGATCACCTGTACGGGCGAATTGCTCGATTTCTGCAAAACCGCGCTGGGAGGACTGAAAGATGAAAACTTCTGTGTTCTGTATCTCGACACGCAAAACCGGGCCATTGCTTTCGAAACTCTGCAGAAAGGCATTGTGAACCAGGCCGTCGTCTACCCCCGTCAAGTCCTGGAAAGGGCGCTTTTTCACAAGTCATCGGCCATTATCCTTGTTCATAACCATCCGTCCGGATATGTCAAACCATCGGATGCGGATATCCGCCTGACGAAAACGATTTCCGATACGGCAAAGCTGCTGGATATCCTGGTGCACGACCACCTGATTATCGGCGAGAACCGTTTTTTCAGTTTCCGTGAAGAGGGGATCATGCCGTCTTAATGTTCGTCTGAAATCAGTCTCCCCGAAATATCCGATCGCTTTGCACACGCCGCACTCCATAACGGGGTGTCGTAAAGAGACTGTACGGTCAACGGACGATTGACCTTCCTTTCTGAAAAAAAAACAGGAGGCTTTTTCAGTCTCCTGTTCCATATCAATGAGGCACTCTGGAAATCTTCGGAATCTCGCTGTACGATCAACCCCTGTCGGGGTCCTTGTCCCCTCCTTTGCCGTCAACCCGCTCTTTCAGCTCTTTGCCTACCTTGAAAAACGGCAATCTTTTCGGAGACACTTTAATGTTTTTCCCTGTTTTTGGGTTTCTGCCCGTATAGGCATTGTAGTTTCGCACAACAAAACTGCCAAACCCCCTGATTTCTATTCTCCCCCCATTTTGCAATTCCTCGGTAAAACCCTTAAAAAGCAGATTAATCACCTCAATGGCTTTTTTTTCAGTTAAACCTTCCCTTTTACTTAAAGCCTCTATGAGTTCGGACTTGTTCATAATACCTCCCTTATGTGATCCCTGCCTGAAATCTTATATTGACGCGTATTTCATGTATAAGAAGGATGATTATAAATAAACGTCTAATATGTCTCTTGAATTGGCGGACTATTAATTATTTTAAGATGAAAGTCAAGACAATTTTCCCCAAAGAAGCCACATTTTGAGTTGAGGCCTTGGGGAACATTGCGAAACGTAAGGGGTTGCTGTTTCTGTCGTCTAAAAATCTTGATTTATTGTTAATTCTAGTATAATGACTCAACTTTGTTTGATGGTGAAACGATGGTTTTATTTAGAGGTTGATTTCGTTCGCATTTTTTTCCAAAAGACATATCGGCATTGCCGGGTTGTCAACAGAAAGCGGTTATCTGAATAACGGTTAAAATCTTCATCTTCCGCTGATGCCGTCCAAAGACAGAATTTCTGCAAATTAAGGAACAGGCCCTGTTGACACGTCAGATTCTGATGATTACTATTCTTCTAAAAACAAAAGGAGATGATCTCGTTGATTAACAAATATAAGTGCAAAAAGAAAGGAAGGGTGATCCAAGCCATTTGTGAAGACACGTCTTGCGAATGGTATCTAAAAAACGAGTCCTTTCTGAATTGCACTTGGGTAGCCTGCAATTATGGACCGTTCACCCTGGAGGAAGTCGGGGATATGATGGGAGTCACTCGGGAAAGAATCAGGCAGATTGAAGCAAAGGCATTAAAAAAATTGCAGCATAAAAAGAGAAGGGATCAATTAAAGGATTTCGCCCTTCCAAGCAATGAATGGGATGTCATCTAGATACTCGATGGAAAGGGGGGAATTTACATTCCCCCCTTTTTTTTCAAACATTGATTTAAAATTGTCTCTATGATCCGGGCTCTTTTTGAAGTTGAGAATCATAGCTGTGGCGATGGTATTCCAGCTTCAGTTCCCCCGGATTCAATCGGGCTGGCTGCACAACGGGCAGCGCCTCTCAGGCCTTATCCCGGTGTCTTACAATGAGAAGATCACCGCACCTCGTTTCCGGGTGCCATCATCCTCACGTCATAATCATCCATAAGATAATGGATCCCGTAAGAAAAGCGTTGTTTTGTCGAAAGCACGGCGGACAGGGAGGACGATGTCTGCTGCAACACATAGTCCAGCATGGATTCATACTTTTTGCGCGGGTAGACAACAACGGGTTCCCCCTCAATTCCAACCAGTTTCGCAAGCATGGTCACAGCGTACTGCTTGTCACCGAGATAGTCCACCAGCCCAAGCTTCTGAGCCTGTCTGCCTGTAAATATCCGGCCGTCTGCGATATCCTTGAGGGTCTCTGAAGTAATGTTGCGGTGGCGGACGACGACATCGAGGAACTGGCTGTAAATGTCATCCACCAGTCCCTGAAGAAGGACCTTTTCTTCTTCGGTCATTTCCCGTATCGGCGATCCGATGTCTTTATACTTCCCGCTTTTGATAACGGAAGCCTTGACGCCTACCTTTTTCATCAGTTCTTCCGTATTCGTGAAATACATGACCGCCGAGATGCTTCCCGTCAATGTGCCTGAATTGGCTATGATCTTCTCTCCCGCACAGGCTACCAGGTATCCACCGGATGCGGCCACGGAACTCATGGAAGCGAGAACTCTTTTTCTCTTTCTGAGCTCCATGACTGCGTCGTAGATTTCCTGGGAGGGGGCAACGCCACCTCCCGGGGAATTGATCCGGAGAATCACCCCTTTGACGGTATCATCTTTAGCGAATTCGTTAAGATGATCAACCACCTCACCTGAATCCTTGATGATTCCCTCTATGTCGACAATGCCAATCTTATTGGCGCCGGAAAAGGCGGTCCGTTTACCGGTGATGGACGCAATTCCCTGGACCAGGAAATAAAAGGCAAACAGGAGAAGGAACAAGAGAAGGATTCCCCAAATCACCGGATGTCGTTTCATGAATCTGGACTCAAATTACTTGGTTGGGTCGATCAGTTTTACGTCAGCATCCACCAGGGCCTTGCCGAGATTTGACCCGATGTTCTCCCGATTGTTGAGGTACTGGCTTACAGAGTGACTCCCTTCAGGACTTGCCTCCGTATCCTTGATGCTCAACCTTATTTTTCTCCCTTTTACATCCACGCTTTTTACAACAGCAGAAATCGACTCTCCCACGGAAAAGATTTCTGATGCGGATTTGACCCGTTTGTGACTCAACTCCGATATATGTACCAGCCCCTCAATGCCTTCCTCAACCTCAACAAATACGCCAAATTCCGTTAAATTGGTGATCTTTCCGGATACAATGGACCCCGCCGAATACTTATCGCAGAATTCTTCCCAGGGGTTCTTTTCAATCTGCTTAATGCCCAGGGAAAACTTCTCATTTTCCACGTCAATATTCAGGACGACGGCTTCTATCTCCTGACCCTTCTTATAGATTTCAGAGGGATGTTTGACCCGCTGCTTCCAGGAGATGTCGGATACATGCACGAGGCCATCAATTCCATCCTCCACACCGACGAATATGCCGAAGTTTGTGACATTTCGAATGACCCCCTTGACGATCGTCCCTTCAGGATATTTCTGTTTCAGCGTTTCCCACGGATTGTCCGTCGTCTGTTTCAGTCCCAGGGAGATTCGCTTGTTGTCTTTGTTAACATCGAGAATCATGGCTTTCAAAGTCTGTCCCTGCGTCAATACCTTCGAGGGGTGCTTGATTTCCCGGGTCCAGAACATTTCTGACACATGGATCAATCCCTCTACTCCGGGATCCAGTTCCACAAAGGCGCCATAATCCGTAAGGTTGACCACCTTGCCCTCAACAATTCCCCCTATGGGATACTTATCCGAGATATTTTCCCACGGATTTTCAGTCAATTGCTTCAGACCGAGCGACACCCGCTCTTTTTCACGGTCGAAGGAAAGAACCTTGACGGTAATCGTGTCCCCTTTCGAGAAGCTTTCGGAAGGCTTGGTGATTCTGCCCCAGGAAATATCCGTTACATGAAGAAGTCCGTCAATTCCCCCCAGATCAATGAATAAACCATAATCCGTAATGTTCTTGATGACGCCCTCAACGATGGCCCCTTCATGAATGTTTGCCAGGGTCTCCTTCTTTTCTTCCTCTCTCTCCTGTTCCAGGATCGATCGCCGTGACAGGACGACATTGTTCCTTTTGCGGTCGTATTTAAGGACATCGAACATGAACGTCTGGCCTACAAATTTGTCGAGATCCCTCACCGGACGAATATCTACCTGGGAGCCGGGAAGAAATGCGGTAATGCCGATATCCACGGACAATCCGCCCTTTACCCTCTCGACGACCGTTCCCTTGACTGGAAGATGATTTTCACAGGCACTCTTTACGTCGTCCCATACCTTCATTTTCGCGGCTTTATCTCTGGAGAGAACGAGATTCCCTTCCTGATCCCTTCTCTCGACCATCACTTCGATTTCATCTCCAACGTCCACCGTGATGTTGCCTTCTTCATCCTTGAGTTCCCTCGCCAGGATATATCCTTCCGTTTTCCAGCCGACATCTACCATGACCACATCAGAGTTGATCTGAACAATTTTACCTGTTACAAGTTCCCCCAGGTGAACACTTTGAAGGCTTTGCTCATATAATTCCTTGAAGCCCATCATGTCTTCATTGCTTTGATTCTGCTGATTTCCTGCGGCGTCTCCTTTTTCTTCCATCTGATCTGAAATTAAGTTGTCATCGTTAACCATTTAACTATCCCCCTTGTGTTTTATAAAAACCATTAAATAATTTTAAAAAAGTAACACACAAACCTAAAAACATCAAGATTTATTCGCCTAGTCTGAGTGTGTTTGCTTTCTGCGGACAGATGCGATCATCGGGCGAATCGCCTCGCTACGTGAAGGCTTCCTTGAACAAAATGGGCAGGAGCCTCCCGTCTCATCGGGAAGGCGGATCCTTTAGAGCCATCCTCATCGCTGTCACGACCTCATCAACCGTCAAATCCGTGGAATCGAAAACCCTTGCATCTGCCGGCACTCTGAGGGGCGCGACGGCACGCTCCGAGTCCTGCCTGTCCCTGAGGATCATTCCCTTTTTGACGGTTTCCGGATCCGGTATAAGCCCCGCCCCCCGAAGTTCTTTGCAGCGTCTTCTAACCCGCTCAGAAAGACTCGCCGTGAGAAAAAACTTGAAGTCGGCATGGGAAAAAACCACCGAGCCCATGTCCCTGCCCTCGGCAATGATGCTCCCCAAGCTTCCGAAATTGCGCTGAATGGGCAGCAGCACCTCCCTGATGATCGGCAGCGCGGAAATCCTCGATGCCAACAGGCCAATTTCTTCCGTGCGCAGAAGATCGGTTATGTCGATGTCATCCAGAATGACTCTGGGTGTACTGCCCTCCCTCTCGAGCTTCAGGTTCAAGGATTCGGCAAGGCGGCTCAAATACGAAGCATCTTCAACGGCCGATTTATCTTTCTTTATTTTGTACGCAATGGCGCGGTAAAGGGCGCCCGTGTCGAGGTAAGGATAGGAAAGGATTTTCGCCAGGGCTCTGCTGACGGTGCTTTTTCCGGCCCCGGATGGTCCATCGATCGTTATGATCATTTCGTGTACCGATAGTTGCTTTTTTCGTGAGGTCAATTTCTATAGCATATGTTTGTTATTAATGATATACAGGGATAAATATCAGAAGGGGTTGTTTTTTAAGGAAAAGAGGAGAACAACCCATCGGAACGTCCCAAGCTGCATGATGAAGGAACATGAAAAGAGGCTGTGCAGGCGCTGATGATGTTCCGAAGGAATCACGAAGGAAGAACTGTTTAAAATTATAAGGAACCGACTATAGATCTTGTCACAGCTTTTTTATAAATGAATCTTTCCATTTTTTGTATCAAAAAATTTTTTATCGCAGCGTTCGCCGTTGTTTTTCTCTTCACTTCGTGCCCGGCGGCCAACGCGTCTTTTACCCTGGAAGATGAAAAAAAGCTGGGAAAAGAGTTTTACGAGAAACTGTCAAAGGGAAGGGTTCTGATTCGAGACCCGAAGATTCAGAACTACGTAGATCAAATCGGTCGTCTTGTCCTGGCTTCGTCACCGAAAGCCCCCTTCGAATTCAAGTTTTCCGTCATCAACAGCTCCGCCATCAATGCCTTTGCCACCCCGGGCGGGTATGTCTATGTCAACAAGGGTCTCATCAATCTCTGTGAAAATGAAAGCGAGTTGGCCGGTGTACTTGCCCACGAGGTCGCCCACATCAATGCCCGCCACATCGCCTCCATCATTGAAAAATCCACGAAGATGAATATCGCGGCCCTGGCGGCAATCTTGGCCGGGGCCTTTCTCGGAGGAGGCGGAGAGGCAGCCGCGGCACTTACAAGTTTTTCCATGGCCGCGGTTTCCAGCATGAACCTCAAGTACAGCCGCGATCATGAAGAAGAGGCGGACCGCCTTGGTATGGCCTACCTGGTGGCTTCCGGTTATAATGGGAAATCAATGCTCGATTTTCTCAAAATCATGAGAAAATACGAATTTTACTCGAAAAGCATCCCTTCCTATTTTCTGACCCATCCAGGAACTGACGAAAGAATCCGCTATCTCGATGGTCTTCTCCAGGTCCGATATCGGACGGAAGGACGGGAAAGCATTGTCGGGGGATTGACGAGGATTCAGATTTATCTTGCCTTCATCGGGAGAAATCCCGAACTCAAGCTGACCAAATTTCAAAGTGCGGTTCAAGCGAATCCCGTCGATGTTGACGCTCTTTACGGCTTGGCTTTGACGCAGGAAAGACTCGGATCGACTGAGGATTCCATAAAGACCTTTCAAGAAGCCCTGAATCTTTCTCCCAACGATGAGGACATCGTCCGGGATCTGGGCATCGCATGTTTCAGAGCCGGCCGGACGCGGGATGCCATTTATTATCTGTCTCGGGCTTTGTCCATTAATCCTGAAAATTCAAAAACCATTATTTTCCTGGGCCGCGCCTACGAAGCTGAAGGACGTTTCCAGGAGGCATTGAACACCTTGAAACAAATCGAAAACAAGCCGTCGATTGAAGCGGATGCCCACTATCATCTTGCCACGGCCTATGGAGGAACGAAGGACCAGGGTGCCTCACATTACCATTTCGGGATGTATTTCAAGAAAAACCGGAAAAAGGAAATGGCCTTGTACCATTTCAAGGCGGCCTTGAAGTTTTATGGACCGGGGGAACGAAAAAGGGTGGAGATTGAAGAGGAAATTGAGGCTATCGAAAACGGAAAATCTTCAAAACCAAGCTCCACGGAAGATTCCGAGGAAGCAATGGGCTATTCTTCCTATGTTGAAGGCCGTATGATAACGGAATCAATCTTTTTCCCAAGCTGCCCCCTGACCCTTGCAAGAGTTTCAAGAGAAAGAGACTTCTCTTCAAGATACTGAGGACGGAGCGCTTTTGACGGAACGAATGGCTGCAGTGCATAGCGCCTTGATTGAGCTATCAGATCTCCGACGTTGAGCAGATCCTCTTCCGTCAGGAGCGAGTCCACGACAGTCGTTCGAAACTCATAGTTTACATTCGAGGACAGGATCAATCGCACGGATTCGGCAATCTGTTCTGAAACACCCGCCATTCCGGTAATTTTCCCGTACTTTTCAAGGGGTCCCTTGATGTCCATGGCGATGTAATCCACAAGATGTTCAGCAATCAACCTTGCAAGAACCCCCGGCATCGAACCGTTGGTGTCGATCTTGATCTGATATCCCATCGCTTTCAGGCACTTCAGAAAGCTCGCAAGATCCTGCTGAATCGTCGGCTCGCCTCCTGTCACGGTCACCGCATCGAGCTTACCGATCCGGCTGCGGTGAAAGGAGAGAATCGAATCTTCGCAAAGGCAGGCGGAAAAAAGCTCCGGATCGACCAATTCCGGGTTATGGCAGTAGGGGCAGCGGAAATTGCAGCCCTGGCAGAAAATGACGGAAGAGATTTCGCCGGGATAATCAATGAGGGATACCTTCTGAAGGCCTCCGATCTTCATTAGACGGCATACTCCCTTCTCAGGGAAAATTCCTGCTGCTTCCCCTTGTTCCACTGCTTTACCGGCCTGAGATAACCGACGACCCTTGAATAAATTTCGCAGGGCTCCTGACATTCCGGACAGGCAGCCTGCTCTCCGCGCAGATACCCGTGGGATGGGCACACACTGAAAGTCGGCGTAAAGGTCAGATAAGGGATGTGGTACTGGGAGCAGATTCTTTGAATCAGTTTTTTTATGATATCCGGATCTTCGATTCTTTCCCCGGCAAAGATATGGAAAACGGTTCCGCCTGTGTACTTTGTCTGAATTTCATCCTGAAGATCGAGGGCCTCAAAGAGATCGTCCGTGTAGTTAACGGGCAACTGGGTTGAATTGGTATAGAAAGGCTCACCCTTTTCTGCCCCGTCCTGCTCAGATGCAGCCACGAGGATGTCCGGGTATTTTTTCCGGTCCATCTGGGCCAGGCGGTATGAGGTCCCTTCAGCCGGCGTCGATTCAAGATTGTAGTTGTTTCCCGTCTCGTTCTGAAACTCCACAAGCCGGTCCCTCATGAAATCCAGGACCCTCTTCGCAAATTCCTGCCCCTCGCGTGTCCCTATGCTTCTGCCGAATAGATTCAGGCAGGCTTCATTCATCCCTACAAGACCGATGGTGGAGAAGTGGTTTTTCCAATATTCACCGAATCGCTCCTTTACGCCTCTCAGATAGTATTTCGTATAGGGATAGAGATTTCGGTCCGTGAAATTTTCCAGGACCTTTCTTTTGGTCTCCAGACTTTCACGGGCCAGAGCCATCAGACGGTCCAGCCGATCCAGAAAATGATGCTCCGAATTGGAGAGGTAGCCGATGCGGGGCATATTCATGGTGATAACCCCGATAGAACCGGTCAGCGGATTGGAGCCGAAAAGCCCCCCTCCCCGAACCTGCAGCTGACGGTTGTCGATTCTTAACCGGCAGCACATGCTCCTGGCGTCTTCGGGATTCATCTCGGAATTGATGAAGTTGGAGAAATAGGGAACGCCGTATTTTGCCGTCATTTCCCAGAGGTCTTTTAAATTCGGATCATCCCAGTTGAAATCCCGGGTGATGTTGTATGTTGGAATCGGAAAGGTGAAGACCCTCCCTTTCGCATCACCCTCAGCCATCACCTGCAGAAAAGCCGAGTTGAACAGGTTCATTTCTTCCTGGAATTCGGAATAGGTTTCCCTGCGGGGCTCTCCGCCGATGATTACATTCTGGCCGGCGTAGTAGCGTGGAACCGTCACATCGAGGGTCACGTTTGTAAAGGGCGTCTGAAAACCGACTCGTGTCGGCACATTGATGTTGAAGATAAATTCCTGCAGCGCCTGCTTCACTTCGTCGAAAGTCAGGCCGTCATAGCGGATGAAAGGGGCCAAGAGGGTGTCGAAGTTTGAAAAGGCCTGCGCTCCTGCGGCTTCACCCTGGAGTGTATAGAAAAAGTTAACCACCTGCCCCAGGGCGCTGCGAAGATGCCTGGCCGGCCTGCTTTCAACCTTGCCGGATACCCCCTTGAAACCATTCATCAGGAGATCGAGAAGATCCCAGCCGACACAATACACAGATAACAGGCTCAGATCATGGATGTGGAAATCTCCATCGCTGTGCGCCTTTCGGACCTCCGGCGAATAGACTTCGTTGAGCCAGTATATTTTGCTGACTTCCGAGGATATGTAGTTGTTCAATCCCTGCAGGGAATAATCCATATTGCTGTTTTCGTTGATCTTCCAGTCTTTTTTCTTCAGATAGGAATCGACCAGCTCAACTTCCATACGGTTCGTAATTTCCCTCAGCCGGGCATGCTGATCCCGATAGATGATATAGGCTTTTGCCGTTCGCCGATAGGAAGTCGACAGAAGAACTTCCTCAACAATGTCCTGAATTTCCTCGACAGACGGTGTAGAACCTCCAAAAAGCTTTTCCGCCAGGCTCAACGCCCTGATGGTTAACTTTCGAGCCGTTTTGCCGTCGAATTCTCCCGTCGCGAGGCCCGCCTTTGCAATGGCGGAGGTGATCTTTTCTGCGTCAAATTTAACCAGCCTTCCATCCCTTTTGATGATCTCCGAATACATCAGAACGCTCCTTTTGCAATCAGCAGTTGACCTGATATAATGTTTTTATGCGGTCTACCAACAAGATGTTGGGCATTATGGTGGAACACCATACCATATATTGATTCATAATCAAGAGATAAATTTTATAACAGTTGACAGCAGGCATGGTGACATGGAACGATCCAACGACCTTGAACATTCGCAGGCTATCCTTCGGATGGCATGGTGTTGTTCTGAAGAATTTCGAGGTAGGCTTTTTGGCTGCTTCCTATCTGTACTCCAGCGCTTTTTTCACAAGAATTTCTGAATTTTTAAAAAGGGCGGGAATGTCTTCTTCGTGCATCCCCGCCCCCCTGGCAATTTTCACGGCCATGGCCCGCGTGGTGAGATTGCTCGATTCATGACTGTCCGTATTGAGCACCAGAGGAAAATGATACTGAACGGCCATCTTCACAATATGGCCGTTCGAAAGAGAGTGCCCCTTTCGTGTCGTGAGCTCCAGGCAGATGTTGCTTTTTGCCGCCAGAAGAGCCTCCTCTTCTCCAATCAGCCCGGGGTGGGCAAGGATATCGATGGGCGCCGACAGCGCGGCCAGGTTCGTTCCCTCCATGACCGGCTCCACAAGAGTCTCACCGTGGACGACAATGATTTTTGCCCCCAGTCCTCTGGCTTCCACGGCCAGCTCTCTGATGTACATGGGCGGGACGTGGGTCAGTTCGATTCCGGGCAGAACGGGAATGCCATGGGCTATTGAAAGTTTTTTGCAGACGGCTACAATACCGGGTAGGATCGAAGGAATATTCGAATGATCCCCATGATCGGTCAAGGCTATGGCGCGATATCCGACAACGATCGCGCGCCTGACGAGTTCGGACGGAAGAAGTTGGCCGTCGCTGAAAAACGTATGGGTATGCAGATCAATCACAGGATTCTCCTTATTTCCAGAAATTCAGAAGTATGACCCTGAAGAGCGGCTCTTTCCACCAAGGTTATTTCTTAGTAGCACCCTCCGCTTTCCCGGTCAATCATGATCTGCCCTCATTTGAAATTGACAAATCGTCAATCTTCTTTTAACTGGAGGAGTTTATTCTTCCGGTACAGGAAAGGGGTCTGTTTCATTGAAGGAACGGTTTAAAGTGAAAATCATCGATCGCTACCTGATTAAAGAGATCCTGCAACCCTTCGGCATCGTGCTGTTTGTAATGACATTTGTTCTGCTGATGGGAAAGATTCTCCAATTGATGGATCTGATGATCAACAAAGGGGTCGGCCTCATCGCCATCGTGCAGCTGATCCTTTTCCTGCTGCCCTCGTTCTTCGTCTTTACGATTCCCATAGCACTGCTTATTTCCATTCTCATCGCCCTGGGAAGAATTTCCAGCGACAGCGAATTCACCGTCTTGAAGGCCTCCGGAGTCAGCCTGTACAGGCTGACTCCGCCGATACTTCTGATCGCTTTTGCGGCCCTGCTGCTTACGGCCTTTTCTACTTTTTTTCTCGCACCCTACAGCAATATGGCGACGAAGACCCTTCTGTACAGCGTTGCGAGGAGCAAGGCAGGCATCGGTATCAAGGAGAAAGTGTTTATCGCGGACTTTAAAGGCATTCTTTTGTACGCGGACACGATTTCCGACAGGGACTTTTCCATGGAGGGGGTCCTTGTTTCAGATCAGCGAACCGACGAGGAGCCGGCGACCATTATTGCCAAACAGGCGTTTCTGATCTCTGATCCGAAATCCATGAACGTCACCTTGAGGCTTGAAAACGGAAGCACCTATTCTGTTTCCAAGGATAAAAAAAATTTCCGTAAGATGGACTTCCAGTATTACGACATCAATCTCGATGTTCCCTCTGCGTTGAGCGAAGCCCGGAAGGAGCGTTCAAAGTCAACCAAAGAAATGACTCCCCGGGAATTGATTCTCAACATCAAGAACAGCCGGCAGGCGGATAAAAATTATCGGGAATATGTGCTCGAACTGAACAAAAAATTCACCATCCCTTTTTCATGCCTGATGTTCGGCATTCTCGCCATCCCTCTCGGCATCAAAAACCGGCACCGTTCCGTGAAGGCAAGGGGGTTTACCCTCGGGCTGATGACGGTCTTGCTCTACTATCTTCTGCAGCTGGGCTGCGATGCGCTGGTCACTACGGGGAAATTGCCCCCGCTGCTCGGCTCATGGATGCCGACACTCCTTTTCTGCATGACGGGTCTTTCTCTTTACTTGACCGCGGCGGCAGAACGGCAGATTAAATGGATGTCCCCATCCGCCCTTCATAAATTTTTGAATCGCAACAAGGTCCGGAGGAGTCAGAAACATTCATGATCACCCTCGATCGCTATATTACGAGAGAATTTCTCAGATTTTTTCTCCTGGTCATGGTCTCTTTTCTCTCGCTTTTTCTCATCGTCGAGTTTTTTGACCAGCTCAGGATCCTCGCCAGAAAAAGTGCCTCCTTTGATCAGGTGGCCGCTTATTTCTTCTTCCGCATTCCCATGATGCTTTCGTTAACCATTCCTGCGGCCGTTCTTCTATCGGCCTTGCTGACCTTCGGATCCCTGTCGAGAAACAGTGAAATTGTGGCCATGAAGGCCAACGGCATCAGCATCTACCGTTCGTCCGTTCCAATCGTGATCCTTTCTTTCCTGATCACGCTTTTCTCTTTTCTGTTCAGTGAATTGATCACTCCCTATGCAAACGCGAAAGCTGAATACATCATGAGGGTAGACATCCAGAAGAAGGAACTCCACGGGGCTTTCAAAAAGGAACAGATCTGGTATCGAGGCGCCAGGGGGATTTACAGCTTCAAGCTTTTTGATCCGAAAAACAACATCCTCCAGGGAATCACCCTCAATTACCTCGATCGCGGGATGAATCTCGTCATGCGCGTCGATGCGGATCGGGCCGTGTGGAACAGGGATCACTGGATCTTTTACAACCTTCTAATCGTTCGCTTTGACGAGGCGGGATTTCCCCTGATGGAGCGCTTTGATGAAAAAATCCTGGACCTGCCCGAAAAGCCGTCGGATTTTCAGGTAGTCCAGAAAGATTCCGAGCAGATGGGATATTTTGAATTAAGAAAGTATGTACGGAAAATTCGTTCCGAAGGCTATGACGCGACGAGATACCTGGCCGATCTGCACGGAAAGATCGCCTTTCCCTTTGTGTGCGTCATCCTGGCCATTCTCGGAATCTCCTTCTCCGTGAAAACAGAACGGAGCGGAGGGCTTGCGGGAAGCATCTTCGTCGGCGTCACCATTGGATTTTCTTACTGGATTCTTTACGCCTTCGCCATGTCTCTGGGAAGATCGGGAAACCTCCCTCCCCTTCTCGCGGCCTGGCTGGCAAACCTCCTCTTCGGAGCGGCTGCGCTGTATCGTTTCAAACACGTCAGGACATAATGGAAGGCTTTTTCGGCATCGATCTCAATACCGATAGTGCTCCGCCTTATAGGGGCCTTCAACGGGAACCCCCAGATAGTTCGCCTGCTTTGGGGACAGCGTTGTCAGGTGGACTCCCAAGCGTCCCAGGTGCAGACGGGCGACTTCCTCGTCCAGCTTCTTGGGCAGGGTATAGACTCCAGGCTTGTATTTTTTTGAAGCGAGTTCGATCTGTGCCAGGCACTGATTGGTAAAACTGTTGCTCATGACAAAGCTGGGGTGGCCCGTCGCGCAGCCCAGATTCACCAAGCGCCCTTCCGCCAGAACAATGATGGAGCGCCCTGAGGACAGGGTCCATTTGTCTACCTGTGGTTTTATGGTTTCCTTCTTACACTCCCGGTTTTCTTCCAGGTAATGCATGGCGATTTCACTGTCGAAATGGCCGATGTTGCATATGATCGCCTCATTTTTCATGCGCTCCATATGCTCCCCGGTAATGACGTCGCAGCACCCGGTGGCCGTCACGAAAATATCCCCTTGGCCGACGACGTCGTCGAGCCTCTTGACCTCATATCCTTCCATCGCCGCCTGAAGGGCGCAGATGGGGTCAATTTCGGTTACAAGGACCCTCGCACCGAATCCGCGCATCGACTGGGCGCAGCCCTTGCCGACGTCTCCATAGCCGCAGACGACAACCACCTTCCCAGCGACCATGATGTCCGTTGCCCGCTTGATCCCGTCGGCCAGCGATTCCCGGCAGCCATAGAGATTGTCAAACTTCGACTTTGTGACGGAATCATTGACATTAATGGCCGGGAAGAGAAGCTCTCCCTCCCTGGCCATTGAATAAAGGCGGTGAACACCCGTTGTCGTTTCTTCCGATACGCCCAGAATGCCCGCAGCCACGCGTGTCCAGCGATTCCTGTCCCTGGAGAGAGATCTCTTCATCCGCTCCATGATAATCTGCATCTCTTTGTTGTCCTGCTTTTTCTCCAGGAGGCCGGGATCTCTTTCGACGCGGGCCCCCTGATGGACAAACAGCGTTGCATCACCCCCATCGTCGACAAGGAGATCGGGGCCGTCGCCGTCGGGCCATGTCAGTGCCTGCTCCGTACACCACCAGTACTCTTCCAGGCTTTCGCCCTTCCAGGCAAAGACCGCCGCCGTGCCTGCTTCTGCAATCGCCGCGGCGGCATGGTCCTGCGTGGAAAAAATATTGCACGAAGCCCAGCGGATGTCCGCACCCAGAATGTTCAGCGTCTCGATCAGCATGGCCGTCTGAATGGTCATGTGCAGGCTGCCCATCACCTTCAGGCCCGCCAGGGGTTTCTGCCGGCCGTACTTTTCCCGCACGGCCATCAGCCCAGGCATTTCGTTTTCCGCCAGAGCCATCTCCTTTCTTCCCCATTCTGAAAGGGACAGATCCGCCACCCGGTACGGCCATGAAGCGTCAATCTCCAGGAAACTCATCTCTTCCTCCTGTTCCGCGGACAATGTCATTGTTCCTGTTTATATGTTGGCGGCCCCTTTTAACGGCTCCACCATATCCGTCGTTTCCCAGAGATAATCGTCCAGGAAGAGCGACTTGGGCAGTTTTCTGTAGATCTCTCCGTCGAGAAGGTTGAACCGTTCGATCATTCCCCGCGGCGAAAGATCGAAGTATTCCCGGATGAGGGTTCCGATTTTCTGATCTGAAACGATTCCCGTCCCGAAGGTGTGCACATAGATGGAGATCGGTCGGGCAATGCCGATTGCATAGGACAGCTGGATGGCGCATTTCCGCGCCAGCCCGGCGGCAACGATATTCTTGGCCACATAGCGCGCGCCAAGCGCTGCGGAACAGTCCACCTTTTCCGGAGTTTTGTTTACAACGGAGCCGCCTCCGATCTGAGCACCTGGGTAGCCTCCATAAAGCTGGACCACCAGTTTTCTGCCGGTCACGCCGGAGTCTGCGGAGCTGCAGGAATTGACGGCCTGCCATTCACCCGTCGGGTTGAACAGGAAATCTGTCTGTTCATCCACCCAGTCCTTCAAACAGTTCATGGCGATCTGCTTGGCAAGAGGCTCAATGCTGTTCCGGAAACCTGCCGGCACATGCCGGTAGTCAATGGCGTTGGACATCAATACGGTTGCCACCCGTAGCGGCTTTCCTTCACTGTCATATTCCACGGTCACCTGGCCCTTTCCATCGGGGGCGAAGACGGGATTGTCCGCTTCCTCGAAGGCCCTCATCATCCTGGTGGCCAGCACATAGGGCAGGGGAAGCAGTTCAGGGGTTTCGTCACAGGCGAATCCGAAGATAATCCCCTGGTCTCCCGCCCCGATTTCCTTGTACTTTCCCAGGTCAGCCCGCGTGCCGATGTTGATGTCCGGCGACTGAGGAATAATCGTATTCAGGATGCCCATGGAGTTCCCGTTGAGGCCCAGCTCATAGTCGCAATACCCGAGCCTCAAAACGGTGTCACGGACACATCGTTCGATGTCCACATAAATGCGGGTTGCCACTTCACCGCCCACGATGCAAAGCCCCTTTCCCAGGAAAACTTCGATTCCGCAATGGGGCATGTTGTCCACCGTTAAGCCTCGTTCTTTTTCTCTGTCAAGAATGGCTGCAATGATATTTGCGGCAACGGAATCCGCGACAATGTCCGGATGCCCCACCTTGACACTTTCAGAAGTAATACGCATCTATTGTTCTCCTTTAGTTCTCTTTTTTCGTATCGATCAGATTTCCGTGTCTCTTGTTACCCTTGGCATTAGACGTCCGCCATGACGACCCTTGTTTGGCTTTTGGAAAGACTCCGACTGCCCGGTCGGTTCGGCGGCGTGACGATCCCACCGGATATGATGAGCGTAAAGGCGGCCTCGACGGTCATATCCAGTTCAATGAGATCATCGCTGCGGGCCATGATAAAAAATCCTGCGGTCGGGTTGGGTGTTTTGGGAATAAAAACATGAAGGGCCTCTTCACCCGTCCTGCTGGAAAATTCTTGCCCCGTTATTCCGGTAACAAAACCGAGACTATATACCCCCTTCCGGGGAAATTCAACAAGAACAACTTTTTTAAAGCTCTGATTCTTATTGATGAAAAGATGTTCGAAAATCTGTTTCGTTGCCTGATAAATACTGCGGACTACGGGAATCTTGTCAAGAAGGGATTCTCCAAACGTGACGAGCTTAGTCCCCAGATAACTTTGCGTGAGAAGTCCGCAGACAAAAATGACCGCCAGGGTGACGATCATCCCCAAACCCGGAATGTGCATACCCAGGAGCGTTCCCGGCTGGTAAGGCCGGGGGATGATGTCCAGGAGGCTATCCATCATTCTGACGAGAAAGGACAGGATATAAATCGTCAATCCCAGAGGAACAGCGACGGCAAGTCCTGTTAAAAAAATTCCTCTCAGTTTTTTCCCCAAGGATGTCATGCTATCGAAATGCGGCCGCTTTCAGTGAAGTCTATCCCGTTTTTAAATTTAGCAAAAAAGGGACCATGAATAGTTTCCTTCGGCACAGGAACAACAAAACAGGGGCATGACGCTTCCCCCATGCCCCTGGCCACAACTCTCTTGCCATATTTCACATAAGAATAAAAAAACAAATGAACCCCGGCGAACCAGTGGATCACCACTGTCCATATAAACATGCCACTGCGATCGGCTTTAATGTTTGATGCGGTTATCCTCGTCGACGAAGATTGCGGTGGGCTTCCAGCCCTTCGCTTCATCGCCGTCGACAAATACGTAACTGGCAATAATGACCAGGTCCCCTCTTGCAACTTTTCTTGCCGCAGCACCGTTGAGGCAGATCGTCCCTGAATCCCGTTTGCCTGTTATCACATATGTGGAAAAACGCTCACCATTATTCACATCATAAATGGACACTTTTTCATAGGGCAAAAGTCCGGCAGCGTCCATCAGATTTTCATCAATGGTGATGCTGCCCTCGTAATGAAGATCTGCATCCGTTACAGTCGCTCTGTGAATTTTGGATTTAAGCATCATCCTTTGCATGGATTCACCTTCCCGCCGAGCCAGGAGCCGCTCCCTGCCCGATCTCGTATTTTCTTTTTTATTCGATGTTCAGTTCTTCACCGAACACGTAATTGTCTATAAGCCTCGTGGAGCCGACAAAAACAGCAAGGGCCATAACGGATTCGTCCTCCAGGCGGTCGATATCCTTCATGGTGGTCGTGCTGCAAATCCTGGCATAATCAATCCGGGTCGAGGGGACTCCTTCGATGTAACCCGTGATCTCGTCCAGTATCCGGCCGGCGTCCCGCTCACCCTGATCGAACAGCTCTTTGGCTTTCTTCAGGGACCGGCTCAAACATAGGGCCGATTGCCGTTCTTCCGGGCTCAGATAAACATTTCGGGAACTCATGGCGAGTCCGTCTTGCTCCCTTGTCGTCGGCATGCCGACAATCTCGAGATCCATGTTCAAATCAGCAACCATCCGCTTGATCGTAACCAGCTGCTGAAAATCTTTCTTACCGAAGATGGCCAGATGGGGTTTCACCATATTGAACAACTTGGCGCATACCGTTGCTACGCCGCGAAAATGACCCGGTCGTGACAACCCGCAGAGATTTTTCGTGACTTCCTCGACGTTCACATAGGTCTGGTAGTGCTCGGGATACATCTCGGCATTGCTGGGGAAAAAAATGACGTCCGCACCGGCATCTTCCGCTAATTGCCTATCTCTTTCGAAGTTCCGTGGATATTTGTCCAGGTCCTCCGAAGGTCCGAACTGGGTGGGATTGACATAGATGCTGACAACGACGCAGTCCCCTCTTTTTCTCGCTTCACGCATCAGGCTGAGATGGCCGTCGTGAAAATAGCCCATGGTCGGCACGAAGGCGACCCTTTTCCCGGAATTTCTCAGGGCTTCCGAATAGCGCTGCATCTCCTGAACCGTACCAATGATGTTCATCGGTTGTTATTCTCCATAAAAAAAGCCTCACCGTCCTGGACGGGGAGGCTTTTATCCCTATATAAATCAGCTTCATGCGCCTTCCGTCTCAGTCCTTTTGCGGATCCAAGCGGTTCGAATTTCTATACAGACAGACCTCTGGCTTGTCAAGAATATTTATTGCGTTTTTTTATCTCGAAAAGGGCGTTGCACAGCGCTGCATATTGCTGGATTGACAGCTCTTCCGCCCTTTTCGTTTCACCGATTCCCAGGGAAGCCAGCAAATCCTGCAGATTTTTGTTATCCGGGCCCTGCGCCATGAGGCTCTTCAAGTTATTGAACAGGGTTTTGCGCCGCTTCGCAAAGGCGGTTCTGACCAGGAGGGAAAACAGGGCGACATCGCGGACGGGAAACAGCGGTTCGTCGGAAAATGAAATCTTCAGCACCGAGGAGGTTACCTCGGGTTTCGGATAAAAGCTGCCGGGGGCCACGTCCCGTTCCATTGAGATTCGGGTGAACAGTCCGAACAGGACGGATGGAATGCCGTACGCCTTCGTCCCGGGGACCGCACGGAGGCGCTCGGCCACTTCCTTCTGCATCATCAGGACGGCCGTCGAGAGATGTTTCCGGTTACTCAGAAGATGAAACAGGATTGGAGAAGATATGCCGTATGGAATATTTCCGATCACCTTGATCTTCTGCTCGGGGTTGTCCCCTTTGGCCTCCGCAAAATCATAGTCAAGGATATCTTTCTGAATGATTTCCACGTTGCGGTAGCCTTCAAGCTGCTCCTCGAGAATGGGAATCAGCCTCCCATCGATTTCCACTGCCGTCACCCGCCTGGCCCGCCCGGCAATGAGAGCCGTCATCAGCCCCAGCCCGGAACCGATCTCCACGACGGTTTCCATGTCCTGAATGTCGGCCGCTTCCACGATCCTTTCCATGATGGAGGAATCGGCAAGAAACGATTGGCTCAGTCGCTTTGACGGTCGGACCGCGTGATCAGAGAGAATCTGTCGGATGGATTTCATGGGGTCTCTTTTTCCGGATTGCACAGATAAGCCGGTAAGAAAGGAAATAAGCCGGAACGGAAAGGAAGGCGGCCAGAACGACTCCCCCGACGAGCAGGGGCACGATAACGGCCCAACCCAGTTGGAGAAGAGCCGCCAAGGAATATTCCGTCAGGACGAGTTCGCCCTTTCCACGTCCGAGGATCAACAGACCGATCTGGTACTCCGTGATATAAAGCAAGGGGATGGTCAGAGGGTTGGATACGAGCCACGACCCGAGGCAGGCAGAAGACACGTTGGTCTTGAAAAGAAACCCACAGAGAATCACCAAAACGGTATGCAGCGGGATGGTCGGCGTGGCGCCGACAAAAACACCCATGGCGGCCCCCCTGGCCAGAGAGCCCGGATCTCCTTTGAGGCTTATGAACTGCTGATAAATTCCCTGTAGCCGTTTTTTCAAGATCATGATCTACCGGCACGAAAGGGTTGCATCGAGCGGCCATCGCGATACGGCATTCAGGCTGAATTCATCGGTGATCCCCCTGCCGAGAAGGTTGTTTCCCACCACGGCAACCATGGCGGCGTTATCCGTGCAAAGGATGGGAGGCGGTACAAAGAGATCCATTCCGCATTCCGCGGTTCTGTCTGCAAAATGCTCTCGCAGGCGGCTGTTGGAGGCCACACCTCCGCAGACGACGATCTGGCTGACCGATTTCAGTTCGGCGGCCTTCAGGGTCTTTTCAACCAGGACATCAACGATGGCCTCCTGATATCCCGCGGCCAGATGGGCAAGTTCCTCCCGGGTTGACGGCTTTCCATGTTTTTTGACATGGACGACAAGAGATGTTTTGACCCCGCTGAAGCTGAAGTCGAGGCTGTCTCTCATGGCCCTGGGAAAGGACAGTAGCGTCCGATCGCCTTCCCGCGCAAGCCTGTCTATGATCATGCCTCCGGGATAGCCGATATCCAGGAGCTTCGCCGCCTTGTCAAAGGCTTCCCCGGCGGCGTCATCCCTCGTTTGCCCCAGAATGGCGAACACCCCGAAATTTTCCACGAAGTAGATGTTGGTATGCCCCCCGGATACGACGAGGGCCACAAAGGGGAAACGAGGAACGTTTTGGGAGAGAAAGACGGAGGCGATATGCGCTTCCAGGTGATTGACTCCGACCCAGGGAAGCTTCCGGGAAAATGCCAGCGCCTTGGCCACCGAAAGGCCGACCAGGAGAGAGCCTACGAGCCCGGGCCCTCTGGTGACAGCGATCCCTTCGATATCGGACAATTCCATCCCTGAATCGTCAAGCGCTTGAAGAATGACGGGAATAATGGCCTCCATGTGTCTGCGCGACGCAATCTCGGGCACCACGCCCCCGTATTTTGAGTGTTCCTTGATCTGGGATGCAATGACATTGGAAAGCAGGACCCGTCCGTCGCGCACGACGGCCGCCGCTGTCTCATCACAGGAAGATTCGATTCCTAAAACGATCATGACTGAATAATTTCCTTTTACAAATACTGGTGTTGGTTTATATAGAAAAAAGTCCCTGTTGTAAATAAACTTTTCTCTGAACCTATGACCTGAAAGACAGGATTCTCTATGGAAATTAAAACGGATTTCCTGGTTCTCGGCAGCGGCATCGCTGGACTTAGCTTTGCCATCAAGGCGGCCGAACTCGGCACGGTTGCGATTGTCACAAAAAAAGAAAAATCCGAAGCAAACACGAATTACGCGCAAGGCGGCATCGCCGCTGTGTCGGATTCAACGGACCGCTTCGAATATCATATCCGGGATACGATCCTTTGCGGAGCGGGTCTCTGCAGGGAGGAGGTCGTCAACTTCGTCGTAACGGAAGCCCCTGAAAGGATCAAAGAGCTCGTTGAATGGGGCGTCGAGTTCACCAGGTCTCAGCCGGGTGCTACTGCGGTTTACGACCTTGGTCGCGAGGGCGGCCATTCCATGCGGCGGGTCCTCCACGCGAAGGACCTGACAGGAAGTGAAATTGAACGGGCCCTCAATGAAAAGACCGGGGCCAATCCCAGAATTTCCGTTTACGAAAATCACCTGGCCGTCGATCTGATTCTGATGCCGCCTCCGGAGGGGCGTGACGCGGGGATGCCGGACCGGTGCCTTGGTGCTTATGTCCTCGACATTCTTCGCAATGAAGTCCATACCTTCATTGCTGACTACGTCATCCTGGCGACAGGCGGAGCGGGCAAGGTTTACCTGATCACCACCAATCCGGATATCGCAACGGCGGACGGCGTAGCCATGGCATACCGGGCCGGCGCACTGATCTCAAACATGGAGTTTATCCAGTTTCACCCCACCTGCCTCTACCATCCCGAAGCAAAATTTTTTCTCATCAGCGAGGCCGTCCGTGGAGAAGGCGGAATCCTGAAGCTTAAAAGCGGTGAACCCTTCATGGACAGGTATCATCCCATGAAAAGCCTGGCGCCCCGTGATGTGGTGGCCAAAGCCATCGACTTCGAGCTGAAAAAATCGGGAGACGATTACGTCCTCCTGGACATTTCCCACAAGGATAAGGCGTTCCTCATAGACCGGTTTCCCAACATTTACCACAAATGCCTGGAGTTCGGCATCGACATGACCAGCGAGCCCATTCCAGTCGTCCCCGCAGCCCACTACCTCTGCGGAGGGGTGGTGGTGAACCATTGCGGCGAAACGAACATCGACCGTCTCTTCGCCCTCGGCGAGGTGTCCTGCACGGGCCTTCACGGAGCCAATCGCCTGGCCAGCAATTCCCTTCTCGAAGCCGTCGTCTATTCCCATCGGGCCTTTGTCAAGATTTCCGACCTGTTTCCTCACCGGGGGAAACTGTCCGTCACGATCCCTCCCTGGGGGCAGCAGGCGGCCAACGAGAGCGATGAATCCGTCGTTGTGTCCCATAACTGGGATGAGATTCGGCGCTGCATGTGGAACTACGTGGGGATCGTACGCTCCGACAAGCGTCTGGAGAGGGCGCAGCGTCGCATCGATATGATCAGCAGGGAAATTGACGAATATTACCAGCAATTCTTTATTACAAAGGATCTCATCGAGCTTCGCAACATCACAACCGCCGCAGGTCTCATCGTCCAATGCGCCAAGCTCAGGAAAGAGAGCAGGGGCCTGCATTACAACATCGATTACCCGGACCGGGATGACAAGGTCTGGCGGAAGGATACCGTTGTTTCAAAAAACACGCTTTGATGGGAATATTTTCATTTCGAGACTGCCGACTCTCCCATCTAACCCCTCTCCGATACCGATTACTTTGACTTGAAAATCAGGGTCTTCTGTGATAGGGCACAGCCTTGGCCGATGCACGGCGACAGACATCCCGTCGGAAAAACTGGATATTCTCTCCTGCTAAGCCCTTGCCGCTTCGACTGCATCTTTATTTTCTTTCTCCTGAGCCGAGATCTCAGCCGAAGGATTTTTTAATATTCCTTTTTTCATTGAATTTCGAGGAGTTACACATGGATTACAAAGAAAGCCTGAACCTGCCCAGAACAGATTTCCCCATGAAGGCGAACCTCACCAAGAAAGAACCGGAACAGCTCAAAAAATGGGATGAAATGCACATTTATGACCTGATTCGTGAGGTTTCAACGGGTCGGAAAACATACATTCTTCACGACGGACCACCCTACGCCAACGGCAACATCCATCTTGGAACCGCCCTGAACAAGATCATCAAGGACATCGTCATCAAGTCCAGAAGCATGACGGGCTATGACTGTGTGTTTGTGCCCGGATGGGACTGCCACGGCCTGCCCATCGAGCATCAGGTGGATAAGGAACTCGGCGAGAAAAAGGCGGAATTGTCCCAGGCTGAAAAAAGGCGCCTCTGCCGGGTATACGCCGATAAATTCGTGGATATCCAGAGGGAGCAGTTCAAGCGGCTCGGCGTATTCGGGGAGTGGGACAATCCCTATCTGACCATGAGCTACGATTACGAGGCGACCACGGTCGAGGAGTTCGGCAAGCTTTACCTGAGCGGTTCGGTTTACAAAGGCAAGAAGCCCGTTTACTGGTGCGCCTCCTGCAAGACGGCGCTGGCCGAGGCGGAAGTGGAATATGCCGATCACTCCACACCCTCGATCTATGTGAAGTTCCCCTTGATTTCCGATATCGCGGCGGTTCGTCCCAAACTGGCCGAAAAGAAGGTCAGCATCGTCATCTGGACGACAACGCCGTGGACAATACCCGCCAATCTGGCCATCGCCCTCCATGAGGAATTCGAGTACATCGCGGTCTCGTTCGACGAGGATGTGCTGATCCTTGCCAAGGACATGCTGGATTACTGCATCGACGCCTTCGGTTTCCGCGGCAAATCCTATGAAATCCTGGATGAATTTCCCGGTGCGGTCCTCGAAGGGCTCAAAGCCCGCCATCCCCTGATCGATCGGGAAAGTCTCGTGATCCTGGCTCCTTTTGTGACCCTCGACGCCGGAACAGGCTGTGTCCATATTGCCCCGGGCCACGGGCAGGAAGACTACGAAATCGGCATGAAATACGGCCTTGACAACTACGCCCCCGTCGATGCAGACGGCCGCTTTACCCCCGACGTGGCCGATTTCGCCGGAGAGTTCGTCTTCGACGCCAATGACAGCGTCAACCGGAAGCTCAAGGAAGTCGGCGCCCTCCTCGGCCTTGTGGATATCGAACATTCCTATCCTCACTGCTGGCGGTGCAAGAGCCCCATCATCTTCCGCTCCACGGAGCAATGGTTCATTTCCATGGAAAAGAACGACCTGAGGAAAAAGGCGCTGGAAGCGGTGGAAAGCGTGCGCTGGATTCCCTCCTGGGGAAGGGACCGGATTTACGGGATGATCGAAAACCGCCCGGACTGGTGCATCTCCCGCCAGCGCCTCTGGGGCGTGCCGATCACCATGTTCTACTGCGAGAACTGCGGAGCGCACCTGATGACGTCGGAGATCATGAATCACCTGGTGAGCCTGGTACGCCAGTTCGGCGCCGACGTGTGGTTCGAGCGGGAGGCGGCGGACCTCCTTCCGCCGGGAACCCTCTGCCCGGAGTGTCGGGGGACTGAATTCCACAAGGAAACGAACATTCTCGATGTCTGGTTCGATTCCGGAGTCAGCCACGCCGCCGTCCTTGAGCGCTGGCCCAACCTCCGCTCCCCGTCAGATCTGTACCTGGAGGGCAACGACCAGCACCGAGGCTGGTTTCATTCTTCGCTGCTTGAATCGGTGGGAACGCGGAACCGCGCCCCATACCGCAACGTCCTGACTCACGGCTTCGTCGTAGACGGAGAGGGCAAGAAGATGTCCAAATCCGTGGGCAACGTCATTGAATCCCACCAGGTCATTGACGCGTACGGTGCGGAAATCCTGCGCCTCTGGGTGGCTTCGGCGGATTATACCGATGACATCCGCATTTCCGACGAAATCCTCAAGCGACTGGTGGAAGCCTATCGCCGGATCCGCAATACCAGCCGCTTTATCCTGGGAAACCTCTATGACTTCGACGTCGCTTCGCATTCCCTCCCCTACGGGGAGATGGAGCCCATGGACCGCTGGGCCCTGCACCGGCTCCAGGAGCTGATCCAGAAAGTCAAGGCAGCCTATGACAGCTTTCAGTTCCATGGCGCCTTTTCCGCTCTCTATCAGTTCTGCACGGTCGACTTGAGCTCCCTTTACCTCGATGTGCTCAAGGACCGGCTTTACACCTCCAGGGCCGATTCCAGGCAGCGCCGATCGGCACAGACGGCCATGTTTTCGATTGCCAGCTCCCTGACAAGGCTTCTCGCCCCCATTCTGACCTTTACCGCGGAAGAGATCTGGGCGGCCCTTCCCTCCTATGAAGGCAAAGCCGCAAGCGTTCACCTCGCCCAGTTCCCGGATGTAGATGCGGCCTATACGGATACGGAACTCGCCGACGGGTGGACCAGGATGATTGCCCTGAAGGGCGAGATCGGCAAGGTCATCGAAGCGGCCAGGAAGAACAAAATCATCGGGCATTCTCTTGATGCCTGCATTGATCTGGCACCACCGGAGAATCTGAGGGCCTTTCTCGAAGCTCATCTTGAAGAATTGCGGAGCCTCCTGATTGTTTCCCAGATGAGAATCGTCCCCGCCGCCGGGATGTCGGAACCGGCTCCCTGCCCGGGATCGGATTTCGAAGGGCTGCTGATCGATGTGACGCGCGCCAGGGGCGTCAAATGCAACCGCTGCTGGATGTATAGTGAAGCGGTAGGCGGAGATTCCGAGCATCCCGGGATCTGTGACCGGTGCCTTGAGAATCTCCGGGCCTGATCATGACCAGGAAAAGCCTCCTCATCTTCTTTCTCACGGCAGGGCTCGTGATACTGCTGGATCAGCTCACGAAGTGCTATGTCGTTTCCTCGTTCCAGCTCTACGAGTCCGTCCCGGTCATTTCAGGATTCTTCAACCTGACCTACATCCGAAACCCTGGAGCCGCTTTTGGTTTTCTGTCCAATGCGTCCCCTTTTTTCAGGGGGGCGTTTTTTTCCCTCGTGACCCTGGTGGCCGCAGGCCTCATCCTGTACTACCTTCTTCACAACAAAATCGAAGACCTGTGGCTCCTGATTCCCCTTGCCTTCATCCTCGCCGGCGCCCTGGGAAATCTGGCGGATCGATACCGTTTTGGTGAGGTTATCGACTTTCTCGACGTTTACATCGGACCTTATCACTGGCCCGCCTTCAACGTCGCCGACTCCGCCATCTCCATAGGAGCCCTTTTTCTGATCGTGGATATGCTCAAGAGGCGGAACGAGGAGCTGTAAAGCCTCCGAATATCCTTCCAACCCCCTTTCTTTTTTCTGTTTCCTCGGGCATGCAACCAAGATATTGGGCCTTTTCTTGCATCAACACAAAAGAGTGTTGTTTCAATGATTCTCCTCTATATATGCGTTGCTGATCGCGTCGAGGCCGACCCTCAGATCGGGATATCAACGCCGGGGTTGCACCGTGGCATCGTTTCTCATCATACGCGCTTCAGGAGAGCAGGACCTCCTTTTCAGCGAGGAACCGACGATTCGCATCGGACGGCTACCACAGAATGAAATCAGGCTCGATGACCCCTCGGTTTCCAGGAGGCATGCGACTTTTGCTCATTTTGGCGGCCACCCGATCCTGACGGACCAGGAAAGCCGGAACGGAACCTTTGTCAACGGAACGAGAATATCGTCGGCGGCGCTCTCCCGCGGCGACATCATCGGAATCGGCGCGGCCCGGATCATTTATGACCCGCCGCTCAAGGGGACCGTCCATTCAGCCGGTGAAGAGGACGCAGCGGAGACGCTCATTGCGCCGCCTCCATCCGGAGGTCCTGTCCAGGCGGCTTCACCGCCAACGGAGTTGCTGGAAACGATAGCGGATATTGCACGCCGGAGCGGGACGGACAGGCCGCTGGAAGAGCTTCTGAACTCCATTCTGACCCTCTGCGTGGAGAAAACCGGTGCGGAAAGGGCCTCCATCATGCTTCTCAACGACGCAGGACAGCTGGTTCCCTGCGCCTGCCACTCGACCATCCCCTCCTCTGATCCCGTCGCCATGAGCACAACAATGGCCCGCCGAGCCATGGCGGATAACAGGCCTCACGTTATCCGGGTCGCGGCCGGTTCCGCCGGTTTGGATCTGAGCGACAGCCTCTGCGGTCTAAAGACCCGGTCGGCGATATGCGCCCCCCTCGCTTCGGGTGAATCGACGATCGGCGTCTTTTTTCTCGATACGACCCGGCATGAACGCCACTTTGGCGAGGTGGACCTTCTCTTCTTTTCAACCCTTTGCGCCCTGATATCTGAAAAGATCTCTCATTACAGGCTCTCCGAGATCGCCATTGAAAAGCGACGGCTTGATGCCGAACTTCGGACGGCAACGGACATCCAGGCTCACCTCTTCCCTGCGGAAATCCCCGCAATCGCAGGATATGACCTTTCGGTCCACGTCCATCCCTGCCGCGAAATGGGAGGAGATTATTTCGATGTCTTCGCGGTCGGGGGCACCTTTGTGGTCACGATTGCCGATGTCGTCGGCAAGGGAATCGGCGCGGCCATGCTGATGTCCAACCTGCAGGCCATGGTGCGTTCGCTGGCGCAGCAATTCTCAGAGCCTTCGTTGCTTCTTGAAAAGATCAATGCCGATCTCATCAGCCGGGTGGGCGAAGGCCGCTTCATCACCTGTTTCCTGATGACCCTCAATCCCCGAAATCACCGGATCCGATACGCCAATGCAGGCCATAATCAGCCGCTGCTGCGCCGCTCTTCGGGCGGGATGCTTTCCCTGGAAGTCAGCGGGATTCCCCTGGGAATCCTGGACGACAGCCGATATGAGGCGTATGAGACCAAGCTGGAAGATGGAGATGTACTTCTGCTTTACAGTGACGGCATTACCGAATGCAGGGGGGCCACGGACGAACTCTTCGGCGAAGAGCGGTTGAAGGCGCTTCTGGACGGTGCTTCCAGCTCGGACACAGAGGATATACGAAATGCCGTATTCGATGCCGTCGATGCCTTCCGGCAGGATGAACCCTATGCGGACGACATGGCGCTGGTCGTGATCAAAAGGCGGTAGGTCCGATGAAGGGACTGTCGTTAAAAGGCATCTGTTATCTCTTTGATTTCAGGGACGTTAACGCCTTTGGAAATGAAAATGGCGTTGAACCTGGGACGGTGTGCTCCCGCCTTGAAATCTCCGGAACTATCTCACGCGGAAGGAAGCCCCTAGCCGGTCGGCTATTCTTCTGCATTCCTCGACGTCGATATCCTGCTTTCCCACAACGGTCATTCGGGTTTGAAGGCCCGCCTCCACGGCTTGTTTCGTAAAATCGAGCATGGCCTGGTAGGATCCTTTCAGCAGGGGCCGGCACAGCCGGTTGTACGTTTCCTCCGATTCTGCGTTGAGACTCACGGACACGGCCTTCATCCCTGCCGCTTTCAATTCCGCCACGGCGTCCCGGCCCGGATTGATCAGCGCGGCGTGACCGTTGGTATCCAGCCGGACGAAGATTCCCCTTCCGCTCAGCCACTTCGTGATGCTCAGGACGAAATCGAACCGGCAGGTCGGCTCTCCGAAGCCGGTAAAAACCACTTCCCTGTATTGAGAGAGGTCAAGACGTTCAAGCGCCGATAACATGTCCTCCTCCGACGGCTCCCTGGAAAGGCGGAGATGATAACCGTACACACCGTCGGCGAAATAGCGGACGCAGAAAACGCAGCGGGCGCTGCACTGGTTGGTAATGTTGAGGTAGAGATTGCCGAATTCCTCGTAGAGGATTGCACCCTCGGCCTCAGGGATGCTGTTGTATTCCGACATGCCTGTCCTCCCGGGTTTCTCCAAAAACAGTTCGGATCAATAGATGCCCAGCGAGCATCCCCCTGCCAGAGTTCCTCCCAGTTCCCGGCACTGTTCAAGAATATCTTCCGTCAGTTTTCCCTTGGCGATCACCGGGGCAAAAACGGTTTTGAATTTGTAGCCCAGGGCTATGCGCTCGATGGATCGCAACGCCCCCGTGCCGTCGTTGCCCGCGCTCACAAAGACGACAAAGGGCTTGCGAAAGACTTTTCCCTGCGCGCCTTCGTAGGTCCGATCGAAAAAATCCTTGATCATGCCGGACATGTAGCCGAAATTTTCGGGTGTGCCGACGGCAAGGCCGTCACAGGCCAGAAGGTCTTCCAGGGTCGCCTCGGCGGCTTTCTTTAACACGGCGTCCACCCCTTCAATGGCCCTGGCGCCTTCAAAGACCGCCTGTGCCATCTTCTCCGTATGTCCCGTCTGAGAGTGATACACAATAAGAATTCGAGTCATGAATTTTTCCTCAAGGCAAAGGCGTTACCCACAGCCGACCTCCCTGAGACGGCCTATTGTGAACGCCATGGGAATTTTCAGCCGGAATTCCGAGGTTTCTCCTATCATCCCGGCCATTGCCGGCATCCGGGTAGCCATCCTTTTCGAAAACCTACATATCACAACGTTCATACGCTGTGAAGCAGGACCTCCGCATAGAGGGTTGATTTTAAGGTCGCGTTGTCGGATACTGGATCACTTTTGAGGCTGGCCGAGCCCGTCTCCACCGCGCCAGCGATTCTTTTAAAGCAACGCCTATGAACAAAAAAAAGATTGCCCTACGGATTGCCGTTGTTTTCGCTGTTTTACTTGCCGTTCTGGCCGGATTGGCCGCTCTTCTCCAATCAGCCCGGGCTGTCAATACCATTGCGGGCTGGATGGAGCCGTTGACGGGCCTTTCAATGCACGTCGACGACATTTCGATTCATCCTCCTCTGAATATCCGTGTAAACGGGCTTCGCGTTCAAACCCTCCGGGACAGGGGTTACGATCTTTCTCTGGACCGGGCCGAGATCCATGCCGCTGCCTCGGCTGGACTGAACATCCAGGTGGAGAAGATCCTTCTTACCGGTCCGAAATTCACCTTTTTTCTGAAAAAGGAAAAATCGGACACGGATCCCTTTGCGGTCCTCAGGAAACTGCCACCGGTGCGTCTTCTCGAGATGAAGGACGGCGAACTGGAGCTGAAGACGGAGTCTTCCGCCTATGTCCTTCCGGGAATGGACCTGACCATCAGGGATTTCAACCCTGAGGGAGGCGGCAGGCTTTACGGCAAAAGCCGCTTTGACGTCAGGACGTCGGACATGGCCGGCCGGGGTTCCCTCGGGGTATCTCTCGACCTGTCCCGCCTGTCTCCGCGGCCTTCCGGGGCCGGATCCCTTCAACTATCCCTTGAATCCGGCTCCTTCGGGCAGCTCAAGATCACCGAAGGAAAGCTCGATACTCAGCTGGGTCTTTCCGCCGATGTCCTCCGTTTCGACGGGGCCTCTGCCGTCATCAGGAATTTCTCCCGCAGCAACGGATCGGAACGGATTTCGATACAGGACATCAAAACGAAGTTCAATCTTTCCTACAACCAGAAAACGTCCGGATTTTCCCTTACATCCTTTGAAGCGTCCGGCGCCGATGCCGGAAGCCTGAAGGGGCAGGCAACGGGGACGGTAAAGCCTGGAAGCTGGAATGCCACCCTGCGCGCCTTCAACCTGAATCTTTCCCGGATCTTTTCCCTGGTTAATCCCCTTTTGCCCGAGGATTACAGGGACTGGACGTTCCAGGGAAAGGGCACCGTTGATCTTGAGACGGAAGGCCGATGCGCCGACGGATCGGCGGTCTGGAAGGCCGCGGCCGTTATCGACCTCAGCGAGGGCGCTTTCGCCTCGGCGGACCACACGAAGGCCGGAGAGCGGATCACCGGCAGAATGGAGATGAAACTCGGATCGCCTGAAAAAAAGCGGAAAGGCCGTTTCACGGCAAAAATGACAGGCAAAGACGGCGAGATTCTCTGGGGTCAATACTACCAGGATTTCAAGGGGCAGAGGCTGGCCGTCGACTCACAGGGCTTTTTCGAAACCAAGCCCTTTTCATTGAATTCCTCCGGAACCTTCGACCTCTTTCAAACGGGGTCCTACGCATTTACGGCGGATCTTTCGCGGCGCCGCACCATTTTTTCCCTGACCGCACAGGGCGTAACCTGCCTTCGCCTGTTCGGCGCGCTGCTGCAGAATTACGTTACCCAGAACTATCCGAACCTGCAGGATTTGTCTATTGAAGGCACGCTGGACCTCAAACTGACCGCCTCGCTGTCGCCTGATCAAAAGGTGATTGAAGGCGATCTCTCGCTCCAGGATGGTGCGGCGCTCTCTCCCTCGAACGGGCTGGCGCTCAGCGGCTTAACCATCCGCCTGCCATACGACCTGGTTCTTTCAGGCCGCACCCCTGCACCGCCAGCCGGTTCCAGGCGGGGCTTTATGGCCTTTAAAGAGCTCCAAAAGGGACGCCTCACGATCGGGGAACTGCATGTTCCCGTCGTGCTCTCCGGCAACAGGTTTCTTCTTCCGGAGCCGGTCGTTGTCTCTCTCTTCGGCGGCGAGCTTGTCATTCACGGGCTGAGGGTCGATCATCTCCTTTTTCCCGACATGAACGTTGAAGCCAGCCTGTCGATCAGTCGCCTCAACCTCGGGGAGGTGATCGCTCTGGCCGCTCCCATTGCCCTGGAGGGAGATCTCAACGGGGATTTGTCCCCCATCCTCTTTCGTGAAGGGAAGTGGACCGCCGGGGGAAGTCTCGTCGCCCGGGTGTTCGGCGGACGGATCACCATCGACCATCTTTCCGCCGGCAGGATTTTCTCACCGTCCCGCTTCTTCGGCGCCGATGTGGCCTTCGACGCTATCGACCTTGAGGAGGTCACCTCGAACATCAAGATCGGCCGGATGACGGGCCTGATTCAGGGCTCATTGAAGAACTTCACGATGGAATACGGCCAGCCGTCCCGCTTCGATCTGGTCATCACGTCGGACAGAAGCCGAAAGGTGCCCCAGGCAATCAGTGTGGATGCAATCAAAAATCTTTCCATCATCAGCACCGGCTCTGAAACCATTTCCGACATTCTCAACAGCGGCTTGAACCGCTTTTTCTCCCAGTACCCCTACAGCGAAATCGGCATCCGATGCACGCTGTCAGATGATCTCTTTTCACTGAGAGGCCTGATTCGCGAAGGAGGCAAAGAATATCTCATACGAAGATCCACCTTTCGCGGCATTGACATGGTCAACCAGAATCCCGATAATTCCATCAGTTTCAAGGACATGTCGGAGCGGATGGGCCGACTGTTCCAACAGCGGCAGCAAAGTAAGGATGTGCCATCGGGGTAGAATTGTGCTATAAGAAGCCTCAACAATCTATTTCTACCAGGAGGGATTATGCAGAAGATCATCAAGGCAGCAGGCCTGATCGCAGTTTTTCTCATTGTGTCATGCGTTACGGTAAATATCTATTTTCCGGCCGCCGAAGTCCAGAAGGCGGCGGACAGGATCGTCGATGACGTCCGGACAAAGGGAAGCGAAGCGGTCCCCGAGACGCCGCCGCCGGCTCCTTCAAGCCGCCTGGACGTGATGAGCTCTTTGCTTTTTGGCACACGTCAGGCATATGCGCAAATGAATATCGATGTTTCGACTCCCGCCATCCGGGGAATAAAGGAATCGATCAAGGGCCGTTTTCCGCAGTTGAAACCCTTCTACGACAGAGGCGCAATCGGCGAGAACAACAGCGGTCTGCTCGAAGCGAAAGATACCACCGTCTTGAATCTCCAGGAGAGAGGCCAGATCAGCAGGCTGATCGACCAGGAAAATCGGGACCGTTCAGCCCTTTACAGAGAAATCGCAGCGGCCAACAAACTCGGTTCTGAATCCGTTCCACAGATCATGAAGATATTCGCCAACAGCTGGCGAAGTAAGTCCCAGTCCGGCTGGTGGGTGCAGGATGATAACGGGGTGTGGAGCAAGAGGTAGCCTTATCGGACGCAACGATCCCGGTCCTCGGGGGAACAGTGGGACTTCATTACGGGCATTGCCTGGGGCCGGCAGAGGCAACCCGGTTGATGTTCCGCCGGACCTTCTGCTCCCGGAATACGGACGGGTCGGGCTTTTTGGATCAAGACGGAACGTCTTCAGGAAAATTCAGACGAGCCGAGAGTGATGGGAAGGCAGGACATCGGGATCCTGCCTTTCGCTTTTTCAGCCATGAGATCTGCGGTAATGCTCCCTTCTGCATCGCCCTTGAAGGCGGCTATGCCGATGCAGCCAGGCCTCTTTTTCCTGTTCAGGCAATCCAGGCACTTTCTTCATCATGTTGTCCACCAGGCGAAAGGCGCTTTCAAAATCCCGTTCCCTGTGCTCAAGCCACTTGGCCAGTTCCTCCACGGCGAACAGATTTTCCGGATTATCCTTCAGGAGATCTTCCCAGATTTCAACGGCCTTTTCCCAGTGGCTGCTTCTTTTATAGATGAGGGACAGGGACTGGCGCGCCTCCAGGGTTGCCTTCTGCGGTGAAGACCGGGACAGGTTTTCCAGGAGAGAACAGGCCTCGGCCGGCCTTCCCCGATCCTGGCAGAGCCGGGCTGCGGCGCAGAAATCGGCGGATGCATAGTGCGGGGAACCGCCGTCGCTGTCGAATATCTCCGTGAGATGGACGGTCAGGGCGGCCAGCGCCGTGATATCGAGGCCATTGTGCCGGAAAACATCCAGCATCGGATAGGGATTGCTCGATCGGAGCCAGTTGAAGTAACGCAGGGGCACTTCACTCCCGGGCAGATCTCCTTCCCGGTAGAAGCCAAGGAGTTTCTCCTCCAGGGTGATCAAACGGCTGTTTTCGATCCGATGGCTGAAGAGCCGCCGGGCGGGATGGAGAAGATCCAGGTGGGGCAGGGCCGTCAGCGGGTTTTCCATCTTGTTGAGGATATAACGGGTGGCCAGGAGATTCGTATCAAAGGCCTTTCCGTTGAAGGAGATGAGATAGCGCTTCGATGAGGCGGTCTCTGCAAGAGCGGCGAGAACGGCCCGCTCCTCGGCGAAATTCCTGGCGAACAGCTGGCGGACGACAAAGCGCCCTTCCTCATCAAACCAGCCTAAGCCGACGAGAAAGGCCAGCGTTCCCGTTCCGCCGGACAGGCCGGTCGTTTCCGTATCGAGAAACAGGGCTTTTCGACTGTCAAAGGCGGACAGCCTTGCATCATCGGCCAGAAGGGCCGCGGCTTCCATGTTCAGCCGTTCCAGTTCGCTGAACTTCCGGCTTCCATGGCATTCCGTGCCTTCCCGCCTTAACTCTATCTTGAAATACGAACCCAGGCGGTTGACCTCCTCGCAGCCGCTCAGCAGGTCCTCAAGAGCCGGTCCGTTCCTCCGCTGTCGATGCGGGATGACCTTTCCGCCGGGCACAACGGGTCTGTGCAGCAGAAGGGCATCAAGCCTTTTCTGCAGCTCGTTCTTTTTCGCCTGGCGATCGGCGGGCGTAGTCCCTTCTGCCGCCTTATCTTCCCCCGTCAGGCGTCTAAGCCGCTCTTGAAGTCCCATACCGGTTTTCCCCTGCTCAATGTCCCCCAAAGCGCCTGGTTCAGAAGCTTCATTCCTCAACTGGTTCAATGTAACAGGGCCTCGTGGCTGATATTCTTCAGGATCGCCAGAGCCGCTTCCTTTCCCGCCGGACCGACCTCCAGGGTCGGGCCCACACAACTGGGACAGCCGTGGGTGCATGGGCAGCCGCCGATGAGCTGTCGGGCCGCAGCCAGGAGACGGTCATGCTCTTCATACAGAAGCTCGGAGAATCCGATGCCTCCCGGGTAGGCATCAAAGAGGAAAACGGTGGGATCGAAATCGTCCAGGCGAAGGGCCGCACGCTGCTCCGGGTGCTCCGTTCCCTGCAGGGAAGCAGAGGTAAGCGCCCGCCCGTTTCTTCCGGAAGAGAGGAAATATTCACCGCTTTTATCGCCGATGCAGGTGTCGATGTCCCGGATATCGGCCATCAGGATCATTGCCGCCAGATGGTGAAGGCTGTATGCGAGACCGGAGAGGCCGTCGAGGATCTCGGCCTGCGTAAAGGGCAGATCCCTGAGGAAATCCCGGGGGATTGTGAACCAGTAACTCGTGGTGTGCATATCCTTCTCCGGCAGGTTGACCTCGCCGTATCCCAGATTTTCCGACGTATAAAACTTGATTTTCTTGTAGCCCACCACCTTGCGCACCACCTGAACCTCTCCGTGCTCCACGGATATCGACTGTCCGCGTTTCTTACGGAACACATCGATGACCCTCACGTGGGTATAGGTCATGGCATCGGTGTAATAGTCCACATTCACCCTGCGCACATAGGCCTTTTTCCGCTCCAGATCCAGCCTGTCCACGTGATACTGCTGGGATTCCATCATGTAGATGGCTTCGTTGTGAACGGCGGTAAAGGCGCTGTCCCAGTCAACTTCGGCAATAACGACGGGATTTCCGCTGTCCGTCGAATCGATGATGACGACATTTTCCGGATTGATGGAGCGAAGGCTGACCTCGTCGGCGGGGTAGCTTTCTGCCGCCCAGTGCCATCGCCGCCCTTCCCGGTGGAGCACGCCCTTTTCCTCGAGATAATCCAGAAGCTCCGCCAGATCCTCCTTTCCGAATCGCTCCCCCGTCTCGAAAGGCAGTTCGAAGGCCGCGCTTTTGATGTGATGCAGGAGGATCAGAAGATTGTCCGGATTGATTCGGCAGTATTCCGGCGAACGGCTGAAGAAGTATTCCGGATTTTCGGCCAGAAATTGATCCATGGGGGCGCTGCGGGCGATCAGAAAGGCCAGGCTCTCTCCCTGGCGACGGCCGGCCCGGCCGGCCTGCTGCCAGGTGCTGGCGATGGAGCCTGGATAGCCCACTATGAAGCAGGCCTCCAGGTCGCCGATATCGATGCCCAGTTCGAGGGCATTGGTGCTCACGACCCCCAGGATGGTGCGATCGCGCAGGCCCGCCTCGATCCGGCGGCGAAGCTTGGGAAGATAGCCGCCCCGGTAACCGGTAACGATATCATCGCTTCCGGGAAGGGAAGAACCCTTTTTGACCTGATCCTTCAGATAACGCGTCAGAATCTCCACATTGAGGCGGCTCGTCGTAAATACGATCGTCTGAATCCCCTGGCGGATGAGATCGGAGGCGAGATGACGGGCCGGAGTGACGGCCGACTGCCGGATGCCCAGTTCCCGGTTGACGATTGGAGGATTGTACAGGACGAAGGTCTTCGCGCCGGCAGGCGCCCCGCTGGAGTCAATCAGCAGGACAGGCCGTTCGAGAATTCCTTCGGCGTGCTCCTTTGGGTTGGCCACCGTGGCCGAACAGCAGATGAACACGGGATCCTGTCCATAAAAGCGGCAGATCCGGACGAGGCGGCGAATGACGTTGGCCAGGTGAGAACCGAAGATTCCCCGGTAGACATGGAGCTCGTCAATCACCACATAGCGGAGGTTCATGAAGAGCTTCTGCCACTTGGTGTGATGGGGCAGAATGCCGGCATGAAGCATATCCGGATTGGTCACCACGACATGGCCCTGCCGTCGGATGGCCTGCCGGGCGTCGTCCGGTGTGTCGCCGTCATAGGTGAAGGTTTTGATATCCGCCTGCAGTTCGCCGATGAGCGCCGAAATTTCGTGCCTCTGGTCCTGGGCCAGGGCCTTGGTGGGAAAAAGATAGAGGGCGCGTGTTTCGGGCCGGTCCAGAATCCGCTGTAGCACAGGAAGATTGTAGCACAGGGTTTTGCCGCTGGCCGTGGGGGTGACGAGAACGCAGTCCCTCCCCTCGCGGATGGCCTCAACCGCTTCGCCCTGATGGCTGTAAAGCTGATGTATGCCGCGCTTTTCCAGCACAGACCGCAGCCGTGGATGAATCCAGCAAGGAAATGGGGCATACCTTCCCGGAGCGGCAGGCCAGTGGCGGAAGGCCGCCACATTCTCCCGGAACCGTGGGTTCCGCTCCAGGCGCTCCAGCCATTCCCTCAGCGAAAGCCTTGTGTTGTCCTCTAATCCGCTCATACCCGCACAGCTGTCCCCTTCAACCTCGTCTGCCCTCCGGCTCCCCTGCCGGTGGCCCGCCTCATCTTCTTTAAACCCATGCATCTTCTTCCGTCAAGATTCATTTTTTTCATTCTACATGCCGGAAGAAATCGGAAAAATTAACAAATTTTTTATAGATCCTCAAAGAAATTGAAAAAAAATAGAACAGTATGATAAAATTATAAGATAAATTTTGAAAAAGAAAGGAGAACCTGCCATGAGAAAAACCATTTTGTTGATGCTTCTTGCGTTTATCAGCACTCTTTTTTTACTTGCCTGCTCAGGCGATAACAAACCCGCCGAGATGGCCATGAAGGCCGCCGAGGAGGCAGTCAATACCGCCAAGGTGGAAGCGGGAAAGTACATCCCCGATGAGGTGAAACCCCTTGAAGAATCACTCGCCTCCCTGAAGGAAAAGTTCGCCAAAAAAGATTTTGCGGCGGTTGTAACGGAAGGCCAGACCCTTGCGGCTAAAGCGAAAGAAGTCATGGATTCGGCAAAGCTCAAGAAGGAAGAAATGACGGCATCCTGGACGAGCATGTCTCAGGAGCTTCCCAAAATGGTCGATATGATGCAGAGCAAGGTGGATCTCCTCTCCCAGGCCAAGAAGCTCCCCGCCGACCTGTCAACGGAAAAATTTGCCGAGGCCAAGACCGGCTTGGCCGCCTTGAAGGAAGAATGGTCCAAGGCGTTGCAGAACTTCAACGCCGGCAACGTTGCCGATGCCGTCTCCTCGGGAAAGGCCCTCAAAGATAAAGCCATCCAGATCATGGGGATCCTAGGACTGGCCATGCCTTCAGCGCCTGCACCGGGAACTCCTGCAGTGGAGTCTCCATCATCGGCAGCCCCCGCTGCCACGGCACCAGCCGCCTCAGAGCCGGAGAAAACCGCGGTGCGTGCCGAAGAGAAAAGTTTTGCAGTCGGCAGCGTTTCCTGGCTTCAGAACGCCCTCAACGAACTTGGCGCAGATCCCAAACTGGCCGTTGACGGACACATGGGCCCGGCCACACGGCAGTCCGTGATATCCTTTCAAAAATCCGCAGGCCTTGCAGCCGATGGCAAAGTCGGCCCGGCCACCGAAAAAGCTCTCAAAGAGAAGCTCGCCAAGAACAGGTAGATTCCTTATAAAAAAGCCCCCGAAACTCAATGCTTCGGGGGCTTTTTCTCCATTCTGCGGAACGATCCTTTGCCGTTCCTTTAAAAACTTCTCAGCCGCTTACATGCCCATTCCCGGATAGCCGCCTCCGGGAGGCATTCCCGGCATTCCGGCGCCCTTCTCCTCCGGCTTCTCGGCAATCATGCACTGGGTGGTCAGCATGAGGGAAGCTACGCTGGAGGCGTTCTGGAGGGCGAATCGGGTCACCTTCGTCGGGTCGATGACGCCGGCTTCGATCATGTCTTCATAAACGTCCGTCCGGGCATTGAACCCGAAGGCCCCGCTCTGCTCCTTTACCTTTTCCACGACGATTGTGCCTTCCATTCCGGCGTTGGCGGCAATCATCTTCAGGGGTTCTTCAAGGGCCTTGCGGACGATGTTGACGCCCACCTGCTCGTCGCCATCAAGCTTCAGCTCCGCCAGGACCGGAAGGGTGCGGATGTAGGCGACACCGCCACCGGGAACGATGCCTTCTTCAACGGCTGCCCGTGTGGCATTCAAGGCGTCCTCAACCCGGGCTTTCTTTTCCTTCATTTCCGTTTCCGTTGCCGCACCGACCTTGATGACCGCCACACCGCCGACGAGTTTCGCCAGCCGTTCCTGCAGCTTTTCCCGATCATAATCGGAAGTTGTTTCGTCGATCTGGGCGCGGATCTGCTTCACCCGCCCTTCCAGTGCGGCCCGTTCGCCTGCGCCGTCGATGATGGTGGTATTGTCCTTGTCGATCTGGATTCTCTTGGCGCGTCCCAGGTCTTCAAGGCGTGTGTTTTCCAGCTTATAGCCCATGTCTTCCGAAATGACCGTACCGCCCGTTAGGATGGCGATGTCTTCCAGCATCGCCTTTCGCCGGTCGCCGAATCCCGGGGCCTTGACAGCCGCCACATGAAGGGTCCCGCGGATCTTGTTGACCACCAGGGTCGCCAGGGCCTCGCCTTCGATGTCCTCGGCGATGATCAGCAGCGGTCTGCCCATCTTCGCAATCTGTTCGAGGATCGGCAGCAGGTCTTTCATGCCGCTGATCTTTTTTTCATAAATGAGAATAAGGCAGTCTTCCAGGCTGACTTCCATCTTTTCCGGGTTGGTAACAAAATAGGGGGAGAGATAACCGCGGTCGAACTGCATTCCTTCCACGATTTCCAGTTCCGTCTCGAGCCCCTTGGCCTCTTCGACGGTGATGACGCCTTCCTTGCCGACCTTTCCCATGGCTTCGGCAATGATATTGCCGATGGTTTCATCGTTGTTTGCTGAAATTGTCCCGACCTGGGCGATTTCTTTCTGGTCCTTGGTGGGTTTGCTGATGTTCTTCAATTCGGCGACAACCGCCGCAACGGCTTTTTCGATCCCGCGCTTTACATCCATGGGATTGCTGCCCGCGGCGACCGTTTTGGCGCCTTCCCGATAGATGGCCTGTGCCAGGATCGTGGCGGTCGTTGTACCATCACCGGCCACATCGCTCGTCTTGCTGGCTACTTCCCGGACCATCTGGGCGCCCATATTTTCAAATTTGTCTTCCAGCTCAATTTCCTTGGCAACGGTTACACCGTCCTTGGTGACGGTCGGTGCGCCAAAGGTTTTATCGATAATGACATTGCGGCCCTTCGGACCAAGGGTCACCTTTACGGCATCTGCCAGGGTGTTGACACCGTTCAGGATTGATTTTCGTGCTTCTTCGTCGTACTGCAGTAACTTTGCACCCATAGATATTTTTTCCTCCTTATTCGTCTATTCTTCCGAACTTATTTCTCTACGATTCCCAAAATATCGTCTTCCCTCATGATGAGATACTCTTCGCCTTCAATCTTGACCTCTGTTCCGCCATACTTGCTGAACAGTACGCGATCACCTACTTTCACATCCAGGGGAAGAAGCTTTCCGTCTTCCGTGACTTTACCCTTACCCGCAGCAACGACCTCACCCTCGATGGGTTTTTCTTTCGCTGTATCGGGAATGATGATTCCTCCCTTTGTCTTCTGCTCTTCCTCCAGCCTCTTAACAATGACTCTGTCCTGTAATGGCCTGATGTTCATGCCGAAACAATCTCCTTTCCTGTTGAATTTAAAGATATGAAAAAGAATGGGACTTCTTTTTTCCCAAAGGGTTTGGCGGTAACATAAACACGAAATCGCCCCTGTCAAGTCAGTTCAAAAAAATTTTTTCGTGGAACATGGAGTTCGAACGATCACGCTGCACATTGAGGGCGACAGCCGCCTCTACCGCTGTTTCCAGGCGCACCACGGTCATGCCCGCCCGATCCATTTTCCTTAAGTCTAAAGGGACAGTACAATTCCCGCAGCAAAACGGACAGACAACTTTGTTGATTTGATTTATCAGTCTTCCATCCCTTTGCAATCCGCAACTTGTAGTATTCATTTCCTATTCTCGGAAATATACCTTCAACAGGTCAATTTTTGCTTGACCAATAGGCAAAGAATCTGACATATCTGACATATCAAATCGTTACAGCATCAGGAGCTTCTCTTCGATATTCCGTTTTGAAATATTTCACGATTATTTAATCTATATGTCACACGAATGTTACATCTTTGTGAAATTATAGCGATCAGCTGTTGAACGAGGGAAAGAAATGCCAAAAATGAAAGTTTTATTCCTGTGCACAGGGAATTCCGCAAGAAGCCAGATGGCCGAAGCATTTCTCCGGCACTTTGCCGGTAATTTGTTCGAAGTTTTCAGCGCCGGGCTCGATCCCAGGGGAATCCATCCATTGACCACCCGGGTCATGGAAGAAATTGGGATTCCCCTCGCGAATCACTCTTCCAAATCTGTCAGCGAATACCTGGGTAAAGTCCATTTCGGCTATCTGATTACGGTATGTGCCGCTGCCGAGGATCGCTGTCCCGCCTCATTTCCCGGAATCAGCAGGCGCCTTCACTGGCCCTTTGATGACCCGGCGGCATATACGGGATCGGAAGATGAAATGCTGCAAAAATTCAGAGATGTACGGGATGAAATTTCCCGGAGAATTCAGAACTGGTTGAAGGAACAGCAGTCCTGACGCCTTTCAGGCCTTGACCTGTTTTGTAAACAAAAACAACCACGGGCAGGCTGTTATTTAGAAAGAATCCTATAATTAAGGAAAGGAGGTGGACGTCGGGGAAAAAAGAGAACCAGACTTTTTGAGACTTTGAAGGTGAAGATTTACAGGACATATAGGTGATTTTTTCAATGCCCGTTGAAAAAATCAGGACAACAATGAATTTTTTTCAGGAGGATAGTAATGAAGAAATTTTGGGTAGCTTTGATCGCCGTGGCCGTGGTCGCAGGCTTCGCCCTGAGCGCATCGGCGGCGGACGTCAAATTCAGCGGCTCCTACTACGCCACAGGTCTCTACGCGGACAACTGGGGCCTCAAGGATGATAATTCAGCAGCCGGCGTTTATGCTCAGAGGCTGCGTGTTGCAACGGCCTTCAAGATCGCCGAAGGGTTGACCTTGAACACCCGCTTTGACGCCCTCGAGGGACGTTGGGGCCAGTACGGCTATATGGGCACGGCTGTGGATCGCCAGAATGCCGACGGCAAAGATGCCGACGACAACAACATCAGCTTTGACCGCGCCTGGGTCAGCTTTGCCGTCCCCTTCGGTCAGTTTGACGTAGGTCGTCAGGCCCAGAACGAATGGGGAACCCGTTTCGCCAGCGACAGCTATGATGCGGACGCCATCCGCTTCTCCACCAAGAACGGCCCCTGGGAAGTCGGCGCATTCTTCGAGAAGCAGATTGAAGCCTACGGCGCAGGCGACTATGCCAACGTCGTGAGCGACGGCGGCGTCAACGACGGCGACCGCGACAACTACGGCGTTTATGGCAAGTACAAGTGGGACGGCGGTATTGCCGGTCTCCAGATTCAGTTCATGAACGACGCAACCGAGAACTTCGCAAATCTCAACGGCAATGGCGATTACAAAGCCAAAGTCTGGACGTTTTCGCCCTATATGCAGGGGACCTTCGGTCCTGTCTTTGTGGAAGCGGAAATCAACTATGCCTACGGCGAGGCTGAATCCGAGCTGAACTGGGATGACATGGACATCCGCGCATGGAACGCCTTTCTTCACGCCAAGGGAAATATCGGCCCCGCCTATGTCGGCGCCTTCTACGCCTATGTCTCCGGTGACGATCCCGACTCCGACAAAGAGATCGAAGGATCCAACTTCTTCGGTGCCAGCGGTTACCGCTCCGGTCTGCCCACCGGCGGCGCCAGCTTCGATCCCTGCCTGATTCTCTGGAATTCAGTAAATAACAAGTGGCTTGGAAAAAGCTCATCCAGCGCTACGAGTTTGGGTACCGATCATGAGACCGGCGCGGTCATGGAAAATGCCCACCTGTTCCAGATTTATGGCGGTTTCAAACCGATCCCCAAACTGGACGTCAAGGCCAGACTGAGCTATGCCTTTGCCGACGAGAAGCCGGACAATTACGATGATGACGAATACGGAACGGAATTCGACCTCACTGCCGCGTACAAGATTTACGACAACCTGACCTATACGGTCGGCTTCGGCTATCTCTGGGCCGGTGATATTTACAAGGGCGCCACGGACAACGATGTCGATGACACCTACCTGCTGATGCACAGACTGGATCTGAGCTTCTAAGCAAACGTCCTGCGCTTTTCAGCACACATGGCGAAACAGGCTGCGCTCTGAGGAATTGAGCTTCAGGGCGCAGTTTTTTAACTCTTCCGCCGATGGATAATCCGGAATACATCCGGCCAGGAAGGTCCCGGCGGCATCAGATCCAGAATCGCAAGATCCTTTCGCACGCCCGGCGAAGGGCAATGCCTTCGTAATATCCAGTATCCAAGCCGTACGCGCTTTCTAAACCAGAAGCTTCCCCGCCTTCGCGCCCGGTGTGACCCCGTAAATCTCTTCGATTTTCAAAATGGCGATCCCCTTGGACTTCAAGGGAAACCCGGCGGCATTGCCAAGCTCCTCGATCCATCTGGCCGTTTCCTCATACCGGCTACCGCTTGTTTCCAGGACGACGGACCCTTTTAACTGGTATCCTTCATGGCCTTCCCAGAAGGTCACGGCCACGTTCGGGTTTGCCTTCATGTTTTTGAGAGTTTTGTTAAAAAACTGATCCGAAATCAAAATCGTTTCATCGTCAAGAATCTTTTTGGCTCCCACCGGCACGGCATTCGGCTTTCCGTCGCTGTCCGCTGTCGCCAGCACAACCGTGGGGATTTTCTCAAACAATTCCTTCATTCTGTCCGTCATTCTTGCCATAGGGTCTCCTCCTTGAAATTTGATTCCGGCTTACTTTAAAATCAAGCCGCCTTTAATTCAATCACAAATCCCGGGTTTGCAAACGTTCAGAGGACCGACGGTATGATGTTCATTGGAAAAGGCAGGTTGAAAAAGGTCGCCTTGCGGGTTAGGTATCGGGAAAAGAAAGGAATCTTCCAATAAAGACTCTTATCAAGCCCTCTTGAAGAACAGGGACACGGTCGTTCCCTTACCGAGAATGCTGGCAATTTCCATCTTTCCCCCGTGAGACGCCATGAGATGCTTGACAATGGAGAGCCCGAGACCCGTTCCACCCAGCTCCCGCGAGCGTGCCTTGTCCACGCGGTAGAACCTCTCCCCGAGGCGGGGAATGTCCTGAGATGGGATGCCGATTCCGGTATCTTCAACCTGCAGAACCACCCAATCCTTCGCCCCGTCTTCACGGCAGAAAAGAGTGACTCTTCCCTCTTCCGGCGTGAATTTAACCGCGTTGTGAAGGACATTCATCAGCACCTGCACCGCCCGGTCCCGATCGGCGAGGATCCCGGGGACTGCCCCGGAGATGATCGTATCCAGGGCGATCTTTTTCTCTGCCGCCGAGGATTCCACCATGGGGAGCACCGTCCGTATCAGGGCATCCACGGAAAGAGGTTCAAGCTTCAGATTGGTTTCATTGAGCTCAATGCTGGAAAGCGTCAGGAGATCGTCCACAAGACGGCTCAGGCGCTCTGCATTGCCGGCAATGGTCCGGAGAAATTTTCTCGCCGTTTCCCTGTCGTCCAATGCCCCCGCCAGGAGTGTCTGGAGAAATCCGATAATGGCCGTAAGCGGCGTCCGGATTTCGTGGGTGACATTGGCCACAAAGTCCGTACGCATCTGTTCCAGTTTTTTCAGCCGTGTCACATCGTGAAAGACCAGCAGCGTTTTCTCCTCGCCGGCGGGAAGGCCCTGAATGTCTGAAATATTGACATCCACGATGTTCGGCTGCTTTCCGCTGAGTCGGATTTCCTCAAGAACGGGTTTCCGCTCCCGCCGGAATCGCTCAAGAGCCCTCTGGAGATCGGCGCTCATAAAGGCTTCCAGAATGGATCTCCCATGAATTTCGGAACTCCGGCGGTCCAGAATGGATTCAATTCCGCGGTTGGAGGATTCGATGCGGCCCTGAGAATCGAGCACAACAACTCCTTCCACCATGCTCGCCAGGGCGGCCTCCAGTTTTCCCTTTTCCTGATGGGCCAGCAGGATTTTTTCCCGGTATTCCTCGACCAGATAATTGATCGCCTCCGCCAGCTGCCCCAACTCATCGGAGGCTTTCACCAGGAGAGTTCCGGAAAGATCCCCCCGGCGAATGGCCTGGGTGTAATCCCGTATTTCCCGGATCGGCTGGAAGATCTTCCGGGTAAACACAAGGGCCAGCAGGAGGGTGGGCAGCAGGGCGAAACCGATTGTCCGGTAGAGGAACCCATACATGCGCTGCACGGAATCTTCCACTTCTCTCAGGGATCGGGACATTCGGACGTATCCCTTGATTCCCTTGTCGTTCCGGACAGCCAGAGCCACATACATTTCATCGTCCCGCAGCGTGGAGCTGCGCCGGACCGATTTGCCGGATCCCCTCAGCCGGGCTTCCTCAACTTCGGGGCGGTTCAAATGAATCTCCATTTGAGAGACATCCACCCGGGAATCCGCCAGGACGCCTCCACCGGCGTCAATGATCGTCACCCTGGCTCCGGCTTCCTGTGCCAGAAGACGAATGTTGCTCCTGATCTCGTCAAAAGGATGCAGTGATACGAGACGTGCCGTATGAAGAAGGCCTTCCTCGATCTGCTTCGTCTCAATGAGACGTATCTGCCGGGAGAAAAGCACGGCGACAATGGCGGCCACCAGGAGGATCACCGCACAGTAGCTGATCAGGATCCGGATAAAAAGCCGCTTCTTCACGCCATCCGCCCTTTCGGTTCCAAAGAATCATTGTGCCGGACGCTTTTTCCTGTCACCAGATAGATGACCATGTCCGCAATCCCCTCGGCATGATCCGAAATCCGCTCCAGGTTCTTGGCGATCTGCATGATGAGTAGAGCGGTCCGGATCGTTCTGGGGTCCTGTATCATGAATGTCAGGAGTTCACGGAACACCTGCTCATTCAAATTGTCGACGGTTTCATCCTCCCTGCGGACCTGATCCGCCAGATCCACGTCCTCCCGAATCAGGGAGTCCAGGCTCTGACGGATCATTTTCTGGGTGATTTCCGCCATTCGGGGAATGTCGACATAGGGCTTCAACTGAGGCTCTTCATTAAGAAGAAGGACCTTCTCGGCAATGTTGACCGCCATGTCTCCGATCCGTTCCAGATGTCCGTTGATTTTGATGGCCGTGGCGATGAAGCGCAGGTCCCGCGCTGCCGGCTGCCGCAGGGCCAGAATCCGGATGCACCGGTCTTCATTCTCCGAATCGAGCTGATCAATGGCGGCGTCGTCTGCAATGACCCTTCTGGCCAGTTCCGAATTTCTCTCCACGAGCGCCTGCAGAGCGTTCTTTATGGCGTTCTCGGCCAGCCCCCCCAGATAAAGCAATCCATCCTTCAGTTCCTGAAGCTCCTTTTCGTAGTGGGTGCTTGTATGCCGCCTGTCTCCCATGATGTATACCTCGTGATATTAAAAAGATGTCCTGTCTTGGTGTCCTTATCCAAACCGGCCCGTGATGTAGTCTTCCGTCTGCTTCTCTTCCGGGTTCGTGAAGATCTTTTCCGTGGAATTGAATTCAATCAGCCTTCCCAGATAAAAAAATCCCGTTTTCCCTGATACCCGGGCAGCCTGCTGCATGTTATGGGTTACGATGATGATCGTGTAGTTTTCTTTGAGTTCATCGATGAGTTCTTCGATCTTCGCTGTGGATATGGGATCCAGAGCGGACGTCGGCTCGTCCATGAGAACTACGTCTGGTTTCATGGCCAGAGCCCTTGCAATGCACAGGCGCTGCTGCTGACCACCGGAGAGGGTCATCGCCGAGCGGTTCAGGATGTCCTTGACCTCTTCCCACAGGACCGCCTGCCTGAGGCTCGCCTCCACCAGATCTTCGAGATCCCTTTTTTTCCTAACACCATGAAGTTTGGGTCCATAGGTGATGTTGTCAAAGATGCTTTTCGGGAACGGATTCGGCTTTTGAAAGACCATGCCGATCCGACGACGAACCTCCACCGGGTCTACATCGGCGGCGTAGATATTCCTGTCTTCAAAGATTACCTGACCCACCAGGCGAGCGCCATCGATAAGATCATTCATTCGGTTGAGCAGCCTGAGCAGCGTGGATTTTCCGCAACCTGAAGGACCGATGAGGGCCGTGACCTCATTTTTTTCAAAATTCATGGTAATGTCCGTCAGGGCTTGAAACGTACCGTAATAGAAATCGACATCCACGACATCAATAATAGAGTTATTTTTCAAATTTACCACCTCTTCCTTTTTCGCATCCGGCTGCGGATCACAATGGCAATCAGGTCGATTCCCAAAACCAGGGCAACCAGCACGAGAACGGTTCCAAACTGGAGGGGACGGGTTTCTTCAATCCGTGTGCCTGCCGTGGCCAGGACATAGATGTGATAGGGCAAGGCCATGACCTCGTCGAAAATCGACGAGGGGAGCTTCGCCGTAAAAAAAGCTGCTGCCGTAAACATGATCGGCGCCGTTTCTCCGGCGGCACGCCCGATGCCCAGAATGGAGCCGGTCAGAATACCCGGCATGGCGTTGGGCAGAACGATGCGGGAAATGGTGCGCCACTTTGAAACGCCCAATGCCAGGGATGCCTCGCGGAAGGTCTGGGGAACGGCCTTCATGGCTTCCTCGGAGGCCCCAATGATTGTGGGAAGAATCAGAAAACCCAGCGTCAGCGCCCCGGACAGGATACATGAGCCGAACTGCAGGAAGACGACAAAGAAACCAAGGCCGAACAGCCCGAACACGACGGAAGGGATGCCGGCCAGACAGTTGACCCCAAGTCGGATGGCCCGGATGATCTTTCCCTGGCGGGCGTATTCCGTAAGGTAGACCGCCGATGCGATTCCGAGGGGCAGGGCTACGAGAATAGCGCCCATCGTCAGGTAAAGCGTTCCGAGAATTGCAGGAAAAACGCCTCCCCTGGTCATGGAATCGCGCGGCGGGCTGCTCAGGAATTCCCAGTTGACGGCCTGAAAGCCGTTTTCAAAAATGTAAAAGAGGATGCCGCCAAGAGAAACCACAATGGCAAGGACACACAGTGTTGCTGTGCCCAGAAAGAGATTCTGCTTAAGATACCGCCATTTCAAGTTCATAGAGGAATGTCCGATAACATGATTAAAGCGTCGCCGATCCCACCTGTTTGAAGCGGTTCGAGACGTAGTCCGCTATCAAATTGAAAAACAGGGTAAGGAAAAACAGCACGATTCCCGTGGCAAAAAGGGCATGATAATGTCCGCTTCGAAATGGTGCCTCTCCCATCTCGGCGGCAATGCTCGCCGGCATGGGTCGTACCGGATCGAAGAGGCCTTCAGGCATGGCCGCCGCTCCGCCGGCCACCATCAAAACGACCATGGTTTCCCCAATGGCCCTTGCCATTCCCAGAATGACCGCCGCCGAAATGCCGGACAGGGCGGTGGGGACGATCACTCTGGTAATCGTTTCATAGCGTGTCGCCCCCAGGGCGTAGGAGGCTTCCTTGAACTCCTTGCCAACGGCATAGAGGGCGTCTTCTGAAATGCTTGAAATCGTGGGAATCGCCATGATGGCCAGCATGAATGAGGCGTTGACAATGTTCAGGCCCGTGGGGAGATCGAAGGTCTCCTGCATCCAGGGCGCCAGAACAACCATCCCGAAAAAACCGAGTACGACGGAGGGCAATCCGGCCAGGAGCTCAATGGCGGACTTAAGGAAGTCCCGGATGGCCACCGGGGCTATTTCCGCGATGAAGATCGCGGAAAGAACCCCAAGAGGCACGGCAATTAATGAGGAAAGGACCGTGACCACCAGCGAGCCGACGATCAGCGGCAAGATTCCAAATTCGGGAGGATCATAGGTGGGGTACCATTCTTTTCCGAAGAGGAAATTATAAACGGACACTTCTTGAAAAATAGGCACCCCTTCACGGAAAAGAAAAACCACAATCAGCCCGAGAATCAGGATGGATACGGTGGCAATTCCGAGAAAGAACAGCTTGATGAGTTTCTCTTTTCCCCGCCTTGTCATGATCTCTCAACCTCTCCTACTTCTTCCCTTTCTTTGCACCCTTTTTATCAGAGGCCTGGACGGGTACAAACCCCTCCTTTTCCACCAGCTTCTGACCGGCAGGGCTCAGGACGAAACGGATGAAGCCGGCCGCCTCGCCTTTGGGCTGACCGTCTGTATACATGTAGAGCGGCCGGGCAATGGGATAGGTCTTTGCCAGAACGGTCTGCACGGAGGCTTGAATCCCATTGACGCTCACTCCCTTGACGGAGCGGTTCAGATATCCCAGCCCGATGTACCCGATGGCGTAGCGGTTTTTGGAAACCGTCTGCACAACGGCCCCGCTGGATGCCTGAAGCTGGGCTTTCGGTGTGACCTTCGCACCGTTGAGCACGAGATGTCCCCAGGATTCGTAAGTGCCGGAACTGCTGTCACGGGAAACCACCACGATGGGAATATTGTCCCCGCCAACCTCTTTCCAGTTTGTAATTTTTCCCTGATAAATCTGGCTCAATTGATCCAGGGTCAGCCCGTTGACCTTGTTGCGGGGATTTACGATGGGCACGATGGCATCGATAGCCACGACGTGTTCCATCGGAGAAACGCCCTTTGCCTTGGCGCTGGCAGTCTCTTTTTCCTTGATCTCCCGGGATGAATTGGCGATGTCTGTTGAACGGTCGATCAGCGCCTTGATTCCCTCTCCCGAACCGCCGCCCGAAAGTGAAATGTTCACTCCCGGATGACTCTTCATATACGCTTCGAGGGCCACCTGTGCAACAGGAAGCACGGTCGTCGAGCCTTTGATCACAAGCGTCGTCGCTGCGGCAGCGGGAAGGCTCCATACTAGAAACATTAAACAACTCACTACCCATAAACCAGCTTTCTTCACTTTAAAATCCTCCTTTAACTTTCTTTTCTCCATCATGTTTGACCCTGTAACAGGGCTTCAAATGAAATCATTGGACTTTTACAGGAATATTGTTGCAGTTTGATGACAGATAGATGAAATGTTTGAAATATACACCACTCGATGGTTTTTTTACCCCGGCGGATTGAACGATGTTTATGCCGCATCAATATGGACGATATCCGGCATTGGGTGAAACCGATCAAAAAACCGATTCTGGGACGGGGAATCACCCGGCCTCACAGAGATCGGAAAGGGGTATGACAGGGCTTCCCGGACTCTTTTCCTGCAGTGATTGACGCGACCGTCTCGTCCGAATAAAGCGTTTCTTTCGATGGACAACACCCTGCCGGTCTCCGCAGACCGCCGAAAAACCAGGCCCGGACCACCAGGATAAACGACTCCTTCAACGGCAAGAAGCGCCGAGCATTCATCCACATCGGAAACATCATCTCGATGCAGGCAGGTGATGGAGACTACGGGCCGGACATTATTCCCGCCCATGGTCTCCATGCAGCCGGAGAGGCCATCGACCTCATGGCCCAACGATTCAAGGTCTCTCGAAATACGTTTGAACGTTATGTATTCGTCCACTTCCTTCGCATAATGAGAAGTCCTCCAAATCCCGGAGCCAGGAGCAGGACACTCGCAGGAATCGGAACTGGCGCCGCATTGGCAGCATCCATGACCTTGAAGATATCGGTATTGTCGATGTACCAGTTGAATGCCGCATCGATGCCATACATGGCCGCCATGTCTGGATCGCTTCCGGTCAGATACGACAGGAAGAGACCGGCATCCGCTCCTTCAGCATAGAAGGGCACCAGGGCGTTTGTGTGGCTGCCGGAGTTGTATGCCGCACCGGGCAGACTGCCGACTCCGTTGTCGACGACCTGATTGAAGACTCCGGTTTCCGGTCCCCAAAGGGCTCCACACTCGTGATCAGCGGTTACAATGAGGAGGGTGTTGCTCAAATCGTTCCCGCTGGTACCTGCATTCAGGTAATCCACCACGGATTGAACAGCGTTGTTGAAGTCGATCTCTTCATCAATGGCCCGCTGCAGGTTGTTCGCGTGGTTGGCCCAGTCCACGGCACCCCCTTCGATCATGACCGCAAAGCCGTCGGCATCGTTGTCGAGGACGTTCAAGGCCGCCTTTGTCATGGTGGCAAGATCAGGCACGCTGCTGTTCCTTGAAGAAGCAGGCACGCCTGATCGCGAGTCCTGAAGGGTATCGCGGACCTGGGCTACACCGAATACTTTGTCGACAATCATCGTCCCATTGGCCAGGGCCTCGAACTGGGATTTGTGCTCGATGAAGCTTCGGCCGTTGGCACCGCTCACCATGGCGTCCCAGTTCGCCTTGCTGCCGACGATTCCATAATCAGCCGCAACGGAAACGGACTGGCCATCATTATCGTAGAGGGGATGGCCGGCCCCCATGATGACATTTAGTTTGCTTTGAATCATCTGATTGGTTATTGCATTGTAATCATTGCGGTTTGTTGTCTTAGCCACCACGGCAGCCGGTGTGGCATGATTAAAATTAACCGTCGAGACGGCACCGGTTGCCTTGCCCTGGCCGGCGACTTTTTCAAAGAACGTGGTCAGGTCTGCTCCAGTCGTTGTCTTGTTCATCTGGTTGTCATAGATCTTAACGCCTGAATACATGGCGGTCGCTGCCGATGACGAGTCGGTTGCACCGGATTTCTGATAATTGAAATTCGTCCACATCTGACCGGAATCGTAAGGCTTTCCCACATAAGATCCCAGTTTACCGGCAGAGCTTGTATTCATGGAACCCCTCACGGAAAACGATTCATAGACGGCTTTGGTTCCCGAGTAATATTCCGTGGCTTTGACAGTGTTGAATCCCTGGCCGTCGCTGATCATCAGGATAATGTTTTTAGCTGCCATATAGGCGTCTGCAGGCTGGCCCAGAGCAATGACCATGGCAGCCGCCCCGAGGCAGGTCATGATGGTTTTCTTGATTTCAGGCATGTTTCGCACCTCTCGTTTTTGTCATTTTTGAAAATCATGGTCTTCTTACTGTGTCGTTGCGCAAAAAATAGAGAACGGGATACCCTCGATATCCGCCTCATCACCTCCTCTCCTGCCACGGTGCTGTTTCTCCCCCCCCCGGCCGGCCGGGGATTCTTTAAATATGAGGTTCTTATAGCAAAACGACATGAAAGGATTGTTACGGTAAAATGAATTTTTAATGAAAAGCAGGTCCTCACTGGGGACAGCCCTTCGAGTTTCGTTCTCTCCTACGGACAGAAAAATAAAGACAATTTTGTCCTGCCGGCCAAAACAATTGCCGATCTCTATCGCTGCCGATGGCAAGTGGAGCTGTTTTTCAAATGGATCAAGCAACATCTCAGGATCAAGGCTTTCTATGGCACCACAGAAAACGCCGTAAAGACTCAAGTCTGGATCGCTATCTCCGTTTACGTCCTCGTAGCTATCGTCAAAAAAGACCTGAATCTCGACCAAAGTCTCTACACAATTTTACAGGTTTTGAGCGTCACCCTTTTTGAGAAAAAGCCCATTTTACAGGCACTTTCAAATGCAACCGACACAAACCAGGACGAGCAGATCAGCAACCAGTTGAATTTATTTAGCTAACATTGGGACAGCAGTGATTGCAATGGCTGCTTCAACAGCAGTTTTTGTCAGGTAGGCAGATCGTTTGTTACTGAGTACGTCCATCGGGATTTCATGAATATCGCTGCGCGATTTTTCTACTTCCGAGGCAACGCGGGCTATTGTTTCCACTGCCTCATAAGGATATTTGCCATAAGCTGTTTCTCCGCTCAGCATTATGGCGTCAGTTTTACTGAAAATGGCATTGGCAATATCGCTGACTTCTGCACGGGTGGGGCTTGGATTGTCAATCATGGAATGGAGCATCTGAGTAGCGATGATGACCGGTTTGCGGCAAGCGATGCACTTATTAATGATAAGCCTCTGTGTTCCGGGAATCTTCTCGTAGGGCATTTCAATGCCCAGGTCCCCTCTTGCAACCATGACCCCATAGGCACAATCCAGAATTTCATCCAGGTTGTCTACCCCGGCCTGATTCTCGATTTTTGCAATAATTTTAATTTGACTATTGTGTTTATTCAGAATCTCCTGCACGGCCTGAATGTCCGCTTTGTTTCTAACAAAGGAATGGGCGATAAAGTCAACATCCTGCTGAATACAGAAGTCAACAAAGTCCTTGTCTTTTTTGCTGAGCGAAGGAAGTCCGAAAGAAACCGATGGGACGTTGATACTTTTTCTGCTTTCGATCTTGCCGACATTCTTTGCTTCGCAGAGAAGATACTCTTCATTTTTCTCGATAACAACCATCCTCAGGGCACCGTCATCGATGAGCAGCGGGCTATTAACGGGAACATCCTGGACGAACTCAGGATAATTGACATACAGGCACCTTTTCGAACTTTCCTTGTCCGGGTCGCCTTTGATCATCAAGAAGTCTCCGTCAGTCACCTCGATAGGTTCCCGAGTCCCGGTGGTTCGTATTTCAGGGCCTTTGGTATCCACCAGGATGGCGATCTTATCCGATACAATCCGGACATTCTCGATAACCTTTTTCGCCTGTTCAAGAGTCATATGGGCTGTGTTGAGGCGCACGACATTCATTCCTGCCTTGTATAGTTTCCTCAAAAAGGATACTTCGCAATTCCTGTCAGAAATCGTACAAACAATTTTTGTTCTTTTCATGGTTATATGTGATCTTTTACGGCATGGGATGTTCGACTCATCAAGAAACGGGCATTTTAAATTCTTTTTGGGAAAAAATCTGCCGCAGTTTATCGAGAATCATGGCGGGCGTAAAAGGTTTTGCGATAAAGGATACCGGAGCAACATCTATCTCTGTGCTGTGGAACTTTTCTAATGGATATCCCGACATGTAAAGGATATTCATATCGGGTTGGAAAATTTTCAATTCCTCGGCCATTTCCGGCCCCCTTTTCCCCGGCAGAATGACATCGGTAATCAGCAGATCAATCGGCTCACCAAAATGGTGGAATCTTTCCAAAGCCTCTTCAGCAGTGGGGGCGGAAAATGTTTTGCACCCCATCTCCTGCAGGATCTCCGAAAGCACTTCCCGGATGGTTTCTTCATCTTCAACAATCAGAATCGTTTTCCCCGTGGGAATGGTCATTCCTTCCGTAACGGAACAGGTTCGGGGAATTTTGGGTATCCCGGAAACAGCGGGGAGATAAATGCTGAACTTCGTGCCATTCCTGACAGCCGTATCGATTTCGATGTGACCTGCATACCTCTTGATGACACTGTAAACAATAGAAAGGCCAAATCCGGTTCCCGTTTTCTTCGTCGTATAAAAGGGCTCGAAGATGTATCCCAGGCTCTCTTTTGGAATACCCGTTCCTGTGTCCGAAACGGAAAGCCTTACATATTCCCCTGGAACTGCATCTGGATGATTACGGCAGAATTCCTGATTCAGATTGATATTTTCCGTTGAAATCGACAGCCTGCCGCCCTGGTTCATGGCGTCCCTGGCGTTGACGGACAGGTTGAGGATAACCTGCTCAATCTGTGAAGGATCGGCATAAATACTCTTCAAGTTTTCATTCAGGGCTACGTTCAGGTCAATGTCCTCTCCGAGAATACGCTCCAGGATTTTTCCGACACTGATGACCGAAGAATTGAGATTCATCAGGACAGGGTGTACTTTCTGCTTCCTGCTGATGCTTAACAGCTGCCGTGTCAATTGTCCCGCTTGATCTGCAGCATCCTTGATGGCCTGGATTCTTTTCGCTGCCGAACTTCGTGGATCGAGGCATCGTTCCCCCATGGCCGCATTTCCCATAATGGCAGTTAAGATATTATTAAAGTCGTGGGCAATCCCTCCTGCAATTCTGCCGATGGCCTCCATTTTTTTCGACTGGAATAACTCATTTTCCAGATGTTTCTTTTCCGTAATATCCTGGAGCGTTCCCTCGTAATAAAGCAGGTTTCCACGTTCATCCCGAACAGAATGGATATTTTCATTGATCCAGATTTGCTTTCCCAGCCGCTGCACGGCACGGAATTCAAAATTGTAGACGCTGTCCTGCCGCCGCAAAAGACTCTTCAGCTTGCGGTCGTATTTCGAATCCGCGTAAAGAGTTTGTTTCCTGGAATTGACGGCGGTTATAAATTCGGAGGTTGAACTGTAGCCGAAAATATGGGCCATGGCCGGATTGGCGCTGATCAACTCATCCCGGCTGTTCGATTGAAAGAGGCCATCGACGGAGTTCTCGAAAATGTTCCTGTATTTTTTCTCCGCCTGAGCCAAATCTTCTTCGATCCGTTTGCGTTTGGTGATATCCAGGACCAGGATCATCACGGCATCCTTCTTATCGGGATCGCCACATAAAGGGATAATGGAGATGAGCGTGCGGACGGGGCTGGCATCCCGCCTCAGGAGTTCCATTTCCGTCAACCGTCGAGTCCCACGGTGACAGGTCCTGCGCAAGCGTTCAAGCTGGCTTTTCTGAGAAGGAATGACCACTGCAGAAATATTTTCCTTGAGAATTTCCGCAACTTCACATCCGAGAATTCGGGCAAGCTTTTCATTGGCAAAGAGTATATTTCCCTCTCCATCAACGATGCCGACCCCTTCCAGCAAATTTTCGAACATTTCTTCATAATGACTCTCTGTGATCCGCATCTCCGTAGAAGATGTCCTTGCAGAATCTTCAGTAACGAAAGGGGTTGGCATCGCATCATTGATCTCTTTCATCCTTAGCAGGCCTTTCTTTTTTGTGGTCATGACGTCTTCAGTAAACCTTCTGTTCGTTCCTTTCAGATTCTGTCCTTGACCACGTGAAAAGAAATTCTGGCCGCTGTTACCTTGCTCTTTCCCGTGTAGAGGAAAATGATCGCCCACAATCCCTGTAGAAACAATATCATGCCCGGAGACCAGATCGACTTCAGTCCGGCTTCAATTGAGGGTGCGCTCATGGCAGATTGGGGAAAGAAAAATAGCAGTCCTGCCGCGTAGGGCAATGAAAGAAGGGACATCCGCTGATAGGAGGTAAATTTATTATTCCCGCGGTAATCGGCCCGGAGAAACTCGGAAAGGATTCGCCATCCCTGGGATATCCCGATGACGATTGTAAAGGCAGCCTCGAAAGACGAATTCAGAAACAGCCAGCTTCCATACAGGCTCGTTGCAGAATACACGATGGCTGTCATCGCCTGGATCGGAACAACAGCATGTCCATCAAGACTGTGAGCATAGGCGATTTTCTTTGTCTTCCCCGAAAAGGTCATGCCGATGGGGGACAATAGTTTCCGCAGACCAGAAGGCAGATCGTTGACGGACTTGCCATAGCAGCAGCCGAAACTGATGCAGGCAAGTCGTCCCGTTCCTTCTCCCACGCCATAGGCGATGGCCATAGCGGCCATGGTCGGCAGGACTGGAACGTTGTACCCCAGGAAGGTTCCAGCCTGCATATTGAGCAGATGGACGATCCAGGGAGAAATCAGCAGACCCCCAAAGACGGCGCCACCGACAGTCAGGGTAAACTTCTTGCCTTCCACGAGCCTCGCAATGATGCTGGACAGCGGAGTACAGACGGCCAGCACGATGACCGTTACGACCAATGAAATGTTCCACGGGACAGCTATGGAACCCATGAGCAGCAGGAACATCAGCGCGCCGAGAACATAGCCCGTAGCCAGAAATAATCCATACCATGTATAGTTCGTTCCGTTATGGGCATCCACTCCGGGCTCAATGTTCGGAACGACGGCTAGAAACTGCCAATTCTCCTTGGGAAGATTCCGGAAGGCCCAGGAAAATAAAAGGAACTGTAAAAATCCCAGCAGGAGAAGAAACGCCGCATTTGAATCCAGAAAGAAGTTTGTAGAATCCATCATTCTCACATTCCTGATCAGGAGGCTTTACGCACCAATGCGCCGATCACTTAACCTTTAATGGGAGAAGGGTCAGGTCTTCTCCCGGTGCAGGGAAGCAGCCTTACGTACATGAGACCTGCCTTCAACCATTGACCTCTCCTTTCATCGTTCTTGAATTTATTTTCACCGAAAACGAATTTATGGCCGGTACCCTATCTGGAAAGTGTTACACAATGATGAAAATGGCATGAAATGATGGTGAAGTCTAAAAAATGGATGTAACAGGTCTGTTCGCAGCACGAAATGATGCATGAACGAAAGGGTCTGAGGAGTCTGACACTTCGGAGGGATCGTATTCTTTGATGATGACGATTCAATGTTCGTCTGAAAACTTGTACCCAAAATTTCTTATCGTAAGAAGATAGCGGGGCTTCTCCTTTTCCTTCTCAATAAGTGAGCGCAATCGGCTGATATGAACATCTACGGTTCTGGGCTCTACAAAGAATTCATTGCCCCAGACGGCATCCAGCAATTCTTCACGCGTATAAACCCTTCCCGGATGTTTGATGAGAAAGGCCAGGAGTTTGATTTCACGTGCTGTTAGATCGATGTTGACATGATCAACGGTGACTTTGTGGTAATTGAGATCCATTCTAATTTCCTTGAAAACGATGATGTTCTCGTTGTCCTTTTGACGGGCCCTCTCTAATCTGCGGAACACAGCCCTGATTCTGGCCAGAAGCTCTCGAATATGAAAAGGTTTTGTCAAATAATCATCCGCCCCCATCTCCAGGCCTAAAATTTTGTCCGTTGAATCCGAACGCGCCGTCAGCATGATGATTGGGATGTTCTCTGTTTCAGATTGTTTGCGTAGATGTCGACATACTTCCAAGCCGTCCATCCCGGTCATCATCCAATCAAGAATCACCATATGCGGACGGTTCTTTCGGGCAATCTCGACGGCTTCACAACCGCTGTACGCGACCAGGACATGAAATCTTTCCCGGCTCAGATTGTAGCTGAGGAGATCTGTAATGTCCTTTTCATCATCCACGACCAGGACCGTACGTTGACCAACTTGTCCTTCCGCCATGTTTTGAAATCCTTCCATCTCTTAACCCAGCCCATCCCTTAACATATTGCCCTTTGCTCGTCTTCGAAGGACCTGTATGTTCTCTTTCCGGAAATTGTCTCCTGCTGATGCTGACAATGAACACACAGCATGGTTGTTGGCCTTGCCAACAGTCGCTTTTCGGAAATGGGCCGGCCGCAGAGATCACAGACCCCGAAAATCCCCTGGTCGATTCGATCAAGGGCCCGTTGAATGTCTCGAAGGGCGCTTGTTTCCCGCCCTCGCATGGACAATTCCATCTGCCGGTCAAATTCGACCACGGCCCGGTCAAGGGGGTCGGAAAGTTTCCCCTCGTTTTTTTTCATATCGGATACCGTTCTGCAGGCTGCACAATGAAGCCGCCTTCTCTGGAGGACCAGGAGATTTCTCAAATCGTTCAGGATTTCCTTTTCCATTTCATAACTCCTCACGATGGACTGTCTGGCATCGCTGCCCCACCATATACAGCCGTTCCAATGATGCTTCTCACCTGGATATCCGTTTCAACAAGGGGCTGGGAAAAATTTCTGCTGAAAATGCTCTCCACTCCGGGCAGACACATGTTCCAGATGATATCATCGTTGAAGCGGAGTCTCCTCCGCTGAAAGATCAGCACGACGGTGCTGCTTCCCGGTCGGAAAAGACTTTTTGGACACCCCTTTTCAAGGAACATTCCCGTACCAACCTGCGCCGGATTCCGGTATTCCTTGTCGCTGTAACAGGAAACGATGTCGCCGATCATGAGCGCAACGACTTCAACCATTGCTACAATTCCTGCCTGGCTTCCCCCGGGAACATCCGTATCGATGATCGTGACCACGCGTTTGTTCTTGGAGTAGGGGGTTATCAGGGAGACAACGGCATCGGGATGACAGGCATGGTACAGACCTTCAATGGTGTAAACATCAAGCACCCTTCCCGCAACGGGGGTGTGGGTGTAATGATAGCGGTCCGGCGTCAGGCGGAAGACAGCGAAATCGCCCGACTCCAGTGCAGTCAGCCATTTCGTTTTGTTCTTTCCAAGAAGTTCCTGGAAATCGAAAAATTTCCCCTTGATAAAGATTCCCGAAGAGTCGTCAAAGGAACCTGCCAGCATTCGGGCATCACAGGGTGAAACGACGGCAGCCGGATCATTGGGCATCGGGCGACATTCCCAGTAGCGGATTTTCCGCTCAAAGAGCTTTCGTGGCGTATCGAGACGATCTGGGTTTTCCACACATTCCTTATGATCAATGCCCGCAGCCTTAAGAAAATTTCGACTTCCATTGAATGTTTCATTGATCATTCTGCTGAAACTGACAAAGGCCAGGAGCCTCGACGTCCGGGCACTGCTGACAATCCGGAACATCAGCGGAGCGTTCTCTCTTAGACGGGAATAAATGAAGCGGATGCTCCGATTTCCCACAAATATCTCATCGCGGATCGCACGACTTGAGCGATCAACATACTGATGCAACATAATTCATTCTCCTGCTGTTTTTGTCTTTATCCAAATCATTGATTCTGCTGCTCTCGTAAACGGACACCAACACAAGCTGGATCAGCGTCCGCAGCTCATCCGGTGTTGCGGAACTTTCGAGAATGCTACGTCGCATCCGACCGATAAAACCTCGCGGCGTTTCACGGCTCACCAACATGTTCAATGCCTGCCTTGTCGCCTGCTCCATCCGTCCTGTACCGCTGCAAAGACGTTCGAAATCTCCAAGCAACAGGTCCAGTCCCTCTTCGATGTGCCGTCTACGTAATCCATTTCTGTAATACCGCTCTGCCGTAAGATTGAAAATTTCCGACGAAACGTGCAGAGGAGATACGGCTCCGGCCTCTTTGAGAATCGCCGAAGTCAGCCTCCCCAGTGCGGAGCGGACATCCGGGGCCTCCAGACGGAGCTCCAGGTCCCGAAGGGTCTCCCTCATGCCAAACATGTCAACAAGGTCGGCTGCGTCTTCCTGGAGAATCTTCACCAGGGCACGGCGGTATTCAAGGTGATATACCCTCAGGTAACCCGTGTAGCGCCGGCTGTGACGAACTCGTTCCGTGCGGGAAAGAATCCTCCTGAGCAGATCGTTATCCGTATCCTTCCTGATGTAGAAGGTTGGGATACCTACCGCTGATCCGAAGATAATCTGCCTCCGTTCACTTTCAACGAAGGGCCTGTCGGGAATGGAGCCATGAGAAATCCGGCCGAAGGCCATATATTTAAATGCCAGACAATACAGAAGATTTTGGATGTCCACGGCCTTTCCCATATCTTCTGAAAACTGTTCAAAAAGACTGTAATGGCGGGATTCGAATCCCGAAAACCCCATGCTCCCGTATTCCCGGATCTTTTCAAAAAGGTAGAGTGACATTTTTCTGTCGAAAACACCCAGATCAGTCAGGTCGCTTTTCAGACGGTCACTGTTGTGGAGCCTTCCATCCAGGGCAGGACATCTCTCGGTGCTCATCAAGGCCATCAGGTAGTCAATCATCCGGAAATCGGGAATAAAATCACCCCGCAGGCTGCAGAGGGCGCTGACCGCCCGATCCAACCACAGAGGGCCAAAAGGCGTCAGGGGACGGCCCAGCACCGAGAGTTTCGCCTTCTTCTGCCATCTTCGCCACAGCATCCGCAGATGCGTATAATCCAGTTCATGGGGAAGAAAGGCCAGAACCTTTTCCGGATGAAATTCAGCAAAATCAAGACGATATGGAGCAGCCGTATAGGTTCCGACAAAGAGGGGAAGAAAATGCTCCACGATTTTCACGGCCAGATCGCCGAACACTTTTTCCTGTATGGCTGTAAAGCCGTTGCTCGAATCCTTCAGTAACGCACCCAGCCTCCGGCTGCCCAGGCTGACGTGGGTACCGTTATTCGACAGGCTGATGTTCGAAGTATTCGGCAGGACGACGAGATTGTGCGTGATGATTCCCGCCTCGCGGAGCTTGGCAACGGCATTCAGTTGGCTCCGGCTGAGGACCTGATGACAGAGGTGCATGTATTCCTGCTTCTCCTCCCCGCGTCTCCAGCCTGAAAGACATGGGTTCATGAAGAGTTCGCGATAAAAGGCGTCCGAAACACAGTTGTTGAGAATTTTCTGCCTTAACGGCGGATGGGGAGAATAATAAACGACAGCCTGCTGTCCAGTCTGCTTCAGGCAGAACCGTTCATTGGCGTACAGGATCAGAAGCGAGGTCAGGAGAAAGCGTTTGGCCATTTCTCCGGCAACGGCTGCTCCTAATGGACATTGGGCCCTGGCGGACAGAACATAAAAGGAAAGGGTTTCCGGAGAGGAATTGTCATTGAGGAAATGACCGAATAACGTTCTTGTGTACTCAAGAATCGGTCCCGGCAGGAGAAGACGGCTTGAATACAAAACTTCGGCAAGGGAAAGTTTCAGCAGGTAGCTGACGGGAATGCGCAGATAATCCTGCCCCTTGTGCCGAAAAAGCATCTTATGCACATCTGTTCGATTTCCCTGGGTCGGATCCTCCTTATCGGCAAGAAGATCCCGCTGCAGAACCTCTTCCGAGAGAGGGCTCAATAATCTGCGTGGGAAGCGCACCCAGCTGTTTTCCCAGACTTCATCCCTGTTTGAAGTGAGAAATGCCTCAATCTCTGTGAGAACGCGCTTTCGGGTATCGCCGGTTGAAGAGCGACGCAGCATGTCTGCGAAATAGTTGGATTGCCTGATGGTCAGAGGCAGATCCACCGAATTCCTGTCTCCTATCACGACGGCCTGCAGCTCCGCTTCACTGCCAGCCGTCGTATCACCCGGTGCAAAGGGCAGAAGCGATACATCCAGGTGCTCTCCGCGCCGAATCGACAGGGATTCCAATATCCTCAACCGATCATTGAGGAAGCGCTCCTGAGCCCCGGAGGGGTTCGGAGAGAAAGCCGGCGACTGTTTTCCCTGACTCATCGCTCATGATCCTTTCTTTTTTTGACAGGACCATACACGATTTTTATTGCAGGACCGTGACAGAAGATTGAAAATATGATGAATTATTTTACATTGCTCGGATTCCCGCTCGTCTTCCGGTCATGTTCGGTCCGCCGGAACAGGGGATTCTTCTTCAGCGTTCACCAGGGTATTCCGACGGGTCGGCAAACTTGTAGCCGATGCCTCTGACGGTTAAAATGTACTGCGGCTTTTCCGTGTTTTTTTCAATGGCCGCCCGGAGTCGGCTGATGTGGACGTCGACCGTGCGGGGTTCAACAAACGCTTCGTCTCCCCAGATGAAATCAAGCAACTGCTCCCTGCTGAACACCCTGCCGGGTTGGCGGATGAAAAATTGAAGCAGTTTGACCTCCTTCGGCCCTAGATCAACCTTTTTCCCGTCCACAGTGACCTGATAGTTCCTGTAATTGAAAGCGAGTCCCTGGAACGTGAAGATTTCCCCGGCAGCGGGACCGGGGTCCATCCGTTGATCGGAACGGCGCAGCACGGCCCTCACCCGGGCGATTAATTCCCGCATGTTGAAGGGTTTGGTGATGTAGTCATCTGCCCCCATTTCCAGTCCCAGAATTTTGTCGACAGGCTCCCCTTTCGCCGTCACCATGATGATGGGCAAGGCTTCGGTATGTTCCCGCTGACGCAGAATCCTGCAGACGTCCAATCCTGACAGTCCCGGCAGCATGAGATCCAGGATCAGGAGATCCGGCTTCCGCCTCTGAATCATCTCCAGGGCCTGCTCTCCATCGAAGGCCCTCAGCACGGCCATCCCTTCTCTTTCAAGGTTGAAGGCCACCAGTTCAACAATGTCCTTCTCGTCGTCCACGACGAGAATTCTCTTTTTCCCCATCGTCATTTTTCTCTTTTCCAAGGGTCATCATTTGCCAGAACGTATCGCCGGGGCATTTAACCCTTAATCAACAAAAACTTCAAATGAAAGATGAACACGTTTCTACGGAAATTCTCAGGACACGGTCCAGGTCATCCTCGTGGCACAAAATTCAAAAAAGGTGTATAACTCGACATCCGCTTGCCTATGCCTCTGCAGAGCGCCGGCCTTGCATCACACCTTCTCCGGCGATAAGGGCCGTCAATGCCTTTGTCGGTCCAAGCGGATTGAAAGGGACACAAAAATGAATGTGCGAAAAAGATTTTCAACCGCCCCGATCAAAGATACTCTGGCCAGGCCGTGGATCCGGAAAGCCGTCTTCCTCCTGATCGGTCTGTTTGTGGTGTTTGCTTCGGCGCTGTTTTTTGGCGGTCCGCCACTGCTGAAATCCTATCTGACATCAAGCCTCTCCAAAAAGCTGGGTAGAACGATCAGCATAGGGGCTGTCAACATGAATCCGCTGACGCTCTCCCTTTCTCTCAAAGATTTTACCCTGTCGGAGGGCGACGGAAAAACGCCCTTTGTCACCTTCAAGGAGGCCTATGCAAATGCCCAACTGGCCTCTCTCGTATTCGGCGGTCCGGTGCTGGCTGAAGTCCGATTGACGGAACCCCGAATAAATCTGGTGCGCAGAGCGGACAACACCTACAATTTTCAGGACCTGATCACACGCCTGAAGCCGGCGCCTGGCGGGCCTAAAAAAAAGACATCAAAGCCTCTGCGTTTTTCATTCAACAACATCCGTATTCTTTCCGGCCGGATCGATTTCGATGACCGGCCTGCAACGCGAAAACACACCATCCAGGATTTGAATGTCGCGATCCCCTTTTTATCCAATCTTCCCTATCGCGTGGATGACTATGTCCTTCCGGAGCTTTCAGCCCTGATCAACGGAGCCCCCTTCCGCCTTGACGGCAGGAGCAAACCTTTCGAGGCCGACCAAGAAAGTTCCCTGAACCTCAAAGTCAGCAAACTCGCCTTGACGGAATACCTGGCCTACGTGCCGAAGAAGCTTTATTTCTCCCTGCCCGCCGGAACGCTTGACGCCGATCTCAAGATTTCCTTTGTCCAGCCCCGGGACAGGGCCCCGTCGCTGCAGCTTTCCGGAAGCGCAGCCCTGCATGATCTTGCAATGAATGAGGCAAGGGAGATGCCGGTCGTACGGCTCAAGAGCCTTGACGTGGCCCTGAACTGCATCGAACCTCTTTCTCAGCGCTTCACCGTTGACCGTGTGGCCCTTGAAGGCCTGGAGCTCTTTGTGCGTCGGGACCGCCGCGGCCGCCTCAATCTGACGTCTCTTGTGGAGCCGGGCGAGGAGAAAAAACCGCTGCCCTATTTCCTTTTGAAGGAGGGCAGCGTGGGTCCATCGGTCGTCCATGTGCTGGATGACTCGCGGACCCAACCCGTTGAAGTCACCCTGAAGGATGTCCGCCTCCTCGTCCGCCATCTCACCAGCGAAAAGGGCAAGGCGGGTCAGGTCGAACTCAGCGCATCGGGCCCGGGGAGCGCTTCTGTTCAAGCGGCTGCGGATGTTACCCTGGAACCCTTTGCGGTTGGAGGTCTCAACGCCCGGCTTGAAGCTCTCCGTCTTCCCCTGCAGAATGGCAAGCCTGAGATCGTCTCCATCGGGAGCCTGGCCGTTACCGGTGCTTCCTTTGAAATGGAGCGCCGCAACCTGCTCGTCAGCGAAATCTCTCTCCGCAGAAGCCGCCTGTTTGTCCACCGAAACGGGAAGGGCGAACTCAACCTCCGTGAAATGGCGGGAAGCAGCCGAACGGCTTCGACGTCCACACCGGCGGGCCCCGCCTGGCAATATGCGCTCCAAAAGGTCGCCCTGGATGACATCGGCGTACGCTGGCGCGATGAAATTCCTTCTTCCGGGACTGCTGACATCGGACTTCAACATCTTTCCGCCACGGTTGAAAACCTGTCATCCCGACCGGATTCCTCGGCCGACATATCCCTCAACGCGCAGACCGGGCGAAGCGGCACGGTGAGACTTGCCGGCAGCGTTGTGACAACCCCCCGGATCTCTGCAAAACTCCGGGTCAAGGCAAGCAGCCTCCCAATCCTCCCCGTGCAGCCCTATTTCGCCGACAAGGTTCAGATCCGAGTCACCGGCGGCACAGTAAGTGCGGAAGGCGCACTGACGGCCCTGCTGGAGAACGCTCCGAAATTTTCTTATCGCGGCGATGCTTCAGTAAACAGATTCTCTTCGGTGGACAACGTCCACCACAACGATTTCCTGAAATGGGAAACCCTGCATGTCGACGGTATCCGGTTTGACTCGGCCCCTTTGAATGTGGACATCCAGGAAATTTCTCTGAAGAATTTCTACTCGCGCCTGATCATACATCCGGACGGGTCAGTCAACGTGCAGCACATTCTTGATAAAGGAGATGGATCTATGGAAGCTCCGGCCGAAGCGGACGAAGCGGCCTCATCGTGGGGAGACATCGGGAAGCCCCCCGGGAAGGTTCGGGCGCAATCGTCAGCACCGTCAGGGGCTCCGGACCGGCAACCGCCGGCGCCGGTCAGAATTTCCCGCGTGTCGCTGGAAGGCGGCCAGGTGCGCTTCTCCGACCGCTTCATCAAGCCGAACTATTCCGCAAATCTTACCAGACTCGGCGGGCGGATCGTCGGTTTGTCTTCGAACCTTGCGGAAACCGCTGCCGTGGACATCCACGGCAGCGTGGACGGCGCGGCTCCCGTGATCATACAGGGAAGGATCAACCCGCTCTCCGAAAATCTTTTCCTGGATCTGACCGCTGTGGCCAAGGGCGTTGATCTTCCAACGGCAACGCCCTATTCTTCGACCTATGCCGGCTATCCAATTATAAAGGGAAAGCTGTCCATGGATGTGCACTATGTCATCAAGAACCGCAAACTGGTTGCTGATAACCGCCTTGTTCTCGATCAGCTCACCTTTGGAGACAAGGTGGAAAGTCCGAAGGCAACCAATCTTCCCGTGCTTCTGGCTGTTGCGCTCCTCAAGGATCGCCACGGCGTCATCGACGTCAACCTGCCCGTCTCCGGTTCGCTGGATGATCCGAAATTTTCGGTGGGCGCCATTATTTTGAAAGTGATTGTCAACCTCATTTCAAAAGCCGTGACGGCGCCCTTTGCACTTCTGGGAAGCCTGGTCGGCGCCGGAGCGGAACTTTCTTACATCGAGTTTGCTCCCGGCCGTTCAGATCTGGATCAAAACGCCCTCGATAAGATTTCGTCATTGTCCAGGGCATTGGAAGACCGTCCCGCACTTCATCTCGACGTAGCGGGACGGATCGACCCCGTCTCGGACCGGCAGGGGCTTCAGCGCAGAATGCTCGAGCACAAAGTGAAGCGTATAAAGTTGATGAGCCTTTCAAAGAAGATGGACGATACCACAAACCTTGACGAACTATCGGTCGACCGAAATGAATATCCCATGCTCCTGAAACGGGTCTATCGAAAGGAAACATTCCCCAAACCGCGAAACCTCATCGGTTTTCCAAAGGATCTCCCGGTGCCGGAAATGGAAAATCTTATTCTGAGCCACACGAAGGTAACGGACGATGACCTGCGTCAGTTGGGATTGAGGCGGGCACGGGTTGTTGCCGACGCCATTCTCAAGACCGGCAAGGTGACCTCTGATCGGGTGTTTGTTCTGGAGCCGAACCTCAAGAGCAAGGCCGGCGAAAGTGATCCAGCGGAAAAAGCAAAGATGAGCCGCGTCGATTTTTCCCTGAAATGAAACGGAACAGCGGCTTAAATCAGAAAATGGATACGGGGGCGTTTTCTTGCAGAACGGCTGGCGGAATCCGGCCCGCTTCCCCCTATTGTTCTGATGGCCATAAAAACCAGCAGAACCGATTTCACAGAAACATGGTCCCGGATGACAGTCCTTTCTTCGTCAAAGGGATCTTCAGATATCCCTATTTATTGAAGAACCTGTTCCCGAAAGCATAGAGGGCGGCCTCTTCAACAGAAAGATTGCTTCCAGTCTCAACATAGGGATTTAAATAAACCGTCAGATTGCTCAGAATGGAATCCGTCATCCCAAAGACTCTTGTTCTCCGTCTTCGCGGATACTTTTTCCTGCCGTTCAAATTTGCCTGATTCATTGTTTCCTCCCCCTTCAGCACACTTCCGATGCGAAAAAAATCGTTTCGTTTATGCAACTCATCACATAACGAAGAAGAAATGCAATACGGATTAACTACGGGACAATTACCAGACAAATCCTGGGAGTTTAAAAGTTGATGGACGGGAATCGCGAAAACCCCTTCCTGGTTGTTTTTCCAGGAGGCTCACAAGTGATCAAGAAGAAAACCAATGTCCTTTTCAGTATGTTCGGCGGTGACCTGAAAACGGATCTCCTCCTCACCCTTTGGCACCACGGGGTAACCGATCCCCGTTGCAAGAATCTGGTTGATAAAGAGGTTTTTGACCAGTTTTCTCGTTCTGTCACTGTCACCGATCAGCAGAGGAACAATGGGATGTTCGCTGCCGATCGTTTCGAAACCCCGTTCAAAAAGGCCCTTGCGAAGGATCGCCGCGTGCCTGCGGACCCTTTCCAGCAGCCCCATCCCCTCGTCGCTGTCCAGGATATTGAGCGCCTCCAGTGCAGCGGCCGTTTCCGAAGGGGTCATGGGGTTCGAGTAGATATAAAATGGGGCGGTCTCCCTCAGGTAGTCGATCACGGTCTTATCGGCGGCCACATAGCCTCCGTTGACTCCCAGGGCCTTTCCCATGGTGGCGATGACGATGTCGGCCCTCGCCGCTGTTCTTTCCTCCGTACCCCGGCCGAGCGCACCCAAGGTACCGACACCATGGGAATCGTCCACTGCGATGATCAGGCCTTCTTCGAAAAGAGTCTGATACCGGTTGCAGACTTCGCGGATCTCATCAAGGGGAGCGAAATCCCCGCGCATGCTGAAGACGCCGTCCGTCACCACCAGGACCCTTTTCACCTCCCCCGTAAACTGCTCCAGAATCCCATCGAGCTCCCGGATGTCCAGGTGCCCATAGATTCTTCTGGCGTACGGCTGGGCAAGGCGAAGGGCGTTGATGATGCTGTTGTGATTGAGGGCGTCACTCACCACCAGGGTTTCGGAAGTGATCAGCTGCGGCAGAACCCCCATGACGGCGGCATAGGCGGCGCTGAAGATCATGGCAGCCTCCCGTCCGTGAAAGTCGGCAAGCCGCTGTTCCAGTTCAATGTGAGGTTGGTGGGTTCCGCTGATGAAGCGCACGGCCCCTGGTCCTGCTCCGAAATGCCGCGCCGCCCTTTCTTCCGCGTCAATCACCCGCGGATGAACATGGAGTCCAAGATACGAGTTTGAATTCATGCGCAGAAAAGCACGACCTTCATAGCCATCAAGGAGATATCTCGGTCCGTATCCATTGGCGGGGGGTTGGCGGCCGGTGATGATCCGCTCATGCCTTTTCCGGATTCCGGTCCGGGCCGATTCTTCAAGCGTCGCTTCCAGGATGGGCTTCAGTTTATCGAGCGCCATGGCCGTTCTCTCCTCCTTTTCCCAGTTTCACGGCGAGTGTTTCCATCATATCCGACACGGTCGCGTCAAGATCGTAGCGGGGTTCCCAACCCCATTCGGTTCGTGCCGCACGGTCGTCCATGCGCCGGGGCCAGGAATCGGCAATAGCCTGGCGCAGCGGATCGATCTCGTAGGAGATTGAAAATCCGGGCAGGAACGAACGGATCTTCTCCACCAGTTCCGCCGGCGTGAAATTCATGGCGGATAGATTGTAGGCGTTGCGGTGGAAAAGTCTACCGCCGTCCGTTTCCATCAGAGTTACAACCGCACGGAGGGCATCCGGCATGTACATCATGTCCAGGCGGGTGTCGGATGCAAGGTAGCAGCGGTAGCGCCCTTCCGTCAGGGCGGCATGGAAGATCTCCACGGCATAGTCGGTTGTGCCGCCGCCGGGCCTTGTCCTTGAAGAGATAAGTCCCGGAAAGCGGAGCCCCCTCGTGTCCACACCGAAGCGCCGGAAGTAATAGTCGCAAAGAAGTTCGCCGGCCAGTTTGGTAATGCCGTAAAGGGTGCCCGGTCTCTGGATTGTCGTCTGTGGAGCGTTTTCCCTCGGCGTGCCTGGACCGAAGACGGCGATGGAGCTGGGAAAGAAGACGGCGCAGCCGCAGCGGCGTGCAGTCTCCAGCACATTCTTCAATCCGCCCATGTTGATTTCCCAGGCCAGATGGGGATTTTCCTCCGCCCGTGCAGACAGGATCGACGCCAGATGAAATATGGTGTCGATCCTGTAATCGGTTACGATGTGCTGAAGCTCAAGGGCATCCCGGACGTCCAGGATGCCGTAGGGGCCGCTCTTCCTGAGTTCGGATTCAGGTTCGCGGCGATGTCCGGCAGCGACAACGTTCTCTTGCCCGTAGGCCTTCCTGAGGGCTGGGGTCAATTCCGATCCGATCTGGCCGGTTGATCCGGTTACCAGGATTTTTTTCATTCCCGTCTCCCAAGGGATACCGCATCCACCTCTCTAAACCGCCTGTCCACGCTAAGGGACGTCAGCATCCCGGCATCTTGGAACCTATAAGAACACCATAGACTTATGTCAACAATACACCGCCGGTCCAGGGGAATAAAGCCGCAATTTGTCCTGTTGCCAAATGCGTTCTTTATGTGATAGCAGAATCCCGAGAGAAAAGACCCGCTTTCCCCCGCATGAAATCCGGCCTTTCGACAAAGTCCGTCGATCCGGAAGAATGGAGCCGTGATGCGTTCGATCTCCCGCAAAGACAGCTATCCGAGCATTGTAGTTCAAATGACGGTTCCCTTCCACGACCTCGATCCAATGGGGGTGGTCTGGCATGGCAACTATCTTAAATATTTCGATGTGGCCCGATCGGCCCTGTTCGAAAGCCTCGGGGTTGACCTTTATGGAGTCCGTGGCGACAGCCCGTTCATATATCCCATCATCCGGACTTCGATCAAATACGTCCATCCCCTTCGCCACGGTGATGACTTCCTCTGCAGGGCCACGGTCGTCGAAGCCCGCTTCAAGGTGGTTTTGGATTTTGAAATCCGGCTGGCGGATACCGGGCGGATCTGCACTCGGGGCCGCGGTGAGCAGGTGGCTGTAAAATTGCCGGACATGGAACTGATGATGAGTATTCCAAAGGATATTCAGTTGGCGCTGGGCTTCGGAAGATGACCGGGGCGTGCCCCCTCGGAACGGCTCCGGTCATGTCGCCCGGTTTCGGTCCGTTGCCGCTTTTCTTCAAAGGTCCGTACGACAGGCCCCTTTGATCGCCCTGAACATCCGAACTCTCCGGGAGGAGAGCAAAACCGCATCGGGTTCCCGGAAGGCGGCCCGCCGGTTGCGCACCGGCGCACCGCCTTGGTACCATCAGGCTACTTCGCTGAAGTCTTCCTTGCCGGCTCCGCAGATCGGACAGGTCCACTCGTCGGGAAGCTTGTCAAAGGGCGTCCCGGCGGGGATATTGTTCTCCGGATCACCCGCTTCCGGGTCATAGATGTAGCCGCAAATTCCACACTCATACTTTTTCATTGAACTCTCCTTTTCTGTTGTTTTCGAAGCGTTTTCTGCCGCCGCTTCCTTATAGGTCGGGGCGGTTTTGGGGGCTTTTCCGTTTTTTACCTCCTGATAATAGGCATAGGTCAGCGGCGTACCCTTTTTCAGGACGGCCGCCGCCGCAAGCTCCACGATGAAGACCGTATGCGTCCCGCCGTCGGCGGAAGCAACCACCTTTCCTTCCATATACGACAGTGCATGGTCGGTGACACAGGGGCATCCCGTTGCACCCTGAACGTAGGCGCACTGGGACAGCTTGTCGATCTCGCGCCCTGATTTAAAGCCGAAGAGCCCGATGAAGGGAAGCGGGGTTTCCTGCCCCAGGGTCGACACCGCCAGAACACCGCTTTTCAGGATGTATTCATGGGTGAGATTTTCCTTGTTGATGCTCACGGCAATTTTTGCCGGCGTACTGCTGACCTGGAAAACCGTATTGGCAATCTGCCCGTTCATTCTGCCGTCCGCAATCGAGGTAATGACATAAAGCCCATAGCTGATGTCGTACAAAGCCTTTCGATCCATCGTTGTCTCCATGATCCAGGTAACCTCCTTGAAGTCGCTGCGCCTCCGCCATACCCATGGCGCGGTATTCTAACGTCATTTCGCCGCGGGGACATACCCGGCCGTTATGGCCTGCGTGAAATCTGTCTCCTAATCTAACGGACTTTCTTGAAATTTTCAAACAAGAGGTTTCTTCCCAATATCGCCTTCCGATCGATGAAATCCCATCGCGGGACCAGCGCGGTCCAGCAGGTTTTGGTTCGAATTTTTCGGTCACCGAGTTTAAAGAACCTCAAGCCCCTTTGTCCGCTTTTTATTTAGTATTTATTCTTAATAGGATGTTGTTCTTCGCAAGTCAAGGTTCTGCTTCATAAAAGGCAGGGCGGCCCCTGTCCCGGGGCAGAAATCGTCTTGACACCCATGCCCCCTTCTCTTATATTCAAGGTCTCAATGTAAGGGAAAAAGGACGTTCTGATGACTCCAGACAGGATCACCATCAAAAATGACTTCCGCTCCTGATCCCCGCTGCTGTCCCCTTCCCCGACTTCCATCTGTCGCTGCCGCTGTCACCACTGTCCTGATCCTCTATTCGGAGCCAGGAATACGTTGCAACCATTTCTCCCCTTGCCGCCCGCAAACGCCGAGGCTTCTGGAAAGGAGGTGATCAATACCCCGTAACGATTGTACCTGATCGGAGCCCCATGTCGTCAACATGGAAGTTTTCCCTCAACCATTTCTTTCACCAAAAATTCGTAGAAAGGAGTAGCTGCCATGAAAAAGAACCGTACGCTGATTTTCGGTCTGCTCATTCTGATGCTGCTGGCCACCCTTGTGTCCTGCGCACCGGCTCGCATCCATTCCGGTTCCAGCACGAATGAAATTGATCTAAACGTCAATGCCACCCTGGACCGTTTTACCAGGGATGTCAAAGGCGCATCCGAGTTTCTCGCGTCGGCCAAGGGCGTCCTTATTGTACCCAATGTGATCCAGGGAGGGTTTTTCGTCGGAGGTCAGTATGGCGAAGGCGCCCTGAGAATTGGCGGGAATAGCGTGGATTACTACAGCCTCGCCGGCGGCTCCTTCGGCCTTCAGGTCGGAGCCCAGCAGAAGGACATCATTCTGGTCTTCATGGAAAAGGAAGCCCTGGATAAATTCCGCTCCAGCACAGGATGGCAGGCCGGCGTTGATGGAACGGTGGCGATGGCCAATATAGGCGCCGAGGGATCCGTAGACACGACAAAAATCAGAGATCCGATTGTCGGTTTCGTCTTCGGCCAGAAAGGTCTCATGGCGGGTGTATCGATTTCCGGTTCGAAATTCACGAAGCTGGCGCGATAATCCCCGATCCGGCAGGCATAAACAGAGTGCCGCCGCTGCCGGGGACCTGATCCCGATGGACGGACAGCGGAAATAAAAGAAGGGCTGAAGCCTTCATTGCCCTGCGTGACGGACAATTCTGACGATGGCATTGTCGTCACCAGGGCATTACAGGCAAGCGGGGGATCTCCTGCCAACGAGACGGACACGGTGAACAGCATTCCGCCACCAACGGCCCACAGAACCTTTGCCCATGATTTCATACGCCCCTCCTTGACAAAGGTTGATTGGTTCTTCCGCAGGTTATCCTGCCAGGATCATATCCCCCCTTTCTCAGAAAGGGATCGATGAAAGCAAAGAGCAGGACGGACCCGGTCCTGACACGTTGAAACGCTCCATCGCATTGTTTGCTGACAGCCAAGGAAGCCTGATGTTTTTGAAGCAGGGCGCTCTTGGGTCATCAGGTCCAACGCCGGCCCTGCGTTTAAACAGGGCTCTCGGCAGACAGGCGCTACGCCTGGTAATGCTTCTTCTCACCATTGGAGTGAACGCGCTGCCGGCCGTTTATTTTACCAAAGGAATGCAAAAATTTGTTTATATTCATCCGTTTAAATTCATCCAGGGATATTTACCGTTGACCGAATGTTTGGAAATGGCTATAAAAAAGGTGCATATCACTCGTATCGTTTCGCTGGAGCAGTTGAACCCCTTATGAAATGGGAAGGGAATTTCCCGGGGCCATGTGCAGGCATAAAAAAACGATAACCATCCTCTTGGCCGGCATCCTGACAGGGCTGCTTCTAACGGGCCTGATGGCGGGAGCGTATCATTACGCGGGAACTTCGGAATTCTGCGCAAGCTGCCACAGCATGGGCGATGTCCACAAGCAGTGGCAGCGCTCTCTCCACAGCTCCTTTACGTGCATCGAATGCCACATGCCCGCGGCCAATGCACTGACACGATTTGCCTATAAGGCCAAGGCCGGCCTTTCGGACGTCTACCACGAAACGCTCCGGGATTATCCGGCGGCGATTACCCTGTCCGAGCAAGGCAGGAACATCGCTGACAGCAACTGTCTGCGCTGCCACCGAGCCGCGGTGGAAAACTCCTTCATGGTTGAAAATCCGCAGGGAAGCTGCACGTCCTGTCATCGCCGTCTTGTTCATGGCCAAAAATTGCCGGAAAGGGGACTGCTTCATGATTAAAAAGATCGTCTTTTCAGGGATTGCCCTTGCCGTCCTGTTGGGCGTTTTTATCGTTGCCCGGGTCTGGCTTTTTTCTCCGGAAGATGGAATCAAGCGGGTCAGCATTCCAGAAGGCGTCCATGATCCGGCTGAATGGGGAAAGGCCTATCCTCTACAATACCAGGGTTATTTAAAGAATCGTGAAATGGCCCCATCGCCGACGGGGTTCGGCGGTAGTGAGAAAACACAGAAGGCCGTCATGGAGCCGGCGAACCTCATGAACTTCAAGGGAATGGGGTTCAGCAAGGACTACACGGAAGACCGCGGCCATCCCTATGCCCTCGAGGATCTCCGTGAGACGGAACGCTTGACCCCAAAGACCACGGGCGCCTGCATGACCTGCAAGACGGCGCAGATCGGCGGCATCTTCAAGGATAAAGGCTGGGCATATGCCAGGACGCCCCTGACGGATCTGCTTCCGACCCTGAAGCATCCCATTACCTGCAGCAATTGCCATGACCCGAAAACGATGAACCTCCGGGTGATGAATCCCGCCTTTATCGAGGCCCTGGCCAAAAAGGGCATCCATGTCCGCAAGGCCTCCAGGGCGGAGATGCGCAGCTACGTCTGCGGCCAATGCCATGTGGAATACTATTTCGAGCCGGAAACGTACCGCGTGGTCTTTCCCTGGAACAAGGGGCTCCAGCCGGAACAGATGTACGCCTATTATGCCGAAAAGCCGGCCGGTTTTACCCAGGACTGGGTCCATCCTGATTCGCAGACAAAAATGCTCAAGGCACAGCATCCCGACTACGAAACCTGGAGCACGGGCACTCACGGGATGGCGGGCGTCGCCTGCGCCGACTGCCATATGCCCTTTCTGAGAGAGAGCGGACGGAAATATTCAAGCCACTGGGTGACGAGCCCCATGCGGACCGTTGAGGAATCCTGCCGGACCTGCCATACGCAGAGCAAGGACTGGCTGATGGCGCGCGTAAAGACGACCCAGCGCCACGTGTGGGACATGCAGCTCAGGGCGGGGTCCACGGTGAGCCGGGCCCACGAGGCGATCGCCAAAGCTGCGGCTGATTCCCGCGTCAATGGAGCCGAGCTTGAAAATGCCCGGGAGCTTCTCCGAAGGGCCCAGTGGTACTGGGATATCGTCTCGGCGGAAAACAGTATGGGCTTTCACAATCCAGCGCAGGTCCTCAACACGCTGGGACAGTCCGTCGATCTGGCCCATCAGGCCATCGCCACGGCAAACCGGGCAGTGTCCGCTTCACACGGGAAGTGAGCAGGTACAAGTTACGGAGTCCCTCATGAAAGGGGAACTCCGCGAAGGCAGAGGCGGCCCGGCCTTGCATGCCGGTCCGTTTTTCATGGGATGACGCGTTGTCCTACAGTTCCGGTCGAACCCCTTCCGCGCTGATTCCATGAATATAATAATCGGGATCATTCATAAAGTTCAGAAAAATGATGACAAAGGCGACGGCGACTTCAATCATGAACGCCTTGTCGTTGTAGAGACCCTTGAGCTGTTCCTTGCGTGATTCGCGCTCCGGCTGATCGAAGACGGTCATGAGCAATCCGTTCAGGCGGGATGTCGGATTGGGCGGAGTCACTTGGTCAAATCCGCCCGATTGTGAGTAGGCCATCGTATCCATGAGGATTCCCCGGAATTTTGCCGTGTCCGGATCATGGTATCCGAAGACATGCAGGGCAATCCGCTGGGCCTCCATCATGCTGGCCTGCGCGAGAGCTTCGAAGAGCGCCCGGGCGATCTCGTCGTCCTTTGCCGCCTTTTTCTGCCGGATGAGCGAAAGCAGGAGAATATTTTTGAAGAGCTGGTAGAGCCGCTGCGCGCCGTTGAGAATCACGGTGGGTTGATGGGGCTTGCCGGGCAGATAGCCCTTATAGGTATTGGTAAAGACCGTCTGAAAGGCGATTTCAAAGAAGTCCACGCCCTGCATGGGGTCCTGAAGATCAATGCGCATATCCAGCGTGTTGTCCAGCCGGTCTGCAAGCTTGACCCTGACGACCGGTGGCCTGCCACCGGCTTCATCAAGCAGATGGCCGATATAATGATAATAGTTCTCGGAAGGTTCTTTGGTCAGCCATTGCAGCTGCTCCCTTAAGCGCCTCTGATCGAGTTCCGGCAGGGCCAGCAGGAAGGATTGAAACGCCGTATCCAGGTTGATCCAATCCGAATCCTTGAACTGTGCCGGCTTGAAATCTTCGAACGTATCATGAAGAAGGCAGGTCATCATGTCCAGCAGGTCGATCTTCTCTGAAGCCCGGCACAACAAGGCCGTGGCCCGGATCGGATGTAAAATGGAAAGAGGCCCCAGGTTCCGTTCCATTTTTCCATAGACATTGCTCAGATAATCGAATACCTGGGACAAGATGTTCTGATCCTCTGTGGAGATCGGTCTACCCTCAAGGATCACCATCGTGATGCTGTCCCAGTTCAGCTGCTTCGAACACAACTGGTAGTTCAATAAGGCTGAAGTCGTGAGAAATTCCGTCAAACTGTAGGCTTTCATCAACCACCCTCCTTTTTTCGATCATTCAGGAATCTTGAGCTTTCGGCAGTCGCGCACCGGGTGCACGGCCAATGTGACCCCATAAAGGCGATTGTTACCGCAGAAACTCTTCGCAGTACCAGGAATTGAAAACAACGCTCAGCCCCGGTGTAAACGGCTTTCATGAATCGAAGCGTTAAGAATGATTCTGCCCCCTGTCAAAAGCATCCTGTTCTCAGGATAGAAAATTATATCATACAGAAACACAAAATAAATCTTTTTTGAGGACAGGGGTCAAAGGCAGACCTCCGTCAAGGGCATCGCACTTCTGCCTAAAATTGACAGCCGTGGACACCGCGACGCTGTCACGATCCCGTCGCCTCAAAAAAGATCGCACGGGTCGGATCACTTCTGCGGGGCTTATTCATAGCGGAGGGCTTCAATGGGATTGAGCCGGGAAGCTTTGTATGCGGGATAGAATCCGAAAAAGATCCCCACGAGGCCGGAAAATCCAAAGGCCAGGAGAATGGACAGCGAAGATATGACGGTAGGCCATTGGGCCAGTGCAGACAGGGCTTCGGAAGCGGCAATTCCAAGGAGAATTCCCAGTATCCCACCGGTCAACGAAAGGGTCAGTGCTTCGATGATGAATTGAAAGCGGATATCCCAGGTTTTCGCGCCGACGGCCATCCTGATCCCGATTTCTCTGGTCCGTTCCGTCACCGAAACCAGCATGATGTTCATGATTCCGATGCCGCCGACCAGAAGCGATACGGAGGCGACGGCACCCAGCAGAAGGGCCATCACCCTCGAGGACTCTTCTGCAGCCTGCATGATCTGGGTGAGATTCCGCACCGTGAAATCATTCTCCTGCTGCTCTCCGATGCGATGCCGCTGCCGGAGGAGTTCCGTGATCTGCCGTTCCGACGCCGTGAGGTCATCGGAGCTTCCGGCCTTGACCAGGATGGAGCGCACCATGCCGGGGATGGTCACCCCGAATATTTTCTTCTGGGCCGTCGATATGGGAATGTAGATGATGTCGTCCTGATCCTGCCCCATGGCCGACTGTCCTTTGCTTTCCAGGACGCCGATAACCGTGAAGGGAACCTTCTTGATCCGGATAATGGAGCCGACAGGGTCCATGTTTCCAAAGAGGCTGCCTACGACCGTCTGCCCGAGAACGGCCACTTTTGTGGCGTTCCGGATATCCTGATCATTGAAGAAACGGCCGGATGCCAGGTTCCAGTCCCGAACGGTCAGTATTTCCGGCATGGTACCGAAAATGGCTGTCGCCCAGTTCGAATCCCCGTAAACCACCTGGGCCGCGCCGTTCAGGATTGGAGCAACTGCCGTCACCGCCGGACACTCTTTGACGATCGTCTCTGCATCCCCGATATTCAGAGTGGCCCGCGTTCCGGCCCCCAGCCTCAATCCACCCGCCGTCATGCTCCCCGGAAGAACGAGGAGCAGGTTGCTCCCCATGCTTGCAATCTGCCCGGAGATCCGATGGCTCGCACCGGCCCCAACAGCCAGCATGGCGATGACGGCCCCCACGCCGATGATGATTCCCAGCATGGTGAGGACGGAACGCATCTTGTTCACACGGAGGGCCCGAAAAGAAATTTTAATGGTCGAGGGAAGAGAAATCATGACGAACCCGTGGCTTCATCGCTTTGAACGCGCCCGTCCCTGAAGCGGATGATCCTCCGGCTGTAGGCGGCGATTTCCGGTTCATGGGTCACCAGCACGATGGTGATCCCCGATGCCGAATTCAGTCCTTTCAGAAGCTCCATAATCTCAACGCTGGTTTTCGTGTCCAGATTTCCCGTCGGCTCGTCGGCCAGGAGAAGGGGGGCCTCATTGGCCAGCGCTCTGGCAATGGCCACCCGCTGCTGCTGCCCACCGGAGAGTTGGCTGGGGGCATGCTGTTCCCTCCCCTTGAGCCCCAGCATCCGAAGGGCATCCATGGCGCGCTTTTTTCTTTCCGCAGCGGACAGATTATTGTAGAGCATCGGCAGTTCCACATTTTCCAGGGCGGATGTGCGCGGCAGGAGATTGAACCCCTGAAAGACAAACCCGACCTTCCGGTTCCGGATCTCGGCCAGTTCATCCCGGTCCAAACCGGCGACTTCGATCCCATCGAGGAAATAGTCTCCTCTCGTCGGTTCGTCCAGGCAGCCGATGATGTTCATGAAGGTGGACTTCCCCGAGCCTGAGGGCCCCATGATGGCGACAAACTCCCCCCGGTCGATGGCTACGGACACCCCGTCGAGGGCATGGACCTCCTGCCCCCCCACCTCGTAGATCTTGTAGAGCTCCTTTGTTTCCAGGAATCTCATGGGTTTAAAACATCCTCGGAACCCGGGGAGAAGAGGAGGAGCCGTTGTCCTTCTTTTTATTCTTCAGGGTTTCCAGGATCACCTGCTCTCCTTCACGTAGTGTCCCGGCATGGATTTCCGTGAACGTTCCATCGCTTATTCCAGGGGTGACGGCAACGCGCTGCGGCGTGTTGTCCCTCAGAACCCATACGGCCTGCTCCCTTCCCCGCGAGGCGACGGGTTTGAGGCCCCTGCCGTCTTCCGCCGGACGGAAACGCAGGGCTCCGTTGGGAACCCTGAGCACCCCCGCCTTATCCGCAAGAATGACGGATACATTGGCCGTCATGCCGGGCTTCAGCCTCATGTCCGGATTATCCACCCGGACGACCACATCATAGGTTACGACATTCTGAACATTGATCGGTGCTATGCGCACCTCGGCGACCCTGCCCTGGAAGATGGAATCGGGATAGGCGTCCACGGTGAACTCCACGGGCATCCGGACCTTCACCTTGCCGATGTCGGCCTCGTCTACATTGGTGTCGATCTGCATCCGCTTCAGGTCCTGGGCGATGGTAAAGAGTGTGGGGGTCTGAAAGCTGGCGGCCACCGTCTGTCCGACATCGACATTCCGGGAAATCACCGTACCGTCGACGGGCGAAAGAATCCGTGTATATCTCAGGTTGGTTTCTGCAAGGCTTAGAGCGGCCCGGGTCTGCGCTACCTGGGCGCTGGCGGCGGAAAGCTGGGACAGAAAAACCTGGGCGTTCGTTTCCGCTGCGTCCAGGTCACCTTGGGCGACCAGGTTGCGCTGAAAGAGCATCCGGTATCGGTCCCGTGACCGTTTCGCATCGCTCAGCGACGCCTCGGCCTTGGCCTCGTTCGCCTTCGCCTGGAGCAGGTTTGCCCTTGCCTGCTGAACCTGCGCCTCGAATATGGCCGGGTCTATCTGTGCAAGGAGTTCCCCCTTTTTTACAGGGGCGTTGAAATCGACATAGATGCCCTTGATCGTACCGGAAACCTGGGTGCCGACCTGGACGGTCGTGACGGCATTGACCGTTCCGGTCGCCGTGACCGTCGCCCGGACATTGCCCCTTGAGACGTCTTCCGTCCTGTATGTTGGCTCCTTCTTCCCGCTCTCACGGAGATAGTAACCTCCGGCTCCGAAGATCAGGATCAGCAGGACGATCCCGGCGACCAGTTTCTTGTTCACGATTTCCCTTCCTGCAATCCGATTTTTGTCAGGGCTCTCTCCCCGGGTGTCGAATCCTTTCGATTGCACATTGGCCGTTCATGGCTCGTTCAGAATGTTTCACCCACCGCTCTTTCCAGCTCCGCCTGAGCAATCCGGCAATCGGCCAGCGCAGACGCATAGGCTGTCCTGGCATTGCTCAGGGACACCAGTGCGTCGGTCACTTCGATCGGATTTCCCACCCCGGCGTCATAGCGCCCCTCGGCCAGCTCCGCATTTTCTTCGGCCTGACGGACGGCAACGAGCGTGGCCTCCCTCCGCTCCCGGGCCTCCCGCAGATTTGAAAGGGCCTGCTCCACTTCAAGTCGTATCGATTGCCGAAGCGACGACTCATTCGCCCGGAGCATCTCCAGGGTTGCCCGTGCCCCCTCGACGGCATAGCGGGTCTCGAAACCGCTGAACAAGGGAACATTCAGAAACGCTCCTACGTTCCAGCCTTCCTGGAGGGGGAAATCCTCGCCGCTGAAGCCGTAGCCGGCCGATCCGGTCACATGGGGATAATACCCCTTGCGGGCCAGCTCAACAGATTCTTCCGCCGCCTCCAATTTCTTTCGGATCGATTGCAGGTCGGGTCGGTTATGGAACGCCCTTTCCAGAGCATCGGGTAGATCCGCCGGATTGTCCTGAAACAGCAGACTGTCATCCAGGACATAGCCCGAAGCGCCTGGAAGCCCCATGGCATTGTTCAGGCCGACACGGGCGATCCTCAGGTCGTTTTCAGCCCTTATCCGATTGAGAACGGCATTGCTGAGATCAACTTCGGCCTTCGTCACATCGAACTTCGGTTTTATGCCCACCTCGAAAAAGCCTTTGGCCTGGATGAGATGATGCTGAAACCGGCCGACGGTCTCCACGGCGACCTGTTGACTCTTTTCGGCCAGCAGCGTTATGAAATAGGCAGACTTGACGCCGAATACAATCTCCGCCTCCGTGTCATGAAGATCCTGGCGGAAGGCGTCGGTGGAGAGCTTTTCAATGTTCAGCGAGGACCTTCGCTTTCCGAAATCCAGGAGTGTCTGACTCAGAACCACACTACTGTTGTAGTCGTCAAAGGTGTCCCTTCCCGCCCTGGAACGATTGAAACGGGTGTAATCCGTCTGCCAGTTGACTTCTGGATAATAGCTCGCCTTAGCCTGCCCCACCCTGCTTTCGCCGATCCGAATCGTATCCCTGGCCGCCTGAACGGCAGGATGGTTTCGAAGGGCCATTTGCACACACCGTTGAAGATCCAGGCGTTCTCCCGGTCGGACCGGCATTTCCGCCCCGGCCGGTACGGAAAACGGGACCAGCAGGAGAGCCGCCAAAATGAATTTGAGATGTTTGTTCATGACTTCACATTCGGACCTGCGCCCAAGAAATTCTGCATACGGGATGCGGGTGTCCCGGAGCCTCAGAAATCGGCGGCGAGCATGCCCGCAAAACATCTTCGACTTCTCTCCCTCAAGCCGTTACCCCGTGATGTCAGCCGGCTTGGGATGGCGTCATGTTCTGGCGAGTAGACAGCAGATACCGGCTCGCAGCTGCAGGAGCCATGCGTCTTCACCGGATGCTTCATCTTCGATATCCGCTGCAATATTACTGGAAAAAAATAAGGGCTGGTAATCGGCGCTTTTCTCGATCTAGCCGAAGGTTTGCGCGAGCCTTCGCCGCGGCCTCCCCTTCCAGTGCCCCTGTTGGTAGGCATAGCTGGCCATGAGGGGAAGGACGGAAGTGGCTTCCGCGTAAACCATCTGCTCGTAGGAAACGTCCACCTTACCCCAGGAGGTCGCTTCGCGGAGGGTGGAACTGGAACAGGCGCCGTCGCGGGCGTCCGCCACGGTAATTTGAATGGCGTAGCGGTGCATGGGCACTTCCTTGCCGAGCACTTCAGCGCAGATCACGGTATCCTGGGCAAAATTCTTGGGAACACCGCCACCGATCATCAGCAGTCCTGAGTTTTCCACCGCCATCTTGATCATGGTCAGTTCCCGGAAATCCTTGACGGAATCGATGCTTACATGGGATTCCGGGGCATTCCACTGATGGAGGACCAGACCAAAACCGGCGCTGCTGTCCGAAAAGGCCGGACAGAAAATGGGCACATCATGTTCGAAGGCCGTCTGAACGAGCGAATTTTTCTTGACGGCATGGGACGACAGATACCGTCCCATTTCCCGGATGATTTCCCTGGAGGAATAGGGCCTGGGGGAAAGGGCATCGGCAATCTCCTTGATGGTGCGGTCGCAGACCTGCAGTTCCTCCTCATCGATGTAGGTGTCGTAGATCCGGTCGATATAAAGCCTGCGCAGATCCTGGTCGTCCACATGGGGAGTTCCCTGGTAATGCCGGAAGCCGAGGGCCTCGAAGAAATCCATGTCGACAATCGTCGCCCCCGTGGCCACAATGACGTCTACCATGTTATACCGGACCAGATCCGCATACAGCTGCATGCATCCCGCAGCGCTCGTGCTTCCCGCAATCGTGAGAATCACGGCGCAATCCTCATCGGCCAGCATCGCGTCATAAATTTCCGCCGCCACGGCAAGATCGCGGGCTGTAAAGGACATGCCCCTCATGGCCCGGATGATCTCCACCGAGTTTATTTTCGTAAAATCGATATGCTCCACGGGTTTTTTCAGATAATCCTTCTTTTCCATGCATTCTCCTCGGACGCAGGACGCTGAACCGAGCATCGGCTCCCATGCCTGCCGTTATGATTTCGTAAAGGACATTTCCGCCGAAGTCTCTTCCCGAATCTCTCCCGGCGGAAGAGCACTCCGTCAACCGATCCTACTCTTAAATCAAGCCCGTTCAAATGTCAACTTCGGAAGAACGCTGGACAAAATCACCCTTGCCACAACAGGCAATATCTGATAGTTGCTCTAAAATGAAGGAAATGACGACGGGGATACTGACCGTTTCAGAATTGAATAAACAGATCGGGGATCTCCTGGAAATTCGTTTCGATCTGCTCTGGGTTGAAGGGGAAGTCTCCAATCTCCGCCGCCCCTCGTCAGGGCACCTCTATTTCACCCTCAAGGATGAGAAAAGTCAGATTCGGGCCGTTATTTTCAAATCGCCCTCCGGATCAAAGGCCTTTCGCAACAACCGCCTTCCCCTTTTCGAGCTTGAGGAAGGCATGCGCATCCTCTGCCGGGGCAGGCTGGCCGTCTATGCACCCCGCGGGGAATACCAGCTTATCCTCGATTCGGCGGAGCCGCGCGGAACCGGCGCTCTTCAGAGAGCCTACGAGCAGTTGAAGCTCCGTCTTCAGGCCGAAGGCCTTTTTGACCCCCTGAGGAAGAAACCGATCCCCTATCTGCCTCGAAAGATCGGCGTCATCACCTCGCCCACCGGGGCCGTTATCCGCGACATCATCAGCATTGCGAAAAGGCGCTTTTCCTCCGTCTCCGTCGTGGTCTCTCCGGTCCGGGTCCAGGGAGCCTCGGCAGCCGGAGAAATTGTCCAGGCGTTTCAGGATATGCACGCCTTCGGCGGCATCGACGTCCTGATCCTGGCCCGCGGCGGTGGATCCCTGGAAGATCTTGCCCCTTTCAACGACGAGAGGGTCGCCCGGATCATTGCCGCCTCCACAATCCCGGTCATCTCCGCGGTCGGCCATGAAACGGATTACACGATCGCCGATTTCGCCGCGGATCTGCGGGCGCCGACTCCGTCGGCTGCGGCGGAGCTTGCCGTTCCCGACAGGGCTGAACTGAAGCTGAGGCTCTCCGGCCTGCAGACTCGTCTTGCCAAAGCCGGCCGCCGGAAGCTGTTGCAGGATCAGGAAAGGCTGTACCTCCATCAGGAGCGGCTGAAGAATCCGCAGCGGCTCATTGCCGGATTCCGTCTTTCCCTGGATGATCGTGGAGAACGCCTCCTGTCCCTTGTAAAGGAACGGATTTCAAGGGAAAAGCAGAATCTTCCGCTTCTTTCGCTGCACCTCCGGCAGGCAGGTCCCCTCGGCATGGTCCGCAGCAGCCGCCCGGAAATCGACATTCTGGAAAACCGGCTCAATGCCGCCATCCGCCGCTTTTTCCAACAGTCCAGGAAGGCATGGGCCCTACAGGCTACTCTTCTTGAATCCCTGAGCCCCCTTGCTGTGTTGTCCCGTGGCTACGGTATCGTCCGCACCCTTCCCCACGGTCGGATTGTCAGAAATGCCGATGTGCTTTCGCCCGGGGATTCCTTCGAGGTGCAGGTTTTTCGGGGTCGTTTCCGGGCGGTCGTTGAGCGGATTTTCCCGGAATAAAGGACAGGAGAGGATGTGATGGCAAAGGAAAAATTTGAAGAGGCCATGGCCAAACTGGAAGCCCTCGTGCGTAAAATGGAAGCGGGTGAAATGACCCTGGAAGAATCCCTGAAGGCCTTTGAGGAGGGGGTGCGCCTTTCCCGGCTGTGCGCAAACCGCCTGGACGAGGCGGAGCGGCGGGTTGAGCTGCTTGTCCGGGAAAGCCAGCAGCTGACGGTCCAGCCTTTTCCGGAACATGGAGGAAAAGATGAATCCTGAATCTCTTTTGGATCTCAACGCCTACCTCAAGGATCGAAAGCAGCGAATCGACGAGGCCATCGACCGCTTCCTGCCCGGCGATGACAGCCTGCCGGCGGACCTTTTCAAGGCGATGCGCTACAGCCTCTTTGCCGGAGGAAAGCGGATCCGCCCCATTCTCTGCCTTGCGGCGGCGGAGGCGACGGGCCGATCCGATGTTTCCGAAAGCATCCTGCCGGTGGCCTGCGCCCTGGAATACATCCATACCTATTCCCTCATCCACGACGACCTTCCGGCAATGGACAATGACGATTACCGCAGGGGGAATCCCACCAGCCATAAGGTATTCGGTGAGGCCCTGGCTATTCTTGCCGGTGATGCGCTGCTCACGGAGGCATTTGCTCTCATGGCCCGCGGGGATCTGCAGCCTGAAATCGCACCGGAAACGCTCCTGAAGGTCATTTCCGAAATCGCCACGGCCGCGGGGGCTTTCGGGATGGTGGGCGGACAGGTCGACGATGTGAAGGCGGAGGGGAAACCGGGGAATCTGGATGTTCTGAATCAGATTCACTCCAGGAAGACCGGCGCGATGATTGTCGTCTCATTGAGGGCCGGCGCCATCCTCTCCTGCGCATCCGAATCACACCTTGCAGCCCTCACCGATTACGGCCACAAAATCGGGTTGGTTTTCCAGATTGCCGATGATATTCTCAATGTGGAAGGAGACCGCCATCTGCTGGGCAAAAATACGGGAAGCGACGCGGCGCGCGGGAAAATGACCTTTCCCACCCTGCTGGGACTGGAAAATTCCCGCCAGAAGGCTTGTTCCCTCGTTGAGGACGCCCTGGGCGATCTGGAGTTGTTTGACAGCCGTGCAATGCCTCTGCGGCTGCTGGCACGGTATTTCCTCGAACGGCGGTTTTAGGGACCGATCGCTTTCACGATTTTCTAACAGGACGTTTTTGCTATATTCAACCTTATGGACCTCTCAAAGCGAAGCTCCGGACGCCTTCTCAACGGGATTTTGTATCCCCGGGACATCCGGAACATGAACAACGACGCCCTTGCGGCTCTTGCTGAAGATCTTCGAGCCACCATCATTGGAACGGTTTCCCGGACGGGCGGGCACCTGGCTTCATCTCTAGGGGCCGTCGAACTGACGCTGGCCGTGCACAAGGTTTTTGATACCCCGCGGGACAAGATCATCTGGGATGTGGGTCATCAGGCCTATGCCCACAAATTGATCACCGGACGGGCGGACCGTTTCTTCACCCTCCGTCAGAAGGGCGGCATCAGCGGCTTCCCGAAACGGGAGGAGAGCCCCTATGATGTCTTCAACGTCGGCCACAGCAGCACATCCATTTCCGCCGCTTCCGGCATCCTCGAGGCCCGGGATCTGAAAAAAGAAGCTTTCAAGGTCGTGGCCATCATCGGCGACGGATCCATGACGGCCGGGCTGGCTTTTGAAGGCCTGAACTGGTCCGGAGACCGCAAGAAGGACCTGATCATCATCCTCAACGACAACGAGATGTCCATCTCGCCGAATGTGGGGGCCTTGTCCTGCTACCTGAACTCCGTCATGACCGGCCAGACGGTCAAGAGAATCCGGAAGGACATCAAGAATTTTCTGAAAACGATCCCCTCCATCGGCGAGCAGGTCCTGGAATTTTCCAAGAGAGCGGAGGAGTCCCTGAAGGCCCTCATCGTGCCCGGAGCGCTTTTTGAAGACCTTGGATTTACCTATGTGGGTCCTCTGGACGGTCACCGCCTCGATCATTTGATCCGGAACCTCGAAAATGTCCGCCATATGGAAGGCCCCGTTCTGGTCCATGTCATCACCCGGAAGGGGAAAGGCTACGAGTTTGCGGAAGCGGAGCCCCTGCGTTTTCATGGCATCGGGCCCTTTTATCCGGAAACGGGAGGGCCCAGTTCTGCCGGAGGAGCTCAGGCGCCGGCCTCCTATACGCAGGTCTTCGGCCGGACGCTTGTCCGGCTGGCCCGAGACAATCCCCGAATTGTCGCCATTACCGCCGCCATGTGCGAAGGCACCGGGCTGAATGAATTCGCCGGACAATTTCCGGAGCGCTTTTTCGATGTGGGCATTGCCGAACAGCATGGCGTAACCTTCGCCGCCGGCTTGGCCACCGAAGGGATGATACCCGTTGTCGCCATCTATTCGAGCTTTCTTCAACGGGCCTATGACCAGATTCTCCACGACGTCTGCCTGCAGAATCTTCCGGTGGTCTTTGCCCTGGACCGCTCCGGATTCGTCGGGGAAGACGGCCCAACCCACCATGGACTCTTCGATCTGTCCTTTCTCCGGCCGATTCCGAACATGATCGTCATGGCGCCCAAGGATGAGAATGAACTGCAGAGCATGCTCTTTTCGGCAATGGGCTATGGCCGGCCCGTCGCGATCCGTTATCCCCGGGGAAGCGGGATCGGCGTTTCCCCGGATGCGGAACCCACCCTTTTGGAAATCGGCAAAGGGGAGCTCCTTGCCGACGGGACGGACGTCGCCATCCTCGCCATCGGCTCGACGGTTTACCCGGCCCTTGCCGCCTCGGAGAAGCTCGCAAAGGAGGGAATCTCCGCCGCGGTCGTCAATGCCCGGTTTGTCAAGCCTCTGGACCGTCAACTCCTTTTGGACCTTTCACGCTCATTCAAGCACATCCTGACCGTCGAGGAAAATGCCGTCATGGGGGGGTTCGGCAGTGCCGTCCTGGAATGCTTCGAAGAAAACGGCATCCGCGATCTCCGCATCAAAAGGCTGGGAGTCCGGGACGAGTTTGCACAGCAAGCCACTCAGGCCGAGCTGCGCGACCTCTACGGAATCGATGAACAGGGCATTGTGGCAGCCGTCTTGGCCATGATGGATCAAAAAAAAGAGCGGGAACCTGATCCTCCCGCCTGAGAAGGAATCGTCGACAGCACTCCTAAACCCGTTGCCATGAAAACGAAATCAGAAAAAATCCGTCTGGATCAGCTCCTCGTCAAGCAGGGCCTTTCGGTAAGCCGGGAACGTGCCAGGGCCCTGATCCTTGCCGGCGCCGTTCTGGTGGATGACCAAGCCGCTCTCAAGGCCGGTATGCTCGTTTCCTCCCAGGCCCTTGTCCGGATCAGGGGCAAGGAATCCCCCTACGTCAGCCGCGGGGGGCAGAAGCTTCAAGGGGCGCTTGAAGCCTTTTCCATGGATGTCCATGATCTGGTAGCTCTGGATGTCGGGGCCTCCACGGGGGGCTTCACCGATTGCCTTCTCCAGAAGGGCGCCCGCCACGTTTATGCCCTTGACGTCGGTTATGGACAGCTGGCCTGGAAATTGAGGAAGGATCCAAGGGTGACCAGCATCGAAAGAACCAACATCCGGTTTTATGACGGCGCCGGCATGGACGCCCCTGTCGATCTGATCACCATCGATGCCTCGTTCATTTCCCTGAAGCTCGTCATTCCTTCCGCGGTGAAATTCTTAAAACGGGGAGGGCATCTTCTCGCTCTGATCAAGCCTCAGTTTGAAGTGGGAAAGGGACAGGTCGGAAAGGGAGGCATTGTCCGGGAGCCGAATCTTCATCAGCGCGTTCAGGATGAGGTGACCCTCTTTATGGGGGGTTCCGGATTGGAGGTCATCGGAACGGCGGCCTCACCCCTTCCAGGCGCCAGGGGAAACAGGGAGTTCTTCATCTATGCCCGCTTACCGGTGGAATAACGAGAGATGAGCGTTCGAATAGCACAGACGGCCGGGTTTTGCATGGGCGTTCGGCGAGCCGTTGAAATGGTCCTTGAGATCGCCCGTCACAAAGGCCCCAGAACCATCTACACCTATGGCCCGCTGATTCACAATCCGCAAACGGTGGACTTCCTGCGCGCCAGGGGGATTGTCCCTGTCGACGATCTTGATGCGATCCCCTCATCGGAACACAACGCGGCCATCGTCATCCGGGCCCATGGAATTTCCCCGGCTGAACGGCGAAAACTCCGTGAAAAGGGCCTACGGATCATTGACGCAACCTGCCCCAAGGTTGCCCACGTTCAGGCCATCATCCGCAAGCACGCGGCTCAGCATTACGCCATCCTGATCGTCGGCGACGGCGATCATCCCGAGGTAAACGGCCTCCTCGGCCACTCCGGCGGCCATGGCAGGGTCGTCAGCAGCTGTTCCGATGTCGACCGTCTTCCCGATCTGGAAAAGGTGTGCGTCGTTGCCCAGACCACCCAGAGCGTTGATGAATTCAAGGCCGTCGTCCAGCGGGTCCGCGAGAAGTTTCCGGAAACCGTCGTTTACAATACGATCTGCGACTCCACGGAACGGCGCCAGTCTGAAGTCCAGGAACTGGCCTCCCAGACGGAAGCCATGGTGATCGTCGGCGGCAGAAACAGCGCCAATACGCGACGCCTGGCCGACCTGGCGGCCCTTCAGGGCACGCCGACTTTTCACATCGAAACGGCGGACGAACTGAGCGGAGACCTCCTCGTCGGCTTCGATCGCATCGGTCTCTCGGCCGGGGCTTCCACACCGAACTGGATCCTTTCCCGTGTCGTTGACCGGATCACGGAACAGCAGTCGGAAAAAAAGCGAAAGGGTCAGCTGTTCTTCAAGCTCTGGACCCTGGCGGTCCGTACCGATCTGTACTCCGCCCTCGGGGCGGCCTGCCTCTCACTGACAGCCATGCTCCTCGAGCGCGTCCCTGTCAACATCCTGTTTCTTTTAATCACCGCCCTTTATGTTCATGCCATGCACACCTTCAACCGGTTTGTAAACCGGAAGAATTGCACCATCGGCTCCTTTCGGGAGGAGTCCTACCTGAAGCACGAGTATTTTTATCTTTCCGGGGCCATCTTATCCATGCTCACCGGACTGGGCATCGCCATGAGCCAGGGAATCCATGCCTTTCTGCTTCTCTTTTTCATGTCGACCCTGGGGATCCTCTACAATTCTTCCCTGTTGCCCAAAAAATGGCACTATCGAAGCTTGAAGGATCTCCCCGGCTCAAAAAATATCTCCATGGCCCTGGCCTGGGCAACCGTCGTCGCCATCATGCCTGTTGTGGAACGGAAGCCCTCCTTCTCCCCCGAACTCCTCATCGCCTTTCTTTTTACCTTTGGTGTGGTTTTTATCCGCTCGTCCCTTTCCGATATCCTGGATATCCAGAGCGACCGGCTCATCGGCAGGGAGACGATCCCCGTTGTGGTCGGCAAGCAGAAAACGCAGACCCTCCTGGCGGCTATCTGCCTGCTGTTAGCGGTCATGCTGGTTTCCAGCGCTCTCGTCGGCTGGACCTCCCCGCTCTCACTGGTCCTGCTGATAAATTTATTTTATATATGGATTTGTTTCCGACTTTGTGATAGAAGGGCCTCGCTTTCAGGAATAGTCCTTGAGGGGCTTCTGGAAACCAGCTATGTTATCGCAGGGTTGTGCTCTATTCTTTGGGTTGCCGCACGGTCCTGAACAGGGGGATTCCGCAGGCCTTGTAGAAGCGAGAGGTTCTTGTGCACATAAGATTCCGGCATGTCATTCTTGCCATATTACTGATCCTAGCTCTTGCCGGCTGCGGGGGATTGCGCTATTCCGAGGTGGACCCGGAAGCCGGCAATTTTCATCCGGAGCGGATAGGGATCCTGCCCGTCGATGTGGGACCCTATGAAGAGGCCAGGGGGACTGTCGATCAGATCATCGCCGGAGTCGTGAGTGAAAAAAAGTGGTTTACCGATATCGTCTCCGGGAATGATATCCAGCGCCAGCTCCAGGAAAATGAAGAGCTGCGGAAAGTGACGGCCGATTATACTGCGAAGCTCAAAGCCGTCAATTTTTCCGACCCCGATCTGAGCAGGAGAATCGGGGAAATATGCCGCGTTGACGCCTTTCTGGTTGTTTCTCTCGACTACTGGAACTACACGACGGAAGCGACAGACAAGGTGGGAAAGATCGGTCTTTCCATGAAACTCATTTCTGCCGCCGAAGGCAGGGTTCTTTGGAAGGCCGGTCATTCAAGGGCTCAAAAATACCTGCTCATCAAGCCCCAGCTGCCGGATGTGGCCAGAGCCCTCGCCAGGGAGATGATCGCGGAAATGCCCCATTGAAATCGTGACGCGTTCTTTCAGAAGGAGACCGCCATGAGCCATCTTCTCCTGGAAGGGAACAAAAGGAAAAATTGGAGGGTACAAACATGAAAGATAAAGTTGAAGCAGTCCTGAATCAGATCCGGCCCAACCTGAAAGCTGACGGTGGCGATGTTGAGCTGGTCGACGTCAGTGAGGATGGGGTGGTGAAGGTCCGCCTGGTCGGTGCATGCAAGGGGTGTCCCATGTCTCAGATGACCTTGAAGATGGGGATAGAAAAAATGCTCAGGGAAAAGGTCTCCGGAGTCAAGGAAGTGGTTTCGGTTTAAGTGAGTTCATGATATGACCCATTTGCCTGTCAGGTCGATGGATCATGAAATAAAAGAAAACAACATTTTAAAAGGAGATAAAAGTTATGGCGTATGTAATTACCGACGATTGTTTGGCTTGTGGTTCCTGCCAGGATGAGTGCCCCGTTGGAGCGATCAGTGAGGGAGAAGACAAGTACGTAATCGATGCAAATCTGTGCACCGACTGTGGAACGTGTGCGGAACAGTGCCCGGCTGAAGCGATCGTTCCCGGCGAAGCCAAATAAATCTTCAGATTCTTCTTCAAGACGGGGGGAGCACTTCTCGCTTTTTTGGGCGGAAGTACCCCCCTTTTGATTTTTATCACCAGACATGTCTTATTTTATTTCTTTCGAAGGAATTGAAGGGTGCGGGAAAACGACTCAGATCAAACTGGCCGCAAGATTCTTGAGAAAGTGGCGTCTCCCCGTGATGACGACGGAAGAACCGGGAGGCTCTCCCCTCGGGAAAAGGATCCGGAAGCTTCTTTTGAAGCGCGGCCCCTTTGACATCTGTGACGAGGCGGAAACACTGCTTTTTCTGGCGGCCCGCGCTCAGCATATCCGCGAGGTCATCCGCCCCGCCCTGGTCCGTGGGAATTGGATTCTCTGCGACCGGTTTTCAGACGCCACCATGGTTTACCAGGGCCTCGTACGGGGCATTGACGCAACATGGATCCGCACGCTGGATGAGTTCGCCACCTCCTCCCTGAAGCCACACCTGACCTTTCTCTTCGATCTTCCCGCGGAAACGGGCATTCGCCGGGCCCTGCAGCGGATGTCCGGCGTTCCGGAAAAGGCAAGGGAGGACCGCTTCGAACAGGAGGGGCTGATTTTTCACGAAAAAATCCGCAAGGGCTATCTTTCCCTCGCAAGGCAGGAGCCGGACAGGTTCCGCGTCATCGACGCGACCGGGGATGTTGCTTCCATATCCCTTGAGGTGTGCCGTCATCTCAAGGCTTTCCTGAGCGCAGACGGCGGCTGAGCACCGCTCCGGCGCTCTTCCAACCCCTGAAATCCCCTGAAGGGCTCGGCCGGTTCCTGCGGCCATTGCAAGCTTCAGCCGAGGTCGCCGTCAACCGGGGCCCAAACCCCTTCAAATCAGAGCATAGGACTATTTTCATGTCATTCAAGGATATCCTGGGCCACCCGAAACCCGTCAGCATCCTTCAGAATGCCCTGCGTCATGACCGTCTTGCCCACGCCTATCTTTTTCACGGCATGGACGGCATCGGCAAACGCACCCTCGCCTTGACCTTCGCCAAGGCGTTGAACTGCCGGCAAGCCGCCTTCGATTCCTGCGATTCCTGCCTTTCCTGCCTCAAGACCGATCACAGGAATCATCCGGACGTTGAAACCGTGGAGGCGGACGGAGCCTTCATCCGGATCGATGCCGTCAAAGGCCTTCAGGAAAGGATGAAATTCAAACCCATGGAGGGCCGCAAACGCATCGCCCTTATCCTGGATGCCGACCGTTTGAACAACGCAGCGGCTAACGCCCTTCTGAAAACCCTTGAGGAGCCCTCTGCATCCAATATCCTGATTCTGGTAACGGCCAGGCCATACTCCCTGCCGCTCACCATTCTTTCAAGGTGTCAGCAGATCCGGTTCAATCCCCTTCCGCAGGAGATCGTGCTGACCCTTCTCGCCGAGCGGTCTTCTCTGGAGGAATCTCACGCCCGCCTGCTGTCAGCCGCTTCCAGCGGCAGCATCGGCAAAGCCCTGGAGCTCAATCGCGAGTCCTTTCTTGCGTTGAAAGAGGAATGCCTGGATTATCTTTCCAGGATGCAACAGGATGAGCCTCTTCAGCATTTGTCTTTTCTTCGTTTTTTAGTCGATGACAGGAAAGACATCCAGGATAAGCTCGATTTCCTCAAAACGTTTTTCCGGGACCTTCTGATTTTCAAAGAAACAGGGAGGGGTGACGGCCTTATGCACAGGGACCGCCTGGACCTGATTGCGGCCTTGTCCGAGAGGCGAACCCCTGCAGAAATTCTGATGAACGTGCAGGCCATTGAAGAGGCCATTCATCAATTGGAGCAAAATGCGAATAAATCGTTGACTTTGGAGGTTATGATGTTTAGACTTTCGATCTAACCTTGATAAGCGCCTTCCAATACGCACATCTTCGTTCCGATCCAGGTTGAACTGCAGGGGAAAACCCAGATGGCGAAGGCCATGCCGGTTACGCCCGGCAAAGCGTTGCCGGAATCGTCGGGAAGGCGCGTGAATTGCAGTAGAAGTGAGCCGAACTTTCAGGAGACCATACAGCCTGTGCTAAAAACCATCGTTGGTGTCAAGTTTAAAAAAGAAGGAAAGATCTACAACTTCGACGCAGGGGACCTTGCGATCCTGGTGAATGATCCGGTGATCGTCTCGACAGACGACGGAACATCCATGGGAACGGTTCTCACAAGCCCCCGATCCGTTCCGGAGGAGGACATCCAGACCCCCTTGAAACCCGTGATTCGTAAAGTGACGGAAGAAGATCTGCGCATTCGCGACAGCAACAGGACTCTCGAAGAGAGTTGCTTCTCCTTCTGTTCCGAAAGAATCAAGATACGGAATCTGCCCATGAAGCTGATTGATGTGGAATGCCTTTTTGACAGGAGCAAGATCATCTTCTACTTCACGGCGGAAAATCGCGTGGATTTCCGGGAGATCGTCAAGGATCTTGCACAGAAATACAAAACCAAGATCGAGCTGAGGCAGATCGGGGCCCGCCAGGAGGCAAGGATCGTCAAGGGCATGGGGGTTTGCGGACGCGAAGTCTGCTGCGTCAACCTGCTTCACAATCTGGACCGCGTTTCCGTCAAAATGGCCAAGGAGCAGAATATGTCCCTCAACCCGGAAAAGATTTCCGGGCTCTGCGGCAGGCTCATGTGCTGCCTTGCCTTTGAGTACGAATGCTACCGGGAACGAAAAAAGGACAAGGGCGCCCAAAGCCGAAAAGAGAATGCCGGCTCCGCCGATCACCCGTCTTCGGAAAAACCTCCGCAGAAACCGGGCCGTGGGGATCACCGGAATGATCCCCGCAGCCATTGACGCCCCTGGAGCATCCTGCTTCCTGTCCCGGAGGAGAACGCCTTTCCGGGGATTGGCGGGCGAAACGTCAAAACTTTTTTGAAGTGGTTGACTTAAAGGCGCCATCTGTTATGATGTCGCGCTAGTATTTTACAGGATGCACTTTCTGCAGGAATTAATGGAACGAAACGTCATCACGGACTATCTTGACTCCTACTTGGAAATCGGCTCCTTTACAGATGATTCGGCAAACGGTCTCCAGGTTGAAAACAGCGGAACCGTCGACCGGATCGGCCTGGCCGTCGATGCCTGCCATGAGTCGATCACCAAGGCGGCACAGGCGGGCTGCAATCTCCTTGTCGTTCATCACGGGCTCTACTGGGGGCGCCAGGAGCTGGTTCTGGACCATCACTATCAGCGGATACGGGATCTGATCATCGCCGACATGGCGCTGTATACAGCTCACATTCCCCTCGACGCCCATCCTGAAATCGGACATAACCGTGTTATCGCAGAGCATCTTGAACTGGTCGATGCTGAACCCTTTGCCCTCTATCACGGCAGGGCGATCGGCGTAAAGGGACGATTCAAGAGGCTTTTTTCACGAACCGAAGCAGCGTCTGAAGTCGAGAAGGTCATCGGTTGCCGTCAGGGTTTTTTAACCTTCGGCCCGGATATCATCTCGACCGCCGCCATTGTCGCCGGCTCGGCCACCGATACCGCGCTTTTCAGGGAATTGAAACGGGAGGGAATCGATCTCTTCATCACCGGCGAGCCGAAGCACGGCGCGTTTCACCTGGCCCGGGAATTCGGGCTGAACATTTTTTATGGCGGCCATTACCAGACGGAAACGTTCGGGATGAAGGCGCTGGGAGAGCATCTTCACAAGCGTTTTTCCATTCCTGTTTCTTTTGTCGACGCGCCCTGCATCTTCTAAGATCGCGCATGCGCCGCGCCCCGGGGCCGCACTTTCGGCATTCGATTCCGCGGCAAAAAGCGCTTTAGCTAGAAAGTCTTTCTTAACCATAATTTACAGGAGGGTGACATGCCAGTAGAGTTTGAACAGACGTTTCGTAATTTTTTGATGTTGCACCAGGAAAAGCATAACCGCACCTATCACTTCCTGATTCTCATGGATTCCATCATTGCCGCGGCAAAGCGAATTGAACTTTATTACCGAACCGGCGCCCTCAAGGGAAATCTCGGCGTGGCCGGATCGATCAATATCCAGGGCGAGAATGTCATGAAGATGGACGACATCGCCAACGAGATCGTGCTCCACTACCTGGCCTCGAACAAGCGCGTGATCCAGGTGGTAAGCGAAGAGTGTGATGACATTGTTGACATGAACAAAGAGGGCGGCCGCTACTTTGTCTATTTCGATCCCCTGGACGGATCATCCAACGTGTCCCATGGGCTGCCTGTGGGGTTCATGTTCGGGATTGCCAAGCGGTTTCTCGATGGCGATATGCGGGGCCCTGAGGATTATCACCTCCGCGAAGGCAGCGAGTACATCGCAGCAGGCATGTTCGTCATTCCAACGGGGATGTTCACCCTGGCACTGCGCGACGCAGGCTGCTGGCGCTTCCATTCCGACGAAACCTCAACCTACGTCAAGCCGGTTCAATTGACCATGCCCGACAATCCAAAAACCTGGGAATTGTCCTTCAACGCCGGAAACACAAACGTCTTCAGCGATAAAGTGCAGAAGTGGATCGGGGCCAATTTGAACAAATACAAGTTCCGCTATATCGGCGCCCTTGCCGGCGACTTTCACCGCCTGCTGTCAAACGGCGGCCTTTTCATGTATCCTGCCATCGTCAACCATCCGAATCCCAAGGAAAATCGTCCTCAGGGTAAACTCAGGCTTCTGTATGAGGCCAATGTCGCGGCGTTCATGTGCCGGGAAGCCGGCGGCGACGCCATCGATGAAACGGGCACACGCATTCTTGATCTGAAGCCGGCGGCGCATCACCAGCGTACCACGCTGTACGTCGGCTCAAAACCGATTATTGATGACCTGGCCGCAGCGCTCAAGGCTTAGGAGAATCTCTCTTGAAATCGTTTCTTTTCTTTGTGGATTGAGAGCCATGGAAAATACCTATTACGTCACAACACCCATTTACTATGTCAATGCCTCCCCCCATCTCGGGCATGCCTATACAACCATCGTCGCTGATGTTCTGGCCCGTTATCATCGGCTGTCGGGACATCGGACGTTCTTTCTCACGGGCACGGACGAACATGGCGACAAGATCGCCGAAGCCGCCGACAAGAGCGGCGTCACGCCGAAAGCTTACGCAGACCGGATCAGCAGCCAGTTCCGTGAACTTTGGCCGAAGCTTTCCGTCACGAACGATTTCTTCATCCGGACAACGGATGCCAGGCACATCGAAACCGTGCAGACGATTCTGCGAAAGGTCTATGACGCCGGCGATATCTATTTCGGTCATTATGAAGGGTTCTACTGCGTCGGCTGCGAACGCTTTTACACGGAAAAAGAGCTGGTCGACGGGAAATGCCCGGACCACCAGACAGAGCCTGAATTCCGCAAGGAAAGCAACTATTTTTTCCGAATGAGCAGATATCAGGAGTGGCTGATTGCCCATATCAAGGAACACCCGGACTTTATCCGGCCGGAACGCTATCGGAATGAAGTGCTGGCCTTCCTTCGCGAGCCCCTGGAGGATCTGTGCATTTCCAGGCCGAAAGCACGCCTGAGCTGGGGGATTACCCTGCCCTTTGACGAAAACTATGTAACCTATGTCTGGTTTGACGCGCTGATCAACTATATTTCCGGAATCGACTATCCCGACGGCGAAAATTTCCGCACCTTCTGGCCGGTGGCCGAACATCTGATTGCCAAGGACATCCTCAAGCCTCATGGCATCTACTGGCCCACCATGCTCAAAGCCGCGGGCATCGAACCCTATTCTCATCTGAATGTTCACGGCTACTGGAATGTCGACTCAAGCAAGATGTCGAAAAGCATCGGCAATGTTGTCCGCCCTCTCGATCTGAAGGACAAATACGGGCTGGATGCCTTCCGCTATTATCTTCTCCGGGAAATGGTTTTCGGCCTGGACTCGAGCTTCAGTGAGGAGAGCTTCGTTCTGCGGGTCAATGCGGAACTGGCCAACGATCTGGGGAATCTTGTCAGCCGGGTTACGTCCATGGCCATGAAATTCTGCCAGGGAGCCGTACCGGCGGTCACGGAGGTGACCGGAGCCGACCGTATCCTCGCCGATACGGCCTTCAGGGTTCTTGCTGAAGTCAAAACCTCTTTCCGGGAATTGACTTTTCACAAGGCCCTGATGTCCATCTGGGATTATATCGGCACGGCCAATCGCTACATCGTGGAACAGGAACCCTGGAACCTGGCCAAGGACCAGTCGAAAAAGGCCAAACTGGATGAGGTGATTTATTCCCTGCTGGAAACCCTCCGGGTGATCGCGGTTTTGATCTCCCCCTTCATGCCCGGTTCTGCGGAGAAGATTTTGCTGCAACTGGGGATCGCCCATCCTGACAGGGAAAATTTCGGAACGATCCGCACCTGGGGCGCCCTTGCCCCCGGCCTGCGCCTGCAGCGAGGCGAAGCCCTGTTCCCGCGGATCGATTACAGGTCGGAGACCGCGGCCGTCGAGCAGAAAATCCCCGCACCGCCCCCGCCGATCAAACCGGAGGTTTCTTACGAGGATTTCGAGAAGATCGATCTCCGGGTTGCCCGGATCCTGGAGGCCGAGATCGTTCCCAAATCGGCCAAGCTGCTGAAGCTCAAGATCGACATCGGTGAAGAGCGGACGGTGGTCGCCGGCATTGCCAAGGACTATGCGCCGGAGCAGCTCGTGGGCAAATCCATCGTGATTGTGGCCAACCTCAAACCGGCAAAATTGATGGGAATTGAATCCCGGGGGATGCTTCTGGCCACGGATACAACCGATGAGGGCATCACCGTCCTGTCCTTTGACCGCGAGCCGAGAACCGGGGCAAAGGTCCGGTAACGTCTTCCGGAAATGGTCTACATGCATCAGGCCGTCCAACAACCTTTTCCACTCACGCCCAATGCCTCGCATCTCTCGAATTTTAGCGCCTTGGCGGGCTGATTCCGAAGCCGGGCTGAAAGCATACCATCAAAGAGAGGCGGACGGGGTTATGTTCCAGATTCGTCCCCGTCCGGCTCTCTTTCATTTGCATCCGCGACCATTCTCCGGAAAATTTCCTTCAAAACGTCGTCGTTTTCTTTACGTTCATCTATCCCTTCAATGCGGCGGGAGCCTTCAAGGGGACCTCCACGGCCGAAACGAACTTGCGCACAACCGCTTCGGTGTTGGCCACATTTAATTTCCGGAACAGAAAGGTAAACTGGTTTTCCAGCTCCGTACTGATCTGCTTCAATGTTTCCGGCGGAAGCTGCCAGAGTTCCTGCTTGAAAGGTCCAAACCCCTTTTTGCGGGTTTTATAGATAAATTGCTCCTCCGTATCCTTTTCCTTCTTTTCCCCCGCCATCTCACGCTGCAGGTACTCATAAATCCGGTCCTTCAAGTCTACGGGGAAATGGGCACTGTCGTAAATGATGTTCTGGAAACCGGTTGCCAGATGAATCTCTGCCGTTCCGATTGCCGGGAACCTGTCAAAGGCCTCGTTGGGCAGCGTGGACGCACCATGCTGAACAGCGCCGGAAAGTCCGTAACGGCTCCGGGAGACTTCCGACAGCTTTTCCAGGGTTTCAAAATCCAGCTTCACCTTGGCCACACTTCCATCGGCCAGGGGAACGCCACCGTGGGTGGTCCCCGTCTGAACGCTTATTTTGCTGATTCCCTTCAAGTCAGGCCCGTAGCTCTTCAGGGCCTCGAGATATCCATCCATAAAGGCCTGAAGCTCTTCAACGGTACTGTTTTTGCCGCCCACCTCACCGATTTCACCCCCGACGGATACCGTGATACCCGCCGGCTCCAGATCCCGGATCACGCTTGTCAATTCTGCGGCAAGGTCGAAATTTGTCTTCTGCTGTTCATCAATGGTGGGTTTTGACAGGTCCACGAGGGTGGAAGTGTCGACATCGATGTTGTAGAATCCGGCTTCAAGGGCTTCCCAGATAAGGTCCTTGACGCCCTTGACTTCCTTTTCCCCATCGGCGGCAAATTTCTTGGCATTGACCTGGAAGTGATCTCCCTGAAGAAAGATGGGGCCGTGGAATCCGGTTTTTATGGCTGCTGCTGTCACTGCGCTCGTATATTCAATGGGCCTCTGTTTTGTATAGTCAATTTCCGAACGGGCAATTTCAAAAATGACGGCGCCGACGGAGTCTTTCAACGCCGCACGGAAAATGGCCTGGGCCACCTCATAGGTCAAGGCCCTGATGTTGATGGCCGGAACGGTAAAGCCCGTCACTTCCTTTCTGCCCATGGCCTCATAGAGGGACTGAATGGACGATGACAGGATCCCCAGCGCGGCTCCGCTTTGCCGAATGAGCCACGAAGCCGCCTCTTTGACTTCCGGCAGGGCACTGAATACCGCCGTAAAAATGAGAGAATCAATAAGCGAATTTCTCAATATCTCTTCATTCAACACCTTGACCTGATCTCCCTTTACCTCCAGGACACCTTCACAGCCTTTTTTCAATTCATCCACACTGTTGAAAATCATCATCTCCACCTTTCTCTTTTGTCTTGATCTTCCTGTTTCCGTTTACGGTCAAACCTTCAGAACGCCGTTCCGTTCAGGCGCGCCTTTTTTCTCCCTCTACCGCTCAAGCCCCCTGGTCCGCTCTGCCGCGTATCCCGCCCGCAGACGGCATTGCGGATCTCTTCACCTGCTCGCGGATTGTTGCCTGTAGCGACTTTAATGACCAAGAAACCGCCTTCCGACTGCACCGCAACCGAAAAAATATCCGCTGTTTTCAGCGGTTAAGAACGACAGAGAGTTGTTTCTATTTTTGATATCGCCCGGTATGAGCTTGCTTTGCAATTTCGATTGCCTTAAAAAGTCTTGAAATACAATGTTCTTGGTTGATACAGGGAGGGTAACGCGGCCGCAGCGATGGAAGACGCCGCTGATTTTTTATTGCGGTAATATATCTTGAAATGGCCTTGCTTGCAACCAATTTTTATGATTAGAAAGGCGGTCAAATCCTCATGCCTCAACCATCATCGGGATGTCGTAACCTAATCCACCTTGATGAACAACCTCATGATCGCCCCGGGCAATCGAAGAAGCAGTCAGAGGCTCGACATCACCATGCCGGAGAGAACCCCGAAGCCCGTAACGACCATCAGTCCCTGAATGGAGAACGGTCCGGTTACGGCTTTCAGGATATGGAGAAACAGGGGTGGATGCAAAGGAAAAAGGCCGAGGGAAAGGGCAATCAGCGGAAGGATCAGCCACTGTGTCCGCCCGATCCAGATTCTTTCAATAAAAAGCGACGTCAGAATCATGGTCATGACGAAATAAACGAGATTGAAAAGGATTAACAATGCGTCACTGATTCCTGGAGATGATATTGCATTCATTTTGTTTGTCCTCAGGACTAACATAATCATTTATTCTTAGGGGACAAGGCGCACAGGGCAGTTTTTCATGAAGAGCGGATCGAATCTGATCCCGGTACGCACGCTCCTCTCATGGACTTGCAAACTTCCACTCAGAAAGGTATTGCCGAATGAAAGCACATTCAGACCGGAAGCTCGGCGGCAGGGACAACAGGCCCTTGAGGCGTTGCATCGTATTGCTGGCCGCGCTTCTTGTTCTGATCAGCCTGTCTGCCTGCGGCGCTTCGGTCGGGCAGACGCTTATATCTCAGCCTGATGAATTTACTTACACCTACGAAGCGAAAGAAAAATTTGTTCTCAGGGCCATTGAACGAGTCCTCAAGGAAAAAAAAATGGGGACCAACATTCGGATCGATGAAGAAAAGCACCTTGTGGAATCCGATTTTGTCGTTCTGGATGATTGGCGGACCCGAAGTCTCGCCAGGACCCGGACACTCAACTGGAAGGAAACGGAAGTGACTCTTTCCGTGGTTGCGGAAAAGAAAACCCCTTCGGGATGGGAAATGCGCCGCCTGCTGGAAAAAGAGCAGTATACCAAAATTTTTGATACGATCGATCTCAAGATTTACGAAGAGATGTACAGGACGCAATGACAGAGCCGGATTTTCGCCCCCGAAGGAAGGGTGGTAAGCCTGGCTGGACGGACGTTGTCTTGCCCAGGCGGCAAGAAGGTCAAGAGGAAAAACAGATCCATGAACCCTGCCATTTTTCGGGAATACGATCTTCGCGGCGTCGTTGAAAAAGATCTGAATGACGAACGGGTTTATACGCTGGGGCGTGCGATCGGGACGTACGCCGTCCACCACGGCGCGACCCTGCTCACGACCGGGAGGGACTGCCGCCTCAGTTCAGATGGGTATCAGCAGGTTCTCAATGCCGGCCTGCGCAGGGCCGGCATTGACGTCATCGACATCGGCCTTTGCGCAACCCCCATCCTGTACTTTTCCATCCGCCATTGCCAGGCACACGGCGGGATCATGGTTACCGGAAGCCACAACCCACCGGAATTTAATGGTTTTAAGGTATGCATCGGCCAGGATGCACTCCATGGCGAAGAAATCCAAGCCCTGAGAAGGATTGCCGAATCGGGAGATTTTGCCCAAGGCGAAGGTCGTTTACAAATGCGATCCATCGCGAAAGACTATGAAGACTACCTCTGCAGTTCCTTTTCGCTGAAACCGGGCATCCGGGTCGTTCTCGATGGAGGGAACGGCGTTGGGGGATATTTTGCCGCCCCCATCCTGAAGCGGCTGGGCTGCCGGACTCAGGAGCTCTTCTGCGAACCGGACGGGCGATTTCCGAACCATTTCCCCGACCCGACGATCCCGGAAAACCTGTATGAGCTCACACGGCAGGTGACAGCGGAACATGCCGATGTCGGGTTGGCATACGACGGCGATGCGGACCGCCTGGGCGTTGTCTCGAATACCGGCAGAATCCTGTGGGGTGACGAACTGCTGATTCTCTTTTCCCGCGCCGTTCTCGAAAAGCATCCCGGAGCCGCCATCATCGGTGAAGTGAAATGTTCACAGAAGCTTTTTGACGATATTTCCAGCCACGGCGGCAAAGCCATCATGTGGAAGGCCGGCCACTCCCTGATCAAGGCCAAAATGAAGGAAGAGAAGGCGATGCTCGCCGGCGAAATGAGCGGCCACGTGTTTTTTGCAGACCGCTATTTCGGATACGACGATGCCATTTACGCCTCTCTGCGGCTCCTCGAAATGCTTTCCCGGACGGGGAAGTCCGTCAGCGAACTCATGGCGGACATTCCGGAAACCTGCACCACGCCGGAGATCCGAATCGCCTGCCCCGACGATGTGAAGTTCCGCCTCGTGGAGGAGCTCCGGGATCATTTTCGCACCCTCGGCCCCGTCATCGACATCGATGGAGTCCGTATTCCCTTCGCCGACGGATGGGGGCTTGTCCGCTGCTCAAACACGCAGCCGGTATTGGTTCTCCGCTTTGAGGCGGCGACGAAAGATCGCCTGGAGTTCATCCGCTCCACCATTGAAAAGGTCGTCTTCGATAAACTTCCCTCCTGATTTCTTTTCCGGATCATCAACAAATTGTTGCCAATTGACAACTTTCCTGTTATCAGCCTAAGCGAAGTTTCAAACATCAGGCGAATTCCAACCCGGAGACGAAAAAGGGACGGCAGGATGGCTGCGGTACCGCACGTCCCGGAAGAGGCATGCGGCAGAAATCCATGTCGATGAGCCGACAGCGGGGGCGGTCAGGAAAACGCTTCGATACGGAACGCAGTAGAAGTGTCGTGACATGGTCAGAAGAATAGTGCATAAACGGATACATCGATTGAACAACCCAGCTTTGTTTAACGCTTTCCATTTTTATCCAACCGCCTATCCTCTCGAGCACAGCCGGTCAGGTTACTTTATCGCCGGTTGAATCCGGAAATCACCCCTCTCGAAATCGTTTTAAAAAAGGATATAAGGCAGCATGAATATTAGAAATGTAGCAATTATCGCCCATGTCGACCATGGCAAGACCACGCTGGTCGACAAGCTCCTCATCCAGAGCAAAATTTTCCGCGACAACCAGGAGGTGCGGGATTGCTTTCTTGATTCCAATGACCTCGAGCGCGAACGGGGCATCACCATTTTGTCCAAGAACATTTCCATCACCTACGGCGGTCATAAAATCAACATTATCGACACTCCGGGACATTCCGATTTCGGCGGAGAGGTGGAACGGGTTTTGAAGATGGCCGATGGAGCAATTCTTCTCGTGGATTCTTTCGAAGGCGCAATGCCCCAGACGCGCTTTGTTCTGCAGAAAGCCCTCTCCTTCAATCTGACGCCCATCCTGGTCATCAACAAGATGGACAAACCGAACCGGCGGCCCGCAGAGGTTCTGGACGAAGTGTACGATCTCTTCATCGATCTGGGCGCTGACGACGAACAGATGGAATTTCCCGTCCTCTATGCCTCCAGCCGTTTTGGCTGGTCATCTCTTTCCCCCGATGTGCAGGGGACGGATCTGACCCCTCTTCTGGATGCCGTGATCACCTCCATCCCTCCCCCGAAAGAAGCGGAAGGCCCCTTACAGATGCAGGTCACCACGGTTGACTATTCGGACTATGTGGGCAGGATCGCCATCGGACGTATTTTCCGCGGAACAATCCGCTCCGGGATGCCCGTATCCGTCATAAAGCGTGACGGCTTCACTCAGAAATCAGTCGTAAAGGACGTGTTCCTCTTCGAGGGGCTGCAGCGTAATAAAGCCGCTGAAGTCCCCTGCGGAGACATCTGCGCCGTCCTCGGTCCGGAAGACATCGATATCGGGGATACGATCTCGGACGTCGATTATCCGGAGCCTCTGCCCATCATCCCCGTGGATGAACCGACGATGAGCATGACTTTTTCCCACAACGATTCTCCCTTTTTCGGGAAGGAAGGGCGGTATGTCACGAGCCGCCATCTGCGGGACCGGCTGCACAGAGAGATCAAGAGCGACGTTGCCCTGCGCGTGGAGGCTGCCCCGGGAACGGAATCCCTCAAGGTCTATGGACGGGGCATACTGCACCTTTCCATCCTGATTGAAACAATGCGCCGGGAAGGCTATGAGTTCCAGGTGGGCCAGCCGCATGTCATCTACAAGGAAATCAACAACCGGAAGGCAGAACCCATCGAGCTTCTCATTGTGGACATACCGGCCGATCTCTCCGGCCGAGTCATTGAAGTGGTCGGCAAAAAGCGGGGAGAACTCAAGAAAATCGATTCCATCGGGGGTCGGTCCCGTCTGGAGTTCCATATCCCGGCGCGCGGAATGATCGGATTGCGGAACCGCCTTCTCAACGCCACCGCAGGCGAGGCCGTCATCCATCATCAGTTTTACCAGTATGAGCCCTTCAAGGGCTCCATCCCCCATCGGCAGAACGGCGTGCTCATCTCCATGCAGGATGGCCCGGCCACAGCTTACGCCCTCGATGCCCTGCAGGCCAGGGGGCGGTTTTTCATCTCTCCCGGAGAGGTGGTCTATGAAGGCCAGGTTGTCGGGGAGCACAACAAGGAGGAGGACATGGTCGTCAATGTTCAGAAGGCTAAAAAGCTGACGAACATGCGCGCGTCAGGGAGCGACGAAGCGGTCAAGCTGTCTCCCCCTGTCGTCTTTTCCCTCGAGGAAGCCCTGGAATACATCAATGAAGGGGAACGAGTTGAAATCACGCCTAAATCCATTCGGCTCCGCAAAAAGATCCTCGGAGAGTGGGAGCGGCGAAAGGCGGATCGCCTGGAAAGCAGAGCTTAGTCAGCCCGGCCTTTGGACTTGATAAACCGCCGCAAAGGAATTATAAAGGGCTCCAGTTGCAACACCTGATCCCCGGAGGATGGAAAGCCATGACGTTTGTACAACCCAGCAAGAACCGGAAGCATTATCTTCTGATCGGATCCGCCGTTATCGCCGTTCTGGCCGTTGCCGCCTGGCTGCTTCTCGGGCAACGCCTTGAATTCGGAAAGCCCTCCTTTACCTCGAAGGGCGAAATTCGAACGATTGGATGGAATACACCCCTGACTCTGAACTTTTCCGACTCCAAAAGCGGCCTTTCCAGAACAGCGGTAGCCCTTACCCAGGACGGCAAAACATACCCCCTTTCCACGCTCACCTACCCCTCTGGGAAATACAAGTCCCACGAAGTCCGTGTGATCCTTGACCCGGCTAAACTCAAGCTTCGCGAAGGCCCGGCCACCCTCCACATCTCCGCGGCGGATGGCGCCCTGTTCGGCAATTCGATGACCGCGGACCGGCCCGTGATGATCGACTTCGGTCCGCCCCAGATCCTTCTTCTGAGCACACAGAACCATCTCAATCCCGGCGGAACCGGCGTGTTGACCTACCGCGTCTCGGAACCCGTTTCCGTCACAGGGGTATATATCGATCAGGCGTTCTTCAGAGCCTATCCGGTTTCCCTGTCCGGACAGCCCGGTTTTATCTGCTATGTGCCCGTGCCGATGGACGCCGGAAGCAAACCGATGCATCTTCGGATAGTAGCCAGGGATCTTGGCGGAAATGAATCCTCGTCGACGGTACCCTATGTTCTTCTGAAAAAAACATTCCGAAGTGACAGGATGATGCTGAGCGATTCCTTTCTCCAGCAGAAAATGCCGGAATTTCAGGCATCCAATCCGCCATTGAGAGGCAAGAACCTCCTTGAAACCTTTATTTACGTCAATTCACAGATCAGGGAAGCGAATTTCAAAACAATCCAGGGGATATGCGAAAAAAGTGAACCCAGGCAGCTCTGGAGCGACACCTTCCTGAGAATGAAAAATGCCTCCCCCATGGCCCTCTTCGGCGATCGGAGGACCTATATCTACGGGGGACAGACCGTTGGTGAAAGTGTTCACGGGGGAGTCGATCTTGCTTCGACCGCACAGGCCCCCATTGAGGCGGCCAACAGCGGCATCGTGGTTTTTGCCGGCCCACTGGGCATTTACGGAAATACCGTCATCATCGACCATGGCTTCGGGCTTTTCACCCTGTATGCCCACCTCTCCTCGATTTCGGTTAAGGGTTCCCAATCCGTCTCGAGGGGGGACGTCCTCGGCGCAAGCGGCCTGACAGGCCTTGCTGGAGGCGATCATCTGCACTTCGGGATCATGGCGGGAGGGCGGTTTGTCAATCCCCAGGAATGGTGGGATCCTCATTGGATCAACGACAATGTCCTGAAGAAACTGCAGATCGGCGCCTAATGAACTCCCACTGCCCTGCCCGGTAAAATCAACGCCGGCAAGTCATGGGATTTTCAACTCTTATCGATATCGCGGTGGTCCACGTTGACGGGATAATCCTGTTTGGAAAAGTAGGACATCAATTCATTCGCCATGACGACGGAGCGATGTTTCCCCCCGGTACAGCCCACGGCGATCGTCAGCCTGGGTTTTCCTTCCTTTTCGTAAAGGGGCATCAGAAATTCCATCATGTCCAGTAACTTCTGGAGAAAAATGACGCTCTCCTCGGCACTCAGGACATAGTCCCGGACCTCTTCATTGTACCCGTTAAAATTTTTCAACTCCGCCACATAATAGGGGTTTGAAAGAAAACGGACATCGATGACCAGGTCGGCATCAACAGGAATTCCATAGCGGTAGCCAAAAGAAATGACCAGAATGTAGAGCCGCCTGGCTGTTGACGAGGACAGGAAATGGCGCTGCACGGCATCCTTTAACTGATGAACGTTGCAGGATGATGTATCAATGACCCTGTCCGCCATCTCCTTGAGGTTTCGAAGCAGCATCCGCTCCCGGTGAATCCCCTCCATGACGGAAGCCTGTGACAGGGGATGGACCCGCCTCGTTTCACTGAACCGGTGAAGGAGGGCATCATCTCCGGCGTCCAGAAAGAGGATCTCGATCTTGTACCCCTCCCGTTGAAGCTGCTCGAAGACGCCTTTGTAGGTCTGGATGAAGGTATTTTCCCTCAAATCCATAACCATGGCCACTTGACATATATTTTTCGGTTGAGCGGATTGTATTTCGAGAAATTGCGGAAGCAGGGCAACGGGCAGATTGTCCACGCAATAAAATCCGATATCTTCCAAGGCCCTCAATGCCGTGGTTTTTCCCGAACCGGAAAGACCGGTAATGATCACCACCCGAAGCGATTTCAATGGTTTCTCCCCATGCCCGTCATCGCCCGTATCGACGTATCCACCTTCGATGCCATGCCCACCGCATCTCCCGTTACAGGAAGGGACCTTCCGTAAACGGGAGTTTCCAGAATGTCCAGCGTTCTCAAGGGATGGCCACGCTCAGTTCCCTGGCCCATCCCCTCCTCTTCAACCAGTTCCACAAAGCAATCAATCCTGGATTCGGCCAGAATCGCCGACCTGTCCAGGACTTGCTCGGCTCGGACGATTCCCCTTCCCTTTATTTCCAGGAGTGGGAATTCGGGGTTCCAATTGCTGCCGTAGATGCGGCCCCCGCTTCTTTTCCTTGCGACAACAACGTCATCGGCAATCCAGCGATACCCGCGCTTAACAAGCTCCAGGGCGCAGGTCGTTTTCCCCAGGCCGCTTTCCCCCAGGATCAACATCCCCCTTCCGTCGAAACTGACCAATCCCCCGGAAAGCGACGTCTCTTTGCCGGTGTGCTCCCTGAACAGTCCGGTCAGCCGGCTTTCCAGGAGAAATTCATCGTACGCGGATGCAAAGAGCAGCGTTTCAGACGGTCCGACGGCTTGGATCAGGGATTCCGGAATGCGCCCCGTTCCGGCCAGTGCAATGCAGGCCCATGTTGAAGAGCGACCGCTTGAAAAAGAGCGGGACCATGAAGGCGGGAAGATCGGCACGCCCTTCCCGGAAGGAGAGGCGTGCAATGGAAAAATACCGATCGTTTCCGGAAGGGGAAAACAGGATAAATCAATCCGGTTGTTAAGCCTGGTGATGCGAAGTCTGCTCAAGGGCCTTCCCGGGCCGGCTCCGCCCGAAATTTCCTTTATTCCCAAACGGTCGGAAGCACGGTCCAACATGCCACGCAGGGATGGAGTCTCTTCACGTGTCCTGGAGATCATGAGAAGCAGGCCTCATGTCTGCCCGTCCTTTTCCGTAATAATCCGGTATATTTCATCCCCGGATGGAGCCTCCATGAGGCGTGTTCGAAAATTCTGATCCTTGAGCATTCTGGAAATTCTCGCCAGGACCTTCAGATGCTCCGTGGCGGCATGCTCCGGCGCCAGAAGAAGGAAAAACAGGTACACCGGCCTTCCGTCCAACGCGTCAAAATCAATTCCCCGAAGGCTCCGACCGAATGCGACGATCACCTCTTCAAGTCCATCCAGTCTCCCGTGAGGAATCGCAATGCCCTCTCCGATACCTGTACTTCCGAGCTTCTCGCGATCCATCAGCGTCCGGATCATGGCATCCGGCTCAAATGTCCGGTTATGTTTCAGGATCCGCTGCGATAATTCCTCCAGGACCTCCTGTTTTCCAGACGATACCAGTTCTTCGACAATATAGTCTTTTTTAAGCAGATCAACGATTTTCATTCAGCATTCAATGTATCAGCTGTTCGTTTCAATCAGGAGATAGCCGCCATCGTCACGCCGGTAGATGACATTGACATTTTCTGACGAGGCATTGCGATAGACAACAAATCGATTATTCGTCGAATCCATCTCCAGAACGGCATCATCAAGCGACATGGGTTTCAGAATGATTTTCCTTGTTTCTATAATCTTCGACTCCACAGCATCCTCTGCCTCTACGGGCAGCGCTTCCGGTTCCTCGCCTTCTTCCTTCAGGCCACCGCTTTTGTGAATCCGGATTTTCTCCTTGTGCTTTTTAAGCTGCCGTTCGATCTTCTCTACGGCATTGTCAATAGCAAGGTGCATATCTTTCGACTCTTCCTTGCCGATGATATTCAACCCGTTTGTTGTGATGTTGATTTCTGCAACGTTTCTGAATTTTTCAACGGTCAAGACCACATGAACATCAGTAGGTGCATCGATATGCTTGTTCAGTTTCTTCATCCGTTCATCAACATATTCCCTTTGCCAACCTTCATCCTCGGTATTTCTAAAGGTCACGGAAATTTTCATCATTGCTTACTCCTCCTCTTTTCTTTGTCACTGAATCCTGCCATATCTGCTCCCTGCCAACCGGCTTCTTCCGCAGGGGAATCGTTCTTCGTTATGTTCAGGCCTTTATGCCGCCTCCAGGAACGATCGTTCCGTCCGCTTCGATACCCGTGTGCTAAAAGTATCTCTTCCTCCTCGATGAGGGCAGTATGTTCATCATCTCCCGATACTTGGCAACGGTCCTTCTGGCAATCTTGATCCCTTTGCCCTCCAGGAGACTGACAATTTCATGATCGCTGTATGGATTTTTCGGATTTTCAGAGGCAATCGCCTTGCGAATCTCCTCCTTTACACTCTTGGAGGCAATGGCTTCACCGCTTTTCTTCTGGATGCTGCTGCTGAAAAAATATTTCAATTCGAAGATTCCACGGGGTGTGTACATGTATTTGTTCGTGACCACCCGGCTGATGGTGGATTCGTGCATTTCGACGTCGTAGGCGATATCCCGCAACACCAGGGGCTTGAGATAATTGATTCCCCTGTCGAAAAAATCCTTCTGGTACCGGACGATGCTTTCGGCCACCTTGTAAATGGTCCTCTGCCTCTGCTGGATGCTTTTGATCAGCCAGGTGGCTGACTGAACCCGTTCACGGATGTATTTTTTGCCGTTATCGGAGTTGGAGTCATTTTTCACATTTCCCATGATCTCCTTGTAGAAGTTGCTGATCCTCAGCCGCGGCATGCCGTCATCGTTCAACACAATCTTATATTCGTCGCCTGCCTTGAAAACATAGACATCGGGAATGATGGCCTGGATCCTCTCCTCGTTGTAAATGCTTCCCGGCCTTGGATCCATATCGCTGATCATCATGACGGCCTGCAGCACCTCGTCGATGGAAACCCGGTTTTTCTTTGCAATGTGATTATAGTTCTTGATCTCCAGATCCTTCATGTGGTTCTGAATGATCACATCGACGAGGGGATTTTCTATCCCCAGCAGCCTGACCTGGATCAGCAGGCATTCCTGAAGATTCCTGGCCGCAATGCCGGGAGGATCGTATTCCTGAATCTTCGCCAGGACCGCTTCCACTTCCGTTTCCTCAACATCTTCCAGCCGGGCGATTTCTTCCGTTGTGGCCGCCAGATATCCGTTTGTGTCGAGATTGCCGACAATCTGCTCCCCAATCCTCATTTCAAGCTCCGACAGACGGGTCAGCTTAAGCTGCCACATGAGATGATCCGTCAGAGTGGCTTTTTTCGTCAGCAGATTATCCCAGGAAGGCGCCTCACCGTCCCTGCGATCGTACGATGCCCCCACCGATCCATAATCTTCGAGGTAACTGCTCCAGTCAAAATCCTCCTTCCCGTCCCCTTCGCCCGTTATCTCTTCCGTTCTTTCTATGCCCTTGAAATCTTCTACTTCAGCAATGGTTCCCTCTTCACTGACCGTACTCAGCTCCGCTTCGTCGTAGTCTTCCGGGGGCATGTCCTCAAGGAGCGGATTCTCTTCCATTTCCTGGTTGATGACATCTATCATCTCCATTCTTGAAAGCTGGAGCAGCTTGATGGCCTGCTGCAGCTGCGGGGTCATGATCAGCTGCTGGCTCAATTTCAGATTTTGTTTCAGTTCGAATGCCATGTCCCTTACCGGCTCGCCTTTAATCAAAAATTAAAGTGTGAAGTCTTCCCCAAAGTAGATTTTCCGCGCGATTTCGCTGGATGCAATTTCGGCCGGCTTGCCCTCGACGAGGACTTTGCCGGCATTGACAATATAGGCTCGATCGCAGACTGAAAGCGTTTCCCTGACGTTGTGGTCCGATATCACCACACCGATCCCCTTCGATTTCAGCTTGGCAATGATTTTCTGAATATCCGCAACGGCCAGGGGATCAATGCCGGCAAAAGGCTCATCGAGAAGGATATATTGCGGAGAGGTCACCAGTGCCCGCGTGATCTCCACACGCCTTCTCTCTCCTCCGGAAAGTGAATACGCCCTGTTTTTGGCCAGATGAGTTAAATCCAGCTCACCCAGCAATTCCTGCAAGCGGTTCTCTTGTTCGTTCTCCTTCAGTTTCAGAGTTTCAAGGATCGCCAGGATATTCTCCTCGACGGTCAGCTTCCGAAAGACGGAAGGCTCCTGAGGCAGGTAATTCAAACCTTTTCTTGCCCGAAGATACATCGGCTCCCCGGTGACATCTTCACCATTGAGGCAGATGGACCCGCCGTCGGGATGGATGAGACCGACAATCATGTAAAAGGTAGTTGTTTTCCCCGCACCGTTGGGCCCCAGCAGCCCGACAACTTCACCGGGTTGAATCCTCAGATCGATTTCGTCGACGACTCTCCGCCCACTGTAAATCTTCACCAAACGGTTTGCTGAAAGTTCATTCATCCCTAGGGCTGCTGCTTGCTCCCCTCATCCTTTTCAGCGGGATAGACGGTCGCCGAAACTCTCTTGCTCGGGAAACTTTCGACCATTCCTCTGTTCTCTTTGAGAAAGACGACAATCCGATCCCCCCGGATCACATTTTTCTTTTCACGCATCACGGGGCTTCCCGTGACGACAATTTTCTGGTCGTCCTGGAAAAAAACGGCGTCTTCACCTGTTACAACCCGGTCTCCCTGAGTTACCACAACGCGCCCCTTGGCCTCAATTCGATCAAGATCGCCCGTTCGGCCGATCTCTCCTGCCGCACCCTTCCTGGCGCCATTCTCCTTTTTCTTGTAGTAAAGCAAAATCTTGTCCGATTTGATCACGTTGTTCCCCTGAACAGCGACCGCATTTCCGGAAAAGACGACCAAACGCTGTTCATTGTAGGCATCCAGACGATCCGACTCAATTCGAATGGGTTCCCTGCTCATTTCCAGCTTTTTCGTGTCGGCCTTTTCTGCGCCCACCGCCGGCATATTTCCGGCGGCAAAGGTCATGAGACAGGCGATCATCAGGATCGGGCGCCATAACCACCGCTTTTTCAAGGTTGCAAACTCCTTCATCTCTGGATACAGGCCTTTACGCCGGACAGAAGAGTCAGGTGCTCGTCCGCAAGCGAAATCGACATCCCTGTCGCATCAATCTGCATCCTGCTGTTTTTCAGGTTGACGGGTGAACCTGTATGGCATCGTTTCTCTTTTCCGGAATATGTGACCTCGTCCGTTTTAAAGGAATCTCCGTTGCTGGATTGGAGATGGACATCGCCTGTCAGTTTCATATCCTTTGAATCCTGCTTCAGGGTCCCTTCCTTCCCGGTAAGGACAAAGTTCCGCCCGTCCGGCATTGTCAACGTGATTTTCGGATTCTTCAGGAGAGCGAGATTGTCCTTTTTCCGATACTGGGCACTCTCGGCGTGGACTTCCCAGATAACACCCTCGTCCGTTGCCTCCGTGTAATGCACATTCATGACCTGCAAATCGACTTGGTCATCCATGAGCTTCTCTGGAGTTTTTCGGGGCTCTTCCTTGTTCAGGGTATATAGGATTCCACCCAGAACAAAAAAAACGGCCAGACAGCCAGCGGACACGATCAGTCTCTTTTTTTTCAGCAATACGGTCAGCGCTTTCAACCTCATCCCGATGATCCTGCTGTCTGTATATCACCCGTTTCAGGACATGTAAAGGTTAAACATGAATCAGGTTCTACCGATAAAATCATACCAGTTCGTACCGACGGACGACCTCTTCCCATTTGCCCTGGACCTTGAGAATCAGTTCGCACACCTCCCGAACGGCCCCCCGCCCCCCGGGCTTATCCGTAATATAGTCTGCCGCTTTTCGTGCTTCCTCCACCGCGTCATGAACAGCCACGGAAAACCCGCTCCTCTTCAGAAGAGGAACATCCACAAAATCATCACCGATGTAGGCAATTTCCTCGGCATTTAAGCCTCTTTCCCGAAGAAGCTGCTGGAAGAATTCCTTCTTGTTCAATACTCCCTGAAACACTTCACGAATTCCAAGGTCCCTGGCACGATGATCCACAACGCAAGAGGAGCGGCCAGTCAAAAGAATGACATCTATCCCGTAACGCATGATCATTTTAAGTCCATGGCCGTCCTTGACATCGAAATGCTTGCTTTCCTGCCCGGCGTCATCGATGATGATCCGGCCGTCGGTTAAAACGCCATCCACGTCCGAGATCAGCATACGGATCTTCCGGATCTTCTTTGTTATTTCTTCATCCATGATCTTACGTTTATCCCCTTTCGATTGTCTTTCGACTCCTCCTCATTTCACGGTCTCTGGGACTTCAGGGCCATGACGCTGCCATCTATGGCCTTCACCGTTCTCAACAGATCCGGAAGGGTATCCAGGTAGAGGGAATTCGGGCCATCGCACAAGGCCTTTGACGGGTCCGGGTGGACTTCCAGAAAAAGTCCGTCAATACCCACGGCTGCAGCGGCACGCGCCAGGTAGGGAACCATCTCCCGTTGTCCTCCTGAAGCGGTTCCCTGCCCCCCGGGAAGCTGCACGCTATGGGTCGCATCAAAGACGACGGGGAAGCCTTCTCTGCGAAGGATGGGCAACGAGCGAAAATCCACGACCAGATTGTTGTATCCGAAACACGTCCCCCGTTCGGTGATGAGAATGTTGTCGTTGCCGCGGGACAGCACCTTCTCGAGAATGTTCCGGACATCCCAGGGGGCCAGGAACTGGCCCTTTTTGATGTTCACGACCCGGGCCCGCTCGGCGACTTCCACGATAAGATCCGTCTGGCGGCACAGGAAAGCCGGAATTTGGATCACATCCAATATTTCCGCGGCCTTCTCGATTTCCTCGTGACGATGGACATCGGAGAGCACGGGGATGTTCAGGTCTTGTTTGATGTTTTTCAGAATTTCGATGCCCTGTTCAAAACCGGGGCCGCGATAGGCCGCTGATGACGTCCGGTTCGCCTTGTCAAAAGACGCCTTGAAAATAAAGGGAATGTCCATCTCACGGGCGAGATTTTTCAGGTAAAGGGCGATGGCCCTCGTCAGTTCCTCATGCTCAATGACACAGGGCCCGGCAATGAGCACCAGCGGCTGCCCATCCCCGACGGCAAGATTACCGACGGCTACAGTCCTCATCTTCTCTCCCCTTGGATCCACGATAGGGTCGCCTGAAGCAGCTCCATGCCGGCTAACCCCGCGGATGATATTTTTTGTGAATGTCCTTCAAATGCTCCCGCGTGACATGCGTGTAAATCTGCGTTGTCGATATATCCGCATGCCCCAGCATCATTTGAACCGATCGCAGATCCGCGCCCCCCTCAAGGAGATGGGAAGCGAAGGAATGCCGGAAGGTGTGGGGGTGGACTTTTTTCTGAAGCCCGGCCTGAACGGCATACTTTCGGACCAGTTTCCAGAACCCCTGGCGGGTCATCCCCTGCCCGGACTTGTTCAAAAAAAGAATGTTCGTCTGCGTTCCCCGGATATACTTCGGCCTGACATCGTTAAAGTAATTCCTCACCTTTTCATAAGCCGCCCGGCCGATTGGCACGATGCGCTCCTTGCTTCCCTTTCCCTGGACGACGAGATACCCCACCTGCCAATTGATGCTGTTGGTCGTCAATGACAGCAGTTCAGAAACCCGGAGGCCCGTGGCATAGATCAATTCCAGCATGGCGGTGTCCCGAACGGCGCTGTCCGTTCGGACTCCCGGCTGTGACAGCAATTGATCCATTTCCTCGTGACTCAGGGTATCTGGAAGGCGCATCCATACTTTGGCCAGTTCAATCTCCGCGACCGGATTCTGCTCGATTTTCTTCTCTCTCAGCAGAAATTTATAGAAACCCCGCAGCGCCGCGAGGCTTCTGTTCATGGAGTTGGCCGACAGGCCCCTCCGCTTTAATTCAGACAGGTAATAGATGACATCATCTGGACTGATTTCGTGAATTTCCTTGATGCCTCGTTCCTGGATCAGGCCGGTGTAACGGTTCAAGTCCCGGCTGTACGCTTCGAGCGTATTGTGCGAGGCGCCTTTTTCAACGACGAGAAAATTCAGATATTCATCTATAAGCTCAAAGTTCATGCCGGGCATAGAGCATTATCCTAAAATAATTTTTGTAAGTTGAGAGGCTTTATTAAGCTATTCCTGCAAAAAGGTCAATATGATAGTGGTTTTTTCCTCTCCGCCGTCGTCGGATCCATTGGATATTTCACGGGGTTCTTTGAGGCATGCCTGTCCCCGACGACCGAAGTCCGTCTGACCTTCTGCTCCGGGGACGTCCGATCCCGCTGACAGATGTCGCCGTCATTTATGTGGACGGGGCAGCTCATCATCACCTATCCCGCTCATCATAGCCGCATGGCACCGGAATTGCACATTTTAGATGTTCCTTGATCAAGGGAACGATATCCTGCCAGGTTGCTGCCCATGGAAAAGAACAACAATGAATTGAACAAGAGGCAATTCTCGCGTGTTGACGCCTATATTCCCATTGCGTATCGTCTTGTTCCCCTGGAAGAACAGGACTATGTTCAAGCTGAAATTTTTGACCCGATCATCGTAGAAAGCTGCAGTCTGCCGGAAACTGAGGATCAGTCGCTTCAGGCCTGCTTGAACATCCTGAATGCCAAGCTGGATTCGGTCATTCATCTTCTTACCTTGCGCAATGAGGGGTTTTCTTCTCTCCCGTCACGGTTGATCAACATCAGCGGCGCCGGCATCCGCCTTACAACTTCGGAAAGATTCGCTCAAGGGGACATGCTTGAAATAAAGACCTTTCTTTCGCCGCAGAAGCACCGGGCGCTTCGTCTTTACGGCAGAATCATCGCCCTTGATGAGCGGCCTGAGGGATACCAGATGTCCCTTTCATTCGTCAAGATGGACGACATGGTAAGAGATGAAATTGTAAAATTCGTTTTCGAACGGGAAAGGGAAATCCTTCGGGAAAAGCGGGGGAGATGACGTATTTTCGATGATCGCAGGTATAGGCATTGCCGTTGTGTTAATAGCTGTTATTGGTGGCTATCTCCTCGAGCACGGCAATCTTGCCGTTTTGATCCAGCCGGCTGAAATGCTGATCATCTTCGGCGCGGCAACAGGAGCTCTTCTGATCAGCTCCCCCTCAAAGGTCGTCAAAGCAGTTTTCAAGTCAGTGGCTCATATCTTCAAGGGCAGAACATTCGACAAGAAGGATTATACCGAGGCCTTGTTGCTGCTCAACGGCATCTTCTATAAAATCCGTCAGCAGGGTCTTGTGTCGATTGAATCCGATGTGGACAACCCCGGTGAAAGCAGCCTTTTTTCCCAATATCCATCGATACTGAAAAACAAACACGCTGTCGACCTGATCGCCGATACCCTCCGGACCGTCATGACGACCACCATTGCCCCTCATGAACTGGATGCGCTGATCGATCATGAACTGGACATACACTATGAGGAGATGATGCAGCCCGCTAAGAGTGTCAATTTTGTTGCGGATGCACTTCCCGGACTCGGCATCGTCGCGGCGGTTCTCGGTGTTGTTTTAACAATGGGCAAGATCAGCGAACCACCGGAAGTTCTGGGGAAATGCATTGGTGCCGCCCTGGTCGGTACGTTCCTTGGCGTGCTCATGTGCTACGGCTTTGTGGGCCCCATGGGCAAGAACATGGAGCACAGCGCCGGCGAAAACATCCTCTATTTAACGGTCTTAAAGGTAGCATTGCTGGCCTTCATCGGCGGTTCCGCCCCCAAAGTGGCCGTTGAATTCGGACGTCGCGTCATTCCCGCCGGAGACCGTCCAACCTTTGCAGAAATCGAAGAAGCCCTGCGGCAGCATAAGGGATGATCCCATGATGGACGAACAACAGGTTATCATCATCCGGAAGAGAAAGAAACGCCACAACGAGGGGCATCACGGCGGATCCTGGAAGGTCGCCTATGCCGATTTTGTCACGGCGATGATGGCCTTTTTTCTCCTGCTGTGGCTACTCTCCATGGTGTCCCCTGAAAAAAGGATCGCCGTTGCGGAGTATTTCAAATCCTTCTCCGTCATGAAGGAAACCGGTTCTTCCTTTATGACCGGGGCTTCGCAGATTCTGGACAAGGCGGGCGGGGGAGCCAATTCCGTTCAGGACTACAAAAACATCAAGGACAGAATATCGCCGAAGGATCTGCAGCAGCGTTTGAAAAGCGCCATCGACATCAATCTGCAGTCCATCCGGGACCAGGTCATTATCAACATCGTCGATGGCGGATTAAAAATTCAGATCGTCGACAAAGAAGGCAGTTTGATGTTCCCCCTCGGCAGTTCAGAGCCTACGGCCAAGGCGAAGGAAATCCTGAAAATCGTTTCAGACAACATCAAGGAGGGCTCCAACAGGATTATCATCGAAGGCCACACCGACGCGGCCCCCTTCCAGAGTGCGCAGACAACAAACTGGGAGCTCTCAACATCGAGAGCCTCCGCTGCCCGAAGGGAGCTGGAAAAAAACTCCATTGATCCGGGCCGGATTGCCAAAGTGGTCGGTTACGCCGATCAGGAGCCATACATTCCCCTGAATCCCATGGACCCACGGAACCGGCGGATCAGCATCATTGTCATTCAGCCGAAATAAAGAATGCCGCAGAATGAAGAAGGTTGCGGCTCAACGGTGGGCGGCCGGCCTATGCCGGCGCGAAGAAAACCCCGTGCAGGGCATTGAAGGGGCGTTCAGCACATTTCCGGGAAAGTCAGCCGCGCTGCGCGCGGCTATCCACAAAGGACCTTCTTCGATAAGGACGAAGGCTCTACGACGGAGCGTTGTCAAGACAAAAATCCACGACGAAGGGCCCCTCTTCAATTTCAAAAGGAATGATGATGCTCGGCCCCCCCAGGACATGGACGATGGAGTGGCTCTTGCCGGCCACGACCGTTGGAATGGCCGCCGTAATATTCAACCCGTCCGCCTCCAGTTTCTTCCTGGCAACTCCGGAGATCATATTGGTAATCTCTCCGACGGCATCCTTGACGTCATTGTCTATCCCCGACATGGATTCCCCAAGCATGTTGGAGACTATCTTGACAATGCAGCCTTCGCTGAAGCTCAAACCCAGTGATCCTTTAAGATCACCGGTCAACCCGATGATGCCGGAAATATCTCCTTTTGCCACATTGTCCTTCTTCAGATAAGGCTTTCCCGGCTTCGGTTCCACAAATGCCATCGTCTTCAAGACATTCTCCGTCGCATCTAAAAAGGCATTGATAAATCGAACGTCCATTAAGGTATCCCCTTTTTTTCTTCAAGATGTACAGCGCAACGACCGTATCGACTCTATAAGCTCAGGGTCATCTCTCCCTAGAGAGTCTCCAGTATTTTTTCGATCTTCGTGTTGAGAACCTCGGCGGTAAAGGGCTTCACGATGTAATTGCTCACCCCGGCCTTGACGGCGGCGATCACATTGTCCTGAAGCGCTTCGGCTGTAACCATCAGGAAAGGCGTTTTGCTGAGTTCGCTGTCCGCCCGGACCGCCTTCAACAGCTCCAGGCCGCTCATGTTGGGCATGTTCCAGTCTGAGATAATGAAATCGACCTCGTTGTTTTTGAGAGTTCTCAGGGCAATGGCTCCGTCTTCCGCCTCGATGATGTTTTCATACCCTACGGATTTCAAAAGATTTCTGATGACTTTTCTCATCGTCGTAAAATCGTCAACGATTAATATCTTGATGTTTTTGTCCATCATGTCCTCCGGTCTTGACGTTATTTATATTTCCGCGACGGCGAAAAAATTGTTATCGCGGAACACCTCCTTCTTATTCGACTTCTCAGCGTTCACTGAGCTCGAACAATCCTTCCGGATCGATGATCAACCCGATCTGGCCGTCCCCCATAATGGCCCCTCCGGAAATTCCATCGATATCCTTCAATCCGTCCCCGAGACTTTTAATGACGACTTCCGCCTTGCCGATAATCTGATCCACCAGAAGGCATTTTGAACTCGTGGCTCCTTCGACCACGATCAGGATGGCATCCCAGGGATTGACCTTCTCCGGCTCTATGTTGAAGAGATCGTATACTCGGACCAGCGGCATGAGCTGCCCCATCACATTGACCGTTTCCCCCTGCCCCATGATGTGATTATAGGCTTCCCGGGTCGGTCTGAGGGCCTGGCGGATCGCTGTCGTAGGCAGGATGAATCGTTCCTTGCCGACCTTGACGATCATTCCGTCGATGATGGCCATGGTCAGGGGAAATCGCGCAATGAAGGTTGTGCCTTTTCCCGGCGTGCTTTCGATTTCAATTTTGCCCCGCAGCTTTTCAACGGCCTGTCTTACAACATCCATGCCGACACCACGGCCGGACACATCCGTAACTTTCTCCGCCGTTGAGAACCCGGGCAGGAAGATCAGCCGGTATATTTCCTGGTCTGTAAGGCCCTCAACATTATTGACCACGTGATTCGCCAGGGCCTTTTTCAAGAGTTTATCCCTGTTCAAACCCCGTCCATCATCGGATATTTCAACGACAAAGTTCCCGCCCCGATGATAGGCCTTCAGCTGAATCAGCCCCTTTTCGGGCTTTCCGCATTGAAGCCTCTCTTCGGATGTCTCCAGACCGTGATCGACGGAGTTACGGATCATGTGAACCAGGGGATTATAAATTTCATCGACCATGTTCCGGTCCAGTTCCGTATCTTCACCTTCCATCTCGACCACGACATTTTTCCCGACATTCTTTGAGACATCCCGGGCCAGGCGCGCCATCCGCTGAAACGTCTGTTTAATCGGAATCATCCGGAGGCTTGTGGATACTTTCTGAAGGCCGGAAGCAATACGGAAGAGTTGGGCGATATTCCGGGTGAGGTTTTTATTGCCGTTTTCCTGATTGCTGATGTCCTGCTGGACCATCGTCTGCGTAATGACAAGCTCTCCGACCATATCAATGAGATCATCGAGTTTTCGGGTGTCAACCCTGATGGTGGACAACTCGGAGGCCTGCTCCGCCTGCTTTCTCAATGCCTGCGATACCTGCTTGGGCGTGACGGTTCCCTTTTGAATCAGGGCTTCCCCGATCTTCTTGTCGGGGTTGCTGGCTTTGATCTTCAGCCCCTCCTCAAGGGCCTCTTCGGAAATGGCCCCCTCCTCAATGAGAATTTCACCCAGTTTCTGAACCGAGCGCTCCGGTTCAATCCCTTTGTCGACATTCCGGATCCGCGTTTCGAGATCGGACAAATCGACATCCAGGGGGTTGTCGTTCCTGCCCTCCAGGGCCTCTTTCAAGCTGGAAATCATGCCTTTGAGGGCATCGGCTCCGGCAAGGACGACATCGATCAGTTGAGGCGTCACGCTGAGTTCCCCGTTTCTTGCCTTGTCCAGGAGGCTCTCCAGGTTATGCGACAGCCCCCGGATTTTTTCGAGATTCAAAAAACTTGCCACCCCCTTGATGGAATGAAAGGGGCGGAATATTGCGTTGATGTAGTCCTTGTCTTCCGGATTGTTTTCCAGATTCAAGATGTTGACTTCAATTTCTTCTATGTACTCCGTTCCTTCCGAGATGAAATCACGGAGCAGGGACTCATCCTGAATCAAAAACTGCTGTCCCGATGCCTCGGCGTCAGGTTTCTTCTCCTCCTGAGGTGGAACTGCCGACGGAGTTTCTGCGCCCGGTGCAGCGGCCTGTGCTTCAATCGCCCTCCCGGTGACAGCACCTGCCTGGTTGAGATAACTTTCGTATTCTTTTGTATAGCCTCCTGTTTTTTTGTATTCGTCCGCTATCTCCTGCAAAAGGGCTATTCCCCGTTCAAAGGTTGAAATCGCCTTCCCCTTGTCTGCGAGCGAATCCAGGATAACGCATTCAAGAATGACATTCATGCCCTTGGCCACATCCAGGACAGGCACAATCCCCAACTCCGCCGCCTCCCCGGTCAGACCCTCCAGGCTGTTGAGAAATTTTCCCGCTGTTGGAATATTCATATCCTGAGAATCAAGGAATAGAAAATCCGACGCGATAAGATCAATCGACTTCAGCAGTGTTTCAATATTCATGTCTACACCATCCTCACGATTTCATCAGCAATCTGATCAAGATGAACGATTTTATCAACCGCTCCCAGTTTTACGGCTTCTTTGGGCATTCCATAAACAACGCATGATTTTTCATTTTGAGCTATCGTACTGGCGCCCATCTGCTTCATTTCCAGCAGCCCTTCAGCTCCATCCGCACCCATTCCTGTCAAAATAACGCCGATGGCATTCGCACCGGCATATTTCGCGGTGGATTTGAATAAAATGTCAACCGCTGGTCTTTGATGGTGAACCATTGGCCCGGTTTTCACTTCAACGTAATATCTTGCGCCGCTTCGCCGCAAAATCATGTGATAGTTACCCGGCGCGATGAGCGCAGTCCCCGGAGTCACCGAATCATTGTTCCTGGCCTCCCTGACGGTAACATGGCACAGGCCGTTCAACCGTTCGGCAAAAGCGGAAGTGAAATTCGCCGGCATATGCTGTACGACGAGAATTCCCGGCGAATTCGGGGGCATCTTTGAAAGGACACTTTTTAAAGCTTCCGTTCCCCCGGTCGAGGCGCCAATGGCAATCACCTTATTCGAAGTCTCTGCAAGGGCTTTGATGGATTCCTTGGAGCCCGGCCTATATTTTTCCCTCGTCTCACGTTTCTCGACCCTTATTTTCGATGCCGCCCGGATCTTTTCAACCAACTGCCCGCTCATGTCACCCACGGTATAGGAGCTTCCCGGTTTGGCGATGGCGTCGACAGCGCCGATTTCCATGGCCTCCAGGGTCAACTTGCCCCCCTTGGGCGTTAGAGAACTCACGATGATGGTGGGGATCGGGAAATGCTTCATCAGCTTTTTCAGAAAGGTCAAACCATCCATCCTTGGCATCTCGATGTCCAGGGTAATGACATCCGGCTTCAGGGAAACGATTTTATCTCTGGCAACAAAGGGATCAGGCGCTGTCCCCACAATTTCGATGTCAGGATATTTTGAAAGTTCTTCCGAAAAAATTTTTCTGACGATTGCCGAGTCGTCGACAATCATAACCTTGATTTTATTCATACCTACCTGCCTTGACGATCATAGGGATACCAGTCACTGCTTCGAAGTGTACCGACCTTGTAAATCAGGGCTTCATTTTGAGCGGTATTGTAAACGATCTTACGGCCCAATCGACCTCCGACATCCTCGGATATCACTTTGATCCCGTGATGCCTCAGCACACGCCTCGCTATCTCTATGTTTCTGTGAGCAATCTCTTCCGCATCGAGCTGCTCTGCCTGGGCGCCTCCAAAAATCTGCGATCGCAGGTTCTTTTCACTGGCCCCTTCTTCAAGGAACATCCTGATCATATAGGGGATGGCCACATTGCCATAAAGGGCCGTCCCTTGTTCTGAACCTTCGACGAAGGGATACAGGAAATTTGACATCCCCCCCTGCCGGCTTTCAGTGTCCCAGAGGGCTACAGCAACCGAGGAGCCGACAACCGTCGATATCAGGTAGGGCTCAGGGCTTAAAAAAATGTAACCCGGATAGAGGAAGTATTCACATGAAGGCTTTATTTCTTTTCCATCCGTCATTAAAACCGCTTTCCCCCGGTCAAGAGCGCTGCATCTGCAGCAGAACGCCCAGTGTTTCTCCGTCTGAATCAAAGACCGCCTGCCACAGATCGGCCTGGGGCTCCGAACAGGCAGGCATCAGATCGCCCTGATTATTTTTTTGACAGGTCGGAATGGAAAGGCTGAACACATTGCTGCTGTCATAGTTGCGCAGCAGATTCCCGCAGACCATGTTGGTCGCTTCCCGGGCGCAGTCCTCTCTCATGGAATCCGATACCTCCTCATCGGAGATGCTCAGCATGTTCTGCACCATGCATGAGACCAATCCATCCGTCAGGAACATCTTCATGGATCCCTCAACCGGGCCTTTGAATGTGATTTCCGTTGACATGTCATAGGCGATGTCCTTTCTCTCCACGGGTTCCAGAAAAATAAAGAACATCTTTTCGTACACTTCAAAAGTCGAGGTCGTTATCATCTCCCTCAATTTCCCCATAGCCTCCATCATCGCAGACCCCTAACACTTCATTGAGAATTTTTTTTAAATCTTCAGGTAAAAACGGCTTTTTTATGAATCCCCTGGCTCCATGCTGAAATGCCTCTTCCATCCGAGTGCTGCTGCCCTCCGTTGTGATCATGATCACCGGAATATCGCCGAAGAGATCATCCTTCTTAAGATGGCTCAACATTTCGAGTCCGCTCATTACCGGCATGTTGATGTCCGAAATGATGACATCCACCCAATTGTCCTCAAGCAGAGTCATCGCTTCTTTTCCATTGCCGGCTTCGAGACATTTGTCCATTTTGAATCCGGACATTGAAATAATCTTTTTTATGACCCCCCGCATGGCGTTGGAATCATCTACAATCATCACATTAAAGGACATAACCACCTCTTGAAAAGACTCGCTTCATATTGATCCCTAAACAATTTCCAGCATGCTTCTGGCATCATCAAGAGCATCCAGCAGATCCATCATGTACACTTGGAGATCCTTGTCCCTGAGGTCGAATTTCCTGAGAACTTTGCTGACCCCCCGGTACGCCAGTCCGTCGACTCCATTGCCGATCCCCAGCATCATGCACAGTTGATCCGCCAGATAGACAATCCACTGCATTTCACCCGAAGTTTTATCCAGAAGATCCGGGTGATGGTGAAAGGAGATGGCATCACAGATCTCTGTGGGGAAATTCCATTGCCCGGTAATTTTTCCGCCGAGCTCGGCATGGTTCATGCCGATAATAACCTCTTCGGCTTCAAGAAAAGAGCACTGTCTTTTATCGACCAGCAGATTGATTTTTTCGATGGATTCATAAATATACTCGCCCATGATGATTTTGCCGACGTCATGGAGAAGGGCGGCGGTATAGAGAACGGAATTCTCAACACCGTAGATTTTTTTCGAAAGAATCTGGGACATCAAGGCCACGGCGACGGAATGCTCCCACAGATCCGATGCCGAGGACACGTATCCTTTGACCTTAGTTTTATAATATTTCGATATTCCGGCCGTCTGCACTGCACGAATCAGATTTTCCTTCCCCAGATAGCTCACGGCATCCCGGATCGTCTTGATGGAGCGCCCACTGCTGAACTGAGCGGAATTGCTTATTTTGAGGATATTAACTGTCAACGACTGATCGAAGCTGATGATTTTCGTAACCTCGGCCAGCGAATAGTCCTCTCTGGACAGCAAACCCATCACCTTTACTACTGTGGCAGGAAACGCGGGAAGATCATTGACTGATTTTATTATCTTGTTGATCATTATAATTCCCTTAACAATCCACCTGATCTTTTTACAAAAACCTTGCCCGTGCTGATCTCAAGACGTACGGTCCGATTGTAATTGTTGCCCGTGTCTTCCCCGTTGATCATGACGTTGTTCTTCCAGAACATTTTTCGGACGGCCATGATGTTCTTCTGGCCGATGCGGAAATAATTCGTATCGTCCAGAATACTGGCCCCCCCGATAACTTTGACGATCATCGATTTCTTCTGCGCACCCAGGTTGTAGCAGGCCTTGAACAGAAGCGGGATACCCGTGTCGGCAAACATGCCTGGTGTCGCCTTCGCCTTATTCATGTCCAAAGTGGAATCCGGAAGCATGTAGTGTAGAAGCCCACCCACCTTGACCCTGGGATCGTAAATCGCCACGGCGATGCAGGAACCCAGCGCGTAAGTGACAAGAACATCATCCGCCTTGTTGCTCACTTTCAAATCCGATATACCAATGACTACGTCACTCATGGCTTATTTCCGATACACACTTGGTTCGATATATTTAAAGGCATGCTCCAGACCGGTCAGACTTTCAGAATGCCCTATAAAAAGATAACCGCCGTTATCCAAACAGTTGTAGAATTTATTCACCACTGATGCCTGTGTCGGCTTATCAAAATAGATCATGACATTCCTGCAGAAGATGATGTCAAATTCCTGATTCGAGGGAGGGGTTTCCATGAGATTAAATCTCGAAAAATCGATCATATCACTGATTTCCTTCTTTATTCTGACGTATCCGTCCCATTTTCCCTGGCCCTTCTGAAAATATTTCCGCAAGAGAGAAGAAGAAATATTTTTTGTTTTTTCAATGGGATAAACACCATCCGCCGCGATTTTAAGGACCCGGGTTGATATGTCCGTCGCCATGATTTTCACGTTTGCAGGAAATCCGTTTAAGGTTTCCTTGATCGTAATTCCCAAGGAGTATGGTTCCTCCCCCGTTGAACATCCGGCACACCAGATCCTTATGGCCGGCATTTTCCGCATTTGTCTCGACGCATTATCCAAAATGGAGCGTGCAACGGTCTGCAATCGCTGAAAATGAGATTCCTCCCGGAAAAAATAGGTCAGGTTCGTTGAGATGGAATCGATCATTGTGATCAGCTCATCCGTACCACCCCTGGTTGTTACGTGTTTGTAGTAGTCGGAAAAAGATCGAAAGTTCCCTTCACGCAAGCGCTTCCCCAGTCTGGCCTTCACCAGTTCCTTCTTACCATCGTGAAGATTGATGCCGCACTGTGAATAAACAAGCTGGCTTATTCTTTCAAAATCTCGATCGCTCAAATCAGATGAATTCATATTAAGTTCTTAGTTTCATTCGCAAAGGGATCGTGAAAGAAGCGTTAAGGCCTTTCGCCCTCGCCACCACCGCATCCGGTGCATTTTATCGGTAAGCCCTCGATGCGGTGCGGGAAAGGGGGCCCCTCCGCCGTTTCGCGGAGGGGCTGCCTCGATTATTTCCACCTGATGAAGGATCGACCGTCCATGATTCGCGACGAACCGTTTCGTGATCCTCTCTACCTGAACCTCTAAAAATCTTTAAAAGTATCGTCCTCCAACGGGAGGATTTGTTCCGGTGTCATCTCTTTTCTCTTCGATGATCCTTTCCCCAGATTCGGCATACCTTTGGGAAGCGAAGAGATCGTCTTCATAATGCCCCTGCGAAGATTCTGCGCGGATACAGCCACGGCCTGATTTGCACTGGAGGCACCGAGCTTATTGCTTCCCCCGATAATATCAGCCAGTTCATTGGAGATGGATTTCATCTGCTGTGCCTGGGCGCTCAGTTCTTCGGAGGCAGAGGCGGATTCTTCGGCATTGGCCGCGGTCTGTTGTGTCACTTTGTCCATTTCCGTCACTGCCTTGTTGATCTGATCAATGCCCTGGGCCTGCTCGTTGGATGCAGCCGAAATTTCACCAACCAGGCTTCCGACCTTGTCCGTGCTGTCCGCAACGTGCGAGAAGGCTTCATTCGTCTTGACGACGAGATCGGATCCTTCCTTCACCTTCTTGACGGTGTCTTCGATGAGCCCCGCCGTATTGCGTGCGGCATCGGCGGCCCTCATGGCGAGGTTCCGCACTTCTTCCGCCACGACGGCAAACCCGGCTCCCGCTTCGCCTGCCCTGGCAGCCTCCACGGCGGCGTTCAAAGCCAGGAGATTTGTCTGGAAAGCGACCTCGTCAATCGTCTTGATGATCTTTGAGGTTTCCTCACTGGCCTTTGAAATCTGCTGCATGGAATTCGTCAGGAGGGTCATGGAGGCGTTGGCTTCCTGAACAACCGCGTTGGCCTGCTTCATCAGGCTGTCCGCCTGCCCGGCATTTCCGGCATTCTGTTTCGTCATGGAAGACATCTCTTCAAGTGACGAAGACGTTTCTTCGATGGCGGACGCCTGCTCCGATGCCCCTTCCGCCAGGGACTGGCTGGCAGAGGATACCTGCATCGACGCCGAAGCAATCTGATCGGCTGAATCGTTCAGGCTGGTTACCGCCGCCTGAATGGGACGGCTGATACTGCGCGCAAAAAGAAGAACGAGGACGGCGATGATGCCCAGAAAGGCCAGGGTGATCACAACGATGAAATTGCGGATGGATCTTGCTGCAGCCGTCATTTCATCCTTGTCCTGGGTCAGTCCGGCGCTCCAGTTGGTAAGTTCTACCGGTGCATAGCCGGCAATCTTTTCGACGCCATTCAAGCTATATTTGTCGGAACCGGACTTCTGGCTCAGCATTTTCTGTATGAATTCCGTCATACCCTCCTGCTTGCCCAGGTTCATTTCCAGGATATACTCGGCTTTCGGATGGGCAATCACCACGCCATCTTTGTTGATTAAATAGGCGTAACCCGTTTCGCCGATCTTGATGGCATTGAGCTTTTCGCTGATGAAATCGATATTGGCGATGCAGGCAGCAACCCCCAGGAATTCGCCGGAACCGGCATAGATTGGTGCGCCGAAGGGGGCGACGGCTTTTCCCGTCACCTTGGATTTGGAAACTTCACCGATGGCGCTTTTCCCTGTGCTTTTGGCCGCCTTCCAGTAATCCCTCTCTACGAGATTAAGCCCCGCAAGCTTTCCCCCTGAACTGTCCGCGATAACCTTGCCGCCGGCATCCGTAATCACGATAAACTCATAATCAGTGCCAGATTTTTTAAACAGTGTCTCCAGCGCCTTGTTGGCCCGGCTGATTTCTTCGGCGGAAGCTTCGACTCCATTTTTCGCCACACCGGCAACCGCCTCCAATACCGTGTTATTGGAGGCTATATGCGTTACGACCTTGACTTCTTCCTGGAGAACCAGTTGCACCATGTTGCTGATGCTCTTGGCGATCTGCTCTGAGCCTTCCATGGATGTTTTCACCAGAGCGTTTGACGACCTCAACGTGGTGACGATACCGATTACTAGAAGCGGGATCAACACCATCAACAACCCACCTACGATCAGTTTGAATTCCAGTGTCCGTTTTTTCATGTAATCTCCTCTCCTTATACTTTATTAGTGTCTGTCTCTTTTAATATGTCTTGCGAAAGGCACCACGGCTGCGCCTTCACCACCCTGAAACATTCTTTCCATTCTGTCCTGATATGAGAATCATTTTGGGTGTGATGCAGAGCAATGGTCATGCCATACTATCTAATACACCTTTTTTATTGGTTTTGTGGACTCTCCAGGCGATTTCTGCACCGGCAGGGGACTCCGAGCGGAAGCGCGGCAGAAGGTGGCCAATGTATGAAATTTTCTTATTTTGGTATGCTGATACGACATCAACAAAGAATTGCGGAGGGGCCTGACGCATCGTTCCAAAGATGATTCGTGACAATACGTCATTGTTTTGACAAAGAAGCTATTTATAGTTGTAATTTAAAAACTTTTATCCTATAGAATTCTCGTGAATTCATGAAACTGCTTTTTTCCTTGCGGCATGAGGTCTGGCTGCGGATGTGGTGCGGACCGTTTTCATCTTGTTGATTTATTTTACATATTTTTCCTGATCGACAGCCGGATCGTCTCACGACGGCTACTAACCAGAGTGGAAAACATGAAAAAACAAAAGATACTGATTGCTGAGGATGATGATCTCAACAGAAATAATTTGACGGAATTGCTCACCATGGAGGGCTACGAGGTCAAGGCTGTCGAAAATGGAAAAGAAGCCATGGCGGCCTTCGTGGAAGACAAATATGATCTCGTCATCACCGATCTCAAGATGCCCGAGGGGGATGGTTTAGAGCTCTTGAAATTCGTCAAGGACATGAATCCCGACAACATCGTGATCATGATGACCGGCTTCGGCACGGTGGACTCGGCCGTGGAGGCGATGAAGTACGGCGCCTTTGATTATATAACCAAGCCGATGAAGGATGACCTGGTGAAGCTGACGGTCAGCAGGGCGCTGTCCTTTGCCAGCCTCCAGGAAGAGAACGTCACCTTGCGCGACAATCTGCGTGAAAAATATGATTTCGGCAAGATGCTCGGCTACAGCGAATGCATAAAAACCATTTTCGACACGATCGAAAAGGTGGCCAAATCCGACAGCACCGTGATCATATACGGCGAAAGCGGCACCGGCAAAGAACTCGTGGCCCGGGCCATCCACTTCAACAGCGACAGAAAAAATTTCCCCTTGATTCCCGTTAATTGTGGCGCCATCCCTGAAGAACTTCTTGAGAGCGAACTTTTTGGCCATGAAAAGGGGGCCTTCACCGGGGCGATACGCAACCGATTGGGCCGATTTGAACTGGCCCAGGGAGGAACTATTTTTCTTGACGAAATCGGCGATATGAGTCCATCGCTTCAGGTCAAACTGCTGCGGGTGATCCAGGAAAAGCAGTTTGAACGGATTGGAGGCGTCAAAACGATCAACGCGGACGTCCGGATTATTGCCGCGACAAACCAGGATCTGGAATTGGCCGTTGCGGAAAAGCGTTTTCGTGAAGACCTCTATTACAGGATCAATGTCATCCCCATTCACCTGCCGGCTCTGCGTGAGAGAGGCCCCGACATCGCCATCCTGGCCAATCACTTTCTGCAGAAATTTGCGCAGACCAAAAAGAAGGATGTGAGCTCCATTTCTCCCGAGGCGATTGCCTGCCTGCTCCATTACCCCTGGCCGGGAAATGTCCGGGAGCTGGAAAATCTCATCGAGATGCTGGTCGTCCTGAAGGACGGCAATGAAATTGTTCTTGAGGATCTTCCTCTGAAGATCCGGCAGTTTAAAAAGGAAGCCCAGTCCATCGGCTCCATTCAGATCCCTGAGGACGGGATTGATTTCAACGAACTTGTCAATCAGTTTGAAAAGGATATCCTGCTCAATGCCCTGGAAAAAAGCAGCGGGGTCAAGAACAGAGCGGCTAAACTTCTGAACCTTAATCGGACGACCCTTGTCGAAAAGCTCAAGCGGCTCAACATTTCTTCGGAAACCTAGATGACAGGCTGCTCGTGAATCTGCGAAACGCGGCGTGATTCTCAGCCGAAGCACCCGGAGTTCGGATCTCCTGCGCCCCTTTCGGAAAGGCAGAACTGGTGAAAAGGCAGATTTTAGTTGTTGACGATGAAGAAGCCATAAGATCCCTGTTCAAGAGCCTCTTTCCCGAGGACGTTTACGATGTCCATGCCGTGGAGGATGGTCGGGAGGCTCTGCACCTGTTGAGCAATGCCGATATAAACGTCATTTTCCTGGACCTCAAGCTCTTCGGAATGGACGGGATCACCCTGTGCCGTCAAATTCGTCAGACCAATCCCATTGCCATGATCCATGCAATGACCGGGTGGTCGGTTCTTTACGATCTGGAAGAATGCCGGTCCGCCGGGTTCGACGATTATTTCGTCAAGCCGCTGGACATTGACCTGGTTGTATCGACCGTTGAGGAATCCTTTAAGAGGCTTGACCGCTGGCGTCATAAATCCATGTCGCCCCCTGCGGAGCGGCCTCACGGCGCCTCATAACCTCATAACACTGCCAAAGCTTCTGCTTTGAAGGCCTCATCCCTCCTCGACAGGCCTGCACGCGCACCTTCCGCGCCACACCCCGCCCCTCCGACCTCCGAAAGAATTCATAGGGGACAGTGCGCTCAAATGGCACGGTTTATGTAAATGGAAGAAATCCATAAACTAGGAGCCAACATGCACTCCCTTGTCTTGATCGGCGCTGAAAGACATGCTCAGTGCTGCATGATAATGAAGGGGCTCGGAATTCTGACAAAAATTCAATACAGAAACATCAGGAGGGATTTGACCATGACCACTGCGCTTGAAGAAACCATGACCCAGGCTGTCACTTTGATGGCCGACAGAGAAGGCAAGTACCTGACTTTTTCTCTGGCCGGAGAGGAATACGGAATCAGCATTCTGAAAGTCAAGGAAATTATCGGCATGATGCCCATCACAACGGTTCCCCAGACACCGTCCTATGTCAAAGGCGTCATCAATCTCCGCGGCAAGGTCATCCCCGTTGTCGATTTACGATGCAAATTCGGCATGGAATCCATGGAATATACGGAACGTACCTGCATCATCGTCGTTGAAATCGCCGGCAGCGGCAAAATGATCCCGATGGGAATCGTTGTCGATTCCGTTTCGGAAGTCCTGAACATCAAATCCGGCGATATCGAAGAAACGCCCAGTTTCGGAAGCCGGCTGGACACGGATTATATCCTGGGAATGGCCAAGGTCGGCGGCGGCGTCAAAATATTGCTGGACATCGATCGTGTCATGAGCGCTGATGAAGTGGCCGCCCTGGTGCAGTAAACCAGATAACCCTGTGGCATAAAAAAGGCGCTGCGATTCATGGAAGCACAATCCATTTTCCTGCCGCAGACAGCCTGCAGGAACGGAAAAACATTCGCCACAGCGCTGAACCATGATTGAACGCCCCGGGTTTCCTGTTCTTCTGATGTTCTCTGCGCCCTTTTCCTGAAAAAGACGTTTCCTCGAAATCATCAGGAATGCGGATACTGCCCGAAGCTTCGCAGTACCCGCATTCCTTCACTTCCGTCGTTTCCCGGGTCAACCCTGCGAGCCCGTTTCAGAAGGATCACCCCATCATCTTCGAGAGAGGCACATAGTCCAGAGAGTGCGTTTCACCCACAGCGCGGCTGGTCAGACGGCCCTCGAGGGTGTTGACGCCCCGGGCAAGGGACGCCTCCCCGCACAAAGCCTGTTTCAGTCCGGCTTTTGCAATGCGAAGCGCGTAGGGAAGGGTCGCATTGTTGAGTGCATAGGTTGATGTTCTCGGCACAGCCCCAGGCATGTTGGTGACACAATAATGGATGACCCCGTGGATTTGATAGACGGGATCGCTGTGCTTTGTCGGCTTCGACGTTTCGACGCAGCCCCCCTGATCGATGGCCACATCCGCAATGACGCTTCCAGGTTTCATGGAGGCCACCATCTCCCGGCTGACAATGACGGGCGCTTTGGCGCCGGGGATGAGAACGCTGCCGATTACCCCATCGGCGTGCCTTACGGAATCCTCGATATTCTGGTGATTGGAACCGAGCGTCGTGAGATGGCCGTGCAGGACCTCCTCCAGGTAGCGGAGTCGATCCAGGTTCGTGTCAATGATGGTGACATGGGCCCCCATTCCCAGAGCCATCCTGGCCGCATTGCTCCCGACAATCCCGCCGCCGAGAACCACCACATCCGCCTGACGGACTCCCGGTACGCCGCCGAGCAGCTTCCCCCGCCCCCCGTTTTCCTTTTCAAGATAGTGGGCAACGACCTGGACCGACATGCGACCGGCCACTTCCGACATGGGCATCAAAAGCGGCAGCGCCCCATTGTCGAGCTGAACCGTCTCGTAGGCAATGGAGGTTGTTCCTGCGTTCAGAAGGGCCAGGGTCAGTTCGTATTCGGCGGCCAGATGAAGATACGTGAAAAGAATCATGTCCTTACGCAGGTAAGCATATTCGGAAGGCTGCGGTTCCTTGACCTTCATGATCATTCCCGCCCTTTCCCACACGGCGGATGCGTCCCGCAAGAGGGTGGCCCCAGATAAACGGTATTCCGAATCCGGAAAGCCGCTGCCTTCACCGGCGCCGCACTGCACGAGAACTTCCATGCCCTCCCGGACGAGCATCCCAACACTGCCCGGCGTCAAGGCTACGCGGTATTCATTGTCCTTGATTTCCTTTGGAACGCCTACGTTCATAGATCCCTCCCTAAAAATCATCCTTTGCCTGCCGAGGCTCGCGGAAGAAAACGTTCACGCTGAAGAATGCACGCCGGTTTTCATCCAAAACTGCCACAGCTTTGCAGAACTGTCAAAAGATAACGTATTGACATTCCCGGCTTCATCGAGTATCAGCATCACTGTAGCATCACGTAAGCATTCATTATTTTTTATATTCCCAGGAATTCATCATGAAACTGAGCAAAACGGACAAGCTGGAATTTGTCGACAGGACCCTTACCGTCAACGGCAAACCTTTTGTCATCCAATTCCCCGATGAGCCCCTGTTCGGCATCGCGGACGGCAAGCTCATCACCATCCTCTTCAAGGGGTGCGGATACACGCAGTATTCATGGGATCCTGAAGAAATCGAGGGATACTTCCCGGATTCCGAACCTTCCTCGTAGATTCAAATCGTCTTAAAAGAGCTGTTCCAGGAGTTCCCCCAGACTTCCCACACGGCACAGCTCCAGCCCTTCAGGATCGGGAATCTCCTGCGAAAGGGTCCTGGGAAGAATGCAGCGGGTAAATCCCATCCGGGAGGCTTCCCGGGTCCGCAGAAGCATCTGGGCGATCCCCCGCACTTCACCCGTCAACCCCACCTCTCCGAAAACCACCGTTCCCGGATAAATCGGCCGGTTCAGAAAGCTGGAAGCCATGGCCGCCACGATCCCCAGATCCACAGCCGGTTCATCGACCCGGATGCCGCCGGCCACATTCAGGAAGATGTCATGAGAGCTCAGATGCATCCCACAGATGCGGTCCAGGACAGCCACCAGCAGGGACACCCGGCTGGAATCGACCCCGATGCTTGTTCTTCTCGGCATTCCCAGGGTGGAAGGGCTGACCAGCGCCTGGATCTCCACCAGGATGGGGCGGGTTCCCTCCATGCTTGGAACGACCGCCGATCCCGATGCGGAATCGGGACGGTCGGAAAGGAAAAATGCAGAGGGATTGGCAACTTCCGCCAAGCCGCAATCCCTCATTTCAAAGACCCCGATTTCATTGCTCGGGCCGAACCGGTTTTTGATTCCCCTGACGATCCGGTAGGCATGTCCGGAATCCCCTTCAAAATAAAGCACCGTATCCACCATATGTTCCAGTACCTTCGGACCGGCGATGGCGCCGTCCTTGGTGACATGGCCGACCAGAAAAATCGAAATCCCCGTCTTCTTGGCGAAAAGGATCAATTTCCCCGCCGTCTCCCTGACCTGCCCCACACTGCCCGGCGCCGAGCCGAGAATCGACGAGTAAACCGTCTGAACGGAGTCAATGACCGCCACTTCCGGTTTGAGGTCAGACAGATGCTGAAGGATGTTTTCCAGGGCCGTTTCCACGAGCACCATCAGGTTTTTCGATCCGGCTCCTATCCGCCTGCCCCGCAGCTTGATCTGGCGGGCGGACTCCTCACCGGACACATAGAGGACATTCCGATCCTGCTCCGCAAGCTTCTGCAGCACCTGCAACAGCAGCGTCGACTTCCCTATTCCGGGATCGCCCCCCACAAGGACAGCGGAGCCTTGAACAATTCCGCCACCCAGGACGCGATCCAGCTCCATGACGTTTGTTGTGATCCGCTCCCTTTCGTCCGCCTCGATGGCATCGATGGACAGAGGCTTTTCATTGAGCTGCAGGGCGGAAAAGCCGGCATCCCCCTCCGGTCCGCCGATATCCTCCTCGATGAAGGCGTTCCACTCATTGCAGGCGGGACATTTCCCCAGCCATTTCGGTGACTCATAGCCGCAGTTCCGACAAAAAAAACTGGTTTTTCCCTTCTTCAAAATCTCATCTCCTTTTGCAGCAGAAATGGAAAAAAAGAACTCCGGTTCATGCCTCAGCCTCTATCGAAAGCATGAAAGACTTTTTCTGTAAATTTCTTGAGTAATAAAATCAATATTGGTATAGTGCGCCCGAATTTTAAAACCAAAAAAGAGGAAGAGTGTTTATGCATAACCCAAATTTCAGTTCTGGCCCCTGCAGTAAGAGACCCCTTTGGAACCTTGATGTTTTGAAAGATGCCCCTGTCGGCCGTTCCCACCGCTCCCCTCTCGGGAAGGAAAAACTGGCCAAAGCCATTTCGGAATCAAAACGAATCCTGAACATACCAGACAGTTATCTGGTGGGCATATTCCCCGCTTCGGACACGGGGGCGTTTGAAGCCGCCATGTGGACGCTTCTCGGACCCCGGCCGGTTACCGCCCTGGTCTGGGAAAGCTTCAGTAACGGATGGGCCAACGATATCAAGAATCAGCTTAAATTGGAACCAACGATCCTCAAGGCGGATTACGGTTTTCTTCCGGATCTGAACTCCATCGACTGGTCCAACGATGTGGTTTTTGTCGCCAATGGAACGACCAGCGGCGTGAAGGTTCCCAACTGGGACTGGATACCGGCTGACCGTCAAGGCCTCTCCCTCTGCGATGCCACGAGCGCCGTGTTCGCCATGAAGATCGACTGGTCGAAAATTGACGTTCTCACCTATTCCTGGCAGAAATGCCTCGGCGGCGAGGCGGCACATGGTATGCTCATCTTGAGCCCCAGGGCTGTCGCCCGCATCGAATCCTACGAGCCCCCCTGGCCCATGCCGAAGATCTTCCGCATGAAGAAAAACGGCAAAGTGGACAAAGCCATCTTCGAAGGGGACACCATCAATACGCCGTCCATGATCTGCGTGGAGGATTACCTGGATGCCCTTTCGTGGGCCGATCAGTACGGTCTGGACAAGCTCTGCGAAAAGAGCATGGGCAACCTGAACGTGGTTGAAAACTGGGTCGAACGAACCCCATGGATCGACTTCCTCGCCTCAGCCAAGGAGATCCGCTCCAACACGTCCGTCTGCCTTTCCGTTATCAGCGATAAGGTCCGCGCTCTGGCCAAGGATGATCAGTCCAAGTTTCTCAAAAGCGTCAGCAGCGACCTCAGCAAGCGCGGCATTGCCTATGACATCAATTCCTACAAGGACGCCCCTCCAGGGTACCGTTTCTGGTGCGGTCCGACGATCGAGGAAGCGGATCTGACAGCAGCCCTGGAAGAGCTCGAAAAAGCCTATAACGAAAAAATCAAGGTCCTGTAATTTACCGTAGCTGGAATCGGGCTTCCGCGAAGCCGGCCCCGGCTATTATCCATAGGATTTCTTTTAATCTATCTGATGAACAAACCGCGAAGGAGTTAATTCATGAAAAGAGTTCTTGTCAGCGACAGCATGGCCTCTGAAGGCATTGAAATATTCAGGAATACGCCCGGTATCGAGGTGGATGTCATCACCAAGCATACCCCGGAAGAGCTGAAGGAGCTGGTTTCCGGCTATGATGGCCTGGTTGTGCGCAGCTCCAGCAAAATCACGAAGGAGATCATAGGATCGGCGGAGAAGCTCTCCGTTATCGGCCGCGCTGGTGCGGGTGTCGACAACATTGATGTGGCAGCGGCCAGCAAAAAGGGCATCGTGGTCATGAACACCCCGGGAGGAAATACCATCACAACCGGTGAGCATGCCATCGCCATGATGCTGTCACTCGCCCGTAAAATCCCCCAGGCCACAGCCTCCATGAAAGCCGGCAAATGGGAAAAAAGCCGTTTCATGGGCAACGAATACTGCAACAAGACCCTGGGAATCATCGGCATCGGCCGCATCGGAACCGTCGTCGCCGACCGCGCCAAGGGCCTCAAGATGAATGTTCTCGCCTACGATCCCTTCATCGCTCCCGAAGCGGCGGAAAAGATGGGGATCACGCTGGCGACCCTGGATGAAATTTACGGCAGCGCCGATTTCATCTCCGTGCATGTCCCGAAGAGCAAGGAGACAACGGGAATGATCAATGCCGAGGCCTTCGCCAAGATGAAAAAGGGCGTTTTTATCATCAACTGCGCCCGTGGCGGCATCGTCAGCGAAAAGGACCTCTATGAAGCCCTCGTATCCGGTAAGGTGGCCGGCGCGGCACTGGATGTTTTTGAAGAGGAACCGACCAAGAACATGGCCCTTATTTCCCAGGAAAATGTCATCTGTACGCCCCATCTGGGTGCGTCCACGGATGAGGCCCAGACGAGCGTGGCAATCGCCATTGCGGAACAGATGGTGGACTATCTCTTGAAGGGCGAAATCCGCTATGCCGTTAATTTCCCATCGATCAGCGCCGATCTGATGAACGCCATGGCGCCTTATCTCAATCTATCGGAAAAGCTTGGGAAATTTCATGCCCAGATCATTTCTTCCGGGATCCAGGAAGTCCATATCGAGTACAGCGGCGAAATTCTGAGATTTGACGTGACGCCGCTGACGATTGCCCTGCTGAAAGGCCTCCTGACCCCCATCCTCAATGAAAACGTCAATTACATCAATGCACCGATCATCGCGCAGGAACGGGGAATCAATGTAAAGGAATCCAAAAGCAGCGCTGTGGGCGATTACCGCAGCATGATTACCCTGACCCTGAAAACCGCAAAGGCCGTAACGACAACGGCCGGAGCGTTGTTTGGGCTGCGAGCTCCCAGGATCGTCCGGATTAACGACTTCGCGGTCGACGTCGTTCCGGAAGGTCACCTGCTGATGTTATACAATTATGACAAGCCGGGAGTGATCGGCAACGTCGGCACCGCAATCGGGGCCGCCAACATCAACATCGCCAGGATGCACTGGAGCCGGGTGAAGGCGAAACAGAGAGCCATGGTGGTCTTCAGCACGGATACTCCGCTGGACGAAGAAATCCTGAAAAAGATGAAGGAGACGACCAATGTCATTTCTGTGTATCAACTGGAAATGTAGAGGCGTTTCAAGATCTTCATAGCAGTAAGCAAGTCGAGGAGAATTTACCGTATGGCCAATGTTGTCGTTGTTGGAACACAGTGGGGGGATGAAGGCAAGGGAAAGATTGTTGACCGCTACGCGAAAGACGCACAGGTCATCGCCCGGTTTCAAGGTGGGAACAATGCCGGTCACACGCTCGTCGTCAACGGAGAGCAGACGATTCTTCACCTGATTCCCTCCGGGATACTCCACAACTCCAAAGTCTGCATTATCGGCAATGGCGTGGTGGTCGATCCGAAGGTGCTCATCGAGGAAATCGAGAATCTGAAGACCCGGGGACTTTTTCCACCTGACACCCGCCTGTTCGTCAGCGAAAAGGCCCATACCATTTTGCCCTACCATCGTCAGTTGGATCTTGCCCGTGAAGCGCACCGCTCCGGCAAGAAAATCGGAACAACGGGCCGCGGCATCGGTCCCGCCTATGAGGACAAGATATCGCGGGTCGGCATCCGGATCTGTGATCTCATGGACGAAACCCTCTTCCGGGAAAAGCTGGCCGTCAATGTCGAAGAAAAGAACTTCTATCTAACCCGCCTTTTCGGAGAGGAACCGATCAGGGAGCAGGAAATCTTTGATGAATACCGGGTCTATGCCGACAAGCTCCGCCCCTATGTTGCGGATACCTCGCTGATTCTTGAGCAGGAAATGAAGACCGGCAAATCCATCCTTTTCGAGGGCGCTCAGGGCTGCCACCTGGATATCGAACACGGGACCTACCCCTTCGTCACATCCTCCAGCACGGTGGCCGGGAATGCATCCTGCGGAACAGGAGTCGGCCCGTCCTCCCTTCACGAGGTCGTGGGCATCTGCAAGGCCTATACAACCCGGGTGGGCGAGGGGCCTTTTCTCACGGAACTGAACGACGAAATCGGCGATCGCCTGCAACAGGTCGGCCAGGAGTTTGGAGCCACGACAGGCCGGAAACGTCGCTGCGGTTGGCTGGATATGGTCCTGGTGAGGCAGGCCGTACGGGTTTCGGGAATCACCGGCCTTGCCATCACAAAACTTGATGTCCTGACGGGCCTGGAAACCCTGAAAATCTGCGTCGGCTACCAGTCGGACAGCGCACTTTATCCTGAATCCGTTCCGCCTACTCCGAATCTTTTGAATTCGTGCAAGCCTGTTTACGAAGAAATGGCCGGCTGGACCGAGGACATCAGGAAGACTCGCCGACTGGAAGAACTGCCCGCTAATGCCAGGCGTTATATTGAAAGGCTGGAAACCTTGGCCGGCGTACCGGTGATCCTGGTGTCCGTCGGTGCGGGGCGGGAGGAAACAATCGTGCTGAAGAACCCCTTTTCCGATTAGCAGTTTCTTCTTGACAACAAAAGAGTCTTGCTGTTATTAGGTCGAACCTTCCGACGCATTTCAGGGCCGTTAGCTCAGTCGGTAGAGCAGCGGATTTTTAATCCGTTGGCCGTGGGTTCAAGTCCCATACGGCCCACCAATAAATAAAACGAGGACTTAGTCGAATATGATTAAGTCCTCGTTTTGCTTTAATCCATTTTGTCCCGCCTTTATCAAGTTTCGACCTGTGACTTTTTCTTTCCGTTCCTGACTTAATGGTAGTCGGCGAGGCTGAATCCATGGTAAAGAAGATCCTTGGACATGCGTTCCCCCCTTAATTGGATATCTTCGAACAATTTCTTCTCTGGGTTTATGTCCATATTTTCAAACATGAAGTACGCATCAACCGGATGAACCGTTTTTCTCGGCTTTCCACCACAGCATAATGATAGCCGCTAATAACGGACCGAAACGGCACATGGTGTAAGCGCAGGGCAGACAGGATGTCGATCGGGGTGATTATGAAAGGCAAGATTCGTCTCGGAGAATTTATCAAGGATGTAAAGAAGGAGCTTATCGAAGCTCAAGATACTACGGGAGATCCCTTCTTAGAACTTGAGGAAGTCCAGCTGGAAGTGTGCTTTGTCCTTGATGCATCGACAAAAGCTGGAGGAAAATTGTTTGTCGTTGAGATTGGAGGAGAAACCAAGGCCCAGCAAACCCATAAGGTTTCATTGACTTTACGTCCTTTACCCAGGCCGGTAATTGAGACTCAAGAGACTGAATTGACCACTGCCCCAGCAAAAGCAAGGAGCAAAACCCTTCGCCGACGTCCTGTTTACAGAAGACCTGTCTACAGATAGTGCGTGGGTTAATTCAGAGAGCATAGATTTATAGATCTGGCCCAGACTGGAGTCGACGATGCCTTTTCTTGCCAGGTTGTTTTCAGCGGGGTGTAAAATTTGAGCCATACTGAATGGCAGAAAGAGTTACTGAAAAGAGCCGGAGCGACGTTTTTGTTTATTTTCAGCTTTAAAGCTGTCCCGCAAGATCCTCAAGAGTAGGCAGATGAAAAGATCGAAGGTGCAACGATGAAGCTGGGAGCACTTTTTCAGAAAAGCTGGGAAATTTCTCCCACTGGACGATATGCCCATGAATGGGAAAAACCGTTCGGATATTAGAACAGGGACACATGTAAAGATTGTCCAGAAACAGGATCAGCGCACCGGAAAACTGACTGAGGGAATTGTTTTTGATATTCTAACAAAGTCCCCCAGGCATCCCCATGGCATCAAGGTACGGCTGCAAGACGGGACGGTCGGCCGGGTCAAGGAAATCCTTGATGTTTGAACAGGACTCAACCAATATTGACAGCCTCATCTCAGGAGGCTGGCATAGGCCATAAGGATCAAAGCAGATGTTAACCCATCCCGGAAGTGTCACATCGCCAAACCACGATTGCACCTCTATACCTCATTGGCTTACGGTTGGGAATTTACGACAGAAAATCCAGAAGTGGAGGAAGCAGTCTCCGGGGCGATATCCGAGAGAATAGGCCGGGAATCAGACCATCAGAACACACAATAAAAGTCCCCACAGGATCGACTGATCTTGCTGGGACATCATAATATCAAATCTTGAAATGATCAGAGAAGGTTTCGCAAAGGCCCACCTGGAATAGCCGGAAGAACCCGATCAATCACAGTTTATTCATGCTGAACGATAGGCAACATCAGCACGGATGGATGAAAGGAATTAGGTATGAAGAGAAAACAATCGTTACTGGGTGCTATTCTTTTCGTTGTTACCCTGATAGGGATTTCATGCGCCTCTCCTAAATATGCAACGGTAACACCTGAATTACACTCCCAGTTTATGAGAGATCTGAAAGTTGGAAACCTGAATCTCGATTGCGACACTCCTGAATGCTATCTCAGTTGGGGTGAACATCGTAATGAGTTGATTTCATCTTATAATTCAAGACAATGGGAGCCCTTGGCGGAATTGGTGATGAAAATAGGCTATGGACAAGATCTGGCGTACTATTTTCTTGGAATGTCGGCAGAAGGTTTGGGCTATCACGAAGCTGCATTAAAATATTATCGGCAAAGCGGAACAACATCCGGTGATTCAAGAAAATTACACCATTGCAGAGAGACGGTTAGAGGGTGCGGTGGGTTAGAACTCGCTTCGGTTCTGCCGCAGCGCATTGCAGCTGTTACGGCTATGGCTCAAACGACGGGACGAAGCTCTAAATCGAGAGATCATCATAAACTTAGCGGTGAGCACGATCTTGCAAAAACTGTAAGCGATAAAAAGCCCGTTACAGGCCAAATCTTGGATAATCTGGAAATATGTGAATATAAATTTAAAAATGGGAAATACAAAGAAAAAATAGAACTGGACGATCAGGGTCCTGATGATCCGGTTGTTTGGGATACAGTGGGTATTGCAAAGAAAGCGTTTGGTGATCTTGATGGCGATGGCGTTATTGATGGAGCCGTTGTTCTTTGGCGCAATACCGGAGGAAGCGGAATTATGGTCGGTATTGCTGCGGCCATCGCGGCACAAGGCAATCCCACGATTAGTAAAGTGATCACACTGGGCGACAGGGTTGAAGTTAAGTCCATGAACATTGAACATGGAATTATTGTTCTTCGTTTATTAACTCATGGCCCCAGAGATGGTCTCTGCTGTCCAACAGTAAAATCCGTATATAAATTCAATCTTTCTGGAATCCACTTGGTGAACCTGACTCCAACAGCACGGGAAAACCAGCTTCAAGATTCTGAATGCACCTTTTTTTACGAGTAATAACCCGACTTCCCGGATCATTGGTCCTGAACAGGACTTTTGTTGACAGTGGTCCGCTCCTTCCGGACAGGTGCCTCAACTTTATCTCAAAATTGTACTGGGATAAAACTCCTATTCAGCTAATATTGACTTTTCATGGTGCTCCAGGACATGATCCGGCATGGCATCCATAGGTTAACCGGGTCAGGCACTACACCATGCACGCTTGAATTTCTCAGGTGGTAGAGAATGACAGATCCTGTCAGGACGTAACCGTGCGACGAAGTCATATCGGATCTGCTCTCCAGACAGGATATTGATCCGGAAGTCCTTCAAATGAGCCGTTCTTTGAAAAAGGATCACGCAAGACTGGTCAGGACATTTAAGAGCTTGGCAGGCGAGAGGAAACCGCCTCTGTCCTTCGGGTCTGGCTTCCAAGGATCTGGAAGCAGTTCCCTCATGGGACTGACGGGATGTTTCATAATCCGGCTGGATATGACATCGAAGTACTACCCCTCGAAAAAAAACAGTTGCCGCCCGGTTTTTCCCGACCCACTCCAAAAGCGAGGGCTTAACCAATTTTAGTTAAGCCCTCGCTTTGTTTCTGCTTCCCGTTGCCGAGAATCTTCTCAAATTCGGTGCATAGTTCGCGACGCCATCAATAGGGAAGGCGTCATACCGTTGTCCTTTATGCCTGCTGCAGGCCAACGAGTTCTTGAATACGCCGGGTAATTTCCGGTGTTAAACCCAATCCTTGAGCAAGCCGTTCCAGGTAATCCTTCTCCGCTTGGGTGTCCACTTCAATGGCCAGCAGAGAGGCCGCATAGATCTGGGCCGCAAGTTCCGGTTGACCCTGTGCCGCGGCGATCAGCGCTTCCGTTTCCATCGGCTGCTGCAGCTGGGTCCTCAAATAGTCCCTGCCTTCCTCATCAATCCCGATTTCACTGATTTTTCCAAGCATTCGGTCGATTTCATTCTGATCGATCTCGCCGTCAGATTTGGTTGCATTGATCATGGCACGCAAAACGAGTTCCGAGCTTTGTTCCATCTGGAGCTGCTCCATTTCCGTCTGTGGCTCCAGCAGTCCGACCGGTATCGACGGGTTTTTTTGTCCGCTTCCTTTCAGGGCATTGAAAGCCAGACTGGCCAGAACGGCCATTAAGCCGCCGCCGACGGCCCCTCCGACGGACTTTCCTCCACCGCCCAGAAGGGAACCAATCAGTGCCCCCAGGCCGCCTATGGCAATATTTCTGTTGCCGCCAACCGCTTGTCCCGCACTGCCCAGCATATTTGAAAGCAAATCACCGAGGCCGCCCCCGGAACCGGGTGCGGCGGGCCCCTTTTGTCCGCCCCCCAGGACGCTGGATAACAGGTCCCCTATTCCGCCTCCTCCGCCTCCGGTCTGCCCGGATGAACCTCCCAGCATGTTCCCAAGATTATCCAGCATTCCTCCACCTAAAGAGTTTTTTATGCGTTCATTTGACGAAGCCGACATTCCGGATTGCACCATTGCTCCAAGAAGATCCCGTATGTTCATTTTCTTCTCCTCCTTTGCCGTTGCTGAAATGTTTGCCGTTTTGTTTGTATTTTTAGGATGATGAATTGCTTAATCAGGAGTGTTAAATATAGGGGAGGATATTTTGCTTTGTCAATTCGTATTTTACCCACGCGGATCCGCTGACATGAAAAGTGAGAGTGCGCCCATGCTGGGCGTACCAAAAGAAAGGCAGAACCGCTTGGTTCTGCCTTTCTTTCATTGCGTCGTTTCTGTGTTCAGTTACTGGTTCAATTTCTTCCTCAACCCTGCCAGTCCTGCCAAACCAAAACCAAGCAACAGAATGGGAGCAGGAATCGGTACAGCATTAAATGTAACCTGATCAATACCATATGCGCTGATATATCCTGAGTCGATAGTGACTGTACTGAACGTACCATCTCCAATATAACCCCAGAAGCCATAGCCGTAGTTATCAACATCGCTCAGAATAAAAGAATTTCCTTCAACGGCAAGATTAAGTTGCGAATTCCAGCTTGGGTTATAGGTATAATCAAATCCAAAAAAGCTGATCCCGCTGTTGAAAGAAAGGGTTGTTACAGAACCTGTAAATCCGATATCGGTATCCAGATAAAGATAGTTGGCTCCCCCCACGGTTGTATTCCTGGAATAGGCAAATTCCGTATCCAATACCTTTACCGCATCGGGCACTGATGCAGCGGAGAAGTTATTAAAATTGATCTGTGACACCGCCCCGCTGCCAGGATTGCCGGAAATAGGATAAGCCTCGAAATCTTCTATGGTGTATGTCGAAACCGCCGCTTCAAATAAGGCGCGGTCGGTATATACCGTACCGGCATGTGCATAACCGGCCATCATGGTGATGATGAGACAAAAAATTGATAAATATTTTTTCATCGTTATTTATTCCTCCTTTTTTCATATCGTGGATTTTTCTGCGTGGTCAATTTATCTCCGGTAATCTGATTATCCCCCCCTCCTCACGAAGCAATGCCGCTATACGGCTGAACGAGCCTGAGCATAAACTTAGCTGAAAAATAATACAAAATCACCTCGAAACATACAATCGGGGAAAGTATGGATTTCGATGATGCCAAAATTCTTACGTTAAGACAAATGGCGAATAACTTGCTGCGGGAAATGCTTAATGCAAATCGGCTCTGCCATTTTTATAGGCTGCGAGAGATTCTCATCATTTCCTGGGTAAATAATCCTTGAATATAAATCCGTTTGAAGTAAAAAAGAAATAGTATAAGATGGATCACTTCCGGGAAAGGGGGCCTTTCGATCTTTGACGGCAAATGAACAGTTCTGTGCCAATCCCATACAGTTCCTGATCGATAATACGCTAATCAACTATCAGCCGGAATCTCACATATACGGAAAGCTTGTTGAACCCAATTTTCAGAAAAAAGCAAAGGGTATCAATATGAACCAGCATCAGGACGGCGACGGTAAAATCAGATACGACCTGGCAAACATTGGTAACCGTAAATATGTGTTGAGGCGTCTGGTTCCGGCTGCGGTCTCTAATGCTCAAGGAGTGGCCGTTCCGGCATGGCCCGCTGACTACATCGAGGGGAATTATTTTCCTTACCTGCCAGGAGGTGTCGCAAACCTCCTGGATATGGGGCAAATCACTGTTAATACCCTGGAGCTTCCCGTCTTTACATTTACAGGCGCGATGAACGGCTGTGCGTTTGTGGTTACGGATACCGTCCCTCGGCAGAATAACCACTATGTGTGCTATCACTACCAAAGCCCGGAAAGCAACCCACTGTATGGACCAAATGGAGCCGGAAGATTTCCCGGCACGATGAGATGCTATGTTCAGGCCAGTGACTACCTGCCGGCTGCCTGGCAAAGGAGATTTACGCACAACGCGCTGCCGGCGACATTCATTTTCATGTGGCGCAATCCTCGAACGGGTGAATTGAGAATCATTTCCGAAACCGTTGCTGTGAGACCCGACAACAGTGTGCCCAACTACCATTCAAAACTTGTTCAATCGTGGCGGGTGCAAAGCAATGCGGAGGTTGGAGCGGCAATAAGGCCTTACACCAATGTTAATCATCAAGTCCACGTAAGGCCTTAAGTTCGTTAACCGAGTTCCTTTCCAAGAACCTTACGGGTCTCTTCCATCACCTGCAAAGCTAAAAGCTGTACGTGACGATGGCGCCACCGTAAAGAAAATTGGAGTCCCGGCCCGTCATGCTGAAATATTTCATTTCCCGTCGTGCATCACCGCACAGGGGAAAGGTATAGGACAGGGCCGGGGTAACGTAGACGTTATCCAGGATTTTGTAAGGAAAGCCCACGGTCAATGTCCCGTCATGGAAATTGTTGAATTTCCCGCCGGTCACTCCCCCATCTTCGCCAACCTCGGGATACTCTTCCGAATCGGTGCTGACAAGATACCCTGCCGATGCGGACAGGTCGATGGACAGCCGCTCTGAAACGGGGAAGGATTGGCTTAGAGTCAACAGAAAGTACCAGTAGAGATCATGCATGACTTCACGGTAAACAGTCAGGCTCGGACTCAACGGCACATCGATCCCCAGCTTCAGGGATACCTCCTGAGAATCTTCACCGCCGACCGCATTGTAAGACATGTAGCCGATTTCATAGTTCAGCAGACGGTATTTGCCTCCGTAAAAAAGCGAAACGTCCGTTTCGTTCCAGCGCTCACCCCCCTCACCATGAGGATCTGAATCCCAGTTCCCCCAGAGGTCTGCCGAAATTCCCCCGTAGTTCAGGGTAAAAGACGGCTGCAAGACCAGGCTGTGACGGCTCAGTTCCTGCCCGCGCCAGATGTAGGCACTCAATGCGGACAAAGACACCTCCCCGGAAAGCGCGCTCTCCCCTTTTTCCGTTTTATCGACTTTCTCCGCTTCGGCCCGGCAGGGGCCTGTGGCAATCAGAATCCAAAGAGAAGCCGCCAGGACATAAAAAAGCCTTTTTGAGAACATTGGAAAAACTCCTCCATCAGACAGTTCGACTCGACACCACCAGTTCAATTCTGCTTTCTGTACACGGCTTGCGTGCCATGGGAAGATCCCCGGAATTAGAGTCTGGCAATTCCACTTCATCTAAAGACGCGATGGCGATGAGCGGCAAAAACGCACAATCCGTACCAGAACATTGTGAAGACCCTCTCTGACGTGGCGACTCACCGAAACTCTTCCTTGAAGCAGGGAAAGAACGGGACTCAGTGCAGGGCATCTTCCCGGGACAGCAAGGGGCACGTCTGCTTCCACCGTCACGATGGAGTGCCGTTTTCCGAAGAGGACTTCACCGGGCTTTTTCTTGAGATCCTTTCCTGTCTTGTCTTTAACATACCAGGCTTACACTCCTGCAGGCCATCGTGGGCCGCCTTGACCTCTTCACGCTTCATGGCCCTGCATTCGTCCTTTCCGGCAAGGCTCCCTCCCCTAAGATGAACCGCCCCGGGAATTCTTCTTATTTGGCCTTTTACTCTCTTGACAGAAGGCGGCAAAAAGTGAGATGCAGATGCTCACCGAAACTGACAGCCTGTGGGCCTTGAGAGGTCATTGCATCCTGCGGATATGGATGGAGACGACGGGATGACGATGCCGCCCGCAGCAACAGGAGACCGGGAGAAGAGCAGGACAGCCTAATCCTTCCCGATGGCTGCCTTGAGAATTTTTGATAGAGAGGAAAGGAGTAACATTCGATGATCAGAAAAATCAGAAACCCGATATTCGCCATGCTTCTCGCCCTGTTCTGGTGCCTCTTCGTGACGTCACCTGCAGGTGCGGCCATGGTATCGTCACAGGTCTCGTCAGAGCATCAAGCAGGCGCGGATCTCAAATTCCAGGACATCGACAAAATCAAACTCGCCCTTGAAAACAAGATCGTCCAGGAAAAATTGCGCGCCCATGGCCTGACTCCCGATGAAATCAAATCGAAAATCAGCGGGATGACAGAAGAGCAGGTCCACCTGCTCGCACAGGCCTCGGATTCCGTTCTTGCGGGCGGAGACGGAGTCGGGTTCGTCATCGGCGTACTGGTCATCATCATTCTGGTGATTGTCATCCTTAAACTGCTGAACAAGAAAATTGTCATAGGCTGAGGGCTCCATGAGGCTTCTTTCCCTTGCGTCCCTGCTTTTGATCGTCATCAACGGCGTGCCTTTTGTGAAGCAGGAGCCTCTGAAGTGCGGCCCGGCAGCCCTGGCATCCGTTTTGATGTTTTACGGCCATCCCGAAAGTGCGGATGACATTGCAACGGAAGTGTATTCCGCCAAGCTGAGAGGGACTCTCATATCGGACATGGAAAACTTCGCCCGAAGCAGAAATTTCAAAACGGCCCTCGGCCAGGGAACGGTTGATCAACTCAAGCAGTATCTAGATGCGGGAAAGCCGGTCATCGTGGCCGTCGATACCGGATTCTGGCGCATTTCGAAGCCTCATTACCTGCTGGTCTATGGGTATGGGGAATCGGGAATTGTTGCTCACAGCGGAACGGAACCTTCACAAATATATTCTTATTCCAAATTTCAACGCCTATGGAACAAAACAGGATGCACCTTTCTCGTCGTGTTTCCATGATCCTCGTCATGGGTTTGTTCTGCCTTGGCGTTTTTGCCTGCACGCTGCCGCGGATCATTGAACTCAAGGATCCGCTTACTTCGGAAGAGCATAACGACCTGGGCGTCGCCTATGAACACAAGGGAATGCCCGAGCTGGCGGAAAAGGAATACAAAACAGCGTCCAGGATGCGCCCGGACTGGGTCGTGCCCCATTTCAATCTCGGCAATCTCCACTACCGATCGGGGGATCTTGGAAAGGCGGAGGATGCTTACCGCAAAGCCCTTTCCATCGACAGCAATCATGCCGATACGATGAACAACCTCGCGTATCTGCTTTATCAGAAGGGGAACATCCAGGAGGCGGGATTCCTCATCGACAAGGCGCTGAAAATCGCCCCTCGAAAAGAGTACCTGGACACCTACAACACGATCCACGGAAAGTAAGCTGCGCACCGGAAGAATCCGCTGCGCAGTTTACCTCTTGGGTCATAATTGACGGTTTATAGGAGCGGACGGGTTCTGCCGGTTCAGATCGCCTCGATGGTGGAGGGAGGCTTGGTCCCGATGTTATAGGTGACGCTGACCACGCCGGGCACAGTCCGGACAATCTCGGCCGCCATCCGGGTCAAGGTGGCGAATGGAAGCTGGGTAGGCTCTGCTATCCGCGCATCCACACTGTCCCAGCAGCGCACTTCGATCTGCAGACCGAAGTCGCGTTTGCCGTCGCGAATCCCCGTCACGCGGTCTTCGTGAAGGATGGCCAGGTACTGGAACGCCCCTGAATCGCGAAGCATGGTCTCCACAACGGCCGTTGCCCTGCGGACGGTTTCGATGCGCTCCGGGGTCACCGCTCCGATCACCCGTGCGGCAAGGGCCGGTCCGGGAAAGGGCGGCCGGTTGAACACTTCCTCCGGAAGCCCCAGCGCTTTACCCACTGCGCGGACGCCGTCCTTGCGGAGTTCAACGAGCGGCTCGAGAATCCGATAACCGAAGGCATCTTCAGGATTGATGCCGAGCTGCTCGAAGACGTTGTGCTGTCGCTTGATCCCGGCTTTCGTTTCGTCGATGTCGGTGAGAATCGTCCCCTGAAGAAGGTACTTGGCCCCGCTGGCCTTCACGATGCGCCCGAAGACATCGCGGTAAAAGGTCTGCGTGATGGCTTCGCGCTTCTCTTCCGGGTCGATGATACCGGCCAGTGCGGAAAAAAATTCGGCGCGGGCATCGGCAACGTCCACCGTAACGCCCAGGTCCTTGAACCAGTTCACCACCTGCTGGGCTTCACCCTCCCGCATCAGGCCGTTTTCGACAAATACCGTCTTCAACCGGTCCCCCAGGGCCTTATGCCCAAGAAGGGTGACCACTGCCGAATCAACGCCCCCGGAAAGGGCATTGATGGCGATTCCGTTTCCCACCATGTTCCGAATGGCTTCAACCTTTTCTTCAATAAATTTCCCCGCGTCCAGCTCCTGTAACGTAATTTCCCCTGCCATACGATGATCCTTTCCATTCGTGGTATTCTGATCCTGGCGGCGTACGGAAAGTCGCCTGCACCTTCCGGGTCGCTTCCTGATTTATCCAGGGTTGAATCTATAAAGCATAAATTCTTCTTTGTCCACTAGATGCAGCAGCGGTTCCGATTTCCAGGGTCGGCTCAGGATATAAACTCGGAATTCCATGGACACAGATCATCCGGAAGGCCGGGAGCCGTTGCGCCGGCACCCTGTCCAACCCTTCCTTGTGGCCATGAGTGGACAAAGGAATAGTCTCATATGGGAGACTGTTATTTTTGTTATGGTCGCATTTATACAACTTAAATCATCTCTGCACCTGATCTCGACAGCGTCACATCGAATTCATCACCCTGTATATACTCAATATTCTAGCTATCGAAATTTTGTCTGTGCTATGGCACAAATCATGCGCCTATAGGATCTTACAGTTTTAGGTTCATCCGACTAAAGCATACTTGGCTTCATGAATGGCCATGATTTTAAGTTTGAAGAATTCGATATCCCGGAACCCATAGGCCATCCGTTTCATGGTTTTGATTTTGTTGTTTGTGCCTTCCAATGGAGCCGACGAGATGCGGTAATCATAATAAGAGAGGATACCGGATTGAAATGCAGCAAGTGACTTTGCAAACTTTTTCAACATTTTGATCCCGGAAGTTTCCGCCCTCTTGATCCAATCAACCAATACAAGCCGTGCTTTTTCCTTGGTTGGCTGGAACCAGACCTGTCGGAGATCTTCTTTCAGGTAATAGGCGCATGAAAGGGGCTGGTTTAGCTGAAGGGCATCGTTCAAGCGGGCCCTTTCACCTTTGGATGAAGAAAGATTTTCCGGATTTTTCAGGAGAAGCCAGCGGGTACCCTTCAGGACTTTCTTCTGAAGGAGATCTTTTGCCTCCCGATAAAGGTCTCTTCTTAGCCCGGACAATTTGTCGTTGAAGAGCTTGATGACATGAAAATGGTCGAAAACAATCGTCGCTTTCTGAAGATGAGTAGATACAGCGCTGATATAAGCGGGAGACATATCCATGGCAACGGCTTCAATCTTGGCTTTGGCACGTTTGACCTTTTTCCAGAAAGAGTCAAGCGCATCGGCTCCCTTGCCACCACCGACATAGACGATCGTCCCTTTGGTCATATCCAAAACAACGGTCAGATACCGATGCCCCTTGCGAATCGAGATCTCATCGATGGCAATTCTCCGAAGATCCTTCAGGCAGGGTCTGGAAAACCTCTTCATCAAATCTCGTTTCTGAATTTCCTTGATCACGTCCCAGGATACCGACAGATGTCCAGCTACATCCCGGATCGTCATGTGTTTCGACAATTCCAAGGCATATCGCTCAAAAGCACGGGTGTAAGAAAACCGGGGATCAGCAAATCCCAGCGACACTTGACGAATAGTACCGCAACGAAGGCACCCTACACGCTGAACATCAAGATCGAAAAACACGTTTTTGAAACCGATAGGAATGCTTCGGAACCGTCTCCGTGTCGTTCCCCGCATGATGACCTTCCTGCTTCTACAGACCGGACAACGAAGTTTGCTCCTTTTGTGGCGTATGGTGAACGTGATACTTCTTCCCTCATATCGCGTCCTGACATAATCGTAGCCGATAAGGCCGAATCCATGGTAAAGAAGACTCGTGGACATGCTTCCCCTCCGTTAATTGGAAATCTTCGAACAATTTCCTCTTGGGGTGTATGTCCATTTTTTTCAACATAAAGTACGCATCGACCGGATGAACCCAGTTTTATTGTTCCAGGATCACCAGACAGAAACCAGCCTCCATCCGAGTCGCAATCTCTTCCGGATCGTTCCTCCGGGGGAATCGGTGCGGAACAATCCGCGAAAAACGGGTAAAAGGCACAAGCCACAGAAAGGATCGGCCAAAGACATGAACATATCGGTAGCCAGCGGCAAGGGAGGAACAGGCAAAACGACCTTCAGCGTCAATCTGGCCTATGCACTCGCTGAGCGCGGCGAGCACGTGAGGCTGTTGGACTGTGATGTGGAAGAACCGAACTGCCACTTGTTTGTTCAACCGAAGTTCGACGCTCCAAAGTCGGTCGAGGTGTTGAGGCCTGCCTGGAACGAGGATCTGTGCACCGGCTGCGGCGAGTGCGCGACGGCGTGCCGCTACAATGCCATTGCCGTGGTGAAAGGCAGGGTTCTGATTTTCAACGAGCTGTGCCATGCCTGCGGCCTCTGCTCGCTGGTCTGTCCCGAAAAGGCCCTGACCGATGTGCCGTCGCCGGTCGGTACGCTTGAAATCTCCCCGCAGAATGAACCGTTCTTTTTTGCACACGGAACGTTGAACGTCGGCGAAGCCATGGCCCCTGCGGTTATCCGCAGAGTAAAAACACTCGTTGATCCCCAGGCCATCAACATTATTGATGCGTCCCCGGGAACATCCTGCCCGGTGATCGAGACCGTAAACGACACGGACGTAGTCGTTTTGGTCACGGAACCTACGCCTTTCGGCCTGAACGATCTCAAGCTCGCCGTCAACATGAGCCTGAAGAAAAAGATCCCCACCTGCATCGTCATCAACCGCTCAGAAGGAGCGGATGAACTGATCTCCGACTATGCAAAGAAGGTGGGTGTTCCCATTGCCGGCCGTATCCCCTTTGATCGAAAATACGCAGAGTCTTACTCCAGCGGGACGATCCTCACACACATCTACCCGGACTTCAGGGAAAAGCTGCTTCATATTTTTTCCGCCGTTTCATCTCTGGCCGGTTCCGTCCCCCCGGATGTTCCGCCCGATGAGCTGCTTCCCCTTTCGGCGGAAAACCTGGAGCCCTTTCCCAGGGGAGAGTCTTCCGAATTCAAGGAAATCGCCGTGATCAGCGGCAAAGGGGGCTCAGGGAAAACCACCGTGATCGCCTCACTGGCCGCCCTCTCCGAAAACAGGGTACTGGCCGACAACGACGTGGATGCCGCAGATCTGCACCTGCTTCTCAAACCCGTCATTCGCGAGGTCCACGATTTCGTCGGCGGATTGAAAATGGCCATCGATCCTGATCAGTGCACGGCATGCGGTCAATGCGCTGAACATTGCCGATTTGGAGCGATATACCCGGATGGTCCGACAAACCAGCAAGGAGTCACAGCCTTCCGGATTGATGAACTGTCCTGCGAAGGATGCGGCGTCTGCGAGTATCTCTGCCCCGTCGATGCAATCACGAATCGACCAAATACCGTGGGCAGATGGTACGTTTCGGGAACGGATTGTGGTCCGATGGTGCATGCCCGGCTGGGAATCGCGGAGGAAAACTCCGGACGCCTGGTCACCAGGGTCCGAAACGTCGCGGCGGAACTCGCTGAAAATCTCGGCAAGGAACTGATCCTCGGGGACGGTCCTCCCGGTACCGGATGTCCCGTTATCGCCTCCGTCAGCGGCGTTAACATTGTCCTTATCGTCACAGAGCCGACGGTATCCGGAGTGCATGACATGCAACGCGTCCTTGAACTTGCCGGGCATTTCGGCATTCCATCGCTGATCGTCGTGAATAAATCCGATCTCAACGCTGAACAGACCGTTCGGATTAAGGCCATTGCCGCAGAAATGGGGGCGAGGGTCATCGGCGAGATTCCTTTCGACCGCAGCGTAAACGACGCCCTCATGGCGGGTAAAACCGTTGTTGAATATGGAAAGGGGCCGGCAACCGAAGCGATTGCCTCCCTCTGGAAAGAGCTCGATATTATTCTTAAGAAAGGAGTATGATGCCATGAAGATCGCCGTGACATCCACCGGTCCGTCGCTTGATGATCCTGTCGAGGTTCGCTTCGGGCGATGCAGGTACTTTCTCGTCGTTGATCCAACGACCATGGAAACGGAAGTTATTCAAAACCCTTACATTGACTTGGGAGGTGGGGCCGGCATTCAATCCGCTCAACTGCTGGCCGACAAGGGGGTTACGGCCGTACTGACTGGGAACTGTGGCCCCAATGCCTTCCGGGTTTTCAGCTCGGCTGGAATCAAGGTCTTTTCCGGCATCTCCGGAAAGGTTCGGGATGCCGTGGAAAGGTACAAATCCGGAGCCGGAGCCGGCGCATCGGCCCCCAGTGTCCAAAGCCACTTCGGCATGGGAAGAGGAACAGGACGGGGCATGGGCACGGGCGGCGGCAGGGGAATGGGCCGCGGCCTGATGAGAAGTCGAGAAGCGGAAACGACGAAGGTCGAGGATGCTCCAACAAGCTCTTCTCCGGAGTCAACGGGAAGACAGGATGAAATATCCGAATTAAAAGAGCAGGCCAAAGCCCTGAAAAAGCAGATGGAACAGATAACAGCCCGCTTGAAGGACCTGGAAGGATAAAGGAACGGCAGGAGATTAGAAAAGATGCCCAAAGCCGCCCCCTTCGAGACGCACCATCGACGCTATGACGCCTGGTTTGAAACGCATGAAGGCGCCTATGTCTCCGAATTGCTCGCCTTGCGCCCTTTTGTTCCGTGGGAAGGACGGGGATTGGAAATTGGCGTCGGCACCGGCCGCTTCGCCGCACCGCTGGGTGTTGAGATGGGCCTGGACCCCTCCCCGGCAATGCTTTCCCACGCCGCGGCACGAGGCATCAGGACCGTGGCGGGTGTTGCCGAGAGGCTGCCCTTCCGGGACGGCTCCTTCGACTATGCCCTGCTGGTAACGACCCTTTGCTTTGTGGACTCCCCTGAAGAGACGTTCGCGGAGGCGTACAGGGTCCTTAACAGCGACGGCTGCCTCACCATCGGTTTTATTGACAGAGAGAGCTCTCTGGGCCGGCAATACGAAGCCCGCAGAGATGAAAACGTCTTCTACCCCGAGGCCACGTTCTATTGCGCTGAAGAAGTGGAGCGCCTTTTGGGAAACGCTCGATTTTCCATTCGATCCTGGGCTCAGACCCTGGGGCTCCCCTCCCATGAAACGACCACCATTGAACCGTTGCATCCGGGACACGGAGAGGGTGCATTCGTGGTTGTCTCGGCAGCGAAAGGCCGTTGATATCCATCACGGAACTCTGGTTTAAAATTAATCGCACCCTGACGGCAACCGTTGGTTGAAACGTCTTTGACCTGCACCCCCAAAAAAGCGACTTCGTGACCATCCGGAGATGATCACGACGAGTTACCATACCCAAGAGTCATTGGATATTGAATTTTCCCCTGCCGGTTCAGACCCTTGATTTTTTAGTTAACACTGGCTTCTTCAAGTGCCTTTACAACATCATATCCTCCGAAATATGTTAATCCTTTTTTAAAGGGCATACCGCGCGGTACGGTCATCACCAGTCCGTTTTTCGTGTTGATGGCTGCATTATTCAAAGCAACCCATGATCCATCTGATTTTTTCTCGAAATCGGTTACACTAATTTTTGCAATTTCATCCATTACTTATCTCCTCATAAAGTATTTTCAGGGTTCAAACCGGCAGGGGCCATCTTACCCAGGCATTTGCTGCCTTGGGTCAATTCATTTTTATAATTCAGCTCGCTGAAAGGGGAACCGCCATTTCCAGGCTCGGGACAAAAAGTGCTTTGTATTCCGCAACATCTATCCAATCTCTTTTTTACAGGAATCAGGAAGTATTTCTCCTTATTCATCCCTTTTTAGGAGATTACAATCGCCAACAATTACTTTTTATTCCATTAAATCGCTTATATTCCCAAGCTTTAAAGTACACCTAAATACTTGTATGTATTGATTTTTACCATTATTCACATCGGAATTCCACAAAAAAATTTTTTCAGGAAAACGTTCCCAGAGATACGTTCAAGCCTGCCATTTGAGTTTCTATCGCCCTCCCGGCAGAAGCAATCTCCAAGCGGAAATGTTCCCCTGCCGCAAACGACGTCCGGACGTCGGCGTCACAGAGAATACGCTCTCTCCATGCGTCTCGTTGGATAGAAGTGTTTGGCTATTCACCGACGATCTTTACAAGCACTCTTTTTTCCTGCGCCCATCATATTCACCATAGAATATCTGCTCCCATGGCCCAAAATCCAAACTGCCGCCCGTGACAGCCACGACAACATCCCATCCCATCACCTGCCTCTTCAATTGAGCGTCCCCATTGTCCTCACCTGTCCGGTTACGGTGGTAATTCGACAGGGGTTCATGGAGCGCCAGCTTTTCCAGCCATTCCTCATGATCATGATGCAGGCCCGGTTCATCATCGTTCATGAATACGGAAGCCGTTATGTGCGTGGCGCTCACAAGGGCCAAACCTTCGGATATACCGCTTTACTTGAGGCACTGATCCAACTGGTCCGTAATGTTGACAAACCCTCTTCGCTCCGGAACATGGGACCACAGCTCTTTTCGATACGATCTCATCATGCTTCACCTCGTCATTTTGTTTTTTTCTGGATTCAGAAGACCCTGGTCTCGAACACTGGCTAAATCCAGGTAAACCGGCAGACCCGCCAGTCCCGTCATTCCTGTCTCTCTCTTTGCCTCTTCGTACTTGAATGATAATACCCCTTGTGCCATAATCGCTGCACCTCGTTGATGATGGTTTGCACTTGACAGAAAATCTGTATCATCCTGATTTTTCAGGTTCAACGAGGTTTTTTATTTTTCTTGATGGTAGATTAAGGCATCCATCTAACGAATATAGCGGCATCAAGAGGGAAACGGCTCATCTCCCTGGCGGGGGAACGTTGACGGGACAGGGCCATTTCCCGCGAGAAGGCGGTGTGCCGCTCGTGGACGAAAATCCTCGACGGGCCAACGATTACGGCACTGTGAATTTTCCTGTATTGATTAATGGGAAATTTGTGCTTTAATCAGACAACCTATTGCGAAAAGGAGAAGTTCCATGAACAGGCTCGCTCTTGTTGTTTTGATCGTCCTGCCCATGCTTTACGCAACCTGCCCTGTCATGGCTGAGCCGGCTGACGCAAACCGAGCGCCCGTCGAGTCTCCGTCAGCCGGTAGCGGACAATTGCCGGCGGCGGGTCGACCGCCTGTTCTCGTTCAGCCGCCTGCCCCGGTCCAGCCATCCGCTCCGGTTCAATCTTCTGAAACAGTTTCGCAGTCCTGGGATACCGTTTCTGAAGAAGCCCAGGGGCCTCCGTCGACGGGGCTCAAGATGGTTGACATCCTGCTGGTAAGGCCGCTTTGCCTGATCGGCTCGACGGCGTCCACCGCGGTCTATATCGCCCTCTCCCCACTAGTCTATCTCATGGGGATCGGAGAGGAAACGGCACGGGTCATGGTTGAGGCGCCATGGCGCTTCACCTCCTGCCGATACATCGGGGAATTCAATCACTACAAGGATGAAGAACCCATCATGGGCGTGTGGGAATTTTAACGGCCGTCGAAACCGTACATGTTTAGCGGCCAAAATCCCCTTGACTCATAAAATCCTTGTCCATATACTTATGAACATTGAATGTTTCTTCTTTCCATCTGGATGTCGCCGTAGGCAGAATTTCAGGAACCGTCAAAGCCATTACAATTCAAAAATAACAGATTTACTTCAGAACGAGGATTCCGATGATCACCAAAAAAACCGTCAAGGATATTGAGCTCAGGGACAAGAGAGTGATAATGCGCGTTGATTTCAACGTGCCGATGAAGGAAGGCGCCGTCCAGGACGACACCCGCATCCGGGCCGCTCTGCCGACGATCAACCATGTCCTTGAACAGGCTCCACGCTATCTTATTCTCATGTCGCATCTTGGCGACCCGAAAAAGGACGCGGCGAAGGCGAAAGAGAAGGCTGAAAAAGCGGGGGAGGAATTCGACGAGCAGAAATTTCTCGACGGCAAATGCAGGATGAAGCCCGTGGCGGAGTATCTGGCCGGGCTTCTCGGCAGGCCCGTCAAGCTCGCTCCCTCGGCCATCGGCCCCGAGGTCGCCTCCATGGTTTCAGCGCTCGGGCCAGCGGAAGTCCTCATGCTGGAGAATACCCGTTTTCACCGGGAGGAAACCTCCAAAGACCCGGCCGAACGCGAGAAGATGGCGAAAGAACTGGCGGCCTTCGCCGATGTCTATATCAATGACGCCTTCGGAACGGCCCATCGCGCCCATGCCTCCACGGAAACCATCGCGAGATTCGTCCCGGTCGCGGTGGCCGGATTTCTCATGGAGAAGGAGGTCCGGTATCTCGGTCAGACCGTTTCCAGCCCGCAGAAGCCCTTCGTCCTGGTTCTCGGCGGAGCCAAGGTCTCCTCCAAGATCGGGGTGATTACGAACCTTCTGAACAAGGTCGATGCGATTCTCATCGGTGGCGGCATGGCTTACACCTTCCTGAAGGCCCGGGGCCTGCCGGTCGGCAGATCCATGGTGGAGACCGAGATGATCCCCACCGCGGCCGAAATCCTGAAAAAGGCGGCCGAGGCGAAGGTCGAGATCTTTCTGCCGGAAGACCACATCGCCGTACCGGAATTCAGCAACGAGGCAATGATCCATGCCATCCCGAAGGATTCCTTTCCCGATGACCTCATGGGGGTGGATATCGGAGCGAAAACCCTTGCAGAATACAAGGATGTCCTTTCCAGGGCAAAGACCGTCATCTGGAACGGACCCATGGGCGTTTTTGAAATGCCCAATTTCGCCACGGGGACAAAGGAAATTGCCAAAGCCCTCGCCGAAATCGACGCCATTACCGTGGTCGGCGGCGGCGACTCCGTTTCCGCCTTAAAGCAGACGGGACTGGAAAGCAAAATGACTCACGTCTCCACGGGGGGCGGCGCTTCCCTCGAATTTCTCGAACTCGGCCATCTCCCGGGAATCGATGCACTCAATGACAAATAGCCAAAGGAGCTCCATCATGAGAAAAGCCCTCATTGCAGGAAACTGGAAAATGAACAAGACCGACCCCGAAGCCATCGAGCTTGCCAGAGCCCTGGTGGCGGAAGTCGGGCAGTACGAGGCATGCGATATCCTTCTGTGCCCTCCTTTCACCTCCCTCAAGTCCGTGGGCGACGTCATTCGGGGAAGCAAAATCAAGCTCGGCGCACAAACGATGCACTGGGAGAAATCCGGGGCGTTCACGGGAATGGTCTGTGCGGACATGCTCAAATCCCTCGGCTGCACCTACGTGATCATCGGGCATTCTGAGCAGAGGCAGTTTTTCGGCGAGACGGACGAAACGGTCAACAAAAGGACCAGGGCCGCCCTGGCCAATGGACTGACCCCAATCGTCTGTGTCGGTGAATTCCTCGAACAGCGGGAATCCGGAAAACACGAACAGATTGTCAGGGACCAGGTCATTCAGGGTCTGAAGGGCCTCACCAGCGACGAAATGAAACAGGTGGCGATCGCCTATGAGCCTGTGTGGGCTATCGGCACGGGAAAAACCGCTTCGTCACAGGATGCCGATGACATGCACGCCTGCATCCGCTCCACCATTGAAAAGGTCTGGAACAGGGACGTGGCGCAGGGGCTTGTCATTCAGTACGGTGGAAGCGTAAAGCCTGACACCATCGATGAGCAGATGGCCATGCCCAACATCGATGGCGCATTGGTCGGCGGCGCCGCTCTGCAGGCCGATTCCTTCGCCCGCATCGTCCGATTCCAGGCCGGGTAGCTGCCGCTTCAAATCAGGATAAGCTTTGATTCATGAGCGATATGACCAAAATAAAGATGGAAGGAGGAATTTGAAATGAAAAGAATGGCGTTTTTTGCCGCGTTTGTTTTCATGCTCTGTCTTTTCCTTGTTTCCGAGTCGTTAGCTCAACGGGGCATGATGTGGAGAGGCAGCGGCGGCTGGGGGATGGGGACGCCCTACAGCAGGATGTTCAACCCTGCAACCGTTGAGACGATCACCGGAGAGGTCATCGCCATTGACAAGCTTACACCGCTGAGTGGTATGCACTACGGCATTCACATGATCGTGAAAACGGAGAAGGAACCCATTTCCGTTCACCTCGGTCCCGGATGGTTCATCGAAAATCAGGATATAAAAATCGCCGCAAAGGACAGAATTGAAGTGAAAGGCTCAAGGGTGACCTACAACGGAAAGCCGGCGATCATCGCTTCCGAGATTAAGAAGGGAGACGATGTGCTCAAGCTTCGCGACGAGAACGGGTTCCCCGCCTGGAGTGGATGGAGAAGGCCATAGAACAGATGACAGCCCTTGAACCGCCGGAACATCCGTTTTCGGCGGTTCATCCCCCAGACTTCACCACTCCCCCCGATGTCAAGGGCCTCACCGCAATCCGGGGCCGGTTTTGATCTTAACCGGAGAAGCCCGAACCCTTGCGATGACTACATGTCTGCGCGGGAACAACATCAACCGTTATCCCCCTCGTATTACCCTCTTCTCCATCTCCGGCATTGTCTCGCAGAAGTAAGTGAAGATTCGGCAGAAACCCGGTAGCGAAACTCTTCCGTCCTGAGCAAAGCCAAGGGATAAGGTTTGCCCTGCCGAAGGGCTGCACGCGAAAAGCGGGCGGCGCGTTTCAGCTCTGTACGATCGTTTTTCTTTTGTAACTATTCAGCACTTTGTTCTTTGACGTTCATAAACCCGGGCCACTCGCCCTGAAACAGTAGCCGCAAAGCTTCTGGTAATGACAACCGAATTTTGACCACCCTGAGCAGTGTTTATACTTTGGGATGACGGGCAGGTCATCCCCTGTCTTCCTTATTGATCGCCGGGAAAACGTAGGAAGCCGTGAGGCGACCGGAGTTTTACCGGCGATACGTCACTGTTCATCATTTCTTTGAGACTTTCTCGCAAACGATAGCTATCCCAGTTACAGCCGATGATGTGGGCTTTGTGGGTTAACCGATCCATAAGGGCGGCAGTCATGGTCGGATCGCCGAAAATCTGAGTCCAGTCGGCAAAACCGAGATTCGTGGTGATGATCACAGATCCCTTTTCATGCCGTTCCGCCAAAACCTGGAAAAGCAATTCCGCCCCTTCCTTGGAAAAGGGGATGTAACTCAGTTCATCCAGAATCAACAGGTCATCGTGGGCCACATCTTCAGCAGATGCAGCAGATGTCGATCGCGCACGCGACGCGCCACCGATTTCATCAACTCCGAATGCGGAATGCAATCGAAGTACCCGGACAAGTCCGCATCGACCACCTCCATATGTCCGCTCCGCAGCAGCGTTTCAATCCGCCCAACGGCACCTTGAGCGCTGCGGCCGGGCCGGTACGCGTAATGCAAAACGTCTATGCGGTACACCTTTATCGTACGGCACGTAGAATCGATATCCTGGCGACTGCTTCGCTTTGGTGCGTAACGCCGGCTGCAACTTCTCAACTTTTCCGGAGGTGTTAGACGCATGGCCAATCTCCCGGCTGTCGTGCTGCTTGCTGCACTAACCTTGAACTGAGGCCCCTTCGCTCCCTCGGCATTACCCGAGATCACCACTACTGCGGGCCTCTCCGCCACCTCGCATGGCCGGATTCGGTTCCTCGCGGAACATCCGTTGGCGGTCACGCGCCGCCACCACCGAGGCTTCCCGTGTTGCGATCAATCTCCCTGTACATGCATGCCACCGCCAAATACCCCGGCGGAACCCTGCGGTGCAAATGTCACTCGCTTCCCGCAAGGCAACGGCCTTCTCCGCTTTGACGTCGGATCGGGTTCCGCAATGACGCTTCGAGGCCTGCTCGGCGTTCACTACACGTTGCGGCCTGCATGCTCGCTGAATCCCATGGGACCCTTTTCTGGAAGTGCTTCAGTAAAGGTCGTTGCCTCCTTCCACCGCCTCCAGTGCTATCGGCCGGAGCGACAGAAGCCGGGTGGGAATCTCACCCACTGAAAATTGCAGCCTTTCACGGCACACTTCAATGAAAACAAAATATTTTATGTTGAACCGTTACTTTCTTTTTACTTTTTTTCCAGATATTGCTAGTATTTCTGTACAGTTCCACTCTGTGTTCATGGTGGTTCCGGAGTATTCCTCCAGGGAAAATTTCTCTGCGGCCTGCTCAGGACAAAGGTTCGAAGGCGGACGGAGATCGTCGTGACCTGGAAAGCTGCAATCGCTTCGTATTTCCAACCTTTAATTTCATTCTGATGGACGGAGACGATGAGGTGAAGAACATGATTGAAGCAAAAGAAGTCCCAACCGATTGTACGCTTTGCTATCACAGCTGCGGATGCAGGGTAACGGTCAAGGATGGAAGGGCGGTGAAGATCGCCGGGCTGAACTCCCATCCCTTGAACCATGGAAAGCTGTGCCCCAAGGGGGCCAATGCCCTCGCGACCATCTACAATCCTGATCGGCTGCGTCGCCCGCTGAAGCGGATCGACGGGAGCTTCAGGGAAATCTCATGGGACCAGGCCCTGGACGAAATCGCTGAAAGACTCCTGGACCTGAAGAAAAATTTCGGCCCCCAGGTTCTGGGCGTGTTCAGCGGATCCATCGGTGTGGAAAACTTCGAAATGGGCGGTCTTGTGCAGCGGTTCAAGACCGCTTTCGGTTCACCCAATTTCTTTTCTGTTGAGAGCGTTTGCTACCGGATGCGCATCCGGGTCCGGCAAATGACCTTCGGAAGATATCCGGTCGAAGAGATGGACTCCCACCTCTATATCCTCTGGGGACACAACCCTGAACAATCGGACTTTCCCCTCAAACTCGCCCTCAAAAGAAATCGGAATCAAGGGGCCAGGCTGGTCGTCATCGACCCCAAGCGGATTCCCTTGGCCGACATGGCGGATCTGTACCTGCAGATCCGGCCGGGTACGGATGGCGCCCTGGCCCTAGCCATGATGCATGTGATCATCAACGAAAAGCTCTACGACAGGGACTTCATCGAACAGCATACCTTCGGCTTTGAGCGGCTGGTCCCCCATGTGCAGAAGTACACCCCCGAGTGGGCGGAGGAAGTGACCTGGGTGCCGGCTGAAGACATCCGCAGATTGGCCAGGCTGTTTTCAGGAACACGGGGGGCAAGCATCTATCAAGGCACCTGCACGCAGGACCAGACGGCCAATGGCGTTCAAAACAGCCGCGCTTTTTCTATCCTCCAGGCCATTACCGGCAACGTCGATGTCCCAGGCGGCTGGGTGACCAGTCCTCCGCCGCGACTGAGAGATGTGAGTCTCGGCGTGGAGGGCAATCCCATGGGGGCAGACCGGTACCCCCTTTTCGTCGAGATGTGGGGCAGGAAAAGTCCCTATGGCGTCGTGACTCTTGTTCCGGAAAGCATCCCTGAAGTGCTGAGGGCCTTTTTCGTTATTGGAGGCAACCCCCTGGTTTCCATGCCGGACAGCAACGCCTTCCGCAATGCCTTTCGAAAGCTTGACCTTCTCATCGTGCACGATCTTTTCATGACGGAAACGGCAAGGGAAGCCCATTATGTGCTTCCTGCCTGCTCCCATCTGGAAAAATGGGGGGTAGCCTACAGTTACAATGTTTGCCACGGCCTTCCATTCCTCATGCTGAGGAAGAAGTGCATCGAACCCCTTTACGAGAGCTGGTCCGAATGGAAATTGTTCACGGAACTGGGAAAGAGGCTGGGGTTGGAAGACAGGTTCCCCTGGAGATCCGAGGAGGAAATGATTGCCTTTGAACTGTCCCCATCAGGATTCTCCTTTGATGATCTTCTGAACAGGATGCCGGAAGGCGTATTCTATACCGAAAAAAACTATGAACAATCAGAAGGGCGCTACCATTCCCCTTCAGGGAGAATTGAGATTTACAGCGAAACCTTCGAGCGGGCCGGTTTTGATCCTCTGCCCACCTTTCTGGAGCCGGAAAGAGGACCGAGGCGGGCGAGCAAAGCGTTCCTGGAGAAGTTCCCGTTGATTCTGTCCACGGGAAGCCGACACATTGGATATACCCACAGCCAGCATCACGGTGCGGACGCTCTTCGCAAAATGTATCCCGAACCCCTGGTCCAGATCAGCCCGGCGACAGCAAACCGCTTTGGAATTGAGGACGGAGACAGAGTCATCGTGGAAACGAACCGGGGACAGGTGAACATGAAGGCTGCCGTGGAGGAGCGGGTAGCGGACAACGTCGTGCTGGTGCCGCACGGCTGGGAGGGGGACGCCAATGCCAATCTGCTGACCGACGTGGAGTGCCGTGAGCCCATGATGGGCTATCCGGACATGAAATCGCTGCAATGCCGCATTAGAAAGGCATAGCGAAATCTGATGCGGATGCTCCCGGCCAGGGCGAAAAGCCCGTCAAGCCCGCCGTATCACCGGCAGCCGTTAAACTTTCGTTTCATCGCAAAAACATTTGATGATATAAAAAACCGGTAGGATGCAGACCGGTTCTACGAACTCAGATTCAGAAAGGAATGCGACACGGTGGAAAACAGAAAACGCCTCACGGAACTCCCGGCCTGGAAAGCGCTGTCGGCTCACTCTCGGGAGCATAAACACCCTCTCAGGGATCTTTTCGCGGGCGACCCTGAACGGGGAGAACGCATGGCCGCCCACGGGGCAGGCCTTTATCTCGATTATTCAAAGAACTGGATCACCGATGAAACGCTCAGGCTTCTGCTTCAATTGGCTGAGGAAACCGGCCTGCGGGAGCGGATCGACGCCATGTTCCGAGGGGAAAAAATCAATCTCACGGAGAGCCGCGCCGTCCTCCATACGGCCCTTCGCGCGCCGAAGGGGTCTTCCATCCGCTTGGACGGAGAAAACGTCGTTCCCCTGGTTCATGATGTGCTGGACAGGATGGCCTGTTTTGCCGACAAGGTCCGGAACGGATCCTGGAAAGGCCACAGCGGAAAACGCATCCGGAATATCGTCAATATCGGCATCGGCGGCTCGGACCTCGGGCCGGTCATGGCCTACGAGGCACTCAAGCATTACAGCGACCGGTCCCTCACCTTCCGCTTCGTCTCCAACATCGACGGAACGGACTTCGCCGAAGCCGTTCAGGATCTGCATCCTGAGGAAACGCTTTTTATCGTGTCTTCGAAGACCTTTACAACCCTGGAAACAATGACCAACGCCGAAACGGCCCGCGACTGGCTGGTTCAGGGGAATCATGGCGACCGCACGGCGGTGGCGAAGCACTTCGTCGCCGTCTCGACGAACACCGCCGCGGTGACGGCTTTCGGCATCGATTCCGACAACATGTTCGGATTCTGGGACTGGGTCGGCGGGCGGTACTCGATGGACTCGGCCATCGGCCTGGCGACGATGATCGCCGTCGGACCCGGACACTTCCGAAGCATGCTGGCGGGTTTTCATGAGATGGATGAGCACTTCCGCACAGCCCCCTTTGAACACAACCTGCCGGTGCTCCTGGCCCTCCTGTCCATCTGGTACAGTAACTTTTTCGGCGCGGAGACCATCGCCGTCATTCCCTATGAACAATACCTGAAGCGATTTCCGGCGTACCTTCAGCAGTTGACGATGGAAAGCAACGGGAAGCGCGTCACCCTCGACGGGGTCGAGGTGGACTACTCAACCAGCCCCATCTATTGGGGTGAGCCCGGAACGAACGGCCAGCACTCCTTTTTCCAGTTGATCCACCAGGGGACCAGGCTGATTCCCTGCGACATGATCGCCTTTGTCGAACCGCTCCATCCCCTCGGCCGTCACCACGATCTTCTGCTGGCAAACGTCTTCGCCCAGACCGAGGCGCTTGCCTTCGGCAAAACGCTGGAAGAAGTCCAGGCCGAAGGCGTCCCGGACTGGCTGGCGCCCCACAAGGTCTTCGCGGGCAACCGGCCATCCAACACAATCCTTGCCCGGAGGCTGACCCCGGATATCCTGGGCAAACTGGTCGCCCTCTATGAACACTGCGTCTTTGTTCAGGGCGCCATCTGGAACATCAACCCCTTCGACCAGTGGGGCGTCGAACTGGGAAAGGCCCTGGCCCAGCGTATCATCCCGGAGCTGGAAAGCGCGGAGGAACCGCATCTCGCACATGACAGTTCGACGAACGCCATGATTCGCCGTTACCGGAAGCTCAAGGAAAAAATGGGATGACCGGGTCCCACCGGCCTCGCTATAGAAGCGGTTATGAACCCCGCGGGGATAGCTTCGCTTTCGTTCACCGGCTGGAAGACGAATTCATCCCGGACGGAGGAAGGGCTGACGGCGGGCATTTTCGATCCGATGATCCGCAGATAATAGCCGCTTACGAAGCCATCACCCTGATGCGGTCCGGAACGCAGATGAGGCTGGCTCCCCTGTACAATGAGCCGTCCCGGCGTCAGCGGCCCGCCGCCTGTCCGAAAAAGAGAGCGTAAAGCTCCATGGGCTCAATGTAAGTGCCGTCCCTGTAGACACGCATATTTCCGGACGAGATTTCATCGATGAGCATGGTCTCATCCTGGTGGTAACCGAATTCCAATTTGATGTCGTAGAGCTCCATCCCCTTTTCAAGCAGGCTGCCGGCAATGATCTCCGTGATCTTCCGAGTCTCCGCCTTGATGTCGTCATACTGTTCGCCGCTCATGATGCCGAGGTCAATAAGCCCGTCCCGGATGACGAGGGGATCGCCTCTGCCGTCGTCCTTTAACGTCATTTCGACGTACAGAGGAAGGGGAGCCCCCTCTGCGATATAGTCGCCGTAGCGGCGCAGGAAGCTGCCCACGGCCCTCCGGCGGCAAATAACCTCGACCCCCTTTCCAAATACCTTGGCCGGAAGAACCTCCATCGTTGTTTCCTCCAGATTTGAAGCGACATAATGAGTCTTAATCCCCGCGGCCTTCAGCTTTTCAAAAAAGAAGACGGACATCCGGAGATTCATCCTGCCCACCCCTTCAATGCTCAGCCCTATTTGATTCGCGCCTGGATCGAACACCCCGTTCTCGCCGGTGACATCATCTTTGAACTTGAGCAGATAATGACCGTTTTCAAGGGCATAGACATTTTTTGTTTTTCCTTCGTACAGCAAGGTCGTCTCCTCCATTTTCTCCTCCGAATGCGCACTGCGGAAAGCCGCAGCCAACCGGTGTGGTCATGATGATAGGGACATGGTGATCCTGGTCGGCACGGGTTGCAGGTATCCTTTACCGTCGGCTTCGGATGGCGCCCCCGGTTTCCCCTCCATCCAAGATCCTTCTGGCACAAGAATAACGGGTTCCCGCGTTCCGGTCAACAGGACATATGAAAGAGTGTGCGTCCCTGTTCGTGATTTTTGTGCCGCGGAACGAGATCATGCCAGCGATGACTCCGTGGCTTTTTACAGGCATGTCGCACCGGAATTCGAACATTCTATCACGGATCGGACAACATCTTCTTGACATTTCGGTGAGTTTACCGCACAAATTAGTATAACTTCACGTAAACCGGTTTCCAACCCATCAGAACCCTCAACAAGGTGAAGCTATGGATTGATCCTTATTAGAAAACCCCGTCCCCGAAATGAGGCGGGGTTTTGTGTTCAGCGTCCTGCCCTTCTTAATCCTCATGAACGATTCCGAGGCATCAAGGCGGGAGAGGTTTTTTTCAGGAGAACAGGAACAATCGATTTGCTGGTCTTTTCCGGCAGGGAGGTGCAGAATGCGGAAGAATCAACGGCTTGCAATCATTGGTGGCGATGCGGCCGGGATGAGCGCGGCGGTCCAGGCAAAGCGTAGAAATCCCGAGCTGGACATCATTGTTTTCGAGAGGGGGCCACACACTTCCTACTCGGCGTGAAGCATTCCCTACTACGTCGGCAAGGTTGTCGACGATGTCAGGAAGCTGGTGGTTGTCACCCCCGAGGAGTTTCGTGACCGATACGGCATTGACGCCCGCATCCTCCACGAAGTTACGGAAATCGACCTCAAGGAGCGCCGACTCCATGTCCGTGACCTCAAGGAAGGAAAGGAGCACCGAGAGGCCTTCGATCTGCTGATGATTGCAACGGGTGCCGTTCCCTTTTGTCCCGATGTGCCCGGATCAAAGGCCCGGGGGGTATATGGACTTCATTCCCTCCAGAGCGGAATCCGGGTCCGGGATGTCATTGACAGGGAAAAGCCCGAAAGGGCCGTCATCATCGGAGGGGGATATATCGGCCTGGAAATGGCGGAGGCCTTGATCATGAGAGGCCTCGATGTCTCTCTCGTGGAGCTGGCTGCCCAGGTCATGAACACCCTCGATCCCGATATGGGTTCCCTTGTTTCCGAAGCCCTCATGCGTGTCGGCGTCAAGCTCTTCAGGGAAGAATCTTTCCGTTCCGTCGAAGTGGAACAGGATCGGGTCCAGGCCGTCGTTACGGACCGCCGGACCCTTCCCGCCGATATCGTCATTCTGGGCCTGGGAGTGCGACCCAACACGGAGCTGGCCGAGCATGCCGGGATTGCCCTCGGCGTCCGAAAGGCCATTAAAACCAACGACCGGATGCAGACGAACATCCCAGGTGTCTGGGCGGCCGGAGATTGCGCCGAATCCTTTCATCTCGTCAGCCGGCGCCCGGTCCATATCGCCCTGGGAACGATCGCCAACAAGCAGGGCAGGGTTGCCGGGATCAACCTGGGTGGGGGCTATGCCACGTTCCCCGGCGTTGTAGGTACGGCTGTGAGCAAGATATGCGATTTTGAAGTGGCCAGGACAGGCCTTCAGGAAAAGGAAATAGCGGACCTGGGGCTGGACTATGTCGCGGGACGTATCGAAGGCATGACGCGGGCCAGCTATTATCCAAATGCCGGAAAGATCACGGTGAAGGCACTGGCGGAAAGGGAAACGGGGAGGCTCCTGGGCGCCCAGATCGTCGGCGTTGAAGGTGCGGCCAAGCGGATCGATGTGTTCGCAACGGCGCTTCATGCCGGCTTTGATGTGGATGAGATGATCAATCTCGATCTCAGTTATGCTCCCCCCTATTCCGGCGTCTGGGATCCCGTGCATCTCGCCGTACGCCGTGCCAAAGCGGCGCTGGAGGAAGCCCCATAGAAACCGGCGGCCCTTCCCCGACCCGGTCCCATCGCCCTTTCAGCGGCTTCCAGGAACATGATCCCGGAAGCCGGTAAAGAGAGACATGCGTCATGATCCTTTTGAAGCACATTCTTTTCGTTTCCGAACCAGCGTCAGATCAGACTTCGGCCCTGGAACGGGCCGTTTCACTGGCGGAAAACAACAATGCGGACCTGACGGTCGCCACGGTGTTCCCTTCCGTGCCGGACGGTTATCTCAAGGAATGGGCGGCCCTCTCCAGGCAGGACCTTGAAGCCTTGATCGAACCCTTCAGGGATCGCCTGAACATCCGGCTCGAAGTGCTCTCGGGTCCGGTTTTTCTCGAGGTCATTCGCGCCGTGCTGCGCAATTCTCACGATCTGGTCATCAAGGTGGCGGAAAATCCCCCTTTCATAAAAATGCTCTTCGGAACCGACGACATGCATCTCCTGCGCAAATGTCCGTGCCCTGTATGGCTGATGAAGACTCCCGAGAAATCCAAATATTCGGTCATCGTGGCTGCCGTGGATGTTGACCCCTTGAACCCCTCGGAGACGGAGCAGGACCTCAATGAGAACATTCTGGACCAAGCGACTTCGCTGGCCCTGTCCGATTTCGCGTCTCTGCACCTGGTTCACGCCTGGGAACCATTTGGAGAAGGCACCTTGCGTTCCAGGATCGACGCGGCAGCCGGAGGCGCCGACTATCTCGAGAAGGAGCACATGCTTCACCAGAAGGCGTTCTATAGACTCGGCGAGACCCTGCGAAGCCGGATCGGCGAGTCTATCTATGATTATCTTTCCCCCAACTTCCATCTTCTCAAAGGACCGGCCAAAAAGCTGATACCGGAATTGGCGGCGCAACTGGAGGCGGATTTGGTCGTCATGGGAACGGTTGCACGAACGGGCATCGCGGGATTGTTCATCGGCAATACCGCGGAGGCCATTCTTGATCAGTTGGCCTGCTCGGTCCTTGCCGTCAAGCCCTCCGGCTTTGTCACACCGGTAAAACTTTCCGAATAGAAGAATACCTTGCAGGCAGCGAAGGTCCTGATCCTGCATGCAGAATGTCTGGTGGTTCAGCGCCTGTCACACGGCGCTGCATTTCACCTGGAAACAGGCGGGCGATAATGATATAAGCTCTCCGCTTGCAGATCGTTCAACCCTTTGCAACCATCGGCAGGTCCTTATTGAAGCGATGACGGAATCTTACACCGTCTTTTTTTTCAGTGAATAACGGGGGGGGCGCGGAGAATGGGAAAAAGACATTCAAAATTTTCGACTTTTTTATTTTTTGTGGTCATCTTGGTCCTTTTGTCACCGTCGACGGCCCGGCATGCCCGCGCCGCCCTTTCTGATTTCAACAAAGACGGCCGCTCCGACCTGCTGCTGAGGAACAGCTCCAATGCTTCAACGGTTCTGTGGTTCATGAATGCCGACGGAACCCATTCCGGCGATAAGACCCTCTGGACGAGCAAGGACTCCACCGTCGCGGCAACAGGGGACTTCAACAACAACGGAATCTGCGATCTCATCAAAAGAAGCTCGTCGACCGGCCAGGCGGTCCTCTGGTTCATGAACGCCGACGGGACGCGCAAAAGCTACAAGGTCCTCTTTACCGAACCGAAAACGACCATCGCGGGCACGGGCGATTTCAACGGTGACGGAATCTGCGACCTTATCCAGAGAAAAATGGCCAACGGCCAGATGGTCCTCTGGTTCATGAACGCCGACGGAACACGCAAGAGCTACAAGGTCCTCTTCACCGAACCCTATTCCACCATCACGGCCACGGGCGATTTCAACAAGAACGGCATCTGCGATCTCATCAAGAGGGACGATGCGACCGGCCGGACGGTTCTCTGGTTCATGAACGCCGACGGAACACGCAAGAGCTACAAGGTCCTCTTCACGGATCGAAAATCCACCGTCGTGGCCACGGGCGATGTGGATAATGACGGCATCTGCGATCTCATCAAGAGAAATGCCTCCACCGGCCAGACGGTTCTCTGGTTCATGAACGCTGACGGAACCAAGAAAAGCGAAAAGGAGCTTTTTACGGACACGAAATCCACGGTTGCAGCTACCGGTGATTACAATGGTGACGGCATCTGCGATCTCATCAAGAGAAACACCTCCACTGGCCAGGCGGCGCTGTGGTTTTTAAACGCCGATGGATCCCGGAAGAGCTACAAGGTTCTCTTCACCGGAACGGAGCTCGCCCTCATACCGGCCCCTGCTGTCCCGAAGCTCGCGAAGCAGTCCATCTTCGGCACCGCCGGACAGTCCATGGGATACTCCACATACGAGTATGATGCGGGAGGAAGACAGATCAAGATGTCCTCCTATAGCGCAACAGGCTTACTAGTGGGATACACGAAAACCCAGTACAATTCAGAGGGAAAACCCATCAAGGTTTCCAACTACAGTGCTGCCGGTCAACTCATGCAATACATCAAAACCTCTTACAACAAGTCCGGAGACGCGGTTAATGTATCCACTTACAACGGTTACACAAATCTTTTGATGCTCAAAGTCGTCACCGAATACAAATCTCCGGGAAAACCGTCAAAGGTCACGGAGTACGGCGCCACGGGCGTCATCTCGAAATACACCGTATACGACTATAACGAGGCGGGCAAGCCCGTCAAGGTTGCCACATACAATCTCGCCGACGAGCTGACAGGATATGTCACGTACGAATACAACAAGGCAGGAAAACAGAGCAAGGTATCCAAATACGGCCCTACGGGTCTTTTGCTCAAATACACGGCCTATCAATATAACTCATCGGGATTACAGATAAAAGTTTCTGAATACGGCGCCACGGGCGTCATCTCAGAATACACCGTCTATGAATATAATGCTGTGGGAATGCCGGCCAAAACGTCCACCTACGATTTCACGGACCAGCTGAAAGGATATGTCACGACCCTCTACGATGCGGCGGGAATGATCACAAAGGTTTCCTCCTATGGACCTACGGGGCTTCTGAAACAATACACAACCATGGACTATACCTACTGAGGCCGGGGCGGGGGATTGCCCCGGTGGCTGTCATCTCCCGCTGCCGCAGGATCCTTTTTTTCTGCGGCCCGCGAAGTCCGGTCAGCCGTTCAGCTCGATCATTTCCAGGCTGTGATTCGCCTCGCCATGCTCCGGCCGGATTTCCTCGCGAAGGTCCCTTCCTTGAAACAGGGCCGGAACTCGATTCATGGGCCGATGCCCTTCGGCGGACAGGCTATCCTTGTCGGCATGGACGGCGCTCTGGCCGAGGGGGAGACAGAACGCCGCGTCACGGGAATTGGCCGGCATGCACCGGATGATGTAACTGGGATCGATGTATTTGAGGTTGATCTCCATGGCGTTTTTCTTGAAATAGTCCCTGATGGCATCACGCAGATAAATGCCGATGTCTCCGTATTTGACATTACCCGTTCCGAAGGTTCCTGGGGCCCCGGGACGTTCCCAGGATCGACCCGCCAAGCTCATGAACGCGGGCCACCGAGTCCGGCGTCAGGCTGAGGGGCTCGTGCCCGAGCCTCTCCACGAGCCCCGCGTACCCGTACCGGAACCCATAGATCCTCTGCACACCGCAGTGGCAACAAAGGCTCATGACGATGGCCCGGATCACATCGTTCAGGCCGGGACAGATCCCTCCGCAGGTTACAATGCCGCAGGCGATCCGAGACGGGTCAAAAAAGATCTTTTCCCTTGGCCCCGCCGCTTCCATTGCAGGCGGCGTTGTCCCTTGGTCAAGCCTTGACTCGATCACATCGAGACAGGAGTCATAAAGAACCCGCCCGCTGGCATCGGCAAAGCGGATGCCGTTTGCGCGGCCCCTTGAAAAGTCCGAACCGCTTGATTGCCGCGGCGGTTTTTAAAAACCGATTTCCCGGGCATAGGAGAACTGGCGCTTCCAGGGGATGCCGGGATGGGCCGAATCGAAGGTTTCCTCGCCCACGATCCGCATCGATTCCTCATCGATCCGGATCGGGTGATACGCACCTACAAAACCCTGGTCTGGATGGATCGTGGGGTTGTCCCCCGGCCAGCAGTCGCACTCTGTCGTAATGTTCAGCAGGGCATTGATCAGAACGGTGCGCCCCTCGATCTTCCGCCAGACGGCCGCCGCCGTTTCCACGAGCTTCTCCTGAAAAACTGTTGCGTCCGTTTCCCACTCGATTTTCAGGGCCATGTTGGGGCAGAGGCCGATGCACTGCGCGCAGCCGATGCAGACGTCGTGGTCGTAGGTGGGCAAGCCGTCTTCGCCGAACTGCGCCGCACCCGTCGGACAGACGTCGACACAGACGCCGCATTTGATGCACTTCCCGGGTTTGAGAAGCGGGCGGATATCGGCATGCATCCTCTGCTTCTGAGCCCGTGAGGCGAATCCCATGGAGAGGTTTTTGATGGCCCCCCCGAAACCCGCTTCCATGTGCCCTTTGAAGTGCGAAAAGATGACATAGCCGTCGGCGCGGTCAAAAATGTCGGCCACCTGTACGGAAGAAAAGTGGCTATAATCGGTCTGCAGGTCCACAACGGAGCGACCATCCATTCCGTCGGCGATGACGACGGGACATCCCAGAAAGCCCTCCGTATAGCCGTGCTCCGCCGCCGTCTGCAGGGAATCTTCAGCCTTCCGCCGCCCCCCGGAGTACAGAACCGTCGTATCGAAGAGGAAAGGGAAAGCGCCTGCCGCTTTAACCCACAGGGAAATCTCCCGGGCATAGTCGGGTGGGAGAAAACTACGGTTCTCCCTTTCGCCCCAGTGAAGCTTGATGCCCACCCGGTCTCCCCTGCGGAAGGGGGCCTCCATTTTCTCCAGCAGACGGCGCAGTTCGCCCACGTATGGGCGGTGGGGGCTTGACAGCCTCTCAAAGACGATTTCTTCCATGATGTGCGTCCTTTCCTCCTGTTGATATTCAGGGCGCGAGCATGACCTGATCGCCGAAACGCTCGGAAAGTGCGGCAGCCAGGCGGGCTGCAGCCTGCCCGTCGGAACATTCGACCATCAGTTCCCCGCCATCCCCCACAACCAGCCGGCCATGGGCCTCAACGACCGCCTCGACTTCGTCGGGCTCCACAGTCCACCATCCCCTCGTCCGCTGCAGAAGCTCCTTACCTTTTAATTTTCTCGGGGTCACCAGGTCGATCTGCCTGAACCAGGCGGTCCATCCTATCTGCGCCGGCTCCCGGAGGACCGGACTGACCGGATCGTGGTAGATGCGGCATCTTCCGAACAGGCGAAGGCGCATCATGGCACCAGCCCTGAAATTTCCCGGGTCCGGGCATCCTGCCTTCCGATGACCTGCAGCTTCTCTTCCGGAACGCCGTCCCGTTCCATGAGCCGTTTCAAGACAAATCCGTAGAGGATTCCCGCTTCATCATCCGCCAGGGACAGATTTCGCCGATCCGCCGCGGCCCAGCCCCGCTCGAAGAGCACCCGGGCGGCTTCCCGCCATCGACGGAGCCTGGGATCGAAGGGGGAAATTCCCGCATCACCGATCAGTTTCGTCGAAACCGCCTCCATCTGAGAAAAAACCCGCCGCATTCTTCGAATGCCCGGATCGTAGCCGAATTCATCAACGTTCGCAGCGTTCACCGTTTTTCCCCCGCCCCTATATAAGGTCTGTTTTTGAAGCATTCTTTTCAGGATCATGAGCTTTGAAAAAAAATAGCAGACCCCCTTGAAGGTGTCAATATCATTGCCCCGGAAAATTCTTCGCATTCCCGGATGCCATGTCAGGATTAAGGATTCGTTTCGCCTTTAAGTTAACTTGCGTCTCCCTTATGAATCTCACCGATCCGCCGCAGTAGCGGTGTCATGGACATTCCCTGCACGAAAATGGAAAAGGCCACCACCGCAAAGGTCACCGAAATGATTTCTTCACGGTGAGGCACCCAAAGCGGCAGCCCCACTGCCAAGGCAAGAGCCAGGGCCCCTCTAAGACCACCCCAGAACAGAACAAGCTGGTGCTTACCCTGTACACGAAGCTCGGATCTGCGGAATAGAGCGCAAAAAGGATAGACTGCACACGCCCGTCCCACCAGCACAAGGAGTATTGCACATATCGCCGGCAAAATGACTGCTTTAAAGTTCTGGAGTGAAACCTGCACTCCGATGCCAATAAAGATGAATGAATTGGCAAGAAAACCGAGATACTCCCAATAGGCGGTAATGGCTTTTCTGACATCGTCAGAACCCGCTTGCATGAGGCGAAGATTCCCCACCAGAAGGCCCGCCGTCAAAGAGGCGAGGACCCCTGAAAAATGAAAGTGCTCGGCGATGAGAAAAGAACCATAGGCCGTGACAGTCGTTAGGGTAAATTCAACAAGATTATCACCTGCCCGTCTTTCAAGGATCATAATGACCCCGGCAACCAGTGCGCCGCAGAGGACACCGCCCCCTACGGTAAGCGCCAGTTTTCCGGCAATGCCACTCAGTGTCATAGCCCCCCCTGCCGCAGCGGCAAGAATGACGGCAAAGGCAACGGCAGCCGTACCGTCGTTGAGAAGGCTTTCTGCTTCGACCAGCAGACGGATCCGGCTGTGGACCCCTGCTTCATTGAACGTGGCGATTACGGAAACGGGATCCGTAGCTGCGATGCGCACCGAAAAGCAGGGCGCTGATCCAAGCCCAATCGGCAAGATACCTCATCCCTGCAGCAGTTACCGCTGCCGATAGGCACAACCCTGCGGTGGCAAGGATCAGTATAAGGAAAAATTCACTGCGTAGATTGCTCCAGCGAATTTGTATGGCCGCTTCAAAAACCAGGGGTGGCAGGAATATATTGAAGATTAATTCTTTCGTAAAGGGAATCCCTGAAAACAAAGGGATAAATGCCAGAAGAATTCCGGCAAAAACCAGCCCCACGCTGTAGGGAACTTTGAGTCTCCGTGTCAGGATCGCAACCATACTTGCAATGAGCAGTATGGTCAGAAATCGATCCAGTGTGATAATGAACTGCATTTTCTACTCCTTTTGAGGTAAAGTCATACCACAAATGAAGGCTCGGAAATTCGTTGAGGCCGCTCCGAATGGGGTGGGGTGGTGCGTCTCCGTGCAGGGCGGATCTCCCGCCTGCGGCACGGGGGTGAAAAGATCTGCTTTTCAATTTCAACAAGCGGCGAAACGGCCTGCGCCCAGCAGCGCGCTCTGCTCGTTAAGGATAACCTGCACCGGGATCGCTTCCAGCAGGGGACTCAAGCGTCCCTTGCTGGTAAAGGCGAGCATGAATCCGGGTCCCTTGAGCCTCTCAATGATCTTCGGGGCAATTCCCCCTCCCAGATAGATGCCTCCGGTGGCGAGATACCGCAGCGCCACATTTCCCGCCTCGGCCCCATAGAGGGAGATAAAGAGATCGAGAACCTGGCGGCAGAGGGGACAATCGCCGGACAGGGCCGCCCGGGTGATGACCGCCGCAGGGTCGTCCGCCAGCATCTCCTCTGCAATTGCCGGGGATTCGGGAAAACGTCGGACATCACGCAGGAACCGGTAAATATTGCGCAGTCCGGGGCCGGAAAGAACCCGTTCGGCACTGACCCGGCCGTGCGCATCACGCAGATAGAGGAGCAGTTCCGCTTCGATCTCGGTGCGGGGAGCAAAGTCGGCGTGGCCCCCTTCGCTGGGGTGGGGTCGATGAGCGGCTCCATCCCAGTAAGCAACCGCCTCTCCCAAGCCGGTCCCTGCCGAGACCAGGGCAATGGTGCCGTTCGGATTGGGAAGGCCCTCACTAAGGACTTCAAAGTCCTCCGGCCCCAGGAGATCGATGCCATAGACATGCGCCTCCAGGTCGTTGATCAGTCGAACCTCGGGAATCCCCGAAGCTCTGGACAGATCTTCGGCATTCACACTCCAGGGAAGGTTGGGCGTTCTGACCGTACCATTCCGGACAGGGCCGGCAATTCCGAAACAGGCCCTCTCCGCGTTCAAACCCTGTTCTCCATTAAAACGTTTGACAATTTCTTCCAGGCTCCCGAACTTTTGGCTCGGGAAACGTCCTTCGGCGATCAGCGTCAACTTTTCACAGGCGGCGTCGAAATATGCAAGCCGCGTGGATGTTCCCCCGATATCTCCTGCCAGAACCTGCATGGGCTCCCCCCTTTTCAAGGCAAATTGATAAATGCTGCTGAAATCTAAGAAAGGATATGGTTAACGGGATGTTTTGTCCATGGATTCATTTCTCTTTCTCACCTTCCGGTTTTCGCCGAAGGAAGGCCGCACCTTTGCCTGCCTCCAGTGCCTTTTGGGGATCGAACAATCCAAAAAGCTGGATCAGCTTGGCCACCAGTCCCGTCCAACCCGTTTGGTGGCTTGCACCAAGTCCGGCGCCATTATCGCCATGGAAGTATTCGTAGAAAAGGATATGGTCGCGCCAGAAAGGATCGGCCTGGAACTTCTCAGCGCCTCCGTAAACAGGACGCCTCCCCCGCTCGTCGCGCAAGAAGATCCGGATGAGTCTGTCCGCTATCTCCTTGCTCACCTCGAAAAGGTTCATCCTGTTTCCTGAACCGGTTGGACACTCAATCTTGAAGTTATCGCCGTAGTACAGGTAGAAATTCAGCAGCGCCCGGATGATCATGAGGTTCACCGGCATCCATACCGGGCCCCGCCAGTTGGAATTGCCGCCGAACATACCGGTGTTCGATTCGGCAGGCAGGTAGTCCACCCGGTACTCCTGGCCTTGCACATGGAGGATAAAGGGATGCTCTTTGTGAAACTTCGAAAGCGAGCGGATGCCGTAAGGGCCCAGAAATTCGTTTTCGTCAAGCATCATCAACAGGATCCGGCGCAGCCGCTCCGGATTCACAAGGGCAATGATCCCGCGCTCGGCTACGCCGAAATGCCCCGGCCCCGTTGGATGGATGGACGCCAGGAGTTCAGGCATGCGGCGCAGGCGCTTCTGCAGATGGGCCATTGCCAGAGGAATACGCTCCCTCTGCCATGCCTCAGTGACCGTTGTGGCGCACAAGGGAAGGAGCCCCACCATGGATCGCACCTTGAGCCGAGTGGCGCTCCCATCGGGAAGCCGCAGCAGGTCGTAGTAGAAGCCATCCTCTTCGTCCCACATGCCGTCCTGGTCGGAGCGGTTCATGGCGGCGGCGATATAATAGAAGTGCTCAAGGAACTTCAATACCATATCCTCATAGGTAGGATCGTGAGCGGCAATTTCAACCGCCAGTTCCAACATGTTCTGGCTGAAGAGGGCCATCCAGGCGGTGCCGTCCGCCTGTTCAAGGTGACCGCCGGTGGGAAGCGGAGCGCTGCGGTCGAAGACGCCGATGTTGTCGAGGCCGAGGAATCCGCCCTCGAAGACATTCTTGCCGAAGCGGTCCTTGCGGTTCACCCACCAGGTGAAATTAAGCATGAGCTTGTTGAAAGCCGACTTGAGAAAATCAAGGTCCACCTCTCCCTGCAGGGCCTGCTCGGTTCGATGCAGAAACAGCGTCGCAAAGGCGTGGACCGGGGGGTTCACGTCGCTGAAGTTCCACTCGTAAGCGGGCATCTGGCCGTTGGGGTGCAGGTAGACCCCGCGCAGCATCAGTTTTAACTGCTCCTTGGCAAAATCAGGGTCCACAATCGCAAGCGGCAGTGTGTGGAAGGCGAGATCCCATGCCGCGTACCAGGGATATTCCCACTTGTCGGGCATCGAGATGATGTCCTCGTTCAGCATATGGAACCAATCCGAGTTACGGGCGTTGCGATATCCGGCGTGGAGGGGGTTGGAGTGGTGCTCGTCAAGCCAGTTGTCGCCGTCGAAGAAGTAGAACTGTTTGCTCCAGAGCATGCCTGCAATGGCCTGGCGCATGACGCCAGCCGCATCCGGGGCGACCGAGGGGGGGGTCACGGAAGAATAGAAATCGTCCGCTTCCTGCAAGCGTGCCGCCAGAATTGCATCAAAGGCCGGCCCGAAGGCCGCGGGAACGCCTTTGACCGTCGGGCTTTTCCCTGATTCTCGCGCTGCCAGACGCAACCGCACAATCGCCGACTGGCCAGGTTCCACCATCAGCCGATAGTGTGCCGCAACCTTGGTGCCCTGCTTTTCCGGATTCACTGCATTCTGATTGCCATGGATTACACAGTCACTGACACCATCCTTTACATAAGGGCTTTCGTTCCCTTGCCCGGTGAAAAGCCGCTCATGATTCGTCTCGTTCTCGGTGAAGAGGAGCGGCGCCTCACCTTCGCAGGATAGGATGAATTCCCCCAGCAGCGGATGCGTTGCCACGACAGCGCTCGTGCCCGCCGCTGCCTTGATCTCCTTCAGGTTTGGCTTCCCGGGGGACCGATTGGATTCGGCGATCCATGCCGACCAGTCATTACGGAACCAAAGCGTCGGCAACAGGTGCAGTTCTGCCCTTTCCGGACCCCGGTTTACGGCGGTGATCCGCACCAGGATGTCTTCCGGGCCGGCTTTGGCATACTCCACAAAGACGTCGAAGTAGCGGTCTTCATCAAAGACACCGGTATCGAGCAGCTCATACTCCATTTCATCCCGGCTGCGTTTCCTGTTTGTCTCCACGAGGTCCGCATAGGGATAAGCTGCCTGGGGATATTTGTAGAGGTACTTCATGTAGGAGTGCGTTGGCGTCGAATCGAGGTAAAAATAATACTCCTTGACATCCTCGCCGTGGTTGCCCTCACTGTTGGTCAGTCCAAACAGGCGCTCCTTGAGAATCGTGTCCCTGCCGTTCCACAATGCAATGGCGAAGCACAGGTGCTGCTTTTCGTCGGAAAGTCCGGCGATGCCGTCCTCGCCCCAGCGGTAGGCTCGTGAACGGGCATGGTCGTGGGGAAAGAAATTCCAGGCGTCGCCCTCTTCGCTGTAGTCTTCGCGCACGGTGCCCCACTGTCGTTCGCTCAAGTACGGTCCCCATTTCTTCCACGCCTGCTCCCCTTCACGCGCTTCCTTGAGCCGTATTGTTTCAGCGTTCATTTTCCCTCTCCTGATTTTTTTCGCTGCTTAAGCTCTATCGTGCCCCTTCCTGGCTCGGTTTATCGCGCCTCGCTGCAGCCTTCTCAAGGCCGGAACACTAACTGATGGGAACGGTGACCGTCGGTCCCTGCGGCGCTGGTCCGGTTTCAGCCAGGCTGAGAAGGATCATGAGGAAGGTAAAAACCGTCTTGGATTTCCGATCCCGGTCGTCAATCCAGAACCAGTAGCCACGATTATGAACAGCAACGAAACTGTCCGATGGCTTTTCCCTGCCTATGTAAACCCGGAGCAGAGGGGACGCTTGTCCCTCTCCTTCCCCGATTTCGCTAGACGTCGCATAGGTGCGCCCTTCCGAAGCGTGTTCGGCAGGAACGTCGATCTGGGAAGCCAACTCGATGATGATGTCCATGATCGATCGGGTCAGGATGGCAATTTCGCCTTCCTGTGTCGGAGCCGCTCCATAGATAACTGTGAATTCTTCACGGTCTGGTTTCAGACCAAGCATTTGGCGGGTTTCCAATATCCTCTGCGCGGTTTCACGATCTTTTTTTCGCCGAAAGACAACAATGGCCGTATCCTGTTTATCCTTTCTCTCAATCCTTGTCCCTACCGCTCCTGATTTCTGAGTCTCTTCCAGAAGTCCAATCAGCCGCTTGAACTCAGGGTCTTGCTTCCGGGAAAATCCCGGCGCCGAGGACTGGTTGTCCATATCATTGATGGACTTGACGCACAGGGTGAACAGCATTCTAACAGGCCATCCGGCCTGAATCATACTGAGGAGAGCATAAGGCGTGATCGGCGTCAGGAGACTCCGGGTGAATTTTTCTCCGGTGAGTGGGGCATAGGTGATCGTCGGTTTTTCTCCCCAGGTAGATGTTCCACCGATGGCCTGAGTGTTCGCGTTGGGCGGGAAGGACCATCCCGCTGCCAGACTGACCGTATTCTGGATGCCAACCAGATTGATCACCGAGGTCACATCCATGAAGACCGGCGTGTCTGAGTAGCGGATCTTTACGATATTGAGAAGCATCTGGCTCTTCCAGGACTCGGAAACCGCAACGCTGTAATCGAAACGATCGCGGATGATAGTCGGACCCCCGAGGCGGGCACATCCTGTCAGTGTGAGTAACATCAAGAGGGTAATAAGAAATCCCGGTTTCTTCATGTCTAAAGTCTCCATCAGTTCCATTCAAACGAGCGACAGGCCTCATTCTGGCATGCCGGTACTCTGCCCTGTCCTATCCCCTCCTGCAGGTTTTAATAGGCGGCTATCTTCCTGCGCCGACTTCAAATCCGAATAGGTTTCGACATCGGCAACCCAGGTTTCCATTAATCTGTAACTCACGGAAAGCACCACTGGGCCGATAAAAAGTCCTATAATGCCAAAAGCGGCGAGGCCACCGATGACACCAGCGAAGATCAGGAGAAGCGGCAGATCGGCTCCCTTCTTGATGAGGATCGGCCTGAAGGAAATTGTAAAATGTGCCAACAAAGATCGACGCGACGACCAAGACCGTTCCCCATGTCGTCTGACCTGTCCAGTAAAGCCAGATGACCGACGGGATAAGAACTAGCCCTGGACCAAGCCGGGCAATGCAGAGCATGAACATCACCGCTGTCAGAATTGCGGTGGCCGGCACCCCGGAAATGGCAAGGCCGATGCCGCCAAGCAGTGACTGGATCAAGGCTTTAGCGCTTCGAATTCCCAAATCGTTTCGGCAATCTCACCGCTTAATCTTCCGAGAGCGCGGCTGTGCGCTGCCACCAGTCCGGTATAACCGCCACCTTCCGCAGATTCTGTCATGTTCGTACGGCGGCTTTCAGTCCGACCGCTCTTCCTGGAACTCACCGTCCATAGGGCATCCAGGACAACCCTTTTGCCAAGTTCCGATTCGAACCGGATAACATCGACCCCAACCCGATAAGCCGATTCTGCAGCGGAGGATTGGGGAAACACGCTCACTTGAGCCGTCCCGAGCACCGTAGCTAGGTTTTCAGCGATTACCCTTGCGATGTTGCTCTTCAGTGGTGAAGCCCAGCGGTCGAATTCGGCCAGAAGAACCTGATTCGGGCCAGTCCGGACGACGATCTGCGGTCGGTCAACGTCGGCAGGAATCGAGACCGGACCGACGGAGACGGAGACATTTGTCGACGTCGCCCCGACCCCTGTCAATGATGGGCTCAGCGTATAGAACTGCGGTGCCCTGGTTGAAGCGCAATTCGCCAGGAGCAAAGCGAGCGTCCCAAGGATTAAAATTTCGATCTTTTTCATTTAGTCACCTCCTGAGCCTTTCCACGGATGAGGGCATCGGGATGGCGTTCAAGATATTCAGCCAACTCGCTGATTGCCCGTGCCGCCCGTGAAATTTCCTGCAAGGCGACCCGCAGCTCCTGCTGCGCCGGCGCCTCCTTTCCGACGAGGGTCTTATCCGTGCTTGCCATCACCTGCTCGGCTTTCGAAATTGCTTTTCGCAGGTCTTGAACAGTCGTCTTTACTTCGGGAACAATCTCGCCATCGATGGAGTTCAGCGTTCTATCAGCGGTCTTCATCGCCGAGTTGAGTGTGTTGAGCGTCTTTTTCGCCTCTTCTCCGATGGCGTCCAAGGGCACCTTATCGATCCTGGCGATAATGCTGCTAATCTTGGTTTCCAGATCCTGCAGGCTGCTGGGCATCACGGGAATGACATATGGGGGCTTCGTCCAGTCCATCTTAACTTGAGGGGCGTTGGGAAAGCGCTCAAGGGCGACATAGAGCTGCCCCGTCACGAGATTTCCGCTGCGCAATTGCGCCCGGAGTCCCAGATCAACCAGGCGCTGGACAAAGGCGCGACGTTCAGTCTCGCTCCTGACCTTCTCTTTGACCGTGTCCGATAGTGCCAGATGCCCCATGAAGCGTGCCTGGTAGATCGAGATTGCCACCCTTGGACGGAGTCCTTGCGTCTTCGGATTGTATTCAAGACCAACGCGGGTCACCTCCCCGACGGGCAAGCCGAGGTACGTGACGGGCGCACCCATGGAAAGCCCCCTCAACGACTCCTGGAAGTAGAGGACATATTCCGTAACGACCGGTTCAGGCTCCTTTGCTGCGGCAGCATAGTTTTCATAAACTTTGAAGACGGCATCCTCCGCTGCGGGTGTTGCGTCTGGGTCAATTGAAAAGGTTTCGAAGGCGATGCCGCCGATCAGCATGGACACCACCGACTGGGTCTGCAGTGACAATCCGTCCGCCCCCAGGGATAAATCGATCCCGCTGGCGTGCCAGAAATGGGTCTGCGGCAAAATATACTTGTCGTAGGGGGAATTTACGAAGACCTTGATATCGATCGATAGGCCATCCTGTGCAAGGCCATAACCGATGACCCGTCCCACGTTCAGACGGCGGTAATACAGAGGAGAGCCTATCCCCACAGACCCCAGGTTGTCCGCCTGAAGGACAAACTGTCTGCCCGGCTGATCGATGGTAACCTCCGGTGGCGCATCGAGACCGACGAATTGCCGCCGTACCTTTGTGGAGTTTCCGAGTTCCAATCCAATATGATTGCCGGACAACAACGTACCGATTCCGGATACCCCGCTGAGGGTAACGCGCGGCTGTTCAACCCAGAATTTTGCGTCATCGACGATCAATCCTTCGGCGCTCTTGTTGATCTTCGCCGTCACCACAACCTTTTTGAAGTCCTTGGAGAGTTCCACCTTCTCCACCCGGCCGATGTTGACATCCTTGTACTTGACAAGAGTCTTGCCCTCCTCAACCCCCTCTGCCTTTTTGAAAACGATCGTGATCGTCGGGCCTTTACTCAGAATCTGCTGAACAGCTATCCCGATACCGACGAGTGCCGCGACGATGGGGATGATCCAGACCACGGAGAAGCGTATTTTCTTTTTCTCTTTGGCGTTGGCCTGAGGAAGATTGTTTAAATCAGCAGATTTCGTCATTTTGTTCCTCCTTGTTGTTACGAGAATCCCAGATCAGACGGGGGTCGAACGTTTCTGCCGCAAGCATGGTCAGCACGACGACGGCCGCGAAAAACACCACGCCGGTGCCAGGTCCCACGGACATGAGCGGCTGGAGCTGGACAAGGGCGACGACAAAGGTCACGACAAAGACATCCAGCATGGACCAGCGCCCGACAATTTCGACCAGCCGATAGAGCCGGATCCGCTCTTCCTTGCTCCGCATGAAACGACATTGAACAGAAATCAGCAGATAGGCCAGAGCGACAATCTTGGCCATGGGAATCACCACGCTGGCGACAAAAACGATCAGGGCCAGCGGCCAGGATCCATGCACGTAGAGCAGAACGACTCCGCTCATGATGGTGTCCTTCTCTGCGTAGGTCGGCGTCGTGGTACTCATCACCGGCAGCAGGTTCGCCGGGATGTAGCAGATCGAAGCAGCAATGAGCAGGGCCCAGGTGCGCTGGATCGAGTTTGGACGGCGCAGCTCAAGTTCCTGGCCGCAACGCGGACAATACCCCGGCTTCTCAAGATCGGTCGGCTTTGTCAACAGGCCGCAGCCCTCGCACAGGACCAGCCCCATCTTGATGCCGGTCAGTTCTCCCGGAGTTTCTTTTCCTTCCACTTCCCCTTCTGCCGGTTCCTTGAATTCCGGGGATGACGTCAATTGCTGACCTTCGCCATCGACCCACCGGATTTGCGACCATACCTGGTGCTTGTCGAAGCTGACCGTCATCGCCGCGATAAACATGATAAGCGCGCCAACGGCGAACATTCCGATACCGGGAATCACCGTCGCCAGATCGGCGATTTTTATCAGGGCAACCAGGATGCCGAGCATCATCACCTCAAGCATCGCCCAAGGCTGGTTGAAATCTGCCATCCGCAGAAGAGTTCCTACCCAGATGGGCGCCGGAGTCTGTCTCACGGCGAGCAGGACGGTCAACGTAAACCCGATATGGACCGTTGGAGCAACCACCGTGCAGAAGGCCACCAGTACGGCCGTAATCTGATGACCCTGCTGCCACAGCTTCAGAACCCCGCCCAGGATCGTCGTAACCGCCTGACGACCGACAGCCGACAGCCCCATGAGGGGCATTACATTGGCGATGATCAGGGCAATCAACGCGGCAACCGTAAGGGCCAGGGTCCGATCCAGGGAATCGGGCTTGCTGGAGGCGAGCGTATGACCGCAGCGCAGACAGCTCGCTGTTCCACCTGGAGTCAGCGTTGGGATACGCTGCAACAGGTCACAGTCAGGGCAGGCAATGATACTTTCGGGAAAAGGGATCATTTCGTTTCTTCCTTGATGCCGGATCTACCGGAATCTTCCCGGAGTTTAATCTTACCGCTCTTTCTCACCTTCGGCCGAATAAATAGCAACCAGCCGGGCAACGAGAATGGTAACATAAAACACGCCGGCAACGGACTCCGTTATCGCCAGCATTCTTGATACATTGGACGCCGGAATGATGTCGCCGTAGCCAACGGTCATGAGGGTGGCAAAGCTGAAGTAAAAAGCCTCGAATCCCGTCGGCACCTGCCTGGGCGCGGCCCCGAGGACGAAGGAAAATGAGTCTGGAAATATTTGCGCCACAAGTTGATAGGCAAAGGACCAGAGGAGTCCGAGCATCAGATAGTTGGCAATTGCGGCGCAGAGGATATCCAGACTCACCCGTGCCGCAGCGAGAACGAATCGCAGAAGATGCATCACAACAAAGCCACAGAACAGCGCGGCGGATACGAGAAAGATCTCCGGCGGCATCAGGTCGGGTCGAAAATAGTTCACCCATTTCCCGGCCACCGCCGGCACCGCCAGAGCGATCCCCCAAACCAGTGTGCTGCGCCGGCTGCCGATTGCCGGCAGAGCCGACAACAGCACCAGGGTCAGGAGAAGAGAAAGAACCAGTACGCCATAGGACATCAGCTCGATAAAGGGAAAGATCACAATCAACAGGACCAGCATGGCCAGAAAGGTGCGCATGGAGAACCGGACTGGCTCTTGCTCTTTTTCACCGGAAGCGTTCATGTGGTGTTTGTATTCCGCATTCCATTTCGGTCGCTTTGATCGAGGCATAAAACCTCCAGGTCCATGCTGAATCCCGGGAATATTTTTACGGACGTTCCACAGAAATGGCCTCCGCCTCGGTAAATGTGATCAACAGTTCGTCCCCGACGCTGACTTTATCCAGATTTGCCGGATCCACAACGTTCACCTTTACGGTCTTTCCATTTGGACCCATGAGAGAGATCGTGCCCCCATCCTTGTCGATTGCTTTCACTGTGGCGGTCAGCGACCTCTGCCGGGTAATCATTCCGCCGGGCATCTCGCCGGGCTTCGCCCGAACGATCGTTGTCGCCGTCCCTGCCCCTGCGGCCGTACCGGGTTTGATCACTTCCACAGCGACAGACTCCAGGAATTTAATCGTGACGATATCCCCTGTTTTAACCTGGGGAAGATTCACGGCTTCCTTGCCGACCTTGAAATCGCGGACATCCCCTCCCGAATCTTTGAGAGTGACGATCCGCTTCTTCATGTCAACGGCCACCACCGTGGCGGTCAGAACAGCCACTTTTCCCCTGACGATCCCGGAACGTTCATCGTCCCCATCTGACGTTTTGAAAGTTGCACAACCTGCCGCCATCAATGCCATCAACGCCAGTGCCATTAATAGAACAACACTTTTTTTCCTCATACGTCCAATTCTCCATTTCTTCCTCAATGTTATCGCCTTGAATCTTCAGACCAGGCACTGCTAAAAAATTTTCAATCCTTATGAAGATTTTTATCTGACGATCTTCGTTATCTTCGTCCCCTGCAGGCCGACTCCAGCCATAAGCCCTTTCTGGTCAAAGAAGAAGGCATAAATATCGGATTTCGCCGTAGTGGTCGATATGCCTCCTGCTGCTCCCACATCAACGACGACAATGTTCGGGGTCAAGCCCAGTTCCCAGCCTTCACTTCTGTCCAAAAATCTCAAAGCGGAGTCCGACATCAGGAACAACGCATAGCCGTACTTCTGGATACCGGCCTGCAAACCGTACGATGCCGAAATGGTACTGTAGAAACCCGCAACCTTCCCATCCTTTATCAGGGCGCCCTCACCGTATTGCCCCCCCACGATGAATCCACCTTTCACGATATCGGGAAAGACAAGGATGGCCTTCGCCTTCTGCCCCATTTCTCGCGCAGGAGTTGATTTTTCATACAGCTTCAGCAGAGCGATCTGGACATTGCGGTTGATTTCTTCTGCGGACGCCGCCACGGCCCGTGCCGTGGGCACGGAGATCACGACGAACAGGACAAGGACACAGAGAAAAATTTTATAATGTAAGCCTTTCATTCTTATCTCCTCCTTTATCCTTAAGTTCTTATTTATTTTCTGCTTTGATCAAAGGTATCCTGGCAGCCATTTCATAATCGATTACCGCTTTTATCTTGTTCTCGATCTGATAATAGCGCACAACCTTCATGTCGGGCAGGACTTCCCGGAATTTCGGCAGATATGCTCTGCGCAATTCGAGACCCAGCGTCTCAATGGTCATCAATTCATCAAGCAGCTTTTTTGCGATTTTGTCGTCCATCTTTCCATAGGCATCTCCATAATCCTTGATTAATTTAACGACACGCATGCGAAGCAGAAACTGCTCATTCTGATAATTTTCATAGACGGGCCAGAAGGCTTTGGCCTCCTTCTCGGTAAGCTGCATGTTTTCAGCTACGAGCAACTTTTTGTCTGCCTTGATCTTCTCCTGCAGGATCTGCATGTTGTCGCCGGATGGTTCATCAGCCATTCCGGTAATTCCAATACACAGAAAGAATATGGACAGTACAAAAGTCAAAAAAAGTGTCCCTGTTGTTCTTGCCATGAGATTCCTCCTCATAGTTTATTCTTTTCCTTAGCCGCATGGGATGAGAAGTCGGTCATCCGTCATCGGCAAAAGCATTTTACTGATGACGGATGTCCGATATCGAGTATTCCTCTATAATCCAGGGCATAAGCCCACTATTTTGCCGGTTCCCTTTTGATGCCCCTGGCTTCATCCAGAACCTTCACGATCCTCTCCGACCAGAACTTGAAGGCGTCCTCGGCTGATCCATAACTGGAAAAGCGCGAAGCGAAGGCCGCCTGTTGCTGATCCACCGCCATGACAAGCGGCTCATTGCTCTCGGAGTCGATCATCATCAGCTCGGCGCACGTCTCGCCGCTTCCTGCCCAGCCCCCCGTTGCACCCCTCTTAACGACACTGATGGCAATTCCGACGGGAATAATCGAGGTGACGGCACTGACACCGGGGTTACTCCGCTCGATATTGGTTATGGCAATTTTGATCCGCGCCACATCGGGACCGGGATCGACTACGATCGGGTACTTGTCCTTGAAGGCCGCAACCAGTTCTTTGTTGAAGGTGTCGGCAAGGTCTTTCAGCACCTGGGGATCAATGCCCTTGTATTCAGACTCGTCGGCGAGGTAGAAGATAACGCTGTCCACCATGAAACGGTTGTACTTGCTGAAATCCAACCCATCCTTCACCCACCGCAGTTTGGCGCCCCCTTCCGGTCCCGGCTTCAATTGCTTGTATACATCGGGACTACCCAGAAAACCGGAAAAAGGCGGATCTCCGGCAAATGCTACGGATGCGCTGAACACAAGACCGATTCCAATGACCAACAGTAATTTTGCCAATGCTTTCATAAATACCTCCTGACATCGTTTTATTGTTTTATCTTAAGGACCTTGGAGAAGATCCACCTTTAGCCTCTACCGTTTATATTCCTCCGATTCATATTCCCTTCCTCATCCTCTTCAGGATGTTAATCCCCTCCCAGGGAGTATTGTCCCCCACTCGAACCCTCACCGCCTTACTCAGCAGATCGACCGCCCCGAGAAGCGCGCTCCCGCTTGTCGATCGCATATAGCTCTCAAATTTCCTTTCATCCTCCCAGGCAATTGAAAGGAAGAAGACCTCTCCATCCTCCATATCCCGGTATATATGGGATTCAAGGCACCCTTCTTCCCTTCGCATCGTGGGCAGAAGCGCCTGCAGGGACTGATAGAGTTCCTGAAACTTTTCCGCTTTGGCCCGGAATTCAAGAGTGAGATTCATTGAACTCTCCTTAAATCGGAGTTGAAGAGGTCCAGCAACGCACAGTTTCTCATACAGTTTCCTGCTTATTACCGGATACCGTATAGAGGCTCACGAGCCGCGCCACGGTAATGGCGATAAAAAGCTGACCGATCAGCGTTTCCAGAATGGCCAGGGAACGGGCCTGTTCCGTTACCGGCAGGACATCCCCGTAACCCGTCGTCGTCAGTGTCACAAAACTGAAATAGATGAACCCGGCTCGGTTCTTCGCTCCCGCAAAGTTGAACGAGCCCGGATAGATTGTCTCAATGAGACTGTAGAGGGACGCCCATAGAAGCCCCATAAGCACGTATTCGCTGGCTCCCGCCATGATCATGTCCGCAGTCACGTTCTCCTGTCGAGCCAGGTAGAACAGAATATTGATGACGGCATATCCAAGGAAAAAAAAGACCGCTATTTGACTCGCCCACGAAGTCACCGCGCTTGGAAAAAGGAAGCCGAAAAGGTCGGCCAGGATGACGGTAGCCGCTATGGCGATGACGACCCACTGATTTTTCCGTTTTTCATAAACGGCCCAGACACAGGAAATGATAATGAACCAGAGGAAGATGTCGGTTACGAACGTTACGGCCACCGCACCTGCGATAAAGGGCCGCAGGAGAAAAAGCAGGATGATCGTAAAGAACAAATAGGAGAACCGTGCTTTCAGAATGACATCGATCATGCCTTTAATGGGTCGACGCATGGGTATTCCTCACCAGACACACCCTTGGAACTCAGCCTATTGTTTCCCGTCCGCTGACAACACGGTCCGTTTGTCCGCTTCTACGACCCATCCTCCGCCCATGGCCTTGTAAAGGTTCACCAGCGCCCCGAAGAGAATCCCCTGGGTCTGGGCGTAGCTCAACTCCGTGGAAAAGAGACTCCGCTCGGCATCGAGGACTTCGATGTAGCTCGTCAAGCCGTTCTCATAGCGCAGCCGGGCGAAGCGGGTGTATTCCCGCAGGGCATCCATCTGCCTCTTTTGCGCCTCAAGCTGCTCGCGGGTGCGCTTCTGATCGACAAGGGCGTCCTCCACCTCCTGGAAAGCCGTCTGAATGGTTTTCTGATAGCCGAACAGGGTCTGCTGCTGAATCGCCTCAGCCATCTTGACCTGTCCATAGATGGCGCCCCCCGTGAAGATCGGCGCCGTCAGACTTCCACTCCAGCTCCACACACGTGCCGGACCGCTAAACAGATTGGAAAGATCCGCACTTGCCCAGCCAAAGAATCCAGTCAGCGAAAGAGTGGGGAAATACCGAGCCCTTGCTACGCCAATGCGGGCATTGGCTGCGATGAGCGCCTGCTCGGCCTGACGGATATCCGGCCGCTTTTCCAACAGATCCGAAGGGAGACCGGCAGGAACAACCGGCAGGACCAGTTCGTTCATCGTTCTGCCCCTGGGTATGGGCCCTGGATTTCTGCCGAGCAGGAGATTCAATGCGTTTTCCTGGAAGGCAACCTGTTTCTCTATCTGAGGTATCGTAGCCAGGGCCTGTTCGTATTCCGATTTGACCTGGTTGAGTTCAAGCTCAGAAAGAACCCCGCCTTCAAATCGCTGCTTGAAGAGTTTGTAGGCATCCTCCCTTGTTTTCGCCGTCCGGATGGCGATTTCCCTCTGCATGTCCAGATCGCGCAAGGAAACGTACCCGTTCGCCACGGCGCTCACCAGTGACAGGATCACTCCCCGCCGTGCCTCTTCGGTGGCAAGCAGGTCCGCCCGCCCGGCTTCGGTGGCCCTTCTCAATTTTCCCCAGAGATCAATCTCCCAGTTTCCGTTAAAGACGCCCTGGTAGAAATCCGCCGGATTTTCGACCTGTGACGACAGAGGGGCCGCTCCCTCCTCTGAGGCACGGCTTCGCCCGGCATCGGCATTTCCCCAGATCTGCGGGAACAGGCCGGAACGCCACACCCAGTACCTTCCGACGTACTCGTTGACTCGCGCAGTGGCGATCCGGAGATCGAAATTCGACCTCAAGGCTTCATCGATCAGCGCGTTAAGAACCGGATCATTAAACTGGGACCACCAGGCCGAATTGGCCGTTTCCTGCGCAGCCTTTTCCTCGATTCGCCAGGCCGACGGGCTTTCCATGGCTGGACGCCTGTAGTCCGGGCCGACGGCACAGCCGGCAAGAATCAGTGCAATGATGACGGAGAAGATCCCTCTATTCATGGCCTTCCTCCTTCCCGGTCTCCCCTGCAGGAGCCTCTGCTTCCTTTACCCCCCTGTGAGACAGCTTCTCCACAACGAAGAACGTAACGGGAATGAGGAATATGGCAATAAAGCTCGCCGCCAGCATCCCGCCGATGACGGCCCATCCCATGACGCGCCGCGAGATGGCCCCTGCTCCGCTGGCCATGGCCAGCGGCACGCATCCCAGGATAAAGGCAAAGGAGGTCATCAGGATCGGCCGCAGCCGAAGCTTTGCCCCGGTCAGGGCCGCCTCGACGACGGGTTTTCCCTTGTCGTATTCCATCTTGGCGAACTCGACGATGAGGATCGCGTTTTTCGCTGCCAGCCCGATGAGCATGACGAGGCCGATCTGCGCGTAGACGTTGTTCTCGAACCTTAACGCCCACAGGGCGCCGAAGGCCCCCATGACGGCCACGGGTGTTCCCAGCAGCACGCTGAAGGGGAGGGACCAGCTTTCGTACTGAGCGGCCAGGATCAGGAAAACGCACAAAAGCGAGAAGCCGAAGATGACGGCGGGTGAAACCCCTTCCTGGGCCTTCTTTTCCTGGTAGCTCATCCCGAGGTAATCATAGCCCATTTCCCGGGGCATCGTCTGGGCAAAGACCTCTTCGAGGGCGGCCATGGCTTGGGCCGAACTGTAGCCCGGCGCCGCCGAGCCGTTGATCTGAGCGCTGCGGTAGAGATTGTAGCGCATGGTGAACTCGGGCCCCGCAGTAGAGCGGATATTGGTCACGGCGGAGAGGGGAACCATCACGCCCTCGCTGTTTCGCACATGAAACTGCCCGAAGTTCTCGGCCTTCGTCCTGTATTCCCCTTCAGCCTGGACATAGATCTGCCACTGGCGGCCGAACCGGTTGAAGTAGTTCACGAAGGTGCCCCCCATGAAGCACTGGAGGGTCTTGTAGACATCCGAGATGTTCACCCCCTGCTTGAGAACCTTGTCGCGGTCCACGTCCACGAAGACCTGAGGCACATTGGGGCGGAAGGTCGTGCTGATGCCGGCCAGTTCCGGCCGCTTCCGTGCCGCCTCGATAAATTTGCTGGTCTGATCGGCCAGGAAGGCGATGTCCTTCCCGGCCCGGTCTTCCAGGATGAAGGTGAAACCGCCCGAGGTCCCGATTCCCGGGATGGCCGGGGGTGGAAAGGCAAAACCGATGGCCTCCGGCAGGGACCCCAATCCCTTGCTCAGGTGGGCCTTGATGGCCTCGTACTTCTCCTCCGGCGTCTTCCGTTCGCCCCAGTCCTTCAGCGTAATGAAGAAAAAGGAGCTGTAGGTGTTGGCCACGCCGCTGAGCATGCTGTAGCCGACCACGGAGGTGCAGTACTTAACGCCGGGCGTCTTTGAGATGATCTCCTCGGCTTTTTTCGTCACATCGTCGGTCCGCTGCAGCGAGGCAGCGTCGGGAAGCTGAACCCCCGCATAGACGTACCCCTGGTCTTCATCGGGGAGGAAGGAGGTTGGCAGGTTTTTTCCGAAAAAGCCCGCCAGGACGGCTGTCCCGAGGAGGAAGAGGAGGCTGATCTTACTCTTACGGATAAAGTGATCGCACCAGTTCACGTACCCGTCCGTTGAACGGCCGAAGATGCGGTTGAACCCATCGTAGAATTTCTGCAGCGGCCCCCAGGATTTCTTCTTTGGCCGCAGCAGGAGGGCCGACAGGGCCGGTGACAGGGTCAAGGCGTTGAAGGCCGAGATGATGACGGAGACGGCGATGGTCACGGCGAATTGCTGGTACAGGCGGCCCGTGATCCCCGGGATGAAGGCCGTGGGGACGAAGACGGCAGCCAGGATGACGGCGATGGCGATGACCGGGCCCGAGACCTCCTCCATGGCCTTGAGGGTTGCCTCCTTGGGCGTCATCCCCTGCTCGATGTGGTGCTCCACGGCCTCGACGACGACGATGGCGTCGTCGACGACAAGACCGATGGCGAGCACCAGCCCGAAGAGCGAGAGCGTGTTGATGGAAAACCCCAAGAGCGGAAAGAGCATGAAGGTTCCCACCAGGGAGACCGGCACGGCCAGCAGGGGGATGAGGGTTGCCCGCCATCCCTGCAGGAAGATGAAGACGACGATGATGACGAGAACGAGGGCTTCGAAGAGGGTATGGACGATCTCATTGATCCCCTCCGTGACGGCAAGCGTCGTGTCCAGGGCCACCACGTAATCCAGATCGGCAGGGAATCGCTCCTTGAGTTGCGCCATCAGCTTCTTGGACCCTTCCGCTGCTTCGATTGCGTTGGTTCCGGGCAGCTGGTAGAGGGCAATGATGGCGGCGGGCTTGCCATTGAGGCGGCCGATCATGTTGTACGACTGGGCCCCCAGCTCGATCCGTCCCACATCCTTGAGATGGACCAGGGAGCCGTCAGGATTTGCCCGGATCACGATGTTGCCGAACTCCTCCTCGTTCTGGAGGCGGCCCTGAGAGCGAACGGCATAGGTGAATTCCTGTCCAGGCGGCACCGGTTCGCCGCCGATCTGGCCGGCGGGGTTCACCGTATTCTGCTGCTGGACGGCGTTGGTGATCTCGGGGATGGTGATCCCCAGCTTCGCGAGCTGGTCAGGCTTCACCCAGAGGCGCATGGCGTACTGCCCTGCCCCGAAAATCGTGACGCTGGCGATACCGGGAACGCGGGTCATCTGGTCGTTGATGTTGATGTAGCAGTAATTCGCCAGAAAGACGTTGTCATAGGTCCCCTTGGGGGAAAAGAGGGCGAACACGATCAGGGGCGCCGATGTCGATTTCTGCACCGTGACCCCCTGGTTGATCACATCGGTGGGCAACTGCGAGTTGGCCTGGTTGGTCCTCATCTGGGCAAGGATCTGGTCGGTGCTGGGATCCGTCTTGATGTCGAAGTTCACCGTCAGGACCATCTTGCCGTCGTTGGAGTTCAGGGAGTACATGTAGTTCATGTTGTCCACACCGGACATCTGCTGCTCGATGGGGGTGGCCACCGACGACTCCATGGTCTGAGCATCGGCGCCGGGGTAGGTGCCGGTGACCTTCATTTCCGGCGGGACAATGTTGGGGAACTGCGCCGTGGGCAGACCCGACATGGCCACGAGACCGACGATGACCATGAGGATGGCGATTACCATGGCCACGATGGGACGATTGATGAAGAACTTGGACATGGCGGATCACCTCTTTTCAGTCTTCGCAGGCTCGACGGGTTTTGAGGAGGTCAGGGCATTTTCCTGTGATTTCGCTTCCAGGGATGGTCCCGGCTTGGCTTCGGTCTTCACTGGTGTTTCCACAAAGGTCTTCGGCGTAACCGGCATTCCGGGACGGACCTTCTGTATCCCCTCGACGACGACGCTCTCTCCGGGCCCGAGGCCCTCCAGAATGACCCACAGATTGTCAACACGCTCGGCGACTTTCACCGGCCGGATGTCCGCCTTGTTGTCCGCCCCGATCACGGCCACCATGTATTTCCCCTGGACTTCTGATACGGACCGCTGAGGTACAAGCAAGGCATCCTTGCGGACAGACGCGGCAACCCGGACCCTCCCATACTGCCCGGGCCGCAGGAAATTGCCCGGATTGGGAAATACCGTAGCGACTTTTATGGTCCCCGTCCGGATATCCACCTGCCGATCGGCAAAGGCGAAATATCCCTTTTCCGGATAGACGCTGCCATCCGCAAGGATCAGTTCCCCTACTTTTTTCTCTCTCACCGTGACCGAATATTTTGCCGTCTGGAGATACTCCTGTTCGCTTATCTGGAAGTAGACCTTGATCGGGTTGACCGTTGAGACCGTGGTCAGCTCCTCCACAGCCCCCGGACCCACGAGATTTCCTATCTGGGCCTTGGCAAGGCCGGAGATGCCGTCTACAGGGGAAGTGATTTTTGTGAAGCCCAGATCAAATTTGGCCTTGTCGAAACTGGCCTGGGCGGCGAAAACCGCCGCGCGGGCTGCCTGTTCCGCCCCGACGGCGTCATCGAGATCCTTCTTGCTGACGGCATTGACCTCGGCAAGGGGTTTGATCCGTGCCAGATTCGCCTTGGCTGTATTCCAGCGCGCCTGCTGGGCTTCCAGTTGCCCTCTTGCCTGATCCAGTGATGCCTGGAAGGTGCGTGGGTCAATTTCGAAGAGGATCTGGCCTTTCTTCACGAGTTCGCCATCGCGGTAATTCTGCTTGATGAGATACCCCTGGACCTGAGCCCGGATCGTGGCATTGACCATCCCGTCGAGGGTCCCGATCCACTCCTTGTAGACAGGAACATCCTTCTGAATCACCGTCATCACTTCAACGACAGGCGGCTTCGGCGCCTCCTTCGGTCCTTTCGAGCATCCCGCCGCAAGGACCATCAGCAGGGTGATGCCCGCAATGGAAAGGATGCTCTGGAAAATTTTCCAACGACGGCTTTCGGGATAACGATCTAACATGAAGTTCTGCATGCCCGGTCTCCTCCTCATCTTCTGGACATAGCCTTTATTATCGTGTTCAAATATGACCTCTGTTCCGATGTTCCAATTTCCTCAGGGGTCTAAAATTTTTCAGCCCGCCTGTGGAATAAAGTCCAAAATACATACCTGAAATCGAGCAGGGTCGAACAATTGTAAGTATTTGATAAATAACAACTTATTTAACGGTAAAAAAGCGTTTCTCTCTTGTGGCAGAAAAATTCCCTCAACATTTTGCGGATCTGTAATATATTGAGGCCTCTTATTGAGGTTTCGACTAGCGCCTGAATTGCATGGGGGACAGCTTGTTGGAGAAGAGCCGTGGCGATGAGTTCATCATACGGTGTGCCTCCTTGGGTCTTGATGGTCCTGCGGCCACCCGTTTTTTTTTCAAGAGAGGGATCCACCCATGGGAAGGTCCTCCCCTTACTGACGAAGCGTTAATCTTTGAAAGGCCCTTTTCCTTCGGCTTTCAAAGGGTCAGGTCAAGAATTTCCAGGCTGTGGTTCGCTTCGGCATTCTCCCGGGATGGACCCTGGGTCAGAATGGCGATGTTCCCCTTGAGGCCGAGTGAGGATGTCTGTCTTCGAACATAAGCGTACCAGTTTTCCGGTAGAGGAGCCTCGCACACGGGATAGATGCCCGAAGAGAACAGGAGCTGCTGACAGGTTGACGCCTCGGAGCTTACGGCCACTGTCCAGACGGGAAGGCGGAATCTGGCGATGCTTCGCGCCGTCGCGCCGCTTCTCGTCGGGACGAAGACGGCCGCCGGCGTCACATATTCAAAGCAGGCTTCCACGCCGATGGCGATAAGATGCTCCGGGCGAATCCTCTCCCGCAAGTCTATGCCTTTGAACAGCTCTTTGACCGCGGTCATCGGGCGCTGCGCTTCCGCCGAAAGGGCTATTTTTGCCAGCATCTCGACGGCTTCCACAGGATATTTGCCCATGGCGGATTCTCCGGAGAGCATGACACAGTCCGTGCCGTCGAGGATTGCGTTTGCCACGTCCGTTGCCTCCGCCCGTGTAGGGCGACGGTAGTCCGTCATCGATTCGAGCATCTGTGTCGCTGTGATCACGGGTTTCGCGCGCATGTTCGCAAGACGCGTGATTCGCTTCTGGATGATGGCGATCTGCTCGATCGGGACTTCAACCCCCAGGTCGCCGCGGGCGATCATGATGCCATCAGACGCGGCGATGATCTCTTCGATGCGGTCGAGCGCCCCGGACCGTTCGATCTTTGCGATGATGAAAGGGGCATATCCCAAATCTGCAGCCGCCTGGCGCACGGCTTCGACATCTGCCGGCCCTTCGACGAAGGACTGGCTTACGGCATCCACGCCATTTTCGAGGGCAAAGCGCAGACACCGGGAATCATTTTCGGTGAACGCGCTGATGCCGAGATCGATGCCCGGCAGGTTGAGCCCCTTGCGGGAGCGGAGTTCCCCACCCACCATGACCGTGCAGACGACATCGTTCCCCCTTGATTCGACAACTTTGAGCTGGATGTATCCGTCATTGAGGAAGAGCATGTCTCCTGCCTTCACGGACTTCGGCAGACCGGTAAAGGATACGGACACACGGCTTTTGTCGCCGGGAATGTCGTCGACAGTCAGCGTGAACGGATCGCCCGCATTGAGATCGACCGGCTCGGACGCGAATTTTCCGATTCTCATCTTCGGGCCGGAGAGGTCGGCCAGAATGGCGATCCTGCATCCCAGCGATGCCGACACGGTCCGCAGATTCTCAATGACCTTCTTGTGCGCCTCGAAGTCGCCATGGGAAAAGTTGAGCCGGGCGACGTTCATTCCCGCCAGGATCATCTCTTTCATCACTTCGGGCGCCTCAGATGCAGGCCCGATGGTGCAGACGATCTTCGTCTTGGGGAAAGCCATGTTCATTCTTTTCCCCCCTGTTCACCGGGACAGCCGGAATCCGTTCCTGCCGGGCTTCCCTCTCCGTCCGTTTCCACCTTCTTCCAGGTCTTATCCGGATTGAAAAGATTCATCGCGCGGGCTCTTTTCGCCGTGTCTTTCCCAAGGTTCTTCTGATACACAACCCCATCCTGGTTCACGATAAAGGTCATGATCCCGGAATTTCCATACCGCGCGGGATAGGCAACCAGGGCAAATCCCCCGATCATGTCTCCATTGACCACATAATCGAATGCCCCCCCCTTCGCAGACGATCCCTGCCCCTGCAGTATCCTGTAGAAATAACCGTAGTAGGGCTGGGGATGATCGGAAGAGGACTTTTTCACGTAGCCCTCTGTCTTTGCCTTCGCGGCAAAGGGACCGAAGGGGCTCGGCTTTTCGCCTTCCTTTGTTTCCCAGTACAGGCCGTCCCTCTTCCCGGGGGTGCTCCAGAACTTCCGGGCATACCTTGCCAGTCCCCCTTCTTCACTTTGCATATCCGCATATTCCTGCTGGGCATCGACATAGGCTTCGCAGACCTTGATGACCGCCAGTTCATTTCTGCCGATCCTCCGGTTCAGGACCTCCTCTTTTCCTTTTTTCGTATCGAACAGCCATCCCTGCCCCTTCTTCACAATCGGGATCGGCAAAGGCCAATCCTTTTGGCCCACCAGGAGAACGGCTTTGAATTCCCCCTCCCTCTCGATCCTGTTCTTCTCTTCATATCTTTGGGCAAAGTTTTCGAGGGCCTCCCTGTCCGCGATTTCATCCCCGGACAAGAGGATCGCGTGGGCCTCCGGACCAAGAACCAGGGTCATTTGCTTTCTATCCTGAGATTTTACGGCATCGACCAGCGCCTTGACTGCAGCCTCCGGCGAAGGATAGGTCCTTTTCTGACCCCCTTTAACGGCTGCATCCGCAGATGAAAAACCCGCAGAGAGCGCCAGCAGAACCGTGAGGACCGCCACAACAAAATACCGGCAGAAAGAACTTCTTATTTTCGAGAAAGTATTCAACATACTCTTTTCCTCCTTCTCATCGTGGGTTTTTCTTACCTTCGACCGCCACGACCGCCACCGCGGCCACCGGAGAAACCCCCGCCGCTGCGCCCACCGGAGAATCCCCCTCCACCGCCGCTTCGAGAGGCGGACATACTCTGACGACTGGAGCTTCCACGAGCACTGTCCGCTCTGGCCTCGCTTCCACCCCGATTCACCCCTTCAAAGGCGTTCGAAGACCTGGGCTGCTGCGTTGGCTGGGCTCCCCGCCCACCGGAGCCCTTGCCTGAGAGGTCCTGTCTGGCTGCACCTGATCTGCCGCTTGTATCGGGCGTCCGCCCTCTGAAATCTTGCCTGCTGTCGACACCCGGCCTTGATTGACCGTATTTCTGCCTCGTGTTCTGGTCTCGATAAGAAACCCCCTTGCGATGGGCCGGGTTATGCTGCCATTTTCCCTGGCTCCCCTTGCCGCCCGTCATCTGGTTCTGATATTTGCTTCGATCAATGTTGCGGTTGATGTTGGCATTCCGATTGACGTCGATATCCACATCTCCCCCGTGCCAGTCTGAATGGCCCCACGCATAACCCCAGGCAGCGCCGACGGCAGCGCCGGCCATGAAGGAAAAGGCGGCCGTTGTGGCAACATATCCCGGGGGATAGACGGGGTATGGCGGGTAGGACGGGTACGCCCAGGTTCCATACACGACGGTCGGGTTATAAGCCGGCACATAGACGACCTGCGGGCTGGCAGGCTCTATGATGATGACTTCCTGCTGGGTCTTGACGACCTGCTCACCGGTCGTTTTGAGATTGCCCGACGCCTGTGCCTGCGCTCGAAGTTTCTGGATCGTCGCCATCACATCCTTCTGCTGGGAAAGGAAGGCGTCGCCCAGTTTCTGCGTCCACTCGAGCTTCTCACTCATCATCGACAGAACCTGGGGAAAGTTGACCAGGGACTTCACACTGGGGTCCCAGTTTTTCTGTTCCAGGGCACGGGTCAGGGAGTCGCCTTTCAGAGTTGCATTTGCCTTTGCGAACCGGTCCGCCTCGACGATTTCAAGGGGGTATGTAGAGGCCATGAGGATCTGAGTGAGGAGCGAATCGGGATGGAGGGCAATGGGCGCCAGGATCTGCTCCAGCTCTCCCTGCTTGTATCCCGGCGAAGCTCCGGATGCCTGAGCCCATCCGCTGACCGGCCATGTCAGCAGGAGTACAAGCAGCCAAACGACCTGTTGTATGAACCTCTTGTCTTTCATCTTTTTTCTCCTTTTCCGGTAAGGATCTTCCTGTTCAAAGCCGTACGGCCCTTCCACCCTCTCGGCGGGTCTTCTTCTCCCTTCCTCACATCATGTCGGGCTGTCGAGTCACGGCCATCACACTGTTCCAAAGCATGCCCCGCGTGTCTATCTTCTTGCGCTGCGACACGGCCAGTTTGATGGGCACATGGGTGAACTGCTGGTTCCAGTAGCTCACCACCATGTTGGTCCGCCCGCTCATTCCGGCATGGACGGCACTCTGACCGAGGAGAAGGCAGAAAGCCGCATCACGGGGATTTGCCGGCATACTCCGGATGATGTAACTGGGATCGATGTACTTGAGATTGACCTCCAGGTTGGATTGCTTGAAATAGCCCTTGATGGCATCCCGGAGAAAAACGCCGATGTCCCCGTATTTGACGTTTCCCGAGGCGTCCCGCTCCGCCGTCTTCTCCATCAGGCCCTGACCGGCCCCCTCGGCAACAACGATCACGGCATGGCCCTTCCGTTCCAGGCGCTGTCTCAGGGCTTCGCAAAAACCCTCGAGAGAAAAGGGCACTTCCGGCACAAGGCAGAAGTTCACGTGACTGTTCACAAGGACTGAATACGCGGCGATAAACCCAGAATCGCGGCCCATGAGCTTTACAAGGCCGATGCTGTTCCGCGCCGCATCCGCTTCGGTGGTGGCGGCGTAGGTTGCCCGGCGCGCCTCGGCAACCGCCGTTTCGAACCCGAAGGTCGTCTGGATATAGGAAATATCGTTGTCGATCGTCTTTGGAATGCCGATGACGCTGATCGGAAGACCCCGCCGGGCCGCTTCTTCGGAGATCTTCTGTGCCCCCCGCTGCGTCCCGTCTCCTCCGACGGTAAAGAGAATGCCGATTTTGAGGTCCTCAAGGGTGGAAACCATCTCGGAGGCGTCCTGCGGCCCCCGGGACGTACCCAGGATCGTTCCGCCGATTTCATGGATCCTGGCGACCGAATCCGATGTCAGTTCGAGCGGCGCGTGCCCATGCCGACTCACGAGGCCTTCGTACCCGTACCGGAACCCGTATACTTTCCGCACACCGTAATGATGATGAAGACTCAGCACAATCGAACGGATCACGTCGTTGAGACCGGGACATACCCCGCCGCAGGTCACAATGCCGCAGGCAATTTGCGACGGGTCGAAAAAGATCTTTTCCCTTGGCCCGGCGGTTTCCATCGCGGGCGGACGGATTCCTTTTTCAAGCCATGGGTTCATCTCTTCAAAACGCGAAAAATAAAGGACATGCCCATCATCGTCCATAAATCGGATTCCCCGCACCGGGGAAGGGATGCGGCACTCTCCCAGCCGCTCTATCGAAAAATCGAGCTCATAATTCTCCATCCGGACCTCCTGTCGTCACTTTCAACCCTGGGAAGGGTCTTTTTTCATCAGCGTCGTACCGACACTCCGAAGTTGCGTAACCGCCTCCTTGACCCGCTTCGCCATGGCGTCTTCGGCCATGGCCAGGTAGGCCCGCGGGTCGTAGACTTTCTTATCGCCCACCTCGCCGTCCACTTTCAGGGCGCCGCTGTAATTCCGGAACAGGTGATCGGCGATGGCGCGCGTATAGGCATACTGCGTGTCCGTATCGATGTTCATCTTGACGACCCCGTAATTGAGGGCGGCATGAATATCCTCGATCGTCGATCCCGAGCCGCCGTGGAAGACCAGATAGAAACGGGCCTCCTCGCCGTAGGCCTTTACAACCGCGTCCTGGCAATCCTTCAGAATGGAAGGTTTCAATTGAACATGTCCCGGCTTATAGACTCCGTGAACATTGCCGAAGGTTGCCGCGAGCAGGTACCGTGCACCGGTAATCGCATTCAACCGGCGGGCGACCTCGAGGGTGTCCTCCGGAGTGGTATACAGCTTGGCATCGGCGCTGGCCTTGATTCCATCCTCCTCTCCGCCCACGACCCCCGCTTCGATTTCGAGAACCAGGTCACTCTTCCGGAAACGGTCGAGGAGTTTCACCGCAATATCCAGATTTTCTTTCAGAGGAAGGGCGCTTCCATCGAACATATGAGCGGTGAAGAGATTGGGTTTTCCCGCTGCACGCCTTTTTTCGGTCTCCTCTACCAGGGGGATCACGAATTTATCGAGATTGCCCGCCGTGCAGTGGTCCGTATTCAAGGCCACATAAATGGGATAGCGATCCGCGACTCGGTGCACATGTTCGGCAATCGAGATGGCACCGAGGGCCATGTCCTTCACAGCGGAACCCGAGGCAAAGGCGGCTCCGCCCGTGGAAACCTGGATGATTCCGTCACTTCCGCACTCGGCAAGGCCTTTCAGAACCGCATTGGCCGTGGTCAGCGAGGTCACGTTGATGGCGGGATAAGCGAAGGAATTCTTCCGGGCCCTTTCGAGCATTTCACAAAAAATCTCATAGCTGGCTACTGGCATAAACTCCCTCTTTTTCTATGTTGTCATGGTGGTTTCAGGATTAAGGGCTCTGGTTATCAGAAGCACGATCGACCTGGGCCGCACTTCATAGGTATGACCTTCGACAGGGAGGGCCTGCGGCCAGGTGAGGATATCATCGGGACCGTCCAGATAGGTATCGATGCACCGTCTCCAGGGCTCGTAAGCATCTCCCCTGAATGGGATCTCGAAGGAAAGGGTTTCCCAATAGGCATTGATCATGATGGAAAGCAAAAGAATGTTTCCCGGAACAGTGACCGTTGCCGCGATGGCATGGGACTCATAACCCCAGTCCGGCGCATTGAGCCCGACCCCGTGCCAGAAAACAGGCTGGTTGTGAAGCAGTTCGTTCAGCGTGATATTCAGCCGTTCCGTAGGAAATTCCCGATTCCTGCGCACGTTAATCAGCATTTTCGCAAAACGATGGTTATCTGCATGCTTGATGGCCAGTTCCCAGTTCATCCAACTGATTTCGTTGTCCTGACAGAAGGCATTGTTGTTTCCGTTTTGACTGCGCCGCATCTCGTCGCCCATGAGCAGCATGGGCGTACCGACCGACAGGAGGGCAAGGGTGAGAAAATTTTTCACCTGGCGGTTTCTCAGGCGCTCAATCTCCGGGTCATCGGTGGGTCCTTCAACTCCGCAGTTCCAGCTGAGGTTGTCATCCGATCCGTCACGGTTTTGCTGGTTGTTTCCTTCATTATGCTTGGTATTGTAGGAAACGAGATCATTCAGGGTAAAGCCGTCATGGCAGGTGACGAAATTAATGCTCTGTTCCGGCTCCCGTTCTTCGTGGCCGTACATATCCGGACTGCCGAGCAGCCGTTGTGCGACAGCCCATACCCTGCCATTATCGCCCTTCAGGAAGGCCCGAATATCGTCGCGAAACCGTCCGTTCCACTCTTTCCAACTGTCGCCGATAAAGGTGCCCACCTGATAGAGGCCTGCCGCATCCCAGGCCTCGGCGATCATTTTGACATTCGCCAGGATCGGATCGGATTCAATGTCCCAGAGAATGGGCGGGGAAGGCATGGGATGGCCGCTTTTGTCCCGGGAAAGGATGGAGGCCAGATCGAAGCGAAAACCGTCGATATGCATCTCGCGAACCCAGTAATGGAGACTGTCTAGAATCAATCGCCGGCAGATAGGCTCATTCGTATTCATGGTGTTGCCGCAACCGGTATAATCGCTGTACCTGGATTTGTCCGATTCAAGGATGTAATACTCTTCGTTGGACAGACCTCGAAAACAGAAGGTCGGGCCGTCGGCTCCAATCTCGGCGGTATGATTGTAGACGACATCCAGAAGGACCTCGATCCCGGCGCGGTGAAGGGCCTTTACCATGTCCCGGAACTCTTCCAGTGCGCCCAACGGATCCAAACGCGAGCTGTAACCAGGATGAGGGGCGAAAAAGGAGATCGGAGAATAACCCCAGTAATTGCACAAGCCAGGGGGACCATCCTGCTCGTCAAAGGCGAATACGGGCAGCAGTTCAACGGCAGAGACCCCGAGGTCACACAGATAGGGAATTTTTTCTACCAGTCCCGCGTAGGTGCCGCTTCTGGCGGAAGCGATCCCTGAACTGGGATGCTTTGTAAATCCCCCGACATGCAGCTCGTAGATGATCGTCTTGGCGAATGGTGTCCTCAAAGGGGCATCGCCCTCCCAGTCATAGGAATGGATGTCTGCAACGACGCTTTTTATGGCCGTTGCTGCATTGTCCCCAGGTTTGCACGCGGCAGTGCGGCTGTAACCGGCTGGAAGGTCAATGCACCTGCCGTAAGGGTCGAGCAGTACCTTATCCGGGTCAAAGCGAAGCCCCCGCTCCGGGTTGAACGGACCGGTCACTCGATAGGCATAAAGCTGTCCCGCGGAGATCCCGGGCACAAGGACATGCCAGTAGTGGTAGGTGCGATTGGCCCGTCGATCCAGTTCGATAACCCGGGATGGTTTCGGGGCATCGACAGAATCGAAGAGAAGCAACTGTACCGCCTCACTCCCTTTGGAAAAGACGCTGAAGTTCACGCCGTCCCGAAAGACCGTGGCGCCGAGGGGATAGCTCCTGCCGCAGCCGGGGGGCGGTTCTTTCTTCGTACGGCTCATCTGGTCTCTCCTTTCCCTTGAATATATCTGATAGGGCGTTTCAGCTTTTTCTTATTACTTTTTCGGTATAGACACCGGGCACGGTTTTACTCCCCAGATGTCCGCCGCATATTCTGCAATCGTCCGATCGCTTGAGAACTTCCCGGAGCCGGCAATGTTCAGGATGGCCATGCGCGCCCATCCCTGTGGATTCCTGTATAGTTCACAGAGCCGCCGGTCTGCCTCGAGATAGGAGGCAAGGTCTGCCAGGTGACGATAGAAATCCCCGGTTTTCATGAGTGCCTCGCAGATCGGCATGAAGACCCCCGGTTCATAACGGCTGAAGGCGTCCGAAGCGATCAAGTCCAGGGCTGCACGGGTTTCCGGCTCATTCTCATAGTGCCACCAGGGGTCATACCAGCCCCTGCTGCCGACGACATGATCCGCCGTCAGACCAAAGAAGAAGAAGTTCTCCTCGCCTGCCTCCTCGGCCATTTCGATCGTTGCACCATCGCGTGTCCCCAGGGTCAGGGCTCCGTTCATCATAAATTTCATGTTGCTCGTCCCGCTGGCTTCATAACCCGCCGTCGATATCTGGTTTGAAACATCACTGGCAGAAATCAATCGCTCTGCCAGAGAAACGCAGTAATCGGGCAGGAACACCACCTTGAGTCGTCCCGCAACGGCCGGATCCCCGTCGATCGTTCCGGCGAGATTGTTTATCAACTTGATGATCAGCTTGGCCAGGCGGTAGGCCGGCGCCGCCTTGCCGGCGAAGAAGAACGTCCGGGGCAGAAGATCGAGGCCGGGGTCATCCCGCAGGCGATGGTAAAGCACGATGATCCGCAGGACATTGAGCAGTTGCCGCCTGTACTCGTGGATGCGCTTGACCTGACAATCAAAAAGGGTCTCCGGGTCCACTTCCTGGCCGGTCGTGGCCTTGAGCCAATCGGCAAATGCCGACTTGGCCTCGCCCTTGGCCCTCAGGAAGGCCTCCTGGAAGCTCCGGTCCTCAGCGAGGGGCTGAAGCTTCCTCAATTGACCAAGGTCGGTGATCCAGCCGTCGCCGATGGCCTCTGTAATGATCCGGGATAGGGCGGGATTCGCCAGGCGCAGCCAGCGTCGCGGCGTCACCCCGTTGGTCTTGTTGTTGAAACGCTCGGGAAACATCTCAGCCAGATCCCGAACGGTGATTGTGCGCAGCAGGTTCGAGTGAATGGCGGCGACCCCATTGGTGCTGTGGGAGCCGACGATGGCCATGTTGGCCATGCGGATTTTCCGCGCCTCCCCTTCTTCGACGAGGCTCATCCGAACGATCCGTTCCTCGTCGCCGGGGAAGCGTTTTCGAGCCTCATCAAGAAACCGGCGGTTGATCTCGTATATGATCTCCAGAAGACGGGGCCGTAGAATCTCGAACCACGCTACCGGCCATTTTTCCAGCGCTTCAGGCAGAAGGGTGTGGTTGGTGTAGGCAAGCGTCCGTTGGGTAAGGTCCCAGGCCTGGTCCCATTCCAATTGTGCTTCGTCCAGGAGGATCCGCATCAACTCGGGCACGGCGAGCGATGGATGCGTGTCGTTCATCTGAATGGCAACCTTCGCAGGGAGGTTGTTCCAATCGGCATTGCTCTGCCGGAAACGCCTCACGAGATCGGCCAGTGAGCAGGCGACGAGAAAGTACTCCTGCATGAACCGCAGTCCCTGTCCCAAGCTCGTGGAGTCATCGGGATAAAGCACCCGGGTCAGGGATTCGCCTCCAAGCGTTCCGGCCAGGGCCGCCACGAAATCACCGCCGCTGAACTTCGCAAAGTCGAAGTAATTGGGCACAGCCGTCGACCAGAGACGGAGCGTATTGATGGTCTTCCCGCCAAATCCAACGATGGGGCGGTCAAAGGGAATACCCAGCAGGCTGGACGGTTGGCCGGGGATCACACGCAGGCTCCCGCCGGAAAGCTCGAAGGAAGCGTTAAGCTTCACCTCTACAGCCTCGGAGAACCGTTCGACCTCCCAGGGATCAGGTCTGCGGAGCCAGTTGTCCGGTTGCTCCACCTGCCAGCCATCCTTTATAGACTGACGGAAGATGCCATATTCATAACGAAGACCGTAGCCCATGGCCGGGAGCTGCATCGTGGCCATGGAGTCGAGAAAGCACGCAGCCAGGCGTCCGAGCCCCCCATTGCCGAGACCGGCATCGGGCTCCTGTTCGAGAAATTCGATGGGATCGATTTTCTTCTTCTCCACGAGTTGCTTCACAACGGGATCCAGCAGGAGATTGGTGATGTTATTTGACAGGGAGCGGCCTATGAGGAACTCCATGGACAAATAATAGACTCGTTTGGGATTTTTCAGCCCATATGTCGCTTCTGTCGCCACCCAGCGCTGTGAGAGGACATCCCTCACCGACCGGGAAGCGGCCTCAAACCGCTCGCGGCAACCGGCGGCTTGAGGAGCGGAGACGTTGTCGAAAATGAGGTGACGCTCGTAAAGTCCGTCTTCACCGGTGAACGGAATCGGGCCGCAGCCGTACTGTCTCAGGAGATCGGCAAGACTTCCGGATTCTTCCGTTTCCCGGGCAGGTTCACTTTTTCTGCCGTTTTTTGACTCATCCTTTTTGTCTGTACTCATCCTGATCTCTCCAGAAGATGTTTTTACCCTTGACCTGCGATTGCATGATCGGACCGCGGGTTGGAACGGATCATAGTTCGATGGCCGATTTCGATGGCGGTGTTGTACCCCATTAAGAAACTTGTTATTTCAGGAGTTCGGGCCGCATGGTCGTCTTTAGATTTTCGGTTTCTACGTTTCACTCAGTCCAAAAAGCATTCCTGAAGACGACCGGTTGGTCATATGAGGACAACAACCTGATATTACGTTATAATATTGTGTTTATCGTGGAATTTTGGCTGCTATGGATGATGACATTCCCTCAATATTTTGCGGATCTGCAGGATATTGAGGGCTTTTATTGTGGGGATTCGATCATCAGGGTCGCTTGAGGCCGAGCTTCTTGATCCGGAATCGAAGGGTACTTGGATGAAGTCCAAGGAATGCAGCGGCTCCCCCCTTCCCTTCGATTTTCCACCTCGTTTCTTTTAAGACTTTTTGAATATGCTCCCGGGCCATTGCGTCAAACTCTTTGAGCACCTCTTCCTCCCTTTTCACGGAGGCAGGCTCGAACGGATCGGTCAGTTGAAAGTCAGGTTCCATGCTGGTGATGAGGGCCCTTTCTATGACATGCTCCAACTCCCTCACATTTCCGGGCCAGGAGTACTCTGAGAGTCTGTCAATGACACCCTTTGAAATCGTATCAAATCGTTTGCCCAGTTTACGGGAGTACTTGTCGATAAAATACCGGGCAAGCTCCGGAATATCCTCGATCCGCATCCTCAGGGGCGGAAGCGTGACGGGAAAGGTGTTCAGCCGATAATAGAGATCCTCGCGAAACCGCCTGTTTCGCATTTCTTGCTTCAGATCCCGGCTTGTCGAGGCGATGACCCTCACATCCACCTTGACCGTCCTTGGTGAACCAAGGCGTTCGAACTCCCCATCCTGCAGCACCCTCAGGAGCTTTGCCTGGAGTTCGAGAGGCAGCTCGCCGATTTCGTCGAGGAAGATCGTTCCACCGTCCGCCACCTCGAAGCGGCCGATCTGTCTGGCATGAGCGCCCGTAAAGGCGCCCTTCTCCCGTCCAAAGAGCTCGCTCTCGATGAGGTTTGCCGGGAGGGCGGCACAGTTTACCGTAACCATCGGTTTATCCCTGCGGACACTCATTTCATGGATGGCATTGGCGACCATGCCCTTGCCGACGCCGGTCTCACCGAGGATCAGAACGGTGGCGTCGGTTGGGGCGACCTGATTGGCCCGAAAGAGGACATACTGAAGGGTGGAACTGCTTCCGATCATCTTGCAGAAGCCCAGTTCCGTAATTCTCTCCTCTCGGAGATAGATGTTCTCCTTCTCCAGTCGAATCCTCAGCTTCTCAATCTCCGCCAGCTGCTCCCGGAGTTTGTTTTCCATTGACTTCCGTTCCGTAATGTCCTGACCGAACACCGATATTCCAAACACCCTGCCCTCGTTGCTGAGGATGTTGAAATTCAATCGAAGAATCCGATCGTCCGCGGAAACCGGATATTCTATCGTGAAAGATCCTTCCTCCAGCACCCGCAAATAGAATGAATGCCATTTCTGTTGTAAAACTTCCTCGGCTGGAAAGAGATCTTCAGGACTCATGCCCATTTCAATGGGAAATCCGCGCTTATGGAGGAAATATTCAGAAAGCGCCCGATTGAAGGTCAGAAGGCCAAAGCGCTCCGAATCGACCGACCAGATCATGTCGGATGTACTGTTGATCAAAGTATCGTGCAAAGCCTCTGACCATTTCATCTGCAACTCTGCCTGCTTTCTCTCGGTGATGTCCATGGACACGCCCATCAGACGCAAGGGATGTTCTTGTGTGCCGCCGTAAGGTCGTCCGCGTGTCACGATCCAGCGGACCTTTCCATCGGGTTTTTGGACACGATATTCGACGTGCAGGAATTTATGCTTTTCCATACTTTGATGGACCAGCTCAAGAACCCTGTCGCGGTCGCCAGGATGAAGGGCCTGCCTGAATCGCGCTAAATTCAGCTCCTCGTCAGGGGTAAATCCGAACAAATTTCTGAGAATGAGCGTCGCCCATACGGAACCTGTATCCTTGTCCAGCATCCAGAGGCCTGCTTCCGCCGCCGAGGTCGCAAGATTCAGACGCTCTTCACTTTCCTGCAGGGCTTTCTGGGCTTTATTCCGTTCCAGGGCATTGACGAATATTTCTCCCAGCAGCCTAAGCCGCGGGACCAATTCCTCCGGCCAGATTCGCTCACGCTTCACCGAGTTAATGGCGAGAATGTGATTAATGGGTTCACCGAACATAATGGGAATGTTCAGATTGGATCGGATACCCCAACTCATCCAGGTCTTTTTGTCAATCTCGGCTTCAACCGGCAAATCCTCTATCTTTGAAAAAGAAAGGACTTCTCGCTTAAAAACCAGCTTTTCATAAGCCCATGGATTGATTGCGATAGGGAGTTCCGAACCAAGAGGAACGGAAGGCACACCCGCAACGGCAACCGAATGGGTGATCCTCCACGATTTCTTGTCCGGAAGCGTTTGAAGCAGGGCAAAACGGTCCACCTTGAAGAATTCCAGAACTTCCGTCATGGCCTCATGGATTTCCTCATCGACCCGTTCGATGGGCGGATAAATGAATCGCGCTGAAAGTGAAGAGAGCAGCTCTTCAAAAAGCAACCGTTCTCTCAGGCTTCGCTCAGCCTGTTTCCTCTTCTTGATCTCAGTGTTCAGTCTTGCGCTGGCGTCTGCAAGCATCTGTATCTTGAGCTCCTGCTTTTGCTTATTGGGGCTTTCCTGCCCTTCCAGGGGTCTCCAAAGACACCCAAGTTTTTAATTGAGCAATAAGAAATGGAATCCAGCCATCCCTGGGCGGGGAATGGCTGTTTTGGTTCGGAAAAATATGGCTTTATAGCCGGAGGAATCATTCCTCGTTCTTTCTTCGAGGAAACGATCCCGGAATATACCGGTTAATTGACGAGGATTATTATATCGTTTTTGATGTGTTAAGCAAGAATCCAATTTGTGTTCGCTGTACCCAGCGATTGGAGCTCGAAACGGGGCAGTGAAGAAGAGGAAGGCAGCAGATGGAAAATCCTTCAGGCAGCCGTCTCCGGATCAAAAAAAGTCTTCGCTTTCCTTTCCGGCAGGACCGCTTTAAATAACTGGGCAATGCTATGTCTTGGGAAGGAAAAAAGGACATCGGTGCAGATCCCATGGTAAGTGGCCAGCTACATGGAAAGCAACCGCTCCATTCCCCTGCTCTCAACGACAATGATCTCCGGCGTCAGCGGCGAGACAAGCGGCCTGTCCACCACGTCGGCCAGCTTTTCCGCGAGGATTTCCATGCGGTTGCTTACATAGAGATTCAGGCCGCGCATGGACGCTGCTCCCCCTTCAAGATCCCTCCCCTTTTTCCTCATCGTTCACGGCCCTGTCCTCCGGTTCATCCGTTTCGAAGAGTTCGGACAGATCCCCGAGATATCGGCACAGGGGAATGCGCTCGAACAACTGTTCCTCTGGAACATAGAGGGTGTGGGGAAATCCCTCTTCCGGGGCCTTGCCGTTCTTTTTCGGGGGGTTGGAATGTTCAGCCATGGATTTTCCTCCTGGTGGACGCGGCTCATTTCAGAAAAATCGACCATCCCGCCTTCAGCGATCCCGGGTGAAGGTCCAGGGCGCCGGACGCTTCCGAGACGGGAGAAAAACCGCACTCTCGACAATTGATCCGACCCCGGCTCTTGACATAGCAGCCCTTTGTAATGGTGCCGTCGGGATCGACATTGATGAGGATATCATCGTGGCAGCGCCAGCTGTTCCGGATCATGGCCCTCAGGCGGCCGGGGGAGTTGAGGATGGGAAATCCCTGCCTCTTCAGTGCGATCACCTCCTCCAGGGTTTCCTTCCGCTCTTTGTCGGACAAGGCCAGGGGCGCTTCTCCCTGGCCGTAAGGGTAGAAGAGCTGCAGCGTCATGCCGCGGAAGGCCGGTATCTGCCTCAATTGATTCAGCAGCGGCCGGATATCATTCCGGTTCTCGCGGTTGATCGTGAAATGGACGAAGAGGCGCGGATGTCGCGAGGCGCGAAGATTCGACCAGACTCTGTCGAAAGAGCCGGAACGGAGGCGGTCATGGGCTTCCTTCAAGCCGTCCACGCTGACCCACAGAACGTCCGCCGGAACATCCAGCGCAACGGTCCCGTTGGTGGTTACGGCGACACGGGCAAAGAGCCGCCGGGCGTATTCCACCAGGTCATGGAAGCTGTAGCTGCCATCCCGCCACAGGAGCGGCTCCCCTCCTTCAAAGACGACGATCAGTGCCCCGAAACGCTTCAGGGAATCCAGGCAGGCCAAGGCCGTCTCCCGGCTCATGCTGGCCCGCTCTTCTTCGGCCCTGCGATGAAACGGACAGGCAAGACAGGAGAGATTGCAGCGATAGGTTACTTTGAAGCTGGCCAGAAGGGGAATCCTCTGGCCGAAGAGTCTGCGCCGAAGGAAAAAAAGGGGGAAAGGAACCGTACGGCGCAAAATCGTCCCGAAAGAACTTCCCCACGGGGGCTGCGACATCCGGACGTCCGAAAACTTGGTAGAACCTCTGTTCATTCGTTCAAAGAATGGTGTTTTTTTCTGAATATCCCCGATGAGATCCACTCTGGAGCCGCCGGTCTCCGCACCAATGCCACGGCGTTTCGCGATCCTTCCGATCTCCTGGATTCTCCCGGCTTCTCTCCCTCACTCGGCTTTTGAGACCGGAAAGCGCTCTCTTCCTTTCTCCGGCTGGAGGCAACACCCGAGGGACATTCCGACCGTTGGTCATTGCCCTGCAACTTATCGGGTTCACGTTGAAGTGTCAATAGAGCATTTCTGGTTCCGCAGCCGCCCGGGCTGCAACGGACTGTCTCCGCCGTCCCTTTACGGAGCCTGCATGCCCGGCGGCATGTCTGCCGCTGGCTCCGGACATCTATCGAAGTCCGGCCCCCTCTGGCCACGGGAAAGGAAACCGGCTACTCCTCAGCCGGCGTCAGAATGACCCCGGACTTTCCGCCCAGCAGGAGGCTCAGCCGCCCCTCACGGATGGAATAGGAAGGACCGCCCAGCAGGGATACCAAATGGGCATCCGCCAGTTTCTCCTTGATTCTCCGAGGCAGATTCGGATTGTTTCCGATATCGACGGCGATATCCGACGGCATGTCCAGCCATCCGTTGTGAAATCCGGCGATGATGATGTTTTCGCCGATGTATCTCAGGAAAACCAGCAGAAAATAGTCCACATACAGGCAGACGAAATGGCCGGCTGAGAGGGCGTCGTTTGTCCGTCGAATCCGGATCATGTTCCGGGTATGGTCGTAGATTTCCTTTTCGAAGGGATAGGCTTCCTTCACCTCATAGTCCTTATCCAGTTTCCCCCAGGGGAAGTCCCTCCGATTATCGGGATCTGAACGGCCTTCAAGGCCCAATTCCGTTCCGTAGTAAATCTGCGGGATGCCCCGTATGGCGAACAGAAAAGTCAGGGAGAGTTTCATGACATCCGTCGCCTTGCGATAGTCGCCCATCTGAGCATCAAGGATGCTCGTCATGAACCTCGCGCTGAGGTCATGATTGTCCAGAAGGGTCACAAGCTGGTTGTGGTTGGTGTAGGACAGGTCGCGCTCCAGGATGCCTGTACCGAGATTGTAGGGAGAAACGAAATCGGTCATGGCATGATCGTAGACGAAGACATTTGTCATGGCCTGCTGCAGCGGAAAATCGAAGAGCTGGTCGATGGCGTCGAATTTCTGGTACTGGGACAGGGCGTCGATATCAAAAACGAGGACTTCACCCAGGAGGGTCACTTCGGGAAACTGACCCTTGACCTGCGTCTTGAAGTAGGTCCAGAAGTTTCGCTCCACATGCCTGACCGTGTCCATGCGGATTCCGTCGATTCCCGTTTCCCGTATCCAGGAAAGAATGCTCTGCGCATGATAATCGCACACATCGGGAGAATCCAGGTCCATGTCCGGAAGGCCCGACAACTGCCCCTCCGTTACGCTGGATTCCAGGCTGATGTTCATCCTGTTGAACCAGGAGGGTCCGATGGGGGTGGGATTGCCGGAAGAGCCGTTGATGCCGGGATGCCGATATCCCGTATGATTGACGACGATATCCAGAATGACCTTGATTCCGCTGGCGTGAAGCCGGTCGACGAGATCCTTGAGATAGCACTTGCTCCCCTCGGGGTAACGGCCGTTGTCGATGTAAAGGAACGGGTTGACAGCGTTGAAATCCAGCGCCCAATATCCGTGATACCCATGGGAATGTTCGAGATCAATCTGCCGGTAAACCGGCGTGATCCACAAAGCCGTTATTCCCAGCTTCTTCAGGTAGGGAATTTGTTCAACAATCCCGTCAAAATTTCCGCCATGATAAAACTGCGGATTGGACTTGTCGATCTTCTCCCGAAGCTCCGGCCTTGGGTTCTCGACCCCATGAAACCGGTCTGTCAGAACAAAATAGATGACATCTTTACGGTTAATGGCCACAAATTCCTCCCGAACAAAAAATGTCTCCCGTCAGGCTGAGTCAATTTATTAAAGGGTTCTGTTGCGTATCCCGGGCAACTCATCCGTTTCAAGGCAGGATGATATTGCTGAGCTTCCACGACAGTCCGCTGCGCGACAGGATCAACCGGATTTCCCTGTTTTTGTCGTCTTTTGTCGTCACGGAAAACGTGTCGAGGTTCTCGTAACGGCAGGAGGCATTCTTTAGAACTCCGCCCTTTGATTCCCCCGCCCCCGGAGAAGAATCCCGGGTTGAACGTTCTCTCCGCTGCTCCCCCTGAACGAGCGTTTTCAGGCCGGCGGGCGTTACCAGGGAGTCAACCGCGTCATCCGCCATTTTGGAGACCAGCCTGTTCGCCGCTTTGGCGACGGGGTTTTCGCTTGAAGAGGGCGTTTCTCCACTTTGAATATGAGAATGGAGCTGTGCCTTGAGGTTTGCTCTCAAGGCCGGAAAATCCACGTATTTTGAAATTTTCTCCGGATCGGACTGCTCAACGCCGCTCTTGATCATGTACAGCGTAAGATACGGAACGACCGCGGCATAAAGTCCCGCCGCTAAAACGATCAACAGGATCCAACCAGCGATTTTTTTCATATCTGCTGCTCTCCTTCCCTTCAGCCGGAACGACCAAGGATGATGTGCCGCCGGAAGGATGATTTCCCCCTCACCATGCCTCATTCTTACAAAGATCCCTTACCATAAGGGTAAAGATCTTCGGATGCAACGATTAAACGCACCCGGGATTCAGGGCTGCGCGGTCCCAGATCAACAAAAAGCGCTTACGAATGGGACAATTATGTTGAATGCTCCTGGAATTGTCACAATTCCGTTACGTTCTCCCGGGATCACAATGGATCATTCCAACGATATTACAGGATATTTTCCTGTGGAAGGATTATTGCCATGATGGGGAGCCATTTACACAGACGGAGGTTTATGATGCTCAGTACGATCAATGCCGGCGATACGGCCTGGATCCTGGTTTGTTGCTCCCTGGTGCTGTTGATGACGCCGGCCCTCGCCTTTTTTTACGGGGGGATGGTCCGCAGAAAAAATGTTCTTTCCACGCTGACCCTCAGTTACATATTTCTGTCTCTCATCGGTCTGCAGTGGATCGTTTTCGGCTATTCCCTCGCCTTTGGCCCGGATATCAACGGGCTGATCGGGGGGCTTGATTTTGTCGGCTTTCTGGGAGTCGGCGCCCAGCCCAACGACGATTACTGCAAAACCATCCCCCACGGGCTGTTTGCCGCTTTTCAAATGATGTTTGCCGTCATTACCCCGGCTCTGATTACCGGCGCCTTCGTGGAGCGGATCAAGTTCAAGAGCTTTCTGCTCTTCAGCCTGCTGTGGGCCACTCTGATCTATGACCCCCTGTGTCACTGGGTCTGGGGCCAGGGCGGCTGGCTGAAAACCATGGGCGTTCTGGACTTCGCCGGAGGGACGGTGGTTCACATTGCCGCCGGCTTTTCGGCACTGGCCTTTGCCATCGTCATCGGACCCCGCAAGGGATTCGGCAACGGCTCCCTGGAACCCAACAATATTCCCCTGACGGTCCTGGGGGCTGGACTGCTGTGGGTGGGGTGGTTCGGCTTCAACGCCGGCAGCGCCCTGGCGGCCAATGGTGTGGCCGTCAACGCCCTGCTTACGACGAACACATCGGCGGCAACCGCCGGTCTCGTCTGGATGTTTCTTTCTTGGCTGGACGGGAGGCCAAGCACCTTGGGAATCGTAACGGGGATGGTCGTCGGGCTTGCGGCGGTTACGCCGGCTTCCGGCTATATCACACCGCTGGCCTCCATCGCCGTGGGGGCCGTGGCCGCCCCCCTGTCCTATTACGCCATGCGCTTCCGGGACCGGCGCAGACTCGACGAGTCCCTGGATGTGTGGGCCTGCCACGGTATGGCCAGCACCTGGGGGATGATCGCTACCGGACTGTTCGCTACCGTTGCCGTGAACGTGGACGGCCGGAACGGCCTATTCTTCGGAAATCCGGAACAGATCGGCGTTCAGCTTCTGGCCGTTGTCGTCACCATCGTCTTTTCCTTCGGAATGACCTACCTGCTGGCCAGGATCCTTCACGCCAGCATCGGGCTGCGCGTATCCCCCATGGCCGAAGAAGTCGGCCTGGACATCAGTTCCCACGGGGAACGCTCCTATTCGTAACGCCTATGTTTCACTTCGAGGAGATCCATAACCCTATTTCTTGAACCTGGAGAGATCAGCATGCTGAGAAAAATCGAAGCCATTATCCGTGAAGATAAAGTAAACGACGTCAAGGCGGCCCTGTCCGAAATCGGCATCGTTGGATTGAACATGTTCGAAGTCCGGGGACAGGGCCGCCAGGGGGGAATAAAGCTGGTCGGCCGGGCAGGGACTTATCAGGTCAATTTGCTTCCCAAGATCCAGGTCAACATCGTTTTAAGCGACCGTAACCTGGAAGCGGCGATCGATGCCATCCTCCATTCGGCTCATACGGGTGAGCCGGGAGACGGCCTCATTTTTATCTATCCCGTGGACGAGGCGATTCGTGTCCGGACCCGGGAGCGGGGCCAGGATGCCATGGTCTATCCCGGCGACATCGATGCCAGAAAAGGGAAGGCAAAAGCCTGAGATATCAGCCTCTCCAATCGATTGAATTTCTCCCGGCGGGGGGAACGGAGTGGAATGGCTCTTCAGCGCCTTTCTTCCCGACGCCCGTCCCGAAGCAGCCTCATGGCGTTGAGGGTCACCAGGAGGGAGCTTCCCATATCGCCCACCACCGCCAGCCAGAGGGTCAGCCATCCGGGAAAAACCAGGAGAAGGATCGCCCCTTTGATGACCAGTGCGGCAAAAATGTTCTGTTTTATGATGCGCAGGGTCCGTCGGCTCAATTCCACCGCGTAGGATAGCTTCGTCAGGTCGTCCGCCATCAGGGCGATATCCGCGGTTTCAAGGGCGGCGTCGGTTCCGGCCGTTCCCATGGCGATTCCCACCGTGGAGACGGCCATGGCGGGCGCATCGTTTACTCCATCTCCCACCATGGCCACTTTCCGGTATCGGGCCAGCAGATCGTTCATGGCCTCCATCTTGTCCTCAGGAAGCAGATCGGCCCGGAACTCATCCACCCCCGCCTGGGCGGCCACGACCCTGGCCGTGCTCTCATGGTCTCCCGTCAGCATGATCGTTTTTCGAATTCCGATCTTCCGAAGATCCTCCAGAGCCTGTCGGCTGTTCTCCCTCAATACGTCCGCCACGGCGATCAGGCCCAGGATGCTGGCCCCTCCGCCAAGGATCACAACCGTCTTTCCTTCGTTCTGGAGCCCGGCGATACCCTTTTCCATCTCTTCGAGATCCCAGCCTCTCTCCAGAAAAAACCGGGCGTTGCCGATGGAATAGGATGTTCCAGCCACCGTTCCCACGGCGCCCCGGCCGGGAACGGAATCAAAATCGGTCATCGACGGTATGCTGAGGCCTTTTTCCCGGGCATTCCGGTAAATCGCCTCGCCCAGGGGATGTTCGGAACGGCATTCAATGGCCGCCGCGATGGCCAGAATCTCCTCTTCGGAATGGCCGGCGGCCGGAAGGACATCGGTCACCCGGGGTTTTCCGGCGGTCAGGGTTCCCGTCTTGTCAAAGGCCATCACGGTCAGGGACCCCATCTCTTCAAGATAAGCGCCCCCTTTGATCAGAACGCCCCTTCTCGCAGCGCTGCCGATGGCGGAGACGACGGAAACAGGGGTGGAAATCACCAGAGCGCAGGGGCAGGCGACCAGCAGCATCGCCATGGCCTCATAGAACCACTTGGAGAAGGGCTCCCCGAAAACCAAGGTCGGGAGAGTTGCGACGAGAAAAGCGCCAACGAGAACCGCAGGGGTATAAAACCGGGCGAACTTTTCGATCAACTGCTGGGAAGGGGCCCGCCGCGCCTGCGCCCTTTCAACCATCCCGATGATCCGCGACAGGGTGTTGTCCCCTGCCGATCGGGTGACATGGACTTCCAGGGCCCCCCGCTCGTTGATGGTTCCGGCAAAGACCTCGTCGCCCACGGCTTTTTCCACGGGCAGAGATTCGCCGGTAATCGGCGCCTGGTTCACCGTGGAGACTCCTGCCGCCACCAGCCCATCCATGGCGATCCTTTCCCCGGGGCGGATGATCATCACATCACCGATCCGGATCTCTTCCAGCGGGAGGGTTGTTTCGGCCCCCCTGCGGCGGATCAGGGCTTCAGCAGGGGACAGGTCCATCAGGGAGCGGATGGCGTTCCTGGTTTTGTCCAGTGTATACCCCTGCAGGGCGTTTCCCAGGGAGAAGAGAAAGACCACCGTCGCCGCTTCCTCAAACTGGCGAAGGGCCGCAGCGCCGATGACAGCGGTCATCATCAGGACGTTCATGTCCAGTTCGCGGGCGTTGACCAGCACCGATATCCCGTTTCGCAGCGGCAGAAAACCGCCCAGAGCGATTCCGGCTGCAAAGAAGGCCGTGGCTGTGCCGCCCGGCGCACCTGCAATTCCCGAAATAAAACCCGACATCAGCATGACGAGGGAAACGGCCGTCGGCAGGATATAGATGTTGGTTTTCCAGAAGGGCAACGCCTCGCGGCTCTTCAACGGCTGGTCAATGCGTCCGGGATACCCCATCCTTTCCAGGGTAGCCAGGATGTCCGAAACAGGCCCCCGATGAACCACATGCGCCTTCGAAGAGCTGAAATCCACATCCGCCCTTTCCACGCCGGGGATCCCGCGGATTCCCTTTTCGAGCCTGGCGGCGCAGTCCACACAGTCCAATCCGAAGATTCGAAAGGTGGATTCCCGCCCTTCAAAGGCGCCTCTCTCCTCTGCCGTCGCATCGTACCCGAGCGCCCTTACCTTCCGGAGGATGATTTCATCCTCGAGACCCGCCTCATCAAGGTGCACACTGAGCCGTCCCTGAGGAAAGGCGACCGCAGCGGAAACGACTCCGGGGACCCTCCTGACCGCCTTCTCCAGTTTGGCGGCGCAGTCCGCGCAGTCCAGTCCCGTGACCTGAAAGGTCCGGGAAGACGCCCATTCCTTCTTTTCCTCGCAACGCTCTCTCATGAATCCCGCGTACCCTCCAGGGAGATCTCTTTCTCCGGCCGTCTGCAGCCCTGTATCTTCATCCTTTCACCATAGAAGACGGCCTTTGGGGAAGCTGAGGCGCATGTCCTGAGATGCGCCATTTATGAAGTATTCCTGTTTTTAGAAGTCTTGTCAATGATGGCCTGAACCTGTGCGTCATCCTGTGACATCCTGATTCGATCCTGCGACGGAAATCGGCTATAAGGTCCGGTCCGCGCATGATCCCGACCGGAATACCTCTGATGAATCCCCTTCCCTGGTTTGCTGATCATGCCGGATTGTTCCGTGTAAAAAGATCTGCCATAGGGCTTGACGAGTCCGGAAACTTGTGAGACAAGGAGATCAAACGTCAGAGATGTTGGGAGGCGCTCTGTCTGTTCCTGTCATATCAACTCCCCGGATGGGCGTTGGCCATCCGTGATGCCCTGGTGTTCTCAAAAAAACGTCATCGTGTTTCGGAATGCAATTCTGCACGGTTCTCGCCTGTCCGGGAAAACGGATCCAAGGAGAGAACTATGGAATCGACAGTGCAGATCATCTGCAAACAGTGCGGCACCTGCTGCCTGGCCAACGTAAACTGCTATGTGACGGACGAGGATCTCGAGCGATGGAAGAGGGAAGGCAGGGATGACGTTCTTCACATCATCGAGCATGAGCACGCCATGTGGGTCGGGGATCACCTGGTTTCATCGCTGGACGGACATTACCTGCACGGATGCTCTTTTCTGATGTGGGACGGCAGTCACTATGCCTGCTCCATTTATGAAACAAGACCATCGGTGTGCCGGAAGTACCAGCCGGGATCATCGGAGATCTGCCCGCAGTTTCGTGAAATCCATGATGTTTGACCCGTCTCGAATCTCGCAATAACTGCCTTCAACATTCGACCTCGTCATCAACAGGGGGGGTTTTTCTTTTTTTCCGGAAGGGACAGGCTTCCCGGCCGCGGCCTTTTCACCTTCAATGGCCGGCCGCATCACAAGGGACGCATCCAATCCCGCACGAACCCGGATCCCGGTGTTGCCAATCCACACCTGGCAGGTTTAGGACAATGATCACATTACATTTCCTCAAATATTTTGTCTTTCTGGCTGTTATTTCCGTATCGACGGTTTCCTGCACTGTCTGCAAAACGCAGTGCCCGCCTTCCGAGGCCTGTCCCCCGGTAGTCGGGACCGTCCCGTTGGAGGCCGGACATGTCCCGGCATCGGCAAGCGATGCGAAAACGCGGGAAAAACTCGATACGCCGGCAGCGGCCGCCATGCAGCCTCAGCTCCAGGAACGATCCAAATCGACAGCGGCTCCTCGGCCCGGCCCTGAACCGGAACGGGCTCAACTGCGCCTGGAGCAGGAGGTGAAGCGCCTGGCCGCGCTGGCGGGAGGAACCGTAGGAGTGAGCGCCCTCCACATTGAATCGGGACGATCGTTTTCCTTCAACGGGGGGGAGCGGTTTCCCATGGCGAGCGTTTACAAGATCCCCATAGCCGTTCAGCTGCTCCGCCGGGTGGATCGCGGTGAGGTCCGCCTGAATTCAACCGTCACCCTGCGCAGCGGCGATATTCACCCGGGCAGCGGCAGGCTCATCAAGACCTTTAAAAAAAAGGATGAGTCCTATTCGGTTCGGGAACTTCTGGAGCTGATGCTCCTGATCAGCGACAATACGGCGAGCGATGCCATACTGAAGCTCGCCGGCGGACCGGCAGCCGTCACCGCGGCCATGAAAAGCCTGGGCATACAGGAAATGGACGTCAGCCGCCCCACGCTCAATATGCTGGCCGACTGGCGCGGCATTTCGGATCTCCCCTCACCGGAGGCCTTCCAGCTTCAAAAATACAACAGGCTGCGGGACAGCGTCCCGGCGGATACGCTGAAAAGGGCGCAGAGCCGCTTCCACACCGACCGCCGGGACACGGCGTCCCCCGACGCCATGACGAGCCTCCTGGCCATGGTATACGATGGAACGGCCCTTCAGCCGGAAACCACCTCCGTGCTTCTGGGGATCATGGAACGCTGCCAGACGGGAAATTCCAGGATCAAGGACCTGATCCCTCCCGGAATGAAGGTGGCCAACAAGACCGGTACGATCGGCCCGTCCATGGTGAACGATGCGGCCATTCTGACCCTGCCCGGCGAAGCGGGCCATGTCGCCCTGGCCATCTTCATCAAAACATCCAATCGAAGTATCACCCAGCAGGAACAGGCCATGGCCCAGATAGCCCGCTATCTTTACGACTATTACTTTTTCCAGGGAACGGACCTTTTCGAGGCAGCTGCAAATGAAACATGCTCCCTTGAAGATCCCTCCTGCTCTCCATAGGAGTTGAAGGTCACCATGGAAGACGGCGCGAGACTTGAAACGGTGGATGGGCTGATCCTGGGCGGAACGATTCTCTGTCTGGACGAAGCCATGACCGTGATCGAGAACGGAGCGCTCGCCATTGTCGGAGACTCCATCACCGCCATTGGAGCGGAGGAGGATTTCCGGCGGAAGTTCACCAGCCCCAACCTGATCGACGGAACGGATACCCTCATCATGCCGGGGTTGATCAACAGCCACACCCACGCCGCCATGACCTGTTTCCGGGGCATTGCCGACGACATGCACCTGATGGACTGGCTTACCAACTATATTTTTCCTGCCGAGTCCAGAAATGTGGATGAGGAACTGGCCTGGTGGGGTAGTCTGCTGGCCTGTGCGGAAATGATCAAGTCAGGGACGACTACGTTCTGTGATATGTACATTTTCGAAGAGGAGACGGCAAAGGCTGCGCGCACGGCTGGAATGCGCTGTCTTCTGGGAGAGGTCCTTTTTGACTTTCCCTCCCCGAATGCCAAAACGCCTTCGGAAGGCCTGGCCTACACACGGAAGCTCCTGGAGCGATGGTCCGGCGATCCGCTGATCCGGGTCGCCGTGGAGCCTCATTCCCTGTACACCTGCTCCCGGACGCTTCTCCTCCAGGCCAGGGACCTGGCCGAGGAGTTTCAGGTTCCCCTCGCCCTTCATCTTCTGGAGAATCTTTCCGAAAAGAAGCAGCTTCAAAAACAGCTCGGGCAGGAAGCCGTTTCGTACCTTGAGGAACTCGGCTGCCTCAACGAGCGGCTTATCGCCTTTCATTGCGTCTGTCTGGAGGAGAAGGAGATCCGGATCTTCAGAGACTCCGGGTGCAAAGTCGTCTATAATCCGGAAAGCAACATGAAGCTCGCTTCCGGATTTGCCCCCGTCGCCAGGATGATCCAGGAGGGCGTCTGTGTTGGGCTGGGTACCGATGGATGTGCCAGCAACAACAGCCTGGACATGTTCCAGGAGATGGATACGGCGGCCAAGCTCGAAAAGGTGCGCCACCTGGATCCGACCCTGATGCCCGCGGAAACCGTTGTGGCCATGGCCACCCGGCAGGGGGCGCGCGTTCTGGGAATGGGAGATGTCACAGGTTGCCTGAAAGCCGGGAAAAAAGCGGATCTTATTCTGATCGACCTGAACCGCCCACACCTGACCCCCATGTACAATCCCTATTCACATCTCGTTTATGCCGTCAACGGCTCCGATGTGAAGACCGTTTTCATTGCCGGGAACATGGTCATGAAAGACCGAAAGCTCCTGTCCCTGAATGAAGAGGAAATCATGCGGCAGGTTCACCGGATTGCGGAGCGGGTCCGGAAGTCCCTTAGAAAGCCGGCGTAATGGGAGCCGACGATTTTCGGCCGCCTTTGCAGGACAGCCCCTCCTGACTTCACCGTGGGTGCACGTTGCCATCCTTCCCACCCGGAGAAGGGTTCGTAAGGCCCCCCGCCAGCGAAACCCCTTTTCAACGCCTCCTGTAGCCGACCATGGGCAGACGGGAGACGATCTGAAACCCCACCTGCTTCTCGTCAATTTCCGCGTAATCAATCCGGATCGGCTTGGCCATTTCAAGGAGATCTTTCTCTATGGCAAAGGTGATCTCCTGCTCTGTAATGAATGCATCGCCCTCTGCAGGCTGGTCATAAAACATGCGAAGAAAGGGGCGTTTACTCCCCTCGTCCTGCAGAAGAATTCGGATCGTGCCGGGCCCTTTCTGGCTCTGTATAAATTCCTTGATTTTCTCAGCTGCCTTTTCCGTAACTTCGATCATAACCTGAACCTCTGTGAATAGAAATAGCCTCTGAAATCGACCCGCTGCCGAAACAAAAGACCCCTAACCAACCTTTTTGACGGGATCCCGCGCCCTTCCGGCTGTAATCAGCAGAGTCACCGGATCCATCTTCATTCGCCAGGACTTCAGACTGCCCGTGGCGTCTCTATGCGGATCGATCAGAATTTCCTGGCCACGATCTTCCATTTGCAGAATAATGTCAAACAATTCTTCCGATTTTTTCAAAAACGCCGGAAGGGGGTCGCCCGCTTCGGCATCATGGCGATGCACGTGAACCGACAACCAGACCTGGAGGTTGTGGGCCCGGGCGAAGGTTTTCAGCTCCAGAATCTCGGCTTCGCCGATGTGGTTCGTCTGCCACCCGTCGATGAGCAGAATCCGGGGGGAAAAAATTCCCTGGACGATCAGATCGTTCAGGCGTTCTTCCAGGTTCGGGATACTGAAGCGATCCACCCGGAAGGTCATGATGAACCGGTGGGGCAGAATCGTTTCCCAGAGCATCCGCGAACTCCGCGGCGGTTTCCGGATGAACTTCTTTTCAAAGAGTTCCCGGTACCAGAGGGTGACCTTGGAGATGGGTTCATGAAGACTGACATGGAGAACTCCTTCCCCACCCAGCATCGAACTGAGTGCCATCTGAACGAGAAAAGCGGTCTTCCCCATTCCCGCCCTTGCCAGAACGGCGCCGAATGCGCCCGCCGGAAGCCGGCTGCTGATTTCCTCTTCCCAGGCTTCCCGCCAGGACTCCGATTCCGATTTTATCACCCTCTCGCTCAAAAGAAGTTCCTTTCTCTTTTTCAAATCAATGACCATGAGTTCCGACCCTACGCCGCACTTTTCTTTCGCTTGGCCACCTCTTCCGCAATCTTCTCGGCAATGCTCTGAGGCACCTGCTTATAGGCGGAAAATTCCATGGTGAACTGGGCCTTGCCCTGGGTGGCGGAGCGTATGACCGTCGCAAAACCGAACATTTCCGCCAGCGGCGTCTGAGCCTCGATCACGCAGGACGATCCTTCATCCTGTGTGCCCACGATCATTCCCCTGCGCTGGTTCAAAAGCCCCATGACCGCGCCCTGGTATTCCGGAGGAGTTTCCACGACAACCTTCATGATCGGTTCGAGAACGACAGGCTTGGCCCGCAGATAGGCTTCCCGGAAAGCGCCTCTTGCGGCAGCCTGGAAGGCCATGTCGGAGGAATCCACGGCATGGAACGCGCCGTCATCGATCACCACCCTCACGCCCGTCACGGGAAATTCCATTTTCGGACCCTTGCCCATGCTCATCCGGAAGCCCTTTTCGCAGGCGGGGATGAACTGAGTCGGGATTGCGCCACCGGTTATTTTGTTCTCAAAGAGGAATTCCTCTTCCGCCAGAGGTTCGATATACCCGGCTACCCGGCCATACTGACCGGATCCCCCCGTCTGCTTGCGGTGGGTGTAATTGAACGCAGCCTTCTGGGTGATGGTTTCCCGATAAGCCACCCTGGGATTGCCCGTGGTGACCTCCGCCGAGTATTCGCGCCGGATTCTCTCCACATAGACCTCCAGGTGCAGCTCTCCCATCCCCTCGATGATCGTTTCGGAGGTCTCCGCGTCGAGATGGGTTCGAAAGGTCGGATCTTCCTTGGTAAACCGGTTCAAGGCCTTGGACATGTTCACCATGGACTTCTTGTCTTTGGGAACAATGGCCAGTGAAATGACCGGCTCGGGAACGAACATGGACGTCATGGCCCAATTCAGCCCCGGCGAGGCGAAGGTGTCCCCCGATTGGCACTCCAGACCGAAGAGGGCGCCGATGTAACCGGCAGGGATGCACTCGATATCCTCCATCTGGTCGGCATGCATGCGAACCAGTCGGCCGATCCGAAGTTTTTTCCCGTCCCGGGCGTTGACGACCGTCTCGCCACGGGTCAGCGTTCCCTGATAGACGCGGATGTAGGTCAACTGGCCGTAGTGCCCGTCCTCCAGTTTGAAGGCCAGCGCCACCACGGGATCTTCAGGGTTGCTCGTCAGCCGGACCGGCGTTTCGCCGTTCGCCAGATCCAGAGCCGTATTTTCGATTTCCTCCGGACAGGGCAGGTACTGGGTCACCGCATCCAGAAGAAGCTGCACCCCCTTGTTCTTATAGGCCGACCCCAAAAAGACCGGCGTGATTTTGCGATTCACCGTTCCCTGGCGCACGGCCTCCCGGATCATTTCCGGGGAGATGTCCCTCCCCTCCAGAACGGCTTCCGTCAGGACATCTGAAAACAGCGAAACGGTGTCAATAAGTTCTTCCCTCCTGGCCGTCGCCTCGGCCAGGATCGCATCGGGAACCGCTTCCTCTCGAACGATCTCACCACCGGGTCCGTCAAAATAATAAGCCTTCATGGAGACCAGGTCGACCACACCCTGGAAGTTGGCTTCCAAACCGAGAGGAAGCTGCATGAGGATGGCCGAGTGCCCGAGGCGTGTCCTCAATTGCTCCACGACGCGGGCCGGATTGGCGCCGCTCCGGTCGCATTTGTTAATGAAGGCCACACAGGGGACGTTATAGCGCTTCATCTGGGCATCGACGGTAATGGACTGGGACTGGACGCCGCCTACGGCACATAGGACCAGGATCGCCCCATCGAGGACACGCAGGGCCCGCTCCACCTCGATGGTGAAATCCACGTGCCCCGGAGTATCGATAATGTTGATTTCATGATTTTTCCAGGTGCAGAACGTTGCCGCGGAAGAGATGGTAATTCCCCGCTCCCGCTCCAGTTCCATGGAATCCATGGTGGCTCCCACGCCGTCCTTCCCCTTCACATCATGCATGGCATGAATGCGTTTCGTATAAAAGAGAATCCTCTCGGTCAGGGTTGTTTTTCCGGAATCGATGTGGGCGCTGATTCCGATGTTCCTTACTTGCCGGATGTCATGCTTCATTGTGAAAATCCTTCTTGATGCTTTCTATTGCTGTTTTTTTAACACGTGGGGACATATAAAAACAAAAAACCCCCTTATTTGAATTGTGCACGTTTCAAATAAGGGAGCCGTGAGATGCCCTGCTGATTTGAAAAAAACGACTTCTCCGTTTATCTTTTCAGAACTTACTTGTCAAGCATTTTTACCTTTCCTTGGTACGTTATGCTTGATAAAAATGCCTCCTTGTGCCTGACCTTGTTTTTTTCAGATCAGTTCCACATTTACTGCGCTGGGCCCCTTCTGGCCCTGCTGAATTTCAAAACGGACCCGCTGGCTTTCGGTCAACGTCTTCCAGCCTCCTCCCTGGATTGCGCTGAAGTGGACGAATATGTCGCCCCCCTCATCATTTTCAATAAACCCAAACCCCTTCTTGTCATTGAACCATTTCACTTTTCCCTCTGCCAAAGCCGTACCCTCCTTTTTTTATTTCACTAATCATATTGAAGCAGACAAACAAAAAAACCACCTCCGCTTCCTGAGGACATCAGGAGTCAAAGGTGGTCTCTTTACCAAATCTGCAGCAATACGTTCTTATTCAACTCTGGCCTGCCCCGCCCGGATGAGTTAAACAAAACATTTGAGATTGCTTCATAAAAAAGCGGGTGTCAGTCGACTAACATTTAATGAAAATTTTTTCAAGACATTTCTTATTTCACGACCGCTCAAAGGAAAGGTCTCAGAGAAGAGGTGCCATGTCGCCGGGATTGCTGACACCGCTGATAACGCCCGAGTCGTCGATATCAATCGAATAGGCGGCGGGGTGTTTGGACAGGCCGGGCATTCGGAGAATTTCACCGGTGATGGGAATGAGGAATCCGGCCCCGGAGGAGATCTTGATCTCTCGCACCGTCACGATGAAGTCACGGGGAAGGCCCAGGAGATTCGGGTTGTCTGAGAGGGACTGCTGGGTTTTAGCGATGCAGACGGGAAGCTTATCGAAGCCGTACCGGTTGATCAGATCCAGGTTGCGCCGGGCCAGGGGCTGGTAATCGATCGAAACGGCGCCGTAGATCTCGCTGGCCACGGTGAAGATCTTGTCTTCCACGGGCAGGTTCCAGTTGTACAATGGACGATAGTGACCGGTGGAACCCGCCAGAAGGGCCACCGTCTTTTCCGCGAGTTCAACACCGCCCTCACCTCCCAGGCGAAAGATGTCGCAGGGTGCGATGTTCATCCCCTCGTCCTCCGCCGCTTTGAGAACCTCTCTGATTTCCTCGTCCGCATCGGTAGAAAAGCGGTTCAGGGCGATAATGCAGGGGACGTGAAACTTGTCAATGTTTTGATAATGCTTCCTGAGGTTCGCCATGCCCAGGACGGCCGCCCGCGGATTGGGCCGATCGAGGTCCTCTCTGGCGATGCCTGCGTGGTATTTCAAGGCCCGCACCGTTGCCACGAGAACGACGATGCGCGGATTTAATCCCCCGTAAGGGGCGACGATATCAAAAAACTTCTCCGCTCCCAGATCGAAGCCAAAGCCCGCCTCGGTCACGACATAATCGGCCAGGCGGAGCGCCAGGTCGGTTCCGATGATGCTGTTCGTCCCCTGGGCGATGTTGGCAAAAGGACCGCCATGAACGATGGCCGGGACATTCTCCGTTGTCTGGACCAGGTTCGGCAGGAGGGCATATTTCAGAAGCGCTGTAACGGCCCCCTCGACTTTCAGATCGGCGGTCATGACCGGCTGGTTGTCATAGGTGAATCCGACTAGGATCTTCCGGATTTTTTCCTTCAGTTCCGTATAGGAGCGTGAAAGACATAGAATCGCCATGATCTCACTGGAGGGGACGATGTCAAAGCCCGTTTCCCGTGGGACGCCGTTTATTGAACCGCCAAGGCCGACAACGATATCCCTGAGAAAGCGGTCGTTCATGTCGAGAACACGACGCCAGGTTATCTTCCGAGGATCGATGTTCAGGGGGTTGTCATGGTAGATGGAGTTGTCCACCAGGGCGGACAGCAGATTGTGTGCGCTCGCTACCGCATGAAAGTCATTGGTGAAATGGAGATTGATATCATCGTCTGGATGGATTCGGGAGAGCCCTCCACCCGTCGCTCCACCCTTCATGCCGAAAACGGGCCCCAGCGACGGTTCCCGGAGCGCGGCAATGGTCGATTTTCCAAGCCTGGCCAGCGCCTGGGCGAGCCCGATGGACACGGTCGTTTTCCCTTCGCCCGCCGGCGTCGGCGTCATGGCCGACACGAGAACAAGGGCTGATTCAGAACGCCGCGAAAAACGTGAAATCGCTTCCAGCCTTACTTTCGCCTTGTACCGCCCGTAGTATTCCAGGTCGTCTTCTTCAAGTCCGATAGAGGCGGCAACCTCCGCAATGGGTTTTTTTACATGCGCCGCCTTTTGAATGTTGTAACGGGTCATGGGTTTACCTGCAGATCAGCGCTTCGAACCGGATATCAATATTGGATTCATCGCCGATGCGGTTGAGGTCGTTCTTCAGATCCAGGATCTTCACGGCAGGCGGCAGGGAGAAGAAGCATACCATCTGAAAGACGTTGGCCCCCGTAACGGGGTTGTTGTCAACATTCGTTGAAATATCGTCAATATTGATTCCCCGGCCTTGAAGGACTCTGCAGATCTGGTTGATGATCCCGGGCCGGTCCACGGAGGTGGCAATAAGCCTGTAGGGAATGAACGGGGTAACCTCCCGGTGGAGAGGTGCCTTGGTCTTCCGGACATGGATATCCAGATCCGTCTTCTCGCGCAGGCTGTCCAGGTCCTTGATAAGCCGCTCGATGGCATCGGTGCTGCCCGAGGTGAGGATGATCATGCCGAACTCCCCTCCCAGAACGCAGCCGCGGGACCTCTCGATATTGATCCCCCGAGCCGTGAAAAATTCCGCTATCTGCCGTGCCAGCCCCTGACGATCCGAGCCCATGAATGAAAAGACAACGTAGGATCTCATCGGTTACCTCCATAGGATTGCTCTGGTCCAGCATTTCCGAAACGGCTGCTGCGCCGAATTTCTGGAAAACGAGAGCTCAAAGGCCTTTTTAGCCGTCCTTCAGGGCCGTGTCAAGAAAAAGCTCATCCGATGCCGAACCACTGGTCCGTTCGATTCACCGATCAAAAAAGGCAGGGCCCTTTTGGACCCTGCCTTTTTTTCTTGTACAGCTCACGGTGAGAGGACTCAGAATTCCGTCCGCTCCTGCTCTTCCAGGATCTTCCGGATGCTCGTCATGACCTGAATTTTTACATTGGTCAGATGATTTTTGAGGACGGACTGCGCCCGCTCCAGGCTCCGCAGCGCCACGGCGTCATAAATTTCCTGGTGGGCCTGGTCGCTGGATGACAGCGAAGAGATAGGGAAGTAATTGCCGCCGTATTTCAGGAACAGCATATCAAAGACGTTTTGAAGGATGCGGACCTGGGTGGTTTTTCCGGAAAGATAGGCGAGAGTCATGTGAAACTCCCTGTTTTTAAAAAGCCTTTCCTTGAGATAGGATTCCCTTTCCGCAGCAAGATGGGCTTCGAGTGCCGCCTTCAGCTCGGCAAGTCCCTTCTTGTCGATCTGTTCAATGGCCGCAGGGACAAGGGACGGTTCGATCAATTCACGAATCTCGTAAAGTTCTTCAATCTCCTTAAGGCTGAAGGGCGCCATGGAATAGCCGCGATGGGGTTCATGCTGAACGAATCCCTGCAGCTCCAGCCACTTGAGAGCTTGAATGACAGGCGTCGGGCTCAGCTTCAGCTTTTCCGCAAGGTCACGGTACAGGATCCGCTGACCGGGGACGAGTTCCTTGGTGTACAACATATGCCTGATCCCCTGATAGGCGATCTGGGCACTGTCTTCCGATTGTTTTTTTCGCGTTATTTTCTTATCGGTGATCATGCGGCTTATTTAGCTTAATCAAATCAATTATGCAATCAAATTTTTATTTTTAATATGGATTAAAAATTAATTCAAAATTGTGATTTAAAGTGAAGTTATTTCGATTGACATATTGGCGCATCGATTTTATGTTTGCGCACTGCGAAAGGGAGAATCTCCTTCCGCAATCATTCATTTTCGTAAGGATGTAAACCGTTATGAGACTACATGAATACGAGGCTTTGGATATTTTTGAGCAGAACGGGATCCCCGTTCCCCGCCGCGGCGTTGCTTCCACGATGCACGAGGCGCTCCATGTGGCAGGCGAGATAGGATACCCCGTTATTTTGAAGGCCCAGGTTCTCGTTGGAGGCCGCGGTCTCGCAGGCGGCATCAGGACCGCCTCTTCGCCGGATGAACTCAAGGAGGTCGCCGAGTCCCTGCTTTCCTCCGATGTGAAGGGGCTGCCCGTCCTGAAACTTCTCGTCTGCGAGAAAGTGGAGATCGCCAGGGAACTCTATGTGGGCATTACCGTTGACGGGTATTCCGGCAAGCCGGTGATCGTGGCGAGCACGGAAGGCGGTGTGCGGATCGAAGAAACTGCGAGGTCCTCGCCGGACAAGATCGCCTCCTTTCATGTCGACTCCTCCCTGGAATTTTATCCCTATCAGGCCCGCACCCTCCTGTCGAGAATCGGGGTCAGCCAGCAGCTCCTCACCTCCTGGACGGACGTTATCGGGCAACTGTACCACATCGCCATGAGCCATGAGTCCCTGATCTGCGAGATCAATCCACTGGTTGTCCTCCCCAATGGCGGATTGATCGCCGTGGATGCGGTTCTGGAGATAGACGACTCGGCCCTGTCACGGGTGCGATTCCCCCTTCCCGACCGCATCGAACGGATCGAAAATCCCCTCGAACGCCGCGGCAGAGAAATCGGCGTCACCTATGTGGACCTGGACGGAGATATCGGACTGATTTCTTCCGGCGCCGGACTGGGAATGGCCTCCATGGACATCATCGGCGAAAGGATGAAGCCCGCCAATTTCCTGGAAACCGGCGGGGGCATTACGGCCGATCTACTCTATCGCTGCATGGAACTCATCATGATGAAACCGGGCATCCGGGCCGTCTTCATCAACGTGTACGGCGGGATCAATCCGATCCACGAAGGCGCCAAAGGGGTCGTTCGCTATATCAATGAGCATAACGTCAAGATCCCCATTGTCGCCAAGGCGCTTGGCAACCGCCAGGAAGAAACCTGGGAGATCTTCCGCTCCGCAGGCATCCACGTGGTGACGGAGGCGGCAACTGAAAAAGCGATTGATCGCTTGTATGAACTGGTGGGGAGAGGTTGAAAATGAGCATACTGATCAACGATTCAACACGCGTTCTTGTGCAGGGCATTACCGGACGAATCGGCAAGGCACAGGCTCACTGGATGCTTGAATACGGAACAAAGGTTGTGGGCGGGGTTACTCCCGGCAAGGGCGGCACCATTGTAGAGGGGCTTCCCGTCTTCAACAGCGTGCAGGAGGCCGTCAAGGAGACCGGGGCCAACGCCTCCGTGTTTTTCGTCCCGGCCGCCTTTGTCCTGGACGCCTTCATGGAAACCATCGATGCCGGGATCAAACTCATCGTTATTGTCCCGGAACACATCCCTGTCCGGGATGTCATGAAAATGCGGAGCTATGCCCTCGACAGGGGCGTCTTCGCACTGGGTCCGACCACCCCGGGAATTCTCGTCCCCGGAAAGGGGAAAATGGGCATCATGCCGGCTTCCATGTTCGCACCGGGGAGGGTCGGCATTATATCGCGAAGCGGGACCCTTTCCTATGAGTTCGCCGGCATCCTCTCGGAGGGAAACGTGGGACAGAGCACCGTGGTCGGTATGGGTGCAGATCCCGTGGTTCTGAGAAACCTGGCCGATATCCTCGAACTCTTCGAGGAGGACGAAGGAACAGACGCCGTGATCGTGGTCGGCGAGGTCGGCGGAGAGCAGGAAGAGAAAGCGGCCGGTTTCATCGCGAGAAGGATGACCAAGCCCGTTGCAGCCTACATCGCCGGGCGGCAGTCGCCTCAGGGGAAGAGGATGGGGCACGCAGGCGCGATCGTCCGGGGAGCCTCGGGAACCGTTTCTGGAAAGCAGGGAGCGCTCAAGGCCGCGGGTGTGACAGTCCTGGACAGCCCCATTGATGTTCTCGCGTGGGCGAAAGAACACAACCTGAGCTAGGCTCCGCCCAAACCATTTCAGGTACGGGGGAAAAGCGGATGGCAACAACGCCGTGCGTCCAATCATCACAGATTCGAATTCCGCCGGCGCATCGGGAAAAGCAGGAGGGCTTATAGACCTTGATCTATAAGCCCTCCTGCTTTTCTATCCCCTCTTACAACCCGGGCCTGACACATTATTTGCTGAAAAATGCGCTCCGGAAAGAATTTATTTTGTTCAGTGGCATAATTATTGATTATTATTTGAAACTTGATTAACCAGGAGCCCGGGAATGAAACATACGAAACTAAGCTTCCGTGTCATACTCTATTTTGCGATTGCTGCGCTGACGTCCCTCCCTTCCATATCGTTCGGCTCAGGCTTCGGCATCTTTACCCAGGGGGCGTCCGCTCTTGGACAGGGGGCCGCCGTTGTCGCCCACTCCGACTCTCCCGAAGCGATTTTCTACAATCCGGCACTCCTGAACGATCTTCCGGGAACACAGGTCGAGGTCGGAACGACCCTGATTTTTGCCGATCGGGAGTTCACAAGCGCCGCAACCGGGAAAAAATCCGAGACCCAGGACGATGTATTCTATCCGAGCACCTTCTATCTCTCGCACCGGTTCAATGAGACGTTCAGCGCCGGCGTCGGCGTTTTCAACCCTTTCGGCCTGGCCACGACATGGCCTGAAAGCTGGGAAGGCCGGTATGTAGCCACAAAATCCGAGCTTACCACGTTTAACATCAATCCCGTTGTATCCTGGCGGATCACACCCAAACTTTCGATCGCAGCCGGTTTGGATTTCGTCCTGCTGGATTCCACCCTTCAAAGCAGGAATATCGCTTTTGATGTCGACCAGAAATTTGAAGGGTCGGGAAACGGACTTGGATACAACCTGGGCCTCCTGCTGCATGCTACAGACACCCTTTCCATAGGCGTATCGTATCGCAGCAAGGTGACGATCGATGTTGACGGCACTCTTTCGATGAGCATTCTGCCGGAGGATATCAGTGGCGAAACCACGCTTACCCTTCCCCAGCAGGTAGCCGTCGGCATTGCCTATAAGCCCACGGACAGGCTGATCCTGGAAGTGGGTCTGCGCTGGGAGGACTGGTCATCCTTCGACCAATTGAAGATCGAAGGCGCAGGACAGACCCTTGCCGTCTCGCCGAGAAATTGGCGCAGCACCTTCGCCTTCAATGCAGGGGGAAAATACCGGATCAACAGCAGGTATGCCATCCATGCAGGCTATTTGTACGGTCAAAATCCCGTTCCCGACACGACCTTCGACCCGTCCATCCCGGATTCCGACGTTCATCTGTTCTGCCTGGGCGGCGAGGCCAGGTTCGGCAAGGTGGGTTTATCGATGGCTTATGCCTACCAGCTTCAGGAAGACAGGACCAAATCGACCAACCACTACGGAGCCTTTGCCAATGGCGAATATGATTCGGACATTCATCTGCTGGCCATGAGCCTTCGTTACTTGTTTTAATGTAACATGAAGGACCCCTTTTTTTCATTGAACACGATTGTTCCCCTCTCAACAGGGAGAGGATGCGCGGTCAGACATTGCCGTGTGGACTCGGAGGTGACAACATGAAGCACAAGCAGGCTTATCTCATGGAAAACGATGAAGAGGCCCATCGCCTGGAACTGAAAACCGACGCGAATGCGGTTCGGAAACAGGCCCTTTGGTGTGGTGTAAAAGCCGGCCTGCGGGTCCTGGATCTGGGATGCGGACCGGGAATCACCACGGAAATCCTGCACTCCATGGTCGCCCCGACCGGGAGCGTTGTCGGAGCGGATTTTTCGGCTGAACGGCTTGCCTACGCGCGGGAACATCACGCTGGTAAGCCGGGCATTGAATTCGTCCAATGCGATCTGACCGCCCCGATTGATGACCTGGGACAGTTCGATGTGATCTGGGTGAGGTTTGTCCTCGAGTATTTCCGCAAGGAAAGCCCGGAAATTGTCAAACGGCTTCGGAGTCTGCTCAAACCGGAAGGCTATCTCTGCCTGATCGACCTTGACTACAACTGCCTCGGCCATTATGAAATGCCCGAACCGATGAATGCCCTGTTGCCGAAACTCATGACCTACATGGACGACGAGTTCAATTTTGACACGTATGCCGGACGGAAACTCTATTCGTATCTTTATGATCAGAAATATCAGAATATCGAGGTTGAATTGATGGCCCATCATCTCATCTACGGTGAGGCCCGTCATGCGGATGTTTTTAACTGGCTGAAAAAGGTGGAAATCGGAACGGAAAAAATGCAGTGTTTCTTCAAGGACTATCCGGGAGGGGCAGAGGCCTTTATTGCCGATTTCAGAAAGTTTTTCCTGGATCCGCGCCGCTTCACATACACCCCGCTCATTTTATGCAAGGGGATGCGGCCTCATGAGGATGCCGCCGGCTGATCCAGAATGGAGCGGATTCTCCTGCTCAGGAAATCGATTTGATAGGGTTTTTGAATAAAATCCACCGCGCCCGCACGGAGGAGATCCTGCTGGCTCGTGCTTGCCGCAAAGCCGCTGGCGATTAGCACCTTCATAGCGGGGTCGATTTTCAGTATTTCAGAGAGGCATTTCTCGCCACCCATACCGGGCATCATGAGATCCAGGATGACAAGGGCGATGCCCCCTTTCTGCTCATGAATCACACTCAAGGCGCTTTCTCCGGAATTGGCGGTCAAAACGGAATAACCCAGCAGGGAAAGCAGTTCTTTTCCGATATCAAGAAGTGCCGGCTCGTCGTCCACCAGAAGGATCGTTTCCTGACCCTCGGACAGCGCCGTTGCTTTAACGGGTTCCCGCCTTTCCTCAAACACCTCCACACTGGCGGTGGCGGTGGTCTCAGGAAAATAAATCTCGTAAGTCGTCCCCAATCCAAGTTCGCTCGTGCAGAATATGAACCCGTTGTGGTTTTTAACGATGCCGTAAACAACGGACAGCCCGATTCCCGTCCCCCACCTTCGACAGCGGTAGGTAAACAAAATTGAAATTCTTAAGTAAAATTATAGTTATAAGTCGTTGTCGAATTTTTGGCGTTTGCCTACATTTTTAAGGGGTCACCTGGATATGCCGAATACGTTGCGGTGGAGATATCTTTAGTAGTTTTAGGATGTTGACTTGTTCCGGTGTCGGTTCGGTGGTCTGTAATACCCGTCCTTCTTTTGAAAAAAATTCTCCAAGATGAAGGCGCTCCATTTGAGCTTTGATATGGTCCCAAGGCATGTTCGTTTTCCTCTCGGCAACCCTTACCAGAAGGAGTGCCAGGAAACAGAGGAACACATGGGCTTCGATCCGTTCATCCTTCCGGTGATAAACAGGTCTCAGATCCAGAGTCGTTTTCAGGGTTCGGAAAGCCCGCTCCACTTCCATCAGTTGTTTGTACCCCAGTGCCACATCCTCAGGACTCAGGGTGTCGTCACTGGTGGAAATGATGTATTTCCCGTCCAGATGGGCCTCTTCTCTGATCTTCCCTTTGTCGATTTTGATCCGCCCGTTTTTCAACTGCCGCAGGTATCTGCCCATGGTCCGGTGGGACAGAAGGGCGCAGACGTTCTTCGTGTGACAGTGTCCGGTCTGATCCTTGATGGACTTCAGAGCTTCTTCAATCTTTTTGATGGTCTTCTCGCGAGTGGCCTGATCCTTTTTGGCCTCCTCAGGATTGTGAACCAGGATGAACCGGCGTCGCTTTTCCCCGTCGCCAATGGTCACTTCCTTGATCTCCAGGTTTTCCCGGACGGAAGTGAACCTGCCCCGCTTGGCCAGAACCTCACGGTGGATCTCCTGATTATCCCGGAGCTTCTCGCCGATGATGTAATGGCCGCCGGCCTTCTGCAGGATCATACGATTCTCCTCCGAACTCATCCCCCGGTCCATGACCCAGACGCAGCGGCCCAGCTTCCAGCCGAGAAGATCACTCTTGACCTTTTCCACGGTCTTCATGTCCGAGGTGTTTCCCGGCATCGTCCAGCACTTTACCGGGATGCCCTCCTTCGTGACCGCCAGACCGATCACCACCTGAGGGAGATCCGGCCGGTGATCCTTGGAATGACCATACCTCCGAAGACCCTCCTCGTCTTCTTCATCCATTTCGAAGTAGGTGCTAGTGGTATCGAAGAAGATCAGGTCCACCTCCAGGTTCAAAAGATCCGCCACGGCAAAGTAGACTTCCTTGTGGATGGTTTCCCGATACTCCAGCAGAACATCCATGGCCCGGTACAGATGCTGAAGCTCGATCGGTTCAGGATTCCCCAGGGCCACGTCTTCTTTTACCCACTCCTCGACGCCTCTTTTGGAATCCGGGGCCAGCGCCCGATTGGCGACCATGGCAAAAGTCGACCATTCCACCGGAGACGTAAACGATCGATCCTTCATGCATTGAGAAAGAGCCTGGGGAATGCCCAACTGTTCCCACAGAGCACGGAGCAAATAGGCGCCACCCATGGGAACGCTCTTGAGGAATCGGATTGGAGCCTCACCCTCTATCGTCCCTTGAATCCGCAAAGCCTCTTCCGGAGTGAGGAAGCGGGACAGGCTCTTGGTGAGTCTTCGAATCGCATCGACATCAAGGGAGTCGGCGCGGCCAAAAGTGTAGAGAACATCCGCTTTCGATTGTCCCGTTTTGGCATCCCGAACATTATGCGCCAACTGGACGTATGTGGTGGTCGATCCGCTCTTGTTTTTTCTGGAGATTGTTCTGACGTACATGTCTACTCATGTAACGCAGACTACCAACGATGTCAAGCATAATTACATATTTCGCATGCCTACAGGTTTTTCAGTTTTTTGAGAGTCCGACTGTGAAAATTCAATGACTTACGCTATTCAAAAGGTCAAAATATGCCTATAACTGTCGAACGCGGGCGTCCCCTTTCCCGCCTCCTTGGTCGTAAAAAACGGCTCGAAGATGTGATCGAGGTTCTCCTTGGAAATTCCGCATCCCGTATCGGAAATCGAGAACAGGGCATATCGGCCGGGGTCAATCTTGACGCTGCTTCGATAGGTCGCCGTGGGAAATTCGATGTTTTTTGTTTTGATCCGTATCCTTCCGCCGTCAGGCATGGCATCTTTTGCATTGACCGTGAGATTCATGATCACCTGGCCCAATTGAGCGGAATCCCCGTTTATGGTGTGAAGAGGCTCGTCCAGATCCAGCTCCACATCAATCTTTTTCGGCAGCGTGTTTATGAGAAGCTCGTAAAATTTTCGAATTTCCGCATTGATGTCGATCGGCTCCAGTTTGCTGTCGGCCTTCCTGCTGAAAATGAGAAGCTGCCCGACGAGGTCCGTTGCCCTCTTGATCAATTCCTTGATGTTGATCAGATACTTCAGCTCCGGATCGCCATCGCTTTTGCGCATGGTCAACCGTTCGTTGTATGCATTAATCGCCTGCAGGATATTGTTGAAGTCATGGGCGATGCCCCCTGTCAAGCGACCGATGGCGTTCATTCTCGAAGCATGGTGAAGCTGCTGTTCCAGCTTTCTCTGCTCGGTAATATCCTTCAAAATCCCCACGACGCCCATCATCTCTCCCATGGCGTTCAAGTTTGGGGCGCCGCTCATGTAAAACAGCCGCTCTTTTCCATTTTTGGCCAGAAGTTTGGCCTCCATGTTCTTGATCGTTTCTTTTCCCTGCCACACGCGGTCAAAAAACTGGTTGAAGGTCTTCCCACCGTCGGCCATGGCAAATTCCGAAAAAAAGCGCCCCATCATTTCCTGCGTCGCGTACCCCAGGATTTCTTCCGCCACCGGGTTAATATAGGTAATGAATCCGCCGTTGTCTGTAGTGTAGATGATGTCCGGAGAGTTTTCGCTGAGGTTTCGAAACCGCTCTTCACTTTCCTTGATCTTGCGGAGAGATTTGGCGTTGTTGATGCTGATCCCTATCTGCGGCGCGATGCCCATGAGAAGGTTCACTTCGCTTTGATTGTGAGGCCTGTGGGAACGGTAATTGTCAACAGCCAGGACGCCTTCCGATTTTCCCTCATAGATGATGGGAACGCAAATGAAGGAGTTGACGGCCAGGGCTTCAACAAAATCCCGGCTTCTCACTGAGATATCATTTTTAATGTCTTTGATATCATTTACGAAGATGGGGTGCTGCTCTCTGAACGCAACAACGAATGGGCCCCTGGAATCCGGCTTGTCCAGATGGAACTGAGTCTTCTGAAGCACGGCTTCAATTTCTGAGCTGTAACCGTATCCGCTTGCATAGATAAGCCTCGTCCTGTCCGGACTGGTAAGCATGATCATGCCGCGGTCGAACTTAAGCCTCTTCTGCAGCGTCTCCATGACAAACTTCAACAGGCTGTCGACATCCATGATGTTTGAGACGGCCTGGCCGATTTCCTGAACCAGAAGCGCATTGTTGTAACTGATGGTGATCTGATCGAGCAGGCGGTTTGCCGCATCACCCTGCCTTTCCGTCCTCTCATAGATGTCTTTTTTCTCAAGATACTGGGAATAGAAGGCGATGCCTACAATCACGGTAACCGCCGGCAGGGCGATGAAGGCAGCCAGTTTCAGGGAGGGGAAAAGGAACGAGCACCCTGCAATGGCGAGGATGGAAAGGATCATGAGATAATTCCGCCAGCGCCACCATTTCATGTACCTGGGTTCCTGCCAGGTTACGACGTAACGGCACTGCCCGCTTCCTCGATGCAGGCATTCCGTATGTTCAAGAATCGGCAGTTTGCCCGTAAAAATCTCAGCGACAGCTTCAAGGCTGCCCATGCGGTTTTCACACTGGTAAGGCCGTTCATGAACGCCTTCATTGATCGTCGTGATGATTTCTACGGTGTTCCGCCGGATCTTCCGGATATGAAAAGTGGTGCCGCGGTTGAGATAGGAGGCGATTTTGCCGAGCATGAAATAGGCCTGGATGGGTGAGAGAAAGGCCAGAATGAACTGACGGATCGCCTTGGCGGACTTGGAGGCCGACATGAAGCGCCCGGCTTCGCGAAAGATCGTCGCGTCCTGCGTCCTTTCCATGAGGGCGTCGTGGAATCCATCCACCTGCCTCTGCGTCAGCCAGTGCCCCTCATCCTCCAGTTCGTAAGAGGAGATCCCGGAATCCTTGAGAATGCCTTCGATGTCAATATCGGGACGCCTTTCCCGAAGATATTCGAGAAAGGTAATAATGACTCGACTGTTGTACAGGTTTGCGTCCATCGGTTTCTAGGTGATGATCATCCGGAATCTTTTCATGATATATTCGATAAATTCATTGGCATACTGTGCATTGAGGATCCACATGATGTAATCTTTCTCAGCATTCACGTCTTTGTCCTTTGTATAATCCGCCGGATAAATAAGCAAGGGATATGATTCCGCCGATTTCACCCTGGTAATGTTCTCAACGGCTGCGAGGATTGCATCCATCGGAGTCTCAGGGTCGATGACAAACACTTTGAAGCCGTTGAGAAGGTCCGACAGATTAATGGCCACATCGGACTCCTCCTTGATGATCACAGCCTTGAGCTCACCGGCATGATGCAATGCCATGGCCTGCCATTTGCGGTGCAAACCCTGCTGCGCATAGATGTTTTCGAGGGAATGCTGCTTGTGATTCTTCATGTCCAGCACATCGCAGAGCATTCCGCCGGAATGGTGCATGTAAAACTGCTCAAGTTCCCACAGATCGGACTTGCAGCATTCCCGCACGGACCAGCCCTCGGGCATCTGCAACGTCACATCGCCGACCGAATGAGTGATGTAGGAGAAAAGATCGAGGGAACAGACCCGCGGATTGAATTTTCCTTTTGCAAAACCCGTGTATATCCTATCGGTAAACTTATTTCCAGGGCGGAAATAACAGATGAAATAGTCGAGCATGGCCGACGGGTAGCGCCTCAGATCGTAAAGGTAGGAGATCATCTGCTTCAGAACGATCAGGCCCGTCGGGCTGCCGTCCATCGTCCTTGCGGCATGGTGGTGCACCATCCAGGCTTTTTCATAGGCCCTAAGCAGAGAGATATGGCTGTAGATCCGCCCATCCTTCTGATAGGTGAAATGCTTGGCGATGGCAGGACAGTCACTGTAGAGCTTTCTGTAAGTATCCTGAAAATTCTCTCGGAACGCCTGGATATGCTGGTATTTTGCCGGATAGATAAAATTGCTGTCAAACAGCAGATCCCAGAGCTGTTCCGTATCCACCTCGTTGATCATGTCTTCATCGTCTGTGGGGAAATTGTTCAACAGCTGATTCAATTTATTGTAGTCCTCAATCCCCATGTCCAGTATCGCTACCCCGAAACGGACCGATGATTCGTCCTTGCGGTAAATGACCTGCGCCTTGCAGTGAATCTTCAAAAGCCCGGCGTAACTGATCGTCATTTTCGGGATGATCAATCCCGGGATCAGAACGGCCGCATCGGACTTGTCGCTGATGGCGAAGCCCGAGGTGGAAATATCGATAATTTTGCGCTGGAAGGTTTTGCCCATGAAGGGATGCTCGAAGATGGCCGAAATCGATGGTAATTTATGCGTGCGGTGATTCCGGATCACCCTCTCTTCATGCTGTTCATCTTCAACCTGGATGGGACTGACGACAATTTCAACACCGGCAACGCTTTGCTGCTGGTAGATATGGCGGCAGGTTGCCGAGTAGAAGACGCCGTGTTCGTTGAACAGTCTGATGCTGGCCGGCACATCGCTCTTGAACCAGTAAAACAGGGCCGACAGTCCCGTCTTGAGGCGGAGGCGAAAGGCATGGGCACTGAAATCAACCAGTTCTCCCGTGGCCTGAAAGCCGTTTTGCATCAATTCGACCTTGATCTGATGGCATTGAAAGCGCGGAACCTGCCGTTTGCTCGTGATGGGGCTGGAGTCGGGGAGCTGCATCGTTAATCCGCCATCATTGGTGGTAAGTTTCCTCGGTCTGGCAAGGATGATGGACTGATCATGGTTGATGACCAGATATTCAAAATGATATCTCTCCAGCCGGTATCCTTCGTATTCCGAATCCCAGCGGCATACCACTTCGTCACCGAGGCAGGGCTCGGGATGAACCTTGACCAGAATTTCTTCATTGTACTGGGGATGCTTCAGGAGCGCATAAAGGGGATCCCCTTTGAAGTGAATGTGGTTGATAATATTGGTCAGTTTCTGCTTTTTGATGTATTCTCCGGACATGACGTCCCGGATCAGGTTGTTATGTCTGAATAGCCAGGATGGTCCCATTTCTTCCACCTGCAAACGACTGTCACATAAGGCGTTATTATTACAGATACTTCTCTCCCGAACGCTTTCAGTCATATTCATGTGTCTCCGGCAAATTTTTAATGCGATTGTCATTAATATGTAAAAATGGTGATCGGAATAGTTGTGATTCCACGGAAGACTTGCAATAATAATTCCAGTATTTTTGGGGGGACGCCGATCCAGGACGGGCCTGAAAGGCGGATCGATGCGAAGCATCAATCCGCTCCATGCGGTACGAGAGGATCAAGGCAATTCAGGACGTTACGATTTGCGGGGTTTTACGCTTTGCGGGAGGTCGGATCCGTCCGGTGAAATGAAGCATTTCTCCGAATTCGCTATTTTTCATGTCCTTCGTGGTTCAGAAAGTCATCCAAAACAGCGATCAGCTTCGATTCGTCGCCAAAAAAGAAGTGGTCCGCGTCATGAATAAGCTCAAAGCGACAGTTTATCTGTCGCGCCATATCCCTCATCCGCTCATGGGCGCAGAACGGGTCCCTCCCGCCACAGACCACAAGTCCTATCTTGCCGGCAAGGGAGGAAAAATCAAAATCCAGCAGATTGATGGGGGGTGCAATGAGCACGGCGGGGCGCACGCCGTCATGATTGGCCAGCCATTTCGCTCCGACCCAGGCGCCAAAGGAATATCCAGCAGGCAGAATATCGCCTTTCCCCTTGTTCCTCAGCCAGGATACGGCCCCCCCGATATCCTCCTGTTCGCCGATCCCGTTGCCGTAAGCCCCTTCGCTGCGGCCCACACCGCGGAAATTGAATCTCAGAGTCGAATACCCCTTGAAGAACAAGGCCGCAACCAGGGATTCCACAACATTGTTGTCCATTGAACCTCCCATCTGCGGGTGGGGATGACAAACCACGCCCCCCCTGTCTCCGGCATTTTCAGCATAGGAACCTTCCAGCTGCAAATTCCCTGAAGGGAAAAAAACGGTGTCCTCTTTCATAAAAAGCTCCTTCTTCCTCCTCATTGAACAGGGTGCTGTCCAATGTCTAAATGACAGGCCACAAAATGCCCGGGAAGCCGTTCACGCAGTTCCGGGTTCGAATCCTTGCAGGGGTCGATGCGTTCAGGGCATCTCGGATAAAAGGGGCAGCCCGCGGACGATGTGAACCGGGCCGCTGGGTCCTCCCGAAGGATCCGCCGATGCGGCTTGCCCGGATACAGTCCCGGAATGGCGGCAAAAAGGACCCGTGTGTACGGATGGAGCGGACGGCTGTAAAGTTCCCGGTTTTCCGCCAGCTCGACGATTCGCCCCAGGTACATGACGGCAATCCTGTCGCTCATGTGCCGGACGACGGCGAGATCATGCGTGATGAAGAGATACGTCAAGCCAAAGGACTGCTGAAGTTCCTTCAGAAGGTTCAATATCTGGGCCTGCACGGATACATCAAGGGCTGACACGGGTTCGTCGGCGATGATCAACTCCGGCTGCAGGGCAAGGGCCCTGGCTATGCCGATCCGTTGACGCTGCCCCCCGCTGAATTCATGCGGATAGCGGTCTATGGAATCCTTCGCCAGCCCCACCGTTTCCAGCAGTACGGAAACCCGCTCCCGGATTTCCTCCCCGTGCATGACGCGGTGAATGATCAGCGGCTCCCCTATGGCGTCCCCGGCGGTTTTGCGTGGATTGAGCGAGGCCTGAGGGTCTTGAAAGATCAGCTGAACCCTTCGAAAATAACCCTTCAATTCCTGCCGTCCATAGGCGAGGATGTCCTGCCCGCCAAACAAGATCCGGCCCTCGGTCGGCTTTTCCAGATGCATGATCAGGCGTCCCAGGGTTGACTTGCCGCAGCCGCTTTCACCAACCAGCCCCAGCGTCTCCCCCTTGAAGAGCGTCAGGCTCACCCCGTTGAGGGCGTGGATCCTGATCGGTTCCCGGCTGAAAATCTCCCGCTGGACGGTAAAGATCTTCTTGGCCCCGATGACTTCAAGCAGCGCCTCCCCTTTATTCGAATGTCCAGACGGATTTCTGTTATCCATGATGATGGCCGTTCAGTCCTGCTTCGTATCCTCTCTCAGCCCTTCCCGGAGCTCCCGCCGGCTGGTCCGCCTGGGTTTCCGGATGATACAGCCAGCAGCGGACGGCATGGCCGTGGCTCACCTCCAGCAGGCTCGGTTCCCTCTGCCGGCAGAGCTTCATGACCCGCCCGCACCGATCCTGGAAGCGGCATCCCGGCGGAAGGAGGTAGAGATCGGGGACCCCCCCGGGAATGACGGGGAGTAAGGCGGATCGATCGTAATCCCTTTCCGGCCTGGGCAGGGAGCGCATCAGCCCTTTCGTGTAGGGATGCAGGGGAGAAGAAAACAGCTCCCTGACCGGCGCCTTTTCAACCACCCATCCCGCATACATGACAACAGCCTGCTGTGCCGTGTCGGCGACAATGCCCAGGTTATGGGTAATCAGAATAACGGACATTTCGTTTTCCGATTTCAGGCGTTCGATAAGATCAAGAATCTGGGCCTGAATCGTCACATCCAGGGCCGTTGTCGGCTCATCGGCGATCAGCAGCCGGGGATTGCAGGCCATGGCCATGGCAATCATGATCCTCTGCCGCATTCCCCCGCTCAATTGGTGAGGATAGTCCCGAACGCGCTTTTCCGGATCGGGAATGCCCACCAGGTGCAGCATTTCCACGGCGTGATCCCGTGACTCCCTTTTGCTCTCCTGACGGTGAAGGCGCGTAACTTCGGCAATCTGATCGCCAACCCGGAGGACGGGGTTCAGCGACGTCATCGGCTCCTGGAAAATCATGCTGATGTCCCGCCCACGGACCCGGCGCATTTCCTCGCTGCCAAGAAGCAGAAGGTCGCGCCCTGCAAAAAAAACGGAACCGGAAACGATTCTTCCGGGAGGGGAAGGAAGAAGACGCATGATCGACAGAGCCAGGGCGCTCTTGCCGCATCCCGATTCTCCTACGATGCCGAGCGTTTCCCCTTTTTGAAGCTCCAGGTCCGCCCCATCGACCGCTCGAATGACCCCCTGGGAGGTTTCAAAGACTGCAGACAGATGTTCAACCTTTAAAAGCTGGGGCATGCCCTGTCTCCGCCGCTTCCTTTCCCGCACATCGTTAAAGGACCGTCCCCGAAGGGCGGTCTGTCTTCTCCGGAAGAAGGAGCATCAACGGGTTCCCTTCCGGTTCCTCAGCCATGAAATCAGAAGACGGACGCCGACGCCGGATGCCCCTTTCGGGACGTAGGGCCGGCCTTTGTCCAGCCAGGCGGGGCCGGCGATATCAAGATGCACCCAAGGGTAATCCCCGGCGAACCGGCTGAGGAACATGGCCGCGGTAATGGCGCCGCCATAGCGTCCGCCCGTATTTTTGTAATCGGCAATGTCGCTCTTGATCAGTTCAAGGTAGTCATCCCAAAGCGGCAATTCCCATACCCGCTCACCCGTGGCTTGTCCCGCAGCGGCCAGTTCCTTCTTCAGGGCGAAATCCGTCCCGAACATTCCGATGGCGACCTTTCCCAGGGCGACGACACAGGCTCCCGTCAGCGTAGCCAAATCCACGATCGCCCCGGGCTGATACCTTCCGGCGTAGGCAAGGGCATCGGCCAGGATCAAGCGCCCTTCCGCATCGGTGGAGATCACCTCTATCGTTTTTCCCGAAAGGGATGTCAGGACATCACCGGGCCGGTAGGCCCGCCCGCCGGGAAGATTCTCGGTGGCGGGGATGAGAGCGACGATATGAACCGGCAATTCCAGATCCGCCGCCGCCCGGACGGCAGCGATCACCGCGGCGGCTCCAGCCATGTCCGATTTCATCTCACCCATATTTTCAGCGGGTTTCAGGCTGATGCCGCCGCTGTCAAAGGTGATTCCCTTGCCGACCAGGACGATCGTTTCCTTCAGACCCTCCACCCCTTTATACGTGAGGATGATGAAGCGGGGCGGCTCATGACTGCCCCTGGCAACGGCAAGATGCGCATGCATTCCCGCTTCCTCCATCTGCCGTTCGTCAAGGACCTCCGCCTTGATCCTGGGACGGGACATGGCCATTTCAACGGCTTTGTCAGCCAGGATTCCCGGCGTCATCTCGTTTGCCGGAGCGGAAACCAGATCGCGGGCAAAGGAGACAGCCCCGGCAATCCTTTCGGCTTGTCGGGCCGCTTTCCGTACGGCGGGAAGGTTCTTCTTCTGCTCTTCTACGAGCGTGAACGCTTCGAATTCCTTGATCTTATCCCGCTCCAGGGTCTTGAAAGGCGTAAACTGATACAGGCCCAGAAGAACTCCTTCAACAATGGCCTCGGTAAGCTCTTCAAAAGAGAAACGTTCACCGGACCATTTTTTAAAATCGACAAAGGACGTCATCGTTTTTATATTGATGCCGCGGAGATACTGGGCCGCCTTGGCAAAGGCCCCGCGCAGTCTTTCCAGATCAAAGGCCTTTTTCTCCCCCAACCCCAGAAGAAGGATTCTCCGGATCGGCGGTTCCCCGCCTGGATACAGCAGGGAAACCTGATGGAGACGCCCCTGGAAATCTCCTTCCCGGATCATACGATCGATCCTGCCGGCGTACATCTCATCGAGATGTTTTGCCGCTCCGCTCAGCCCTTCCTCGCCGTCAAAAAAAGTCAGCGCGAATACTTCGCTCCCCGTCTCGGATATTTTGCCCGATTTGACCACAATCTCCATTGTCTGCTCCTTTCCCCCGGGACAAACCGAATTCCTGCATGCCTGTCACAGGCCATCTAATTACTTTCTCTTTTCGAGATTGTCAAACGGCATTGTCTCTCCTTGATGAATGGCTCCCGGACTTTCCGGTCCGCCCGGCGGCAGTGCCGGAAATTCTAAGGCCGCGGATCCTCTCGGAGCCCTGCAGGGCGGATGCTTCCCCCTGGGAACGGTTGAACGGTACCGATGGATTTCGGGAACGTGAAACCGGGCTCAGGACAATCGTGGGAAGTTGACGAAGAGGGGGACGACCTGGAGGGCTTCATGGAAATCCCCGTCATCTGGAATGGAAGGCGTTCTTAAGAAAATAAAAAGGCGTGTGAAAACACACGCCCGATTTTCCCTTAAAATGGAGGCGGCATCCGGATTTGAACCGGAGTATAACGGTTTTGCAGACCGCTGCCTTACCACTTGGCTATGCCGCCGTAAAAAAATGGAGCGGGCGAACGGATTCGAACCGTCGACGTCCACCTTGGCAAGGTGGCACTCTACCGCTGAGTTACGCCCGCTTCCTCAATCCCAGCAATGGTGGCCTGAATATAATAGATGGCCTGTTTTGTCAATAGAAATCTTACCGGCACCCCTATTCCCTGCCCATGAGGGTACTGTGATAGAACTTGATAAAGTAATCCAAGCCGGAATATACCGTAAAGAAAAGGGCAATATAGAGGATTACCATGCCCACGGCATGGGCGTCGATTCCCAGAAATGGATAGTGAATAATCAAAGCGGTTACGGCCACAGTCTGGCAGAGGGTCTTTTTCTTTCCCAGGGAGCTGGCGTCAATCACAAGTCCCTCCCCGGAGGCTATGCTGCGCATGCCGTCTACGGCAATATCCCGAATGATCGTAATCGCTACAGCCCACGCAGGGATGCGGCCGATGGGAATCATGAGAATCATGGCCGTATTCACGATAAGCTTGTCTGCAATAGGATCCAGGAACTGGCCCATTTTTGTGACAATTTCATACTTTCTCGCCAGATAGCCATCCAGGAGGTCCGTCAGCGCCGCGGCAACAAAACAGAATGCAATCACCAGGCTCCACGTCAAACCCGGGTCCATCAGAAGGAAAAAGAGGACCGGAATAAAACCGATCCTCCCCATGGTGATGATGTTGGGCAGATTGAAGATTTTCTCCCCCGATGAAATCAGTGGATGTCGATTCATTTTTTTCTGCGAGATAGTCATCTAATGCTCTGGCAAAACGGGGCTTTCCTATTTTTCAAGTTTAACAACCTTTTTCCAATCCGCGAGAAACAATTCGATGCCCTTGTCCGTCAAGGGATGCTTTGCAAGCTGTTCGATGACCTTGAAGGGTATGGTCGCAATATCGGCTCCCATAAGCGCCCCTTCAAGAACATGGCGGGGATGGCGGATGCTGGCCACAATGACTTCCGTATCAAACCCGTAGCAATCATAGATGGCTAGAATCTGTTCTACAATATCCATGCCGTTATGGGCTGCATCATCGAGCCTGCCCACAAAGGGGCTGACATAGGAGGCGCCGGCCTTGGCCGCCATCAAGGCCTGAACCGGCGAGAAGACGAGGGTCTGGTTTACGGAGATCCCCTCTGACGACAGGATCTTGGTTGCCTTCAACCCCTCCGTGGTCATAGGAACTTTGATCACCACCTGCTCACCCAGCTTGGCCAGCTTTTTCCCCTCTTCAACCATCTCCTCCACTTTCAGCCCCACAACTTCGAGGCTGACCGGTCCACTGACCCTCTCCAGAATTTCTGCGACGACGTTTTTGAAAGGCTTTTTCTCCCTGGCGATCAGGGATGGATTGGTGGTTACGCCATCCACCATTCCCAGGCTCAGGCCTTCCTCAATTTCACGGATGTTCGCCGTATCGATAAAAAATTTCATGGCATTTCCTTTCAGGATTCTTTCTTCTGAATCCTTTCATATTTTTTGAAACAGGCTTCACTGCAAAAATTCAAGGTGACCCCGTTGAGAGTCCCTTTATAGGCATCCTTTTCGGGGATGTACGTTTTACAGTAAGGGTCCTGAACGAGATCCCCCCCTTGAATGATTCGTCCGTCGAGAGAGTGGCTTACCTGAGGCTTCTTTCTGGATGCAGTGCCCAGCAGGCCCTTTGTGAGCCGGTAAAGAAGATAAGCAACAACGACAAAAAAAAGAAAACGAAAAATCATGCTGTCAATTCAACCCTGTACGATACGTTCCACTCTGCTTTCGTCCTGAAGCCTCTTCATCAATCCCCGGATGGACACCCCGAAGCCCGGATGGATGACATAGGATGCCAGTTCGTTGAGAGGAACAAGAACAAACCGTCTTCGATGAAGTTCCGGGTGGGGAATGACGAGATCGCTTTCCTGAATGACCTCCTGTCCGTAAAGAAGAAGGTCCAGATCAATGATCCGTGGTCCCCAGCGGGCCGTTCGAATTCTCCCCATGCCGGCCTCGATCTTCGAGAGGGCGTTGAGAAGCTCCCTGGCGCTCAGGACGCTCCTCACCTCGACAACGGCGTTGACGTAATCATCCTGGTCTTTCAATCCGACGGGTTCGGTCCTGTACAGCGATGAGCAGCGCAAATATTTAACGCCGCTCACGTCACCAATGCGCCTGACGGCCTCCAGGCACTGCCCCACAGGCCCTTCCCGGTTTGAGCCGATCCCGATATAACAGATGACCCCCGAGGTCTCTTCCAAAAGAATCTCTTCCGCCTGCCCCACGGTTACGCTACTTAGTTCGTTTTCCCGGATTTTCTACGTCCTGAGCCCGAGGACATCCTGCATGTCATAGAGCCCGGGTTTCTGCTCAACCACCCACTTCGCCGCCCGAATGGCCCCCTTGGCGAAGTTGTCCCTGCTGTGGGCGCGATGGATCAATTCCAGCCTCTCACCGACGGCGCCGAAAAGGACCGTGTGTTCACCCACGATGTCTCCGGCCCTCAGGGTCTGGATCCCGATTTCCCTCCGCGGACGCTCTCCGATGAGCCCTTTTCGCTCATAGATCCCCACTTCGTCCAGATCGCGGCCCAACGCCTCTGCAATGATGTGGGCCATTTTCATGGCTGTCCCGCTGGGCGCATCTTTCTTCAAGTGGTGATGGGCCTCCAGGATTTCCACATCATAGTCGTCACCGAGTATTTCCGCCACCGTCCTGATCACCTTGAACAGGACATTGACGCCCACACTCATGTTGGGGGCAAGGACACAGGGGACGTTCCCGGCTAAATCCAGGATTTCCTCCATCTCCTCCGGGGAAAAACCCGTGCTGCCTATGACCATGGGCTTCCCATGCTGTACGGCGAATCGGAGATTCTGCAGCGAGGCCGCGTGGCTCGTAAAGTCGATGGCGACATCCCCCCGGGATACGCAGTCGGAAAAATCGCTCTCGATAGCAACCCCCCGCTTTCCCAGTCCCAGGATTTCACTCACATCCCGCCCGATTGCAGGATGATCCCCTCTTTCAACGGCGGCCGCCAGATCGATCCCCTCCTCGGCCTCCATTAAACTGATTATCCGGCCTCCCATTCGTCCACCGGCACCGGTCACAACGGCTTTCACCATGGATTCCACTCCCTGCCATGCCGATTCCCGTCACGGGACAGAAATCGCGAATTTCATTAACGTATCCAACGGCTTGTGCTGCTAGGCAATGAGGCGATAATGGCGCATGGCCTGCCTCAGCCTTTCCAGATTCCCCTCCGACATCCGGCACAGAGGAAGACGGACGTCAGCCGACATTTTTCCCATCATTGCCAATGCCGCTTTGACCGGGACCGGATTGGTCTCAAGGAACAGGGCATCAATCAGGGAAACCATCCGGTCGTGCAGCTCCCGGGCTTTTTTCAGGTCTCCGGCTTCAAAGGCGTCCACGAGCCCTGCCATATCCGCCGGGGCGACATTGGAAATCACGGAGATGACGCCCTTTCCTCCCAGCGTCAACAGGGGAAGCGTAAAGAAATCGTCTCCCGATAGAACGGAAAAGGTGCTGTCGCAGAGCTGAATCACTTCATTCATCTGCTTCAGAGAGCCCGAGGCTTCCTTGACCCCCACGATGTTGTCGATTTTCGCCAGCCGGGCCACGGTTTCCGGAAGAATGTTCACTCCTGTGCGGCTGGGAATGTTATAGGGGACGATGGGCATGGGGACGCTCTCAGCCAGGGTCTTATAATGCTGATACAACCCTTCCTGGCTCGGCCGGTTATAGTATGGTGCCACCACCAGTGCGCCGTCGGCGCCGGCCTCGTGGGCGTGCCGGGTCAATCTCATGGCCTCCGCCGTGCTGTTGGAGCCCGTTCCCGCAATGACAGGAACCCGCTTTTTCACGGCGTCAATGGTGATCTCGATAACCCGGTCATGCTCGGCATGAGAAAGTGTCGCCGATTCCCCGGTAGTTCCGCAGGGGACGATACCATCCGTTCCCGATTCGATCTGGAACTCGATCAGCTCCCTCAACGCTTGCTCATCAACTTCGCCATTCTTGAACGGCGTCACAATCGCAACAATCGCTCCTTTAAACATATTCCTCCTGTCCGCCTCCCTTTTTTTTCAGGATTACCCTGGCTGTTTGATCAGAAACGGCGGGATTTCCTCATGGGATATCAAATCGGCATAAGTCTCCCGCTTACGAATGATATGATACCGATCCTCCCGCACCATGATCTCCGGAATTCTCGGCCGCGAATTGTAATTGGAAGCCATGGTGAAACCGTAGGCTCCGGCGCTGAAAACAGCCAGCAGGTCGCCTCTCTCGAAAGAGGCTATTTTTCTCGCCTTGGCAAGATAATCTCCGGATTCGCAGATGGGACCGACCACATCGGCCACAATTTCCTTCCTGTTGTCCAAGGCAACCGGCCGGATTGCATGAAACGAGTTGTAGAGGCTCGGTCGGACGAGATCGTTCATCCCTGCGTCCACGATGATGAAGTTTTTATTGTCCGTACTTTTCGTGTAGAGGACTTTCGTGACGAGAATTCCCGCATTGCCGACAATGACTCTTCCCGGTTCGAAGATGAAGGTGCAATCCAGGTCCCGGGCGGCCGACAAAACCGCTTCCGCGTATTCCGAAGGGTGAGGAGGCGTCTCCGAATCGTAGGTAATGCCAAGCCCTCCCCCCAGGTCAATATAGCGGATGTCGAAACCCTCCTCTTTGAGTTGGCGCACCAGACCGGAAAGACGATCCAGGGCTTCGACAAACGGGGACAGGCGGGTCACCTGGGAACCGATATGGCAGCTCACTCCCTTGATATCGACATGCTTCAGAGAGTTCGCCAGGCGGTACGTCTCCAGAGAGCGTTCGATGTCGATCCCGAACTTGTTTTCCTTGAGTCCCGTTGAGATATGGGGATGGGTCTTTGGATCCACATCCGGATTGACCCTCAAAGCAATGCCCGCTCTGAGCCCGAGGCCCTGCGCGCATTGGTTGATCACCTCCAGTTCCTGCCAGGATTCCACGTTGAACATCAGGATGTTCGAGCGCAGGGCGTATTCAATCTCATCCACGCGCTTCCCTACCCCCGAATACACGACTTTCCCCGGATCTACTCCAGCCGAGAGAGCACGGAACAATTCCCCCCCTGAAACAATGTCCACTCCGCCCCCCTCATCGATGAACACCTTGAGGACGGCCAGGTTTGAATTGGCCTTCACGGCGAAACAGATCATGTGGGGCACGTCGGCAAACGCCTCTTTAAAGACGCGGAAATGATTCCTTAACGTCGCGTAGCTGTAGAGATAGAAGGGGGTGCCCACCTCTTCCGCAATCCGGGAAACCGGGACCTTCTCGCACATCAACTGCTGATTGTCATATAGAAAGTCATTCATGTTCTTTTAAATCACCCTGCTGCATCGTTTGCAATGCCACGCTCCCGGAAGGCTCGCTGCAGTATCCCAGGGCGTTGCATACCACAATCCGGTAAAAATAGCTGTTGTCAACCTTCACGTCGGTATCGGTCCATAAGTAGCGGCGTCCGGCTCCCTCGTATTTCAGCCCCGGGTCCCCGGGATTCAACTCCTGAATCACCACATAATTCCGCGGACAGCCCTCGCAGAGGTCTTCATCTGGGAACTGCTCGCTGCGCAGAATTTTGAAGCGTCCTTCGGGGATGTCCGCACTCCAGCGCAGCTCAATTCCCTGCCCACTCCTTTCCGCCCGCAGATCGGAAACGGCGGAAGGTACGACCATCCTCAGCGGAACAGGGTCGGCCTTTTTCCCGCAGCCCGGAATCCATCCGAGAATGGCCCCGGCCAGCAGAAGAACGGCAAGGAAACGCCCCATGGACGGCCTCCTTCCCGGCGAATGCATCGGAACAGGCGTCATGGCGCCTTCCTTCTTCCGGGACGAGAACGGCCCTGGGCCTCAATGCGCCGGATCTGCTCCCGAACCTGCATCCCTGCCGTCCCCCCATAACTTGTCCTGCTCTGCACCGAACTCCGGATGGAAAGGCGATCGTACACATCCTCGCCGATCAGTGGGCAGAAGCGGCCAAATTCCTCCATGGACAACGAGGCCAGATCCTTCTGAGAATCAACGCAGAAACGGACCAGCCTTCCGACGATTCCATGGGCCTCTCGAAAGGGAACACCTTTCATGACGAGATACTCGGCCAGATCCGTCGCCGTCGAAAAGCCTCCCTGGGCCTCCTGAACCATTTTTTCCCGGTTGAAGTTCAGATGCCGGACCATTTCCCCCAGGATGTTCAGGCAGGCTTTGACCGTATCAACGGTATCGAAAAGGGGCTCCTTATCTTCCTGGAGATCCCGGTTGTAGGTCATGGGAAGCCCCTTCAACAGGGTCAGCAGAGCCACAAGATTACCGTAAATCCGGCCCGTCTTTCCCCTGATGAGCTCCGCCACGTCCGGGTTCTTTTTCTGCGGCATGATGCTGCTGCCCGTCGTGAAGGCATCGGAAATTTCCACAAAATGAAACTCCCCGGTGGACCAGAGAATGAGATCTTCGCAGAAACGGCTAAGGTGCATCATGATCAACGAGGCGTCAAAAAGGAACTCCGCGATAAAATCCCTGTCGGAAACCGTATCCATACTGTTGTGGGATATTTCGGGAAACCTGAGCAGACGGGCGACGTAGGCCCGGTCAATGGGAAGAGAGGTGCCTGCCAGAGCGGCAGCCCCCAGAGGCATCACATTGACCCGGCGATGGCAGTCCCGAAGACGCGACTCGTCACGGTCGAACATTTCCCGGTAAGCCAGGAGGTAATGGGCAAGAAGGACCGGCTGAGCCTTCTGCAGATGCGTATAGCCGGGAAGGATCGTTTCAGCCTCCTCCTCGGCGAGCTCGAGAAAGGCTGCCTTGAGGGATGCCACACCATCGAGGATCGCCATGATTTCGGCCCTGAGATAGAGCCTGACATCCAGTGCGACCTGATCGTTGCGGCTTCGGCCAGTATGAAGCTTTGCCCCTGCCTCTCCCGTTCGCCCAATCAGGGCTTTTTCAATCGCCATGTGAATGTCTTCGTCTTCAGGTGAAAATTCGAAAACACCCCCTTCGATCTCCCGCAGAATGTCCTTCAGGCCGGTCTCAATGGTACGGGCCTCGCCGCGGCTGACGATCCCCTGGCGGGCCAGCATCTTGGCATGTGCGATGCTGCCTTCGATATCATAGCGAAAAAGCCTGCGATCATAGGAGATCGAAGCCGTAAACGCCTCGACAAGCTCATGGGTCGGCTCCTGGAAACGCCCTCCCCAGGGCTTGCTCCGCTCCTTTTTATCCTTCATGGCCCCTACCCGATATTCCCATTTGCAGCGGAAGTCAGCCGCCTTATTTCTTCATTGCCGCAATGCGCAGCCTCAGGGCATTGAGGCGAATAAATCCCGTTGCGTCCATCTGATTGTAGACTTCATCCTTCTCGAAGGTGGCAAAGTCCTCACTGTACAGGGAATAGGGAGACTTTCGACCCACGACGATGCAGTTACCCTTATACAGCTTTATCCGGGCTGTTCCCGTTGCCTTTTTCTGTGTTTCATCGATCAGGGCCTGCAGGGCTTCCATCTCCGGGGCGAACCAGAATCCGTTGTAGGCCAGCTGGGCATACTTCGGGATCAGGGAATCCCTCAGGAGCATCACCTCCCTGTCCATGGTGATCGATTCCAGGGCCCGGTGGGCCGCCCAGAGCACCGTTCCCCCGGGTGTCTCGTAAACCCCCCGAGACTTCATGCCGACGAACCGGTTCTCTACCATATCGACGCGGCCGATCCCGTTCGCACCGGCAATCTCATTGAGCTTTTCCATGAGAGTCGCCGGACTCAGGCGCGTGCCGTCAAGCGCCACGGGATTGCCCTGCTCAAAATCAATCTCCACGTAGGTCGGCTTGTCCGGTGCGGCTTCGGGAGATACGGAGATTGTAAAGATGTCTTCCGGAGGCTCCGCCCATGGATCTTCCAGAATGGCCCCCTCATGGGAAATGTGGAGAAGATTCCGGTCGCTGCTGTACGGCTTTTCCCGGGTAAGCGGCAGGGGAATGCTGTGCTTCTCCGCATAATCGAACATATCCTCGCGGGATTTGAAGTGCCAGTTGGGATCCTTCCAGGCGGAGATGATCCGGATGTTGGGCTCCAGGGCCATGTAGGTCAACTCGAAGCGGACCTGATCGTTTCCTTTTCCTGTCGCCCCGTGACACACGGCATCGGCCCCCTCGGCCCGTGCGATCTCCACCTGGCGCTTGGCAATCAGAGGCCTGGCCAGAGATGTCCCCAGAAGATAGGTTCCCTCATAGATGGCATTGGCTCTCAGAGCGGGAAAAACAAAATCCCGGGCAAATTCTTCGCGAAGATCATCGATGTAGATCTTGCTCGCCCCGGTTTTAACCGCCTTCTCCCGGAGGCCTTCCAGCTCTTCCTTTTGACCCACATCCGCCGCAAAGGCAATGACTTCACAACCATATGTTTCAATCAGCCATTGAACGATAACGGATGTATCCAACCCGCCGGAATAGGCGAGGACAACTTTTCTGATCCCGGTGTTCACTGTTTTTCTCCTTTCCTACATCAATAGTTCCATGATCGCTTTCTGAACATGCAGCCGGTTTTCGGCCTGATCGATAACAATCGACTGGGGACCGTCAATGACTTCCTCTGCTATTTCTTCTCCCCGATGGGCGGGAAGGCAATGCATCACGACGGCATCCTTCCCTGCCAGGGACAGCAGATCGCTGCTGATCTGATAGGACTGAAAGGCTTTGACGCGCTCCTCCTGCTCCTCCTCCTGTCCCATGCTGGCCCACACGTCCGTATAGAGTACGTCGGCGTTTCTGGCCGCTTCAGCCGGATCCCGGTGGAGAACGATCCCCTCCTGTGCCTCCCTGATCCCCCTGGCGAGAATGGATTCGTCCGGATCATAGCCTTCCGGGCAGGCCAGCGCCAGGTGAAAAGGGAGCCGCGCGGCGGCATTGATCCAGGAATTGGCGATGTTGTTCCCATCGCCGATGTAAGCGATTTTTTTCCCCTGGAAAGTTCCCTGCTTCTCCATGAGGGTAAAAAGGTCGCTCAGGATCTGACAGGGATGGAGAAGATCCGTCAGCCCGTTGATCACCGGAATGTCGGCGAAGGCGGCAAAGTCTTCCACCATCTGCTGGGAATAGGTCCGGATCATGATTCCGTCCAGATAACGGGACATGACCTGGGCCGTATCGCTCACCGGTTCGCCCCGGCCGAGCTGCGTATCGCGCGAGCTGAGAAACAGCGCCAGACCGCCGAGCTGGTAGATGCCGACTTCAAAGGACACCCTGGTCCGCGTCGACGATTTATCAAAGATCATCCCCAGCGTCTTACCCTTCAGGGGAGCGTAGGCGACCTTCTCTTTGTACAGCGACTTGAGATGGCGGGCTTTTTCAAAAATCTCTTTGAAATCCTCAAGACCGAGATCATAAACGCTTAACAGATCCTTCTTCATGGCATCTCTCCCATCGCCCTGTCCAGAATGTCGACCGCCCGGTCGATGTCGGATTCCGATAGAATCAAAGGGGGAACGAAGCGCAGCACGTTTTCGTTCGTGCAGTTGATCAGCAACCCCTTTTCCATACAGGAACGGACAATGTCGCCCCCCTGTATCGTCAACTCCATTCCAAGGATCAATCCCCGTCCACGAATTTCCTTGACGAAGGAATATTTCCCCTTTAATTTTTTCAGGCCCTCACGAAAACAGGCTCCCTGCCGGCGGCAGTTCTCCAGAACACCCTGCCGCAGCATGGTATCCAGTACCGCAAGCCCCGCAGCCATGGCCAGGGGGTTTCCGCCGAACGTGGAGGCGTGAGTGCCCGGGACGAAGGCGGAAGCAACCTTTTCTGTCGCCAGAACCGCCCCGAGAGGAAAACCGTTGCCCATGGCCTTGGCCAGCGTCATGATATCGGGCTTCACCGAATCATGCTCATGGGCAAAGAGATAGCCGGTGCGCCCCATCCCGACCTGCACTTCGTCGAGGATCATCAAAATACCCTTCTCATCGCACAGCTCCCGGACCTGCCGCAGGTAGTCCTTATCGGGAACCCGGACTCCCCCTTCCCCCTGGATGGGCTCCAGGAGCACGCCGCAGGTCCGCTCCGTCAGGGCGTCCTCGAGGGCCGCCAGATCGTTGAAGGGAACGTACTTGAACCCCTCCGGCAGCGGCCCGAAACCGACCTGAAATTTATTCTGGCCCGTGGCGGCTATCGTGGCCAGGGTTCGACCATGGAAGGAATCCTTCATGGTGACCAGCTCACGACGTTCCGGCGCCATATGCTCAAAGGCATACCTGCGCGCCAGTTTGATTGCACCCTCATTGGCTTCGGCGCCGCTGTTGCAGAAAAACACCTTGTCCGCAAAGGAGTTTTCCACCAGCCGGCTGGCAAAGTGGATCTGGGGCTCAATATGGTAAAGGTTCGACACATGCATGAGGGTTTCTGCCTGCCGCTTGATGGCCGCGACGACCGCAGGGTGCGAATGTCCCAGGCTGCAGACGGCAATGCCGGCCACGAAATCAAGATATTCTTTTCCGTTGCTGTCCCAGACCCGGACTCCCTCCCCTCTGGTCAAAACCACGGGGAACCGCCGATAGGTCCCCATAAGCGTCTTTTCTGAAAGGGCAATCAGTTCTTCTGTCGTCATCTCTTTTCCATTTCTGCCGGCGCCCGTTTTTTCCCTCGGGCGAAACACTCTCGGGACTTTTTCCGAATTAAACCACCAGCTCCGTTCCGATTCCCTTATCGGTAAACATTTCCAGGAGAATGGCATGCTTCTGCCTTCCATCAACGATGTGAGCCTTGCGTACGCCCTCCCGGAGGGCCTTCAGGCAACACTTGACCTTTGGAAACATCCCCCCGTCAATGGTGCCGTCTTCGATCATTCCAAGGGTTTCCTGGTTGGTCATCGTGTTGATCAGTTCTCCCTGCCTGTTCAGAACTCCCGGCACATCGGTCAGCAGAATGAGTTTTTCCGCCTTCAGGGCGGAAGCGACGGCGCCCGCCACGAGGTCCGCGTTGATGTTGAACGTCTCTCCGTTGTCACCGGCGCCCGTAGGGGCGATCACGGGGATGAACCCGTCACGGACCAGTACGTTGATCAAATCGACATTAATCTCCCTGACCTTTCCGACCAGGCCGATGTCGATGATCTCCGGCGGCGTGTCCTTGGCCTTCTCGTCGCTGAGGTAATACTTGACCGCCGAAATGAGATTGCCGTCCTTGCCGCTCAATCCCACGGCCTTTCCGCCCTCGCGGTTGATGAGGCCAACAATCTCCTTGTTGACCATGCCCACCAGAACCATTTCCACGATGTTCATCGTTTCCTCGTCGGTTACCCGCATCCCCTGAACGAACCTGGCGTCCTTCCCCAGTTTTTTCAGAAAGGCGCCGATCTGCGGACCGCCTCCATGGACGACGACCGGGTTGATCCCGATATATTTCATCATGAGGACATCCCTGGCGAAGGATTGCTTCAGCTCTTCATCCACCATGGCATGGCCGCCGTATTTGATCACGACGGTCCGGTTATAGAAACGTCGAATGTAGGGAAGGGCTTCAAGCAGAATCTCCGCCTTCTCCATGGGCTTTTCAATGCTGTTCATACCAACCTCATGACCTCGTAAAATCCGTCAACCGATTTCTGTTTCAGCCGCAGGAACCAGGGGTGCCCGTTCCTCCCGAAGGTTCGTTAAAGAATGTAACGGCTGAGATCTTCATCTTCAATGATGTCGCAAAGCTTGTCCTCTACGTATTGCGCATCAATGACCACTTCCTGTCCCGAGAGCTCCGGGGCGTCGAAGGAGATGTCCTCCAGCAGAATTTCCATGATGGTATAGAGTCTCCGTGCGCCGATATTTTCCGTTCGTTCATTGACCACTGCCGCGACATCGGCGATTTCGGCGATGGAATCCTCCTTGAAAACGAGCCGGACGCCTTCCGTGGCCAACATTTCCGTGTACTGCCTGAGAAGCGCGTTGTTGGGCTCCTGGAGGATGCGGATAAATTCCTCCTTCCCGAGGGAATCAAGCTCCACACGGATGGGGAAGCGCCCCTGAAGTTCAGGGATCAGATCCGAGGGCTTTGACGAGCTGAAGGCCCCCGCGGCAATGAAGAGGATATGGTCGGTTTTGACCATGCCGTAACGGCTGTTCACATTCGACCCCTCCACAATGGGCAGGAGATCGCGCTGCACCCCTTCCCGGGAAACATCCGGCCCGGAGGGCGTGTCGCTTCCCACGACTTTGTCGATTTCATCGAGAAAAATAATCCCCGACTGCTCCACTCGCTCAATCGCATTGCGGGTCACCTTGTCCATGTCGACCAGGCGCTGCGCCTCTTCCTCCTTCAGTATTTCCATGGCCTCGGAGACGTTTACCCGGCTGATCTTTTTCTTCTGCGGCAGGAAATTCCCAAACATTTCCTTCAAGTTGAGGCCAAGGTCCTCGATGCCCGACGCGGAGAAGACCTCAATCATCGGGCCGCTGCGCGATTCGGTCAATTCGAGATCCACGTGGCGGTTGTCGAGTTTGCCTTCATGGAGAAGACGCCTCAATTTTTCTCGCGTCGAATCATAGGTCTGGGGCTTATCGTTCTCCTCCGTCAACCGGGTGTGGTTCCCCATCATCTCTTCAACGTTCCGCTCGACCGGTTTTGGAGGGAGCAGGAGATCCAGGAGCCGTTCCTCGGCAATCTCAGCCGCCCTCGCGCCGACCTTTTCCTGCTCTTCCGCCTTGACCATGTTCACAGCCAGATCCACGAGATCCCGGATCATGGATTCAACGTCCCGGCCGACATATCCCACTTCCGTAAACTTCGATGCCTCCACCTTGAGGAAGGGGGAATTATCGATTTTGGCCAGCCTGCGGGCAATCTCCGTTTTTCCCACCCCCGTGGGTCCGATCATGATGATATTCTTGGGGGCGATTTCATCACGGAGCTCGTCGGGCACATTCTGCCGCCGCCAGCGGTTTCTCAAGGCAATGGCTACCGCGCGCTTGGCATCATCCTGACCAATGATGTGCTGATCCAGCTTTTCAACGATTTCCGCAGGTGTTAATGAATTTGATGACATGCAGCGTCTCCTTCCAGCAGCTTCTCAGCTCCGAGCCCTGGTCTTGCGAGCCTTCTTTCCTTCTCCTTCGTTATCCTCTTCGATCTCCAGCTCTTCCACCGTGATGCGGTCGTTTGTATAGATGCAGATTTCGGAAGCGATCTTGACCGCTTCCCGGGCAATATCCGTTGCCGGCAAGTCGGTATAACGGACCATGGCGCGGGCTGCAGCCAGGGCGTAGGGTCCCCCTGAACCGATCGCCATGACGTCATCGTCGGACTCGATAACGTCTCCATTTCCGGAGATGATGAGAAAATGCTCTTTGCTCACGGCGATCATCAGGGCTTCAAGATGGCGAAGCACCCGGTCCGTCCTCCAGTCCTTTGTGAGTTCCACCGCTGCCCGCAGCAGATTTCCGCTATACTGCTCCAGCTTGGAATCGAAACGGTCGAAAAGGGTGAAGGCGTCGGCCGTTGTTCCGGCAAATCCGACGATCACTTCATCATGATACAGCCTCCTCACCTTCCTGGCTCCGTGCTTCATGACCGTTATGTCCAGAGTGACCTGCCCGTCACCGGCCACAGTCACCTTGCCCTTGTGCCGAACCGCCAGTATGGTCGTTCCTCTCATTTTTCCCATCCTGTCTTCATCAACCTCCCCGGGCTTTTGGATGTGCCCTGTCATACACGGCCATCAGCTGATTTACACTGACCGCCGTGTATTTCTGCGTCGTCGAAAGACTTTCATGGCCCAGGAGCTCCTGGATCGACCGCAGATCCGCCCCCGCATCCATGAGGTGCGTGGCGAAACTGTGACGGAGCATGTGAGGGCTCACCCTTTTTTGAATGCCGCTCCGGGAGACATGCTTGCTCAAAATTCTGGCGACGCTTCGTGTCGACAATCGTCCGTTCCGGCGGTTGACAAATACGGGGACAGGCAATGGCCCCCCCCGGTCCTCCGCCGGCCTCTGCCCCTGCTTTTCCCCGAGGTAACTCTTAAGCGCCGCCTTGGCCGTCCCTCCCACAGGCACAATCCGCTCCTTCCTCCCCTTCCCGCGGATCTTGACAAGCCCTTGGGACAAATCAAGATCCTCCTCATTGATCCCCGCCAGCTCACTGAGGCGGATACCGCTGGAGTAGAAGAGCTCCAGGATGGCCTTATCCCGCAAGCCGAAGAGATCCCTGCTGAAGGGAAGATCCAGCAAGGCAAAGACTTCATCGACAGAAAGAACGGAGGGGATGTATTTCTCCCTCCGTGGGGATTGAACGGCCTCCAAGGGATTTTGACGGATCTCTCCGCAAGACACCAGAAATCTGAAAAATGCCCTCAGGGACGCCAGTTTTCGAGCGATCGTCACCTTTTTGAGTTTGTTCCGGAAGAGACTCCCCAGAAAGGATCTCACCGTTAAATAATCCACCTGATCCCAGGAAGCGGCCGATGAGACCTGCGCCTCAGGGCAATTCTCCTGAAAATATCTTTTAAATTGCCTCACATCATCCAGGTAATTTCTCCGTGTGTGGGCCGAGAGGTTTCTCTCCAGGTCCATATAGCGATCAAACCCCTCGATCCGCTTATCCATTCTCAGCGCCTCACGGAGCGTTCCCGGATTTTCTCCCTGGAAAGAAAAACATTACATTTTATATTTGCCGAAATCGTCATTGGACAGATTTTCAAGAAACTCCTTCATCTTTTCCTGCTTGAGCTCATCCACATCACTGGCGTTCGGATCAAAGTCGATACTCCTCGCTTTTTCAATAACCTTGTCATGGACAAAAATAGGCGCGTTCACCCGCAGAGCCAGGGCAATGGCGTCACTGGGCCGCGAATCCACGGTATAGTCCTGGTTGTCCCTGGTGAGGATAATGCTCGCGTAAAAGGTATTGTTTCTGACATCATGTATTTCAACCCGGGTGACCACGGCTTCCAGGGTCGTCAGCACATCCCGCAGCAGGTCGTGAGTCATGGGGCGGGAAAATTTGATCTTCTCCAGTTCCGTCGCAATGGCGCTGGCTTCGAATATACCGATCCAGATGGGGATGGCCTTTTTTTCCTGAAAATCCTTCAGGATGACGATCGGGGTGTTTGTAATCGGATCAATCGTTAATCCGGATACTTTCATTTCAATTTGCACGAAGGTATCTCCTTTCAGAGCATTTCTCCCCGGAGGGAATGCAGATAAGCTTCTTTGATGCGCACAGGAACAATCGTTCCAACCAGATCCCCGTGACCAGTGAAATTTACGATTTTATTCGTACTTGTCCGTCCCATGACATCCGACCGGCAATTCTTGCTGAAGCCCTCCACCAGGACTTGTTCTATGTGCCCCTCCATCGCCTTGTTTTTCTCCAGTGTATGCAACTCCTGAAGGGACTGCAAGATCCGAAGCCGCTCCTTTTTAAGAGGCTCGCTGACTTTTCCTTCCATTTTCAAGGCTGCCGTTCCCTGCCGTTCCGAGTATTTGAACGAAAAAAGAGTATCAAATCTGATTTCTTCCATCATGTCAATTGTTTCTTGAAAATCCCCGTCCGTTTCACCGGGAAATCCTACGATCACATCCGAAGAAATGCTGATTTCCGGGCAGGATCTTCTCAACTTTTCCACTTTTTCGAGATAGTCGTTTTTCGTATACCGCCTGTTCATCAGGGAAAGGATGCGATCCGAGCCCGACTGGACAGGCAGATGAATGTGCTTGCACAGCTTGCCCAATTGAGAAAAGGCTTCAATAAGGGAATCCGAAATATCCTTGGGATGTGAGGTGGTAAAGCGGATCCGTTTTATCCCTTCAATCTTTTCAATTTCGCTGAGCAGTTCGACAAAACCCGTCGCCCCTTTCGTCGACCTGCCGTAAGAGTTGACATTCTGCCCCAGGAGAGTGACTTCTTTCACGCCGGACCGGGCAAGACCGGCAATCTCCTCCAGGATATCTTCCAAGGGTCGGCTCTCCTCCCGCCCCCGCAGGTAAGGAACCACACAATAGGCGCAAAAGTTGTTGCACCCCTGCATAATCGTCACAAAGGCCGTCACCTTGCTCTTCCGAGGCGGGGTCAGGATTCCCAGGGACGGTGTTTTTTCGGAAAGCGACGTTTCCACGATCTTTTTTCCGGTTTTTTCTATTTCGGAGATGAATTCCGGAAGCCTGTGAATATTGTGTGTGCCAAAAACAAGATCGAGATCCGGTACTTTCAGCAAGAGCCGCTCGCCGAGCTGTTGAGCGACGCAGCCGCCCACCCCGATGATCAGGCTCGCCTTTTTTGTTTTCAGCCTCCGGTATCTTCCCAGTGTGCTCATGACCTTCTGGGCCGCTTTTTCCCGGATGCTGCAGGTGTTGAGAAGGATCAGATCCGCCTGGCCGACGTCATCCGTACAGACGTATCCTTCCTTTTCCATCAGCGCCGCCATCTGCTCAGAGTCGTGAACGTTCATCTGGCAGCCGATCGTGGAAATATAGAGATTCTTCTTATCCAATCGAACTTGTGATCCCGAATATTTATGAATATTTTTAATTACTAATATGCACCTTATGGTTAGTCAACACATTTTTATCTGCAAGGTGTTTCAGCCTCAGACCGTCTTCGAATCCGGACAGACGGGGATATGAAATTCCGCCGCTGGGGAACTTCAGGCTCGATTGACGGGATTCAGATCCGTCACAACGGCCTCTTTTTATACCCGATTGCAGGATGAACGATGTCCGGCTGATAACCCCATCGCCTTTACGCTCAGGAAAATCAGGCTTTCCAAACGCTCTCCAGAACACTCTTTTTGTGTTGACCCCCGAAAACAGAGGGGGCAAAATATAGGAACATCGTAAAATAAGCAAGAGGGAAAAGCGGCTCGAGTAAAACAAGAATTGGAAATTTTTTCACCGCATTTCCGGCCGTCGCGTCTCCAGGGTATACGTTCCGGCGGCCGATCTTCCAACCGAAATTCATCTTTATTTTCTAATACATAAACAGCATGAAGGCTGCTTCGCCCCCCTCTGCGATCCTGGAAGGGCGGTCCTGATTGTTACAGAGCTCACCGGGCAGACGTTATTTATCATTTGCATACACAGATATTTCCCTTATAATCTCTTCTATTACTACTATATATGGAAAGGAGGATGGCTTCGCATGAAGATTTTCGGAATCATTTCCACGGCCGTCGTGACGTTGCTGCTTGCCTTGTCGCCGGTCGCCGAGGCGGACCACAGCGCCCTCGTCGGTAAAGGGCCTTTCAAGAACGGCCCTGAGGTCACCAAGCGGTGCATAGAATGCCACGAGAAGGAAACCAGGGACTTTATGAAGACCGTTCATTGGACATGGTCCAAAGTTCAGTTCGACAAAAAAGGCAGAAAGGTCGACATCGGCAAGGTCAATGCCCTGAATAACTTCTGCGTGGGACTTCCCGGAAACTGGCCCCGCTGTACGAGCTGTCACGCCGGGTACGGCTTCAAGGATGCCGGTTTCGACTTTTCCAAGGCGGAAAATGTCGATTGCCTGGTCTGCCACGATACAACGGGCACGTACAAGAAATTCCCCACCAGTGCGGGCCATCCTGTTTATGAAGGGGAAAAGAAAGAATTTCCCAAGGGAAAGCTGTGGCTGCCCGTCGACCTCGTCAAGGTGGCCCATTCCGTCGGCCCCACCTCACGGGCCACGTGCGGCTCCTGCCATTTCTATGGAGGCGGGGGCGACCATGTAAAGCATGGTGATCTGGACACATCCCTGATCAATCCGACCCCGGAGATCGATATCCACATGGGTGGTGCGAAGAAAATGGAGTGCCAGGAATGCCACCAGGCCAAGGACCACCTCCTGAAGGGCGAAGCCGCCTCCGTTACCATCTCCCATGCCGCCCCCACCCACATCGACTGCAGTGATTGCCACACGGGCAGCGTTCATAAAAACGCCCTGGTCAACAAGCACACCGAGAGGGTGGCCTGCCAGAGCTGCCACATTCCGACGTTTGCCAAGTCCATGCCCACCAAGGTCTGGTGGGACTGGTCCACGGCGGGCCGCGAGGTTAAGCCTGAAGACGCCCCGAAGGACCAGTACGGCCAGAAGACCTATGACCGGATGAAGGGAGACTTCAAATGGGAAAAGGACGTCGTTCCCACCTACATGTGGTTTAACGGGACCTTTGATCGCTACCTGGCGGGAGAAAAGATCAACCCGGCCGAACCGGTCCGGCTCGCCACCCCGATAGGCAGCCGAAACGATCCCAAGGCAAGGATATACCCCTTCAAGATCATGAAAGGAAAGCAGCCCTACGACAGCGGGAACAACACGATCGCCTTTGTACAGGTCTTCGGTGCGCCGGACAGCAACGCCTACTGGGTGAAGTACGACTGGAACGCCGCCATCGCCTCCGGCATGAAGGCAGCCGGCCTGCCCTACAGCGGCAAGTACGGTTTCGTGGAAACCGACATGGCCTGGCCGGTCCATCACATGGTGGTACCCAAGGCGAAATCACTCAAGTGCCTTGACTGCCATAGCGAGAAAGGCCGCCTTGACTGGAAGGCCCTGGGCTACAAGGGGGATCCGATGAATGCGAAAAACCGTTAGTCAGGAAGAATTGCCGGCATGGCGCATATCCATGAACGGAACAGTCCGCTTGCTCTTTAAAAATCAGCTTTTAGGGAGAAGATTTCAGCAGAGGGGAAAGGGCTGAAGTTTCGATGCTGAAGACACGATGACCTCTGAAAAGCATCGATTTTTCAGAGGTCACTTTTTGTTGGGTACGTGCTTTGCCGCAATGCGGAATTATGGCGCGCCCGGTAGGATTCGAACCTACGACCAACAGATTCGAAGTCTGCGACTCTATCCAGCTGAGCTACGGGCGCAAGCTTGTTGGTTACACATGTCTCTGTTCCGGGATGGGCGAGTCAGGACTACTCCCATTCAGAGCCCATGTTTTGAGATCCTGTTGAACGTCAGGGGGTCCTGGCTTTGAACGGGCACCCGGAAACACAAGGGAACCGTATATATGAGGTTCTTGATGTTGTCAAGGATCAAAACGGGAAAGGATCTTCCTGAAAGGATGTATCCTTGACTTTTCATGGAATGAGGGGCCGAAGTAAGAGCCATGAGGTTGTCGGTGGCTTGTCAACCCGCTTGAACCCTGGTTAAAAGGTGACGCCTTGAAAAGCTTATGAAAGCCCTGTTTCTGGTGGGAATAGAAATGGGGCTTTCTTGTAGCAGGGGATTCGTTGTACAGGGAAAATGGGGTTCTTTTTTGACATTGTGTAAATTCAATATCGTTTAACGAAAGGAGGTTACACTATGAAACCAGAAAAGGAAAGTATGGAAGGCAACGGCGTAAGCAGGCGATCGGTCCTCAAGGGGGCTGTCGCCATGGGCGCTGTGGCGGTGGGCGGCGGCCTGGCGCTCAACATGTCCGCACCCGATAGGGCAGAAGCGGCCGTCAAAAAGCTTCCCTCCAAATGGGATGAAACGTGGGATGTTGTCGTGATCGGTTCAGGCTTCGCTGGACTCGCAGCGGCGGCGGAAGCGGCCGGCGGAGGCGCCAAGGTCATCATCCTCGAAAAGATGCCGACTTACGGGGGGAATTCCATCATCAACGGCGGTGAGTACAATTCCTGGGACGACCAATTGCATTTAAGGGAAAAACTGCAGTTGGGAGAGGACAGCGTTGAACTGCACAAAAACGATACGTTGAAGGGTGGAGACTTCTACAGTTTTCCTGAACTGGTCGAGGTCTTCGTCAACGGGGCAACACCCGCCCTGAACTGGATGATTGAGGAGGGGGGATGCAAGCTCAGGAATATCCTGAACCGCACGGGCGGTCATTCCGCCTATCGAACCCACACCAACGTCGAGGGTGTCGGTCGGGGCTACACGGAACCCCTGAAAAAAATCGCTGAGAGCCGCGGCGCTAAAATCCGCCTCAACACAAAATTAACCTGGATTTGGAGAAGGGATGCCGATTCCCAGAGCCCCATCGAAGGCGTGGAGGTCGTAACGGGAAGAAAAACGGTTAACATCCGGATCGGCAAGGCGCTGATCATGGCTTCCGGCGGCTTTGGCAGAGACAAGAAGATGTTGAGAGAATACAATCCCGGCATTCTGGACGAGTACAACTGCACGAATCACCCCGGCGCAACAGGGGAAACCATCCGGATGGCCCAGGCCATCGGCGCTGATTCCCTTCAGCTTGCGTTCATTCAATTGTACCCCTATGCGGCACCCGACACGGGAATCCTCGATGTCCCCGCCATCTATCCCTTCCGGGGCCCTGGTTACGGCATTGTTTACGTGAACAAGCTCGGTAAGCGTTTCGTCAATGAAATGGAGCGCCGCGACGTTGTTTCCATGGCCCAGATCAAAACCAAGATGAAACCGACCTATTCTCTGTTCTGCGAGGCGATGATTCCAAAAATGGGAACAAAGGAAGAAGTGGAAAAGGGAATCGCCAAAGGCCGCTTCGTCAAAGCCGATACAATGACGGAGCTGGCTCAAAAGCTGGGAATTCCGGCAGACAGCCTGGGGGAAACCATCAGGAACCACAATCGGTACATGGCCGAAGGTAAAGACCCCGAATTCGGCCGCCAGTTCACGAAGGTGATGATTCCCCTGACGGAAGGCCCCTTCTATGCCGTAGCCCAATGGCCCGCTGTGCATCACACCATGGGGGGGCTCCGCATCAACAAGGATGCCCAGGTCATTGATATCTGGGGAAAGGTCATCCCCTGTTTTTATGCGGCAGGAGAAGTCACCGGCGGAGTGCACGGCGCGAACCGCCTGGGCGGAAATGCGATTCCCGATGCCATTGCCTTTGGACGGATGGCCGGTACCAATGCGGCAAAAGAGAAGAGGAGAACATGACCGGAAGGTAGGTGCGGTTATTTCATCATCCACTTTCCTTATTCTTCACATCAATGAAGGTGACGTATGAAAAAATTACTGTTTCCAGCGTTTTTGATTGCATCGCTGTTCTTCCTGCCCTATGTCCTGGTGGGGGATTTGAGTGTCGAAGCGGCCAAACCTGAAGCGGTTTCCTGCAAGACCTGCCATGCCGATCTGGCCTCCGTTCTTCCCAAGGGACATCCGCCCGTCGCAGAAAACAGCCTGGCCTCCTGCATGCCCTGCCATCCGAGTGATTTCGAGGGGAGGGCGGAGAAGAATCTCTTTGCGACGCGGATGCACATGGCCCATCTTCCCCCCAGGGGATCTCTGGACTGCACGGCCTGCCATGAATGGATGCCGGGCAAAAGCTTTGGGCTCATCGGCCGGGAGGGATCCTGGGGAGCACCGGATGCGAAAGACATGGATTTTTTGCGGACCATATTCAAGTCCTGGGCAGGCTCCGGCTATATGGACCATCTGCATGCCGCGGCAGGGATCGGTTGTACCCAATGCCACGGCAAAGGATTGCCCAGAGCCGATGACACGGTAGAGAACGATCGCTGCCTTGTCTGTCATGGTCCCATGGACCGGCTTGCCCAGAAAACGGAGCCGAAGGAGTTTAAAGACCGCAATCCCCACAAGTCGCATCTGGGAGACATCGCCTGTACAGTCTGTCATAAAGGACATGCGGAATCCAAGGTCTATTGCCTGGAATGCCACAAATTTGACATGAAGATCATGGGGGCCGTTGAAGCCAAAAAATAAACGCAACAGGCTTCGGGTCTGACTTCTCGAAGGGGGGAAAAGGTGACGGTCGTTCCCTCCCCCCTTTTTTCCTTCGGCGGGGAATCCCCGGATCCCGACATTCCCCGCGTGTCGATGCCCCCGGGACGGAGCATCTCCCTCCAGGAGATCAGCGCTTCTCCAGGCGAGGGAGCCGTCGATGCTGAGTCACCTGGATGAACCTACTTGAAATGAAAGGAAAGGAAAGGAAAGGCTATGAAGACGATCCCCTCGATGATTTGCTCCTTTTTTCTGATCCTCCTTCTGCTTCCAGACCCGGCGGTCGGCTCATCGGACTGGGTGGAATATGGAAGGTCCGATCAGGGGGACATTTACCTGTATCACCCGGCGACCATGAAACAAAAAACGAAGGATATCATGCAGGTGTGGGTCAAGGTGGTGTTCTCCGATAAAGGGAAAAAGCATTACGCTCAGTGGTTGAAAAATAAAGGTGAGCCGGTCGAAGGATATGAAAAGCTTTCTCACACGCTGTCCTTGATGGAAATCGACGCGAAATCCCCGAGATTCCGTATTTTATATGGCTCTGAATACGATATGGATGATAAAGAACTCTTCAGGGGATCTCGTGATGCCCCCTGGAAAGACATCCTTCCCCGTTCCACCCAGGAGCGTTTAAAAAACAATATCTTGAAATAAGAACGTTGCCCTTCCTCAACACAGGGCATTCCTCAACATCAGGACGGCGCTGCGATCCTTGCACAGAAGAACGGCGCCGTCTTTCTATATGGAAGCCCTGAAGGGCCGCCGTGTCATCCCCCTGCGGTCAAAAAAGGACAGAGCAGCCCTCCCGTCCAGCCGGCGGATTTTTGCGCACGACGGTGCGCTCCGGGCGCCTCCGCCGGCAGGCAGCCCCCCGGCAAGTGCACCACTGCAGACCCTTGGCGTACCTCTCTGATCCTCACCCATCACAACGTGAACACCGCCCAGAAAATGAGGACCGTCAAGAGCAGCCCAAGAAGAACGCTTGCGATTCCGAATATGCCGGCAAAGAGCTGGATGCCCGTTCCCGGCCCCTTGCAGGCAACCTCCTCCAGTCGGTTTTCCCGAAGGATCCGTTCGTATTCCTGCGGCCGCTCTCTCCTGAGCGCCTCCAGGGTGTAGCTTCCCGTGAAGATGTTCTTCTCCAGGGGAAATTTGTCCGGAATCAGGTGGTTATTGAAAAAGTGAATGGTGAAGATGAAGACCGACGCCAGGAACGCCTCTTCTGAATGAGCCAGCGATACGATGTTGATCATCCAGCCCGGCATGACATAGGAGGAAAGCTCCGGTATCCACATGATAATGCCGGAAAGCCCGATGAGGAACATCCCCCAGAAAACAGCCATGAAATCGAATTTTTCCCAGTACGTCCAACGATCGAACTGTGGCTTTTCGCCCCGGTTGAAGAACCATTTGAACATCCCCCCGATATCCTGGACGTCTTTGAGGCGCGGGAAAAGAGAATCCGGGCCGAAGAGCCTTCCTAACCAGCCCTCGAACCTGAAGCCGGGAAACAGGAATTTAAGGGACAACCAGCAGGTATAGAGGAATAGAAGCCACATGACGACCGCGCTGACACGGTGCACGGTGCCTGCGTTCTCCACGCCTCCCAGGAGGCCGACCAAGGTCCTGGCCCATGCGGCATCGGGATACTTCAACGGAAATCCTGAAATCACGACACCGAAGAAGGAAAGGATCAGCACAATGTGCATCAAGCGATCCCGCGGTGAAAAACGCCTGACGTACTGGCGGCCCAGATCGCCGGGCACGGCCGTCTCGACGTTCAGACCTTCCTTGATACGACAGCTCTGCTCCACATAGACCTTACGGCACCAGAGAAGAGAATGAACCCAGAAGAAGGCAAAGACCGATACCAACAGGCCGATCATGAATTTCTCCGTCAGGTAAAGGGAAAGAAACTTCTCGGGATTCCCGGGGTCCGGGTGCGGTACATAAGAAACGAATCTGGGGTGAAAATCAGAATGGCACTTTCCGCACGTCCCGACCAGCACCCGGGGATGCAGGGCAGAATCGGGATGGTCGGCCGGAAGAATGTTGTGCCCCGTATGACAGTCCTGGCAGCCCGCCACTTTTTCATAGTTTCCCAGCTGTCTCGCTTTTCCATGATACGTCTCTCCATAGCCGCTCACCGCATGGGGAAATGCCCCATACTTGCCGGCAATGCCTCCCTCACGGTGACACGAAACGCACAGGTTCGTATAGTGTTCTCTCTTATCGGCCAGGCCTTCCGCCGTCGCCGGAAAGACGGGAACGTCATGAACGCCGTGACAGTCGCCGCAGGAAGCGGCCTCCTTACTTCCGGCAAGAAGCCGGGCCCCATGACCCTTTGTCAGGTATGTGCTCTGGTCATGGCACTTCGTGCAGGTCTGCATTGCCGCAGCTTCGTCCTTCCCCGCCGATGCGGATTCTGAAGGATGGATGTCGGTATGGCAATCGAGACAGGTGAGTTTGGCCTTCACGGCATGGGCGCTCTTGGAATATAAGCCGTCCGTGTCCCGATGACAGACGGCGCAGGAAATCGACTTTTGGGGTTCCTTTCCGGACATGTGCCGATTCAGATCCTGGATGCCCTGATGACAGGCGGCACAGCCCAGTACCCCATGGGATGTGGAGGCAAAATGCTCCTTGAACTTGGAGTCCGAATGGCAGGAGGTGCAAGCGGCAAGCGACAAGGGGGGCGGCGCTTCGACTTTGGCCTTCACAATCATTTTCCCGGGTGCTTCCTTGGGATGGATTCCCGAATGGCACTGTACGCAGGAAAATTTTTTGACCGTCGCATGGAATCCCGTTTTCGAGATATCCCCGTGGCACGATGCGCAGGAGGCCGTTTTGACGGGTTCAGTCCTTTTCATGTGCTTGGCGATATCTGTTACACCCTTGTGGCAGGCGGCGCAGCTGAGCTTCCCATGCTTTGTCTGGGAAAAATACTGGCGATATTCCGGTTTGGAATGGCAGGTGATACAGCTCGGACCTGCAGCCTCCTTTGCCGTTACGGCTTTTTCCGAAGAAGAGGGTGGTCGTGCGGCGGTCTTCGGGCTTTTGCCGTCTGCGGCCGGAGCTTTTTCCGTCGCGGTTTTGCCTCGATTTTCCGCCGCCTTGCCCGCATCGGGCTTTGGGGCAAAGCTCAGGGGGAGCAGCGGCGATGGAGTTACATTGCCGAATTGGTGGCAGTTGGAGCACATGAACTCGGATTTTTTGTGCTGGAAATGGCAGAGAAGACAGTCCACGTCAGTGCCTAAATGCGAGTTGTGAGGGTTCGGCAGCGAAGGCCCTCTGGCCGGCGCCTTTGCAAGCCCCTCCCTGCTGTGACACTTGATGCAAACCTCTTGACCGATTTTTCCGTAAGGGGTTTTCGGGCCGTGGCATTGTTCGCAGGAAATGCCTGAAAGCATGTGGACATGGCTTGTCGGCATCTTGGATTTAATGGAAACCTTGTCCCTTGCATGACATGGCATGCAGCCCTTGAGCGTCATGCTCCTTGTGTCCATGTGGGTCCCGGGAAGGACTTTTTCCCCGCCATGGCAGGCCTGGCAGTCTCCGGGCGGAACATTGGACAGGCGCTTCGGCATCCCGGAAGCGGCGCCAGAAAGGGCGAAGAAACAAAAAACACCGATAAAGGATAGGATGGTGAGAGAAAGAAAGGGCTTGATACTTCCTGACAGAGACTTCCGTTGTGTTTTCATGGATGGCATCTCCGAGGTAATGAGGAAGCGGTTCAACTTTGTTCCTGCCTGGGGTTACCCGCTTCAGGCCAGGATATGAAAAATCTTCGATACGGCCTCATGGACCGTTGACGGGAGCAGCAGGGGCGTCCCATCCCGTATCCTTCGGTTGCAGCTTTTTTCACTGCATCGTTTCCAGTGATGCACCCGAAGGCAACACAGTCTGCCATGGCCACCGTTTCTTTAGAGGCTTCGATTCCCGCGTTTGCCACGCCCGTGAGCATCCGTCGCCGGACCACTGCTGTTTTCTTTGCGGGATGGGCGCTCTTTTCACTGCCAGAAGAGATCCTCCAGGAAGATTTTCCCTGTCAGAGGGTTCGTCAGGAATATCCGGCCGCACGGATCCTTATGGAACTATAAAAGCACGAATTTTCCATGTCAAGCGTATTCTGGCCGGTTCTATCCTGAAAGAAAGGTCGCAACTCCTGTAACTGCAGGCATGAAGAGAGCTTTTTCCTGCGGGAGATACACGTTTTCATCGTCCGGGGCGCTGCGTTGCTCTTTTTCCCCGGATAAAATTCAGAAAGAGCGCCACAGACAGAATCGCGTCCCGCACGGAAGGTCCCCTGTGTACGAAATCTGATGGTCTGGAGACCTGGAGAACAGTCAGTGCAGGACTGCACACGTTATGGGGATTATAACAATTGACAGGGGAGTCAGAGTGCGAGAAAAGCCCTTTTCAAGGGGCTTCTCTTCATCTTGACAGGTTGGAATTCTGAATTTGTATATGGGGTGAGTGAAGGGACTTGAACCCTCAACCTCCGGGGCCACAACCCGGCACTCTGACCATTTGAGCTACACCCACCACACAATATGGTACGCCAGCAGGGATTCGAACCCGGGACCTACGGATTAGAAGTCCGTTGCTCTATCCAGCTGAGCTACTGGCGCATGAAGACATGCGATCCATCAATCAGGGAGGTGAGTATCTAAACTGCTTTTCCTGTTTTGTCAAGGCCGAATATATCATAGTTTTATATATTTAATTTCATATCATTTCTTTTCCCCGATCCGCTGGCCGCACCGGCGGCCTGTCCGATGTATCCCGGAGCGGAAGCAGGATGCCTTGCCTCGTCTTCTTGCTAAAAAGACTTGACACCATGCTATTATTCTATAAAGTACAAAGCCTTTTATCCGCTCATTCGATGGCGCACGGATATTGCACCGGCATGATCATGGATCCGCAGAGTTCAGCAGCATTCGCTCTGTTCAACTCCTGTTCCGGCGGCACTCCGCTTTCCGATCCATGAAGTGATTCTTTTGCCTTGACCACATGAATCTGGATGTTCGGAAGAACTTTAGTCATGGAGAACAATGAGCTCTTATATTGGCTGGCCTTGAGATCCGCAAGCGGCATCGGGAACGTTACATTTAACTCCCTTCTTGGATTCTTTCCATCCCCCTACCACGTCTTTCAGGCCACCTATCCGGAACTCCTGAGGATTCCGGGTATCGGCCCCAAAACGGCATCAGCGATCAAAGGGTTTCATCAGTGGCAGAAGCTTGAAAATGAGTTGAAAGAGCTGAATAAATTTCATATCCATCTGGTGACTTTACATGACAGAGAGTATCCGGGTATTCTGAAGAACATTTTTGATTATCCCCCCCTCCTCTATGTCAAAGGAACACTGGAAGAGGGTGATCTGAATATTGCCATGGTCGGATCACGGATGGCAAGCACCTATGGTGTCTATACGACGGAAAGGCTCGCCAGGGAGCTGGCCATGAATGGAATGACCATCGTCAGCGGAATGGCCAGGGGCATTGATTCTGCAGCCCACAGAGGAGCGCTTGCCGGCAGGGGCAGAACGATCGCGGTTCTGGGCTGCGGTCTGGATGTAATTTATCCTCCTGAAAACAAGGATCTTTATAAGAATATTTCGGAAAACGGCGCGGTGATCTCCGAATACGCCCCGGGCACACCACCCAACGCCCCGAATTTTCCCATGCGCAACCGGATCATCAGCGGCCTGTCCCTGGGTGTTGTGGTCGTTGAAGCGAACGAGCGCAGCGGCTCTCTGATCACGGCGCGCATCGCCATGGAGCAGGGACGTGAGGTTTTTGCGGTTCCGGGAAGCATCGATTTTCACGGATCGCGTGGAAGCCACAGGCTGATAAAGGAGGGGGCGAAATTGATCGAGAATGTCGATGACGTTCTCGAAGAAATTCTGCCCCAGATAAGGCGAACACGAAGGGAGCTCCTCCCGGGCGAGAAAAAGGGGAGCACGGATCTTCGGGAAATGAGGCAGCCGGACCAGGAGACTTCCGTTTCCCATCCTTCATCAGAGCGTTCATTCAGCGAACATGAAACAATGATTTTGAATCTCCTGGCATCCGGAACCGTTGACATTGACACGATCATCGCTAAATCAGGACTCAGTGTCAATGAAACGATGAATTGCCTTTTAAATCTGGAACTGTACGATGCCATTCTGCAGTTGCCAGGAAAGCTTTATAAACGTAAGGAGACTCCATGCCCGATTCCCTGATCATCGTCGAATCGCCGACGAAGGTAAAAACCATCAAAAAATATCTCGGAGCGGATTATGATGTCCTGGCTTCGAAAGGGCACATCAAGGATCTGCCCAAAAAGACGCTCGGGATTGATCCGCAAAACGAGTTTCAGCCCACTTACAGCATCCTCGATGACAAGAAAAAGGTCATCGCCGATTTAAAAAAGGCGGCGAAACATGCGAGCCGGATTTATCTTGCCCCTGATCCCGATCGTGAAGGCGAGGCAATCGCCTGGCACATCGCGGAGGAGTTAAAGGCCAAGAACAAGGAAGTGTATCGTGTTTTGTTCAATGATCTCACAAAAAACACCGTTCTGGACGCACTAAGCCACCCCGGAGAGCTGGATTTCAACAAATACGAAGCTCAGCAGACAAGACGCATTCTAGACAGGCTGGTCGGCTATCAGATCAGTCCGATTCTGTGGGAAAAGGTAAAAAGGGGACTCAGCGCGGGGCGTGTCCAGTCCGTCGCCGTCCGGATGATCTGTGATCGCGAAGAGGAAATCAAGGGATTCAACCCCGAAGAGTACTGGAACATCTCCGTGCATCTCAAAGGCGAGAACCCCCCTCCCTTCGAAGCCAAACTGGTCAAGATCAACGGCAGGAAGGCCAAAATCGCCAATTCGGCGCAGGCCGAGGGCATCGTAACGCTCTTGTCCGCTCCGATTTCTGCGGGAGGCGACCCGTCTTCACCTCCCCGGTTTGTCGTCAGCAAGCTGGAGAAGAAAGAAGTCAAGAAGGCCTCCCTGCCTCCCTTCACGACGAGCAAGCTGCAGCAGGAAGCATCCCGGTTGCTTCGCTTTTCGGCCAAAAAAACCATGATGACGGCCCAGAAGCTTTATGAGGGGATTGAGCTGGGAGAAGAGGGGCCCGTGGGACTGATCACCTACATGAGGACGGATTCCGTTCGGATCGCCGACGATGCCCTCCAGGAGGTCCGCTCTTATATCCGGGAAAATTATGCCCCTGCTTTTCTGCCTTCAAAAGCACATGCCTATAAAAATAAAGGAAAGACCCAGGATGCCCACGAAGCGATCCGGCCGGCCTCGCTGAATTACAAGCCTCAGGATGTCAAAAAATTTCTGACGCCCGATCAATTTCGCCTATACTCCCTGATCTGGAATCGCTTCGTCGCAAGTCAAATGAACCCGGCCCTTTACGATCAGACAACGATCCATGTATCGGCCGATCCCTATCTCTTCCGCTCCCAGGGGGCGATTCTGAAATTCGCCGGTTACACCATCGTGTACACCGAGGGAAAGGAGGAGAAGGAGCAACCCGAGGACGCGGAAGCGGAAGGCATTCTTCCCGATGTCAAGGAAGGGGAACAGCTTACCCTTTTGAAGGTCAAGTCCGACCAGAAATTTACTCAACCTCCGCCGCGGTTTTCCGAAGCCTCACTGGTCCGTGAGCTTGAAGAAAAAGGCATCGGGCGGCCCAGCACCTATGCGAACATTCTGAGCACCATTCAGGACCGGAATTACGCAAGGCTGGAACAGGGAAAGTTTCACCCCACCGAACTGGGAATGATCGTCACGGAACTCCTCGTCAAGAACTTTCCCAAGGTGCTGGATATTTCTTTTACGGCTTCAATGGAAAACCAGCTCGACCTGATCGAAGAGGGAAAACAGAAGCGTCTCGATACCCTGCAGGAATTTTACGCCCCTTTTGAGGAGGATCTGAGCAAAGCCAAGATCGAAATGAGGAACATCAAGCGGGAGGAGACGCCGACGGATCTGATCTGCGACAAATGCTCGAGCCCCATGGTCATCAAATGGGGAAGAAACGGCAAATTCCTTGCCTGTTCAAACTACCCCGAGTGCAGGAACACCATGAACATTCCCCAGGGCGACGGCACCGAAAAAAGGAGCCCCGGGGGGGAGATGACAGAGACCCTCTGTCCGCAATGCGGCAAGAACATGTTGATCAAATTCGGCCGATTCGGCCGTTTTCTGGGATGCTCCGGCTATCCTGACTGCAAAGTTACCATGCCGATCAGCCTCGGGGTCAAATGCCCACAGGAAGGCTGCAACGGCGAGATCATCGAAAAGCGGACCAAGAAGGGACGAAGTTTCTTCGGATGTTCCAACTATCCCGACTGCACGTTTGCCCTGTGGGACAGGCCCGTGCCCGAATCCTGCCCCCGATGCCATTCCCCCTTTCTGGTTGAAAAGTACTCCCGCAACGAGGGAACCTACAAAGCCTGTCCCAACAAGGAGTGCGGATACACGGACAAGGACCAGTAATTTCAGTGGGCATTTTTAAAAAGAAGGACATGCACGAAGAGGACCCCGTCACCATTATCGGCGCAGGTCTAGCGGGATGTGAAGCGGCTTGGCAGCTCCTCAACCGGGGGCATTCTGTTGTCCTTTATGAGATGAAGCCGGAAAAATTTTCTCCGGCCCACCGGTCCGGGTCTCTCGCAGAGCTCGTCTGCAGCAATTCGCTCCGCTCCAACGTGTCGGATCATGCAGCAGGTCTTCTGAAGGAAGAAATGCGCAGGATGGACTCGCTGATCATGAAGGCGGCGGATGAAACCTCCGTTCCCGCCGGAAAGGCATTGGCTGTTGATCGCCATGCCTTCTCCCGCGTTATTGAAAACCGCCTCAACAGCTTTACCAACCTGACGATCATCCGCAAAGAAATGATCGAAGTCCCTTCCGAAGGCATTGTGATCATCGCCACGGGGCCGTTGACTTCCGATGGCCTGTCTCATGAGATCGCCAGGCTCACGGACAGCTCCTATCTCTATTTTTACGATGCGATTTCGCCGATCATTGAAGGAGATTCCATCGATCTCGAAAAGGTTTTCAGAGCTTCTCGATATGACTCCACAGGACAGGGTGACTACCTGAACTGCCCCATGGAAAAAGAGGAATACGAAAACTTCTGGCGGGAACTGATGGGCGCACAGACCGTACCCCTTCGGCATTTCGAGGATCCGAAGTATTTTGACGGCTGCCTTCCCATCGAGGTGATTGCCTCTAGAGGCATATCCACGCTGGTCTTCGGCCCCATGAAACCGGTGGGAATTCTCAACCCGAAAACAGGGAAAATCCCCTATGCCGTGATACAGCTCCGCCAGGAAAATCGGGAGGCGACCCTTTTCAACATCGTCGGGTTTCAGACCAAGCTGACCTGGCCGGAACAGCGCCGGATATTCCGGAAGATCCCCGGCCTTGAAGAGGCGGAGTTTGCGAGATACGGGAGCATTCACAGAAACACCTTTATCAATGCTCCGGCACTGTTGGAACCTACCCTTCAATTAAAAAAGAATGAGCACATCTTCTTCGCCGGGCAGATCTCCGGCGTTGAAGGATATATCGAATCCACGGCCATGGGACTGATCGCCGGATTGAGCGCGTCCGCATTTCATCGCGGCAAGGCCTTCCCTCCGCCGCCGCCGGTCACCGCCATGGGTGCGCTTGTCAACCACATCACGTCCGCAGAGAGCCGGAATTTCCAGCCGATGAACATCAATTGGGGATTATTTCCAGCCCTGCCTCAGAAATTGAAAAAAAGAGAGCGCGGCGCCTGCCACGCCCTCCGCGCCCTGACATCGCTGGATCGGTGGAAATCGGAGACGTTGCGTGAGCTCTGAAGGTGGGTTTCGCAGTCTGATTTACACTTCCGTTGCCCTGGAGTAGTTCGCCGTGACCCGGGCCACGTAATTCCGGGTTTCCGGTGGCATCTTCCCGGGGTTTTTCTCGACGTTTCCCATTCCCCAGTTATAGGCGGCAAGGGCGAGTTTCACATTGCCCTGATAACGGTCCAGAAGCCCCTTGAGGTATCGCGTACCGCCCATGATGTTTTCTTCGGGATTGTAGTAATCTTTCACCCCGAGTTCCCTCGCCGTTGCCGGCATTAACTGCATCAGCCCCATGGCCCCCTTGGGTGAGGTACTGTCCGCCTTGAAATTGCTTTCCACCTTGATGACACTTTTTATCAACTCAGCATCCACTCCATAGGTTTCGGAAGCCTTCCGGATGAGGGTATCGTAGTGGCCGTTCGAAGAGGGTGTGTCAGGCTTTTGTTCCTTTGATACGTGAATTGACGTTTCTTCGCTCCCCTCCGGTTCCGGAACATAACCGGAAAGCACGCAGCGCACCTCCTCGAAGATCTGGGCCGCCCCTTCGGTCTCTGTTTCCCCTGACAAAATCCTTAACAGATGACCGTTCATTCTGAGTTCAATACGCTTCAGCAGCAATTCAATCGCCGCCTTGGAGGACGGTGGCGAATCTTCTAAAACGGGCTGAGCGGCCGACGAGGAACGTGCGGCCTCGTCAAGCATCCCGCGGAACAAAGTACCGGAATCCTCACCGTTTTGGTCCTGGCTGCCGGCCTGCTCTTTTTGAAGATTCCGCAGAAGGGCCTGATTCCGTTGCGCGATCTCCATCATGGAATACGGTGTTGTCATAAACTGGATCGATGCCTCGTTTCGAAGTTTCATGTTGGAATGGATTCATCAATGCTTACAGGCTTTGCAAAAAGCATTCAACAAGAGTGCCGTCAAACTGCTTTCCACTGTTCTTCTTGAGTTCCTGAATCGCGCGATCCACGGACATGGACTTTCGATAAGGCCGATTGCTGGTCATTGCGTCAAATGAATCGGCAATGGCCAGCAATCGGGACAAAAGCGGAATTTTGTCTCCTGAGAGCCCGTGAGGATACCCCTTGCCGTCGTACCGCTCGTGATGGTGCAGAATGATTTCCCTTTCCCGGTCCAGAAGCATGACCGACTTCAGGATGCTTTCCCCGATCCCCGGATGGCTTTGAATGACTTTATATTCATACTCGGTAAGCCGGTCAGGCTTCAGGAGGATTCTGTCCGGTATGGCAATCTTGCCGATATCGTGCAGCATGCCCGCAATCCGGACACTTTCAACCTCCTCATTGGAACGCCCCATATGCTTTGCCATGGTGATGACTTTATCCATGACCCGGTAGGAGTGCTCCTCCGTATAGGAGTCGCGAACCTGTATCGAAGCCACAAGGGATTTAAACGTGTCGATGAGATTGCGATAGAGACTTTCGTACAACACCTTGTTTTCAACATTCAGGGACGCCCTTTTGGTCAAAGTCTGGATATAATCCAGTTCCCTCTTTGAGAAGGCGATCCCCCGTTCCTTTTTCCGGATCGTCAGTACCCCGAAAACCTGGTTTCTGATCATTAAAGGCGCACAGATCACGGAGGGAAATGCCTCAGAACATTCGTCCGAGGTGATGATCATGGCTTCGCGGCTGTGGGCCGCCTTCTCCAGCGCACCTTCGATCTGCGGGAAGATTTTTGTGCTGTAAGTCTCAGAATTTATCCCCTTGATGATGTGGGGATGAAACCGGCGCTCCTCGACATCATAGAGCAGCAGCTCGCAATCCCTGCCCCCGACGACCTTCATGGCCAGTTCAACGACATCTTCAAAGATATAGTCATTGTCACCGAAGGAGTTTTCGATAGTGTCGTAAATGTAGTTTCGAAGCGATAAATCCTCGCAATGACCCTGCAGCCGGCGGGTTCTGGAATTCCTTTCCAGTTCCTGGGCGGACAAAGCCTCCCTCTGCCGCAGGGATACATCGACTTTAAAGAGCAGCTCATCGATACGAAACGGCTTCCGGATGAAGTCAACGGCACCTTTTTTCATCGCGGAAACAGAGGTTTCGATCTCCGGATAGGCGGTCATCATGATCGTGAGGACCGTAGGCTGAACCTCCTGAATGCTCTCCAGCAAATCAAGCCCGCCCATGATCGGCATCATCACATCGCTGATAACGATGTCATAGGTCTTTTGCCGGAGAAGATTCAGAGCCTCCAACCCGTTTTCCGCCTCGCTGACTTCATAATGCCCCTCTGTCTCCAACGCTTCTCGAATTAAATCTCTAATGTGGGGATAATCATCAACAACGAGAATTTTTTTCTGGTTCATGAAGGTATTTTGCATTTCAACGGCACTGTCCATATCTCCAGGGAGGATTTCTGTCGTCTCGTCAATCGGTTGGTTGCTGCGCACGTTGAGTCCATTTCAAAGGGCTGTGATCTTCTGGACCATTACGCACTTTTTACAATGATATCGCGGATGTTATAAGAGATTTTTTCAAAGGTGATCGCTTTGTTTTCAGGCGAGGGAGAGATTGTTACGCAGTCACGATAGTGTGAACCGGCATCGGCGGCACCATGATTTCTGTTTTCTACTTTCGTTCGGACGTGCTTATTGTAAGCCTTAATGACGCTGTCAACTTGATAAACGGATACCGGCATAATACAACCTCTTGCTTTTGATTTCCTGTTGACCCATCTATTGAATCGGTAGAAACAAGAAAATCTTTAGGGACATTTCCATTTTGAATTTCATGATATTTTTTCCTCGGAACGGAGACTTTTTTTATTTCTGGAATTTTTCTTGCAATTCTCTATACATAAATATTCACAGCCGTGTTGTTGAGGCATCACAAAACACCTCCGGGGAATTCAAATGAAAAATACCATCAACAGGGAAGAAGTGGGGCGAATCGAAAAAAAATTGAACGAGGCCAGGGTTCTGCTGCAGCAGAACAAACTGCATTCTTCACTGGTCAAATTCAAGGAGTCTCTGGAAACGCTGCTCAGGACAAAAATGCTGCCCTCAGATTCAAAGGATCTGAACGATAAGTTCAATCATTTTCAGGCACTCATATCGAATACCCCGGCTTTTACAGAGATGTACGGTGCCGTGGCGTTCCGTGACAACGACGCCGCAACGACTCTGGAATTCGTCAAGCAGCTGCTGATCATCAAGGATGAGGAAATAAAGGGGTATATGGAAGAGCAGGCCGGCGGATCGAACGAAAACCATCACGAGACAGATCCTTCCGACGAGCCTGAAGAATCCAGAATCGAGAATCTTGCAAAAGAAGCAAAAAGCTTCATCGACAGCGATGATTATGAGACCGCAAAAGACATCATCGGCGGCAACGATGAAATCCTCTGGTGGCTTCTCCAATGTTACAACACGTCAGGCATTGAACACCGTCGGCAGGGGCGTTATCGGGACGCTCTTCACGACTTCAAGAAAGCCCTCGCCCTTCAATCCGACGATGAAGGATTGTATTACAACATTGCCCGGATCCATATTGAACTGAAGGATTGGAAAGAAGCCCTGGGCGCCATTCAGGAGGCCTTGAAAATTAATCCCGAATTCCAGGAAGGAAAGCTTCTGGAATCATTCCTTAAAAGGACAGCCCCTCCGGCCTAGGCGCCGTCCTTGATCCCGATCTTGTATCTCCCGGAGATCTTTTTTCAGGACGGATTTCTTTTGACCATTTCCGGGAAGCGGCTCCCTGCCGTTTCAAGTCGCTTCTGGAGGGTCCGGGCATCGCGTTTCTCAATGAGATTCTTCAATTCCTTCATGGTTTGTTCATAGGAGTCCAGAATGGCGGGCAGATAGGGATTCCGGGTGAGGATTTCCGAATACATGCGGGCATTGTGACTGAACACTTCTTTGATAATCCTGATTTTCTCCTCAAATATCGGTGTCATGTAGGGCTTCAGGGTTTCGATATCCGTCTCCATCGCATTCATGGCAAGGCCGAAGGTCATGGTGTTGAAATGGTTCAATCCCTGGATGATGCTCATGAACCGATCATGCTCCTCCGGAGATGTCTCTACAATCCTCGCTCCATTGTCCTTCAAAAGCGTGCGCAGCCAGGCAAGCCATCTCCCGCTTCCGGACCGGGCCGGGCAGATCACGAAGGAATATCCCTCCAGTGAAGGAACTTCCGGGCCGAAGAGGGGATGGCATCCGATCACATCGCATTCGGCGCAGCGCAGCATGTCCTTTACAGGCTCCGCCTTGAGGGAGGTGATATCCATCAGCAGGGCATCTTTTGCCATGAGCGGTCCGATCTGTTCGATCACCTCCGTCGTAACACCCACGGGCACGCTCACGATCACAACGGAACACCGTTCGCCCATCTCGGCCAGGATCGTTCCTTCATTTCTTCCCGCGATCAAGACCGAATAACCCAGGCTTTTGAAAAATTTCTCAAACCACCTGCCCATGTCCCCTTTGCCGCCAATAATACCAATATCCATGTATCCTGCCCGCCTTTCGTTCACTTTATCCCGGTCACGGCGTCACCGCCTTCTGCCGCAGCAGATGGTCCGCCAGAACGATCTGCACCATGGCCTCACACACGGGAACGATTCGCGGGATCACGCAGACATCGTGTCGACCACCGATTGAGAGCGTCGTCGGATGGCCCTCCGCGTCAATCGTCTGCTGTGACCTGGAAATGGACGGAATGGGCTTGCAGGCCACCCGCATCACGATTTCTTCTCCGCTGGTAATCCCGGCCAGAATCCCGCCGGAGGTGTTGGACAGGAATCCGCCGGGACTCAGGGGATCGTTGCTCTCCGATCCCAGCATGTCCGCCACGGAAAACCCTGCTCCGATTTCCACCCCTTTGACGGTTCCGATGCTCATGAGGGCACCGGCCAGGTCAGCATCCATCTTGTCGAAAACCGGCTCTCCCAGCCCTGCCGGACAGCCCCGCACCACGATTTCGACGATTCCTCCCAGGGTATCCCCCTGCTGCCGGACCTCAGCCAGCCGATCCAGCATTCTGGCTGCAGCTTCCGGATCAGGGCAGTACAGGGAATTTTCAAGGGATTCCCTGCGGATCCTCCCCGGGCTGCCCCGGGAGATACAAATGCCCCCCAGGGCCACCGTATAGGCCAGGACCTGGATCCCCGCGGCTTCCGTCACCAGCGAAGCCACAGCCCCGGCCGCCACGCGGGCCGCCGTTTCCCGTCCAGAGGCCCTTCCTCCCCCGCGATGGTCCCGGAGTCCGTACTTTCTGTAGTACGTGTAATCTCCATGCCCGGGTCGAAAAACGGACCGCAGGTGCTCATAGGCTCCGCTGTCCGCATCGCGATTTCGAATGAGGAGCGCAATCGGCGTCCCCGTGGTTTTTCCCTCAAAGACGCCGGAGAGGATTTCCACGCGATCCGCCTCCTGCCGGGGGGAGGCAAAACGTTGCCCGCCCGGTTTTCTTCTGTCGAGGACGGCCTGGATCTGCCCTTGGGAGAGCGAAAGCCCCGGCGGGCAGCCATCGATAACGGCGCCGAGAGCCGCTCCATGAGATTCCCCCCAGGTGGTTATCCGAAAGACCCTTCCAATGGTGTTCCCTGACATCGCTGCCTTCCCTTCTCCTCTGCCTGCGGCCCTCTGGGCTGTTCATCCCCGAACCGGTCAGCCATTTCCAGGATCCGAGGCGGAACGCTCATTCACTCCCCGAAGGAGAAATGTCTGAGAATGCGATCCGCGACCTCCCCCGGCGACACATTGGCGGTGTCGATGACCAGATCGGCCAGAGAGCGATAGATAGGCATTCTCTGCGCCAGAATCTCCTTCGTTTCCTCTATCATGGACTCCATCGATTGTTCAGCGGATTCCGTCCCGGAAAAAGACGGCCGCTTTTCAAGGCTGGCCGGATCCTGCAGAATCCGCCGGACAAGGATCCCTTCCCGGGCCGTCAGCAAAACGATCCAACCCATGGATTTCAGCAATCGCGCATTGTCCGGATCCAGGACTGCGCCGCCCCCCGTGGCTACGACACAGCGGTGCATGGTACGAAGGGAACGAAGGGCGGCTTTTTCGCGCTCCCGGAAATACGTCCAGCCCTCCTGCTCCACCATGTCCCGGATGGATCGCCCTTCACGCGCTTCAACCAGGACATCGGTGTCGTAAAAAGGACGGTTCAGCCGCCGGGCCAGTTCCCGGCCCACAGAGGTTTTGCCGGTTCCGCGGTATCCGATCAGGATGATGGTTCGGTCATCACGGGTCATTCTTTCCCCCTCCAGGCGCGCCCTGTGACAGCTTCTGCAACTCGTTCCAGAATCCGGGAAAGGATTTGCCGACACAGTCCCGGTCCGCAATCCTGATTCCCGGAACGGCCAGGCCGGCGACGGCAAAGCTCATGGCGATCCGGTGGTCGCTGTAAGTCTCGATGTCCCCTCCACAGGGACGCCCGCCGTTGATGATCAGGCCATCCGGTGTTTCCCTCGCTGAAATGCCGATTTTATGCAGCTCTGCTGCAAGGGCCGCCAGGCGGTTGCTTTCTTTGATGCGCAGGTGGGCCGATTCCGTGATGACGGAGCGACCAGGCCGGAACGCCGCCAGGACGGCCAGCGAAGGGACCATGTCGGGAATGTCTCCCATGGCGAACTCCATATCACCGCCGTGGAGCTGACCGCAGGCGACTTCTACGTCCCCGTCCCTCCATGCCACGGTGCATCCCAGGTCTTCGAGAATCTTCAAAAAGCGTGCGTCTCCCTGCAGGCTCGCAGCCGTAAGGTGCGGCACCCGGACCCGGGCCAGCCCCAGGGCCGCGGCCAGAAAGAAGTATGAGGCGCTGGAATAATCCCCTTCGATGGTGAAGGAGCGGGCCCGATAGGCTTGGCCTGACGGGACGCAGAAGGTGTTGGCGGCTGGCTTTTCAACGGCAACGCCAAACTGCTCCATCACCTGGAGCGTCATGGCGATGTAAGGTTCTGAGACCGTCCGGCCGGCAAGCTGAATCCCGACATTGCGTGCAGCGTAGGGAGAGCTGAGGAGCAGCGAGGATACATACTGGCTGCTGTCCAGATCCTCAAATACGACTTGCCCGCCCGGAAGTCCGCGCGATTGGATCAGAACCGGGGGGCATCCCGGATTTTCCGGCGTTTCGACGGACACCCCCATGGAGCGCAAAACCCGAAGAAGCGGCTCAACGGGCCTCTCGCGAAGACGGGGCGAGCCATCCAGGACAAAGCGGCCCTCTCCCAGGCAGACCAGTGAGGTCAGAAACCGCAGCGCCGTCCCGTTGTTTCCTACGAAGATCCTCTCGGGCGGAACGGAAATTTTTCCCCCTGTCCCGCCAATCCGGAGTTCACCCTCCTCCACCTCAATCTCAGCGCCAAGAAGCTCCAGGGCTTTGATGAGATACAAGGTATCGTCGGCCAGCAGGGCATTGCGCAGCCGGGATGGTCCTTTCGCGAGAGCAGCGGCAATCAACGCGCGCTGGGTGATGCTCTTTGAACCGGGGACCCCAAGGGTTACCTCCCGGTCGGATCGGCCCATGGGGATCATGCCTGCTTCCCTTCCCTTCTTTCCAACTCCTGCTTCACAACCTGCCGCATCCGGTCCACAGGGGGCTCCAGCCCGGTCCACAGCCGGAACTGCGCCGCACCCTGTTCCACAAACATATCCATCCCCGACAGAACGGCGCAGCCCGCCTCTTCCGCTTCGCGGAGAAGCCGCGTTTTCATGGGATTATAAATCACGTCGGCGACAAGGCGGAAGCGGCGGAGCGCGGCGGCGGGTACGGGTGAAAAATCGATCTCCGGGACCATTCCGACCGGTGTCGCATTGATCAGGATATCGCCTGCTAGGTCCCCTATTTCCGCCAGAGGATAAAAAGGGCAGCCGAACTCCTCGGCAAGCCCCCTCCCCTGCTTCTCCGTCCGATTGACCACCACAGGGACCCCGCCCTCGGCAAGCAGGCCGTACAGGGCAGCCCGTGCCGTTCCTCCGGCTCCGAGAACAACGATCCGCTTTCCGAAAAGATCCGTCACCTTTCGCAGGGCCCGAAGCAGCCCCTCCCAATCGGTGTTTGTGCCCTGCAGGCGCCCCTCTCGAAGGATCACCGTGTTCACGGCTCCGATGCGACGGGCCTGATCATCGAGATCGTCGAGAAAGGCCATGACATCCCTTTTGAAAGGAATGGTTACGCTGGCCCCCCGGTATCCCTCCCGTCTCAGTTTTTCCACGGCCTGCTTCAGGTCGGACACGTCCCAAGCCTCATAACGGCCGGCAAGGCGCAGGAGTTTCAGGGCGGCCGAATGCATGAGGGGCGAAAGACTATGGCCTATCGGATGGCCGATGAGGGCAAGGAGAATGGGGCTGCGGAATTGATCAGTCATTGGATTCGACATCCCCGGTGCCGCGTTCTGAAAAGGGCTCCATGCCCCTCCCCCCTGGGCTCCGCTCCCCCCTTTCCTCTTCCGGTGACCTCACCGTCCCGGAAAGGCCGCCTGATGCCTTTCGGCCCAGGAGTTCAAGGATACGGAACAGTTCTGCGGCAGTCAATTGTCCCGGCGCTGTGGCGGTTTCTTCCCCCAGCGACGCGAAGGTAAAATGCGCCCCCAGCATGGGGGCCATGATCCGGCTGATTTTTCCCTGGTCCCCCATGGAAAAGGCGACGATCTCCTGCCCTTTACCCAGGGACCACGGAATGAGCCGCAGAATCCGCAGGTTATCGGTCATCGTCCTGGCAAAGGTCACGATCTTGATGACGCGGGCACCCGCCTCCCGACAGGACTTCCAGAGGTCCTCCAGGGCCGCGTCAGAGGGAGTCTCCTGAAAATTGTGGCAGGAAACGATGAGCTGCGTCCGCCCCAGGTAATCCGCGATGAGCTCTTTCAACGAATCCCTCAAGGCAGCTTGTGTGCCGAGTTCAAGATCCACATAATCGGCACCCAGCAGGATGGCCTTTTTCAGAACGGAGACCCGTTCCTCTTCGTTCTCATCTTTTTCTGCAGACGGCCGGCGGCCGCTTTCTTCCGGCTTTCTGCAGGTCACCACAATTTTTACGGGAAAGGGATTCTTCCGGATTTCCCTGATCAACTCAGGCAGACGATCCCCGTTGATCAGGTCCATCCTCAGCTCCAGCAAATCCGCCATCGGTGCAGCGTCACGAATCTGCCGGGCCGCCTTGTCCATTCCGGGGCCCACAATGGGAATGCAGACCCTGATCCGGCCCCGCCCCTCCCGCTCGTGGGGGCGGAGCGCCGCGGTCAGGGTATTCTGCAGATAGCGGGAAGCGGCGACCACATGGCCGAAGATGGCTGACAGAATGGAGGCCGGCATGGGGCCTTTATTGTACTGCACAAGGCGGCCGTATACCTGCTCCTCCTGAACGGGGTCGTATATTTCCATTCCCAGATCGGCTTTTTTCCTGCCGATTTCAAGGGCCAACGCGGCCCTTTCATTAAGCAGCTCGACAATCCGGGTGTCCGCACTCTGAATGGATTTTCTCAGTTCGTCCAGTGATTTCCCGCTCATGCCGCCATTTCCTCAAGGATCTTCTCCGGCAGGGAAAGCCCCACGTCCTTACTCATAAAGGGTATGCCGATTTTTTTCAACAGGATAAAGGGCAGTTCATTTCCCTCCTTCTTCTTGTCCATGGCGAGACGCCCCAAAACTTCCGGTCCGGCAACGTCTGACGGAATCCGGACGGGCAGGCCGAGGTCCCGGATCAGGGCTTCGATCCGCTCCCTCTCCTCCGGCGGAAGAAAGCCGCAACAGGCGGAAATCCGTGAGGCGGCTGTCATTCCCAGGGCAACCGCCTTTCCGTGAGGCAGGGTGAACTTAGAAGCGGCTTCCAGGGCATGCCCCAGGGTGTGGCCGAAGTTCAGAATTCTCCGGAATCCCGATTCCTGTTCATCAATCTCCACAACACCCTTTTTGATCCGGCAGGACCGTTCGATGACCGGCTCCAGGATCTCCAGGCTCCTTGCACGCAGGGCGCGAACTTCCCGCTCTAGCTGCTCAAAGAATCCCGGTTCGTCGATGAGTCCGTATTTGACAATCTCCGCCAATCCGTTGAGATATTCCTCATCGGAAAGGGTTTCCAGAAATTTGAGATCAGTAAATATCCGCTTCGGCTGATAGAAGGTCCCCAGGAGGTTTTTTCCCTGCGGGAGATTCACCGCCGTCTTTCCGCCGATGCTGCTGTCCACCTGGGCCATGAGCGTCGTTGGAATCTGGATGAAGGGAACGGAGCGCATATAGATGGAAGCGACGAACCCCGTCAGATCCCCAACGACACCGCCGCCCAGCGCGATGAGCATCGAATGGCGGTCCGCACCCATCTCAAGTAGCCTGGCTGTCAGTCCCAGGACGGTCTCCATGGTTTTTGAACCCTCGCCGGCGGGAAATTCCAGCAGTTCCACGGGGAGCCCCAATTCTTTGAGCTTTTCAAGAAAGGTCCTTCCGTAGAGTTGCGACACATTGGAATCGGTCACGATGACATACCGGTTCGCCGGATGGTCTTTCGCGATGAGAAGACCCATCCGATCCTGGAAATCATAGCCGATGCAGATTTCATGGGACTCGGAGAGACGCTTGTCGAGATTGATCTTGATCCGGTTCATACCAGCACCTTCGCTGTCGCACTCATGACATATTCCATCCTCCTGAGTTCATCCATCAGCTCGTAAAACGTTTCGGGTTTCAGGGACTGCGCCCCGTCGCAGAAGGCCTTTTCGGGCTGAGGGTGCATCTCCACAATCAGGCCGTCGGCGCCGACGGCCAGGGCCGCCCGGCTCAGGGGAAGGACGTATTTCCAGTGGCCCGTTGCGTGACTGGGATCGATGATGACGGGCAGGTGGGTCAGCTCCTTCAGTACAGGCACGGCACTGATGTCAAGGGTATTGCGGGTTGCCGTTTCGAAGGTCCGGATGCCGCGCTCACAAAGGATCACCTGGTCGTTTCCCGCCGACAGGATGTACTCCGCCGACATGAGAAGCTCCTCGATGGTGGTCATCATTCCCCTCTTCAGGAGAACGGGGACCCGTGAACGGCCGATTTTCTTCAGCAGGGCAAAGTTCTGGACATTGCGGGCCCCCACCTGGAGAATGTCGGTGTAGGATTCAACAAGGTCCAGATCCTCGGGATTGACGATCTCCGTCACCACAGGAAGGCCGGTTTTTTCCCGGGCCTTTGCCAGCAGCTTCAGGCCATCCTCCTCCAACCCCTGAAAGCTGTAGGGGGAGGTTCTCGGCTTGAAGGCGCCGCCGCGCAGAATGGAAGCCCCGGCCTTTTTGACAATGTAGGCGCTTTCGAGCAACTGCTGTTCGCTTTCCACGGAGCAGGGACCGGCCATGACGGTAAAGCTTCCGCCGCCAATGCTCACATTTCCCACCTGGACGACCGTATCCTCCTCTTTCGCCTCCCGGCTGCTCAGCTTGTAGGGCTTGCGGATGGGAACGACCTTGTCCACTCCGGACAGTGCCGCCAGGTACTTGAGCTCCTCACCTCCCCGCTCTCCCCCGATGGCCTTGACGACGGTCTGTTCCGTTCCTCGAGATGGATAAGCCCTGTAGCCGATGGATTCAACCCAGTCCACGACATGATCAATCTGACGTTCCGTTGCGTTTCTTTTCATGACGATAATCATGAGATTCTTCTCCTTTGCCGGCCTTCCCAATTTACACCGGGGAAGGCACCAACAGAAATGGCCATGGTGTCTGCTGCCACCATGGCCATAAAAGAAGAAAGCCATGGGCGGCGCTTCCTGATCTGCCCATGGCTTGGTGTTTTTATTCGTTAGTTCAACCCACCCGAGACAATGGACAGATCTCCATATAAAAATACCAATAATAATAGCTAAAGTAATTGGATTTCATCGTGCTTTGTCTTCCGTCCATTTCCGTTTTCTCTTCCTTCCTCTCCAAATCCTCTTCATCGGAAAAAGAGGTGCAGAAAGGCAATCTCGTACACGTTACCGATACAACCAAACACCTGCGGGATCAAAACACAAAGCAGGCATTCTGTCAAGAAGAATATCCTTCCTGCCTCATGGCCCCTTTGATTGTCCGGGCCAGGGCCGACACCCGGGGCACGAGGTCGGGGCTGTGGGCAAATTCGGCAATGAGGCGCACAAAAGCGCTGCCGATGACGATCCCGTCCGCCAGGGGGCCAAAGGCCCCTGCCTGCTCCGGCGTGGAGATGCCGAATCCAACGACCAGGGGCAGATCCGTACAGGCGCGAATCCGGGCAATGTCCCGCGTCACGCTTTCCATGTCCGGCCGTGCCGTTCCCGTTACCCCGGTGATGGAGATGTAATAGAGAAATCCCCGCCCCTGGCGGGCGATCAGGCCGATCCGCTCCGCCGAAGTGGTCGGCGCAATCAGGGAAATGAAATCCATCCCCCTGGAATCGGTTTCCCGGCGGAGCTCACCGGCTTCTTCCGGGGGAAGATCGACCACGAGCAGGCCATCAACGCCGGCCGCCTTCGCCCTGTCCGCGAAACGCTCGATCCCGTATGCATAAACGGGATTGTAATAGCCGAAGAGAACCACCGGCGGCAGATCTTCCGTTTTCCTGAGGTCTTCGATCATGTCGAGAATGTTCTCCAGCGTCGTTCCCTTTTTCAAGGCCCGCTGGGCCGCCTCCTGAATGACGGGACCGTCCGCGGTGGGGTCGGAAAAGGGGACCCCGATTTCAAGGATGTCGACTCCGGCCTCTTTCAATCCGATCATGATTTCCCGGGTTTTTTCCAGGTCGGGATCTCCGGCCGTCACATAGGCAACCAGGGCCTTTTCTCCCCTCTCTTTGAGCTTTTGAAACACCTGTCCAATTCGGCTCATTCCTCGACCGCACCTCCTTTCTCCATCCGTCTGGCAATTTCTTCCGCGTCCTTGTCCCCCCGGCCGGAGAGATTCACCACGACAACGTGATCCCGGTTCAGCGTGGGAACGAGCTTCATCGCATAAGCGACGGCATGGGCGCTCTCCATGGCGGGGATGATCCCTTCATAGCGGGAAAGGGCATGAAAGGCCTCCACGGCCTCCTCGTCCGTCACCGTGACATAGGAGGCCCGGCCGATTTCGGAAAAGTAGCTGTGCTCCGGGCCGACGCCGGGATAATCCAGCCCGGCGGCGATGGAGTAGGCGTCCCGGATCTGGCCGTGATCATCCTGAAGCAGAAAGGTGCGGTTCCCGTGGAGCACCCCCACGCGGCCGCCGCTGATGCTCGCGGAATGGAGGGTTGAATCCATCCCCTTGCCCGCGGCCTCGACGCCGTACATGGCCACGCCCTCATTGTGGCGGAAGGGATAAAAGAGCCCCATGGCATTGCTCCCCCCCCCGACGCAGGCGATGAGGATATCGGGCAGACGTCCCTCCTTTTTCAGGATCTGGCGCTTGGCCTCGCGCCCGATCACGCTTTGAAAATCCCGGACCATCATGGGATAGGGATGAGGCCCTGCCGTCGTCCCTATCACGTAAAAGGTGTCCCGGACGGCGGATACCCAGTAGCGCATGGCCTCGTTCATGGCGTCCTTGAGGGTTGCTGTTCCCGAAGAGACGGGGATCACCTCGGCGCCGAGGATCTTCATGCGAAAGACATTGGGCGCCTGCCTCCGTATGTCCTCCTTCCCCATGAAAATTTTGCATTCCATGCCAAACAGCGCCGCCACCGTTGCCGTGGCGACCCCATGCTGACCCGCTCCCGTTTCCGCAATGACCTTTCTTTTGCCCAGCCGACGGGCCAGCAGCGCCTGTCCCAGGGTGTTGTTGATCTTATGTGAACCGGTGTGGTTCAGGTCCTCCCTCTTCAGATAGACCTTCGCTCCGCCCAGGACTTCCGTAAGCCGCTCCGCAAAGTACAGAGGCGTGGCTCTTCCTGAATAATCCTCTAAATAGCGTGCAAATTCCCTTCGAAAGCTTATGTCCCGCCGCGCCTGACGGTAGGCGGCCTCCAGTTCGATCAGGGCCGGCATGAGGGTCTCGGCGGCGTAGCGGCCCCCGAACACTCCGAAATGCCCCCGTTTATCCGGTAACGCACCCTTCATTTTATTCACCTTTCCGTTCTTACAGTATCTCAGTCCCGCGCGCGGGAAAAGATCCGGTAATTTCCCCGCTCATCTCCCGCCGGGCGTTTCTCTTCCCCTGCCGCCGAAGTCCGTAGGACCTCTCCGATCACGGCCCGGATTTTATCCGGATCCTTGATTCCGGGGGAGGATTCCACTCCGCTGTTGACATCCACGGCATGGGGAACAACCCTTCGAATCGCTTCCCCGATGTTCCCGGGGTTCAAGCCGCCGGAAAGGATCAGGGGAAAGCGCTTCCGGATTCGTACCGCCAGCTCCCAGTTGGAAAGCCGCCCCGTTCCCCCGTAGAGGGCCCCTTCCCGCCTGTCCAGGAGAAGCGCCCGGCAGGGCCAGGTTTCAAGGGAGGGCAGGTCCTCTTCGCTCTCCGGAGAAACGGCCCGGATCAGTACCGAGGAAGGAAACTGCCGGCAATAGTCCGGACTCTCATCCCCGTGAAGCTGAAGAAGATCCAGGCCGCAGAAAGCCCGTATTTCCTTCACCCTCTCCACGGGTTCATTTACGAACACCCCCACGCGGATCACCTCGGGCGGCAGCCGGCGAATCAGTTCTCTCGCCTTTTCGGGAGAGACATAGCGGGGGCTCCGGGGATAAAAGATGAATCCCAGGGCGTTCGCGCCGTTCTCCGCCGCGGCGAGGGCATCGCCCAGGCGGGTCATTCCGCAGATCTTGATCTCCATCACGGCGCCACACCCTCGTTTCCAAGGAGCTCCCGCAACTTCTTCCCGATATCGGGGGCCGTCATCAGGGTCTCCCCGATCAGAAAGGCGCCAATGCCGGCAGCCATCAACCGCTCAATATCCTCCCGGGAGCGGATTCCGCTTTCCGTTACGGCGATCCGGTCCCGCGGGATGAAGCCGATCAGCTCCAGGCTGGTATTCAGATCGGTCACAAAGGTCTTGAGGTCCCGGTTATTGATCCCGACAATGTCCGCACCGGCCGCCAGGGCGCGCTCCAGCTCCCCCCGGTCGTGAACCTCTACCAGGGCCGCCATCCCCAGCGCGCTTGCCAGATCCAGATACTCCTGCAGCTGGTTCTCCCCAAGCATGGCGACAATCAGGAGAATTGCGTCGGCCCCGAGCATTCTGGATTCATAGATCTGCCAGGCATCCAGGATAAAGTCTTTCCGCAGGAGTGGCAGAGCCACGACGCGCCGGATGATGTTCAGATTAAGCTTTTCACCCCCGAAGAAGGTCCGGTCCGTCAGAACCGAGATGGCCGCCGCCCCGTTTTGCTCGTAGCTCTCCGCAATCAGGGCGGGGTCGAGGTCCTTCTTCAGCGGCCCCTTTGAGGGAGAACGGAATTTCACCTCGGCAATGACGGCACATTCCCGGCCGGCCAGGGCGCCTTTGAAATCCCCGCACGAAGGAACATCCTTCACCATTTTCCGAAGTTCGTCAACAGGAAGGGTCATTTTGAGCTGATTGACATCCCTTCGCTTCTCTTCAAAAATCTGATCCAATATCGTCGTCATGCCTTCACCTGAGTTTTTTAAACGATATCTCGGCTAGCTGTTGCTCAATTCGATGAGTTCCTGGAGTTTCTTCGCGGCTTTTCCACTGTCGATGCAGTCGGCGGCAACGGCAAGGCCTTCCGGGATTGTTCCGGCCTTTTCTCCGGCCATGATGGCCAGCGCGGCGTTGAGGAGAACGATGCTCCGGCAGGCCCCCTCCTTTCCTGTCAGCACATCCCTCGTAATCCTGGCATTGGCGGATGCATCGCCGCCGGCAATATCCTCCAGGCTGAACGTCCGTCCGAAGAAATCCATCGGATCAATATTGTACGTCGAGATCAGCCCATCCTTCAGCTGGGACACCCTCGTCGGCCCCGTGACCGTTGCCTCATCGAGGCCATCGGAACCGTGAACGACGAAGGCCCGTCGCGCCCCCAGATTTTTCAGAACGCCGGCAAACATTTCCGTCAGTTTTGCATCATAGACGCCGATGAGCTGGGCATTGGCTCCGGCCGGATTCGTAAGGGGGCCCAGCATGTTGAAAATCGTGCGTATTCCGATTTCCCGGCGGGGTCCGATGGCATACTTCATGGCGCCATGGAGTTTTGGGGCAAAGAGAAAACCGATCCCCAACTGCTGGACGCACTCTTCCACGATCTCCACGCCGGCACTGATGTTGACCCCCAGGGCCTCCAGCACGTCGGCGCTGCCGCAGGCGCTGGATACGGCCCGGTTTCCGTGCTTGGCCACGGTGATCCCGGCTGCGGCCACGACAAAGGCCGCCGTGGTGGAGATGTTGAAGGTGTTCATCCCGTCGCCGCCCGTACCGCAGGTATCCACAATGACCTGCGCCCGGGCGTCGATGCGGGTTGCCTTCTGCCGCATGCTCCGTGCGGCCCCCGTCACTTCGTCCACGGTTTCCCCCTTCATCCGCAGGGCCGTCATGAAGGATCCGATCTGAGCTTCCGTCGCCCCCCCCTCCATGATTTCGTTCATCGTTGACGTCATCTCCGATTCGCTGAGATTGACGCCTTCAACCACCTTTGCAATGGACTCTCTGATCATAGAAAAACTCCTCCCTTTTTTTTAAGGTATTTGATCGTTATGTTCTTCTCCCGGCATCCGACCCAAGTCCCTCAGGCGCAGAGAGCTGAAGGCCTCAGGACTTCGGAGCGCTGCGCCTCCTGCCTGCCTGAGGCGATGAGCTTCAGGAAATTTCTCAAAATGCGCTTGCCGTTGGGGGTAAGGATCGATTCAGGATGGAACTGTATCCCCTCCACGGGATATTCCCGATGCCGGATGCCCATGATTTCGCCGCCTTCCGTTTCTGCTGTCACTTGGAGACAATCCGGAAGGGACCCCCTTTCCAGGATCAGGGAATGATACCGTCCCGCCGGAAAGGGGTTTGGAAGCCCCTTGAAGAGGGTCTGACCGTCATGAACGATCTCCGAGGTTTTGCCGTGCATGATCCGGCCGGCCCGGACCACCTCGGCACCGAAGGCGTATCCAATCGACTGGTGGCCGAGGCAGACCCCCATGATGGGAATCTCCCGATAAAAGGCCCGGATCACATCCGCCGTTACCCCCGCGTCTTTCGGAGCGCCCGGCCCCGGCGACAGGAAAATGGCCGCCGGTTCCATTTTTTCAATGCTCTCCAGGGAAATCCGATCGTTCCGATAGACCTCCACGTCCTCGCCCAGCTGCCTCAGATACTGAACCAGATTAAACGTAAAGGAATCATAATTGTCGATCATCAGAATCATGGCATGACCTCTTCTTCTCTTTTTTTTATTATCTATTAGGTTATGATGTCCGACGGGCTCTGGCGGATTTCAAATCCCGACAGGACCAGCTCCACGGCCTGGCGCATGCCGGCCGCCTTGTTGACTGTCTCCTGATATTCCGTCCGGGGATCGGAATCGGCGACAATGCCGGCTCCCGCCTGGATATGCATCTTTCCCTCCTTCAACAGGATGGTGCGGATGGTAATGCAGAGATCCATGTTTCCGGAAAAGCTGAAATAGCCGACGGCTCCGCCATAGGGCCCCCTCCGGACCGGCTCCAGTTCCGCAATGATCTCCATGGCCCGGATCTTGGGAGCCCCGGTCAGGGTGCCGGCGGGAAAGACGGCCTTCAGTACGTCAAAGGCATCGAGGCCCTCTTCCAACTGAGCCTGGAGAGAAGAAACGATGTGCATGACGTGCGAGTAGCGCTCAATCACCATCAATTGGGTGATCTGAACACTTCCGGTCCGGGCGATCCGCCCCAGGTCGTTCCTCCCCAGATCCACGAGCATGACATGTTCGGCCCTTTCCTTGGGATCTTCCAGCAGCTCATCGGCCAGCCGCCGGTCGTCCTGTTCCGTCGCCCCCCTTGGCCTGGTTCCGGCAATGGGCTTGAGCTCAACAATCCCCTCTTCCAGGCGGACCATGACCTCGGGGGATGATCCGATCAGAACCGTATCGCCCAGCTTCAGGAAAAAGAGATAGGGAGAGGGATTGGTAAAGCGGAGAGCCCGGTATAGATCCACCGGATCAGGATGGATTTCACTGGTTAACCGATGAGATAGAACAACCTGGATGATATCGCCGGCCCGGATGTATTCCTTTGCCCGCTCCACGCTGTCCCGGAAAGCCTCCGGCGTCATGTTCGAACTGAAATCGGCGGATGAGGCAGCCGGGATCGATGACCCCGCCGGTACAGCCGGCTCCTGCAGCAGCTCCACCATGGCATCGATTTTCCGGGTGGCCTCCAGGTAAAGTGACGACAGGCTCTGTTCGCCATCGATATGGACGCAGGCCACCACCTTGATCGTATGGCGGACGCGGTCAAAGAGGATCAGCGTGTCCGTCACGAGGAATACGGCCTCTTCCGTCTGCAGATCATTCTCCCCGGCACAGGGAAGCCGCTCGAAGTAATTCACCATCTCATATCCAAGAAACCCGACGGCGCCTCCGTAAAACCGCGGCAACCCCTCCACGGAAACCGGGGAATAGCGTCGGAGAATCTCCTTGAGGAACCTGAGCGGATCGCCCTGATGGGCATGGCGGGAGGTTTCCCCCTTTTCCTCGATGACCACTTCATCCCCTGAAATCCGGAAAACCAGGCGGGGATCCGCTCCGAGAAAGGTGTACCGTCCCCACTTCTCGCCTCCCTCCACGCTCTCCAGCAGAAAGGCATAAGCGGAATCCCGCAGCTTCATGAATACGGAAACGGGCGTTTCCACATCCGCCAGAATTTCCCTGTAAAGCGGCACCAGGTTCCCCTGTTTTGCAAGTTCTTCAAATGTTTTATAATTCGGTGCATACATGATCTGCTTTTTCTCCCGGAAAATAAAAAAGGCCGTGAAATCCTTCACGGCCTTTTTCCCTGACTTGTCGTACAAAATAAAAGCCGCGGAGGTCTCTGGGAGCGTCTCCACGGCTTCAGTTTTTATGTCTTAACGTCTTACCGGCGGACAACCCCCTGTTCTGAGGCCTGCCACCACCAGTTCATAGCGTATCGATTCGAATTCATCTTGTTCAACCCTTTCGGAAATCCTTCAATTCCTAAATGTGGTTGCTTTGTATCAGGAATGCTGAACTTTTGTCAAGGACAATTTTCTCTGTTCCCTAAAATTCCCCTTTGGTCATTCCTGCAGGCCTGCTGAAGAATTCTTTCGATAATTCAGTATGTTCTTGACACGATCCGGAAGCTTTTCATATAAAGAAACCTCCTAAAGAATGCACCTGGAAGTTTGCCGGACTCTCGGAACGAAAAGAAGGTTACTATGCTGTCTCGCATCTGGTCGATGCTCAAAAGTATTCAGATTCAGGATGTCCTTGACATCGCGATCATCGCCATCATGATCTCTGCGTTGCTGGTCTGGTTCAAGGATCGGGCGTCGCGATTCGTCCTCTTAGGTATCGGTGTCCTCGGCGTCATCTACATGCTGGCCCGCCTTTTCCAGCTCTACCTCACCACGCTCGTTCTCCAGGGGTTTTTTGCCAGCCTGCTCTTCGTCCTTGTCGTCATCTTCCAGGAAGACCTGCGCCGTTTCTTCGAACGTCTTGCCCTCTGGGGACGCTTTAAAATCAATCTTCGAGAAAAAGCCGGCGCGACGTCACCGGCGGAGGTCATCGCCTATACCGCAGACAATCTCGCCCGCCAGCGCATCGGCGCCCTGATCGTCATCGCCGGCAAGGATCCCCTGGACAGGCATCTCACCGGGGGCGTCCGCCTGGATGGCCTGCTCAGCGAAACACTCCTCGACAGCATTTTTGACCCTCATTCCAGGGGGCATGACGGAGCGGTTGTGATTCGCGACAATCGCGTCGAACAGTTCGGCTGCCATCTCCCCCTGACAAGCAACATCCACCCCAAGCGCCGCTACGGACTGCGACACACGGCCGCCATCGGCCTGTCTGAACGTTCCGATGCCCTTTGCGTCGTCGTTTCAGAGGAACGGGGCGTCGTGTCCGTTGCCCGGAGAGAGAAATTAACCGGGGTTGACAATGCGGCGGAGCTGAGAAACATTCTCGAAAATTTCTACGCTCAAAACGCACCCGCCCGGCCCCATCACCCGTTCCTGGCCTGGCTGAAGAAGAACCCCAAGGAAAAAGCCGTTGCCTTCGCGCTTGCCTTTATTTTCTGGCTTTCCTTCGGTTACCAAAGGGATTCGGTCCGAAGGGATTATTCCGTACCCATCGAGTATGTCAATCTCGCGCCCGACCGCATCCTGGAAGGCTCCCGCACAACCGAAGCCATGGTTTCCCTGACGGGATCTTCCCAGACGTTCCGGCTCCTGAGCCCGAACAAGCTTCGGGTTTCAATTGATCTTGATAACATCGAAACCGGCCGACACGACATACCCCTGACCGGGAGCATGGTCACCCTGCCGATCGGCCTGACGGTCAACAACATCAAGCCGGAGCACATAGCGATAACGGTATCACGGGTTGTTGAGGCCGATGTGCCCATCGAGGCCGTCATCAACTCACCCCCTCCCGGCTGGACGCTCCAGCGGACGCTGATCTCCCCACCCTTCGTCAGGATCCTCTTTCCCGACAGGCTGCGGTCCAAGCGGCTTCGAATCAAGACGGAGCCGATCCAGGTCCAGCCTACGGCAGATTTGCAGATCTTCGACGCCAAACTTGTTTTGCCGGCGGATGTTCACATGGAAGACGGCAAAACGCCCAAAGTGACGGTCACGGTAAGACTGACCAGGAACGTTTCGGACTCCTCCTCACATTCCCGGGAACCTTCTCAAGCGGAACTGGAACATGACTCGAACTAAAAAATCCCGCTCGGCCAAAGTCGGCCTGCCACCGGGCTCTCTCGTTCAGGTCGGGGAAAAGCTCACAGACACGTTCAACATATTCCTGGTCTATTATGACGAAGAATCCCTTCAGGAAATGGAGATCCGCAAGATAGCCGGTTGTTCAACCTTCCTCAGAAAAACCGGCGTAACCTGGATCCATGTTCAGGGCATGCCGGAAATCCCCGTTCTGGAAGAACTCGGCCTGCACTTCGGCCTCCATCCCCTCACCCTGGAGGACATTCTGAATACGGACCAGCGGCCGAAGACGGAAGATTACGGGGACTACCTCTTTATTGTGCTGAAGATGTTTTACAATGCCGGCTCCAGCAGGGAGGGCCTCCAGTCGGAGCAGATCAGCATCCTGTTCGGCTCCAATTTCGTCCTTTCCTTCGAGGAAAAAGAAACCGACACCTTTGAAGCGATCCGGGAACGACTCCGCAGCGTCAACGGACGGCTGAGAAAGAGCGCCGCAGATTACCTGGCCCACGCCCTCGTAGACGCCGTGGTGGATCACTACTTCCTGATCCTCGAACATATGGGCGAGAGAATCGAACAGTTGGAAGAAGAACTGGTAACAACCCCTTCGGCGGGATTCCTCAATGCCCTTCAGGGATTAAAGAAGGAAATGATCCTTCTGAGAAAATCCCTCTGGCCCCTGCGGGAAATGATCACCAGCCTGGAGCGCTCCGAATCTCCCCTCATCAGCAAGTCCTCCATGCTTTATTTCCGGGACATTTATGATCACACCATCCACATCATCGACACCCTGGAAACCTACCGGGACATGCTGTCCGGTATTCTGGACATTTATCTGTCCAGCATCAGCAACCGGATGAACGAAATTATGAAGGTCCTGACCGTCATCGCGACGCTCTTTATGCCTCTGACCTTCATTGCAGGAATTTACGGGATGAACTTCAAGTATATGCCCGAGTTGGAGTGGCGCTGGGGCTACGCCATGGTCTGGGTTTTTCTGCTGGCCACTGCGGCAGGAATGCTGCTGTATTTCCGCAAAAGGAACTGGTGGTAGGGGGCGGAACAGTGAGCAGGGCTATCGGGGAAAAGGCGCCCCCCCACGGGTGGGGGGACGCAGCGGATCGGCGTCCATCGGGTATCAGGATTCAAAAACCATCTTCTGGACCTGCAGTCCCGGGACCGCCCTCAGATTCTTTTCGAGATCATTACAGGCGCCTTCATCCCCGAAAAGTTCAAGAAGAAGCAGTCCGGAGGTTGAACACGTCTTTTCGTCCACTTCATGGAGACCGAGTCTTGTCTTGATGCTGCATCCATATTCGGTGAGCACTTTCTGAACCTGCTGTGCGTTCGCAACGCGGTTTGTAACGAGAATCCCGATTACGGTTCTGTTTGCCATGACTATCCTCCTCAATAAAAATTTACGCCTTTCCGACGCTTACACCTTCTCGACGGAAGCCGATCAGGGCCTTGGGCTCGAGAAACGCCTCGAAGCCGAAGTCGCCGCATTCGCGGCCGTTTCCCGACCGCTTGAAACCGCCGAAGGGCGCCGCCAGATCCATGAGGTCCAGCCCCGAGCCGTTGAGGGTGACCTGTCCGGCGGGAATGCGGTCGGCAAGGACGCGCAGCTCATCCATATCCCCTCCCTGGATGTAGGCGGCCAATCCGTACTCCGTGTCACTGGCCAGTTCAATGGCCTGCTCGACCGTGTCGTACCCCTGGATGACCAGCACCGGCCCGAAGATCTCCTCGCGCACGATGGTCATGTCCGGTGATGTGTCGGCAAAAACCGTCGGCTTCACATAATAACCCCTGTCGAACCCTTTGACCCGTCCCGGCCCGCCCGCCACGACGGTCGCCCCTTCGGCAATGCCTTTCTCGATGTACGCCTGGATCCGCTCATACTGATTTCCATTGACCACCGGCCCCATGAAGGCCCTGCTGTCCGGCGGGCCGGGCTGAAGCTTCTCCACCGCCTCCCTGGCGGCCTCTTTCACCTCTTCCATGCGGTCATTCGGCACGATCATGCGAGACGGGGCCGAGCAGGTCTGGCCGGCATTGAACATCAGCCCCCTCACACCACGCTCCACGGCGCCGGGAAAATCCGCAGACGGCAGGAGAATGTTCGGGCTCTTGCCGCCGAGCTCCTGATGGACCCGTTTCACGGTGTCGGCTGCGTTGCGCGCCACGTCGACGCCGGCCCGGGTCGATCCGGTGATGGAGACCATATCGATGCCGGGATGACTGGAGAGAGCCGTACCGACTGTTGGACCATCGCCGTAAATCATGTTGAACACGCCGGGGGGGACCCCGGCATTGTGCAGCAGCTCGGCGATAACCTGAGCGGAGAAGGGCGAATATTCCGACGGCTTCAATATGACGGAACAGCCCGTTGCAAGCGCCGGAAGCACCTTTGTCATAACCGTCACGGCAGGCCAGTTCCACGGGGTGATCAGGCCGCAGACACCGATCGGGGTCAGTCGCACCAGGGTGGTGCCCCGCAGCCTGTCGAATTCAAAGGTCCTGAGCGTCTCCACGGCGATCCGGGCATGGTGTAGAGCCCCGGCGATGTGCGCCTGCCGTGAGACCCATTTCAACGCACCCATCTCCTCGCTGACGGCCTCGCATAATTCGTCATAACGCTGCTGAATGCCGTCAACGATCCGCTCCAGCAGGGCCAGCCTCTCCTCCCGCGGCGTACGGGAATAGCTCACAAACGCCTTGCGGGCCGCAGAAACGGCGCGATCGACATCTTCTTTCTCCCCGAGACGAATTCGGCCGGCAATCTCTTCTGTTGCAGGGTTGACGACGTCGAAGGTGCCGTGTCCGCTCGGCTCAACCCACCGGCCGGCCACGTAAAACGTGAGGTGATTTCTCATGGATCTGCTCCTTTGCCGGAATATTCCGCCGCGGCCGAAGGGTCCGTCACGATGGGGACCTGCCGCCTATGAGGCGGCACCCAGTTTTTTGGCAAGCAACTCCCGTATGATCTTCGGATTGGCCTTCCCGCCGGAGGCCTGCATCACCCGGCCGATGAGAAATCCCATGGCTTTGCCCTGTCCGCGCCGGAAATCGGCAACAGCCTCCGCCTGTTCCTCCAGCACCCCGTCGATCATGGCGTCCAAGGCGTTTGGATCGGATACCTGCCGGAATCCAAGGGCCCCCACGATTTCTTCCGGCGCTTCATCGCCGTCGAAGAGGCGGACAAGCACCTCCCGTGCGGCGTTGGCGTTGATTTCATCCCTGGAGAGCATGTTGAGCAGCGCGGCAAAGCGGGCCGGCGTCACCGGCGTACCGGCCAGCTCCTGACACCGCTCTCTGACGGCGGGCGCCAGCTGCGTAGTCAGCCAGTGCATGGCCGTGCGCGGCGCGATTCCTTGATCGATCAACGCGTCGAAGTAGTTTGAAACCTCCGGGTCCGAACTCATGAAGGTCGCCTCTTCTCCGGTGAGGCCGTACTGCGCAACAAAACGCTCGGCCCGCTCGGCAGGCATTTCCGGAAGACGCGAACGCATCGCTTCGATCCATTCCCCTGACAGTTCAATGACCGGCACCGTGGGGTCCGGAACGCAGGGGCCCTCAAACTTCCCCCGCATCGCAAGGGTGACTTTCTTTTCCGGATCCCAGAGGCGGGTGTGGAGGGTCACCGCCTCTCCCGCCTGCACGGCCGCACTCTGGCGGCTGATCTCGTAGGCGATGGCATCGCCCACGTGGCGGATGGAATTCATATTTTTCACTTCCACCTTGGTGTTCATCTGGCCCGTCCCCCGGGGACGGATGGAAATGTTCGCATCGACGCGCATCGTGCCGTTTTCCATGCTGCACTCGGAGGACCCGACATAACGGACCCGTGTGCGCAGCGCCTTGAGGAATTCCATCGCCTGATGGGGCGTATGAAAGTCCGGTTCCGTGACGATCTCGACCAGGGGCGCGCCGGCGCGGTTGAAATCCACCAGGCTGATGGGAGACCGCCCTTCCATTTCATGGACCAGCTTGGCGACATCCTCCTCCATGTGGATATGATGAATGCGAAGTTTGCTGGGTTTGCCTTCTTCGTCCGTGATGGTGACGGTTCCGCCGCGCGAAAGGGGAAGATGCGCCTGGGAGAGCTGGTAGCCCTTGGGAAGATCCGGATAGTAGTATACCTTCTGGTCAAAGGCGCTTCTGGGCTGAAGATCCGCCCCAAGCCCCAGGCACAGAAGAGAAGCCTTTTCAACGGCCTCACGGCTCAGACGGGGAACGGCACCGGGAAGCCACAGGCAGGTGGGGCAGATATTGGTGTTGGGTTCGTCGCCGGGGCGGTTGGGGCAGTCGCAGAACAATTTCGTTGCGCAATTGAGTTCAACATGAATTTCCAATCCGATGACCGCTTCAAATTCCATTGCTAGTTACCTCCCTTGCCCATGGTCAGAAGATGCCCGCCCAGGTCGAGGAGACGCGCGTCGCTGAGCCTCGGGGCAACCAGTTGAACCCCCGGCTGATCTTCGCCCGTGGCCGATGGAAGGTACAACACGGGCTGACCGGTTACATTGGCGAAAGCCGTCAGGGAAAACCGGGCGTAGAGGTCGGTTATCGACGCCGGGTCACCGGATGAGGCGCCGCTCACAGCCGGCAGGACCAGGAAGTCCACCTGCGACAGAATTCCAGCCATCTCCTTGACCAGACGGGCGCGGATGCGGCAGGCGTTTTCATAGGCGTCGTAGCGCTCAAACTGGAAAAAGGCGCCCTGAAACAGATAGCTCTTCACCAGCGGTCCAAAGGCCGCGCCGCGTGAGAGGAGATACATCTCGTTCCAGTTTCTGGCCCCCGGGATGCGCTGACCGTAACGGACCGAGTCGTAGCGCCCGGCACAGGAAGAGGCTTCCACGGAACCGACGATGTTATGGACAAGCGAAAACAGGGGAAATTCCGGCAGGGAGATCTCCCGTATGGCAAAGCCCGCCCGATTCAGATCTTCCACGGAGGCGCTGAAGGCGTCCTTATGCCCGCCGTTCAATTCGCCCTGAGCTTCGGCAAGAACGCCGACGGTCGTCGTCTGCGGGTCCACCGGCCGGGGGGAAAAATCCGGGATCTCCTCTCCGGGAAGGGAAAAATCCCTGTCGTCCGGTCCGGCCACGGCCTTGAGAATCTCCCGAAGAGTCTCCAGGCTTCCGGAAAGGAGCCCGCAGCATTCCATGGACGGGATCAAACCGACCACACCGAAGCGGGACACCAGGCCGTAGCTCGGTTTGAAACCGCAGCAGGCTGCGCGCGAAGCGGCCAGGCGGCTCTCTCCCGTCAGGTCTAACACAAGCTCGGCATCGGCTTCCCTACGGGAAATTGCCTCGCCGGCCCTGCTTCCCTCCAGGCCGAAGCCGAATTCGCTCATGCGCGTTGACCCGCACAACGAGGCCCCGGCCTGACGGAGCCGCTGCACAAGGGTTGCGTCCTCCAGCGCCGTAAAATTGGCAAGGGCCTTTGAACCTGCGTCTGTCGGCCAGGATGCCACGGAAATGTTCGGCTGAATCGCAATGTTCACCCCCTGTAACGGACCGCCCCCGGAAAGGCTGTTTTCAGGACTGCGATAGAAAAATATTGAATCCATTCAAATGTCTCCCCTTATTCCAGAATGCTGGCCACCTTGAAGTAATTCCCCTTGACCGCCGGCGCGCTCTTGAGCAGCTGGTCCCGGGAAAGAGCGGATTGCCCTTCGACGGTTCCCGGCCGCATACGGTTGGCTGCGGGGGCGACGGTCGCCATCGGCTCCTCAGCCCCCGCCTTGTCAGCGGCAAGCGACGCCAGCTCGTCGGCCTGAGACAGGACCTTCTCCAACTGCGGACGCTCCTCCGCGGCAATGCCGATTCGCGAGACCCAGGACAGGTGATCGATCCTGTTTTCCCCTTCGGCTGTTCCCGGCAGAACATCCCGGCCTCCGAGATTCAGAAGCCCCAGTTCAGCCAGCTGTTCATTCTTGACCGCAGAAGGTGCACCGGTCAGAGGGCAGACGGCACGGCGGTTTTTAGGAAAGGCGATCACTTCGCGGATGGACGGGGTTTGCAGAATCATCGACACGGTGCGGTCCATGCCCAGCGCCAGGCCGCCGTGGGGAGGCGGACCGAAATCGAAGGCCCGCAGGAAAAAGCCGAATTTTTCCCTGGTCTCTTCTTCACTCAGCCCAAGGGCGGCAAAGATCTTTTTCTGCAGGCTGCGGTCGCTGATGCGGATGCTGCCGCCGCCGAGCTCCTCGCCGTTCATGACGAGGTCATAGGCCCGTGAACGCAGCTTCAACAGCTCCTCAACATTTTTCGGATCGAAATCGGTGCACTCCGGAGCGGTGAAGGGATGGTGGCTCGAGGTGACGCCCCCTTCCCCGTCCTCCTCAAACAGGGGGAACTCTGTAATCCAGACCGGAGAGAAGCTGCCGGCGGGGATGATCCCCAGCCGATTCGCCAGGTGCAGGCGCAGTTGGCCGAGTACGGATGTCACAACGCGGTAGGAGGGGTCGGCAATCATGATCAGAACGTCCCCGTCTTCAACGTCAAATCTCCTGCGCAACGCCTCCAGCTCGTCGGTGCTGAAAAACTGGACAATATTGGACTCAAGCTTACCCCCTTCGGCGCGCATCCAGGTCATGCCCTTGGCGCCGAAGGACGGCACGATCTCCCTGGCATACTCGTTCTGCAGGACATTCTTGCTGAGCCTTTCGGACTGGCCCTTGATGTTGATGCCCTTGATGCAGCCGCCACGCTGCAGAATCTGGCGGAAGATCGAATAATTCGTTGAGGAAAAAAGATCCGTCACATCAACAAACCGAAGGCCGAAGCGCAGGTCGGGCCGGTCGGATCCCGTTGAGTCCATCGCTTGAGCATAGGTCATGCGGGCGAAGGGTCGGGCCAGGGCGATACCGCCGACGGCGAACATCCGGACGGTCAGCTCTTCGATCAGATCATAGAGAAATTCCTCATCGATGAAAGAGGCTTCGATGTCCAGCTGGGTGAATTCCGGCTGCCGGTTGGGGCGGAGGTCTTCATCGCGGAAGCAGCGCGCCAGCTGAAAGTAGCGCTCCATGCCGCCGATCATGAGGAGTTGCTTGAAGAGCTGCGGCGACTGGGGCAGCGCGTAAAAATTCTTCGGATGGATGCGGCTCGGCACCAGGTAGTCACGTGCGCCTTCGGGCGTGCTCATGGTCAGCACCGGCGTCTCAATTTCCAGGAACCCCCGCGAATCGAGAAATTCCCGGACGCATTGAAAGATGCGGTGCCTTGCAACCAGGTTGTCCCGCATCGAAGGGCGGCGGATATCCAGGTACCGGTACTGGAGGCGCAGATCCTCGGCCACGCTTTCCGCACCCGCTGACTGGGCGCCCGCCACCATGGCCTTTTCGGAAACGGCAAAGGGCGGCGCATCCGACTCCGACAGCACGGTCAATTCCGTGACCAGCACTTCGAGATTTCCCGTTTCGATATGGGGATTTTCCGTCCCTTCAAGCCTCTTTCTCACCTCGCCGCTGACGGTGATGCAGTATTCGGAACGCAGCGCCGCCGCACCCCGGCAGACGTCGCTGAGCGCGACTTCCGGGCTGAACACGATCTGCACAATGCCGCTCCGGTCACGAAGGTGGATAAAAATCAACCCCCCGTGATCCCGGGATGCATCCACCCATCCGGCAAGAAGCACCCTGCGGCCCACATCCTCCAGGGTCAGCTGCCCGCAAAAGACGCGCTGGGAATAAAACATGAGAAAAGTCCTTTCTTATTCAACGATTAAGGTACGGAAGCACGAATGTGTACCGTGAAGGATATCAAAACTGATCCGATGTTTCAACATTTTAGCGAGGAAGGCCGGTCGCGATCGCCCCTTTTCCCCTTCGCGCCACCCGTTCAACGCTTTCCACCAAGATCGAGGACATGCTGGATGCAGGGGATCATCTCCGTTTCATGGTGCGTGACATAGATCATTGCCGTCACGTGCCGTCGGCCGATCTCTTCCATCAGCGCCAGGACCATGTCCCGATTCGATGGATCCAGCCCCTGGCAGGGTTCGTCCAGGATGAGCAACTCCGGGGATTTGATCATGGCCCGTGCGACAAGGACCAGGCGCTTCTCCCCGTAGGAGAGCTGGTTGAAGGGCTTGTCGGCCCGGTCTTCCATGCCGATGCAGGCAAGCCAGGAGTCGGCCAGGGCTTTCTGCTCCGCGTCCACCTTGCGGTACAGGCCGATGGAGTCAAAAAGCCCGGAGAGGAGCACCTTCCGGACATCAACGGGTTTGCGGTAGCGGAGCTGCAGCTCGGGTGAAACCAGGCCGATCCTCCGCCGTATCTCCCAGATGCTCTCGCCGCCCCCTCTTTTGTGGCCGAAGAGCCTGACCTCGTTGGCATAAACCTGGAGGTTATCCCCGGTGATCAGGGCCAGCAGGGTTGTTTTTCCAGAGCCGTTGGGTCCGACGACGGCCCAGTTCTCTCCACGCCGGACGCTCCAGTTCAGCCGGTCCAGGACGACAACTTCGCCGAAAGCGACATGAACGTTCCTCATCTCAACCAGGATGTCCGCAGCCGGTTCCGCCTTGCGGGCCGCTGTCGGGATCGGCCGGGGCAGGGACCTCGGAGAGATTCCTCTTTCGGAAAAGAGCTTCAACTTCTCCGTCGTACCGAGTTCTTCACGCTTTCCCGCTCCGGCGACACGGCCGTCCCGGATCACCAGGACGTGGGATATGCCGGGGATAATTTCTTCCGGGCGCTGTGTGATCAGCAGGATCTGCGTCCCCGTTGACATGAGCGCGGAGATCGCCCGGCCCAGGGATTCCCGGCTTGCCGCATCAAGACCTGCAAACGGCTCGTCCAGGATCAGAAGTTTCGGATGAGAACGCAGGGCCCGGGTGATCAGGACTTTTCGGATCTCCCCGTTGGAGAGAACCCGGATGCTCCGGCCCAGCAGGCAGCGGACACCCAGGAGGTCGTCGAAGGGTTCCACAGAGGCCCCATCCATGTCCCCGATTCCCAGCACCTCTCCGGCGGTCAGGCCACAGGCCTTCCCGCTGAATGCCTGGAAATCCTCCAACCGGGCTTCACGCAGCAGGATTTCCTCCTGAAGTTCAAAGGACAGGTAGCCGATCCTCTCCCCGGCCACCTCCGGTGCATGGCGGATCAGCTCCCCCCGTACGATCGGCACATCTCCCTTGATCGCCCGCGCCAGAACGGATTTCCCCGATCCGTTCGCCCCGAGGATCGCCCAGTTCTGGCCCGTGCGGATTTCCCAGCATGTACCGGGCAGAAGCAGAACGTCCCTTCTCCGGAGTGTTACCTCCCGAAGGGTGAGGAGCGGCATTTCCCTTTCTTCGCGCCTTTGGTCCATAGGCAGGCCTTTATGGATCGTACCGGAAGCCGTCGGTTATTTCCAAAGGCGGAAAGGACTGCCGCCTGGAAGTTTCTCATAAAAAACCCGCCTTTTGTTGCGGGTCCGGGCAAGGGAGCCCGTTCAGGATTTCAATCCGTACTTCTTCAGCTTATAGCGGAGCATCCGTTCGCTCAGCCCCAGCATCTCCGCGGCCCTGGTCTGGTGGTCGCCCGTTTTCTCCATGGCCTCCTTGATCATCTGCCTTTCAAGCTGTTCCATGGCGCTGCGGAGCCTGCCGTCCCCCTCTTCCGGCATGCCTCCGCCGGACGAGGCGGCCATCGCCTCTTCCCGGAAAGGCAGGTCCTCCAGGGAAAGGACTTCATTCCTGGCGATGACCACGGCCCGCTCGATGATGTTTTCCAGCTCCCGGACGTTTCCGGGATAGTCGTATTTCATGAGAAGGTCCCTGGCCTCGCTGCTGATGCCCACGATGTCCTTGCCGTTTTCCGCGACAAAGCGCTTCAGGAAGTGATCGATGAGGGCGGGAATGTCCTCCCGGCGCTCTCTGAGGGGCGGAATGGACATGACCACCACATTGAGCCGATAAAAAAGGTCCTCACGGAATGTTCCCTCCTTGACCATCCCCTCCAGATCGCGGTTCGTGGCGCTGATGATCCGGACATCGGCGCGGATGTTCGTGTTTCCCCCGACGCGCTGGAATTCCCTCTCCTGGAGGAAGCGCAGAAGCTTGACCTGAACGGGCATCGTCAATTCCCCGATTTCATCGAGGAACAGGGTGCCGCCGTCCGCCTCTTCGAACCTCCCGATCCGCCGGGCCGACGCCCCGGTGAAGGCCCCTTTTTCGTGGCCGAAGAGTTCGCTTTCAATGAGGCTTTCAGGAAGGGCGCCGCAGTTGACCGTCACGATGGGCTTTGACGACCGCGGACTGAGCTGGTGGACCAGGCGGGCCAGCAGCTCCTTCCCTGTGCCGCTCTCACCCTGAAGAAGGATCGTGGCACGGCTCGAGGCGACCCGGGCGGCCATGCTGGTGAGGGCCGCCATTTTCTGGCTTCCGTAAATGATCGAGTCGGTCGTGACTCCCTGTTCCTTGAGCTGCCTGCGGAGGATCTCGTTCTCCCGCAGCAGGGTCCTCCGCTCCGCCACCCGGTCGAGAAGAAGCAGCAGTTCATCAAATTCGAGGGGCTTGGTGATGTAGTCCACCGCGCCGGCCTTCATGGCGTCCACGGCCGTTTCAATCGTCCCGTAGGCGGTGATGATCACCACATCCGTTTCCGGGTTGAGCCGCTTGACTTCCTGGAGGACCTGCATCCCGTCCATGCCGGGCATCTTATAATCCAGCAGGACCAGGTCAAAGGCCCCCGTTGTCATGGATTGCAGCGCTTCTTCTCCGCTGCCCGCTTCCTCAACGGTGTGGCCTTCTTTGCGCAGGAAATCACGGAGCATTTCCCGCTGTGACTGGCCGTCCTCGACGACGAGGATATTCAGACTCTTCATGGCAATCGATACCGCCCGTTCTATGTCCTGGCATTTGATGGATTCTCCGTCGTTCTTTCCGACGGGAGAATCACTTCAAAGGTCGTCCCTTCCTTTTCCCGGCTCAGGACACGAATCTCCCCGCCATGTCCGCGGATGATCTCGTGCGCAAGAGACAGGCCGAGCCCCAGCCCCTTCTGCTTGGTCGTATATTCCGGGTTGAAGATTTTTTCCACCTCTTCCGCCGTCATTCCGCAGCCCGTATCGGAGATGCGGATAATCCGGGAATTGCGGCCATCGGCATGGAGGGAAATCTCGATAGAGCCTTCTCCGGAGATCGACTCCATGGCGTTCTTCACGAGGTTGAACAGCGCCTGCTGGAGCTTGTCCACATCCATGGGAATGATTTCAGGGTCGTCGCTCCAATCCGTTTTCAGAACAATTCCCCGGAAGGCGGCCTCCTCCCGGATCAGGTCCGTCATCTTCCGGAGGATTTCGGTAATGGAGTAATCGCGCATTTCCAGCCGGCGGCTCTTGGAAAAGGTGAGAAACTCTTCGATAATCCCGTTCAAGCGCCGAATTTCATCCCGGATGACGCCGGCCATATTCTGGAACTCAGCCGCTTTCTCCGGATCCGCCGGCATGAATTCCCGTTTGAGCCGCTGGCTGGCCATGCTGATGGCGTTGAGGGGATTGCGGATTTCATGGGCCACCCCGGCAGCCAGCTGGCCGAGGGAGGACAGCCGCTCCGCCTTTTCCAGGCGCCGCTCCATTTCGATAATCCCGGCCAGGTGGCGGTTCTGGTTCTGATAGAGCAGCCACATGGCGAGGATCGCAACGACAAGCGTAAAGAACAGGGAAAGAAACATGCTTCGGCGGTTTTCAGACAGGATTTTTTCGGCGCTTTCCCTTTTCAGGCCGATGCGGGCGACGCCGCCCACCCGGTCGCTGAGCTGAAAGGGCGCGGTAATATCGAGAATGGGCTGCTTTCCAAAGGTCATCTTCCGCGTTTCCATGCTTTTCCGGCCTGAGGAGACGCTGTGGAAGGCGGAGTCCAGATTCTTCCAGGGACCGGGAAGCTTTCCCGCCTGGCCAAGCAGTTTTCCATCGTGATCCCTGATCACGAGATAGAGAAGTTCACGCCCCTCGCCAAGCTTTTCCATGGCCTTCTCAACAGAAACCCTCAGTGCCCAGTAGCGGATAGCGTCCCTCTTCAGGGCGATCACCACCGTGCCGCTGTCATCCGCCCGCCGAAGGGCCACAAAATTGATGTTCTGCTGCTGAAGGGAAGAGATCAGATTGGCGCCGCTGGATACGGCAGGAAACCGATCCTTTTCGCCGTTTCCGCTGACAGGGGATTGGACGTACTGGCCGGAAAAAACGATGCTCCCCGCCTTGTCGATGACCGCAATCAGCCAGAGATTCTCCCGTTCGGCAATGGCATGAAGATATTCGTTGCTGATTTGATCCGTCTGCCACTTTTCATCCACATCCCGACCGATGACGGCCAGGGCGGAGGTCAGCCAGTTTTCCGGAGAGAAAGATTCTTCCCGGAGAGGGGTAAAGGTGGGTGCATTTTCATGCTGGGCAGCCTGAATCAGGGTTTTCAGGTTGTCCTCCGCCATCTTCCGCACAACGCTTATCGTAGCCAGGCCCTGGTTTTCCATGAGCCCGGTGAGTGAACGGTCGCTTCGCCGGATGTCCATAATGCCCATGAACAGGAACAGGGCGATAAAAACGACGCAGGCGATCGCCACGGAAATGGGCTGCAGAAACGAACGCTCATGGCCGGACACGGAATCCTGCCAGATCACTTTTTCCTCATCTTTCATGTCATGTTTCCCGCTGACGGTCCCTGGAGGGGTCAGCCCTCCGGTATTTCAACTCCGCCACGATCGACATCTTAGGGTGATCCATCAAAAAGTCAACCCCTTAAAATCGGGGCATCCAGAGGGGGGGGGATGGACCATGAGAATCACGGGAAGCCTTGGGCAGCCGGAACAAACTGGAAAATCCGCAACGGGGCAATCGGCGCGGTGCTTTCGGCCGGCAAAGTTTCCAGCGAATTCCGGCCCGGAAGAGTCTGGAGCGGATCGGAAGCCCTGCGCTTGAAAGCGCCAGAACCGGCAGCAGGCTCGAGGCAGGGGAGAACCGGCGTAGATCGCCTGGAACATCGATGGGCCGCTTTCGACAATATTGTCGAAGGGCGACATAACGGGACACCGTTGCATCTTCTTGTTCTTTCATGGTTTTTTAAAAAGGCTGATCTCATCTGTCGACATTTCTTGCCTCTGGGAAAAAGCCTCTTTTTATCCGCCCCTGAACCAAACTAAAATATAGAATCGTCATTTCAATATGTTACAGAATTATCACGCAACTGGCACAATCGATGCTTTCTTTAACGACAAAAGACGAAAATCCGGCGAATTCAAACGGGCAGAAGGAGCCGGGTTCCATAACTGAGAAAGCAATCCCGAAATCGTCTTATCCTCCTGGACTGAAGGGGAGCAAAAAGCTCCCCTTCAGTCTTTTTGCATGGGCCAACAAATCCCCCTATCCCCCCTTGCATTTTTCCGGGGCCATTATCCCGTTGAAGGAACACTCCTCTCCGTGCTAAATTCCTGCCACCCATTCCAACCGGAAGAGGTCTCGCACCTCTTCTCCAGAGGTCGTTGATGATAAAAACCGAACTGGATCTGCTGGTCTTCGGCAGTCTCCTCTTAACGATGTCGAGTCAGCAGGCCGTTGTCGAACACCCCGTCCTGGGCATCCGGGATGGAAAAATCGTTTTCGTCATGCCGAGAAAGGACTTCCAGGAAGGGGCCTATTGCGCAAAAAAAGTCCTGAACAGGCGCGATACCCTGATTATGCCCGGGCTGATCAATACCCATACCCACCTGGCCATGACCTGCTTCCGCGGCATGGCGGACGACCTCCCCCTGATGACCTGGCTTCATGAGCGCATCTTTCCCGCGGAAGCGCAGCATGTCAGCCCGCAGATGGTGTACGCCGGATCGCTCCTGGCCATGGCGGAGATGATCCTGTCCGGTACGACGACCTTCTGCGACAGCTACTTTTTCGTGGATTCCGTCGCCCGGGCAGCCATGGACGCGGGCATGCGGGCCGTTGTCTCCCAGGGATTCATCGATTTTCCCACACCGGACACCCCCGATCCGTCCCGGCAGCTGGACACCGTGGAACGGCTGATCGCCTCCTGGAAAGGCGCCTCGCCTCTGATCCAGCCCGCCCTCTTTTGCCACTCCCCCTACAGCTGCTCTCCGGAAACCCTTCTCCGGATCAAGGCGGCGGCCTCCCGGGAGAATCTTCTCTATATGCTCCACCTGTCCGAAACCCGCGAGGAGATTTCCCTGATTCAGGAGCGCTACGGCAGAAAGCCGGCGCTCTTTCTCCGCGATCTGGGAGTCCTCGATTCAGCGACCCTCGCCGTCCACTGCACGTGGCTCGACGAGGAAGAGATGGCGGTTCTCGCCGAATGCGGCGTCCGGGTTTCTCACGCCCCCCAGAGCAACATGAAGCTGGCCTCCGGAATCGCCCCCATCCCGGCAATGCAGGCCCGCAGGATTCCCGTCTCTCTCGGCACGGACGGCTCCGCCAGCAACAACGACCTGGACCTTTTCCGGGAAATGGACACGGCGGCCAAGATTCACAAGATCGCCACCATGGACCCGACCGTCATGAAAGCCCGCCAGGTGGTCCAGATGGCCACCCTCGACGGCGCCAAGGCCCTGGGACTGGAGGAGCGGATCGGGTCCATCGAGGCCGGCAAGGCCGCCGATCTCATTATCCTTGATTTGAATCAGCCGCATCTGACGCCGATGTACGACCCCTTTTCCCACCTCGTCTATGCCGCAACCGGATCGGATGTGCTCACCTCCATCATCAACGGCAACGTCGTGATGGAAAACCGGGAACTCCGTCACCTGGACCTGGATGCCATCATGAAGGAGGTCAAAGCGATTGCGAAAAGAATCAAAAAGGGTCATCGTGACTAAGCCGGTCCTCATCGGCGGGCAACGCCCGCTTTTCCTCCCTTCAAGGAGAGGAATGGCCTTCACCACGGAGACTCAATTCAACGATGCTTTCCCGGGCCACATAAGACAGGAATGACGGCCCCCTCTTGCCCGTGCCGGAAGAGCGGCTTCGCATGGCCCCCGCACCGGAATGGATGGTGCGGGAAGGCATGACGCTGACACGAAATGTTCTACTGAACAACCGGGACAGCCACAAAGGACCCCCATCCGGGGAAATTTCCTTGACATCACCAGAATCAGGAGTATGATGGAAGGTGTGCTAACTACCTGATTCATTTAACTTATAAGATACTTTGGATCAAGGAGCGCCAGGCCGGGGGCGGAGACATCTCAGCCCCCGGCACGGGCGGATGCAGGACGGGATCGTTCCCGGCGGATGAGCCGGTCCGGGAAGCCCGGCAATGAATTCAAGGGGGAGATGGAATGCGCTGGAGGGGCGAAAGACAAAGTGACAACGTTGAAGACCGTCGAGGCATGTCCCTTCCGCGCGGCGCCAAGGTGGGCGGCCTGAGCGGTCTGGGCATACTGGCGATTTTTGTGATCAGCATGTTGTTCGGCATTGACCCGTCCGCTGTCCTGCAGAACCTTTCGCAGCAGCAGCCTTCATCCGTCTCCGTTCCGCAGAGCGGTCAGACGGCTGGTAGTGACGACATGCGCGACTTTGTTGCCGTTGTGCTCGCGGAAACCGAAGATGTCTGGAGGAGCGAATTCCAGAAAATGGGGCGCACCTACCAGGAGCCGAAGCTGGTCCTTTTTTCAGGTTCCGTTGAATCGGCATGCGGGATGGCGGGTTCCGCCGTCGGTCCCTTCTACTGCCCGGCCGACCGGAAGGTTTATCTCGATCTGAGTTTTTTTGAGGAGCTGAGGACACGATTTGGCGTTTCCGGTGATTTTGCCGAGGCCTATGTCATTGCCCATGAGGTGGGCCACCATGTGCAGACGCTGCTGGGCATCACGGAGAAGGTGAACAGGCTGCAGCCGCAGCTGAACGCTTCGGAGAAAAACAGATTGTCCGTCATGGTGGAATTGCAGGCGGACTGCCTCGCAGGCGTCTGGGCTCATCAGACGGAGAAGAGCCGCAGGATCCTCGAAGCCGGAGACATTGAAGAGGGGCTCAATGCCGCCAGTGCGATCGGCGACGACCGGATTCAGAAAAGTTCGCGGGGCTATGTTGTTCCGGACTCCTTTACCCATGGGAGTTCCGCCCAGCGGGTGCGCTGGTTCAAGACCGGGCTCGAAAACGGAACGTTCCAGGGCTGCAACACCTTCAACACTGACCAGCTGTAGGACTTCGGCGCGCGTTACAAAGGAAAAAGTGCGGAAAAGATGAATCCCATGAAAATCATGGTCTCGTTGTTCAAATACTGCTGGGTTCTCCCGGTATCATGCATCGGCATGATACTGCTCCCCTTTGTTCTTCTCTCCGGGGGGGGCGTCTCTTTTGCGACCGGCGCCATCGAGGCGCAGGGGGGTCTGCTGCCTGCCCTGTTGTCCTCACGCCGCTTTCGATTCTCCATTGCCGCGTTGACCGTCGGCCACGTCATTTTCGGCCCGGACCGCGACAGCCTCCGGCGTTGCCGCGATCACGAGCATGTTCATATCCGGCAATACGAACGCTGGGGGCCTTTTTTACCCCCTCTTTACCTCCTGTCGAGCGCCGCGGCCCTGCTTCGTGGCCGGGATCCATACCGGGACAACAGGTTTGAACAGGAAGCCTTTCGTCTTTCGGACCCCTCGGATGGGCCACAGGGGCAGAGAGCTTAACTCATCTGAGAGTCTCAAGGTTTTTTTCTAAGAAGCAATCTCCCGTCGTAAAGGGGCGGGTGGCTCTTAAACGGAACGTTTCTTTTGGCAGGAAGGAGGAGAAAAATGGACTTCAAAAAAATTGTTGATCAGGTCAAGGATGCGGCTGAGGACCTGAAGGAGAAGGCCGGGGCGAAGATCAAGGAGGCCCGTGAAAATCTGGATCAGGACCATGACAACATCCCCGATGCCCTGGAAGGCCTGACGGACAAAGCCAAAAAACTGGCGGAACAGGCGGAGGCAAAGGCCAAGGAACTGGCGGAAAAAGCGGAGGACACCTTTGATGAGGCAGCGGACAGGCTGGGGAAGATGGCGGACCAGACCAAGGCCAAATTGGGCGAAGTCAAGGACGAAGCGGAGAAGGCCGTAGGCCAGGCACGCGAGAAACTGGGAATGTCGGACAAGGACGTAAAAAAGAGCTAGCTCCGGGAATCGATGTTCAAAACTTCCAGGGACGCTTCCCTCACATGAACCGAGAGGAACAACCATGACGGTACAACAGCGTGTCCTCAGCCCGGAACTGAAAAGGAAATACGACTGGCTGAGGGATGTTCTCCAGCGATGCCTGTCGCTGGCCGACGCATGCGCGGAAAGCGAGTCCTCGTCGATTCTGAGGGAGCGTCTCCTGCTTCTGCAGTCGGCGGCGCTCTTTGTCATTGTCGGCGAGGTGAAGTCGGGCAAGAGCAGCTTCATCAACGCCCTTCTCGGAGAAAATGTGTGCGAGGTTGCACCGGATCCCTGCACGGCGGTCATCCAGGAACTGGTCTATGGCGAAGAGTACTCAAAGACGGTCCTGGGGGATTTCTGGGAGAGGGTTCGTCTGCCCAGGGCGGTCCTTCAGGACATAACCATCGTCGATACGCCCGGAACGAACTCCGTCCTCCGCAATCACCAGACGATTACGGAAAACTACATCCCCAAGAGCGATCTCGTCGTCTTCGTTTTTCCGGCCAAGAATCCCCATACCGCGACGGCATGGGAGCTTCTCTCCTTTGTGCGGCAGGACTGGCACAGGAAGACCGTCTTCATTTTGCAGCAGGCTGATCTTGCCACCCAGCAGGAGCTGGCCATCAACTCGGACCGGGTGAGGCAGTACGCCCGCGAGCGCAACGTCCAGAACCCCATCTTATTTACGGTCTCCGCGAAGCGGGAAATGGAGGGAGCGTCGGACAGCGGTTTTGCGGAGTTTCGGGAATATCTGCGCAACACCGTGGAGAGCGGCGAGGTCTGGAGCATGAAACTGGAGGTGTCACGGGACACCGTCCGGAAAATCGCCGGCGACCTGCTTGCGAAACTTCGCACGGAGGAGGCCTCCATTGCGGAGGACAAGGCCTTCTACCAGGACCTCCTGGCCAGGGTGGACGGGCGCCGTGAGAAGGCGCTTTCGCTCAGGCGGCTGGTGGTGGACAGTCTGGGCGTTTCCTATGACCGTCTTGCCTCCGGACTTGAGGAGGATTTCCGGCAAGGCTTGGAGATCGGGACGATCCTGCGCCGCTCCATTCCCTTCCTTCGCGATAAGGATGTAAAAACATGGATCAACGAAACCCGCGAAACGTTCGAGCGAACGGCTGAAAAAGAGATTGAGGCCGAGTCCTCCCGCATTTCAAAGGACCTCTCCGATGAGATGAAAACCATGCTCGATGATCTGACCACGGCCATCGAGCACCGGCGGGAGGGGCAACAAAAGGCCGGATATCCCGCCGCCGCGGACCGCATGGAGATCCTCGAACGGCTTCGGCACCAGCTCCAGGACCTCCGCATCTCAGACATCGTCACCGAAAAAGGCGTTCAGGGCTCCGAACTCGGCAAACTCACGCTGACCGGCGGGGGGATTGCGGCCATTGGCGCTGTCATCGCCATGGCAACGCACCTCATCGCCTTTGACATAACCGGCGGTATCCTGACCGCTTTAGGGACCGGCCTGGTCGCCGCAACACTGCTCTGGAAGCGTTCGGCGCTCATGAATGAATTCTCGGAAAAGATGACGACATCACGAAATGAGTTCCGGGAGCGCCTGGATCGAGAGATCTCTTCCATGTTCGAGCGGCTTTTCCTTGAAATTCAATACGACCTCAAAGAGCCGTTGTCGCGCCTCGACGAAAAAACATCCCGGATTGGTTCCCTCATCGAGGAGGCGCGGCGCATCCGGGATGCTGCCGATCTGCTGTAAAACCGATGCGGAACGGCCCGCCGGGCCGACTCCACGCGATCCCACGGACTTCCAGGTATTCCGCAACGGCATTCCAAGATTCTCCTTTCCATCCCCATCCCGCCTTCAGCCGTCGACAGATCCGCATTAAAATCTCAAGCCCGGGCTGCCCGGAGGGATTCTTTTTCAACGGCGCACGTCAATCACAGGTACCCGCCGGATGCCCGGTTGACATGAATCGATAAACACGTTAATCTGTATTAAATAAATGTTAATACGTCACTATCCTTTCAGCCTAACACGCGGGAAGTCCATGAGCGAACTTTCGGAAACGAGCCGTGATCTTCTTCAAGAAATCGCCGCCCTGCAGGAGAGGATCCGGGAGCTTGAACAATCCGCCGCCCTGCGAAAGCGGGAAGAGGACTCCTTGCGATTCTCTCTGCAGCAGTTGCGGCTCCTCATCGACACCGCGCCGGATTTGTTCTTTCTGAAAGACCTTCAGTACCGTTACCTCCTTGTCAATACCGCCAATGCCCGATTCTTCGGCCGCGGGGAGGAGGAGATCCTGGGCAGGACCGACTTCGAACTCATGCCCGGTGAGGCGGCCCGCGCCTGCCGGGAGAGTGATCAACGGGCTGTTCGCAGCCGGGCGCTCGTGGTCAACGTGGAGCCGGTAGGGGAAAGATTCTATGAAACCCATAAATTTCCCCTCTTTGTGGCTGGCGAGGTGGTCGGGGTCGCCGGCATCGTCCGCGACACCACCGATCATAAACGGACAGAAGAAGCGCTCCAGAACAGCGAGGAGCTCCGGAATACGATCCTGAACAATGTCGGCGCCTATATCTTTCTCAAAGACAGAGGGTCTCGCTATACCTATGTCAACAGCATGGTGGGCCGGCTCTTCGGCTCCAGCGAACAGGAAATCATCGGGAAAGACGACACCAGCTTTTTCTCAGCCGCCTCCGTCGAAGAAATCAGGAGAAGCGACCGCCGCGTCATCGAGCATGGAGAAACCGTTACCCGCGAAGAGGTTGATCTTGCTTCGGCGGATCAGGCGCCGCGGACATACTGGACGGTGAAGATCCCCCTCAGGGACGGCAGCGGAAGCATCTACGGCCTGTGCGGCATCTCCACGGACATTACGGCCCTCAAGCGGGCCGACGAGGCCATGAAGCTCAATGCCGAACGAACGGAGGCGCTGCTGCAGCTGAATTCAATGACAAGCGCCTCCATCCACGAAATAACGGATTTCGCCCTGGAAAAAGCCGTCGAACTGACGAGGAGCACCATCGGCTACCTGGCCTTTTTGAATGAGGACGAAAGCATCCTGACGATGCACTCCTGGTCCCGATCCGCCATGGCTCAATGTGCTACAGAACAGAAGCCCATCCACTATCCCGTGATCGCCACCGGCCTCTGGGGGGAAGCCGTGCGGCAGAGGAAACCGATCGTTACAAACGATTACGCGTCGCCCAACCCCTGGAAAAAAGGCTGCCCCGCCGGTCACGTCGAGGTGATCCGGCACATGAACATTCCCGTGTTCGTTGAATCCCGCATCGTGCTGGTCGCCGGGGTAGGAAACAAAAGGGACGACTACCATGAAACGGATGTCCAGCAGCTCACCCTGCTCATGGAGGGTATGTGGCGGCTCATCGAGCGGAAAAAATCGGAAGAAGCGCTGAAATCCTCTGAAAGCCGCCTTGCCAACATCATCGAGTTTCTTCCCGACGCCACCTTTGCGATCGACCTTGACGGGAAAGTCATATCCTGGAACAGGGCGCTCGAAGAGCTGACCGGCTTTTCCGCGGAAGAAATGGTCGGCCGGGGAAACTATGAATACGCCATCCCCCTCTACGGCGAGCGGCGCCCGATCTCCATCGACCTGCTCCTTTCGTGGGATGACGCAATTGCCGGGAAATATTCCTTCATCAAAAAGGATGGCGATACCGTCTATGTTGAAGCAGAGATGCCCTTCGTGCGCAGGCCGAGCCGGCTGATGCGGGGCAAGGCGAGTCTTCTTCGCAACGAAAGGGGAGACGTCACCGGGGCCATCGTCAGCATGCGCGACATCACCGACAAGAGACGCCTGGAATCTCAACTGATCCAGGCACAGAAGATGGAGGCGATCGGCACTCTGGCCGGCGGCGTCGCTCACGATTTCAACAACATCCTCATGGGGATCGAGGGATACGTTTCCCTGCTTCTTCAGGAGATCGATCCGCACCACCCCCATCACGAATATTTAAAGCACATCGATGAACAGGTTCAAAGCGCCTCCGGCCTTACCCGGCAGCTCCTGGGCTTCGCCCGGGGCGGCCGGTATGAGATACAGCCCGTCGACATCAACAAGCTCATCAAGAAGAGCTCTTCCCTGTTCGGCCGAACGAGGAAGGAGCTCACCATCACCAGAAAATTCGACAAGAACCTCTGGACCGTCGAGGTTGACCGCGGCCAGATCGAACAGGCCCTCCTGAATCTCTACGTCAACGCCTGGCATGCCATGCCCGCCGGGGGACAACTCCTCCTCGAAACAAGGAACGTGACCATCGGCAAGGATGACATGATGCCTCACGCCATGCCTTTGGGTCATTACGTCATGATCCGTGTGGCCGACACGGGAATCGGCATGGACGAAGAGACAAGCAAACGGATCTTTGACCCCTTCTTCACCACGAAGAAGATGGGAAGGGGATCCGGATTGGGGCTGGCCATGGTTTACGGGATTGTCAAGGGACATGGCGGCTTCATTTTTGTTGACAGTGAACCGGGGCGCGGTGCGGCCTTCACCCTCTATCTCCCCGCATCGGATAAAAAAGTCCTCGAAGAGAAGCCGCCTGAATCGCATACCCTCAGAGGCAGCGAAGTGGTCCTTCTGGTCGATGATGAGCCCACCATCCTTGCCGTGAGCAAAGCCATGCTCGAATTTCTGGGATATACGGTCCATGAGGCGACAAGCGGGCAGGAGGCCATCGCCTTTTACCGGAAAAAGAAAAACGACATCGGCCTGGTCATTCTCGATATGATCATGCCTGAACTGTCAGGGGGAGAAACCTTCGACCGCATCCGGGAACTGAACCCTGAGGCAAAAGTCATGCTCAGCAGCGGCTACAGCCTCGATGGTCAGGCGCAGTCGATCATGGACCGGGGGTGCGGCGGATTTATCCAGAAGCCGTTCAACATCGAAGGCCTCTCCAGGAAGATCCGGGAGGTCCTGGACGCGCCCTGCCGGAGCCGCGTCACAGACGCGGCTCCGGCTGCGCCGAGGGACCAGGAAGCGCAGAAGGCCGCCGATGGGGAGAGCGAGAACTTCCCGGTTGAGGACATCCCCCCGCCCAGGGACCGGTCTCAGTAAAACAGGTCCTGGGGAGGCATATTGTGTAGCCTGCGGATGTGGGAAAAAAGGGTGTCGGGGAGATAACGGCCCCAGAGATGAATGGGAATGGAATCCACCTCGATTCGAGGGCTGAACCCCACGGCAAAGAGATACTCCACCAGGAATTCGATGTTGAGGGGGATATTCCCCTTGTAATCCTTATTGTCCCGCTGGGTGATGATCCGCTTTTCGTGGATGGAATTTCCCAGTTCCGATTCAACCAGGTCGGGGAAGGTGGTCAAGATGACTTCGATCTTGATGGAATCTTCGGCATTCCCGAGCAGGTTTGCCAGACCGCGCCTCAGGTAAGCCTCCGAAAGCCCGCGGTTTCCGACGTGCTCCCACCAGCGTTTCTTTTCGTAGCGCCTGCAGACCTCTTCCCGATTCCAGGGAATCTCCACGATCAGATTGACGGCGTTGTAAAGGCCCTGAAGGGATTCCCTTTCAACGATCCGGCAATTCCGGCGCTTCGAAAGAGACTCCTCGATCATCAGCAGCTCTTCCGGCGTCCCGACCATCTTGATGCCGCCGACATCATGGATGGTGAGGAACTCCGGGTCGAAGGAAATTTCTCCGGAGATGAACTTTCGAGAGATGATCTCTTCAGCCTGGGCGAATTCCTCCACCATTTCCTCTTCAGGAGTCAGCAGCAGGCTGAGGGGAACCCCCATCCGGCTGGCCCGCTCCCCCGCCAGTTTCTCGGCTTCGGACTGCACGATGCTGAAAAGCCATGACGCGATTCTGCGATTGGCCTTCTCCGCCACGCGGCGGGGGCGCTTGATGCGACAGGCGGCAAGAAGCTCTCCCGCGTCGCCTAAATACATGACGCCGTTTATGGGGGCATCCCGGTAGAAAAAATCCGGATTCCGCTGATATGTCGAAAGCAGCTCACGGACACGCGGGGAGAGGTCCCCCTGGAAGCTGAGGAGGGCGTTTCGGAGCTGCCCCTTGAAAGAAATGGGATGTCCCGTGCAGGCTGCAGGCTGCGGATGAAGCTCGTGAACGAGAAAGCGGGTAAGGTCCTGCAGCGTCTCGCCCAGGATGAACCCGTCGGCAATGAGGATTTCCGTGAGGCGCCGGGCATCGCTGGGTTCCAGCTTTTCCCGGAACCACCGTTCGGCAATCTGAAACAGCTCTCCCCGATGTACAAACCCGCTTAGAAACATGGTTCCCTCCGCCTCCAGCCGTGATTGGACCTGTCGTCCTGCGCGATCGCCGAACAGAAGAATCTGAGCCTGATCTGGACCTCTCGCGTTTGAAAGGATATTGTAATGATCTGAACCATAATTAAAATGCTTCCCTCCTGTCAAGACAATCTCAGAAAGACCACCCCTGAACCTTCTCATGGGAATTCCGCATCGAGTTCAACATAACAGGAAAACGGGAATGTTTCTTGCCTCTCATGATAATAAAATCTGTCAATCTTCTGACAAAAGTGATAAAATTTTTTGTCTTTTATTTCCTTATATAATGGACCTTTTTTCTTTTCACGGTCATCCTTTTGAGATCCGATACGGGAGAAAACCGATCTGATGGGACACACGGACGCAATAAACAGGGGACATCAGGAACTCCTCGATGAAATCTCCTCGCTGAAGCAACATATTCAAGAGCTGGAGCGGTACAAGGCAGAGCATCAGCACATGGATGACTCTCTCAGGGAAATCGAAGCGAAATATCGCTTCATCATGGGAAATACCGCGGACATCATCCGCATCCTGGACTTGAATCAGCGTTGCGTCTATCTGAGCCCCTCCGTGTTTCGAATCCGTGGGTTCACCGTCGAAGAGGCTTCAGAAAGAACCATCAATCAGGACCTTACCCCGGAATCCCTGCAGCAGGTCCGTTCTGCTTTCGAGGAAGAAATGAAGCTGGAAGCGACCGGGACCGCCGATCCGGACAGGACCAGAACGATGGAAATAGAAACCTTCAGGAAGGATGGCTCCCTGATCTGGATGGAAGCCAATTTTTCCTTTATCCGGGACACGCAAGGCAAACTCACCGGAATTCTCGTCATATCCCGGGATATCAGCGAACGGAAGAAGGCGGAACGGGCCTTGAAAAAATCGGAACAGGCCCTCCGGACGATTCTTGACAACACCTACGACGCGATTTTCATTCATGACCTCGAAGGACGGATCCTGGAAGGCAACCAGAGAATGCTTGACCTCTACGAAATCACGAAAGAACAGGCGATCCGCTCCACCATCATCGACGATTTTTCCTGCGAGGGCAGCTCCCTGGCGGAGCAGAAGGAACGATGGGACCGGGTCATGAAGGGGGAAACGGTCACCTTTGAATGGAAGGCAAAGCGGCCGAACGACGGCTCCCTGTTCGATGTCGATGTCGCCCTCAAACGGATCGATCTTGGCAGCCGTCCCGTCGTACTGGCCAATGTCCGGGACATCACCCGGCGCAAAGCGACGGAGACGGCGCTCCGGGAAAGCGAAGAGAAGTTCCGCGCCGTTGTGGAAAACAGCCGGGACACGATCATGCGTTTTGATCGCCGCCATCGCCTCCTGTATGTCAATCCCAACGTGAAGGAACAGACCGGAATTCCCCCCGGGAACTTCATCGGAAAAACCCTTGAAGAAGCGGGAGCCCCCGAAGAGCTTTGCTCCCTGATGGAGCAGGCAACGGAGCAGGCCTTTCTCTCCGGGGAGATCGGCCGCACGGAGTTCCAACTTCCCGACGGAACGTGGCTGGACTCGATGCTCATTCCCGAACGGGACGCCTCCGGAAAGGTCAAGGCCGTCATCTCTTCATCTCACGATATCACGGCCCACAAGCAGAATGAAGCCCTCTGGAGGGTCCTGTTCCAGGCGGCTCCCCTCGCCATCTGCGTCATCGATCAGGACAGGATCCTGACACGGGTCAACGATCATTGCGTCCAGACCTTCGGGTACCGGCCTGAAGAGATGGTCGGCCGGAGGACGGATTTCCTCTACTTCAGCGACGACGAATGCAGGGCCGTTGGGGAATCCCTTTATTCACCATCGCACTACGCGACGAAGGAGGTGCGGATGAAGCGGAAGGACGGAGAGAAAATCTGTGTCCTGCTGAGCCGGTCGTATCTCAACGGCAGGGACGCGTCCGGAGGATCCATAATCATTGCCCAGGACATCACGGCGCGCAAAACCCTTGAAGAGCAACTGCGCCAGGCCCAGAAAATGGAGGCCATCGGCCAGCTCGCCGGCGGGGTCGCCCACGACTTCAACAACATCCTCCAGGCCATCCTGGGCTACACCAATATGGTGCTCTTCTCCATGGGACAGGACAATAAGCACTACGGAAAATTGAAGGAGGTGGAAAAGGCCGGCGAGAGAGCGGCGGCTCTGACCCGCCAGCTTCTCGCCTTCAGCAGGCGGCAGGTGCTCCAGCTCGGCCCCCTGGACTTGAACCAGGTCGTTGACGATCTGATGAAGATGCTCCGTCGCCTAATCGGCGAAAACATCGAGCTGAGCATCCTTCCCGGCCACGCTCTAAGGAAGATTAACGCCGACCGGAGCCAGATCGAACAGGTGCTCATCAATCTCTGCGTCAACGCACGGGATGCCATGCCTGATGGAGGCCGCCTGTCCATTGAAACTCAAAACGTCTGGCTCGATGAAGACTATTGCATCCACCATGATTGGGCGAAGCCGGGCCGGTACGTCCTCTTGAGCATTACGGATTCAGGCTGCGGCATGGACGGGGAAACGCAGAAAAAGATCTTCGAGCCCTTTTTTACGACCAAGGAAAAGTCGCATGGCACAGGTCTCGGCTTGGCCACCGTTTACGGCGTCGTACGGCAGCACGACGGCATGATCCAGGTCTACAGCGAAACGGGGAAAGGCTCCCGTTTCAATGTCTACCTACCGGTCACCGAAAGCACCGACGAAGAAATCCTCGAGGAAAGACAGGTCCCCTCCCCGGGCGGCCATGAGACCATTCTCATGGCGGAAGACGACGAACCGCTTCGTTTTCTGACGACCGAGATGCTCAAGATGGCCGGATATCGAGTCCTGGCCGCCGTCGACGGCGAGGACGCACTGCGAATCTACCAGGAGCACGGCCGGGAGGTCGACCTGCTGCTGCTGGATGTCGTGATGCCCCGCAAGGGCGGACGTACCGTCTATGACGAAATCCGCGCCATCAACCCCGAAATCCGCTGCCTTTTCATGAGCGGATACAGCGAAGACGCCGTGCACACGAACTTTATTCTCGACCATGGACTCAAGCTCATCCAGAAACCCTTCAAGAGCCTGGATTTGATGAGGATGCTCCGCCAGGAACTGGACCGCCGCTGACGGGACGGCATCAAAGAGCGTCCTGCGATTTCACCTTTAACGATCCGCATTGAGCGAAGATCCTTCGTTGAGTGCGGATTTCCCCGGAAATCCAGATTCAATCGTCCCTATCGCAACCACGAGAGAGGCAGAGATGACTGAAACGCAAAAACGGAGTCGCATTGACAGAATAAGGGACATGGTCCGGGAAGCCCTGGAGGATGAGGGTTCCTCTCCCCTGTTTTCAACCAAAGGAGAGGATGAAATCGATAGTCTCGCCGTTTCGATTCATCAGCTGATCGAGCGTGTAAAGCTCAGGAAGGCCGATGAACCACTCTGGGATTCCTACAAGACGCTTGACGAAATCATTGACGCCCTTCCAGACGCCATCTTTGCGATTGATCGCAGCGGGAAGGTCATCGCGTGGAACAGGTCCATGGAGCAGTTGACCCAGGTTTCCAAAGGGGAGATGATCGGCAGGGAAAGGTATGAATACGCCATTCCCTTTTACGGCAGGGCCAGACCGCTTCTGATCGATCTCGCCCTCCTGCCGGATGATGATTATGAGAAAGATCACTATAACTATGTCTTCAGGAAGGGCGGTGCCATCCTGTACGCCGAGGCCTACGTGCCAAGCGCCTATGGCGGAAAGGGTGCCTATCTTTCGGGAACCGCATCAAAATTACGCGACTCTTCCGGAAAGATCATCGGCGCCATCGAATCCCTTCGCGACATTACCGAACGCAAGCGCACGGAAGAAGCTCTTCGTAACAGCGAGAACCTTCTGCGGAACATTCTTGACGGCTCACCGATCCCTCAATTTGTAATCGGAAGGGATCACAGGGTCGTGATGTGGAATAAGGCCCTTGAGAAATACAGCGGGGTCAGGGCCGAGGAGATGGTGGGCACGGATGGCCAGTCCGTCCCCTTCTACGGAAAGAAACGACCCACGATGGCCGATCTGCTCATAGACGGGGCTGTGGAGAAAATCCCGCTGCTCTATGAAGGGAAGTACGCGAAATCGGTGCTCGTGGATGGCGCTTACGAGGGGACGGACTTTTTCCCCGAGATCGGGGATGGAGGGAAGTGGCTCTATTTTACGGCGTCAACCATAAAGGATTCCAAGGGAAGCATTCTCGGCGCCGTGGAGACCCTGGAGGACGTCACGGAACACAAGCGGGCCGAGGAGATGCTCAAGGAAAGGGAAGAGTTCCTGTCATCGATCATCGAGAACATTCCCAACATGATTTTTATCAAGGATTCCCGTGAATTGAAATTCATCCGGTTTAACAGGGCCGGCGAACATCTTCTTGGATACAGGAGGGAGGAACTGATCGGCAAGAGCGATTACGACTTCTTCCCAAGGGAGCAGGCGGACTTTTTTCTTAAAAAGGACCGGGAGGTGCTGGAGAGCGGGCAGCTGTACGACATCCCCGAGGAGCTCGTTGAATCGAAGTCGGGGACACGAATCCTGCACACCAAAAAGATTCCTATCCCCGACAGAAATGGGAAACCCGCCTACCTCCTCGGCATATCGGAAGACATCACCGAACGCAAACGGGCGGAAGAAGAGCAGGATAAGCTACGGGCACAGTTCGCCCAGGCCCAGAAGATGGAATCCATCGGCAGGCTGGCCGGTGGCGTCGCCCACGACTTCAACAACATGTTGGGGGTCATCATCGGGTACACGGATCTGGCCTTCAGCAGGGTGGATCCGGCTCACCCTGTCGCTGCCGGCCTGCAGCAGATCCGAAAGGCTGCCGAACGCTCCGCCAACCTGACCCGGCAGCTTCTGGCCTTTGCGCGCAAGCAGACGATCGTCCCGAAGGTGCTGGATTTGAACGAAACCCTTGAAAGCATGCTGAAATTTCTGCGGCGCCTCATCGGCGAAGACATCGATCTCATCTGGCAGCCGGGCAATGGCCTGTGGCCGGTTAATATGGATCCCTCCCAGATCGACCAGATATTGGCCAATCTGTGCGTCAACGCCCGGGATGCCATTGCCGGCATCGGCAACATCACCATTGAAACGGAAAACGTCACCCTCGGCGAATCCTGTCGAGCCCGCCATCCGGATTGCGTCCCCGGCGACTATGTGCTGCTGGCCGTGAGTGACGACGGTTTCGGCATGAGCGGGGAGATCCTGGAGAACCTCTTCGAACCGTTCTTCACCACCAAGGAGTCGGGAAAGGGCACGGGCCTGGGGCTTGCCACAGTCTACGGCATCGTGAAACAGAACAATGGGTTTATCGATGTAGACAGCCAGGAGGGTAATGGCTCCAACTTCAAGATCTACCTGCCCCGGTACAAAGGCAGGCTCGAAGGGTTACAGGAAGAGGGTCCCGAGGCGCCGCCCCGGGGTCATGAGACCATTCTGGTGGTTGAGGACGAGGAGGCGATCCTGAAGATGAACATCATGATGCTCCAGGAACTGGGTTATACCGCGCTGGCTTCCTCCTGTCCGGATGATGCCCTCCGTATCGCCGGTGAGCATCCCGGCGAGATCCACCTGCTCCTGACCGACGTGGTCATGCCCAGGATGAACGGACTGGAGCTTTCCAGGAGCCTTCTTTCCCTGCACCCGAAGGTAAAATGCCTGTTCATGTCAGGCTATCCGGCCGATGTGATTGCCCAGCACGGCGTGTTGGACAAATCCCTGAATTTCATTCAGAAACCCTTTTCGCTGCGTTCCCTGGCCGTCACATTACGGGGGGTCCTGGAGAAAAAATAGCAGGCAGAGGGGTTTTTCTTATGTTTCGGGGGAACCCGGCCCGTTTTTCCGGGCCTTCTCCAGGAGCTTTCTCCATTTTTCCAGGCGGTCCCGAATCGTCCGCTCATAACCGCGGTCTGTGGGGCGGTAGAACGGCGGCGTTTTTCCGGAAAGGGCTTCCGGCAGATAATCCTGGGGAACGAAAGCGTCTTCATAGTCATGGGCATAGCGGTAATCCCGTCCGTACCCGAGATCCTTCATGAGTCGCGTCGGGGCATTGCGGATGTGGAGAGGAACGGGAAGCGTTCCGGTGGAAGCGATCGTCTCCTTCACCCGTCTGTATCCGGCATACAGGGCATTGCTCTTGGGCGCCGTCGCCAGGTAGACGGCGGCCTGAGCCAGGGCCAGCTCGCCTTCGGGCAAGCCGATGAACGAAAAGGCCTGCATGGCGGCGACGGCAATGTTTAACGCCATGGGATCGGCATTGCCCACATCCTCCGACGCAAACCGCACCATCCGCCGGGCGAGATAGCGAGGGTCCTCTCCGGCGGAAAGCATCCGTCCCATCCAGTAGAGGGCGGCATCGGGATCACTACCCCGGAGGCTCTTGTGGAAGGCGGAGATCAGATTGTAATGTTCCTCCCCCGACTTGTCGTACTGAAGGGATTTTCGCTGCAGGGCATCCTCCACCTGAAGGCGGGAAATCCGCCCCGGTTTCCCCTCCCCCACAGCCAGAAGGGAAGCGACGGCCTCCAGGCTGTTGAGGGCGGTCCGGGCATCCCCGTCGGCGGTGCGGACAAGGTGCTCCAGGGCATCCGGATCTAGGGTCAGTTCGAGGGCTCCCAGCCCCCGTTGGCGGTCGTTCAATGCGCGGGAAATGATCCGGGCCAGGTCCTCCTCGGAATAGGCCTTGAGCACCAGAACCCGGCAGCGGGACAAAAGGGGGGCAATGACCTCGAAGGAGGGGTTTTCCGTCGTTGCCCCGATAAGCGTGATCAGGCCGCTCTCCACATGGGGAAGGAAGGCATCCTGCTGGGCCTTGTTGAACCGGTGGATCTCGTCGACAAAAAGGATCGTTTTCTGCCTGGAATCCCGCCACAGGGCTTCCGCTTCCTCCACAACCTTCCGAAGTTCCTTGACCCCGGAAAGCACGGCGGAAAAGGAAGTGAACCAGGCCCTGGTTTCCCCGGCCAGTATCCGCGCCAGGGTGGTCTTCCCGGAACCCGGAGGCCCCCAGAAGATGACGGAAAAGAGCCGGTCTTCCTCGATCGCCCGACGCAGCAGACTCCCCTCCTTCAGGAGATGGCCCTGCCCGGAAAACTCCTCCAGAGTCTGCGGCCTCATCCGATCCGCGAGAGGCCGGCGATCCCGGTCCGCCGCCTGTTCGTTTGATTTCAAGTGATCCATGGCCGTTCCACGTTCTGCAAGACCTCTGCGGCGCTGATGCGCCTTTGGTCCCGACAGTCCCCTAATCCTTCATTTTGCCGCGTTTTTTGGCCGCCTCGATCAGTTCGATGAGAGAAGACACCTTGTTTTTCGGTTCCTGACGGCAGAACCGTTCCCAGGTTTCCGCGGTCATCTGTTTCCGCAGGCACGCCTCCGCCGGGATGCGGGATTCCCAGCACGAAAGGACGCGGATGCAGGGAAGATCTCCGGACTCGCGACGGCAATAGGAAAAAGGGACTTCATGACCCAGACGGGGACATCGTATGGTCAGGTCGTCAAAAGATTCCATGAGAGCACCGAGAAGGATCTCCGGAGGGAAACCCCGTTCCTGCCGCACCCCCCGCTGATGACAGGGGAGTCACAGGGCCTTTCGATCCGGAGAGGAATGAGGGGGATACGGCGGGGAAAGGGGCTGAACCCCTCCCCGTTTCCCGCCGCAGGATCCGCCAAAATCAGAAGCTCCGGGGTTTGGGCATGTTCTCCACCGCCTGCAGGACGCGCTGGATTTCTTCATCCGGCAGTTCATAGGGCACCAGGTTGCCTGACAGATAGGCGTCGTACGCGGTGAGATCGATCAAGCCGTGTCCGCTCCAATTGAAGAGAATGACCTTTTCCCTGCCCTCCTCCTTCGCCCTCCGGGCTTCTTCCACGACGGCGGCAAGGACATGGCAGGTTTCCGGCGCGGGGACGAACCCTTCCGAACGCGCCCACTTGATTCCGGCATCAAAGGTGTCGAGCTGGTGGAAGGACCGGGCCCCGATGAGCCCCAGATTGAGCAGGTGGCTTACAATGGGCGCCATCCCATGATAGCGCAGCCCCCCGGCATGGATCGGCGCCGGGACGTAATCATGCCCCAGGGTGTGCATCGGCAGCAGGGGCGTCATTTTTGCCAGATCTCCGAAATCATAGGCAAAGGGGCCCCGGGTCAGGGTCGGGCAGGAGGAGGGCTCCGCCCCGATGATCTCCACCTGCTTTCCCTCGATCTTATCCTTGACGAAGGGCAGCGACAGGCCCGCGAAGTTGCTTCCGCCGCCGCAGCAGCCCATGACCACGTCGGGATAAATCCCGATTTTCTCCATCTGCTTGTGAGCCTCCAGGCCGATGATGGTCTGATAGAGGAGGACGTGATTCAGGACGCTCCCCAGGGCATAACGGGTGTTCTTCGAGGTTACGGCGTCTTCGATCGCTTCGCTGATGGCAATCCCCAGGCTGCCCGGGGTATCGGGATATTCGGCCCGGATCTTCCTCCCGATCTGAGTCACCTCACTGGGGCTGGACAGGCATTCCGCCCCCCAGGTATTCATGAGCATCCGCCGGTAGGGCTTCTGCTCAAAGCTGACCCGGACCATGTATACACGGCATTCCAGATCGAACATGGCGGCCGCCATGCTCAGGGCGCTGCCCCATTGTCCGGCCCCCGTCTCCGTTGTCAGTCTCTTGATGCCGAACTGCCTGTTGTAGTAAGCCATGGGAACGGCGGCATTGGGCTTGTGGGATCCGGCAGGGCTGACCCCTTCGTTTTTGTAATAGATCTTCACCGGCGCATCGAGGAGTTTCTCAAAACTCCTGGCCCGGTACAGGGGCGAAGGCCGCCAGATCAGGTACTTCTCCAAAACTTCTTCAGGGATGTCAATCCATCGCTGCGTACTGACTTCCTGTTCGATGATGTTCATGGGGAAAATCGGGGCCAGATCATCGGGACCGACAGGCTGCTGCGTCGCCGGGTGAAGTGGTGGGCTGAGGGGTTTCGGGAGGTCCGCCTGGATGTTATACCATTGCCTGGGGATCTCGCTGTCTTCCAAGACAATCTTACGTGGTTCCATATCTTTTTCTCCTTTTTTAACTGATTGATCGTATTTCCGGCGCCTCTTTCTCCAGTGGCGGAAATGATTAAAAAAGCCATGGGGTTTCCCATGGCTTTCCGGTTTGCGTCAAAGGCATGGGAAGGATTTTTCCACCCACACCTGAAAGGAATGTTATCTGATCATTGTGGGCGGGGACTATTCAAAGGCCACCACCAGCCCACCGGCTGATTCGCAGGAGATGTCATCATTACGATAACCTGTCACCATCCGACTTTAGCTGAAATTTTCCAATCCCGCTACCATAGGCGGCCGGATAAAGTCAAGCCCTTATTTGAAACCAGACTCGCCCATCGCCCCTACCTGTCCAGGTTGGCCAGGATCCCCTTGTCCCGGCGGTACCACAGATTCGGCATGATGTGGTACAGGAACCGGGAAACCGGCCCGATGTATTCCTTGACCCGCCGGTCGAGCTGGCAGGACTGGATGAGCAGCTCCTTCATCTTCGCTTTGTTCCCCCCTTCATTGAAAATCTGGTAAGCGCATTGAAAGAGCGGGCTGTACATATTCTTCTTTTCCAGGAAGCGGTGAACATTCTTGATGGTGTTGGGGCCTTCCGGCGTCCCGTCGATGCGCGCCAGAACCTTCAGATTGGTCTCGATGGGGTTGCCGTTGTAGAGTTCATAGAAATATTTGCCGTAGCGATAGTTCTTGCTGGCGTAGGAGGAAAGGGTCACATACATGTCCCCCACCCCGGCCTGGCTGTAGAAGGCCTGAAAGTCGCCTCCAAGAAGCTTCGACAGGGACCGGATTTCGACTCCGGAGCGGGCGAAAATGGTGCCGGGGAACGAATCGCCCAGATTCAGGGAATCGGCAACCCCTTTGATATTGGCCACAATGTTCTTCAGGGATCCGCAGGCCTCCACACCCACGATGTCGAAATTGTAGTAGGAATTCAGCTCCCGGCGATTGAACTGGAACAGCTCCTCCCGGACAAAGCGGCATATCCGGCCCTTTCCGGCAATCGTCACGCATACGGGACGCCCCAGGGCGATGTCCACGTCGAAGAAAGGCCCCCCGATACAGACCACCTGATATTTGTGCTTCAATCGGTGAAGATGGTTGTTGATCAGCTGGGAAGGCGTAATGAGTTCCTTGGTCAACTCATCGGATGTCAGCCCCTTGATCGGCGAAATGAGGCAGGTATCCCCCGCTTTCTTTTCCAGCAGGGGCTCCAGGTAGCTCAGCAGTTCGGGAAGACGGTTCGTGGTGACCGACAGCATGATGACATCGTGATCCTCCACGATCCTTTCCAGATCGTTGGTGGCAACGACATGGGGTGACAGCCTCGGCACCTTCTCCATGCCTCCCACCAGCCGGGCAAGATCCTCGGTCAGATGCTTGGGGTTGAGATGGTCTCGATTGATGGCCCGGCAAACGTCCGCGTCGTGATAATAGATGTCAACCTTTTTGTTGTCCCGGCCGAACTTGTATGCGAAGGATGTCCCCAGACGCCCGGGTCCGATAATGGCAATCCGACTTGCATCCAGATTAAAATTCAGCATGACGTTGTTTTCCCACCTGTTGCCGGCTCCGCCTGTTTCATCGTCATCTCACAGCGCATTCCTTCCGGCGGAACTCCGGAGTGCCTGCACCCGCCTGCAGCCTTCCCGGCGGATTCCTCTCCAGGGTTCAACATTCCCGCCTCGATTCCGGGGTTTCCTATACGTAAATTTCCGCCTTATTGCAACAGGGATGTGAACCCTGCCGGGAAAGAACGGCGGAACGGGGAAGCATCGCTTCTCCGGTAGCGGGCCGCATTCATGGGGAACCCCCGCGGCGGAGAAACAACGGTATCGTACCAGATGGAACGACCGGGCCTTCCGGCGGAGTCGGCCCGCCGGAAGGCGAAAACGGGGATCACTCGCTGAGCGGCAGGATTTTTCGATCCCGCATGCGGACATATCCCTCATGGGTAATCCGCAGATGGGGGATGGAGGCCGTTGTCAGGGTATCGAGCGTCAAGACGGGTTTTTCCCACCTCGCACCCGCATTCTGCAGGGCTTCATCCAGATTTCTCATCTGCGCGGCCAGGGTTTTCAGGGGCGCAAGGGAAACGACCCCGCACAGGGGAAGGGGACATTCGGCCACCACTGTTTCGCCGATGGCGAACACGGCCCCTCCGCCGATTTCCCTCAGCCGTTCGATGACGGTCCGGATCGAGGCCATATCGGCGCCGGCGCAGAGCATGTCCACCGTATCCCAGGATGTCGTGGTGCCGCAGGCCCCCATCTTCAATCCGAACCCTTTAAGAAATCCCGTAAAGGATTTTCCGCCACCCGTCCGGTTCAGGGCCGCGGCATAGAGAACATCGGCCGCATCTTCCGGATTGTCAAAATCGATGATCTTTTCTCGGGTGACCAGGCGGTTCACCAGCTCCATGGCTCGGCATCGGCCTGCTTTCCGCGGTTCCTCCAGCTGATAGCCTGCTATTCTGACGGAGGAGAAGAGGGCTTCAGGAAATTCGACATGCCTCGGCTCGACGAGGGTCTTCCCTTCCGAAAAAACCGTCTTTCCCGCGATCAGAATCCTTCGGGGTTCATACTCCGCCGGAGAGGGGATCACGACGACATCCGCCGCCTTTCCCGGAGACAGGGAACCGAGCTGATGGTCCAGGCGGAAATGCTCCGCCACGTTGATCGTCACCATCTGGTAGGCCTGAGCGGGCGGGATGCCCAGCTTCAGAGCCGAGCGCAGGGAGCCCTCCAGGTAGCCCTGCTCCAGGAGTTCCTGGGGATCGACGGAATCCGTGCAGAGGGCCATCCGCCGGAAATCCAGGTTTTCCCGGAAGAGAGGGGCTATTTCCGGCAGCTCCTTCCGGATGGAGCCCTGGCGGACCATGACCCAGCACCCCAGCCTCAGCCGGTCCATGGCTTCTGCGGCCGTGATGGGTTCGTGATCGGAGGAGAAGCCGAATCCGGTATAGGCCTGGAGGCTCTTGGCAGGCGCCCCGGCCGTATGGCCTTCCGCACGCTTTCCCAGGAGGATCGCCATCCGGGCCAGTTCCTGCACCCGGCTTCCCTGCGTTCCTTCAAGAAACAGGTTGCTCCAGTAGATTTCCCCGACCCCCATGCATTCCGGATCCTCCAGGTAGGGGAGATACGCTGCGTTATCCGGTGCGGTACGTTCCAGGGCGGGCGTCAGGGTGCACAGTGGCGGGAGGGTGTAATAAAAGCGGATCGGCTGGTCCTTCAGCGCCCGGACGAGGGGCTCGATCCCCAGAATGCCGAAGAAGGATGCAAATTCGATCAGCTCCGTAATGATCGTCGTCGTTCCGCCGGGAAGTACATGGCGGATGAATTCCTCGAGGCCGGAACGCATCAGGATGTGGGTGTGGCCGTCAATCAGTCCGGGAAGGAGGGTCATTCCTTCGGCATCGATCACCTCGGTCCGGTCATCCCGGACACAGTCCGAATCAGGCCCCGCGTAGGCGATTCTTCCCCCGGCAATCCACAGGGACTGCCCCGGAAGGAACTCGCCGGTAAAGGCATTGAAAAGCGTTCCATTCTGAATAAGGGTTTCCGCCGGCTCCTTCTGCCGGGCCACATCTGCCAGGCGCCTGGAGCGCGCCGTATCTTCCTCGAAATTGATCCGGTTTTTCATCGTCTCCCCTCCTTTGGTTCCAGTCACAACCGTTTTCAAGATGGATCAGAGATCACCGACTCGAAACGTCGCCTTTCCCTGCCGCAGGCCCGTCTTCCTTCCGTGAGGACGGGAAAAAACACGGTACAAGACGTTCTGAACATTCTGATTCTTAAATGATATGAATGTAGGAGGCCTGGATTTTTTTGTCAACGATAAATCCGGCCCATCTAGACGGACTCCTGTTCCGTGATCACGGCCGCTTTCCTGCAACGACGGCAAATTCTCTGCTGTGCGCTGAAAAAGGCGTCCCCGCCACATCGGAATAATACCCTTCGACGGCAAACCCGCACGCCGCAAGCTCCCTTTCCAGGTCCTCGGGGCTGAAATACTGCAGCCAGTTGTAGATCGTCCGCGTACCGCCGGCCTCGATGATCGTGTACTTATCGAGAACCACCTTTTCCTTTTCATACTTGAACGTATTGAGAAAGCCGTAATAACTGCCGGGAGACCAGAAGCCGTTGAGGAGACCGGGTCCATACTCCGTCTTCTCTTCCCGTTCGTCGAAGGCCACCGGGGAATACACATCGAGGAGCACGGAACCGGAGAGTTCGAGAAGCCCATGGAACCGGGACAGGATCGTTTTTCTCTGTGCGGGGCTCAATGCACAGAAATCGCACATGATCATCACGATGAGATCAAAGCGATCGTCCGTTTCAAAATCCAGGTAGTTCATGTTTACGTAATGAATGGCCAGCCCTTCCCAGGTGGCCGCTTCCCGGGCATAGCGAATGGATCTCTGCGAGAAGTCGATGCCGGTCACGGCGGCCTGCCTTCGAGCCAGCCTCACGGCATACAATCCGGGCCCGCAGCCGAAGTCGGCTATCTTCTTTCCGGCCCCGATGTCGAAATGGGAGGCAATCCAATCTGCGGACCGGTCGATGAAGGAATGGTTGCGGGATGCGACATCCATTTCCCGGTCCAGGTGAAACTTGAGCATCTGCTCAGAGGTGTGTTCATCCGTCCACAGATCGGCGGCCGTATAAAACTGGAATGGATCCGGCGGTGTATTGATTTCCTCAAGGCGTTCAAACATCGAGATTTCGTCCCACATCCTGGATGACATTTTTTTCAGCGTATGGCCGTCCCGAACAGCGGGAAAAGGCGTTGAAGGATCCGGCCTCTTCTGGTAAATGGAACCAAGGAAGACCGAAAAACGATGAAAAAGGAGAGCGGAAAGTCATGAGCCGTACCGCCGTCCAATCCATTCTGGTTCCTCTGAGCGGGCTGACGCTCAGTTCAAGGGCTGTCGCCTACGGGGTTTATGCCGCCAAAAGATTGAATGTTCCCCTGGTCGGATTGTACGCGGGCAAAGCCCTGGAAGATTCTCCCACCGAGGAGATCCTCGTCCGCAGCTTTCAGAAGGACTGCAATCTTTCCGGAATTTCACCAAGCCTGAAGAAAATTCCCGACCTTTCCGCAGACTCGATCTATGCGGCTACGGGCAACGGGGAGGGCAGCCTCCTGCTCGTGCACCGGAAGGGCCTGGACAACGGCCAAAATGACGCCGTTTCCTTTTCTGAACTCGCGACACGCCCCACCCCGGCCTCTCTGATGGTCATCCCCCCCCAGTTTCTGGAAATTGAAAGCATGGGGCTGGTCTATGACGGCAGCGGGGAATCGGACCGCGCCCTGGACCTGGCCGTCGCCCTCTCCCGCAGCGCCGTGTGGCCCCTGACGATTCTCCTCATTTCGGAAGACCAGAGCCGGATTGCCGACCTGAGCAGAACGCTGGAGGATTATTTCGAACAGAACGACCAGGATACTCCCATCGACTGGGTGACCGTCGCCCTGCTGGGGCCGGTGGACGAAACGGCTCTGCAGTTTGTCCGGGAAGGATCCATCGAATTGCTGGTCCTGGCCCTGACGGGAGTGGATCAGCAGGGCCGCCGCCTTTTCCAGGAGAGCCCGATACCAGTCATTGCCGCCCGCTGAAGAACCCTCTAGTCAGAGCATTCACATTTCGTTGACGTAAAGAGGGTGCTTTCCTGCCCCAGGAGCTCCTTCAAGCCGCCGATGGCATCATGGCGCGTCATATCGTTATGGATCGGGGTAATGGAAATCATCCCCCGGCTCAGGGCGCTTCCGTCGGAATCGGGCTCCTCCTGCTCCGAAAGCTGCGTTTCACCCGCCAGCCAGTAATAAAGCCGTTCACGGGGATCGACCCGCTTGTCGAAACATTCGATGAGGCGCGCCTTTCCCTGCCGCGTTACCGCGATCCCCTTGATCTCGCTTCTCGGCAGGGGCGGCACATTGATGTTCAGGGCGACGCTTTTTCCGGCGAAATATTTGATCATGAAGCGGGACATCATCCGGGCAAAGTCGGCGGCAACGGTATAATCGGCATTGCGCAGCGTGCCCAGCGAGACGGCCATGGAGGGAACCCCCAGGATCGCCCCCTCCGTCGCCGCGGAAACCGTTCCGGAATAGATGACATTGATTCCGACGTTGGAGCCGATGTTGATCCCCGAAACGACGAGATCCACGGGCTTTTCCGAAAGCTCCTTGATCCCGATCTTGACGCAGTCCGCCGGCGTCCCGGAGACGGCGTATCCCAGAAAGCTTCCGTCCTTGTTCGTGCGCCTTATCATGAGGGGGCGATTGAGCGTGATGGCATGCCCGACAGCGCTCTGCTCCACTTCCGGCGCCACGATCAGGCAGTCGGCCTCCTTCGACAGTTCCCGGTACAGGGCGCTCAGCCCCCTGGCATAGATCCCGTCGTCATTGGTCAGCAGGTACCTCATTGCTCTCCTCCCTTCTTCCGCACAAACAAAGATGCCCGGACATCAGGTCTCCTGACATCCAGGCATCCGCCGGGTTTTATCAACCCCGGTTTATTTTACCTCTTCGAAATCGGCGTCCACGACGTCATCGTCCTTTCTGCCCGCCTCCTGGGCTCCGGCACCGGGACCCGCCCCGGGCTGAGGGCCTCCACCGGGCTGCTGGGCGGTTTTTGCGTACATCGCCTCGGCCAGCTTGTGGGACGCCGTCGTCAACTCTTCCTGGGCGGACCTGATGGCCTCGAGGTCATCGCCTTCCACGGCTTTCCGGACCTTCGCAATCGCCTCTTCAATGCGGGCCTTTTCCGCGGCATCCACCTTGTCGCCGAACTCCTTGATGTTTTTCTCGACACCATAGGCCATGGCATCCGCCGAGTTTCTCGCTTCCACGAGATCCTTCTTTTTGCGGTCCTCTTCCCCATGGGCCTCGGCTTCCCGGACGAGCTTCTCGATCTCGGACTCGGAAAGGCCGCTTGACGCCGTTATCTTGATGCTCTGTTCCTTCCCAGTTCCCAGATCCTTCGCGGAGACATGGACGATTCCGTTGGCGTCAATGTCGAACGTCACCTCGATCTGCGGAATTCCGCGGGGCGCGGATGGGATCCCGACGAGATCGAACCGACCCAGGGTCCGGTTATCCGACGCCATGGAGCGTTCTCCCTGAAGGACATGAATGCTCACAGCAGGCTGATTGTCCGCCGCGGTGGAAAAAATCTGGCTCTTCCGGGTCGGGATGGTCGTGTTCTTATCGATGAGCCTGGTCATGACGCCGCCGAGAGTTTCAATGCCCAGAGACAGAGGCGTCACATCGAGGAGCAGGACATCCTTGACTTCACCGGCCAGAACGCCGCCCTGAATGGCGGCACCGACGGCCACGACTTCATCGGGATTGACCCCCCTGTTGGGCTCCTTGCCGAAAATTTCCTTTACCTTCTGCTGAACCCTCGGCATCCGGGTCATGCCTCCGACAAGGATGACTTCATCGATATCCTTCGCCGCCAGACCGGCATCCTTCAGCGCCGTCCGGCAGGGTCCCTCAAGCCGGTCGATCAGCTCTTCCACGAGCGCCTCCATTCTGGCCCGCGTCAGCTTGATGTTCATATGCTTGGGCCCTGAGGCGTCGGCGGTGACGAAGGGCAGATTGATGTCCGTTTCCATGGCCGAGGACAGTTCCATTTTCGCCTTCTCCGCCGCTTCCTTGAGGCGCTGCAGGGCCATCTTGTCGCTGCGGAGGTCGATTCCCTGGTCTTTCTTGAATTCATTGACCAGATAATCAATGATCCGCTGATCGAAATCCTCCCCGCCCAGATGGGTGTCTCCGTTGGTGGATTTGACCTCGAAGACCCCTTCGCCCAACTCGAGAATGGAGATGTCGAAGGTGCCTCCACCCAGGTCGAAGACGGCGATCTTTTCGTCTTTTTTCTTGTCCAGTCCGTATGCCAGGGCCGCCGCCGTCGGCTCGTTGATGATCCGGAGAACATTCAAGCCGGCGATTTTTCCAGCGTCCTTCGTGGCCTGACGCTGGGAGTCATTAAAATACGCCGGAACGGTAATGACGGCGTCCGTGATCTTTTCCCCCAGATAATCCTCTGCGGTCTGCTTCATTTTGACCAGGATCATCGATGAGATCTCAGCGGGGCTGTAGGCCCTTCCCCTCACCTCAACCTGCGCATCTCCATTGGACGCCTCGGTGATATTGAAGGGGCTGATGCTCTTGTCATATTGAACTTCCTTGGAACTATATTTCCGGCCGATGAGCCTTTTAATCGCGTAAACGGTGTTTTCCGAATTGGTCACAGCCTGCCGCTTGGCAACCTGCCCGACCAGCCGTTCGCCGCTTTCCGAAAAGGCCACGACGGACGGCGTCGTTCGATTGCCTTCCTGGTTGGCGATGACGACAGGGTCTCCCCCTTCCATGACGGAAACGCACGAGTTGGTCGTTCCCAAATCGATTCCGATAATTCTTCCCATAGAAATTTCATCCTCCTTAATGTCTGATGGTGTTGCTGTATTCCAATGTCATAGATTCCATGTATGTCTATCTACTTCCTGCGTCTGCAGACGGAAACCTTCGCCGGTCTCAGCAGCCTTCCCTGATAGAGGTACCCCTTCTGGTATTCATCGACCACTTGTCTGTCTTCATGCGAATCGCTTTCAACCTCCAGCATGGCCTCATGGACGTTGGGGTCGAAATCCAATCCGCAGGCCGCGACCGGTTCAACACCATACTTTTCCAGACAACCGAGGAACTGATTCCGTACGAGGGCCAGCCCCTCCTGAAAAGCTTCCATATTGTCGGAGCCGCATGCCGCCTCCATCGCCCGGTCCAGGCTGTCCAGAATCGGAAGGAAATCCCGCAGCAGATTTTCATGCCCGTATTTTACGAGATCGGCCCTTTCCCTGGCCGCCCTCTTTTTATAATTCTCAAGATCGGCCAGCGCGCGGAGATAATTATTGTAGTGCTCCGCAACTTCCTTTTCCTTCAACTCCAGCTGGGTCTTCAGGAATTCAGCGTCCTGGCCGGCATTGTCCTGGCCCGTCAACTCGTCATACAGCCCCTCCTCGATGGATTCCGGAGCGAGGTCTTCCTGATCTTTTTTCTCCTTCTCTGTCATGCCGCAACGTATTTCCTTTCTGAATAGTTCCCGGATTGTTTCCTGCCGGTCCGGATCCTCATTTAAGTTCAGGCCTCTGAAAAAGCTTGAAATCGATCATTTCGCAGATGACATGACCGATGGCAATATGCACTTCCTGGATCCTAGGCGTGCTGTTTGAGGGGACATTGAGAAAGTAATCCACCTTCCTGGCGATGTCTCCGCCATCGTGTCCCGTCAGCCCCACGGTAATCAGGCCCATCTTCCCGGCCACTTCAAGGCCCTTCAAAACATTGGGCGATTTTCCACTCGTACTGATTCCCCAGGCGATATCGCCTGCCTGCCCGATCGCTCGTATCTGCTTGCTGAAGATTTCCGAAAAATCATAGTCGTTGCCGATGCTCGTTATGACCGACGTGTCTGTCGTCAGGGCGATGGCCGGCAGAGGGGGTCTTTCGATGATAAAGCGATTGACGAACTCCGCCGCGAGATGCTGAGCATCGGCGGCGCTGCCGCCGTTTCCGAAAATCAGGATCTTGTTTCCGGACTTCAGGGCGCCGGTTACGGCTTCGATGACATTCACCAGCCGGCCCAGGTTTTCGTTCAGAAAAATGTCTTTGAGCTGAGCGCTTTCCTTAAATATTTTGATGATATGGTCTTCCATGGAACCCGTACGGCCCGATCCTTTCCGTTATCTGTCTCAGCAAATCCGGAGCTAATATATTTATCGACCCCAGGCATGTCAAGGGCACGGGGCCGGATAAATTCCAATCTGAAGTCTCACGGACAAGGGGACGAATCGCGGAAGGCGGCGGAGGCCGGAAAGGGATTCAGGCGCCGGAAAGCGCAGGGGTGATGCCGGGGCGTTCACGGTTGAACGATTGGGATTCGCTTCGACACCGCACCCCGGACAGCGGAACATGGGAAGCGGAACGGGTGTTCCGCCCCAGCCGGAAACGGGCTTCCAGGCCGGCTGAGGCCATAGGGAACAGATGAAGGAGGCTCCCCGGAGTTCACGTCAATTCGAGGAGAATCCGCCTCGCGGGGCATTGCCGTAACCCATGGTCACCATGTCGAGAAGGACGTTGACGCCCTCGTTCACAAAGGGGGCATACTGCTCCTTTGCCTTCTGCCTCAGCTCGGTGTAGGTCTCCTTCTTCTTCGCACCGTTCTTTTTCGCACCGTTTTCCTTGACCATGTCCCTGCGCAGGTCGGCAAGCCTGATGATGCCTTTTTTGGCAGCCGCTTCCTTGCTGGTCCGAATGATCTCGGCGAACTTCGCGTCCTTGGCGACCCGCTCCCTGGATCTTGCCGCCAGGTTCGCAAGCATGGCCTGTGTGACAGGCGTCCATAGAGGCAACCGTCCCTGCGATCCAAGGAAAGGTGGGATCCTCTGGGCCGGAAGGGGGTAATCCAGGGCCGTTTCACCGACGTCTTCAAGGGTGAACCAGAGGGGCAGCTTCACGTCCGCTTCGACACCGGTCTTCTGCGTGGATTTGCCACCGGGAAGAAAGAACATGCCCGTGGTGACGGTCATGCCGCCCAGGTTCCAGGGAAGGGGCATCATGACCTGCACGGAGCCCTTTCCAAAGGTATGATCCGATCCGACAATCACCGATCGGGCGTAGTCTTTGAGAGCGCCCGCCACGATCTCACTGGCCGATGCGCTCAAGCGGCTTGTCAGCACAACAAGGGGTCCTGTATAGAGCGCACGTGGATCTTCCCCGGGAAAGGCCATCAGCTTGTATTTGTAGCCCGCCGGCCCCACGACGGCCGAGCCGTTGGCCAGAACAGTCACCTGATCGAGATGGTCCCTGGTCGCTACGATCCCCCCCTGGTCGACAAAGAGACCGGCGAGGCGCACCGCCTCCTTCAGGAGTCCCCCGCCGTTGCGCGAAAGGTCGAGCACGATTCCATCGACACGACGTCCCCTGGCCTCTCCAAGCAGCCGTTTAACATCTTCGTAGCAGGACTTGTCTTCCTTTTCATCGCCGTAGAACGAAGGGAGATCGATCACGCCGAAGGTGTAGCGCCGGTCGCCGGCTTTGCGCGTCACATATTCGATGCTGGCCTCCTGCTCCTTGAGTTCCACCTTGTCGCGTATAAGCGCGACATTGAATCGGGTCGTGCGCTCCTCCTGGCGGAGGATGGTAAGGACGACCCGCGTCCCTTTCCTGCCGCGGATCATCCGGATCACATCGTGCAGATCCATGTCGATGACATTGACGGGCCGTTCCCCTTCCTGGGCAACGGCGATGATCCTGTCCTTCGGCTTGAGCAGACCCGACCGGGCGGCGCTTCCGCCGGCGGTCAACTCCTCGATGACGGTAAAGCCATTGTCGCTGCTCAGGATGGCCCCTATCCCCTCCAGGGAAAGCTGCATGGAGATCCGGAAATCTTCAAATTTTTCAGGGGACAGATAGTTCGTGTGGGGATCCAGGGCCAGCGCAAAGGCTTCGGCCGCGCTCGTGAGAAGCTCTTCCGGATTGCGTTCGATCACCCTCATGGTCTGCAGTTCGTAATGGTGAATCTGCTGCTTCCTGGCCTCTGCCAGGTCGATGCCCGTCTGCAGGGTGTTTTCAATCCGAAACTGCACGAGCTTTCTGAGGAGGTCGTACTTTTCCGCCTTCGTTTTCAGATAGGATCGCTTGCTGACGTTGATGTTCAGCTCCGCCGCCTCGTCGAGCCGATAGTCCGCCGCGAGGATTTTCCGGACCATCTCCTCGTTCTCCCGCGCCCGCGCAACCAGCACGTCATAGACCGGTTTCAGCGCAGCGCAATCGCCTCTCTGCATCCCGGCAAACAAGCCATGGAGAACCGGCCTCAGCCTTTCCACATCGGACGAATACAGGATCGTTTTGGATGGGTCGAGCCTCTTGATCATCTGTTCGATGGCCTGGGCCTTGACCTCCCTGGTTATGGTCTTGACTGCGTAATGGTTGGAAAGAAACCCCTCCATGACCATCGGCAAACGGCGGCAGGAAAGATTTTCCGACACCGAGGAAAGGGGCAGGAACAGAATGAGCAGGGGAATGAGCACGACACTCCGCCAACATGACCATCCCCTTCTGCCGGAGGGGGATGCGTTCCGGAGACCGGGGGCATTTCCGGGGATATTCCTTTCGATAGAATCGTTCATGCCGGTATTCCTTTTCTCGTTCCGTAGTGTTGAGGCCGGGTTTTCCGTCTTTCGTTGTTCTCTAAAGGGAAACTCACCTCATGTCCTTCTGGAGAAGCTGTCGTATTTCGCTGTTCTGCCGAAGAATTTCGTCGTTCTGCCGAATCAGGATACGCAGGAAATCCATCTGGGCCCGCCCGATGATCTGGGCGACCTCCTCCGGGTATTTCGCCTTCCTTATCTGGTTTTCCGTTTCCGTTGCCACCTGATCCGCCAGCTCCGGAAGCCTTCCAGCTTCGCAGGCATTGACCTGCCGCACGGGTTCCGCAGCCAGGGCGGTCCCGGCGAACACAGCCCAGGCGATTCCAGCGAGGAACAATCCGCCCACGGTCATGGTCCTTCCTCCTTTCCCGTCTCTTTCCCCCTCATGGATTTCCCGAGGAAGGATGAAGCCATTTCTCCTCATTCCAGACATAGGGAAGCGTCGGCGGCTCCCGCCAGCCGAACTGTCCGTAATATGCGGGATCCTTCCGCAGGAGATTGGAGCGGTGCGCGGCATGAAACGCCTCGTCACCGAACCAGGGCGGCAGGACGACTTCCCCCTCGACGGCCATTTTCTTCATTCTGTTCCGGTATCCCCGGCGCTCCCATTCCTCAATGGCCAGGTTGTAGTAGAGCTTCAGGGCATTGAGATACCCCGCCCACATCCGGGCGGCGGGATGACGGCTCCAGCCCGTTCCGACGGTGATGGCACGGATCAGCTGGAAGGCCTCCACGCGCTGCTTTCCGAGCCTTCTGTAATCCAGGGCCTGGAGGGACTGCCGGAAGTCGGGATAAGGAAGAAACGTCTGCATGCCTCACGCCCTTCTTCGGAAGACGGCTGAGTTTCTCATGCCCTGACGCAGCCCCTTCCCCACCGCAACACTGCCGGCGGCCCGCCAAAGGTCAGGCCGGAGCGGAAGCGTCTTCACCCCGCTTCTCCGCAGTTCGCATGGATGGAGTCCCTGGAACATTGCCCTGGCTCTTTCCACGCTCAGCAGCGGAACTCGCCGTTTTCATAGACAAGAATTTTCTTCCCCGTCGTCAGCTCCGCTGTGACGGTCTTCGGCTCCGTATTCACCAGATCCCAGTGCAGGGCGGAATCATTGAATCCCAGCTTCCGCTTCATGCTCTTGTCCAGTTCAGCCGTATTGCCCGCATAGGTGTCAGAATAGGAGGCCCCCACGGCAATGTGGCAGTTCCCGTATTCCCCTCCGTAATTTTCGTCAAAAAGGGTATCCGCCATGAAGCGGTCAATGCGGGAGAAGCGCCGGTCTGTTAGGGAAAATTCTCCCACCCGGGAAGCTCCCCGGTCCATGGAAAGCTGCTTGACGACAAACTCCAGTCCCTTCTCCGCCTCGATGGAGACAGCCCTGCCCTTTTCAAACCGGAGCCTTACCCCCTCCACATAGTTTCCCAGGCGGAAGGAAGGCTGATTCGCATAATACGTCCCTTCCGTTCCCCGCCAGTCGGGAGAAAGAAAGATCTCGAAGCTGGGGATGTTGTGGCCGGAAATTCCGATCCATTTGCGCATGGCGCCGGGGGTGATCCTCAAATCCACGTTTTCCGACGCGACCGAAAAGGCCCGGACGGGGAGGCGATTCAACCAGGCCTTGATGTTTCCCACTTCGCGATAGACGGACATCCATGTTTCCACCGGCTGCCGCTCATCGAGATAGCAGGCCCGCATCAACTGCGCCGTGTAATCGCTCAGTGACAGGCCGGCCTTCTTCGCCATGTCCTCCGTCGGGACGGTGCAGAGCGTCCAGGCGTAGGCCCCCTGATCTTCCCGTTCGTTGAAGATGTCCCTCAGGGGTTTTCGGGAAAGCTGCGCCTTGGCGATAACGGCGGGGTCGATGTCGGCCAGGTGTGTCAGCGATTCCGGGGCGTGAAGATAAATGCGCCCGTTGAGATGGCCGTACAGCTCCCGGTCGCCGGGGGGGATGAAGACCAGCTGGTTTGAGTTTCCCCGGGAATAGAAGGAATGCTCCATGGCCGATGTGAGGTTCATCCGCTGAAGGACATTCATCCCCCTCTCAATCAGCTTCGCATACAGTATCTCGGCCAGGCGCAGGGCCGGGACATCGTACTGGATGAGCACGATATCCCCCTTCTTGAATCGTTTCTTTCGTGCCGTGGTCATTCCCCAGATAAGGACATCCGCGTATCTTCCCAGGATCTCCGACGTCATCATGGGCTCCAATCCTCCTAATCCATTGTCATGCAGGCAGAATGCAGGGCGAGTCCGGGTCTCATTTCATTGGATGCGGTAAGCCCGCATGCCGCAGGGTTCGACTTCAATTTCCAAAGGGACGCAGCCTTCGAGGACCAACGACTCGCCTCTGATCATCTCCTGAAGCCGGCACCTGTCTTTCTGAAGAAGCATGTCGGACAGGGGGAGTTTGATCTTATAAGCGTTGGCCGTGTCCAGATTTGAAATCAGCAGAAACTTCTCCCGGGGGTTTTTTCGACCTTCCCGCACGGCAGCAATAAGCGCGCCATGCCCCTGGTCCACGAAACGGATGTTCCCGCCCTCGTGGAAGAGGGAGTATTTGTGAAGGAGGGTGTTTATTTTCCGGATCAGAACATCGTAGCGGTGGGGGGCCGGAAAGGATACGGAGCGCTTCCGCCCGATGAAATCGATCTTTTCGAGCACGCCGTGTTCCGTGCCCTGGACCATTCCGGTCTGGCCTGTGGCCAGAAGGGCCAGGGTAAAATAACGGGCCACCGCCGCTTCCGGAGTCCCGTACAGCTGCGCGGGCGCACCTGTGTCATGGGTCGTGACCGGGGTCAGAAAGCGGATGTTTTTGCTGATTTCATGAAGGTAGCGAAGATATTCCCGCAGATCTTCGGCAAAGGGGTGTTCCCAGGGATTGGCCAGCAGCAGGTTGAGTTCGCAGCTTGCCGCGGTTTTCAGAAGCGTATTGGAGTCGGAAAAGAATTCCGCCTGGATGATGAGGTCCGGATAAGCGCCGCGGAGGGAGCCGATCAGGTCCTCGATGAAGGCCGGATGGCTGGAATGAAGGTTGTCAAGACGGATCATGCCGCCGGTATAGGCGGCGTAGTTTGCCCAGAAAAGGGCATACTGCTTCATGTACGACCAGACCTCCTGCCTGATGCTCGGTTCGGGCTGGTCATACTGGATGACCGCCAGGTCCTCCCACCGGATCCATTTGTTCATGTGCCAGCAGCCCGCCCGCAGGAGGCCGTCCGGTTCGTCGTGGTCCGCAATAAACCATTCCGGACAGTGCGTGGCGACCTGGCTGGAAACACCCACATGATTCATGACGAGATCCACGCAGAGTTTGATGCCCTTTTCACGGGCCGCACGGACGAAATCATCGAATTGATCCAGGCCGCTTCGTGAATCGGCCGGATTCAGAAAGGAGGGATCGATGCTGAAAAGATCCGCTGCCGCATAGGGGCTTTCGGAATAGTCCATGGTGGTCACGGGAAGCAGATGAACGGTGTTGAACTCCAGATCCCGGATGTGATCCAGGGCGGCAATCCAGTCTCCGATATGGCCCGACACGCTCGGAATAAGCGTATACATCCTGATGTCCTTGGCGACCTCGGGATCGACAATGACCTTCGTCACGGGGCAGCGATCCCAGTACCACGTTTTTCCGCCGTCCGGAGAAAATTTGATCTTGAAGAGGAAAATTCCGCATCTCGACGGCAAAACCGAAAGGGTGAAGTTCCCGGATAAATTATTGTGAAATTCGACCTCGCCCCACTCTTCCGACTCGCCGACCAGATTCGTGTACAGCAGGACTCGGGCCGAAGGGCTCCCCTCCTCGAAGGTCATTTCCAGGAAAAGGGGGTCGTCTTTATAGATTCTGAAAAAAGCGCCGGGGGTCGTAGGCCAGGAGTGCTTGTGCTGCGCCTCTCCGGCGATCCGCATATTGCGCGATATCAGGGGGGGAATTTCCCTTCGAACAAGGGGCTCTGTATGATCGGCCGTTTTCTTCATAAGCGCTCGTCTTCCCGGACAATGCCGGACGTCCTCATGTAACGTTGAATGTGATCGATTTCCCGGAACGGGAATCCTGTGATCGACTCCATATGACGTTACCATCACAAATAGTCAACCGATATTTATGCGGGGAGGTCACCGGGGGAGCGATCCCTTTGAACGTTGCATCCCCTGTTCTGCCTGAGGCGGGAAATTCCGGCAGGTTTCCGCCGCCGCTGACGGCGGTGGCGGTGACAAGGGCGTTCGAGTCGCTTCGGGAATTCTGGCGTGGTGCAGAGGGCCGGCCTCCGGTCTTGCGGCAGGCCCGGGAAAATGGCTTTCCGGCAGGGGTTTCGCCCGCGCTCACGATGGAGCACCGGCTGTTCAGGAAACCATTTCGACTCCCCTCGGAACGGGCCCTCCGCTGCGGGCAGACGATCCGTACAGAAGATCCTTGCTGGCGGCGGCGCACGCCCCTCCTGAAATCGCCCCTTTGATTCCGCTGACTTCTATGAGTTCTTGTTGCTGAAATACTTGCCCGCTGAAGCAAACAGGACAACCTCTTCCATGGAAAGGCTGTCGCCGCTTTCCATGCAGGGATTCAGGTAAACCGTCCTGTTGCTCAAGATGGAATTGTTGAATCCGAACAGCCTGCTGCTGCGGGTTCGCGGTTTTTTGTGCGTATAGGAACTTCTTTTCATCTCGGCCATCGTGATCTCCTCCCAGCTTCAATACTGCCGTGCATTCGACCGTCGGCTTCTCGCCTGTCGGGTTGAGCTGATCCTTTCATATTGTGCGGAGATTGCAACACGGATTGAATACGGAACATATTCCAGGATGATCCTGGTATACGGAAGATTTTATGCTTCCCGCGCCAGGGGGAATGTTCTATACTGATCATGACAAGTTGTGCCCGCTGGGGGAGGAAGCGTCGGTGAGCTGCCGGAACACTCCATTTCTGGACGCTTCAGGAACTTCTATTCTCTGTTGACAAAACAGGCATCGCATAGTTTTTAGATTGTGCGACCCTTCTCAAAGGACCTTGCCCATGAACGATGGAAACAACCCTGGAAAGCGACCTCTCTCCGACAGGAGAGGGGCGAAGGGAGACTCTCCTCGGGCGCCGTCGGAATCCGGCCGGAGCCGGATCTTCAGGGGATCAACCGGACGGACCGAACCACGGCCCGCAGGGAAGAACCGAGCATTGATTGCGAAAATCACGGATTGCCAAGGGACGGACGGCGCCCTGGTTGAGCCGGAAAACATCTACCGGACCCTTTTCGAAAATGCCGGCGTGGCGATTGTCAATCTGGATGCACAGGGAAATTATCTCCATGCCAATGAGCACTATCTGGAGTTTATCGGCTACTCCTGGGAAGAGCTGAAAAACAGGCCAATGACGACGGAGATCCTTCACCCGGACTACGTCGAGGAGGCCAACCACCTCATCGAGCAGCAGAAATGCGGTAGAATCAAAGGGTTTACCCATGAAATGTATTTCATCCGGAAAGACGGTACACGGCGCTGGGGGGAAGTGAGATCGGCGACCAATCGTGATCGACAGGGGCGTTTGCTTTCCATCGTTGTGGCCATTACCGACAGAACGGAACGCAAGAAGGCGGAGGACAAACTGAAGCGCTATGCCGAGGCCATTCGGGACCTTTACGAGAACGCCCCCTGCGGCTACCATTCCCTGGCAGAGGACGGAACCATCCTCCGCATGAACGATACGGAACTCTCCTGGCTGGGCTATTCCCGCGACGAGGTGATCGGAAAGATGAACTATACGGACCTGATCCCCGCCGACCAGGAGGACGCATTCCGGAAAAGCTTCACGCTCCTGAAGCGGCAGGGATCGAGGCGCAACATCGAGGGTGAACTGATCCGGAAGAACGGGGACGTCCTCTCCGTGCTCATCGAATCAACGGCGGTGTATGATCAGGACGGCCGCTATCTCTTGAGTCGATCTTCCGTCTTCGACAATACGGAGCGAAAACGGGTGGAGAAGGCCCTCGCGGAAAGCGAGGCCATCTATCGGAACCTCTTTGAGAACGCCTCGATCGGCATGTGCCAGTTCACCATGGATGGAAAATTGCTGCGCATCAACAAGGCCTATGCCCGGATGCTCGGTTATGACTCGACCGAGGAAGTCCTTTCCATCGTCACGGATTCCGCAACCCAGATCCACGCCGATCCCCGGAACCGCGAAGAGCTTCTTTCCGCCCTGAACCACCGGGACTGGGTCTATGCCGAGCATCCCTATCGCCGAAAAGACGGCAGCATCATGATCGGGAAGGCGACGATCCGCAAGGTGGTCAAACAGGATGGCGCCACAGCCTACCTGGAAGGAATTGTAGAAGACATCACGGAGCGGAAGCAGGCCGAGGCCGCTTTAGCCCAGCGGGAGAAGGAACTGAGGATCAAGGCTCAGAACCTGATGGAGGTCAACACGACACTGAATGTCCTGCTGAATACCTTGGAAAGGGATCAGGAGGAGTTAAAGGAAAGGTTTCTCCTGAATATCCAGAAGCTGGTGCTTCCCTATCTGGACAGGCTGAAGAAATCACCCCTTCGCCAGGACCAGCTTGGATGCCTCCAGACGGCGGAAGCTCACCTCATGGATATCGCTTCCCCCTTTGCTCAGCGGCTGACCTCCAGCTTTTTGAACCTGACGAAAACGGAGGTTCAGATTGCCTGTCTCGTGAAGGAAGGCAAGACGTCAAAGGAAATAGCGGAGCTTTTAAATGCCAAGCAGCGGGTCATTGAATTTCACAGGGAAAATATCCGCATGAAACTGGGACTCAAGAATAAGAAGGGAAGGCTTGCCATGTTGCTGAGATCCTTCGCCTGACGGGGGCTCTTGATTTTTCCGGCAAAGGCTGATCTTTTGGCTCCAGGACGGAACCGGGATGGCTTTGTAAGGACAAACCCATGAGAATCCGACGAATTCTGTTGCAAAATAGCCCTTTCTAACATATCTTCCACCTTCATGAAAAGCTCCTTTCTACATTATCTCCTGGTGAGCCTTCTTGTCCTGGCCGGCGGATTGCTGGGATGCAGCCCGGCCGGGGACGAGCCCCGGCAGACCGGGGAGCGGGAAGCGGCAGTGCCCGCCTATGGCGATATCATCGTCGACGGCTCCATCGGGGACGCCAGCAACCTGATCCCCCTGCTCTCTTCCGACTCCACCTCCCACGGCATCGCCGCCCTCATCTACAACGGCCTGGTCAAATACGACAAGGACCTCAATATCGTCGGTGACCTTGCCGAGTCCTGGGTGATCTCCCCCGACGGCCTGGTCATCACCTTTCACCTGCGCCCCAACGTCCGCTGGCATGACGGCCACCCGTTCTCCGCTGAAGATGTTCTCTTTACCTACCGGCTCACCATCGATCCCAGAACGCCGACAGCCTACGCCGGCGATTTTCTCAAGGTGAAAAAGGCGGAGGCACTCGATCCCCTCACCTTCCGGGTCACCTATGACAAACCCTTCGCCCCCGCCCTCATGAGCTGGGGAAGCGCGATCCTTCCCAGGCATCTTCTGGCCGGGCAGGACATCACTCGGACGCCCCTCGCCCGGAAGCCCGTGGGAACCGGGCCTTACAAATTCAAGGAGTGGGTGTCCGGACAGAAAATCGTCCTGGTGTCCAATCCGGACTATTTCGAAGGCAGGCCGTACATCGACGGCTATATCCTGCGCATCATTCCGGACATGGCCACCATGTTCCTGGAGCTGCGGGCCTCCGGGATCGACCGGATGAACCTGACGCCGCTGCAGTACACCCGGCAGACGGAAAATCCCCTGTTCCGCAATAACTTCAACAAATTCCGTTATCTTTCTTTCGCCTACACCTTTGTCGGCTACAACCTCAGAAATCCCCTCTTTTCGGACCGGCGGGTCAGGCAGGCCCTGACCCTGGCCATCGACAAGGAGGAAATCGTTCAGGGGGTCCTGCTGGGATTGGGCAAACCCTCCACCGGCCCTTTCAAACCGGGGACCTGGGCCTATAATCCAAAGGTTCCGACCTTCCCCCACGACCCGGCCAAAGCACGGGCTCTGCTGGCGGAGGCGGGCTGGAAGGACCGCGACGGTGACGGGATTCTGGACCGCAACGGACAGCCCTTCGCCTTTGAGCTTCTGGTGAACCAGGGCAACGAAGTCCGATCCAAATGCGCGGAGATCATCCAGCGCCGCCTTGCCGAGATCGGCATTTCCGTAAAAATCAGGGTTGTGGAATGGGCCGCGTTCGTCAACGACTTCATCAACAAGAGACGCTTTGACGCCACAATCCTGGGATGGACGATTCCCCTCGATCCCGACCTCTACGACGTCTGGCATTCCAGCAAGACCGGCCCTCAGGAATTGAACTTCACATCCTTCAAAAACGAGGAAGTGGACCGGCTTCTTGAACAGGGGCGCGGCACCTTCGATCCGAAGGAGAGGAAAAAAATCTATGACCGGATCCAGGAAATCCTGGCGGAAGAGCAGCCCTATACCTTCCTTTACGTTCCGGACGCCCTTCCCATCGTCCAGGCCCGCTTCCGGGGCATCGAGCTGGCTCCGCTGGGGATCAGCCACAATTTCATCAGGTGGTACGTACCCAGGCCCGAACAGCGCTTCATCATGACCCGGTAGCCCTGTCGGTTACAGGGCAGTATCCCGTCGGCATCGTGGCCGGGGCTTCCGGGTTTTTCGCCGTCCCGCCTCCATCTTCTGCCAAGAGCCTTCCCAGGCACGCATCATCCCCCCTTTTTCTGACTCCCTGACCCGTTTTCCCCTTTCCAGAACGCACCCCTTCCGGCTTCGGATACGTACCGGCCCGTTAGTCCCTTATCGCCCCGTCAAAAAAAACCCCCGCCGATTATTTCCTGGAATATGAATTGCATAACGGTCCTTCGCAAGAAGCGACACCCCATACTATCGAGCGAAAAGGAGACTGTGCACATGAGACAAAGAAGCTTATCCCTGTCCTGGAAGATTGTCGGACTGGTGTTTTTTACCGTGGTGATGGTTGGTTTTTCATCGCTTGGGATGGTCTATTATTTCGTATCAAAAGGGCTTGACAAGCAGGCGGAAAAAGAAATGGCCGTCGTGGCTGCGGCCGTTCAGGCAAACATTCAGGAGGCCATGGACAGGACCAAAAAACAGGCGGCGATGATGGCCCTTGATCCCGAACTTGCGGCGGCGATGAAGGAAGGAGATGCGGACAGACTCCAGGCCATGGCCAAGGCCCTCCAGTCGAAGTACATGGTGGACTTTGTGACGCTGGTCGATTCCAGGGGGAATGTCATGGCGCGGGGCCACTCCGACCAAAGAGGAGACACTGTGAGCAATCAGGCGAACGTGACGAAAGCCCTGGCCGGAGAAAATTCGGCAGGCATCGAGGATGGAAGCGAGATCAAGTTCAGCCTGAGGGGCGGGGCCCCCATCATGGCCGACGGACGCATTACCGGCTCGGTTACGACCGGGATGAATCTGATCGCCACGAATTCCCTTGTCGATGGGATCAAGAAAATTTTCGGGGTCGATTGCACCATTTTCAAAGGCGATGAACGGGTTTCGACGACCCTGGCGCGGGGCGGCAAGCGCCTCGTCGGAACCAAAATGGACAACCCGGCCGTCCTTGAGACGGTTTTACGCAAAGGAAGTCAGTTCCTCAACAGGAACAGGATTGCCGACAAAAACTACAATACGGCCTACTGGCCGCTCATGGGCAGCACGGGTCAGATCACCGGGATGTTCTTCATCGGAAAGGACCGCACGCCGATGGAAGAAATGCTCCGATCCATGATTCTGATGATTGCGGGGGCCGGCATTCTCGTGGGAATCTTCATGGCCGTCCTGGGCTACTTCCTGGCGGGAACCATCCTCCGTCCCGTCCTGGGGAAAATGGATCTGCTCAACCAGGGCGCCGGAGAGGTTTCATCGGCAGCCAGACAGGTGGCGTCCGCCAGCCAGGTCCTGGCCGAAGGTGCGTCGGAACAGGCCTCCTCACTGGAGGGAACGTCTTCCTCCCTGGAAGAGATGTCCTCCATGACAAGGCGGAACGCCGACAACGCCGCCCAGGCCCGTGCCCTGATGCTGGAGGTTACAGCCGTCATCGACAAGGTGAATGTTCATGTCAGCCACATGGCAGCCGCGGTGAAGGAGGCCATTCAGACGAGCGAGGAAACGGGAAAGATCGTTAAAACCATTGACGAGATTGCCTTCCAGACCAATCTTTTAGCCCTCAATGCGGCCGTGGAAGCGGCCCGCGCCGGGGAAGCAGGGGCCGGTTTTGCCGTCGTCGCCGATGAGGTGCGCAACCTGGCCATGCGGGCGGCTCAGGCAGCCAAAAGCACCTCCGGACTCATCGAAAACACGATCGCAACCGTCAAAAAGAGCGGTGAGCTGACAGAGCAGACTCAGCAGGCCTTCCTGGAAAATGTCGAACATTCAGCCAAAGTCGCTAGCCTGGTCGAGGAAATTGCAGCGGCCTCCAGGGAGCAGGCACAGGGAATCGGACAGGTCAACAAGGCCGTGGCGGAAATGGACCGCGTCATCCAGCAGACCGCGGCCAGCGCCGAGGAATCGGCCAGCGCCGCCGAGCAGATGAACGAACAGGCTGGACAGATGACCTTCGTGATCGGGGAATTGACGACCCTGGTGAACGGCGAGGGCAGGCATCATGGAGACGCTGCAACGCGGGGAAAAAGAGCGGCTCAATCTGCCTGAGCGAAAAAACGGAATCCTGAGGCCGTCGCAGCCGGGGCGGACGCTCAAGCCTTTGAGCGGCTTCTCCTGAGGGGGTTCGCCCTGTTCTTTGAGGGGAAAAAGGGGTAATCCATGGGGGGGGTCCCCTTTTTCCCGGCTTTCCGTCTAGCTCTTGCCGCCCAGCTCCAGCTTCAATTCGGTGAGGTCTTTGATCTGATCCCGCAGAGACGCCGCTTTCTCAAACTCAAGCCTCCCGGCCGCCTCCTTCATCTCCGCTTTCAGCCTCCGGATCGTCTTTTCCAGGTCCGCATCGGAGAGATAGGCCGCCTTTTCCTCGGCGGCCACGGTAACGGAGGCATAATCCGCCTCATAGATGGAAGCCAGAATGTTGTCGATGGATTTTTTTATGGATTCCGGGGTAATGGAATGCTCCCGGTTGTATGCGTCCTGCAGGGTACGGCGCCGACCGGTCTCCTTCAGGCAGGCCGTAATGGAGCGGGTCATGGTGTCGGCATACATGATGACCTGGCCGCCTACATTCCGCGCCGCCCTGCCGCTGGTCTGAATGAGGGAGCGCTCTGAACGGAGAAACCCCTCCTTGTCCGCATCCAGGATTGCCACGAGAGATACCTCAGGAATATCCAGACCTTCCCGAAGGAGATTGACGCCGACCAGCACGTCAAACTCCCCCAGGCGAAGATCACGGAGAATGCCGACACGCTCCAGGGTCGAAATGTCGGAATGAAGATACTTCACCTTCACCCCCAACCCTTCATAATAGGTGGACAGATTCTCCGCCATCCGCTTGGTCAGGGTGGTCACCAGCACCCGCTCCTTCCGTTCCGCTCGTTTCCGGATCTCGGCCAGGAGATCATCCACCTGCCCGGAAACGGGCCGGACGAGAATCTCCGGATCCATCAGCCCCGTGGGGCGGATGATCTGCTCCACCACCTGGCGGCCTGCCTTTTCAAGTTCATAGGCCGCGGGCGTCGCCGAGATGTAAAGCCGCTGCTGGGGAAATTTTTCGTATTCCTCGAATCTCAGCGGCCGGTTGTCCAGAGCCGAGGGGAGGCGGAATCCGAACGTGACAAGGGTCTCCTTTCTCGACCGGTCTCCCCGGTACATCCCGATCAGCTGGGGGACCGTGACGTGGCTCTCGTCCAGGACAATCAGGGCGTCCTTCGGCAGGTACTCCACCAACGTGGGCGGCGGTTCGCCGGGGGCCCGTCCGGTGAGATGGCGGGAGTAATTTTCGATCCCCTGGCAGTATCCCATCTCCTCCATCATCTCGATGTCAAAGTTCGTCCGCTGCTCCAGGCGCTGGGCCTCCAGGAGCTTGCCGGAAGTCCTCAGCTCCGCCAGCCGACCCTGCAGCTCCTCCCGGATCGCGGCAATGGCCCGGTTGAGGTTGTCCCGGGTGGTCACATAGTGGCTCCCGGGATAAACGGCGATCCGCTCCAGGGCCTGCAGCTTTCTCCCCCGCAGCGGGTCCACGAACGACAGGGCCTCGACGGTATCGCCGAAAAATTCCACGCGAATGGCCCGCTCTTCCTCGTAAGGGGGAAAAATCTCCACCACATCGCCCCGCACGCGGAAGGTTCCCCGGTGAAAGTCCACATCGTTCCGTTCGTACTGAATATCGACGAGACGCCTCAGCATCGCCTCCCGGGACAGATCCCCGCCGGCTTCCAGCTCAAGGAGCAGGCCCTGGTAAGCCTCGGGGGAGCCCAGACCGTAGATGCAGGAGACGCTGGCCACGATGATCACATCCCGCCGTTCAAGGAGGGAATGGGTCGCCGAATGACGGAGCTTGTCGATTTCCTCGTTAATCGAGGAGTCTTTCTCGATGTAGGTATCCGTGCTTGGGATGTAGGCCTCGGGCTGGTAGTAATCGTAATAGCTGACAAAATATTCAACGGCATTCCCGGGGAAAAGGCTTTTGAATTCCCCGTAAAGCTGGGCCGCCAGGGTTTTGTTGTGGGCAATGACCAGGGCGGGCCTCTGAACCGCCTCGATCACCTTGGCAACGGTAAAGGTCTTTCCCGATCCCGTAACCCCCATCAGCACCTGATGAGGGAGCCCCCGCCGCAGCCCCTCCACCAGCTTCTCGATCGCCTGGGGCTGATCCCCCCGGGGTTCGAAGTCCGTCGTTATGCGAAAGGGTGTCATCTCTCTTCTCCAGCAGGCTCCCCTGAGGATGGAAGCCAGCTTACTGCATAGCACCAATCCGCCGCCATGACTACCTCAACTTTCGGGAGGGAAAACCCCGCCGCCGCAGGACAGGGCACCCTGGAGATGTCTACGCCAGGGCCATGACGGGGGCAGGGAACAGCAAAAAAAAAGCATTGAGAACTTGCGGATTCTTCCCTAGAATTCATGAAGTTCATCTCCTCCCGGAAGACTGTGCCGGATCCCCCGGCCAAGGGGAAAGCCGGAAACCGGGAACACGGCAGGAAAACAGAGGTCAGAAATGGCAACCCTTTCCAGCGTTTTCGACCCCCGGAGCATTGCCCTGATCGGCGCGTCAGATCAGGAGGGCTCCGTGGGCCGGATCATCCTCGACAACCTCCTGAAGGCGAAGGGCAGGAAGATCTTTCCCGTCAATCCGAGGAAGGATACCCTGCTGGATCTCCAATGCTACCCTGATATCGGCAGCGTTCCCGAACACGTGGATCTCGCGGTGATCGCCATCCCGGCCGGGGCCGTCCCCGAAGGGGTGGAAGCCTGCGGCAAAGCCGGCGTGGGCGGCGCTGTGATCATTTCCGCCGGATTCCGGGAAACCGGCGCCGAGGGGGCGCTTCTGGAAAAGCGCCTGTCCGATGCCCGGAAGCGCTACGGCATGCGGATCCTCGGCCCCAACTGCCTCGGTTTTGTGAGGCCGGACTCAGGACTCAAGGCCACATTCGTGGAGGAAATGCCCCCGCCGGGAAATATCGCCTTCATCTCCGAAAGCAACGCTCTGACCAGCGCCATCCTGAGCTGGGGACTGTACGCCGATATCGGCTTCAGCATGGTTGCCTCCCTGGGTTCAATGATCGATATCGGTTTCGGCGATCTCATTGACTTCCTCAGCAACGACTGGAAGACGACGAGTATCCTCATGTACATGGAGAGCGTGGGGAACGCGAAAAAATTCATGAGCGCGGCCCGTTCCTTCGCGCTCCGCAAGCCCATCGTCGTCCTCAAGCCGGGCAGATTTATCGACAGGACAAGCCTGGAAAGGTCGTCAACCCTTTTTGTTCCGTCCGGCAACGACGCCGTCTACGAGGCGGCCTTCAAGCGGGCCGGAGTGATGCGGGTCCGGGACATCGCAGGCTTGTTTCACGCCGCCGGGGTTCTAGATTCCAGGAAGCTTCCCAGGGGGCCGAGGCTGGCCATCGTGACCGCTGCGGGCCTGGAGTTTGCCTACGCAGGCGCCGGACTCATGGCGACAGACGCCCTGATCGAATTTGGCGGTGAACCGGCCAGATTGTCCCCGGAAACGATCAGGACGCTGAAGAACTCCCTCCCGCCTCAATGGAGCGAAGGCAATCCCGTGGATCTGCTCAGCAACACCGATACCGCCGGCTACGTGGAGGCCATCACCGCCTGCCTCAATGACCCCGGTGTCGACGGCGTCCTGGTCATCTATGTCCCCATGAACACCGCCGGGCCTGAAGTGGTTGCCCGGGCCGTCATCGAGAGCGCAGGAAAATCCTGGAAGCCGATCATTGCCGCCTGGATCGGGGGGAGCCAGGTGAGAAAAGCCCGGGATATCCTCCTTTCCGGCAATATTCCCACCTACTCGACGCCCGAAGAGGGCGTGCGGGCCTATGTCAACATGTTCAAGTACCGGAGAAGCCTGGATCTGCTCCATGAAACCCCCTCGGAATTGCCGGAGCGCCATGCCCTCTCCAGGCAGAAGCTGGTCAGCCTCATCCACAAGGCCCTTGCGGAGGGAAGAACGTCTTTGAACGATCGGGAGTCGAAAGAATTTTTCGACGGGTACGCCATCCCCTCGACGCCTTCCCGGACGGTACACACTGTTGAAGAGGCCCTTCACGAAGCGGGGGAAATCGGATACCCCGTCGTCGTTAAAGTCGTGTCTTCCCAGATCCCCTCCCCGAAGGACGCAGGCGGAGTGGTGACGGACATTGCGTCGGATGAGCGTCTCAGGGAGGCCTGGACAAAAATGCTGAAGCGGGTGAAGGAGCGCGCACCCGGAATCGCCATCGAGGGAATCGCCCTTCAGAAGATGATCGAACCTGTGGATTACAAGCTCGTTCTGGGCTCCAGAAGAGACCGGGATTTCGGCACCTTTATCTTTTTCGGGATGGGGGGGATCAACGCGGACCTCATCCGGGATTTCTCCATCGGACTGCCTCCCCTGAACAGGACGCTTGCGAAGAGGCTCATGGAAGAGACGAAGGCCTACCGGCTTATCCAGGGCTTCCGGGGCAGGCCTCCGGCGGATCTTGATTCCCTCGAGGAACTCCTCGTGAATTTCTCTCATCTCATTGCAGATTTCCCCGAGATTTCGGGAATCGAAATCAATCCCCTCGTCATCTCCAGCGGCAGGGCCCATGCCCGCGATGTCCGCATCCTTCTGGAAACATCCCCCGTTGACGACGGGCTGATCATCAATTATCATTCGCCATATCCGCACCTGATCATTTCTCCGTATCCGGGCCATCTCGTTGAAGACTGGAAGTTCAGGGACGGAACCGCCGTCGTGCTGAGGCCGATAAAGCCGGAAGACGAACCCCTGGCGCGGGAGTTTCTCTCCACCCTTTCTGAAGAGACCCTCCGGACGAGATTCTTCTCGTCCTCGACGAACATCGACCACGAATGGCTTGTCCTGATGTGCGACACGGATTATGACCGGCACCTGGCCATTGTGGCGGAGATTTCCGAAGGCGGGCGAAGGCGGATCATCGGCGTGGGTTCGCTCCATGTGGACCCGGAAAGCAATTCAGGAGAATTCGCCCTTCTCGTTCATGATGATTTTCAGAGAAAGGGGCTGGCTTCCAAGCTTCTGCGGCTGATCATCAGCAACGGCATCAAGAAGGGCCTCAACGAAATTGAAGGACAGATCATGAGTGAAAACGAAAAGATGATCGCTCTTGCCAAAAAACTGGGGTTTTCAAAAAAATGGGAGCGCGAGGGCACTCAGGTTGTCGCTCTTTCCTTAAAAGACAGGCGGGTTCACTCCGGAGCTGGACATGAAACGGATCGTACTTGAAATTTTTCTGGCCATACTGCTTTGTTCAACGGCATCCGCGCAGACCTCTGTGTGGAAGATCGAAAAGGGGCCGACCGTTTTTTTCCTGGGAGGAACCTGCCACCTGCTGCGCCCTTCGGATTTTCCCCTTCCTCCGGAATTTGACAGGGCATACCGGGCCTCCGATCTCCTGGTCTTCGAAACGGATCTCCGGCAGCTCAACAGCCCAGAAACACAGCGGAAGCTGATGTCAAAGGCGCTTTATACAGACGGCTCCACACTGGATCAGCACCTGTCGCCCCGAACCTATGAGCGGCTGAAGCGCTACTGCGGGGACAACGGCATCCCTGTCGAGCTGCTCAGAAAGTTCAAGCCCTCCATTCTCGCAGTCATGATGGAGGCTGCCGAGCTGGCCAAGCTCAACGCCACCAGCGAAGGCGTTGACCTTCACTTCTACCGCCAGGCAAAGCGGGACGGAAAGGCCGTGAAGGGACTGGAGACGGTCGATGAGCAGATCGCATTTCTCGCGGATATGGGGCGGGAAGATGAAGACGGATTTGTCCGTCATGCCCTGCAGGAAGTGGCATCGATGGGACCTTTCTACGAAAGCCTCGTGGCGGCCTGGAAACAGGGTGATACGGAACGGCTCCATGAACTCCTGATCGCCGACTTTCAGAAAACGCCGGAGCTCTACAAGAGCTTGCTGACGGACCGCAACGAGAATTGGCTGCCCAAAATCGATGCCTATGGGCAGACCCCGCAGAAGGAATTTTTCCTTGTCGGGATCGGCCACCTGGTGGGTCCCGACGGAATACTTGCGTCGCTCCGGCGGAAGGGATATAAGGTCGAAACGTTTTAAGCTCAAAGGTAAAGGAGGACTCGGCTTGACCGAGCACGAAAAACCCATGACGAAAAAAAGCAATCCCGGGCCGGCTTCCGGCATCCGAAGATCCACCACGATTCTGGCCCTTTTCCTGGTAACCCTCGTTCTTCATGCTCCGACCCAGGCTGCCCCCCTCTCGGAGGCATCCAACCCCGTTCCCGCCGCGGCCATGAAGCTCGTTCAATCCTGCATGGACCCCAAGGTCGCCCTGGACTCCCAGGCTATCGCCACCCTTGTGGATTACGTGCTCGAACCCAAGCCGAAACGGGAAGCGGATCTTCCGAAACTCTGGAAAGCCTCGGGGGCCTATTACGAATTCGACACGAGGATCGACTTTCCGAGCTTTCTAAAATACTCCTTCAGCCGGCAGATTCCATCGGTCCTCACAAGCCCGTCGTCGCTTCGGTACTCCCAATGGATCGACCAGGGGAATTCGAGAAGAATCTCGAACATTTCCGACCTGAGCCCCTCGGAAGGCCAGCCCATTGTTCTCCGGGGGCTGGAGCATGTGGGGATCACCCCGGACCTCAACACCGGGGTGTACTATCAATACGATCTCAAGAAGACCCTGATCCTTCTCAAGCACAAAGGGCGGCAGGTCCTTGTTTCCGTTTCCAAGCAGGCGGACATATCCGATGTGGGGAAAAAGGGCTTCATCCTGGGAAAGGACGACGACTGGAATTACCATTATTCCGGAGAGCCGGGTTCGGCCAAAGCCGGCCTGGGCTGGGTCAAGTCCTACATCTATGACTATTTTTCCGTCGGCGTCTACGTCTCGACGGGCTCTTCGCCGCCAGCAGTCCGATCCGGCTTTTTTTCCTGGATCCGCGCCGGATGGTCCGGCGTCAATTTCGCCGAACCCAGACACGTCCTCAAGGGACTTCAGCGCCACGCCAGAAGCTCAAAAAGCGTCCTGGAATCGCCTCGATTGCCCGCACCCAGCCAGGTGGCCTCGTCGTACCTGAAACTTTCAGCCTTGCCCCGGAATGTCCTGGCTGACCGGTACGCCGCCCTGCAGCAGGCAAGGCAGCAGCTGGCCGCCCGGAAGGGCAATGCCGGAAATGCTTCGGCAAACCGGGCAGAAACCGTTGCAAACATCCCCAGGGAGCAGATCCTTTCGGAATTGATGCTGGAATATTTCAAGACAACCCTGGGCAAGCCATCCCTGCTTGAAAGCAGGGGCATATAAAACAGGACGGGGAGGAGGACAGGAGCATGACAGACAAATCGGTCGTTGTGGATTTTCACATGCATCCCATATCCTACGAAAGCTTCCAGCCCTCGGCGCAGGGATGGATAGCAAAGATTGTCGGCCAGACGTGCAATTATGAGGAATATGCCAGGCGGTACAGTGACCCGGAAGCCTTTGTCGGCCTCCTGAAGGAAAGCGGCATCGACTACGGGGTGGTCATGGCGGAGCTGTGCCCCATCACCACAGGCATCTGCACCAATGAGTATGTCGAGGACTTCTGTTCGGGAAGACCGGAACTGATTCCCTTTGCCAGCATCAACCCCGCAACGGACCTGGCCCCGGCGGAAAGGCTGGAGGACCTGATCACCCGGCACGGCTTCCGGGGGCTGAAGCTCTATCCGACCTATCAGCAGTTCTATCCCAACGAAAGCAGGCTTTATCCTCTGTATTCCGTGGCCCAGGCGAGAGACATCCCCATCATGTTTCACACGGGGAGTTCCGTTTTCGAGGGCGCCCGCCTGAAATACGGCGATCCCCTCCACCTCGACGACGTCGCCGTGGATTTTCCCCGGCTGAAGATTCTTCTTGTCCACGGCGGACGCGGCTTCTGGTACGACCGGGCCTATTTTCTGGCCAAAATGCACGGAAACGTATTCCTGGAAATCGCGGGGCTCCCACCCCACAATCTTCTCAAATACTTCCCTGAACTGGGGAGGATTGCCCATAAGGTCATTTATGGATCGGACTGGCCGGGTGTGGCCGACCTCGCTGAAAACCTCGAGGCCGTCCGGAGCCTTCCCCTGACGCCGGAACAGAAAGACCTGATTCTGGGCGTCAACGCCCGCCGCCTCCTCAAGCTGCCGGAGCAGTGTCCGACATCCGCCGCCTGAAGAATTTTTCAATCTCCACGGCGAAAAAGACCACGGAGGACACGGCAAGAGTCAGGAGCAGCTCCTGCAGGGTCAGCGGCGTCGTCTTGAAGACGGAATTGAGAACGGGCAGGTAGACCGTCGCCATCTGCAGCAGAAAGGTGAGCAGAACCGCGCCGAGAAGGTACCGGTTGGAGAACAGCCCGATCCTGAAGAGAGACTCCCGCTCGGATCGAATGGCGAGGACGTGACCCAGCTGGGTGATGCAAAGCATCGTGAACACCATGGTCTGCCAATGCTCATTCCCGGTCCGGATCGACCAGACCTGGATACAGAGGACCAGTGCCGCCATCAGCAGACCGATCGCGATGGCATGAATTCCCAGCCCTCCGGCAAAGATGCTTTCCTTGGGGTGCCTGGGAGGCCGGTTCATGACATTTCCCTCGGGAGGCTCGACGGACAGGGCCAGGGCGGGAAGGCCGTCGGTAACGAGATTGATCCAGAGAATCTGAATGGGCAGCAGCGGAATCGGCAGCCCCAGCACCGGCGCCAGGAAAAGGGTCCAGATCTCGCCGGAGTTGGTCGTCAGGAGATACTTGATGAATTTCCGGATGTTGTCGAAGATCTTCCGGCCTTCTCTCACGGCGTTCACGATGGACGCGAAATTATCGTCCAGGAGGATCATGGAGGCCGCCTCCTTTGAAACGTCCGTTCCGGTAATTCCCATGGCGATGCCGATGTCCGCCCGCTTGAGCGCCGGCGCGTCGTTGACCCCGTCGCCGGTCATGGCGACATACTGCCCCCGGTCCTGCAGTGCTTTGACGATCTTCAGCTTCTGCTCAGGGGCCACCCGGGCGTAGACCCGGATGTGCTCGACCCGTTCCGCGAATTCCTCCGGTGAGAGCCCTTCCAATTCCCGCCCCGTAAGGACGGCGCTTCCGTCTCCGTCAAGGATCCCCAGCTTCCCGGCAATCGCCCGTGCCGTAGCGGGGTGATCACCCGTGATCATGACCGTTTTGATGCCGGCGCTGCGGCACAGGGCGACCGCCTCTCCCGCCTCTTCCCGGGGGGGGTCGATCATTCCAACCAGGCCGATCAGGGTCATCCCCTTTTCGACGTTCTCCGGAGACAGATCGTCGGGAACCCGGTCCCATCGTCTCATGGCGAAGCAGAGCACCCGCATGCCGTCTGCGGCCATCGCCTCGTTGACCCCTTTAATCTCCAGGTCATCCACGGCGGCTCGCCCTGCAGGCGCCATCACCTCGATGGATCTTTCAACGAGAACGTCGACGGCGCCCTTGGTGAAGGAAACAAACCCTCCCTCCCACTCGTGAAACGTCGTCATGCACTTCCGGTCGGAGTCGAAAGGAATTTCCGCCACCCGCCGATGCGTTGTTTCCAGGGCCCCCTTATCAAACCCGTTTTTTCTCGCGATGTCGAACAAGGCGGTTTCCGTCGGATCTCCCAGGAGGGTGTCCCCGCCGTCCCCCGACTGTGCGTCGTTGCTCAAAGCCAGGGCGCTCATAAAAATCGAGGCGGTTTCTTCATCACCCAAGCCGTCCTTGAAGTCCCTCGAACGAACCATGCAGCCGTTGAAGAACAATGATTCCACGGTCATCTTGTTCAAGGTCAGGGTGCCTGTCTTGTCCGAGCAGATATAGGTCACCGACCCGAGGGTTTCCACGGCGGGAAGTTTCCGGATCAGGGCCTTGAGATTGATGAGCTTCCTCGCCCCGAGGGCCAGGGAAATCGTGATGACGGCGGGAAGAGCCTCCGGAATGGCGGCAACGGCCAGGGAGATGGCCGTCAGGAGCATCAGCATGGGCGGCTCGCCTCTCAGAATGCCGATCCCCAGGACGACGGCGCAGATCACCAGGACCGCAACGGCCAGCTTCCGGCCGAAAACCGCCAGCCTCTTCTGGAGGGGGGTCTTCACCTCCTCCTCGTTCTGGAGCATGGCGGCGATCTTTCCGAACTCGGTCTTCATCGCCGTTTCCGCCACAACCCCGACACCCCGGCCGTACGTGACAAAGGTGCCCTTATAGGCCATGTTGTTCCGGTCCCCCAGCGGGACTTCCTCCGCCAGGGCCTCGGTCTTTTTTTCTACCGGAACCGATTCGCCGGTCAGGGCGGCTTCCTCCACCTTCAGCTGCGCCGTCTCGATAAGCCGCATGTCGGCGGGCACGATTCTTCCCGCCTCCAGGACGACCAGATCCCCGGGCACCAGTTCGGAAGCGGGAGCCGTCCCCGGTTGTCCGTCCCGAATGACCGTCGCCGTGGGGGCCGCCATCTTCTTCAGGGCCTCCATGGCCTTTTCAGCCCGGTACTCCTGAATGAAGCCGATGACGGCATTGACGATCACGATCACGACGATGGCGATCGTGTCGGAAAGATCCCCGATGAACCCCGCAATAACGGCGGCGGCAATCAGGATCAGGATCATGAAGTCCAGGAACTGATCCAGGAACATTCGGAAGGGGGACTTCTTCTTCTTTTCGGTCAGTTCGTTCGGACCCAGCCGCTTCAGCCGCTCAGCGGCCTCCCCCGAGGAGAGCCCCCGGGAGGAAGTCTTCAATTCGTTGAAAATACGGGATAAATCTTTTCGGTACCAGCCCATCGCCTCCCCCTACTCCTCATCGTACGCCGCTCCCATCGCCCGCTTCAGGCCGGCCAAAGAAATCAGGTAGTCGCTCAGAGCCCGGGTATGGTCCGAGTTCGCCCGTGTCAGCAGGGCCTGTGCGTCGATCACGTCCGTGGCGGTGGAAACCTGCTCCCGGTATCGCTCCGTAGTGATCCGATAATTTTCTTCAGCCTGAACAACGGCCTTCCGGGTAACCGATATCTGCTGTTCCGCCTCCTTGAGAAACAGCCAGGCGTTTTTCAGCTCCAGGGAAACGGCATCACGCACGTTCTCCAGCGCATCGCTCGCCTGGCGTTCCCGGCTGAGACTGGCGTCCACCCGGTATTTCGTTTTCCCCCACTCCCAGAAGTTCCAGTTGGCCATGGCCATGACATACCAGCTTTCCGAGTCCTGGTAGCGGCTGCCCGACACCCCGGGTTCGTCTCCATAGCGGGAATAATTGCCCACGAGATTGACCGACGGGTAATAGTCGCTCCTGGCCAGCTGGACGGATTTCTGGGCCTGCTCCACCCTGAGGGCATGGGTTTTGATCTCCGTTCTCCTTTCCAGGGCCGTGTTCAGGCATTCGCCGAATTCCTTTTCGTAAGGCCGGTAAGCCAGGATGTCCTCGACGGCCACCGGCGATTCCATGTTCCGCCTCAGCAGCGTGTTGAATTTCGCCTTCGCCATGTCCAAACCGTTTTCAGCACGGAGGAGCGCCTGCCGGCCGTTGGCCAGTTCCACCTCGGCATAGAGGAGATCGTTCCGCGGCACCATGCCCACTTCATAAAAATGCCGGGTCATGTCCCGATGGGCGGAGAGACGCTCCACGGACGACAGGGCCACCTCCCGCAGTTTTTCCGCCTTGACGATATTCAGGTAGGCCGTCTGGACCTCCAGAACCAGGTCTAGAACGGCGGTCCGCTCCTCCTGGCGGACGGCTTGCAGGTTGGTCCGGTACGCCTGGTAGTTTGCCAGGATTCCCCCACCGGCAAAGAGGGGCTGGTGAACTTCAACCCCCCAGTTGTAGTTGTCCTTCGTCCCGGACTGCGTTGCAAGCGGCGTGAGGCCGAGCTGTATCAGGATGGGAAGTGTGAATTCGGGAGCTTCATTCAGGCGTTTGTAGCTGTAGGACGTGCTGAACCTCGGCAGAAAGGAGGTGAAGGCCTCTCTGCGCTGCGATTCCGCCACCTGCACACCCTCCCTGGCGGAATGGAGCGTTGGGCTCTTCCTCAGAGCCTCCTCTATGCTCTCCTTCAGACTGATGGTTCCCCGGGGTTCTCCGGAAACAAGCGGCGGACATCCTATTCCTGCCGCCAGGATTCCGACGAAAAGCAACTCCCGCAGTCGAATCCGTTTCGTCGTTCTTTTTCTCATAGTGCACCACCCGCAAGGGGATCATCATCCCCGCCTTGAACTGCCTGCTATAGAATGAAGACTATGCGCTGGTTTGTCAATATAAAAACAGCCGGATACTGCTGGGGATTTTAATCTTGACAATCAACCGCCTCTATGATTTATGGATGGGCTCACAAACTTGCTCACGGGATGAACTTATGAAAATCAATTTAAGAAATACAAGCAATCTGAAGAGAAAAAGGACCCACGGGTTTCGCACCCGGATGTCCACACGGGGCGGCAGGCTTGTTTTAAGCCGAAGAAGAGCCAAGGGCAGGAAACGCCTGACGGTTTGATCTTCCCGGGAAAACAGGGAATGCCTGCGAACGCCCAGGAATGGAACCCGGTCTGCGGCAGATGAAAAAGCTGACCCTGAAAAGAAACGAGCGGATCAGGAAGAGGAAAAGATATCTTCAGATCTATCAGCGTGGAAGGCGGAGTTATTCAAAGCATTTCACCATCGTTGTCTCCGGTAATGAACTGGGAATTCCAAGGCTTGGAATCGCTGCAACCAAGAAGATCGGCAATGCCGTCACAAGAAACAGAATCAAGCGGCTGATTCGAGAATTTTTCAGACTGAATAAAGACAGGTTTAAAGCATCTTCTCAGGATATCGTTATCATTGCCAAGGGTAATACATCGTCAATGAATTATGCTGACGTCTGCAGGGAGCTGGGTGTATTGCTGACAGAAAAACCTCGGAATGTTCCTCAAGAATGACCAGGAAATTTTTCACAAAGATCTTTATTTTCCTGATCTGCATGTATCAGGTATTGATATCCCCCCTGTTTGCCCCCTGTTGCCGTTTTTATCCATCCTGTTCCGAATATGCGGTTCTCGCGCTTCGGAGACATGGTCCCCTGAAAGGTTCCTGGCTTGCGCTGCGCCGCCTGCTTAAATGCCATCCATTCCACCCGGGCGGCTACGACCCGGTTCGTTAAAAAGCGGCCGGGACATGCCGGCATACCGTAACTACGAAATTCACGGAGGTTCTTAATGGACAAAAAGGCGGTACTGGCCCTCGTCCTTTCCGCGGCGGTACTTTTGCTCTATCAGATATTTTTCTACAAACCGGTGCAGCCCTCAAAATCTCAGCCCCCCACCCAGGAGAACGGCGCAACGGCTGTTGTCCAGCCGGAATCCACGGTTACGCCCCGAGCGACCGTCAGCACCCTACCGGAATCCGGCGATCCTTCCGCCCGGAAGGACGCGCCTCTCGCCCCGAACAGCGAGGAGAAGGAGCGGGAAGTTTCCGTCGATACCCCTTTGTACAATGCCGTATTCACCACCAGGGGAGGGGCGCTTAAATCCTTTTCCCTGAAGAACTACCGCGAAACCATCGATGCCGGTTCAAAACGGATTGAACTGGTTGACGTCAAGGAGGGCATGCCCTACCCGTTGAGCATTTCCTTTCCGGCTTCCAGCATTGACGTTTCCCCGTCCTCGCTTTTTTCGGCCGATACCGTCGCCCTGGATCTGAAGTCGGCCTCGGAGCCCCGCCGTTTGACCTTTGTTCAAACCTGGCCCGGCAAGATCAAGATTGAAAAGATTTATACTTTTCATCCCCGGAAGTACGCCATCGAGCTGGAAATCCGCGCCTACAACCTTTCCAGTGTCCCCTTGAGCCAGGAAATCGCCCTCTTCTGGAACCAGTATGTCGATCCGGAAGCCAAGGAGGACAGCTACGGGCACACCGGCCCGGTATCCTACGTGGGCAAGAGCGTCGAACGGGAAAACGTGAAGAAAATGGAGGCATCCAAACTCCTGGGCCCGGATGTCTCCTGGGGCGGCTTCGAAAGCAAATACTTCCTTGCCGCCATGATCCCCCAGAACCCTTCCCTGACGAGCATGATGCTCTCCAAGGGAAGCAGCAACATGGTTTCCACGGGCCTGAAGGGGCCGAAAAACATCATACCCCCCGGTCAGGCGGGATTTTTCGGCTACACGCTCTTCCTGGGACCCAAGGATTACAATATCCTCAAGACCCTGGGAACCGACCTTGAGAACGCCATCGATTTCGGCTCATGGATGAAATGGCTGGCCATGCCGCTTCTGCTGTGCCTGAAATTTCTTTACTCCTACGTCCACAACTACGGCATCGCCATCATCATCCTGACGATCCTGATCAAAATCCTCTTCTGGCCCTTGGGAAACAAGAGTTACAAGTCCATGAAGGAAATGCAGAAACTTCAGCCGAAAATGCTGGAGCTGAGGGAAAAGTACAAGAACGACAAGCAGAGGCTGAGCCAGGAGACCATGGCCCTTTACAAGGCCTACAAAGTCAATCCCATGGGCGGGTGCCTGCCGATGATCATCCAGATCCCCGTCTTTTTCGGCCTTTACAAGACCCTTCTTTACGCCATCGAACTGCGCCACTCTCCCTTTTTCTGGTGGATTCAGGATCTGTCCGAAAAAGATCCCTATTACATCACGCCTTTAATCATGGGGGCCACGATGTTCATTCAACAGAAAATGACGCCTGTCTCTGGCGATCCCACCCAGGCGAAGATCATGCTCTGGATGCCGGTCATCTTCACCTTCCTGTTTCTGAACTTCCCGTCCGGACTCGTCATCTACTGGCTGTTCAACAACATCCTCAGCATCGGACAACAATACTACATCAATAAACGAGCATAACCAAAAGTTAGGGTACGAACATGGATACCATTGAAATTGAAGCCAAGACCATTGATGAAGCCATCGAGAAGGCCTGCGGGGAATTTAACGTCTCTCGAGAAAAACTGAATATTGAAATCATATCGGAAGGTTCATCCGGATTCCTCGGGCTGGGCTCCAAAAAGGCGAAGATCAAGGCCAGCAGATTGTCTCTTGACATTGACCTGGACGCGCCCTTTGAACTTTTAAAGGAAGAGGCGGAGCCTGCACCCCCTGTCCGCGAAGAACCGTCGGCGACTACGCCTGCGCCTGCGCCCGAACCAGCTCCCGCCGTCTCTCCAGCCCCGGAAGTTTCCGAAGCCCCCGCGGGAAAGGAAGAGCATGAACCGCTGGCACAGAGGGCGAAGAGCATCCTGGAGGGCGTCCTGCAGAGGATGCATCTTGACTTCACCGTGAGCGTCGAAGAGACCCCGGATACGATCGTTCTCACCATCAACGGCGACGGGGGCGGCCTTCTCATCGGCAAGCGGGGGCAGAATCTGGATGCCATCCAGTACATCGTCAACAAGGCGGCCACGAAAATCCGTGATGAACGCAAATTGATCATCGTGGACACGGAATCCTACCGGCAGCGGCGGGAGGACTCTCTCAACGCCCTGGCCAGGGAATTTGCCGAAAAGGTCCGGAAGACAAGAAAGCCGGTCACCGTCGGCCACATGAACGCCCACGACCGCCGGATCATTCACCTGGCGCTTCAGAATGACGACACCATCGTCACCAAGAGCAGGGGCGAGGGTGAATACCGCAAAATCGTGATTCTTCCGGCAAGGATCGCCAACCGGGAACCACGGACATAAACGGGAAACCGTTCCCTTAGTTACGCCTGAATGCCGCCATGCCGACAGACGACACCATAGCCGCCATTGCCACGCCCGCCGGCAGCGGCGGGATCGGCATCATCCGGATCAGTGGGCCCGAGGCGGAAAACATCCTGCTCCGTCTTTTTCAGCCCTCCCATCCTCTTGTCATCTTTCAGCCGCGACGCCTTTATCATGGAGATCTCGTCTGCCCGGAAACAGGGCGGGCCCTGGACGAGGTCCTGATCACCCTGATGAAGGGACCGCACTCCTTCTCCGGTGAGGACACCCTGGAGATATTCTGCCATGGGGGCATCCTGATTCTTGAATCCGTCCTCTCGTCCGTGCTCAAGGCCGGAGCCCGCCTTGCCGAACCAGGAGAATTTACCCGGCGGGCCTTTCTTCACGACAGGATTGATCTGACCCAGGCGGAAGCCATTGGCGACATGATCTCCGCCCGGACGTCCCGGGGCCTGGAAACGGCCGTCTCGCAACTGAAAGGGAAATTGAAGGGAAAAATCGATGTTCTGCGGGAGAAGCTGATCGATATTCTGGCCCGGCTGGAAACTGAGATCGATTTTTCCGAGGATGTGGCATCCCAATCCTCTTCGGAAGTCTCTTCGCAGCTCCAATCCCTTTCCGAAGATCTTGCCGCCCTGCTGCGGAGCTATGAACAGGGCAAAATCGACCGCCATGGCGCCTCGGTGGTCATCGCCGGCAAGCCCAATACGGGAAAATCAAGTCTGCTGAACGTGCTTCTGGAGGAGGAGAGGGCCATTGTCACTCCGATACCGGGGACGACCCGCGATTTTATCGAGGAGGCGGTGAACATCCGGGGGATGTCGATCCGGCTTACCGACACCGCCGGCATCCATCCCACGGAGGATATCATCGAGCAAAAGGGGATTCAGAAGGTCTGGGAAAAACTGGCCGACGCCGATGGCGTCATCCTCCTTTTCGACGGCAGCCGCCCACTGACGGACGAAGACAGGGGGATCCTGACGCGGCTTGCGGATTGCAGGGTTCTGCCGGTCATCAATAAAACCGACCTGGATCATCGCCTGGAAGAGGAGGAGATTTCCGACGCGCTCCAGGGAACGACTCCGATCTGGATATCCGCCAAATTTGGAGAAGGTATTCCGGTCCTGAAAGAGGAAATCAGCCGGTTGGTCATGGAAAGGGCTGGAATTCAGGACGGGGAAATCGTGATTTCCAGCCTGAGGCAGAAAATGGCCCTGGAGAGGACCCTCCAATTTGTAGACCAGACCCTCGCCGGTCTCCGGGAGGGCTTATCCCCGGAGTTTGCCGCACTGGACATCCGGGATGCCCTGGAAGCCCTGGGTGAAATCGGCGGGGAAACGGCCACGGAACAGATCCTGGACCGCATCTTCACGACCTTCTGCATCGGGAAATAAAGGGGAAACACTTCAGCCCCCCTCCATTCCTTCAAGAAACGCCAGGACATTTTCACCCAGAACCCGGTGGTTGTACCCCCCTTCAAGAACGGCAAAGCATCCGCATCGCTTCTTCTGCCCAGTCTCCCAGACCATGTGCCCGATGGTTTTATAATCCTCCGTCGTCAGAAGCCCGCCCCAGTCTTCCTTATGGTTGTCGAATCCGGCGGAAACGCCGATGATGTCGAAAGACGCGGAAGAAAGGCCCCTCTCGATGCCCCGGAGATACTCGTTCCTGTCAGAGGAGGAAGGGTTGTGAATGGTGACATAGCCTTTTCTTTCCATGATGTTGACCGTGCCATCTCCGAAATGGAGGTCGAAGTCCAAAAGAAAGGCCTTGACGATTTTCCGCTCCCTCTTCAACCTCTCCAGGGCGATGGCCATGTTGTTGAAATAACAGAAGCCCCAGGCGCTTCCAGCGGATGCATGGTGGCCGGGGGGACGGATCAGTGCAAAGGCCGGCTCGCTCATCCCGATTTCGGCGGCCATGATGGCCCCGCCGGCAGCGAGCGCGGCGATGTCATAGAGCCCCTCCCGTTCAACCAGAGCGATATGAGACTCGGTGTGAACATCGGAAATATCCGACTCCCCTGCAGGCTTTGCCTGAATGAAGTCGACCCGGCCGCTGATCGCCTTCACAACGGCTTCCATTCTCCCGTGAGCGGCTGCCGGATCCGTCGTGTAGCATTGACAAAAATCATCATGATAAATGACTTTCATGACGTTCGCCACCTCCTGACATCGTTCTCAAAATACGGATGATGATCAAAAACGGCAGACCACAGCCACGATTCCGCCGCGCCTGTTCCGATCCTTACAAAAACACACTACCCGTGAAATTTGATGTGCCGGAGAATTCTGACCGTACTGGCTGACAAATCGACCGTTTCCAGGTCCGCAGGAGAAAGCCACCGGACGTCAAGGGCGTCGTCGGCGGCCTTCAGATCGCCGCGGACGTAATCGGCCAGCAGATCCACAATGACGAAGTGAAAACGGATCTTTCCCTCACGGTCCTTTTCGAAGAAGTCGAAGGCATAGACGGGATGCCTTGCATGAACGACAATTCCCGTTTCTTCGAGGACTTCCCGCTCCGCTCCTTCCTTCAAGGTTTCTCCCAACTCCAGGGAGCCTCCCGGGATGGCCCACAACCCCCTGTTCGGCTCCGCGGCGCGCTGTACAAGGAGAATTCTGCCGTCCTTGACGACAACGGCGCCAACACCCACACGAGGAGAATCCGGATATTCGCGTTTCGCCATAAAATGAAAAACCTGCCTGGAAAAATAAGAGCGAATATAGCATTTTATCTCAATCGTTACAATAAGTTCTTAGCCCGAAACTTGCGAGATGCCGCCTTAGTGTTTTACTCATCCATTGGTTGAATCCAATTTCAGTAATTTTTTCCCAGGTAATAAGGCTTTCCCCTTATTGGAATAACCGTCAGACTGTAATAGAAAAAGAAATCGAGATTGTGATAAACTTCACCTTAGATGAGATCGTGACAAGTCCTGTCACCCTGTTTCCGATGGGCACCCTTTTTCCCTCAAAAGGTGGCTTTCGTTTTCCGGATTTGCCGGTCCATTTTTGTAAGCGGAAACGACGTGCGAGGATGTGATGTTTCCGTCGCGTCCGAAAAAAGAACGATAGCCAAGAATTAGGAGAAAGGGAAAATGTCTGTCAATGTTCTGCTTGCCGACGATCACAAGATTGTCCGGGACGGCCTGCGTATCCTCATTGAAAACCATGGGAATATGAACGTTGTCGCGGAGGCGGAAAATGGACAAAGGGCAATCAATCTGGCCAGAGAACTCCATCCCGAGGTCATTATCATGGACATCTCCATGCCGGACATCAACGGCATCGATGCCACAAGAAAAATCACCTCAGACTTTCCAGGAATCAAAGTCATCGCCCTGTCCATGCACACCGACCGCCATTTTGTCGTCGGCATGCTGGAAGCGGGGGCGGCAGGCTACCTTTTAAAGGACTGCGCCTTTGAAGAACTCGTCAGCGCCATTCATACCGTCCTGGACAACCACACCTATCTGAGTCCCACCATTACCGATATCGTCGTCAGAAATTATGTCAAAAAGGCGTCGAAAACCTCGGCGGTCTCCTCTGCGGAACTGACGGCCCGGGAGCGGGAACTGCTCCAGCTGCTCGCAGAAGGAATGACGGCCAAGCAGATTGCCAAGACGCTCCGTGTCAGCGTCAAAACCGTGGAGACTCACCGGCGCAGCATCGCCCAGAAACTTGGAGCCGGCTCTGTGGCCGAGTTGATTAAATATGCCATCAGGGAGGGTCTGACAACGCTGGACTCTTGAAGGATCCTCTAAGGCCGGAATCCGATTTGATTCTTTACCTCCGCCAGGATTCTCGTCATCACCTCACCGGCCGCACCCTGGAGCAGAATGTCCGCCTCTGAATCGTAAGGCGTCTCCTCTTTGTTGATGATCACCAGCCTGGCGCCGACATCCTTGGCATACCGGGGCATGAAAGCCGCCGGATAAACCACCAGGGATGAGCCGATGACCAGCATCAGATCGCAGTTGGATGCTTCGTAAGTCGCATCCCGCAGGGTCTCCTCCGGAAGGGCCTCTCCAAAAAAAATCACGTCCGGTTTCATCAGGCCCCGGCACTGCTCACAGAAGGGAAATCCCTCCATCTCTTTCAACGCCGTTTTCATGAGCATATCGGGAACGGAAATCCTCTCGCCGCAGCTCAGGCATCTCAGCCAGCGCATGTTTCCATGGAGCTCATATACCTTTTCCGGCGCATTTCCCGCCTTCTGATGAAGATTGTCAATGTTCTGGGTAATGACGCACCGCAGCTTCCCTATCTTTTCCAGTTCGGCAACGGCCAGATGCGCGCGGTTGGGCTGCGCTTCGGCGAAGGCTCCCCCTTCGATCAGGATCCTCCACTGTTTTCGCCTCGTTTTTGCACTTCGCAGAAACTTCTGGATGGTGAAGTCATCGGGATCGAACCGGTCCCATAACCCTCCCGGGCTGCGAAAATCTGGAATGCCCGATTCGGTGCTTACACCCGCCCCCGTAAAGACGACGATCCTTGCCGCCTTGCAGATCATTTCTGAGGCGGCCTTGATTTTCTCCTCTATCGTCATGTCCTTCACTTTTCTTGCCTCGCTGATTACACGGTGCTGTATGCTTCATCCTTTCCAGGATGCACTCCTTTTGTTCAGGAAAATACCTACAATAAATTATTCCCAATGACCAGATGAAACGTTCCCCGATCTCGCCGCTTCCCTTCCCGTTTCAATCCAAGGGGAAGGGGAACGGCCGGGGCGGATGTTCTCCTCCCCTGCTTTCTCACAGGGGCTGGTCTGCCTTTTTTCTATTGACACTCCCTATACTTTGTTCTAAGTCACTGCCTTATCCGCGTTTCCTGTGAACCTCAGGTAAACGTCCCTGTTGTGCTATCCAGGAAAGGCAGAGGCAGATCCGTCAGATCCCTGATAGAGTAGAGCTGAAGCAAAGCGCCTGCCGCAAACAGCGCGCGTGCACCAGATAACATTTCCCGGTAACGAAGACGGCTTTCCCATGATCCTGCTTCGGAAGAAGCACCGCAGAGCGTTTCAGGCAGCACAAACATCATAACATCACCCTGGGCAAAGACGATGGCCTTTTTTCTGGGAATCGATATCGGATCTTTTTCAGCGAAGGGAATCCTGCTGCGGGATCGATCCGTTCAGGCATCCTTTTCCTGCCTTTCCGGCGGAGATTACCGAGGCACCGCGCAGAAGGTCCGGGATGCCCTGCTGAGCGGGGCCGGGCTGAGCCCTTCGGAAATATCCCATGTCACAGCCACAGGTTATGGGGCCAAACAGGTCCTTTTTGCCGACGAGGAAAAGCCGGATATTATCTGTCAGGGCAGAGGGGTAGCCTTCCTTCTTCCCTCGGCCAGAACGGTTATCGACGTCGGCGACCTGTACAGCAAGGTTCTGCGCATGGACAGTGCCGGCCATGTCCACAACTTCATTCTCAGCGGCAAATGTGCCGGAGGCAGTGGTCGGCTGCTGCAGATCATGGCCAAGGTCCTTCGGGTCAATCTCGAAGACATCGGCCCGCTGTCCTTGAACTCCCGCAACAAAGTGGACTTCAGCACGGGGTGCGTCGTCTTTTCGGAATCCGAGGCCGTATCCCTGATTGCAGAAGGCGTTTCCCGGGAAGACCTCCTGGCGGGCGTGCATCGGGCCCTGGCGGCCCAGATTCACAGCCTGGCGGAGCGGGTGGGAATCGAAGAGGATCTGGTTCTCACAGGCGGAGGGGCAACCGATGCCGGGCTGATCATGGCACTGGAGGACAGCCTGAAGATCCCGGTTCGAGTCCCGCCGGAGCCCCTGTTTACAGCCGCCCTCGGCGCAGCGCTGCTGGCCCGGGAGAAATCCCTGACCCAAGGCGCCTGAAAAAAAAAGACAATTCCGATCCCGGACGGCTTCGGAAGGGCGACAGCAGAAGGGGGCTCCAAAAGGATTTCTTCCAGCGACGGGAACGCAACCGCGGCCGAACGCCGAAGCGAGACGGCCGGGATCGGTTAGGAAAGTACAGGCTTTGGAATTCCAAGGCCTCTTTTTGAAAAAAAGAGGAGGAAGTTTCATGAGCGACAAAGAAAAAAGCATCATGGCAGAGGTGGAAAGACAGTACGGAAATTATGGCGTTCGCACCAGGGAACTTTGCGCCGAAGGCGCAAAGGCGATCGGCTATATCTGCTCTTTTGTTCCTCTGGAATTTATTACCGCCGCCGGATGCATCCCCTTCCGAATCCGAGGGGATATCCGGGAACCCATCACCAGGGGGGATTCTCTTCTGGAGACGATCGTCTGCCCCTTTGTCCGGAGTTGCTTTGACCTCTGCGTCAAGGACCGGTACGACTTTCTGTCCGGCATCGTGATCCCCCACGGCTGCGACAGCATGGTGAGAAGCTACAGCGTTTGGAGCTATTCCCTGAATTTTCCCTACTTCCACTTTGTCAATACACCAACGGTGGTCAAGGAATCTTCCCATGAATTTTTCAAGGAAGAGCTCCGGTCCTATCAGAAGAGCCTGGAGGATTTTACAGGGAAAGCCATCACCGCGGAGGATCTTCAGAAGGCTGTCAGGCTGCATAACGATAACCGCCTCAAGACCAAAGCCCTCTACGAATTTCGCAAGGCCGATCCCCCCATCGTTTCCGCCGCGGAGCTCCACAAAATCCTCACCGTCGGCGCGAGCCTCCCCGTTGCCGAGGCCAACGCCCTCCTTGATGAAGTCCTGGCCGAACTGGGCAGACGGACGGAAGCACCGGTCAAAAAAGGCCCCAGGATCCTCCTGGACGGCGCCTGTGTGGACCATTCCGCCATTGCCGACATTGTCGCCGAAAGCGGCGGTGAAGTGGTGGTTGACACAACCTGCATGGGAACGAGGGACCTGTGGCCCCTTGCCGACGAAGACGGCGATCCCGTGGCCTCACTGGCGCGCCGCTACCTGGACCGGCTCAATTGCCCCAAGACCTACCGGGAAAACACAACGGGAACCTTCGCCGGTGATGCAGAGGCGCGCTTCGGCGACATCGGGGCGCGGGCAAAGGAGTTTACCGTAAACGGGGCCATCCTGTACCTTTACAAATACTGCGACCCCTTCGGCTTCGAGGTCCCGGCAAGAAAAGCCTACTACGAATCCCTCGACATCCCGCTTCTGTGTCTGGAAGACACCTATTCAGCGGGAACGGTCGGACAGTTGAAAACACGCATCCAGGCTTTCCTGGAAATGATCGGCTAGCGGCCTTGCCGGCATAAGGAGGACAGAACAATGACGGAAGAGAAGAAAGAAAAAAAACCGCATAAGAGAATGACCGCAACCAGGGCGGCCGCCTCCATCGGCCCCATGGTCAAGGAATTTATCGCCGGAACGAATCGGGCAAGGAAGGAAGGCACCCACAAACTGGCTTACACGTTCATCGTCTGCCACCACGAGGAAATTCTCCGCGCCATGGATGTCCTGCCGGTCTGGACCGAAAATTTCGCCGGCGTCTGCGGAGCGAAGCGTGATGCAGAACGCTTCCTGCAGCGGGCGGAATCGCTTGGGCTCTCCCGCTCCCTGTGCACCTACGCCCTGTGCGGAATCGGCTACGATCAGTGGAGAGAGGAGCTGGGGGAGACGCCCCCCGACGCGCCCTGGGGCGGCCAGGCCAGGCCCGACTTCATGATCGAAACGGGCCAGATCCTGTGCGATCCCAGGTCCAAGTGGTATCAGGCTTCGCAGCAGTTCATGCCGGACATCCCGATCTACAACATGGATCTCCCCTATCCCCTCTTCCAGAGGGACAGGGATCACAGGGAAGTTCTGGGCTATTACCACCGCTACATCGTCAAGGAGCTGCGCGGCCTCATCGCCTTCCTGGAACAGCAGACGGGGAAAAAGATGAATTACGACCGCCTGAGTGAGCTCGTGGATCTGAGCGACCGCATCTGGAACCTGGTCCACGAGACCTACGAACTGCGCCGGGCAAAGCCCAGCCCCATGGGCACCGGCGACGCGATGAACACCATGGTTCCCATGAATTTCATGATGGCCACCCAGGAATGCTATAATTTCTTCTCCGATCTCAAAAAGGAGCTGGAAGAAAAAATCGCCGGGGGAGAAGGCGAGGTCGATGAGGAAAAGTACCGGCTGATGTGGGGCGGTGGACTCCCAGCCTGGTACGCCCTGAACGATTTCAACTACTTCAACAGCAAGGGAGCGTCCTTCCCCGTGGAGACCACCTACCGCATGGTCATGCCCCTGGATGAGATGGATCTCCCCAGGACCAACGATCCCGTGGAACATCTCGCCTGGCGGTGGCTGGGCTACTGGACCTTCTGGTACGACAAGGCCCGCAGGCGCCCCGGATCCGAGCCCGACGTGGAGCGCCTGATCAACTGGGTCGAGGACTACGACATCGACGGCATCGTCGTCCATCAGGCTTTTTCCTGCCGGACCTGGCACGTGGGCCTCATCTGGCAGCTGAATCAGCTGGCGAAGATCTACAAGCCCATCCCGGTTCTGATGATCGGCACAGCAGGGCAGAAGGAAAAGACGAACCGCGAGGTGCCCTCCCTGATCCTGGAAAGCGACATCATCGATATCACGTCCTACTCTGAAATCGATACGCGCAACAAGATCGACGCCTTCATTGAAACCCTGGAATCGGTCCGGGCCAATCGGGCTGCATGATCCCGCTTCTTTCAAAAGATGGCTGAATACTTTGCAGGCATTGATATCGGTTCAACCATGACCAAGGCGGTGATCCTCGGCGAGGGGATTGCCGCCTCGGTCATCGGACCGACGGGGGCGGAACAGCGCAGGCTGGCCAATAAAGTGATGGAGGAAGCGCTCGCCCGGGCCGGCCTAGCCTTCGAGGCCATCGCCTACGTTGTCGCCACGGGTTACGGACGCATCAACGTCCCCTTTGCCGACCGACAGATCACGGAAATCACCTGCCATGCCCGGGGAATTCATTTTCTCTTTCCCGAGGCCCGGACGGTGATCGACGTGGGGGGCCAGGACAGCAAGGCCATCCGGATCGACAGCCAGGGGCGCCCTCATCACTTCATCATGAACGACAAATGCGCCGCCGGAAGCGGCCGCTTCATCGAAATCATCGCCGACACGATGAACATTTCCCTGGATGCCGTCGGCGATCTTTCCCTCCAGAGCACCTCCCCGGCAACGATCAGCAGCGTCTGCACCATCTGGGCCCAGCAGGAAGTGGCCTCGGGCCTGGCCGAGGGCATCCCCGTCCCCGATCTCCTGGCCGGGGTACACCGCTCTCTTGCGGATCGCATCAGCCGAATGGCCCACCGGCTCCGCCTGGAAAAACCCGTCGTTCTCACCGGCGGAGGATGCAAAAACAGGGGGCTCATCGCCGCACTGGAGGAGTATCTCGACTGCGAACTGCTGATCCCCGAGAACCCTCTGATTACCGGTGCTCTCGGCGCCGCGCTCATGGGGCGGGATATCGTGGAAAAGGCCCGCCAGAACAGTCTCCCCCTGGAGCCCCGCCCCCGTGTGCTGGAAGCCATCCATCTTCTCGGCTGATCCATCGAGGCTTTTTTTTCAACGAAATTCGTCGGCGGACGGAGACCCTGCAACACTTCCGCGCTTCTGTTCCGTCTGGCCATCCCCTGCGTCCGCTTCGCGGCTGCGGCCTCTTCGGGCTTCGGGCGGCGTTCTTCCGTAATCGCCTAAACCATCCCCCCCCTGGAACATCAGGCGGACGTTCGCAATCAGGTTATTGGAATCATAAAATGAGAGATTTCCTGATTGTCCTGGTTATCATAACCCGTTATTACAGGCAGAAAATACCAGGATTTCCATTTGAAAATTCCTTCCGGAAAGGACGGCGAAGGGTTCACGCACGATGCCCTTTTCCGGGACGAACGTCTTGTCTGTTTTTTTTTCAATCACGGATGTCCGCGCCGGTGACTTCCTGCTGGAAGGACGTTTGACCAAGGGGAGGTGATGTGTCGAAGACCATGTAGGAACAACTTGCAACCCGTCAAAAACAATTCAAGGATGAAGGAGATTGTCAGATGAAAAGAAGAAGGTTCTCGGAATTATTAACTTTGATAAAAAGGATTAAAGGCCGGATGGCCGCTTTCGCCGTTTTCGCGGTGTTCCCGGTCCTTGCTTTCAATGCACCCGCATACGCGGTTCTAGTCGGCAGTTACGCCTTTGAAGAGGGCTCCGGCACGATCATCCAGGACGCTTCCGGCCGCGGCAACAATGGCGCCCTGGTCAATGGGAAAGAAACCTCCTGGACGACCGGGCACTCCGGCCTCGGCCTCTACTTCCCCGGCGTCACCGGTTCCGGTTCCACGCACGTCAACCTGGGAAATCCTGCTGATTTCCAACTCTCGAACGCCTTAACCTTCACGGCCTGGGTCTATTCTGAAAACCCCAACAGCGATGCACCCATCCTCGCCAAGGAAGGCAACGGCGTCCTTTCCTACTGGTTTGGCGTGTTCCATAACCAGTTTGGTGTGCTTCTTGATCACACGGGCAACTACGCCTGGGATCTCGAACGACGCAACGTCGGTACCGTTCCCGCAAAGGAATGGCATCACCTTGCAGCCACCTGGGACGGCAGCGTCGTCCATTATTTCTTCGATGGTGTCCAGCTGGCCGAATCCGCCAACTACTCCCACACCCTGTTTAACGGAAACGCGAACCTCACCATCGGCGTCAACTCGGACTTCAACTTTACCGCGTTTCAGGGAACGCTGGATGATATCCACATCTACAACAACGCCCTCAATGCGGATCAAATCAAAGCGGATATGAATCCCGTTCCGATTCCCGGCGCCGCCTGGCTCCTCGGTTCGGGGCTGCTCGGCCTCATGGGGCTAAAGAGAAGGCTTCTCGGCTAAGGGGCAAATCCGCGGTACAGCAAGGTTCAAAGGCAGGATGATCTCACCGGTTCCTTCGGTGATCCTGCCTTTGCCGTTTTTACCGCTGTCGCCAGAACGACCGGATGAGCCCCCCGAATTTTGAGCGGAACGTTCAGGGCAGGATCATGACCTCCGTCCCAACGGAGATCGTCCTGGCCAGTTCCCGCACATCGTCATTGTACATGACAAAGCATCCCCCCGTCACCCGCCGGCCGACACGCCCCGGATTGTTGTTGCCGTGGATGCGGTAGATGGCCCCTTTCCTCGTCCGATGGGAAAGGGAGATCTTGACGGGTCCCATGTAGTTCAGGGGATGGCCCGGGGGTACAACGGGAGGCAGATGGATGCCCCTCTTGCGAAAAATCTCCCGGCAGTAAGGCGTCGGGTGCCACGAGGGATTGAAGGAAATGGCCGTCACCCGGCCCCGCCCCAGGGGATAGACATCAAGACCCCGGACAGCCGTTCCCACCCGGTATTGGCGCCGGAAGAGGCGCAGATTTTCTCCGTTGTGCTCATAGAGATTCAGAACATTCCGGCTGATGCTCACCTCAATGGCATAGCGCCTGTCCCTGGACGGGGCGGGGGATTGCTGAGATCCGGAGGCTTCAAACCGCGAACCGGCAAAAGCCATCACACAGCAGACCAGAACAAACGCCATTCCCCAGGGGCGGTGAAACCTCATTCTTGAACGCAACGGATGATCCGGTTCTTGCTGACCCACGTTTTCCCTCTTGATGCCTTCCTGTTCATACAACTCATTTCGACCTTGTCATTACAGCCCTTTGGCGGTACAAATCAAGCTTCAGATTGAACCGCAGGGAAACCGGACTGCCCGTTACCCCCCCGTTCACGAAGGGGGAATAGTCCCTGTGCCTTCATTGCCGGACAGGTTTCCTGATGAACGAGAGAGGACCCTTATGAAAGTCATTTTTCTGGGCACGAACGGCTGGTACGATACGGACACGGGAAACACCATCTGTACCCTTCTCCGTGCCGAATCCTTCGATCTGGTTCTGGATGCAGGAAACGGCTTCCACAAGCTGGACCACTTTATACACCCTGATGACGGAAAGCCCCTGTACCTCTTCCTCAGCCATTTTCACCTGGACCACATCATCGGGCTGCACACCCTCAACAAATTCTCCTTCTCCCGGGGGCTGGTGATCCTGGGGCCTGCGGACAGCCGGAAACTTCTGACCCTGTTTGTCAACCGTCCCTTTACCGCGGCGCTGTCCTCCCTGCCCTTCCCCGTGGAGATTCTCGAACTGCCCGCCTCCCTTTCCAGGCTTCCCTTCCATGTGGAGGCCCTCCCATTGAAACATCCCGTCCTCACCCTGGGTTATCGGATTTCCCTCGATGACAGGGTCGTCAGTTCCTGCACGGACACGGGCTATTGTCAAAACGCCGTGACGCTTGCCCGTTCAGCCGACCTGCTCATTTCGGAATGCGCCTACAGGCAGGGGCAGTTCAGCGATTCCTGGCCGCACCTCAATCCGGAAGCGGCCGCCCGGATTGCCTCGGAAGCCCGGGTGAAACGGCTTGCCCTGACGCACTTCGATGCCCGCCTGTACTCCAAATGGGAAGACAGGAAAGAATCCGAAACATTCGCCCGGAAGATCTTTCCCCATGCCTTCGCTGCCCGTGACGGCCTGGAAGTGGATCTATAGGATCCGCTTTTTCCCTCGGCCTCACCTCTCCAGAATGCCTACAACCTCGATATGTTTTGTCTGGGGAAACATGTCCATGGGTTGCAGCTCCGTCAACCGATAGCCGCCGTCGAGAAGACGGCGCATATCCCGGGCCTGGGTGGCGGGGTTGCAGGAAATATAGACGATCCGCAAAGGGTTCAGGCCAAGGAGACCGTCGAGGACATCCGGGCTGCAGCCGATTCGCGGAGGGTCCAGAACGGCGATATCGACCGTGTTTTTTCTTTCCAGGAAAAAGGCCCTTAACCATTCGCCGACGTCGCCGGCGAAGAACTCCCCGTTCGGCACGCCCTCTTCCCGGAGATTCTCTTCGGCGCAGCGGATGGCCTCCCGGTCCGCTTCCACCCCGAAGAGCCGCTCCACCCGCGGCGCCAGAAAAAGGGAGAAGAGGCCGGAACCGCAGTAGGCATCCAGGAGCGTTTCGGCTCCCGAAGGCGCACTGGCCTGGACCACCGCATCAACCATCGTGTCCACAAGGGTTGAGTTGGCCTGAAAAAATCCCGTAGCAGGCACACGCAGGATCTTTCCCTTGACGGAACGTAAGACCCGATTCCCGGGGGCCTGGGAGCGGCCGAATCCGGGGATTGCCTCTTCCGCACCGGACCACAGGGTTACCCTTTCCTCCTGCCTCCCGCCTCTGCCGGAGGGGGGAGAAGAATTCTCCAGGTCCTTCCGCAGCGTTGCCAGGGAGCGGTTGATGGACTCGTCGACAATTTCACACCGCGTCACCGGAACGATCCGGCTGTCCGCCGCCTCCTTGTAACCGACCAGGGGGGGCCTTCCCGGTGCGAGGCGGACATGGAAGTCCGCTTTGCACCGATAGCCATAAGGCATCGGTGAAGGGATGGGTTCACGCACGGGGGGATCCGGCACCCTTCCGAGCCGCACGAAGGTTTCCGCAACCTGCCGCCTTTTAATTTCCAGCTGGTGGCCGTAGGCGATGTGCTGATACTGGCAGCCTCCGCAGCGCCCGTAATAAGAGCATGCGGCAGCGGTCCGGAAGGGCGACGGCTCCAACATCCGGCATATGCGCCCTGTGGCGTACGCCCGCCGCACAGAGGCAATTTCAATCTCAACCGTGTCCCCATCCGCGGCGAAGGGAACAAAGATGACCAGGCGGCCGACCCTGCCGACCCCCAGACCGCCGAAGGCGACGCTGTCTATCGCCACTTCCAGACGGTCCCCGATCCCGATCTTGACCTCCCGGGTTGATTTCCTTCCCTTCAATCGATCCCCCTCATTTTTTTTCAGTCTCTGCGGATTTCAAAGATTTCCCAGGGGACCATGCCGCCATTTCCCCTTCAAAAAAATGGGCTGAAATCTCCGCAAGCCCTTTCCTCAAGCTTGAATTTTGCTTTCTTTTTTACAGGAAAAATCAGAAATCCCGAACCGGCTCCGGAAATGTCCCCCACGGCATTTCCCTTTACAAGCCCATAAAATACTGATAGGAATCTCTGCATGATCACAGAAACAAGAGTAAATACCATGCAGGACCGAAATGTCCATCATTTGTTTACCGGGGGAAAGGAAATCATCCTGGTAGGCACAGCCCACGTGTCTCGGGAAAGCGCGGACCTGGTGGAGCGGGTCATTTCCGAGGAGCATCCGGACACGGTGTGCATTGAGCTGTGCCAGGCCCGTTTTGACGCCCTGAAGAAAAAGGACCAATGGCAGGAAATGGACATTGTGAAGGTCATCAGGGATAAACGGACCTCCCTGCTCCTATCCCAGCTTCTGATGATGTCCTTCCAGAAGAAAATCGCCGAAAAATTCAATATCCATCCCGGCGAGGAAATGCTTAGGGCCATTGCCATGGCGGAAAAGCAGGGGGCAGGCATCGTTCTCGCCGATCGGGAAATCCGGGTAACGCTTCTGCGCACCTGGAGGCGGATGGGGTTCTTCAGCAAAGTCCGGCTGGCCGCGGAAATGTTTCTTTCCCTTTTCATGACGGAGGACATCGATGAACAGGACATCGAAAAGCTCAAGGAGCATGATGTCCTGGACATGACTCTCCGCCAGTTCGGGGAAAAAATGCCGGACCTGAAAACAACGCTGATTGACGAACGGGACCAGTATCTGGCCGCCTCCATTCGCTCCGCCGGCGGGGACAAGGTGGTCGCCGTCGTCGGCGCCGGTCACATTCCGGGCATTGTCCGCACTCTCGAGCAGAATCAGGAGGTCGACAAGGAGGCCATTTCGGTGATTCCTCCTCCCGGCCTCTGGGGCCAGGTGTTCGCCTGGGGATTTTCCCTGGGAATCGTAGGGATCTTTATCGCCGGATTTTTCAGTTCCGGCTTTTCAGCCAGCATGGCCATGATTTTTTCCTGGTCGGCCATCACGGCGGTCTGTGCGGCAGCGGGGGCGCTTCTTCTCCTGGCCCATCCCTTGACCATCGCCGCAGCCGCCTGTTCGGCACCCATCGCCACCCTTCACCCCCTGATCGCCACGGGCTGGGTTGCAGGCCTGACCGAGGCAACGATCCGCAAACCGAAGGTCAAGGACTTTTTGAGCCTGAAGGATGACATCCTCTCCGTTCGAGGATTTCTGAAGAACAAGATCACCCGCATCCTTCTTCTGATCGCCATCGTGAACCTGACGACCTCCATTGGTACGTTCGCCGCCATACCGGTCATGATGAGATACTTTTAACGGATCTTCCTGTTGGCAGGCCATGGTTTCTTCCGGAAAAACTTCCCTTCTCTGTCCCCGCTGCCGCAAGCTCATCAGTGCTGATGAGCCCCAGTGCCCGCACTGCGGATTGAGAAGTCCGGGATCACGCTGGCTTTCCGGATTTGTGTGGCGGCTCAACAGCGGAAGCCTCGACCCGATTCGCATCCTGATTTACTTAAACGCAGCGTTTTACCTGCTTTCACTCCTTCTGAACCTGTCCGGTACGCGAATATCCTCTAATCCCCTGGCCCTTCTTTCCCCATCCAACAGCAGCCTTTTTTCCCTGGGCGCGACAGGGGCCATCCCGATCGCCCAGTACGGGCGCTGGTGGACCCTGATCTCAGCCTCTTTTCTTCATGGAGGCATTCTCCACATTTTCTTCAACATGGCCGCTCTTTCCCAGCTTGGCTATTTCGTCCTTCGAGAATACGGATTTAACCGCTTTATCCTGATTTACGTCGCTTCGGGCATCGCCGGCTTTCTGATTTCGAGCCTGGTGGGGGTCATTTTTACTATCGGCGCCTCCGCCAGTCTGTGCGGCCTGATCGGAGCGATCCTGTTCTACGGCAAAAGCCGCGGGGGGTTTTACGGCGAGGCGATTTACCGTCAGTCTCTCGGCTGGATCGTGGGGCTGGTGATCTTCGGCCTGCTGGTGCCGGGCATCAACAACTGGGCGCACGGCGGAGGTCTCGTCGCCGGCATTCTCCTGGGATTTTTTCTGGGATATGAAGACCAGTCCGAGGAGAAGCCTCTCCATCAAGTCCTGGGAACCGGCTGCATCTTTCTGACGGCATTGATCCTCTTCTGGGCGGCCCTTCATTCCCTCTTCGCCTTTTTTGTCTCATAACCTGTAATTCTTATTGACTTAATCTCTGCTTGTTTATATGGAAAACCCATGTTCAGGAAAAAGAACCGGCACCTGGATCAGCAATAACAAAGACAAGGAGAAGACCCTTTATGCATGTGTTCAGATATTACGGACTTACCGTCGCGCTGTCGAGCCTGCTGTTCCTTTCCGGCTGTGATACCGCCGTAGTAACCAATGGAAATATCATGGGCATCCAGTCCGGCCAGTTTCTCTATACAAACGGCTACCTGCAGGCAGACTATCTCACGAACCTCGACAGCGTCTGGCAGGCCTGCGAACAGACCCTTCAGGACCTCAAGGCGACAAACATACGCAAGGACCGCAAAATCGCATCGGGAACTCTGAAGGCAGACGTCTATGACGACAAGATTGTTATAGAAATTGTCTACTCGGAAAGGGACAGGGTCACCGTTTCCGTGCTGGCAGGCATAGGCGGCAGCCAGCTGGCGGCACGGCTCATCCACGAGAGAATCGGGAAGGCGCTGCATGCAATGGGGGCAATCAAATCCTCATAAGGACTCGGTGCCTTCTTTAATCCACCCGATGATCACGAGACCACACTATTAAAAAAAGAGGGGACAAACACCATGGCTAAAGAAAATCAGGGGTCAATCGCAACCAGGGGCGAGCAGCTCCTAGAGGACCAAATCGACCTGAGCCGGGAAGCCGAGCTGGAAGCCAGCATCCAGCGCCTGGAGGAGTTGAACTCGGCCCTCAAATCCCTGCTTCGACACCGGGATCAGGACAGGCGGGATGTGGAGGAGCGGTTTCTTTCCAACGTCAAGGAGCTCGTCCTTCCCTACATCCAGAAGCTCAAGGAGACGGAGCTCGTCGGCATGCAGGCCACGTACGTGGAAATTGCAGAATCCAATCTCAACGACATCATGTCGCCCTTCCTGCAGAAGATCACCTCGCGATACCGGAACTTTACACCCAAGGAAATTCAGGTCGCCAGCCTGATCAAGGAAGGCAGGCGGACCAAGGAAATCGCCCAGATCCTGGGAATCTCGAAAAGCGCCATCGACCTTCACCGGAACAGCATCCGCAACAAGCTGGGATTGATCAATAAAAAAACAAATCTCCGCTCCTATCTGATGTCTCTTTTCTGATCCTTCCCAAGAACGGGGTGGCGCACGGCACCGTTCCAGGGATGTTCCAGCAGCCACCCCGCAGCTTGCCGCCCGGAAGGATTTGCCCGAAGCCCACATAGCCGGCAGCGCGGCATGGCATGCGGCCAGTTCAGGACTGCCCGATCTTCAGCAGAAAGAGGGACAGGACCGTCATCAGTATTCCCGTCGTATTCAACAGCGTCAGTTTTTCCCGGTAGACCAGGGCGGCAAGAACATTGGCCAGGACGAAATTCATCCCCACCACGGGAACGATGATAGACAGGGGACCTGTTTTCATGGCCGAAAGCAGGGTAAAAAAAGCCGCAAAATTGAGCAGCCCCACCGCGAAGCCGATCAAAAGGGCTTCTCCATAGTTCTTATTCGCCCCTCCCTTTTCAAATGGCCTCTGAAGCCCCAGGGAAAAGAGCATGCTGAGAGAGTAGGTCAAGGCAATGAAGGCCATGGTATTGGTGTACAGCGCGGCGAATTTGCTGGAAACCGCCGCCACGGCGCCCGTCAGGACGGCCATGACGATCAGAAAATACCCCTTGCGGGCATGCCGGTTTTCCTTTTGCTCCTCCTTGGAGAAGCGTGTCAGAGTGAGGATGACGCCGATGGCGAGAGCGATGCCGGCAGTCTGATACCCGTTCAGAGAATCCCTGAAATAGACCACGGAGAAGATGACCACCAGCACGGCGCTCATCCGGGTCATCGGATAGACGATCGTCGTGGGCAGATAGCGGAGCGCCTCAATGGTCACGACCGTATCGACAAAAAATGTCAGGCTGTTGATGAGGGCAAGGGCCAGCAGCCAGTTCAGGTTTTTCAGGGCTTCATCGGAGGAGAACCACCAGATCGAACTGAGAATTGCCACGGTGCCCATGAAGGACAGGGTGGTCCAGGCGGTATTGCAGTTCCGCTGCGCCGACACCTTGTAGAGGAAGCGCTGGATCCCGTAGAGGACGAAACAGACCATCGTCAGGAAAAACCAGTTCATGAGTCTTCCCCGGCCCGTTTCACGAAATCCCGAGAGCTCCCAGCGCCTTGGGAACCGTGTTCCCGGGGCTTACCTTGTACCAGGCCTCCAGGATCCGGCCGTCCTCATCAATCAGGAAGGATGAGCGGAGAATTCCGAAATATTTTTTTCCATAGAGAGATTTCTCACCCCAGACGCCATAGGCCTCCGCCACGGAGTGGTCCGGGTCCGACAGCAGAGGAAAGGACAGTTGAAGCTTGTCGCTGAACTTTTTTTGCAGGGCTGTTGAATCGGGGCTGATGCCCAGGGCGTCCACCCCGATTTCCTTCATTGCGGAGAGGGCATCCCTCACGGCCTCCGTCTGCCTGGTGCAACCGGAGGTTCCGGCCTTGGGGTAGAAATACAACAAGAGTTTTCTGCCCTTGAAACCGTCGAGCGTTACCGTTTTTCCGAACTGGTCGATCAGGGCGAAGCCGGGCGCCTGATCCCCTCCCTTCAATTTGTCCACCTGGCACCTCCTGAAAAGTTTCCGGTCCCGCTTTCCTTCGGCGTTCGCATCCGCATCCTCCCGTTCCGGCGGAAGAGCGGAACTTGAGAGCCACAACACCTTGGTTACTCTAGTATGACCTCCCGTGTTTTTCAACATCAGATACAAAGAAATCATCGACAAAGGGAAAATATTTCTGTAGGTTTTCTCCCGGCTGTGGCCTTTTATCAAGGAAGGGACGGAAAAAGAGATGAAAAGCAAAAGGTTCCTTTACGCCTGGATATGGATCGTCTGCATACTGCCCCTGGCGGGATGCCTGCCGAAGGAAATTCCCCCTCCACCCAGGCCCGCCACCATTGCCGTCGTGCTGGGGGCCGGCGCATCCCGGGGGTTCGCCCACGTGGGTGTCCTCAAGGTTCTGGAGAGCAGGAAGATTCCCATCTCCCTGATCGTCGGAACGAGCGCGGGAAGTTTCGTCGGATCCCTCTATGCTTCCGGAATGAGCACCTTTGAACTGCAGCGGATTGCCCTGACCCTGGAAAAAAATGACGTGGCCGATCTGATTTTCCCCGACAACGGCTTCATTCGCGGAGAAAAGCTTGAAAGCTACGTTAACCGCTCGGTCCGCCAAACATCCATCGAAAAGCTGGCGATTCCCTTTCGGGCGGTGGCAACGAACCTTCAGGACGGCTCGGAAATCGTTTTCGGGTCGGGAAACACGGGAAGGGCCGTCCGGGCAAGCTGCTCCATTCCCGGCATCTTTCAGCCGGTATGGATCGGGGGGAAGCCTTACGTCGACGGGGGCGTTGTAAGCCCCGTTCCCGTTCTGGCCGCGAAGCGGTCGGGCGCCGATGTCGTCATCGCCGTGGACATCTCCGCGGGGGTGGGGGGAGCGGTCCCCCGGGGGATAATGGACACGATCCTCCAGTCCATCGACATCATGTACAACAAGATGGCGGCGTCCCAGATCGCCTATGCCGACGTGGTCATTGCCCCCAGGGTGAGCTATATCGGCTCAGGCGACTTCGATAAGCGCCATGAGGCCATCCTCGAAGGCGAAAAGGCGGCTACCCTGGCTCTGCCCCGCATTCAGCAGATTCTGGCCCGGCTTCGCCAGGAGGGAAGGCTGCCCCGGTAATCTGACATCAGCCCAGCGCGCTTTTCAGCACACGGCTCAGATTCGCCACGCTGTAAGGCTTTTGAATAAAGCCGGCCAGTCCCTTTCCCGCGAAGCGCTGCGTCACTTCCTGTTCATTGAAGCCGCTGGACAGGATCACGGGCAAATCGTCCTGCAGATTGCGCAGTTCCTGGAAAGTCTCCTCGCCGCCCATCTCGGGCATCATGAGATCAAGGAGCACACAGGCGATCTCTCCTCTGTGGGTGCGGAACACCTGCAGGCCCTCACGGCCATTGACCGCGGTCAGGACTTCAAAGCCCAGCTTTTCCAGCATCGCCGATGCCACGGCCATGACAAAGGGGTCGTCGTCAATGACCAGGACGGTGCCCCCACCCTTCAGCGGCTCGCCCTGCTCCACCGTCCCCTGAACCGCGCCCGACTCCCGTGTTGCGGCAGGCAGCAGGATCCGGAAGGTTGTCCCCTTCCCCACCTCGCTGGAAACCTTGATGACTCCCCGATGGCCGCGCACGATGCCGAGCACCGCCGCCAGTCCCAGCCCCCTGCCGACGAACTTCGTGGTGAAGAAGGGATCAAAAATCTTTCCCTGGGTTGCGGAATCCATCCCGCATCCCGTATCCGACACCTCGATGTAGACATAGAGCCCCCCGGGGGGGTGATCGGGCAGATAGCTTTCGGACAGGTAGGCCTCATCACACTCAAGGCACCCCGTCGTAACCGTAATGACGCCTCCCGCACCTCCCAGGGCATCGGATGCGTTCGTAATCAAATTCATGATCACCTGACGGATCTGCGTTACATCCGACTCCACCTCCGGGAGATGATCAGCAAGGACATAGCGCACCGCCGATTTCTTGGACACCGAGACATCGAGTATTTTTCCCATTTCCCGGACGACTTCAGAGAGGTCGCAGCGGCTGACCACGAAGCGCCCTTTTCCGAAATAGGCGAGCATCTGCCGGCACAGATCCGCCGCCCGGTGCGAGGCCCGCATGATCTCCTCAATGTGCTGGCAGACGGGGGACGCCGGAGAGAGCGCGAGAAGGGCCAGGTCGGCGTACCCGAGGATGGCCATGAGCAGGTTGTTGAAATCGTGGGCAATTCCTCCTGCAAGGACGCCCAGGCTCTCGAGTTTCTGAACTTCCCGCATATGGGCATCAAACCTGAGGCGCTCCTCCTCCATCTGCTTCCGCTCCGTCAGATCGTTGAAGACGGCAAGGGTCTTGTTACCCATGAACGTTCGAAACAGCTCGATATTCCGAACGGATCCATCCCGGCACGTCACGTCCATCTCAATGCCGCAGGTGCTGCTTTCAAGCCTGTCAACCGTCCTTCGCAGACGCTCCACCGTCCTGCTCCGGTAGAGCGGATCGGGAAAGGCGCAGCGGAACCATTTCCCCAAGGTGGGAATGTCGTCGATCGTATAGCCGAACTTCTCGCTGAATTTCGGGTTGACGTACTCGACCCGCCCGTTCCTGTTCGCAAAGCCGATGGGCAGCGGAGAAGACTCCACCACCATCCGGAACCGTGCCTCGCTTTCAAGAAGCGCCTCCTCGGCCTGCTTGAGCTCGGTGATGTCCTGCACCGTCCCGATGCCTTTCAGGGGACGGCCTTCCGGATCAAATTCGTTCCGGCCGATTTCATGGACCCACTTGATCCGCCCGTCCTTCATCAACAGCCGGTGAGAGATTTCGTAGGCGGCCCTGTCCTCCACGCATTCGGCAAAAAGGTGTTGGACCATCTCCCGGTCGTCGGGATGGATTTGCTTCAGGAAAGCCTCGAACGAAGCGTCAAACTCGTCGGGGTCGATTTCAAAGATCTCATAAGTACCGTCGGACCATTGCAGGGTGTTTGTGATCAGATCCAGCTCCCAGTTTCCCAGTCGCGCGATATGCTGCGCCTCTCGGAGCTTTCTTTCGCTTTTCCTCAGTGCATCCTCTACCCGCTTGCGTTCCGTTATGAAGCGCGCCTGCTGGATGTTCTGATAGGCTGTCGTTGAAAGCTGGTTGGCAAGGGCAAACAGGGCGTGGGCGATCTGCTCGAACTTCTCCTGCGGCATGAAGGGCACCTGGCGATAGGCCTCGCAGAATTCCTTCTCGTCGAGACCCAGTTCGCGGCAGTATTCAAGGATTTTCTCTTCGTCCTGTCTTTCGTTGCGGACCTGACCGATCAGCCAGCTGGCGATGTGGCGGCCGCCGACGGTGATGCTGGCGCCTGCACCGCACAGCCCGGCGCTCAGGCAGGTCTGAACAACCGGTCCGGAGGGATCATACCTTCCGAGCGTCGCATCGGATATCATACATTTTCGTTTCCCCTTTTCGGTACTCCGGATGAACGTGCTGCAGAACCTGGTGAAGCTGCTCGGTTTCGTAATGGCCGTTCCGTCGGGACGTGTGATCAGCGCCGAAACGCCCCAGGTTTCCGCAAGAAGATCCTGAAGTCGTTGAAGGTCCGAAAGGTTAAAGAGGTCCTCGAAGGCGACGGTTCCGATATTTTCCAGGGGCTCCGTCAACGCGACGATTCGCCTTTCCAGCGCGTCCTCGGCCTGCTTGCGCCTGCTGATGTCCCGGCAGACGGCCAGAACGACTTTTGACCCGGCCAATTCGAGATGCTGCAGGGACACTTCCATCGGGATCAACGTTCCGTCCCGCTTCCGGTTCAGAGTCTCAAAGAGAACGTAGCCTTTCCGCCTGAGCGCCTTCATCCGCTCGTCATGTTCCGCCACCGCAGAAATGTCGATGTCCAGCGGCCTCATGGCCATAAGCTCCTCGCGGCTGTAGCCCAGGGTCTCCAGGGCGGCCTTGTTTGCATCCAGAAGGCGCTCTTCCTGGTCGAAGAGGTAAATGGCATCCTTGGCGAGATGGAACACGGCATGGAATTTCTCTTCGCTGCGCCTCAGGGCCGACTCCACCTGTTTTTGCGTCACGATTTCCCCTATGACCCTGGCGGTGGTAGCAAGGCGTTTCCTTGCAAGCTCAATCATCAGGGACGGACGGGGTTCACAGGCTTCCGCCTGCCGGCGGAGCTCCTCCAGGGGAACTCCGTAAGCCTCCGCCAGGTCGCGCAGTTTTTCCCCGTCGCGGGGAGGATCGCCATAGCCGATGGCGAGGCTTCCAACCACTTCGTCGCCGGCAAAGACCGGAACGGCAAAAATCCGGATTCCTCCACGGCAGGGCAGCTCCACGGGCTGTTTTGTTTCAATGGAGACAAGGGCAGCATCATTCCGGCAGGATTCGAAACAGGGCCCCTCGCCGGACGCCATGGCCTTCCGGCTGTCCGCTGCCCCGCAGAGCCGCCTCGATGCCTGATTCAGAAACCGGCACCAGTTGGAGGAGATGAACTTCAGCGCACAATCGCCGTTTTTTTCACAGACGGTAACGGAGGTGTCAACGAGACAGGCCAGGTCTTCGACAAGCTCGGAAAGGAGAGATTCGCCGACGAGGTCACGAATGTATCTGGAGTCCTTCAGAAAGACCAGATCGTCATAGGCCGGGATCGGTTCTTCCCGCGGCCCGGACCGGACGGCTCCCCCCGTCGAGATCCCGTTCAGTATTCCCTTGAGAGGCTGAACTGTATCTTCTTTTCCCTTCAGATTCCACACAGGCATCTTGCCGGCCATTCCGCACTCCTCAATCCATGCTTTCCGCTCGGTACTCCGGGGCGAACCTCTTTCGCCAATAGTCAGACCGGCCGGCTTCCATCCCGAAGGGGATAAAACGTTACAGAAAAAGGAGGAAAAGGAGGCTGCTTCTTGATTCCCGCGGCTCTTTTCCTCCACGTCTATATGGAAGGAACATTTTTCCTAAGGTATGGAAGTATAAAGATAAACGCTAATGGATGTCAACAAAAAAGGAGGAGCGCCCCCGGGAGGGAAACATCCCGTCAGAAGGGAAGTCCATTCTCTAATGAGGCGGTAAAGATCATTTTCAAATGCGGGTGATGGATGGTTCAGGGAAAAACCCTCAGGAGCAGGCCTTTGAGATAGCGCCCTTCCAGATGGGCAAGGCTCGTGGGATGGTCGGGACCGGGCCCGAGCACCTTCAGCAGCTGGACCTGTCTGCCCGCATCGCGGGCGGCGCCGAGCACGACCTTCTGAAAGAGCGCCTCATCCATGAAGTTCGAGCAGGAGAACGTCCACAGCAGCCCTCCGCCGCGAAGACGCTTCATGGCCTGGAGGTTGATGTCCTTGTATCCCCGCGCGGAACGGGCGACATCCTTGCGGGATTTGGCAAAGGCCGGAGGATCCAGGATGACGGCATCGAAAATCTCTTCCGTTTCCCGCAGCCATGAAAAGACATCCGCCCGAATCACCGGGTGCCGGTCCGGCGAAAAACCGTTTTTCTCCAGGTGAAAGCGCGCCATGGCATTGGCCCCTTCCGAAACATCGACGGAAATCACCTGCCGGGCTCCGCCCCCGGCGGCATAAACGGAGAAGGCCCCCGTATAGGAGAAGCAGTTCAGCACCTTGAGCCCCCGGCAAAGGGAGGCCACCCCTTCCCTGTTCGGCCTCTGATCCAGGAAAAACCCCGTCTTCTGCCCGCCGACCGCGTCCACTTCAAAGAAAAGGCCATTTTCCCTGACGGGGATCCGTCTGTCCGCCTCCATGCCGCCGTAAATCCAGCCGCTGCGCTCCTCAAGGCCCTCCAGCTTCCTGGCCCGGCCCTCGCTGCGCTCATAGATTCCCGCAGGATGGAAAAGTTCATGCAGCCCATCCAGCAGGTGATGACGATTCTTCTCCATGCCCGCCGTGGCCATCGAGCAGACCAGGTAATTCTCGTACTGGTCCACGATCAGGCCGGGCATCAGGTCCCCCTCGGCATTGACAAGACGGCAGGCCGTCGTATCCCGGGGAATGATCTGACGCCGCAGATCGGCGGCAAACCGGAGCCTTTCCCGCCAGAAGCAGGCATCCAGCCGAAGGCCGGCGTCCGCCGTGAGCAGGCGGAAGCGGATGTCTGAATGGGGGTTGAAAAAACCGAGCCCTAACGGCCTTTGTGCGAAATCCACTGCGGCCACGATGTCTCCCGGTCCGGGACGCCCTTCAACGGAAGCCACGGCCCCGGAAAAAAGCCAGGGATGGCCGTTCAGAAGAGACTTTTCCCGTCCGGGTTTGAGAAAGAGGCGGGGATAGAACGTTTTCATGGGAAATTCGGAACCCTCAGCGCTGAAGTTCCCCTGAATCTATCGATTTGCGGAAGAAAATACAAGCCCCATTGTGCGCTTTCACATCCACGACGGCGTTCCGCCCCGGCATCGCCGGCAATCTGCCGGTGTGGTACATCAATGCTTCTCCTTCCGGCCGCCGGTCCATCCTTTATAAATCACTATGGCGTTGACACGCTGGAGCGTTATCCTATACTCTATCGGCAAAGATCAACGCCTCATCTCAAGGAGAACATCCCATGTATGCCGTTATCATGGCCGGAGGAAAGGGGTCCAGATTCTGGCCGCGAAGCCGCAGGAGCAAACCGAAGCATCTCTTGGACATTGCGGGGCCGGAGACGATCATCCAGGAGACGGTCAAGCGCATCTCTCCCCTGGTCCCCCCGGATCGCACCCTGATCGTTACGGGCGCCACCCATGCCCGGGAGCTGCAGAGGCAGCTCCCGGAGATCCCCCCGGACAATATCCTGGTGGAACCCGTCGGCCGCAATACCGCCCCCTGCATCGGCCTTGCGGCAATCCACATCCGTCGGATCGCCGGAGACGCCGTCATGGCCGTTCTGCCGTCCGACCACCTGATCTCCGACAGCCGTCAATTTCTGGATACCCTGGCCATTGCCGCCGAAGCCGCCGAACGCGAGGACGTCCTGGTGACGATCGGCATCCGTCCGACCGGACCGGAAACGGGCTACGGGTATCTCGAACGGGGAAATCCCGTTGAATCGATAGGGGGCAGACTTCTTTACGATGTCTGGTCGATCCGGGAGAAGCCGCCTCTCGAACAGGCCGCCCTGTTTCTTGAGCAGGGCAACTTTTACTGGAACAGCGGCATGTTCGTCTGGAAGGCCTCTACGATTCTTCAGGCCATGGCGGCCCACCTTCCCGATCTGCACGAGGGGCTGCTCAAAATCGAAGAGGCCCTGGGGACGGGGGAGTATGAATCCGTGCTGAAAGAGGTTTACGGAGAGGCCCCTTCCGTTTCCATCGATTACGGCGTGATGGAAAAGGCGGACAAGGTCCTGCTGATTCCCGGCGACTTCGGCTGGTCGGATGTGGGCAGTTGGGACGCCCTCTGGGAGGTCTCGGAGAAAGACCCGGCCGGAATCGCCTTCCGCGGCCCGGTCGTCGCCGTCGATTCAGCCGATTCCCTCGTCCACAGTCCCCACAAACTGGTCGCCCTGGTAGGCGTCAGGGACCTGATCGTCGTGGAAACCCGGGATGCCCTGTTGATCTGCCGCAGGGGAGAATCCCAGAACGTCAAACGGATCGTTGACATCCTGGAGGAAAGGAACCTGGAGACGTATCTTGAATAGCAGCACGCCGTGGCAGAGCCTCACGGTTCGGCGAAAGCCGGCCTGCCGACCGGGGGAGTATGCCCCCTGATCCGGAAGTTCCGCCACGGGCTTCAGGCCGGCTTGACATCCTCTCCCCAATTTTCTATAAGCGTTCCACGCCCCCCGGGGCGGTGCGTTACAAAGCAGATGGATCGAACAGACTCAGAAGCCTTCAGATCGATTCGAGCTTGCAGCCTCCGTCCATGGCCTGCGAGCGGAAAGGGAGCCGCTTTTTTTTCATGTGTATCCGCCTGACGGAAAAACTCATCCTGGCCTCCGCATCGCCCCGGCGGGCCGAACTCCTCCGTCTCCTGGGTCTTGACTTTGACGTCATCCCCAGCCATATGGATGAAGCCTCGATTCATGGAGAAACGCCGCCTGAGCAGGTTCTGCGCCTTTCCCGGGAAAAAGCCGGCCGAATCGCCGACCTTTTTCCCGAGGCCATGGTGCTCGGGGCGGATACCGTCGTGGTCATTGGCGGCCGGGTGCTGGGCAAGCCGGGCACCGTGGAGGATGCGCGGGAAATGCTCGAAGCGCTCAGCGGCCGGGAGCACATTGTTTTCACCGGCTTTTCGCTGATTTCGCGGCGGTTGGAACTTCAGGTTTCCCAGGTGGTGCAATCCGCCGTCCTTTTCAAGGAAATCCCCGAAGATGAGATCTCCTGGTATGTCCATTCCGAGGAGCCCTATGACAAGGCCGGGGGCTACGCCGTCCAGGGAATGGGGGCTTTTTTCATCCGCGAGATCCGGGGCTCCTACACCAATGTCATGGGCCTTCCGCTCAGTGAAGTCGTGGAGACCTTGAAGGACCTTGGAACCCTCACCTTTTCAGGAGATTCTCATGACCGATGACGGCATAAAAAGCAAGATCCAGATCGTCCGCAGCCGCATTGCCGAGGCGGCGGCCCGGTCCGGCCGCCGGCCCTCAGAGATCCGTCTCATGGCCGTCACCAAGACGGTGGAGGAAAACCGGATCCGGCAGGCCCTTGAGGCCGGCATCGACCTGTGCGGGGAGAATTACATCCAGGAGAGCAGGATCAAGATCGAATCCATCGGACATCCTCCGCAGTGGCACATGATCGGCCATCTCCAGACCAACAAGGCCAAGTACGCCGTCCGGCTTTTCGACATGGTGGAATCCGTGGACCGCTTCGAGCTGGCGGTGGAGCTGGACCGCCGCGCCGGAGGGGCGGGACGGGTGTTGCCGATCCTGATCGAAGTGAACAGCGGCGGAGAGCTGACGAAAAGCGGTATTCCCCCGGAGGAGGCCATCGACCTGATCCGCAGGATCGCGCCCCTGGAGCATCTCGCCATATCGGGATTGATGACCATGCCGCCCTGGTTTGACGATCCTGAGGAGGCCCGGCCCTTCTTTTCCGCCCTGCGGACCCTGCGGGACCGGATTGCGGCGGAGGAATTCGACCGCGTTGCCATGACGGAGCTTTCCATGGGCATGACGGATGATTTCGAAGTGGCCGTTGAGGAAGGCGCCACCATCGTCCGCGTCGGCCGGGGAATCTTCGGGGAGCGCACCGGCCGTTGACCAAAACCGTGTTCTTTCGTTGAAATCGAATTCAGACCAGAAACCAGGAGGAGCCCCCCATGACAACGGAAAAAACCATCCAGGCGGAAGATCGGCGGATGCCGAGCTTTTTCAAAAAAATCCCCGTCTCCATCGAACGCGGAGAAGGGGTTGTCGTGTGGGATGAAGAGGACAGGCGCTTTCTCGATTTCACGGCAGGCTGGGGCGTGACCTGCCTGGGGCATGCCTCCCCGGTCATCTGCCAGGCGCTCCTGGAACAGAGCGGGAAAATTCTCCAGGGCCCCAATTCAGGACTCACCTATTCTCCCGTCCGCGCCCGGCTCCTGTCCCTGATGGCTTCGATCCTGCCGGAAAACCTGACCCGCATCTTCTTCTCCAACAGCGGTGCGGAATCCAACGATGCGGCTATCAAGCTCGCCCGCAAGGTGACGGGAAGGCCGGACATCGTCTCCGCCCTGGCGGGGTTTCATGGCCGCTTGGCCAGCACGGCGTCAGCCACCTCCCAGGCCGCCCGCCGGGAGCCGTCCGCCCCGCCTGCCCCAGGTTCCCGCTTTGTCCCCTATGGCGATATCTCCGCCCTGGAGGCGTGCCTGGACAGCCGGGTGGCGGCGGTCCTCCTGGAGCCGATCCAGAGTGAAGCGGGCGTCCGGATTCCTCCAGATTCCTACCTGAAAGAAGCGGCCCGGCTCTGCCGCGCCAATGGAGCCCTCCTGATCGTCGATGAAGTGACGACGGGATTCTGCCGCACCGGACCGATGTTCGCCATCGAACCGCTGCAGGTTGAAGTCGATTTTCTGACCATGGCCAAGGGCATTGCCGGGGGGTTCCCCTTCGGGGCCTTCGCCCTGACGGAAGCCGTCGCCTCCCGCCTCGAATACGGCGATCACGGCGGCACCTACTGCGGCAATCCCCTGGGGTGCGCCGTGGCCGCCGCGGTCATTTCCCATCTCCTGGAGGCCGACATCTCCGCCAACGTCACGGCGATGGGAGCGCTGGCCATGGCCCGGATGGGGCAATGGAAACATGCCTGGCCGGAGGCCCTTGTGGATGTCCGCGGCCGAGGCCTGCTGCTGGCCATGGAATTCCGGCAGGAGGCCATGGCCGACCGCATTTCCGATGCCTGCCTCGCCCGGGGGCTTTTCGTGCGGCCTACCCAGGGAAACATTCTCCGGATCTTCCCGGCCCTCAACATTCGGAGGGAAGAAATGGAAGAGGGCCTGGCCGTCATCGAGAAGGCCCTGGAAACCTGCCTCTAGAGAGATGATCTACCGAATCCTCGCCGATGCCGTGGTGACCCTCCACTTCGGGTTCATTCTGTTCGTCGTTTTCGGAGGGCTGCTGGCGGTCCGGAGACGCTGGATTCTCCTGCTCCATCTGCCTGCCGCAATCTGGGGCGCCTTGATCGAGTTTCAGGGGTGGCTCTGTCCCCTGACAACCCTTGAATGGAGGCTTCGCCAGGCGGGAGGGGAAGCCGCTTATGGCCGGGGCTTTATCGAACACTACCTCGTCCCCATCGTTTACCCCGACAGGCTTACTCCCGAGCTGCAGGCCGTTCTGGGGGCCGCGGTTCTCCTTATCAACGGGGCCGTGTACGGCTGGCTTTTCCGGCGCCGGAAACGCATGGATGGCGATCGCGGCATCGGGTAGCCCTTTTTCCGGACGCCGTTCGACGGCAGCCGGACAGAAGTTACCTTATTCAGCCCATTCCCCCTTCGCCGGGAATCGCGGGGATGGAACCCTCATCGTGAAGCAGAAAGGAACAGGTTCATCGGCCCATGAAGACATCCCTGGATTGCATCCCCTGCTTTCTTCGGCAGGCATTGGACGTGGCGAGGCTCTCAACGGCGGATGCCTCCATTCACGAGAGGATTCTCCGCGACGTCCTACAGTGGGCCGGTGGGATCAATCTCGATCAGCCGCCCCCACTGCTGGCTCAGCGCATTCACCGCCGCCTGCGCGAACTCACCGGGATGGAAGATCCCTACAGAGCGGCAAAAAACCGCCATAACGCCATGGCCTTGAAAATGCTTCCCCGGCTGAGGGCCGAAATAGCATCGGCATCGGATCCCCTGATCATGGCGGTCCGCCTGTCCATCGCCGGAAACATCATCGACATGGGGGTTAACGGCGGCTTTACCGAAACCGACCTACGGCGCTCTCTCGATGAGGCCCTGACCGAACCTTTCAGCGGAGATACCGACGGATTTCACCGATCCGTTGCACAGGCCGCCAACATCCTCTACCTGGCCGACAACGCCGGTGAAATTGCCTTCGACCGCCTGCTGATCGAACAGCTTCCGGCAGAGAACGTGACCGTGGCCGTGCGGGGCGCACCCGTCATCAACGATGCAACGATGGCCGACGCCCTGGCTTTGGGCCTGCAGGAGATCGCCGAAGTCATCGACAACGGCTCGGATGCCCCGGGCACGGTCCTCGCCGATTGCAGCCGGGAATTCAATCGGCATTTTGACGAGGCCGACCTCATCCTTGCCAAGGGGCAGGGCAACTTCGAAACGCTCAGCGATGAAAACCGGAACATCTATTTTCTTCTCAAGGCCAAATGCCCTGTTATCGCCTCCCACATCGGGCTGCCCATGGGGACTCACATCCTGAAGAGAGTCCGGTCGTCCGGATGATCAGTCTTTGCGAAAGCAGTCTCTGAATGCGAGCAGAAAACCGGTCCTGGAACGGTGGCGCCGACCCCCGCTTTTTTCAGACCGGACCGGAAATAATTCGCTCGAAGCGGCGGAATCCGGTTCGCAAAAAGCGGCCTGTTATCGGGAAGCGGCATATTCCGCGATGGCCTCCAGAAGCCCCGCTTTTTTGACGGGCTTGACGAGGTGCCCGTTGCAACCGGCTTCAAGGCTCTTCTGCCTGTCCTCTTTATAGGCATAGGCTGTCAGCGCGATGATCGGCGTTTCCTTGAGGCGATGCTCCCTTTCCCATGCTCGAATCTCCCGGGTCGCCGTATAGCCGTCCATCACCGGCATCTGGATGTCCATGAGGACAAGGTCGTATGTCCCCTCCCTGAACTTCTTCACGGCCACCGCCCCGTTTTCTGCGATATCCACCTGGTAAGGACACTTTTTGAGATAGGACAGCAGCAGCAGGCGGTTGTCGTCCGAGTCCTCGGCCAGGAGAATTCGGAGGGCCCTGGGCTCTCCAGGGACGGTCGGTAACGAGGCCGCGGGTTTTCGGGATGCGGCTTTTGACTTTCCCACGGCGGCCAGGATCACATTTTTAAGATCGGCCCGCTTGACCGGCTTGGTGAGGTAGGCCGCTATGCCCAGTTCGTGAAACCGCTTCGGGTCTCCCCTCCCCAGGTCCGAGGTGAGCATGACAATCGTGGCATCCTTTATCTCCGGGTCTTCCTTGACGCGCTTCGCCACATCAAAACCGTCAAGAAGGGGCATGCGGTAATCGATGAGCAGGAGATCAACGGGCGTCCCGGATTTCCCGGCCCGTTTCAGTTCAGCGATTCCCGATTCCCCGTCTTCCGCCTCCGCGGTCAGGGCGCCCCATCCGGCAAGGATCTCCCGCAAAATCATCCGGTTGGTGGCATTGTCATCGACAATGAGGGTTCGAAGCCCCTTGATCTCCACCTCCAGCTTTTCGGCCGGTTTCTTCTGCTCCTCCTGGAAGCCGAATGTCGCCGTAAAAGAGACCCGGGTCCCCCTGCCCATTTCGCTCTCAATCCAGATCCGCCCCCCCATCAGTTCGATGAGGCGCTTCGATATGGACAGCCCGAGCCCGGTGCCCCCGTACTTGCGGGTCGTGGACGAATCAACCTGGGTGAACTTTTCAAAGATCAGATCTATTTTTTCTTTGGGGATGCCGATTCCCGTATCGGAGATCCGGAACAGCAATTCCGTGTTATCGCCGTCTTCCTGCCTGTAGGCCTCAGGCTCCCCCCTGCTCACCTCGACGAGAATCTCGCCTCTCTCCGTGAATTTAACGGCATTTCCAATCAGGTTGATCAGGATCTGCCGCAGACGGATCGGATCCCCGATCAGGTTGACCGGTACATCGGGCAGGATGTGGCAGATCAGCTCAATCCCCTTGTCATGGGCGCGGATGGCCAGCACTTCACCAGTCTTTTCAACGAGTTCGGCAAGATCGAACTCCTCATACTCGAGTTCAAGATGTCCGGCCTCCACTTTTGACAGGTCAAGAATGTCGTTGATGACGTTCAGGAGGTTTTCTCCCGCATTCTGGAACACCTCGACATACTTCTCCTGCTCGGGAGTAAGCGGCGTCTCCGACAGGAGCTCCGCCATGCCGAGAATGGCATGCATCGGCGTGCGGATTTCATGGCTCATGCTGGCCAGAAAATCGCTCTTGGCGCGGTTTGCAGCTTCGGCCTCTTCCTTGGCCTTCCGTAATGCCTCCTCGGCATTTTTTCGCTCGGTGATGTCCTCTATGACCCCATCGACCCACTTGACCCTGCCGTCGGCATCATACAGCGCCTTTGCCGTGGCTGAAGCCCAGATCGGCGTGCCGTCCTTTTTCCTCAGCTGAAGCTCCTCATCCTTCACAAAGCCGCATTGCCGGATTTTTCTTCCAAACCGGCGCATCTCCTCCGGGTCCTGGTAGGCTTGCGAAACGGGCAGCTCCATAAAGTCGCTCATGGAGTCATAGCCAAAAATCTTCACGATGGCAGGGTTCACCTGGACAAAACGCCCCTGCTGCCCGGCTGTGACCCTGTACACGCCGATATTGACATTTTCGACGAGCGTTCGATACCTCTCTTCACTTTCCTGGAGCGCCGCCTCCCGCTCGGACAGCTTTTTCAATATTTCGTTGATTGCCTTGAGCTGCCGGGTGCGCTCCGCAATTCTCTCCCGAAGCTGCTCATTGAGCTTGTAGACCTCCCGTTCGGCCTGCTTGCGTTCCGATATGTCCATGAAGGATAGAACGCTCTTTGTTGTTCCTGGAATGATGGCGACCGTCATGAAGATGTCCCTGAGCTGACCCGCCCTGTTTTGAAACCGGATTTCATAATTCCTCGGGGCCGCGTCGGGATCGAGAATCCGCAGTGCGGAATAGCGCCTCATCTTTTTTTCATCGTTTTTCTCGATGAAGCCGATCCAGCTTCTCCTGCCCTCCAGTTCCCCCCTGCCATAGCCCGAAAGCTTTTCAAATTCCGCATTTGCCAGGGAGATGGTGAAGTCCTCCCCGCCTATGATCGTGGCGCAGCCGGTATTCTCGAAGATGGTCCGGTATTCGGCCTCCGATGCCCCCGTCAGGCCCCCTTCCCCGGCCTCCCGCTCAGCCGCCTTCCGGCGCAATTCCCTGAGCTCGGAAAGGAGCTGCTCTCTGGTTTTATCCTCATCGTTCATGCGACAATCCACTCATCACGGGGAATCCTGCAGAGTCGGATTTCGGCCGATCCTGCCGGGGAGAACATCCTTCAGCGCCTCTTCATGGAAGCCGCCAGAGCCGGATCGCTTCACTTCCCGAAAGTCCGAAAGGTTCGGCCGCTCCCGGGCCGCCGGACGTGCCCCGGGAAAGGCGGCGGGGGAGTTTCATCTGGAGATTTTCAGAAAAGGCTTGGATTTACGTAGGGAAAGTATAGGGAAACGGCGGGTTCCTGTCAACGGATTAGCGGATGCGGGGGCCGGCAAAGCCCTGTCCCTTCAATCCCCGGACAGCACGTGCTCCAGGATCACGTCGGCCTGCTTGGCGGCGGCAATGGAAACCCTCGGGGAAATCGCGGGCCGGAAGGCGATATCGGATTGCAGATCCCCGATGAGGACGAAGTTCTCCCGGACGGGATGCAGCCGGATGGCATCGCTTGATCCGTAGCCGCCAAGCCCGGAAACCGCCACCACGAATTTCTTCAGCATGAGCAGTTCGGAAACGAGGAGGCTTTTGTCTTCGGGGCGGTCCAGGCACTCCGCCACCACGGCGCAATCGGAGAACAGGGCGCCTACCGAATCTTTCTCGATTTTCCGGTCCTCGATCTCCAGTTCCAGGTCGGAGGCGATCCGAAGGAGGTTCTGGCGGAGGGCCTCGACCTTCCGCATCCCCACCTGGTCGGCGAAGTAAAACTGGCGGTCCAGGTTTCCCGCCTCGACCACGTCGAAATCAACCAGCTTCAGGCTGCGGAATCCGACCCGCACGAGGTGGGCGGCACAGTTCGACCCCAGGCCGCCGGCCCCGGCGATGCCGACCCGGATCGTCCGGAGCCGGTCGAATTTTTCCCGGCCGATCTTCCCGATGAGATGCTCGTGAAACGCTTCGATAATCGTCATAATCCAAAAATCCAGTCCTTTAACACCGGATCGTAGCCCTTTTCGCGAAGCCGGGCCATCATCTCCGGAATGCTCCGTGAATCGGCAATCTCGAACTGCGCAAAGGCGTCTTCCGCCTCGTCCGGAACGGTGTAGCCGCCGACGCTGGTGCAGGAGCCGGCCGACATCCGGGTAATGCCCAGGGGAATCAGGGAATCGCGGAAACAGGAGTCCTCCCGGGTGGAAAGGGCGATGCCCAGCCGGGGCAGAAAGAGCCGCAGGGCCAGAATCGCCTGAACGATGTTCCGGTCGCCGACTTCGCACGAGCCCTGAAAGGCGCCGGCAAAGGGCCTCAGCCTTGGCACGGAGGCCCCGATCTCGACCTCGGGGAACCGGTCCTGGAGGTAACGGGCGTGGAGCCCGACCATCAGGATCTCCCTTCGCCAATCCGCCAGTCCGAGAAGAGCCCCGATATTGACCTGCCTCATCCGGGCCGCGGCGCCCCGCTCCGGCGCCTCCAGGCGATAGCGGAAATTCCGCTTCGGCCCAGCGGGGTGGAGAACCCGGTACAGACTTTCGTCATAGGTTTCCTGGTAAAGGGTCAAGCCGTCGACGCCCTCCGCCACCAGGCCGGCATAGTCTTCCTCCGACAGGGGGTAAACCTCGATGGCCACCGAAGAAAAATGCCTTCTGAGAACATTCACGCAATCCCGGAGATAACCCACAGGGCTTTCCTTCTTCGATTCCCCCGTCAGCAGAAGAATGTGCTGCAACCCCGTGCCGGCAATAAAGGCCGCCTCGCGATCGATCTCCTCCAGGCTCAGTTTTTTCCGTTTGCGCCGGTTTCTCGAACTGAAGCTGCAGTAGAGGCAGGAGTTTTCGCAGTAATCCGACACGTAGATGGGCGCGTACAGCTGGATCGTCCGTCCGAAATACCTCAGCGTCAGCGCCCGGGCCTTCTGCGCCATCGACTCCAGGTGGGCTTCGGCGGCCGGGGAAAGGAGGGCGAGAAAATCGGAAAAGGAAAGATGCACCCGCCGAAGGGCCTGTTCGACATCCGCCCCGGAAGCGGCGGCAAGGGCTTCGCCCCAGTCCCGTTCCCGGCAAGCAAGGTAGGTATCGTAAAAGCTTTTTGACAGAAACTCAGTCATGATCCCTCAAAAAACCCGTCAGGGGTGAAGAGGCCCTGGCCTCGGCGGCGCTTCCGGGCATCCCGGTCCGGTAGGCCAGTCTGCCCGCCTTCACCGCCAGGCTGAAGGCCCTGGCGAATTCCACGGGATCCGGGGCAACGGCAACGGCGGTATTGACCATCACGGCGGCGCATCCCATCTCCATGCACTGGCATGCGTCGGAGGGCTTCCCCAGCCCCGCATCGACGATAATCGGCACCGAAATCTCCCGGATCAGAATTTCCACCAGTTCCCGGGTCCTCACCCCCCGGTTCGTGCCGATGGGCGAGCCCAGGGGCATCACGGCCGCCGCGCCGCAGTCGGCCATCCGCCGGGCCATGGAGAGGTCCGGGCTCATGTAGGGAAAGGTGATAAAGCCTTCCTTGACGAGAGTTTCCGTCGCTTTCAGGGTTTCCAGATTGTCGGGAAGGAGATACCTGCTGTCGGCGATGACCTCGATCTTGATCCAGTCTCCCGCCCCGGAGGCCCTGGCCAGCCGGGCGATGCGAACCGCTTCGGCGGCATTCCGGGCGCCGGAGGTGTTGATCATGACGGTGCAGGACGGCGGAATATAATCAAGGATGCTCTCCGCCATCGCACCGCTCTCCACCCTTCGCAGGGCGACGGTGACCACATCGGCCTGCGCGGCCAGCAGGGCCTCGCGCATCTGCGCGTTGCCGGCGTATTTGCCCGTCCCCAGGAAAAGGCGGCAGGCGATCTTCTTTCCTCCGATCTCCAGCAGATCTTCCATTCCTATCCCCCTCCGACAAAGCTGACCAGTTCCACCGAATCCTCCGCCTGCAGGGAGACCGTCGGCCAGTGTTCGCGGGGGATGACTTCGAGGTTCAGCTCGACCACAACCCGCTCCGGAACCAACCCCCGGGTCTCCACCAGCTCCTGCAGCGTCACGTTCCCATCCGGAAGGCTCTCCTCCCGACCGTTGACTCTCACCTTCACGCGCCCCCTCCCTGCGCCCTTTTTCAGGCGATCCTTGTACCACCGCGTCCGGGACGCGACATCCTCCGCCTGCATGATGTCGCGGATCAGAGCGACGGAAGAGGCCCCTTCCGACAGCAGGAGATCCAGGTTGGACGTATTGACGCCCCCGATCAAGACCACGGGTGTCGAAGCGATGCGCAGGACTTCCGCCACGTCCCCCGTCCCGATGGAATAGTCCTTGGTCCGGGTGGGAAAGATGGGGCCGAAGGCGAGATAATCGGCGTCCAGTTCACAGGCCCGGCGGAACTGCTCAAGGGAATGGGTGGAAAGGCCGAGAATCCGATCCTTTCCGATGATTTTCCGCGCCGTGTCCACGGAATACGTCTGAAGATCCTCCTGCCCCAGGTGGACCCCGTCGGCGTCCAGTTCAGCGGCAAGGAAGGGATCGTCGTTGACGATGAAGGTCACCCCGCTCTTCCGGCAGAGCGCGGCTAGTCCGCTTCCCAGTTGGAGAAGATCGGATCGCGGCCTGGATTTCTCCCGCATCTGGAGGATATCGACCCCCCCGGCTATCGCCTCTTCGGCAACGGACATCAGGGGCCTGCCGGTTCCGTACTCCTCGGTGAGGACAAGATAGAGATGGCGATCCGTCAGATCGCGCGTGTTTCTTCCGTTCATGTTCAGCCTCGAATAAAAAAGCCCTTATGCTTGAAAATCGAGGCATAAGGGCTCCATGTTCTCTTGCACTCCCTCCGCCGGCATTACCCGGATCAGGTTGTGAGGGTCTTCCGCTCTGCACCTGCGGAACTCTCAGGCCGAAGTTACGGCCTCCCCTTATGCGCTATGAATGGACAAGGATGAAATCACATTATCCCGTTTCTGTCAAGGCGTGAAGCGTTGAAGGTTCGACTTCTCCGGGGTGCCTGAATCCACTTGATAATATCCGAAATCTCAGGTAGTTTGACGGGCAATTTTCCTGAAGACCGCTTCTTCGTTTCCGGCCCCCGGCCGGTAATCCGCGAGATCCAGCAGGAAACCGGGGAGACGGACAGAAGCCGAAAAAAAATGAAGAGGATTCCCCAATGACCCGATATGTCAACGATTCGGACTTGCTGCAATTCGTTCAGGATGTGTTCTCCAGCTTCGGAATCAGCCGGGAGAATGCCCTCATCTGCGCCGACAACCTCGTCCTCGCCGATCTGCGAGGCGTTTCATCCCATGGCGTGGCGCGCCTTCGCCGTTATGTGGACGGCATGACCAACGGCACCATCCTGCCCCACAGCGAGCCCTGGGTGGTGCGCGAAGCCCCGTCCACCGCCACGGTCGACGGCCGGGCGGGCCTGGGGCAGATCACAGGGCATTTCTCAACCGGGATGGCGATTGAAAAAGCCAAAAAAACCGGCGTCGGCATTGTCGCGGTGCGCAATTCAAATCACTACGGCATCGCGGGCTACTATACGCAGATGATGCTGGAAGCAGGCCTCCTGGGAATCTCCATGACCAATACGGCGCCCCTGGTCGTGCCGACCTTCGGGAGGAAGATGATCATCGGCACGAATCCCATCAGCCTCACCGCACCGACGAAGCGCAACCGGCCCTTTTTCCTGGACATGGCCACCTCGGTGGTGCCCCGCGGAAAGCTGGAGGTCTACGACCGGATGGACAGGGACATGCCCGCGGGATGGGCCGTGGACTCCAGAGGCCTGACGACGACGGATGCCACGGAGGTTTTGAAGAATATGGTCGCCCGCCTGGGCGGGGGCATTCTTCCCCTCGGCGGCGAAGGGGAGCTTTACGGAGGCCACAAGGGGTACGGAATCGCCCTTCTGGTGGACATTCTCTGCGGCGTCCTTTCAGGGGGTGCCTATGCCGACATGGTCGACGTCAAAGGTCCCGGCGGCAAAGGTCAGCCTGCCCGGGTCGCTCACTTCTTCATGGCCCTGAACATCGAGAATTTCGTGGAACTGGACGTTTTTCAGGAAAAAATGGACGACCTCATCGACCGCCTCAAGGAATCGGAAAAGGCCGAAGGCCAGGAGCGGATCTATATCCACGGAGAGAAGGAATACGAACTCTACGAAAAACACAAATCATCGGGCGTCCCTCTGGAAGAACCTGTATTCGACAGCCTGAAGGCTATCGCCCTGGAGCGCGGAGTGCCCTTCGAACTCTGAGGTGGAAAGGAAAATCCGTCATGACGCGCGTTTTTATCCACGGCCTGGAAAGCAGCAGCCAGGGTGACAAAGGCCGCTATTTCCGGGAACGTTATCCCGACATGATCATTGAAGATTATTTCGGGTCCCTGGAGGAACGAATGGAGACCCTGAGGAAGCGGCTGGAAGGAAAAGCGGACCTGATCCTGGTGGGATCGAGTTACGGCGGGCTGATGGCCACGATCTTCGCCTGCGAACAGGAGGAGCGGGTTCGTAAGCTCGTCCTGCTGGCGCCGGCCCTGAGTCTTCCCGGATTTGCCCCTTACCTGAACCGGCGCCTCTGTGTCCCGACGGCCCTCTTTCACGGCAGCGGGGACGACGTCGTCCCCCCGGAACCGGTGCGGGAGATCGCCGAACAGGTTTTTCTCAACCTGAGTTATAACCGGGTTGTTGACGACCATTCCCTCCATGAGACCTTCTCTTCCATGGCCTGGGATTCCCTGATCAACATCAAACAGGATGGCACGTATCAATAAGGATGGTCATGGTAAAGCCCGCGATGACACCGTCCATGGAGCGTCTTTGGTGACCGGTCACGTATGGACAGATGCGGCTTTCAAAATCCAATTTAAATGACTCTATTATGGTTCGACTACGTTTGGTGGCTTAAAATATGCTAATGCACTTCATGATTGGGCATTGTTCCGCCGTTTGTTGATCCGGCCAGATTTTCCTGCCCTAATCAGGACATAACTCTCCCATATTTAAAACTCATTCTGATAAAAGTGATTATGAACGACAAAGATCAATCTACCAGAAGTGCAGTGTTTTTAACAAACGGGTGCCCTGAAAATCGGCTTGACGCTGCCAGTATGCTGGAATTGTGGCGCAGTCAAGGTCGGGATGTTTCTTCAGATGTCTCCAATGCCGATTTAATCCTTTTCAACGCTTGCGGCCTGACGGATGCCAACGAAATGACATCTCTAGAAATCATCAAAGATATAAGAAAGAAAAAGAAGAAAAGTTGTCGTCTTATTGTCTGCGGCTGCCTTCCAAGAATTAACCCCGCAGCTCTTGAAGGGATCTATGAGGATATTACGTTCGGATCGGATGATATTAAATCTTTTTCAAAATTGATAAATGCCGATCAATCAAGGAATTATCCTTGTGCTAATTATTTGCTTCCAATCACCACCTATGAAAATATCAGTATCAAAAGTATTAATCGATTCAATAAGCTAATTGATCCATATTTTACGTTGTATCATCTTTTGCTTAATAAACGATATTCCAGGTATGGGCGTGAAAGAGATATCTCCAATCCCCGCCATTATTTCATCAAAATCGCTACAGGTTGCGTACATCGTTGCTCCTACTGCGCCGTGAGACTATCACGAGGGCCTATTCACAGCAAGCCGATAGAAAACATTTTACAGGAGGTAAGAAAGGGCTTGATGGATGGCTACTCAGATATTGCGCTTCTAGCAACGGATTCGGGCAGCTATGGTGTTGATCGTAACGCCACGTTTGTGGATCTCTTGAATGAAATTCTTTCCATCCCCGGAGACTTTCGTATTCGGCTTAGAAATGTCCATCCGCAGTTCTTGACGTTCAAGTTGCCAGACTTGGTTTCCATTTTTAAAACAGGCAGAATTGTACATATGACTTCGGCGATTCAATCCGGTAACAACAGAATTCTAAAACTGATGAATAGAAATTATACAGTCGAATCCTGTTGTGCCGCCTATGATGCGCTTAAGAAGGCATGTCCCTCTCTACAGATTCGATCCCAGATCATTGTGGGTTTTCCAGGTGAGACAGAAGCCGAATTTCAAGATAGTCTCAAAGTGATAGATACAGGATTATTTGATTTTATGGAGGTTTACCAATTCTCTCCCCGAATAAACACACCGGCTGCAGCGTTGGCAAACAATTTGTCATCGAGTGTTGTATCGAATCGTTACTATCGCCTGGTGAAAAAAATTGTGGAACAGATCGAGAGCGGAAGGAAAACTCGGTGATTAACATTCACGTAGATTGATGTGCCTCAGTCGAAACCGGCCTTATCAATCTCAAATTTTACATGCCGTAAGGCCATGCATTTCTTGACAAGCCGAAGAAAGTAGTCGATAAGAAAGGCCTTGTATCACATTCGGAAAGAGGCTTGAAAGCATGTATTCCAAAAAGGTCATTGTCCACTATTCCGCCGGCATTGTCGAACAGCCGATCATCTACCAGCTGGTCAAAAAGTATGATCTGATCTTCAACATCCTCAAGGCCAGGATCTTCCCCCGGCGGGAAGGCGTCATCGTCCTGGAGCTGAGCGGTGAAAAGGACAACTTTGATGCGGGGGTCCGCTTTCTCCAGGAAAAGGGCCTGCGGGTCGAACCCCTGTCCAAGAGTGTCAGTCACAACACGGAAAAATGCGTGCACTGCGGCGCCTGCACCTCCTTCTGCCCCACCGGCGCCCTGTCCATGGACCCGGTCACCATGAAGGTCTCCTTCGATCCGGAAGTCTGCAACGGCTGCGGCCTCTGTGTGACCGCCTGCCCGGCGAGGGCGATGGAGATCAACCTGGGGTTCTGACCGGGGACCGGAACGTCCCCCCCCCCGACGAATGCCCGCCGCGGCTTGAGACGTTCTCATTTACCTGCTCGGCTGTTTCTCTTTCTCCTTTCCCGTCAGGGAATCCATGCCCTCGGTAAACTTCCTCCCCTTCTCGTAGACAACCTTTCCCGTTTCGTACGTTTTTTTGCCGGTCTCCACGATTTTTTCCGCCTTCACCCTGGTCTTCTGCCAGAATTCCCCCACGTCCTTCGAAGACCGGCCCGGCTCCTTCAGGTAGTGATATCCTGCGATGGCCAGAACGATAAGGACGCAGAACAGGGCGAGCTTGATCAGCCGATTGAAGATGAAGTAGCAGATCAGAACCGCCGCGGCAAGAATCAGCATCAAGGCGGTATGATGGGACGAAAGGTAAGCTAACAGGGAATCCATGGCCATCTCCAAAAGCAGAATCGCTTCATCTTAAAAGTTCTCCTTGATCCTCGCATTGTGATTACCGCGCTTTTGTAATAAAATCCAGCTCTCCTTTCGTCTTGACAAACTCTTTCAGGATGATAAGAGTCCATCCGGATCGAATCCGGAAAGGAGCAGGAATTGAAATCGGAACGCCCGTTGTCCAGGGTCGCAATCGCCACACTGGGCTGCAAAGTGAACCAGTACGAATCGGCGGGAATCGGGGAGGCCCTGGCGCGTTCAGGCCATGCCCTCGTCCCCTTTTCGGAAACAGCGGATTGCTACATCATCAACACCTGCACCGTAACGGCCCGGACCAACTACCAGTCCCGGCAGATCATCCGGCAGGCGATCCGGAAAAATCCCGAGGCCCTCATCGTGGTCACCGGATGCTACGCCCAGACCGCGCCGGGTGAAATTGCCGAAATCCCCGGCGTTTCCCTGATTGCAGGTCATGGAGAGAAGGATCGGATCCCCGATCTGCTCGGCAGCCTGGAAAAAAACGGCCGGGAAATCCGTGTCGGGGACATTTCTCCGGTCCGGCCCTTTGCTTCCCTGCCTGTGAGCCGCTTTCAGGATCACACCCGGGCCTTCCTGAAGATCCAGGACGGCTGCAACGCCTGGTGCCGCTACTGCATCATTCCATCCGCCAGGGGAAGAAGCCGGAGCCTCTCGCAGGACGGGGTCCTGGAGCAGCTGAATCTCCTCGGCCGGGCGGGATACCGGGAGGCCGTCCTGACTGGAATTCACCTCGGGGCTTACGGGCAGGATCTCTCGCCGGAAACCTCCCTTGTCGACCTTCTGAAGCGGATCGTAGGGGAAAGGCCGGTGGAGCGCCTCCGCCTGAGTTCCATTGAGCCCACCGAAATTTCGGATGACCTCATTTCGCTGCTGCGGGAATCCACCCTGATCTGCCCCCATCTCCACATCCCGCTCCAGAGCGGCGACGACGCCATCCTCTCCGGGATGGGACGCCAGTATTCCGCCGCCTTCTATAAAGCCCTGCTGGTGGATCTCGAAGGGGCGATCCCCGATCTGGCCATCGGCATCGACGTCATCGCCGGCTTTCCCGGAGAGGATCGGGCGTCCTTCGAAAACACCCTGGAGCTGATCGAATCCCTGCCCGTGGCCTATCTCCATGTCTTCCCCTATTCGCCCCGTCCGGGGACCCCCGCTGCGGATATGCCCGATCAGGTCCCCCCGGACGAGAAGAAAAGGCGCGCGGAAATGCTGCGCGACCTTGGAGCACGGAAGCGGGAAGCCTTTGCCCGGCGTTTCCAGGGGCGCACCCTCCAGGTTCTCGTAGAGGAGCGGATTGACCGCATCAGCGGCCTGAGAAAGGGGTTTTCCGGCAACTATCTTCCGGTCCACCTGATCAACAGCAGGGCCTCCCAGGTCAACTCCCTGGTCACGGTCCGGCTTGAAGGCTTCGAGGGCACAAGAATCCTGGGGAGGGTCCTTCCGCCATGACCGAAGAGCGCCATCAAGCCCTGAAGAACCTGGGAACGGCTCTTTCCCACCCCTTCGCCGACCTTTCCCTGCTGGATCATGCCCTCGTCCACCGCTCCTATGTCAACGAGAATCCGGCATGCTCCTTCGGCGACAACGAACGGATGGAATTTCTGGGGGATGCCGTTCTCGAACTGTGCATCACCGATCTGCTGATGAAAACCTTCCCGGACTATTCGGAGGGTCAGCTGTCCAAACTGCGGGCCTCCGTCGTCAACGAGCAGCCCCTGGCCGATCTCGCCAGGAAACTCGAGATCGGTCGCTACCTCCTCCTGGGCAAAGGGGAGGAAAGCTCCGGCGGCCGCTCCAAAACCTCCATCCTGGCCGATACCCTTGAAGCCGTCATCGCCGCCGTTTACCTGGATGGGGGCTTTGACCGGGCCTGCGAAGTGGTCCGCGGACTTTTCAGCCTCCTGATCGTAGAAGGAAGCCGCAACCTGACCTACCGGGACTACAAGACGGCCCTCCAGGAGTACAGCCAGAACCGGTTCAAGGACATTCCCAGCTATGCGCTCATCGGGGAATATGGCCCGGACCATGACAAAATCTTCGAGAGCCGCCTTTCCCTTTCCGGGATCCTGGAAACAACGGGCAGGGGGAAAAGCAAAAAGGAGGCGGAACAGAACGCCGCCCATGCCGCCCTGGATGCCCTGATGCAGAATTCCGATGAGCAAGGCTGAGCTTCATGGCCGCCCCCCGGATCATTCCGATCTTTCTGCCCTACCAGGGATGTCGCCAACGCTGCATCTACTGCAACGAAAGGATCGCGACGGGCGTGGCGCCGGGAGCCCTCTCCGAAGAGACTCTGCAAAAGATCATGGCGCTTTCCTCCGGCCGCTCAAAACCGGACCGCCGGCCGGTTCAGATCGCCTTCTACGGAGGGACCTTCACCGGAATGGCGGCAGAGGAACAGACCCGCCTGCTGAGGATGGTCCAGCCCTTTCTGCGGGAAGGCCGGGTCGACAGCCTCCGGATTTCCACGAGGCCCGACGAGATTGACGAGGATAACCTCGATCTCCTGCGCCGTCATGGCGTAAAGACCGTGGAAATCGGCGCCCAGTCTCTCGTTGAGGACGTCCTTCGCCGATCCCGGAGGGGCCACACCGTGGAAGATGTGCTCTCCGCCGTGAAACGCCTGCGCCGGAAAGGATTCGAGATCGGAATACACCTGATGGCCGGCCTTCCGGGCGACAGCCGGCAGTCCTTCGCCACCACCATCGACCGAACCTGCATCCTCCAACCGGACACGGTCCGGCTCCATCCGACTCTGGTCTTCAAGGACACGGCCCTCGAGACCCTGTATAATGAAGGGCGCTATTCGCCCCTTTCCCTCTCCGAAGCCGTCCGGCAGTCCCGCTATGCCCTGCTCCGACTGGAAAAGGCGGGCATCGCGGTCATCCGGATCGGCCTGCAGACGACTCCGGAAATGGAGATCCCGGGCAATGTCGTCGCCGGCCCTTTTTCCCCGGCGCTGCGGTCTCTCGCCAATGCCGGAATCTTCCGGGATATGGCCTCGCTCCAGCTTTCCGCCGTCGCGGCCGAGGGCCGGACCGTGGCGTTTCTTCTCTCCCAGCGGGATCTCTCGGATTTCCGGGGCAAGAAAAACGAAAACCTCGCGTTTCTCACCGAGCGGTTCGGACTGCAAGGAATCCGGATCGCCGGAAGCCCCGATTATCCCAGAGGCTGGCTGACGCTCCGGAGCGACGGCCGAACCGTCGTTCTCCATCGGACAGGCCTCCTTACCACTCTGTCATGACGGTTCGGACGGCTTCTGGTAGGCGTGGGAGTGGGCCCTGTGCGCCTCCCAGTTTTTCAGATACAGCCCGGCGATCGCCCCGTCCCGGATAATGAGCAGATTTTCCGCATTTTTCTCCTCGGCGGCCCTGGTAAAATTGAAGCTGCCGGTAATAACCGTCTGCTGATCGATCACCATGACCTTATTGTGCGCAATGGCGTGCTGATCGTCGATGAACGTCGGGATTCCCCGGTTGGTCATAAAATTCGCCGTCCCGTATTTGGTCGTTTCGGCATTGGATTTGTCCAGGATGACGTCGATCTTTACGCCCCGTTTCCGGGCATCGAGCAGCGCCCTGGCGATCGGGCGCGACGTAAAGGAATAGGCCTGCACCTTGATTTCCGAGGTCGCCCGGTTCAGCTCCTGAACGATCGCCTCGGTGCAGCCGCCGCTAGGGCTGAAGCAGACGCGGATGGCCGCCCTGTCCACGGCCTGCCCCCTCTCCTGCTGCTCACAGGCGCAGATCCCGATCAGAAGGACCGCAACAAGAAGCAGCCCCGTATAGATTCCCCTGTTTTTCACTGCTTGTAAAACCTCCCACAAGAGCCTGTCATGTCCTGTTCAGGCGCAATAAAAAGCTCCTTCTACATCCCTTTACGCCCTTTCGTCAAGAGCTGGTCAGGAAAAACTGGACAGCATAAGGGATTAAGCTGTTCTATAATTCCCCAAAGGAGGAGCAAGATATGGGCGAAAGACGCCTTTCCTGCTTCCGCCTCAATTGAAGACTGGTTGCCTGAAGGTCACCTTGCCCGCTTTGTGGTTGAAATTGTTTTTACCACTCAACCTTCGTTCTTGAAGAGACTCCTATGCCGGTCTCAGCTCGCAACCATACAACCCGGTGATGCCGACAGCGGATATTTCAGCAAGACGAAAGTCGGTGCCTGTGAGAGGCAAGGATTCACACCTTACATTGCCGTCGATCGAGAGGACGACAATGAACCCTTATGGAGCCGATTCCAGGAGCCGCCGCTGCTGCCGGACAATGACGATGCCGGTACTTAAGGATGAAACACCGGCTCCGGACATCGGCAGGAAAAGCCGTCTCTGGATTACGCAATACAACCTCGGATCCGATTTTCGGCATCATCAAGTCAGTCGTGGGATTTCGAACTTTTTCGATGCGCGGTTTTGCAAAGGCACAAGGGGAATGGATTCTTGCCTGCAAAGCCTGGATCATCAAAAGGCTGCATGCCCTGACCCGATAGATTGAAAAAGAAGATGGTTTCTCCAAGGAATAAACAGAGAATATTCAAGCCGCCTCCGATTATTATCTGAAAGAGCCAGAACAATCCGCATAAAATTGTTTTAATCTTTTACAATTCCTGAATTAATAATAAATCATAGCGATTATGAAACATTAAATCAAAATTTTTCATCTGGCATCAAATATGTTCGTCGGAAATGTTTACAACTTTCATTTAAATAAATTTTATAAATTACACATTCCACATATAAATCAAGATCTTACGTGCAAGGCACAATTAATGCTCATGCGTATAATGAAATGATGCTTAAATGGAATTGTTGGAAGTGAGAAAATATTTTAACTGGTTATGGAGCTGCGAGGACGTGGCTTTCGTTTATGTTGATAAGTGCTTATTGCAGGAAGATTTATAAAATACTACGAAAAATAGAAAGGAGAACGTAATGAAAAAGTTAATTGCACTTATGATTGTAATGGTTGCGAGTCTTATGTTATGCGGTGTCGTCATGGCGGTCCCCATAACATCCACGGTAACGGCAGGCGATAAAGATTGGGGCGCAACTCGCAGTGCCTATGATGACACGACAAACATGGACTGGTATGTTTTCAAGGCTGGAAGTGAGGTATCGGGTGCTGCAACGAACAGCAAAGGGCTCATTTCCTGGACATACAACCTGCCTTACCAGATTACGACGGCGATTTCTGGAAGTATGACGGCTAGGGTATGGGATATCGATCCGAGTGATATCATGACGGTTTATTTTGACTTTGGAAATGGGAACATTGTTAATGCTGGCCTCTTAACCGGCAGTGATGGCGGAAATATTACTACCTGGGAAACTGCTGTCGCCAATGGCACCACTGCTTCACTTGGCGGCTGGTCGACGACCACCTTTGCTCTTGATTCCGTTGCATTAGCAGCGCTTTCTGGAACGACGGGATTTAATCTTCTTCTCGCGGTAGAGAACACTGCAACTTCTTGGGCTGCAGTTATTGACTATGCCGATTTCACCCTGACCTATGAACCAGGCGCCCCCAATCCGGTTCCCGAACCCACCACGATGATGCTTCTTGGTTTTGGTTTGATCGGCTTGGCTGGAGCCTTTAGACGGTTTAGAAACTAACGAAACACACGATAAGTTTATATCGAAAGGCAGGGTCAGAAATGGTCCTGCCTTTTTTCTTGTCTTTTGATCAATGCTCTTCATTCCCCCATAAAATATCCTCCTGTTTCAGCCCTCCTGATCTGTTAGGACGTCGTTCCGGTTGCAGGGCCGATTTTTCCATGGTATGGAAAAACAAATGCAAGGGGGAATTTTCCGTCATGTTCAAATCCGGCTTTATCGGAATCATCGGCAGGCCCAATGTGGGAAAATCAACGCTGCTCAACGGCATCCTGGGCGAAAAGCTGGCCATCATCACCTCCAAACCCCAGACCACCCGGAACCGGATCCTGGGCATCTTCAACCGGGAAGACGCCCAGTTTGTCTTTGTGGATACGCCGGGAATCCACTCGCCCCGAACGCCGCTGAACCGGGCCATGGTCCGCGCAGCGACGGACACCTTCGCCGATTCCGATGTTCTTCTGCTCGTCGTGGAAGCGGGGCAGGAGATCGGCCCCGACGATCGGCTCATCCTCGAATCCCTGCAGGGGAACGCCACCCCCAAGTTCCTGGTCCTGAACAAGATCGACCTGATCCGCAGGGAGCAGCTTCTGCCGCAGATGGAGGCCTTCCGCCACCGGCATCCCTTCGCTGAAATGATCCCGGTATCCGCGCTGACCGGCGAGGGCATTCCCCTGCTTCTCGATGAGCTCTGGAAATACCTGCCGGAGGGCCCCCGGTATTTCCCGGAGGAGATGATGACGGACTCCAGCGAGCGATTCGTCGCCGCGGAAATGATCCGGGAAAAGATTCTGCTGTTGACCCATAAGGAAATCCCCTATTCCGCGGCCGTCGTCGTCGATTCCTTCAAGGAGGACGAGGCAAAAAATCTCATCCGCATCTCGGCCACGATCAACGTGGAAAAGGAATCGCAGAAGGGGATCCTCATCGGAAAGAAAGGCTCCATGCTGAAGGAAATCGGTTCAAGAGCCCGGGTGGACATGGAGAAGTTCTTTGCGGCCCGGATTTTCCTGGAGCTCTTCGTGCGGGTGAGAAAGGACTGGACGAAGGACGCCAAAAGGCTCCGTGAATTCGGCTACAGCGAATGAGCAGGGTCCGGCCCCTGTTTTTTTCCATGGGGAATCCGGTGAAAAAAAAGCCGCCTCGGGCAAAAAGGCGGTTTTGGAATTGCATTTATTTCCGAGAACAAACACAAGGGGGAAGGAAAGCTTATGACAACGTTGACGGGAAGAAAAAGGCTTTTGGCGCTCATCACGGCCATGTCTCTTCTTCTGGCGTTTTCCTTTGCGGCGCCGGCGCTGCACGCGGCCGTTCGAGAGGGCGTTGACTATGTGACCCTGGCGAAGCCCGTTGCCGGCATGGACCGGGCCGTGATCGAAGTCTTCAGCTACGACTGCACCTTCTGCTACAAGCACGACCAGATGGTCATCCCCAGCCTGGCAAAGGTCCTGGCCAGAGACGGCATCCGGTTTGTCCCCTGGCATCTCAAAACCCGGGGCCGATACGGCTCCCAGGCAAGCGAACTCTTCGCATCGCTCATGACCAGGGACGAGAAGGCCGGCTTAGGCCTTTTCGACGACCGGGCTTCCTTCAAAAAGGCCAAGTTCGCCTACTACAGAGCCTATCACGACAGCAGGGAGCGATGGGACAGGGGACCGGAGAGCTTTCTGAAAACAGGCCTGGACGCCGCCGGGATTTCCGGCGGGGAATTTCAGAAGCTTCTTCGGGAGCCGGCCACCCAGGCCCGCCTCAAAGACTGGGATGGTGCGTATGAAATCGCCAGGATCCAGGGAATTCCGGCCTTTGTCGTAAAGGGAAAATACCTGCTCTCCATGAAAAACCTCCGGTCGCTGGACGACATGGCGGCCAAGATCAGGGAACTGATGGCAAAATAGCCCTCCGCCGGGGCCATCTTCCGGTTTCATGAGAAGGCATGATGAATTGGATCGAAAAAATAGCCGCCTTGCAGGACCGCCGGATTTTATGGGTCCTGATGGCGATCATCGGCATCGGCCTTGCCCTCACCTCGTTTCTCGTCTTCCAGAGGTGGCTCTACCTGAGGCCGTGCGAACAGTGCGTCTACATCCGCTTCGCCATGGCCTGTATCGCCGTCGGCGGCGCTGTCGGCGCCGTCAATCCCAGGGTTCTCGTGCTGAAGCTTGCCGGTTACGGCGCGGCGGTCTATGGCGCGACTAAGGGGATCGACTACTCTCTGACGCTGATCCGGATCGGCGAGGCGTACCGCAGCGGCAATCTTTTCGGTGTCCAGGGCTGCAGTGCGGAGCCGGCGTTTCCCTTTCACCTGCCCTTGCACTCGTGGTTTCCCGCCACCTTTCTACCCACGGAAGACTGCGGCGTCAGCTATCCGATCATTCCCGAAGGCGCCGTTTTAAGCCCCATGCAGAAATACTTTACGGACCTGTACCGCGACGGCTGGTACCTGATCCCCTCCCGCCAGTTCATGACCATGGAGCAGTGCACGCTGCTGTGCTTCAGCCTGATCCTCACCGCCCTCCTGATTTGCCTGATTTGCTGGACGATTGTCCAGGCAGGAAACAGACGTCGCCCCTGAGAATTCAAGAAACCCTTTTTTCCCTGACGGCGGACCGGGCTGCCCGGGAAGCCCGTATTTTCCTGTTGCCCTCTTTTCCCTTGAACTGTCCGGCAAGATGTGCCAAATATCCCCTCAATTCCATGTGCGGAAATGAAGGGAATCATCCGATTTTTCGCTTTTATCTTCCTGCACGGCCCATTCTTCCGGAAGCTCCTCTTCTCCATGTCACACCGGCCGGGAAGAACAGTCTTCACCATATCAATAAGGGGTAGGTTTTGGAAAGAAACACCATTGTCGCCATCGTCGGAAGGCCCAACGTGGGCAAATCCACGCTGTTCAACCGGCTGTCCCATAAAAGCAAGGCCATCGTCATCGATGTGCCGGGAGCCACGCGGGACCGGAACTACGCGGACTGCAGCTGGTACGGACGCCGGTATACCCTGATCGACACGGGAGGCTTCGAACCCGCTTCCACGGAGACCATCCTCATCCAGATGCGCGAACAGACCCATCTGGCCATTGAAGAGGCCGACCTCGTGATCTTTCTCATGGATGGGCGGGACGGCCTGACCCCCGCCGACATCGAAATTTCGGCGATGCTGCGGGAAGCGGGGAAAACCGTCTTTTACGCCGTCAACAAGGTTGACGGCCCCCGCCATGAAGGCTTCCTGCCCGAATTCTACCGCCTCGGAGCGCCCCGGATCCATGACATCTCCGCACAGCATGGCCTGGGCATCGACGAACTGATGGATGACCTGGCGGAATATCTTCCTCCGGCAAGAAAGCCTCCCGAAGAAGGCGAAGAGGAAAAAGCGGGGGAGCGGATCCGGATCGCCCTGATCGGGAAACCCAACGTGGGCAAATCGTCCCTGCTGAATAAGATTCTCGGTTATGAGCGGACCATCGCCAACCCCACACCGGGAACGACCCGGGACGCCATCGATACCCCCTTTACCTTCAGCGGCCGGAACTATCTGCTCGTCGACACGGCCGGCATCCGGAAGAAGAGCCGCATCAGCCTTCAGCTCGAAAAGTACAGCGTCGTCCAGGCCCTGAAGACCCTGGACCGCTGCGAAATCGCCCTGCTGCTCATCGACGCGGAGGAGGGAATCACGGACCAGGACACCAAGATTGCGGGGCTCGCCTTCGAAAAGGGCCGGGCGGTCATTGTCGTGGTGAACAAATGGGATAAGATCGCCAAGGACAACAGCACGGTGGGCCGCTACGTCGAGGACATCCACGACCGGCTGAAATTCATGGATTTCGCCCCCATCATCTTCGTCTCCGCCCTGAGCGGCCAGCGTGTCATGCGGATTTTTTCCCAGGTGGAGGAGGTGTACCGGCAGTACACGGCCAGGATCGGCACGGGGGAGCTGAACCGGAAGATGACGGAGATTGTCACCCGCAATCCGCCGCCCCAGTACGCGAAAAAGGGGCACCCCTTCAACTACGTCACCCAGGTGGCCGTCAAACCGCCCACCTTCGCCTTCTTTGTCGCCAAGCCCGCGGAAATCCATTTTTCCTATGAGCGATTCCTGATCAATTCCCTGCGGGAGTCTTTCGGGTTTACAGAAGTCCCCATCCGGATCGTTTTTCGCAGGAAGCACCGGGACACCGGCTCCTGAAGGCTTGATTTCGCCTTGACTCCCTCCGACTTTTTCAGTAGTAATGCTGGGTTTTAAATTTCGGATTACCCTGTCATTTGCGCGGGATAACAAATTTACAAGCGCCCTTCAGGAGGTTGCCATGAAGCGTTTTTTACATCGTTCTTCTTCGAGCCTGATCTTTTCAGGATTCTTGATCCTGCTGCTCCTCGCATCCCTTGCCGGCTGCGCCGGGGAGGAGGGGAAATCGCCCGCCGGCGGAGAGAAAAAGGAAGCCGCTGCGGCAAACGACATCCGGATCGGCGTCGCCGGGGCTCACAGCGGCGATCTGGCCTCTTACGGACTGCCCACGGTCAAGGCGGCGGAACTGGTGGTCAAGGACATCAACGCCAAGGGGGGCATTCTGGGGCGGCAGGTCAAACTTCTTGTTGAAGACGATGCCTGCAAGCCGGAAATGGCCGCCAACACCGCGGCCAAGCTCGTCTCGGCCAAGGTCCATGCCGTCATCGGCCATATCTGCAGCGGCGCGACGAAAGCGGCCATAGGGATCTACAAGGATGCCGGGATCGTCGCGATCACCCCGTCGGCGACGAATCCCGAGCTGACCCAGAGCGGCCGGTACCCCAATTTCTTCCGGACCATCGCCCCCGATGACGCCCAGGCGAAGATGCAGGTGGATTTCGCCCTCAACCGCCTCAACGCCCGCAGGATCGCCGTTCTCCATGACAAGGGCGATTATGGGAAGGGCCTGGCTGAATTCGCCAAAAAGTTCGTTGAAGCGTCCGGAGCGGCCGAGGTCGTCCTCTTTGAAGGGGTGACGCCGGGCGCCGTGGACTATTCGGCGGTCGTCCAGAAGATCAGGGGGGCCAACGCCGATGCCGTCATTTACGGCGGCTATCATCCCGAGGCTTCCTCCATCGTCATGCAGATGCGCAAGAAGGGCATGAAAACCGCCTTCCTCTCCGATGACGGCGTCAAGGACACCACCTTCATCAAGGTTGCCGGCCCCTACGCGGAAGGCGTCTATGCCACAGGTCCCAGAGACACATCCTCCAACCCCATCGCCATAGCCGCCAATGAGGCCCACAAGAAGGCCTATGGATCCGAACCCGGCGCCTTCTTCCTGAACGCCTATGCCGCAACACAGGCGCTTCTCAACGCCATCGAAAAGGCCGGATCCACGGATTATGAAAAGGTCCGGCAGGCCCTGCGCTCCCAGGAAGTGGAAACCCCCCTTGGAAAGATCCATTTTGACGAAAAGGGCGAGGCCGTCGGAGTGGGCTTTGCCATGTACCAGGTGAAAAAGGGTGTCTACACCGAGGTTGAGTAAGACGGGATGGAGTATTTTCTGGAGCTTTTCGTCGGGGGATTGACACGGGGCAGCATCTATGCCCTCATCGCCCTCGGCTACACCATGGTGTACGGCATCATCGAACTGATCAATTTCGCCCACGGCGAGATTTACATGATTGGGGCCTTCACCGCCCTGATCGTCGCAAGCGTCCTGACCCTGAGCGGCTTCTCGGGGGTGTCCGTTCTGATCCTTGCGGCGGTTTTCGCCGTGGTGTATGCCTCCGCCTACGGCTTTACCGTGGAGAAGATCGCCTACAAACCCCTGCGCCAGGCGCCGCGCCTTTCCCCCTTGATCAGCGCCATCGGGATGTCCATCTTTCTTCAGAATTACGTGCTCCTCGCCCAGACCTCCGATTTCCTCCCCTTCCCCAATCTGCTGCCGCAGTTCGATTTCCTGGCCCCCTACGCCGCCGTCATCGGCTCGACGGAGCTCTTCATCATCGCCACCACGGCCGTTGTCATGGTTCTTCTAACCGTCCTGATCAAGTTCACCCGCATGGGCAAGGCGATGCGCGCCACCGCCCAGGACCGCACCATGGCCATGCTCACCGGCGTCAACGTCAACCGGGTGATTTCAAACACCTTCATCCTGGGTTCCGCCCTGGCCGCCCTGGGAGGAGTGCTCATCGCCTCCCACACCGGCCGGATCAACTTCTACATCGGATTTCTCGCCGGTATCAAGGCCTTCACGGCAGCCGTGCTCGGCGGCATAGGGAGCATTCCGGGCGCCGTCCTCGGCGGCCTGCTCCTGGGCTGGACGGAGAGCTTCGCTACCGGCTACGTTTCCAGCGATTACGAGGACGTCTTCGCTTTTCTGCTGCTGGTGCTCGTCCTGATCTTCCGCCCGGCGGGGCTCCTGGGCCGGACCCCTACCGGAAAGGTGTAGCCATGCTGAAAAAAGCGGCTCTCACCTCCCTCTGGTTCCTGTTTCTCACCTTTCCTCTCCTCGTCATCCGGGTGAACACGATCGAACATCTCGTGGAATGGCGCTGGAAAAACATGCTCTACGTGGGGATCGGCAGCTTCGTGCTGTCCCTTCTGTGGCAGTACCTGCTGGCCCGCCAGGCCTCGGCCCGCGGGCCCGGCGAAGGGGGAGGCTCACCGATGCGTTCCCTGTACCGCAGGATCCTGGACGATCGCCGGGTCCGGTACCCTCTTCTGGCGGCCTGCGGAGTCTTCGCCCTGGCCTTCCCCTTTCTTTTTCCCAGTTATCAGACCAGCATTCTGACGACGGCCCTGCTATACATCGTCCTCGGGCTGGGCCTGAACATCGTGGTGGGGCTTGCGGGACTCCTCAATCTGGGCTACATCGCCTTCGCCGCCGTGGGCGCCTATGCCTACGCCCTCCTGAATGTCCATTTCGGGCTGGGCTTCTGGGCGGCCCTGCCCATCGGCGCCCTGCTCGCCGCCCTCTTCGGAATTCTCCTGGGATTCCCCGTCCTGCGGCTCCGCGGCGATTACCTGGCCATCGTCACCCTGGGATTCGGCGAGATCATCCGCCTGGTCCTTGAAAACTGGAACGACTTCTCCTTCGGCCCCAGCGGCATTTCCAACATCCCCCGTCCGGGGCTGTTAGGGGTCGAACTCAACCTCCAGCAGGCTACGTCCTATACCTACTATCTCATGATCGCCCTGTGCCTCCTCACCATCCTTGTAGTCAACCGCCTCCAGGATTCGCGCATCGGCCGCGCCTGGATCGCCCTGAGGGAGGATGAACTGGCCTGCGAGGCCATGGGCGTTGACAAGACCATGGCCAAGCTGACCGCCTTCGCCCTGGGGGCCACCTGGGCGGGCATGGCCGGGGTGGTCCTGGCCGCCAAGACGACCTTCATCAACCCGGCGAGCTTCACCTTCCTCGAATCGGCCATGATTCTGTCCATCGTCGTGCTGGGGGGGATGGGCTCCATCCCCGGCGTGATCCTCGGGGCCCTGCTGCTGATGCTTCTTCCGGAATACCTGCGGGTTTTCCAGGATTACCGGATGCTCCTCTTCGGAGCCACCATGGTCCTGATGATGGTCTTCCGCCCCCAGGGCATGGTTCCCGCCATCCGGCGGTCCTATCAATACAGGAGGGATGAGCCGTGACCGTAACGGAAGCCTCCCCCGCCCTGGACGTCCAGAAACTGACCATGGACTTCGGCGGTCTGCGGGCGCTCAACGGCGCTTCCCTTCAGGTGAAGGAGGGAGACATCGTCGCCCTCATCGGCCCCAACGGCGCCGGCAAGACGACCTTCTTCAACTGCATCACCGGGCTGTACCGGCCAACGGGAGGAGACATCTTCATTTCCCCGCCCGGCGGGAAGAAGGAGCGGATATCCGGGCTGAAGGTCCATGACGTCACGAAAAGGGGGCTGGCGCGCACCTTCCAGAACATCCGCCTCTTCTCGAACATGACGGTCCTGGAAAACGTCATGCTGGGCCGCCACTGCCGCAGTTCCGCAGGCATCCTGGGAGCCGTTCTCCGCGGACCGAAAACGCGCCGGGAGGAGAAGGACATCGCCCGCCGCAGCTATGCCATCCTGGAAAAGATGGGACTGGCCGACGTGGTCAATCTGCCGGCCAAGAACCTTCCCTACGGGGCGCAGCGGCGCCTCGAGATTGCCCGGGCCCTGGCGACGGAGCCCTTTCTTCTGCTCCTGGACGAGCCGGCCGCCGGAATGAATCCCCAGGAGACCCGTGAGCTTGAAAGCCTGATCCGGCGGATCCGGGATGAGGAGCATATTTCCATCCTCCTGATCGAACATGACATGAAGCTGGTCATGAGCCTCTGCGACCGGGTCACCGTCCTGGATTACGGGCAGAAGATCGCCGAGGGCACGCCGCGGGAAATCCGGGAAAATCCCGTCGTCATCAAGGCCTACCTGGGAGAGGACATCTGAACATGCTCGAATTGAGGCAGGTTGAAACCTGGTACGGAAACATCCAGGCCCTCAAAGGGATTGACATTTCGGTCCGCCCGGGAGAGATCATCACCCTGATCGGAGCCAACGGCGCCGGGAAAAGCACGACCCTCATGACGATCTCCGGACTGGTTCCGCCCCGGAGGGGCGAGATCCTCTTCGAGGGAAAGTCCATCCATGAACGGGCGCCCGATGCCATCGTGGCCCTGGGAATCTGCCAGGTCCCGGAAGGGAGACACATCTTCCCGTCGCTGACCGTCGCCGAAAATCTCGACATGGGGGCCTTTCTGCGGCGGGACAGGCTGGCGATCCGCAACGACCTGGACTACGTCTTCGACCTCTTCCCGATCCTCGCCGAACGCCGCCACCAGCCCGGCGGAACCCTCAGCGGCGGCGAACAGCAGATGCTGGCGATTTCCCGGGCGCTCATGGCCCGGCCCAAGCTCCTTCTCCTCGACGAGCCCTCCCTGGGCCTCGCCCCCCTGGTCGTCCGCCTGATCTTCCAGATCATCCGCAAGATCAACTCGGAAAACGAGACGACCATCTTTCTCGTGGAGCAGAACGCCCACATGGCCCTCCAGGTGGCCCACCGGGGCTACGTCCTGGAAAACGGGGAGATCCTCATGGAGGGGACGGCGGACACGCTTCTCCACAACGAAGCGGTCCGCCAGGCCTACCTGGGGCTGTGAGAAAAACCGCTTTCAAGAAATGCCCTTTACAAAATTCCCGGAAAAGTTATAATCCCGCAATTGTTAAAAGATGTCGGCTCAGAGATTGCTTGTCTCATCAGCACCGGGCAATTCATGATGTTTTCATAAATGAAGGATGATTCGGCGGCTCTTAAAAAAATTATGGGAAAGGACAATGTAGAGAGGACCATGATGAAGGCGAAACGAATCGGTACAGCTGTTCTCGTGATGATGTTCCTGTGCGTTTGTCTTTCGGCCTGCGGCAGTCCTGAAGAGCGGAAGGCCAAATTTTTCAAGAACGGGGAGGAGCTTTACAAAAAGGGGGAATACGCCAAGGCGATCATCAATTATCAGAATGCCGTCAAGATCGATCCCCGCTTTGCCCTGGCCCACCAGATGATCGGCCTTTCCAATTTCCGGCTGAAGCGCTTTCAGCCGGCTTACGCCTCTCTCAATCGCGCCGTGGAGCTGAACCCGCAGCTCTGGGAGTCGCAGGTCACCCTGGGAAGCCTCCTGTTCGCGGCGGGGAAGAAAGCCGAGGCGCATGAAAAGGCGGATCTTGTCCTGGCAAAGATACCGGAGCATGAAGAAGCCCTGATGCTCAAAGTCCTCTGCCTCCTGGCGGATTCGAAGACCGAAGAAGGCGAGTCCATCCTGAAATCCCTGATCGCCCGCAACCCGAAGAAAGAAGAGCCCTACCTGCTGCTGGCGGGCCTGAAGAACCGGCAGAACCTTGGCGCCGATGCGCAGGCGATCCTGAAAAATCTCATTGCCCAGAACCCGCAGAGCAAAAAAGCCCGGCTCATGCTCATTGCAATGCTGGAAAGGCAGAAGGCCTGGCCGGAAGCGGAGAACGAATACAAGGCGCTGGCAGCCCTCGATCCGGCAGCCGATGACCCGAAGCTTCTCCTGGCGAGCTTCTATCAGCGGACAGGGCGGCCCTCGGCGGCCGAAACCATCCTGCTGGACCTGGTCAAGGGCCATCCCGACAAGCTGAACCCCCGGATCCAGCTCGCCCAGTTCTACGCGGCGGGGAAACAGTACGATTCCATGGTGGCCGTCCTTCAGAAGGCCATCCAGGATTTTCCCAAGGAGCTGGCGCCCTATGACATCCTGGCCCGGTATTACCTGACGGTCAACAACTCGAAACAGTCCATCGCCCTGCTCGAACAGTACCTGGACAAGGCGGGGAGCGCTCCCGCCGCCCTCAAGGCCAAACTCCTGCTGGCCGGCATTCTTTATCCCTCAGGGAACAAGGAAAGGGCCGAGAAGCTGGTGGAGGAAGTCATCAAGGAAAACCCCCAGGATGAGGCAGCCCATGTCATGAAAGGCGACATCCTGGCGGACAGAAAGGATTACGTCACCGCCATCGCCGAATACCGCTCCGTCCTCAAGTCGTCGCCCAATTCGATTCCCGTCCTCCTCAGGCTTGCCCGGGTTCACTCGCTGAACAAGGAGGATAAACTGGCTGAAGACACCTACAAGACCATTCTCAACCTGCAACCCAAGTCCGAAAGCGCCCTCTTCGGGCTCGCCCTGCTGGAGGAATCCCGGAAGCGGCCGGAGCAGGCACTGGCCTATTATGAAAAGATCCGCGGGTTCTACCCGCACAACGCCGGAGCGGCGATCGGCATCACCCGTATCCTGGAGGGCCGGGGAGAAATCTCCAAGGCCCGGGTCATTCATGAAGAGATGGTGTCCCGTTACCCCAACTCTCCCCTGCTCGTCAACAATCTGGCGTTCCATCTGGCCGAGTACGCGCCGACACCGGCCAACCTGAACCGGGCGGACAAGCTCCTGGCCCCCTTCATGAAAACCTACGGAAAGAATTATCACTTCGCGGATACGGCGGCCTGGATCGCATACCGGCAGGGGCGCTACGCCCAGGCCAGAGAGCTGCTGGCAGGGCTGGATGCGCAGACGCTCCGGAATCCCGCGATCAGCTACCACCTGGGCATGGTTTATCTCGCCCTGGGAAACACCGCCGAAGCCCGCTCGTACCTGAACGTTGCAGCGGCAAGCCGCGAGCCGTTCCCCGGGGACAGGGAAGCCAGGGAGGCCTTGAAAAAACTGGCCCCTTAAAGAGGCGCCGGGAATCTCTTCCCGCGCCTGGGCAAACGCCCCGCTCGGGGAGAAAAGCAAAAAATAAGGGTTTTGGAGGGGACAAATCAGGGTTTTCCTGATGGATGATCTGCGGATGTTCGCTTATGGTATCCTGCGAAGTCCGCCGACCCCAATAGATCGATTTTTGTGGAGGGAAAAATGAAAAGAATCGGAACACCCGTCATCCTTTGTCTTCTGTGCCTCCTGCTTGCCGTGACGCTTGGGGAAGCCTTCGCACAGAGCGCACAGAGCAGCTCATACCGAATCGGCGCCGGCGATGCGCTGGAGATTTCCGTGTGGAAGGATCAGAGCCTGACCCGGGAGATCGTCGTCCCGCCCGACGGCGTCATTACCTTCCCCCTCATCCAGGAGGTGAAGGTTTCCGATCTCACCGTTGCGGAACTTCGCGACATCGTGACGAAGAAAATCTCCGCCTATGTCCCTGACGCCAACGTCACGGTCATCCTGCTGCGAACCCCCAGCATGACGGCCTCCGTTGTGGGCAAGGTCAACAAGCCCGGCCAGTTTCCCATCACGCAGGAAACCGATGTCATGCAGATCCTGGCGATGGCCGGCGACCTCAACCCCTTTGCCGCCGGGGGCAGAATCCTCATCCTGCGGAAGGAAAACGGCAAGGATATAAAAATCCCCTTCGATTACAATGAAGTCAAGAAAGGGGAAAATCTCCAGCAGAATATTTTCCTCAAGCGCGGCGATGTGGTCGTGGTCCCCTGATTGAATGAAAATTTCCATGACAATTCCCCGGAAAGGAGGGACTTCATGAACGAAAACAAGCGGCTGCCGTACGTTGTTTTTTCCCTGTTGCTGCTCTTGTGCCCTTTTTTTCTTCCGTCGTCCCAGGCGGCGGAAATCACGCTCACGCCGTCGGTCGGGCTTCGAACCGAGTACGATGACAACATCGATTTCGAGCACAACGATCGGAAGCGGGACGATTTCGTCTTCACGGTCAGTCCTGGACTCCGGCTGGACTACAAAACGGAGCGGACCTACCTGGGGGCCACGGCAAAGCTGAACGTGCTGAGGTATGCGGATTACAGCGATGAAGATGTCACCAACCAGTATTACGGGCTGAACCTCTCGCACCGGCTCCTGGAAAAGCTGAGCGTCCGGGCCAACGCCGGCTACAGCCGGGACACCACCAAGGATACGTATTTCGAGGAAACCGGCCTGGTCACGAGAAAATCCGACGTGCACCGCTATTCCGGCGGCGCGGGCCTCTCCTACACCTTGAGCGAGGTTTCGGACCTGGGCTTGAATTACTCCCACTCCCAGACCGATTACACCTCTGAGGACGATGAAGACACCACCAGCGATTCCGTGAGCCTGACGTACAGCCGCGCCTTTTATGACCGCCGCTACATCCTGTCGCTCTCCCCCCTCTACACCCACTACGACTCGGACAACAGCACCGTGGATAACTACGGGCTCTCCCTGGGAGTTTCCTACCGTTTCCGGGAAACCCTGACGATCAACGCTTCGGCGGGAGCCCGGTACTCCGACGCACAATACCACAAGTCGAGATACCGCCTGCGGGAAGAAACGGACACCAACTGGAACTGGACAGCCAACGTCTCCGCGACAAAATCCTGGGAAACGGCCTCCGCCACCGTCGGCTATTCGAGAGATATGAATTTCACGAGCGAGGGCGAACCGATCAACGTCGACCGCTTTTATGCCAACGCCAGCAGAAAAATCACCGAAAAATTCGGCGCGGCTGTGAGCGGTGCGCTGTCGTTCACCAAATCGGACGATACGAAATATGAGGCCTCCGAGGAAGATTCCCGATACTATTCGATTTCACCGAGCCTCTATTACACCTTCACCAAGGATTACCGGCTGGATGTCGGGTACACCTATGCCAACGACTACGACAAAACCCTGGATCGCTACAGGACCATCGATCGCAACCGGTTCTGGATCCTTCTGACCTTTAATTTCCCCTACACCTGGTAAGGGGATGTCGTTTTACAGGACGACAGCAAACGGAGAGCATCACGATTATGGAACAGGGGCGAGTGGCCATGCAGCCGCAAAAGCAAATGGATTTCCATGAACTCAGGCAGTTGGTCAGGCGACTGCTGAGGAAACGGGGAAAAATGTTCCTGGTCACGTTTTTATCCCTTCTGCCTCTGGGGATTCTTACGGCCTTTGTCCTGCCCCCCGTTTATGTCTCCAAATCCACGATCCTCATTGAAACGCAGCAGATTCCCCAGGAGTATGTCCGGACATCGGTCACGAGCTACGCGGAGGAGCGCCTTTCAACCATTACCCAGCAGATCCTCAGCCGCGCCAGGCTTATCGAAATCATCAACCGCTTCAACCTCTATCCGGAAATGCGCAACATCTTCGCCATGGAGGAAGTGATCGCCAACATGAGGGACGACATTGCCCTGGAAACGATCAGCACGAGCGATTTCGGCAAAAGCAGGCGCCCGTCGGGAAAGGAAACGACGGTCGCCTTCACCCTCTCTTACAGTGGAAAAGATCCGGCCACGGTGCAGAAGATCGCCAATATCCTGTCCTCTCTTTACCTGGAGGAGAATTTCAAGAAGCGGGAAGAGCGGGCCGCGGGAACGGCGGAATTCCTCAATTCCCAGCTCCTTGAGCTCAAGAAGCAGATGGACGGCTATGCCAACCAGATCAGCGCCATGAAAAGCGCCCATATGGGAGAGCTGCCGGAACACGGCGTGAGCAACATGCAGGCCCTTGACCAGCTCCGCCGCGACCTTGACCAGGCCAACGCCCAGATCCGCATTGCCCAGGAAAGAAAGGTCTACCTGGAGAGCCAGCTGGCGACGGTGGATCAGTACATTACCGACAAGGGGATGGGAGACGTGGAACAGAGCCCCGCGGTCCGGCTGGAGGCCCTGCGCAGCGAGTTGATCAATCGCCAGACGACCCTGAGCGACAGGCACCCGGACATCATCCGCCTGAAGAGGGAAATCCGGGAGCTGGAGAAGCGGCTGGCCGAGGGGCACAAGGCGGGAGGCAGGGGAACCCAGCCGACGGGAAGGTCGAACATCAATCCGGCCTACACCTCCCTGAAAACCCAGCTTGAAACGGCGGCGCTGGATATCCGCTCCCTGCAGCAGCAGGCGGCCCAGATCCGGGGCCAGATGGGCGCCTACCAGGGCAAGCTGACCCGCGCCCCGATGATTGAAGCGGAATACAAGGGCCTTCTGGGCGATTACGAAAACGCCAAGAACAAATACAACGACATCATGAACAAACTCCTGGAGGCCAAAGTCGCCCAGGGGATGGAGGAAGCACAGAAGGCGGAGCGATTCACCATCATCGAACCGGCCGCTTTCCCGGAAAAGCCGGCGAAGCCGGACCGGCCCAAGATTCTCCTGGCCGGATTTTTCCTGTCTCTGTTTGCCGGGATCGCCCTGGTCGCCGCCCAGGAGTCCCTGGACCGGTCCGTCAAGACGGAGACGGATCTGAACTCGCTGGCCGGTGTTCCCGTGCTCTCGGTGATGCCTTTCATGAGCCACGCTGAAGAGAAAAAAAGCTGGAAGCTGGACCGGAAAATGCTGATGATCCTGGCGGCTTGCGCCGTTGCCGGAGTCGTGCTGCTCGTCCTGGTCCATTTCTTCCTCATACCGCTGGACATTCTCTGGATTCGCCTGCAGAGGAAATTGTTGCTGATGTTTTAAAGACGGGCCGTAAACAGGATAGGAAAACTTCATGATGAAACAGGGTATGCCATGAGCAAGATACAGAAAGCGCTGGAAAAGGCCAAGGAAATGCGGGGCGATTTCTTCGACAGGTTCACCCGTGCTCCGGAAGCCCCCGAAGACGCGGAGAGCATCCAGGGCCGCCGGCGAAGGGACAGGCGGGAGGAGGCGCAGGCGCCCGTTTACCTCCACACGCGCACCGTTTCCGCGGATTTTGAGCACCTTCTCCAGAATCACATCATCCCCGATTGCAAGGGCAGCTCGGCGGCCAACCGGGTCAAAATGCTCCGCACCCACATTCTGTCCAAAATGGCCAACGAAGGGAAAAACGCCCTGCTGATCACCAGCGCCAATCCCGGTGAAGGAAAGACGCTGACGGCCATCAACCTGGCCATCAGCATTTCCCAGGAGATGGACCGCACCACCCTGCTGGTGGATTCCGATCTCCGCAAGCCCTCCGTGCACAGCTATTTCGGCTTTGAAGCCAACCAGGGACTTTCCGACTATCTCCGCAAAGACATTCCCCTCAGCGCCCTACTGGTCTCACCCGGCATCGAAAAACTGGTCATCCTGCCCGGCGGAAGGCCTCTGACCAACTCGTCGGAGCTGCTGGGATCGCCGAAAATGGAATCCCTGGTGATGGAGCTCAAGGAGCGTTATTCGAACCGTTTCATTATCTTCGACAGCTGCTCCCTCCTGGAGTTCGCCGACCCCCTCGTCCTTGCCCGGTTTATCGACGGCATCCTGCTCGTGGTGGAAGCGGAAAAAACGACCAGGAACGATCTGAAGCGGGCCTTTGAACTGCTCAAGGACAGGCCCGTTATCGGCACCCTTCTGAACAAACTCAGAGATTAAGGAAAAAAACGCCCATGTACGAATCATTCTACGGATTGAAGGAAAACCCCTTTAACCTGACTCCGGACCCCTCCTATCTCTTCATGAGCAAAGTCCATGAGGACGCCTACACCCACCTGGAATACGCCATTGTGGAAAGCAAAGGATTCGTCGTCATCACGGGGGAAATCGGCTCCGGAAAGACGACTCTGATCAATCTGCTTCTGAACAAGATCCAACAGAACATCCAGGTGGGCGTAATCAACCAGACCCTGGTTTCCCCGACCCAGTTCCTCAAAATGGTCTGCCAGGAATTCGAGCTGCCGACGGACTCCCGGGACAAAGCGGAGCTTCTCGATCTCATTCACTCGTTTCTTCTGAAGCAGTTCTCTCGCAGAAAGCGGGTGACCCTGATCATCGATGAAGCCCAGAACCTGCCGGACAACACCGTGGAGGAGATCCGCATGCTTTCGAACCTGGAATCGGAAAAGCACCACCTCATCCAGATGATCCTCGTCGGCCAGCCGGAGCTGAAGTACAAGCTGCAGCAGAAGCGGCTGGAGCAGTTTGTTCAGCGCGTGACGGTCTACTGCCATTTGAGCGGTCTCGACCGCGATGAAGCAGCCAGCTATATCCGCCATCGCCTGTCCATTGCCGGTGCGGAGAATCCCGAGCTCTTCACGGCGGAGGCCATTGACGCCATCCACCGCTATGCCCGGGGAATTCCCCGGCTGATCAACATCCTGTGCGATGCGGCCCTTGTTTACGGCTTTGCCGATGAACTCCGCACCATCGACAAAATCGTCATTGACGAAGTCATTGCGGAAAGGAAAATCGGAGGCATCTTCCCGGAGCAGGGCGCGGAACAGGAGGCCGATCTGCCTTTGATGCCCGAGTACGGGGAACGACGGACCCCGGGGATGGAGCAGCAGTTTTCGTCCATCGAGAGCCGCCTCCAGCTTCTTGAAAGCCTCGTGGCCGACATGAACTCCCGCCTGGGAATCCTTTTCGAACGGAAAGAGCAGCAGGATGAGCGGGTGCTGCAGCTGCTGAACATGCTGAAGGAAAGCAATGAAAGCAGGGTGGCGCTGATGGCGGAGATTGCCGTCCTCAAGCAGCAGGCGGGCTGACAGATTTCAGAGCATTATTCCGAATTCTTAACCGAACTTCCCCCACGATCCCAGGATTGTACAACATTTTTTTGCCTGAACAACGAGAGACAGGAATCTTTACGACAAAGCCAAAGCATGGTATAAAGATATCAGTGGCAACGCTGATTCTCATCCGATTTATCCATGTTCCAACCTCCGTGACCGTACCTTTCCGTAGCCTGGGGACGAAACGATTCAGGTTTTTGGAAGGGGCAAATCAGGGTTTTCCCCTATTGTCGAGTTAAACCGTTTTTTCTATAACGTGTTCATCGCACAGAGGAAAGGCGCAGAACAAAGTTGTCAGGCACATTAAACTTGGATCAATGCCTGCGGTTACGTCAACGGCTTCTTGATCCATTTTTTCCGGCCACCGGCAGGGGATCATCATGACAAAGATATCAGAAGCCGAAGAGAAATCAGAATACCGTTCCTCCTCAAGCTCCGTCCGATTCTTCTCCCCGCCATCCCCGGCTGAAGAATTCTGCAGCGAAGCCGTCTTTCAGGAAAAGCTGCTCCGGGAGAGGCAGCGTACCGACCGCACGGGCCGGCCCTTCCTGCTCATGCAGATCGGTCTGGAATCCCTCCTGAAAAAAGAATCGACCAAGAGCACCAAAGACCTTGAACATCTTGAGCGCAGGCTCATCGCGGGAGTCTGCTCACCCATCCGTCAGACGGACATTGCGGGATGGTTTGCCTCCTGCTCCGTTATCGGTGTCATCTACACGGAAATCGACAAGGAAAAGCGCTTTGAGATCCGGGAAAAGCTGCTGACGCGGGTCAGGAAGCAACTGGCCGAGATCCTCGGACCGGAATTAAGCGCGGTTCACATTTCCTTTCAATGTTATCCCATGGACTTTGACCCCGAACAGGAATCGTCCTTCAAGCTCTATTTCTCCCCGGAGGCCAAACGAGAAAAAGGCGGGAAATCCCTCTCCCTGATGATCAAGCGAGTCTTTGACATTGTCGGGAGCCTCGGTGGGCTGCTGTTCTTTCTGCCGTGCTTTTTCGTTCTTCCCATCCTCATCAAGAAGACCTCCCCGGGCCCCGTATTCTTTCGCCAGACGAGACTGGGGCTGAACGGAAAGCCCTTTGTCTTCCTGAAATTCCGAAGCATGAGGGTGGACAACGACCCCACCATCCACCAGGAATTTATCAAGGCGCTCATTGAAAAGGATCCCGCCTCTTCCGATACATCCTCAATGGAACAGGAGCAGGTCTACAAGATTCAGAGCGACCCCCGCGTTACGCCGATCGGGCACTTCCTGAGGAAGACGAGCCTGGACGAAATCCCGCAGTTTCTCAACGTCCTGCGGGGCGAAATGTCCCTCATCGGCCCCAGGCCCCCGATCCCCTACGAACTGGAACATTATCAGTCCTGGCATCGTCGCAGGATTATGGAAGTCAAACCCGGAATTACCGGTCTCTGGCAGGTCAAAGGCCGCAGTTCCTGCAGTTTTGACGAAATGGTGCGGCTTGATCTTCAGTACAGCCGGGAGTGGTCTCTCTGGCTCGACCTCAAGATTCTCCTTCAAACGCCATGGGTCATGATTGCAGGGAAAGGCGCCTATTAACATTTAACCGGAACTACAACAGGCGGCAGTCCCGGGATGGACATCCGGAACTGCAGGCGGAGAGGAGATTTTGCGTGATTCGAATCGGCGTTATCGGATATGGTTACTGGGGACCCAACATTGTGCGGAATTTCAATTCGATCGAAGGGGCATGCGTGGCGGCCGTCTGCGACATGAACCCCAATGCCCTGAAGAAGGTCAACGCCGCCTGGCCGAACATCAGAACAACCACGGAAAGTACTGAAATCATTGCTGCGGGAGACATCGACGCCATCGCCGTCGTCACCCCCGTCTACACCCACTACGAACTGGCCAGGAAGGCCCTCCAGGAGGGCAAACACGTCTTCGTCGAAAAGCCCTTCACCTCCACGTCCGCCCAGGCGGCGGAGCTGAATGAACTGGCGGCCCGGAAGAATCTCACCATCATGGTGGATCATACCTTCCTCTTTACCGGGGCCGTCCGAAAGATCAAGGAACTGATGGATGAGGGAACGCTCGGCAACCTGTACTACTTCGATTCCATGCGGGTCAACCTGGGCCTCTTTCAGCATGACATCAACGTGATCTGGGATCTTGCGCCCCACGATCTTTCCATCATGGACTATCTCGTGCAGGACGCGCCCCAGGCGATTGTGGCGACCGGCACATCCCACTTCAACGGATTGGAGGATGTCGCCTACGTTTCATGCTACTTTTCCAACAACATGATCGCCCACTTCAACGTCAACTGGCTTTCCCCCGTCAAGGTGCGGACGATGCTCATCGGCGGCGACAAAAAGATGCTGGTCTGGAATGACCTGGAGGCCGACGAAAAGATCAAGATCTATGACAAGGGAGCGGACGTGCAGAACCGCGAAGGCGTTTACAATCTCCTCATCAACTACCGCTCCGGGGATGTGTGGATGCCCAAGGTGGAAGTGACGGAAGCGCTGAAGCTGGAGGCCAACTACTTTGTTGACTGCGTCTCCCACAACACCGCCCCCATCAACGACGGCCACGCGGGGATGCGGGTCGTCAAGATCCTGGAAGCCGCCAATCATTCCCTGCTGAACAAAGGAGCCATGACCTACCTATGAGCCAGTACCTGTGCATCGCCGATGACGTCCGGCTGGGAGAGAACGTCAAGTTATCGAAATTCATCAACGCCTATGGCTGCACCATCGGCGACAACACAAAAATCGGCGCCTTTGTGGAAATTCAGAAAAACGCCACCATCGGCAGGAACTGCAAGATTTCCAGCCACACCTTCATCTGCGAGGGCGTCACCATCGAGGATGAGGTCTTTGTTGGCCACAATGTTGCATTCATCAATGACACCTATCCCCGGGCGACAACGGCGGACGGCGGTCTGCAGACGGAGGCGGACTGGCAGGTGGAGCCCACCCGGGTGAAAAAGGGGGCGTCCATCGGTTCCGGCTCGACGATCCTCAGCCGGGTCACCATCGGGGAGAACGCCCTGATCGGAGCCGGCAGCGTCGTGACCCGCGACGTTCCCGATAACGCCATCGTGGCCGGCAATCCGGCAGCGTATATCAGGGACATTTGATCGACGGTATGTCGACTTTTCACAGACAGGGAGATATTCTCATGCAGGTTCCTTTTCTCGATTTGAAAGCGCAGTACAGAAGCATCAAGGAAGAAATCGATGCGGCCATGCAGGCCGTCGTGGATCAGACCGCCTTCGCCGGCGGGCCCTTTGTCGCCCGCTTCGAGGAGGCCTTTGCCAAGTTCTGCGGGTGCAAATATGCCGTCGGCGCTGGAAGCGGCACGGACGCCCTCTGGATGGCGCTGATCGCCTCCGGGGTCGGTCCGGGCGATGAAGTCATCACCGTTCCCGACACGTTTATCGCCACGGCGGAAGCCATTTCGTTCTGCGGTGCCAAGCCCGTCTTCGTGGATGTGGTGGAAAGCACCTGCAATATGGATCCGGAAAAGCTCGAAAGCGCCATTACGGAACGGACCAAGGCGGTCATCCCCGTTCACCTCTTCGGCCAGCCGGCGGACATGGATCCCATCCTGGAAATCGCCCGCAGACACGGGCTTCTGGTGATCGAAGACGCCTGCCAGGCCCATGGTTCCCAGTACAAGGGCAGGATGGCAGGCTCTCTCGGCGATGCCGGCTGCTTCAGCTTCTATCCGGGCAAAAACCTCGGGGCTTATGGGGAAGCGGGCGCTGTCGTGACCAACAGCGAGGCTCTGGCGGAAAAGATGCGCATGTTCCGGGATCATGGGCAGGCGCGCAAGTACGAACATGAAATGATCGGCTGGAACGCCCGCATGGATGGTCTGCAGGGCGCCGTCTTGTCGGTCAAGCTGAATCACCTGGAAGACTGGAACGACGCCCGGCGGCAGAATGCCCATTTCTACGATGAGCTTCTCCAAGGGGTGCCCGGCATCATTGTCCCCACGGAGGCGGACTATGCCCGCCATGTCTATCACATCTACGCCATCCGCGTGAAAAACCGCGACAAACTGATTCCCCAGTTGGCGGAGCACCAGATCTTCTGTGGAATACACTATCCGATCCCGCTTCATCTTCAGAAGGCTTATGAATCCCAGGCGATTCCGGCAGGCCGCTTCCCCATGGCAGAGCAATGCGCCTCGGAGTTTCTCTCGCTCCCCATGTACCCGGAACTGACCAGAGAGCAGATCGAGTTTGTCTGCACAACGCTCAAGACCCTGATTCCCTTGGAATAAACCTCTTGACAAAGACTGTTGTGCCTGTTTGCGGAAATATCCCTTATGCTTTAAAAATAAGGGATATTCTTTAATCCTTGTGGTAATGTAGCGTATCTTTTTTCATCATTTCATTGTAAATCCATTCCTTAATATGTGGGTTTGCCGGCGTATCCATGCAGGATTCCGATTTATACGTTTTTTTTAGCGGGTTCTGTAACTCAGGGGGCGGAGCTGTGCTCAAGGGCCGATCCGGGATCGAGAGTTCGCAGAAGGCATTAACCTGTCGTCATGAGTGAGGAAATCCGGATTGTTAACCCGCTGGACAATCCGCACTGGGACGATCTCATCCTTTCTAATCCGGCATCCTCTTTTTTCCATTCCGCAGCCTGGGCAAGGGTGCTTGTTGAATCCTATGGATACAAGCCGCTCTATTTCGCGTCCTTTTCTTCGGAACGGCTTTGCGCCTTAATGCCTGTCATGGAGGTAAACAGTTCTTTAACGGGAAACAAAGGGGTTTCCTTGCCCTTCACCGATTACAGCAATCCCATCATTGATGGAGCTGTTCAGCCCCAGGTGTTTTTAAATCGAGCGCTTGAGCATGGCCGGCAACGTCGCTGGAAGTATCTGGAACTGAGGGCGGCAAATCTGATCTTACCATCCACTCCACCCTCGCTGACTTACATAGGCCATACCCTGGATCTCAACGGAACATTGGATCGGATTTATTCTCGTTTTCGAGGCAGCACCAGGAGAAACGTCAAGAAGGCCCTGCGGGAAGGAGTGGAGATTAACATTGGCACCTCCCCGGATTTCGTAAAGGAGTTTTACCGTCTCAATTGTTTGACGAGGAGAGAACATGGTCTGCCGCCGCAGCCCTATGAATTTTTCAAGAGCATCCACAGGCATGTCCTCCTGAAAGACCTCGGATCCGTCATCCTTGCATCTTATCGAGGAAAGCCCATCGCCGGCTCAGTTTTTTTTCACTTCGGCAGGAAAGCGCTTTACAAATACGGTGCATCCGACCACACGCACCAATGGCTCCGGGCAAACAACCTCGTCATGTGGGAAGGAATAAAAGCTTATGCTGAAAAGGGATATGAAAGTATTTGCTTCGGCAGGACAGAGACGGAAAATCAGGGTCTTCTGCAGTTCAAGTCCGGATGGGGAACGAGCGAACATCTGATTCGTTATTACCGTTACGATTTCGGAAGGCAGACCTTTGTCCGTACTTCTTCAAAGGTGACGGGGTTCCACAATAAAATTTTCAAGAAAATGCCTCTCCTTCTGCTGAAAAAGTTGGGGAATGTTCTTTACCGGCATATGGGTTAAACGAATAACAGAGCGGTCAGAAACCAAGACAGGATATTTCCTGTCTGATAACGGAGATGTTTTTGGGAACGATAGCATTTATTAACCCTGAAGAGGACACCCGATGGGATCATTTCGTGGAGAACCACCCCTACGGATGGATCTGTCATCTTTCAGGATGGAAACAGGTTCTGGAAAAAAGTTTCAGCCATATGAAAGGATACTACCCGGTTCTTCTGGATGAAACGACCCTGCAAATCAAGGCGGCCATGCCGGTTTTTGCGGTAAAAAGCTGGCTGACCGGAAAAAGACTCGTCAGTATTCCTTTTGCAACCCTTTGTGATCCCTTGATTGCATCCAGCGAAGAAATGCATCAACTCTTTGATGCCGTATTGAATCTCTTCAATAAGATAGGTGCAAACTACCTTGAAATCAGAACCTTATCCTCTTCCCATCTCATTCAAAATGATCAATTGGGAAGCAGCCTCTTTTATAAGCATCATTACCTGTTACTGAATAATGAGCCGGAACTGTTGAAGAAGAAATTTCATCGCTCCTGCGTCAGGCAGAGGATTTCAAGGGCTTACGAGAGTAAGCTGACCTTGAAGACAGGCGATCACGCATCCGACCTTGATACTTTTTATCAGCTTCATATCAAAACCAGAATGAGACTTTCTCTTCCTCCACAGCCGTATGCCTTCTTCAAATCGCTCTGGGAAACTTTTTCCCCTTCGAAGAAGCTTTCTCTCCTCATCGCGGAAAAAGACGGAACAGCACTGGCCAGCCTGATCCTTTTTAAATTCCGTGATCGCGTTTCAGCCGAATTTGCCGCATCTGATGAAACCTATAGAGATCTGAGCCCGAATCATTTTCTTTTCTGGGAGGCCATCACGTCCGCTTACGAAGGTGGGTACAAGATTTTTGATTTCGGCAGGACATCACCGGACAATAAAAGTTTAATGGATTTTAAAAGACATTGGGGAACGACTCTTATCGACTTGCCTCAGTATTATTACCCAAGGCATGCAGCAGAAAAACTCGCTAATGTAGAAGAATCGCTGAGTTACAAACTAGTTAAAAAACTTTGCGAAAAGGTGCCTGACTTTGCCCTCAAGCAGATTGGGAATCTCTGTTACAAGCATTTGGGATAGCAACCCGACACGCAACCTTTAGCTATATTCAGCGGAAGAGAAATGGAAAAGGAGCAAAACAGAAATAAGCCGGCATGCCAATTGATATCCCTTCCCGAATTGAGCGAACCAACACCCCGACAGGATATATTCTGGCAGCGCCGTAATCGTGTCAAACGTATTATAAAGAGACGTTGGATTTATCTAAGAAATTTGTTCAGGGAAATGATCAATCCAAAATCTTTGCCGCTGGAGCGTGTCAATGAAATGCCCATTAAAAGAGACTTAGAACCGGGAGACAGGGTGAAGGTGCGCTCTAAGGAGGAGATACAGAAAACACTCAATCGCTGGAACCAGTTGAAGGGGTGTTCATTTATGGAAGAAATGTGGTCCTATTGTGGCAGCGAACAAATTGTGCTGAAAAAGGTGGAAAGATTTCTGGATGAGCGGGACTATCTTCTGAAAAAATGTAAAAACTTGGTCATCCTTGATGGGGTTATGTGCCAAGGAACAATTGACTTTGGATCCTGTGACCGCTCTTGTTATTTCTTCTGGCGGGAAGAGTGGCTCGAAAAAATTTAATAGACTTATCAGATATATTATCTATGTTCCGGAACAAAATTTACCCTAAATTCAGGTTCCTGATCCCCAGGCAGCTGCAGATTCAGTTGCGGAGACATTATGTTAATTCGATAAGATCTAAATATGAGAAAGATTGGCCGATCGACTATAATGCGAGCAAACCACAGGCAGGATGGACTGGATGGCCGGATGGAAAAAAATTCGCCCTCGTCCTTACACACGATGTGGAAAAAGCTGTAGGTATCAGCAAGTGCTCTTCATTGGCAGAGATCGAAGAACGTCTCGGTTTCCGGTCTTCTTTTAATTTCGTTGCTGGGGATTATCCTGTGCCGGAAGCATTGCGCCAAGACCTGATGGATCGCGGATTTGAGATCGGTGTACATGGTCTGCATCATGATCGAAACCCTTTCCAAGATGTATCAATTTTTAAAAAGCAAGCCATTGAAATAAACCGTACCCTGAAAGAATGGGGTGCCGTCGGTTTCCGCAGCCCCTGCATGTACCACGATCTCGAATTAATTCATGACCTCGATATTGAATACGACTCATCCACCTTTGATACGGATCCTTTTGAACCGCAGCCGGATGGTATGGGAACCATCTTTCCTTTTTGGGTTGCCAACGAGAACCCTCAAAAAGGATATGTCGAACTTCCTTACACCCTTCCTCAGGATTTTCTCCTCTTCATCCTCATGCAGGAGGAAAGCATCGCCATCTGGAAAAAGAAACTGGACTGGATCGCCGATCAGGGCGGTATGGTCCTGCTTGACACCCATCCGGATTATATGAGTTTTGATAAAAAACCCAACCACGAAGAGTACCCGGCAAAACATTATGAAGCATTCCTTGAATACATCAAATCAAATTATGAGGGTCAATACTGGCATGTATTGCCCAGAGATATGGCACGTTTTTGGGCAGGCCACTACGGGAGAACAGTTGAGATGGTGCGTGATTCGCTGACGAAACCCAAAAAGAAAATATGGATCGATCTGGATAATTCGCCGCATGTTCCGTTTTTCAAGCCCATCCTCGATGATTTACATAAGCGTGGCTACGACACTCTGGTGACGGCACGTGATTGCTTCCAGGTCTGCGGCCTTGCGGACCTCATCCATTTGAAATACCAGAAAATCGGCCATCATTACGGTAAGAATGTCCTCATGAAGGTGGCAGGATTATTGATAAGAGCCCTTCAGCTGATGCCCATGATCATGAAAGAAAAACCTGATCTTGCCGTGTCTCATGGTTCAAGATCCCAGGTGCTGATTGCGACGCTCCTGAATATCCCCACCGTGGTCATTGCAGACTATGAATTCACCCAGACGGTGACGAAACCCACCTATGTCATTGTTCCGGAAATGATCCCCGACAATGACGTAAAAGGCTATTCCGAATCCTTCTTCAAGTATCCTGGAATCAAGGAAGATGTCTACGTACCGGACTTCAAGCCGGATCCATCCATCTTTGAGGAATTGGGCATCAGTGAAAGCGAATTGATCGTGACCATCCGACCCCCGGCAACGGAGGCGCATTACCACAATCCGGAAAGCGAACTGCTCTTTGAGGCAACGATCAACTTTCTGGGGAAGCAGGACAATACCCGTTTGGTCATCCTGCCCAGGAACGAAAAGAAGCAGACGGCCTGGGTGAAGAACACCTGGCCTGAGTGGTGCTCTTCCCGGAAGATTATCTTCCCGGAACATGTTGTAGATGGCCTCAATCTCATCTGGCATTCCGACCTGGTGATCAGCGGAGGTGGAACGATGAATCGGGAAGCCGCCGCATTGGGCGTTCCCGTGTACAGCATCTTTAGGGGTAAAATTGGTGCAGTGGATCGATACCTGTCAGACAACGGACGACTGACGCTATTGGAAACCGTTGAAGATGTTCAGTCAAAGATTTTGCTGAACAAGAGACATCGATCCGATCAACTTGATCATTCCGACCGCACGGCCCTTGGCAAAATTGTGGACCATATTGAAAAAATAAACGCCGTGATGTAAACCGTATCACACGCAGCATAGATACCAAGTGCCCTTTATCCCCCAAAAACAATTTCCGCTTCAGGAAACAACCTTTAACTTGCTGGACTATTGCCGCCGCAACAACTGGGCTGGCTATGACCCCTTTGATGGATTAAACAGCCGCATCTTCACCAACCTGCCCCTTCTTCACAATCGGATCTCAAGACTCATTCTGACCCAGGGCATGAAACGATTCCCGATAAACTTTCGCCGCCTCCTTCTGGTGCCGAAGGGCGAAAACCCCAAGGGACTCGCCGTATTTCTTTCGGCGCTCCTGCTTCTATCCAACATGGGCTTGCTCAAGAATGATGACGATATTCATCACTTAATAAAGCGTTTGATCGAGCTAAGAAGTCCAAACACGTCCCATTTCTGCTGGGGCTATCATTTCGATTGGCAGGGGCGGGCGTTCTTTCTTCCCAAGTTTGTTCCCAATATCATCTGTACAACCTTTGCGGGCAATGCCCTGCTCGACGCTTATGCCAAATTTGGTGATGCCAACTACCTGAACATGGCCAGAAGCGCCGGGGACTTCCTTCTGGAAGGCTTGAATCTCACCAAAAGCGGGGATGAAATCTGTTTCAGCTATACCCCGATGGACAGCGGTCAGGTTCATAACGCAAACCTTCTCGGTGCCGCTTATCTATCGAGACTTTACAGCATAACAAGCGCTAAGAAATTTCTTGATCCCGCTGTCAGCGCTGTCCGCTATTCAACGCGCCGACAGAATGAAGACGGCTCCTGGGCCTACGGGGAAGACAAAACTCAGGCTTGGATTGACAATTTTCACACGGGCTACAACCTCTGCGCTTTAAGAAAAATCGGCCAGTACATGAATATGGAAGAATTTGAGCCCCATGTCCGTCTCGGTTTCGAATTTTACCGGACACACTTTTTCCGGGAAGACGGGGCGCCCAAATATTTTCATAACCGCGTCTACCCCATCGATATTCACAGTATCGCTCAAAGCATTATAACGCTTATCACCTTCATCGATCTTGATGCGAATAACAGAACTTTGGCGGATACCATTTTTCAATGGGCAATATCCAATATGTGGGATGAACACGGCTTTTTCTACTACCAGATAACTCCCTATTACAAAAATAAGATATCATACATGCGCTGGTCCCAGGCCTGGATGCTGCTGGCACTGGCAACACTTCTCAAGCATTGCAACCAGGCTGCGGCTACGTTGCCGGTCAGCTCTTCACAAATTCCTCTGCGTTTAATTTCAGCATGATTGAATGCATCTTTACCTTGGACTATGAGATTTCAGGAAACGGGGAAGGTTCACTCAAGGAACTCGTCTACGAGCCTGCGGAGAGGTTGAAGACCCTCTTTGAGAAATGGAATGCGCGTTTTGTGGCTTTTCTTGAAGTGGCTGAACTGGAGATGATTGATATCCATGACTCGGATGCTGACATCCATCTGGTAAAAAATCAGATCCGTGATTTCTACAGAAAAGGCTTTGAATTAGGACTGCATCTGCATCCTCAGTGGTACGGAGGTCGATACGAAAATGGGAAGTGGCTGCTCGATTACAGCGAATATAATCTGTGCACGCTGCCCCGGACAAGAATCGATCAAATTGCGGAGAGATCCATATCATATTTCCGAGAGATATTAGGCGTAGAAGACTTCACTCCTTTTTCCTTCCGGGCGGGCAATTGGCTGTTTAAGCCCACACAACCTGCGGCGGGTGTGCTGGTTGAACGAGGCATAAAGGTGGATTCATCGGTCTTCAAGGGGGGGCTTCGACATCAGCACCGATTGGATTACCGCCGGGCGCTTAAAAGCGGTAACTTTTGGGCATTTTCAGACCACGTAGATGTCCCTGATCCTGATGGGTCCCTGCTGGAAATTCCCATCCATACTCAGATGGTTCCTTTTTGGAAAATGATTAAACCAAAGCGCATTAACGCCCAACACATAGGTATGGGAGGTGGTCAATCCTGGCGAGATAAGCTACCGCGCCTTTTGGACTTCCTGCGCTTCTGGCACCCGTTGAAGCTCGATTTTTGTTGTATGACAATAAAAGAACTCACAGATATGGTGGATGCCGCAATCAAGAAGGACCAGCAGAATCCCACATCATTCTGGCCTGTCGTGGCAATAGGACACACAAAGGAACTTGTTGATTTCGAAACAGTCGATGCGTTCCTGTCCTACTTGAAGGATAACGGCATTGCCATAACAACACTTGAAGTGGCCGGCAAAAAAGCAAGACAACCATGATTTATGTATTAATCACACCGGCCAGAAATGAAGCTGCATTTATTGAGTTGACGATCAAATCAATGATTGCTCAAACTCACAAGCCTCTTCAGTGGATTATTGTGAGCGATGGCTCTACGGATGGCACAGATGACATTGTTAAGGATTATATTCGCAGTTATCCCTGGATTGAACTTTTGCGCAAACATGAGCGGCCTGAACGGAACTTCGCAGGTAAGGTGTTCGCTTTCAATGCCGGTTACGATAGAGTCAAGGCCGCAAAGTACGATATAATCGGAAATCTGGATGCCGACATTACCTTTGACGAAGACTACATGGAATTTTTGCTGCATCGATTCGTTGAAAACCCCCAGTTGGGGGTCGCCGGCACACCCTTCAGGGAAGATAACCAGCAATATGACTATCGATTTGCCAGTACTGATCACGTATCAGGTGCTTGTCAACTATTCCGCCGTGAATGCTTCGAAGCCATAGGAGGCTATACTCCTCTCAAAGCAGGGGGCATTGACTTAGCGGCAGTTTTAACTGCAAGGATGAAAGGGTGGCAAGCCAGAACTTTTACAGAAAAAACGAGCATTCATCATAAAAAAACCCAGACTGGAAACCATGCGAGTCTCAAAGCATTATTCCATAGCGGCTATCACGATTATATCATGGGTAGTCATCCATTGTGGCAAGTGTCTCGCTCTATATACCACATGAGCAAAAAACCTTACTTGCTAGTTGGAGCATCGCTTCTCACAGGCTATATCTGGGCGATGATAGCGAGGGCCGAACGTACGGTACCCCCTGAACTTGCTGCTTTCAGGGGCAAGGACCAAATGCGAAGGCTAAAGAATATGGTTCTGAAATATTTCGAATCAAACTAGCTGGAATCCACGACTTTGCATTAAAATAAAACGCTGTACTGATATGTTAGCAAAAAAAATAGCTATTAACTGGCATCCAGAGCTTTCAATTTATGCATCGGAACCATTTCTTAAAGCTGTCGGAGATGAATATGGCTGGCTCGGTGGTTTTGATGAAGATCAAAAACTCAGATGCATTCTTCCATATACAATTATTAAAAAGGCTTTTTTCCGTATGGTCCGTTTCCGGGTTGAAACCATTCCAATTGGTGAAGATATTTCAATTGACCAGGAAAAGGCTTTTTTGAACAGTGTAGTGGATTACTTTAGAAACCTTGGCGCTGATATGATTATCCCGGCAACTACTAACTCCATTTTCCGTACCTACCCTGACGGATCGATTGCGGCGCCTTACGGGACGTTCATCATCGACTTAACACAGCCAGAAGAAATCCTTCTTCGTTGTTTTAACTCAACACATCGCCGAAAAGTTCGTCAGGCAGCAAAACAAGGTGTTCAAATTCATAATGGAATAGAATTTCTAGAAAAGTCATATGAGCTTGTACGGGATACGTTCAAAAGATCAAATATGGGATTTATGAGCTATGAAGAATTCCGAAGTTATGTTTTCAGCCTCGACAGGAACGTTCAAATTATGGTTGCCGATTATCAGGGAATTATCCAGGGATGTATTGTGGTTCCTTTCAGTTTGCATACTGCTTATTACGTCTATGGTGGCAGCATTCAGCAGCCGCAGACTGGTGCAACCAATTTGCTTCATTGGGAAGCCATGAAGCAATTTCGCAAGTTAGGTGTCAAGCGTTATGATTTTGTTGGCGTGAGAATTAATCCGAAAGAAGGAACACGACAAGAAGGCCTGTATGCATACAAGCAGCGATTCGGCGGAAAACTCATTCAAGGCTATATGTGGAAGTATCCGATTCGTCCTTTAAAATACTTTGCATATGCACAAGCAGTTCGTTTTCAACGAGGTGGCGACATCGTTGATCAAGAACGCCATAAATTTGGAACTATCTGATTATTTTTCTTCATGTCGCTGGTTCTCATAAAAAAACGATCTCTTGTTAATGAGCAGGCACATATTAAGATGTCAATATTAACGATGGGAAAACAATCTGATTTTAATTTATTTAACGTTGTTACTATTAAAATAAAGCGAATGACAAATGCCAGCAGAAAATTGGATCATTGATAAATCAGAGCAGGTTTTGATTACAGGGGCCACTGGTTTTATTGGCCCCAGCGTGCTGGAAATGCTGCTGAACCGAGGCTTTACAAATATTTGCTGCCTCGTAAGATCCAATCGGAATCTTCAAATCCTGCATCAGGTCGCAAATACCTCAAAAGCAGATGTAGCGCTTATTCAGGGGAACCTCTTCTCCCAAGATGACTGCATCAATGCCACGAGGGATGCGGCTGTTGTATATCATCTTGCAATAGGGTCTGGAGGAAAGTCATTTCCAAATTCATTTTTAAATGCTGTCATTCCTACAAGGAACCTCCTTGAAGCTTGTTTGCTCAGCAAATCACTCAAACGATTCGTCAATGTGAGTTCTTTTGCGGTGTATTCAAACCAAGCCAATCGTTATTGGCGTTTATTGGATGAATCATGCCCGATTGAAGAACATCCGGAACTTCGAGGCGATGCCTACGGTTTCGCAAAGTTAAAGCAAGATCAACTTGTTATTGATTACGGCAATAAATGCGGTATCCCATATGTTTTAGTCCGCCCCAGTTATGTTTACGGACCGGGCAAAGAAGCCATTCCTGGTAGGGTTGGCATCGACACGTTTGGAATATTCATGCATTTAGGAGGATCGAATAAAATCGCCTTAACTTATGTCGATAATTGCGCAGAAGCAATTGTTCTGGCCGGCCTTGTCAAAGGTATAGAAGGCGAAACATTTAACATCGTCGATGACGACCTTCCATCCAGCAGGCAGTTCCTAAGTTTATACAAAAATCATGTGAAGCGCTTCAAAAGTATTTACATCCCTCATGCCATAAGTTATGTGCTGTGTTACTTTTGGGAAAAATACGCTCACATATCGAATAATCAATTGCCGCCCGTTTTTTCTCGAAAGGAATGGCATGCCTATTGGAAAAAAACAAGCTACAGTAATGAAAAAATTAAAAACCGGTTGGGATGGCAGATGAAAGTTCCAACAAAAGAAGCCCTACAGAAATATTTCGATTACTGCAGAACAAGAGAATAGAATGCTGAAAATTGCCATAGTAGGATGTGGAAAAATCGCCGACTCACACGCATCGGAGATTCAAAAAATCCCAGGTTGTAAAATCATCGCCGTATGCGACACTGAATTGCTCATGGCAAAGCAACTTTATGATAGATTCCCAGTCAAGCATTATTTCAGTGATCTTAACAAGCTTATTCATGAGACACAGCCTGACGTCGTTCATATCACAACGCCACCCCAAACTCATTTCAAACTTGGCATGCAATGCCTGGAAGCAGGATGCCATCTCTACATTGAAAAACCATTCACGCTTAATACTGCCGAGGCAGAAAAGTTGATTGCCTTTGCCAATCAGGCCAGCCTCAAAGTCACAGTCGGCCATGACGCACAGTTTAGCATCGTTGCTCAGCAGATGCGCAAACTTGTGCAGGATGGCTATTTAGGTGGCCCTTCTGTGCACCTTGAAAGTTCATGGTGCTATGACTTGGGAGACGAAACCTACGCTAAGACATTGCTCGAAGATAAGCAACACTGGGCACGCACCCTACCTGGCGGATTATTGCACAACATCATAAGCCACGGCGTATCCAAAATCGCAGAGTTCTTTACCAGCGACTCACCCCATGTAACAGCGTATGGCTTCGTAAGCCCCTTTCTCAGAAAATTGGGAGAAAACGTTCTTGTCGATGAGCTTCGGGCCATTATCAGCGAAGAAGGAGGTACGACAGCCTACTTTACATTCTCTTCACAAATGCAGCCATGTCTCCATCAATTCCGCATCTATGGTCCCAAGAACGGCATTATGATCGATGAGGACAAAAGGATTCTGATTAAATTGCAAGGCGGCAACTACAAGAGCTATGCTGAGCATTTTATTCCACCCATCAGTTTTGCCAAGCAGTATCTATCGAATTTTGTCCATAACGCCCGCCTATTCCTGGCAATGGACTTCCACATGGACGTAGGTAAGAAATATCTTATTGAATCGTTTTACCGTGCGATTACCGAAGGTTCACCCTTGCCCATACCATATCGCGAGATACTCTTGACATCCAGAATCATGGACGCCATTTTTGACCAAATCGGCACGAAAGAACCAGATCCTCCATATCGCACTTCGGGGAATTTATGCCGTGTCCGTTAAGTTCCTTTCCTGTAATGGCATCGGGCTCAGTCCACTCGATATCCTGGCCAGCTTCTTCCAATCCTCCCCCCAACTGCCGGATGGTTATGGCTTTACGGACCGCCAGGCCATCTTCACCTACCAGGGCCGTTACGCGGTTCATTTCATCTGTCGACTATTAAATATTGGACCGGGCGCGGAAGTGCTTGCACCAGCCTACAATTGCGGAGCGGAAATCGATCCCTTTGTCTGGGCCGGAGCAAAAGTGGTTTTTTACCGGGTCGATGAGCGGGGTGCCATAGACACGCAGGATATCATCCGACGGGTCACTGCATCGACAAAGCTGGTTTATGTTTCACATTTCTTTGGATGGCCTCAGGATATTGAAGCCCTTTCCCGCTGGTGCCGGGGAAATAAGCTTTTCCTTTTGGAAGATTGCGCACTCTGCCTCTTCAGCGAAGGCCCCCAAAAGACCATCGGCCGTATAGGCGATGCCGCGATTTACAGTTTTGTGAAGTCACTTCCTGTGCCGGACGGCGGCGCCCTGGTATTAAAAAACAAAGACGCCTGGAAGGGAAAAACACCATTTCGGCCGCCGCCCTTTCGTAACATTCTGCTGAACAGTTTACCACTTCTGAAAAAATGGTTCATGAACGCCAATCCGCTCTGGCAGAAGTATGACTTGACGCGCCAGCTTCTCAATAAAAGTTGGCTGAAAAAACCGATGAACCAGGACCAAGAGATCGAACGTGAAATGCCACAAAGCAATTATTTTGATCCGCAGAAAATCGAATGGTCGATTTCTCGATTGTCCAAAAGGATACTAAGCAAGACAAGCCCTCAGGAAATCATCGAGGCTAGAAGGCGCAATTATCAATACTTACATGACGCGTTGCGGAATGTCCCCTCCATAAGATTGCTGTTTGATGCACTGCCCGATGGTGTATGCCCTTTATCGTTTCCGATTTATGTAAATGACCGCAACTGCTGGGCTCAAGCCCTGGAAAATCATGGAATTCTCGTGGGCGGCTGGCCCTCGTACCACCGAGGTTTCAGTTGGAAGGATTTCCCCGAAGCCCGACATTTGAAGAATGATCTGTTGACACTCCCGCTTCATCAAGGCTTAGCGCTTCATCAGATGGCATACATTGCAGAATGCGTTCAATCGATTGCCAAGGACCATGGTCATCATTACAGCCGATGATTTCGGCAAAACCGGACATGCAACCGAAAGCATCCTTAAATGCTTTTTCAAACGGCGCATTACGTCGACCAGCGCCATGGTGTTTATGGAAGACTCGGAGCGCGCTGCCTCATTGGCCTCTCAGACCAGCCTGGAAGTCGGTCTCCATATCAATTTTACCATGCCTTTCAGCGCAGAGAGGGTATCCCCTGAGATTCTGAAACATCACAAGAGAGTTGTCTCCTATCTGACCAAAAACAAACTGGCCCAGGTAATATACAATCCCTTGCTGGCCGATTCATTTCACCATCTTTTTTCATCGCAGCAGAAAGAGTTTATTCGCCTTTATGGAAGACTTCCCGACTTTTACAATGGCCACCATCATATGCATCTCTGCGCTAATATGCTGTTAGGCAGGGTTCTTCCGGAAGGCGGACGCATACGCCGGACGTTTACCTTCGATGCAGGCGAAAAGGATTTTTTTAATCGGCTCTATCGATACGCCCTGGATGCACTTGTTGATGGGAGATTCCTTTCAACCGACAGTTTCTTCAGCATCTTACCCATTGAAGACCACAAGCGACTTCAGAATATCTTGCATCGATCTGCCCGGAGCAATGTGGAGATTGAAGTGCACCCGGAAAATGCCGACGAAGTGGAGTTTCTTTTTAGCGATCGATTCCGGCAATTAATAGCTTCCGTTCATATGGGCACTTTTCAAGATTTAAATATTCGGAGGCAATTGAAAAATCGTTTATGAGCGCCAAACCCACCCCTCTCGATAGCGGATACACCGCGGAATTCGACACTGTCACTGAAAAGCAATGGGAGGAAATTCTCACGCATTTCACGGATGCAAATATCTATCAAACCTGGCCATATGATGCGGTTCGCTGCGGAGAAAAAAATCTGGGGCACCTCGTCTTACGATTCGATGGTCAGGTTGTTTCTGTGGCTCAGGTGCGGCTCGTGCGCATTCCAGGTCTTGGAGTGGGTGCGGCGTATCTCCGCTGGGGTCCCCTCTGGCAGGGTTGGAACCAGGAACCGGAGCCTTCTGTTTTCAGATTGGCACTGCGTTCACTAAGAAATGAGTATGTCTGCCGGCGAGGTCTGATACTGCGCATCTTTCCCCTCGTATATGATGATAACTCCAATTTCTTTTCTGATATTTTGCTGCAGGAGGGATATTCACCCGTACCCGAAGAAAGCCGAGGCCGTACGCTGGTCATGGATATCAGCCAGCCGCTGGATGAGGTGAGAAAAAAATTCGACCAGAAGTGGCGCAATTGCCTCAACAAGTCGGAACGGAATAATCTGGAAGTCATAGAAGGGACAGATGACCGTCTTTTTGCTGAGTTCATTGGACTCTACCATGCCTTGCTGGAAAGGAAACAATTTCAAGAGCCAAATGATATCAATGAATTCAGGATGATCCAGCAATCACTGACCAATGAATATAAAATGCGGATTTTTCTGTGCCGGGAGAACGGCCTTAATTCCGCTGGTGCTATCTGCGCGGCCATTGGTGATACGGGCGTCTACATATTCGGGGCAACAAATAATGAAGGAATGAAAAATAAAGGTTCTTATTTGCTCCAATGGAAAGCAATTCAATGGATGAAGGAAAGTGGATGCCTGTACTATAATTTAAACGGCATTAATCCAGAGAAAAATCCAGGTGGATATCATTTCAAGGCAGGACTTTCAGGAAAAAACGGCAGGGATGTTTACTATCTTGGAAGGTTCGATTGTTATTCCAACGCACTTACGGCCAAACTTGCCCTTTCTGCCGATGCCTTGCTCCCGTCGATGAAAAAGATACTTGGCAAGATAGCCGCACCGAGATGATATGCAGCTCAACTCGCTGACCTATATTGCATTTTTCCTCCTCACTTATCTGGCTTACAGGACGGCGCCGCACCGGTTTCAGAACAGGCTGCTTCTGATAGCCAGTTACATATTTTATGCCTGGTGGGACGTTCGATTTCTGTTCCTCATTCTCCTCTCGACGGTCATGAACTATGGTTGCGGGATTGTTCTCCGGGAAGGTGTAATCAGCGCCCGGCAACGATTCTTTTTTTCTGTATGGATCATTATCGCTTACTTCCTTACCATTGTCATTCAATGGCAGCATTTCGCCCCATTCCAGAGCACATCAGCTTCCAGTACCAACTGGCATGCTCTGGTTTCAGGTCAGCCAGATACCTGGCTGTTTTTTGTGGCGTTTGGAATTGGCGTTTCCCTTTTTAACCTGGTTTATCCCAGGATTGCATCACTGAGTGAAGAAAGAAAAAGAGGCCTTTTTGTTCTTCTCGGCGTGTCCGTCAATCTCGTTTTATTAGGATTTTTCAAATATTATAATTTTTTCATCGAAAACATCGAATGGCTTCTTTCGGGTTTGAATATGAACCCGCCAAGGCTTCATCTCAACATCATCCTTCCCATCGGGATCTCTTTTTATACCTTCAAAGGTATCAGTTATGTGGTCGATTCCTACCGGGGCAAAGTTAAAATCCCGCATTCCTTTTCCGATTTTTCCCTCTTCATGGCGTTTTTCCCATCCATATTAGCGGGACCAATCGACAGGGCCTCTTCTTTTCTGCAACAAATCTGTGAAAGGCGAAACCTGAGCTGGGAACAGTCTATCCGAGGGATTCATCTCTTTTTGTATGGCTTGTTCAAAAAAGTTGTTATTGCGGATGGCGTGGTCCGATCCGTTGCCTCCGTCTTTGATTCGACCGGTCAGGCGAGCTGGATCGATGTTGTGCTCGCCACCTTGCTGTTTACGATTCAAATCTATTGCGACTTTTCCGGATATACGGATATGGCAAGAGGATCAGCGAAACTGTTGGGCATCGATCTGATGGTCAACTTCAAGCTGCCGTATTTCTCAAAAAATCCTCAGGAGTTCTGGTCTCGATGGCATATCAGCCTGTCCACCTGGCTGCGGGACTATCTCTACATTCCCTTGGGCGGCAACCGGACCGGCCAGGCAAAAACATACCGCAATTTGATTATTACGATGATTCTTGGCGGGCTATGGCACGGTGCCGCCTGGAATTTCGTGTTGTGGGGATTGTATCATGGCATTGCGCTCAGCATTCACAGGGCAATCCTTTCAATCAGGACAGCAGCGCGTCAACGTAAAGGCCTTTTTTACGATATTGCCAAGATCACAGTCTGTCTTATGATTGTTTGCTATGGATGGCTGCTCTTTCGCGCGCCGACACTGGAGAAGATATTGACCCTTACCTCAACCCTGATTTTTGATTTCGGTAACTTGGATCTCGGTATTGCCTGGCCGAGATTGGCCGCCGCCATAGGCATCCCAATTTTATTTATTGTAGAGCTTACTGAGAAAGCCGGTGAAGAAAAACCATTTTATAAAAAAATGCCGGTACCTGCCTGGACTTCATTATATGCCGCATTCATCTTTTGCATGGCGATGGGAATATCAACCGAATCGACACAATTCATTTACATGGTCTTTTAGCCAATAGATGAATCGGTTTTCATGAAAAATATTAAGATCGTTCTTTGGATACTATTTTATCTGATTCTCATTGACCTGAGTGTGAACATAGTATTCCGTTATCCGAAAGACCCTCATAACGTCAGTCCGTCATTTCTGCAAAGCTATTTTGATTATGGCCGTTCGGTTGAAGGCAAGCTGCAGTGGATGACCCGTCCCACAACGGCCGAATCCGCGCCAAGGGTTAGCGGCGGCTGGCTAAAAAGCGAAAAATATCTTTCGCTGCCTGCAAAGACTACCAGGAAGGATGAAGTCCTCATCGCCTTGTATGGCATGTCGCATACAGAACAACTTTGGAAGGCCATTCAAAAAACGGACAACAAATATCTAGTTCGTGGATTTATGGCCGCCGGCGCTACACCGAACTGGTCTTACGCATCTTATGAATTCGATATGGGGAGACATAAAGCGGATGCGGTCGTACTCGGAATTTTAACGGACAGTGTCCCCCCCATTACATCAACTACAGGCATGACCGCCTTCTTTGATTCCAGCTTCCCATACACATTCCCACGATATACTGTAAAAGATGGGAAACTCCGAATTGCACACCCACCTTTTTATGATGCAAAAGGATATATTGATCATTTTTATAACCCATCAAAATGGAAGGCATATCGTGGCTGGCTTGCAAAGAATGACAAATACTATGATCCTCTTTTATTCCAAAGGTCAATCCTTGATCATTCCGCCTTTTTCAGACTGCTGCGGCGGGCATATTCAGAAAGAGAAAAGCAGGAACGCACTAAGTCTGTTCATACAAAAACAGGATTTATCGAGACGAGTGAAGAGATTGTCATTTTGAGAACAATCGTCAAAACATTTGCAGAATCAGCGAGGAGAGACGATATCATACCGGTAGTTTATATAGTCAACAGCAAAGGTACTGGCGATCATCTCTTCAGAATTTTGAAACCAACACTTGACGAATACAACATCCCTCATCTGAGTACGCATCTAATTTGTCCGCCGGATGATCCGAATGTATACCTGACCGAAAATTCTCATTTTATCCCATCAAAGGATATGGAGTTGGCTGGCAAAATGATTAAAATCATCAAAAAAGAAATAGCAAAGAAAAAGACATCAAAATCTAGACAGGTGGCTGTGCAAGTACCTGAAAACTTGCGCCCTGCATATTAAGCCGTTAACAATAACCGATAATATACACAATGCGTTCAATAGCTTTACTCATCTGCACAATATTTGTGCTCTTCATGCTTAGGCTTGATCGAAAGCAGTCGCCTGAAGTTACCTTTGCCTTTTGGATACCCACGATCTGGTTTCTGGTAGTTTCGAGTAAACCTGTTGCTCTCTGGTTTCAGTCAACCGGCGCAACAATAGAAGAAGGTAATCCATTGGATCGCCTTTTTCTGATCGTTATACTCTGCCTTGGATTGGCCATGCTGATTAAAAGAAAGTTCAATTGGTCAGATATTATAAAGGAAAATATTTGGTTACTGATTCTTTTGAGTTACATGCTTTTCAGTTGCCTTTGGACTGATGCGCCATTTATATCCTTCAAGCGTTGGACACGAGAGCTGATTACGATCGTTATGGTCTTTGTTATGATAAGTGAACCACAACCCTGGAAGTCTTTGGAAAGTCTGTTACGAAGAACCATATATATACTCATTCCATTCTCATACTTACTTATAAACTATTTTCCTGAATATGGCCGTCTGTATCTTCATCATTCAGGTGATCTCATGTGGATCGGCGCGACCCTGCATAAAAACAGCCTTGCCATGCTATGTGTAACCGCTATTTTTTTTCTCATCTGGACATTTATCAGAAGACGGGAGGAAAGTATCAACCCCGTTCCCCGGTATAAAAATTATTTTGAAGCATTAATCCTCATTTTGGCATTATGGCTCCTGGGAGGGCCAAATCATAGTTTCAATTATTCGGCAACTGCAACCATTGCAGGTACTATAGGTTTAGTCATGCTTATCGGTTTTTATTGGTTAAAAAAACGAGGAATAATTCTCAGTCCAATTATACTAACAGCCCTAATTGCTGTTATTTTTATTTATGGAACCATCACCCCAATGATCGGCAAGCTATCATTGATCGATGTATCATCAGTCACTGGCCGGGAAAAGACGTTGACGGGAAGAACACAAGTCTGGGAACAGCTTGTACCGGTAGCAATGAAACGCCCTCTTATTGGCTATGGGCACGGCGGTTTTTGGACGACTGATGCCCGAGCAGACTTTGACATTACCGGATCTCATAATGGATTCCTTGATATTATTCTAAGTTTAGGATTTGTCGGTTTGGTACTATACAGCATATTTTTCCTATCCAATATTCGAAAGGCTCAAAAAGTGATTCTACGGAATTTTGATTGGGGAGTATTCTGGATATGCTCCTTGGTAATATTCCTTCTAAGCAATATAACAGAGTCGTCAGTTGCCTCATTCATGTCATCAGATTTTGTGGTCATTCTATGTATAACCTTTACCTCTGTAGCCAATTCTTCATCTGCCTCTGACTTTACATCTTAAAGATCTCAACTTTCGCAGGTGCAAATGACTCTTAACATATTGTAATTATTAATTGTATAGCGTCACAACGTGTAATATATGGGTTTTGTTCGCCAACAATAACCCTTTACAACACGAGGTGACGCTATGAGCAAAATTGTAACAGACATCGTTTCCTGTGAAAACCAGATTCATCAATTCTTTCAAAATCAGAGAATCAGTAGCCTGCTGAAGCGCAGCAACATCGATAAGGAAAAAGGGATTGCTCCTGTCACTTTATTCCGGATGCTGTTCACACTGGTCTTTACCGGCAAGAACCTGTACCGCACCCTCGAAGGAGGTGGAAACTGCGGTATGGCCAAGGACACGGTGTATCGCTTCCTCAATTCGGTTCATACCCATTGGAGAAGGTTCCTTCTATTGTTAAGCTCCCGGCTGATCCGAGAGGAGCTGAGGCAACTAACTGGCGCTGGCAATATGAAGGTGTTGATCGCCGATGATACTCTTTACCGGCGCAATCGGAGCCGGCAAGTCGAGTTGCTATCGCGGGTTTTTGACCATACCGACCATCGGTATTATCGCGGATTCAGAATGCTCACCCTGGGTTGGTCCGACGGTAACAGTTTTCTGCCTGTTTCCTGTGCTCTGCTGGCTTCCAGCAGTGAAAAGAATCGTCTGGTTCCCATGCATTCAGATCTTGACCGTCGCACCAACGGAGCGAAGCGACGCCGGGAAGCGATCCGCAAGGCAACCGATGTCCTGGTCGAGATGGTCGCCGAGGCCACGGCAAGTGGGATCGAGGTCCGTCACCTTCTGTTCGATAGCTGGTTCGCTTATCCCACAATCATGAGGAAGTTGCTTGCCCAGGGGATGCATACCCTCTGTATGCTCAAGGTTACGGAAAAGATCTTCTATCGCTACCAGGGGGAAGATATCCATCTGGCAGCCCTCTACCGGAAGATCCGCAAGCGGCGAGGCCGCGCAAAGATTCTCGCTTCGGTCAGAATCGAGATTGGCAAGGACGACAAGGGCGTTCCGATTCCGGCGAAGATCGTCTTTGTGCGGGACCGCCGCGCAAAAAAGTGGCTGGCCCTGCTTTCCACCGATACAGCCCTGAGTGACGAAGAGATCATCACGACCTATAAGCGCCGCTGGGACATTGAGGTGTTTTTTAAAATGGCGAAATCGTTCCTCAATCTCGCCAAGGAGTGCCAGAGTCGGTCTTATGACGCTCTTGTTGCTCAGGCCCATGTGGTGTGCTGCCGATACATCATGCTGGCCCTTGCCAAGCGGACGAACCAAGATCCCCGAACTTTTGGGACCCTGTTTCACGCCTGCTGTGAAGAACTTGAGCAGGTGACTTTTGCGGAAGCGCTGGCCATTTTACTGATACTCTTAAAGCAGGCATTGGAAACCGTTCCCGAAATGACCAGGGATCTGATTCGATCCATGATCGAACGGTTTCTTAGGGAACTTCCGCCAATTTATGGGGCACGCTGGCTACTAGACTGGCAAAAGAACGCTGTTTCTTGTTAATGAACAAGCACTTAAGGACATTTAACCTTGTGCGAAAGTTGAGTTAAAGATCTATAAAATGAAAAATCCAGACACACAATTTCTACGGGCACTGGCAATTTCCTTAGTAATAAATTCGCATCTCGATAGTTATTATCCTATCCCTTACATCGGAACCGGTGGCGCTATCGGCAATTCCATCTTCTTTTTTCTTTCAGCCGTTGGCTTGTACTTAAGCCAACAAGGAAAAAATAAAAATTTCACGGAATGGTTTACAAACAGAATAAGTCGTATTTATCCTTCACTATGGATTGTATTAATCTCACTTTTGATGCCTGTGCTGATTTGGCAAGGCAAATTATCTTACAGTACAACAACAATTTTCATTGGTTATTTTTTCAACCCGCCTTTTTGGTTTCTTCAGGCACTGTTAGTCTATTGTTTATTGGCCTTTCCTCTCATCAAGAATTTATGGAAAACAAATATATTAGTCATCTTGGGCATATTGGGACTTATATATATAGGCTGTTACATCTCCATCGTCGACCTTTCGAAATGGTCCATTGAGGAGTCGCCATTCGATTTAATCCATTATTTCATGGTGTTCTTATTCGGAATCTATATCGCAAAGAAAAACAAAGATGTCTCTTACGCAGGACTTAGGGATTATCTTTATCTTTTTTCCATTGTCGGCCTGATGTATACGCAAAAGTTTCTTATGCTGAAGGGGCTTTCTCTTGAGTATCAGTTCTTGCAGCAATTATTGATATATCCCCTCGTCTATTATTTACTGAAGATCAGCAGAAGTCCGTTCATCGCCAATAAATTGATGGGTTCACCATACATATCCCGTGTGGTGGATTTTGTCGCCAATAACACATTGGAAATATACATGGTGCATCAAACCATAAGCATTCCGATTCAATATATGAAAATGTCTTTTCCTATTAATATAATCGTTTTTCTTATCCTGACATTGTTTCTATCCGCAATAGTGAACAGATTGGCAAATACTATCAGGAACAAAATCATATAAACTACCCCTGTGACTTATGAAAGATCACATCTCAATTTGTATTTGCACCTATCGACGAAATCGGATGCTGGAACGCCTTCTCCGTAAACTGGCTCTTCAGGAAACAGATGAACATTTTGATTATTCCATCGTTGTGGTGGACAATGACGCCTTAGGTCCTGCCAGAGAAACGGTAATGAGATTGAAAGATGAACTGGGTTTGGACATCACTTACGGCATAGAACCGATACAAACAATATCGGCCGCCAGAAACCATTCAATACGATTGGCAAAAGGTAATTACATAGGCATTATTGATGATGATGAATTCCCACCGACACATTGGCTAGTCACGATGTATAGAGCAATCCTAACTTTTGACGTGGATGGCGCATTGGCCCCTGTTCATCCATTTTTCGAGAAAGAACCACCCGCCTGGCTGGTAAAAAGCAAATTCTGTGAACGCCCGGTACACCGAACAGGTACGCTTTTGATGTGGGACCAGACTCGGACGGGAAATGTTCTACTCAAAAAAGATGTTTTTGATGAACATCAACTCTGTTTCGATTTAAAGTATAAGACCAGCGGGTCTGACAAAGAATTCTTCAGAGAGGCAATGGCCATGGGTTACCGGTTTATTGCCGTTGAGGAAGCGCCGGTTTACGAGGTTGTACCACCTGAGCGTCAGACCAAAAGCTATTATCTGAGACGTGCCGTTCTTCAAGCCTCCAATGAAAGAAGATACAGGGCGCCTTTACTGCGTGGCCTTTCAAAAGTTTCGGCGCCGATGAAAGCGATGGCCGCATTAATGGTTTACACTCTCATACTACCTTTTAGCGCCTTTAAAGGAAGTCATTCTGCTATGAAATATGCAGAAAAAGCTGCATACCATGCAAGCTGGCTGCTGGCCATGCTGGGGATTGATTTGGCAAGGAAGCGGAGCTTTTAGGTGGGAAACAATATTTGCACTACCTAGAACAATATCACAAACCATACCATCTGCCATCGAACATAGATGAAATGATTACATTGGCAGAATCATTGGCGGCTGGTTTCGAATTTATCCGGGTGGTCCTGTACCAGCAGGGGCACAACATTTATTTTGGCGAGTTAACACCAACACCTTATCCTGCGGGGATAAGCACCTTCGCTGGATTCGATATAAATAATCTTGACTCCGCTCTTGGGGAAAATGGAAGAAACACTGATATACTTTTGCAGCAAGCGCATGCATGGACGATATTCTCAAAATACCATATCTGAGCACGAATTTTATCTAGGGGGAAACAATGAGCCAGATTGAACGTTGTAACCGATGCATCTTGCCTACTAGCTTGCCGAGTGTAAAGTTGGATGAGCAGGGAATCTGTAATCATTGTCGCGAATATGAGCATTCTAAGACGAGTTGGGTTGCCAAAAAGGAAAAGGAGTACAAAAAATGGGAGGCAATCATTGCCGCTGCGAAGAAGAAAAACCGGAGGTACGACTGCTTGATCCCATTGAGTGGTGGTAAGGACAGTGCATATGCTCTGTACGTGTGCGCAAAGATGCATGGGTTGAAATGCCTCGCTGTAACTTTTGATAATGGCTACTTGACCCAGCATGCCCAGGAGAATATTCGCAGTTCTATAGATGCCTGTGATGCAGATCATATGACCTTCCGACTCAGCCGTCCCACACAACTCCTGCTTTATAGAATGTATCTGTCCCGCTGCGGGTCGTTCTGTCCCGCTTGTATGAGAGGGATATTTGAAAGTATTGAAATCGCTTCCCGTACATTCAAAATTCCCCTTGTTGTTTTGGGCGGCGGGTGGCGCGTTACATATCTGTCCATGCTCACGGAAATATTCCAAGGCGGTGATCAGTGGGTATTTTCAAGGGTCGCAGATCAGCAACCAAGAATCGAAGCAGCTCATCGGCTAGGAGCTGCTTCACGGTTTGCTCGGATGCCGAAACTATTTTTCCGAATCGAAAGAAAACTTCGGCACTGGCGCGGTCCGAAAGAAGTCGATATCTATGACTATATGGATACAGACCGCAGTGATGTACTGAAGATTATAACTAAAGAACTTGGTTGGAAGCAAACGAGTTCAGATTTTGAACACACGGACTGCGGGCTGCATCCTGTGGTGGGTTATATCCATGGGCTTCGTTTTCCGGCATTGAGTCCTGAGACTGCCCATCACGCCGGACAGATCAGATTCGGTGAATTAACCAGAGAAGAAGCAATAAAACTGGACGAGGAACTGCTAAATAATCGTAGAATTCCTCAAGCACTTGAGGAATTTCTTGAAGATATAGGAATGCCAAAGGAAGAATTTGATCGGCATGCTTCTGATTGGCGGTCTGCAGAGCTGTTCCGTTGAGCAAAAATCCTCACTATCAAGGGTGCTGAATTCCAAAATACAGAAAAGCCATCTGTGAGAATTAAAAATATAAAGCTGAATTTGAAGAACATTGTTATCTGGTTTAAGAATTCCATTTTTATAAAAAACATGCTCATCGTCATGTCAGGAACAGCTTTGGCGCAGATAATCGGTTTTGCATTGACACCGATCATCAGTCGTTTATTCACACCAGCTGATTTTGGAATTTTTGGATCATTCAATGCTGTTAGCGGAGTTATTGCAGCAGGTGTTACACTGGAATACAGTCAAGCAATTATGCTGCCTAAAGAAAAGCGTGATGCCTTTGATGTCCTCTTTATTTCATGTATCGCAACATTAATCATCTCTTTATTGTGTGCATTGATCTGTCTGGTTACACCGACCTATATGATGGAAATCATGAACGCACCTGGGAGATGGGTACTCGCTCTTCTTGTTTTTACCGTTCTGATTACTGGTTTTAATATTACGATGCAGTCTTGGTGTGTGAGGGTTAAAGCCTTTAAACAAACATCGGCATCACAAGTCATTCGGAGCGTTTCATCCAACGCTATGCAGATAGGTCTTGGCTTGTTCAAGACAGGATCAGTCGGCTTAGTTATCAGCAGTGTTTTGGCTGATTTATTCGCAAGCATCAACCTTCTTTGTGTATTCTGGGTTGATTTCAAAACATCGGCACATCAAATCAATTGGTATCGGATAAAACAACTTGCTAGGGATTACATTGATTTTCCCATATATACTGCATCTGGTAACGTTATTAATGCGTTATCCATGGGATTGCCTGTTTTACTGTTGGCAAATTATTTTGGAATTATAGTCGCTGGTGCTTTCGCATTTGCTGAACGGATTCTTTCCGCACCCATGGGGCTTGTCCTGCGAGCGCTTCGGCAGGTACTTTTCCAGAAAGCGGCGGAAACCGATCATCACGGTGGAAGCTTACTGGCTCTTTATATTAAGGTAACAGCAGGGCTGTTCGCTTTATCTGTTATTCCTTCTGTAATTTTATTTATCTGGGCACCTCAGATCTTCGCCTTAATCTTCGGCCATAAATGGCTTATCGCGGGTGAATTTGCAAGCTATCTCGTCATTTGGCTAACATTTATGTTTTGCAACCTCCCTTCCTTATTGTTTGCGAGAATACTTCGTCTTCAGAGACAGCTTTTTATCTTTGGTATCATTTTACTTTCCGTGCGAACCATGGCGCTTGTTATTGGCGGTATGCATATGACAGCCTCCTTCACCGTTTTTTTATTTTCTGTCGTAGGTGCAATCATGAATGTCATTTACATTGTAATCGTTGGGCTTGTATTGATGAAAAAAGAAGGAAAAGACACTTGGAAGGACCTAGCCCATTTAATGAAAGAAGGTTGATCTGTCATGATAACCGTTGTTATTGGCGGCGATATATATCCCTCCGGAAACATACAAAAACCTTTCATCGATGGTAATGCAGAAGAAATATTTCATGATTTGCTGGACGACATTACGTCCGCCGATTTGTCTGTCGTTAATCTGGAGGCGCCCATAGTCTCAAAAGAAACGCCTATTAAAAAGCCAGGAGGCACTTTGGGAGCCCCTATTAATACAATTAATGGATTTATTGCTGCTCGTTGGAACGTTTTGAATTTGGCCAATAATCACAGTTTTGATCAAGGTGTTCAAGGACTACTGGAAACATTTCGTACCATCAAAAAAGCCGGACTTTCTTATGTCGGTGCAGGAGCAAACATTGAGGAAGCCCAAAAACCGTTCATAAAAGAAATTAATGGTGAGAGAATTATTATATATTCTATGGCGGAACGTGAGTTTTCCGTTGCCGACGAAAACATGCCCGGAGCAAACCCTCTTGACATAATCAATTTTCTGGATGCAGTCCAAAAGTACAAAAAAAACGGCATTTTTATTGCTCTTGTCCACGGTGGAAAAGAATATTATCCTTACCCGACACCGGAAATGGTCAGGCGCTGCCGCTTCATGGTGGATGCGGGGGCAGATGCGGTCGTCTGTTGTCATACCCACTGCCCGCTCCCGTGGGAAATTTATGCTAACCGGCCTATCATTTATGGTCTGGGAAATCTGGTTTTTGAACCACTACACGAGACTCTGTCTTCCTGGCATGAAGGATATCTTGCCAGACTGACTGTTGAAAATAGGCGTGTCCATTTTGAACCGATTCCTTATCTTCAATCGAAAGCTATCACTGGCGTTCGAAAAATGGATGATACTTCAAGACAAAGTTTTCTTGACGACATGGAAAAGAAAAACATTCAGATAAAAGATAGCATATTTCTTAAAGATCAGTGGGTACAGTACTGTCGGCAGCAGAAGGACAGCTATTTTTCCATGCTTTTCGGTTATAATAAGATTATGAGTAAGTTAAGGCATCTGTTGCTTCACTTCCTACACTCGAAAGATGAAAGACAGAGGGCGCTGCTTTTAGTGCAATGCGAGACACATCAGGAAATACTGAACACCATATTTAAAGACGAGAGAGTGACCAGATGATCACTTCTCTTAAACTTCAATGAAGAGAACAAACACTGACATCTATGCTGACTTTGGAGGTGACACGTTTAGTGGGATTTACGAACTCGAAATTAATATCCGCATTTTTTAAAGTGTTTTATTGGCCAATGTGCCGGGGCTATGGTCGTTATATAATTGGGAATAAGCCTGCAGGTGAATTTTATAGGAAACTATGTAGTTTTCAATTTTACTTAATTCACCGATATTGGCCAAATTTCTCACAGCCAAGGAGCTTTAACGAAAAATTATGGAGTCGCATGCTGCATGATAGAAACCCAATACTCACGTTGATATCCGACAAATTACTGGTGCGTGAATTCGTATTGAAAAAGATAGGAAAAGAATTCCTAATCCCACTTCTTTGGCAGGGTGCAAATCCGGACGAAATTCCGTTTAATAAATTACCAGCGCGATTTGTGGTCAAAACAAATCATGGGTGTGGCTATGTCATCATTGTGGATGATAGGATGGAGCTTGACAAGAAGAATATAATACGACAGTTGAAGAAGTGGCTTGGCACGAACTTTGGTCAGGACACATACCTTGGCATAGGATGGGCCTACAAGAATATAAAACCTAAAATTATGATTGAAGCATTCATGGATGATGAGGGAAAGCCTCCGGTGGATTATAAGTTCTACTGTTTTTCCGGGCGAGTTGAGTTCCTGACCGTACACTACGATCGGTTCGGGAATCATAAGACCAGGTCGTTCGATAGAAATTTCGAGCCGTATGATTTTAGATATGACTTTGCACAGTGGGAAGGTGAATGTCTGCGGCCGAAGAATTTTGAGAAAATGATTTGCCTATCGGAGGCTTTATCCGAAGACTTTGATTTTATGAGAGTCGATCTATATAACATAAATAACAGCATTTACTTTAGCGAATTAACCCCTTATCCGGGTGGAGTCAGCACAAAGTTTCTGCCTTTAAATCGGGATTATATCCTAGGAGAAAAATGGCAAGAAAAATGAGAGTTGTTCCAGTGTCCTAAAGTTATCCATGTGGTTCCCAATCATAGGCTACAGTGTGTTGATAAAGAATGTAAGGGCGTGTTGGGCTGGAGGAAAATAAATGGCAGATATGCTCATAAGGCTTAATGGTACCGATAATATTTCCGAACATTGGGATGAACTCTGTAAGATATTGAGTTTAGACTCAAAGGGCCAATGTTTTATCTATGGTAAAATAGGAACATTCTGCGTGATTCGTGAGGGTGTAGATGTAATTGCCTCCATAGGCTATGTTTGTCATGTAGGCGGAGATTCGGTTCAGGCCACATTGTCAAAAATTTTGCGTTCCTTTGATGAGACACAGATAGGCACACTGAAGAAGACACTGGTTGGCCAGTATGTGTTGCTGATCAAAAAGGGCGATAGTATTTACCTCTTTTCCGATTTCATGGGAACGCGAAACATCTTTTATTCCGATGATGGAAAGGTCATATCAACTTCATTCTCAGAACTTGAAAATATTTTGGGGACAAGTGCGAATGATCTCGATACTTATAAGGTATTCGAGTTTCTTGCCATGCGTCATATATGTTACCCCTCTTGGCTTGGCCGCTCGACAGAGCACAGACGGATAAAGTGGCTGCTTCCGCATGAATATCTCGTGGTGGATACGGCAAATTCAAGCTACAGGCTTGGTTCAGTTGTCTATTCGATCGATAACAAGAAGCAGTCCGATTGTTCCTTTTTAGCCGACGAGCTTCTGTCCCGCTTAAAAGCAATTATAAATCGCAGAGAGTTCAAGGATGTTCCCGTAGCAGCATCACTGACGGGAGGACGTGACAGTCGGCTGGTTGCCGCCATAGCTGCTGAACAGTTCCGCAATATCCGTTTTCGTACGGCTGTTTCGTTGGAGAGGGTTAGCTCATCAAAGGATTTGGAGGTTGCAGACAGAATTGCTAAGCTTAGAGGAATCCCTCTTGATATTTACACTTTCCAGGCTGGTCGAGATGACAAAAGATTCATTGAGCTTACAGAAGGATTCACACCTGCCTTCAACCATTCCATTTCGCCACTGATAGATAATGCGGGATCCTATTCGTTGGGTTTAGGAGGCGTTTATGGAACCGAACTCTTCATAGCGATACCATGGAACAAAATTGACGGCTATATTCAACAGAAAGTTGAGAACGCGAAACAATCGCTTAAGGTGGAGGATAGTTTCTGGAACAATTTTTGCGGGACGCTCCATGATGAGTTTAGAAGAACAAAAGAACACTTTCAATTAAGCGATGGCGATGAACGAGATTATATTCGCCTGTTCAATTTACTCAACACCGTGCGTTATAGTTCATTCATTTTGTCAGCCTTCAATCGCGCTGGGTATCAGCTTGAACCGTACGGCAATTATGCCATACTGGAATTGGCGCTGCGTGTGGCGCCAGCACTATGGGGAAATCATAGAAGATTGGGTGGCGACGCACTGGTTCAAAAGGCCGCCATGGCCAATTTGGACCCGCGGCTCGCAAAAATAATGACGTATAGCAGCTTCCGGCCGATGACGCCCTTTTCATTACCTTCCGTCCCATTTTATCTGATGGGATTTACGATTCAAGTGGCTTATTGGCTGAGAGAAAGGTTTGAGGGCATCAAGAAGAAGCCAATAAGAACCGTCTTACCGGAAGGGTATTATATCTCGGATGGTTGGGAGAAACACTTTATAGATCGCACGGTGAAGAAGTATGGATTGTCTGTCCAGTCTTCGAGGTGAATTTGGTTGGAATTTAGGGCAGTAGATGATCTCTCACACAAAAATTTAAACTACTATTATCACAGCAAATACTTACAAATATTAGGAGTATAAAAAATGAGAACAAAGAAGGCATTTGATTTATTGTTTGTTTCTTTATTTTGCTTTTGGGCCTATTGCCTGATGCCACTATTTTCTTGGGCTGCTTGCACTGGTTCAAGTCCTAATTGGATAAGTACGGCTGACTATTCCTCTGTGAAGAGTTGCGTTTCACAAGCTGCACCTGGAGATGTAATTACCGTTTCTGGCAATGCCACATGGACAAGTACATTGGAAGTTACACGAGGGGTTCAATTAATTGGTTCGGGGAATCCGACAATAACAGGGGGACTGACACTGATATACTGGATACCGAATGCGGCAGCACAAACAGTGCATGACACTCTGACTATTAGTGGGTTTACCTTCGACGCAAACAATTCAAGCTTAGGGGGGGCTGGAATCATAAGGGTTTATAATAACTCCACATATGGGCATGTTAATTTAATTGTTACAAACAATACAATTCGTAATGCTTCACGTAGTGCGAGAGGCTTATACCTTGGTGGGGCGGTATGGGGTGTGGCGTCTTCAAATATATTTGATCGTATTCCTATTCTATTTGGTATCTACGGCAATGATTTTAACTCATGGAACAATTTAACACAGGCTTATGGTGTGGCCGAGAATTTTTATGTAGAAGACAACACTATCCAATTTTCATCCTCTTTTCCATCTGGTTACTCGGGGTGGACTGAATCAGGTCAAGGCGGTCGGGTTGTCGTAAGGTATAATACGTGGGATTACACAAATGCCGATGCACCCGGAGAGTTTTGGGACATTCACGGACTACAAACGCCTCTCATTGCGAATCCACCAGAAAGCTGCCAGAATTATTCAACGATGGTGTCTGAATATTATGGCAATAAGATTATTAACCAAGTGGGTGCCTACCGATGGATGGCTCATAGGGGGGGCTGGATGTTGATGTTTAACAATACCCTTGCGGGCAATACGAGCCCTTATAACGGTATTACTCAGTATTATTGTAATTCATGCCAGCAAATGGGAAGTTTCAATCAGAAGGCAGACAATACTTATGCATGGAGAAATCTTGCTAATGGAACGGAGAAACCGCTAACTGTTTACAGTCCCGGGGCAGCGCCATATGGTTGCGCATCTGATCCGATCATTGAGAATGCTGATTTCTTTAATTATAATGCCATATTTAATGGAAGCACTGGAGTCGGATGTGGTCCGCTTGCGGCTCGTCCTTCCACCTGTACAACCGGTGTAGCATATTGGGCGACGAATCAATCATGCTCAGATTTATCCGGCATGGTAGGTAAAAACCCGATAATGCCAATTTCCGGCACTCTTTATAAGTGTACTGCAACAAATACATGGACAGCCTATTATACACCGTACCAATATCCTCATCCCATGCGAGAATCTTCCACTCCGATTTCTATTTCTGCTCCGAGGAACTTGCGTTATTAGCTAATCACAGTAATATCCGATAGGATAGAGACGCCCCCTCTGGACTCAGACTGTTTGCCACTGGTGGTATAGATGATGTGTTATCCGACCAAATGGGCCACCTCTGTGACCTTTCCCTTGTCGATTTTCATTCTTCCATTTATCAACTACCTGCATCTTCACATAGTTCGATGGAGCGGAAGGGTGCAGAAGCTTTTCCAGTTATGATAACCAGGGTTTCCCGTATCAACAAGGAAGGAATCAGGACCGCATGAAAATCCCCAAGGCAGACATAATGCGGCATGGAATCTTCCTTGTTGGTGTTTTATCAGCGACAGCTATGGCATATTGGCCTTTGACTGCTCTCCTTGGTTCTCGGCTCGCCAGGGATTATCATTCCTTGATCCCTTTCATACCGATCATCAGCATTTATCTCCTCTACCTGAAAAGAAAGGAGCTACTTAAAGGAATTGGATATTCATTCTTAATTGGTCCCGCAATTCTTATCGCCGGTCTTGCTTTTTTTACAGCTTGTACTACCTTCGGCGGGAGCCTAAATCTTAATGATAATGCGACCGTTATAACAGCATCTTCACTGCTTGTGATCTGGGGGACTTTTATATTTGCGTATGGGACAAAGGCCTTTACATCCGCCCTTTTCCCACTCTTGTTTCTTGTTTTCATGATCCCCTTCCCGTATGAAGTGATGGAGTGGCTCATTACATTTCTGCAGAAGGGTTCGACAGAATTTGCCAACTTTTTGCTCTGGCTTTCACAGGTGCCGTATTATCGGGAAGGATTTGTCTTTCACACGATCGGCATTGATGTAGAAGTAGCGCCGGAGTGCAGTGGTATACGGTCGGGACTGGCGCTTCTCATCACGGCGCTGCTGGCGGGTTATCTGTTTCTCAATTCCTGGTGGCGGCGGGCCATATTGGCCCTCTGCGTGATTCCGATCACGATGCTCAAGAACGGCATTCGCATCACCACATTGACCTTGTTGAGCACCTATGTGGACCCGCGAATCCTGCAAAGCCCCCTGCACAGAGAGGGCGGCATCCCCTTTTTTATTCTGGCGTTGCTTTTGATGGCGCCGATCCTTTACTTTCTGAGGAAAAGAGAAGAGAAAGTAAATCACAGAGAGTGACGGGTATGGATTATGAGTTATCATCTGGATATGTCATTCCGACATGAATTCTGATTTTTTGATCTTTTTTGCCGGTGCGCTCTTCTGCATCCTTCTGGCGGGATTTACTGTTTTTCAGAACTGGCGGGATTTTGTAACTCGGATCTTTGCTTTGGGCATGCTGCTGCTGGCGGCCGATTCGACATTATCAGCGTTAAGCCTGTTGACAGATTCCTCATTGACCGCGCTGCGACTGCAGCATCTCCGCCTTGTTGCCGCGAGTTTCCTGCCGGGCATCTGGCTTGTATTCAGTCTCTCTTTTGCCAGGAGCAACTACAAGATATTTCTCCAGGCCTGGAAATGGCCGATTCTCTGCGTTTTTATCCTGCCTGTCATCCTGCCTACCCTCTTCGGCGGCAAATTTTTTCAACAGCCGGTGCTATTTCTATCCAGTCAAGAAATATGGATTCTGCGGCTGGGATGGTCCGGCTATCTCTATCATATCCTGTCTCTTCTCGGCGCAGTGCTGGTCCTGATCAATCTGGAAAAGACCCTTCGGACATCCGTCGGCCATATCCGCTGGCAGATTAAATTTCTCATCCTGGGCGTGGGCAGCCTTTTTGGTGTCAGGATTTTTACCGACAGCCAGGCCATCCTGTATCATACACTGGACACGTCCCTGCTGGCCGTCAACGGCATTGCCCTTCTTGTGGCCTGCCCCTTGATGCTTTTTTCTCTCTACCGATCAAAAACGCTGGCCGTTCGTTTTTATCTCTCCCATTCCTTCCTTTACGCCTCCTTCACCCTTCTTTTCATCGGCCTCTACCTGATCGCCGTCGCCCTGATCGCAAAGGCGGCGCCTTTTCTTACCGGCAGACATACCGTTCCTTCCCAGGCATTCCTCATCTTTCTTCTTTTCCTGGGTCTGGCCATCTTCCTGTTTTCCGATCGGCTTCGGCGGCGCCTGAAAAGATTTGTCAGTCTGCACTTCAGTCGCCCCTTTTACGATTACCGGAAGGAATGGCAGACCTTTACCCACACGACAGGGTCTGTTCTGGATCTTGCCCCGTTATGCCAGGCCATTGCCGGAATGGTTTCCCGCACGCTGGACGTCCTGTCCGTCAGTCTCTGGGTAACCGATGAATCAGAGAAACGACTGGTTCTTTTGGGGTCGACGGCCTTGTCAAAAAGCGACATACCGGATGCGGAATCCGCGGAAGAGGATCTTTTTCAACTGGCCAAGGCTATCAGGGAGGAAAAAATTCCCCTTGATTATGATTTCAGAAGGGATAAACAAAAAATCCTGGAGAATCTGCAAAACCGGGATCTCTGCTCGTCTTTGAAGATTGATTATGCCCTTCCGCTGGTTTCCGGAGATCAACTGGCCGGTTTGATGACCGTTGGTGAGCGCATCGGCCATGATCCCCTTTCCCTTGAAGATTTGGAGCTGCTCAGCACCCTTGCCGACCAGGCCGCCGGCAGTCTTCTGACTGTCAAACTTTCAGAGAAGATGAGAAAGGTTAAGGAGGAGGAAGCCTTCCGGACGATGTCCGCCTTTTTTATCCATGATCTTAAAAATCTGGCGTCAAAACTATCCCTGACCATGGAAAATCTTCCGGTCCATTTCGACAACGAGGAATTTAGAAACGATACGATACAGATGATGTCGCAAAGCGTTGACAAGATTAAAATCATGTGCAATCGTCTTTCGTCCCTCGGGGAAAAGATCGATCTTCAGAAGACCCAGGTGGATCTGAATGAGCTGGTGAAAACAACTCTCGCCGGGTTTAACGGCGCCTTGAAAGCGCGGGTGACTCAAGATCTGAAGCCGCTGCCGAACCTCGATGCCGATCCGGAACAGCTTCAGAAGGTTCTGGTCAATCTTCTGCTCAATGCCAATGATGCCGTTGCCTCTTCCAGCGACCCTCTTATCCAGGTTTCGTCGGGATTGCACGGGAACTGGATCGAAATTTGCTTCAGCGACAATGGTCAGGGGATGTCCAGGGAGTTTATTGAGAAGTCTCTGTTCCACCCTTTCAAGACCACCAAAAAAAGCGGCATGGGAATAGGACTCTTTCACAGTAAAATGATTGTCGAAGCTCATCGGGGAAGACTTGAAGCGGAAAGCATTGAAGGAGAAAAAACGACCTTCCGTATTCTCCTCCCCGTCACCGGCCTCTGAAAACCTCAGCAGGAGTTAAGTTTCGGAAAATCCAATGGAAAAAGACAAGCTTCTTATTGTTGAAGATGATGAAGATGTCCGCAAGCAGATGAAATGGGCGCTGAACAAGGATTATCAGGTGCTGCTGGCTGAAGACCGGTCAAGCGCCATGTCCCTGGTCAAACAGGAATCTCCTTCCGTCATCACCCTTGATCTCGGTCTCCCACCTTATCCGGCCGATACCCAGGAGGGCTTTGCCACGCTGTCGGAAATCCAGGAACATGCCAAGGCCAAAGTCATCGTCATCACCGGGCGTGTCGAAAAGGAACATGCCCTTCGCGCCATCGGCCTTGGCGCTTACGACTATTTTTACAAGCCCATCCAGATTGATGAACTCAAGGTTGTTCTGCAGCGTGCCTTCCATATTCATCGTCTTGAAGAAGAACAGCTCAATCTCCAGAAAAAACTTCAGAATGAAGATTCCTTTGAAGGAATGCTTGGGGCGAGTCCTCAGATTCAAGAGGTTTTCGCCGTCATCCGCAAGGTGGCCACAACGGATGTTTCCATTTTGATCACGGGAGAAAGCGGCACCGGCAAGGAGCTGGTCGCCCGGGCCATGCACCGGCTGAGCTCCCGAAAGGACGAACCCTTTGTCGTGATCAACTGCGGCGCGATCCCGGAAAATCTTCTGGAAAGCGAACTATTCGGCCATGAAAAAGGCGCCTTCACCGGCGCCCACATGCAGAAGAAGGGACGGGTCGAGGCAGCACAGGGCGGCACCCTGTTTCTTGATGAAATCGGTGAGCTGCCCATGGCCCTCCAGGTCAAGCTGCTCCGTTTTCTCCAGGAGCAGAAGTTCGAACGGGTTGGAGGCCGTAAGCAGATCAGCATCGATGTCCGTGTGCTGGCGGCAACCAACCGCGATCTGAAGCAAAGGATGGAAGAAGGACGCTTCAGGGAGGATTTGTATCACCGGATCAGTGTAGTCACCATCGCTCTGCCGCCCCTTAGAGAACGCGAGGGCGATATCCTGCTCCTGGCGAATGCCTTTTTGCAGAAGTTTTCTCATGAACTCAATAAAAAGGTTTCGGGATTTTCACAGCCTGCCGTCAATGCGCTGCTGAGCCATTCCTGGACGGGAAACATCCGAGAGCTGGAAAATTCCATCAAGCGCGCCGTCATTATGGCCGAGGGAAGAAAGATATCACCCGCGGATCTGGAAATAAGCGGCAATCATAACGGCAATGGAAACCTGACCCTCAAAGAAGCTCGGGAGCAGATCGAAAGAGCTCTTATCATCGAAACCCTTGCCCTCTGCAAAGACAACATCACCAAGACCTCTAAAAAGCTTGGGATCAGCCGTCCCACGCTTTATGAATTGATGGATAAACTGGGGATTTCGAAAAAATAGCTCATTAAAATTAATTATGGCTATAGTAGGCGTTTACAATAAAAAAAGACAAGAAAGGCTAAATACCTGACCCTTCTTGTCTTTAATAGAAGCGTTCCTTTTAGCGTTTAATACTACGCATCATCCCTCTTGCGGCGAGCGAATGCCAATCCCATCAAACCTGCACCAAGAAGCGTCAAGGTAGTTGGCTCAGGAACATTTGTCACCGACTCAACCATCACCACCATGTCGTTATAATCCCAATCACTTCCTGTGCTAAGATCCTCAAATGCTAAGGCGTATTCATTGTTCGTCCACAGGCCTGGCGCCCATTGACCAATCTGAATAGTATCTACATTCTTGCCTTGGAACGCCAGCATATGATCTTCTCCGTTATTCAACAAATTATCAGAATAAAATGTCTCGCCGTTCCCTGTGGTAATGTAAAATCCAAAGCGATTAGCGGCAAAATTAACACCGCTATACTCACCTTTGACATATACTTGACCAATCGTGGTAATCCCCAAGGTTACCTGACTACCCGTTGTCGCCGCCCCAGAAAATAGCTCCACTTTCTTATTCGAGTTTGACATGTCATAGACGCCAAAACCATTTTGCGCTGCCAAACCAGCCACCTCGATAATCATTGTGGATAATGAACCACCACTTCCGGTGATGCTCCAGTATGAGTCATTAGCCATCCTATCCGTCTCCACATTAACAGAGCTTTTGCCTGCAATGGGACCTACAGTAATATTGTTTAAGATTTCCTGCAGTGTGGGACTGTCTGCCATTGCAGTACTGGACAGCATCATACAAGCAATTAATGCCATCATAAGAATCCCTAGTTTTTTCACCCTCGTCTCTCCTTCCTCAACTTATTTTTTTAAAACGTTAAACCCCACTTCTTTCGGTACAGAATGTACTGCCGGCATTCTGACTCAGTACCTTACGCGACTTGATGGGGCAAGCAATGTGCCAGGCAGAAAATAGGAAAGTTATTCTCATCATTGTCAACTGGCAACAGGTTAATATTGCTTAATATTTATAGCATTTTTAATTGGGTCGACAAATTCAGATCTCAAATTGTGTGATATTAATGATTCTTTACGATTGTAAAGTTACACAACACTATTTGGAATAATTTTAACCAGCGACTGAAGAATAATAATATATACAGTACATTATGACACACCTTTAGTCTTGTGTTTATTTGTAAGATATTCCGACAATAAAAACTGTGCTATTTCATGAGATGCAAGTTTAGCACAAAAGCTTGATAATCCATCCATTTCAGGAAACAAAAAATCCAGGAAGCCTGGTAACCATCCTTGTCCAGGAAATCGCGTATCGTCTGGTAGTCGGGCGACAGAATGGATTTTCCCCGGTTTTGTCGTTAGTGCAGATGATAAATGCCTATCCATTAAGTCCTCGCTGGAAATAATCGGCAACTCCTCCTGTCCTTAAGGAGATGGTACCACAATTAAAGCTTCCAGGTGGCAGACTTGTCAATACTGACCGTCTCAGAGAACGGACAAGTGAGCTTACCACTGGTATCAGATCACGGTGAACGATGATGCAAAAACTAACTTGGTAACAGCATGTGCAAATCTGACTACCAATAAGTGGTCAGACCGCTATGAAAAGTGTAAATAAACATTACGTTTTTAAACAGAAGCAAGAACATCCATAAGTAATTAATATTTATATATTTATTTTTTATTGTGTCAGGTTAAACTTTTTTTGACACGTACAGTTTCTTTACACAATCAATTATCACGATAAGCCCTAAAAAATCATATCAATCAATCGAATCAATGACATATAATTCTGGCCCCAATCTTGATATCTGAACCGTAACAAATAAACAAGGAGGTTAGATAACGTGAAAAAAATATTATTTTGTGCGATTATTTTTACGTTAATTTGTGCAGGTACCGCAATCGCGAACCCAGTAACTGTAACCCAAATTACTTTTGGTTCGGGCAACTCGGCAAACGTAAACTTACCCAATGGCAGCGGCAATTATTATACAGAATACTATTTAACAACAAACGAATACGGTGTACTTGACGCGTTTTGCGTTGAAGCTGTGACCGCTGGGACGGGGTTGGCTGAGCTGCAGCCTGTCCCCCTTGATTTGAAAAATGCTGCTTGGGTGGCAGAACAATATTATAATGGCTGGTCATATGGTAAAGAGGAGACACAACTTATTATTTGGGAGAAATTATGGGGAACTAATTTTACGTATATTTCCGGTGCTTCTTTTGCCAATGCTGCAGCACTTGAGGCAGTCGTCTCTGGATTAACCTTTGGCGAACCAAGCTCCAATGTATCCCTTGTTCATACTCCGCCGCCCAATGGTGGTGTTAATACTCAAGACTTCTTGGTGCACCGGTCTGTTCCTGAACCGAACGTTCTAATGCTCCTTGGTTTTGGATTGCTTGGATTGACAGGACTTAGAAAAAAGTTTCAAAAGTAACGGAAGTAAACACAATCGGTTTATTACAGAAATGCAGAGTCAGAATTGGCTCTGCATTTTTTATGAACAACCTGGCTCATCGAAAATCAGCCTGGAAGGTGTTTTTTTGGTAACCCCGACGTAAACCCCGGATGGCCACTTGAAAATCCCCCACCTGTGGCCGGGTCAAAATCCCCCACCCCAAGGTCGGCAGAACAGGTGTTAAGCTAGTTATTTTTCTTTTCTAACGCAAGTCTTTTAGAAGCCTCCTTGAGCCGGTAACTCTTTCCTTCAAATTTCAGCAGATGCCCGCGGTGCAACAGACGGTCCAGAATGGCCGAAGCTGTAGCATTGTCGCCGAGGAGCTTTCCCCAGTCCTCAATCGGCCGGTTTGAAGTGATCATCGTGCTTCTTCGGTGGCGATAGCGCTCCAGAATCACATCCAGCAGATCATCAGCGGCGGCCTGCGGCAGACGTTTTTTCAGAAACAGATCATCAATCACCAAAAGATCGGCGCCGCAGAACAGCTTGAACAGCTTTTTGCGCTTTCCTGTTTGCGTGGCTTCAAAGATGTCTTCAAAGAAGCATTGCGCTTCCCGGTAGGCCACCTGATAACCGGCCTGGATCGCGGCATGCGCAACCGCTTTGGCAATGTGGCTTTTACCAGTGCCGGGGTGGCCGATCAAAAGCGCATCGGCGGCAGATTGCACAAACTTTACGCTGATCAGCTCAAGAATCTCCTGTCTGGGGAGACGGGGATTATAAGACCAGTCAAAATCCTGCATCATCTTTCGTTCATCCAGCCCGGAGCTGTGAAAACGTCGCTCAATCAATCGTGATTGCCGGCAGTCCAATTCATCTTGAACAAGCTCTGTCAGGACATCCAGAACACTCATTGATCCGTTTTGTTGTGCCTGCAGACAGCGGGCTTGAAGGGTCTGGGCCATGCCGTGCAAGTGCAACGATCGGAGGTGTTTCTCAACTTCTTCAATCGTTCTCATGATTCCTCCTTTCACTGAAGTATACGGGGATGACGACCGTTGCCGGCTGCGTGGGTTTCAAAAAAAAGCGCATAGTCCTGTGGGGAACGAATGAGACTGTGCTCCCGGGTCAATTCGTCGGAAGACTTCTCCGGGGTGGTTGCTTTGTCTAAATCCTCAACCAGCTTTCGAATGATTCTGGAGGAAGAAAGCCCCCGTTCAAGGGCCATCCGGGCAACCTGCTCAATATGAGCAGCACAATGTTTGCGGGCAAGCGCAACAATGCCCTGCATGCGGCGGTGCCCCTGCCGGCCCTCCCCTTCAAACAGTTGCTTGCACAGTTTTTCCGTAATAGGACCGATCGCCGCGGCCTGAGCCAATAAATAACACGTCTGTCGGGAAGGATTGAAGATCCGGTCTTTTTCCTCAATCACGACCATCCCCTTGCGGGTGCCTTTTGGATGCCGCCGCAAAACAGTCAGCGTTTGAGGATCAATGATTTCAATCTCGCAGTCGTAAATGCGCACCATCACTTTGGTATGCAGCCGGGCGGGCAATGCGGCGTAATAGCAGTCGTGGACCTGGATGGTGCCGTCATCCTGAACCGTGCGGGTTTCCTGGGAAAAGTAGGAGAAGCTGCTCAATGGAAGAGCCTGGAGAAACGGTTTTTCTTCCTCAAACATCTCCTGGACCTGCCGTTTCATCCGGCCGTGAATCCGTACGGAGGCCCAGCGTTCTTCCCAGTGCATAAGCCACTGGTTTTGTTCTTCGATGCTTTCAAACCGGCGGCCTTTCAGGGCTGTGTCCTGGGTGTGCTGGATCGCGTTTTCAACGCTGCCCTTGCGATCGGGATCTGCTACGCGGGCAGGATCCGCCACAACGCCGTAATGAGCCAAGACAGAGGCATAAACCGGGTTTAACCCCGGTTCATAGAGATCGGGCTTTATGACCCCCTCCTTCAAGTTATCAAGAACCACATATCGCGTAGCCCCGCCAAAATACCGGAAGGCCTCTTCATGCAGTTTGGCCCATACCACCTGACTTGATGTCCAGACAACCTTCCGGAAACAGCGGCGGGAATACTTCAGCGTCATGACAAACAATCGGGGACGGCGGTATGTGTTTGTGCCTGGTTTACGTGTGAGAGCGCCGAGACCGTAGTCCACCTGCGCCTCCTCGCCAGGTGGAAACTCCAGCCGGTCATACTGGACAGGATCTTTTCTGCGCAGTCCACGGCAAAACCGTTTCACGCTGTTGTATTTGTGCTCGAAGGCAAATCGTTCAACCAGGTCCTGATAAATGGAGACGGCATTGCGCCCCAGGCGTACCTGTTCCTCAATCCATAAACGGTGAGGATCACAGGCTGAGCGGGCATGGGCCGACATGGGATACTCATCCTCTGACGACTCAGATGCGGATACTGACGCCTCCTGAACCGGTGGCCGGGGTGGGGGATTTTGATCAACACCCTCTCCGGAGTCGATGGCCACTTCGGGGGATTTTGAGTTACCTTCGCCAATCGGCTTGTTGCTTCCCACCATACGGGCATATTTACGGATGGTTTTGCGATCCACGCGCACTTTGCGCTCGATTTCGCGCTGACTGATGCCATTGGTAAGTAATGTAATTATTGCTGCTTTCTTGTCCGGCTGCAAAACGTTCATCCTTTCTCTTCCTCCCAGGTATATAAAATGGGAGTCTGTAACGTTCTGCCAACCGTTTGTGAAGGTGCTTTTGAAAACCTGGTTTTCAGGTCTTAAAAACAACCGCTGGGTGGGGGATTTTCAAGTGGCCACAGGTGGGGGATTTTGGGTGGCCACCCGGGCGTAAACCTCCCCCTGTAGCAACAGTTCGATAGTCCCCCTTGCCTCATTCTTTTTCTTCCCTCAAGAGAAAACCTTTTTTATTACCTTGTTCTTCCTCTTGTTCTTTTGATTCCTCTGTTTATTCTGATTCCTTTGGTTGCCATTATGCGTTGCTGAAGATCCTGGCATTGGGCAGCCGTCAAATCGAGGCAGGCAAAGTGGAATCCGCCGCCGCTGTGATCCAGCGTCCACCCCCGGTTTCTCAGGACACAGGCATAATGAGCAATATTAGAAATATAAGCATTAAATATTATTAAAATTTTTTACAATCGCGAAGTGGCAAAGACTTTTGCTTGACACTGGACACAAATCACCTATGATGCATAAAAATCCAGTTTTTTATGCATCATAGGTGATTTGTGTTAAGAGATATCATTCTTGTTCAAAAAAGAGAGCTGGGAAACCGTCTTCAGGAGTCCTATTTTGAGCGGAAGCTGTCCGTTTCTCTGGATCCGGAAGATGATCGGATCAAGGTCATCACGGGGCCGCGACGAGCTGGAAAATCGTTTTATGCCGTTCATCTGATTTCAAAGACCGGTTCCTTTGGTTATGTCAATTTTGATGATGAGCGATTGACCATCACCGGAGATTACGACGAAATCATCAGCGCCGTAAACACGGTCTACAATAATCCGCGTTATCTCCTGTTTGACGAAATACAGAATCTTCCCCGTTGGGAAATGTTTGTAAATCGCTTGCAAAGACAGGATTTTCGACTTCTCATTACCGGCAGCAACGCCAACCTGCTCAGTTCGGAGCTGGCCACACATCTCACAGGACGCCACGCCAACTATGTTCTGTTTCCATTTTCTTTCGGCGAGTACCTGTCGACCTTGAACAATCAGAGAACGGAGATTGAGAAAAGAGAAGCACTGGAGACTTACGCGGAACAGGGAGGGTATCCGGAACCTCTTCTCAAGAAGATCGACCGCCGCGACTACCTGCGCACGCTTCTGCATTCCACCCTGTACAAGGACATCGTCAAGAGGTTCAGAATTCGTTCGGTGCAGGGGATCGAAGACTTGACCCTTTATTTGATGTCGAACCTTGCCCGGGAGTGTTCCTTCAATGTCCTTTCCCGAGTGACGAGATGCCGCAGTGTTCATACCGTCGATCGTTATGTTCACCATCTGCTGGAAGCGTACCTTTTTTTCCTGATTCCCCGTTTCTCCTTCAAAGTAAAAGATCAGACGGGGCGCAACAAGAAAGTCTACTGCACCGACAACGGACTGGCCGTGTCGGCAGGTTTTAGCTTCAGCGAAGACCGGGGAGCGCTTTACGAAAATCTTGTGGCGATCGCCCTGAAAAAAGAAGAAATTGCCGGAAGAATTTCCCTGTTCTCCTGGAAAAGCTCCCAGAATGAGGAAGTGGATTTTGTCGTCAAAGAAGGTTTGCACATTTCACAGTTGATTCAGGTCTGCACGGACATTTCGCATCCGAAGACCCTGAAAAGAGAAATGCGGGCGCTGATCAAGGCTTCACAGGAATTGCATTGCGATGACCTTTTGCTTCTCAATGACACGGTCGACCGGATGGAAACCTTCAAATGGCAGGATGCCGAGCGTCCGATCCGCCTGATGCCGCTGTGGCAATGGCTTGAAAAATAGGATTCCCTTTTTTTGCCCATAGGCACGTGACCTGTTTATGGACAAAAAAAAGTCACACCACCTCATACCCCCGGCTCCTCAGAACATCCCCCAAAACCTCCCTTGCCCCCGCCTCCCCATGGACCAGCTTGATGGCCTTGGGCTTCTCCGGCATCGATTCCACCCACTCGACCAATTCCTTCTGGTCCGCATGGGCCGAATATCCTCCCAGCACGTGAATTTTTGCCCGGATGGAGCGGCGCTCCCCGTCCAGTTCCACATATCCCCCGGGCTTCCCGGCATATTCCTGAATATAACGCCCCGGCGTGCCGTGGGCCTGGTAGCCCACAAAGACGATGTCGTTTCTGGGGTCTTCGATGCCTTCCTTGAGATGATCCAAAATACGCCCGCCCGTGCACATGCCGCTTCCCGCGAGAATCACCATCGGCCCCTTCGATTCCAGGAGCCTTCGGTGGTCCTTGGAGTTGGTCACGGCATAGAGGCGATCGAAATTCAGGGGATGGTCGCCCCGCCTCAATTGGGCCTTCGCCTCCCGGTCCCAGTATGCGGAAAGGCTCGACGCGATCTTCGCCAATTCAAGTCCGAGGGGCGTATCCACCATGACCGGGATGCGCTGAAGTTTTGCCAGCTGGGGGAATTTCTCCTTCAGAACGTCGTCCGTGCGGAGCCGATTCAGCTCATAGAGCAGCTCCTGGACTCTTCCCAGGGCGAAAGCCGGGATGAAGACCTTGCCGCCGTCGGAAAAGGCCCGCACCAGGGCCTGACCCAGCCGTTCAACACGGTCCGAACGGCTCTCATGGAGACGGTTTCCGTAGGTGGATTCCATGACCAGCAGATCGCAGGCCGGCGCAGGGTCGGGATCGGGAAGAATGGGCGTGTTCTTTACACCCAGGTCGCCGGAAAACAGGATGGACGACCGCGGGCTTTCCGATTCCAGGAGGACAGAGGCGGAACCCAGGATGTGCCCCGCCCGGTGGAAGGTAAAGCGGAGGCCGTTCTTCAAGGCAAAGGGCTCCCCGTATTCAAAGCCCCAACTGATCGCTTCGATCCTGCGGACCGTTGCCGATGTCTCCTCTTCCCCCCAATCGGAAAAGCTCAGGGCGTCCCGGAGCATGGGAATCAGGAGGGCCTTGGTCGGGTGGGTGGCGAGGATCTCTCCGCGGAACCCCTTGCGAACAAGCTCCGGCAGCCGCCCGATATGGTCGATATGGGCGTGGGTCAGAAGGACGCAATGGATCTGCCCGGGGCTGACCGGCCAGTTTTCCATGGACAGACCCCGGTCCTCCCCCTGCACCATTCCGCAGTCGACAAGAAAATTCTGTCCGCCGGCCTGCACCAGATGGCATGAACCGGTGACACAGTGCTCCCCACCGAGATGGGTTAACTTGAAAGGCGTAAGCATTTTCCCTGAACCTCCTGGTCCTTTTTCTCTACCATTATCTTACAATCTAAGATCAAAAAAGACCTATTGTGCGAAATATTTCTAAAATTTATCTTGATTATAAATCATTTTAGAGTACAATATTTCACCTAAGTCATGGATCTTTTGAATGTAATCAACGAGAATTAAAACCCTGTCAGTAATTTGTCGTACGCGATATGTCAGGGTTTTTCCTTACAACAGCAAGTTTGGGACCGCGAGTCCCCCTGTTTCATTTAGCACGATGGCGCCGCAATCGATTGAAGGTCGCAACGGTCTGCTGCTGAATGACCGTCAGGTCCTTGCCATCTTTTCTACCTTTTTTAACCCGTCGCTTTGACTCTACCCAATCTCCTTGCCAGAAGCGGCATTATTTTTCAGAGTTATTTCAGATATGAGTATTTTACGGCATGAATATTGACTCAGGCATGTTTAATAACTGGTTTTTCCTGGAAACACACCCGTTATTTTGAATCGGAAGAACCCGACAGGGTCGACAGCTCCACCGGACGCCCCGTAAGGCCAAATTTCAATAAACCCCGAACAAGCGATGATAAAAAATTCCCGAATATCCAAGACAGCAGCTTCAGCCGACGCCTACTCCCTGTTGTGCCTGCGCGAACCCCTGCCGAATGCGCCGCGGGAGAACAGGCTAGAGCCGTTCAGCGGATCCGCGGCGCAACTATGCGTCACAGAGAACCCCGGCATACAGGTGCCGGAAAAGTTTTTTGATTGCATGCCCATCGGCTGCATGCTCATCGATGAGGCGGCGCGCATCCTCCAGATCAACCCGGCGGGTGCTGCCCTGCTGGGCAAAGGGGACAAAGATCTTCTCCCGGGGCAGTCCTTCCTCCGCTTCGTCTCCAGGGACTCTCAGCACAATTTTTTGACGCATTTAACGGCCTGCGCTGCAGATAAAACGAATCAGGGCATCGAAATCCGGCTGAAGATTCCCAAGGCGGCATCGGTTTTCCCGATCCGTCTCGATACGGCATTCTATGAAACGTCAACCGGGAATGCCCCTCTTCTTCTCTCCGTTCTCACCGATCTTCGCGAACAGAAACAGTCGGAAGAGGCCCTGCAGCAGGAGCTGAAGAAGAATGTCTCCCAGCGGACGGCTGAACTGGCCAGCATCAACAAGGCGCTGCGGAGAAAAATCGCGGAACACCGGGAGACGCAGAAGAATATCTGCTCCGACCATGAGCAGCTCCGGGCGCTGACATCGGCCCTTATCACCACGGAGGAGCGCGAACGGCGCCGAATCGCCACGGAGCTTCACGATCACATCGGCCAGACCCTGGCGATCACGCGGATCAAGCTGGAAATGCTCCATGCCCTGGCTTCCTACAGCGGCTTCGCCGAAGCGCTTGAAGAGATACAGGGCTTCGTCAAGCAGGCCATCAAAGAAACCCGTTCCCTGATGACCAAGTTAAGCCCCCCGGTATTTCACGAACTGGGTTTGAACGCAGCGTTGGAATGGTTAATGCAATACTTTGCAGAACAACATAACCTCAGGATTATCTACAAGGGAAAAGATCATTCCGTATCCATTGATGAGGACCTTCAGATCTTTCTCCTGCAGGCGACCAGGGAACTTCTCATGAACGTTGTCAAGCATGCCGGGGTGGAAGAAGCGGAGCTCATCCTTAGAACGAACCGCAAGCAGATTAAAATTGAGGTTATCGACCACGGCGCCGGATTCGAAGTATCGAAAATCGGAACCCCCCTGGACTGGCGGGGAGGATTCGGCCTTTTCAGCATTCATGAACGGCTGAAGAATCTCGGCGGCCAGCTTCAGATCCGCTCCAAACGGGGGGAAGGAACGCATTTTACCCTCATTGCGCCCCATGGGACAAAAGAGGGTCGTTAAAGGGAGAGCTCAACATGGCAATCACCGTCATACTCGCCGATGATCACAAAATCATCAGGGACGGACTTAAAACGCTCATTGAATCCCAACCCGGGATGAAGGTCATTGCAGAGGCTGAAAACGGCAGGGAAACCATCAAACTGGCGAAGGAACTCAAGCCCAGCGTCGTGATCATGGACATTTCCATGCCGGATCTCAACGGCATCGATGCCACCAGGGAAATTGTGAACAGCATCCCCGGAGTCAAGGTCATTGCTCTCTCCATGCACTCGGATCGGCGGTTTGTTTCAGGCATGCTCTCCTCCGGCGCTTCCGGATACCTCTTGAAGGACTGCGCCTTCGAAGAGCTCGCCAAGGCCATCAAAACCGTCGTCTCCGACCATACCTACCTGAGCCCGATGATTTCAGACATCGTCGTTAAAAGCTACATCACCAAATCCAACTCCCAGGATGCGACCCAGGACAGCGCCCCGTCTTTGACGGCGCGGGAGCGCGAGATGCTGCAGCTCATGGCGGAGGGGATGACCGCCAAGGAAATTGCCTCCCATCTTTTTGTCAGCGTGAAGACCGTGGAGACTCATCGGCGGAACATCGCCCAGAAACTGAACATAAGCCGGTCGGCGGAATTGATCAAATACGCCATTCGTGAAGGCCTTGTAACCCTTTAAAAAGACGCCCTTCACATCTTTGTCTTTCCTGTTTTCCTCCGTTGCTGTATATTTCAAGCATATCCGATCAGCCGTCCACCAGTGATTTTATTGTGAGTATGGATACCCGGACCGTTTCCCCTTCCCCACCGATTCTCGAGGCGTTCCATCTGCGGAAGAGCTATGGCTCCTTCACCGCTGTGGACGATGTGTCCTTTGCCGTTCCGGCCGGGCAATGCTTCGGCATCCTGGGGCCAAATGGCGCCGGCAAGACAACGGCCATCCGCATGCTCTACGGCTTTTCCCCCATGACCGGGGGCGCGCTGCGGATCTTCGGAATGGATGTGCGGGACAATCTGCGCTCCATCAAAGCCCGAATCGGCGTCTGCCAGCAGGAGAACAACCTGGACCCCGATCTGACGGTTTTTCAGAACATGGAGATCTTCGCCGGCTACTTCAATCTGCCCCGGCCGCTTGCCCGGGAGAGGGCCGAGAAGCTTCTCTCCTTTGTCGCGCTGAAGAACCGGCGGGATGACAAGGTGATGGAGCTTTCCGGAGGAATGATGCGCCGCCTGGTCCTTGCAAGGGCCTTGATCAACGACCCCGACCTTCTGATTCTCGATGAGCCCACAACGGGCCTCGATCCCCAGTCGCGGCACTCCGTCTGGCAGCAGCTGGAAGAGCTGAAAAAAGGCGGGCTGACCATTCTCCTCACCACTCACTACATGGACGAGGCCTCACGGCTGTGCGACCGGCTGATGATCATGGACAGGGGGCGCATCCTCGTGGAGGGAATCCCTTCAGATTTGATAAGGACCTACGTCGGGCATAATGTCATTGAAGTGGCCGAACCGGAGCCCGCACTCCTGGATTTCGTGGCAGAAAAGGGGTTGGCATACGAAAATCTCGGGCTTCGCGTGATGATCTACGGAGAAAACAGGAATACGCTCTATCAGGAAATCTCTTCCCGCTGCAGCAACGACGGCTGCATTCTGCGCATGGCCACCCTGGAGGATGTCTTCCTGAAGCTGACGGGCAGAGAGCTGAGGGATTAAGCCCATGAGAGCCTGCAACATCACCCGGCGCTTCTGGAAAGTGTGGTATCGGAACCTCGTAGTCAACCGACAGAATTGGAAGGTGAGCTTTCTCCCTCCCCTGCTGGAGCCTCTTTTTTACCTCCTCGCCTTTGGAGTGGGCCTCAGCAGCCTCGTCGGCAGAATCGACTACGGCGGCTCGCAGGTGACCTATGTCCAGTTTATCGCCCCGGCGCTTCTGGCCATCAACATCATGAACAACGCATTCTTCGAAAATACCTACAGTTCCTATGTCCGAATGTACTACCAGAAAACGTTCGACGCCATGATGGCCACCCCGCTGACCCTTGAAGAGATCATCACCGGAGAAATTTTCTGGGGAGCGACGAAATCCTTTCTGGCCACCCTCATCATGCTTTCCGTCATCAGCCTCTTCGGCCTGGTCAGCTATCCTTCCGCCCTGCTGATCCTTCCCCTCTCCTTTCTCGGCGGCATCGCCTTCGGATCGCTGGGCATGGTTTTCACGGGCAAGGTCAAAACCATCGACCTCTTCAATCTCCCGATCTTTCTCTTCATTACCCCCATGTACCTCTTCAGCGGGACGTTTTTCCCCCTGGAGGCCCTGCCCTCGTGGGCCCGTCTTCTGGCCTACACCCTGCCCCTGACCCACCTGGTCGACATGACCCGCTCCCTCGGTGCCGGCCGATTGGACGCCTCCCTGCTCTGGGGGCTCCTCTATCTTTCCCTGTTCTGCGCCGTCTTTTTCCCTCTTGCCGTCACCGCCATGCACAAGCGGCTGATAGCATGAGCCGCGAACAGGCCCCGGCACACGTCAAAGGCCTCCACCGGGAAACGGCTATCGCCCGTAGGCCAGTTCGAAGGCGTCCTTGATCAGTTCAATGGAGGTTTTTTCCGGCCGCAGGAGGATGGCGACCACATCAAAGCGCACGCTGGCGGGATCCAGTCGACGGCTCTGGAGGTAGTAAAGGGAGATCTTGGAGATCCGCCGCTGCTTTCCGGGACCGACGGCAAGCTGGGGCAGGCCGTAGTTTTCGGAACGCCGGCTTTTTACTTCCACGAAGACGAGGGTATCGCCCTCCAGCGCGATCAGGTCGATTTCACCGAGGGGGCAGCGGTAATTCCGCTCCACGATGCGGTATCCGGCTGCTTCCAGGTAGGCCGCCGCCATGTCTTCGCCGATTTTTCCCGTTGAAAGATTCCCCATGGCCGCATCAGTCAAAAAGATCGGCGGTCTGCAGAAGGGGTTGTTTTGGAGGGGTTGTTTTGAACGATCTCCGGTGGATTTTGCAGGGACCGTGGGCAAGGATGGCCGCTCGATGCTCCTTCGTCCCGTAGCCCTTGTTTTTCAGGAAGTTGTACTGGGGAAACTGCCGGTGATAAATCTCCATGATCTGATCCCGCGAGACTTTGGCGATGATCGAAGCGGAGGCAATGGAGACACTCAGCGTGTCTCCTTTCACAATGGTCTTCTGGGAGATGTCGAGAGGAACGCGGTGAAGCCCGTCGACGAGAAGATAATCGGGCGGCAGGAAAAGGTCTTCCACCGCTTCCGCCATTGCCAGGAGGGTTGCCCGGAGGATGTTGATTTCATCGATCCGGTGGGGCTCAACCACGCCGACCCCCACGGCCAGGGCCTCTTTTTTGATCACCCCGTAAAGCCGCTCCCGTTTCTTCGCTGAGAGCCTCTTGGAATCCGTGATTTCTGAATGGCAATATCCAAGGGGAAGAATCACCGCGGCAGCGACAACCGGGCCTGCCAGAGGCCCCCTGCCCGCTTCATCAATTCCGGCAATGACCCGATAGCCGTTCTGATAAGCTTCCTGCTCGAAATGGTTCATCCCCGATGTTCAAGTTTTAGAAAAGGATCAGACTTTCCTCAGCTCTTTAATCCGCGCCTTCTTGCCCTGGAGACCTCTCAGGTAATAAAGACGGGCCCTGCGCACGCGCCCGCGGGTGACCACATCGATCCGGTCGATCGAGGGGGAATGGATGAGAAACGTTTTCTCCACACCGATCCCATAGGAAATCTTTCTTACCGTAAAATTGGCGTTTGACAGACCGCCCTTTTTGCGGATGACGACCCCTTCAAAAGCCTGGATTCGCTGCTTCTGACCTTCAATAATGCGGACATAGACGCGGATCGTATCCCCGGGCCGAAAATCGGGAATATCTCCGCGCATCTGCTCTCTTTCCAACATATCGATTACTTCCATTAGGATCTTTCCTCCTTGATTCTTATCCTTGTTTTTTCAATCTCCCTGCCCGTACGGACCCGGCGCCCGATTCGCATTCCGGCGCCTTGTTATCATTTTTGATCCTTCCCGTCCACATATTATCGTCCCCACAACCGGTCCAGCACAATGGAGACGGCGGAGCGCACGGAAAGGTGATTATAGTCCGAAACCCCTTTCACCGCCGCAAGGCGGTAATCGGCGCGATCCAGAACTTCCGCTGCGAGCCCCCACCCGGTGCCGAAAACGAGGGCATAAGCATCCTCTTCGCGCAACATCATGTCCCTGAGCGTTTCGCAGGAAAGGGCATTATTTGACAGACCGGCACCCGTAACCACCAGGCGGACCCTTTTTCCCGACCGGCGGGCCATGTCCTCCAGAGCGTCGTCCAGGGCCGTCTTCACATCGACCCGCTGAAAGGCTTCCCGTCTCGAGGGATTGAACTCGGCCCCATAGCCTTCCTGCCAGTGGGCAAGGATCTTCTCCACCAGCCTGACCTGAGCCGCCAGCGGCGTTACAATATAATAGCGCTGAACGCCATATGTCCTGGCGGCCCGCGCTATGTCATGCACATCCATGTTGGCGACGGCGGTTGTTACCACATCGCCGTTTTTATTGCAAACGGGGAAATGCAGGAGAACCAGGTAATAGGGAGGCGGATAGCCTGCCCTGGCCTCTCCGGTCAACGGTCGCCACCTTCCGGATCGCCCTGCATCACTTCACGGAGAAGCTTCCGGTCTTCCTCCGTCAGATCCAATTTTTCAATCAGGTCCGGTCTGCGCAGCCAGGTCCGCTTCAGCGCCTCTTTCCGGCGCCACGAAGTAATCAGCTTGTGATGACCCGACAGAAGGACTTCCGGGACGCCCCACCCCCGATATTCACTCGGCCGGGTGTATTGGGGATATTCCAAAAGTCCGAAAGAAAGAGAATCCGCCGACGCCGATTCGGCATTTCCCAGAACGCCGGGAACAAGGCGCGAAACGGCATCCACAAGGACCATGGCCGGCAGCTCTCCGCCGGTCAATACATAATCCCCGATGGAGATTTCCCGGTTGGCGAGCTTCGTCCGGATCCTCTCATCGACCCCTTCATAGTGCCCGCAGAGAAGGACGATGCGGGAATGTGCTGAAAGCTCTTCCGCAACGCCTTGATTGAAGACCTGCCCCTGGGGGGTTAACAGGATGATCGGAACCGCTTCTCGATCCGCGCCGATCTCCCGGAGGGCTTTATCGACGGGCTCAACCTTCATCAACATTCCACCGCCGCCTCCGTAAGGGGCATCGTCCGTCATCCGGTGGCGGTCCTCCGTGTAGTCGCGGATATTGTGCAGGCGGATTTGAACCAGCCCCTTCTCCTGCGCCTTCTTCAGAAGGCTGGAGCCGAAGGGGGAATCAAACATCTCAGGAAAGGTGGAAAGAATATCGAACCGGATCACGGGACTCTTTCCTAAAGCCCTTTCAGCAGCCGCACGACCATTTCCTGCTTCTCAAGATCAATCTTCAGAATCACCTCTGAAATCGCAGGCAGAAGAATTTCCCGCTCCCCTCCGCTGCAGACGTAGACGTCGTTGCTTCCCGTAGCAAAGATGCTGTCGATGGAGCCCAGGCGGGTTCCCTCTTCCGTCAGAACGCTCAGGCCGATCAGATCACGCCAGTAATACTCGTCCGCCGCCAGCTGGGCATGCGCATCCTCCGGGATCAAAACCCGGCTTCCCACGAGATTCCGGGCGTCCTCGATGGTATTGACCGTTTCAAGCTCCAGGAAGAAAAAGGTCACGCGAGGTTCGATTCTTCTAACCGCATAGGTTGTAGCTTCGCCGTCCCCCCTGCCGATCAGGACCTCGCGCAGGGAGGAAAGGTCTTCCTCTGCGCCGGCATAGGATTTAACCTTCATGCGACCCTTCAAACCATGAACTTTTACAATTTTTCCAATTTCAAAGAACTTCATTAAAAAGTTACTCTATGATCTCCAGGACGGCCCGCTTGCGCAGCTTGGTCGAGGCCGCGCTCAGAATCGTTCTCATTGCCTTTGCGGTTCTGCCTTGTTTGCCGATCACCTTACCCAGGTCTTCCTTTGCCACTCGAAGTTCGATCACAGATGTCTGTTCACCGACAACCTCGGAAACCTCGACTGCATCGGTGTTGTCTACCAACGCTTGAGCAATGTACTTGATCAAATCTTTCATCGTCGTAACCTCCACGGAATCATCCTCAATAAAACCTTCTGTAGATATCGACTTTTTACGGCATCCCCTTCCAGCACAACGTTCTTTCTAACAGACAAATCGAAGCCGCGAGGGACGGAATCTTCCCGGCGGATCGCTTTTTCACCTTTCAAGGATTCAAAGATCCGTTTCGGCTGCTACGCCCCGACTTTGATCCCTTTTTTCTGAAGGAGCTGAGAAACCGTCAGCGTCGGTTTTGCTCCCTTGGAAAGCCACTCCTGGAGTCTGCTTTCCTGGATATTCACTTCGGCAGGATCCTTTCCCGGATCGTAATTGCCGACAATTTCCAGAAACCTTCCATCACGGGGGGATTCGGAATCAGATATCACAATTCTGTAAAACGGTTTCTTCTTTGCCCCCATACGCGCTAATCTTATTTTGACTGCCATTCTCTTTGCTAAATACCTCCCGATGATATAATTTTAGAATGATTATGCACTATTTTGTAACACAGCTTTTGCTTTTTTAAAAGCGGAAATTGCCTCGGCGCAGCGCTTTCATGCCGCCCTTGGAGGTGAAACGCTTCATCATCTTCTTGATTTCAGCATAATTTTTCAGAAGCTGATTGACGTCCTGGACGGAAGTGCCGCTGCCCAAGGCAATCCGCTTTCTTCTTCGCCCATCGATGATCAGATAATTGTTGCGCTCCTTTTTGGTCATGGAATCTATGATGGCGACGATCTTGAACAGTTCCCTCTCGTCCGGCGCAGCCTGCTTCAGGGATTTTATCTTGCTGAAGCCGGGGATCATCCCGAGGATGTCCTGAAGAGAGCCCATTTTCTTAATCTGCAGCAGCTGCTCCTTGAAATCCTCAAGGGTGAACTCATTCTTCCGGATTCTCTGCTCCAGCTCACGGGCCTTTTTCTCGTCAACCACCGTCTGGGCTTTTTCAACAAGGCTGAGAATATCGCCCATCCCCAGGATGCGTGAGGCCATGCGCTCCGGGTGAAAGACCTCCAGGGCGTCGATTTTCTCCCCCACCCCCACATACTTCAGGGGCTTGCCGATGACCGCCTTGAGCGACAGGGCCGCACCGCCGCGGGCATCACCGTCCATCTTGGTCATGATGACGCCGTCGATTCCCAGCAGCTCGTTGAATTTAGCGGCGACGTTGACGGCATCCTGGCCGGTCATGGCATCGGCGACAAAGAGGATTTCCGAAGGATTCACGGCGCTTTTAATCTGCTTGAGCTCCTCCATCATTTCGGTGTCGATGTGCAGGCGGCCGGCGGTGTCCAGGATCAGGACCTCGTAGCCCCTCCGCTTCGCCTCCTCAACGGCCTCGACGCAGATCTTTACGGGACTCTGGCTGCTGTCGGCACGGATGACCGGGGCGCCGATCTTCTCCCCCATCACCCTCAACTGCTCCATGGCTGCAGGGCGGTACACGTCGGCGGAGACCAGGCCGACCCTCTTGCCGCTTTTGGCGAGAACACGAGCCAGCTTTACGGACGTGGTCGTCTTCCCGCATCCCTGAAGTCCGACGAGCATGATCGGCGCGGGAAACCGGTGGCCGAATTTCAGCTGGCTGCTCGTCCCCCCCAGGAGCTCGACCAGCCGGTCATGCACTATCTTCACGATCTGCTGGCCGGGTGTGATGCTGTCCAGGACATCCTGTCCGACCGCCCTGGAACGGACATCCTCGATAAAATCCTTCACGACTTTAAAGTTGACATCCGCCTCCAGCAGGGCCATGCGGATTTCCTTCAGGGCCTCCTTGACGTTTTCCTCATCGAGGCGCCCCCGTCCCTTCAGTCTTTTAAATACCCCTTCGAGTTTTTCCGCTAAGTTTTCAAACATAAAGAAATTCCCCACTCCTGATCTGCAGAGTGCCGGGTCCGCATCCCCTTACCTTCTGTCGATTTCGTTTATTCCAGGATCCCCGGAATGAAAGACGAGTCTTCCGCCTATTTCTTTTTCACGGGGCTGGACGGCTCCGCCGCTTTTGCCTCCCCCTCCGGGCGGATAAATCCCCTGGAGCCCGTGCTCTTTGCCGCGTTCGTTACGGCTTCGGCTGCTTTTTCCCGGCTCGGAAAACCGCCGATCGTCAGCCGGTACCATTTTCCCTGACCCGGCAACTCCATGGGAGCGACTCTCGGGGCATAGCCCAGGGCCTTCATTTTTGCGGCAACCTGGTCTGCTTTCGCTTTATCCCGGTAAGACCCGACCTGGACCATGAAGGTCTGCGTGGCCGGCTTGATTTCCTTTTTGACCTGGCTCCTGTCGGCCGCGATGATTTTCTCTATTTTCCCATCGGCCTTCTTTTCAGCGGCGACCGCCTTCTCCGGTTTCGGTTCGGCCTTCTTTACCTCCGGGGGGGCTTTTGCTTCCCGAACTTTTTCGGGAACGGCCTTGACGACGGCTTTCTCTTCCGTTCTTTGCTGAGATGAAACCTCTGCCTTTCTTGGGACAGGAGGCGCTGTCTTTTCCTCTTTTTTCACTTCCGCCGGCTTACTCGCCGCCGGAGAACCTGCCGCCGGAGCGGGTGGAGCCGCGGTAGCAGCCGCCTTCTGTTCCGGAACAACGGCCGGCGTCCCGGGGACCGCCTCGACGGCCCCATTCCCGGAGGGCTGTTTCCTCAGGTTGTTGCTCTTTTTCGACAGCGTGTCGTAAAAGGAAAGGTCATATTCAGACTTCTCGCTCGGCAGATTCTCTTTTCCAGCCTCACGAACCGCGATGACGGTCCTGTCGCTCTTCCGCGGGCAGGGCTTAGCTGTGGTTTCCCCTATCTTGTTCAACATCCCCCAGGAGTATTTCTCCGGGTTGACATCCATGTCCTTCCCCACCTTGATCCCGAACAGAAAAGACGAAAACAGCAGCAGGGACATGGCGAAGACAAAGAGGGTAAGTCCCCACTTTCCCAGTCGAAACTCAAAACGTTTGATATTGTCGGCAGCCATGTTTCACCAAAATGTCTGAACGGAAATCCGCAACGAGAGCTACATCTTTTCCGGGGCGGACACCCCCAGCAGCAACAGTGCATTGTTCAACACGATGGCGATGCATTTCATGAGAAAAAGCCTTGCCTTCGTCACCGCCTCGTCTTCGGAAATCACCTTGTATTTGTTGTAGTAGCTGTGAAACAGCCCGGCCAGGTCGTTGAGATAAAAGGTGATCCGGTGAGGTTCCAGCGTCCGGGCGCTCCCCTCGACGATCTCCGGGAAACGGATCAGGGCCTTGATCAGGGCGATCTCTTCCGGAATCCTCAAAAGCTGCGGATCCACATCCGCCGATGCGGGCATTCCGATCCCCCGATCCTGGGCCATCCGCAGGATGCTGCAGATCCGGGCGTGTGCGTACTGGACATAATAGACCGGGTTTTCATTGGACTGCCTCTTGGCCACTTCCAGGTCGAAGTCCAGGTGACTGTCCGACCGGCGCATGAGAAAATTGTACCGGGCGGCATCCCGTCCCACTTCCTCAACCACTTCCCTCATCGTGACAAATTCGCCGGACCGCGTGGACATCGCCACCGGCTTGCCGTCGCGCAGGAGATTGACCAGCTGCACCAGGACGACGCGCAGGGTTTCCCTGGAGTGCCCCAGGGCCTGGATCCCGGCGTGCATCCTGGGGATATAGCCGTGATGGTCCGCCCCCCAGATGTCGATGATCGTGTCGAATCCTCGTTCGTACTTGTTCTTGTGGTAGGCGATATCCGCGGCAAAGTAAGTGGGCTCGCCGTTTTTGCGGACCACGACCCGGTCCTTGTCATCCCCGAAATCCGTCGTTTTGAACCACAGGGTTTCCTCTTCGCGGTAGATAAAGCCCTTTTCCTCCAGGTCGGCCAGCAGCCCTGCTACCCCATCATTCACGTAGAGGACTCGTTCGCTGAAATACCGGTCAAAGACGATGCCAAACTCTTTCAGATCCTCCTTGATGCCTTCGAGAATGATCCCGGCGGCATAATCGGTAAAGGCTCGAATCGTCTCTCCTTCATCCTTCGCCAGATAAAGGTCGCCGTCCTTCTTCAGAATGTCTCCGGCAATGTCCCGGATGTAATCCCCCTGATAGCAGGTGTCGGGAAACTCGACGGATTTCCCCAGCAGTTCGAGATAGCGGTACCAGACCGATTTTCCCAGGTTGTTCATCTGGTTGCCCGCGTCGTTGATGTAGTATTCCCGGAAGATGTCATAGCCGGACATCGCCAGGATATTGGCGACCACATCACCCACCACCGCGCCCCGGGCATGTCCGATGTGCAGCGGCCCCGTGGGATTGGCGCTGACGAACTCCACCTGGATTTTCCTGCCCCGCCCCGTATCGGTCGATCCGTAGCTCTTCCCAAGGCGTTCAATGTCCTTCAGCTCCTCCGCCCAGACCTGCTCCCGGACAAAAAAATTGATGAACCCCGGGCCGGCAATCTCGCTCTTCTCAAGGATATTCCTTTCATCCCGAAGATGGCCGGTAATCATTTCGGCAATCTTCCGGGGACTCATTCGTGCGGGAGACGCCAGGATCATGGCCAGGTTTGTGGCATAATCCCCGTGAGCCGCTTCCTTCGTCATTTCCATCTCCACGGGGGGGAGATTCTCCAGCTTCAGCAGGCCTTCCGCAATGCAGGCACCTGCCGCTTCCTCAACGAGCGCCGTCAATCGATGCTTTATGGATCCGTCAACCATACAATACCTGACCTTAACTATGCCTTTTCATGAAGGCAGCCTTTTCCTGGCGGATGCTTCGAACATTAAAAAAAGTTGGCCTTCGAGGCCAACTTTCCGGAATGCGGGCAACAACCCCAATGCCACCTGCACTTTCATATCTTACGTCGAATGGAATGTTCCCCGTGCCGCGCCCTGCCCTTCCTTTTCAGGAACTGCGATCCTTCTTCTCCGCCTCATCAATGTCCCTATCCTTGATGGACAGATCACGGCTGTAATCCGGGCAGCGGACATTTCCCATGGAATCGGTAACCACGTTGAATCGCTTCTGGCAATTGGCTCTCCATGCACAAATGGCACAGATCTTTCTCTCCGACATCTAAGAACCCTCCCGCTCCAGTTGACAACTTTGTTATTCCTACGGAAAAACAGAAGAATCGTGTCTATTGATCAGAAAATAACGAATTTGAAGAGTCTTTTTACCGGATCAGACCCCGCGATGCCGACCAGGGGGAAAGCCGGATAAAACGCCTTCAAATTTGCGGTTACACTATATTTATGTCTCCGTGAAGTCAAGATATTTTATAATTCGAACAGCCCCCACCCTTCGCACCTTCCCGTGGGATTTCCGCCTGGGATCATGCCTGCTTCCACCGTCTGCCGGGGGCAGGCCCCGGCCCATAACCCGTCCCGACTTGGGCCGTTTCAGAGCTGCCAGCTCTGGGCCATTGTGCCGATGTAGGTCAGATCGACCTGCATGGCATTGTACTTCTGGAGGGCATCCATGCCGGGATCGCTGTTGATGGCGCTCATCGTATTGACGATGTTCTCAAGATCCGGTCTCGCCAGGTAATAACCGTCGGCGACTTCCACGCGCTCCACGCCATGATCCCCATTCAAAAACTGGTCTTCAATCACGACATAATTCGATTCATCGAGGAACAGGTAGAGATCGTCGCTCTGCTTCACAATGACGGGATCGTTCCGCCCGATGCCGCCCGTCAACCGCAGTGTATCAACATCCTCCCGCAGCGTGCTGCAGTCCTGAATGACATCCCGGCCGTCACCGGGGCGAAACAGGTACGTGTCGCTGCCTGTGCCGCCGTCCAGCACATCGTTCCCGGCACGCCCATTGAGGGTGTCGCTTCCTGCGCCTGCACTTAAAAGGTTGATCTTACCGTTGCCGGTCAAAACATTCTTCCAAGCATTACCGGTTCCATTGATCGCAGCACTGCCCGTCAGAGTCAACTTCTCAACATGGCTTCCCAGGCTGTAGGAAATCGAGCTCCGGACCGTATCGGTTCCTTCGTTTGCGTCTTCAAAAATGTAATCCTTCAGGTTGTCAACCACATAGACATCATTCCCTGCATTGCCGAACATGGAATCCGCACCCGGGCCGCCATCCAATCGATCATTTCCCGCACCGCCTTTGAGGATGTCGTTGCCCTCATAGCCGTACATTTTGTCATGGGACGTCGATCCGCTGCGATTGTCATCATATGTCGTGCCGTAAACAGTGTATCCTTCCTCCTCCAGTTGCGCCGCTGTCAGGATCTCCCCATCCGAAAATTGGAAGCGGTCCAAGCGGTAGTTCGCATCGGAAGAAAACCAGCGATTGATAGAGATCGCGTCACCCGTATCCTTGATCCGGACATTCAGTTCATTGCCGGCCGTCATGATGAACTCCACATCGCCTCGGTTGACTCCTCCCGTAAACTGAAGGGTGTCAACACCGGCATCGCCGTCATCCGGGTTTACGATCCGGTCCTCACCATATCCCCGCGTAAACCGATACGTATCGCTGCCCTCATTCCCCTCAAGATTATCTCTGCCTGCGCCGCCGTTCAAAATATCATTTCCCGAACCGCCCGTAAGGTTGTCATCTCCCGGACCGCCCTGTAAGGTGTCGTTTCCTGCACCGCCCCTGAGGATGTCGTTGCCTTCATAGCCGTACATTTTGTCGTTGGATGACGATCCATTGCGATTGTCATGATACGACGTGCCGTAAACAGTGTATCCCTTCGCTTCCAGTTGCGACGTTGTCAGGATCTCCCCATCCGAAAATTGGAAGCGGTCCAGGCGGTAGTTCGCATCGGTAGAAAACCAGCGATGAATAAAAATCGAGTCAACCGTATCCTTGATCCGGACATTCAGTTCATTGCCGGCCGTCATGATGAACTCCACATCTCTGCGGTTGACCCCTCCCGTGAACTGCAGGGTGTCAACACCGGCATCGCCGTCATCCGGGTTCACAATTCGGTCTTCACCACATCCCCGCGTAAACCGATACGTATCGCTGCCCTCATTCCCCTCAAGATTATCTCTGCCTGCGCCGCCAATCAACATGTCATTTCCCGAACCGCCCGTAAGGTTGTCATCTCCCGGACCGCCCTGCAAGGTGTCATTTCCTGCACCGCCCCGGAGGATGTCGTTGCCTTCATAGCCGTACATTTTGTCGTTGGATGACGATCCACTGCGATTGTCATCATACGTCGTGCCGTAAAGAGTGTATCCCTTCGCTTCCAGTTGCGACGCTGTCAGGATCTCACCATCTGAAAATTGGAAGCGGTCCAGACGGTAGTTCGCATCGGACAAAAACCAGCGATGAATAAAAATCGAGTCAGCCGTATCCTTGATCCGGACATTCAGTTCATTGCCGGCCGTCATGATGAACTCCACATCTCTGCGGTTGACCCCTCTCGTGAACTGCAGGGTGTCAACACCGGCATCGCCGTCATCCGGGTTCACGATCCGGTCTTCACCATATCCCCGCGTAAACCGATACGTATCGCTGCCCTCATTCCCCTGCAGATAATCGTTTCCTGGGCCGCCGTTCAAAATATCATTTCCCGAACCGCCCGCAAGGCTGTCATCTCCCGGCCCCCCCTGCAAAATATCACTGCCGGAACCACCGTTAAGTGAATCGTTCCCTTCACCTCCATCGATCTTATCATTGTTCCTTCCACCCAGGAGATTATCATCCCCACCATACCCATAGATCAGATCCTTTAAACCACTTTCCGGTATTGAGTCATTGCCTGTTCCCAGGAAAATCACGTTTCTGCCTGCTTCTTCAATAATCTGAATCAGTTCCTCACCCTGGGAGGCAAAGGCATCACAAAAGGAAGAAAAATTAGTCTGTTCATCTGCATTCATCCCCCTCAGGGTTCTTACGAATTCAGCCAGGATCTGCTTTCCCGAATCAAGATCCCCATCCAGTTCATTCCGGATATATGTGATTGCACCACTGAGGTCGCCTCTGATGGACGAATCGTCCACGTCCCAGTAATAGGTGATTTGTGAGTAAACATCCTTGAGATGTGTCTGAGCCATGAGGGAGCCATATAGGGATTCCTCCAAGATCGTGTATGCATCATCAAGAGGATGAATCGCCCCTGGCCCCGGATCCGGATTGGCACCTTGAAGAAAATCCTCGCCAATCATCTGTTCCAAAACCGCCAGTTTTCGTGCATCGAAAAAGGGGCCACGGCTGGTAGGAGAGACGCCGTCGCTTCCCGTCCATTTGAAAAGGATCTGGTCCATCAGCCCGGTCCGGACAACCGGTTCGGCTGCATCGATAAACTGCTGGATGAGAAGTTTCAGCGTCCCGCTGGAATCCCTCACCATAGCCTCATGCAGATCATAAACATTGCCGGAACCTCGCAAATGAGGCAAAACGGCGATATCCGCCGGGATATCCGGCGTTTCGGCAGCCATCGTAAACATTTTATCCGCCAGGAACCAGACGTCAGCGGCGATTCCCGTTGTGCCGTCAGCTTTTTGATAGGAGCCAACCTGCCTATGGGCATTGCCACTGCCATCAACCACCGTGGAATCCGTAAAACCGGTATCGATCGAGACGATGCCCATCTCGGAGAGGCTTTTAAGTTCCCCCAGATTTGAATAACCATCTCGGTCCAGATCCTGCCATATCTTCAAGTTCCCGTAGGCGGCATCGTTTGCATCGATTTTCCCGTCCGCATTCCCGTCAAGTTCAGCCAATGCCTGGAAGCCATTGGCGGCTCTGCTTCCACTTGCCAGCAAGGTCTGACTGCCGAAAAGCTCCCGGCCACTATCGATGGCCCCGTTTCCGTTTCTGTCGAGGACAAGCAGCCCATCGTCAGGCTTTGCCCATCCCGTCTGTTCAGCAAAACCGTTCGCGTCGTGATCGAAGTAAACACCGGCCTTCACCCCGGTCGTCTCCACCCCATCCCCATCCAGATCCAACACAATCGGACTGATTACGGCTTCTGCGGCGTTGAAAAGGCTGCGGAGCAGTGCTGCGCCAAGACTATTGCAATCGACTATTTCAAGAAAAACATTGATTACTCCCATTGCATTGTTGCTGAAAAACAGAAGTTGATCATTTATCCAAGAGACAACCTGTTTACCTAACACTTGAATTTCACTCCAGTTGCTGGAGTTATAATCAACTGCATTACTGTACATGCTGAGTAAATCAGCTATTCTTGCCACGGCGAAATTAAAAGTCGTGGTATATAGTTCGGCGGTGATTTCGATTGAATCCGAGGCTGTTTCAATTGCTTCCTCCCAAGCAGCTTGAAGTATTTTGTTCGCTTCCTCCATTGCCATTACGGTATCCTTAATGGCCTGGACCGTCATCTCCTGAACATTTGTTGCAAGATGGATGATTTGACCATCGTTAAATGCTTTAAGTCCGAGTATTGCAAAGCTGAGACGTGCAAGAAGTGGTAGCTCTCTAACCTGATTACTGTCTGCGATAAAGTGGCTTGTATTCAATGCATTGAAAATTTCATTAAGCTCAGAATCGGACAACAAACTAAAAGCAATCAGCACACCGCCTGCCGCTTTAAACCAGCCCTCCAAGTCTGCCATCTTTCCGTCTGATCCCAGGTATGTAACGATCTCAGCGATCTTCTGGGCCCTTGGGATGTGGATATAATCAGGAGAGGTGGTGACTTCGGGTATCGTAAGGTTGAAGAAATCATTCCAGGCTTGGTGAATGGTCACTAAACCCGCCTTGAGTGTGGTCATCTTTATTTCGTAAGTATTCCCGCCCAGATGCCCTCCGCCGAGGCGTGAAACAATATCAGAGGTGCCAGAGGAGGATGCGAAAAAGTGAGCGGACTCGATTTGACGGACAATCTTGTCAAAGGTACCAGAAGAAAAATCATCAGAGTACATTTTAGCAAGCCCGTCCTTGCCACCTAACCCATTGAAAGTGCACAATTTGACGTCAGCATGATTATTCGGATTACGGCGTATATAATCATATGCAGCATACTGTGCAATTGCCCCACCCAAGCTATGACCAGTAAAGGAAATATTGATGGCCTGAAGGTCTTTCAGACTGTCAAGAACACGAAGCCTTGCCGCTTTCCACTGCTCTGTTCCTAAAGCTACATCCGCCGCAACATCCTGCCCGTCCTTGGTGCCTGCAAAAGCAACAATAAATTCATTTGTTCCAATTTTACGATATATCGTACAGTCAAAACCTGTTTTTGATTCATTAATATGTCTTTCGATCTGGTACTGATTATTCGCTACCAAATTGTCATAGGATGCATGGCCTGCCTTCGACAGGATTCTTGCTTCTTCCGACGTGATCATGGCTTATTCTCTCCTTCACAGAAATCGATGACCTTGACTGTGCGATAGGGGTTCTTCTGGGAGAAATATTCTTTGATATTCTTTGCGTGGATAAAGGCTGCTCTACAGCCATCAGGTGAAACAGCTACGGAACCCATGTCGCCGACAATCAGGCGGACGGATTTTTCACCATCAATGAGCCAAAGGCCACGATCATCGGAACCGGCTCCTTTTTTCTGATCCTGGGAATAACGGGCCAGATACCCTCTTTTTAAAGGATAGATATTTTCCACAGCCCCCTTCAACAGGGACTGCGGATAGGGTATGCTTTTCAACTGACCGCTACGCTCCAGTATCCAGAATGACCGGGTGTCGGGTTTTGGATAAACAGAATGCTTATCTCCAACAATGACATACGCATCCAGAAATTCGCTGTAGGAAATGTGATACGCCAGAGAGAGATAAAAGGGCAAAGGGATACCTTTTGTTCCCGGCTTTTCATGGTAAATCATTTTTCCCTGGGATGAGTTACTGGGAAGTTCTGTAAACTCGATATAATTTTTGTCCTTCAATTTGTATGTGTGAGGGGCCCGGACGGGCGCTCTTCCAAAACTTTCCCCAGGCACCCAATCGCAGTCAAATGAACTGTCGATTTCCATACTCGGCCTCGGGGCAGGGTGCTCCTTAGGATTTTTCACATTGCCACGATATATTGTCGACTCCCATTTTGTTGCTTTCGAATTTGAGCCACTGTTTTCCCAAAAGAACACATTTCCCTTGCGCACGCACTGAAAGCCGAAAGCTTGATGATAAAAATCAACCTTCCCGGAATCCGGATTCCAGACGGTCAAAAACTTGGCCATGGGGATGCTTCCGCTTGGTTTCAATGTCTTATTCGTGATGAACAAAACGTGTTCGTTATCAATCCAACCGGTTGATTCAATTCCTGCTTCCTCAGCCCATATTCCCGAGTCGAGTATCTTGTAAGGCAAGGCGGATTCTTGGTCCCGACATCCAAGAATAACGAACAAGAAGGCAAAGAACAGGCAGGCCATGAACGACATCGCAATGCCGGGAAGAGGATCCCTGCCCTTGACAATGGGCGGATTCCCGTTCCAAGCCCCCCCGTGGCAGCGCCCTTTTTTTAAGATGAGGTTCCGAAGCGACTTACCTGGATAGTTTACTGAACTGCTCATGCTGAACCCTCCTGAATACGGTCCCGAAGCAAAGCTCGCCACTGATAAAGTGTACTGATCAAGGGCGGCATACCACGTAACGACATGTTTGTGGATTTACATCTTTCATTCCCACTCCCTCATAAATGTTTATAAAATTCACCTTCGATGAAGCATTTAATTGGAAGGGGCAACAGCGTGTCCATGAGCACTTCCGCCCTCATTTAAACCATTGGGAATTTCTGGCCTGAATCGGCGGATCGTCCGACGAGAAGATTACAGAGTCGGTCGCGCAATGGAACCCCGGAAACAAATTGGGAATGCGCTGAAAGATACGATTAAGACGTTGAAAAGCCATGGGAAGCGGATCGAATCAGTGATCGTCCGTTGCAGGTCAGGGGATGGGTGAATGCTTTTTCCCTTCAGCAGAGTCGAAACGCTGCGTCAAGGAAGTATACCTTCGCTTTTGTCTTTCTGACTGGGCAGAAAGACCACGACCTGTTGAATTTTCACGGTTAAGCGGAACGATACGACCGGCCGTGTCACGGCTGCAGTCACGCTGAAGAAACCAGCGGGTTTTGATCGAGGCGGCTGAACGGCCAACAGGAAGCAGAAATCCTGCTTTTTGGGCGGAAAGCTAAAAGACAGGTTTTCCGGGCATTCGGAGTTTAGCCGGGTGCCCGAAAAACCTTTGTCTGTGATAATCTTACAGGTCCGGACCGAAATCTTTTTTGAAGGCCTCGACAAGATTTGCGCCCCAGTTGTCAATGGCCCTCATCTTGCCGAAGAAGAAGCGCAGGATGGGCGGCTCTTCGTAAAAGATCAGCCCTTTGATCAGATCCCGGTGACTTAAGAGCCAGCAAACCCGGTCAACGACGTAATCGATCTGCGAGATGGTGTAAGTCCGGCGCGGTACGGCAAGCCTCAGGAGCTCCAGGTTTGAAAAGACCTCGGTACCGTCGGGTTCCCGCTGCTCCGACACGGTGCCACGCTCCATTCCCCTCGCGCCGGATACAAGATAGACAGCCGCGGCCAGGGAACCGGCGATGTATTTGTCGGGGGACAGGTCGGGCAGAAAACGGGTTGCGTCAATATGGCAGGCCAGCCCACCCGGAGGGGTCACCACGGGAATGCCCCGCTCCTTTAACCGTTCGGCAAAATACTGGATCATATCCGCCGAACTGCTCGCAACGCTGTACTGGGTCATTTCCCGGACGCCCACGGCCATGGCCTCGATCTCTTTCGTGGACATGCCGCCATAGGTTGCAAATCCTTCGTAGACGGGAAGCCAGGGAAGAATGAGATCATAGATTTCCTTGGTGTTGGTGGCGATAAACCCGCCCCGGACGGCACAGCTCTTCCTTCCGGAGAGGTAAACGATATCCGCCAAGTCCGCCAGCTCCCTGATAATTTCCGCAACGGAGCGGTTCTCGTAACCGGGTTCCCGCTGTTTGATGAAATAGGCCTGCTCGGAGATCAGGCTGGCGTCCAGGACGAATTTCACCTTGTTTTCCGCGGCGATTTCCTTGATCCTTTTGTAATTTGCCATGGAAAAGGGCTGTCCGCCCAGCAGGTTGGTTGTGGCTTCCATCCGGACGAAGGAAATGTGCTCCGGCCCATAGGTCTTGATGACATCGAGAAATTTATTCTCATCGATATTGCCTTTGAAAGGCTCTTTGCTGTCCGTCTTCAGGGCTTCATCGGTGAAAATCTCCAGGACGGTTCCCCCGGCCAGGGTGAAATGGGCCTTGGTGGTCGTAAAGTGATAGTTCATGGGAACCACGTCGCCAGGCTTGACCAAAACCTTGGCCAGGAGGTGCTCAGCGGCCCGCCCCTGATGCACCGGGAGCAGGTACTGGGTTCCGAACACGTCCCTGACGGAATCCTCCAGTTTGTAAAAGCTTTCGCTTCCGGCATAGGCGTCATCGGCCACCATCATGGCGCCCAGCTGGTTGTCGCTCATGGCGTTGGTGCCGCTGTCCGTCAACATATCCAGGAAAACGTTCCGGGTTCGAAGCAGGAAGGTGTTGTAGCCCGCCTCCTCCATGGCCTTCAACCGCTCATCGGCGCTTGGCAGCCGTGTTTGCTGAATGATCTTGATCTTGTGCATTTCCACTGGGAGCACTTTCCCATTGGACAGTTTGATATTCATAAATCCTCCTTTATAAAGGTTAGCAGTTTATTGTTTGTTTCTGCTTACAGCGCACAGAAGGGCCAGGTTCGTTCGTACAAACAAACCGGCAGCAGCGCTGTCCGTCCAAAATTTAAAAGGCCATGGGCTTTGCGCCCATGGCCTTTTTTAACTACCGCGAAAAGGCACACAAGCGCATTCCACCGTAATAATAATAATAAAAATAACAGATGCTGGAAATTCTGCTTGTGTCTGCCTGAACTAGATGACTCAGATTGGTCGCCATGAAAAAAAAGGTCCTGTTGCCCTGCGCAGCTCCGAATACCCGGAAGGCTGAACGGATGGATCAGAAATGCACGTTTAAAGAATGTCCTGGAAGCACGCAGGGAAATAACTCCGTTACCCCAAGTGATTGTGTCCCCTAGCATATGAGGACAACCCTGTCAAAGCATTTTTATTCCTCTTTTTGACTCCCTGATACCTCCCAGGAAGAAGGACTGGCCAAACGCCCCTACGCCTCCATCATGGCTCTGGCCGCCTGGTACACATCCTCCACGCCGATGGATTTCATGCACCGGAAATCCGTCGGGCAGACTTTTTTCAGGCATGGGCTGCAGTCGGCTTTACCCCGAACCACGATGGTTTTTGTGCCCATCGGGGAGGTAGCCGCAGGATTTGTGGATCCGAAGATGGCCACAGTGGGAACTCCCAGGGCGCCGGCTACATGCATCAAGCCGGAATCGTTGGAAACAAAGAGACCGCAGCGGGAAATGAGGACAATCGCCTCCCGCAGGGAGGTTTGTCCGGCCAGATCGAGGAGGGGGACGCTCGAACTCCGCTGGACGTCCTCAATGGCTTTTCGGTCCCCGGAGCTGCCAAACAGGAGAATCCGTGCGTTGAACTGCGAGGCAAACCGGTCGGCCACCGCGGCAAAACGTTCGGGAAACCACATTTTTGCCGGTCCATAGGCCGCGCCGGGTGCGATTCCCACGAGGAAGGCCCCCTTTTCCAGGGAATGATGTGCCATCAGCCGATCCGCAAGCTCCTGGTCCTCTGCTCTCGGCCGCAGCATCACCCCGGACTCCACCAGATCGCAGCCAAGGGCATGCACCATGGCGCGATAATATTCCACCTGGTGGATCTGGCGCACGTCCCTGGTCCGCCGGACAGCATGGGTCAGCAGGGCTCCACGGGCGTCGCTGTTGTACCCGGCCCGGATCGGAATCCCCGCCATGCGGGTCAGAATAGCCGCCTCGATGGCGTTCTGCAGCAGGATCGCCGCGTCGAAATGACGCTCCCGCAGCTCCCCGGCCAAACGGACCTTCCCCTTCAGCCCTGCGTGAATGCCCGGGCTTCTGTAGAGCAGAATTTCGTCCACATCGGGACAAAGGCGAAGGACGTCGGCCACCCAGGGTTTGACGAGAATCGCGATGTGCGCATTGGGAAAGGTCCGGCGGATGCACGCGATGGCCGGAAGGGTCATCACCACGTCCCCGATCCAGTTGGTGCCCCGGATCAGGAGATTACGTATTCCTTCACGCCGGAGCCGCTTCCCGCCGCGGACGCTCAACAGAGGAATCTCCGACGACGAACCGCTGCCCTCTCGATCCGGAAGATCAGCAAATTGTTCCCGCTTTCTGGACATATTCGGTGTTCCCCCCTGGCGTCAAAGGTCGGACAAAATGAAGCATGCCCTACTCACATCGATCTCCGGCAATGCCCGGCACCGCCTCCGGTGCTCGTTAACCGGCCTCATTTCGACCCGCCTGTTCTTATAGGAAAACGGAAAAATAATCCACCGGCAGTGCACCTCCCATGAAAAAATACTTGAGGGCTTTTCTGTCCGCCCTGCCGAATTCACCGGCCCGCATTTCCCTTTCCCGGTCTTCCCGGAAGTCTTGCTCCGTAAATATGCACCCCTTCATATGCGGATCAGGAGGGCTTGCTGCGGGCCGGCGGCAGCCTGGCGGCATATCCCCCGGGATCCGGGAATGCCAGATTCAAAAACAAAACAGTTGACACAACCCGGCGGATGGTGCTTTACCTGTGAAGCTCGATGGCCGGGATGCGAATGGCTGTTTATTCGATCACCACACGGGCAAAGCTGCGGTTTTCTACAGCACTCGTTCATAAACGCTTGTATGTTCAACTATCGGAGACAGTTCCGTGCTGAAAGAATACCGGTATCCTCTCATAGGCCTTATTCAGAATTCCCTTTATTACCTTGTCCGATGCTACAGCCGGACCTTCCGGGTTCAGATCGAAAACGAGAAGCCCTGGATGGATCACCTGGAAGGCGGTGGCAGGGTTCTTCTATGTGGATGGCACCAGCAGTTTTTCGCGGCAATCTATCATTTCAAAACCTACGCCGTTTACCACCCGTCCCTCATGATCAGCCGCAGCAGGGACGGCGATATTATCGCCCGGATTGCCGAGAAGTCCGGCTGGCTTGCCGTAAGAGGGTCCTCTTCCCGCAGCGGCGGCAGGGCATTGCGCGAGATGGTGGAACGGCTGGAAATCTCAGGCCTTGCCGCCCACATTGTGGACGGCCCACGAGGCCCGGCCGGGGTCATCAAGGCGGGCGCTCTGAGCCTGGCGCGTTCGGCTGGGGCCGTCATTGTCCCCTTCTACACGTGCTCCGACCGGACCCTGTATTTCCAGAGCTGGGACCGCTTCATGCTTCCAAAGCCCTTCGCGAAGGTGCGCCTTCGATTCGGCGATTTGCTGGATGTTACAGCCGGGGAGGATGACGAGGCCTTCGAAGAGCATCGGCTCCATCTTCAGCAGATCATGTTGCCCAACCTGGTCTGCTGACTGTCCGCTCCATTTTTTTAAGGGCCATTTCATTTTTCTGAGAAAATCCTTAGAAAAACGGTTGCATTTTCAATAAAAATCCGTTATCGGTATTTCCATCACAAGTGCAGTACTTGATTGTAGTTAACAAAATACGAAAAACGAACCGCACAAACCAGATTTAGGGATGTGCGGTTTTTTTTAAACGCTTCAAGTCGAGTGGCTGGACAGTTTCACAAAGGTTCCTGGGTGGAACCGAATATAAAGGAGAGAGAAAAATGCCGGAAGGAACAGTAAAATGGTTCAACGATTCAAAGGGATTTGGCTTTATTGAAAAAGACGGGGGCAACGATGTTTTTGTACATCATTCCGCCATCCTTGGTGAAGGGTTCAAATCCTTGTCAGAGGGTGACAGGGTCAGCTTCGATGTCGTTGAAGGAAAAAAAGGACCTGCGGCGGGAAATGTCCGCAAGCTTTAAAACCCGCCCATCGCGCTGCATTTAAAAGCCCCGATCTTTTTGGGCCTCAAAAGTGCATTGTCATCAATTTTTTGATTTGGTTTTGGCTGTTCATTCCACCCCGGAGCCTGTTAAAAATAAGGTTTCCGGGGTTGTTTCTTTTTCGAAGAGGCATCTTTCAGGAACGAGGCATCCATACCGAAAAGCAGTGGAGAAGTTATGGCACGGAAAAACCCGCAGCAATTTATCAAGCGGCAGAAGGAAATGGAGCGCGCGCAAAAAGCCAGAGAGAAAATGGCAAAGCGCCATCGTGAAAAGAAAGACGAAGAGCTACAGGAAGACACGGCAAACGGACATTCCGAGGAAACGCTTCCCTCGGAATCCTGACAGGTTTTCGCAAGACAAGGATTTATCAATCATCACGTCCCCTGAAGGGACAACCATGCCGGGGATGATCCCGGCAAATTATCATGAAAAAGGAATTTCAATGAGTTTTACAAAGTTTAATTTTCACCCCCGGATCCAGGGCGGCATCCAGGCCATGGGTTACACGACACCGACCCCTATCCAGCAGAAATCCATTCCGGTAATACTCCAAGGCAGGGATGTCATGGGGCTCGCACAGACCGGAACGGGTAAAACAGCGGCGTTTGTGCTGCCCATCATGCAGCACCTGATCGACAGCCCGCGCAGAGGGACCCGTGCGTTAATCGTTGCGCCAACGCGGGAACTGGCGGAGCAGATTCATGAGTCCATCGAGGAACTGGGCAGGAAGACAACGTTGAGAAGTGTCGCTGTTTATGGCGGAGTCAATAAAAATCCGCAGATTTCAAAGCTCCGGGAGGGAGCTGAAATCGTTGTCGCCTGTCCGGGTCGCCTGCTCGATCTGATGGACCAGGGAGCCGCCGACCTGTCCGGGATCGAAATCCTCGTTCTGGACGAAGCGGACCGCATGTTCGATATGGGTTTTCTGCCGGATATCCGGAAGATCACCAAGAGGACGCCGGAAAAGCGTCAGACGCTGCTGTTCTCTGCCACGATGCCCTCGGATATCCGCCTCCTCGCAAGGGAAGTGCTTCGCGATCCCGTGATTCTCAGGGTCGGCGATGACGCTCCTGCGTCGACGGTGTCCCATGCCCTGTATCCCGTTGAACAGCACCTCAAGACAGCCCTGCTGATGAAGCTTCTGCGGGAAACGCAGACAGAATCGGTTCTCATATTCACGCGCACCAAGCATCGAACGACACGGGTTGCGATGCAGATGAAAACAGCCGGTTTCCCCGTGGCATCCCTGCAGGGCGATCTATCTCAGAGCCGGCGCCAGGACGCTCTCAGCGGCTTTCGGAACGGAAGGTATCAGATCCTGGTCGCCACGGACATCGCCGCCAGAGGGATCGATGTTACCCGGATCTCCCATGTGATCAATTATGACATGCCCGACACGGTCGATGCCTATACCCATCGCATCGGCCGTACAGGCCGGGCGGAACAGGAGGGAGATGCCTTTTCCTTTGTGACCCCTGAGGAGCGGGATCTGGTGGGAAACATCGAGCATGTCCTGGGAGAGCGAATCGAACGGCGCACCCTGGAAGGTTTTGATTACGCGCTGCCTGCTCCTGCAGGAAGCGGCGGAGGTCGGCGCTCCAGCGTCAGCCACACGAGACGCGAACTCCCCGCCGAGTTCCTGAGCGCCGTTCCGGCGAAAAAACCTTCCTCTCATCATTTTTCGCCACGAGCATCGGGCCGCCGAGGCCGATAGCCCTGCAGAGCCGTCCCGTCAAGGGCGCGCGCTTCGTTTTTGGATTCCCCCGATCCGTCACGGTCCGGGGGAATTTTTCGCTGACCGCATGGACGCCCGCCTTTTCAGGGGGCCATCGGGACTGGCCTGATCCGTCACCGGACGGGACGGGTCATCAGGAAGAGATTTCTCCCTCGCTGATGATCTTGATTTTTTTAGACCACCCGTATTTCCCTGTCCTCACATTTCTGCATTCCGATTGATATTGGAGCGTGAAAACGACATCGCCCCTGTGCTGGCCGTCCTGCTCGACCCGGTAGCCCGTTATGACCCCCCCGAAAAAAGACGGCTCCTGCAGCTTTTTGTGGAAATAGATTTCACCGCCGACCAACCCTTTCGCCTTGTCTTCTTCAAGGCTCCACCAGCCGCTTTCCCATTCATCACCCTGCAGCTTCACAAAATGATTCAACGGTTCCAAAATGTGTATGTTCATATCGTTCTCCGTCCATAAAAAAATTCATTGATCACATCCCCTGAGGGATTTCTGCCATAAAAAAAGCCCCGCCTCACTGTAATGGGCAGGACTTCGTTAGCTCTTTCTTTTCCCCTTGCCGAAGGGAGATTTACGGATCAGCAGATGTCAATTACATGAAGATCTTCAGGATAGGCTCAATGATGAATAAGTCAAGACAATTTTACCCGATCCGCCGGCCGGCGGTTGGCCGTTGCTGAAATCACGCGCATCGTTCACCAGGGAGAACCTGCCGGGTGCGAACAGGACTCGTTTCTCTGCATCCTTCATAATTCCAGAATGTTAGACAATCCGGACAAATTTTCCCCGCTCCATTCTAATTTCCTTGACACAAACCAGCCTTCCATTTATAGTTCCTCAACTTGAAAAATATCGGCCATCACAAGCTGCCATCCGTATCCAGGGAACCGGTTCGACCACGTTGCCCTTGCCGAAGCAGAAAAGCTGACAAGAGATTCCAGAACCATCGGCCCGCGGGATGTTTACAGGATAACATGTCCTCATCTGTCGCACATACACCAGTCCTAGAGTTGAAAGGCAACCTTTTGTCTCTGATGGTGCTTTACCTTTACGACAGCGACAGGGAGCGCATTGAGCAGCAGTTCGCCGAGAAAATCGGCAAGGCAAAGAATTTTTTCCAGAGCGCCCCCCTCGTGCTCGATCTGAATGCGCTGCAGAATGTGGATGCTCCGCTTGATGTTCCGCACCTGGTCGATCTGGTGAGGAAACACGGGCTGGTGCCGGTCGGAATCCGGGGAGGAAGCCCTCAGATGCGTCAGGTGGCGCTGAGCCTGTCCCTGGGGATTCTTCCCGACACCAAACCCATGATCTCCCGGACCGAACCGCAGGAGGAGCGGACACTCCCGGCAACGAAGGACAAGATCGTATCCCAGCCCGTCCGCTCCGGACAGCAGGTGGCGGCCCTCCAGGGCGATCTCGTGGTGTTGTCGGCGGTCAATCCCGGGGCGGAAGTTCTGGCGGGAAAAAGCATCCACGTATACGGAGCCCTTCGGGGGCGGGCCGTCGCAGGCATACACGGCTATTCCGAAGCCCGGATTTTCTGCCGGAATTTCGATGCGGAACTGGTTTCCATCGCGGGCCAGTACAAGCTGAATGAAGACTTTGACGATTCGGTAAGAGGCAGGGCCGTTCAGATTTATCTCGAACAGGATCGTCTGGTGATCCAGCCCTTTGCAGGATAGCCACGATCAAGGCCATGCAGGGGTCCAGGATCTTGTGTGACCCTTTTTGTTTTTAATGTCAGAGACGTTGCTTTTTATAAGATTGCATTTTGTTTTAAGGAGATTTTCCCTTGGCTAGAGTCATTGTTGTTACCTCCGGAAAGGGTGGCGTGGGAAAGACCACGACCAGCGCCGCTTTTGCTACAGGTCTCGCCATGCGCGGACATAAAACGGTCGTCATCGATTTTGACATCGGATTGCGTAATCTGGATCTCATCATGGGATGTGAACGCCGCGTCGTCTACGATTTCGTCAATGTCATCAGGGGGGAGGGGAATCTCAATCAGGCGTTGATCAAGGACAAGCGCGTCGACGACCTCTATATCCTCCCCGCATCCCAGACCCGGGACAAGGATACGTTGACCGTGGAAGGAATCGAGCAGGTTTTTGAAGAGCTCAAGGAGCGTTTTGATTTCATCGTGTGCGACTCACCGGCCGGAATCGAACACGGGGCGATCATGGCCATGTACTTCGCCGACGAAGCCATTATTGTGACCAACCCGGAAGTTTCATCCGTCCGCGATTCAGACCGGATCATCGGCATCCTGGCGAGCAAAACCAAGCGGGCGCAGAATGGAGACGCGCCGGTCCGGGAACATCTGCTGGTAACGCGTTACTTCGCCAAGCGGGTCAACACCGGGGACATGATGAGCGCCAAGGATATCCAGGAAATCCTGGCGATCCCACTGCTGGGCATTATCCCAGAGTCCCCTTCGGTTCTGCAGGCCTCCAATTCCGGAATTCCCGTTGCGCTGGACAAGAACAGCGACGCCGGACAGGCCTATCTCGATGTCGTTGCGCGTTTTCTCGGCGAAGATCGTCCGCACCGTTTTTTGAACAAAAGAAGTTTTTTTGCTCGTTTATTTGGGAATTAACATGAATATTTTTAGCTATTTCAGTTTCCTGAAGCAACGAAAAAGCGCGGCGATCGCGAAGGAGCGTCTCCAGATTATCGTGGCCCATGAGCGCAATGCGCTTTATCGCGGTTCTTTTGATTTCATTCCCCTTCTTCAGAAGGAACTGCTGGACGTCGTCAGGAAGTATGTCAACGTGTCCGATGATCAGATCAAGGTCAACGTGGAAAAGAACGGCAATTATGAAGTCCTGGAAGTCAATATCGCCTTGGCCGATGCAGAAGGCCGTTTCAGTCTTCCATAATCCGCCTCCTTTCCTTACAAATAAGGACTGATTCAACAAAAAACAGGCCTCTGCGGCAAGCGGAGGCCTTCTTCTTGGGGATGTCCGCAACGTCATGAGCCCGAAAGCCCATCCTGTTTTTGAACAGATTTCCCTGTTCGATGATGCCTATACCCTGCTCAACAGCGGCCTCGCCGATCTCATGTCACTGGACCTGCAGTCAGCCAAGAATTCCATTGAGCATTATGGGGCAATCTACCGGGCGCGGGAGCAGGTTGAACATTTCCTTCAAATCATCGATTTCCTGGAGGAAAAGTTGATGCAGGCTCCCGACGGCATCGAGGAACCTGTTTACCTTTACAACCTCGTGAATGCCCTTGAAGCTGATGCCGGCATAGTTGCCTGCATCTCAAAGGACATCCTGGACGGAATCCGCTCCTCTCTTCAGAAAAGGATTCTGAAGGCGATCGAAGATCATCACCTGGCCGGCACCCCTTATCTTTCCAATGCGGTCCCCACGGGGTTTATTTATCTGCAGGCCGGTCGACCGGACGAGGCCATCGCGGCCCTGCAGGTCTGCCTTCCTCTTTCGCCGAGAAATGCCCTTATTTACGGCTATCTCGGTGATGCCTACCTGATGCGCCATGAGTTCGCGCAGGCTCGGCAATGCTACCTGAATGCCTGTCTGAACGACCCGAAGGCACTGGATTGGGAATTTCTGAAGGATTCAAATCTTCTATCCCTGAGGGATCAACTCGTGGAACGATATGGGGATGAATCCCTTGCCCTGGCATGGCTTCCGGTCCATGCCGTGCTTCGTGACCTTTTCAAACCCGGGTTGCTGGGTCTGTATGAAGGCTTGAAGGAACTCGTGGAGGACTATCTTGCCCTGCAGAGGAAATTCCGGCAAACGCCTGAGCCCGGCCTCGAGGCAGGACTTTTTCTGCGCGCGCTCCTGCTCTGCGAACAGGAGCCCCATCTGAAATTTATAAAAACCGTGAATTTTATCGATCTTCGCAAAACGATGAAGAGCCTTGACCCGTCGCTTTTCGCAGGCTATTTGACATGGATCGAAAGGAGACATGCCGGCTTGAAATAACCATTCGGCTGGAATGACAGGAGATTTTCCAAAATGGCGCAACCAACCATACTGTTCATGGGGACCCCCGAATTTGCCCTGCCGTCGCTGGAAAAGCTGGTTGAAAGGGGTTATGAAATCGCCGCCGTTGTCACGCAGCCGGACCGCCCGAAAGGACGGGGAAAGCACCTGGTGGCGCCGCCGGTCAAAGTCGCGGCGGCCCGCTGGAGCATCCCGGTTCTCCAGCCCCAGAAGGTCAGAGATCCCTCCTTTCTGGAGATCCTGAAGCAGTTCCCGGCGGACCTGATCGCCGTTGCCGCGTTCGGTCAGATCCTGCCCAGGGAGGTCCTGGATTTTCCGCCCCTGGGCTGCATCAATGTCCATCCCTCCCTGCTCCCCAGATATCGCGGGGCAGCGCCGCTCAACTGGACCCTGATCAACGGGGAAACCCGCACCGGCGTCACCATCATGTACATGGATGAGGGGCTGGATACAGGGGATCTTCTTCTTCAGGAAGAAACCCCGATCGGCCCGGAGGAGACCTTCGGCCAGCTTCATGACCGCCTGGCGGCCCTTGGAGCGGATCTGCTTGTTCAGGCGGTTCAACTGCTCGAGAGCCACCAGGCGCCCAGGATCCCCCAGGATAACTCGTTGAGCTCCTATGCGCCGATGCTGAAAAAAGAGCACGGACGTATTCGCTGGGACCAGGAGGTTTCCGCAATCGTCAATCAGATCCGGGGCCTGTCCCCTGCCCCCTGCGCTTACACGTTCCTGGACGGCAAGACCCTGAAGATCTTTGCGGCCAGGGGAATCGAGCAGCCCGTATCGGGAAAACCCGGTCAGGTAGGAAGCGGAACGAAGGAAGGATTGCCGGTGACCGCAAAAAACGGCTATGTTATCTTGAAGGACATTCAGATGGAAAACCGCAAGCGCATGAACGCGTCGGATTTTCTCCGGGGCTACGAGCTGCTTCCCGACACGGTTCTTGGCTGAAATGATTCCCTCCCCACGCAGCCTGGCCGTAGATCTCCTTGATCGCATCGACCGAACGGGGGCGTTCGCCGAGCCCCTCCTCGACGCCTGTCTCCGCCGTCATGCCCTCGCCAATGCCGCGGACCGCCATCTCCTCACCTCCCTGGTTTACGGCACACTGAGGATGAGGGGGCATCTCGACTGGATCATTGAGCGGCTTTACAAGGGAAAGTTCGCATCCATGCAGGATGGGATCAAAAACATTCTGAGGACGGCCCTCTATCAGTTTCTGTTTCTGGAGCGGATCCCCGATTTTGCCCTGGTCAATGAAGCTGTCGAGCTGACGAGGAACCGCTACCCCGGCCGGGAACATCTGGTGAACGCCCTGCTGAGAAACGCCGTGCGCAGGGGACGGAACCACGATTTTCCCTACCCGGATATGGGAAAAAATCCGGAAGAGCATATCTCCGTTGTCTGCTCCCATCCGCTCTGGCTGGTGCGCCGCTGGAGCAGGATGTACGGTCCGGAGCGGACCCTGTCCCTCTGCCGCGCCAACAACCAGGTCCCGCCCGTGACCCTTCGAGTCAACACCCTCAAATCGTCGCGTCCCCTTTTAAAGGCACTGCTGGAGGAGGAGGGATTCTCCGTCACCGAGTCGCATTTCTCCCCGGACGGATTGCAATTGAACGGCCCCTCCGATGATCTCCGGTCATCTTCCGCGGGCCGCCAGGGTCTTTTCCTTCTCCAGGACGAGGCTTCCCAGTTGATTGCCCGCCTGGTCTCACCGGAGCCGGGAGAGGAAATCCTCGACCTGTGCTGCGGCGTCGGCGTTAAGACGACCCACCTGGCCGCCCTGATGAAGAATGGGGGCCGCGTTCTGGCGGTGGATCTCTATCCGGGCAAGCTGGACGCCCTGAATCGCCTGGCGGCGAAGATGGGCATTACCATGGTTGAGACCCTCCAGGCGGATGCTTCGACGAAATGGGGGGAATTGCTCCAGGGAACATTCGACCGCGTTCTCGTCGACGCACCCTGTTCAGGTCTGGGAACCCTGCGGAGAAATCCGGAAATCAAATGGCGCCTGAAGCCTCAGGACCCTTCTTCCCACGGCCGCCTTCAGGCCGGCATCATGGATCGCGCCGCCGCTCTTCTCCGCCGCGGCGGACGTCTCGTTTACAGCACCTGCACGATCCTTCCCGAAGAAAACGAGCTTCTCATCGGAAACTTTCTCTCCCGTCACGGGGAGTTTTCCATCCGTTCATCTCCCGGAGCTTCTTCGGAGGCCTCCACCCTGATCGGGGAGGATGGGTTTTTCCGGACGGCTCCCGACACGTCCGGCATGGATGGATTTTTTGCGGCCATTCTCGTCAAGCACTGATTTCCGTTGCCCGGCCTGCTTGCGCCCTTCCGGCGGAAAACGCGGCATTGCCTTCAAGGCCGAAGTCGTATAGGATCCCGGTTCAATTGCATCACAATCATCGCCAAGGAGAGTTGGAATGAAAAAAACGATCATATGGGTGATTGCCTGCCTGATGGTGAGCGGCTGCGCCGTCTCCGAAAAGTACGCCCGGATGTCATCGACCGTCATCGACTGCAAGGCTGACCAGATCGAAATTGAAAACGCGCCTCTGATCGGCTTCCTGGGTACGCAGAGCTGGGAGGCAATCTGCAAGGGGAAAAGATACATCTGCAGTCATGATCCCCAGACGGGCGTAAGCTGCACAGAGATGATCAACCCCTTCGCCCCGTAAGGCAACGGCTCCGGACAGCGGCGCGCTGAGCGGATCGGGAACTCTTCATCCGGATGCTGCTTCGTGAAACATGCCCCCTGCGTCACGGCTGAACAAGCGCATCGTAAATGCGCCTGGCCACCTCCTTGTCGTTCAGGTACCCCGCAATCCCGTGACGGTTCTCCGTATGATTCCGCACATCCGTCTTGTTTTCCACGGCAGGATTCAATGGAAAATTTTCCTTGTCCAGGGGGTACAGGGCGACGACGTCGCGCTCGTCCATCGCGTTGAACCACTTCCCGACGCATGCCGGATGCTTGTTCGGTGCGAGAGATTTCCGGATCGCCGTGATCGCCAGCGGAGAGCCGACCGTCACAAACAGCGGGACGTTCCAGCGGAGCTCCTTCCCTTCACGGCGGAGGAGGCTGTAGGAAACAACGGTACCCAGTGAATGTGAGACAACCACCGTCGGAACGTCCGGAAGCATGGCTTTCCGGATTCCCGTTTCAATCTCGTCCCGGATGCCGATATTGTAAAGATACTGGTACACGTCATTCGTGGCGATGGCGATGCTGGCCCCGCTCGCTCCCGGCACGAAGCGGTCGATCGCCTTCAGCACACCCTGGAGCCATTCCCAGTTGAGCGGCCCCTTTGCGATGACGTCCGCTCCGGCCGCCTCGGCGAGCATGGCGTCACTGATTCCCGCCCGCTGCTGCACCTCCTGGATCACGGCCCGCATGAAAGTCCTCTCCTCATCGTCGGCGTTGTCCCCCTTGACAATGACCTCCGCCACCTTCTCCGGCGGCAGTCCGCTCACGAGGCCATGGAGGGTTTCGCCATAATAGGGAAACCGGATGGCATCCTCGGAAATCGGCATTGAAAGACCATTCTTTTCAAGCCCCTCACGAAATGCGGCAATCCACTGCATCTTGAGCTCGGCGGCATCCTTGTGCTCCTGCGCACGACCGTGTATGAACACCAGCTGTTTCATCGTTCTATTCCTCCTGAGAGAATTGCTTTTCGAAGCATGGCGACACCCTTCCCGTTGAACATCGTCCAGAGCGAGGGAACCCGGCATTGCTCGATTCCGTGAAGTGATGGCGGCAACTGCGCCCGGTAGGCGGAAAGAAGGGCCCACCCCTGGGAAAGCATTGGAAAAGGCGGGACAAAACGCCCCATGATCGGCGCCCTTGAAAGAAGCGCGACATCGAAGAAGACAAGGCCGAGATCGCCTTCCATGTAAGAGCGCATTTCGTCAATGAGGTCGCGCCGCTGCAGGCTGTCATAGACGTAGGCCGCGTAGAGCGCCAGGGACGGATCGACCCCTTTGGCGTATTGCATGCGCCTCGCCAGGGCGAGGCCGCCCTCCTCGTTGAGGCGGAATACGCCCAGGGCGGCCGATGCCGCGATCGTCGCCCGCAGGGAACGCAGCTCGTTGACCGCATGGGCATACTCGCCCCAGCGCCACGTGTTTTCCGAAGGTTCATAGCTCACATCCACCAGCTGCCCCCCTTCGAAGCTGAGGGCGGCGATGAAATCCGGCAGTGCGGGAACCGCGACTCCGCATCCGTTTTCGAGGACGAGGAGCACGTTCGCCCCCGGCGCCGTCAGCCCCCCGACCCGGACAGTGTCTCCCGCCGTTCCCAGAAGTTCGACGTCCACATCGCGCTGGACCGTGTCAACGATCCGCGCGCCCCGGATCTTGAACCCGCACTGGGTTTCGAAATGCATCGGGCCGAAGGGCTCCGCCTGGGTGGCCACCGCCTCGAGCAGCCCCCTTTCGCGGCCGCCTGATTCCAGGCTGAGCAGTTCCTTCCATTTGCGCTGGTCGCCCTCGAGGGACGCGGATACCAGTCCCTCGGAAACCGTAAAGGGCGTAACCGGCGGCGGCTCGCGCGCGGGAATGCCGGGGGAAAAGGTCCGGGAGAGAAGCCTGCCCTTGAAGGGCATGCGCGCGATCCATGCATCCTCCGTATGGCGGCTGATCCGGTCGTCCGGTAGCTGGTTGAGCTTCGGGTCGATCTTCATGGCAGCCAGTCGGGCCGGCACGTCCCTCTTGAGGCAGTCTGCCAGCTCTCCCAGGCGGAGTTCTGCGACGACCCTGCCGTCCTCTTCAACGGGATGCAGGGTCTCCTGGTGCCGCCCGGTAAGGTAGTCCAGCAGCACCTCCGTGTACAGCGCCGAATAGCGCTTGGCCGCTTCAGCCGCCGCCGCGGCCGGATCGACAATTTCCAGGGAGGGTTTCCCGCGGGCGCACGAAAAGAGGATGTCAACAGGCTTCTCCGTCCCGCTGACGGGCTCGTTGGGAAACACTTCGCCGCCCTTGATCTGCAGGGCCAGGAGGCCTTCCGCGGCACTCCTGCAGGCATCGGATATCAGGACGACATGGCTGATGCCGCAATACCGGGCAAGGCGCACGCTTCCCTCGACGTTGACGGCCTCGTTGACGTTTTTCGGAGCACCGGAAAGAAGCCAGAATTCGCTGTCGATGTTGATTCCGTGTCCGGAAAAATAGACGATAAGCTGCTCCACCGAGGCCCGGTCGACAAGGGCAGTGATCGCCGAATGGACCTGCTCAACGGTTACGGGATTCTTCTCGTCCGTCAGGACCTGCAGGTGCCCTTCATCGATTCCCTGCCTGCGCGCCCAGTCCGTCATGCGCTGGACGCTCGGCGTTACCGCCTGGAGCTCGGGCAGATTGCCCGTTTTGCTGACACCGATAAGAACGGCGGCCCTCTCCATATCAGAACCTCCTTCTGTGGATCTGCTTCAGTGCTGCCTCGACAGCCTTACGGTTCAAGAGGCTTCAGGGTGACCGTTCCCGGAGCCTGGATGTCGCCTTTCCCGGACCAATCGTCCGTCGTTCCCACAGAGATTATATTGGCCGCCCCATCCTGGGCGCATGCCGCGGGATACACCCTGACATCCGGTCCGTAGTTGCCGGCAGCCGCCACAAAGAGCACTTCGGGATGCTTCGTGATGGCGGAACACAGATCGCTGTAATCGTCCGTCCCTTCGATAAACCCCAGGCTGAGATTGACGACTCCGGCTCCACGGGAGGCGGCCCAGTCGATTGCTGAAATCACGGCGTGCTTGTCTACCGTGCCGTCGGCATCCGCCACCTTCGCCACAAGAATCCTCGGAGAGGGCAGGTTCTGGAATTCCGGAGGCGCTGCACTCCGGGCCTGCAGTGTCAGAATGGCCACAATCGTGCCGTGTCCGATCCTGTCTTCCGGACCCTCCCCGGTAAAATCCTCCTGCTCGGCAATCAGTCCCCTGATCTGCGGATGATCGGCCAGGATCCCGGAATCGATGACGGCTATCGTCGCGGAGCGATCGGTATAAAGTGGCGGATACAGGGGAATGCCCTGAACGACATGCCAGTTTCCCCTCTCGTCGCGCAGCCTGATGTCGCCCTCCTGCGGGCCGTTCGCCCCGGTTCCGGCGGGCCCTCCCAGCAAAAAGCCTTTTCCTTTCTTCTCCTGCATTTTCTCCCTCCCCACCTGTTGACCCCCTGGCGTTCCCCGCACCATTTTCTCAGTACCGATAAAAACGTGCCTCGCCACGCAGGAAAAGTATATAAGCCCCAGCGGCGAGTGTCAAAAAAAAATACGGCGGCAACAGCCGGCGGCATCTTGCTGCATATCACCTTGAGGAACTCTGACGGTTCCGGATTTCCGGATTATTTCCGCCTTTCACCATCACAGCGCAGCGCAGCCATGTGCAACGCCCGCGGAGTTACACTATGCGGACGGAACCCGGAGACGCCACCAGGATCTCTTCTCCTGCGGCAGGGTCCTTTTCGTTCAGCCAATGGGATGCATTCCGGCGTTCGTTTTTTTGTGGATGTCTTGATCGATCAGGGCTCCGCCCCCGTCGCGGAGTCTTGTTTCCGATGGCCGCTGGCGATCCGGCTCCGCAATTTTTCCATCGCTACATAGAACACCGGCGTCACATACAGGGTCAGCGTCTGCGAAAAGAGCAGGCCGCCGACGACGGCCAGCCCCAGGGGGCGCCGGGATTCGGCCCCTGCGCCGTATCCCAGGGCGATGGGCAGCCCGGCCATGAGGGCGGCCATCGTCGTCATCATGATCGGGCGGAAACGGACGAGGCAGGCCTCGTAGACGGCGTCATGCGGATTTTTCCCCTGTCTGCGCTGCGCCTCGATGGCGAAGTCCACCATCATGATTCCGTTCTTCTTCACGAGGCCGACCAGCATGACTATGCCCACGAAGGCATAGATGGAAAGGTCATGGCGGAAGGCCATAAGGGCCAGCAGCGCCCCGAAACCGGCGAAAGGCAGGGCGGAGAGGATGGTGACGGGATGATAGAAACTTTCATAGAGGATCCCCAGAATGATGTAAATCACCACGATGGCCAGAATCAACAGAATCCCCATACTGGCAAGGGATGACTGGAAGGCCTTCGCGGTTCCCTGAAATTCGAACGTCATCCCGGAGGGCATGGAGGCGGCCGTCATGGCCTGGATCCTCTCCACCGCCTGGCCGAGCGAATAGCCGGGCTTGAGGTTGAACGAAATGGTCACCGAGGGCAGCTGTCCGGAATGGCTGATGGTCAGCGGGCCGATATCCTCCCGCAGCGTCGTGATCGCCCTCAGGGGGACCAGCTGCCCGGTGGAAGACCGGACATGAAGCATGGACAGCACGGAAGGATCGGTCCGGTACTGAGGCAGCAGTTCCATGATGACCTGATAATCGTTGTTCGGGGTGTAGATCGTCGAAATCTGGCGCGACCCGTAGGCGCTGTAAAGGGCGTTTTCAATCTGCATCGGCGTGACGTTCAGGATGAACGCCTGATCGCGGTCGATATCGATGTGCACCTCGGGATTCTTCAGCTGCAGGTCGCTGCTCACATCCTGCAGCTCCTCCATCCGGCGCATCCGATCCTCCATTTCAGCGCCGTAGCGGAACAGCTCCTTCGTTTCAATCCCCTGGAATGTCACCTGATAGAGACTTTTGGTCACACGTCCGCCGATGTTGATCGGGGGCGGATTGGTCGGAAAGGCCCTGATGCCCGGAACGGAGGCGAGCTTTGGCCGGAGCCTGTCGATCACCTGATCCGCACTGAGTTCCCTTTCACGGCGGGGCTTGAGGACGATGAACATGCTCCCGGTATTCGTGGCGCTCTGGCCGCCTCCTGAGGCCACGCTGCACATGAAGCGGTCGACGTTGGGGTCCTTCTGCACGATATCGAGCAGAGCCAGCTGATGCTGAACCATGGAATCGAAGGAGATGTTCTCTGCCGCCTCCGTCCTGATCGAGATCTGGTCCCGGTCTTCCGAGGGGATGAAGCCCTTGGGAATGGCGTAAAACAGGAAGACCGTTGCGGCAAGAAGGGCGGCGGAAAAGATCAGGGTTGCGCGCTCGCGGGAAAGGACCCAAAGCAGGGTGCTGCGGTAAAAGCTGAGCATCGCATCAAACCCCGACTCCACCATGAGGTAGACCCGCCCATGCCGTTCTCTCCCCGGGGCGCGGATGAACCGGCTGGCGAGCATGGGGGTCAGGCTCAGGGAGACGAAGCCGCTGATCAGAACGGCCACGGCAATGGTGATGGAAAACTCCCGGAAGAGGCGTCCCACGATGCCCCCCATGAAGAGGACGGGGATGAACACGGCGGCCAGCGAGAGGGTCATGGATACGATGGTGAAGCCGATTTCCCGGGCCCCTTCCAGGGCCGCCTTCATCCGCGGTTTTCCCATCTCGATATGCCTCATGATATTTTCCAGCATGACGATGGCGTCATCGACGACGAACCCCACAGACAGGGTCAGGGCCATGAGGGACAGGTTGTCGATGCTGTAATCCAGAAGGTACATGACGGCAAAGGTTCCGATAAGGGAGACGGGAAGGGTCAAGCTCGGAATGACCGTTGCGGACAGATTGCGAAGGAAGAGAAAGATGACCAGGACGACGAGGACCAGGGTCAGATACAGGGTGAACTGCACATCCCTTGCCGAGTCCTTGATGGGAATGCTGCTGTCGCGCAGGACGACCAGGGATACGGATGCCGGCAGCTTTTCGCGGAAGGCGGGCAGCAGGGCCTTGATGGCGTCGGCGACCTGGATCGTGTTGGTTCCGGGCTGCCGCTGAATGGCCAGGATGATGGCGCGGCTGCGGGTTGTCGGCGTGGCGAACCATGCCGCTACCCTGTCATTTTCAACGCTGTCCCGAACGTTCCCCAGCTCCTGAAGGCGCACGGGCTGGCCGTCGCGGTAGGCCACGACGAGAGGCAGGTACAGGCCGGCCTTCATCAGCTGGTTTTCAGACTGCAGCGTGGCCAGGGTCTGCGCGCCGGTGAGGGTACCCAGGGGATTGTTGACGTTGTAATGACCGATAACCGAGGACACCTCGTCGATGCCGATGCCGCGGGAGGCCAGGGCATGGGGGTCCAGCTCGATGCGGACGGCGTACTTCTGCGAGCCGTAGACGGACACCTGCGCCACGCCGGTCACCCTCGATATCTGCTGCGCAAGCTGCGTCTCCCCGTACTCGTTGAGCACATACATTGGAAGGGTTGGGCTGGTCAGGGCCAGGTACAGAATCGGCTGGTCGGCGGGATTGACCTTTCGGAAGGACGGCGGGGTCGGCAGATCCTCAGGTAGACGACGGCTGGCGCGCGAGATGGCGGACTGCACATCCTGGGCCGCCGCATCGATATTGCGATTCAGGTCAAATTGCAGGGTGATGCGGGTCGACCCCTGAGAGCTGGTGGAGATCATGGAGTCGAGGCCGGCAATGGTCGTGAATTCCTTTTCAAGAGGGGTCGCCACTGTTGAGGCCATGGTTTCCGGATTTGCACCGGGCAGGGAGGCGGAAACGCTGATCGTGGGAAAGTCCACCGCGGGCAGATCGCTCACCGGCAGGAGGCGATAACCGATCAGACCGGCAAGGACGATGCTCAGCATGCACAGCATCGTCATGACAGGGCGGCGGATGAAGGGCTCCGAAAGAATCACGGACGCGCCCCCGGCGTTTTTGCGGGCTCTTTATCGGCGGCAGCCCTGATCTCGACCCGGGCGCCCGGGACGAGTTCCAGGTGGCCGTCGGTTACAACACGCTCGCCGGCCCCCAGACCCCTGTCGATGACCGCCTCAACCCCGGTGGCCATCTGGACGGCAACCGGCCTGAGTTCAACCGTCTGGTCCTCTTTGACGACAAAGACAAATTTGCCATCCTGGCCCGCCTGAACCGACTCCGCCGGCACGACCAGGGCGTCCTTCCGGATCCCGAGCACCAGGGTCACGGTGACGTACTGGCCCGGCCAGAGCACCTCCCGGTCGTTGCTGAACACCCCGGCAAGACGCACCGTTCCGGTTCCTTGATTGATCGAATTGTCGATAAAAAAGAGGTCGCCCTCCTCCGGAGGCCTGCTGTCGCCCGGCAATCCGGCCCTGACTCTCAGGATTCCTCCGGCCATCGCACTGCGGATCGCGGGCAGATCGGCCTGGGGGACGCTGAAAAAAACCTCGATGGGCCGGATCTGGTTGATCGTCACCATGGTGGCCTCCCTGGCCCTGATCAAGGACCCTTCCGCGGTGAGAAGGTCTCCGGCCCGCCCGGTGATCGGACTGTAGATGGAACAGCGTCCGACCTGGAGCCCCGCCGTGGCTTCCGCCGCCCGGTCGGCTCGAACCGTTGCCGTCAGGGCGGCCGCTTCCGCCTGGGCCTTGTCGTTGTCGCTGCGGGAAATCAATTCCCTCTTGAAGAGCTCTCGAAAACGTGCCGCCGTGAGGAGGGCATGTTCTTCCATGGCCCGATCCCTGAGGAGGTTGGCCCTGGCCCGATCCAGCTCCGCCTGGTAGGATCGGGAATCGATGGTAAAGAGGAGATCTCCCCTCCGGATCGTCTGCCCCTTGCTGAAGTGCACTTTGGCGAGAATGCCGTCAACCTCCGACTTGATCTGGATACTCGAACGGGCCTGAACATTCCCGAACGTTTTGATTTCTATCGGAATTTCTTTGAGTACCGCCTTGGCGGCGGTGACAGGAATCTGTCTGTCCCGGCTTGTTTTTTCCGGAGCGGCATCCCGGGAACTTTCCGAACAGGCGGTGATCAGAAAAAACGATATCACGAGGGTGGCAGCGGCCAGACAGGCAAAGCGCTTTTTCATGAAGAACGACCTTTCCGCACACGGCATGGGAAGAAAATATGGGGAAAAATAGGCCATACGAAAAGCACCGTCAAGATTTAATTGGAGCGCCCCGGTTTTTACCGCCTTCTCATTGGCATGGAGAAGAAGCGGCCTGCCTCGACCAGTCCACGAATACGCGCGTCCTCCTCCTTTCGCCGCAGTAAACGAGATCAGGTCCTGCACGCCTCCCGCCGTGATTTCCACCGTCCTTTCAGGCCTTCTTCCCTGTAAAGTCACGGAACATCAGGCTCTTGCCGATCATGATATGTATTTCCTGAAGATTGTGATATGAAAGGGAATAATTTGTTGGCTGTAACTTCTTTTCAGGGAAGGCGTGCCCAGAAGCTGACAAGCTGTCTGCACGGCCTGCGGGAATGTCTATGGTATTTGGGAAAAAAGAAACGATTTCAACACTGGATGAAGTTCTCGAATCAAGCTGGAGACAACTCCATAACGGCGTCCAAAACTTCAGGGACCCCTTTCACCAGGCCATCCTGACCACCATGGATGGCCGCAGGCCCCAGGTGCGGATCGTGATCCTGAGGGAGTTTTCAGAAAGGGACCGGGCCTTGGTCTGTCACTGCGATGCCCGGGGTTCAAAGGTCCCGCAGATCCGGGACAATCCCAATGTGAGCTGGCTGTTCTATCATCCTGAAAAATGGCTGCAGCTGCGCATTTCAGGAACCGCTTCGGTCCACACCGATGACGAGGTGGCGGAAGCGCAGTGGGACCAGGTGCGCCTGCATCACCGCATCAACTACTGCGCAGAAATTCCGCCGGGGTCGCCCACGGAGAATCCGAGTTCGGGTCTTCCGGGTTTTCTCCTGGAAAAGGCGCCAAAATTATTTGATATTCCCGAAGCCCGGAAAAACTTTGCCGCCATTGTCTGCCGGTTTGATGAAATGGACTGGCTGCTGCTGAAATTGACCGGCCATATCCGGGCAAAATTCTCGTGGAAAGAAAGCCGGATGGACGCCTCCTGGGTGATCCCCTGACGTTCTGACGACGGCCGCCGGAACGATGGGCCTTTCCTGAAGCCACCGTCGCCGGTCCTGACTCATTTACCAGAAAAACGAGAGGGGTATTTTCATCGCCCCATGGACATCGTGCTGGATGACGACAAAGTCATCCTGAACATCGATGAGATGGGCATTCCGATGGGAAAGGTTTGATTCGTTGAAGCGGAGCTTGTAATAGGAACTGTTTTCAAGCACACCACAGGAGCCCTTTTCCGGAAAGTCCAGTGTCCCTCTCCTGCCGATCAATGTTTTCAGGTATTGTTGGTAATTCATAGCTCTTCCCTTACAGTCCGTCCGGCATGTCATGCTTCGTTGAAGCATCTTTCCAGGCGGCAAAAAAATGGATTCTCTCTAAGAAGAAAGCCCCCTTTTCCTTTCAGCATTCGGATTCGGACAAGGGGTCACGCGGCCAGGATCAGATCAAAGACGGCTTTTCCTGGAACTCCGCCGGCCGAATCGCCAAAGCGCTGTAATAGTGCCACAATTTAAGACAAACTCAATACGGATCGATTACGGAACATATACCAGCATAAAACTGGCAGAGTCGATACATCCCTATTACAACCCTCTATCCGGACAACCTCATGAATATTTTTTGACGCTCGCGTAGCAAGGCGCTAACGGCCCCCTTCAAGGGGTCAACTCCATCCGTTCACTTTTTGGTTTTTTTTCGATCCCTCCGCGGACAGGAATGCCTGGCTTTGCAGGGTTTGGATGACAGGAGTGTCGGCCTGGTCCGGCGGCATGCGCGGACCAGGCCGACAAGAAGATGAACATTGCTTGACGTATGGTAAAGCAAGTACGGTGCCAGCACATCCTTCTCGGACTATTTTTGACCGATGGGGCCTGAAAACCGGTTGATCCCATGACGCATCATCCATCGATTCCTCGAGAAATTTCTGCCTTGAACCAGTTGACCGGCAGGACTCATGCCCAGAAACAATTGGGAATCACGCGGGAAAATGCCTCTAAACTTTCATGCTTCCCTTTAGCCCCGGTTCCTGTATATAAATCGGCAGTCCATCCCTGTCCGCCGCGGGAGGCGGCCGAAGGGAAATGGAGAACAGAGAGGGACCGTCAGAAAGCCGTTGTGATATCGTCGGAAGTGGCCTCGCACGGTCCTCGAAATAATGGTGACTGGGAGGAACGGTTTTGATTTCGAGAATAGACCATGTATCGCTTGCGGTAAGAGACCAGAAAAGAGCGGAACACTTTTTCCGAGACGTATTGGGGGCTGTTGCCTGCGTCGGCTCCATGGGGAGCCCCCAGATGAAGTACTTCTGGCAGATCTTTTCCCTGGGCGATCTGTCCCGGCTGGAGATCATCTCACCTACGGGAAAGGGAAGCTATCTTGAGGGGTTTCTGAAGCACAGGGAAGGCGGCGTCCACCACATCACGCTCCAGACACCGGATCTCCGCAGAACGATGAAGCATCTCGAGGAAAAGGGCATCCCCTTTTTTGGATACAACGAGTATTACGGCGCTGTGTGGAAGGAGATTTTCATCCATCCCCGCCATGCCTTCGGGGTCCTGATACAAATTGCGGAGTTTGACCCGGATGACTGGCTGTCGGAAGCGGTCAAGCTCCCCCGGGAAAAAAGGTGGCAGATTGAAAAAACGGACATGGGGGCAACCCTCATTTTTTCACATCCCGGGGGCGGCAGAGTCCGGCTGACCTTTGATCGTGACGAACTGAAGGAACTGACAGCGGAACTTGAAACGGCAGTCTCGAAGGATTCCCCCTGATGTTACAGGGAGCTACTGAAAAGGCGCAGACCTGCCGGCTGTCCGTATAACCATTACGGACAAAACCTGAGGGCCAAACGTCATTTCCCGCGCCGGAACGTAAAGTAAAGGCCAAGAGGCTCAAGCTGCGTAAGAGTTTTGGCCTTTGAAAATTCAGGGTAAACCCGATTGCATCGGGCTTCAATATCGTTTAAAGTTAAAACAGCGTTTATTGATTCCCGGTTTCCGGGCTCCCCCGCAGGGGGCACAGGATGGAAACCAACACGACCCTGTTCTCATCGATCATTTTTCCATTCCGTTGCCGAGTCTGCAGGGATCCGGACTGGCAGACAAGGGGGGAGGTGATTTCTCGCACCAGACGAACGTTCGATACAACTCGGGGAAAGGGTTTTTACAGCATCGCTCAACAGTTCTTCCAAGATGATACCAGGCATCCTCGAGCAGGGGAAACCGTTCCGAACACAGGAAATGAACCGACGGATGCAGAGGAGGAAACCATGAAAAAAGTTTTTATCTTGTCTTTCTGTTTGCTTTTCGGCCTGTTCGCTTTTGCAACCAACAGTGTTGCCGACCAGTGGCTGGATGAGGTTGTGTCATTCGACCGACCGGCGGGATCCTCGAGTGCAGGCGGCCCGGCCGAGTATGCCCTGGGCCCCAACGACGGAAATCACGTTTCCATTGACATCCCGGAAACCCTTATCCTTGCCTTTACAGACAATACAGCCTACGACGGAGCCGGCAACGACCTCAAAATCTATCAGGTGATAGGTGGCGATTCGAATGTCGACATCTACGCAAGCAAGGACAACATCGCCTATGTTTACCTGGGTCGGACCGCCTACGATGTGGAGTATGACTTGAGCAGCTACTCCGGCCTTCCGTATGTGAATTATCTGAAATTCGTAGGGCTGGACAATGGAGGAGCCGTTGCGGGCTTTGATCTGGACGCGGTGGAAGCCCTCAATTCAGGCGCACCTGTACCCCTTCCGCCTGCCGTGCTCCTGCTCGGTTCAGGCCTGGTCGGCCTTATCGGGTTGAGAAGCAGAAAGTCTTGATCCTGCACATGAACAGGGAAATCCGGATTCAGGAGGATGGCCTCGTCTTCTAAGGGGGTGTCATCTCCAGGAGGCCGTTCTTTGCCGATGGGGGACTGAGTTCTCCGAAAATAATCACTGCAAAAACAAGAAAGGCGCATTTTCATGCGCCTTTCTTGACGTTGATTTCCTAGGAGGTTTGCCGGTCATGCCGAATCACGACAGAGAAAAAATAAAATCCATCATCGCAGAGCCTCCCGCCAGCATCTCCGATTTCATGGACGCCTTCGACATTGTAACCGACGGCATCGATTACGCCCTGCAATCCTTCCTGACCACCGAGGACGAAAAAGCCTTTCTGCGCCGGTTGTTGAGCCGTCTTCATGGCGACCGTGACCGCCTCATCATCGAACATTATATCCTCAGCTCGACCTCCCCGGGCTGTTTCTCCTGATCTCACTCCGACACTCCGGTGCAGGCGCGCCCAATTTCCCGCCGGATCGGGGATGGCGGATGCGGTTCACTTCACGATTCTGATCTTGAGGACCCTGGCGGCATTTTCCATGGAACCCAGATTGACAACATCGCTGTATCCCAGCTTTTCGAGGGTTTCCTTGGCGATCTGCACCCGCCTTCCGGTTCTGCAGTAGAGATAGATTTTCTGTGATTTGTCTCCGGACACGGACGCTATTTTTTCAGCAATCCGCCCATAGGGGATCCATACGGCGCCTTCAAGATGGCCGTTGTTCCATTCCGCCTCCGTCCGCACATCGACAACGGCACTCACGACCGCACCGAGGCGCGCAAAGGCCGCGATAAAGAACCGGGGGCCATCGGGATCGTCAATGCCGGGCAGCTTATCCTTTTCATGCGTTCCTCATCATTTCGGCACGGCACCGGCAGAAGAATTATACCGGCAGCGGCTTTCAGTGATCCAATGCCGTCGCAAAGACGGACAGTAGAAATTTGCGAACCTGAAAGCAAATTCTTCTTGACACACCATCCTGTTTCCGGTAAAGGCGCTACAACTATAGCCTTAATCATATCTATTCAACATCAATTCTCTCCTTGACCGGAATCAAGGAATCCGTAGCGGAGCTCAATTATCTTTTTCAATATTTCATTTGACTGAGCAGTTGGCAAGGCTTTATTCCTCTCATTACACGAGGAGTAACCTGAAGGAAATCTTCAGCAGGCCGCTGACATCTCAGAAAGGAAGAGTCCTATGCACCCAGGCACACCCTTTGTTATCGAGGTCAATCCTCACATTCCGCAACGCCTGTCCCGGCTTACCGAACTGGCGGACAACCTCTGGTACAGCTGGGATCAGCCCACCCGCACCCTTTTTGCCCGCCTCCACTCGGGCCTCTGGGACAAGGTGAAGCACAATCCAAAGGCCTTCCTCAAACGGGTGGACGAAGAACGGCTGAACGCAGCGGCGGATGACCATATTTTCCGGAGCAACTACAATCGCGTCCTCTCGGCTTTCGACACGTACATGAGGGAGCCTCAATGCCTGGACATGTCCCTTGACCTCAAGCCGGATGATCTGATCGCCTATTTCTGTGCAGAGTTCGGCTTTCACGAGAGCTTTCCCGTCTATTCAGGGGGGCTGGGCATCCTGGCCGGCGACCATTGCAAGTCCGCTTCCGATCTGCGTCTGCCTTTCGTTGCCGTAGGGCTGCTGTATCGCCAGGGCTACTTTTCCCAGCATATCGACAGCGACGGGCACCAGATCGCCACCTACACCGATTCCGATTTCGAAGATTTGCCCGTTAATCCCGCTCTGACTGAAGATGGCAGGGAGCTTCATGTTACCATCGAACTGCCTGGCCGCAACGTCGAAGTGAAGGTCTGGGAAGCGCAGGTCGGCCATGTGCGCCTGTGCCTCCTTGATACCGATCTGCCCGGAAACTGGTCCGAGGACCGCAACATCACCCATCGGCTCTACGGCGGAGATCTGCACACGCGCATTCAGCAGGAGATCGTGCTGGGCATCGGAGGCGCACGCGCTTTGGAGCAGCTTGGTTTGAAACCGACCGTTTACCACATCAACGAAGGGCATGCCGCCTTTCTCGTCGTGGAGCGCATCCGCCGCAAGATGAAAGCAGCCGGACTCTCCTTCCATGCCGCCCTTGAGATCGTGGCGGCCAGCACGGTGTTTACCACCCATACTCCGGTTCCAGCCGGCCATGACCACTTCGCAGAGGACATGATCTGGGACTACTTCCGGGAAACCTGCAACGACCTGGGCCTGCAGCGCGAAGAATTTCTGAAGCTCGGCGGCGCAGGTTACGGCCAGGAGTTCAACATGACCAAACTGGCGCTCAGCGGATCACGCTTCCATAACGGTGTTTCCCGGATCCACGGGCAGGTTTCCTCGCGCATCCTTTCCGACATGTGGCCGCAGGTGCTCCCCGAGGAGTCGCCCATGGACTACATTACCAACGGCGTCCACGTTTCCACCTTCCTGGCCCAGGAATGGCAGGATCTTTTCGACAGCCAGCTTGGTTACGAATGGCGCCGGCTCCGAATGGATGCGGATTTCGACAACGCTTTCTGGGAGAAGGTGGCGGACATACCGGACCATCTCTTCTGGGCCGCGCACCAGACGCTGAAGGCCAAGATGCTGTCTTCCGTGCGCGATGTCGTGACCAACCAGCATATGCGCATTTTCGGGTCCGTAGCCCGCCTGGAACGCATGCTCAAGTTCACCAATCCTCTCGACCCCAACGTGCTGACCATCGGCTTTGCCCGCCGCTTCGCCACATACAAGCGCGCCACGCTGCTCTTTGAGAACATGGACTGGCTTCGTTCCACGCTCAAGAATGACGACCGGCCCGTCCTCTTCATCTTTGCCGGCAAGGCCCACCCCGACGACAAGCCCGCCCAGGAACTCATCCGCCGCATCTACGACATATCGCGCTGGCCGGAATTCGAAGGGAACCTGCTCATGGTGGAAGGCTACAACCTGAGCCTGGCCCGCCGCCTCGTTGCCGGCTGTGACGTGTGGCTGAACAATCCCATCTACCCGATGGAAGCCTCGGGAACCTCCGGTATCAAGGCTGCCATGAACGGCGTGATCAACCTGTCGGTTACCGACGGCTGGTGGGACGAGGGCTATGACGGAAGCAATGGGTGGGCCATCAAGCCCGCCCCGGAATACTTCGACGACACCCGACGCGATCAGGAGGACAGCCGCGACCTCTACGAAGTGCTGCAGGACCAGGTCATCCCCATGTACTATCGCCGCAATGAACTGGGCTTCTCCAACGAATGGGTGCGCATGGCCAAACTCTCCATTATCACCCTCCTGCCGAGTTTCAGTTCGACCCGGATGGTCATGGAATACGTAAACAAGTTCTACGGACCCGCCTCACGCCAGTGGCGGCGTTATTCCGCGGGCATCTTCTCCGTGGCACAGAATCTCGCCGACTGGAAGGCCAAAGTGAGGCAGGCATGGAGCGGCGTCCGTATCCGCCGTCTCAGTGATCCCCAGAGGCGCATCCTCTTCGGGGAAAGCGCGCCCCTCAAGATCTCGGCAGACTTGAACGGGCTGGCACCGGAAGACGTCAAGGTGGAGGTGCTCCTGGGCCGCGCATCCAAGAACGGCAGGGACAAAAAGTTGCAGACCATGTGCATGAAACCGCTGGAGCGGATAGGTCAGGAATGGGTGTTCCATCTGGAGCTGAACCCGGAGATGTGCGGCAAGCTGCTCTACCGGGTCCGGATCTATCCCTACAATCAGTACCTGACACACCCCTTCGAAACAGGATTGATGGTCTGGCTGTAAAACCGAGCAGCGGGGGACATTCGTTTCCCGGGAATGATACCGGAAGAGAGAGATGCCTGAACGGACAAAACATGCGATGTTAGACCGGCTGAAGCTGCCTGAAGAAGTGGCTGAAATCCTGGCAGGCTGCAGAAGCCTTTTGTGGGTGAACGCCATCGAAGATTTTCAGACCTTTTTTGCCGCCCTGAAGGATAAACAGCAGGCGGTCGAATACGATGTGCCCGGCAGGGGCACTGTGCAGGAGGCATTTGTCTGCAGGGTCAAGAACGGCATCTCGGTGAATTACCGCGAATCCTACATGCGCAGGCGGGATCCCGACAGCATGCTCATCGGCGACGAACTTCCGACCGACAAAGTGAGGTTCCAGGATGTTTATTCCCGGGATTTCTCACCAATCAGGGAAGAAACATTCCGCTGGTTGAGGCGGCAGGATCTGGCGGCCTTCGCCTTTCTTGCCGGGCAGAAGGAGTGTGGCATCCCTTCGATCGCCCTCGTACCCGCCAATGCCTGGTTTTTCGCCTTCGGGCTGGCCATGCTCCAGGGGATCGTCGACCTTTCAAAAGCCGAGAAGAAATTTGCACCGAGGTGTTTTCTCTATGTCGCACCGCCCTTCCGGCATCTCCATTTCGACGGGAAACAGAGGGTCGTGCACCGCCGAACCCGCAGCACCTACGAGATCTTCAGCTACAACCTCTACCCGGGCCCCAGCGCCAAGAAGGGCGTTTACGGGGCCCTGCTCCATTTCGGCGAGCGGGAGGGCTGGGTCACCGCCCATGCGTCCGTCGTCCAGGTCGTAACGCCGTACAACATCAAAGTGACCATCATGCACGAGGGGGCAAGCGGCAGCGGCAAGAGCGAAATGAACGAGCACATTCACCGGGAATACGACGGATCGATTTTATTCGGCAGCAACATCGTCACCGGGGAGAGCATGCACTTCGTGATTCCGAAAGGCTGCAATCTTCGGCCCGTTACGGACGACATGGCCCTGTGCCATCCCGCCATTCAGAAAGGCAACGGCAAGCTGACGGTTGCCGACGCTGAACATTCCTGGTTTATCCGCGTTGATCACATCAAGGAATACGGAACGGACCCGGATATCGAGGCGCGCTCCATTCGTCCCAGTGAACCGCTCCTGTTCATCAATATCGATGCCCAGCCGAACAGCACCGCCCTGCTGTGGGACCATATTCTCGATGAAGGATCGAGGCCCTGCCCCAATCCCCGCTTTATCCTGCCCCGCAGTATCGTTCCCGATGTCACGAACCAGCCTGTCAGCATCGACATCAGGAGCTTCGGCGTGCGCACTCCGCCGTGCACGCGGGAAAAACCCAGCTATGGGATTATCGGCGTGTTCCATATCCTGCCCCCGGCAGTCGCCTGGCTGTGGAGGCTGGTTTCGCCGCGGGGGTACGACAACCCCAGCATCACGGATACGGAGGGACTCGGCTCCGAGGGAGTCGGCTCATTCTGGCCCTTTGCGGCAGGCTTGCAGACCCGGTTCGCCAATCTTCTTCTGAGGCAGTTCGTGGATTCGCCGAAAGTGCAGTACATCCTCTGCCCCGTCCAGCACATCGGCTCCTGGAGAGTGGGGTTTGTTCCGGAATGGATTGCCCGGGAATACCTGGCCCGGCGCGGCGGGGCGCGTTTTGCATCCGACGAGATCAGCGAGTCTTCGTTGCCCCTCCTGGGTTACCAACTGGAGAAGCTCATTATCGAGGGATTTTCCTTTCCGAAATCCTTTTTGGATCCCTCCCTTCAGCCCCAGGTCGGAAGGGAAGCCTTCGATGAAGGGGCTGGAATTCTGAGGGACTACTTTACCCGGGAGCTGAAGCCCTTTATTTCAGATGACCTTGATCCCCTGGGGCGAAGAATCATCGACTGTTTTCTTTCGGGAGGCGGCACCGCGGACTTCGAAGGCCTCATCGAGCATGAAAGCCTGTTGACTGAAGACTGACCCCGGATCTGCAGTCAGGTGTTTTTTCCTCAATCCGCCGGCAAGGGGAGGGCCTCTTTCAAACTTCCCCAAACGCGACCCGCCCCGATCAAGGATTCCCTGGGAGGTTCCGAAGTCTCATCTTTCCTTTTCCGTGAGCCCCTCCCCCTGCCGTAACCTTCTGTTGAACCGCCTCTCTGCATTCTTCTCTTTTTCATCGCGCCGATCCGGAGCTTGGAATCTGCTCGCGTCCACGTCTCCTTCTGGACAGTGAAATATATGACAAAAAAACTTTTAACATTTCGAATAATCGGCATATACTACAGAAAAAGAAACGTGATGGGAGCATAAAAATGAAATTGAATTTGACACGAGAAATGAAAGATTACGTGAAAATCACTTACGATACAGATCACTTCAACGTTATGTTCGGCAAGAACAATCCCCTTTCAAGAAAGTACTATTCCGTTGACGACATGCTGAAGGAATTCCACGAAAATAAAATTGAAAGCGCCGATTTCGACGATGAAGCGCATGAAATCTTCAAGCAGGCATTTTGACCCCCTTTTTTAAATTCGGTTTTGAACGCCCATGGGCAACGGGACCTGAGCGAAAAAGATCTTTCGCACCCCTTTTGTAGGCAGAGGAGGGATTTCGCCGTGAAAATCCCCGAAGAGGAATACCTGCTGAAATGCACCGCCGCCTGCGCGGGATGCAGCGATTCGCTGACCCTGCGTTACGTGCTCAAGGCGGCGGGGCCCGACACGGTCCTGGTCGTACCTGCATGCTGCACGAGCGTGATCCAGGGGGCCTACCCGTACACGGCCTTCAATCTTCCCGTAGTGAACATCGCCTTCGCCGCTGCCGCCGCCTGCGCCTCCGGCATGTCGGAGGCGTTGCGCGCCCTGGGCAGAAAAACCCATGTCATCGTCTACGCCGGGGACGGCGGGACCCTCGACATCGGCATCCAGTCCCTGTCCGGGGCCTTCGAACGGGGCACCGATTTCCTTTACATCTGCTATGATAACGAGGCGTACGGGAATACCGGCATGCAACGGTCCGGCGGAACCCCCCTCGGAGCCCGCACAACCACGACACCCATGGGCAAAAGACATCAAAAGAAGGACATCGATGCGATTGTCGCGGCCCACGACCCGCCCTTCATGGCCACCGCCTGCCCCGCCTATCCCCGGGATCTCTTCCAGAAAGTCCGAAATGCCCTCACGTTCCGGGGCCCCTCCTTTATTCACGTCCTCGCCCCCTGCCCTCCCGGCTGGCGCTTCCCCCCTGAAAAATCCGTTGAGATGGGAAAGCTGGCGGTGAAAACAGGGATGTGGGTCCTCTATGAACGCCGGCATGGAAAGCTGTCCCTCTCGGCACCATCCAAAACAGCCTTGAAGAATCCGGCGCCCCTGGAAGAGTACCTGTCCCCGCAAGGCCGGTTTGAAGGGATGGACGGGGCCGACATTGAAGCGCTTAAGCGGCATATCTCAGAGAACCTGCTGAAGCTGGCTTCCGAGGAGGCGAAAGGATGAAGACCATCGCAACGGGAAACAAGGCCGTCGCCGAAGCCGTCCAACAGGCCCGGCCGGCGGTGATCGCCGCCTACCCGATCACACCCCAGACGGCCATCATCGAACAGATCGCCAAGGCGGTGTCTTCAGGAACGCTGAACAGCCGTTTCATCTCCGTGGAAAGCGAGCATTCCGCCATGGCGGCGTGCATCGGCGCGAGCCTCACGGGCGTCCGGACCTTTACGGCCACCAGCTCCCAGGGCCTCCTGTACATGCATGAAATGACAAACTGGGCTGCAGGTTCGCGGCTTCCCATTGTCATGGCCAATGTAAACCGCGCCGTAGCTCCGGGATGGAACATCTGGGCGGACCATACCGATGCGCTTCAGGAACGGGACACCGGCTGGCTTCAGGTCTATGCGGGCTCCGTGCAGGAGGCCTACGATGCCGTTCTGATGGCTTTTCCAATCGCCGAGCACGAGGATGTCCTTCTTCCCGTCATGGTCAATCTCGACGGATTCGCCTTGAGCCATATTTTTCAGCTGCTGGAAACGGTGGAGGTGGGAGATTTTATCGCCCCCCTGCATCTCCCCCATGCCATAGACACCCGGGACCCAGCCGGCTACGGGGTTCTGACCGGCCCCGAATCGTATTTCAAATTCCGCTGGGACATCGAGCGCTCCATGCGCGACTCGGTCAACGTCATCCAATCCGTCCAGGAGGACTTTTCCCGCCGCTTCGGCCGGAGCTACGGCTTTACGGAGGATTATCTCTGCAGCGACGCCGAGGTGGTCGTGATGGCCATGGGGACGCTGGGGAAGGAGGCCGAGATCGCCGTGGATCTGCTCCGCGTAGAAGGGATCAAGGCCGGTTCGATGCGCCTGCGCTGGCTGCGCCCCTTCCCGGAATTGAATCTCGCCGGCAGGGAGGTTGTCGTCATCGACCGCAGTTACTCCTTCGGGTTTGGAGGCGTTCTCGCCACATCCGTCCGCTCCCGGATAAAAAGAGAGGTTTACAGCGTCATCGCCGGTCTCGGCGGGCAGGAAGTGTCCTATGAAGACATCGCCGGTTTTGTCCGCAGGCGCTGCATCGGCCGGGAAGACTGGTTCGGGGTGAACGGCCATGTTTGAGATCCGCATTCATTCCAGAGGCGGTCAGGGCGGGGTAACGGCCTCACGGCTTGTTGCCCTGGCCGCGATCCATGACGGGAAGTATGCGACCGCCTGCGTGTTTTACAGCCCCCAGCGCCGCGGAGCCCCGGTCATTTCCTTCGTCCGGATAGACGATTTCCCCGTCAGGATCTACAGCCACATCCAGAACCCCGATCTCGTCGTGATCCTCGACAAGGGCCTTTTGGAGACCGTCGATGTCTTCCAGAAATTAAAAAAGGGCGGAAAAATTTTGATCAACAGCAGCGAGGGGAAAATTTTTCCGGGGTTTTCCTCCAGCCATGCCGATCTGACCCAAATCGCCCACAGGGAACGTCTCGTTGTCGCCGGTTACCTGATTTTGAACACGCCGCTGCTGGGGGCTCTTGCGCGAATGGGCGTCGTCTCCCTGGATTCGGCAAGAAAGGCGATCCGGGAGATGTTCCCCGATCCGCGCAATATCCGGGCTGCGGAAGCGGCCTATCGGGAGATGAGCCCATGAGCCGGGATCGTCAGCGCCTAGCCATAAGCAGGCCGAAACAGGGGGCTGCCGGAAAGACCGGCGCCTGGCGGGTCTTCAAGCCGGTCCGGGACGAGGGGAAATGCAATCGGTGCGGCATCTGCGCGCTGTACTGCCCCGATTCCGTCATCGATGAGGATCTTGAGATTGACCTGGAATTCTGCAAAGGCTGCGGCATCTGCGCCAACGAATGCCCGAAAAAGGCGATCACCATGGTCCGGGATTAACGATGCTTCAGCGGGAATTTGTCGTCGGCAGGATAAACTGGATCTCCACGCGGCGGTTTTTCAGGCGATTCTCATCCCGATTATTGGCATAAAGGGGACGATACTCGCCAAAGCCCTTCACGGACAGACGGGATGGAGCAACCCCCAGGCCGATGAGCGCCCTGGCCACCTGGGTGGCCCGATCGACGGAGAGTTCCCAATTGGAAGGATAGCGGGTGTTGCGGATCGGCTGATCGTCTGTGTGACCCTGTACCTCCAGCACAAGATCCGGCCGCTCCTGTACGAAAGAGGCCACCGTTTCCAGCGTCGCCCGGCTCGAGGACTTCAGTCGGGCATATCCCGGATCAAAGACAATTTCCTCGGGAAAGGTCAGCGTGACCAGGTCGGCTTCCCGCTTTACGGATACGTCACGCTGGCGTTGCTCCCGGTTCAGCAGGGCGGCCAGCTCCTTTTCAAGAGACTCTGACCGTCCGTGCCGGGATGGAACCGTGTCGGCCGCCGTGTCGCTTCCGCTCCGCATCCCGCTGGTTTCCGGTCCGGGGGAAAGCTTCGGAACGCGCTTCTGAAGTTCCATGCTGAAAAGAATCACAAAAAAAATCACGAGAAGCAAAAGCAGATCGCTGAGCGTAATCAGCCAGATATCGGTCCCCCTGTTCGTCTCCCCACGGTAGTCGGAACCGAGGGGTTTCAGGGTCGTTCTCTTCAGGGGCAGCGGTTCGCTTCCATCCCTCCGCGGCGGGGCGCCAGCCCGGGCGGTCCTCATGACGAGGCGCCGGCCACCTGGATTTCAGGGGCTCTCAGAACAACCATCTCGGGCCGGGAGAAAATGGGGGCGGATTGCAGAACGCCTTGGGACGAAGAGGAAAGGGACTCCAGTTTATACTTGATGGCGACGGGATTTTCCATGTCGTAAAGATCCAGGATGCCCTCCTGGATCAGGTCGAGACGGGCCGCCTCCTGATCCATGAATTCCCGGAGCCTGTTGGACAAGGGAAGCAGGCAGAGGTTAGCCAGGACGACACCGTAGAAGGTGCTGAGAAGGGCAATGGCCATGTACCCGACCAGGTTATGCGCATCGGCGATGTGCCCGAAGGTGCGGATCAGGCTGACGATCGTCCCCGTCAGTCCAAGCGCCGGGGCAAGCCGCGCCATGCTGCAGACCATCTTGTCGGAGGCTTCATACTGGCTGTACAGGATCTGGGCCTCCTTCTTCAGGATCTGCTCAACCTCTGCTCTGGAATACCGGTAGCTGATGTATCCCACGGCTGTTTTCAGATAGCCCTCGGGAAGACGATCGCCCATCTGCTCCAGGGCTCGAATCCCCCTTTTCTGATAGGTGCGGGCCAGGGTCACAATGGTATTGCGCGTCCAATCGTTCTCACTTCCCGATGAAAAGGCCTTTTTCAGGAGCATGGCGGTCCACAGCAGCCTTCTCCAGGGATAGGCGAGCAGAGTGGCGGCAAGCGTTCCCAGGCAGACAATTCCCAGGGCGCTGAGGTTGGAGGCGATTCCCACGGTTTCCAGCTCAAGATGAAAGGCCGCGAAGAAGAGGGCAATGGAAATAAGAATCGAAAGGATCATTTGTGGAATCATGGATAACCTCCGGACTGCTGTATTTTGACCCATAAATAGCAAAATACCTGCCATGCGTTCCGGCCGTCATCCGCAAACACAACCATTCAGGATAATTATAGAATTATTATTTCACTCCTCCGGATATCCAGCGGCCCGAACGGGCGACCCGGCATTATTTTCCTCAGGGAGCATCATCCCACGGCTTCCGCACCGGTTCCGGCAAGGGATCACGTTCGGCCGGCAGAGGTCCATCCGGCCTGTCCAGCTCCATGATCGCCTCCGGCGCATAATCATCCAGACGATTTTCCCAGAGATACCTGCGGGTCTCAGCTACGATGACGCCGTTCAGGAGGAAAAGTGAAACCAGGTTCGGAATCGCCATCAGGGCGTTCATCGCATCGGCCAGATCCCATACCAGCGGTACGGTGGACACGGACCCCAAAAACACGGCGATCACCCAGAGGCAGCGATAAGGCCGCACACCGATTTTGCCGAAGAGATATTCCACCGCCTTTTCACCGTAATAAGACCAGCCCAGGATTGTTGAAAAGACAAACGTCAGCAGCCCGCCCATCAGGATCATGGGACCGGCCACGGGGATAAGAGCGAAGGCCGCCTTCGTCAGGCTGGCGCCGTTTAAGCCCTCCATGCCCGCCGGCATGCGGACAATGCTGCTTACCACGACCAGCCCCGTCAAGGCGCAGACCACGACGGTGTCCCAGAAGGTCCCCGTGGCGGAAACCAGCGCCTGGCGGACCGGATTGCGGGTCTGCGCCGCAGCCGCCACGATGGGCGCCGAACCCAGACCGGATTCATTGGAGAAAAGCCCCCGGGCAATGCCGTAGCGCGCGGCCATCATCACCGTCGCCCCGGCAAACCCGCCGCCCGCCGCCTTGGCCGCAAAGGCATGATGAAAAATCAAGGACACAGCCTGCCCCAGGTAGGACGCGTTGATCACCAGGATGACCACGCAGCCGAGAATGTAGAAAACCGCCATAAACGGTACCAGCAGCATACACACCCGGGCGATGGAGGTAATGCCGCCGAGAATGACCATGGCCGTGATGGCCGCCATGGCCAGGCCCGATACGGCGGGGGGCACGTTCATCGTTTCCTTTGCAAGGGAGGCAATGGAATTGGCCTGGACCATGTTGCCGATGCCGAAGGCGGCCAGGGCGGTAAAGACGCAGAACACCACCGCCAGCCATTTCATGTTCAACCCGTTCTCCAGGGCGTACATCGGCCCCCCCAGCATGCTGCCGTCGGAAGTTTTCACCCGGTACTTCACCGCCAGAAGGGCTTCCGAATACTTGGTGGCAATGCCGAACAGCCCTGTCAGCCACATCCACAGGACCGCCCCGGGGCCTCCCAGGGCAATCGCCGTGGCGACGCCCACGATGTTTCCCGTCCCTATGGTCGCCGCCAGGGCCGTGGACAGGGCTCCAAACTGGCTGACATCACCGGCCCCCTTCCGGTCCCTGCTGAAGGACAGCTTGATGGCTCTGCCGATGTGGCGCTGGAGAAAGCGCAACCGGTACGTCAGAAACAGGTGGGTGCCGAAGAGCAGCACCAGCATGGGCGGCCCCCAGAGATAACCGTTCAGCCAGCCAATAAAGGTATGAAAAAGCTCCATGAGTACAACCCCTCCCCGGACCCGGAATGAAGAAATGTTTTGTCTGCCCCCTTTATCATCTTATCGTCCGGATTTGCCAGAATAAGTATCGCAGCCCCTTGAATCCGGAACATTTCCATTGATGAAAGGAAACGATGATGTAAAATGACGATTGATCACGGAAGAGTTCCCGGAAACCGAACGACAGAGCTTCCGGGAATCAGGCCGTTCGGGAGGATCAAGGGGGAGAGGATGACGGAATTGCCGACCGCATTTTACAAGCAGCTGTCCGAAGGAGAATTTGAACCCACTGTCGCCACCCAGGGCCCCTGGTCTCCGGATTTTCAGCATGGAGGACCGCCATCGTCACTGTTGACGCACGCCCTGCGGATACACCCCGCAGCGTGTCCTTTCAGAATCATCAGGATCACGATTGAAATATTGAACGCGGTTCCGGTAACGCCCTGTGAGATCACGGTGGAGGTTGTTCGGGGCGGCAGAAGAATCGATCTTCTCAGGGGAGAGTACCGGTCAGGGGGCAAGACGTACCTGATCGCCCACGCATGGCGCGTCTTTTCCGAGGTCGGCCTGACCATGGCCACACCGGATGCCTATAGCGTGCCGTTACTCCCCGAGGCTCAGGCCCATGACCTCTATTCCATGTTCGGCAATTTCCCCTATGTTGAGGCCCTGGAGTGGAGATTTTCCAAGGGAGGATTTGATGCGCTGGGCCCTGCGACGGTCTGGACTCGACCGCGAATCCCTTTGATTGAGGACCAGGAAGTTGACGGGCTGGAAGCTCTTGTCCTGATGATTGATTCCGCTAACGGCATCAGCGCGGAGCTCGATTTCGACCAATGGACCTACGTCCCGGTGGATATGACGGTGGGAATCCTTCGCCCGCCGGAAGGGCCGTGGTTTGGAATGGAGGCACGGACAGCCATTGGAGACGATGGAAGCGGCCAAACGACCACCGTCGCATTCGACAGAAGGGGCACAGTGGGGCGCAGCTTACATACGCTGTTCATAAGGCCGAGATGATACCCGCCCTTTGCCGAATGTCCCGGTCACCCGAGGACTTCGGAGGTGCTGTCTCCGTTTTCCGTACAGATTTTTTGCATCACCGCTTCATCATTTTATCGTGCAGATCGGCCAGGGCGAGTATGGCCGCTCCCGCACCGACGAGGCAAAGAAACATATCGGACTGCGTGTCCCAGACATAGCCCTGGGTTCCCAGAAAGGCGTCCCCCTTGCTGCCACTCGACAGTGAAACCCACCATTCAACGAATTCATAGACCGCACTCGCCGCCAGGACGACTGAAACAGAAAGAAAATTGGTCCATGCCCTCCCGTTGACAACCGAGTTCCGGATCAGGACTTCCCTGGCAACGAGAACCGGAACGAAGCCCTGCATGAAATGCCCGATCTTGTCATAATTGTTCCGGCCGAAGATTCCCATGTCTCTCAGCCAGTTGAACCAGGGGACTTCGGCGTAGGTCCAGTGTCCGCCGATCATGAGAACCAGGGAATGTACCAGGAGAAGAAAATAAATGAGATGTGTGAACCGGAATTTTCGATATGTGACGGCCAGGATGCCAAAAGCGATCACGGCCGGCAGGATTTCCAGGAGCCAGGTCAACCTGTCCCTCGGGGATATTCCCGAGATCACGAGGGCCAGGAAAAAGATGACGACGTAGATGACAAGCGTCCGGTTCTCTTTCTGCATCCTTTTTTCTCGCAGGGCTGCGGCATCGCATCATGAGCCTGGCCCTTACTGATTGGCCAGACAGGCTATTTGCCTTTTTGGATGAGGGATTGTTCACCGGCGACCCAAGCGGGGGTTTCAACCTGTCTGGATCGAGCCGTGGGGAAGATAGCACCATGACGGCCGAAAATGCAAGCATCGCCGACGAGCCGCTTGGAAGGATGCAGGAATAAACTGAAAGATCATCACGGCGTTGTTTCTGTCGCCGGCGGATCAGTGATGTTGACTTCTATTCTCGCACCGGGGCCGGCGTTCTCTACTTCCTGTCGAATGATATCTCTGGCATCCCTGCTGTTGTTTACACGATCCACGCCCTCCGTCGTTCCGGGCAAAATGCATCCCGTGGTGTCCTCAGGAGTGTTCCCAGCATGGATCTGAATGTTGCCTCTTCCTGGAACCCCTTCAAGTTCGAGTCTCCACCCAAGAGGGCCGTCGGTTCTTACATGCGCCTGGTACGTACCCGCTGGGATCCTGCCTGCAGTGGCACTGTCGTTGGTGCTGGCATTTTCGCGGTCCGGCAGTTCCAGCGCCCGAAGGGTCTGAGTACCAACCTGAAGCTCGCCTTGAGTAGACTGTTCCGTTTCAAACTGCCTGTTGATATTGATGGTTACCGTCGCCGGCGGTGCCGGTGCTGCTTCCGGTGGCGGAACTTGCCTGTATAATGTCTGTGCCGCAGAAGAGTCCTGCATCATGGCAACCAGGTCCCGGGACGCCGTTGACCCGCCCTGCTGGACCACATGGGTAAGCTCGTGGGCCAGGAGCCGTCTCCCTTCTTCCGTACCGGGGGAGTATCGCCCCGCTCCGAAAGCGATGTCGGCCCCCAGGGTAAAGGCCTGGGCATTAAGCAGCCGGGCCGTTTCTCCAGCTGCGGAACCCGTGTGGACCCGCACCTGGCTGAAGTCGGCACCGAAGCGGGGCTCGAAAAAAGCCCGTTCCCCTTCGCCGAGGGGATCCCCGCCCCCCTCCAGGGAGCGCACCCGGTCCGTCAGTTCGTCGGATAGAGGGACTTCCCCTCCCTCCTCCGCCTTGAGACTGACGAGCTGTTCCTCTTCCTCCTCGGGAAGCTCGCCGTCGAACGGTTCGGTCTCCCCAGCCGGCATCGCCCGGACAGCGACGTCATCATGGATGATCGGCCCCGAGAGAGCCGCCCCGGGGGGTATTCGCATCATTTCATCAGCGACTCGATCGGCCTCCCGTTCGAAGACGTCCCGGGTTGCCCCGACCACCAGCCTGTTCCCCATCTCCGGCCTGCGGAGAATCTGCCGGATTTCCAGCCGGCCTGTACAAGGAGGGCTCCAGAAGGGTTCGCACGCCTGTCGAGTCCTTCGAACCGCGCCATGATGCCTATGCAAATTTTCGGAAAATGTTTTCATAGTTCTTCCCCTGCCATGGATTCTCTTCTGTCTGCGGACCGCACATCCCTTTCAAGACGGCCCAATCCAGGTCCCGGAACCGTCACCAGCCCCCCGATAGAAATGTCCCGTTCATCTTGACGGGAAAATCCGGATGCATTGCGAAAGGGTGCGCAACATCGCGCCGTGTTCGTGGTGCATCACCCGGAAGGTGCAGAGGCCGGGGCGGCAAAGTCAGAGAAATCTTCCTGTTTATCAATCCTCTACGGGGGCTCAAGACTCCATCGGTCGGTTCCTCCGGCCGATTCCAGGACAATCTTCCGCAATTGACTTCGCGGAGCGTCAAATTGAGTCGTGAAAGGAACATCACCGGAGATTCCCGAGGCCTCCCATATGGAGAATGGAACCGTCGCTACCTGCGCCGCCGGGTCTCCACAGTTTCCCGGACAAAAATCAACGGTATCTATTATTTCGATCCGGAGTGTTGGAGTAAATTCCAATCGAATTCCACCACCAGGCAGGGTGGTCCTGCTCACATCAACATAGCCCGTCGCAATGCGTGCATCATTTATGTGAGACGGAATCGCTCCCACCCTGGTTGTCAGCTGGGTCTTTCCCACACCCCCGGCAAGCAGGCCAGGCGCATTTCCCGCCCCGCAATAAACCAGCTCATGGGGGTTTCCAGGCGTGTCGATGTCCGCAACAGCTGTCGCCGCAAGAGCACTCAAGGGTATTCTATGAGCGACAGTCGATGACGGATAGCGCCCCCAGATCGCGTTTACGATTGCGTTCATAATGTGATGGGTGGCTACCTCTGTCTGGCATATGTTCGCGAATTCGGCCCTCAGTGTCGGTGACAGAGTCAATAAACCGGCCCGGCCGCCCCAGACAAACTGACTGTAAATGACCCCAACCTCAATTCCGCCGAGTGCCGTAATGACGCCTATCAGCGCATTTGCCTGTGCGGCGCGCATAGCGATTGCCAGGGGACGGGATATCGCCCCACAGTAGCTGGAGGGACAGGAGGGGGTGGCTGCCGGGCAGGGACAACTGGGGACGGGGATAGAAGGTGGAGGCGGAACAGGTTCCGGCGTCTGCGGTTCCGGTGGCGGTGGTGGTCCTGGAAGATGAATAGCGATATCCACGGCGCGGAAATTGACATCATTGTCTGTCCCCGGCACCGCACCGGTGGCTTCCACCAGAGCAACCTGGCTCGCCTTTCCCGCAGCCACAAAAACACCCAGCGCGGCGTCGGCCCGGTGACAGGCAAGGCTTTCGTTGAAATCGGGCCTGCCATCGGAGCTTGCCATGCCCAGGATATCAACCGTCGCACCGACAGGCAGCGATCTGGCAACCCTGTTCAGTCGGTCTCTTTGCCCGACATCGAAGTCGTCGCACCCGCGTCGAAACAAATAACGTGTGCCGGCCGGGGACTTCGTAACCAGATTGCAGTGGCTCGGTTTCGGGCCAATCGCCCTGTAGCCGCAGGCGCGTTGCACGGTCACGGGCGCATCGCTTTCCGGTTGCCTGTTGCCTGATGTCCCACGGGACGATATTACGGGAAGGCCCCTGTTTTCAAAACGAGGAGTCGATCCGCCATGTTGTTGAACAACATGTGTCAGCTCATGAGCAAGAAGCCGTTTGCCTGAGGAGGTCTCGTTAGAGTCGCGATCCTCGGCAAAACAGATGTTCCTGCCGAGAGTGAAAGCCCTTGCGCCGATGGATCGGCACAGTTCAGCACCTCGCGCATCCCTGTGCACCCGCACCCCGCCGAAGTCATATCCAAATCGCGGCTCGAAAAATGAACGGGCCGAACTCGATAAGGGTTGCCCGCCACCTTTCAGGGCATTCATGCCGGACTCGATATCAGAACCGACTTCCGCGCCTTCAGCCTTGCACGAAATCCACGGAGTGACCCCTTCCGGCTTTTCGGGAGCTTCCGCATCTTCCCCGCACGGAGGACCTTTTGACGTCTGTCCGGTTGATCCGGTCTGAACCAGGGGATCCGGCATGCGCATGATCAGCTCCGCCACCCGGTCCGCCTCCCTCTCCTGGACATCATCCTCAGACCCGACTGCGAGTTTCGGTTGGATGTTCGATTCTCGAAGCACCTGCCGGATCGCCTGACGATTTCTGCTCACTTGGCTGCACGAAGACGGGTCCGGGGGGTGCCATGGCCGGACGGTACCGCTTGGACACCTTGTTTTATCGGCAAATTTTTTCATCTCTGTCCCTCACTCAGATTTCAATCCATGGGGATCAGAAATCCTTCCCTGGAAGAAAAGGGCGGCCTGATATCCCTTCCCTGATCCAGATTTTTCAAATGCTTGATGAGGTCTTGCCGCCAGTAATACTCAAAAAGCAGCGAGGAGCGCCCACCCTGAACGATCCGTTTCGATGCCACGGGACTCGGTCTGTGTGTTGACAAAAGATCTCCCATCTCTTTCTTGATGCTCAAGAGCCGCTGGTAGGCTTCCTCGACCGGGCTTGCCAGCGCCAGGAGCTTCTCTCGATAGTCCTTTGCCGATTGCCTGTAGGCGGCGCTGTTCGGGGCTTCAGGGCTGAGCAGCCTTTCCCTGTATTCCTGCCAGAGCTTGTGTGCCGCGACGTTCCAGAAGGGAAGCAGAATGGAATTGTGGAAGGCCTTGTAGTCCTCCAGCATTTTCAAATACTGCAGATGAAGCTGGTAAATGTCGCTGGAGGATTTCTTCGTTTCGGCACTGAAGAGTTCTCTGGACAGCAAAGCCCGGTATTGCCGCCACAACGCTCCTTTGATTCCGGCCTCGCCCTTGGCTTCGGCATAGGCCGAGGCAGGAATGTCTTTCGCGGCGCCGGGCATGGTGACGTGGGAAAGAAAATAGCTTCCGGCCAGCTCGAGGATGAATTGATCGTAGTCTTTGGGCCCCGGAATGCGGTCGTCCCGTGTCTTCGAATCCCAGAGTTTTTTAAGTTCGTCCAGGGTTACGTAGTCCTCCCGGAAGAATGCCGTGCGAGTCTCAGCGGCAAGCGACTTCAGCTGTGCGCTCTCAGGCAGGGGCGTGATCTCGTTGTTATGGGCAATGACGGTGGGAACGCTGTCCCCTGCCAGGATTAATCCCACATGATCAGGAAAAAACACGAACCGGATTTTCAGGCGGAGGCGTTCGCTGATGAGGGAAAGCATATACACAATCCTGAGTGCGTAGACGCCGCAGTCATGGATGATCTGACCCGTCAGGGCCCGCGGCAGCGGCGCCGTCAGCAGATTCCGGCCATAATCATCAATATTGAATGGGGTGGAGATCGTGAAAGCCTTCAGATAGCGGGAGAGCAGATCGAGGATTCGCAGGAAAGCTTCAGAAGCGGAGAGCTTCTGTTGACCGACCATCCGGTCGTACTTCGCCGCAAGGAACTTTCTCCAATCGTCGATGCTGTCGAGGCGGAATTTCTCACCTCCCAGCGCCTGGGCAAGAAGCGCCTTATTTTCCTCTCCTTCCCGTTTCGCCTTCGGTTCCCGGGTCTCCAGCCCGTAGATCTCCCGGACGAACTTGATCTGGTCCTGGCGGATCTGGCAGATCCGCTGCAGCGTCAACTGCTTTTCCTTTCCCGTTTCCTGTCGGACATCGTAGTACTCGATCTTCACCCGGGGCCCCTTGCCGGCGCCGAAAAACTCCTCGTGAGTCCCTCCTTTTTTCCTGAAGGTCGAACGCGTCACCTCCGGCGCGAGCGCTCCCACGAACAAAGAGGCTTTCCCCGCGCCGCGGATGTCCGTCAGCGCCTGGACCTGGATGTCCTTGAGGAGCGCCTCAGCCTTGTCCAACGCGGCCGATGTGCCGGTGGTCTGCACCTCGGAGATGGCATCGTCCATCCTTTTCTGAAGGATTTGCTGCAATGCGGTGTGCAGCCGCTTCAAATGCACGACGAGCGCTTCAAGGTACAGGCCGATGGAGAAGAATCCCAGCGAGCCCTCATCCGCCGACGAAAAAATGGAACGCATTTTCTGGAGGTCAGCCCCGGCTTCCTCCAGGTTGAGTTTTGAAATCCCCTGCATGACGAGGGCGAGCGCCTTGAAAATCCGGTCGGACGATGCGGTTAGGGCCGCCGCGCTGCTCAGATCGATGCTCTCGGCGGCGGTGGACGTGATCACCTCGTAGTAGCCGGATTGCTCCTCCAGGGGCCACCGGCCGACACCTGTCCGTTTCGCAAAGACCCGCATCTCGTCGGCCTGGCCGGCGAGGCCGAGAAGCGCAAGCCGCGCTGCGATATGCTCCGCCAAGGAAGGAGAAAGCACGAGCTGGTACCTGGCGGTGGTGTAGTCGAAACCCTCCTGCGACCATTCGGCCAGACGAAATTCGGGTTTGAAGCCTGCCATGGCAGAAACGAATTCCCTCACCGCTTTTGCGATTTCGGCAAGATCCTTCCGGCTTTTCCCCTGCGCATCGGCAGCTTCGATGGCCTCCACGATTTCGAGCAATTTCTTGCGCAGTTCAGCGCCTGGCGCAGATGAACGCCCGCTCAGGTCCCTGCGGACATCTTCCCGCAGATCGCTGTAATAGGGCTGTTCTTCCGCAGGCCCCGGCGGCGGGGGCGACTTTCGGCGGAGAACAGACGGGCGAGGGGCTGGGAACCCGTTCGATTGCCGATGTTCCTGCTTCTGATCAGCAGTACCGGGGTCCATCCGGTTTTCGTCGGGCATTCGCAAAACGGCCTCCGCCACTTCGTCCGCCTCACGCTCGAAGATGTCGTCAGCGGGGCCCACATGGAGCTGCGATTGCAGGCCCTCCCCGCGCAAAGCCTTCCGCACGCGGGCAGGATTGGCGGTATCCGGAGGATCCGGCGAGGCTGGGGAAATGAATGTCTGCACCGGAACAGCCCGTCTGATCGCCTTGTGAATGCGACCCTGCATCGCCGGTCTCCTTTCTTCTCTGCACCACTCAGGAAGACGTTGACATGGTCCCCGGCATTCGCCTCCGGGGTTAAAAAACAAGGAAGAGAGTTACCCCGTAATAATCAGCCCCAGGTTGGCGGCCCGTTCAGAGCGCCCCTGGGGCGTAATGTCCAGAATGGCCGCTTCCCCTTCCCCGCGATTGCCGACGTAGATGGTCGAGTTTCCCACCACCACGGCGGCGCGGGCGGAACTCACCTCGAAAACCGACGAAGAGAGGCTCGTGTTCAGGAACGTCATCTGGTTGTCCTCGCGCAGGAGGGTCAGGTCGCCCAGGATGGCGGAGGAGAAAAGGGCGGGGAGGGTCCCACCCTGCTTTTCGATGATGTCCGCAAGCCGTTTCTGTATGACTGTGCTGACGTCCATCCGGGTCAAGCGGCAGCCGGTGGCCCGGAATGTTGTTCCGAGACCTCCAAAGCTCACCCGTCCTTCCTTCACCAGATGTTCCAGGTTTTTCGTCAAATCCGCCGGAAGCGGTCCTGCGGTTTGAAAACCGTAGAGGGTAACGATGCCGAGGATATCGCAGTCACCGATGTTCCAGTCGGATCGTGCATCGGCAATGCCCAGAGCAACAGCGGGATTCTCCCGGACAGCCTCCAGTCGAATCTTCCCGAGCACGCCCTCCATCTCCGCCGGAGCCACGCTGGTCTGGCGCAGAAGAGCAACCAGCTCCACATAGCTCTGACGTTCCCGGTCTGAAAGGGTCTCCATCACCCTCACCCGCCCGCTGATGCCTTCGGCCAGGGTTCGGCGATCCTGCTGGGGAAGATCGGCGACAACCTGAGCCACCACGGCCGCCTTCCGATCGAAGAAGGTCCGGTCGGCAACCTGATAGAGGTCAAAGAGGGCGTTATTGAGATCAAACAGCTTGGCGGGGACCTCCAGACTGTTCGATCCCGATGCCTCCAGCTCCAAGCCATGCATCGTGACGGTCCGGGCATTGCGGACTCCCACCAGAAAGTCGTCCGCGACGACCCCGTAGACCGCCATCCCTTTCAGGGAGATGTCACGGCAGCGGTCGAAGAGAAAGGCCCCGACCGGCGATTCGCGCGTAACCACCGCCATATCCGAGAGGCATACCGACGCAAATCCCCTGAAGTGAGCCGGTTCCTTCACCAGATAGAGCTGCGTGCCGCGGCCACACCCGGTCAGGCACAGGTTGACGCCCTCGTGCTTCGGCTCGATCAGCCTGCCGGTAAATTCATGCTCCCCCGGCAGGAGACAGAGACAGATATCCCGCCGCTCCTCTTTTTCAAGGAGAATCTCGAGGGCATCCTCCAGGGAGGCAAAGAGCCCGCCTTCCGGGCCCACGGTCATCCGGCAGCCTCCGCCGGCGGGACGGGCACAGAGGGTGTCCAGGGCCTCCTGGACCGTGTCGATTCCAGGCTGGTTGAGAAAGGTGCAGGAACCGCCCGGCCTGTACGAAATCTGTCCCGCCTGGATATCGCAGAGGAGATTCAGGGCATCCTCCACGGTATCGAGCGTCTTCCCCTGGTAGATGCTTGTGTTGCACGGTTTGGCGAATCCGATCTGCCCCGCCGTGACATTGCAGAGGAGTTTCAGGGCGTCTTCCACCGTGGCGATGGCGGTCCCCTGGTAGATGCTCGTGTTGCAGGGTTTGGCGAAGCCAATCTGGGAGGCCTGGATCTCGCAGATCATGTCGAGGGCCTGCTTCACGGTGCCGGAGAAACCGGCGTAGAGGCCCTTTGCGCAGGTGGCGGTATAGGCGATATGCTCGGCGGCCAGCTGGCAGAGGCGGTTCAGGGCCTTCTCCACGTTGTCGTGGGTGGCATCGAAGAGGCCGCTGGCGCAGGTGGTCTGGTATCCCACGTCGTGGGCAGAGAGGTCCGTGAGGGGGGGAAAGCGGTGCCGCCGCTTGTCGGCGTCGTTGTCGAAGGGGGCCACCTTGCCATCCATGACGCGGGCCAGGCGGAGGTAGTGGTGGACGATGCCCTGAGGTTCGGAGCCGGTCAGCACGGCATCGCCCGGATCGAGAACCGCCTCTCGGACCGGGGCGAGCCAGAAGTCACCGGCAAGAAAGGTTTTCCCGGAAAGGTCGAGGGAAAGTTGCAGGGCCTCCAGGTTGATCTGGATACTCGAACCCAGGGTGACGTGGCCCGGGGCACTGGAAGAACCCTCCGTGGTCAGCGCAATTCCCCGATCGACACCGGTTTCGAGCGACCAGACGGCGCCTGTGTACGTCAACTCGCAGAAGCCGTCCCAGCGGCGGACGAAGTCCCTGGGGGAAGTTGTGGGAAGCTCGTAAGCGGTCTTGATGACGCCGCGGGTCGGCGCGAAGTCTGGGCCCAGGAAGAGCCCCAGATGCTTTTCCGTGGTGAGGTCGTGAAACTCATAGGCATATTTTGATGAAACGAAGCCCGGAGGCATCTTCTCCACGGCCAGGGTTTCGTATTGCTCGGCCCCGTTTTCACTGGACCACTTGAGGATGAGCCGGGTGGGATTTGCGGCGGCCCCCTCCACGGCATGGACCTCCAGCCGGAAGAGATAGTTGCCGATCCGCCCTTTTCCCGCGGAGATGAGGCCGGCACAGGGGTCGCAGGGGTCGCCCGACTCCAGGTTCGTGTGGAGGGTCAACGAGAGGGTGGCATTCCCCCGCCGGGGAATCCCCGTCTCCGGATCGATCTTCTCGCGGCAGATCTTAACCTGCAGCATGGTCTGGGTTCGGGTGCAGGTGTCGGCCCCATGGAGCCCCGGGTCCCGCAGCCGATTGTCCTCCAGGGAGGTGACGGTCCGGTCCCAGACATCGGCATAGACGGTGTAAATCCCCGTGGCGGGCAGTGCGGGGTAGCCCGGAAGGTCAGGCTGGTCGCTGGCCGCCAGGGGTATTTCCCCTGGAATCTCCGCCCGGATGCCGTTCACGTACAGGTCGCCGGGCTGGATCTTCCGGTCGCCCGTGATGGACACGGCGCCGGTTCGGGGCGAGCCGTTGCCGACCACATCGACGAGGGCCTGGGTGAGTTGTTCCCGGCAGATGGCCACCAGTTCGTTCCAGTCGGAGTCGGTGATCATCCGTCCCTGCTGCTGATGGATGCCGGAGTAGCGTTTGTCCGGCTGGAAACTGTCGCGTGAGATTTGCGTTTTCATGGGTTACTCCTGAAGTATGGAAATCAATTCGTGTCGCATGGCGGAAACGGGAGCCGGTGCAATCGGAGATCCGGCACGATGACCGCCTCCATCCCCACCGGGAGGAACTCCTTCAGTTTGTCCAGTACCGCCGCCAGAAGGAGGCTGTAACGCCATCCGTGGTGGGCTCCCATTTCACCGCCGTCCTCGGCCCCGAAACGGACCGCCTCCGGGGTGGCGGGATGGAGAACGGCGCATCCCGGCTCTCCGAACCGGGCGGTTCGGCGGACGACCTCCCCTCCCTCGTCGAACTCGAAGGCATGGAAAACCGGCTTCTCGGTGGTGTTGCGGTGGGTCAGGAGCGTTGTCAAGACTCCCGGCGGAATCCGGGAGAAGCGGATGCAGTGGGGATATTTCACCAGTCCGGGATCCAGCTCCAGTTCCCCGGCGAAGAGGCAATCGCTGGCCTGGAGCCTGCCGGTTTTGCAGTTGCCCAGCACGGTGCAGTATTCGAGGCGGGCCAGGCCCTGCACATCCATCTTTTCAAAGAGGCACTCCAGCGCATCCACCACCGGCTCGTCCATAGTCGCGGCGGGGACGTCGACTTCAAGGGCCCGGATCGCGCACCGCCTGAGCCTCACCCTCCCGGCTTTCACCGTTAGGGTGCCGTCTATGATGAGGTCCTCCAACAGATGCTCCTTTTTTTCGTCAAGGGTCCTATCTCCCTTATGGACGGGGAAGAGCCCGGGTGAGAAGAAGCCCAAGGGGGGCGGCGCATGGAGGATCACCCGCTTGGGGTGGCTGTACCCCTGCCGCCAGTCGGGGGTGCGGAGATCGACGGTGCGGCGGGAAACGTCGTCGAAACTCTCAGGGAAACAGGGCGCACCGTGGGGATTTACCTGGCGCCACCAGACAGGCACTCCGGCAAAGGTGGTCAGCTTCGCGGCGGGGTTTGAGGGAAATTCACCGGCGGCCATGGCCACTTCCATGGCCCGGGCTGGGTAGCGCAAATCCGGCGTGGCCGTTGGGAGGTCGGGATGCCGGGCTGCCCAGAGGGGATGCCGCTGAAAATCATCAAAGGCGGGTTCTTCCCCCAACGCCCCGGCCGGAAGCCGCGGCATGCCGATGCGGGGAGTGGCGGCGGTCCGCCGCCACCCCTCCCCGACCTCCGCCTCCATCTGCCCCACCGCTTCGGCGATCTGTTCGATGACCGTGAGAGTCCCCTTCCGCTGGCGCCACGCCACGGCATTGGCCACCTCGTCGCGCCGTCCCTTTTCGTCCGGTGAGACGAGGCGTACATCCAACAGCTGGGCAAAGTAGGGGATCAGCCAGGGCTGGCATGCGGTCCCCGCCGGCGGGTTGTCGGGAAAAGAGTCGGCCAGCCGCTGGTCCAGGCTGGCTCGGATCCGGTCAAGGAGCTCTCCGCAGGCGTCGAGAAACCGCGCCAGATCCTCCTGTCCTCCGGTCTCTTCGCCGTCTCGGGTCCGGTAGACCTCGGGGAGGACGCGGTAGAGCTGCTTGCCGATGGCAGTTGTCAGTTTGTCCGTGGCCATATCGTCGTCTCCTGTTCTTTCACCTCGCTCAAGACCTCCCGCCGGGCCGAATGCGGCGGAGACTCCTCATCCAAGACGGTCCTCGGGTTGCGAAATTTCGCTTTCCGCGCGTTCCCCGTCCCGGTAGCCGCTCACAGAGAGGGGGTGGCTGCAGACTCGCTTGCAACCGTGACCACGAGTTTGTCCAGTGTAAGGACCTCCCGGTCGCCGGAAGCCACCCGCCTGGCCGTCCTGTCATCATTGATGATTGCGACCGAGTGTTCCACGCCCGTCACCCCTTCCGCCACCTGGTAAACCTCGCTCAGGAAGAGATCCTGCCCAAGTTTCCGTTTCCGGAGGGAAAAGGCGTCCTGGACGGCGCTTTTCACGGCGGCAGCCACCGTATCGGGATTGTAGGCGACGGCATTCACGGTCAGGAGCAGCTCCAGATCAAAGGTGCGGGATTCGAAGGGCAGCACCGTCACCTCCACCTCCGGCACGGCGTGGGCCGTGAGGAAGCCGGTAAGGGCCTCGGCGAGGGGCCCCAGTTCCCCGCCCCCCGCGGGAACCACGACCACCTCCACCTTGTCGCTTCGACCGAGTCCCGTGGGACGACAGAAGGCCCGGGCCTGCCAGACGCTGCTCTGGGCCATGGCCAGCCAGGCGAAATCGTCGAGGGAGACGGCCCGCTCCAGGGTAAGGAGCGTTGCCGGGGCATTTTCCCGCAGGGACTCCACACCTTCCCGGTCATTTCCGCCGGTGGCGGGAAGGGGCTGGCACACCTTTTCCACCAAGCGGTGGGGTTTGGCTGGTTTGAAGGGGCTTCCGGCGGGGAGATTCCCCCCCAGTCCCGTCCCGGAGCGGAAGGTGAGGCGCACGTTGTTCGTGCCGGTGGGCAGGCGGCGGCCCCGCACTCCATCTCCGAAAGCGAACAGGAGATGCCCCGCTTCCGTCATGCGGACCGTGTAATGGTGGTCGCTGGGTCCTGAAGAGGCAAAGTTCCCAACCTGCTCCCAGACCCGCCCGGCCACGGAAAGGCTGATGGCGGCCCTCACCCCGGCAGGCTGCGTTGAATCGGCCACGAAGGATACCCCTGCCTCGGCGAGGACGAAGGATTGGCTCGATCGAGTGGCGTCACCGCTGCCCAGGACCTTTTCCCCTTTGCTCTCCCCGTGGCCTGACAGGACCACGTTTCCCGAGACGATTGTGTTTCCCCGGGAAAAACCGGCAGACAGGTCCTGTGCCAGAACCAGAGTTTTCCCCTCCATCTTCGTCACCTTCGTAAAGAAAGCGGATGCAGGGCTGTCGGTTCGCTCCACCATAAGGACACGCCCCTTCTCCAGGGCCATTGGCACCTCTGAAAGGGGGATGCGGGCTCCAGAGAGGGGCTGAGTGTTCTCCCGCCAGGAAACGATGCGGAGCTCGTCCTTGAAGTGGGCGTAAACCCTCGTCTCCGCGAGGAAGAAATCCCCGCCTCCCCGGTCTTTCCATGTCCCTTCCGCCGTGAGTGTCGCCTCCTCCCGCTCCAGGTCGACACTCACCGAGGCGAGCCGCGCCCAGGCGGTCTGGCGCCCCATGACGACCACTGCCAGGTCGCCGGCCGTGGTCTTTTTCGGCTTCCCCGTAATGACGGAGGCCGGGAGGTGCCCATCCTTCTTCTCCAGGTAGGTGTCGGTTCTCCATGGCCCGGCCCCCGCCGGAGGCGCCAGGAGTGTCTGGGGGTTGTTCAGGGGGAAGGGATGGTCGCTCTTGTTCCACGAAAGGGTCAGGATGGTATATCCCCCGCGGGGATCCTCGCTGTCGACCAGGTGGTAGCGGGCCGCCGTTACCGAATAGAAGGGGAGATGCTTGTGCTTCTTCTTGTTGATGACGGCGACGGTCTCCTGGGCGACCCGCCGGTCGGCGAGCCGCGACCAGTCCCCGGCCACCCGGAGGGCGTAGATGACGGCGTCCGGGTTGTCCACGGGACGCTCCTCCTGGGCGATCACCGACAGGGTGACCGGATAGCCGATCCGGGCCGTGTCGAGGCGCAGGGGGCCCACATCGGCGTCAAGGACGAGCCGCTTCCCCCGCACGGAAAAAACCCGGCGGTAGAGGTCTTCGGCCCCATCGCCGAGATAGATGACCATTCCGGGGAGGAGCCCCTCCGGTTCTTCGGTGAGGCGCAGAACCCGCTCCAACTCGGCCCCCTTGGCGGCAGGGCCGATGGGGACAAGCCTCTCGGCCGGCCTGGCGTGGATGAGGGTGTACCCCTTCCGGAGCCGTTGGGAGAGCCGGGGAGAAACACGCACCTCGGTATTTCCTTCGACAAGCCGGGTCCCCACGATAAGGTAGGCCCGGAGAATTTTACTCTCCGTGTCCTCTAGGACCAGGGGTTCACCCGTTTTGAGGTCCTCCACCTCCCCTTCCAGCAGGAGGAGTTCGCCCTCGAGACGCTCCGGGTTCCGGTTGTATTCAGCGGGACGGAGACTGTTGAGCAGCGGGTCCACCTTCAGTTCCTCCAGGGTCTCGAAGACCACCGGGGCACTCCCGTCGGCAGGGGTATGCTTCGCGGCGAAGCCCGCCGGAAGGGTTCCCGCCTCCTTTGCGTCGATAACGAGCCGGGTGGAGGCCGAGGCCGGCGGGGCCGGGTGGTAGTCGATCATCTCCACCAGCCGCCGCACCGTGTCCCACTGGGTAGCGGTGCCCAGAAACCCCTCGTTGGCGTAAGCGTCCAGGTGCTCGGTCAGGACATGAGAGGCGCGGGCCAGAACCCGGACGATTTCCCAGGCCCAGTCCCGGCGCGGAGAATGATACTGCTCCAGCATCCGCTCCTGGCGCTCGACTTCCGTTTCCGTGGAAGGAAGGGCTTTAACCTCCTGCCAGTCGGGAAAGCGGCTTGCAAGCTCAGCCCGAAGCAGCTCCAGGAAGGTGACGGCATTGCCGTCCACGTATCTGAAGCGGTTCAGGCCGGCGCGGTTCCATCGGGTGAGGTCGGTTCCGTTACTCATCCTCGGCGCCCTCCGGTCAGTGTAAGGTTGATGTAGCCCATCTCGGGTCGGCCCGGATCGTTGACGCAGACGGCGATTTCGAGCCCTTCGAGGGGAATGCGTCCCGTGTCGGTCTGGTCCGGGTACTGATCGCCGAGCCGCTTGAAGCGGTTGAGGCAGACGTTTTCGACCCCGTCCAGGGACATGAGGGTCTGGAAGACGTCGCTGGCGAAGAGATCTTGCCCGAAGCCGAGGCGCCCCGGTTCAAAGAATCCTCCCGGACCGGTGCCGAGGGCCTGGCGGACGGCGTTGCGGACTTCGGACTGGAAGTAGTTCTCCCGCACCCGGATGGAGATGAACATCTTGATCGCCACCGGCACCGCATCCTCCAGCACCACCTCCTGGCCCGCCATGCGCCATGCCTCCAGATAGGGATGGAGGATGGTCCGGATGGTGGGGGGATCGCTTCCCCAGGCCGGCTGCCAGATCCGGCGCTCCTGGTGAAACGCTTCAACCCGTCCCCGCAGGTCGTCTGGATAGGAGAGTCCCTCTTCGTCGAGGAGATGGTCGCTCCAGAGGACCGTGGCAATGCGGACCGTGGGCCACGATCCGGTCCAGGCGCTCCAGGCGCTGGCCCGCAGAACGAGGGGGTGATCGGCAAGCCGGTCGGCATAATCGGCCACGGTCACCATCCGCCGCTGGGTGTGGATAGATCGAGGCCCTTCGAGGCGGGCCGGGTCCATAAGATGAGAATTTCGGCGCCAGAGCTCATCGAGCTTTTCACAGCGGGTCTTGCCGCCCGGAGTCGCGGGGGGATCGTCCTCCAGGCCGGCGGCCGTGGCCGCATCGTAGCCGATGAGTGAGAGGAGCCTCCGCACCGATTCGGGGCGCCTCGCCGTCTCCAGATACGCCTCCGTCGCCACCCGGTCGGCCATGTCCGAAAGCTGGTCAAGGACCGCAGCCAGAACCTCCACGAGGACCACTTCCAGATCTCCCGCGGTCCAGCGCGTTCTCTCCGGGAAGCGTCCCGCCAGTTCTTCGAGCATGAGGCGGCGGAAGCTGTCGTAGTCCCGCGCGAGCCAGTCAAAGTCGTCCCCCGGGCCGGGAAGGGGCTGGGGAAACTCTACCCGCCGCTCGGCGCAGTCGGGGCAGTAGCCTTCAAAGGTCAGTATGCTCTTCGGATTCTCGGCCATGGCCTCACACCAGGAATTCGTGCCGCTCCCCGTGGCCGATGGCGGCCAGGGTGTAGGACACGGTAATCAGGAGTTTCTCCCCTTCCCCCCTCACCACCACCTCCAGGCTCTTGGGGTCGACCTCTCCCCGGAGGGCTTCGCCAAGGGACGAGGAGATCCGTTTGCGGGTGATCTCCCAGAGGACCGAGGCGTTGGGCTCGAAGACGAGTTGCTTAAGCCCGGCCCCGAATTCCGGGCGGAAGATCCGCTCGTTCGGGTTTGTGAAGAGAACCTGCTCGATCTGCTGCCGCACATGGGACCGGCGGTCTGCCACGACGGCTCCGTGGTCTCCGATGCGAAGCGGAAAGGACATATAGGGGGGATCGGCCATTCGGTTCATCAGAGATGCTCCTAACTTGTTTTTACCTTCATGGACAGCGTACTCATCTCTCCCTGGGGAATCGGCGGGCCCGTGGGACCCATGGCACTCGGATGGACGTGAGTGGCGAAAAGGGTGAGGAAGCTCTGTCCCTTGATGATCGGCTCTCCTCCCTGTCCCGCCAGCATCACCATCTGCCCCTCCACCACCACCTGCTGACCCTTGACGGTGATTCCCGAGGCGGCCATCTCTACCTTGTTGCCGTTGGCGTCCTCGATGGTGGCGCCACTGGACGACAGGGTGATGGAATTGCCGTTGGCGTCCTCCACGATCACCTGGCCGGCATCGGCGTCAAGTGTCAGGGTGTTCCCCTTGGCGTCGGCCACGATGACCGTCCCTTTTTCATCCACGGTCATCTCGGTTCCGGCCGGGTGGGCAAGGCGGAACTTCTCCTTGCCGGATTCGTCGTCGAATTGGAGGACATGTCCCGACGGGGTCTTCAGCAACCGGGTCGTCGGGGGTGATTTGTCGGCCTCCGCCGGCGGGTCGCCGCCCGCCTGCCAGAAGGTGCCGGTCCAGATGGGAAGGTCCACGTTTCCCGCCTCAAACTCCACCCAGACCTGGGCATCCACCTCGGGAACCACGAAGAGTCCCTGGTCGGCTAGGCCGCCGAAGGGCAGGCTCGGAAGCGCCCAACCGGTCGGGGTCTCGCCGAGAACCGACGGCACCAGAAGGCGAAGCCGCCCCCGTTTCTCCGGATCGTCGTTGTCGGTCACAAACCCCCGGTACTTGCCGTAGTAGCGGTTTCGGTACTGCCGCGCCAGTTCCAGAAGCAGGTCTTCCATCTATCCCCCCAAAACGCCGGCCAGCAGTCCGCCGGCGCCGCTCCCCAGGTTGTCGCCATAGGCATTGCGCAGCAGGTTGAAGCTCTGACGGTAGCCTTCGGTGCTGAAACGGTGCCTGACGGTATCCACGAACCAGATGCCGCCGTACCGTTCCCCCACACCGTCCACCCCGACGGGCTCCCCCACCCGGAGCACATGGCCGTAAAGAGAACCGTCCAGTTCCCCCTCCCCCTTCACCCGGAGGGAGAGGTCGTTGGCCCGGCGCTGGGCCCGGGCCCGCCATTCGTCTTCACTCATCTCCCCCTGGCGGCTCATGCGCCAGGCGAAGTCCGGAAGGCCGCTGCCGGCCCCCGTGGCCGCCTCGTTCCCAAGAAGCGGCAGATCCGGATCCACCGTCTCGGAGACGGTTCCGCTCCCTGCGGTCTCGGCCCGGTCAAAGGAAACGCGGTCGGCCTGATGGCCGTCGTCGCGGACCGAAAAGCGGTAGGCGCTGGTATCTTCGCCGGCGTACACCATGATCGTCGCCTGGGGTTCCGCGTCAAGACGCATGGGACCGAAATAGGCCATCCCCTCCCGGAAGATGAGGTCGTAGCCGTTGGCCTCGGCCCGCCGCCGGAGAAACTCGATGTCCGTCCCGTCCTGGTTGATGACGAGACCCGTCTGGCCGCTGTCGTTGGCCGGGTCCGGAGAGAGGCCGTACTTGCCGAGAATCGCGGGAACGATCACCTGGTCGGTCGTGGGGGCGTCCCCTCCCCAGACCATCCGGACATGCTCCCGGTCCAGGGCCAGGGAGTCATCCCTGCACTCCACCGTCACCCGGGCGCTCCCGGCGTCTTCCGGGTAGTCGGCCCGAACCTCCCGGATGTACCCCCGCATGACCTCCTCGGTGGCGCTGCCGAAGGCCGCTTCGAGAACGATGGGCTCCCAGGGGGCCAGACGCCCGTCGTCCTGGACGAGCCACTTCCCCTCTTCGTCGCGGCGGCTTTCGAAGGTGATCACCGCCACCGCCGGCTCGGCCCGGCCGGCATCCACCGTCACCTCCGTAAGAAAGGGATAAAGGTCGGGAATCTCAAGACCCGCGCTCCCCACACGGATGATGCACTCGGCCGGCTCGCGGCGTTTTGACGTAAAGAGATCCAGGATCATGCCCTACTCCTTCGCCTTCGGGATCAGGATCACCCGTCCTTCCATCTCCTCCAGCATCATGTCGCCGCCATAAAAGAAGTCCGGATTGGCGTCGACAATCCGCCACCAGAGGCGATCGTCGTTGTAATAGTGGCGCGCCAGGAGGTCCAACCGGTCGCCGGCTTTCACCACATGCTCCACGACGCCGGTGGCGGACCCGATGGTCCGGGGGCGGATTCCCGCGAAAACCGTAACCCCGTTGGAGGACGGCTTGAAGGTCTGGCTTTTCTCGTAGCGGCTCCCCTTCTGGAACATGTCAGAAAATCCCTCCGATCACGGTGCGTCCCGAGTTAAGTGCCGCCCCAATCACCTGCCTCACCTTCTCGACCTGGTAGAAGGGGTTGTTCCCTTCGATGACCTGCATGGTGAGATTGGCCCGGGCCCGATAGGGAACCAGGGAGGGGAGATGGGCCTCTTCGGTTATGCGGATGCTGGTGAGAAACACGGGCAGGATATGGGTTCCCCATACCAGCAGCAGCACCGATGCGGATTCGCTCCGCTGGAAGGCCCGCTGGCCGCCGAGATCGAGGCTCGCCAGGGTCTGGAAACCGCCGGGCCCCTGGGCCTTGGGCTCCACCATGGTGCGCAGCGTATCCAGCTCCGGCTCGATGCCGAATTGGCAGGCAATGGAATAATCGGGGTGATTCGGGTCGCTCATCCGGTCGGTGGCGTCCAGGAGGATATCCAGAGAAAAGCTTTCCGGCTGCACGGTGACCCCCTGGGCCACCCGCGCCGTCTCCGTGGGAAGCGCAAAGTCGTATCCCCCCCGGGTGCCGGGGGCGCTTCCGGTCCGCAGGGTGAGCGTGCGGGTGCGGGTGAGGGACTGGGGGTTGAAGTCGAAGACCAGCACCAGCGGCGGAATCGAGAGGGCGTATTCGATCAGCATTCCCTTGACGGTGTTGAGCATCTCTTACCTCGTTTCGTTCCGTATTCCGGTATAAACCGATGTCGCTACAGCCCTGGCCACATCCCGGTCGGTGGCCAGGGAAGAAACCTCCACCGGCGGCACCGTCAGCCGGTCCAGCTGCAGGTCGGCCGTCATCGGGACCGCTGCCAGTTCCTCCGCCACCAGGCGGGCGATCTCCCCGGCCCGGTCCCGGAAGGCGTGGGGCAACTGCAGGCGCAGGCGTTCGATGGTCAGCATGGCACCTCCCCGGGGAGGAAGGGTGCCATGGGTCCCAGGTCCGTGGGGGAAAGTTCCCGGCCGTCCTTGCCCAGCTCCCGCCAGATCGCCAGGGCCACGTGGCCGAGGCTCAGGGGCCTCCCCGCACCGGCGGCCAGGTAGGCCGCGTGGAGGGCGGCATTGCGGATGCTCCCGCCGGTCAGGTTAACGGCGGCACCAAGAAAGGCGGGGTTCACCCCTGGCTCCCTCGGCATCCTGGGCGGCAGGAGCCGCTGCCAGAGCCGTGTCCGGGCCTCGGCGTCGGGGCGGGGAAAATCCACCACCACCTGGAAGCGGCGGGCAAAGGCCGGATCCAGGTGCTTGCGGAGATTGGTGGTGAGAATCACCGGCCCCGAGTGGGACTCGATGCGGGCCAGCAGGTGGCTCACCTCCATGTTGGCGTAGCGATCCCGGGCCTCCCTCACCTCTCCCCGCTTGCTGAAGAGGCTGTCTGCTTCGTCGAACTGCAGGATCATCGGCTGGCCGTGGGCTGCATCAAAAAGGCGGTTCAGGTTCTTTTCCGTTTCACCGATGTACTTGCTCACCAGCCGCCCAAGATCGACCCGGTAGAGGGGCCAACCCAGTCTGGCGGCGAGGACCGCGGCGGCAAAGGTCTTTCCCGTCCCCGACGGGCCGGAGAAGAGCCCAACGGGACCGCCGCAATCGCTGCCTCCCCATTCTCCGACCACGATGGCCTTGTGGGTGATCCAGAGGAGAAACTCCCGGAGCATGGCAACCCGGTCCTGCGGCAGCACAAGATCTTCCCACCGGGCCGGAGTTTTCACCAGGACCGCCCCCGGCAGATCCCCGGTGACGGCAGGACGACCCAGAAGCCGGGCTGTCACACCCGCTGCCGGACGGAGCGGCTGGAAGGGGTCTCCCCCCTCCACTTCAATGAGGCCATTGATGCGCAGGGGGGATGCCTCGGAAAGGGCGCCGTAGAGAAGCGCCGTTTCCTCGGGTGCCACGGCCAGGATCTCCTGGAGGAGGGCCGGCGTCGGGTAAGGAGTCGGCGCTCCGGGCTGCAGCGCCTGAAAGAGCCACCCAAGCCGCGGTTCCGCCTCGGGTGCCACCGCACAGGCGAGGACGTCGAACTCCAGAGAAGAGAGTCCCGAGGGCGTCACCGCGTCCCATCTCCCCTCCTCCCGGCGAAAGGCCTCCACCTGCTGCTGCAACGTCCGAAGTCGATCCAGCTCACCCTGGGACGCCGATCGCCCCTGACGGGACTCAGCCAGGATGTGGGCCAGCAGGCTTATCCTCTCCCATTCGGATGCGAAGCACGCCTCTCCCCTGGTCCGCACGGTGGATTCCATCACGGCCCTCCGTAGACGGTGACCAGGAGGGGATTGCTCCGCACCTTCAGCGTCACTCCGTCCGCCCCCCGCACCCAGCTCCGCTCGGCATAGAGGACCGCCTGGCCTCCGCCGGAGACAAGATCCACGGGAAGGGCGACTTCAACGGTCTGTGCGTCAGAGCCCATTTCGGGATCGAGGGTCAGGTCCGTCGCCGAAGTGTCCATCCTGTCCGCCACATCCTGCCAGCCTCCTGTGCTCGTCCATCGCTGCCAGGCAAGGGTGACGGCGGCTCCCGGCTCCCCGGCCACCCAGACGGCGGGAACGAAATCGGTCAGTTCCTGACTCCCCAGGGCGAAGAGAAGACTGCTGGCACACACCCCCTCTGCCACGAAACAGATGGCGGGTGCCCAGTCCGGCCGCGAGGTGTCCACCGTCGACCGGAGAACCGGCGGCGCGGCGGCCGCCCCGGAAAAGGGTGCGGTGCGGGCTGCGGAAACGGCGCGGACTTCGGAACCGATCCGCCCCACCAGAGGGCTTTCGGGACGAGGCTCCCGGGGGAGCACCGGAGCCAGGGCCATTTCGTAGGCAATGGAGGGTCGGTAGCTCACGTCACCCTGGGTCGACCAGATGTGATTCAGGTCATCGGCGCCCAGGGGGAAAAAGACCATCTGGAGCCGGAACGTCTCGTCGTCCACCGTGAGCGCGGACAGCACCGGCGTCTCGTGGAGGAGCCGCATCACCTCGCCGAGGAGGCGCAGGTCGTTCTCTCCGGCGCTCACCTGTTCCTCCTCGATGCCGAAACCGGTGATGAGGCAGTGGAGCCGCACCCACCAGGGATCGCCGGGAGTGTCGCCAGTAAAGAAACCCGCCGGTTCGATCCGGTAGAAGAAGAGGTTCACCCGGTGGGTCGTGTCGGTTACGGCCGGCGCGGCGCTGGCCGGAGAGCCGATCATGACCTGGATCGAATTGGCGCTGGCGTCGAGCCCCACGCTGACGAAGTCGGCAATGGCGCGACAGACGCGGGAAAGTGATGAACGCGGGAGGGCCATATTCAGAAATTCCTCAAATAGTGGCGGCTGGCCAGATCCGGCCGGGAGCGCTCCCCGCTCCGGGGCAAGCGATCTGCAGGCGCCGGGACAACCACCACGACCTCGATGGCGCCGATCCGGACCTGGGGTTCCGGGGGCGGAAGGGAACGGCCGGACCCTTTTTCTTCGCTGTCCTTCGGGATCGGAGGCAGTGGACGGACGGCCGGCCGCTGGAACCGCTCCACACTTTTGGAATCAGGAGTCGAAGACGGGGCGGCGGCCGGCATACCGCCGTGATGAAGTTCCTCCTGCACCGTGTCCGCAGGAACTTCCCCTGCCGCCGATGGAAAAGTCTTCCCCTGCAGCCCGGCGGCCTGCTCCATACCATGATTCTCCTTCATTGTTTCTGCCGATTGATCAGAAGGGGTGATGGTGCCCGCACGGTTCAATCCCGCTTGCCGTCTCCCCTGCGTTTCCGCAGACACTTTCCCGGTTCGTGACGCCGCATCTCCGGACGAAGATTCCCGTACGGATGAATCCCTCGCGTCCACTGGAACCAGAGGAGCATCGATAGAATCACCGTCGTGAAACGACTTCATCGACTCAACGCGGAACCTGTCCGATTCCGTTCGGGCGCTTTCGCGACCTGCCTGCTTTCGTGCCGCAGGATTGGGAAGGCTTACGCCTTTCATCGTCACCTCCGGAATTCCCGAACCCGGGGTGTATTCCGAAAGTGAAGGGCCCACCACCCGGCGGGTGACGGCTCCACCATCCTGCAGGGTTCCTGACCCCGCATTCACCGGCGGACCGCCGCCCTCCTCCCGAAGTCTTATCTCCGCTGTATCGCTCTCCATGCTCACGGCAGGCAAACCGGAAGCCTCCTCATCCTCCTCGGCCGGACCACCCGTCTGCTCCGCCGTGTGCCCCTCGACCCGTGGCTCCTCAAATCGTTCGCCGATTCGAGACAGCGCCTCTCCAGGCGAAGATTCCCCCATGAAGGAATCGCTTATGACCGCCCGGGCGCTTCCACAATCTCCCTGCTCCCCTGTTCCAGGATCGTGAAGGTCTGCGCCTTCCGTTGTCATCCCGTGCCGTCCCGCAATCAAGGTCTGTTCCGTGGGTACAGGGTCCAGGACCCTGCGGGCGGAAGACCCGTCCTGAACCGGCGTCTGCCCCGCATACATCGGCTGGCCGCCGCTCTCTTCCCGGAGCCGCACTCCCGTTGTGCCGCTCCAGCTGCCTGCGGCAGGCGCCGCGGCGGATACGCGGGCGGCTGTGCCCCCCCTGCGGCTGTCGCGTAGAATATCCGCAAAAAATCCCATCATGTTCCTCTTCCGGAACGCGTCATTCCCCGCGCCTCGTCGATCAGATCAAGGTAGCGCCTGCGCCGGTGCAGGGAAAGCCCCAGGATTTCCGCCTCGCTCCAGTGGTAGGTGGAGGCGAGGATATGGATTTCCCGAAGGAGTCCCTCCCCGAGCCGGTTATATAGAATCCGGTAGGGATCCACATCGATCCCGTGGGCTGTGCCGCAGGCGGGACAGGCGGCCTGCACGGACACGGCCACCTCCGGCGCTGCCTCCTCCAGGGCCGCCTCGATCCTGGCCACGTCGCCGGGGGAAAAGGCCTCCATCCTGTCACCAGAAGGGAGGGGATCTTCCACCCGCCGGCCGGCAAGTGCCACCAGGCAGCATTTCACAAGACACGGGATGGCCGCACGGTCATCGGCAAGGCCCGCAAGGATTTCCTGGTCGGCCCCGCTGGGCACGCGGAATCGGCATCTTCCGAGGCTCGTCTCCACCTCGGCGAAAGGATACCCGGGCCCCGCCTCCTTCACCGGCAGATTCCGGTAGTCCACGGCAAAATCGAACCGTTCGCCGCACCTGCGGCAAGGGGCCGTGAACCAGGTTTCCCCCAGGCCGAACTCCACGGCCAGCCTCGCCATGAGGAACTGGCGGTCGCCCACGGAAAGCGCCGCCACGGTGGCCGGCAAGGGGAGCTCCCCCCCTACGTGCTCCAGGGCGGCGGCCAGGGCCTTCGTCACCCTGGCCGGCATGGGGGAGTTTTCCTCGGCCGCCTCGGCCAGGACCAGTTCCACCACCCCGGTCAGGGGGCGGAAGGCAAAATCCCGGCGCCGGACGCCATCACGGAGGATTCCGCCGGGGAGCCGCATCAGGACTCAGCCGGCTCGGCAACACTGGTATCCCGCTCCCACCCCTCGTGTTGCAGGGTGATGGACTGGATGCCGACGGTGTTCATGTTCCCGGCATCGAGATCCGGCAGCGCCTGGTAGTCGGATACCCAGGCCCGGTAGAGTTTGTAGGATATGGCCACCTTCCCCTGGAGGTTCAGGACGTTAATGATGATGTCCTTGCGGTAGTTCTTCAGGGACAGGGCGGCGTCCCCCTGGATGTTGTTGACGAGGTTCGCCCAGTTCTCGAAGACCGGGTCGTGGGTAAGCCCCTGCTCCAGGTTCACGGGATCGTAGCTGGTTCCCCCAGGCATGATCCGCTCGTGGGACGGATCGTTGGAGGCGCGCCACTTCACCGGCGTCGTCTTCTTCTTGAGGGCCCCCATTTTTTTCAGTCCCGCCACAACCTTGCCGTCGATGACGACCTGGAACTTGAAGGTGCGGTAGGGATCGTACCGATGTGTGTTGACTGGAAAGAGCGGTGCTGCCATCACAAGCCTCCTTTGATTCGGCTGTTGAAAAGAAATTTATTGTTCAGCAACCTTCTGCTGGATGCGGACAATGACGAATTCGGCGGGCTTCAAGGGGGCGAAACCGACAATGACGATCACCTGGCCCCGGTCGATGTCCCCCTGATTCATGGTGTCCCCGAGGCCGCAGCGGACGAAGTAGGCATCGTTGGCCTTTTCGCCCTGGAAGGCCCCGGCCCGGAAGAGACCGTCCATGAAGGACCCGATGTTGGCCCGCAGAGAGGCCCAGAGGTTATGGTTGTTGGGCTCGAAGACCGCCCACTGGATGCCGTTGTAGATGCTCTGCTCGATCATGATGGCGGTGCGCCGGATGGGAACGTAGCGCCACTCGGGGTCGGCCTTGGTGGCGAGAGTGCGGCTCCCCCAGATGACAGGCCCGTAGCCCGGCATCTTCCGCAGGCAGTTGATGCCCAGGGGATTCAGGGAGTCCTGCTCCCCGTCTTCCACCGGGTACTCCATGCCGGCCACGCCCAGAAGCGACGTTTCGACCCCCGCCGGGGCCTTCCAGACGCCGCGGCGGCCGTCGATCTTGGCCCACATGCCGGCGGCAAGACCACTGGGCGCCACCAGCAGGGTGGACGGCACACCGGGATTCCTCTCGGCGCTGTAGAAGGGGTTGGCCACCTTGACCCAGGGATAGTAGACCACCGAGTAGGTCTTGGGCTTGAATCCCAGGTCGTTGACCGCCTTTTCGGTCTTGAGCTCCACCCCCCGGGGGGGATCGATGATGACCATGCGGCTCTTCATCTTCTCGGCATGGGCCACGGCGGCGTCGATGACCCCCTGCTCGGCGGTGGTGTTCCAGGTCTGGCCCGGCAGGCAGAGGATGCTCACGTCACGCACCTTTTCGAAGGCGGCAAAGATGTCGTCGTAGGCGTCCTGATCGGGAAGACTGCCATTGGTTCCTCCGCCCAGGGAGACCTGGCCGGCGATTCCGGAAAGAAGCGCGTCCAGGGACTGCTGCCCGGTCCGCTGGGTGCCTTCGTTGGCCAATCCCAGCAGCAGAACCGTCGAGGCATCGGTGGCGTCTCCGGGACCGGTCACCACCACCGCTGAGGTGATGAGGCGGGTACCGGAAGTGAGGACAAGCCGGCTGCCTTCCGCGGCGCAGCTGAAATCGCGCACCGCCGGGTTGGCTACGACGGATCCCCTCACCAGGGTCTGAATGCTTCCCGCCACATCGGCCAGAGTGCTCGCGGCGCTGAATTCGCCGGCGCCGAAGTTCACCGTCCGGGCGGTCCCGTCCACAGCGACGGTCATGGTCCGGCTGTTCAGGACGCTGAAGTCGGCAACGGCAGCAAGATCCCGGCTGATGCTCACTCCCAGCAGGTACTGGCTGACATCCTGCATCTCCACGTTGATCAGAGTCGAGGCGTCATTCACCTTGCTCTCAATGTAATCGGGAGCGCTGTCGTCTACCACGGTCAGGTCGCTGAAACGCTCCCACTCCTTGAACTCGCTTCCATCCATGACGCCGACCTTCAAGGTGTAGTAGCCGGGTGCATCCGTCTTGGCCTCGAACCGGATCTGCAGTTCACTGCCCCACTCCCCCGGATTTACCGCCGAAAAGCGGAGGATCCGGGTGGAATCGGCAGGATTGACCAGGAATCCCTCGGCCGTGTCTGCGCTCTCTGCCAGGATGGCCCGAACGATGTAGGCGGCGGTCCCTCCATTTTGAAAAAAGCTGTAGACCGCGAACCCCATGGGGTCGCCTGCGGCCAATTTCCCCAGATCGCGGATTCCGCCGAACTGCTCCTCATAGTCGCTCCACTTGAACAGAAGCGTCGGCTCTGCGACCGGCCCCTTCGTGGTGAAGCCGACAAACGCCGCTGTGGATGTACTGACCCCTTCAATCGGCTTGGAGCCACTCGGGATTTCTTCCACATATACGCCCGGGTGAAGATACGTAGGCATCGCTTAGACTCCTTTCTTCAGAATGTATGTACGGCAAAATATGGAACTGTTGCTGGCACTGTGGCTTTCATTGCGAGAGGCCGCTTCGGGAGAAATACGGCAAGAAATCCGCGTCTCGCATTGTTGGACCTCTTCAATACGCCTGCTGACCCCTCCCTTTGCTGGAGAACATGTTAACGAGTTCATCTCTGGACAATCAATATGCGCCGTTTCAAAGGAAGTTTAAGGAAGGATAATTTGGTAACCTACTGTACTAAAAAATAGCCCTAAAACATTTACAATGTAAATACGGAAAGAATTACGCATAATTACCAGTTAAAACCTGGCATGAAGAACGGTGGGAGCGGAAAGGTCGCTCAGGGTTATGCTGTGGAAGAATAAGGGTTGATGATTCCGGTACGGACGATTCTCGGCCGGGGCAGCCCATAACATCGCAATGCGCTATGCTGTCTCCGCTCCGGCGCACCCCGAAGGCAGGGTACGGGCAGTTGCCACATCCCTGAGCGATAGTCCTTGACAGTGTCCGGGAAAAGGGGAAAATAGGGCGAATTGTCCTTCGCAGAGAGGATTTCGATTTGCCTGCCGCCACTGCTCAGCCGGATCGGACGGGAAGGGTCCAAGGTCGTCCGACGTTGCGAGCCGATGGACGGCAGCACCTGCCAGAGCAGCTTCGGTAAGAGAAGGCGCCATGGAAGTGAGATCTCGAGCGAAATTCCTTCCCCACTCCGGGATTATTTAAGGATGGGCATCGACGCAAGCAAGAAAGGTTTGAGCGTATGAACGAGAAGAATCCAGGCGGCCTGGAGCCCTTCGAGATCTGTTCGATCCGGCCTCCCACGGAAAACAGCAGCCTGACCTTTCGGCTGACACGTAACTGCTATTGGAACAAGTGCGCATTCTGCCCGGTCTACAAAATGGGGGCCCGTTTTTCCCGTCGTTCACTCGATGAAATCCGCAGAGACATCGATAGGGCCAGGCAGCTCGATGATTGGATGCTGGCCGGCGGAATCGGCATGAACGGGTATACCCGGGCCGATTACGGAAAGCTTCCCGGACTGGCCGAGGAGATCCGCCGGACCGGAAGGAAAGCGCATCATGAAGCCCGGACGCAGAAGGCAGCCGCGGAGATTCCGGAAGATGTCGATCCTCGCCTGGCCTGGTTTATCTCCTGGTTCAACGACCAGCCTTCCCTTGAGGACAGCCTTGCCCATCTGCTGAGCTGGCGGATGGCCGGAGGGGAAACCTGTTTTCTCGGTGATGCGGACGGGCTGATCCTGAAGCCGGAATTCCTGGCCACGGTCCTGGGCGAAATCAAATCCCGGTTTCCGTCCCTTCAACGCTTCACCGTTTACGGGCGGACCCGGACGGCGGCCAGGCAGCGGAGCCTCGCCGATCTGCGGTCCATGGCCGCAGCCGGGCTGAACCGGGTGCATTTCGGCATTGAAAGCGGAAGCGACCAGGTCCTGGCCTTCGTGAACAAAGGGGAATGCAGCGCGGATCACATCGAGGGCTGCCTGAAAACGAAAGAAGCCGGCCTCTCCTGCTCGGTTTACATCATGCCCGGCCTCGGCGGCACCGCACGTTCAGAGGAGCATGCCCTGGAAACGGCCCGGGTCATCAATGCCGCCGCCCCGGATTTTGTCCGCCTCCGGACGCTGGAAATTTTTCCCCAGACGCCCCTGGAGCAGGCGGTGAAAGAGGGCAGCTTCACGGAGTGCCCGGAAGAGCAGGTCGTCCGAGAGCTGAGGATCCTGATCAGCCGTATTGATGCGGAAACCGAACTCCTGAGCGACAGCGCCTCCAATCTCCTGGATTTGTATGGAAAGCTTCCCCATGACCGCAGCCGGCTTCTGAAGATCATCGATGGCTACCTGGACCTGCCGGAACAAAGCAAGCGGATCTTCAGTCTCCATGCGCGGCTCCGCTCCTTTCTCGGCCAATACGGAGGGCTTCCGGAGGATCTGTATGAGATCCTCAGCCCCTATGCCAGGGACGGGGAGCTCGACATGAGCCGCTGCCCCAATGACACCCTGGAAGGCATCACCCGTACGATCCGCTCCCGGTTGATGCCCTGAAAAAGGGAAAATCGCCGGCTCCGGATCTCCCCTGGTCAGGCCGCGGGAATCCGTTTCTTAAACTCAAGCCCCAGGATGCTCACATCATCCCTGAGCTTTTCTCCCTGAGCGAAGCCCTCGATGGCCCGGACGATCTCATCCAGCATGGCACCGATGTCCAGTCCATGCAGGCTCTTCACAAGGGCGTGAAACCTTTCCTCCCCGAACAATTCCCCTTTGTCGTTCGTAAATTCAAACACTCCGTCCGTATAAATAATGATTTTATCCCCCGCTGAAAAGGCCTTATCCTCCTCCTCGAAGGGCAGGACCCCCCCCAGACCGATAATGGTCCCCCCCTTTTCCAGCAGTTCGAAGGTCCCATCGGCATGAAGAAGAATGGGAGGGGGATGGGCGGCGTTGCTGTAGACCAGATGGCCATGATGGATATCGACGATGAGATAGATGACGGTCAGAAACTTTTCAAAGCGCTCCCAGGGGTATTCCAGGTCCAGGGCCGTGAGCACTTCTCCCGGGGAGACAATTTCATAATCCGGCGTGCAGCCGGGCTTCTTCCTGATGGTGCATCCCATGTGGGGCTGAAGGGTCTGGGAAAGGGAAAACGTCACCAGGGCCGGGGGCACCCCATGTCCGCTGACGTCGATCATGTAAAACCCGAGGTGATCCTCGTCGAGGTGGATCACGTTGAAGATGTCGCCCCCGATCGTTTCGGAAGGCGTAAACTTCCACTCGATCTCCAGGTCTTCGTCCTTCCGGCTCTTTTCCTGCCTCTGCGGCAGAAGGCACTGCTGAATCCCGGCGGCCGCCTGGAGGTCTTCATCAAGTTTCTTCTGCTTTTCAAGAAGTTTGGCATTGGCCATATTCAAAAAATAGTCGCTGAACGCGAAGATGGTCCGGCTCAAACAGGCATTGAGGCTTTGCAGCGCCTCCAGCAGGGCATCGCCCGTCAACTCTTTCGCAAGGATCGGAATCAGGATCGTCCGGTAGATTTCAAAAGCCTTCTGGACTTCCGAAAGAGAAAAGCCGCCTTCCAGGCGCAGTTTGCAGACCTTGACGATGAAGGCGTCTACTTTTGAGAAGTCCCCCCGGACCATCGCGGCGTAGTTTGCTTCGCTGGCCTGTGATGTCGTTTGAAGAAGCTCTTCCAACGGGCGCCTGGCGTACCCGGAACTGACCTCTTCATGAAGGCGATGCGCCCACTTCAGGGCGATGTGATCTCTGTATTTTTGAAGTATATCGGCAAGGTTCATGATGCGTGACATGCCTCCGGTGGTCGATGAAGGTTGGCCCGCCGGCCGCTGCCTTGCGCCGCGACGCTTTCATGAAAGCGGGAAACCGGACCGGGCAGGTGGCGCCATATCCGAAAGGTCAGCGATGGTGCGAAAGCCGGGGCCGCCGTAAAAAGAAAGTGTTCCCGCAAAATGCGGGGCCTGTTTCCGCTGGAGGAAAAATCCCATTCCGGCTGATCGATGGAAAACGTGCAGACAACAGGGGTAAGAGGGTCATGAACCGGTGCACGTAATGGGGAGGTTATATTTATATGGAATTTTGAGCCTGCATGCAACAAAAACATGGGAAATTGCTTCCCGGCTGACCTTGGAGAACCGGTAATTTCCCGCCTGCAAGCCCTGCCATTCAGTTAATTGCCGATGTATTTTTTTCAGCGATTCTGATATGGGGGAACCATTCAACAATCAGATCGGATGCGCGCCGGGTTGATTCCTCCGCATACAGGACGGCGGGATTTGAAGAAGGGAGCGCCAAGGCGGGCTCCGGCTGCCGGCCGGAAGCCTTTCCGGCGGGGAGAGGACAGGAACATGCGCCAGGATGAAAAAAAGTATCGCGTTCTGATGATGGCTGCCATCTTCGGTCTGGTCGCCCTTCTCGCCTCCGTCCAGTTACTGGATCAACAAGCACTGAGGAGCCTCGTCAGGGAAAACGGGCCCATCGAAATAGCGTCTGCCGCCGGTTATGTTCTCGTCCTTTTGATCATGATCTTGAAGGGAGGCTGGGACTTTTTCAGGAAACACGCCTATCTGTTCGTTCTGGTCGCCGCCTTCGGCCTCAGGGAACTGGACTTCCATACGAGGTTCACAACCATGGGCATCTTCAAATCCAAGTTTTACCTGAGCCCATCGGTTCCCCTGCCCGAAAAGATGATCGGCGCCCTTGTCTGCCTGGCTCTTCTTGCCTGCCTGATCCTCTGCCTCCGGAAGCACTTGAAAACATTTCCCGCGAAGGTCAGAGAAGAGACGTCATCCATGAGCATCGGGGTCGCCCTGCTCTTCATGGCCGTCTCAAAGGGCGTTGATGGGCTGTCGGCCAAATTGAGCCGCCTGGGCATGGAATTAACGGCAGCTCTTTCCCTGTCCTTCAGAAGCATGGAGGAGATCCTTGAATTGGGCATTCCGGTGATGCTGATCGTTTCTGCGCTGGCTTATTTCCGGAAAAGATCCGCTCCCCCGAGGCCGTAAGGGAAAAACCGGCACCTTGCATTTTGCGGATCAGGTCATAGAAAATTCCGGGATGAAACGAAAGGAGAAGCTTGCGGCGAGGCATGGCGATCCACAACAGGAAACAAAGCGCGGGACTCCTTCTGTACCGGTACCGGAACTCCAGGCTGGAAGTGTTTCTCGTGCACCCGGGGGGACCGTATTGGGCAAAAAAAGATGAAGGGAGCTGGTCCATTCCCAAGGGCGAATACTTCGAGGATGAGGATCCCCTGACGGCCGCAAAACGGGAGTTCAGAGAGGAAACCGGCTGTGAAGCTGAGGGCCGCTTTTTATGCTTAACGCCGAAACGTCAGGCCGGCGGAAAAATCGTCAGCGCATGGGCCTTCGAAGGCGACCTTGACGCAGGGGCCGTCCAAAGCAACACCTTCACGATGGAATGGCCTCCAAAATCCGGAAGACGGTCCGCATTTCCTGAAGTGGATCGCGCCGGGTGGTTCCCCGTCCCTCTTGCAAAGAAAAAACTCCTGCAAGGTCAAAGAGGGTTCATCGACGAACTGTGCAGCATCCTGAACCATGACCTTTCCGGGGAGGATGAGCCCGACGGCAGCAAGGGCCTTGCCCAGCCGGCTTCTTAAGCGGGCGCGTAGAAACACCGCTTCGGCGATGAGATTTTCCCTTCCTTCCTGAGCTTTGCAAGAATCCTGGACACTTCCTCCTTGTCCATCGCGGCTTTCTCTGCGATGTCGCCGGGCCGCATGGGCTTTCCCTCCTGTGTCATCGCATTCAGAACAGCTTTTTCCTTTGTATCCATGAATATTTCTCCTACAGGGCTTTAGAGGACATCTCCAGCAACGTCCGATCAGGGGCGATTCCCGGCCTTTTTGATTCTTCTGCGCACGTTGTTCCATGAACCGGTGATCAGGAAGCTCTCCTCCATGTTGTCCACCATGCGGACGAATTTGGGCCAGGGGACGGAAAAACTCAGCACATTGGAAGGCACATAAGGGCGTGCCGAGACATCAAACATTCCCAGAACGGGCCGGGGTTCGGGAGATTGAAGTTCCTGGCAGGGATAGTCCACAATCGTGGCGCAGCCGGCGCCGAAAGGAGCAAAAACGCCGCAGGGGTCCGCCTGGTCGAAATTGGCCAGGGTGAACAGGCCGGAAAGGACATCCGGACAGGCAAAAAAAATAATCACAAGGGGTTGATCCTCTTCCCCCATCATGTCGAACCTTTTGAAGTGGATATAGTCTCCAGGGGCCTTCCACGGTTTCTGATGCCGAAGATGCTCTTTAACAAGATCCGGAGACTTCTTGTATCGCTCCCCCTCCAGTTTGCCGGGAATGCCGCAGGATAGAAAATATTCAAAATCCGGGGCCAATGCGCTTTCAAAGCCGAGGTATCGCTTTCCCCCGAAGCAGCCGATGGTGCCTGCATCGAAGCACAAGGGCCTTCCCATGCGGACTTTCGCTAAATCTCCGATGATGCAGCGATGCCCCCTGGGAATTCTTGCCCTGTTTCTCCGATCTGGGGTATCGGAATAATAAAACCCGATGGGCAATTCCGCACCGGCAAAATATCTGGTCCATTTCTCCAAAAAGCGGTCTTGAAAGTTCCTGTCCATGAATAACCTCCTATCGGGCCAGTTTCATCACGCCCTCCTCCACGGTCATTTCCTCCGCGGGAAAGGGCTTCAGCAGGGGCAGCAGCTGCTCCCCGTTCTGATTTTCAGGGTCAAGCCAGATCGAAGCGCCGTCCCTGCCCAGGATCACCGGCATCCGGTCATGAATCGGCGCTATCAATTCATTGGAGACGGTTGTGATGATCGTGCAGGTCTGAATCCGCTCCCTCTCTGGAGACAGCCAGCTTTCGTAAAGACCGGCAAATCCGAAGGGTCTTCCTGATTGAAGGCTGAAATAAAAGGGCTTTTTTGCCCTGTTGAGCTTTTGCCATTCATAGAATCCATCGGCGACGATCACGCAGCGCCTCTTCTGAAACGCGCCCCTGAAGCTGGGCTTCTCAGATACGGTTTCCGCCCGGGCATTGAACATCCGTCTGCCGATCGACGGGTCCTTCGCCCAGGGGGGGATCAATCCCCAGCGAAAATTGACGAGCCGGTTTTTTCCATGGCGAACGACAGCGGTCACCAGCTGGCCGGGAGAGATGTCCCTGCCCGTCCTTACGTCGCCCGATACTTCCTGAATATCGAAATCTCCGGCGATTTCGGAAAAATCAGCAAGGAGGACGAAGCGACCGCACATGGGTTATCCTCAATGTCCAGAGAATGAGTTGAAAGGATTGCGATTCGGCTGTTTCTTCAACAATCGGGCCAGCCGCCGATGACCACGATCCGCTTCGGCCCGGCTGTTCCCGGAAAGCCGTCGGCATAGGGGGAATTGGTTTCCGTCGCCGCGTGGTTGATCCGGTTTCTGGTCGCCAGCTTCGCGATCCGGCCGGCGGCAAAGAGATGCGGGGAGGGTCCCATCTCGAGTTTCTTCCTTGCTTCAGGCGCCTCCGGATCACGGGCCGGAACAGAGATGCTTCGTTGCCACTCCAAACTTGTCTTCCCGATCGAATCGCATCACCCCGGCTTTCATCTTCGGAATGCTACTATAAATTTCGGCAGATCTCAATTTTTCAAAACGTGAATCGTAGTATTTGATAAAAGAGGGATCACCGTGCTATGAAAATTTTTCGATCACCATAAAAGACATTGCGGGAGAAAGGAATAAAATGGAAACGATCAAGATTATGCCATGCCTCGACATGAAGGAAGGCCGCGTCGTCAAGGGGGTAAACTTCGTAGGGTTGAAGGATGCCGGCGACCCGGTGGAGAATGCGGAATTCTACCAGAGCGAGGGGGCCGACGAACTGGCCATGCTCGATATTGCCGCAACCCTCGAAAACAGGAAAACGCGCCTGGAGTGGGTAACGAATGTGGCCTCGGTTATTTCCATACCCCTGACGGTCGGAGGCGGCATCGCAAGCCTTGACGATATCAGGCTGACCCTTGCAGCAGGCGCTTCGAAGGTGTCGATGAACAGCGCCGCCGTTCAGGACCCGTCCCTGGTAAAAAAGGCGGCGCTGGAGTTCGGCAAGGAGCGGATCACCGTGGCCGTTGACGCCCGTAGAAACAGGGAGATGCCGTCGGGGTTCGAGCTGGTGGTTTCCGGCGGAACAAAACCCGTCGGAAAGGATGCCATTGCCTGGGCCAGGGAGTGCCAGGATCTGGGAGCCGGGACCATTCTGCCGACCAGCATGGACGGTGACGGAACGCTCAAAGGTTATGACCTGGAATTCACGAGGGCCATCGCCGACGCGGTCTCCCTGCCGGTCGTCGCATCAGGCGGCGCAGGGACGCTGGAGCATTTTTACGAAGGAGTGGTAAAAGGCGGGGCGCAAATCCTTCTCGCCGCCTCGGTGTTTCATTTCCGGACATTCCGCATACGGGAAGTCAAGGAGTACCTGCGCAGCAGGGGATTGAATGTGAACCTTTAAAAATTTGCGGTGATACCTATGATGGAAAAGTCAATCGAAGCAAAATCCGGCATCGAGCGGGCAGCGGAAGACCTCTTCAATTTCGCCGTGGACAGGGAAGACGTCAAGGCGCTGATGGCCGATCTTCACGAGGCGGCCGACATCAAGCGCGATACCGTCGAATACGAGCTGCACATTCTGAAAATCATCAGCGTGGGATGGGCCATCCCCTACTGCCTGGGAAACGCCCCGCAAAAGGACGTGATCGGCGCATGCTACTGGCAGGCTGTTCAGAATTTTTCTTCGAGCCTGTCCGAAACCTTTGGACTGGTGGTCGGCCAGCCCATCGATTATTTTCAGATCCTCAAGGACCGCCTGGAGACCTACCTGAACGCCCTGCAGGAGCGGCCCGACGCCCCGGAACCGGCGGTGGTCATCGGACCGGAATTTGCCGGCGCCTGCGGCAATCGAAACGACGTCTTCACGGTCATGACGGGCTCCAGGATGTTTCTCGCCACCATCGCCAGCGTGAAGACATACCTTGAATCCCTGAACTGGAATGACAACATCGTATGCCATTGAACGGCCCCTTCCGGTCCCCATAAGCCGGAGCGGATCCAACGATTCGGCCGGGTGGGACGAAGGCCGCGAATTCGCCCCGGGTGAGGAATCATGAGCTCCATCGACATCCTCTCGGATTTTCATTCCCCCCCCGAGGAAAAGGGCCGCACCCTCCGCATTTACACCCCGGACGCCTGCGACGGCGATCCCGATGGGCGGTTTCCCGTTCTCTATATGCTGGATGGGCAAAACGTCTTCAACCATCCCGCATCGGCCCTTTACCACACCTGGTGCGCCAACAGCGCCATGGATCGCCTCATCGCCGAAGGCAGCCTGCGGCCCTGGATCATCGTAGCCGTAGATTCCTCGCCGGACCGGTTCTCCGAGTATTCTCCCTGGGATGAACCGGCGGTCGGCGCATCGGGACGGGGCTGGCTCTTTGCCGATTTCCTGGCCCATCACCTCAAGCCCTTCATCGACAGGACCTACCGGACCCTGCCGGAGCCCCACTGGACAGGGGTGATGGGATCAAGCATGGGCGGGCTCATGAGCCTTTTCCTGGGAAAGGCGTTTCCCGGCGTTTTCGGCAGGATCGGCGCCGTCTCCCCGACGATCATGTGGGCCGGCGGGGAAATCTTCCGGCTCTGGGACGCCCCGACAGGCCGCTGGATCAAGCTCTACATGGACACAGGGGATCAGGAACGGTACTGGCATGACAGTATGTTCCTGGATTACGTGGATGCCGCCGGACGCTTCCACAACCATCTCAAAGGGATCGGGATGCAGGAACACGAACTGCGCTACGTGGTGGAGCCGGGCGCTTTTCACAACGAGCAGGCCTGGCAGGCGCGACTGCCGCGCATCTTCTCCTGGCTGCTCGAGGATGCCCGCGGAATCTGATGCCGGGAGTTTTTCGAGTTCGGGAGGAATCCTTCGAAACGAGCAGCCGTGAAGGGGGCCTCGAGCCTGGACCATTTCCATGAATCCGCCCGGGAATCGGTGGGATATACAATTTACGGGGTCGCCGTCCGTTCCTGTGGGAAGGCCGCAACATCCGGAGGGCCGGATCTGAACGATTGCGTGGCAGGAGAATGCAAACCGGGGCGGTTTCGATCTTACGGACGGAAGGATGCGGGCGGTCATCTTGAGCAGGGTACTGTTCTTTTTCAAAACAGCCCCGGTTCTGGACTGGATTCTAGGGTTTACGCATGGGAGGGGTTTTATAATTGCCTGACAGATCAACCGCCACCGACCAGAAGGTTCCCTCCGGCACCACCCGAACCACTCTGCCGGTCAGGTCGATCCGGCCTCCTTTTGCAAAGTTGGCGAAAACGGATACAATGTCCCCCACTGCGTGAGATTGCCCCGAAATAACGCACAAGCCGCCCACGGAAAAATCCACCAGACGCACAGACACTCCGTCGAGCTTGATTTCATCCTGCAGATGTCTGCTTTCTTCGTTACTGATCGTGTAACGTTGATAAATGCGCTTTTCCTTCAAATCACACCCGCTAGACAAACATACCGATAGAACAATCCCTATCGAGGAGCAGAGTATAGGGGTGAAGGGAGGGGATGTCAAGCCGGATTTCCCGCAGAAAACAGCTTCGAAGAGCGGATGGACCGAGGAGAGGACCCCTTTGAGCTGAACGGCCCGGGGCAGGATGGTTCATCCCGCAGCAAAACGCTTTCAGGCAATCGATAGTCTTGATGATTCCCCACGTTGTCCTTGCCCGGTCCACCGGCCCGGTCATTAAAATTCTCTTGACATCGGACGGTAAGCCGTTTAACGAAATCAGTAAAAATTCGAGGAGGATTCCATGGGTACAGAATATCATGTCGGCGTGATTCCGGGCGACGGAACGGGACCGGAAGTCGTTGCAGAAGGCATCAAGGTGCTCAATGCCGCCGCCGATCGGTTCGGTTTCGGCCTTAAATATACCACCTATGACCTGGGCGGAGAACGCTACAAAAGAACCGGGGAAACCCTTCCGGACAGCGTGATCCGGGAGCTGAAGCAGCACCGGGCCATCTTTCTGGGCGCAATCGGCCATCCGGAAGTTGCACCGGGTATTCTGGAAAAGGGCATCCTGCTGAAGGCCCGCTTCGAACTGGACCAGTACATCAACCTGAGACCTGTAAAACTCTATGAGGGTGTGGATACGCCCCTGAAAAACAAGGGCCCCGCGGAGATCGATTTTGTCGTCGTCCGGGAAAACACCGAAGGGCTCTACGCGGGAGCAGGCGGCTTCCTGAAGAAGGGAACCGCCGACGAGATCGCCATCCAGGAATCCATCAATACCCGCAAGGGCGCTGAACGCTGCATCCGATACGCCTTCGACGTCACCCGCAAGCGCAACAAGGGAAAGAAGCTGACCCTGTGCGGCAAGACCAACGTCCTGACCTTTGCCTTTGACCTCTGGGAAAGGACCTTTTACGAAGTGGCCAAGGAGTATCCGGATATCGCGACGGATTACGCCCATGTGGACGCTACCTGCATGTGGATGATCAAGAATCCGGAATGGTTCGATGTGATTGTCACGGACAACATGTTCGGTGACATCATCACCGACCTGGGCGCCATGATCCAGGGAGGCATGGGCATCGCCAGCGGAGGCAACATCAATCCCGAGGGCGTTTCCATGTTTGAACCCATCGGCGGTTCCGCACCCAAATACACGGGGCAAAACGTCATCAACCCCCTGGCCGCCATCATGGCCGGCGCCATGATGCTCGATTTTCTCGGCGAGGAGCAGGCCGCGGCCTGCATTGAAGCAGCGGCCCAGAAGGCCATCACAAAAGATCTCCCCTCCCTCGAGGCGGGAAAGATGGGCCGTGGCACACGGGAAGTGGGCGACCTCGTTTGCCGGTACGTTCTGGAACAGTAAGAGCATTCATTCCTTGACAACGGCGGCTTTTTATTTTACAAGAGCAGCTACCATTTTTGAAAGGGCTTAAAGACGTTGGAAGATAGAAGAAAAGCCGATATCCTTTTAGACAGCCTGCTGCTTTTGGGCCTCGCCCTTCTGCGCCTTTCTTTCAATCGCCCCTTGTTTTTAGGTCATCCGTAAACGAAAAAAAAAGAACAAACCTAAAGGCCATGGGCGGCAAGCTCATGGCCTTTTTTAATTTCAGGAAAGGAGTCTTTATGGAATCGACAGGGAAGAGAATCTATATTTTTGACACCACGCTGCGCGATGGGGAACAGTCCCCCGGATCCAGCATGAACCCCACGGAAAAGCTCCGGATCGCCCGGCAGCTGGAAAAGATGGGGGTGGATATCATCGAGGCCGGCTTTCCCATCGCGTCCGAAGGCGATTTTCTTTCCGTCCAGCAGATCGCACGGGAAATCCGGGGCGCACAGATCGCCGGTCTTGCCAGGGCGAACAACGAGGACATCGACCGGGCATGGGCGGCCATTCAGGATGGCGCCAATCCCCGCATTCACACCTTCATCTCGTCTTCGGACATCCACCTGAAATATCAGCTCCGGAAGTCGCGGGAACAGGTTCTGAAAGAGGCGATTGCAGCCGTGGAGAGGGCGCGGGGCTACACGCCCAACGTGGAGTTTTCCCCCATGGATGCCACCCGGACGGAACGAAGCTATCTCTGTGAAATGGTCGAGGCGGTCATCGCCGCCGGGGCGGCGACCGTCAACATCCCCGATACGGTCGGATACGCCGTCCCCAGTGAATTCGGGGCTTTGATTGCCCATCTTTTTGAAAAGGTCCCCAATATTTCCCGGGCGGTCATCTCCGTGCACTGCCACAACGACCTCGGCCTGGCCGTGGCCAACTCCCTGGCCGCCATCCTGAACGGAGCCCGCCAGGTCGAATGCACCATCAACGGCATCGGGGAACGGGCGGGAAACACGGCCATGGAGGAAGTGGTCATGGCCCTCCGGACCCGGAAAGACCTCTTCGGTTTCACGACGGGGATCAACACGGAAAAAATCTACCAGTCCTCCCGCCTTCTGACCCAGATTACAGGCATCCCCGTGCAGCCGAACAAGGCCATCGTGGGGGCAAACGCGTTTGCGCACGAATCCGGCATTCACCAGGACGGGCTGATCAAGGAAAAGATCACCTACGAGATCATGACACCCCAATCCGTCGGCATTTCCGACTCCCACATCGTGCTCGGCAAGCACTCCGGACGCCATGCCGTCCAGGAGCACCTGAAGAAGCTGGGCTTCAACCTCACCGATACGGAGCTGAACAAGGTGTTCGTCCGTTTCAAGGAGCTGGCCGACGCCAAGAAAAACGTTTTCGATGAAGACCTGGAGGCCATCGTCTACGAAGAACTCTACAGGGCCGAGGATAAGTACAAGCTCATTTATCTCAGTGTCGTCAGCGGCAACATCGCCATCCCCACCGCCACGATGCAGATGGAGGTCGACAAGGAGATCGTCCAGGATGCAGGCTTCGGCGTCGGCGCCGTGGATGCGACCTTTGATGCGATCCGGAAAATCACTCGGACCAACTACGATCTGCTCCGCTACGCCGTCAACGCCATTTCCGGCGGTACGGACGCCCAGGGCGAGGTGACGGTCCAGCTCAAGTTCAACGGCCGCAACGTCGTGGGTCACGGGGCCGATCTTGATGTCATCGTAGCTTCCGCCAGGGCCTACATCAATGCCCTGAACCGCCTGGAGTTCCTCAAGCGGGACCCCGACAAGATCAAGCCGGAATACGAGTAGGAGACATTTGTTCGGCTTGAATTAAGCAGCGTTTTGCGATATCAGGATAAACTCAAAATCCTTCAACTGGAGAGAGAAAATCATGGGAATGACCATCACGGAGAAGATCCTTTGCCGGCATACCGGCCTTGATGAGCTGCACCCCGGAATGCTGATCAATGCAAAGGTGGATATCGCCCTCGGAAATGACGTCACGGCCCCGCTTGCAATTGAGGAATTCCGCAAGGCTGGCGGAAAGAAGGTGTTCGATGAGGACAAGGTGGTCCTCATTCCGGATCACTTTACCCCCAACAAGGACATCAATTCCGCCGCCCAGTGCAAGATCATGCGCGACTTTGCCCGGGAGCAGGAAATTACCCACTACTACGAAGTCGGGGAAGTGGGCGTGGAACACGCCCTTCTTCCGGAAAAGGGCATCGTCCTGCCCGGTGACCTCGTCATCGGGGCGGACAGCCATACCTGCACCTATGGCGCCCTCGGGGCCTTCGCGACCGGCGTGGGCAGCACGGATCTGGCCGCGGCCATGCTCACGGGGGAAGCCTGGTTCAAGGTCCCGGAAACGATCAAGTTTGTTCTTTCCGGATCGCTCAATCCCTGGGTCTCGGGAAAGGACCTGATCCTCTACATCATCGGACAGATCGGAGTGGACGGCGCCCTCTACAGGGCCATGGAGTTCACAGGCGAAACCGTCGCCTCCCTGACCATGGCGGACCGCTTTACCATTGCCAACATGGCTATTGAAGCGGGCGGGAAAAACGGCATCTTTGCCCCCGACGACATCACGGAAGCGTACGTTCAGCCCAGGGCCAAGCGCCCCTACACCGTTTATGCCTCCGACGCCGACGCGTCTTACGCCCAGGTGATGGAGATCGATGTCGGCAGGATAGAGCCCCAGGTAGCCTTTCCCCATCTGCCGTCCAACACGCGGGGAATCAGCGAAGTGGGCCATGTGCCCATCGATCAGGTCGTCATCGGATCGTGCACCAACGGCCGCATTGAAGACCTGAGGACGGCGGCCGCCGTGCTGAAAGGGCGCCGGGCCGATCCGCGGGTCCGGCTGATCGTCATTCCCGCCACCCAGGAGGTCTACAGAGCGGCCATGAAGGAAGGGCTCTTCGACATTTTCCTTGATGCCCATGCCGCGGTGAGCACCCCGACCTGCGGCCCCTGCCTGGGAGGCCACATGGGGATCCTTGCAGCGGGAGAACGGGCCGTCGCCACAACCAACCGCAATTTCGTAGGACGCATGGGACACCCCCGCAGCGAGGTCTATCTGAGCAATCCCGCCGTAGCCGCCGCATCGGCGGTTCTGGGAAGGATTGCCGGCCCCGACGAATTGACCTGAAATCATCTCATCCTCGGGAAGCCCCGCCCAAGCTCTTCCGGTTAGAGGCTTCCGGAAACGATTCAAGACCCTGGAAGGATAACGCCAATGAAATTTCAAGGAAAAGTATGGAAATTCGGGGATAATATCGATACGGACGCCATCATTCCGGCCCGTTATCTGAACACCTTTGATCCGCAGGCCCTTGCCGCCCACTGCATGGAGGATGCCGATCCCGACTTTCCCCGGAAGGTGAGGCCAGGAGACATCATCGTCGCCGGCGAGAATTTCGGTTGCGGTTCCTCCCGTGAACACGCCCCCATCGCTATCAAGGCAGCCGGCATCTCCTGCGTGATCGCCAAGAGCTTCGCCCGGATTTTCTATCGGAATGCCTTCAACATGGGGCTGCCTATTTTCGAGTCCCCGGAGCTTTATGACCGGATCGCTGAAGGCCGGTCCGTGACCGTCGACGGAGATTCCGGAGTCATTCTCATGGAAGGAGCGGAAGCGTCGCCGCTTTCCATCGAACCGATTCCTCCGTTCATGCAGGAGCTGATTGCCGACGGGGGACTCATGCAGCACCTCGCCCGCAAAAGCAGAGGTTAAGCGCCTTTCTGCCGGGCCGCAAGCGCCAGGTTCTGAAAAAGAGCAGCATACGATGATCGAGATCGACGGCAGTCGGAAATCGGGATCAGGAACCATCGTGCGGGACGCCGTTTCCCTTTCCGCCCTCGTCATGGAGGACCTCTCCCTGATCAACATCCGGGCGAAGCGGCTGCCGAAACCGGGTTTGAGAGCGCAGCATCTCCGGGCCATCGAAGCCATGGCCGAGCTCTGCCGGGGCCGCCTGGAAGGGGCGTCGCTCGGGGCCGGGGAAATCCGATTCTTTCCGGGGCGGACGATTCGAGGAGGCTCATACGACTGGAACATCGGCACCGCCGGTTCCACCACCATGCTCTTCCTGGGCGTCCTTCCCCTTGCCCTGTACGCCGACCGACCGTCCCGTTTCCGGATAACGGGGGGACTCTTTCAGGACTTCGCACCGTCCGTCTATTCCCTGCAGCATGTCCTGATCCCCTTGCTGAAACGGATGGGAGCGGACATTGATCTGCGCATTCTCCGCCCCGGTTACGTCCCCAGAGGGCAGGGGGAGATTGCCGTCGACGTGAAGCCGCTGAGGCGCCCTCTTGCCCCGCTGACCCTCACCGAACCGGGAAAGCCCACGGCTTTTCAAGGCGTCGCCTTGTCTTCTCTGCTCCAGGAGCGCCGAGTCTCGGACAGGATGGCGGATGAATGCCGGAAGAACCTGGAGGCCCGAGAATATTCAGTGCGAATAGACCCCCTTTACGATACGGAGGCATCCCCTGCCTATGAACAACCGGCCGTCCAGGGGGGAGCAGCCCTGGCGCTCTGGGCGGAAACCGACACGGGATGCCTGCTCGGCGCCGATTGCGCTGGAGCCCCGCGCCGCAGTTCGGAGTTCATCGGCAGGAAAGTCGCCCGGACGCTGATGGAAACCCTGAAGTCCGGAGCCACGGTCGATGTTCACGTAGCGGATCAGATCATCCCCTTTGCAGCCCTGGCCGAAGGCTGGAGCTCCTTCAGAATTCCGGAGGTCACCGATCACATTGATTCCCGACTCTGGATGGTGGAGACATTTCTGGGGGCCCGGACGGAACGTTCAAACCGCACCCTGCGGATCCGGGGAATCGGGTACCGGCGATCCTCAGCTTCATGAAAGGAGCCCCAATTTCGTGTCCGCGAAAGAACATGCCCCCCTTCGGAATGATGGGCTGCGTATCGACTTTGAAACCATCCGGATCGACCTGCCCAGGGAATCGATCTACCGGCGGCTGGGCTACCGGCGTGATGCCACCCGGATCTCTCCTCAGCAGTCCGCGGAAATCGAGAGTTACATGGAAGAGGCGCGGTCCCTCATCTGTCTGAAAGGGACCGTTCTGCGTCTTCCAATAGCTGAAATCTCACCGTCCCGGGTCGTTCTAAAGGGTGGAGTGGCATTTGAGAGCCGTCACCTGGCCAGATTTTTTGACCGTTGTCGGGAGGCGGCCCTCCTGGGGGCTACCGCCGGTTCGGCGATCATGGAGGCTATTGCCGATGACGCCGCCGGGCGTAATGTGACCCGGGCCGTCGTTCTGGACGCCACGGCCAGCGAGATGACCGATGCCGCACTGGACTGGATCCTGGGGTCTCTGCGCCCTTCTCTGCGCCGGGAAAACAAGATGTTCCTTCCCCGGCGCTATTCCGCAGGTTACGGAGACTTTGCCCTGGAGAATCAGAGGACGATTTATCGCCTGCTGCAGTTGAACCGGTTCGGCGTCATCCTCACCGAAAGCTGCCTCCTCGTCCCCGAAAAATCCGTAACGGCCCTCACGGGCATCCGGGACGTCGCCCCGTGAGGGCGGACGGCGGCCGCACACCTTTCAGGGCAGGGGCACCGTTCCTTACCACACCTCGGGGAAAGCCATATTGGTATAGAGGTCTTCCAGCTTCGCCTTGTGGGATTGTTCCATCGACGCCAGGTTGTCAAAAATATTTTTCTGCCCTGCGTCATCGCTGGCCCGGGAGAATCCGAGGTACATGTTCATGGCGTCCTCTTCCTTTTTCATGGCCAGCGCAATGGCGTCAACAGGCTTCATCTCCATGGATAATTTCGGCCTCTCGACGGTTTCGGACACTTTGTAGTCCGGGCCGGATTTGAACTTCATGGTCCGCGACTCATCGGTGAGAAAACCCTCCAGCAAGGCGCGGTGCCCACGTTCCTCAGCAGCCAGATGACCGAAAATGGTCTTCAGATTGCCGTCCGCCGTTTTGTCGCACACGTCCTGATAAAACGTCGCCGCCTCTATTTCCCTCTCTATCGCCATGTTTAAAATCTTCTTGTAGACCTCTGATTCCATGCTCTTCTCCTTGTGCTTTTTTAATTTCCACTCAATCACCCCATTCAATTCCAGCCGGCGCTCCCGGCAGCGATTCGAACAGTCCCTGCCATCAAGGTCAGGGATGGGCCGGCATCTCCAACAACTCGTCAATCCTCTGGACGGCTGACACTCCTCCGTCCGCCCCCCCGATTTTGCAGGCACAAATATAGACGCATCGGGCGGTTGTGTCAATCCAATGCTGATCCGAAAATCTGCCCGATAAAAAATAGGGTGATTGCCGGGATTCGAATATGCTATAACCACTGTCACGCCTGCATTGGTTCCGGTTGATGCCGCAGGGATCAACGCCCATTGCTCGCTTTGCCGCGGTACCGCGCCGCTTGGCGGCTGGGAAGGAAAGGCAGACGGGCACGGAAGGGTTGTTCCGACGGGGGTGTTGCCACTTACCCTCCTGCCGGAACATATGCGGCACACCGGATGCGTTCGATCAGGAAATATCTTTCTCTGGAATCCTTTTCTCATCGTTCACAAGGACAAAAGGTTATTGACAGGGCCTTCCCCGGCAGGCTAAATACAAACCCCTGAAAGATGACAGAATTCAGCATACGACCTCTACTCTGGAACGTAACCTCATGAAATCCAAAGAAGCAATCCGCCGCCTTTTAAAAAAGAAGATCCTCATCCTCGACGGCGCCACGGGAACGGAGCTGCAGAAACGGGGTATGCCCCCCGGTGCCTGCCCTGAATTGTGGTGCCTGGAACATCCGGAGACCCTGTCGGAAATCCATAAGGCGTATGGAGAGGCCGGTGCGGACGTGGTCTACACGGGCACCTTCGGAGCAAACCGCTATAAGCTTGCCCAATATGGAAACGCCCATCGCGTCCGGGAAATCAACCGGGAGCTGGCCGGGATCGCCAGGCGCGCCGTCGGCCCCGGGGTCCTTCTCGCCGGCGATATCAGTTCAACCGGCCATTTTGTGGAGCCATTCGGCGATCTCCCCTTTGAAGAGGCGGTCGCCGCCTTTTCGGAACAGATCCTGGGCCTGGCGGAGGGCGGAGTCGACCTTTTCATCATTGAAACCATGATGGACATTCAGGAAGCGCGCGCCGCACTCCTGGCCGTCAAGGAGACCTGTCCGGCCTTTACGATGGTTACCCTGACCTATGAAAACGGGGGCCGCACCCTCAACGGCACCGATCCGGTCTCCGCCCTGATCACCCTGCAGAGCCTTGGGGCCGATGCCGTGGGCTGCAACTGCTCCACCGGACCGGAAGACATGCTCCCCTTGATCGAGGCCATGAAACCTTACGCAACGGTACCCCTGGCGGCCAAGCCCAACGCGGGTCTCCCCCGGCTCGAAGGGGAAGACGCCTTCTTCGATATGGACGCCGCAACCTTCGCCGGTCACGGCCCGGCCTTCGCCGCCGCGGGCGTCAATCTGCTCGGCGGCTGCTGCGGGACGACACCCGATCATATCCAGCGACTGGCCGAATCGCTGAAATCCACCCAGCCCCGTCCCCCGGTTCGCAAAGCTTTGAGCGCCGTGAGCTCAGCCCGGAGATACCGGCTCCTGGAGAGCGGCACGCCCCTGGTCATCGTCGGCGAACGCCTTAACCCTACAGGGAAGAAAGCCCTGCAACAGGAGCTCCTCGCAGGCCGTATGTCCCTGGTCCGGCAGATGACCCGCGAGCAGGAGCAGCTGGGGGCCGATCTGCTGGATGTCAACGTCGGCGTTCCCGGCATCGATGAAGAAAAAACAATCCGGAACGTCCTCGCCCTGCTGTCCATGGCGACGGAGCTGCCGCTGGTCATCGATTCGGCAAGGGTGGAAATCGTGGAGACGGCACTGCGCCTTTACCCGGGACGGGCCCTGATCAATTCCATCTCCGGGGAAAAGGAAAAAATGCAGCGCCTCCTGCCCCTGGCCGCCCATTACGGAGCCATGTTCATCCTCCTGCCCCTGGCCGACGGAGAAGTACCCGAAAGCGCCGACCGGCGGATCGCCATCGTCCGGGACGTCTACAGAAAGGCGCGGTGCCTGGGTTTTTCAAAGGAGGACATGGTCGTCGACGGCCTGGTCATGACGGCCGCCACCAATGCCAATGCGCCGGTGGAGACGCTCAAGACCATCGCCTGGGTGACCAGCCGCTTCAAAGCCAAGACCATCCTTGGCATCTCCAATGTGTCGTTCGGCCTGCCGGAGCGCAAATGGCTCAACGCCTCTTTCCTGGCCATGGCTCAGCTGTCCGGACTGACGATGGCCATCGCCAATCCGTCCATGGAAGAACTCATGTCCATCAAGCGGGCCGCCGATGTCCTGACAGGCGTGGACGCCCAGGCCGCACGCTATATCGCCCATTCCGCCAGGGCGGCGGAAGTCCGGGAACCGGAACCCTCGACGGCTCCAACGCCCCGGACACCGGAGGAAAAGCTCCGGACAGCCGTTCTGGACGGCAACCGCGACGACATCGCGGATCTGGCGGAAACGGCCCTCACCGCAGGCTTGGAAGCCCGAAGCATCGTCGATGACCTGCTCATTCCGGCCATTGTCGAGGTGGGAGACCTTTTTGACCGGAAGATTTATTTCCTGCCCCAACTGATCGCCAGCGCCGAGGCGATGAAGAAGGCCCTGGAGGTCCTGGAGCCGAGGCTGCAGGGAAGCGGAACCTCTGCAGGGTCCAAGGGAACGATCGTCATGGCCACGGTTCAGGGCGACATCCATGATATCGGGAAAAACATCGTCGTCCTGATGCTTAAAAATCACGGATACCAGGTTCTCGATCTCGGCAAGGACGTTTCCACGGAAAGGCTCCTGGAGACGATCCGGACAAAAACCCCGGATGTCGTGGGACTGTCCGCCCTGATGACCACCACCATGGGCTCCATGAAAACGGCCATCGAGCAGGCAAGAAAGGAAGGGCTGACCTGCCCCTTTCTCATCGGAGGGGCCGTGGTCACCCGCTCATATGCGGAGAACATCGGAGCGGCGTACGCCAGGGACGGCGTCGAGGCGGTCCGGGTTGTCGAGCGGCTCCTGAAGAATGCAAAGCAGGAGATTTTGACATAGGGCCGGGTCGGACCGGTTTCTTCAACCAAGGACAACACGGCACAAATCTGCCGGGAGAGGAAGACATGAGCACACCGGAAGCCAGAAAACAGCGCCTCATTGAAATCATTCTGGAAAAATCTTTCAAGTACAGCGACGATCCCCCCTTTACCCTGGCCTCCGGGAGAAAGAGCGCGTATTACTTCAACTGCAAACCCACGACGCTCAACCCGGAGGGCATGAACCTCATCGGCAGTCTGCTGGCGGATATGCTGACTGATGCGAAGGTCACCGCTGCCGGAGGGCTGACCCTGGGAGCCGATCCCCTGGCCGCCGCCCTGGCCGTCATTTCCCACCAGAGGGGAAAGCCCATCAAGGCCTTCATCGTCCGCAAGGATGCCAAGGGGCACGGGACGAAGAGCGCCCTGGAAGGGGATGTTCAAGAGGGAGAACGGGTTGTCATTCTCGACGACGTGATCACGACGGGGGGCTCCACCATCACCGCCATCGAGCGCGCCCGCGAGGCCGGACTGGTCGTCGAGCGGGTCATTGCCCTGATTGACCGCGAGGAAGGAGGCCGCGCCAACATCGAAGCCCTTGTTCCCCGGGTCGATGCGGTCCTGACCCGCACAGAAATCATGGAACAGTATTCAGGAAAATCATCCGTCTCCTGAGCCGGTTCAGCCCCGGTCGGCCGCAGGCGACTTTTCAAGAAGACACTCGGTCCATCGTAAGAGATGGTTCCACCTTCTTTGCAGACAGGAAGTTCTTATTGAAATTCAAAAAAACCACGGGCATTCTCTGCCTGCTTGTTGCCATGGTGTTTGTCCTCACCGGATCGGATCCGGTCAGGTCGGAAAAAACAGGGTATATCGCTGCCGCCCGCTTCACCGGCCTTCCGGTGAAACCAGGCGTGCCTCCCGGGTGGATTCTCGACAAAACAGCCGGGCGCCCGGCCCTCGGTCTCAGGAAGAACGGGGATGCGGTCTTTCTTCATCTCGTCAGCGAAGGACATTCCTCATTCGGCATTAAGAAGGAAGTTCAGGTTGATATCCGCCAATACCCCTACCTGACCTGGCGCTGGAGGGCAAAGCGGCTCCCGAAAGGCGGTGACGTCCGGCAAGGCAGCCGAGATGACCAGGCCCTTCAACTTTACATCGCTTTTCAGCCCCTGGGATTTCCGGCAAAACTCACAACACCCGTTATCGGCTATATCTGGGACAATGAAGCCCCGAAGGGCTGGATGGGCAAAAGTCCCAAGTTCGGCGCAGACAAGGTTCGCTATATCGTAAGCCGCAATGGAACCGACGCGCTGGGTACGTGGTATACAGAAAAACGCAATATCTATGAAGATTACCAACACCTTTTCAGGGACATCGCGGCAGAAAAACCCATGGGACTGACCCGGGGGATCGGCCTGTACATTGATTCTCAGGACACGAGAAGCCGCGCAGAGGGAGAGATCGGGGAAATCTATTTTTCAAAACGCTGAGTGTTTTTACAGGCGAGTGATAGCCGGGGCCTTTTCAGAGAATCGACATCGGTTTGAAAAGGGATTTGGGGAAGCCGGAAAAAGGCGGCCGGGGGATCTTCCCGTCCGGCGGAAAGAGAAAAGACGTTGCGGAAGGGAAAATCATCGGCAGAACGGAACGGCAGGGGAACAACCCCGGCAAAATACAAGCTGGTTCTGGAATATGACGGAACGGGATACAGCGGCTGGCAGATGCAGAAAAATGCGCGGAGCATCCAGGAAACCTTAATTCGCGCTGCCGAAAAGATCCTCGGAACCCGCGTCGACATACAGGGTGCAGGCCGAACGGACGCCGGTGTTCATGCTCTCGCCCAGGTCGCTCATCTGGAAACCGCCCGGAAAATGCCTCCAAGGAAGCTCCTGGAAAATCTCAACGACGCCCTTCCTTCCAGCATCAACATCCTGCAGGTTGAGGAGGCCGGCCCCCTTTTCCATGCCCGGCACTCCGCCCAACTCCGGAGCTACCTTTACGTTCTTTCCGGTCATCGCACCGCCTTCGGAAAGCGCTACGTCTGGTGGATCCGGGATCATCTGGACCTGAAGAAGATGCAGGCCACAAGCCAACTTTTTACCGGATTCCAGGATTTCGCATCCTTTGCCGACAAGCGTCTCGACCGGCAGACGTCCACGCAGGTCAAAATCCATGCCCTGGAGCTGCAGGCGCTGGGAGACCTCGTCTTCTTCCGGGTGACCGGTTCCCATTTTCTCTGGAAAATGGTCCGTCGGATGGTTGGCGTTCTGGTGGAGGTGGGGCGGGGGAATCTTTCCCTCCAGGATGTCCGGCAGATGCTGCAAAGCCCATCGGATGAACCGGCCCGTTTGACGGCGCCGCCCTCCGGCCTTTTTCTGGAACAGATCTTCTACGAGGGGGACACCCCGAAACCTCTTGCTCTCCCATTGACGCCCTGGTTTGCCATCGGTCGCCGTCCATCAAGGGGATCCGACGATGTCTCATCCCCCGGTTAGGCCGGATTTCAAGGCGCCCGGAACAAGGGGCAAGACGAACGGCAGGAGGCGATGGGGAGCTGTTTCCCGGTTTTAGTCCCCTGTTCGTTCAGCAGAACATCCGGACGAATTTTTCAAACAGTTCGGGTTGAAAATGGCCGAGCATCTCCTCCTTCATCACTTTCAGCGCAGGAAAAGGTGCGATGGGCTTCTTGTAGGAACGCCCCGAGGTCAGAGCGTCGTACACGTCGGCAATGGAGCAGATCCGCGCGTAAACATGGATCTTGTCCTCCCGCAGTGCCGCCGGATACCCGCTCCCGTCAGCCCGCTCATGATGCTCCAGGACCACGAGCTTGCATTCCTCGCTCAGTTCATGCGCTTCATTGAGAATATCAAACCCATAAACCGGGTGGTTCATCATCTGCCGCATCTCCTCGTCCGTCAGTTTGCCCGGTTTGTTGATGTAGCTGGAGTCGATGCGGACCTTGCCGAGGTCGTGAAGAAAAAAGGCCGCACCGAGCTCACGCATATTGTGGTCGCTCGACCGGCCGAAAACGGCCTTGCACAGGGAAACCGACAGCATGCCGACATTGACGGAATGGGTGTACGTGTAATAGTCGTGGGAGGTAATCTCAAGAAGATGCTGCAGCAGATCCTCTTCCGAAGTCATCAGGTCGACCACATCATAGATGGCCCCTTTTGCCGTGTGGATGTTTTCCGCCGTCGGGCTCTCCAGGAGACGCTCCATCAGGATGAGACAGGATTTTCGCACAATGCCGGCCTTTTCCCGGGGGGAAATCCGGGAATTGCCGATCGCCTCCTTCAGTTCGGCAGGGATCAGGGGTCCGTCATTCCAGGCCGGCTGGCCGGATACGACCTTTTCCGGATGTTCAGGGAACTCAGGCTCCTCCGCTGCGACTGGAGCGGGCGGTTGCACCTCACACAAAGCCATATCCACGACAACTTCGTCAATGCCCGCGTTAAGAATGCGCAGGATATCCCCTTCGGAAGAAAGGACAAAGGAGTTTCTGAAAAAAGGATGCTGATGCCAGGGCATATCGAGAATGACGTGCATCCCGACCTTCAGATCCCGTGCTTTTACCCGCTTGCGCATCTTTTTCCCTGGAGTCGGGTTTCAGTGTGTCGTTTCATTCCGCTCCGCATCATCCCCATGGACTCATCGGCACTGCTTCCAGCGGCCCTGGCACCTGTATGCCGTGGCGACGCGACTTCGTTCCCTCGTGCTGCCTTCCGAAAAGACAAACCGGCGTCAGCCGTCGGCGTAAAGAGTTTTTCCCAGTTCGCTGCCATAAAGACTGGCCTTGTCCGAAGGCAGAAGATTGGCGGACTGCAGTTCCTCCCCGGATTGCCAGTCGGCTCTGCTCAGGGATAGGATCTCCTGGTCGGACAGAATCAGGAACATCGCCCGATTGGTCTGTTTTGCCTTTTTAAAACGCCAACGGTAAAGCCTTTTCAAGCGTTCCTGCTGCCCCTTCGTCAGGGTGTCAAACCCTTTGATTTTCCGATGTCCAAGCATATCAAGGGTCTTTTCCCGCCAACTGACGGCCGTCATCCCGTCAAACGCCTTCTGGGCCTGATCCCTCATGCCCTGCCGGCAAAGTTTCTCATCCAGCTGCCGGTACAGATCAGCCAGAAAAATGGTATCCTGAACCGCATACTTCAATTGACTTTCCGAAAGGGGCCGTATTTCCCATTTCGACCGCTGCATTTCCTTTGATTTTTTGATTTCAACGCCCAGGTAATGCCCCACGATATGCGACAGGGCCAGATACCGGCAGCCCAGGATATGGGCCGCACGCTGGGTATCAAACAGGTTATTGAATTCGAAGCCGTAATCCCGCTTTAAAATCCGGATGTCGTTATCACCGGCATGCGTAATCTTGAGCAGACGGGGGTTGGCCAAATACGGCCGAAGGAACGAAAGGTCAATTCCGTTGAGAGGATCAAGGACATAGGTCCGTTTTGCCGCCCGGATCTGAACCAGGCAGAGTTTCTCCCGGAAATAGTGGAGGGAATCATATTCCGTATCCAGGGCGATCAGCGACGATTGGTCCATATCGGCCATCGCTTCTGCCACCTTGGCGACGCTGTCTACCCAAAGCCAGGAATCCCCCTTCATAACCCAACAACCCCTTGTCTTTTCAACGCCCGTGCCATCCAGAATCCTTTGTCCATCTCGAAATCGGCTGAAGTTTATTGACTATAAAACACAATTAACCAAAAAGTGCAATAAAATCATAAACTACTGCAGAGGAAAAAGCACAAAAAAAATGTGGATATTTTTTCCGAAGTATAATAACCATAAACCTTTCATTTTTAATAGAATTCTTGGAAAGAGAAGGTGTGTTTATGAGACTGGATATTGCCAAAGGCGGGACCGGCTTGGTTTATGAAATCCGCAATATCGTCAACGTAGCCAACCGGCTGAAGGAATACGGAATAGAAGTCATCTGGGAAAATATCGGTGATCCTATCCAGAAGGGGGAACAGATTCCTGAATGGATGAAGCAAACCCTCACGGAAATCATGCAGGACGACCTTTCCTACGGTTACTCGCCGACAAAAGGCATGCTTGAAACCCGCAGGTTTCTGGCCGAGCGGACCAATCAGCGCGGGAAAATACAGATCACTCCGGAAGACATCATTTTCTTCAACGGACTGGGTGATGCGATCGCCCGCTCCTACAGCGCCATCCGGGTTGACGCCCGGATCATCATGCCGGAGCCCACCTACTCCACCCATTTTCTGGCTGAGGTGCTCCATGCATCCTTTCCGCCCAACACCTACCGGATGAATCCCTACCAGCACTGGCATCCGGACATCAAGGAACTGGAACAGAAGGTCAAAAGCTACCGGTCCATTGTGGGAATCCTCGTGATCAACCCCGATAATCCCACCGGGTTCGTCTATCCGGAAGAGGCCCTCCGGGAGATTGTGGAGATCGCCAGAAAATACGACCTCTTTCTCATTGTCGATGAGACGTACCACAACATCGTTTATAACGGCAAGGAAACCGTCCCTCTGTCGGACATCATCGGGGATGTTCCGGGTGTCAGCCTGAAGGGAATTTCAAAGGAATTTCCCTGGCCGGGATCCCGGTGCGGCTGGATGGAAATCTACAATGCGGACAAGGATGAACGTTTCGCCAGTTATATGGGGGCCATTCTGGATCAGAAGATGTCTGAAGTCTGCTCCACCACGCTCCCCCAGATTTCGATCCCCAAAATCATGACGCATCCGGAATACCAGGGATATCTGAACCAGCGGCTCCGCCATTACGAACGATTTTCCAATCTGGCATACGAGCTGTTGAAGGATGTTCCCTACATCATGGTCAATAAGCCCAATGGAGCCTTTTATCTCACGGTCGTTTTCAATGAGGCGGTTCTGAACGGTCGGCAGAAGCTCAAGATCGAAAATACGGACATTCGCCGGTTCATTGAAACGATGGTGTCCGAACCCATCGAATTCGACAAGCGCTTTGTCTACTATCTCCTGGGAGCGACAGGGATCTGCGTCGTACCTTTGACGTCCTTCTTTACCTCCCTTCCCGGCTTCCGGATGACCCTGTTGAGCCAGGACGAAGCCCAGTTCGAATATACCGTCCGAACGGTTGCCCAGAAGGTTGTGGAATACATCGAGTCGATAAAACTGGGCTAGACGGGGGCTGCACGTTTATTTGAAAGGATTGAGGGGCGGCGGCGGAAAGGGGCCGGGACAGGCTGGGGCATGCAGCTGAGCAGCGCGAGCCGTCAAGGCATGCTGGATAGCGGCGGATTGGGATAAAGGCGGGAAAAGGATTGGAAGCGTGAGGGCAGGATCCCAGCTCGATGTCGTTCTGGAAAGTGATATATACAAGGAGCAGGTTGTCGCGAGAAAAGCGATGGTCTATGACGTTCAGGACCAGCGGATCATCATCTCCCAGACATCCCCTCCCCTCTATCGAAGGCATATCGGCGTTCGCGTCAACGCCAGCTATCTTCTCAAGGTCGGAGCCCCGGAAAGCAGGCCGGCCATCCGAATGGGGATCCCTGCCACCATCGTGGAATACCAGGAGGCCTATCCCCTCTCTTCATCAAACGTCGTACCTGCCTTCGTTCTGAAACAGACGGGCGAACCGGCGGAAATCAACCTTCGGACCCACTACCGGGTGCGGCCGCCATCCAGCAGTGATCTCCTCCTCCTTGTCAACGGAGAGCGAGTGAACCTGATCAATCTCTCCCTGGGCGGCATACAGTACAGCCATCGGCGGGGGAATCCACCCACGGAATATGGAAATGTCACCCTGACACTCCAGTCCGGCGGCAGGGTATTCAAAACGGATGGGAAGGTCGTCCGGATCAGCTCTCCCGTTGCAGCGGCCGTCCATGCCCAGGAGATGGAATACGTCACGGTCAGATTCCTGGGAAACAATCGCGACCTGGAATTCTTTCTCGGGAAAAAGATCCTGATGATTGAACGGCAATTGATTTCAGAGGGCAAGATCGTCGATTAACGCATTCCAGACCGGCATGGGCAGCAGGAATATTCGTTCTTTAAAAAGAAAAGAAGGCCTCGATCCCAAGGAAATGGTTATTCCTGCTGTCATCCTCTTCATAGTCGACGTGATCGACCTTTTCATAGGCGTAAGACAGCCGGATGTCTGAATGATCGTTGAGCCGGTAACCCACCTCTCCAAAAAACTGATTTTTGGTCTGCGTATGGTCCCTGGTCTGAATGCCGCTCCTTTCCCGATCGAAACCCAGTTTGTAATAGAATTTCTCAAAATCCTGAGACCACTCGATGAAGAGGTCATCGGCGTCACTGCCGGCGTGATGGCCAAACACGCTGTCCTTGTAATACATTGGATAGTACGGGTGGTTATACCAACTTCCGGGGACACTGCTGGGAGACATCCTGGCATATTCTACGTGCAGTGCGGTCCTTTCAAGATCAAAGAGCTTGTAAAGCGCCAGACCGGTGACATAAGCCCTTCTGTCCGGCGGTAACCCTGTATCCTCGCCGCCCCATTCAACGTACAACTTCAGACCGTCAGCCAGGAGCAGATACTTTTTGATGTTCGGTATGGTGAGGGCCGCGTCAACGGCGAACTCCTGATTGCTGTCCGTCTTCTTGTTGTCTTGATTTTCGTTTCCGTAAAGGATGTTGAACACGTCGTTCAAGCTCAGGTCACGGCGCCCCTCACCGCTGAACATGACCAGGTGGGACGCACCGAGCTCCAGATAGGGATGAGGTTTGAAGCCCAGACGCCCGCCGTACAGATAGGGATTTTTCAACTGCTTTCCTTCCCGGTCATCCTTGAGTTCAGAAAAAATCAGGTTGAACTGCACAGGCCCCAGGCAGGAAAAAATCCACGGCAGCAAGACCGGCTCCGGGTTGGATAATTTCACCATGTCAAAAGGATGGGCATTGTTGGACATGAGCAAGGCACCGTGATAGGCAGGTCCCCACCAGAGGGAATCTCTTCCCACAAGCAGTTCAACATTGAAAAGGGTCAGCTTTCCATATCCCTTGTGCAGACGGACGTCGAAATTGCTGCTTTCGTCATCGGACCAGCCATTGGGCGGTGCAGAGGAGGGATTCGGATTCGGCTGAATACTGTGGAAGCCGGACTTCTGATTGTACAGGACCATGGGCTGCACAAAGAAGGAAAAGGCGCGCCAGAGTCTGGCCTGAGATTGAAACTGGATCATCGCGTTGTGGCCGTCGCTGTAGTGCAGCCCCTCCTGGTTGTATACGGAGAACGGACCGTCCAGGTACCGGTAGGAAAGGGAAAAGGTTTCCACGGGCTTCAGAAAGGTGTTGTTCCTGTGATCCGGAAAACGCGCCTCCTCGACATCCCCCTGGAAAAGCTTTGCATAATGCCCCGCAATACGTCTGCATGTTGGAGAGGCCGATTTTTTTGCATCGCATCTGTCCAGCGCCGCAGCGATCTGGCTGCCCACCTCGCTGCCGGCAAAGGGCCGGAAGGAATTCAACTGGCTTTCGATGAGGCCCTCCGCCGCCCAGAATTCCATATCGGAATAGAGAGCGCGCTCCAGCGAAACATTGACCGAAGAGGCGGCGCAAACCGGGGAAGACGATATCAATGTGAACAGCAGTGCGAGCAGGACAATCGCCGCGCCCATTGGAAATGTTTTGTGATTGGACATGTTATCTGATCTCTCAATTCCTGACCGATCGTCCAGCCAGAATAGCTTGTTTACGCTCCCTAGAAGACCTTGACGACAACCCCGGCCGTGACGGCCAGCTGCATGAGAATGGCCGTTATGTCACGAAATTCCCGCAGCCAGGCAATCCGCTCGGTCTGCTCCGGCACCACGATCTGGTCTCCAGGCTCAATCCCCCCGACGTTGCCATGCTGCCAGCGTGATTTCATGTCGTTCCAGTACAGGAAGCCGCTGTCCACCTTCCGGGCGCTTCCATCCACCTTCAGGACATAGACATTTTTCTTGTCGGCATATTGTGAGTATCCCCCTGTCATGGCGATGTAATCCTCGTAACCATTTCTGCTTTCATAGACGAAGCTTCCGTTCGTCATTACCGAGCCGACAACCGTCACCACTTTGTTGACCTCGGGGATGAAAAGGCTGTCCCCGTCCTCAAGTTCAATGTCATACTCACTTCCCTGCAGCTGCATCAGATCCGCGCGGATTGTCATCCGCCCCGTCGCTTTCAGCTCTTTCAAAGACTGGACAAACTTGCGCTTCTGCTCAAATTCAGCCTGTTTTGCCTGAACTTCCGCGGTTGAAAGGGCCGTGGCGACTTCTTTCGATCCTCCGGTCAGCAGATCCCGTTCCAGGCGCGACGTCAAATCCTGAAGCCCCTTCTGTTGAAGCTCCCGGACTCGATCCCGCGTGAAAAACGCCCCACGGAGATAGGCCTTATCGGTAAAACCTCCTGCCCTCTCAATGAGAGAGGACAGCTTTTCTCCCTTGCTGACGATGTATCGCCCGGGAAAGCGGAATTCACCGGAAAGGGTCACGTAGCGCTCCACATTCCAGTCGGAGATACGCTTTACAAAGAGCCGATCGCGATTTTTCAACGGGATGTTGTGTTGTGGATCCCCGGCCAGGGCCCTTCTCAGGCTGATGGGTCTCTTTTCCAATCGGGCTCGCTTACCCCCATCGACAACGACGGTGGACAATTCGGCTTCATCCAGATAAGCCGAGTCCATCAATTGGCCGGCGCGGAAGACAAGGTCCCTCACCGTCATTTCATCGGTGTAGAGATAGGTCCCCGGTTTCTTGACCTCGCCTTCAATGGAAACGCTTTTTTCTTCCACGTGTTCCCAGACGGAGTGAAGAACGACTCTGTCCCGGTTTTGAAGGGCCAGATTTTCCAGGGGATCATTGGCCATTGCTTTTGCCACATTAAAATGCAGCGTCCTGTAAACCCGCCCCTCTTCAATCCGGATAATTTCACCACGATCCGGATAAGCTTCCAGGGTCGGACCGCCAGCCTTCAGGATCGCGTCACGAACCCTCATATTTTCGCTCATCGGGACCCTGCACTCCGTCCTTAACGTCTCGGCGGCTTCCCTGACCTGATCGGCGAGACCATAAAGATTCCTTCTCTTCAACTCCTCCTGAAGCTCCAGGATTTCCCGGGTTGCCGTCCGTTGATTCTGGCTCAGCGTTTCCTTGATGAACCGTATTTTTTCGAGCAGGGCATAGGCATCATGGTCACTCAACTGCAGCCTGTTCTTCTGCAGGGATAGGTCCCTTCCCGCTTGCATCTGCTCTTCTCCTCCCGGAGGGACCTGGACCTGAGCCCTTGAACTCTGAATCTGCTCATTCTGACCCGCCTTCAACTCATTCTCGACAGCCGTAAATTGTGAGAGCGCCTGATCGACATTGTCCTTGCGGACCTCACAAGCCGTTGCTGTCGTCTTCAGCTGATCGGTTGCTCCGGCCTCCTGAAGGACCGGTGCCTGGACCGCCATACCGGCACTGCTCCAACCGCTTCTGAAAAGATTGGATTGATAACTTCCACTATATGGGAGCTGATTTTTCTCTCCTTCAGGGGCCATACCTGCCGAATTCTCCGGGAAGGCCATGACCCCCCTGATTTCACCCTCTACGGTAACATAGGGCTTATCCATAAAAAGCCAGCGGGAAAAAACGTAAATGCGATCCTCCGGTCGCAGTTCCACATTATGGACAGGATCCTGACGCATGAGCATTTTCCCGAGGTTGAAAGGAATCAGTTCCTCCTTCCGGTCGGGAGGCACAATCCGTTTGATGAGCGCGTAGTCCATGTAGGATTGATCCAGCAGATCTGAAGAACTCTTAATGAGATCGCCAGCGCGCATGCCGGCCTTGTACTGGTATTTCCCCGAGCGTTTCACATTCCCTTCCAGATAAACGGCATTCCGGTCCCGATCCACAATGCTGAAGACTTTGACGAGATCCCCGTCCTGGAGCTTCACTTTTCGAGAGCCCTTCAGGCTTTTATCATCGACATCGACCACGATGTGCCGTTCGTTCCTTTGAATGCGCGACAGCTGAATCTGCTGGGTATCCGCCGTGGGCAGAATACCCCCCGCCAGTTCGAAGAGCCCATCCAGGTCATGACGGTCCTTCAACTCATAGATGGCAGGCCGCTTCACATTGCCTGCAATGCCCACCTGAGGGCCGGTCACCGGGACAAAGACGACATCCCCCGCCTGAAGAATAAGATCCCTGGATCTGTCCCCTTTCAGGAGAAGACTGTAGAGATCGAAGGTTGCCACCAGGCGGCCGTTCCGCTTGAGCTGCACATTCCGCATGGATCCGATATCGCTGGGTCCCCCGGAAAGAAGGAGGGCATCGGTTATCGTCGCAAAGGACCCGACGGTGAAGGAGCCGGGCCGCCGCACATCGCCAAGAACGAAGATCGGCGTGGTCTTGAGGGTCCCCATGGCAATGTCGATATTGGCACCGACCATCTGCTCCGTCATGCCGATGATCTGCCTGGACATCTGCTCAAAGGTCATCCCGGCAACGGAAACAGGGCCAATCTGAGGGATGGTGATTCTCCCATCCCGATCCACGATCAGGTTGTACTGGCTGTTGACGCGCCCCCACAGCATGATCCGGACTTCATCTCCCGGGCCGACAACGTAATTCATGGGGACAGGGATATCCTTCCGGCCCGAAAACACCTGCACGGAGGTTTCCTGGAAAAACTCGTAACCGAAGGGGCGAAGATTCGTTGAAATATCCTGGTACTTCCCAGCCTTTCGAAGGCGATCAAACATGGAGTTCCCATTGGCTTCTTCGCTGCTCAAAGCGCTTTGAGGAATCCGGAAAGCAGGTGACTCGGGTTTGTTCCATGGCGAGGAGATGACTCCCCTTTCCAAAAGATCTCTTCTCTGCTGGTTTTCCATGGGCCTCGCGGAAGAATCCAATTCCTGGCTTTTCACCCCGGCGTCCATGGGCCCGGGAGCAACCTGGCCACCCGACGCCGACAATCTGGCCTTCAATTGCTGGCACTGTTCGGGGGTAAGATTTTTCTGCTGGCAGATTTCATCCACGGTCAAGGAATGTCCAATCCCTGTAGAAAGCATGAGAAAAATCGACCAGATAACAAAGATGAACCTTCCCTTCATGACCCTTCCCCCCTTCCTGTTTCCACGTCCTCTCCTCGACCGCTCCTTTGAACTCTTTCCAGATACTCCATAAAAAATGCGATAAAAACGCCCATAAAAAGGGCGGCGGCAAGGGAAAGCACCGCCATGAGCGCCCGTTTCGGCTTGACTTTCCTGTCTGGTATTTTAGGGGGGTCGATCACCTTGAAGGCAAAATTCTCTTTGACTTCCGCCATCATGGCTGTTTCCAGCTGCTGGGCGATGAGGTTGTAGATTTTCTGCCGGATGAGAGGATCCGCCGTCGTCTGCAGCTGCTGCTCCAGATAGGTCCTGTTGATCAGGGCCACGCGCTTCGCTTCGGAGCTCATGTGCTCCGTCAGCGTGTCAAGAAAGTATGTCGCGAGTTTCGCCGCCAGCTCCGGATCTCTGTTTTCCACCGTCAAGACGATCGTGTTATCCTTGGCGCTGCTGTTGACCTGGACGATCCCCTTCAAAAGGCGCAGGGCATCCCACATCTTCGGAACCCCCTCCTCTTCCTTCCCGCCGGCAGCTTTCGGATCGGATGGACCAGCGGCTTTTACAAGGCTCATCAGCCATTTCAAAGGGTTCAGGCTGATGCCCTCATCGCGCTTCCATTGTCCTTTCCGGCTGTCCCACCGCTCATAAAAGAGAACGGGCATCAAACGATGCCGATCAACAACCTTCTCCCGCAGGATATTGGAATTCAGGAGACTGATGATCTCCGAAGAGGAAGACGATCCGGGCAGGGAAACACCCGCCACACCGCCGAACTGCGAGGCCAGGGCGGACAACGCTCCGCCCCCTCCGCTGTCTTTAGCGGTGATCGGTATAATAACGGCCCTGGCCTGATAGATGTTGTCCATAAAGAGCGACACACCTATTGTAGCAACGACAACGGAAAACGCCAGCAGCGCGATAAACTTCCGCCGTTTCCAGACCACCCGCCATAAATCCGGCAGGTGAATTCCCTCCTCCTCACCCACAGAGGTCGAACGCCTCAAGTTCGGTAACGGTTCAGTCATCATGACTCTCCTGTTGCCCGCAGCATATCTTTTCGATAGCGATCTCCGCAATCACTGTTCAGCAGCACCTCATGTCTTTGGCCGACGATCGGCCCATTTCTGTATATCTTGTCATGGACGGCACGATTATGGGACGCGCTGCCGCCAGCCTTTCACCTTGAAATCCTATGAGGCTGAAAAACAGGAGCGCGGCTGAAGCCTGAAGATAAGAGAGAAACTTGAAAGCGACAAATACATACCCGATCCATTTTATGCAAGCACTATTTGGCCGGATTTCCGGTGCAGAAAGCTCCTCCCCCAGTCTTCGAAACGGCATCAGGCTCTTCCGTGCTCGTCATAATGCTTGACATAGCTCCGAAGCAGTTTCCGGACGCCACCGTCATCATACAAACCCGGTGTCTCCACTGCATCGCGGAATTCCCCCAGGATTTTTTCGATTTCCTCCAGGGAATATTTTTCTTCGTTGCGGGCGACAAAGATCTTTTCATGGCGGCTGGCTTCGGTTCCCTCCTCCGCCGTGAGAATTTCTTCAAAGAGTTTCTCACCGGGGCGCAGGCCCGTTACCTTGATGTCAATGTCCCGATAGGGCTCCAGGCCGTGAATCCGGATCAGCCGCTCCGCAAGATCCATGATCTTCGCCGGCTCGCCCATGTCCAGCACGAGCACCTCACCTCCGCGGCCGATTACCGAAGCCTGAAGCACCAGGGTGACCGCCTCGGGAATGGTCATGAAGTAGCGCTTCATGTCCCGGTGGGTCACGGTAAGGGATTGTCCGTGCTTCAGCTGATCCAGAAAAAGGGGAAGAACACTGCCCCGGCTTCCCAGGACATTGCCGAAACGCACGGAAACGAACTGCGTAGGCCCATCCCCCAGGCCGTCACAGGCCCGGCACAGATACTCAGCCATGCGCTTTGTGGCCCCCATGACACTTGTGGGCCTGACAGCCTTATCCGTCGAGATCATGACAAATTTCAACACCCCGTATTGTACGGCCGTTCTGACCAGGTTCCAGGTCCCGAAGATGTTCACCTTGACGGCCTCTTTGGGATTGTACTCCATCATCGGCACATGTTTATACGCCGCCGCATGGAAAACGATCTCAGGCCGGAGCTCCGCAAAGACCTCCCGGAGACGGAGTGCATCCCTCACATCCCCGGTTATGAAGTGAATCGCTTCCTGCAAGGTTGGGAAGAGCCTGTTCAGCGTCAGGGCCAGGTTGTGGAGCTCCGTTTCGTCAATGTCAAAAAGAATGATCTTGCGGGGCCGAAAAGCACACACCTGCCTCACGATCTCCGAACCGATGGAACCGCCGGCCCCCGTCACCAGCACCGACCGGTTCTGCAGAAACTGCCCGATCTCCCGGAAATCGACGGTCACCGCCTGCCTTCCCATCAGGTCTTCGATGCGGATATCCTCCAGGGCCTTCAGGTTGATCTCCGGCTGATCAAACGAGTAGATCCTGGGAACGACCTTGATGGTTTTGACTCCGGCCCTGCAGGCGGTTTCGTAGAGCATGGTCAGCTTTTTGTGATTCAGCGATGTAATGGCAATGATCACGGCATCCACCGAGTGGCGATTGATCATGTCCGCCATCAGCTCCGTCCCCCCGAGGACCCGCACGCCATGGATGTACCGCCCCGCCAGGTGAGGGCTGTCATCCAGGAAACCGATCGGGTAGAAATCGGCAAAGCGCAGGCGCATCATATCCCGAAGGATCATCTCGCCCGTATTTCCCGCACCCACAATCAGGGTCGTTTTTCCCTGAGAGACACGGCCCTGGCGGCTGAGAATTTCCAGGTAGAACCGCTTGGAAATTCTTAATCCCATCAGCAGAAGCAGGGAAATCAGACCGTCCAGAAAAATGATCCGTTTCGGAAGGCTGTTGATCGCCAGCTCGGAGGGAAGGACAGGGGGCAGACTCAAGACCGCCAGCAGCAGCTCCGCCAGAACCAGCGCCATCGTAAGGTTGACCAGATCCCCCATTCCCACGTAGCGCCACGTGATCCCGTAAACCCGGAACATGAAGAGGAAGACCAGCTTAACGGCAACAAAAAAGGGAAGGACCTCCCCGACCAGGACCGGATAGTTGATGGTGGCCGAGAAATCGAACTGGAAAAGAAAGGCGAGGTACAGGGCCAGGGTGAACAGGATCACATCGAAGAGAAGAAAGAAGAGGAAGCGTTTCTGTGACGTCGGGGCCATCACGCCACCGGCAAGCCTCCGCATAAGCGGTGATTCCCCCTGCTCATGACCATCTGGTCTCCTGGGACTTTGAGGAATCATTGACTGGCTTCCTCCATAACTTTTTCCACGACGTCCGCAACCATGGTCATATCCTCCGGAGAAAGGCCGGGATGAACGAGAAACATGAGACTCGTATCCCCAAGTTCCCTGGCGACGGGCAGCCGATCGTGCTGCTTGAAACCGCTCCGACTGAAGGCCTTCTCCCGGTAAATCTCACCGCAGCTCCCGCTGAAGCAGGGAACGCCCTCTGCAGCAATCCGATTCATGACCCGGTCTCGATTCCACCCTGTCTTCAAACGCTCCGGACGGACAAACACGTAGAATTTATAATAGGAATGAAAAATTTCCGCAGGCGGGATCGTCAGTCGCAGGGCATCCAGTGTTTCAAACCGGCTGGTCAGAATCGCTGCATTGCTGCGGCGAATCCGGACCCAGTGCATTAATTTCTCCAGCTGAACACGCCCGATGGCCGCCTGCATCTCCGTCATGCGCCAGTTGGTTCCGAAGCTGTCGTGAAGCCAGCGGAATCCCGGTGGGTGTTCCTTTTGATAAACGCTTTCGTAGTTCTTGCCGTGATCCTTGTATGACCAAACCCTGGCCCAGAGATCGCCGTCATCGGTGAGGAGCATCCCCCCTTCGCCGCCGGTTGTCATGATCTTATCCTGACAAAAAGAGAACGCCGAAGCATGGCCGAATGAACCCACCGCTTTTCCCCTGTATTTTGCTCCATGGGCCTGGGCGCAATCTTCAACCACCTTGAGACCATGCTGGAGGGCCACATCCAGAATCCCGTCCATCTCACAGGGCCATCCGGCAAGATGGACAGCGACAATGGCCTTTGTCCTTGGAGACAAAACCTTCCGGATCGACTCCACCGAAATGTTCTGGCTGTTCCTGTCCACGTCGGCAAAGACGGGTTTCGCGCCCCGCATCACCACGCAGCTCGCCGACGCAATGAAGGTCCGCGGCGTCACGATGACTTCGTCACCCGGACCGATACCCAGGGCGTACAAGGCCGCTTCCAGGGCAACGGTTCCGTTCGCCATGGCCACGGCATGGGACACTCCGACCCAATCGGCAAACTCCCGCTCAAAACGCCGCCCCTCCTCTCCGGTCCAATAATTGACCCGCCCGGATTGGAGAACACGCGTCACAGCCTCCACTTCATCCGGCGAAAAAAAAGGCCAAGGAGGAAATTCTTTTACGCGCCCCGCAATCTCCACTTCAAACTCCCCGTCCTGCTCTGTTTTTCCTGTTCAATCCAGCTATTGGCCATAAACTTTCCATCCACATTACCGCCGAAAAGGTATCGGGGCTCCGGGAATTCGCAAATCGGAAAGAGAATGGCCTTGGTTTCCTTCCCCGGCACAGAGATAGGGGGCATGGGAGAACAGCGGTTTCCTCATCGGATGGCATTGGGCTTGACGGGAAACCCTGTAAGCTTTTCGCCCAAGTGGGCTCTCTTTATGATCTTTGCGGGTACCCCGGCAAGAACGGCGCCTTCATCGGGAAAACTCTCGATGACAACCGCACCCACCCCCACGGTGACATTGTCCCCCAGGCGGATGCCGGGGCGGTATCGTGATCCGGACCCCAGAAAGCAATATTTTCCAGTCGTCACAGCGCCGGCAATCGCTACGCCATTGGAAACAAACGTTTCCCTCCCGAAATGACAGTTGTGCCCGATCATCGACCCGTGGGCAATCCTGCAGCCTCTCTCCAGTATGGTATCCTGCAGGGCCCCCCTGACAATCGACACATTGGATCCGATAAAGCAGTCGTCTTCGACGACCACCCCTCCCAATTGAGGCATGATCCACTTCCTGCCCCGTTTGTCCCAGGCCCAGACCTGACCGGTGGCGCCGACATAAGTCCCCGTTTCGACCTGGACGTTTTTCCCGATGCGGGTGTTCTCTCCGATGCGGACATGAGACTGAATATGCGTCCCCTCACCGATCACGCATTTATCGATGAGGCAGAACGGTCCAATAGAGGCGGATAGGTGGACCCTCGCCTCGGGATGAAGAATGGCCGTGGGGTGCACGCCCGTTGGAGGCGGTTCAGGCATGAATTTCTGCGCCGCGATGTAAAAGGCCAGTTTTGGATCCTCTGTAAAAAGGCTTGTGACGGTCTCATTCTCGGGCTTTACCCCGGGCAGACAGAGCACGGAACATTCTTTCAGATGATCCAGCGCCATCGGGTCCCTGCCTATGTAAAACGTGAGAGAGCGGTCATCGGCCAGCTCGATGTTTTTAAGATGCTCCACGACCCTGTTCGCCGATCCGGCAATCTCCACCGCTATCCCCTCGCTTCGGAGATCCTCCGCAATTTCACTGATGACGAATGAACGATTCCCCATAATCATTCCTGCTTTCTTAAATCGTCAACCTGCTCGGGATTGCGGTCCAGCACAATTCCCTCACGGAGCAGAACCACCTTGATCGTCCTGAACAGGATGTTAAGATCCAGCCACAGGGAATAATGCTCAATGTACTGCAGGTCGTATTCGATCCTTTTTGACCATTTCAGGAGGTTCCTGCCATTCACCTGCGCCAGCCCCGTTATTCCCGGCTTCATGAGAAATCTCTTCTTCTGTTCCTCCGTATACCGGCTCATGTGTTCCCACAGCGCGGGGCGCGGTCCGATGAAGGACATCTCCCCCGACACGATGTTGATAATCTGCGGAAGCTCGTCCAGGCTCATATAACGCAATACCTTACCCGTCTTCGTTACCCGGTTGATATCGGGGTTGACTCGCTGCCCTTCAAGCAAGGCGTCGGCATTGGGAACCATGGTTCGAAACTTCCAGATGTAAAAAGGCCTTCCGTGTAGTCCGGGGCGCTTCTGCCTGAAAAATACCGGGCCTCCGTCTTCAATTTTTATCGCAAGGGAAATGGGAAGAAAGAACATTGCGAAGGCGAGGGAAAGCAGGACGCCGAAAACTCTATCTAAAAAATATTTTATAGATATCTGGAGCTTACGATGACTCACAGGTCCGCCTCCCGTCATCCGCTTCAGGATCTCTCATTAAGAAGAGATCGGCACAGAACTTCATAGCGGTGCCCCAGAACGGACCATTCGAGATTCTCCAACGCGTATTGTCTCCCCCGTGCACCCATCCGTTTTCTATCTTCCTCCCCCATTGAGATGAACTTTCTGAGCGAATCATCCAATTCTTCAGGATTGTACGGTTCCGTTGATATGCCGGCGGCCGCTTCTGACACCGGATCATTGCCCGCCCATACGGCATGGAGCACCGGTTTGCCGGCCATGAAGTAGTCTCCCAGTTTATTCGGACTGATGCCGTATTGGTAAATTGGTTTCTTTTGCCAACCGATGAAGCAGCAGTCTGCCTGCAGGAGGGCCGTCAGGATCTGCCTTTTGGGAATTCGGGGAAGAAAGGTGATAAACGGAATGGTCTCTTTCTTCGCCCTGTCCTCCAGGGAAGCCTTACTGGTTCCGTCGCCGATGAAAATGAAATGATACGGAACATCTTCATCTCCAACAACATGTTTCAAATCAAGCACCTGATCCAGGGCGTTGGGGGGCCCATGGGCACCGGCATACACAACGACCAGTTTTCCCTTTCGGCGACAGTCATCAAACACCTTCTGGTGACGCTCCGGCATTGGATCATAGGGCGGATTCCATTCTCTTTCGTCAACTCCATTGGGTACGTAAAAAAAATTTTTTCGCCTTAATCCCAGGGGTTCCATATGCTTATAAGCTTTCGGAACAAGGCTGACAACGGCGTCCGCTGTTCGGTAGGCCTTCTTCTCAATATGGGACATCCAGTGGACAATGGGATGCCATTTCGGAACTCCGGCCAGTTCCGTAAGGCTCAATGGCCAGATATCCCGAACCTCGAAAATGATTTTTGCGCCCGTTTTCCGCGCAAGACGATAAGCCGGCGGATACACGAAAATGTGGACGGAAGAGGCGATGATGACATCCGGCTTTTGAATCCGGCCCTTCTGGATTTTAAGAGCCAGCTTGTCTATGCCATGGACATAGTCCATCATGTTCATGATTCTTGACAGGCCGTTTCCCTGGTAAGGTCTGGCGGGCAGCTGCAGATAGTCGGCGCCGTCATAGGTTCGAATCTGCTCTATGTCCTCAGCCGGGGCCGGCTGTATGCGGGTATGATGATGTGATGCCGATATGATCAAGAGGTCATGACCGTGTTGTCGAAAATAGCTGCTCAAATAAAACGGCCTTCCAGGAGTGCCGTAAGCGGCCGGCTTGGCATAATGATTGAGATAAAAGACGTTCACGCTTGGACCCTATTCAACGGGCATGGGAAAATGGCCGAAGAGCTCAGAAACTGCCTGTTCTTCAATTTTTTATTTTTTGGCTACCCGGGACGGAACGCCCACTACGGTCAATCCGTCAGGAACATCCGTAACGACGACAGACCCCAATCCAACCGTAACATTCCGTCCGACAAAAACCTTGTTTCTGATGCAGCATTTCGGAGCCAGCCAGGAACAGTCTCCGACCTGGGCACTTCCGCAAACAATGGCGCCCGCGGAGATGAATACATGCCTTCCGATTTCTGCATTGTGCCCGATATTGACATGATGGCCGATCTTGGATCCCCGGCCTATTTTCGTTGCAGACAGGGTGCCGCGAATAATGGTCGTATTCGCACCGATCTCCACATCGTCCTCAATGACAACGTTACCAAGCTGGGGAAACTTTTCAAATTCACCCGTAGCGGTTCTTTCAAATCCCTGACCTTCACAGCCGATCACCGCACCAACCTGAATATAGACATTTTTGCCGATTCGTGTGTTCGGGGCAATGTAAACCCGGTCTTCTATGACGGCCCCTTCCCCTAAGCGGACGCCGGAACAGAGATGCGCCATCGGACCGATATAAACGCCGTCTGGAACAGGGACATCTTTCTCGATGATTGCTGTGGGATGGATGCCCACCGGCCTTTCAGGTGCAAAAAATTTCTGCAGGCATTTCATGAATGACAATCTTGGATTGGGAACAGTAAAGATGCAATTTAGAATCTCTTTTTTCTCCAGGTTTGGAAGATCATCCCGGCACAGGACAATCCCCCCCCGTGAGCGCGCAATTGCCGCAAGCGCCTTCTCCCCGGTCTGCGTGCAAAAAGTAATGTGGTTGCTCTGCGCCGTGTCAAGGGCGGCCGGGGATGTGACAGACCGGACCGGATGCCCGAAAATCCGGATGGGATTTATAAAATCCTTCAAGCTGTCGTACGGGATGGCGGAAGATGACGATTCGCCCATGGATGGTTTCCTGCTCTCTGGAAATTGGATTAAAGGATCAGTCGAACCACCTCAAATGCCTCGGCATATTGCGCGCCGGCACTGACCCCCCTGGCTTTTGCCAACCCGCAGACCAGTTCCTTGCTTGCATAAGGCCTTGCAGACTGGCTTTTATACTCTTTTAACGCTTCGAGTTTGATGTCCATATGCTGCTGTTCCAGTTTGACATAGGCCTGTGTGGAGAAGGTTATATTATTCCAGGGCATTTCGTAGGCCAGAATGGTGGTCTGCTTGAATGCCCGGATCCCCTCCATGGCGACCGTGTGGTGGTCCTGATGAAGGTCGTTGACGGAAGGAAGAAAAACCAGATCGGGCTTCAGATCTTTCTGGTATTTCACCAGGTCTTCCAGTATCTCCTGGCGATGATGGGCAAACTTTCTGACGGGATAATCATGGATATGCAGATCATGAGGTGCGATCCCGAGAATTTTTGTGGCGGCCTTGACTTCATGAATCAGGATATCGTTTGGAAATCCTTCCGGTACGGAAGCCTGGCAAGATGAAAAGGCAACGTAATGCACTTCCGACTGAGCCTTTATCAATTTTACGATCGCACCGCCACAGCCAAATTCGCCGTCATCCGTATGAGGCGCTAACACTAAAACCCTTTTTTTCTCCAGATTCATCGTTCACCTGTCGACGTTTGATAAACATTTAATTGAAACGATCCCACGCGGCGCCCAGATTTAACAATCCCGCACATCATAACCGCAAGGAGATCCCCGGGGGGTCAACTTTTCTCAAAATCCTCTCTGGAACAACTGCTCATTGATTTTCCTGCTCATAAACCGAAAAGCCTTTTCCTCATTTTCCTGCATGCTCCTTCCACTGAGAACACCGTCATCGTTTCCCAGGCTTCCCGGATAGAATTCAATGCCGCCAGCAGCCTTCCGTTTTACCATTGCGAAACAGACGTTGAGCTGCTTCATGAACAGATCCATCTCCTCCTTTTCCGAACTCTTCAACCGCTTTTCATATTCACGCCGGTCTGTTCTATACACCCCGAGAATAATTTTTGCCGAGGGGAAATGATATTTGATTTTTTGAATGTACTGGTCGTAGTTATTCAAACGGTCACGCTTGTGGAGATAGAAGTGAACGACGTCAACATGTTTTCCCAGGAAATTCAACTCATCCGCTGTCAATCGCGTCAAATCATCCTCATAGAGGGTCGCTCCATACTGAAGATTCGGATTCCCTTTTTTTATCGCATCTTTTACCGACAGAATGATGCCCCTATCCTTCTTGTAGTATTTCTGCCACCAGCGACCGAAGTCATCCTGTGCCAGCTCCGCAATGCACCGATATCGCGTTGAAAGATTCGCCCACTCCCTGACACCGGCGAGAAATTCATCTTTCGCCAGCAGTTGGCCTGTACTTTTCGCCTTAAGGTTGACCGTTGTATGAAATTTTTTGGAGCAAATATTCCGAGCGTTGCTTTCCGTCGGTTCGTACACGACTCTGGCATAGTTTACCCTGTTCTTTTGAGCATATCCACTTTCGGCAAATCCCCAGCCACCGATCAAAAGGGATTCCCCCTGCTGTGCGTAGAGTTCGCACGCACCCGCAGCAGTAAAGAGAGCAGCCACCAACAACCTCGTCCAGACGTTTCCGTTCATAACTTTTTCCCTCACTTCGTCTTTTATTCCTTGCAAGAACAAGAAGATCCCTGACTGGCCTATCCGCTTCTTCACTCCATGAAATCCCATCGTCACCTGCCTATTGATTGTGATGGATCAATGTTTCCTTGACTCTGTAATCCAAAGCCAGGAGAAGAGCTGTCAGGAAATACACAATCCGATGGCCCGTCAACTCTCCGATAAACAATGTGTACAGCCAAGCAGCGATGGTCATGAAGCAGAAACTGAAAAAAATTCCAAAAGAATCTTTATCATGGTTATAAGCGATTTTCATTGAAGATACCATTCGAAAAAGGAAGATCAGAAAGAAACAGAGGAACAGGAATAATCCGAGGACACCTGATTCCAGGGTGATTTCCAGAAGCAGGTTATGTGGGTAGGACTCCATGTACGAGTAAAAACCGCTGATTCCTCCACCGAGAAAGGGGGCATCGTTTATCAGATCCAGGCTCTTCTTATACAATTCCACTCTTGGATTTGTCTCAATCACTTCAGAGGTTTGTGAAAATAAATTGACGATGCGCAGGCTCAGGTTCTCCGGCAGATAATTCACCGTCAGAAAGAGAGAGAAACCGACCAGGGTGACGAACAGCAGGAAATAAAACGTGTATTTTCTCAGAAGCAAAAACCTGCTCAGGTATTCATGAAGGAGAAACATCATACAGAGGGACACAAAAAAGATGACGACGGAACTCCTGCTCCCTGCAATCACGATCATTCCTAAAGCCGCTGCGGTAAAAATGGCCGTAAATAAAAAAGAGGCCAGCTTCCTTTTTGCAAAAAGAGACAGGCTCAAAAGAGCCATGACGGCAACCATAATCGCCCTCCCATAGGAATTTGCGCTGAATGGGGTGACTCGCTGCGCCGTCCTTTCCGAAAGCTGCCCAATCAGAATGATGTCGCCGATGTGAGTGTACATGAACGTCATCAGGGCAATGGTTCCGGCCACATAAACCGCTATAAACATTTTGTATTCGAAGAGGGAAGCTTTCCGGAACACCAGGTATCCCATGGTGCAGACTCCCATGATCAAGAGCAGTTCTCTCAGTTTGTCCGCTGCCAGTTCCTGATTCGCTGTCCAGAGGAAGGAAAGTGCATAGAAGACAATCCATAAAGCAAAAAAGACCCAGAGAGGATCTTCATTCAATTTCCTCCAGCTTGAAAGACGCAGGGCATTAAAAACAAAGGAGAAGGAAAAAAGAAGAAAGGACAGGCGCGTTAACGTAATGGTTCTGACCTCGGACACAAAGCCTCCCTCCAGTGCGGAAGAGGCGACAAACACCATGAACAGGAAGGCGGGATATTTGATGACCAGGCAAAGACCGAAGAGCAGGAACGGAAGCAGCAGAAAGGCAAGGAATTTGGGATTCCACATGGAAAGGGGAATCAGGATGATGATCGCACAAGCGGCAAGCCACTGAATCACGGACTCCTGTGAATTCGGGAAAATCGGTTGCAAAAGCTGTTTATAATGGACCATTGACCCGTTTCCCTGCATGGCTTATTATTCCCGGCTTGAGGGAATGATGGACTTCCTGACGATTTCCAATAATGCGGAATAACCGGTGAGGCTTCGACGAAAGCGGTTGCCGGAATCAAATTCCGGCAGATGCCCGTCCGCTTCATATCCGCCTTCCGTGATCTGCTGAGGAGACGGAAGATATCCGTGGACCTCATTGACGTATCCAGTAAACGACCAATCTTCCGTTTCAGGACATTGGCCGACGATCCACTTGCGCAATCCCTGGGTTGCTTCCATGCCGATACTCAGAAAATGAATGTTGCCCAACAGGATCTTGATGATGGATACAGATCCGCTCGAAGCATTCTCCAGAAACCGCTCCAGGGGGATGCTGTCAGTCGTCAATTCCATCCGCGATGGGATCTCCCTGGAGAGCCTGTCCGAACGTAAAAGCATCCCTGTCACGGTATCCGCCAGACGCTTTGCCCAGCCGAACCACTCACCGCACGATACGCCCGGAAACTTCGGGCCGAAGAGAATACGGAAAAGCATCGAGTGCTTTTTGTGCCTGGATGTAGTGGGCCAGGGCCTTACATCACCGGAAAATCCCTGAAAAAAACAAACCGGCGAAGCCGGCTTATTCAGCATCTCCTGAATCCTGTTTCTGACATAACCAGGGTATTCAGACGACAGTTCATCAGGAACAGGATAATTGACGGGATGACAGGAAAAACTCCCGATGATTGCCAGCAATTCATCCGTTTCGAGAGAATGCAGACCGATCAATCGAATGCGCTTGTCGATGTCTACCGTTTCATCAGGCGCAAGCCTTATGCCGGGGGGATTCATTTTGTATCGGCCAAGGCTGAAGTGCGAACAGTGCTTTCTCCTGTAGACGACCTCATCAAAGATCTGAGGCCGGTGGTGAACGATGGCAAAGGGAGTCTGATCGTTCCGGAACAGCGTTTCACAGGCTGAAACGATGCGGCGGGTGACATCCTGCAAATAAGCGTCGTCGACCGACCGGTTGAAATTCTTCGCAATGTCCGTCTGCGGTGCGAAATGTGTGTGCGATGCAAAGACTGCGACTGCGACGTCTTTCTGCAAGGCGTGCTCGGTGAGCCATTCCAGCAATGACCGATATAACCCCTGTGTTCCATAGAGCCAGTCAACCGACACCAGGAGATGACAGGACGTCTCGCGACTGATCAAAAGGATGTTGGCCTCAAGTTTCAGTCCGATTTTATCAACGGGACGCTTATATTTGGCAAAACCGGATAAGACCTGAGGGGTCACAGGGGAGATATCAACGGTGGCACAACGTATTTTCAGCACCGGCGGCCCCCAATCAGCGAGACGAAAAGGACCGCTCGGTGCAAAGCAATCGCCGCTTCAGTGCACTCAGCCGCCCCCCTGAGAAGTCCATACGGTCCTACTGCCCGGATCGTCTTCTGACCCTTCAACCTCAGCATGAAGGGTTCTTCAGAATTCTCTCATACAAAGAGCTCAAGCTTTTGAATTCATTTTCCCAGGAATAGTTGTTTCGGACATAAGCGCGCCCTGAAATGCCCATTTCCTTGCGCTTGTTTTCATTCATATACAGATCATAGAGAGCCGAGGCAATTTCTTCCGGATTGTCGCCATCCACCATGATGCCGAAGCGTCCTTCAGCGAGCATCTTTTCAAAAAACGGTTTTCTGGAGATAACAACAGGAATACCAGCGGATAGATATTCGAACAATTTCATCGGATAGGCCTCTCTGACCGAATCCTTCTGAAAAAATGTGATGAGAATGCCAACCTGTGCGCTGCTCTGCTCCCGTACGACATCACTCCAGGGCAGCATGCCGGACACATCAACAGACCCGATCTGCCTTGCCCTCTCTCTGAACTGCGCCTCTTCTTCGGCTTTGTTGAACCCTCCGATCATCTTCAATCTTGCGGCAGGGCATTTCTTTTTAAAGCGTTCAAATCCATCCAGTATCTGCCAGCAGCCCCGCACGGATGAAATCCCTCCGGTGTAAATGACCGTGAAGGCATCCGTCACCGGTTCCCCCCCCGACGCCTTGTACCAATCGATGGGAGGGAAATTCCGGACAAGGACGGTATTCTCATTGTAGTCCTTGAATTTTCCAGCAATTTCTTCGGAGACGACGACAATGCCGGAAAAGAGTCCCGCCGCCCTCTTCTCGATAAAATCGACGATCCGTGAAGCCGGCCCGCGCAGGATCTTCGGGATGTATTTCCTTTTGGTCACGAGGACCGCCTTGAAGTCTTCATGGACATCCATGACAACCCTCTTTCCGGATAACGCCAGGAACATTCCGCAGGGAATGAGGTCCGGATCATGAAAATGGTAAATATCCGCTTTCAAGGGAAGGATCTTGAATGGAAAAATAAAGGAGGGCAATATTTTATTGAACAGTCTGTTTTTGTATCGGCCCACAGCATGAACCTGGATGCCCTCAATCCGGCTATCTTCAGGGTGATATCCCACAACATGAACGTCATAACCTTCCCTGGCAAGAGAGACCGCCTGCCGGAAAAAAATCCGGGCATCCATCGCCCTGTGCTGGGAAGTAAAAATGCATACTTTCTTTCTCATCTTCTCACATGCCCCTTCCGCAGCGACCGGTTGATCAAACCACCAATTCCCTGTAGATGCTTCGCGCTTCTTTGCGCCCCAACCTGCTGCCATGCCAGAGCAGAGTAAAATTACCTCCGAATTTCCGAACCTGCTCTTTCAGTTCACCCATGAGATCCGCCGCCGAATCGGTGCAGCCCATGCCCAGATACCGTTCCTCAAGAACAGAACACTCCATGAGAATCAGGGGGGTATTGCCATAGTTGAAGCGGCCTTCCTTCGATTAAATCATACAAGGGATATTCAAAGCACGTGCCGCATCGTTATCCGGGCTGGTCGGCAAAACCGAGGGTCGTATCATAGCTGATACCGGCCTTTTCAAGATTGGAGGCCGTTTCCGGCGTACTCCAGCGGAGGTAATGCTGGCGGTTTCCCAGTTCGGCCTGCCGGATTCCTTCCGCCTCCATGACAGCCCGCAGAATTCCCGCCTCCTTTGAACACTGAAGCTCATCGAGATAGGTGCCGAAACTCCCATGAAGTCCGATCTCATGCCCACGGGCGCTAATGCGCCTCATCAGCGCACGAATGCGGGGCTCGTGAATGCTGTAGTTGCCGTCCATTTTCGGAACGGACAGATCGGCGAAGAAATAGAAGGCCACGCGATTGCCGGCCTTTTCGTTTGTATCCATGATCCAGTCGAAGTTGTCCATCGGATCAAAGCCGTAGTACCCGCAGGAAGAGCAGACGGTATTGAGCCCCGTCCTGAGGGCTGCAACGGCGCTCCGGCGCTTCAGAACATCTCCCGCCATGTTTCGCAGGGTCATGCGCAAACTTTTCACATTCCGGGCATAGGGATGATCCACATCACAACTGACCATGGTCCGAAACTGGCGGGGTTTCCGCATCACGGAGCGTCTGTCGCCAATCTTCCCGTCTGAACCAGCCTTGCCGTAACTCAGGCACGACCAGAGGATTTCAGCATACTCGTTCACGATCGGACGCCTCAGAAATCCTTCCTGATAGGCAAGCGATGCTTCCGCCGGGAAACGTCCGAAGACATCCCGCTCTTTCAGGACGGCTTCCTCATAGCGTGAGAGCATGAAGAAGGCGGAACCCAGGATGTCGATGGGCAGTTCAATAATCCGGTGCCCGGCTGTCTGAACGGGTGCTAGATGTTTTTGGGTTGCCGATCCGTAGATGACAGGAATCCGGAAATCGGTCAAGGTGCAGTTCCCGCCGAGGGAACCCGCATCCCATATGCTCAACGGCTTTTTGGGCAGTGAGTCCGCAGTCAGCCATTTTTCTCTCGAACATTGAAACAGGACGTCCGGAAGAATGACGCTGTTGAGATGATCCGACGAAATCAGCGTATCCGAGCGGTTCTCTATCTCCGTTTGACAGTCCAGTCCGAGAAACAGCTTGAAGATCACATCAATGATATAAGCCCGCTCCTTGGGATAGGATGGCGGAACCTTGATTTTCAGCATGTTGTTTCCCGCTGGACAATCATTTGTCTGACGACGTAATCCCACATGATATATTTGATGATGTAAGAAACGATCATCGCCACGGCAAAGCATACAACCGCCCAGAAATCCGATAACCCGAACCATGCCGCGGAAAGAATGCCGATCACGACAAGGGAAAGGCGCATGAGTGCCCATGAGAAGGAGAATCCCTGCCTCTCGATAATCGAAAAATTGATGACGGAATCCGTTGTCAGTTTGAACAGGAATACGAAAGCCATCACCTGAACGTATACGCCGCTCTGCACCCATTTCGCCCCGAAAACAAAGGTGAAGATCCACTGCCCGGCAACCGCAAGCAAGATGCTGGGCACAATACCGAGCAGGAACAGACGGCGATTCATATCTCTGAACAATTTCTTAAGTTTACGTGGTTCCTTGGCCAGCCTTGCCGCTTCTCCGAGAAAGGCCTTGGAGACGGAAGCCCCTACCAGGGAAATCGGCTTGGCAAGCACCTTCTGGGTCAGATAGAACCATCCGGCCACCTCAACGCCGTAATAGGCGGCAAACAGCAATGGCGGAACCTGCAAACCGGCGCTGTTCAAAAGAGACGCACTTGTCTGGTACATGGGGAAGTCTTTGTACCGGCGTGCCGCGGCACGAAGATTGGCCATGGACACGGAACGGAGGCAATGCTTGTTCTTTTTCCAGAACAGCTTGGCCAGCGTCCCCAAACCGGCACATTCACCCACAATCTGGCCCAGAAGAAGCCCCAAAGGCCCAAAACTGATAAAACCTAATCCCAACTGGGTTAGAGTTCCAGAAATCCCCTGAGAAATTCGTGTCCTCGCGATAACAGGGTACATGCGTTCCCGCACAGCCCAGTAATTGAAGACGTTATAGACGCCGGCCAGAAATAAGCCAACAGGCAGAACCCACAGATAGGGTTCGAGTACGCTGAAACGCTCCACCTGAATAAGTTTGGGAGAAAATAACCAGACGCCAAGGACGGCCAGCAACGCCGTAATAAAGACCAATCCAATGCATAGACTCAAGACATCGATCGCCGTCTGATTATCTTCCGGTATGGGAATCGCAAACTCATACCTCAGAGAGGTAAAATTCAGAGACATGGTCAGAAGGGATGCATAGACGACCAGGATTCCAAAGTCATTGGGGGTATACAAGCGGGTCAGAACGGGAGAAAAGATGATGGCTAGACCCTGGGCAAGGCTGGTTCCCCCGGCAAGGATCATGGCACTGCGGATAAAATGGTCCTTGGGAAGGATCTTCTTCGTTTTTCTTGCTATCGTTTCCCAAAGTGCCTCAGTAGTCAAGGAGATCGGCCACCCTTTCCGGGACAATCAAAGCATTAGCAAAAAGCCTGCTTCTATGGAAATCACGGGATCTTTGATCCGGCGAGTCCGGCATATAAATCGACAAGCTTTTTTTCTTCATTGTCCCAGTTGAACTCCGCCGCCGCCTTCGCAACACGGGCTCTGTATTCCCGGTAATGTTCCTCATTGTCAAACATGCGGTTTATTTCTTCCGCCATGGCTTCGGGGTTTCCGGTATCAATTACAATGCCGATTCCGTATTTCTTCAGAATCTGTCTCAATACTGGACGTTCAGGGACAGCCACAGGAATTCCGGCGGCAACATAATGGAAGAACTTGTTCCCGAGACTCAAGAAATAACTTTCCGATGTATTTGCTGACGGGATGATCCCGAGATCTGTCGTTGACAGATACCGGGAAACGTCGCGGTAGGGAACCGCTGGAACCAGGAAGACCTTTCCCGAAAGATGATCCTTTTCGATCAGCGCCTGAAGATTGGGAAGAAAGGGACCTTCCCCCATGATGATGACCACACTGTTCTTCAGATAAGGGACCATTTTCAAGAGGTTGACCAGCCCTCTTCCCGCGAACAGTCTTCCTGCATAGACAATGATTTTCACTTCTTTCGGAATTGATAATTTTTCTCTCAGGGTCATCCCGTTTTCACCGGGCAGTGCGCCTAGATCAGCCCTGCGGTCCGCATTGAGTATACAGGAAACATCCCGGCCCAGAATGGACTGAAGGCGCAAGGCGATTTCCTCGTTTACGGTGATGATGATATCCGCTCTTTTAGCAAGCAGATTTTCTATCAGGCCGCTAGAAAGGTTCATGAATCGCCCCTGAGCGTCTCTGCCGCGATGAAATTCATGGGAATCATAGATGATTTGCCTTGCACGAGAAAGAACGCCGACCGGAAGCGCATTCAAATCATGACAATGAATGATTGCCGGTGAATATTCTCTGGCAAAACGCACCGCCCGAAACAGGTACTCCATGTATTTTAAGTACTGTAAAAGCCTTACTTTCGGGAGCTTTTTCGTACTCAACTTGATCCTGGTTATTTTAAAAAAAGGGTGCGCTTCCACGGCAGGAAGATCCCCCGCATCATTCTGAACTCCCAGCACTGTGACTTGGTATCCGTTCCTGCCCAGTGATTCCACTTCCTTAAGGACTCTTGTGTCTTTTGTAACCTGATTGAGAACCACGTGAAGCACTTTTGTCATACGATACTCCTACGGAATGGATAAAAAAGGCGAATCTTTTGGGTTCATCCGGTTAATAAGCACCTCTGAGTATGTAGGTGATAGAGGCGGAGTTTGAAGTGCTCCATGAAACGTTTGCATAACTGCGGATTTCTCATTCGAGGGAAATTCGCAATTCGGAATATTCAGTATATTTAGCTGATTGCGTTTACCCATTTTGAGTATTCAAATAAATTGCTTACTTATGCAAACGTTTAGGTATGGGTGACGGAATCATGCGAAAGAACCAGATTAACGCAACCCTTACAGAAAATGAGATCAAGCAGAACAAGAAAATCTCCAAAGTTCGGTACAAGATCGAGCAGTATTTCGGGATCACCGAAAAATACCATGGGGCGGGAAAGGCCCGCTTTACCTCTCTCTTCAAGGAGGGCTGGGATCACCTCTGCGGGGCCATGGCCTTCAATATCAAAAGAGTGGTTCTAGGAGTCTGTCGGACTTGACGGTTCAGCTACTTTATTGATGAAAAGTCCGAGATTATTTTGTTCATTTAAATAGAGGTTGGCATCCATGACGGCTTGATGCTCGGATGCATTATGAATGTTTCCTTAATACCTCAGGGAAACCATGTTCTTTTTCAATCTATGTGGTCAGGGTATGCAGTCTTTTGATGTTCCAGGCTATGCAGGCAAGATTCCATTCCCCTTGTGCCTTCTCAAAACCACGCATCGAGAAACTTCGAAATCCCATGACTGCCTTGATGATGCCAAAGACGGGTTCCGATGTCGTCTTTCGTAATGCGTAGATAGCCTTTCCCGCTGTAGTCTTAAGCCGGTGCTTCATTCTTGTTACTGCATCTGCGGCTTCCGGCAGCGGCGGCGGTTCCTGGAATCGGTCCCAAAGGGGTTCATTGTGTTCTTTCCGACCGGCGGCGATATAAGGAGTCAATCCCTGCTTTTCGCAGGCAGTGACATTTGCCTCGCTGAAGTAACCACTGTCGGCGATCAAATCAGTCACAGCTCCCAGTTCCTCCGGCAATGCCGCCAAGTGTTCCAACGTCGGCTCGATTTCCTGCTTGTCATTAGGGTGCTGTGTGACATGAGCGGAAATGATGAGTTTGGATGTCGTGTCGGCAACCGCCTGGGCATTGTATCCCTGCTCGAATCCTCCACCGGAAGCGGGCATGATCCGGGATTCTTCGTCGGTCAGATTGACCTGATCACTGGAACGCGGGCCGGACACCGGCGGCTTTGGCTGTTTGCCTCGGGGTTTCTTGCCGGTTTCCTGTTCCTTCTTGATGCGCCGGGCAATCTTTTCCTCGTAGGCGGCTTGCTCACGCGCATGACGCTCTGCCGCGCGCCGTTCGATTTCTGCCTTGGCCGCAGCAATGGCCGCCAGGCGTTTTCCCCGGCGCTCAAGCTCCTCGGGAATGCTCAGTCCATCGGGAAGGTCGGAACGATCCGCAGCTTCCGCCTTCTTGAGCAGTTCAGCGACTTCGGCTTTAATCTGTGCCTCCAGCTTGCAGGCGTGACCATAGCTCAATGCCCGATGCCGGGAAGCGTTCGCTTTGATCTTGCTGCCGTCAAGACTGACTTTCCCGAGTTTAAGCACGCCCATCTGGCGGGCAATCATCAGGATCTGAACGAACAGTTCGGACAATTCTTTCAGAAAGCGTCGCCGAAAACTGGCAATCGTATCATGGTCCGGATGCGTGTTGGCTGCTATGTACCGGAAAGCCACCGAATCATAGGTGCTGCGCTCCAGTTTGCGGCTGGAGAAAACACCTGTGGCATAACCGTAAAATAAAAGTGCTGTCAGCATTGCCGGACTGTGCGCTTGTGAACCGCGACCGGCATAGGAATCCCTCAAAGAACGAAGGTTGAGCTGGGCTACAATCTCAACCACAAACCGGGCAAGGTGACCGTCAGGAAGCCAGTCATCAATTGACGGCGGAAGCAAAAAAGACGTCCTTCGATCACATTGAATAAAATTGGCGCTCATCCGTTATACTCCTGCATTCAAAGATGAGCGATTATACCATATTACGTCGGAAAGTCCGACAGACTCCTAGGCATCAGAAAACAGGGGATAGCTGTAACGGTATAATAACATTGCAGATAATTATGCAAAGAAACACTCCCTGGGATCACCTCGGGTGCTGAAAGCTTGTTAAAGAGCAGTTTTAAAGCCAAACAGGTGGTCGGAAACGTTCGTTTCCAGTCAAAATATTGAAAAAATTACGCCCAAAATGAGGGCAAAAGAAAAAACTGTATTATGCAAACCTCTCAGTGCATCGAGGCGCTCCTTATGGTCCGGCTTCAGGGAATCATAATTGCGTAAAAGGAGAAAGCGGTTTCCCGTGAGGGTTTGCTTCCCGATATCATCAAGTTCTTTCTGTTGATCTCTGCGTAAGTTTTCGATGCCTTGGTTCATCAGAGCCATAATATGGTAACGGTCGAAGACAATATCTATATTGGGAAGGACTTCCCGTACGGCAGAGAAGAAGGGAATTCCCATGTCCATTGCAACCGCTCGCAGTTTTTTCCCTTTGCGTGCCAGTTTTTTCAGGAAGAGCAAAATCCCTTCTTTGCCCTTTCCCTCAGCGGCAAAAAGGATCCGCCCTTCAGAGAGATCCATCACCGTGGTCATGTACTCGTGACCCTTCCGGATACTGAATTCATCGATGCCGATATACCTCACTTTATGAAAAAGACAAACGGTCGGTCAGAAACGTTCGTTCCCAAACAAAAATTGAATAAATAACGCCCAAAATGAAGGCAAAAGAAAAAACTGAATTATGCAAATCTCTCTTCAAATCATAGTATTGAATCAATTGTGGAAAGATACAATTTTCTTTGCCTTCGTGAAGCTACTTTTCCGTTATGCCAGAGCAATGTAAAATCGCCAGAAAATTTTTTGCAAATATCATTCAGATGGAATATCTTTCCCCACAATATGTTTGTAATCGTTCCGTCACGATCAGTAACGGTGCCGTCCATGACCATCAGTGATCGTTCCCTCAAATTAAGTTTCTTTCTTTCTTGCAGGTTAAAAACTGGATATTCGTAACAACATCCTGTTCTAAATCCGATTAGATCGGCAAAACCTAACGTACTGTCATAATTGAGACCTGCTTCTTCCCAGTGTTGCCATGTTGTGGGATTTTGCCATCTCAAGTAATGTTGGCGGCCACCCCATTCATTCTGTTCTGCCCCCTCTTCTTCAGCCGCCATTTTTAACCGAAGGAACTCGCTCTTTGTTCTCTCCGCATTTAAATAACTTCCATATGTAGGATGAAATCCGATGAGATGACCGCGTTGAACAATTCGTCGAAGACAATGGCGAGCCCAAGGATGATCTATGTTATAGCGCTGGTCATACTTGGTATGTCCCAAGTCGGTCATGAAGTTGAACGTGCTTGAAACACCATTCTTCTCACTTAAATCCATGATGAAGTCAAATGTATTGAAGGGATCTTTTTCGGCGCAACCCAGCCAAGCAGCCTGCATATTCCTTAAGACCATGATCAGATCGCGTCTGACTATTAAATCACCGCCTATTCTCCGGATAACTTGTTTCAATGGTTTCCCGACTACAGATAAGATGTCATCCACGTCGTGGCTAAGAAGCAATCGATATTCACGCTTTTTTCTTATGAGCGACGGCCACACCCTTTTCAGCCCTGACCATAAAATTTCGATGTACTCATTGACAATGGGCCTTTCGATAAATCCTTCCTGGTGTGCAAGCATCGCTTTTGGAGGAAACCTGTTGTGTTCATCTCTATCTGTTTTAACCAGTTCCTCATATCTCGTGAGCATGAAAAAACAGGCGCCAAAGATGTCGATCGGTAGCCAGAATTCTTGACCATTAGGTGTATTCTGCGCATGATTTGGCCCATCAAGATGGGATTTAAGATCACCATAAATGACTGGTAAAGATGGAAACCCAAGGGCGTTGTCAAAGCCAAATAGCCGATGGTCCAAAACGTTGAGGGGTTGTTTGGGAAGTGACTTATTGGTCAGCCATTGCTCCTCCGAGATTGCAAATAGGCAGTCCGCAATTATGAGTCGACGCCTGTTATCCTTATCAGAAATACAGACATTTGCTCTCCCTGTTCTCTGGATAACATAATCTAATCCAAGGAACTCTTTAAGGATGACGGAAATAATATAGTCTCTTTCGGCTGGGTATGATTGTGGAATTGTAACGATGATTTCCATTATGAAACCTTTGTACAACTCTAAAAGTAGAGTTTTGAAATTTCTGGTCAAAAAAGCATCTATAAATTTAAATAACTACTCGATAATAGTAAAGAATCAGCGCCAACAGGACGCGGCTTTAAGTTCAGCCCCCCATAGGGGGGCATTGCATCGCTTTATTTTAATTTGGGCCGCTCAAGCTTAAACCACCGCAATACTTGGTCTGTACCAACGAGACATTTTGGTTATACGGCCAATAGGCCATGCCCAGACGGAACCGGCATAGACAACCTCTCGCTCTTATCTCCGTCCTATAGAAGACTTATTCCATTACTCGTTACACTTTCTCGGAAACTCAGGATAAATCAACTAAATGGAATCAGTGTATCATATGCCCTGTGTAAAAATCTCCGTGATGAACCATTTTTCTATTTCCTGTTCTCCTCCGACAAGACTATCGCCAATCGTTTTCAAAACCATTGGAATCATGTTTTTGAATTGCATGTATGAATAAAACTTGAAATACTTCCTATATTTCTGATTTTCCTTTGATTCTTTATCGAAAAAACGAACACACCAGCATTTACTTATCAACCCATGACGCAACGCTCTGCTAAGCAACATTGGGAATACTCTATCAAGTGTGCAGTAATAATCCGTTATCACCAGAATACCGTTTCTAACATAGTATATTATAAAACCTTTTGCCTCGTTATCAGAATACATACTAATTTTATAATCAATGAATGGATTATCAAATATCCTCCAGTTCATATAACTCATGTCTTTATTTATGGTTATGACCCTATTTTTTTGATGTTGGCCATTCATCATAGACAACAACTCGTTAAATTCACTATCAGCTTTTGACAATTCACGCACTTTCTTAGAATGGGAATGATATTTCATCCCGGAATAGATGAGCCAAGCCGATAGATGGAGCCTTTTAATTAAGAGGTATATCATCAAAGGGAGCGCAACCAAATATGATATGTTACCATGATACTTTTTTAACTTCTCTAAGAAAAATTTAAAGCTTTTAGTAATATCGAGAGAAATGTAACCAAGCGATAGACGGACTGGTAAGGTAAAATCCAATTTCACAAAAGCTTTAGTTGCCTTCGTAAATCCCCAGATAATAATAATCCTCCGTTGCGCAGCAATCTCAAATATTTTCGAGTACATTTCTTCGAAGATACCCTGGCCCCTGTACTGTTTGCTAATTAATGTGCTTTCACTCTTTGCGGAGAGGAATACCCTTTTATTTCCAATCATCCGAATAGGGATCAACCCCTGCGAGCCAATGATGCGGCCATTCTTCTCCGCAATAACCAAACATGTCCCATACTCTTTTCTATTAAAATAGACCCATTCTAAAACATCTTGGTTAACGGGCAAGTTCGACTCCGTTTCATATAACTCTACTATGTTGGGGATATCCTTCTCAGTTGCTTCTCTAATTATTACGTCATTATTCATTTTGTTGGTTTCTTGATGTTTCATATGGGTAGGTTGAACCTATAAGCATTAAAGCACAGAAACCTCTGCACAACAACAGCCAGTGAAATCTAAGATTTTAGTGGTTAAAAAACGAACATTAATATACTCAACTTTCGCAGGAGCGAAATATTCGTAACATATTGAAAGCTTTGCACAACTCCAAAAGTAGGTTTTGAAATTTCTGGTCAAAAAATCAGCATCAAAATTAAATTAACTATCCAATAATACTTGATTAATTACGTATTTCTGCTAATTTGCCGGTTAAAGTCAATCGTTGGAAGGAGACCGGCATGTCATTCAAAAAGTACAATTCTCAACCCACTTTTTCCGATCTGGAACTGAAGCAATCCTTCGGATATTCAAGAAGAAATGTTTGCATAACTTGGAATTTTAATTTAACTGCCAGAACAGGAAATGAGAGGTTTGCATAATACAGTTTTTTCTTTTGCCCTCATTTTGGGCGTAATTTTTTCAATATTTTGACTGGAAACGAACGTTTCCGACCACCTGTTTGGCTTAAAAACTGCTCTTTAACAAGCTTTCAGTACCCGAGGTGATCCCAGGGAGTGTTTCTTTGCATAATTATCTGCAATGTTATTATACCGTTACAGCTATCCCCTGTTTTCTGATGCCTAGGAGTCTGTCGGACTTGACGGTTCAGCTACTTTATTGATGAAAAGTCCGAGATTATTTCAGTAATGTCCGGTTAAGAACTTGCGCGTAATTGACCTCTGCTTGGCGGTTTATAGCGCCAAGTACCTGTTTCATTTACAATATCCTCGATACTCATTTCGTTTCGGATATTAATGGATATTTCTCTGAGACGTTTGACGGAAACCTTTTCCTGATGTTGGTCATGGCAGTAGATGACCAGAAGGATATAAGTAATCAATCCTGCCAGCATTTGGACCATCAGTCCATATTGGCTTCTTGAAATCAGGTGATAGACTTTAAGATGGCGTTTCCACCAGGCGAAGAAAATCTCGATGTTCCACCTGAGCTTGTAGGCAAAGGCAATCTGTTCGGCGGTGAGATCGTGGCGATCTGTGGCTATCCAATAATTGACATTCTCAACCTGATAACCGACCAGACGGACTTCCCTTTCCGTACGATTGGTGCCTTGGGTGCCAAGAAGAACCACCGCATCATAAAAGACGATGTTTCCGGGTTGGATGTCATTCATTCTGATAACAGTCTTTTCAGTGGATGCTTTGATCCGGCAGATAAAATGCTTTTCATCGGCCTGCCAGACATCAAAAAGCTTGTGACTCTGGTAGCCGCGATCCATGACGCCCGTTTCCCCCGGGGCCAGGATCTTTTCCACGAAGGACCGTTCCGCTTCCTTGCCGTCGCTGAGAAAGATTTTTTTGGGAATGCCAAGATTGAGATCAAAGCCTACATGAACCTTGGCCTTTTTCGATCCCTTACGGTAGTCGGCCCAGTACATGGATAAAACAGCATCAATCAGGGAGCCGTCGATAAGAACCAGATTTCCCAGTTCGGCATGTCCCCTGGGCAAATGTTTTGCGGCCGATGCATAGAGCTTTCCGAACATCTCCATCATCTGTGGGAGCCCACGTGAGCTGATATCCTCGAAGAAGCTGCTCTTTTCAATACCGCCCTCGGGAGCGATGTGCTGCCGGGCAAAATGTTCTTCCTTCAAAACCTGCAGAAGATGACGTCCTGAGCGGTGTTCTTCCAGATGGTAATACACCAGGATGTTAAGTTGATCTTCAAAGGACATTTTCAGGGGCCGATTACAACCCGAGAGCAACGGGGTGATATCGGGAAATACGCTGTTAACAGGTGCCATAAGGTTTACGTGAGTCTTGTGTTTTTGCTTTGTTTTTCCAGGGATCCAAGTGTAGGGCATTCGATAATTCTCCGTAATATTATATATTTACGAAATATCGCCCCGCTAAATGCTTGATTTGTCAAGTAAAATATTCAATTGGATCCAAATTATTTTTCACCAAAACCAAAAAATGAAGATGGCCATAATTCTCAATCGCTTACGCAAAATTCTAACCGGACATTACTGAGATTATTTTGTTCATTTAAATATAGAGGTTGGCATCCATGACGGCTTGATGCTCGGATGCATTATGAATGTTTCCTTAATACCTCAGGGAAACCATGTTCTTTTTCAATCTATGTGGTCAGGGTATGCAGTCTTTTGATGTTCCAGGCTATGCAGGCAAGATTCCATTCCCCTTGTGCCTTCTCAAAACCACGCATCGAGAAACTTCGAAATCCCATGACTGCCTTGATGATGCCAAAGACGGGTTCCGATGTCGTCTTTCGTAATGCGTAGATAGCCTTTCCCGCTGTAGTCTTAAGCCGGTGCTTCATTCTTGTTACTGCATCTGCGGCTTCCGGCAGCGGCGGCGGTTCCTGGAATCGGTCCCAAAGGGGTTCATTGTGTTCTTTCCGACCGGCGGCGATATAAGGAGTCAATCCCTGCTTTTCGCAGGCAGTGACATTTGCCTCGCTGAAGTAACCACTGTCGGCGATCAAATCAGTCACAGCTCCCAGTTCCTCCGGCAATGCCGCCAAGTGTTCCAACGTCGGCTCGATTTCCTGCTTGTCATTAGCCCTACAACGACAAATGAAAGTTAATGGAATTGCTTTTTCTTTCTATGAGACAAATAGGCACGATGATTTCGCCTTTGTATTCCGGCCACTAAAGAAATGGCGCTGTCAACATCAAATTTTCGGAGGGGAAGCACGACCTCCAATAAGATCCTAAGCTGCGATAGCGTAACAGAGGGTGCTTTTTTTCCCCAACCTGATCTTGAGGTGCCAGAGAAAAAAGTGAGCCAGCATACAGGTCAATATGTGATGATGCCATCCGGAGAATTTCCTGACCTCGTACTGATCAAGCCCCAATTCCGACTTGGCTTCTTCAAAACATTGTTCGATCGCCCATCGAACGCCGCTGAGCCAGACAAAAACCGGCAGGCGGGTGCTTCTGGGAGCATTGCTGATGAAGTAAGAATAAACGGGCTCCGCACCAAGGGTTCTTTTGACAATCAGCCACACGGATTTACAGGGCAGGCCATCTCGGTGCAGAAAGATCTTTCTCCTCATAAATTCGTAAGCAATCGGCCCTTTCGCGCCCTCGGCAACGATTCTCCTGTACCAGAAGTAGTTGTTCAAATTCCGGGCAAAAGCTTCCACCGTCACCGGGGCTTTTTCAGTTTCCGAAAGAACGGTCCGAGAGCGCTGCTCTCCTTTGTAAGTGTAGGCCTTCTTGTGGGTAACGGGAGAGGTGAGCCAACAAAGCGTGTCACAGGGCACCGCAAGAAGGTAAGTCTTTCCCGGATGTTTCTCAATGGCCTCGATAAACTCGATGCTTCTACCATAGGCCGTATCGGCAACCACGTATCGAAAGGGAAGAAGTTCCTCCTTCTGGACATGATCAAGCATCTCGATGGCCAGTTCCACCTTGGTCTTAAACGTTTCGCTATCGGGCAATCGGCACTTCGACCGCCTGTCTTTGTAAGGTTCGGAAAACCACTTCTCCGGAATAAACAATCGCTTGTCCAGAAGGGCATAGCCATGAGGAGAGGCATAGGCTGCAAAAACTCCGACCTGGCAGTTTTCCACTTTTCCCAGAGAGCCGCAGTATTGACGGGAAACACCGATGGAATCATTGCCCTTCTTGACAAACGATGTCTCATCAAAAATCAAAATGCCATCGCCATGCGCCATATCATCCCCGATCAATTGATGATAACGCTTCGCGATCAGGTCTTCGTCCCATTGGGCATCGCTGATCATCCGCTGCATGGAACGGACGGTCCCACCTTCGACCGTCAATGCAATAGGCTCTATCGATTTCCTGTCCAGTTCGCTGAATTGTCCAACCATGTAATGAAAGAAATTCTCGCGAGTTTCGCTACGCGTAAAGCAACTCTGAAAGGTGCTATGAAATCCTCTCAATTCATCCATGAACCCTTCAACGTCAGTCTTTTCTACAGCGAACTTTGGTATGCTAAAAATCTCTGTTTCACTGAAATTGTTAAAGATCATGCTGTCCTCCTTCTGGATAATTGATCCTTCAGGAGGATTATTGTTCATTTAATTTTTGTTGTCAAATATTATATGTCGTTGTAGTGATAAGACCAGTCAAAATCCTGTATAATCTTTCGTTCATCCAGCCCGGAGCTGTGAAAACGCCGCTCAATCAATCGTGATTGCCGGCAGTCCAATTCATCCTGAACAAGCTCTGTCAGGACATCCAGAACACTCATGGATCCGTTTTGTTGTGCCTGCAGACAGCGGGCTTGAAGGGTCTGGGCCATGCCGTGCAAGTGCAACGATCGGAGGTGTTTCTCAACTTCTTCAATCGTTCTCATGATTCCTCCTTTCACTGAAGTATACGGGGATGACGACCGTTGCCGGCTGCGTGGGTTTCAAAAAACAGCGCATAGTCCTGTGGGGAACGAATGAGACTGTGCTCCCGGGTCAATTCGTCGGAAGACTTCTCCGGGGTGGTTGCTTTGTCTAAATCCTCAACCAGCTTTCGAATGATTCTGGAGGAAGAAAGCCCCCGTTCAAGGGCCATCCGGGCAGCCTGCTCAATATGAGCAGCACAATGTTTGCGGGCAAGCGCAACAATGCCCTGCATGCGGCGGTGCCCCTGCCGGCCCTCCCCTTCAAACAGTTGCTTGCACAGTTTTTCCGTAATAGGACCGATCGCCGCGGCCTGAGCCAATAAATAACACGTCTGTCGGGAAGGATTGAAGATCCGGTCTTTTTCCTCAATCACGACCATCCCCTTGCGGGTGCCTTTTGGATGCCGCCGCAAAACAGTCAGCGTTTGAGGATCAATGATTTCAATCTCGCAGTCGTAAATGCGCACCATCACTTTGGTATGCAGCCGGGCGGGCAATGCGGCGTAATAGCAGTCGTGGACCTGGATGGTGCCGTCATCCTGAACCGTGCGGGTTTCCTGGGAAAAGTAGGAGAAGCTGCTCAATGGAAGAGCCTGGAGAAACGGTTTTTCTTCCTCAAACATCTCCTGGACCTGCCGTTTCATCCGGCCGTGAATCCGTACGGAGGCCCAGCGTTCTTCCCAGTGCATAAGCCACTGGTTTTGTTCTTCGATGCTTTCAAACCGGCGGCCTTTCAGGGCTGTGTCCTGGGTGTGCTGGATCGCGTTTTCAACACTGCCCTTGCGATCGGGATCTGCTACGCGGGCAGGATCCGCCACAACGCCGTAATGAGCCAAGACAGAGGCATAAACCGGGTTTAACCCCGGTTCATAGAGATCGGGCTTTATGACCCCCTCCTTCAAGTTATCAAGAACCACATATCGCGTAGCCCCGCCAAAATACCGGAAGGCCTCTTCATGCAGTTTGGCCCATACCACCTGACTTGATGTCCAGACAACCTTCCGGAAACAGCGGCGGGAATACTTCAGCGTCATGACAAACAATCGGGGACGGCGGTATGTGTTTGTGCCTGGTTTACGTGTGAGAGCGCCGAGACCGTAGTCCACCTGCGCCTCCTCGCCAGGTGGAAACTCCAGCCGGTCATACTGGACAGGATCTCTTCTGCGCAGTCCACGGCAAAACCGTTTCACGCTGTTGTATTTGTGCTCGAAGGCAAATCGTTCAACCAGGTCCTGATAAATGGAGACGGCATTGCGCCCCAGGCGTACCTGTTCCTCAATCCATAAACGGTGAGGATCACAGGCTGAGCGGGCATGGGCCGACATGGGATACTCATCCTCTGACGACTCAGATGCGGATACTGACGCCTCCTGAACCGGTGGCCGGGGTGGGGGATTTTGATCAACACCCTCTCCGGAGTCGATGGCCACTTCGGGGGATTTTGAGTTACCTTCGCCAATCGGCTTGTTGCTTCCCACCATACGGGCATATTTACGGATGGTTTTGCGATCCACGCGCACTTTGCGCTCGATTTCGCGCTGACTGATGCCATTGGTAAGTAATGTAATTATTGCTGCTTTCTTGTCCGGCTGCAAAACGTTCATCCTTTCTCTTCCTCCCAGGTATATAAAATGGGAGTCTGTAACGTTCTGCCAACCGTTTGTGAAGGTGCTTTTGAAAACCTGGTTTTCAGGTCTTAAAAACAACCGCTGGGTGGGGGATTTTCAAGTGGCCACAGGTGGGGGATTTTGGGTGGCCACCCGGGATAACGAAAGACCCGCAGACAGCGATTAAAGCGGGCGTTACAATAACCGACACGCCGGAAGCGGCGATACAGAAAATCGCTAATTATTCGGCCGATACTCCGACTGGGGCTGATTTTACATCGACCGAAAATAAAAAGCTCGAACAAGCAGGTCTATTGGATTCTGACCGACAAGCGCAACTTGATTATTTATACGGTAAAAAAACCATTGCTAAAAAGTCAAGCAGCGGATCATCGTCAGTGGTAACCACATCGCAAGCCAAATTAACACCAACGGAAAAGAAAAAATTGGAACAGGCTGGATTATTAAACACTGATAGACAGTCTCAGCTTGACTATCTTTATGGTGATAGAAAAACAGCCACCGCCACTGCTAAGGTCAATGCCGCTCAGAAAGAAATGATATCACAATTAGATACTGTCGATAACCCTACAACGACAAATGAAAGTTAATGGAATTGCTTTTTCTTTCTATGAGACAAATAGGCACGATGATTTCGCCTTTGTATTCCGGCCACTAAAGAAATGGCGCTGTCAACATCAAATTTTCGGAGGGGAAGCACGACCTCCAATAAGATCCTAAGCTGCGATAGCGTAACAGAGGGTGCTTTTTTTCCCCAACCTGATCTTGAGGTGCCAGAGAAAAAAGTGAGCCAGCATACAGGTCAATATGTGATGATGCCATCCGGAGAATTTCCTGACCTCGTACTGATCAAGCCCCAATTCCGACTTGGCTTCTTCAAAACATTGTTCGATCGCCCATCGAACGCCGCTGAGCCAGACAAAAACCGGCAGGCGGGTGCTTCTGGGAGCATTGCTGATGAAGTAAGAATAAACGGGCTCCGCACCAAGGGTTCTTTTGACAATCAGCCACACGGATTTACAGGGCAGGCCATCTCGGTGCAGAAAGATCTTTCTCCTCATAAATTCGTAAGCAATCGGCCCTTTCGCGCCCTCGGCAACGATTCTCCTGTACCAGAAGTAGTTGTTCAAATTCCGGGCAAAAGCTTCCACCGTCACCGGGGCTTTTTCAGTTTCCGAAAGAACGGTCCGAGAGCGCTGCTCTCCTTTGTAAGTGTAGGCCTTCTTGTGGGTAACGGGAGAGGTGAGCCAACAAAGCGTGTCACAGGGCACCGCAAGAAGGTAAGTCTTTCCCGGATGTTTCTCAATGGCCTCGATAAACTCGATGCTTCTACCATAGGCCGTATCGGCAACCACGTATCGAAAGGGAAGAAGTTCCTCCTTCTGGACATGATCAAGCATCTCGATGGCCAGTTCCACCTTGGTCTTAAACGTTTCGCTATCGGGCAATCGGCACTTCGACCGCCTGTCTTTGTAAGGTTCGGAAAACCACTTCTCCGGAATAAACAATCGCTTGTCCAGAAGGGCATAGCCATGAGGAGAGGCATAGGCTGCAAAAACTCCGACCTGGCAGTTTTCCACTTTTCCCAGAGAGCCGCAGTATTGACGGGAAACACCGATGGAATCATTGCCCTTCTTGACAAACGATGTCTCATCAAAAATCAAAATGCCATCGCCATGCGCCATATCATCCCCGATCAATTGATGATAACGCTTCGCGATCAGGTCTTCGTCCCATTGGGCATCGCTGATCATCCGCTGCATGGAACGGACGGTCCCACCTTCGACCGTCAATGCAATAGGCTCTATCGATTTCCTGTCCAGTTCGCTGAATTGTCCAACCATGTAATGAAAGAAATTCTCGCGAGTTTCGCTACGCGTAAAGCAACTCTGAAAGGTGCTATGAAATCCTCTCAATTCATCCATGAACCCTTCAACGTCAGTCTTTTCTACAGCGAACTTTGGTATGCTAAAAATCTCTGTTTCACTGAAATTGTTAAAGATCATGCTGTCCTCCTTCTGGATAATTGATCCTTCAGGAGGATTATTGTTCATTTAATTTTTGTTGTCAAATATTATATGTCGTTGTAGTGTTAGGGTGCTGTGTGACATGAGCGGAAATGATGAGTTTGGATGTCGTGTCGGCAACCGCCTGGGCATTGTATCCCTGCTCGAATCCTCCACCGGAAGCGGGCATGATCCGGGATTCTTCGTCGGTCAGATTGACCTGATCACTGGAACGCGGGCCGGACACCGGCGGCTTTGGCTGTTTGCCTCGGGGTTTCTTGCCGGTTTCCTGTTCCTTCTTGATGCGCCGGGCAATCTTTTCCTCGTAGGCGGCTTGCTCACGCGCATGACGCTCTGCCGCGCGCCGTTCGATTTCTGCCTTGGCCGCAGCAATGGCCGCCAGGCGTTTTCCCCGGCGCTCAAGCTCCTCGGGAATGCTCAGTCCATCGGGAAGGTCGGAACGATCCGCAGCTTCCGCCTTCTTGAGCAGTTCAGCGACTTCGGCTTTAATCTGTGCCTCCAGCTTGCAGGCGTGACCATAGCTCAATGCCCGATGCCGGGAAGCGTTCGCTTTGATCTTGCTGCCGTCAAGACTGACTTTCCCGAGTTTAAGCACGCCCATCTGGCGGGCAATCATCAGGATCTGAACGAACATTTCGGACAATTCTTTCAGAAAGCGTCGCCGAAAACTGGCAATCGTATCATGGTCCGGATGCGTGTTGGCTGCTATGTACCGGAAAGCCACCGAATCATAGGTGCTGCGCTCCAGTTTGCGGCTGGAGAAAACACCTGTGGCATAACCGTAAAATAAAAGTGCTGTCAGCATTGCCGGACTGTGCGCTTGTGAACCGCGACCGGCATAGGAATCCCTCAAAGAACGAAGGTTGAGCTGGGCTACAATCTCAACCACAAACCGGGCAAGGTGACCGTCAGGAAGCCAGTCATCAATTGACGGCGGAAGCAAAAAAAACGTCCTTCGATCACATTGAATAAAATTGGCGCTCATCCGTTATACTCCTGCATTCAAAGATGAGCGATTATATCATATTACGTCGGAAAGTCCGACAGACTCCTAGAACCACTCTTTTGATATTGAAGGCCATGGCCCCGCAGAGGTGATCCCAGCCCTCCTTGAAGAGAGAGGTAAAGCGGGCCTTTCCCGCCCCATGGTATTTTTCGGTGATCCCGAAATACTGCTCGATCTTGTACCGAACTTTGGAGATTTTCTTGTTCCGCTTGATCTCATTTTCTGTAAGGGTTGCGTTAATCTGGTTCTTTCGCATGATTCCGTCACCCATACCATTCATGTTCAGGAAGTCGCGATTTGCCTCGCTGCAATATCCTTTGTCGGCGTAAACATTTGGAGAATATTCCTTTCCATGAAGGCTTTTGAACACAACATAAGAGAAATGTGGTTCATCCGGTCGATGCGTACATTCATATTGAAAAAAATGGACATACACCCCATGAGGAAATTGTTCGAAGATTTCCAATTAACGGAGGGGAAGCATGTCCACGAGTCTTCTTTACCATGGATTCGGCCTTATCGGCTACGATTATGTCAGGACGCGATATGAGGGAAGAAGTATCACGTTCACCATACGCCACAAAAGGAGCAAACTTCGTTGTCCGGTCTGTAGAAGCAGGAAGGTCATCATGCGGGGAACGACAAGGAGACGGTTCCGAAGCATTCCTATCGGTTTCAAAAACGTGTTTTTCGATCTTGATGTTCAGCGTGTAGGGTGCCTTCGTTGCGGTACTATTCGTCAAGTGTCGCTGGGATTTGCTGATCCCCGGTTTTCTTGCACCCGTGCTTTTGAGCGATATGCCTTGGAATTGTCGAAACACATGACGATCCGGGATGTAGCTGGACATCTGTCGGTATCCTGGGACGTGATCAAGGAAATTCAGAAACGAGATTTGATGAAGAGGTTTTCCAGACCCTGCCTGAAGGATCTTCGGAGAATTGCCATCGATGAGATCTCGATTCGCAAGGGGCATCGGTATCTGACCGTTGTTTTGGATATGACCAAAGGGACGATCGTCTATGCCGGTGATGGCAAGGGAGCCGATGCGCTTGACTCTTTCTGGAAAAAGGTCAAACGTGCCAAAGCCAAGATTGAAGCCGTTGCCATGGATATGTCTCCCGCTTATATCAGCGCTGTATCGACTCATCTTCAGAAAGCGACGATTGTTTTCGACCATTTTCATGTCATCAAGCTCTTCAACGACAAATTGTCCGGGCTAAGAAGAGACCTTTATCGGGAGGCAAAAGATCTCCTTCAGAAGAAAGTCCTGAAGGGTACCCGCTGGCTTCTCCTGAAAAATCCGGAAAATCTTTCTTCATCCAAAGGTGAAAGGGCCCGCTTGAACGATGCCCTTCAGCTAAACCAGCCCCTTTCATGCGCCTATTACCTGAAAGAAGATCTCCGACAGGTCTGGTTCCAGCCAACCAAGGAAAAAGCACGGCTTGTATTGGTTGATTGGATCAAGAGGGCGGAAACTTCCGGGATCAAAATGTTGAAAAAGTTTGCAAAGTCACTTGCTGCATTTCAATCCGGTATCCTCTCTTATTATGATTACCGCATCTCGTCGGCTCCATTGGAAGGCACAAACAACAAAATCAAAACCATGAAACGGATGGCCTATGGGTTCCGGGATATCGAATTCTTCAAACTTAAAATCATGGCCATTCATGAAGCCAAGTATGCTTTAGTCGGATGAACCTGAAATGTTTCGTATCATTATCGGAGGCTTTGGAAACGGAGGCGGACAAGACAAGGCCGCTTCCCACATCGATGGAGGCATGCTCTTTCATCCCGAAGAAAGGCTTCTTGTTCTTCACCGTCCAGTCGGATTCAAGATCCCGCTGGAAGCGGGGTTTCTTTTGGGACTTTCCACGTTTATCCTTCAACTCGTTGAGTTTGTTGTTGCTAACGGGACGGCTGGCCGAACGGATAATCCGGGCATCCACGGCCATCCCGGATTCGATGGAAAAGCCCAAATGATTGAATTGTTCCATAAGTTCATGGAAAATATTTTCCAGCCCTGCTTTTCCGATCCTTTCCCGGAATCGGCAGATTATCGAATGATCGGGGGAAGGTTCACTGAAAGGTAAGCCGATAAAGGCTTTGAAGGACAGGCGATCGTTGATCTGGTTTTCCAATTCAGGATCTGATTTGATTCCAAACCATTTTTGCAGGAGAAGCGCTTTCATCAACATTAAAGGGTGGTAGGCCTTGTTTCCAAATTCCGACTTGCCCACCGGATAGTGTTCAGTCAAAATGGCGCTGACGGGTTTCCAGTTGATTGCATCCATTACTTCGATGAGAAATTTTTGTGTTCTTGAATTTCCGAAGGATTGCTTTAATTCCAGGTCGAAAAACGAGGGTTGAGAATCATACTTCTTGAATGACATGCCGGTCTCCTTCAAAGGATTGAATTTAACCGGTGAATTAGCATAAATATCGGTAATATTCAAGTATTATCGAGTAGTTATTTAAATTTATAAGTGCTTTTTTTACCAGAAATTTCAAAACTTACTTTTTGAGTTGTGCAAAGGTTTCGAAATCAGAATGATCCGAATTCGCTGGACATTTGAAAAAAAAGATATTCATCATATACATCAAGTTGCATTTATGCAAACGATTCAAGAAGTTTCTTGTTCCCGGCGCATCTGCCGCTCTTGCGAAGTGTCTCGGAACCCTCTCCTTATCAGTTATCGTATCCTGCCTTCCTTGATCAGATCCGTTATGTACCAGTTGGACGGTTTGAAAATTCGATCCTGAGATTGGAGCTCTTCCGAAATAAAGACATTGAAGGGGTCGCTTTTCCGGCTTTCGAACACTTTTTTGTACTCGGAATTGTCCGGGAGAAAACCGTTTCGGCGAAAAACCTTCCTCAGCAACCTGTTTCCCCTTGTGGTCGTACATTTAACGGCATCGGCCTTCTGCTCTCTCGCGTAAATGGTAAGGGAGCGTAGCAGATCAGCGAATATCCTTTCGTCTTTGCTATCAGCCAGAATATCAAGAATGCGGATCACTTTATTCTTAGCCCGGAAAAAGATGATGTACCCCGCAAGATTTCCGCTTTCGTACGCACAGAGGTAAAAATGTTCATAGTAGGGATTGTTGTTGACGCGCCATTCAAGATAGGCAGGAGACCGGTCAATGCTGACGCCGTATGATGCTTTGTTGCGCGTCCAGAGGCGTTCAATATCCGCAAGCGGAGCGTCTTCTTTTCCGTACCATCGTATGTCATGGCGTACGACTCTGTTCGAATGCAGAGCGAAATAGGCGTAAACAAACCGTGAGACGGCCGATGACAGAGTTTTCAGGAAGTTCGAGTCCGGGGGGAGATACTTTTTAAGTCGGGTCTGGACCGTCTTTTCGAGATAGGCTCTGTTTGTGGCATAAGCAAACTGGACCCAGGAATCGAAGGCGATGTAGCCGAGTTTGCGCCTTACCGCGCCCGGCGCACCTTTCGTCGCATTTCCCGCGGTCGTGAAAAAGAGCTGAAATCTCTGCCGGGCCTCTTCGAAGGATTTTTTTTCATGGGGGAAATAAATCCCCTTCCCCCGGTAATCGGGATGGCACATGCAATTTTCAGTTTTTCCGGCAAGGAAGGGTTTTCCCCAGACGCTGAAGGGCGTGGGGATCAGGCTGTACTGGGCCACCAGTTGATCCCCCTCCGCTCGGTCCTCGTCAAACATGAGCCTGACAAAACCCGGACCATCCCACGTATGGATCCACTCCCAGTCATATTCGGATTGATTCCGGTCTATATTCGCGACGAGTTTATACAATTTATTGATGTTGTGTTCGTCGCCGCGCTGATACTCCCGCGTCTTCAGCTTCATTGTTCCAGAATGACGCTCCCCCCCTAAACTTTCAGGTACTGCAGATACTTGTTGATGTCGTCAGGGGAAAACATATAGGGCGCCGACTCGCCCGGGACAAAATAACCTTCCGGTAATTCAGCTGTTTTTACGGCTGGATAGCCCATGTACACCCCCGGCTCCATCAGATCCTTCACGACAACGGCACCGGCGCCGACAATCGCATTCGCGCAGATTGTCATGCCGGCTCTTATGGATACCGTACTGCCTATAATCGAGGCGTATCCAATGCGTGTAAGCAGAAAGACCTTTGCGATGCTCCTCTGGTGCCCAACGTTCCGGGTATGATTCGTCATGATTCCGGGGCCGATGAAGGCCTTGTCTTCAACGATCACCGACTTGGAAATCGTTGCGCCGGTTCTGACATTCACGTTGTTCCCGATGATGCACAGTCCCGTTGTTTTGCAGTAATCCGCAAAATCGATCTGGTTCTTGAACCGCGTCCCACTTTTAAGGACGACGTGATTCCCCAGCTTCACATCATCCCCGACAACAACATCCGGTTCGATACACACAAAGGAGCCGCACTTGAAATGTTCGCCATGAATAAAATCTTCCGCGATGTCGCAGTATTTTCCTGTTTCCATCTCTACCTCCGTCAGGATTACTATGATCCCGGTTTCCCTGTCCCCGTCGATGTTCAGAAGGGAACCGGTTCGCCGTATAATGCATCCAGAACATTCTGGTGGAAAAATAGCTCCTGCGTCCTCTCCTGGAGCACTTTCTTCCAGCGCTGAACAGCCACTTCAAAGTCAACCAGGGGATAATCCGTCCCGAACAGGCATTTGCCGCGCAGATAGGAGTTGGCTGCATACAGGAACTCCGGCGCCATGTAGATGGGATTGAGGGCGCTGAATTCCAGGTAGATATTGGGGTGCCTTTGAGCGACAGCCAGCATGGGAGGGCCAAAACCGTTTCCCCCGTGGGAGACGATCATTTTCAGTTCAGGGAAATCCACGGCCACTTCATCGATGTACTGCGGCTGGCCATGCCACATATAGGAGCCGCGCCAGAAATGAACAGAGCCATGCACGATGACAGGAATCTTCATCAGTTCACAAAGGCCGTAGACGGGATACATATGCCGGTCGTGGACATCCCTCTTATGGATGTGCGGTGTGACCTGGATGGCGGCAATCCCCTGCTCCTTGTATTTGCTGATATCTCTCAACGCGTGGCGGATACCGATCTCCACGCTGACACCGGCCACGGGAATAACCCTGTCGTACCTTCTGGATAATTCCAGGACGTGTTCATTTTCAGCGTCACCCATCCCGCAAACCACCATGCGTTCAATTCCGGCACGCTCCGCATAGGAAAATTGCTCCTCAACCGGCATGACACTCAGCCTGGATTTCATTTTGTAAAGGGAAACATAATCCCGGTAATAGGGCTTCAACTCCGTCGTCCACGGCTTGAGCATCAGGTCCGTGCGCATCCTTACCCTGGCATCGATGATTTTCATGAAAACACCCCTTCTCTCAGCAGTTCACAAAGATCCATCACTTTAAGATCCTGATACCTTTCTTCCCCCCTGGCGCTTTCTTCCAGCATGGCCAGACAGTAAGGGCACGCCGTTGCCAGAATGTCCGCACCCGTCTTCAAGGCCTCTTCCAGCCTGATTTCCGCAAGCCGCTCACCCCTGGCGGTATCCCGCCAGACTCCGCCTCCTCCTCCGCCGCAGCAAAAGCTCTTTTCCCCGGAATGCTCCATCTCAACGAGCTCTATCCCCGGGATATTCCGCAGGACCTCTCTGGGCTCTGTGATGATGGAGTGATGCTTGCTGAAGAGGCAGGGATCGTGGTAGGCAACCCGCTTATGAACTCCGTTCCGGACCGGCAGGGCACCCTTTGAAATCAATTCGTGCAGAAGGATGACGAAGGGATAAACCTGGCATCCGCCCGTTTCAAGGCCATCGTACCTGTTTTTCATGACGTCATAACAATGGGGTGAAAGGGTATAAATCCGCTTCGCTCCCCCCTTAGCCAGGTTCCTTGTATTGATCGCCTTCAGGCGCTCAAACGTCCCCTGATCGCCTGCCCGCAATGCGGACTCTCCGCAACAGACTTCGGCCTCACCGAGGATATCGAATGTCACTCCGGCCCGTTGAAGAAGTTCCGCCGCCGCCCTTGCGATCTTTTGAGCACGCTTGTCATAGGATGGCAAACAGCCGACAAAAAGCATGACCGCATCCTGCCGTCCCGAAGTGTTTCCGGAACGATCGCGATCGGCATGCCACTCTCCACGCTGGCTCTGGTCTTCTTTCCAGGGGTTCCCAGCCGAGGACAAAGAGGACAGAACGCCCTTGATCGATGCCGGGACATAGCCGGCTCCCTGCTCCACCACCAGGCTCCGCAGGCTGATCATGACATCGAGAAAGGGGATTTCATAAGGGCAGATCAGTTTGCACTGCCCGCACTGGGTACACAGCCACAAATCCTCGCCGGAAAGGTCCAGCAGGCCCAACCGGGCTTTCTGAATGAAGGAACGGGGCGAAAACCTGGCATTTGTCTCGAGCTTCGTGTGCGGACAGCCTTCCGTACAGATTCCACACTGGAGACAGCGGTCCAGGGCAAAATATTCCATGCTCATCTGGCGCAGCGCCCGCTCCATCAAATGAGAGGATTCATCCATTTGGACAGATCGGTCTTCACAGAGACGCACGATCTTTCCCTGAAATCTCCATCCGTAATCGGGCTGGCCTTTTTCCCCGCTCCCCGTCTTCGCCATTACATCCCCTGGTTATCCCCTGCCCTGATGTAATCGCTGCAGGTACAGGGCGACCTCTCCGCCGGCGGAGAAGCCGTCTGACAGGCAATCCCGGATCGGCTTCAGCCCCGAGATGCTGCCTGCCAGAAAAACCCCTTCCTGATGGGTTTCGTAAGGGGACAGATAGTCGTCCTTCGCCTGGAAAAATCCATAGGGATCGAGCTCCAGACCGAGCCAGGCCGCAATCTGGGCCCCATCGGAACAGGGGGCCATTCCCACAGACAAGGAAACCACATCAAAGGCCCCTTGAACAGGCCTGCACATGAGGGTATTTTCCGCGCGAACCTGAATGTCCCCGTTGGGCAGGGCACTGCACTCGGATACCCTTCCCCGGACGTATTTCACGCCCAGTTCCTGGGCATACTGGTACATCTCTTCGAATCCCCTGCCGTAAGTCCTGATATCCATGTAAAAGCAGGTTACATTTGCGTCCGGGTGTCTCTCCATGATTTCGATGGCCTGCTTGGTGCTGTATGAACAGCAGATGCGGGAGCAGTAGGGATTTCCCAGCCGCTTGTTCCGTGACCCCACGCAGAAAACGATGGCCACCCTCTGGGCCGGCTGGCCGTCCGACGGGCGAAGAAGCTTTCCCTTCGTCGGCCCCTCCGGATCCAGAAAAAGCTCCAATTCCGGGGCGGTGATGACATTCGGATACACCCCGTATCCGTACTCGCCCTGCTTTCGTGCATCGAATACCTCGAATCCGCAGGTGAGGATCACGGCGTCCGCACAGACGGCATCACCGCTCGTCATGGCAAGTTCAAACCGTCCGTCTTGACGCGCCATGGTCCGGATGGACGCATTCGTCAACACCTTGATGCGCGGCGACCTCCTGGCCTTGTCGATCAATTCCGCAACCAGCGCCTTGCCGTCCTTGAAGTCGGGAAACAGCTGGGCGTATCCTGTCACCTTGCCGCCGAGATTCGGCGATTTCTCGATGATGATGGATTCAATCCCGTATCGATCCAGGGAAAGGGCAGCGCCCAAGCCGGCCACTCCGCCTCCGATAATGGCCACCCGTTTATCCATTGCCGCTCTCACCTGCGGAAACCAGTTCCATCTCTGCCGCAGCCTCCAGAGGCCGGCCGTCCAGACCGACCCAGGCCTTTGACGGGTCATAGGGGATCCCGATCTTGTCCAGAAGCGGCTCCACGGGAACCGTATGAAATTGGATCCCCGCGGTATTGTAAGGATCCCAGCCCATCAGCAGACCGGCCAATTCCTGATAGGTAAGCACCGGAACAAAATATTCTTCCCCCGTCATTTCATAAATGGCCCATTGCTCCTTATCGAGAAAAACCTGGCAGCCGGGGCAGTTTGTAAGGATCAAATCCGGCTGAAAGGGAGCCATGCTTTTCATTTTCTTGTAGACACTTGCCATCGTAGCTCCCCTGTTCGGAGAAATCATGCATTGGCGGAATCCCATGCCGCAGCAATGGCGCCTCTCCGGGTATTCCACGTTTTCCCCGCCCCATGCCTTCGCCATCCCGGACAGAACCTCACAATAATCGACACCACCCATGGCATGCTTTTCCGGGAACAATTTGCTGTAATGGCAGCCGACATGATCCACCACCCGCAGGGGACGGCCCGTTTTTTCCTCCACGAGCTGAAACTTCATGAATTCATCCCGGATCCGGTTTCGGTAGCGGTAGTAGACATCACTGGTATGCACCAGGTATTTCGGAATTTCGAATTCGCGCCCGCAGGATTCCTTAAGCAGCCTGTCCATTTTTTTCTTCAAGCCCGGTTCATGCTCATAGAGATCCTTGCATTCGCAGTAAGCCCCGAAAGAGGTTACGCAGGTGGGCGTGACAGCGTCCATCCCCGCTTCCTGTGCGATCGACCACAGCCGGGCGATGGTCAGAAGGGTTGCCTCGATGGGCACAATGTCGCCATGGTAGCCAATCGCGGAGCAGCAGGTCCATCCGGATTGCGCATCGGTGCTTGTCCCCCAGTTGAGCCCGAGCAGGTCATAAAGTTTGGGAACCATGGCCTCCGATCCGGGATAAAGAGTCCCCAGAATACAGCTCAATGTCAGGAAATAATTATTGTCCGGAATATCCTTGACATACCGTTGCCATGCGGATTCGCGCCCCTCATGATGAATGACGTTCATGATTCTAACCCTCGCTTTTCACTTTTTCATGATACGAGTCCAGGGAGATTCCCAGCTCCTCGGCCTGCCTTCTGGCCGCCTCCTCGATGCGCTCCCACAAATACAGCACTCCCCCCGCCTGCCACAATTTTCGCACCTCATCGAGGGTATCCGGATGAACCTTTCTTCCCGAAAGGGAGCCGTCCATATCCGGGCAGGCGCCAATCCGTCTGAACATCTCTTCCTTGTGCTTGAAATAAAGGGCAAACCGCGGCCCGAAATCTCGATGGGCAATGGGCTCCGGATTGCGGAAATAAAGCGTGCAGGCGCGGTTCCAGAGGTTGCCCCCCCACAGGTGGCGTGCGGCAAACTGCTGCCTGCCCCGGACGCTTTCCACATGGTACCCTTTAATCTGGCTGAGCTGCCTCAGCGAGGAAATCATCCCGAAGGGGCTGTTCCCCCGTGGGCATTTGGGCTTGCACGATCCGCACTGGTGGCAGTACCAGATGGTGTCCGATTTCAGCAATTCAATGATTTCCGCCTCATCTTTCTCCTGAACGATCGTCATGATCATCCGTGGACTGAAATCATAAAACTCCGCCGCCGGGCAGAGGGCCGTGCAGGCGCCGCAGCTCATGCAACTGCTTATTGAATGCCGGGAAATAATGTGATTTTCAATCCACCAGACGCATGATTTCTCTTTTGCCTCCTCATACCAGCGGGTCACTTCCCGTTGCTGCTGAGAGTTTTCTCTCCAGAGCTGCTGTTCCCGATAATCCTTCTCCCTTTCAAAGGCAGTCCCGAAGAGGTATTGAATGTTGGGGTAGAAAAAGCCTTTCTCCCATTCTATCTTTTCGTCACGAAGGGCCTCATACAATCCAATCACTTCCTCATCCGGGAGGTCCGACAGATAGTTTCGAAATGTCTCCTCCTCGTCCACCGAAGTCTTTGAACGCTTTAAAAAAGCGATGAACTCCCCATGCTTTTTTAAAACGGCGTCTTCCGGAATACGATCTGTCTCAAAGCCTGCGCCTTCCCTGTGGCCGGGATAATTCTCATTTTTTAAGTCAAAGGGCCTCATGGTCATTTCTTCACCGATTGCTTTTAAAAGTCATGGCGGCCTGCAGGAACATAAAATCCCCGAAAGCCTTCCCGAAAAAACCTCTGTCAGGAGGGGAAATCAAGCGGAACGTTCAGGATAAACCGCTCAATCTCCACTAAAAAAGGCTGAAAGTCCTGTCCGGAACCATGCGATGCCAAAGACATCCCCATCTTCCGGAAATCGCTGACGGCTCACCCGCCACCGCCGCTCACATTCTCTACCTAAATAGTAGACAATAAAAAAAGCTGCCTGTCAATTAAAATTAGCGGGACTTGTCTCGCTTTTTCCATGCTGGCGGGATCGGTGAGGATGCACTGGCTTGTTTCTTTACCGCTGCACCATATCGGGGAGGGATAACGATCAGTAGGAATTGAATTTTGGAATAGTCGCTGCCCATTGCGGGCATAAGCCATGGACCGAGGGCGGATGAGAAAAGGGCCTGCTTGAAAAGCTCTCGACATAAGCGGAGCGGATGTTCTTAAAGCAGATAGCGCTTATCCGCTTCCCCGGCCCGGTGGACGGGCATCTTTGATGGCTGAAATGGACGTCACCCCCTATTCGACGGGCGAAACGCGCCGGGTCCCCTCTTCCTTTTCCTTGGACAACCGGTACCGTTTTCCGCACTCGCGGCATTGTCCCTTGCTGTCGTGAAAATCAATCCGGTTACCGCATTCGCACATCCACCCCTTGATCTTTGCCGGGTTGCCCGCCACCATGGCATAGTCGGGCACGTCCTTCTTCACCACGGCACCGGCCCCCACAAAGGCATAGCGGCCCACGGTGTTTCCGCAGACAACGGTGCAGTTAGCCCCCAGACTGGCCCCCTTGCGAACCAGCGTCGGCCGGACCTCCTTCATCCGGGAGATGGGGGAACGGGGATTATAGACATTCGTAAAGACCATGGAAGGGCCGCAGAACACGTCATCTTCCAGGGTGACCCCTTCATAGACGGAAACGTTATTTTGAATTTTTACACCGCTGCCGACGGTTACCTCGGGCGAGACCACCACGTTCTGCCCGATGTTGCACTTTTCCCCGATCCTCGCCCCGTTCATGATATGCGAAAAATGCCAGATCTTCGTCCCCTCACCAATCGAGGTCCCGTCATCGACAACCGCTGACGGGTGCACAAAATAGGAAGGGGAAGGAGGGGCTTCGACTGGCGGCTTCACCTGGTCGGCGGCTTTTTCCTTTTCCTCCAGGGAATGCTGGCTGATCTCCAGGATGCGGAGCACCCGCAGCCCTTCTTCGCCGGAGGTCAAGGGCGGCTGCCCGGTCTCCATGGCGCTCAGGAAAGCCCGGCATTCCGCTCTCAGGGGCTCTTCCCAGATCGCGGACAGGTCGATGGACTGACTGTCCGCCTTCACCGGCACCGGTGCGCCGTCCTTCCAGTTGATCGTGTGGGGATAAAGAACGAGTTTTTCCTCGACGGAAAGGGTATCATCAAAAACCAGCATCCCTTCGCTGCCCACGACGACCAGGCGCTGCTCCTTAAAGGGATTCAACCAGCTTACAAAAATGTGAGCCCCGATCCCGGAGGGAAATTTCAGATTGGTCATGGTCACATCTGGGATCCGCGCATGGAGAAAATTGTTTCCCACGGAATCGACATAGACGGGCTCTTCGCCTACAATACCCAGAACGACGGAGATGTCATGGGGGGCAAAGGACCAGAGGATGTTCTCCTCGCGCCGGATCTTTCCCAGGCTCAGCCGGCGGGAATAGATGTACTGCAGCCTGCCGATCTTTCCTTCATTGATCATGGCCTTCATCTGGATGACGGCCGGGTGGTAGTTCAGGATGTGCCCCACAAAAAGGGCCCTGCCTTGCTCCGCCGCAAGGCGGACCAAGGCGTCGCCGTCGTTGTAAGTCAGGGACAGGGGCTTCTCCACGAAGACGTGCTTCCCCGCATTGAGGGCCGCACGGGCCAGATGAAAATGCTGCGCCGCCGGTGCGGCGATAACCACCCCTTCAATATCCGGATCGTTCAGGGTGGCACGAAAATCATCGGCGACAGCCACATCCGGGTAATCCTCCAGGATCTGCTGACGCGTCTGCGGCTCCGCATCGCAGACCGTTTTCAAGACTCCCAACTGCGAAAAATTCCGTACGAGGTTCTTTCCCCAATAACCGGCGCCGACAACGGCGATATTCCTTGTCATCCCTGCTGATTTCCTCCTCTATATCCTGTTGATCACATCGGCAATTTTTTTCTGATCCCCTTCCTTCAGGTAAGGATGCATGGGAAGGCTGAAGATACGCTCCGCACAGTCGGCGCTGACCGGAAAATCCCCCGGTCTGTAGTCCAGGGCGGCAAAAGCGGTCTGGACATGCAGGGGTTTTGGATAATAAATCGCCGTCGGGATTCCTTCCTTCTGCAGGGCACCCTGAATGGCGGATCGCTGAGATCCGTTGCGGGCCAGAAGAGAGTATTGAGCCCAGACGGACAGGAAGCCTTGGGGGATATAGGGGACCACGATGGACCCATTCCCCGCCAGCAGGGACGAATAGCGCTCGGCAACCTGCTGCCGGAGGGTCACTTCTTCGGGAAAGAGGGAAAATTTAGCCAGGAGCACGGCTGCCTGAAACGTGTCGAGCCGGCCGTTGATCCCTACCCTGATGTTGTCGTATTTGTCGCTGCCCTTTCCATGGATCCGGACGGAAATCATGAAATCCGCCAGGGCGTCGCCATCGGTAAAACACATGCCGCCGTCGCCGTACCCCCCCAGGGGCTTTGCCGGAAAGAAAGAGGTGCAGGCGATATCGGCCAGCGAGCCGGCCTTTTTCCCGTGGTATTCCGCGCCGAAGGCTTGAGCCGCATCCTCAACGACAAAAAGGTCATGCTCCTTGGCGATGGCCTTTATCCGGTCGTAATCCGCCGGCAGTCCGAAAAGATCGACGGGAATAATTCCCCGGGGTGTCAGTGGCTGCGCATGCTTGTTTGCCGGCAGGGGGTAGAGTTGGGGATTGTTCTGTTTCACGGCTGAAATGGCCGCTTCGAGCTTCTCCGGGTCGATGTTGTACGTTCTGGGATCGATATCGACAAAAACCGGAGTGGCACCCAGCAAAGCAACCACTTCCGCCGTCGCGATAAACGTAAAGGGGGATGTGAAAATCGCATCCCCCGGACCGACCCCGTAAGCCATCAGCGCCATCAAAAGAGCGTCCGTCCCCGATGAACAGGAAATGGCATGCTTCACCCCGGTGAAGCCCGCCAGGTTGTCCTCCAGGGCCTTGACTTCCGGCCCCATGATGTACTGACCGTGATCCATGACTTTCAGGACATTTTCTTCCAATAGGTTGCGGATTCGCTGCTGCTGGGCAGCCAGATCAATAAAATCCATGAGATACCTTTCCCCGGTTCTTTTTAAAATGGTTTAAATAATCGATGATTGTAAGGATAAAGCTCCGCATTCTCGATTACAGAAAGCAATCTTTGCGAACTCTCCAATCAAGGCCTTCCGGCATATCTTTCCGCGCTCTTTACCTTGACCACTCAATTATATACCGTTTATAAAAAATGGTTCGGCAAAAAACAACAAGCGGAGCTTATACATGATCTTCCGGAAAAATTCAACTGTTTGGGGAATCCAACCGACCTCGTTTCTGCCGGCAGCGCAAACTTTCTTCAGATCTTTCGTATCTGATCCTTCAGCCGTTTGATATGTCCGCGCCCCAACCCCTTGACCTCGCAGCCGAGAGAGAGGTAGCGGCAGATCCGGCTGTCATCGAGGATACCGAAGCAATCCACGACGGCACAGGGCTTCCCCACTTTATCCAGCAGCTCATCCGGTGAAAGAGACAGGTACGTTTGATGGCGGACGGCCAGAACCACGGCGTCGGCACCCTTGAGCGCCTCCCCCAGATCCTGCTGAATGCGGAGTTCCGTGAGCTTTTCCTGATTCCGGAAAAAGCGCGACCATGAATGCCCCGGCGCCGGATAGGTGTCCTGCTTTTCGAACTCCCACCAGTGCTGGACATAAGGATCGTGGACGGAAATTTCCCCCCCCATTTCCGTCAGTTTGCGCACGAGCATTTCGGAACCGCTGTAGCGCGTATCACCCACATCCTCGCGGTAGGAAGCGCCCAGAACGGCGATTTTTGATGCGGCAACGATCTTTCCCATATTGCGCAGGGCATCGCGGACCAGTTCCGCAGCATGGAGCGCCCGGGTGTCGTTGATGTCGATGGCCATGGGCGTCAGCTTGAAAATCTCATCGTCAAACCCCATGAGGGTCCGGTAGGCCCAGACACCCAGTCCGCCGTCCTTGGGAAGACAGTAACCGCCGATGCCGGGACCGGGGAAGATCATGTTCGAGTGGGTGGGACGCACCTTGATCGCCTGGATCACCTTGATGAGATCCACGCCGTTACGTTCGGCAAAGAGGCTCCACTCGTCGAGAAAAGCCAGCAGGGTGGCCCGGAAGGAGTTTTCTACGATCTTGCAGGTCTCACTCTCAATAGGCCGGTCCAGCACCGTCAGGGGGAATTTCTCCACATTCAGGATGTCTGAAAGGAATCGCGTCACACGCTGGCGGGCCGTTTCGTTCACCCCGCTGCAGACGCGCCAGAAATCGCGGATGGAAGCCACGTATTCCCGGCCAGGCATGACCCGCTCAAAGGAGTGTGCCAGCAGAGGTTCGGCGGAATTCAGGCCCCGCCTTTCCAAGGCTTTCTTGACGATGGGATAGGCGATGTATTCCGTTGTGCCGGGGGGAACGGTCGTTTCGATCAGGACGAGGCATTCCGGCCGGATCTTGTCGCCGATGATCCGCAGGCTCTCCTCCAGAGCGGCAATCTCCGCATGGCCTGTCTGGACGTCCCCCAGGTCTTCCTTGAAATAATCGCACTGCACGTCCACAACGACCACATCGGCCAGGGAAAGGGCATCTTCGGAAAAGGTCGCCATCAGCGTCTTCTTCTCTGTGACGCAACGGCGAATGAGCGGGACGACCTCTGGATCTTCCGCCTCCACGGGGGAAATGCCCCGGTTAAACAAGGGGATCTTCCAGAAAGACCGGACCGAGGGCCTCTGCATGCCAATGACGAACTTGTTGGGTTTGCCTGTCGCTTTGTCGACGGCGTCGGCCACGACACCGGCCATCACCGCACCGACAAAACCGAGCCCCATCACGACGACGATTTCCCGACCCAGGTCCCGCTGTGCATTCACCACCTGCTGCAGTCGTTCCAATTCTCCCGGATAGTCTTCCGGCAGAGGCAGGCTGAAGCTTTCGCCGCCCGGGCTTACTGAGAGCAATCTTTCCTCAGGATTCATAGACCTTCCTTTCTTCAACAGAAATTTATTGATTTCATGATTCACAGCGATCCATTTTCAGGGATGCCCTTCAGGACCTATCTCCGGACATGCGGAGGGACCGTTCAGCCTTCCCGTCCACAATAGAGGATCCGCCGACAGATCACAGCAAAAGACAGGCCACAGCATCATCCCGAATGCCCGATGCAAAGCGGAACGTATTGATAAGGATGAGGGCGGCCGGCCTGCACCGATGCAATGCCCCATGCGTTCGCGACACGAGCGGCGGTCCATTCATCAGCAGCTTTGGGATTGTTTTGATCGCGCAGCCATGGGATCGCCTTTTTTTTCAAAGCTCCATGACGCTGTCCCGGATCATGCCGGGCCGGGGGGAGGCCTTTTAAAAGTTGCAGGGCTTGAAGGTTTTGATCAACATGGCCGTCATCGGAAAAGGCAGCTGGTTTCATGAGGGTAACATCCGGCATCAAGAGCAGCGCTAACTGGGAAAAAAAGACGGCCCGGACCGGTCACAGCCAATAGTCGGAAAAAGCAGGTCAACCCGATTCACAAGCCGAAAACCAAGATCACATATCCTGAAAGGATGAGCCATCCTCCTGGAGATAAAAACGACGGCAGACCTTATTAAAAACCTTCCGGAAAGTCAATCTTTTTTAACCGTTCCGTGTGCCTGTTTCTCCGTAAAACGTCGTTGTTTTTTTCGCAAGATAAGTTGAATAAACCCTTTACAGACCGGATTATGAATCGGGGAAGCAGGACACGTCTCCGTCGGGAAAAAGAATGGGCTCAACGGATCCATTCCCCTCCCGAGGCAAAAATGCTTTTCTTTGACCTTCCCGATGTGATAAGCGCAGTTCTATCAAGGGACGGAGTGCAGCCTGTTGTCCACAGCATCCTGATCCGATGAGGCGCGCTGACCGCGTTGAATCGCATGGACCTTCAGCAACCGGGGAATCATTCCCCCCTGAGGTCTTCTCCCTAAGCGGAAGCCTTTCGTCTTCTTGAGAAAAAGAGCCCCCGAGAGTGGCGCCCCCCTTCGGGCATATCCCGGAAATAGACTGATTGTAAGGAGTTTCCATGCTTTCCGTTGGCGATCTCATTGATGCCTATTGTCTGCGCTGCAGACTGACCCTCTCCCACGTTATCCTCTACGAGGTGGGCGGAACCATTGACAAGGTCAAATGCAGGACCTGCGGTGCGGAGCACAAGTATCGCGGAATGAAGCCGGAAAGCCAGCGCGGCGCCGGCCTTCTGAAACGGGCTGAAGGAAGGCGGGGGACATCTGCAAGCCCCTCTTCGAAGGCCGAAAAGGCAAAACCGGTGCTCAGGGAATGGGCTCAAAAGCTTGAAGATCTCAAGAATGCAGGAGGAATCCGAACTTATTCCATCAGCGGAGCCTATTCTCCTGGAGAGGCAATCCGCCATCCGAACTTCGGAATTGGATTTGTGGAAAAGGTCATTTCCGAAACCCGGATGGATGTCCTTTTTCAGGATGCCCTGCGCCGAATGGCCATGAACATGCCCTGACCTATCCCTTGAGTTTTTTCACCAGCTCCGCCACCCTTTTTCCCAGTTTGGCTCCATTGGCCCTGGTGACTGCATCGGGCGCTCCGGCACAGGAGACGCCGTAATGTCCCGTGGCGTCCATGGGGTCTCCCACAACAATCATTCCGTAGATCAAAAGGACCTGGAGCAGGGCGATCAGGGTCGTTTCCTTGCCGCCGGAAAGGTCTCCCGACGTGGCAAAGGCGGCGCCGACCTTATCGGCCATTTTCGGGCGGACCCCTACGAAGGAATCCAGCATGGCCTTCATCTCCCCGGCCATCCCGCCAAAGTAGACGGGGGAGCCGATGATGATTCCATCAGAGTGGAGAAAGTCCTCTTTCGTCACCTCGGCGATCGGCTTCAGCAGACAGTCCACGGAATCCACCTCCTGAACGCCCCGGGCCACCTCCCCGGCCAACTCTTTCGTGTGACCTGTCCGGGAAAAATACGTAACCAGAACCTGCATCTTGACACCTCCTGATGTATAAATGAATGGACCTGTGCGGCAACGGATTTGTCTCGGGAATCTCTTCCGCCACCCTTCCGCCGCCGCTATTTCTCCTGGCCCGGAACCTTTGTTAACTCCAGGACAGCTGATGTCATGGCGGCAATCCCGCTCTGAATCGTCGGTTTCGGAACGGGCGCCAGATAGGGGCTGTGCAGGGGGGGCATGTTTCCCCTGGGATCCGCCATGCCCAGCCCGAAAAAGCAAAGGGGGATCCGCGGCTCTGTCAGGCCGAAATGGGCGAAATCCTCCGACACCGTTAACACGGGCATTTCAAGAACCCTGGAACGCCCGAAGGTCCGCCGGAATCGGCGAGCAAGCCTGCGGGTGAGCCTGGGATCGTTGTAAAGCGCCGGCGTGTAACCCCGGAGAGAAAGCCGTGGGAAACGGTTTTCTGGAATTCCGGCAGCCCAGGCAATTCCGTCAGCGGTCCGTTTAATGGAGCTGATGATCCGGTCGTGCTGTTCACGGCTCAGGGCCCGGATGCTGATCTGGAAGAAGGCCTTTTCCGGGATGATATTGTCCCTCGCGCCGGCGTGAATGGAGGAGACGGTGAGGACCACCGGTTCCGAGGGATCGGTTTCGCGGCTGATCAGGGTCTGAAAGGCCATGATCATCTGAGCCGACAGGACGATGGGATCAATGGCCTCATGGGGCCGGGCGGCATGCCCTCCCTTTCCGAACACGGTGAGCTCCACCGCTGTCGAACCGGCAAACCAGTAGCCTTCGCGGTAAAAGAGGGTTCCCACCGGTTCAGGCAGTACGTGAAGACCAAGGATAAAGGCGGGGCGGGGAAATCGGGAAAAGAGGCCATCGGCGATCATGGCCGCTGCGCCGCTGGCGTTCTCTTCCGCCGGCTGGGCAACCAGGACCAGGGTTCCCCGCCAGAGATCCCGGGCCTGCCCAAGCCATCGAGCCGTTCCGATAAGAACGGTCATGTGGACATCATGGCCGCAGGCGTGCATGACGCCGACGTTCTGACCCGCCTCCGTAAGCGTCCTGATCCGGCTCGCATAGGGAAGCCCGGTTTTTTCCGTAACCGGCAGAGCGTCGAGATCCGCCCGGATCATCACCACCGGCCCGGGACCGTTTTCCAGGACCCCCACCACGCCATAACCGCCAATCCGCGACGAAGTCCGGAAACCGGCCTTTTCCATCTCGGCCGCCATCCGGCGCGACGTTTGTTCCTCCTTTCCGGAAAGCTCCGGAAAACGGTGGAGATCCTGGTACAGGCTCTCCAGGAGGGGATATTCCTCATTCTGGCAGGCCATGATCGCGTTGAGCAGGCCATTCCTTTCGAGATCGGGACGTTTTCCGGAACGCATGCAACTTCCTTCTAAAATTTCAGTCTCTTCTTCATTCCCCGCATGGCGGCCATCCGCATTTTCCGGCATCCTGCAGGAATTTAAAGAGGCTGTCAGCGGCGGTCCTTCCGGCATTGAGGCATTCCGTGCCCCGGTTGCCGCCGGCGGAAGCGGTCTTTTCAGGGACTTCAAAATCCGCAACGATCCGGGGATCGATTTCTTCCGCTTTACTTGAGCCTTGAACACGACCCCGCATCTCTTTTGACTGCACCGGGCTGATTTCATTTTTTGCCGCCGGCAATGTGCAGGGCCAGCCAGGGAGCCAGGTTGAAGAGCCACGTTCCTGCTTTGAACAGGGCCATGCCAGTATAGTGAATCGCATCAAACGTCTCAACAGATATTTGAAACCATCGCCCATGAAGGCGATACATCCAGTCGTGAGCTAGAGCAAAAAACAGAAACCAGACGAGCAGAAGGCACAGGTTGATCAGGGTGCACCAGCCCAGAGCATTCCGAATATCCCTCAAAGCCATGACGTTTCCTCCTTGAAGAGATCGGGTCGACTGCGGCGGAAGGGGAGATCGGCCTCTCCCCCCGTCGCCCGGATCTTCTTCTGTCCAGTCCTTCCATGACCGCCTTCAGGGCAGCTGGCGCACCGCACTGTATACAAGATAGACGCCCAACCCCATGACAAAAACCCCGAAGGCCAGCTTCAGATGGGGGCCGCTGAGGCGGTTGGAAAGGATCGCACCGAGCCAGCCGCCCACAAACAGGGCGGCGGCAACGATGAGGGCGGCCTTCAGGTTGACCTGCCCGTGGCGGTAATATTCCAGCACGGCGGCAAGCCCCACGGGGGGGAGCAGGACGGCAAGGCTGGTTCCGATCGCGGAATGGGTGGAAAACCCGGCCAGATAGATCAGAGCGGGAACGATGAGCACCCCACCACCGATTCCGAACAAGCCGGCGGCGATTCCGGAAAAAAGCCCGATCAGGGTCAGTAGAATCAGCGAAGCGGGATGCATGGAAAAGATCCCCATGGTTCCGGGCATGACGGATATGTGAAGAGGGAAAGAGGAATTTTCATCGGAACCGATTTTTTCTTCCGGAAAATGGCCAACGGACCGGGGCCAATCCGGGGAATCAATAGAATTGACGAGTAATTTCAGACACATTCTGCCACAGGGCCCTGCCTGTGTCAAACAAAAACGGCAGAAACCACCAGAGGCGAAACACCGGGGCGGAGTTCCGAACAGTAGAACAGCCTCAGGGATTTGAGCTCCCCGTAACAGTCCGCCTGGATTCAGGCGGGTTCGCCCCTCAGGGGCCGGATCGGCCGTTTGCCATCAAGCCGCTGCAGGGCAGACAGCCCGGAATGAGAGGGCGGCGTCACCGGCGCAGCCTGAAAACCCTTACGCTTAAAACAACCAGGAGGTAAACCATGCCGGCAATGATGATCGTGGTGGCGCCCGCCGGAAGATCCGGCCCGTAGCTGACGGCCAGGCCGGCCGCAGTAAAAAGGGCGGTGAGCAGCGTGGAGAGAGCCATCATGTGCCACAGCCTGTTTGTCAGCTCCCCGGCCACGGCGGCGGGCAGGGTTATCAGCGCAATGACCATGACGATGCCGACCACCGTTACCAGAAGGACCACCGTCAGAGCCGTCAGGCACAGAAGCACCAGGTAGAACCATTCTACACGGATGCCCCGGAGCCGGGCGAATTCCTCGTCGAAGCACAGGGCGAGAAACTGGTTGTAGAAAAGCACACCGATCATCACGACCAGGACATCGAGTCCAGCGATCATCCAGATGTCCCGGGGCGAAACCATGAGGATGCTCCCGAAGAGATAACTCATGAGATCTTCGCTATAGCCCGGGGTCCTGTAAATGAAAAGGATTCCCGCAGCCATGCCGATGGCCCAGAGAGAGCCGATCACCGTATCCTCCCGCTGGCGCGCCCTCATGCTCACGACACCGATGATCACCGCGGACGCAAGGGCTGCGAAGACGGCGCCGTAGAGAGGATGCAACCAGTCCATGCCATAGACCGTCTGGCAGTAGCGTGCGGCGCCGAGGCCGCCAAGAACGGTGTGGGCAATGCTTCCGGCAATATAGGTGATGCGCTTGGTCACGACATAGCTGCCGATAATTCCACAGGCAACGCTCACCAGCAGACCGGTGAGAAGAGCGTACTGGAGAAAGGGGTATCGAGGAAGATCCGTCAGGAAAGCAGTCATTTTCCAGCCCTTTGTCAACCTTTGAGATTGTGCCGCACCATGCGGACATCGGAACCGTACAGATCAGCAATGACCTCACCGGTGACGGCCGTCGTGGGATGCACCTTGACCCGGCGGTTGACACAGATGACGCTCTCCACATACTGGGACACAAACCCCAGGTCATGGCTGACAACAACAACGGCAATGCTCTCGCTCATGGCATGGAGAAGCTCAAAAAGCTCCGTTTCCACCGCCATATCCACGTTGGAAGTCGGCTCATCCAGGAGGAGCAGTTCCGGTTCGGCGGCCATGGCCCTGGCAATGAGGACCCGCTGGCGCTGACCCCCGGAAAGGGCACTGAAGGGGCGATGACAGGCGTTATCCATTTCCAGCCTGCGCAGTGCTTCAAGGGCCATGGCCCTGTCCGCTTTGCCGTATGGGCCGAATCGCAGGCTTTTTCCTACACCGAGCCGGCCCATGAGGACAACATCCAGCACGCTGACGGGAAAATCCGGGTCAAACTGAACATATTGTGGCATGTACCCGATACGGGTCCGGGCCTTTTCGGGGGGTAGCCCAAAGACCTCGATCGTCCCCCGGGAAGGTTTGAGAAGCCCGAGCATGAGCTTCAGCAGCGTGGATTTTCCTCCGGCATTGGGACCGACAATGGACATGAAGGTCCGCTCCTGAATCGTGAAGTTCACATCTTCCAGGATCGGCGCCCCGCCATAGGAAAAGCTGACATTTTGAAAGGTGACAACAGAATTTTCGGCCATGGTTGCTTTCAGCGAAGCCCCTTTTCAACCTCGATTGCAATTTTCTCCATATTTTCAAGGTAATCCGGCGCCAGGGGATTGATGGGAACCACGACTCCCCCGATGGCCTTTGCGATAATTTCCGCACCCTTTCTTGAGAACTGCGGCTGTACAAACATGACTTTGACCTTGTCCCTCTTCGCCCGATCGATCAGATCAGCCAACTGCCTCGCACTGGGCTGCTTGCCTTCAACTTCGATCGGAATCTGCTTCAGGCCGTAAGCTTCGGCAAAGTAGCCAAAGGCCGGATGATAAACATACATCCTGCCGCCCCTGAAGGGCGCAAGGGAACGGGCAATCCGCGCATCCACCCGGTCCAGATCCGCCAGGAAGGCCTTCAGATTGGCCTCATATTCCTGCCTGTGAAGGGGGTCCAGCTGCTGAAGGGCCATCTGGATGTTCCGGGCCTGGATCTTCACAAGCTTTGGATCCATCCAGATGTGTGGATCAGGTTCTTTCCCCCCCTGTACCGCAGACCTCTTCTCATGCCCCTGCCCATGATCGTCGTGGCGTTCGTCAAGATATCGGAAAGGAACCCCCCTGTGGGTCTCCACGATCAAGAGATTCCTGTGTATTTGCCTGATTTTTCTCATAACCCCCTTTTCAGCGGGTACGCCTATGGAGAAAAAAGCCCTTGCCGCAGCAAGTTTCGCCATCTGCTTCGGCGTCGGTTCATAACTGTGGGGCGACTGCCCCTCTCCGATGAGAACGGTCACATCCACGCGATTTCCGCCCAAGCGCTCCAGGAAGAAGGCCTGAGGCACAATGCTCACAAATACTGGGATTCCGGGCTGTACCGCCTGCCCCCCGGCCAATGGCAACCACACGATCAACACGAACAGAAGCACGACAACGGTGCCAATTTTTTTCACTGAAACGATCTCCCTTTTCTTCTTTTTACACGCGCCCGATTGTTGGATTCTTTCTGCAAAAGGCCCCGACGCCGGTGCGGTTCTTCCGTCGGCTACTCATTCTCTTTCCTCGAACACTCGATGAAAAGCTCATGGCAGTCCTCGCACGTTTTGACGGTGTGATGCTCCGCAAATATCTCCCAGTGTTCTTTCTGCTTAGGAGTCAGGATGCCTGTTCCCCGGCACAGGGGGCATACATTATCGAGGGCCGACATAACGGCCGCCCTGATAAACTCCGATCGATTGGGGATATTTTTTATAACCCCCAAAAGATCATCATCCACCTTGAAGGTGATGATCCCTTCCTTTTTCTTCATCGCCGCACTCCCGGAGCTGATGCTTAAGTATTATTTAGTAATACCGGGGTGTCAAGGGTTATTCGCGGAATGAGACGATTTTACCCGGCAGGAATGCCGGTCAGCGATGACCTGCCCGGCCATTTCAACCGCCGTTGGCCTCCGTGACGGACTTGACGCCACATCCCCCTGTCATTGGGGGGGGACCCCCTCGGAAGGCCGGGGTCCGAGCGATGAAAACCGGAGCGGGCCTACCGAAGAAAGGGTGGCAATGCAGCGCACTTTAGTGGTAAGGGAAGCATGCGAAGCCCAACAGGGAACAGCCCACAACAATATGACGGTTCAGGCAATGAGGAACGACCGGGAAAATCAGACGCAGATTATTCTTGACAGCATCGAAGACGGTGTCTTCACCGTCGATTCCGAATGGAAGATCACATCCTTCAATCGCGCCGCCGAGAAAATTACAGGCATACCGAAAGAGGAGGCCCTGGGGAAGAAATGCCGCGAGGTTTTCAGGACCAGCATCTGCGATACGTCGTGCTCTCTCAGGCATACCGTCGAAACGGGGCAATCCGTTGTCAACCAGCCCATATTCATCGAAAATGCCGAAGGACGGCGCGTCCCCATCAGCATCTCCACCGCCCTCCTTAAAAACAAAAAGGGACAGGCCGTCGGCGGGGTCGAGACCTTCAGGGATCTCAGCCTGGTGGAAAATCTCCGCAAGGAGTTGTACAACCGCCAGTCCTTCCACGACATCATCAGCAAGAACAAAGAGATGCATCGTCTTTTCCACATTGTGGAACAGCTGTCCGACAGCGACGCCACGGTTATCATCTCAGGCGAAAGCGGAACCGGCAAGGAATTGTTTGCAAAGGCCATTCATTCCATGAGTTCGAGAAAGGACGGCCCTCTGATCACGATCAACTGCGGAGCCCTGCCGGACAATCTCCTTGAATCGGAATTGTTCGGCTACAAGGCCGGGGCCTTTACAGACGCCAAGAAAGACAAGCCCGGACGCATCACCCTGGCCCATGGTGGAACCCTGTTCCTGGACGAAATCGGAGACATCTCGCCGGCCATGCAGGTCAGGCTCCTCCGCGTTCTTCAGGAAAAGGTTTTTGAGCCACTTGGAGGAACCAAATCGGAAAAGGTGGATGTGCGGATCATTGTGGCAACCAATAAAGATCTGGAAAAGCTTGTCAGAGAAGGGGCCTTCCGGACGGACTTCTACTACAGGATCAATGTGGTCAACCTTTATCTCCCCCCTTTGAGGGAACGGAAGGAGGACATTCCCCTCCTGGCGGAACACTTCATTGGAAAATTCAACCGCCGCAAGGGAAAAGACATTCAGGGCTTTCAGCCGGAGGCGCTGGCGGTTCTCATGTCCCACGATTATCCCGGCAATATCCGGGAGTTGGAGAACATCATCGAATATGCGATGGTCGTCTGCAGAAACGGCCTGATCGACAGAAAACACCTTCCCGATTACCTCCTTCAGGGATCCGGCCGAGCAGACCCAAAGGATCTGTCTTCCGAACCAGGAACGATTTCCATGAAGGGGCAGGAAAAGGAGTTTATTTACAGTGCCCTGGCCGAAAACAACTGGTCCAGGAAACGCACGGCAGCCAGACTGGGCATTCACCCCGCAACCCTGTGGCGAAAAATCAAGCGGCTGAATATCGAGCTTCCCAGACAGGACGGACGATCCAAATAACCCGATTCCGCCTTTGTGATCCCGGCAGGGCATCTCCAGGCGGTATTGCATCGTTGCACTTGTGCAAAGAAGAGATTGCATTATTGCAATTGCGCCTCCATCTCCTGATCGCCCCCATCAAAGAATTTTCATCCATTTCGTTTGATTAACCAGGTAGATACATGACACGCCCCTGCCGGTGTTTTGTAATGGCATGGTCCATGCCATTACAAAACACCGGCAGGCATCCCTCTGACGGAGGTTCCGGTAAAGGGTGATGAGGTTCACCCGAAAAGCACCTGATGCGAACAAGGCGGGAACGGTCTGGCGATACGTTGGATGGATGTATTTTCAAGCAAACAGGAGATGATGATGATCATCAGCGTGGCAAGCGGAAAAGGCGGAACGGGAAAGACAACGGTGGCGACCAATCTGGCCGCTTCCGTGGGCGGGAAGGTCCTCCTCATGGACTGCGATGTGGAAGAGCCCAATGCCCATCTGTTTCTCAATCCGGTCTTTGAATCCACCCGCACGGTTACGACACCGGTCCCTGAAATTGATGAAGAAAAATGCACCCGCTGCGGGAAATGCGCCGAAATCTGCCAGTTTCGGGCACTGGTCGTCCTGGGCCAGACGGTGTTGTCCTTCGAAAATCTCTGTCACAGCTGCGGAGGCTGCGAAATGGTGTGCCCCGTTAAGGCCATCCGGTGGAAGGAGCGGGGACTGGGAACCATCCGGAAGGGGCGACGCAATGGGCTTGAATTCGTGGACGGACAATTAAGAATCGGAGAGGCGATGTCTCCCCCTCTCATAAGAGAAGTCCGCGCCCAGACGGCAGCGGAGGGACTGACGATCATTGACGCGCCGCCGGGCACATCCTGTCCCGTCATCGCGGCCATGAAGGGAGCCGATTTCGTTCTTCTGGTCACGGAGCCGACCCCCTTCGGCCTCCATGACCTGAAACTGGCGCTCGGGGCGGTCAGAATGCTCGGCATCCCCTGCGGCCTGGTCATCAACCGCTCCGACATAGGGTATGGGAAGGTGAAGGAATACGCCAGGGAGGAATCGCTCCCGGTTCTGATGGAAATCCCCTTCGATCGAGGCATTGCCGAGGCCTATTCCCGGGGTGAACTTCTGTCTGAAAACATGCCGGGATGGAAGGAAAAGTTTATGGAGTTATACCGGCGCATCGACTCTCTTGTGAAACGGGAAAAGTCCTCATGAAAGAACTGGTTGTTATAAGCGGAAAAGGGGGAACGGGAAAGACAAGCCTCACCGCGGCTTTCGCATCGCTCGCGAAGGGCATGGTCCTCTGTGATGCCGATGTGGACGCTGCGGATCTACACCTGCTCATGGCGCCGGAAATCATCGAACGGCATGATTTTCAGGGCGGCCATAAAGCGATCATCAATCCGGAGAAATGCCTGAGATGCGGCCTCTGCCGCGATCTATGCCGCTGGAGCGCCATTGATGAGGATTTTATTGTCTCGCACCTAGACTGCGAAGGCTGTGGAGTTTGCGTGTATTTCTGCCCGGAAGAGGCCATCGACTTCCCGTTGAGCACATGCGGTGAATGGTTTATTTCCCGGACACGTTTTGGCCCCATGGTCCACGCCAGGCTGGGAATTGCGGAGGAGAACTCAGGAAGGCTGGTGACCGTCGTGAGGCAGCAGGCGGCAAAGCTGGCTGAAGAGCAGAAACTGGATCTGATCTTGACAGACGGACCGCCCGGGATAGGGTGTCCCGTCATTGCATCCATCGGAACGGCCAGCGCCGTGCTCATTGTGGTGGAGCCCACCTTATCGGGAAAGCACGATATGATGAGGGTTGCCGAGCTGGCTGGGCAGTTCAGAATCCCGGCCATGGTCTGCGTCAACAAATCCGACCTGAACCCGGATGAAACCGGGGCCATAGAGGACATGGCAAGGGGAAAGGGCATTGAAGTCCTTCCGGGGGTCCCCTTTGACCCGGTCTTCACGAAGGCCATGGTTCAAGGTCAAACCCTGCTTGAGTATGATCCCCGGTCCGAGGCCGCGCTCAGGGTCAGTCGAATCTGGGAAAGGATTGCGGAAAGGCTGCAGATCAACCAGGCCTGACCGGGCAGTTTTCAAGAGGGCGCCCTTCCAGGCCACGGCCGGGAATTGGAAATCCTGCCATTGCCAGGTGTCCGAAGAAGAGAAGATAAAAACGATTAGATCGTAATTTAAGGAGGATATGAAAAATGAAGGATGGAAGAATCGCTATTCCGTCAATGGAAACCGGCGGCCTCGATGGCCACAGATCAGGCCATTTCGGCCATTGCGACGTCTTTACCCTGGTGGACGTTAAAGGCGGCGAAATCGAAAACGTAAGCACGATTGCAAATCAGAGCCACGTCCAGGGGGGGTGCATGGTGCCTGTTAACCTGCTGGCACAGCACAATGTGAATGCGCTGGTCGTCGGCGGGATCGGGTTGAGGCCCCTGATGGGTTTCCGCCAGGTCGGCATCAATGTGTACTATGATGTGACGCGGCCTGAAATCAGGCCCGTTGTTGAAGACCTCATCGCAGGGAAACTGCCCATGATCGAGGATGACCAGGTCTGCGGCGGTGGTGGCGGAAGATAGGAGGGAGGAGACCCGTAATGAAAATTGCCGTCACATCTCAGGGCAGGGAACTTGATTCCCAGGTCGATCCCCGCTTCGGCAGGGCGGCCTATATCCTTATCGTGGATTCGGAAACCATGGCGTTCGAGGTTCTGGACAACAGGGAGAATGTGAATTCTCTTAAAGGGGCGGGCATCCAGGCTGCGGCCGACGTCCACAACAAGGGCGCGGCAGTCCTGCTCACCGGCTTCTGCGGACCCAACGCCTTCAAAACCCTCAATGCCGCCGGCGTAAAGGTTGCGAATGACGCCTCCGGCACGGTAAGAGAAGCCGTTCAGGCGTTTCTGGACGGAAAGCTGACTTTTGCAGACAAGGAGAATGTGGAAGGTAACTGGTAACTCAATAACGAAAAGCCATAAAAGCGGGACAGGGCCGACGGCGAGGGGCAGGATCAGCAAACCGCCGGCAATCCCTGTCCTTTTTTAGCTGCGGCTCGCGGATGACGATTCAGGGGGATGTCATGCTGAAAATATTGTTGGTGAGGCGGGATGCCGATTCGTTGAGCAGCCTGTCATCCGCCCTGGGCGGATACAAAGAGGTTGAACTGGAGACGGCTTCATCGGGAGAAGAGGCCTTGACGCTGCTTTCAGGCCGCACGGCGGATCTCGTCGTGGCCGACGAAAACCTGGGGGACATGACGGGCATTGAACTGTCACGGAGACTTGTGAACGTCAACCCCATGATCAATTGTGCGGTCGTGAGCTCTCTGTCGCCGGAGGAATTCCATGAGGCCACCGAGGGACTGGGAATCATGTCCCAGTTGCCGGAACATTCAACGGCACATGATGCTGAAATAGTGATAAGCACCTTGAAGTGCATCAAGGGGATTCTGGATTAGGCGATCCGGCTCACCCGCTGATCAAGGGGCTCCACTGTCTCATGGCCCGGCATGATCGCAGCGGATCCCCTCCTGGAGAAAACATCGCGCCATGTGGTCTCTTCTTTCGTCCATCAACAAGAATCTGGTCATCGCCATCCTCCTTTTGATGGCGGCCGGATTTTGTTACGGCTTGGTCACCGATGCCGGGTGGGTCAAGTCCCTGATCGTCCCCTTCACCTTCCTGATGGTCTATCCCATGATGGTGACCCTCAGGATAAAGAAGGTGCTGGAGGGGGGCGACGGCAGAGCCCAGCTCCTAACCCAGCTCATCAATTTCGCGGTCATTCCCTTCGCCGCCTTCGGTTTGGGAAAAATATTCTTCCCCGAAAGCCACTTCATGGCCCTGGGCCTGCTCCTGGCTTCCCTGGTTCCCACAAGCGGGATGACCATTTCCTGGACAGGCTTTGCCAAGGGCAATCTTGAGGCGGCCGTGAAAATGACGGTGATAGGCCTCATCCTCGGATCGCTGGCCACGCCCTTTTACGTGCAATGGCTCCTGGGAACCCAGGTCACCGTCGATACGGCGGCCGTCATGACGCAGATCGCCTTCATCGTCTTTCTTCCCATGGCCGCGGGCTTTGCCACCCAGCAGGCCCTGGTGGCGAAGGTGGGACAGAAGGGCTTCCAGGACATCTGGGCGCCCCGCTTTCCGGCCCTGTCCACCATCGGCGTTCTGGGAATCGTATTCATCGCCATCGCTGTAAAGGCCCGGGCGGTTGCCGAACAGCCTCAGCAGCTGATCGGCATCTTTGTGCCTCTTTTGCTTCTCTATCTTTTCAATTACAGCCTGAGCACGATAACGGGAAAAAGCCTGCTTCCCAGGGGAGACGCCATCGCCCTGGTCTACGGCACCGTGATGCGCAACCTTTCCATCGCCCTGGCCATCGCCATGAACGCCTTCGGCCCCCGGGGGTCTGAAGCGGCTCTGGTCATCGCCCTGGCCTACATCATCCAGGTCCAATCCGCCGCCTGGTACGTGAAGCTGACGGATCGGATCTTCGGGCCGGCAGCTCCGGCGAAGCCCTGATCCCTCACGAAACACCGCAAATCCCGGGCAGGACCGCTCTTCTCGACAGGGGTCCCCCCCAGCCGCCCGTCAGCCCGCTCCCTGGCATGTATCCCCTTTCACGTCCAGGCCTTCTGCAACAGCCGGAAATTTCCCGATCTGCACCAATTTCTGACCGCGAGGCTTGCGGGCTTCGGCGCGCACCCAACCGAGAATCCTCTGGATCTTCCCATGGCAGCTTCCGCAGCCGCCCCCCGCCTTCGTGTAGTTCGTCACGTCTTCCAGGGCATCCAGACCATTTTCTGAAACGGCCTTCAGAATTTCCTGATCCGTCACGCCGAAGCATTCACAGATAATCTCTTCTGCTTCGGTTTCCCCCGGCTGCCCTCTATAGTAGGCAATCGCTTTTTCGAGAACCTGCTCCCCAAGAACGGAACAGTGCATCTTCTGCGGAGGCAGCCCCCCGAGGGAAGCGGCGATGTCCTGATTTGTGATCTTTTCAGCCTCTTCCACGGTCAAGCCCTTGAGCATCTCCGTCAAGGCCGACGCCGCCGCAATCGCACTGGCGCAGCCGAATGTTTTGAATTTCGCCTCCGTGATCCTTTTGTTTTCATCCACTTTGAACGTCAGGCGCAGTACGTCGCCGCAGGCAATGGAACCGACTTCCCCCACACCGTCTGGATCGGCGATTTCCCCTACATTGCGGGGTTTCCAGAAGTGCTCCATGACCTTATCCGTATATTCCCACATTGCTGCAACTATTTCCTTTTCATCAGAGATGGATGTCTCCGGCAAAAGACATCTTCGAGGTTTTTCAGGACACGCCCTTTCAACCTTTAAAAAACTGCCGTTTCGAAACAGATCCGTCAAACGTCGCTCACGGCTTCAGATCCTCCTTCAGGATCCTTATTTCTTTTCAGAGGGCAGCCAGGTGCTCCCAGGGAACCTTTTCCCGCAGGACCTCACCGACCCGCTCCTGCTGATCCCGGCTGATCCGCAGGCAAACGCCGCAGTCGGAACTGAGATGGCGGGGAACGGGAATGATCTTGTAGCTTATCCCGAGTCCCTTGAGGATTTTTTCCGCCTTCATGACGTAGTTGGCAGAAGGAAAAAGGTAGACCACATAGCCCGCTCCCACCGTCCTGGAAACGCCTTCCGGGATGCCCCGATCACCCGTTGCAGGGCCGGCCCCACTGCCCTCTCCTCCACGGAAGTTCCCCCCGGGGTTCTTCTGCCTGTAATCGGAGAGAGCCTTCTTCAAGGTCGTCTCGGCCAGAACAGCGCAGTGCATGTGCGTGTCCGGCAGCTTCCCGACCCGCTCCAGGATGGCCGTCGTATCGATGGTGTTCAACTCCGGAAACGTCTTGCCGCGGGCAAGCATCCCCACCGTCTCCACGCACATCTTGCTGATCGCGCAGCCATCGGTCCAGCAATGAACATCCTCGACCTTCGGTCCGTTGAACTTCAGGGCGATCTCCATGGTGTCACCGCATGAACCGGTCACCTTCGCAATCCCGTCGGGATTCTCCATGAGAGAATTCAGATAATAGTGAAGAACGAACCACAGAAGGGCCACCCCTGTGATCGCCAACACCGTCATCAGCAGATTGAAGACCGTCATTCCCATTCTCCGGTTGGTGCGGATCCATATCACGGCCCTGCCTCGAGGGCCTGACAAGAGCTCCTAAATATCACCCTGACGTTGGAATTGGAATAATTTCTTTTCGACGGCTTCCCTGCAAGGACGGTCGCCTTCCCCTTGCGCGAATCTTCAGGAAAACACGAATACGGCGGCCGCCAGGACGGTCGTGTAATCCGTGCCTTTTACGATACTGGACTGAGTGACGTTTCTGGTGCCCACAATCTTTCCGCTGATTTTAAAAATCTCCTTTTTTTCATCCCAGCTTTCTTCAATGTTAAAATCGATTCCCAGGGTGGACGCCAGCATCGCCGCCGCCAGATCTTCCGCATACTCTCCGGCCTGCCTTTCCGTCTGCCCGAAGGCGTGATGTTCGCTGATGTAACCGTAAGTGGTCTTATCCGCCGGGATGGCGCAGCCGACAGAGGCCGCCAGCAGCCTTCTGGGTTCATTGCTGGCGCAGCGGCTCATGACGCAGTAGGTTATTGAGCCGGGTTTCAAAAAACGCAGGCCTTCCGTTCTCGAAATCACCCGGCAGCCGGGAGGCATGATGCTGGACACCTGCACCAGATTGCACTTTTCGATTCCCGCATCCCGAAGGGCCAGTTCAAAGGAGTGCAGCTCCGCCCGATGAGTCCCAACGCCTTTCGTGAAGAAAATTTTATTTGGTAAAAACATGTTATTCCGTTTCCCTTATGCGTAATGCCCGGAGTTGAGAATCCCGGACCGTTTTTATTTTTGATGGAACAGGCGGAAGCGGCGGGTTATTTGCCCGATGTTCCGCGCCTTCCGCAGGTTTCAGGGCCATCTTCAATCCGATTGCGTATTGATCAGGCCGCCCTCCTCCACATCGAGAAAGCGGTTCCCGAAGGCATCGCGCAGCATCTGGACAGCAAGTTCCCCCGTACAATGCGTTGGAGCGACCCGCTGAACGCCGAACATCCGCAAAGCGGCAATTTCCACCGATATCTCTTCCCTGGAGCTGTTCAGCAGGTGAAAACCGCCCATCAACAGGGTAACCGGGTCGGGAAACCGTCTCCGCACGCACTGAAGGATCGGGGAAAGGCCCGGATGAGCGCATCCCGTCAGAACGGAAAGCCCCGGCGGCTCCTGAATCACCATAAACTGCTCCCACAGGGGATTCCCGCTCCACGTTCCGGCGATTTCGCCCGACAGGAAAACACCCTTTTCAATTTCGAGCCAATCGGCCACTTCCACCACCGGCATTCCCAACCCCTTGATCCAGGCCTTTACCGAACGTTCCGTGGAGGGGCAGATATAGACGGTGGCCTTTGGATTCTGCTCTGCAAGCGCCACCAGACCGTCCACATGGTCCCAATGCTCGTGAGAGAGGACGACATGCCGGATCCGGGAAACGTCTTCAGCCGTGCGGCAGAGGTTCTCCCGGAACACGGACGGCATGCCGAAGGTATCAAGAAGCACGGAGTTCCCGAGGAGGAGTGACAGACCCCATCGCCTCTCTCTGTGCTCCCGGGGGGTCGACCCTGTCGCCACGACTCGAATGTTCATGGCGTCACCGTGGACGTTCCGCGCTTCATCCTTTTATCCAATTCCCTCATTTCCTTCATCAGAGATCGAGCAGCGGTTCGACGATCCGCTTGAACGCTGCCGCGGCCTCGGTATTCTGATGGTAGTAGATGAAGGGCTTTCCCTCATCCGAGGATGTCACGATCTGGGGATCGAGGGGAACCCTGCCCAGAAAGGGCACCTCCATCCGCCTGGCCATTGCCTCACCGCCTCCCTGTTTGAAGAGGTCGATCACCTTCGAGCAGTGCGGACAGATCAGGCCGCTCATGTTTTCGATGACGCCGAGGACAGGGATGTTCAGCTGCCGGCAGAACGTCACGGATTTGCTGACATCGATCGTCGATACATCCTGGGGCGTTGTCACGACCACCGCCCCATCCGCCTCCGGTATGGTCTGGGCCACGGTGAGCGGTTCGTCTCCCGTGCCGGGAGGAAAATCGATGACGAGATAGTCCAGCTCCCCCCATTCAACGTCTCCGAGCAGCTGCTTGATGGCATGGATTTTCAGAGGCCCGCGCCAGATGACGGCATCTTCCGGCTTTGCCAGCAGAAATCCCAGGGACATCACCTTCATTCCGCCCTGAATCAAAATGGGAAGCAGCCCCGTTTCCGTTGCCTGCGGCCTCCTCCCCTCCAGGTGAAGAAGCGTTGGAATGCTTGGGCCATGGAAATCCACATCCAGAAGCCCAACGCGCTTTCCTTCGAGGGCGAGGGCAATCGCCAGATTGACGGCGACGGTGCTTTTGCCGACACCGCCTTTTCCTGACAGCACCAGGATTTTATGGGCAATGCGCTGCATGTTTCTCTTCACTTTCTCATCATCGCTGAGATTCTCCATCGATCTGTCCGGCTGTCCCCCCTCCACTGGACACTCGCCGTTCTCCGGGGAATGATCTGTATCCTTTGAACTCATAACGCCTTTCTCCTTTTCCTTAGTGATTGCTGTATATTCGACAGAAATTTTTTGGGAGCACCTTAATTGTTCGCCCCGTCTGATGTTATTCCTCTGCCGGAAGACGATGCATGGGAAACAGGCCGTTTCCATTCGATTACGGCAGGTCGGTTGTTCCTGCTTAAGGAGTTCTCTCCTGCCTGCCTTCAGGCTCGATGGCCCTTGTTCGTCGCTCCCGCCGCTTCGGAAAATTCGCCGGCCTTCCAACCCTGGAGAACCTCCGCCACACTTTTGCGATCCTTGCCGAAGAGAAAAATCCTTATCCCCGCAGCCTTAAGCGTCCGGAACGCGTTGGGCCCGATATTGCCCGTCAGCACCACGTCGGCACCGAAATCCGCCACTCGTTGTGCGGCCTGGATTCCCGCACCATGGGCCGCCTCGACATTATCCGAATTTTCGCGGGCTTCAAACCGCCCCGTGTCCTCGTCGTAAAAGATGAACCATTTCGCCCGCCCGAAGCTCATATCCGGTTGACTGTCCTTCTCCCTGCCGCAAGATGTAATCGCTATGTTCATTTCGGTGCCTTCCTTCCTCGACGGTTTCGAAACCATCCTTGAGATCCTCGGCAGATGCGCCCGTCCGGCAGGACACGTCTTCCCGGCATAAAGAATCGCCGATCTTCGAGACGATTCCCGCAATAGGCATCAAACACCTCCATCGCCTCTCCCCGTACAAAGGGAATGATGGCAATCCCCATCGCTTCAATCATTCGCTGCAGAGGACACGAAATAGCCCCGCAGATCAGCAGATCCACATCAAGAGATTTGAGCTGGTTCGCTCTGTCGATCATCGTTTTTCCAGAACAGCGCAACCGCTCCTCTTTGAGGAATCCCTTTTCCCCATCTTCGATAAGAAGCAGGAAATCCGCATCATCAAAAACCAGTGCAATGTCCTGCCCGCAAACCGGAATGGCTGATTTCATATTTTGCGCTCCCCACTGTCCCTCATCATCACGAAGCATGCCAGAAGCAACAAGAGACTTTTTAAGTTGTAATCCATTAAGATTTAAAGAGCTTTCAATCTAATCATGAAGCAGTGGCAGGATGAAGCATTGCAATAATGGAACATTGTCCGAGAGAGAAAGTTGCATTTCTGCGCATCATTCTTTTAGTCCTTTCACGACGCCCACCGGGCAAAGGGACGGGATAGACATCGCCATGATTCCTTTTGCCATGATCTGGTTGATATCTTCCCCCAGATTTGATTTATTGAACATCGTAACATAATGAAACCAGAAAAGGGGCTGACACACTGTTATGATAAAACACACCCACCGATTTGTGGAAACCTATGAGGGGCTTGTAGGCTATGGCCTGGACAGGCAGACCGATGAAGACACCGTTCAGTTGTACCTGCAAAAATTTTCCGATGACTCTTTGATGAAAACGATCCTGAAACGGATGAGCGATGAAGATTTAGCGGAGGTATTCGATGTGATGGGAAAAATGCTGAAGAGATATCTGACCGAATCGGAATATCACCTGCTGTTCCTCAAGGAGGAAGAGATATGAAATTCCCGGAACATTTTCCGGAAAATACCCCGCGCTCATTTCAAACCTCACACGGCGACCGGTTGCCGGAAAACAGGAAAGAAGAAAATCAACCATGTTAATGGATCTTGTGTTCGCACTTTTTATCGGGTTTCTTATCGCGGAGATCTTCGCTCTTCGGCGCTGGAGAGGCTTCTGGAGGCTTGCGGCGCTCATTCCCCTGATTATTGTGGGCTTTGTACTGGGACGGATCGCGGTCGATCCGTCCCAGTATTATCTGCTGGCGTTCGAAGCCCTGGTCTGGTGCTCCTTGGCATTGGCCTTTCTCGGACTGCTGGCGGCCATCCGCTGGGGTGTAGAGGCTGCGCACCGTCGCCGCGCCGGATAACGGGACTTCATTCCCCCGGTGGAAAACAGCCGAAAAAATGGCCGACGGGCGGCGCGCTTCTCCTGATGCCGAAAATAACGCGTAGAAAGCAGAACAACAAATCCTGCCCCACCAGAATGGAGCCGTGGCCCGGAAATCGCTGCCAGGCTCTTTTGACAGGGGCGCGGCTTAAAGCGTAATAACCTGATGGCCTTTTTCGATATAGGATGAAAAGGAGGGATGTCCCGTCATGTCGCCTCCCAGTGGGATTCCCACGGTCGCGTTATACTCGAGCACGCCCATTTTCGAAGAGCAGGCCCTGCAGATGCAGTCAATCAACCCCTTCTCCTTTGCCTTTCTGTAGAGAGGGTTCCCCGACGTTTCCATTTCCTCGACCAGCTTCACGGCTTCACCCTCGATGACAATCTTCCCGCCCATCCCTTTGCTTTCCAGATCCAGGGCATTCAGGAGCACATGAACAAAGCACATCGGGTTTCCGTTAAAAGCAAAAATAACGAACTGGTTCATTTCAAACCCTCCTTCGAACATCACGAGATTTTTTTAAAAAGCAACCCTGCACTCACGATTCCCCCTTTTCCGTCACCCTGCCCGGCGACTGGATGCCCAGCGCCTTAAGTTTTCGAAAAAGCGTACTTTTGTGTATTCCGAGTTCCTGGGCCGTGCGGTTCTTGTTCCATGAGTTCCGCCGGAGTACATTGGTCAGAAAAATCGCTTCCATGTCCCGGAAGGACATGGCGTCCAACGCCGGCATTTCCGGGGAACCGGCGATGCCGCAAACCGGCTCCGGAAGATGGACCCGGTCTATCATCCCCGATTTGCAGAGAATGAAGGCCCGTTCAATGATATTCTCAAGCTCCCGGATATTGCCGGGATATGTGTAGGTCATCAGGCAGGCCAAGGCCTCATCGGTTACGCCGGAAATTTCCTTGCCCTGGAGGACATTGAAATGCTCGATGAAATGGTCCACCAGGAGAGGGACGTCCTCCATTCTCTCCCGCAAGGGGGGAAGCTCCAGTCTCACGATATTGATCCGATAGTAGAGATCCTCCCGGAATTTCTCCTCCTTGACCAGATCCCAGAGCTTCTTGTTTGTCGCCGCGATGATCCGGACATCGTGGCGGATGCTTTCCACCGCACCCAGAGGCTCATAGGTCTTTTCCTGAAGAACGCGGAGCAGACGAACCTGCATGGCCGGAGAAATATCCCCGATTTCATCGAGGAAAAGGGTCCCTTTATCCGCCAGTTTGAAGCGGCCCGGCTTGTCCTTCCGGGCATCCGTAAAGGCCCCGGCCTTGTATCCGAAGAGTTCCGATTCCAGAAGCGTATCCGGCAAAGCGGCACAATTGACCGCAATAAAGGGCCTGCTTTTCCGCGGACTGAGGTTATGAATGGCCTTGGCGATGAGTTCCTTTCCCGTTCCGCTCTCTCCTTCGATCAGGACCGTACTGGAGCTGTTCGCCATATCCGGCAGGATGCTGAACAGTTCGTGCATCCGATGATTCCGGGAGATAATGTCCTCGAAGGAATAGCGCCCCTCGATTTTCTTGCGGAGCTGCTCTTCCAGGCTGAGATCCCGGAAGGTTTCCACCGCTCCGATGATCCGGTCCTCTTCATCGCGCAGCAGCGCCGTAGAAATGCTGATGGGCATCCGACGACCTTCGGCATTGACGATGTAGACCGTGCGGTTGACCACCGGTTTTCCCGTCTGCATGGTTTTTTTCAGAAGGCAGCCGCGGTCGCAGATCTCCGCTTTCAGCACATCCTTGCACCGCTGCCCGATGGCGTCCTCGTAAGGAACACCGGTAATCCTTTCCGCCGCGCGGTTGAAGGACGTGATGTGCCATTGATCATCCACGGAAAAGACGCCATCGGCAATGGAGTCGAGAATAATGTCCCTTTCCCGGGGAGCGGTTTTTTTGTTCTGTTCACTCATTGCTGCTGTTGGGATCCCTTTCTCGACCGGGTTCAGTTCCCTAAAGAGCCGGAATCCATTCCTTTCCTGCAGGACCGTCACGATGCTGCAGCCGATACGGTTGAAGTATAGGCAGCGGAGGTTTATATGTCAACGGCCGATCAGACATCTTCCGCCATGGTCAGAAGACGTGAACAGCCGAGGCCTTGAAGAAAATGTGCACGCCCGCACCGATATCCAGAGCCAGATCAATGGCCGCTCCCTTGGTTACGAGCGACTTGAAGACTACGGCCCGTACGCGGATGTGGACCTCGTAAAGAAAGCCCTGATCGATCATTCCGCAGATCATGCCGGGAAACGCGTTGCGGATGCTTGATTCGAACGGTTGAAGACTGATCACGATATCTTCCGGCCTGACGGCGATGTAGCCTGTGGAATGATGGTGCGGCTGAGGCACCTCGATGGTGAGACTGTCCACACAGGCCTGGTTGCCGTTGAATTGAGCTGAAAAGACGTTCTTCATTCCTACGAAAGACGCCACAAAGGTGGATGCAGGCTTCGAAAAGAGATCACGGATCGATCCGGTCTGGGCAATGGCCCCCTCGCACATGATGGCTGCCTTGGTGGCAAGAGTCAGGGCTTCGGAAAAGTCATGAGTCACCATGAAAAAGGTGATGTGGGAGCTTCGGTTTATCTTCTTGAGCAGCAGACGGATTTCTTCTCTGAAATTTTGATCCAGCGCCGACAGAGGCTCGTCAAGAAGAATGATCCCGGGCTCCACCATGAGAGCCCTCGCCAGCGCCACCCGCTGAAGCTCCCCTCCACTAAGGGTTTCCGGGTAGCGCTTCAGCAGGTGGCCGATGCCGAGGTCATCCACCAACCGCCCGAAACGCTTCTGTGCTGTTTCTTTATCAAGGCGGTGATAGCGCAGACCGTATTTGATGTTCCGGACAATCGTCAGGTGGGGGAACAGGGCGTAATCCTGGTACATGATGCCGATGCCCCGCTCTTCCGGCGGCATTCGGGTGACATCGCGGCCGCCGATGAAGATGTTTCCCCCGAGAACGGGGACCAGTCCGGCAACAGCCTCAAGGAGCACGGTCTTCCCGGCACCGGTTGGTCCCATGAGCACGAAGAATTCTCCCGGATCAATGGAAAGGCTGACGTCCCTGAGGCGGAATTCACCGAGATGAACGTTGAGGTTCCTGATATCGATCATGATACCTTTTTCTGCGGAAGAGCGAGAAGTCTGAGAGCAAGAAAAAGCGACAGGCATACAAGGACAAGCCAGACCGCCACAGGTTGTGAGTACTGGAGCCCGTATCCTTCATAACGTTCATAAATAAGGACCGGCGCAATCATGGGATGATAGGCCACCACGACAACGGCCCCGAACTCGCTGATGGAGCGGGCGCAGCACATGATCAAACCCACCAGGACGCTCCGCCACGCAAGGGGAAAGGTGACCCGGACGAAGGTACTCCACATGGAGGCGCCGAGGCTCCGGGAAACGTTTTCCAGCCGGGGGGAAATGGCCTCGAAGCCGGCCTTGAGGGCGTTAATGTAAAAGGGCATGCCCACAAAGGTCAGCACGGTAATAATGCCTGTCGTACTTCCCATGATCCGGATACCGAACTCCTGCAGATACTGCCCCAGCCAGTGGTTCTTTCCGGCAACGCCCAGGATGGCAATGCCCACCACGGGATGGGGAATCACGATTGGCAGGTCGATCACGCTCTCGATGAGATGCTTGCCCCGGAACTGCGAGCGTGCGAGAAGATAAGCCAGCGGGGTCCCGACCAGAAAGGAGATCCCCGCGGCAGAGGCGGCCGTATAGATGCTCAGCCAGATGGATCGGATGACATTCCTGTCCTGAAGAGTTTCCCTGAGCATGGCTCCGGAGGGGGCCGTCAGCATTTCAACGAGCGGCAGGAGAATAAACGTCAGCACCATGATGCCGCATGAAAACGAGACCCAGAAGAACGACCCCTTCCTTCCCATGACGGACGTCCTGTCAATCCTTTACCGTAACGTGCTTTTTCAGCTTTTCCGGCAGCATGGATTTCATCTGTTCCGTCGGCACACGGCAGGGGATAAAGGGGGGCTGCCCCTGATCCTTCAGGATTTTCAAACCTCCTTTGGGATCAAGCATGTAGTCGAGAAAGGCAATCGCCGCTTCCCTGTTCGGGGAATCTTTGATTAAAGTAACCCCGTAAGTGACGGACTCCCCTTTCATGTCCATATATTCCCCGGGCTTTTTGCCGGTCACTTTCACCACGGCCTGGGAATAGAAGGGATCCTCCTTGTAATTCCCCAGGTTGATCTTGTCGGGAAGCACAACGTATTTCAGCCCATGCTGAACGGCAACGGAGAGATACTCCCACGCATAGTCCATGTTCCCCGTCTGAAGCAGGGACACCAGCTCGACTGACTTGGGCCGGATATTTTCCAGAGGCCGGTTTGCAAGAAGCCTGTCGTACAAACCGGGCTTCCGGTAGTATTTCTCCGCCAGTTGGAGCACCATCAGGGCGCGGTATCCGCAGGGGTCCAGATTCGGATCGGAGTGGCCCCAGACCACGCCTTTGCGCTGCAGAATTTCATACCAGTTCCGGGCGTTCACCTGATCTGCATACCGGCTCTTCTCGGTGTAGCAGAGAACGAGCTGATTGGTGGCGAACCGGATGTTCCAGTCTGCAAATTTGGGAATCAGAAGCTTATCGATGACTTTGAAATCAGCTGATGCCATGATATCGCAGGGTTTGTTCAAATCGGTAACCTTCCGTGCCGCGGCCTGGCTTCCGCTGGCCTCGCGCTGAAGATCCACCCCGGGGTACTTCGTCTCGAATGCCTTTTCCATGGCCTCAAAGGGCATGGTCAGACTGCCGGCATGAAACATGACAACGGTCCCTTTCGGTTCGGCAAAGGCCCGGGGCAGCGATAGAAATGCGGTAATGCCTATGATGAAAAAAACGATGAATCCTCTCCCAGCAAAAGATCTTCCCATGATTCTCTCCTCCTTGCGCAAAAATGTGACCGCTTCTCCGGCAGGGAATCGGCCGATTCAGTCCGGGGTGATGCAAGCAGATCTTGAATTGGGTAAAAGGGACATCATAAAGCATGCCATATATGGCATATTTAAATTTCATCGAATAATCGGGTAGTTCAATAGTTTATCGGTTCAAAAGATCGGAAGTGGCTTAAAAAGAGTCGCGATATTGCAACTGCTGTCATTTTGAAAGGCCACAGAATCGCCCCGCAGGAAATCCGGGAGCCTCGATCCGGTTCGTCCGACGGCTTTCCCCTATCCGCTTGCAGCCACGATCCTGTCCGCAATGCCTTGGAAGACACGGCCGGTTTCGGAATCGGGCGATGAGACCATCAGGGGCACGCCGGAGTCGCCGCCTCTTCCAATGGCGAGATCGATGGGAATCTTACCCAGCAGGGGAAGCCCGAATTCCTCGCTTAATTTTTCTCCTCCACCTTCGCCGAAAATCGCAATCGGTTTCCCGGAATGATCGGGCTGGAAATAGGACATGTTCTCCACCAGACCGACGATGACCATCCCGAATTTCCGGAACAGGTCGATGGACCTGCGGACATCGGCCAAGGCGACCTCCTGGGGCGTCGTCACCATCAGAATGGCGGCATGAGGAATAGATTGCGCGATGGTAATGGAAGGATCCCCGGTTCCAGGCGGGAGATCCAAGACAAGATAATCCAGGTCGCCCCACATGACCTGCCCCAGCAATTGTTTGATGGCCTTGGCAACCAGCGGCCCCCTCCAGACAATGGGCTGGCCCTTTGCCGTCAGCATGCCCAGCGACATAATCCGGAGGCCGAACTTTTCCGCTGGAAGAATCGCCTCGTTTTCCTCTTCCGGCTGCACCCCCTCGAGCGACAGCATGACAGGAACGCTGGGCCCGTAAACATCGGCGTCGAGAAGCCCCACCCTGCGCCCCCTCCCGGCCAGCGCCAAGGCGACATTAACGGCTATGGTGGTTTTTCCCACGCCGCCCTTGCCGCTTGCAACGGCCAGCACATGGCGGACCTTTTCCAGACCGACCAGGGGATGTTTCGGAAACAGTTTTTCGAGCTCCTCGTGGCTCAATGTCGCCAGTCGGACATCCACCCCGGCGACTCCCGGCAGTTTCCCCAGCACCCCCTTGATCTCCTCAACCATGGCGTCCTTCCTGGGGCATCTTGCCGTCGAAAGCGCCAGGGTCAGCCAAACCTGACCATTTTCCACATGAATATCGCGAATCATCCCCAGATCCAGCAGGCTTTTTTTCAACTCCGGATCCAGAACAGACTTGACAGCCTCTCTGATTTTGAACTCGTCTATCATGGCGACTCCACCTTTCCGTTTTTCCCGACATGAACGTCATTTCCCCGACAGGGGCACAAAACATACCAGAATGGATACAAGGTTGCCATACGAATTCATGCGCAGCAATTTGGACCACCTGCATGATCAAGGGGGCTTTTCCGCAGCGGATATGCGCAGAAATGCAAACGTGAACACAGGGAGATCGTCGCAATATTGCAATACTCGGATGATGACTGACTCGGAAACCCCTCCCGGAAAAAAGCACTGTCCGGGCGCATGCCGGGATGAAAAGCCGTCTCGTGCGTTGCCTTCATCCGGTCCCGGCAGCCTGGCGGGGCCGCCGGGGGTTGTTTTGCGGACGTCCTTGCTGGAATGGCACACTTCTCGAAGGAGCTGCGGAAGCTGAAAGGAGCCCGACGTTTCTGTCGAAGCGCACGACGCACATGAGAACGGTAAAGGATGAGGATATGAAAGAAAACGCGGCAGCGGAACATAAGGAAAAACTGATTCTGCAGATTGTCGACAGCCTGAGACTGACTCTCCTCCACTACGGATTATGGTTCAAAGAGGTTGAATATCAGCTTGGTTTGCATACCGCCATGGAGTTGGATGAAGCGACCTGGCAGACCCTGTTCCCCATCGCCATGAAGCGTATGGGGCGTGTTCTCGGATTTGAAGCCGATGCCAGGGGCATTCCGAAACAGCTGTTCGAAAAATCCGACGATGAGCTTCTGGAAATCCTTTCCGCCCTTTCGATCAACTGGCTGGCAGCCGATGGGGTCTGGTTTCAGAGCGTTGAAAAGAGCTTCGATCTTGATACGGCCAAAAGATCCAACGACATCTGCTGGAGCCGCTTCTCCCCGCTTGAGGCCTTTCACATCAAAACCCTGATCGGTCTTCCGGAAAGAGGCGGCCTGGAAGCCCTGGAGGCGGCGCTGAAACATCGTCTCTATGCAAACATCAATGAGCACTCCTTCGAATGGCCGGATGAACGGACGCTGATTTACAGGATGATTCGCTGCCGGGTGCAGGACATCCGGAACCGCAAGGGCATGGAGGACTACCCCTGCAAGTCGGGAGGGATCATCGAATACTCAACCTTTGCCCGGACGATAGACCCGGCCATCGTCACGCAGTGCGTCGCCTGCCCTCCCGATCCGCATCCCGCGGACTGGTTCTGCTCCTGGAAATTCACTCTTCCTTGATAGCGGCGACAATTTCCTCCAGGGTTTCCGCATCGGTCCTCTGCGCATCAACGCCGGCGTTGCTGAAAACGTAGCTTGGGCCTTTGTGCGAAAAATCCTCGGCCATGAAAACCTGATCCACCTTCTGTTCGACGAGCCACTCCGCCACGCGGATGCCTTTGGCCGTTTCGACGTCCTTATGGGGATTTTCCATAATCTCCTTCTGCTGAAGAGCATGATCGGCGAGGCGAAGCGTCAGGACGGCGAAGAAGGGGGACTCGCCGAAATGACGGCTGACAGTCCCTGAGCGATCCGACAGGGGAACTGCAAAACGGAGGTGGGAACGGGGACGGGGCTCATAAGAAATGGTTACATGCTCCACATGCGGGATTTGTTTACGGATGCTGCGTTCGAGGGAAAGGCTGATCTGATGGGCTTTTTCAAGATCTCCCGTCCTTAGGATGACATTGGCCTGAAGAAATCGGAAACGGCCCGCGTTTCGTCCTGACAGCGATTGGACAGTCACAACCAAGGGATGGCTCCTCAGGATGCTTCGGGCCATGTCAAGGGTTTCGAAATCCAGGGAGGCGTCCAGCAGGACCCTCATACCGTTGGAGAGCAATTCCCAACCGGCACGGACAATGAAAACCAGGACGGCTCCCGCGGCGATCTGATCGATGGAGAGGCCCCACAGCGAGATATGCCATCCAAAATAGTCCGGCAGGACGGAAACCAGCACGACGAGGGAAGAAAGGACATCAACCTGCCGGTGTCGGCCTTCGGCAACCAGAGTCGGAGATTCCGTCTGTCTGCCGATCCTGATGGCGTACTGGCCAAACAGGTAGGTTGCCGCCACGCCTACCACAAGCAGGGTGACGACGCCCAGTGAAATCTGCGGCGACAGAGCGTCTCGGGTAAACAGCTCCCGTGCGATTTCAAAACCGGCAAAAAAGATGGACAGTGCAACAAAGACGGAGAGAAGGTTTTCGACTTTGTAAAGCCCCGACGGAAAGGAAGGCGTCCTTCTGGTGGAAAGCTTTAGCCCCCCGTAGAGGGCAAGGGAAGCAAAGGAATCGGTTGCGGAATCGATGGCCCCCGCCGTGACGGCGAGGCTGTTTGAACAAAGCGCAAGCGCACCTTTCATGACCGCCAGGCCGAGATTCAACAGGAAGGCATACAGGGCGACCCTGCCGATCAATTTCGTCTCTGGATCGTCATGGGCATCCGACCGGAAGGGAGACAGAATCCCACTGCCGACCGCGGGTTTCTTCATGGATCCCCTTCTTCCTCTTCCATCTTCAGGGCCGATTGTACGCCCTTTGCAATGTAGAAGTTCCGTCCGCCTGATACGATGGAGTTCACCTTTCCAAGGTCCACCAGGATGTTCAGGCGCTTGAGAGCCTCCGTTACATGGATGCCGAGGCCGTCCGCGATGTCCTCGGAGGTGCAGGGACGCCTCCGCAGCAGGGCCAGGACTTCCTCTTCCCTGCCTTCGGAAAAAGCCGAAGCTTCAAAATGACCCGAACCCTCCTCGCGGATGATTTCCACTTTTCCAGGGAACAGCTCTTTCATGGAAAGCAGCTCCTCGAGAGAAAGAGGAAAGGCGAATTCCTCTGCGGGTGGACGGCAGACCGTATTGAGTTGAACGCGGTCCGGTGCAATGCGCTTTACCAGGGCGGCAATCTTTTCGACATGGGAGGACAAGCCGGTCACACCTTTCAGCAGCAAGACTTCAAGCCACACCTGCCCTGGGAACCGCCGGGTAAACTCGATGAGCCCGTTCACCACCTGATCGAAGGAAAGATCTCCGTGGGGCCGGTTCACATACTTGAACAGTTTTTCATCCCCGGCGTCCAAAGAGGGGATGACAAGATCGGCCGCCATCAGATCCTCCTGAACCTCCTTCATCCACAACAGGGAGCCGTTGGTCAGAACGGCGACAGGAATGTTCGTCATGGCCTTGACCTCACGGATCAGGTCTCCGATCCGGCTGTTCAGCGTCGGCTCTCCGGATCCTGAAAAAGTAATGTAATCCGGGAGGTCCCTTTCCACAAGTTTCCGTTTTACTTCCTCCAGAATGGCCTCGGCGGGAAGATACTCCCTCCTTTCCATCGTCTTGTTGGTGGTCCGGCCAATCTGGCAGTACACGCAATCAAACGTGCAGGCCTTGAAAGGGACCAGATCCAGCCCCAGCGAGCGGCCCAGACGACGCGACGGGACAGGTCCGTAAACATACTGAAAAGTGCTTTTTTTCATGAATTTTCTCCGCATGATGCATTCCCGCAGCGCTCTTCCCGGCCACAGCAGGTCCTTCCCGTTCTTTCCAGAGAGCATCCCTCCCGGCCCCGGCCCGAAACCTTGAAGAGGAATCCTGTTCCGCCGCTGATCAACCGCCGGACCGCTCCCCGGCACTCAGGACATTCCGACAGGGGGCCCTCAGAAATCGCCTGCTGACGCTCGAACTTCAAACCGCAGAGTTCACATTCGTATTCATAGGTGGGCATTGCTTTCTCCTCCGATCACTTGGAATAGTCCCGCTTTCCCCGCTGCCTGGCCGTTTCCTCGTCCACCTCGTCCTGCCAACCGTTGCGCGTGGTCTGAACGAAGTCGAACTTGGCCGTATAGGGTTTGATGTCCAGGAGGGGCGTGCCGTTCAGTATGTCCACTCCATCGAGATGAAGCACATTCCCTTCACGGCGGATCAACTCAACAATGCTCAACCCGATGGCATTGGGGCGGCGGGGCGCCCGGGTTGAAAAAATGCCGCGCATCACATCCTGGAGAAAGGGTTTGATCATCAACTGCGGCGATTCCGCCCGGTGAAAATGGTAAATCAGGTAAAGGTGTGAAAAACCGTCCAGATCGCTCAATCCCTCATCAAATTCCGGATATATTTTCACCTCTCCTTTACATCCGCGAGCGTATACCGGCTGGATGGGTGTCTTTTCCGGGATGGTATGTTCGCTGTAGATGACCCCGATGGGCCGATAGATGACGACCGCTTCCTCCATGCCCGACTTGATTAACGACCCCCTCGTGCTATTCCTGTCTTCAGATTTTATTTCTTTCATTCTTTGCTCCTCCAAAAATCGGCGCGGCACAGATCACGTTAAAGAAAGATAGGATTTTCGGCTGAACCTCTGGATGACCCTAGTCCCCACACCATGACGGACGGCTTTGAGCACCTTATCCTTGTCAATCGGGACCGTACCGGCCAGCATGTGCACCGGAAGGTGGGAAAAGACTTCCGCAATCATGGGCGTACTGGGGCCAAGGAGAACGGTCTTCACCTCACTGCCGGTATGCTGGAAGATTTCCTCCGTCGTGTTGTTCAGGATCGAAGTCGAAGTCAGAACCATCACCTGAGCCCAGTCCCTGAGCTTGCCATAAAAATCTTCCCTGCTCCCAATACCCCTGGCGATATCGATGACCTCCACAAGCGCCCCCTTCTCCTTCAGAATCCTGGCCACGGGCGCGAAATCACCGACCATGGCCACCCGCGTCTTTTCCCCGATCCGAAAGCTTTCGAAAAGAACCTTGTTTTCCCTGTCCTCCGGCAGGGAAAGGGCATGCCGGTAGTTGAGGGCATTCACAAGGGCGACAGCCATGGTCTTTTCAAGAGGGTGAGGACTTTTGATCTTTTCCAGGAGTTCCAGCGCGGGTTTTCCCTCGAAATCTTCATACCTGTTGACGAAGGTACAGCTGCCCTTGTTGGTGAAGTAGGTGTAGGCGATGCCGATCCCCCCGTCGGAGGTGGTCACGGCCGTATAGCCAAGTCCCAGGGTTACCTGTTCAACGAGAACGTCCTGGGCTTTTGCCTCAAAAAAGCGGTACATCCGATCATCCAATTCCATACAAACCTCTCAAAAAAATACCGTTCAGGAAAAACCAAGGCGGCGAAGACAGCATGCCGGAAGTCGCCCTCCTTTAATGCGCGCGGAGGCTGGCATCCAGAAGTTCCCCGGCATCTGCGACCGTCAGCCTGCCGTCCAACCCTTCCGCCTTGATGGCGTCTTCGAGCATTTTGGCGCACTGCGGGCAGGAAACGACCAGGATTTCCGCTCCGGTTTCCAGGGCCTGCCTGACCCGGATTCTGCTGGGACTGTCCCCTTCCCCGCCCAGAATATCCGTGAAGAAATTTCCTCCCCCGCCACCGCAGCAGAGGGTGTTTGCCCGATTCTGGCGCATTTCCACCAGTTCGACACCGGGAATGGCCCTGAGAATGTTGCGTGGGGCTTCGTACTCACCTCCATGCCTGCCGAGGTAACAGGCGTCATGAAACGTCACCCGGGCAGCAAAGTTCCCCGGTTTCAGGTTCCCCGATTCGATCAGCCGACTGAATACCTGGGAATAATGAAGGACCTCAAAATCTCCCCCAAAGGCGGGATACTCTTTTCGAAAGGCGTTGAAGGCATGGGGATCCAGGGTGATGATCTTCCGAACGCCCAGCTGACGGAAGAGGGCGATGTTGGTTTCCGCGAGATATTCAAAAAGCCCCGATTCGCCCAGAACGCGAACTTCATTGCCGTCGCAGGGTTCCCGCTCTCCAAGGATTCCGAAGGAGACACCCGCCCGGATGAGATTCCGGCTCACCGCCTGCGCGATCTTCCGGCCCCGCTCATCGTAGGACCCCACACAACCGACATAGAACAGGTACTCCTGGCCGTCATAGGGCTGTACGGGAAGGTCCGCGGCCCAGGAGGACCGTTGGGCCGCCGGCAGATTGTAGGGGTTTCCGTGGATCGAGATAGCCTTGAAGTAATCCCTTACGGGGGGGGGAATCCGCCCTCCATTGACCATTTCTTCCCTGGCGGCGATGAAGATGTCGACCAGGTTTTCCCGAAACGTAAAGGCGCAATGCTCGACACAGTTTCCGCAGGTGGCGCAGGAATAGAGAATTTCCTGAAAGCGTTCGCTGTTTTCGATCTCACCGTCGAGCCAGGCGCGGATCAGCCACATCCTCCCGCCCGGGGCAAAGGTGTCGAACCGGTATTTCCGATAGGGGGGACAGTTGAAATTCTCGTAGTCCAGGGTAAATTTGCAGTACCCGCAACGGAAACAGCGATGAAGGATCTCGGCGTATTTCATTTAGATGCCCTCCCAGTTTCCCGGATTCATGATTCCCTGAGGGTCAAGCTCCTCCTTGATCCTCTTCATGAGCCTGGCGGTCTGAGGATCCATCTTTTCCAGGGCGATCCGCTGCTCATCCAGCGTCGGCTTCCAGAAGAGTCCGCCGATGGACAGGGCGTACTCGCTCGCTTCGGAAAGGGCCATCCGGGTCCGGTTCAGCATGTCCGCATCCGCCCGGTTGAAGGTAAAGGAAAAGGCAAACATCATGGCGTGCCCCTTGTCGATGATCCTGGCCGTTGCGTGATACTTGAGGTCATATTTAACGGCCAGTTCATCGAGTTTCCGGGAGCACTGGGGATACCGGTCGATGGGGACGATCGGCCCGGAATATTCGAAGCCGCCTCCCTTGGTCACATCCGCAAAGGTCGTGGCGCTGCGCTGCGGCATGTCCAGGAGCGTTTTTTTCATCCCTTCGCCGACGGTCATGAACCCGCCGTCCTTGTTTTTAATGAACCCATCCAGGGCGTGAAAGAGGGTCCTCTTCTTGAACTCCATCTCCTCCGCGCTGTCTCCCGTGAAATAGATCACGATATGGTGATTGCCGCTGAAGATCAACGGCAGGGGCTGGGCGAAGATGTTGATGTCCTCCGCCATCTCCGTGTGTGTGAGTTCGTAAAGGATCCCCGGCACGAAGTCCGGACTGTCGGTAATAAAGATCTCCACATCCCGCATTTTTTTCCGAGGATACAGCTTGATCCCCACCTTGGTGAGAATCCCCGTCGCCCCGAACCAGCCGAGAAACAGCCCGGAGAGATCCGGCAGGGGGGGGCCTTTGGAAAACCAGTCGTCGGACAGGGCGCAGGAACCGATCCGGCACAGCTCACCCGACGGGAGGACAACCTCGAGGCCGGAAACCATGTCGGAATTGAATCCCTGCTGCTGGGTCAGGCGCCCCTGCCCGTGAATCATCACATTGGCGGCCACCGTTGCGGCGGCGGGCGAATCGGGAGTGCTGAACCGAAGCCGGGGGTAGTACCGGTTGAGGTGGGCATGCAGCTTACCCGTGGAGGTGCCGCCTTCCACCACGGCATAGCGGGCGGCTTCGTTGACCTTCAGAATTCCGTCCATGCGCTTCATGTCCAGAACGATCCCCCCCCTCTGGGGAATAACAAGACCGCTCAGGGACATCCCCGCCCCCATGGGAACCAGGGGAATCTTCTCCCGCCCCGCAAGTCTGACGATCGCCTGAATTTCCTCGACGGACCGGGGCAGGACGACGTAATCGGGCGCATGAGGGGGCATCAGCCCGGGGTCCCTTCCATAGAAATACCGCTCTTCCGCGCAGTCGGAAACATAAGGCTTTCCCACGATCCCGGCAAGGGTCTGGACAATGTGATCCATATCACCGCCCTCCTTCCGGCTTTTCACCGATGGCCATCCGGCACAGATCGATCAGGTGCAGGGGGGTCATTCCCCTAGCGGCCACCAGGGGGCTCAGGGCGTTCATGCACCCGTGGCAGTTGAAGATGCAGTATTCGGCGCCGCTTTTCGCCATATCCTCCAGGTTCCGGCCCTGGACATCGGCCATCAGGTCATAGCCGTACATGGCCCGGAAGATGCTGCCGCAGCACAGGGCGGTTTCATCCTGGTAAGTCCTCTGCACCAGGGTTGCACCGATCCGATCCATGATCTTCTGCACAAACAGATGACTGTCCCCGCAGAGCCGATTGGAGCAGGGGCGCTGGTAGACCACCTTCACATTTAAGGGCCTGATCAGATCCTTAAGCGCCGTTAAGCGGTTGTACAGGTATTCAAAGTAATGCACCGATTTGAAAGGGACCTCCATGCCGTAGGCGGGTGCGAGGGAAGTAAAGGCGGCATAGCACTCGTCATGGAGAAAGACCACCTCTTCAACACCCAGTTTATGGATATTTTCGATCACCATGGGGAGGCGCTCCTTGAACACGTCCGTATTGGCAAAATGGATATAGACGACGTTGCAGAAAAATTCCTGCCCGAAGAAGTAGGAGGGCATCACATCTTCGAAGAGTCTGCCCTTCGTGATCTCCTTCAACTGTGGCATGAATCCGAAGGAAAGGGCGATCTTTCCGATCCTGCCCAGTTCATACTTCCCCTTGGGCTCGCCGATATGGATCCACTGCCGCGTGATGGCGCGAGGGGCTGTCAGGATTCCCTTGTCCTCTCTCCTCTCGTTGATCAGGTAAAAGGGATGATTGCCCCGCTTGCAGTACTCCTCACAGGCATAACAGGTGACGCAGTCCTGCAGCACCGGGGAATCTTCACCCCGGAAGATTTTGACCATCTCTTTCCTGGCCGAGTCGGCTTCATATTTCAGGTACTGGCACTGAACCAGACAGGCCCCGTCCGGGCAGGCCAGACACCGCTTTTCATCGAACTTGAGCTGATACATCAAGACCTCCTTTCAAAGGCCCTCTTCTTTTTGCTCCTGGAAAGAAAAATCAATCCAGTCGTTTGAGCTTTTCCGGATAGGATCGGGCAAGATCCACATAGAGCTGCTTGCCCCAGGTCCAGAATTCCTTGTGCCTCGGTTGAACATCTCCAACCACCTTTGCCGGCACGCCGGCAACGAATTTTCCCGACTCGACCCGGGTCTTGCTGGGAAGAACCGATCCTTCCGCAACAATGGCCCATTTCCCGACGGTCACTTTCAGACTGAGCACCGAACCCATGCCGATCACGGCGAAATCATCAATCCGATCGGCATGGAGAATCGCCCCGTGGCCGACGGTAACCCGTTCCCCGAAGATGCTCAGCCCGTCCGGCTCGATGTGAACCACGGCATTTTCCTCAATGGCGGTTCCCGGCCCGATCCGGATACTTCCGTAATCACCGCGTAAGATGACCCCGTGACCGATGTAGCAACCATCCCCGATTTCGACATCTCCGATCACCCGGGCGGAATCACTGATGTAAACATCCTTTCCGATTCTGGGTACCCGGTCACCGAATGAATAAATCGCCATACGATGGACTCGCTCCTTTCTTCCTGCAGATCTTTGCCATAATTTCGTTACCCGCCGATACGGCTCATCGGCCGAACGCATTTGCGGGGGTTGTTCAAGTCGAGGTCGTGGCCCCTGGGTTTGTTTAAGATCGCATCCCGGATCAGCGCAGACAGGTAAGGGCCTTCCCGACCCTCCCGCAGCGGGGTCTTGAGGTCCGTTTCCCGGTCTGAAAAGAGGCATCCCCGCAGCTGCCCGTCCGCCGTCAGGCGGAGCCGATTGCAGGTCTCGCAGAAATGGTGGCTCAATGCCCCGATCAATCCGATCCTACCCCTGGCGCCTTCGAGGATGTACATTTCCGCCGGGCCTGCCATCGATTCGGATTCCACGCGCCGGACAGGCCCCAGGGTTGAAATCCGCTCCAGAATTTCCCCGCTGGAAATAAACCCTTTCATCCGGGCGTCGGCCGCCCCGATGGGCATCATTTCGATGAAACGCACATGATAGGGTTTCCGGTAGGTAAGGCGCGCGAAATCCAGGATTTCATCGTCGTTGAAGCCTTTCATGGCAACCACATTGAGTTTGATGGGAGCCATCCCCACCGATTCGGCCTCTTCAATCCCCTCCCAGACCTTCTCGAAGAAAGGCCGCCGGGTAATGGCATTGAATTTCTCAGGCTTCAGGGTATCCATGCTCACATTGATCCGGCAGATGCCGTATTTCCGGAGGTCACGGGCAAACTCTTTCAGGAGGACGCCGTTGGTCGTCAGGGTGATTTCTTTCAGGTTTTCTATCCTGTTGAGCCTGTCAATAAAGGAGATAATGCCCCTGCGCACCAGGGGTTCGCCCCCGGTCAGCCGGATCTTTCGGATTCCATTGGCGACACAGAGTTCGACAAGATGCAGCATTTCCTCGTAGGTCAGGATTTCCCTGTGGGGAATAAAGGTCATCCCTTCGTCAGGCATGCAGTAGACACATCTCAGATTGCAGCGATCCGTTACGGAAAGACGCAGGTAGTTGATGGTCCGGTGGTGTCTGTCCGTCAAATCGGCCTTTTGTTCCAGAGCCATCCGGGAATACCGACCTTCAAAAGATTTTTGGCTCTCCTTTATCATGTTGATCAGGAAGTCTCCATAGCTACTTGAGTCTTTTTTGCCCGGATGTCCCGCATGGCGGCCGCGCGGAAAGAATAATCCGTGCGGCCGCCATGGTAATGATCGCCGCGGTTTTTATTCCGCAGCCTTTGCGGATTCCAACTCGTCCAGGCGCTTCTGGAGATCGCTCAGTTCCGCTTTCAGGGCGTCGGCCTCTCTTTTGAGCATCTGCTTTTCCATCTCCGGATCAGGGATTTGATATGGTGCGCCATACCCGGCGGGCCTCATCCATCCCCAAAATCCTGATGCGAAAAATCGATTTCTCCAGCCTCGACCTCCGCTCCGGAACCCGCGTCCCCGGCCGTAACCCAGCCCGAAGGCCGGCGGAGCATCCGTGTAACCCGGCGCTCCCAGCCATGAGCAGAATCCCGCTCTACGCCCCGTCATCGGACCTCTTCCCATGGGTCCCGTTCCATCTCCTCTCGGCATGATGGCATCCTCCTTTATTAATTTGATCGTTAAACATTTTTCATCCCAAAAACCTACTCCCTGGCCATTGTGCTTCCGCATTGCGGGCATTTCTGCTCGGCGCAGGGAACTCCGAGCCTATGTGGCTCCCGGTGACCGCATTGCGGACAAACACAGTATCCGCCGGGTCCAGCCGCAAGGGGTCCACCCATCCGGCCCAACCCACGGCCGCCACGCCCTCGACCTGGCCTGCCGCCTCCTCCCATGGGTCCCGTTCCATCTCCTCTCGGCATAATTCTGCCCTCCCTTACTTATTGAATCCTTCTTATCAAAGGCTTCGACGTTGATCTTTCTACAAACGCACACACCAAGGGAATATAAAATGTCACATTCCGACATTCCCTCTATAAGGTAAAAGGCATTCTCTATGCCAATGTTTTAGTTAAAAGAGGATAAGAACTAACTATTTGAATATAGAAGATAATATGGATGAGAGGGTGGACGGTGAACGATATGGAGTTGCTTATATGCTACTATATTGAGAAGAGACAGGTGCAGATATGCACCTGTCTTTTTCCAGGCATGGCTGTCCAACGGGGGAAATGGCCCCGCCTGTTTTCAGGGGACGAAGGGGACTGCTTTTGGGGGCGCCGCTGCGGCCGTTATCTGTTTTCCGGGATCAGCACCATAATGGCTTCGCCCTTGGCGCGGATCTCGCCTTCGGCGGACAAGGCGGTACTGACAATGATCTTCCGGCCCTTGATCTCGAGGACCCTTGATCTCAACTCGATGGGTTTTCCCATGGGCGTGGGCTTGAGGAAATCAATCTTGAGGGAAGCGGTCACATAGCGGGAAAGGGGTTTATCGCCCAGGCCATGGCCGTCTTCGCGCAGCTTTGCAGCCGACGCCGTAGCTGCGCTGTGGCAGTCGATCAGCGAAGAGATGAGCCCGCCGTAGAAATAGCCGGGAAAACCGCCCGTGAAAAAAGGCTCCGGAACATAGCGGCAGACGCTTTCCTCCCCGTCCCAGTAACTCTTGATCTGCAATCCGTCCTTGTTCAGCCGCCCACATCCGTAGCAATGGGCAAATTCATCCGGGTAGAAATCCTGGAAGGCTTTTTCCTCCATGTTTTACTCCCTCCTGTCCGACTGCATCAACTGAGCCTCTGGCTGTGCTCCATCGTCTTGTGCATGGAAATGTCGGGCCATTCCTCCATGGTGTTGGAGAGGCGCCACTCACTCATGGCCAGATATATCAGATTTCCTTCAGAATCAAGGGCAAGATTATTCCTGTGCTGCTTTTCGAAGATCGCCAGCTTTTCCCGGTCCGCACAGGTGATCCAGCGGGCGGCGGCGTAATCGGCCGGCTCGTAATCCGCATCAACGCCATACTCGCTCAACAGGCGGGCCATGGTCACATCGAATTGAAGAACGCCCACCACGCCCAGGATGTAGTCATTGCTTGAAAGGGGCCGGAAGACCTGGACAATCCCCTCTTCCGAAAGCTGGGTAAGGCCCTTTTGCAGCTGTTTCATCTTCAGGGGGTTCTTCAGCCGGACCCGGCAGAAGTGTTCGGGAGCGAAATTGGGAATTCCCGTAAATTTCAGCTCCTCCCCTTCGGAAAAGGTATCGCCGATCCGGATGGTCCCGTGGTTGTGAATGCCGATGATGTCGCCGGGATAAGCCTCTTCCACCGAGGCGCGATCCTGGGCCATGAAGATCGTCGCATTGGCCAGCGTCACCTCTTTGCCCAGCCGGTTATGGCGGACCTTCATTCCCCGGGTGAATTTCCCCGAGCAGATCCGGACAAAGGCGATCCGGTCGCGGTGTGCGGTGTCCATGTTCGCCTGAATCTTGAAGGCAAAACCGGAAAACTCTTTCTCCGAGGGCAGAACTTCGCGGGTCGTCGCCAGGCGCGGGCGGGGGCTGGGAGCAAGCTCCACGATGGCATCCAGCAGCTCCCGCACGCCGAAATTGTTGATGGCGCTGCCGAAGAAAACCGGCGTCTGGTTCGCCTTGAGAAAATGCTCATAGACAAAGGGATTGGCAGCGCCCTCCATCAGGTCGATGTCCTCGCGAAGCTCGGCGGCTTGGGTTCCCAGCCGTTCGTCCAGCTCCGGATCATCGAGATCGCGGATGACGACAACCTCCCCGCCCCGGCTCGCAGCCCCGGGTTTGAAAAGCTGCAGTTCCCTGCGATACAGGTTGTACACCCCGCGGAAGCTTTTTCCCATTCCAATGGGCCAGGACATGGGGACACACTCGATCTGCAGCTTTTTTTCGATATCGGCTAGAAGTTCCAGGGGTGACAGGACCTCCCGGTCCAGCTTGTTGATGAAGGTGATCACCGGCGTATTGCGGAGGAGGCAGATCTCCATGAGCTTCTCCGTCTGGGGCTCCACGCCCTTGGCCCCGTCGATGACCATGACCGCACTGTCTACGGCGGTGAGAACCCGGTAGGTATCCTCGGAGAAGTCCCGATGCCCCGGCGTATCGAGGAGGTTGATTTCAAAATCCCGGTAATGAAATTTCATCACCGAGGTGGTGACGGAAATGCCTCTTTCCTTTTCAATGGCCATCCAGTCGCTCGTGGCGTGACGGGTGGCCTTGCGGGCCTTGACGGTCCCGGCCAGCTGGATCGCCCCGCCGAAAAGGAGCAGCTTTTCCGTCAGGGTCGTCTTTCCGGCATCCGGATGGCTGATGATGCCGAAGGTCCGGCGCCGTTCAATCTCTTTCTGGTGCATCGTTATTTCTTGAACCCTTTCTTCTGCAAAACAATGAAAAAAAAGCGGGCCTCATTAGGCCCGTTTCACGTTATTTTTATGATAAGGCACTGCTTATATTGGACAGTTCCTATAGATAAAACGAACGTGAATGTCAATTAAATTCTATACCTGTCATGAGGAGGATTCGAACGAACTCCGCCGGCTCCATCGTCAGGAAGCTCCGGGAGAGACGGGGGGTACGGTCAGGCTCCTGACCCGCCTTGGGTGCCTTCACAAAACAGCGTCTGGCGGGGCAAGCGGCCCCGTACCCTCTCCGGGTGCTGCGTTCCTGTTTGCCCCGGGTTTTTCGCCGGCTGATTTTCTCCACTTTAAATTCAGGATGTGGAACATCGCGACGAGGGAGTGCCTCCGGCCCGGATTTCCCTTCTTCCGTCCTAATTCACGGCTGGAAATCCGCGTCTCAGAAATGGGCGATAGAGGGGATCCCCGATCAGGACCTGCTGCCATGACCAGAAGGGATTTGACACGCCGTAACATTCTGCCAGGGCCGCCCGGCCGTCGAGGAGACAGCTGAAAAAGACCTCCGGGGTTGGAAAAGACTGCAGATAAGGTTCCGCCACGGGGCCTACCGTTGCGCAAACGCCCTTCTCGAGCATGGCCTTGCACCAGACCGTTTTGCCCGGCACCTTCAGGGTCGTGCATTCGGAACTGGCCACATGGAATCCCACGGCCCCCCGGACCCAGGTGAAGGCATCCACATATTTCCCAAGGCTGTACCAGCCGCAGTAAAGGGCTGCATCAGGCGCTTCGCCGGGGCCGAAGAGGGTCGGCTTGTCATTGACGACCACATGCAGCTTCCCGCTTTTCCGAACCAAACGCGCCGTGTTGTGGATGGCCAGGTCGTACCGCTCGTAAGCCGACAACGTCTTGCCATCTTTCGGAGCAGCCTTCTCAGGCCGACGCGTGTCAAAATAGGCCCGGCCGGGAAGCCCGTGCACCTCGGCGTACATGCTGTCGTCGATGATGCGGCGGACAATCGAGGGATCCGGTCCGTCCAGGCGGCTTACCAGGACGGGACGCCGGGGCATATTCTTTATTTCCTTTCCCTGAAAATTGAAATAATACCTGTTGGGAAGCCATCCATCCAGCTCGGGGGATTTTTCCCTGACCAGGGCCAGTTCTGAATCGACGGAGGCCCCCCAGTTGGACTTGCTCAGAATCTGAATCTTTCTCCTCAGATCAGCCAGTCTCTCCTGGATTTTCCGGGATTCCTCAGGCTGTTTCTTTCCGGCCAGATTCTTCCGCTGCGTCCATTCCTTCAGAGCAGTCTGAAGATCCTTGAGCTCGGAACCCTCCATCCGGGTTAAAGGCGGCGGCAAAACGCGCAGGGGCATGCCGTAGATGAGGGTGATGCACCTGAACCGCTTTCCCTCAGGGTCGTTTTTTTCCAGGAAGCTTCTCAGCGGCCCGGCGATCTGCTCATCATAGTCTCTCCTGCCCACCGTCTCGCGGGTGGATGTCCTGACCAGGAACAGGTTCGCAGATGGCACCGCACGCCTCTCCATGTAATAGCGGGCAAGCTCCAGACTCTCCGGAACGGCGCTGTTGGCTACGACGAGAAGTTCATCGGCCACGAGTGCATGGCTGTCAGGCCGGCCCAAAAAAAGGAGGAGGAAAAGCAAAAAGAGCTGAAAAAAGAGTACTTTTCCAGTACTCCGGAATAATCCCGTGAAAAACGGCATGGCTCGCATGGTTTCCCCTCCGCCTGACTTTCTTTTCAGCGCCCTTCTCCAAAGTCCATCGCCCTTGCGTCCGGCTCCCGCCGCGAATCCCGGTAACGAATCCGGGCTCTTCAAGCCGATCCATGACATGCCTTATAAATCAATCCGCATCTCTTTACAATTGCCAATTCCCCTCTTCTGAATTTTTCTATTGACTATTTGAAACATTTATTTTAAATGTTCATTCTAACTTCAGCTCATGCGAGGACGGTCATGAAGATTTCGAGGGAAGGGGCTGCAAAGACCCGCCAGAGCCTCCTGACAACGGCCGGTGAAATTTTTGGTGAAAAGGGCTACCGGGAAACCACGATTGCAGAAATCTGCAGGCGGGCTGGAACCAACATTGCAGCGGTGAACTATCACTTCGGCAGCAAGCAGGCCCTGTACATCGAAGCCTGGCGGCATGCCTTTTCCGAATCCATCCAGACCTACCCCCCCTCCGGCGGGGTGAGCGGCGATGCGCCGCCGGAAGAACGCCTTCGAGGCCAGGTCAGGGCGATCCTGAGGCGGATCACGGACCGGAACAACAGGGAGTTTCTGTTCATGCAGCGGGAAATGGCCAATCCCACCGGGTTGCTGGAAGAGGTTCTCCGCGAGGAGATCTCCCCCCTGCAGCAGAGGACGGAAGCCCTTGTCCGCGAGCTTCTCGGCGTCATGATTCCTGAGCAGGAGGCAAAATTCTGCGAACTGAGCATCATCAGCCAGTGCATGAATCCCGTCGTGGCAGGCAGAGGCCTCGGGGGAAAAACCGGCGGGCGGAACGGCCCGCTGGACATTGAAGACCTGGAGGCTTATGCAGACCATGTCGTCAATTTCTCGCTGGCCGGGATTCGGGCCGTGCGTAAAGCATGGGAAGAAAGGAACAGAAGTAAAAAAGCCGGGAGACCGTCCGTCTCCCTCAAAGATGGAAGTCGCAGACCATGAACATCCCTCGGATAACAATCGGCCGCAAGGCGATGACCGCAGCCTTCCGGGCGGCGGTGGCGGGAATCCTCCTGATCCTGGCGGGCTGCGCCACGGTAGGACCCGACTATCTCCCTCCCGGGATGGATCTGCCGGAAAGCTGGAACAGCCCGCTTAAAGGCGGCCTGAGGGACGGGGAAGAACCTCCCGGATCGCTGGCCGGATGGTGGAAGACCCTGAACGATCCGGATCTCTCAAGCCTGACGGAGCGTGCGATGGCAGGCAACCGAGACCTGAAGCAGGCCCAGGCGCGTGTCCGCCAGGCGCGCGCCAACCGGGGCATTATCCGGGCCGGGCTCTTTCCAACGCTGGATGCGTCGGGATCCGCCACCCGGAGCCGCAGCAGCGAAGAGGCGGGAATGGGAACAACCCGGAACTTTTACATGGCGGGGCTTGACGCCGGGTGGGAACTGGACCTCTTCGGCGGCGTCCGGCGCTCCGTGGAGTCGGCTGATGCGGAGCTTGAAGCCAGTCGGGAGGATCTGCGCGACGTGCTGGTTTCCCTTCTCGCCGAGGTGGCTCTCAACTACGTGGATGTCCGCACCTATCAGGCCCGGCTGAGTGTGGCGGAAAGCAATCTGGCAACGCAGGGTGAAACCTTCGACCTGACCTCATGGCGGCAGCAGGCCGGCTTGAGCGACGAGGTGGCCGTTCAGCAGGCCCGCTACAATCTTGAAAGAACCCGTTCGCAGATACCGACCCTGCGGACAGGCCTTGAAGGGGCCAAAAACAACCTGGCCACCCTGCTCGGGGAAACGCCGGGAAAAATACATGCCGAGCTGGAAGAGCGCAAGCCGATCCCGGCCGCCTCTCCCTCCCTTGCCGTGGGCGTTCCGGCGGATGTATTGCGCCAGAGGCCTGACGTGCGCAGGTCTGAGCGTCAGCTGGCGGCTCAAACCGCACGCATCGGCGTGGCTGAGGCGGAGCTCTACCCAAGACTGACCTTGAGCGGCTCCATCGGCTTGGAGTCCCTTTCCTCCAGCAGCCTGTTCTCCTCTGGAAGCCGGACGGCCAGCGGAGGGATCGGGATTTCATGGCGGATCTTCGATGCCGGCGCGATACGGCAAGACATCGAGGTGCAGAGCGCCCTCCAGGAGCAGTCCCTGATGGCCTATGAAGCAGCGGTTCTCAACTCCCTCAAGGAAGTGGAAAACGCCCTCACCGCTTTTGCGGAAGAGGAGGAGCGCCGGCAGGCCCTGGAGGCGGCGGTCCAGGCGGCACGGAAGGCGGCGGAACAGGCCGGCTTCAAGTACCAGACCGGCCTCGCGGATTTCGACAGCGTTCTGGATGCCCAGCGCTCCCTTCTGACCTTTCAGGATGAGCTGGCCCAGAGCAATGGAACGGTTGTTTCGAATCTCATTCGCCTCTACAAGGCCCTGGGCGGCGGATGGATTTCTCTGGACCCCGACAACAAACATTGAAGGCAGATTTAAGGAAGAAAGGAAATGAAAAAGTCCCCTGACTCAGCCGATAAGGCCACAGATACCACCGAAATTTCAAAGGTCCTCGAGATTGACTCCTCTCCGGGGCGCTTTTCGGGATGGAAGAGATGGCGGATTCCGGTCCTGCTGATCGTATTGGTGGCGGCTGTCGCCCTCATCGCCTCCTGGAAGGGACGAAACGCGGCAGAATCGGTGCGCTACGAAACGCAGCAGGTACAACGCGGAAACCTCACCGTGCTTGTCACCGCCACGGGCACCCTCCAGCCCACCAATTCCGTTGAGGTGGGCAGCGAGCTGTCCGGAACCATTCGATCGGTGAAGGTCGACTTCAATGACCATGTAAAAGTCGGCCAGGTTCTGGCCATCCTGGACACCTCCAAGCTGGAGGCAACCATCACCCAGTACCGTGCCGCCCTGGAGTCGGAAAAGGCGAAAGTCCTCCAGGCCGACGCCACCGTTGCGGAAACCCGGGCCAAGCTGGCTCAGTTCAAGCGGGTATGGGAGCTTAGCAACGGCAAGGTTCCTTCGCAGACGGAGATGGATGCCGCAGAAGCGGCCTATTCCCGGGCCAGGGCCAATGCGGCCAGCAGCCGTGCGGCCGTTTCCCAGGCCCAGGCCTCACTTTCCGTCAGTGAAACGGACCTGTCCAAATCGGTGATCCGATCCCCCATCAACGGTATCGTCCTCAACCGCAGCGTCGAGCCCGGCCAGACGGTGGCCGCTTCGATGACCACGCCTGTTCTGTTCAAACTCGCCGAGGATCTGGCGGAGATGGAACTGCAGGTGAATGTCGATGAAGCCGATGTGGGAAAGATCCGGGAAGGGCAGAAGGCCACATTTACCGTAGACGCCTGGCCGGACCGCACCTTCCCGGCCCAGGTCGTTCAGGCCCGATACGGCTCTACGACCACGGAAGGCGTTGTGACCTATACGACCATCCTCAAGGTGGACAATTCGGACCTGTCCCTCCGGCAGGGGATGACCGCTACGGCGAGCATCACGGTCAACAGCGTGGAGAGCGCCATCCTCATTCCCAACAATGCGCTCCGCTTTACGCCGCCAATCCAGGCGGAGAAGAGGCCTTCCGGAGGGCTGGTGGGCATGCTGCTGCCGCGCCCGCCCCGCCTTTCGTCCACACCGCGCGAGAATTCCGCCGGCAAAAAGGGGCAGCAGGTATGGGTTCTGCGGGATGGGCAGCTCAAAGCGGTCCCGGTCACCGTCGGGGCCACCGATGGCGTTATGACGGAAATGCGCTCCGGTGATCTGCGGCCGGGAATGGCGGTGGTAACCGATTCCGTGCTGGGGGTGAAGTGAAGGATCTTTCCGGACAGCCCCTGATCATTCTGAAAGGGGTCACCAAAATCTTCGGTGAAGGGCAGGCGGCGGTAGAGGCCCTGCGCGGCGTTGATCTGCGCATCGATACGGGGGAATTCGTCGCGGTCATGGGGCCCAGCGGGTCCGGCAAGTCCACCTGCATGAACATCCTGGGCTGCCTGGATACGCCCACTGCGGGAAGCTTCCTGTTCAAAGGCGTTGACGTCGGGCAATTAAGCCGGAATTCGCGCGCCCTGCTGCGGCGCCATTACCAGGGCTTCGTCTTCCAGGGCTTCAATCTTCTGAACCGCACCTCTGCCCTGGAAAACGTTGAACTTCCGCTGATCTACCGCGGCATTTCCGCTGCACAGCGGAAGGAGCGCGCCTTGCGGGCCCTGGAAACGGTGGGGCTCAAGGGATGGGAGCGGCTGACCCCCGGCGAGCTGTCGGGGGGCATGCAGCAGCGGGTCGCCATCGCCCGGGCCATAGTGACCGGACCGACGGTGCTGCTGGCCGACGAACCCACGGGAAACCTCGATACGGCCCGCAGCCGGGAGATCATGGACCTCCTCACCCTGCTGAACCGCGATTCGGGAATTACGATCATCATGGTGACCCATGAACCGGACATGGCCACCTATGCAAAGCGCATCATCCACTTTCTCGACGGAACGGTTGCTCTGGATGAAAAAACAGGAGGGAAAAACTGATGCTGGGAAACTCCATTCTGCTGGCCTTTCGTGAAATCCGGCGCAATGTCCTTCGATCCTTTTTAACCATTTTGGGGATTGTCATCGGAGTTGCCGCCGTCATCATCATGGTGACCATCGGCGGAGGGGCGACCGTTCAAGTCTCGCAGCAGATTTCCAACCTGGGCAGCAACCTGCTCATGGTGACGCCGGGGAAACGGCTGGGACCCGGCCAGACGTCCGAAACGGTCCCCTTCAAGATGAGCGATGTCGACGCCATCACCCGGGACGTCTCCTCCATTGCCGCCGTTGCCCCGGTTTCATCCCGGAGCCTGCAGGCCGTCGCCGGCAATTCGAACTGGTCAACAACCGTCACGGGAACGGAAAATTCGTATTTCAAGGTGACCAAACGGTCCATCCGTTCCGGCCGGACCTTCAGTGAAAGCGAACTGCGTTCAGGTTCGGCGGTCTGTATTCTGGGAGACACCGTCCGCAGAAAGCTCTTCGGAAACCAGGATCCCCTGGGTGAAAAGATCCGCCTGGAGAAGCTCTCCTGCAAGGTGATCGGCCTGATGGAGCCTAAAGGACAGAGTACCATGGGAACGGACCAGGACGACCTGGTGGTGATTCCCCTGCGGACCCTGCAGCGACGCGTCACAGGAAGCACGAACATCGGCCTGATCCAGGTTTCGGTCCGCGATGGGGCGTCGACGGAAAAGGTCCAGATGGAAATCGGACAGCTGATGCGGGAGCGTCGTCATCTCGCCCCCGAAGAGGACGATAACTTCAACGTCATGGACATGAAGGAGATCACGAAGATGCTGACCGGAACGACGCAGCTGCTGACGGCCCTGCTGAGCGCCGTGGCGGCGGTCAGCCTGCTCGTGGGCGGCATCGGCATCATGAACATCATGCTGGTGTCGGTCACAGAGCGCACCCATGAAATCGGCATCCGCCTTGCCATCGGCGCCCTGGAACGGGAAGTGCTGATGCAGTTTCTCGTGGAGGCGGTGGTCCTGTCGTCCTTCGGCGGTCTGCTCGGCATCGTGCTGGCCCTGGCCGGATCCGTCTGGCTTTCCGGCCTGCTCCGCGTGCCCTTCGTCTTCAACGCGGGGATCGTGATGATCGCCTTCCTCTTTTCGGCGGCCGTCGGAGTGATCTTCGGCTATTTCCCGGCCCTCAAGGCCGCCCGCCTCGATCCCATCGTGGCCCTGCGGCACGAGTAATTCCGCAGGGCCGGCCGGAACCGCCCCACAGGGCTTGCAGAGACAGCTGCCACGGCATACTCCGCCGGCGGCCCGGACGCTGCCGGCGAGGCAGCGGTTTTCTTCCCATCTGAACAATAGGGCCTTGACAACTGCGAATTGGTTGCCAATTTATCGGCGCAAAACCGTTTTATCCCCATGTCCCTGTGTCAGGGGATGATCCATTACGACGCCACGGAGGATTTATGGAAAGCCGCAAAGAAACGCACTCCTTCAAGACCGAAATCAACCAGCTGATGAATATCATCATTCATTCTCTTTACTCGCACCCTGAAATTTTTCTCAGGGAGCTGATTTCCAATGCATCCGACGCGATCGACAAACTCCGCTTCAAGGCACAGTTGGAGCCCGATATTCTCGGAACGGACACGGAATTCAAAATCGTCGTCAAACCCGATGCCGGCCGGAGAACCCTGGAAGTCTCCGACAACGGGATCGGCATGACCTATGATGAAGTTGCGGAAAATATCGGTACGATCGCCAAAAGCGGTACGGCGGTCTTTGCGGAGGCCATGAACGCCGCGAAAAAAAACGACGCCCTTCTCCCCGAGCTGATCGGTCAGTTCGGTGTGGGCTTCTACAGCTCATTCATCGTTGCCGAAAAGGTCACCCTGGTTACCAAAGCAGCCGGAAGCGACAGGGCCGTCCGTTGGGAATCTTCCGGAGACGGCTCCTACACGATTGAAGAAGCGGAAAAGGCCACCCGGGGAACGTCGGTGATCCTGAAGCTCAAGGAGGCGGAGGAAGACGGGCAGGACTTCACCTCGGAATGGGCCATCCGGGAGATCGTAAAAAAGCATTCGGATTTTGTCGCCTACCCGATTGTCATGGATGTGAAAAAAACAAAGCCCGTTCTTGACGCGGAGGGCAAACCCGATCCCGGCAGGACGGAAACAGTCGTCGAGGAGGAGACCCTGAACTCGATGAAGGCCATCTGGGCCAGGGACAAGTCCGAGGTTTCAGAAGAGGAGTACAACGAATTCTACAGCCACATCAGCCATGACTGGAACCCTCCCCACTCCCGCCTCCATCTCAAGCTTGAAGGCACGACGGAATACAGTGCTCTCCTGTACATCCCCACCAAGCTGCCTTTCGATTTCTTTCTCCACGAAAGGAAGCACGGCATCCATCTGTACAGCCGGCGCGTCTTCATCATGGAAAACTGCACCGACCTGATGCCGCCTTATCTGGGCTTCATCAAGGGCGTCGTCGATGCGCCGGATCTCAACCTGAACGTGAGCCGTGAAATTCTGCAGCAGAATGCCCTGGTGCGGAACATCCGGACGAATCTCGTGAAGAGGCTGCTGGACATGCTCGCCGGCATGGAGAAGGAGAAATACGAATCCTTCTACGGAGAATTCGGCCACGTCCTCAAAAGCGGAATCTCCGCCGATTTCGAAAACCGGGAGAAGATCGCTTCGCTGCTGCGGTACAAGACGACAAAATACGACGGGCAGTGGATCTCCCTGCGGGAGTATGTCAGCCGGATGATGCCCGATCAGAAGGAGATTTACTACATGACCGGTGAGAATCTGACGGTGCTCCTCAACAGCCCCCACCTTGAACAGCTCAAGGAGAAAGGCTACGAGGTCCTGCTGATGACCGACCCCGTCGATGAATGGGTCATCCGTGATCTGCATGAGTTCGAGAAGAAGGGCTTCCGGAGCGCCGAGAAGGGGGACCTGGACATCGGCGAAATCGACGAAAAGAAGAAGGATGTCTATAACGCCCTGTTCGGCTGCATTCAATCCTCCCTGGATGACGTGGTAAAGGACGTGAAACCGTCCACACACCTGAAAGAATCCATCGCCTGCCTTTCGGGCGACCCACACGACATGAGCGCCTTCCTGGAGAAAATCCTCCGTGCAAACGGCCAGGAGGTGCCCCGGACCAAGCGGGTGCTTGAATTGAACATGGACCATCCCCTGCTTTCACGGATGAGAGAAATCTATGAAAAAGACCGGAAGGCGCCGGTGCTGAAAGACTACAGCCAGTTCCTCTATGACATGGCCGTCATCTCCGAGGGCGGCAGGCTGGACAATCCCTCCCGCTTCAGCAAAATGATCGGGGACCTGGCGACAGGCTCCGTTGCCGATTGAAAAAGACGCCTCAACTCCCTGATGGCTCGAATTCCAGCCCCGGCCGCTGGGAAAACCATAATGAATCACAGGGGCCTTCCTTTCCTCATTATTTCCGCGGATCATGAGGAAAGGAAGAAACAACCCCTGAACAGCAATTTAAGAACATATCCTATACTGTGCCTGCCAAACTCTCCACCACCTCCAGCACAGCCTGGTTCGATCTCTACCGGATGAGAAGATTTCAAGGAGGCCTTGACCGGAAACGAAAAACCATGGAACAAAAAGATTACTACAGCATATTGGGACTGGAGAACAATGCCACTCAGAAGGAGATCCGGGACGCATACCGCAGGCTGGCCCTGCTGCACCATCCGGACAGGAACAGGGACAATCCGGAGGCGGCGGACCGGATGAAAGAGATCAACGAGTCCTACGCCGTGCTTTCCGAACCCCGGAAGAGAAGCGAATACGATGCGCTCAGGCAGACCTATGGATCATCGGCTTACGGCCAGTTTCGGCAGACCCATTCCGATCAGGATATCTTCAGGGGCTCGGATATCCAGCAGATCTTCGAGGAGTTCAGCCGTGCCTTCGGATTCAGGGGCTTCGACGACATCTTCCGGGAATCCTACGGCGCGGGATATCGAACCTTTGAATTCAGAAAGCCGGGGGTATTCGGCCGGGTCATTGTGGGCGGCGTCGGAAACAGACAGGGCGCCGGAGGCATTACCTACCCTGGTGGATACCTGGAGAAGCTGATCCGATACGGCCTGAAAAAGAAATGGGGCATTGAACTGCCTGAAAGGGGCAAGGACTTACAGGATTCCATCGTTCTTTCCCCTGAACAGGCCCGGCTTGGCGGAAGGGTGCGATATTCTTCCCAAAGGACGGGAAGGGAGCTTGTCGTAACCATCCCCGCAAACATGAGGACGGGGCAGCAACTGCGCCTCAAGAGAATGGGCGAGGCCGGCCGCGCCGGCGGAGAGGCCGGAGACCTCTATCTGAACATCCGCATTCGAAACCTCTTGATACAGAAGGTAAAAGATTTTATCGCCACCCTCTGGTCTTTTATGAAGCCCGGATAAGGAGTTTAACAGCAGCGTCCTGATTCCGGGTTGAAAAATTTTAGAATCAAGGCCTTCCATGGCATCGATCCCGCGTGCAGTAAGCGCAGGCAGGCATTGCCGGGGAGGGATCCAAACCTGTCGTCACACCCACCGGGATGCAAAACGACCACGTCCAACACCAATCTCTATTCCCAGGTCTTTCCAGGAGCCAAACGGTTGCAAGGTGGGCAATTCTGAAAAGTAAGCAGCCTAATTTCTTTCAAACCGCCCCTCGCATCACAAATGATAAGTCTTGACAGGGCCAGCTTCAGACACCTGCCATAATCTCCCTCAGCGCATCGACAAACCGACGGTTGTCTTCGGGCAATGCCGTGGTGATGCGCATATACCCAGGGCCAAGGGCAGGATCATTAAGCGGCTTGATCAGGATGTTACGGTCGCGAAGTCGGTCCGCAAGTCCTGATGCGTCATAGGGTGAGAAGTCAGCCAGAAAGAAATAGGTCTCGGTTGGAAATGTGCTTACCCCCATACTTCGCAACTGGGCGGCGAGTTCCTCCGTCCAGGCATGCAATTGCGAAGCGCGGGCTTTAATCTTGTCTTCATGCTGAAGAGTGGCCATGGCTGCCGCCTGACTGGGACGAGCAAGCGGGTAGGCATCGTTATGACTGTTCAGGTCATCGGCGACAGCCTCGGGAAATATTCCGTAACCCACACGAAAACCCGCGAGGCTGTGTGCTTTGGACAGGGTGCGGGTCACGAGTAGATTGGGATATTTGGGAACCAGGTGCACAGCAGATTCACCAGCCAATCCTATGAATGCTTCATCAATAAGGAAAAGCGTCTCAGGGTGGCGGCACAGCAGATCGGGCAGAGGAGCCATATCGAAGGTGCCTCCATTTGGATTGTTTGGGTTTACAATAACTGCGAGAGTAGTGCCTGTGGGTATCGCCAGGTTGGCCAGGTCATAGGCAAAACCTTTTTCGGGAGAGAGTCTGGTTTCCGTGTAACGCCCTGCGATTTCGGGAAAAAGGACATAGGTCGGAGTCAGCAGGTGGACCTGCCTGCCAAAGCGGTCGAAGAGCTGACGGAGGATGAGTTCGGAGCCGGCATTTATATGAATAAGACGTTCGGAAATGCCGAGCTGTTCGCTGATGAGCCGGCGCAGCGGCGCCGAATAAGCTTCTGTGTAGTAATTGCTTTGCGCCAACTCTGCCCCGGCTGCCGCGACGGCCTCGTCAATCGGCGGCAGCGGGTTTTCGCAAAGCAGGAGTTTAATGCCATGGAACGTTCCCCCGCCTTTTTCCATTATGATCGTCATGATGGGCCTCCTTCTGAAAAGGCCGCGCTGATTGCCGGCCTCATTTGTCCCGTTTTGTTGCCGGACACGCCTTAGTCATCGACGTGGTGGGCGCCGAAACCTTCTACAGGGGGCATCAGCGCCGTTCGTAATATTTTTTCCAAGGTTCCCTGCGTCGATTCAGGTGGTCGCTGATGGCAAGTTTGAGAGTCGTAGCAGCCAGCAGAGCACAATGTTGATCGTCCTCGGGAAGGCCGCCAAGTTCTCGTAGAACATCGACATCGCTTATTTCCAAGGCCTCCGACCATTTTCTTCCCTTGGCCAGCTCCGTGGTCATGCTGCCGCATGCCGCACTGGTGCCGCAGCCATCGGTGGAAAACCGTACTTCTTTCAAAATGTCCCCTGACATTTTTATCCACATCGACATAGTATCGCCACAGGGACCGGTATATCTTGCCCACCCATCGGCATCCTTCAAGCTTCCCACATTGCGGGGATTCATGGCGTGGTTTATGGTCACCTCCGAGTAAATACGCCGCATATCCTCGTCAATCATTTTCTGCAATTCATCAAATGCGTCATCCATCTCAGCACCTCTCGATTGTTTAGTGTCGAAATATACAAAAAAACTATTCTTGGTTTGCCGTGTTTACCAGTCAATCACCTTTCCCACCCCACCCTGAATAAACTTTTCGGGAAATATCGCCTCTATCTCCGATTTGTACAACGTGCAGTGTGTAGGACAAACAATATCCAGCGTCCGGAGGAGGCCAAATTCTCTAAATCCATGCAATCCCCCGATCAGCGCACTCACTTTCCCGCAGCGAGTTGCCGTCTTCAGAATCTCTCCAACACCGGGATGGGAACATCCGGTTAATACCACCAGGCCCTTTTCCGTTTTCACGATCATTGACTGTTCAATATTTTTCAGCTCACCCGTAGAATAGATATTCTGGTGTATTTCAAGGGCAGGACCTACCTTGACGAACTCACCTGCGCCTGGAACACTTGAGAAAGAAGCAGGTACATAAACCTTGATTTTTCCCCCCCTTGCTCTGAGAACATCAGCAAGTGCACCCGTATGATCCCAATGATCGTGGGAGATAAAAATCTCATCCAGCGATGTGGGATTCACCCCGATCTTTTCCATGTTGCCCAGCAATATGGAACCATTGGCGCCGGTATCGAAGAGAATCCTCCTGCCTTCCACATCCACGATACATGAAAAGCCCCAATCTGGTTTGAGTTCTTTCCTTTGTGTTTCATTATCATAGACGATGGTAATCTTCACAGCCGTTTACCTTCGGATTCCGGCCTTTCCGCTGCTGGACATTTTTTCAATGCCTTGCCTGCTCAAATCGATGAATTCCGCATTTTGTGTGCCACAATGCCGGAACAGCCAGTTTCCAGATAAAGTGATGTTATTTTATCTATTTGAGTTATATATCAGAATAACAACCGTAAGCTAAAATAAAAATTACGGTTGTACAAACGCAACTACAAAAGGAAAAAGACTTTCATATATGCGATTTTTTCTTTCAACCAGGCCCTTGCAGTTATGGTCAATCGGAACGATTGGAGCCAGAACATCACGCGGAAATTCTCCATATCCCAATAGAAATATCACCAGCCTGGAACTCTGACGCCGGACTGGCTTCATGCACGGATCCCGGAACAGGACAGAACGGGGGGGGCGAAATCGATTGCACATTTTAAGAATTGAATTACGACCGTCCCGATGTTAGTTAATAGATTCATAAACGGCTGATTTGCTTGTCCTGATTTGTGGAGGTGAATATGGATAAGGCATGGCAGGATGTACTCGACAGGTTTTCTTACGGAATCTATCTCGTCACAGTTTTATCCCCCGAGGGCTTTAACGGCATGATCGCCTCCTGGGTGACCCAGTGCTCCCATGAGCCGCCGAGGGTTGCCCTGGCCATCCGGAAGAGCAGACTCTGTCACGAACAGATCCGGGAATCGGGAACCTTCTGCATCAATGTCCTCCCCCGCGAATCCGCTGAAAGAATCCGCCAGTTCAAGATCGCGGACTGGCGCAAGAAATTCGATGCGTGCAGCTACAGTCCCTCGCCGTCCGGACTTCCCGTCCTGGACGACTGCATTGGTTATCTGGACTGCACGGTGGATCATACGATCGGCACCGGCGACCATACCCTTTTTATCGGGACGATTCAGTCGGGAGGCATGATCTTGAGCGGCACAACCGCTCCTCTGACAACGGCCGACTACGGTGGCGTGTACCGGGGAGACAAGTAAGCGGATTTTCATCTTTTCACAGCGTTCCCCATAACGCGTCTCTCAGCCCGGGAACGTTTTCTTCGGCAGCCGGAACTCCATGAAAGCTGAACCATGAATCGGATTCTGATCCTTTTTACCCACCCCCGGTTTGAAAAATCGCGCGTCAACCGGGCGCTGTTGAAGGATATCGGCCAACATCCGGCGGTAACGCTTCATGACCTCTATGAACGGTACCCGGACTTCAACATCAACGTGGAACGGGAAAAGGAGTTGCTGCTGGAGCACCAGGTCATTGTCTGGCAGCACCCCATCTACATGTACAGCGCCCCGGCGATGCTCAAGCAGTGGATCGACCTGGTCCTCGAGCACGGATGGGCCCACGGCGAAGGGGGGGACGCCCTGAAGGGCAAATGGATCTTCAACGCCGTCTCGTCGGGCGGAGCGAGAAGCGAGTATGCGGCAAACGGCTTCAACCGTTTTTCCATGGGCGAGATCCTCATTCCCTTTCAGCAGACGGCCACCCTCTGCAGGATGATCTACCTGCCGCCTTTTGCCGTTCAGGGGACTTACCGACTGACGGATGCGGACCTGGAGCATTATGCCGCACGGTATCTCGACCTGCTGAACCGGCTGTCACAGTCCGATCCGGACATCGAATTCATCCGAACCTTTCCTTTTCTCAACGATTGGCTTCTTCTGGAGGCCGGGGAAACACACCATGACCAGCACCCTTCTCCATGACGCCCTCCTCTATCTGGCGGCGGCGATCGTTTTCGTCCCCATTGCCAAGCGAATCGGAATGGGCTCAGTCCTTGGCTATCTGATTGCAGGCATCATCATCGGCCCCTTCTGCCTTTGCCTTGTCGGCGGCGAGGGGAAGGACGTCATGCATTTTGCCGAATTCGGCGTGGTGATGATGCTCTTTCTCATCGGTCTTGAACTGGAGCCCTCCCATTTCTGGAGGATGCGTCAGCTTATCCTGGGGACGGGAATCCTGCAGGTCGGTCTGACAACCCTGCTCTTTGTGGCCCTGTTCCTTCTGCTCGGATTCTCCTGGACGGCGGCCCTGGCCATCGGACTGGCCTTGTCCATGTCGTCCACGGCGATCGTCCTCCAGACGCTGAGGGAAAAGGGGCTGGCGGCGACACAATCGGGAAGGTGCTCCTTCGCCGTGCTCCTGTTCCAGGACATTTCCGTCATCCCCATCCTGGCGCTCCTTCCCCTTCTGGCCGTTTCCGGCGTTCCGGCCCAGGGGGAAGAATCCGCCTCCTTTCTCCAGGGTCTGCCCGGATGGGCCCAGACCATCGCCCTGCTCCTGGCCATCAACCTCGTGGTCGTCAGTGGACGGTTCCTGATCGTCCCCTTCCTGAGGTTTATCGCCCGTCTACACTTTCAGGAATTGTTCACAGCCTCGGCCCTGTTCATCGTGATCGCCACCGCTACCCTTATGAGCCTGGTGGGGCTCAGCCCCGCCCTGGGAACCTTTCTGGCGGGGGTCGTTCTGGCCAACAGCGAATACAGGCATGAGCTGGAAAGCGATATCGCCCCCTTCAAGGGGATCCTTCTCGGCCTGTTCTTTATCTCCGTGGGGACCTCCATCAACTTCAGCCTGATCCTCAACGAGCCCTTGAAGATCCTCGCCCTCGTCTTCATGGTGATTGCCGGAAAGGCCGTCGTTCTCGCTCTCACGGGGAAGCTGGCGCGGCTGAGCTTTGATCAGAATCTGCTCTTCTGCATCGGCCTCGCCCAGGTCGGGGAATTTGCCTTTGTCCTCTTTTCCTTCATCAGCCAGCTTTCCATCCTGTCGCTGGAATGGACGGACACGATGATGGCCGTCACCGCGCTGAGCATGACGGCCACCCCTGTCCTGCTGCTGTTCAATGAGCGCCTGGTTCAACCCCGTTTCGGGACCCTGGAAAAAATCGAACCGGAACCCGAAGACATCGACCTCCACGCCCCGGTCATTATCGCCGGTTTCGGTCATTTCGGCAGTACGGTGGGAAGGTTTCTGAAGGCAAACGGTATCCATGCCACCATTCTCGACAACGATTCCGACCGCGTGGACCTGCTGAGGAGAATGGGGTGCAAGGTTTTCTACGGGGATGCCACGCGCGTGGACATCCTCAAATCCGCCGGAGCCGATCAGGCCAGGATTCTCGTTGCCGCCATCGGTTCTCCGGAAATCAACTCAGATCTCATCGAAAAGACGGGGAAGCTTTTCCCCCATCTGACGATCATGGCACGCGCCGAAAACAACCAGGACGCCTATCATCTGATGGACATGGGGGTATCCCATATTTACCGGGAAACCCTTGACACCGCCGTGCGCCTGGGGGTCGATGCCCTGGTTAAACTGGGCTTCCGAAGGTACAGCGCCACGCGTTCAGGGCAGAATTTTATCCGCTACGACGAAGCAACCTGCCTCAGGCTGGCGCCACACTCCCATGACAAGGACACCTATATAGACAATTTCCGGGAGGAGATTCGCAACCAGGAGGAAATGCTGTCCAGCGACCTGAAATTCGATCACAAGCAGTACGACCACGCCTGGGACAGCGAACCCAACCGGGAAGAATTCGACCGCCGCACAGAATCGGGCCCTGCGGCCAAGTCGGACGGGAGTAAGGACTCTGTTTCGTCCGACTCTTCTGAAGAACGTTAAGGAAAATGCCGCGGAGGAAAAGCCCCGGCTGGAGGTTGAGCCTGTAAAGGGAACAGGCCGTTTTTCGACGCAGGGTGACCGGGACGCCTGTTATGGTCCGCAGCTTATGGCGGAGAGGAATATATCCCGCAACTCCTCCATGAACGTGATGTCCGCCTGGGTGATGACCGGCTCCGGGGTTTTTCTGTCCCCATAGAACATGCCGATGCAACCCTTTGGAGCAATCAGGGGGTAGATGAAAAATGACGGCGCAAGAAAAAAACGCCTGTACCAGTCGGGAAGAATTTTCAAGATGCTGGGGTTGGCGGAATTGTCGATAATGACGCCCTTGCCCTGGGCGATCACAATGTTGAAGAGATCCGAAGACCGACTGACCCGGAAGTGAAAACGCTGAACAATCTCCTCGACACTTTCCCCAAGCCCGAAACGGGCCGCCATCGTTCCCTGTTTCGTGTCCCGCAGGCAAAAGATGACGCGGTTCAATTCGAATCCGCGGTACATGGTTTCAAGAATCATGCAGAGGACATCGTTGAGGCGGTAAGAGCCCTTCATGGCCTCCTTGATCTCCTGCAGGCCATTGGCCAGAACACCACCCCTTGCCTCCAGGCCGGAAGTGGAAGCGCCCGGACACGGATCGCGTCCGCCCGGAAGGGATGGATGTTCCGATTTCCCCGAATTTTTCGCCTTCTGGGTTTCAGGGGGATCGCCAGGTGGAGATTGGAATAACTGTTTGAACCGATCGGCGGCCTGCCTGTTGATCTTGGCCGCATCCGTATAAGGGTTTCCATTCGCAACGGCCGACTCGAGGAGCGATTTCAGTTCATCCGGCTGGATCGGAATTCTCTTCCCGTATCGTTTCAGTACGGTTGCAAGGACCTCGGCCCGCTCGGGGGATGGAGCGTTGATCAAGTTGGAGAGCAATTCGTTGGAATAGCTGGACAGAAGCCGCAGGTTCCCCCATTCCGTTTTCGGCTGATCCAGGTTGTGATCGGACAGGGGCTCCATACTTCGGACAATTTTATCGGGAAAATTCCAGGACCGCGAAATCGCCATTCCCAGATCATTATAGGAAACGCCCAGGACGGATGTGGAGGCCTTGACCTCATCGAGTTCCAGATCGACCATCCGCCTCTTGATCTCTTCATACTTGTCCGGAAAATAGCAGATGACCAGCATCTTCCCCAGATTGAAGAGCATGGAGCAGATAAAAACCTCTTCCTTGTCCGCCATTTTCATCTTCGCTGCGACACTTGCAGCCACAAGACCGCTCATCAGGGACGTCGAGGCAATCTCCTGCAGCTCTTTGACCTGAGAGTTGTTCTCCAGGTGATCAAAGATCATGAGGGTGGCCGCCATGATCCGGATCTTTTCAATGCCGAGGAGAAACATGGCCTTGGAGATGGTGGTAACCTTTCCGGATTGTCCGGCATAAAGGGCTGAGTTCACAATTTTGAGAAGTCTGTTTGTAAGAGAGAAGTCTTTCAGGATGATCTTGGCCAGGTCCCCTGCTGAAGAGAAATTGACCGATGTCAGGGACGAAAGTTTGGTGTTGATTTCGACGATGTGGCTGGAAAAGGCGGGAAGTTCACCCTTGCTGTGTATGATTTTCATCAGAAAATCGGTGGTCCCGCAAGCGGCCTGACCGCTGTCCCCATGCTCCGGGAAACCAGGGCCTTCCCCGGGAATCGGTTCGTTCGCCATGCCTCCGGTATACCGGCCTTCCAAATGAGTGTCCAAGGTTTTCACCCTCTATAAAACGTTATAGGATGTTTCCTTCCCGGCAAGGCTTGAAAACCAGCGATTCCATTTCATGGCGATGTCGCTCCGGCCGATAGCAGGATTCCCGTTCCATTCGATCAATCATCTCATACCGCCGGCTGCTTGATTCCATGTCCTCGGACCCCGCATTCTTCATCACGGACGGGCAGAAGAAGTATTGATTACGGCCCTTCTGCTTTGCCTGATACATGGCGACATCCGCATTCTTGAGAAGCGTTTCCGCATCTTCACCATCTGACGGATATATGGCGACCCCGATGCTGGTCGTCAAAAAATAATCGCGGCCATTGAGCCTGAAGGGATCCCTGAAGCTGTTCAGCATCTTCTCTGCGACCAGCCTGATGGATTCAGCATGCCCTTGATTTGTAATCATGATCACGAACTCATCTCCGCCTATCCTGGCGACGACATCGGATTTTCGCACGATAGCGACCAATCGGTTTGAGACTCCCTTCAGCAGCTGATCTCCCGTGGCATGACCCATCGTGTCGTTGATCATTTTAAACCCGTCCAGGTCCAGAAACATGATCGCGAGCTGTTTCCCCATTCGCCGGGACAGGGACACGGCATGGTCCAGTTCGTCCCTGAAGAGAAGGCGGTTGGCCAATCCCGTCAAATGGTCATGGTAGGCCAGATGCTCGATTCTGTCCTGTATCCGCTTGCGCCTGATCATCTCCTTCTGCAGGGATTCATTGGCCTTTCTGAGCTCCGACTGTATCTGCTTCCGCTGTGAGTTATCCACGATGCTTTCAATAAGATAATTTCTGCCCTCCAGGATCATCGGCACCGCGGTTTTTATGATGGGCAGCCTGGTTCCGTCAGCCCGGATCAGAATCTCTTCCGAGTTCTCCACGGACCGCCCCTCGTCGGTGACCGGACACCTGCCGCCCGCCCCGGGACACAGCACGCCGTGGCATGCGCGGCCGACGAGCATTCCAGCAGGATACCCGCCAATACCATGGATTTTTTGATTCGCATAAACAATGCGGTGGGTGTCGGCATCCACAACGACAACACCGAATCCAAGTGCTTCAAACATGGCGGGTGAAAAGTATCTGATCCCGTTTCCCACTGGGTGGATCACCTGTGGCGAAAAAAAAGAGTTAGTGAAATCCAGGAACCCAGACAAGGCGTCCCCCCTATTCCCTGGGATAAAAATCCCTGCACCCCATGATGCTCTGCTCTCTGAGAATTATTTAACTTTCGCAAAATATATACCAGTAATGAGAAAAGAGGCTGTCGGGAACATTTCTTCAGGAGCGGAACAGCTCTTTGATGCACCGGCTTTTCGAACGTCTTTAAGCTGACCGGAAGGCCTTTTAGTAATGATTGACATGTGTGGAAGATGTCATATAGATTAGGCGTAAATGGATTTGCAAGGAGCCGTTATGCCGGAAATGTTCAAGGTGCTTCCCCCTGGAGAGGCGCTTAAAGCGCTGTTTGACCATCTTGACCCCGAGGTCAGGAGCCAGGATCTCGAAACGGCTGAAGCGCTTGACCGCACACTTTGCGAGAAACTGACCGCTCCGTCTTCCCTTCCGTCATTTCCCCGCAGTACGATGGACGGTTACGCCGTCCGCGCCGAGGACACATTCGGTGCCACCGAATCGCTGCCTGCGTATCTCAGTGTAATCGGTGAAGTGCCGATGGGCCGTATATTCGAAGGGGTCGTCGGCCCGGCTCAGGCCGTGGTCGTTTATACAGGCGGCATGATCCCGCCCGGGGCTGATGCTGTCGTCATGGTGGAACGGACCCAGAAGCTCGATGAGGCAAACATCGAAGTGCTGCGCGCCGTTGCGCCGGGGGAGAACATGATTCAAGTCGGCGAGGATGTGAAAGAGGGCGAGTCCCTGTTTGACGCCGGACATATCCTCCGGCCGCAGGACCTCGGCGGACTGATGGCCCTCGGCATCACCCGCGTGCGGGTGGCAGCCGCTCTACGGGCGGCGATTCTCTCCACTGGCGATGAGGTTGTCTCTCCGGAACAAATACCGGGACCAGGGCAGATAAGGGATGTCAACTCTTACGCCATTGCCGGCCTTATCGCCCGCTCAGGGGGGATTCCACTGCTGAAGGGGATCATCAAAGACACCTACGAGTCGCTGCTTTCCGCGGCGCGCAGCGCATTGAATGCTTCGGATCTTCTGGTCATTTCCGCGGGGTCCTCCGTTTCCACACGCGATCTGACGGCCGATGTCATCAATGCGCTGGGCAAACCGGGCGTCCTGGTGCACGGAGTCGCCGTTCGGCCCGGGAAACCGACGATTCTGGGCGTCTGCAACGGCAAGCCGGCCATCGGACTGCCCGGCAACCCCGTCAGTGCCATGGTGGTTGCCGGGCTCTTCCTGACACCCCTGCTCCGGCGAATGCAGGGAGCGAAAGATCCACCTGCCCGAGGGCGAATCACGGCCAGGCTGACCCACAACATCTCCTCGGTTCCAGGGCGCGAAGACTATATCCAGGTGAGGCTGGAAGAGCGTGAAGGCGATCTCTGGGCGGAGCCGGTTTTCGGCAAATCGAATCTAATCTATACCCTGGTCAAGGCTGAGGGGATGATATGCGTGCCTCTTGATTCCAATGGATTGCACAAGGGTGAACTCGTTGCTGTCGAGCTGTTTTGAAGAATGGACTATGGGAAATTGGAGAAAGGAATGAGCAAGAGCAGAAAATTTTATCTCGAAGATATTCCATTGGATGAGGCCTGGCGCCGATTTATCACGGCCATGGAAAGCTCCGGAGCATGGGCCAGGGTTCCCGGCGAGGAGCTGCCGCTGGAGAAAGCCCTTGGGCGCGTAACAGCGGCGCCCGTATGGGCCGCCCTTTCATCGCCGGGATATCACGCCAGCGCCATGGACGGCTACGCCGTCCGTTCGGCGGACACCCTCGGCGCTACGGAAACGGCGCCGAAGCGGCTCAGGATCGGCCCCGAAAGGCAGGCGGAATACGTCGATACCGGGGACCCGATCCCTTCCTGGGCAGACGCCGTCATCCAAATCGAGCATACACAGAACGTTGACGAAGGCGCAGCCGGAAAATTCATCGAGATCCTGGCCAGCGTCGCACCATGGACTGCCGTCAGGCCCATGGGCGAGGATATGGTCGCCACCGAACTGGTGCTTCCGGCCAATCATCTGCTGAAACCGGTGGATCTGGGGGCCCTTTCCGGTTGCGGGCACGCCACGGTCAGCGTCCGGCGGCGGCCGCGCGTGGCGGTCATCCCGACGGGAACCGAACTGGTGACTGTTGAACAGGCCGCGCAGTCAGGCCTCAAATCCGGCGACATCATCGAATACAACTCCCTCGTACTTGCTTCACAGGTGCGCCAGTGGGGCGGTGAGCCAACGCGTTACCCGATCGTCGTCGACGATTACGAACGCATCAGGGATAAGGTGAGAGAAGCGGCGGCCACTCACGACCTTATCCTCGTCAATGCCGGATCATCGGCAGGCAGCGAAGACTTCACGGCGAGTATTGTCGAGGAACTGGGGACCCTCCTCGTTCACGGCGTGGCGATACGCCCCGGGCATCCCGTCGTGCTCGGCACCGTGACGGACCGCCGGACGCCCATCATCGGCGTGCCCGGCTATCCCGTCTCCTGCGCTCTCACCGGGGAAATATTCGTGGAGCCCTTGATATCGCATTGGCTCGGGTTGCCGCAGCGGGAAAAGCCCGGGCTCAAAGCGGTCATCAGCCGAAAGCTTCTCTCGCCCATGGGTGAAGATGAATGGGTGCGAGTGACCGTCGGACGGGTTGGAAAACGAACCGTGGCTGCGCCCCTGTCCCGTGGAGCAGGCGTCATCACCTCCCTGGTCCGCGCGGACGGGATCGTCCGCATCCCCAGATTTTCGGAAGGCGTCGAGGCCGGGCAGGAGGTTACCGTGGAGCTGTACCGTGATCCGGCCGATATCGACCGCACCATCGTCCACATCGGCAGTCACGATCTCTGCTTGGACATCCTGGCCCAATACCTGGCCGACGACGGACTGCTCTTTTCAAGTGCCAACGCCGGCAGTCTCGGCGGACTGACGGCCCTGCGGAGGGGCGATTCGCATCTGGCCGGTTCACACCTCCTGGATCCGTCAACGGGCGAATACAATATTGCCTATGTCAGGCAGTATCTGCCCAGTACCCCCGTCGTGGTGATGACGTTCATGCATCGAGAGCAGGGGCTCATCGTCGCACCGGGCAATCCAAAGGGAATCAGAGGGCTGGCTGATCTGGCGCGGGACGATGTGCGTTTTGTCAACCGCCAGCGCGGAGCCGGCACCAGGGTTCTGCTCGACTACCACCTCAACAGGCTGGGGATGAAACATGAAGAGGTAAAAGGCTATCGGCGCGAGGAGTACACGCACCTGGCGGTTGCCGTTGCCGTTCAATCGGGCGCAGCGGACTGCGGACTTGGTATTGCCGCCGCGGCGCACGCCCTTGAGCTTGATTTCATCCCCTTTGAGAAGGAGAGATACGACTTGGTCATTCCGCGCATTCACTACGAAAGCCCTCTGTTGAAGCCGCTGTTCGACCTGATCCACGGTCCGGTCCTGCGCAAAGCCATCAGCGATTTGCCGGGCTATGACATAACCGCCATGGGGAACATCGTCATCGAGCTGTAGTCCAGTTCTGATGCGGCAATAATACGTCCGCACCGGACCTCCGGGCAGGGTGCGGGAAGGTTTTGAACTCACAGACCCGGGAGACGAAGCCAGGCGGATCCATGGCGAGCCGGAGCGAACGCTTTTAGCGACGCCGACGTTACCGCCGGTCGGCTCTTTTTCTCTGGGCAGTCGACATCAGGTAATGGCTTGCAAGACCTGCCAGAAAACCGCAAGCCATGTTGGAACCTAAGGAAACCCCCAGGGTAATGCCCAGGGGGATCAGATCCTTTCCAACGCGGACGTCCTTTGCAAACTTCATGAGCTCGATCCCGACCATGAACATCATGGCACCGATGATGGCGCCTGGAAAGACCGAGAAAAGCCCGGCGATGGACACCGAAAGAAACAGGCCAAGGAATATTTCAATGATCCCTTCCAGGATGTTGGCGCCACCGGTCCGTGCGCCGAAGTAGTACTGCCCGGCCAATCCGCCGGCACCGTGGCACATCGGCATCCCCCCCAGAACAGGCACGATCGTGTTCATCATCCCCTGACTCCAGGAAAGCATCCTGACCGATACCGGGCGATCCGGCCAATAGGTTGAAAGGAGGGCGGCGGTGGCGATCGTGGCGTTGGTGACGGTCAACGGGATCTGGGCAAAGCCCGCCAGCAGCAGCGTATCCCAGACCTCCCGGGGTGTGAAGGCCGTCAAAGTCGGCAGGGTGAGCCCGGGAGCGGCAATGTGCCGGAGCTGACCCTTTGCAAACATAACGGCTATTCCAAGGGCCATCAGGACCACCGCAGCTGGAGCGTGGCGGCTTTCCCTCAGGGCAAGAACGATCAGGAGTGAGACCAGGGCAAGAATCCATCCGGTTGACAGCAGCTTGATCGCTTCAATAGCCAGCATCACTCCGAGGGCCGCCTGGATGCCCCGAATAACGGAGGGCGGCGTCCATTTTTCCAGCCGGCCCACCAGGTCCGTGGCCGCAAAAAGAATCCAGACCAGCCCCATGCCGAAGCCCGAGGCGTACACCATGGAAGGCGTCCAGTGCTGCGCAATGGCCACAATGGCCAGCACTTTCATGGGTTCAATGGGCATGGGAAGGCGGTACACAATACCGGTGACGATGTTGGCCAGCCCCATCATGACCAGAAAGCCGGAGGGATTCAGACCGCAAACATAGATATAACCGATGGCGAGGGGGAAGAGGGTCCCAAAATCCCCCATCGCTCCGGCCAGTTCGCGCAGGTTGAATTCAAAGGATTTGATCTTCATCATGAAAATCTTTAGCATATTTCAAGACGAAAGTTCATGTCTTTTTCGATACAACACACCCCGGACCCCGCATCGTTTGACATTTCCGGTCCCACCCCCGGCGTCTTTTGCCATTCTCTTCCATTCCTCCTGACAAGCCATGTCCCCCGGACGTTGCGCCTTGACAGCGTGCCGTTCCTCTTCTATAGTCATTCCTAATGATAAAGGGTGTTTCCATGGGGGGCCCGGAGAGCGAAACCGACGCATCTGAACAGGGTGCCTCCGGCCCGTGGCGGCATCCGAGATTCCTGCCCATGAAACGGAGTACAGACACTACGTCATGAAGTTCAGCCCGGCCATACTGACAACCTATTTTCAGGGCGAAAGCGCAAAAAGCAATATCCGGCTCCTCCTGCGGTTCGTTTTTCTGCTGGTCGCCCTGGTCACTCTATACAGCGTCATCTTCCATTTCCTCATGGCCTATGAAGGGCGGTACCATTCCTGGATTACAGGATTCTACTGGACGCTCACCGTAATGACCACCCTGGGATTCGGCGACATCACCTTCAATTCGGATCTGGGGCGGACCTTTTCCATTCTCGTGCTTCTTTCAGGGGTTTTTCTCTTTCTCACCCTGCTTCCCTTTGTCTTCATCAAGTTTTTTTATGCCCCCTGGATTGAAGCGGAGACGAGGAACCGGGCCCCCAGCCAGTTGCCGCCGGATACGAAAGACCATGTGATCATCACCAGCTACGATCCGGTGACGGTGGCCCTCATTGAAAGGCTGAAGGATCACCGGAAGAGCTATGTCCTCCTCGAGGAGGATTTCGGCCGCGCGCTGCAGCTCTATGATGCAGGCTTTCGCGTCGCCGTGGGGAACATCGATGATCCCGAGACGTATCGCAGGATGCGGGCAGACCGCGCCGCCCTCATCGTTGCGACCAACCGGGACGAGATCAACACGAACATCGCCTTCACAGTTCGAGAGCTGAGCGAGAAGGTTCAGATCGTCACAACCGCCGATTCCCCCTATTCCGAGGACATCCTGGTCATGGCCGGCAGTTCGAGGGTCCTGCAGCTTTACGACATGCTGGGAAATTCCCTGGCGGCCTGGACCATCGGCGGAGAATGCCGGGCCAATATCATCAGCCGGTTCGATGAGCTGATCATCGCCGAGTTTCCCGCTCTGGGCACCCCCCTGGTGGGAAAAACCCTCTCTGAAAGCTGCCTGAGAGAAAATTTTGGAGTGACGGTGGTGGGAATCTGGGAACGGGGCAATTTCGAGATCCCTCATGCGAAAAGCCGGATCAATCCGAACAGCGTTCTGGTTCTCGCCGGATCGGAGGAGAACCTCGCATCCTACAACGAGATTTATTCCTTTTACCACATCTGCCAGCTTTCCGTGAATCCGGTCCTCATCGTCGGAGGGGGCCGTGTCGGACACACCATTGCGGAGCGCTTCAAGGAGCGGGAGATGCCCTACCTCATTATCGAGAAAAACCCCCGCCGGGTTCACGAGGACGCAAAGAACTACGTTGTGGGAGATGCCGCGGACATCCGGACCCTTCAGAGGGCCTGGATCGAGGAGGCCCCGGCGGCCCTGATCACAACCCACGACGACGCCACAAACATCTACCTGACCAAATACATGAGAAGCCTGAGGCCGGATATGCAGCTCCTCAGCAGGGCGAACCTGGACCGCAACGTGTCCTCCCTTCATCGAGCCGGAGCCGACTTCGTGATGTCCTACGCCTCACTGGGGGCCAATGCCATCTTCCATTTTCTCGGCAACGAGGAAACCCTGATGCTGGCGGAGGGCCTGAATATTTTCCGCATCAGGACGCCTTCGTCCCTTGTGGGAAAAAGCCTCGCCCAGTCGGGAATACGGGAGCAGACAGCCTGCTCCGTCGTCGCCATCAAGATGAATGGGAAAATGACGATCAATCCGGATCCCCAGATCCCGCTTCAGAGGGATGCCGAATTGATCCTGATCGGCAACTATGAGGGAGAGCGGAAGTTCCTGTTGTGGAGCGAACAATAGGAGAAGGAGCAGCGAGGCGGCGGCAGGCCGACCAGAAGGAGATGAGGGTACAGTGACCGGAGACAGACAGCGCGTGATCATCATGGGTGCAGCCGGGAGGGACTTCCACAACTTCAACATGGCCTATAGGGATTGTGCCGGATTTGAAGTCATGGCCTTCACCGCCACGCAGATTCCCGCGATCAGCGGCAGAACCTACCCCCCGGAGCTTGCCGGCCCCCTGTATCCCGGAGGGATCCCCATCCGGCCGGAAGAGGAACTGGCGGAGCTCATTCAAAAATTTTCCGTCAGCCAGGTGGTCTTTTCCTACAGCGACGTGTCCCATGAATACGTCATGCACAAGGCCTCGCTCTGCCTCGCCCTGGGGGCGGATTTTCTTCTCCTCGGGCCGGACCGGACGATGCTGTCCTGCTCCCGGCCCGTGATCTCCGTCTGCTCCGTCCGGACCGGGGCCGGAAAAAGCGGGATCACGCGGTACATCGCAGGCATCCTCAAGGGAATGGGAAAAAGGCCGATCGTCCTGCGGCATCCCATGCCCTACCTCGACCTGAAGGAGGGAAGGCTTAAACGATTCGGCAGCCTGGCGGACGAGGAACGCTGCGATTGCACGATCGAGGAGCTCGAAGAATTTGAGCCGCTCATCAGCGCCGGCATGACGGTTTATTCCGGAGTTGATTACGCGGAGGTTGTTCGGCAGGCCGAGGCGGAGGCGGACATCCTGATATGGGACGGGGGGAACAACGATCTGCCTTTTCTGCGGCCGGATCTGGAAATCGTCGTCCTCGATCCCCATCGGGCAGGACACGAGCTTTCCTTTCATCCCGGGGAGGCAAACCTGAGAAGGGCTGAAATCGCCGTCATCAACAAGGTGGATACCGCGGCAGCGGACGCCGTAAAGAGGGTCGAGGCAAATATCCGCCAGGTAAACCCCCGGGCAAAAATCATTTTCACAGCCTCCCCGATTTCTCTTGAGAACGCCGTAAACATCCAGGGAAAGCGCGTCCTGGTCGTTGAGGACGGCCCCACCCTGACCCATGGCGGGATGCCTTACGGAGCCGGGGTCCTAGCCGCAGGCAAAGCCGGCGTCGTGGAGTTCGCCGACCCGAGGCCTTACGCCCGGGGCTCCCTTCGGGAAGTCTTCCGGGAATATCCCCATCTCGGAAATCTCCTGCCGGCCATGGGCTACTCAGGGCAGCAAAGGCAGGAACTGAAGGAAACCATCGAAGCCACCCCCTGCGACGCCGTTGTGATCGCCACGCCGGCGGATCTGCGCAGACTGCTGGACCTGGACAAGCCCTCCGTCCGGGTCACGTACGAGATCCAGGAGGTGGAGGGCAACCTGCTGAAGCAGGCCATCGAGGTCTTTGTAGGCCGTGGAAAATAGCATCAGCATTGTTTCTCTCGGCGGTAACGCAATCCTGAGGCGCGGAGAGGAGGGAACGGTTGAGGAGCAGTTTCACAATGCCGATTCCTGCATGGCCGAAGTGGCCCGGATGCTTTCCTCGGGACACAAAGTGGTCATTACCCACGGGAACGGCCCGATCGTGGGAAATATCGTTCTCCGCGGCGAGTGCGCCCGAAATTCCATCCCCCCCATGCCCCTTTTCTACTCCGACGCCGATTCCGAAGGCGGGATCGGGTTCATGATCCAGCAGACACTGTACAATCGACTCATCATGATCCGTGAAGTCAAGGACGTCGTGACGATCATCACCCAGGTTGTTGTCGACGCCGACGATCCAGCCTTTTCCCGCCCGACGAAACCCATCGGCCCCTATTACCGGAAAGAGGAGATCGAGGCCCTCCAAAGGAATAACGGGTGGGTCATGATCAGGCAGACAGGGGGCTACCGGCGCGTCGTCCCCTCGCCGATGCCGAAACGGATCGTCGAAAAGAACGTCATCCAACGGCTTGCCCTGGAGGGGGTCGTGGTGATCGCTGCCGGCGGAGGGGGCGTCCCCGTTGTGGAAACCGCAGATGGAACCCTGCGGGGCATCGACGCCGTCATCGACAAGGACCTGACAACCAGCGTGCTGGCGACGGAGATCGGGGCGGAACGCATCGTCATCCTCACCGATGTAGACCGGGTCTACCGGGATTTCGGCACGCCGCGGCAGGCCGGTCTGGATCATGTCAGCCTGGCAGAGATCAAGGCCTTCCATGCGGAAGGACATTTCCCACCGGGAAGCATGGGACCGAAGATCATGGCGGCGATCCGGTTTCTTGAAGCCGGGGGGAAACGCGTCATAATCACCCTGCCCGAACTCATGGGAAAAGCCCTTGAGGGAAGAGCCGGGACGACGATTGTCCCCTGAGTTCAAAAATCCCCATGACGTTTGTCTTTAAAAAAAAAGAGACCCGGGCCTTTGACAGCGAGGGTCTCTTCTTCCAATCCAGATTTTCAGCAACACATCACACCGTGATCAAGGATCTGAAAGCGGCGGCCGATCTTTCTTTTTCAACGGGGAAATTTCCCATGCCGCCTTCAGGGTTCACCCCCTGGCGCCCCGTCTTCGAATCCCGATCAGCCCCATCAGGCCGCTCCCAAGGAGCCAGAAGGCGGCGGGAACAGGAACGGGGTTTTGCACGACGTTGGCGTCAAAACTTGACATGGCGCTTCCTTCGTGGATGATGACCGCTTCAATCTCCGTTATGGAACCCGTTGACGTCAGGGATGCGATATCCGTGCTGAATGAAGGAGTGTCGCCGGTATAGGAGGCAACCAGGTTGGAGTCGTTATACAGATTGAATGTCACGGAACCGCCCGTCGTTCCTCCAACATGGAATGAGGAAAGATCGCTGAAATCCGTATCCGTCAAGGTAACCGTCATGGTTCCCCCGGCGCTTGACGATACATTCCCGCTGACCAGGTCCATGAGATTACCGACACTGAACCCACCGGAAAGGTTCATGATCCAATTGCCGATCGCCCCACTGTAGTATACATAGCCATCGTTATCCGTGTCTGCCACCGTGATGACAGGATTGGTGCCATCGTCAAGTGTTAACGTCAGACCCGCCTGCGCCGGCGATTGAACCCCCAGGATCAGCACGGACAAAACAAGCAAGGCAGCAGCCAAAGACCTTGCACCACAAAGATACTTCTTCATCGTTCCGTTCCCCCTTCTAATCAGAAATTTAATATTCTCACGTTAAACTCACCATCTCCATGCCGGCTCCCGACCGGATATCATGGTGTATTGAATGTTCGGACGACCCGCCTACTCCGTGATCATCCCTCCGTTCCCGGCTGACGCGATTCCCCAAGAGCCTGTGCGTTTTATCAAGTAGCACATGGAATCGGCCGTCTATGGCGTTTTGCACCTGCCCCGACAGCTCCTCCTTTTCGAGGCGTTCATGCACAACGTGGGAAGTAAATACAGGATCATCAGGCATCAGACAATCGGGCCGATCCTGATTTATCGGGAGGGAAACCCTTAATGCATCCCTGAAACGCCTTTAAGGGATCTTACGGATGGAATGGATTTTATAAGGGGAATTTTTCAGGCCGCTCAAAGTGGTGATAATCGCGGAAGTTCCGGAAATGCGCGCCCCAGAACCAGCCCCGCTGCAGAAACGCTTCCACGATGGGGGAGGATTCCGCAAGGGCGCCCGGCTGCCCGGGCGAGTAGATTGCACCCGACGGCAGGATTTGACCATTTTCATAGATGACGGGATTCTGGCGCGGATTGAGGTCGACGGCCATTCCGAGGGCGTGGCGGGAAAGCCGGTCCGTCCCGGCGATGAAGCGGTAATTGAACGCCGACGAATTGTTGGCTTCCATGGATGCTTCATCCGACCAGCCGTACCGGACAATGGGGATGACGGAATGCAGGGGAAAGCGTATTTCCAGGATAAGGGCAAAGATTTCCCGCACATCCTGTTCAACGGCGGTGGAAACAACCAGCTGCCCTGTGTGCCGCCTGCCGTCAAATCCGTAATATGCCACCTCAACGAGCCGGAGGTCATCCAGGACGGAACCCGGAGCCGACGAGCCGGAGACCGCCTCGGCGAAAGTCAGGTCGCTGTCGACCATGGCAGAAGATAAGATGTGATTCCCATTTCTTGACACAAGAGTCCCCTTTCCCCAATCCGTTCAGGCAAGGCGCCTGAAAAAAAAGTGATCCACTTCGGCCTCCATGCGGCTGGGACAGCCATGGGCGGACAGGATCTTTCTGTCGCTTCATAACGTTTTCGGGCGCAATCTGCAAGCAGACCCTGCCGAAGATAATTTTTAAATAGCCTTAAAGTTTCTTTTCCAGGGGACCGATAAGAAAAACAAAGGCAGAAAAGAGGCAGCCGGAAAGGAGGATCGCCAGGAAGGGCTGCTCGAAGGTATCCCGCAAAAAACCGATCGAATCGGCGCATAACATTTCGGCAAGAAATGCCGGCAAAAAACCTAGAAAAGGAGAATGACCATGGCACTGAGTGATATTTCATTAACATCCGGAATGAGATCCAACCTTTTAAGTCTCCAGAACACCAGCGAACTTTTAGACCGTACGCAGAACCGCCTGGCCACAGGCAAGAAGGTGAACACCGCCATTGACAGCCCCGTATCCTTCTTCGCGGCACAGTCCCTGAACTCCCGCGCCTCCAAGATCGAAAGTCTGAAGGATTCCATGGGGCAGGCCATCCAGACGGTCACCGCCGCCGACAAGGGAATCTCGGCCATCACTTCCATGATTGAACAGGCCAAAGCCGTTGCCCAGCAGGCCCTGAGCGCGGATAACGCCGCAGGAACGGACGGCGTATCCTTCACCGTAACGGCCGCCTCACTGGAAGCGACGACCGATACCGTCGTGATTGACGGCGTGACGCTGACGGTTGGTGAGGATTTTGAAAAGGCAACGGCCGGGACTGCGGACGAAAACAACGCGGAGACGGCCGAATCTCTGGTGGCAGCCATCAACGCCAGTTCCACGCTGTCCGCCAACGGATGGACGGCCAGCATCGATGAAAACGATAACAATAACGTCGTCATTCGGAAGGCCTGGACGGACCTTGCAACGACGGATGTTACCGCAAGCGCGAATTTCGGCGCAGAAACAAAAGTCGACAAAGAAACGACGGAACTTACCAATCTCCAGGATCAGTACAACGAACTGCGCACCCAGATCACAGAGCTGGCGGAAGATTCCGGGTACAAGGGCAAAAACCTTCTGTCCGAGGATGAACTCGCCGTGAAGTTCGAAGGCAACAGCCTGATGGTGGAGGGCTTCAATGCAAGCGCCACGGGTCTCGGCATGACCGAAGTGGCCGGCACCGCGGAATGGAGAACGCACGGCACCTCCGCGATGGAAGATTCCCTTGACGAACTGGACGATGCCCTGTCGACGCTGGCCATGAACTCATCCAAACTGTCCAGTAATCTGAGCATCATCACCACCCGCGAGGATTTCTCGACCAACATGGTGAACACACTGACCGAAGGTGCGGACAAGCTGACCCTGGCCGACACCAACGAGGAGGGCGCCAACATGCTGATGCTTCAAACCCGTCAGTCTCTGGCCACCACGGCCCTGAGTCTCTCGGCACAGGCGGCCCAGTCGGTTCTGAAACTTTTCTAATAACGGACGACTAACAGACGCGGATTGGCCGGGGAGGAAGAATTCCGCTCCGGCCAACGCCGCCTTTCATGGGTAGCATGATGAATATCCATAGCGTTCATAAACAACAGGGACTGCAGAACGTAGTGAGCCCTGTCGGCGAAGAGAAACCCGGTTTCTCAAGGGGAACCCCTTCCAGGGATGCACCGCGTGTCGGCAAAAGGTTTCCGAATGAGCCGGCTGCCTTCGGACGGCGGCCTCAAGAGGCAAGCCCTCTTGACAACAGCCGCAGAAAAGAGGACCTGGAATCGGATCCAACCGTTGTTCATTATCCCCCTTTTTTCCCGATAGCCACGTACCAGCGCCTTGATCTCATCAAGAAAGCCGGAGGAATGGAAGAGGCCGTCCAGGAACCCTCGCAGGGAAAGAGCACCTCGTCGACGGCCCCCGACAATATCTCGAGGGAGAAGACAACCGCTTCGGAGCTATCTGGAGCCAATGGTGAGATTTTTGCTTTCCATGATCAATCAACCGGGAGGGGACAGCCATCTCTGAAAGGCAAGCAACCCGGTTCAATCCTGGATATAGAGGTATAGACTTCCCATGGCGCTTAAAATACGTCTTAAACCACAAGAGAAAATGATCCTCAACGGCGCGGTCATCACAAACGGGAAGAGCCACTCCGAATTTGTTATTGAAAACCGGGTCATGATTCTGCGGGAAAAGGACATTCTGCGGATTGATGATGCCAAGAGTTATTGCAGCCAGATTTATCTGGCCATTCAGATGATGTACATCGATGGTGGGAAGAACCTGGCGGCATACCACAAAACCTTCTGGGACCTGGTCAGGGAACTCGTCAAGGCCGTACCGAGCACGGCCGAACATGTCGGCGTCATCAGTGAACACCTGCTTAAAAATGAATACTACCAGGCCCTCAAGGCTGCGAGAAAACTAATGGATTATGAACAGGAGGTCTTGAATCGTGTACGCAGCGCAAATTGAAGCATACAGGGCGGCTCAGAAGGAAACTCTTTCCGGACGTGAGATTGAAGCTCTGGCGCTCACAAATGCGGCATTGAAGCTCAGAAAATGCCAGGTCGACTGGGATTCCGAGGACAGGGACGGGAAACGATTGAAGGCGCTTCAGATCAACCAGCGGATCTGGACGATTCTTCAGGGTGAACTTGCAAAGGAGGACAACCCCCTGCCGACACAGTTGAAGAAGGACCTGCTGACTCTGAGCCTTGTTGTCGACAAGCGGACGTTTGAAGTCATGGCGTTCCCGTCACCGGAAAAGCTGGACATGCTCATCAGGATCAACCTGAACATCGCTGCGGGACTTCGCGGCAACCCGGTGGAATGACGGCACCTCTTTTCATGACCCGTTTATTTGAGCGGCCTCAAGGCCATGAGAATTTTTACAGTACGAACCCGAGGCTCCAGCCATCCATTTCAGGATGAGCTCCGCCTCATCCTTTTTCCCGTAAGAGGAAAGTTTTTCACTGATATGTTTCAAGGTGGCTGATAGCGGAATCCCTTTCAGCCTTAACTGCCGGGACAATTCCCGGGCCTGTTCCTCTTTGTCTTCCAGGCAGTGAATAACCGCCATCAGAGACAACGCGGGGGGATAGTCAGGCATGTCCCGGAGCAGCTCTTCCAGCGCTGATGAAGCGGCGTTCAGCGAGCCGGCGATCATTTCACAATAGGCGTAAACATTTACATAGGCTGGCAGCTTGATCCTGGACTCTTTCATGGCTTTGCGTGCAAGCTCCAGCGCCTCGTCGCAACGATCAAGCATGATGTAAGCTGAGGCAAGCTGAATGTAGATCTCCGGCAACGGATCTCCACAGGATATGGCGGCAATGGTTTTATACCCCGCGGACTCCGGGTTTTCCCTCAAGAGATCCAGGAGTTCCAGCCAAAGACGGGCGGCTTCATCATATTTCTTCAGCAGTTGGGCTTGCTTTGCCAACTCGTAGACATATTTCATATTCTTCGGATCACGTTCATACTTCATCCTGCCCAGCAGATAGTACTCTCTGCTTTTCATCCCCTCCCGTTCCGTGTCCAGTTTTCCGTAGTGATGGACGACGATACTGGATCTGAGGATGGGGATCTTTGCTTGATGCAGTGAATACTCCACCAGTTCATGGACGGGGTTGGAGAACCGGATATTGCTTCTTCTTTTGAAAAGCCGCACCTTTGCGCTTGGGATCCATCCCGCTCCCATTTCCTCGGGATATTGTCCGTCATTCGCCGTCCAACCGATGATTCCAAATTTTTCCACATAATTCCTGGTGGTAATCAGATAAGCCGCCGGGGAAGAGGAAGGCGTTTCAATTAATGTACGCAGTTCTTTAAAATCGCGTGGAGAAAGGACCTCATCGGCATCGAGCACAAAAATCCAATCGCCGGTCGCCTGGGCAAGTGAAGCATTGCGGGCCGCCGAAAAATCTCCCGTCCAGGGAACCTCAAATACCTTTGCCCCGAAAACCCTCGCGATCTCCATGGTCCTGTCCGTTGAACCGGTATCCACAACAATCATTTCATCCACGATATCCCGGACGCTCCTCAAACATGCGGCCAGGTGCTTTTCTTCGTTTTTCACAATCATGCAAAGCGACAGCGTGCTTTTCTTTGACGGGTTCTCGATTTTCGATGGGCCGATCTTATCCCGAACAGCCATGGCCGCGCTCAAAATGCCCTCGTCAATGCCGAACAAGGCAAGGGCGTCTTCGATTTTCAGCATGGCCTCCTTGAGCTTTCCCAGTTGGAGAAGAATGTCAATATATAAGAAAGCGAGGTTTTTATTCTGTGGATACAGAGAAACGGCTTCCCGGAATTCAACCTCCGCATTGCGGAACAGCCCCAGGGAAGAGATGGCGGAATAATAAAGGGAGCTCGAATCTGGTACCGTTGGAGATAACATGAACCCCCTGCGCAGACAGGCAAGGCCCTCCTCCTTCTCGTCGATCCCCCAGAGAAGAACGCCCAGGTTTGTAGAGGCCTCCCCATAACCGGGATCCACCTCAACGGCCTTCCGAAAATAATCGACGGCCTCTTCTTTTGCTCCGCTCTTATAGGCCAGAACACCTTTAAGATTCAGCGCCTCCGGGCAACTGCCATTTTGCAGCAGGATTCTCTCCGCATATCCCGCCGCTTCGCTATCCAGCCCTAAGCCTTCCTGGGTGTAACCCGCGTACTGAAGGCCCTTCAGGTCATTTTTCACGGCCTCGGGCATGGTTTCGACAACGTCCCATGCCTCGGAAAACTGTCCGGATTCCATAAAGAGTCTGACCAGTTCAAAATAAACCTCCTTTGAATCGGGAATAAGCTTGATGCAGTTGATGAGCGTATCGACGGCTTGTCCCATCTTCCCCTTCTGGCACAGATCACCAGCCAGCTCAGTGGCCTTCAATACCGCCAGCTTTTTTCCTTCGGGGCTGGCCGGACCCAGTTCCCACTTTTTGTTAAGAATCTGTCTGTCACCATGGGATTTTCCGCCTTCAAGACGGTGGACAAAAACATCGCCGGCAATGTAATTCCGATAATCGGCCAGAGCGGCTCTCAAGCAGTAGTCTTCGTCTTCAAAATGCCCACTCTCAAAAGTTTCATCAAAAAGACCGATCTTTTCAACCACCGAGCGCTTAAACAGCAGACAGAATCCGGCTACGCACCTGCAGGGAATCCGTCGGTGCCGGTATCGCTCCATGAATTTTGCCGCGTATTTATCCAGAAAATCGACAGATCGATAAGAATCGTCCAGGACCTGCTGGATACCGCCGCCGCGATTGGTCATGGGTCCGACGATGCCGGCAGCGGAGCATCTGTTGAGGCATTGCAGCATGGAATCCAGCCATCCCCGGCTGACAAGGGCATCCTGATCCAGAAGCACAATGTATTCGCCTTGGGCGGCATTGATGCCCTGATTGCGTCCTTTTATCAGTCCGACGTTTCCCCTGTTCTCAATGAGACGACAATCTTTATTTTCCTTGACCTGACGTTTCAGCCACTTCATCGTGCTGTCCTTGGAATCGTTGTCTACAAAAACGATCTCGTAGGGCCGGCGCGTGTGCCTGCGGATGCTGTTGACGCACTTTTTGGTAAAATCCAGCCGATTCCGGGTGACGATGACGATGGATACGCTTCCTTTGACGGTTTCGCGCCGCGTCGGGAACGTCGCCGCTCCGTCCGGATTCTCCTGAAACGCTTCGGGATGCCTTTTAAATTGTTCTTCATACCTGGATACGATTTTCTTCACTTCCGGGTTGCCAGGCTGCTTGAAGTTTGCCTGACTCACCGTGTCCGCTGCATTCTGAAAATCGCCCTGTTCAAGAAAAATCCCGGAAAGAAGCACCAGGGAAGGAATGTGGTGAGGATCCGCCTGCAAAGCCCGCCGGGCATGGTCGATCGCCTCCTCCAACCGCCTCTGTTTTACCGCAATCGAAGCAAGCTGATAACAGGCTTCGGCAAAATCCGGGTCTCTGCTAAGATCATCCCGGTAAATGGCGCCGGCCTCCGCGTATTTTTTCTCATCGAGGAGTTGCTCCGGAAGCCGCAGGGCATCATAAGGATGGGCATACCGTGTCCAATCGCCATTGACTTCGAGGCTATTCGCTTTTGCGATGAAATAGCTTTCCCCCCGGATTCGCCTCTGGAAAAACCAGGGCCATTCCTCTTCATTTTCACATCGGGCAAGTGCCATGCGCAGGGGACGGACAACGTTGAGGTTGATGACACATAAGGATAGATCCGCATAAGGGATCCTCTCAACTTCCGGAGCCGAATCCGGTTTGTGCGCATGAGTAAGGGCCCCATAGTTTCCTGTGGGAACCATCACGGCGACATCGGGATAGCACAGGGCGTATTCCGTCAATGCGGAAAGAATTTCCGGAGACGGGGCAAGGCGGGAATCGATCAGCACCAAAAAATCGAATTCATTTTTTTCAAGGGCTTTCAGGATCAGCGCCGAGATCGTTTCGCCGCGGCCCGGGATGATGTCTCCGTTATATTTTCTGGCTAAAGCGGCATAACCATATTCGGCACGTGATTTTCCCCCCCCCCTCCCCTTTTCAACGAAACAGACCCGGGGCGTTCGAATGGCTGTCCGTTCATCAACGGGGATCTCCTCATCCAGCCTGTAGGGTCTCACCTTGATGACCCCATCGGCCCCGACGGAAACCCGGTCGTTTTGCTGAAGCTTCCGGCGATATTTTTCCTTGTTGACATTCTGAGGGGCGCCGAAGAGATCCGGACGATCCTGCCTTGTCGTTACGCTGCCAAAATGATGGATAAAAACATCATTGGCCACGAGCATCCTGTATCCTGCCAATGTGAGCCGCAGGGAAAAATCATCATCGCTGAATCCGTAGCCGCCCTCCCTGCCGTTGGTGGGGAGATCGGGATCAAACCCGCCGATTCGCTCAAGAACAGATTTTTTCAATATATTCGCGACACCAACCACTCGATGAATGACGAAGTTGGACCCCTTGTGCCGTCTGCACCACTCGTCGGCAAATGCATGAAAGGCCTCCACCGTGTCGTACTCCGTCGGCATCATCTGGGGACCACTTACATTGTTCGAACGGGGCCCCACCATGGCTATGTCGGGCGCCGATTCCATCTGCCGAATAAAATTTTCGAGCCAGCCCTCGTGTACGATGGCATCATTGGCCACACATGCGATATATTTCCCACGGGCAAGCGAAAACACATGGATACCGATTTCTTCCACGACCCTGTTCTGAAAATGCCTGATAACACGGGTGTCGGGATGAAAGTCCTTTACCCGCTCAAAGTACTCGAACGTTCCATCAGCAGAACCGTTGTCAACAAGCAACAGTTCGTACGAACCGTTCGTATAGTGCAGAATGCTTTCCACACACTGCCTCGTGTACTCCAGTTTATTGAATGCCAGGACGATGATGCTGGTCTCGATTTCCCTTTCCTCAGGGGTGACGGACTCTTCCGTGCATCCCCTTGGATCGGAACATCCTGGAGACGCCGCCTCTTCGCCCCCCGGGAAATCTGACACGCCGGGGTATGGGTTTCTGGTGCCGGCCGGCGCCGACTCTCCGGGAATGGCGGCAAATCCGAGACACTCGAACATATCCTTCAGCCGATGAGACCAGGTATGTTCGGCCAGGGTGCGTTCATAACCGCGACGGGCGATTTCTTCACGCTCCTTGTCGTGCACCAGATAATAACGGCATTTGTCAATCAATTCCTCCAAAGAGGATGCGACGGCGACCTCTCTGCCGGGTTCATAGTATGCATCCAGATGTCCGGCGGGAATGGTCAAGAGAAAACCTCGGCAGCCCGGAACTTCAAAGGTCCGTTTCTTTATCTGCCTGGCTGCGAAATCACCGATATCGTCCAGGTTCAGGTTGATTCTGGATTGGCGGAAGATTCGCACCATATCCGCTAAAGGCAGGGTCAGATCCTCCTGCCAGTCTGGTCCAAAGGTACCGACAGCCAGGCCGTGTTGCCTCATTTTCCTGATAATTTCTGAGCGATCGCCTTTTGCGGTCCCGCAAAAGCTGATCCCCCGGCTTCTCGGCGAAAACGGCAATGCGTAGGTGAAGGGATTGAATCCCCATTGGGACATCATGATTTTTCTTCCGAAACCTGCGGCGGCATACCGTTGTGCGGAGTCGGGCGACAGGGTGACGATCAGATCCGCACACGCCTCCGAAAGCGCCAACCCGCCCCCCTGCCGTTCCTCTTGATCGTTCATCCAGAGAACGGTCTGCGTATCGGTTGAACCTGTAATCCGCTTTAAACAGGAACGCACAAACTCTGCAAAGCCGTCTGAAGAACCGCCATAGAAGAGGATGTCCGGTTTTTCCTTGAGGACGATGTTTCCCAGTTGCCCGCACATGGCTTCAATACCGCTGCGCCGCGCCTCGGCGGCGCAGTCGTAAAAATGCGCTTCAATATTCTCAAAGCGGTTGAGTGCATCAAAGAGATTCCACCAGACATAGTCGTAGCCCCGTCTCGCACTGCCGGATGCGTATTTGCTGCCGGCGGCCAGTACCCGGATTGCCGGCTTTCTGCCGATCAGGAACGATGTTCCACGGGCCTTCCGGGCATCAGCGGACTTGGAGGAGGCCTCCGTGGACACTCCGCTGATTCTTACCCCTTCATCGGCAGCGGACGCATCGGCGCATGGCTCCACAGGTCTGCCGTTCAGGCGCGCGGCGTCATAGGTTACGGGATTGCCGCCTGAAAGACCGGCGGCCACTGCAGCCGGATGATGAATATCATTGTGATCAGTCATTTCATGAAGTTCCTCATTCAGATCCCGGAGAACACCGGATTGCAAGGCTTGAATGCCGGGATCAAACTCGTTCCAATCCATCACCACGCAACACGGCCACCGGCATCTTCAGGTTACATTCCTGGCGGATCTTCCATGCCACCTCGTCGGAATAACTGCCGGCAATGACAAGAACGGCATCCACAGGATCCTCAAACAGGGCCTCAGGGGCAACAACGGGCAGGTGAGTGGCCGGAGTATACCTTCCCTGTTTGAACGGCGCGGAATCCACTACATACCGGATGCTTCCCGCAATGCCGGTCAGTGCGATCAGGGCCAGTGCCTGATGTCCCGCTCCCCAGACGGCTACGCGTTTTGCGGCGAATGGTTTCAGATAGGTCATCACTTCGGCTGTGATCTTCTCCTGATGCCTGTGGAAATAGGTGATGTCCAATGGCGGACGCTTTTTCACAACGGCGGAAAGGACATAATCATTTCGAAGTTCCTCACAACCTGTCCATTCGAATCCGTTTAGCTGCAGGGTGGACTGCAGAGTCTCCCTCGTAAAGTAAAGAAGGTGATCGCCGATAAATTCCGAGAATAGTCCGTTCTTCAGCACCATGTCGAAATTCGGCACTTCAACCAGGCCGACGGCCTGATCCGTAAGGTTGTCATAAAGGGTCCTCAGTGCCGCATTGGGGTCGGGCATGTGCTCTAAAAACATCAACAGCAGGAACGCGTCAAAGGGCCCGTTTTCCAGCAAACCCGTACACCCGCCGGGATAGCCCCGGGCGACATGCAGGCCGGCCTTGAGACACTCAGCGACGGACGTTTCCGAGAACTCCAGCCCATAGGCCTGAACCTCCAGCGCCGACAGCAGGGAAAGGAACTCACCCCGTCCGCAGCCGATCTCGATCATTTTCTTTCCACGAAGGGAATGCTTTCCGATGAAATCAGCAAACTGCCGTGCCTTCTCCTTTTTTATCGCCTCGGAGACCGCGGCAGCCCGTATCACTTCCCGATAATAGGGGACCGGTTCGCCGCTCAGCTGCACCAACCCGCACCCCATGCACTGACAGACCTCCAGGTCCAGCCCCGTCTCGTCGGCCAGATCCGCCGCCGCCGGGAAGTTCTGCGCGGCCTTCGGCATGTTTTCATACCGGAGCAGGGGTCCTCTGAACAACTCCCGTCCGCACACCCTGCATGCCCGAATTGCCATTTCCTTCTCCCTGATCTTCACACCTGTTTATGATCCGTCGGGAAATCATCGGACGCCGACTCTTCTTCCCCAACGACGTGAGGTGGCTGGTGCCCACAGCCCCGGCCAAAAAATGATCCGCGCAGATTCGCGACAGGAAATCCGTCAATGTTGTCCAGCGTGTAATGGCTGCTCGCGTAGATGTCACACCGAGCACAGGAATAATTCTCATGCTTCCTGTTTTCCAGCTGCATCTTCTGAAACTCATACCAGGGACTGGAGTTCCAGAGCTCCTGCAGACTCCGGTCATTTATATTTCCCAGATTCGTGCCGCCGATAAAGTCCACACAGCAGGGCGAGATGTCGCCGTTGTTGCGGACCGCCATCGTGGTGAACGGCATGGGGCAGGCGACACGGCGCGTCCTGCTGAGCCTGAGATCGGCCATTGCCTGGTCTGCACCGTCGTTATAATAATTCCTGATGAAATCCGCGTTTTCCACTTTGATCCAGGCATGCGGCTTGTCAATGTACGCTTCATCGGCAACATCCCGGTACAGGCGGATAAACCGTTCATTTTCCCCGCTGTAGGAATCAAGCATTTTGCACCCGACAAAGGGCCTTTCGGAATGGCTGGACTGCTTGATTTCCTGCAGGATGCGGAGATTTTCATGAATGGCGCTGACCTTGGCCCCTGATCCGGTAACCGTTTCGTGCCGTTTTTGGTCGCACGCATAGATTGAGACCCTCAGATAGTCCAGTTGGTGCTCCACCAGCTGTTCAGCGATGCCCCGGCTCAGAAGAGAGCCATTGGTGGTGGTTTCAATCCGCTCGGCAATGTCTGCACGGCGCGCGATACTCAGCATGTTCCCGAAGTCCGGGTTGATGAGCGGCTCTCCGTACAGGCTGAGCTTCAAAACCTTGAGCTTCGGCCCCCGCCATGCCTTCAGTTGATTTATGACCTCCTGGAAACGCTCTATCGGCATGTTGCCCCGGATTCCGGTGAAGTAGGAGTCATCCCTGATGCTCTGGAAACACTGGATACACCTGAAATTGCAGAGGCTGGAAGGCTCGATGAGCACGGTAAAAGGCTTCGCAAGGGGCAGCACTTCCATCAGGTTCTGACGATTGGTGCTTTTCAGTTCCGTGTATTTAATCATGCGCGCACCTGCCTCATGACAAAAAGTCCTCCTTTTCAAAGGCTTCGCTCCAGTGAAGCGGCAGGGGTCTGCCATAAAATTTCGTCATGTAGTTTTGAATAAACCCCCTGTTTTCGCCGGACAGACAAAGCCGATTGAACCTGTTGAAAACCTTGATGCTCTGACCGCGACTGATGATGTCCGCAAGACGTTCTTCAAAGATGTTGCCGATGGAAATGTGGATGAACACACAGGGCAGGACATCACCGTACGGCGTCAGGTGCAGCGTGGAATGGACACAGCCGCATCCCTTGTCCATGCCGTACGAGGGAAAGGTGTCGCGGTGCAGAACCGGGTACTCCTCATGGGCCTTCCTGAGAAACTCCGCATCTTCCGGCGTGATCAGCACCTCATGTCTGCCCTCCCACGCACCGATGGCCCGCGCCACCATGACATCGAGAGAAAAGCCGTTTTCCTGCGCGAACCTCGCCATTTGAAGAGTCCTTTCCGTGCTGCAATTCTGGTGAGTCACTACCGTCTGCACCACCACGCTGAGATCCGCATCGCGGGCATTCATCATTGCATCCACGGCCTTCCTGTAGGCCCCGGGATGGTCCCGGTTGGCGTCGTGCAGCTTTTCGTCAAAATCATCCATGCTGATCTTTACCTTGTCCAGGCCGATCGCCTTGAGGTGCCTGGCCATGGCCGGTGTCAGAAAATGGCCGTTGGTACTCATGCTGAGGTGAAATTTGTCCGGTTGAAGTGCAGCGATAACTTCATCGAGATCCTTGAAAATCAGCGGCTCACCGCCGGAGAGGTTGAACTGGCACAGGCCGAGAGCATCCGCCTCATCACTGAGGTTTTTCAAGTCGACAGGGGTCAGTTTGCGCCCTTTATTTTCAAATCTGGCCGCCGAACAATGCCGGCACTTCAGATTGCAGGCATGGCTGTACGCAATATCGATGATGGGTGTGGCAATCCCCTGCGCATGGCGTTCACTGATCCGGATGATTTTCTCATAGACGCCGGGCTTTTCACGGCGCAGTTTGGTTCGCTTGGCTTCTTCGATCGCTTTTTCCTGCATGGATCCTCCACTCCAATCTCTTACGGAACCGCATAACATACGGTCTCATACTCAAGGTTTGTATGGTGCCTCAGAAAGATTCTATATTCGGGCACGAGGCTCTTTAAGTATGAGGGAATTTCCCAAAGGTGTTCCGGCCTGTGATACACGCAGACGGCAAGCTTCGGTTTCTGATTCCTGATGACTTCTTCAGCCCCCAGCAGAGCCTTTAACTCAGAACCTTCAATATCCATTTTGATGAAACTCACCTCGGCATCTCCCGTGATATCGGAGAGCCGGACAGCCCTGCCGCTTTCTCCGGGGGAACCGATCACATTCATACAGGAGCTTTCACTTCCGGCCTCGCCACTTTTGTAGGATATCTCTGTCTGCTCATCCCAAAGACCGCAATTGTACAATGCAATCTTGTTCCTCAGCGCTGGATCCAATTGGCCGCAGGCTCTTTCCAGGTCCGTAAAATTGTTCCTGTCCAACTCAAAGGCGAAGATGGATTTGAATTCCTTCCCGCTTCTGTCCACGAATTCCAGCAGCGTGTCGCCATTATAGGCCCCGGCATCCACAAAGACTTCATCGGGCCGCAACTGTATAATATCAGACGGATAATACTGGTCCCTGGAAAAGATACCGCGGTAGCCGGCACCTTCGATAGAAAAAAGAAACCAGTTGCTGATCAGGACCAATAAAATCCTTCTGGATTGCTCGTCGCTCAACAGATCCACCATCCTGACGGCGTTGCGCCTGATGACTTCAAGGTTTTCCGGGCGCTGGAGGTAGGCTTGATTCAGCAATCGATATTCCGTCATGACATGTATATTGTTCAAACCCCTCTTTTTGAGCTGTTCGTGGATCTCGCGGTACGATTGCGTCGCGATGAGCACGGCAACATCATTGCCGAATCCAGCCAGTTCATCGGGCGAAAGGCATTTCAGATTCTGATGGTAATAGGTTCCCCATTTGGCCGGATCGTTGTCACAGACAAAATCTATTTGGAGCGTCGTGAAATTTCTGATCGCGGCAACGATCGGATGGGATATCGTGCCCAGACCGAAAACGCAGACATATTTTGAACCGTTTATGCGCTCGAGGATCTCCGCCACGGGATCCGGTTTCTGCTCCCCCACTTGGTCCAGCAGCTGTTCAATCTCTTTTTTATAATCTTTCATCCGTTCCTCGGTCTGCCCCGCTGCCCATGCATTTTTTCCAGCGGCCTTCAACTCTCTCATCACCTAAATCCCCGATCATGGAAGCCCTGTTAAATGGTGGCATAGCAAATCGTCTCGCAATCCAAAACGGCATGATGCCTGATGTATATCTTGTACTCAGGCACCAGGCGCTTCAGATAGAGGGGAATCTCCCACAGATGCCGGGGCTTGTGATAAATGGAGATGGCCAGTCTGGGTTTCTGCCGTACAAGCAGCTCCTCGGCCCCGGACAATGCCTCCATTTCAGAGCCTTCGATGTCCATGTTGAGATAGGTGACTTTTCTATCCTTCAACATATCGGAAAGTCTCACGACTTTGGCCACGTTGACGGCGCCGGCGGCTTCGCTGATGCGCGAATCTTCACCCTTGCGATACCCCGCTTCGTAGCCGATCATCTTTTCTTCGTTCCAGACGCCGCAGGGATATAAGTGAATTTTGTCCCTGGTTTGACCGTCCAGGCGGTTCACGGTGCTCTCCAGGGCCTTGAAGTTTCCTTGATCCAATTCGAAGGCATGGATCTCCTCGAACGAGCCCCTGGTTCGATCGATAAATTCCAACAGGGTGTCGCCGTTGTATGCACCGGCATCGACAAAGGATTCCTGATCCGTCAAATCAATAATCCCCATGGGATAATGGGAATCTCCCGTGCAGATGGCTTTCAAAACGGCCCCGGAAAAGTCCGGATCGAACCAGTTTCGGATCAAGACGTTCAGAATGCCTCTGGAGTGGTCATCCTCCAGGATCTCCATCAGGTGCAGAACGTTTTTCCTGATGGCGGGAAGATTGTCCCTGTCGTGGAGAAAGTCGCGGTTGGCCAGCCGGTATTCCCCGAATACATAGATTTGATCAAAATCCATTTCACAAAGCTGCGCATAGATGGGTTCCCAGAAGATCGATGCGACAATGACGGCGACCTCGGCCCGTTGCTTCCGGAGCTCCGCGGGGGAAAGGCAGACAAGGTCCCCGTAAAAACACTTTCCCCATTTCGCCGCATCGTTGTCGCACATGAAGTCGATTCTTAGAGCGAAAAGCGAGCGGAGCAGGAACACGATGCGTTGCGACGTCATGCCGGCACCAAAGACGCAGACATATCTGGACTCCCGAATTCTCTCGATGGCCCGGTCCAGGCGATCCTCCCTTCCGGCCTTCAAGCCGTCCAGATAGGACGCCATTTCTTTTTGATAATCTCTCACGAAGAGATCCCTTTCCGTGATATCGTAATGCCCCTCGCCATCATGCATCCATCAATCCGGAGCTTACGGCACCGCGTAGCATACGGTGTCATATTCGAGAATTCCATGATGCCTCAGGTAAAGCTTATAGTCTGGAACCGTTTTCTTCAGGAATAACGGCACCTCCCACAAGTGTTCAGGCCTGTGATAAACACAGACGGCAAGCTTCGGCCTGTGCCTTCTGATCATCTCCTCAGCTCCGCGCAAGGCTTTCATCTCGAACCCCTCGATATCCATTTTCATGAACGTCACCGCTTCGCCTTTTAAAAGTTCCGACAACCTGGCAATCCGACCGACATTCATTCCACGGCCGCCTTCAATGACGCAGGAATTCAGCCCCTGCCCGCCTCCCTTTTCGTAACGGATCTCCTTTTCTTCATCCGCGAGTCCGACGGGGCACAGCGTTATTTTATCGCGTATCGACGCCTCCAGCTCATCGACGGTATGCTCCAGCCGGAGGAAATTGTCCTTGTCCAGTTCGTACGAGAAGATTTTAGCGAATTTTCCCCCGGTCCTGTCCAAAAATTCCATCAACGTATCGCCATCGTATGCACCGGCATCCACAAAGATCTCCTGCTCGCCCAACGAAATAATCCCCTCGGGATAATAGGGATGGCCGGAACAGATTCCCCCATAGCCGGCATCGTCCATGCTGAAATCGAACCAGTTGTGGACAAGGGTAAGCAGCACTTCCTTCGATTCCTCGTCTTCCAATATCTCGAGCAGCGCCAGGGTTTTTTCCGCTATCGTATCGATATTGCCCTTGCTTTTGAAAAAATCGCCGTAAAGGAGCCGAAAGACCATCAGAACATGTATGGGGTTGAACCCACTGTTTCTCAATTGTTCGTAGATCTCCCCATAATATTGAGTGACTAGAACAACGGCAACCTGCCCCTTGTAGGCTTCGAGATCATGAGGTGACATGCAGATCAAATTCCCGGGATAAGATTTCCCCCATTTGGACGGATCGTTATCTGAGAGCAGGTTGATTTGAACGCCTGCATGATTCCTCAACGTGTCCATCACCGGGTGAAATGTTTTCCCGATGCCGAACAGGCAGACATGTTTTGATCGCCGGAGATCTTGAAGGGCAGCCTCCAGATAATTCCGCCCCTGGTCCCTGACCGTGTCCAGATAGGCGGCAAGATCCTTCCGGTAATCCCTGTTGGCCTTTTCTGAATGCGTACCCATGGTTCTCCGATCTGTTCAGGGGATGAGAAATATGTCCGTATACGTATCCCTGTACCGCGTTGGCAGAAGATCGATCTCCGAAATGCTGTGAACGCTTTCGCCCTGGACATTCAGGTATTCCCGAACATCGACATATCTCGAGAAATGATCCTTGCAGAACCGGCACAGGAGCTCCGTCGTGTTTGTCTCCTCCAGGCCATAAGGCCAGAATTCCATTTGTACGGCCAATTTCCCGAAACGGGATAACAGCCGCTCCGCTCCCCGGAGGACGAAATATTCATAGCCTTGAACATCAATCCACATAAATGCGACATCATCGGCGCAATCTTTCGCCACGTCATCGATCGTTACGGCCACAATCCGTTCCACCTTGGAATCCGGAGCACGAGCCGCACTGTTTCTCACCCGATGATCTCCCGATGAGTCCGGTGACAGGAGCAGATCGACAGGATCATTCGAATTGGAAGCGGCGGCGTGAATGGCTCTGATCTTGCCATGGAGTTTGTTCAGGTAAATGTTGCACTGCAAGAGGGCAAAATTGTCGCTGGATGGCTCGATCGCTATCACATGGGACACATGATCATTTTTTGCCGCTGCCAGACTGGTGGTGCCGATGTTGGCGCCAACGTCCAGGAAAACGCCCCTTCTGGCGCCGAAATATGTTCCGGCCAAACCGAAAAAGGCATCCAGTTCTTTTTGAGAGAACGCTCCGCTGTTGATCAGAGAGGACGCGATGACCGCGTCATGAGACGGAACGAGAAATGTGAAATTATTTTTTTCAACAGGAACAATGGTGCCTTTTGTCACAGTGTATCTCAGGGAAATGCCGGACTGGTCATCAATATAATATTCATAGAGATTGCCTTCATCGTTCTTCATCAAAAAATTGGCAGCTAAAACAATCTTCTCTTTACGGACGCCCAGGCCAAGAAGTTGCCTGACCACCTGCTCCTGGTGAAGGATGATGGTGATGATCACGCTGTCAAAAGCGTAGTTCCGGATTTCTCCGGGATGAACGACCTCTGCGCCGTTAACGAGAACGCCTTGTTTCTGTTCATCGTTATCCATGAGGGCAACGACGTCATAGGTTTCAAACAGATCATCTTTCAAGGTATGGAAAAATTGGCCGATCCCGAAGACAATGACCTTCGATTTGGCCTTTTTTCCCGGGATCATTGGCTGTTCAAACATAAAATTTTCCGTTCTTCGTTCAATTCAAAGCAGGCACGATGAGGCATGGAGGAGACATCATGGATTTTTTCCGTTTCGCAAGCCGTGCTGCCCCGTGAGCAGCTCTAAAATTCATAGATGAAAGCGGAGATCCCTTTTGCCCCTTCCTCATCGGCCGGTGCATGCCGGCATTTAAACGCCGCAGCCGTACAGACCGCCATAAAGTCACGCATGAAGTCCGCATCCTGATATTTCCACATTCCTTCAAGTTCTCCCATCAGTTCCATGGGAGTCTCAAAGGCATATTCAAACATGGGTCGCTCAAAGAGTTTCAAATCAATTCTGTCTCTGAAATAACTATCGGAACCGCCGTCGGCATCGGGAAAGGCATTCGCGATTTTCCCGTTCAGCCGGGATGCGATTTCATGAATTTTCGTTCTTTCCTGATCAGTCAGGCTCATATTCGTTCCTCCAATCCATCCCTTGCAACATCGGGTTTTGATCGCTTTTCAGAATAAGAAAATTCTCCAGAACCAGGACATCCAGATCCGTGTGCATAAAGCACGCATAGGCCTGCTGGGGAGAGCAGACGATGGGTTCACCGCGAACGTTGAATGAGGTGTTCACCAGTACGGAACAGCCAGTGATTCTTTCGAAGGCCTTGATGATGCCGTAATAGAAAGGGTTGTCGTCCTCGCTGATGGTTTGGACTCGTGCCGTAAAATCCACGTGTGTCACCGCCGGAATGGTCGATCTCTCCTTATTCACGATCGGCAGCATGTCATCCCCATTTTCAGCAAACAGCTCTGTCAGGTCAAAGGATCTGCGCAGCCCCTCCTTGACCTCGGCCACCAGAAGCATGTAGGGGCTCTCCTGATCCAGGTCGAAGTATCGGCTGACGGACTCGGAAAGAACCGTCGGGGCAAAGGGCCGGAAGGATTCCCGGAACTTGATCTTGACATTGAGCTTCGACTGCATTCCGCCGGTCATTGGGTTGGCAATGATGCTGCGATTTCCCAGGGCCCGGGGTCCGAACTCCATCCTGCCTGAAAACAGGCCGATGGTGTTGTTGTCGGCGAGCCGTTCGGCGATTTCCGCCGCCAGCGCCTGCTTGTCACCAAACAGGCGATAGGTGATGCCGTTCGAATCGAGATAGTGTTGTATTTCATTCAGGGAGAACCCGGGACCGAGATAGCTGTTTTTCTGCATATCGCGAACTCCGGTTGCGCGCTGCTTCCCTGAGCAGTGATAATAGAAGTACAGAGCACATCCCAGGCTACCGCCGGCATCCCCGGCGGCCGGTTGAATCCAGAGGTCGTCAAAGATCTTTTCCTTGAGCAGCTTCCCGTTGGCCACGCAGTTGAGGGCAACGCCGCCGGCCAGGCACAGCTTGGTTTCTCCGGTTATTTTTTTTGCTGTTTTTGCCATCCTGATGATGACTTCTTCCGTGACGTTCTGAACAGATGCCGCCAGGTCCATTTCGCGCCTGGTAATGGGGGCATCGGCTTCCCGGCGCCGGCCGGCAAAGAGTCCACCGAAATAATCATCCGTCATTGCCGTATCCCTCGTGAAGGCGAAATACGTTGTATTGAGGCGGTATGAGCCATCCTCCTTGATCTCGATTAAATGATCCTTGATCAGGTCGACATATTTTGGCTCTCCATACGGGGCGAGCCCCATCAGCTTATATTCGCCGGAATTGACCTTGAATCCGCAGAAGTATGTCATGGCGCTGTAGAGCAGACCCAGCGAATGCGGATAGCTGATCTGCCTGAGGATCTCCACTTCGTTCTTGTTGCCCACGCCGATGGTTGTCGTAGCCCATTCGCCGACGCCGTCAACGGTCATAATCGCCGCACTCGAAAAAGGTGATGGATAAAATGCTGAACCGGCATGTGAAATATGGTGTTCGCAGACGAAAAGCTTCCCCTTTTTTCCCAGGCAACCGAGCGTCTCGCGGATCGCGTCATGCACCCAAAGCCTTTCGGCAAAGAGACTTGAGAAGGATTTCTCGATTAATTTTTTACTGCCATCCCCCTCCTGGATACAGTTTTTCAGCCACCGATCCAGGGTCAGAAAGGGATTGTCGTAGTAGCAGACAGCGTCAAGATCATGGGGTTTCAATCCGCCGGTTTCCAGGCAGAAATTGATGGCCTGCACCGGGAGACCGTGATCATGCTTTCTTCTGGTAAACCGTTCCTCCTGGGCGGCTGCCACGATCTCTCCATCCCTGATCAGCGAAGCGGCGCTGTCATGATAATAGGCGGATATTCCCAGCACATTCATCTTGCACGCTCTCCTGTAGGCTCCAAATATCCGGAGGAATTGCGCCCCGGGGTAACGGCGAGGTCGCCTGCCTCTGCATCCCCCTGCTCCGGGCCGCATCGGCCTCCATGTGCCTGGTGCGCGAAGTCTTCATCATATCCGACAAATTGAAAGACAAATTGCGCAATGGCTTCGTTTCCTGACTCGCTGTAATGGGCAAAATCCACATATGCGCTGTCTATTCCATCCAGGATGGACGTGGCATCAAGAATGAATCCGGATTGCCTCGCCAGGAGAGCCGCTTCTCCATAAAAACGCTCGATTGCCGATTTTTTTCCGTCGTCTTCCACCCCCTCAGCCTGACGGTACAGCGAGGTCGGCTGCAGAAACGGGAGATATCGAATGTTGAATTCCTGGCAGATCGCCCTGATAATCCTCAGGTTTTGATACCAGCGTTGAGGTCGGTTCCCATGATTTTCACAGCCAAGGGTAACGCCTTTCAATTCATGGTTGATGCTGATGTCGATTCTGGCTGTCGCCTCGAACATGGTGTCGAAAGTCTTTTTACAGTAGGGATGAAAAAGGGGGTACTCCGGTTGCACCTCCAGAACGGCATCGTTGAAACCGTCAAAGGTGATGACGATATCAGGCGAGAGAGTCAGGCAATCCCTGATGCATTTCAGCATTTCCTGCGCGGAAAAGTACCCGGCGATTGCCCCGTTGTAGACGACGGCATCCAAGGAAGATTGAACGCACTGCTCATGGAGATATTCCGGCCATGATTTATAGCCGCCAAAGGACGGATCCGATGTTGAACCGCCCAGCACGACGATTCTTGTTGCCCGGGCGGAATCTTTCCCGAAAATCTTGAAGCCCATGAGGTCGCCCCCCCGGTTGTATCCCAGGAAGGGATCGAGATAGTCCAGAGGGGCATAAAGATCATTAAACATCACCGTCTCAAAGTGGACACCCTCTTTCAACCCAAGTCCGACCAACTGCTCCTTGATTTGAAAAACATGGCAGTCCCGGCAGGCGCTGATCACGACCAGGATGTCGCTGATCTTCTCGTAGAGGATGTCGTAAGGCGAGTTGACGGCCTTTCCGAACATTCGATTTCCCTTTTTATAATTGTCGATAAAATACAGGACCTCGACTCCAGCCCTCTCGAAGAAGCGGTACAGCGCCTGTCCCCCGGTGCCGGCGCCGAAGATGATGATTTTTTTATCGGCATGTCTTTTTAAGAGATCCGCCGTCAAACCATTCATGTCCATAGATCTGCTTCACCGTTATTTCAAAGATCAGCCGGTTGAATGATCATGTTGGAGCGATATTCCTCCCGGCTCAAAAAAGGCCACATATCCTCCAGGGGCCGTGAAGCCATCGAACCATCCGGCTGCTGGACGGAGGTTACCCTCGGCGCACGCTCCTCATCAGGCACAATCATCACATCACACACAACCGGTCCTTCCCTGTTTAGAATGCCTCTGATTTGCTTCCTCAGATCGCTGGGATCAAAAATGCGCACCGCATCGAGACCGTAAGCTCCGGCCACGTCAACGACATCGGGAAGTGTCAAGCCGCTTGGCGCGTCCGCCCCGGTCAGCCGGCCGAAATAACCCTGCTGCGAGGAACGGATGGACCCATAACCCCGGTTGTTCATAACAAAAAACGTGATGGGCAGCTCCAATCGCCTGACAACTTCCAGTTCCTGAATGTTCAACTGAAAGCCGCCATCTCCATCGATGCAGACGGTCGGCCTCTTTCCGCCGGCCAGGCATGCGCCGATGGCGGCAGGCTGGCAAAAACCCATGGCCCCGGTCCCTTTGTTGTGAAAAACGCGCTGCCCTTCCTTGACCTTGAAGGCCGTGAGGAACAGTTCGCTGGAATTGCCGGCATTTCCTGGAAGAACGATATGATCGCCGGAGAGCTCCTCTGAAAGGATGTCGGAAAATGCGTATACGCTGATGCCCTCTGTACCGGCGTGATGCCCGGGAAGAACGAAAGGATAGCGGGCTTTCCATTCCCCGCACCGCCGCTTCCAGTCTTCTGGATTCGGGAAGGTATTCCGACCGGATTGCCGAAGGAATTCCTTGATGAAAAGTCCAGCATCCGTGCGGACGGGAATATCGATGATGTCGTTCACCTTGTTGATCTCAGCGGGATCAATATTGACCATGATCTTTTTTGCCCCTCTGGCAAGGTTCTCAGGCGCATAGGCCATCAGGGCCATGTCCAGCCTTGCTCCCAGGATGAGAAGGCAATCGGAATTCTGGAGGATGAAATTGGATGCGCGGGATGCAATGGAGCCCGGCATGCCGAAACACAGTTCATGAGCGGCAGGGATTAAGTCGACCCCCAGCCTTGTGGTTAAGACAGGCATTCCGAGAAGATCAACCAGTCTCAGGAAATCAGGCTGAACCCCCGAGAGCCTTATCCCGTTCCCGGCCAAAATCACCGGCCGTTTGGACATACTCAGTGCATCGATAACCTGAGAAACCTTGTACTCGAGGGAGTTCTGATCAACGGCCTGATCGGCTTCCTCCGCATCGAATCCATCAACCGCATCCGGGTCAATCCCGGCCGCCTGGACATCCAGCGGGATATCGATCCAGACCGGTCCCGGCCGACCCGATCTGGCCAAGTATGCAGCCTTCTCCAGATGATAGCGGATGGTCGCGGGATCCGTTACGGTCACCGCATATTTGGTGATGGATCGGACAAGGGATACAATGTCGATTTCCTGCACGCCGAACTGCCTGACACCGGAATCTTTTTTCATATCAGCACGCTTGACCTGTCCGGAAAAGAACAGGCAGGGTGTTGAGTCAAGCCAAGCACCGGCCACGCCTGTTAAGGCGTTGGTCCCTCCAGGGCCTGTGGTTACGATGGCGACGCCCAGATTGTTTGTGACGCGCGCATAGGCTTCAGCGGCAATGGCCGCTGACTGCTCGTGGAGCATGCAGACATACCCGATGCCGGGATGGCTTCCGAGGGAATCATTCAAATGCATCGCACCGCCACCGGGAAGCATGAAGACATGCCCGACACCCTGCTTTGCAATAAACTGAATGACATAGTCCGACAGTTTCATGATGTTTCCCCTTCCCTGCTTGACAAGATGAGATCGATCAGCTCTCGAACCGCACCCTGTCCACCTCCATGGCGAGTAACCATTTTTGCCCTTTTTCGGACCGTTTCGTGAGCAGAGCACGGCGCCGCTGCCAGTCCCGCCGATTCCATGGCAGACACGTCGTTGAGGTCGTCACCCATAAAACAAATCTCCTCCAAGGGGATGCCGTTCTTTTGTGCAAAATGGATTAAAGCCGTCTTCTTGTCCTTGCAGCCTTTATAAATGTCGCCGATCCCCATTTTCCGGGCGTACCGGTCAATCAGGGGATTGTCTTCACCGGATATCAAGGCGAAGATCAAACCGGCCCTTCTCCCCATGGAAATGCCCATGACATCAAGAAAGGAGAACTTTTTGTACTCCTCGCCATTCTGTCCCCAGATAAAGGTCCCATCCGTCAATACGCCATCCACATCCAATGCGACCGCTCTTATTCTATGCAAAGACATACTCCTTGCGCCTGAGCTTCCTGAGAATCGGCATTTCTCTTTCAAAAACCTTTTTGGCGCCGTCGCCCATGGCTATTTCCACCAATCGAATGCTGGACACCATTTTTATGATTCCGCTGGGCCCCAGCGATGCCGCCTGATCCGATCCCCACATGGCCCGCTCGAGGGTAATATGACGCTCCACCACACAGGCGCCTAAAGCCGCCGCTGCAACGGATGAGGGGATGCCTGTCTCGTGGCCGGAATATCCGACAGGTACGCCATAGCATTTCTTGAGTCGGGGAATCACCGACAGATTCAACTCTGAATATTCAGCAGGATACGTGCTTGTGGCCTGTAATAGCACCAAGTCCTCCCTGCCGAGCACGTCGACGGCGTGGTCAATCTGCTCCAAACTACTCATCCCTGTTGACAGGATGACCGGTTTTCCTCTGGATCGCGTGTAACGGATGAGATCGTCATCCGTTAAACTGGGAGAGGCGATTTTGTAACAGGGGACATCGAACCGTTCGATAAAATCCACGGAACGTTCGTCCCAGCAGGAGGCAAACCAGGGGATGCGCTTCTCTCTGCAATACCGGTCTATTTCCTCGTATTCTTCAGTCCCGAATTCCAGGCCGTATTTCAAATCGCCGTTTGTCGTTCCAAAGGGACTTTCGCGAGGTTTGGCCAGTTCTTCCGACGTATAGACGATTTCGACGGTGCGCTTTTGAAATTTCACCGCATCGCATCCTGAAAATTTGGCCAGATCGATCAATCTCTTGGCGATATCGATATCGCCGTTGTGGTTGATGCCGATCTCCGCAACGATAAAACAGGGATGACCATCACCGACCAGGGTGTTTCCTATTTTTACCTCTGCCATCTCAGCTCTCCTTTATTTGTCGGTTGCCTTGCTGAAGCAGCCGTCCTTGCATGAATGTTTCCGCTCCTGTCCGATATAATGACTTCTATACCAGCGCATTGTCTTGGTTATCGCTTCAGATAGGGGAATGGTCTGGGATAGTCCGATCTCCGCTTGAGCTCGTGATGTGTCCGGCACATAGTAATCCTGGGCAACACCATCGCTCCATTTTCCCAGCGCAGCCACCTCCAGGGGAGGAATGGATTCCTGGGCTATGCTCTCGGCTATTGACCGGACGGTTATCGGAAACTCGGATCCCACGTTATATGGCCTGCAGGAAACTCCTCTGAACAGAATGGCCCATAACCATATTGCAAGATCGGCCATATAGAGATACGAGCGTACAGCGCTTCCATCGCTTTTGATCGTAATGGATCTTTTTGACAGGGCATCCCGGATGAAATCCGTGACGGCAAAGGATCTTTCGAGCTGCAGGTAAGGTCCGATAAAGGAAAAACACCTGGCGATCTGTACTTCAAAGCGATTTTCTTTCGCATAAAGCACACTTAAGGATTCCGCCATTCGCTTGCCATGATGATAGGCCCAGGAGCTGTCCGCCGGGTCACAGGCATTGGAACAATTTTCCGGAATCGCGGACATATTGGCGGGAATCTCGCCATAAACAGCACCGGTGCTTACCAGAAGCATCTTTTTGATCTTTGCCCGAACACAGAACTCAAGAACCCGTTTCGTGCCGCTTATCATTTCGTCAACCAGGGACAGGCCGCTTGGTTTTTCATGATCGGCCGGCCGGTAGACAGCGCTGTGAATCAGATGAGAGAACGGGCCATCCGGGAAGGCAAAGTCCTTAATGTCTCCCTTCAAGAATTGAACAGCCGGATGGTGATACAGATGCGGTGCCCTTTGTGCAAAGGCCTCCGGATTCCGCGACAGAACCAGCGCCTTAGCGTTCAGCTGGAGCTGATCATTCGCCCAGGTAAAACTTTCCAGAAGCCAGCAGCCGAAAAATCCCGTTCCGCCGGTCACAAAAATCCTCTGATCCCGAAGCTCCTCCCATAGAGGTGCCGTATGGCTGAGAATATGATTTAGATCGTCAGCGATAGGAGAAGATTTCATGTCACCAGCTCTTCCAGGGGGCGCTATTCGCTTTCCACAGTGATTCCAGGTACTGGCGGTCCCGGACCGTGTCCATGCACTGCCAGAATCCCTCGTGTCTGTAAGCGTAGAGTTCCCCATCCTCCGCCAGTTTTTCCATCGGGGCGTGCTCCCACATGACATCTTCATCGATGTAATCCAATGCTTCGATACTCATCACAAAGAAGCCCCCGTTGATCCACCCTTCATGAAGGGTGGATTTTTCCTTGAAATGGCGGATCCTGTCTCCTTCAAATTCCAGGGCGCCGAAGCGGGCCGGGGGCCGCACGGCGGTAAGGGTGACCAGGCCTCTGTGCTCCCGGTGAAAGTTCAGCAGGGCCTCCAGATTTACGTCACTGACACCGTCACCATAGGTCATCATGAAAAGATCCTCATCGATCAGGGAGGCCAGCTGCTTTAGGCGTCCGCCCGTCAGAGTGAACCGCCCTGTGTCGATGAGCCGGACGCTCCAGGATTCGCATCGATTGCTGCCGAGGCTCTGAACGGAACCGTCCGCGAGCGATACGGCAAGATCTCGATTTGAGGTGTAATAATCGAGAAAGTACCGTTTGATCATCTCACCCTTGTAGCCCAGAGCGATGATGAACTCATTGAACCCATACCGGGCATAATGCTTCATGATATGCCACAGGATGGGTCGCTCACCGATTTCGATCATCGGCTTCGGCTTCAAGAGTGATTCTTCACCGATGCGCGTGCCCATGCCGCCGGCTAAAATGACGACTTTCATGGTTTCCACCCCAACATATTTTTTCTGCAGCCCCGGACCCTCTTCCTGAGAAACTCTCCGCTCTCGACTGGCTGCAGGCAGCCCGTATCCGTCAACATTCGAATCATTGGCCTCCTCAAGAGATGCGCTCTCCGGCCATGAAGCGGTCAAACACGGCCTGGATATGACTTAGATGCCTGTCATCGATTCCCGGGTACACACCGATAAAGAAGGTGCTGTTCATGACACGGTCCGTGTTCTTCAGGTCTCCCGCAATGCGGCATGTTACGTTCTCATAGGCGGGGTGACGCAGGAGATTGCCGCTGAAGAGGTTTCGCGTCTCGATGCGGTTGGCTTCCAGAAAGGCCGTCAGGTCGTTTCGGGAAAAGCCGGCTTCATCCTTTACCGTGATGACATACCCGAACCAGGAGGGTTCGGAATTCTCCGTGCCCCTGGGAAGGAACAGGCGATCTCCGTGTTCCTGCAGCCTCCCGGTCAGATTCAGAAAATTCTCTCTGCGCACGGAGACGAACCGGTCAAGTTTCGCGAGCTGCGCACAACCGACGGCGGCCTGCAGATCTGTGGCTTTCAGGTTATAGCCGATGTGGCTGTATACGTATTTATGGTCATAGCCGAAAGGCAGGGAACCAAACCGCCCGCTGAAGCGCCTTCCGCAACGGTTGCTTTCCCCCCCCCCACAGCAGCAATCCCGCCCCCAATCACGGAAGGATTGAACGATGCGGGCGAGGTCATCGTTGTTGGTGGCGACGCACCCCCCTTCGCCCATTGTGATGTGATGGGCCGGGTAGAAGGAGAAGGTGGAGAGGTGACCGAAGGTGCCCGTCAGCTTCCCCCGGTAGGTCGAACCCAGGGCGTCGCAATTGTCTTCAATGAGCCAGAGCCTGTGCTTCTTCACGAGATCCATGACGGCGTCGAGACAAAAGGGGACCCCCAGAGTGTGCGCCATCATAATGGCCCTGGTCTTCGGACCGATCGCCCCGGCAAGTCTTTCGGGGATGGCGGTGTAGTCGCCGAGGTTCACATCGACAAAAACGGGGACCAGTTGATTCTGCACAATGGGGTTGACCGTTGTGGGAAAAGCGCAGGCCGTGGTCAGGACTTCATCTCCCGGCTTCAGGCGGCGATCCTTGAGCCTGGGGGACGTCAGGGCGGTCAGGGCCGCAAGATTGGCCGATGATCCGGAATTCACGAGCAGTGCATGGGACAGCCCCAGATAATCGGCAAACTCTCTCTCGAAGCGTTGAGCATAACGGCCGGCCGTCAGGTAGAAATCCAGGCCGGCATCGACCAGATTCACGATTTCCTCTTCATCGAAAACCCGTCCGGCATAGTGAACCATCTCCTCATCAGGATTGAAGACTTCGGGGGCGAACTTTACCTGATGGTATTCTTTGACAAGGGCCAGAATCTCCGCACGGATTTCTTCGGCATTTCTCATGAATACACCACCGCCCCGGAGAGAATTGCCTCAACGTCCAGATCCAGATGCATCCCGGCGGCCTGATTCATGTAGTCCCGGATCTGTTCAATGCAGAGGGCGGAAAGATCGCGGCCCTGCCCTTGCCGGTAGTAGTTCCGGTACCATTGGACCGTCATCCGGACGCACTTGTCGACGGGAAGAACGTTGTGCCAGCTGAGCTCGGCATGGGCCTTGTCACAATTCAGCCTGAGAAGTTTCGCCTCATGAGGTGATCCGGGATCGGAGATATCCACCCGGACGCCCTCTCCCCAGAATTTGATCAGGAGGTCCGTCAATGCGAGGACTGTCAGATGGCCTGCGTCGTCGGGTCCAAAATTCCAGGCCCCGGAATACTTTTCAGGATTTTTTGAAAGACAGGCGCCAAGAAGAAGATACCCGCCGAGTGCTTCCAGGACATGCTGCCAGGGCCTGACGGAATGTGGGTTGCGGAGAAAGATGGGTTGGTGACGGCTCAAAGAGCGAATGCAGTCGGGAACAAGTCGGTCCACCGCCCAATCCCCTCCCCCGATCACATTGCCCGCACGGACGGAGGCAGCACCGATAGGCCTGTCATGGCCGCCGCCTTTTGAAAAATACGATTTCAAATAGGCATTGAAGACCAGTTCCGCGCAGCCCTTGGAGGCGCTGTAGGGGTCAGGACCGCCCAGCGGGTCAGATTCCCTGTAGCCCCAGACCCGGTCCCTGTCCGCATAGCATTTGTCGCTGGTGACATTGACCAAAACTTTGACGCTGGAGGTGTTGCGGACAGCTTCCAAAAGGTTCACCGTGCCGCCGACATTCGCATCGAATGTCATTTTCGGCTCCCGGTAAGAAAAGCGCACAAGGGGCTGAGCGGCAAGATGAAAGACAAATTCCGGCTGATATCTGGTGAAAGTATCCAATAACCGGTCGAGATCACGGATATCGCCGCGAATATCCGTGATTTTTTCCCGGAGATTCGTCGCCTCGAAATTGTTGGGCTGGCTTGGAGGATCAAGGGAATATCCGACGACATCCGCGCCCAGTTCCCTGAGCCAGAGGGCCAGCCAGGATCCCTTGAAGCCTGTATGGCCAGTGATCAATACGGTTTTGTTTTTGTAAACGTCATGAAACACGTTTTCGTTTCCCCGAGATAGTATGTCTTCAAGAAGATCACGGTTGAAGCAGCCGTTTTAAACCAGGGATTCAACCCTTTATCTGTGAAAAAAGTCACTCTGGTACTGCTGAATTGAGCAATATTGGTGCCATTTTATTTTCTAAAGTTTGCCGGGCTTGTTCCGATAATATCAGCATGGAAATACAAACCGCCGCCACGCAGACCAATGCCGATCTTCTTTTTTCTTCGACCACGCCAACGGCCGCCAATATGGAGTTCATCTCCGGCCAGGCCCTGTCGCGAGGCATTGATGCGTATTCCAGCGGCGACTACAGGAGGGCTGCCCGGGAATTCAAGCTGGCCATTTCTTTTGAGCCCTATTCGTACAACGCGCTCGATGCCTTCCAGTATCTGGGGGTTGCCCTCGAAAGCGACGGCGACGTGCGTGGCGCGATGAGGGCCTATCGCGAGGCCATCGCCTTATTCCCCACGGAAAGCGGGTTCAACGTCAGCCTTGGAAACCTTCTGTTTTCAGAGGGGAAGCACGAGGAGGCGCTGCAGCAGTACAACGACGCCATCAAAAAAAACCCGGCGGACAGCGAGATTCACTATGCCCTGGGTCAGGCCTATCTGACCTTGGAGAAGTTTGATCAGGCGGAGGAGCAGTTTCAAAGGGTCATCCAGATGTCCCCGAAGGAGACCGCCGGCTATTATGCCCTGGGGCAGGCATACCGGCAGCAGGGAAAATTCAAGGAAGCGGAAATGCAGCTGGGAAAGGCCCTGGCCATCGAGCAGGATTTTGCCAATGCCCATTATGAGCTTGGGTTGCTTTATGCTGAGACGAAGCAGATCGACAGGGCAAATGAGGAGCTCGAATTTCTTGCCGCAAACGCGGGAAGGGGTTCCGATTTTTATTCCAACCTGGATTTCACGATCGACGAACATACCGCCCCCAGGTTCATTGCCGCCTACAGCGCTCAGCTCAATCTCGCCTCAGGACCGGGCACCCGGGTGTCAACCCTCGATAACTCCCTTAAAACACCCGGCGAAAGCAAAAATTATACGATATCCTTTGCCTTTGACAAAGAGATGGACACGACCTCCGTCCAGAACATCTCCAACTGGGACATCAGCAGGTCCACCAGTACATCGACCGGCGGTCTCTACAACTGGGGCTTCAAGACGAGTTCCACAGAAATCGACCTGTCCGCAAGGCCCGTCAACGTGATTTACGATTCCAAAACGCTGTCCGCCAAGGTCAGCTTCAAGGTTACCCAGAATGCTTCCGGCAACGGGACAGTCGACCTTTCGCACCTCGTGTTCAAGTTTCAGGGAAAGGACATCTACGGGAATTCCATGGATCCTTCGGCGGATCAATACAACCGTTTGTCGCTGGTCGTATAATGGAAATTTCCCCTCCCACGAGGGAGGTTTCGGAGGGGAAAAATGTGCCTTTCATGGAATATTTTTCCTGCGGGGTCACAACCTGATAATTCTAAAAAGGGGAAAGGAAGGCAGAGTCAAAGGCCGACAAAGGGATTTTCCTACCCCTGAAGAAGTAGGGAAATGTTGAAATCCTTCATAGTGATGAGCTGTTAACACCGTCATCCATTCCATTGAACCTGTCTCGCAGACCGATCTTCGGCTCCTTCCCGAACGGACAATTTATGATGGCATCCCTTTTGCTCAACGCACCTTCAGAACGGATTGAAGGAAAAAAGGAAGAAAAGCGAGAGCCGGCCGGATCCATTCCGTTGTTCTGTTCACGCCAAAAAACTGAAAATCGAGAAGGTCTTCTACGGATAATGACTGCTGCCGTTACGGGAAGATCGCCGAGGAGGAGAAAATGATTACGAGCGCCGTCAGCCCATCGGATTCATCAGCAAAAGAACTCACCAACCGCAATGCCTACGATATGAGAACAGAGGATTTTCTGGGGCTTCTCCTCACCGAGCTCAAGAACCAGGACCCCATGGAACCGGTCAGCACCAGCGAGATGGCCACCCAGTTCGCCACCCTCACCCAGGTGTCGCAATTGAACACGACCAACGGTTATCTGAAAACCCTCAGCCATACCCAGGCCGTTGATTATCTTGGCAAAACAATCACCTATGCCGGCGAAAAAAATGCGGATGGAACCTCTGCGGAAAAAACATCCCTGGTTACCGGCGTCGTCTACAAGGACAGTGTTCCCTACCTCATAACAGAAGGTGGGGATCACGTCGCCGCGGGTTCCGTAACAGGGGTTTCAGAATCATAAAAAGTCACCGGTTCTTAGGACATCAACGTTTCCAGAAAGACGAGAAGGAGAACATCATGAGTTCATTTTATACAACCCTGACGGGATTAAATGCCTTTCATTCCCAGATAGAACAGATCAGCAATAATATGGCCAATGTTGAAACGACGGCATACAAATCGAACAACATATCTTTCAAGGAAGTCCTTACGAATACGATGACGCTGAATTCCGCTTCTTCCGTTGTGGCCGGAAAGGGTGTCAAGATCATGGGAAGTACCACCTGCTGGGAGCAGGGGGATCTGACCGAAACGGGCAACACCAATGATCTTGCCATATCGGGTGAGGGGTTCTTCATCGTTTCTGATGACTACGGGACCTACTACACCAGGGACGGGAGCTTTCAATATGACGAGGACGGCCTGCTGGTGAACAATTACAGGATGGCGGTCCAGGGATACGCCATCAACGAAGACGGGACCCTTGGAAATTTAGGAGATATCCAACTCTCCACCGCGCCCATCCTGCCGACGGCCACTTCGGAAATATCCACGCAGCTCAATCTCAACTCGGGGACCACCGCTACCGAAACATTTGATACGACCGTTTCGGTCTATGATTCCCTTGGGAATAAAATCCCCATGGAAATCACCTTTACCAAAACCGCCACAGCCAACCAGTGGACATGGGCAGCGGGCATCCCGGCAGGATTAGGATCAACCATCTCAGGAGGAACTATTACATTCGATAATAACGGAAACTTAGCCGCCTGTACGAAGACCATCAATTTAACCTTGACCAACGGAGCGACTACTCCACAGGCAATAACCTGGGACATTGCGGCCACCGATCTGACCCAATACGCCTCCGACTCCAGGCTCGCAGCCTCGTCGCAGGACGGGAACGCCACGGGAAACCTGGCTAACGTCACTGTGAACGACGATGGAATCATCACCGGAAACTACTCCAACGGCGAAATCCGCAGTCTGTACCAGGTCGCACTGGCCCTTTTCTCCAATAATGACGGCTTGGATAAGGTGGACAACAGCCTCTACGTCGCGACTGGTTCTTCGGGAGCAGCCGTCATCGGCGCAGCGGGAACGGATCAGTACGGAAGCATTACCCCTGGGGCGCTTGAAGTTTCCAACGTGGACATGGCGGCGGAAATGGCTGATCTGGTCATTGCACAGCGGGCCTACGAGGCCTGTGCAAAACTGATGAAGGCTGAAAGCGAAATCATGCAGACCACCGTAAACATGACCTAACGCCCGCTGAAGGCCTGGGACGTTTCGGAAAGATAGAAGGGGAAGATGAGCAATGAATTCGATATCGGGATCGATCTATTCTGTATTGAGCGCCCTGAACACCTATTCCGCTGCGATTGACGTCACAAGCACGAATATCGCCAATGCCGAATCCGCCGGTTATTCGAGACAGACCGCCGTCATCTCGGAAAAGCTCGCTGCCGACGGAACGGGATACGGCGTGGACGTTTCAACGATCAAACGGGCATACGATTCCTTTTTGACGGCTCAGCTCCGCCGCGCCAGCCAGGATCTCGGGAAATCGAATGTTGAAGTGGAGATGTTCAGAGCCATCGAAGCCGTATTCACGGATTCCGAGAACACCGGCCTTTCCAAGGCCATGAGCCAATTCTGGAACGCCTGGCAAGGCCTGGTCAACGATCCCTCCAGCCCAACGGCGCGTTCCGTTCTAGCCTCCTCTTCCGACACCCTCGCAAAGACCTTCAACAGCACAAGCTCAGACCTGTCGGCAATTTCTTTGAAAATGGACGACGGCATCCATGAAACGGTGGAGGAAATCAACAAACTCACCCGGCAAATTTCGGACACCAACCAGAAGATCATCGCCATGGAGGCCTCCGGTCTCAGCGCCAACAGCGTGCGCGACCATCTGGACAGCCTGGTTCAGGAGCTGTCTTCCCTCGCAGAAATAAACATTTCCACGAATGATGCCGGCCAGATCAATGTTCAGATGGCCAATGGGAAACCCCTTGTGGAAGGGACGAGCACATGGATGTTATCTGCTGAGAAAGACGCAAACACCGGCCTTCTGGATGTCACCTGGCTGGACACGGAAGGGAATTCGATCGTTGTCACGCAATCCGTGACGCGCGGGAAGCTGGCAGGGTATCTGGAGGCGCGAAATGAGCTTGCATCGTACCAGGATCAATTGGACGCATTGGCCGTGAGCATGATGGACCAGATCAATACGCTTCATCAAGGCGGGTATGACCTTTACGGAAGTTCAGGCGCCGCCTTTTTTTCGGGGACCGGTGCGGCTGACATGAAGGTCCAGGCGGCTATCCTGAATGATCCGGAAAAAATCGCCGCAGCATCCGCAGGGGGCGGCACTGGAGGCAGCGCCAACGCGGAAGCAATCGCTGAGCTTCAGACCAGTTTTCTCATGAACGGAACCTCAACCTACAGCGACTATTTCAACGCCATGGTAGGAAACATCGGCTCGGCGGTCCAAGCCGCGGAGATCGACAACGAAGGCCTGTCGAATGCCCAGACTTTTTACACAAATCAATGCCTGTCGGTCTCCGGGGTATCCGTGGACGAAGAGATGGCCAGGCTGGTCCTGTATCAGAACGCTTACGATGCGGCGGCGAAGCTTATGACCGTCTTTGATGAAATGATGCAGACGCTCATCGCCACGATGGATTGATCGAAATCCTGCCATGGGCTGAAGCCGCGGGCATGACGGAGCCGGCGGCTGATCCCGGGAAGGCCGGTGGATGCTGAACAATACGGGAGGGAATCATGAGAATCACCCGCAGCATGATGGTGAACAACATGTTGTACTGGACGGGAAAGCAGATGGGAAGGCTCAACGACCTATCGAACATCGTCGCGTCGGGAAAGCAGATCAACAAGCCGTCGGATGACCCTTCCGCTGCGGGACAGATTCTGTCGGACCGCACGACATTGTCGCTTTTCGGGCAGTATGAGCTGAACATCACCCAGGCAACGACATGGATCAAAACGAGCAGCACAACCCTGGAGACGACCGGCCGTTTTTTAGAAACGGCCCAGGGCATCATGTACTCCCTGTCAACGGCCGATAAGGCCGCAAAAGAGGGGTACCTGGAGGTGCTGGAAGACCTTTACGACCAGGTCGTGGATCTTGCCAATTCGAAATACGGGGGCGGCTACATGTTCAGCGGAAGCTTCAGCGACACCCAGCCCTTTTCACCCGATTTCAGCACAACGGTTACCGCCGGGGTCGGAAAGGACATCGCCTTCGATCTGGCAGATGCCGCTTCCAATGTGACGATAGAAATTACCGATTCCAACGGCACGGTCGTCCAGACCATCACCCCTGCCCAGCCCTGGGTCAAGGGGGCGAACACGGTTTCGTGGACTCCGGCTGTCGGCCTTGACGGCGATTACGGCTTCCGGGTGACGGCTGCCGGCATCGGTGGCGATCCGGTGGCCGCTTTCGCTTCCTACCAGGGAAACGCCATGGAGAAGACCGTCATGGTCGGAGAGGGAAGTTCCATATCCCTCAACAGCAACGGGGAGCAGATTTTCAGCAATGCCCTGTCCGTCCTGAGCCGGGCGATCACAGCCACCCGTGAAGCCATCACGGATCCGGATTACGAAGTGGATCTGGGGGAGAATTTCGCCCTGGCATTCTCAACCCTGGAAGCTGAAGAGGTTTCTCTGGCCAACAGTTCTCTGCAACTGGAGTTTAAATCAGACCGTTTGAAACAACTCATGACGAACGCCAATGACAGGATCTCCGAAAAGGAAGTGGGAAGCACACAAGAAGCGGCGATCAAGCTGCGAACGCAGCAGACTTCCTATGATGTGACCCTGGAGGCTGTGGCGAGCGTATTGAAAATGACCAAACTGTCGGATCTCGTTTAAGGCTCATTCCCGTTTTTTCAGCTGGTTTTCCTCTTCAAGAGCCACAAGAATTCTGGAATCAGCAAGGGAAATTCCGCTGCCGGCGCGATGGACGAAAACCGGATTGAGGTCGATCTCGGCGATCCGGGGGGCATCGACAAGCAGAGCGGCGACGCGGCAGATCAGATCCGCCAGCGCCTCCACGTCCCGGGGCGCCTGCCCCCGGCGGCCCTGGAGAATCGGCCAGGCCTGGAGTCCGCTCAGCATGTCCAGGGCTTCATTTCTTGTCACCGGTGCAATGCGGACGGCCGTGTCCCGGAAGATCTCCAGAAAAATTCCCCCCAGACCGGCCACGACGACCGGTCCGAAAACCGGATCCTGTCGGCCGCCGACAAAAAATTCCTGGCCTTCGGCAACCATTTCCTGAACGAGAAACCCCTCTACGGACACGTCCGGAGCACGCTCCGAAACCGAGGTGCGGATCGCCTCCAGGGCCTTCCCAAGGGCATCCCGGTCAGGCAGGTTCAACCGGACCCCGCCGACATCCGACTTGTGAGACGCCTGGCTCGACAGGAGCTTCACCGCCACGGGGAAAGAAATCGCCCCATCCTCCAGATCCCCGATCTGTTTTATTTTGATGCTCCGGATAAAATTCAAACCAGCCGCCTCCAACAGGTCGATACATTCGTCTGCCAGGGGATGGCGTTTTTCCTCGATCAAGGCGGCCAGGCGTTCCTGCAGGGATGGCGGGGAAAGGGAAAAGCCGCCCCCTTCGCCCCGGGTGTCCCTCAACTCCTTTCGCTCCGCATAGGTTGCCGAAATATGGAGGGCTTTTATGGCCGCCAAGGGGCTGGTGTATACGGGAAAGCTTTTCAGGATTTCCATGGTTTCCGCCGCATCGGTGATGACGGCCACAGCGGCGGGCTTATTGTACTTGCGGACCAGGGAATCCAGCTCCCCCAGGAAGGTGCGCGACATGTCCGACTCGTAATGGGACTGGTAAACGTGATTGAACAGGGCACCATCGACGCAGTCGAGCTTCAGCGCCTCTTCGAGGATCCGGGCGTAGATCCGGTAATCGAATATTTCCCCGAGGTCGAGAGGGTTCTGCGGGGCGATGACCCGCCGCGTGTAGAGGGTATTGAGCCGTTCAAAGAAACTTTCGGGAAAGGGAACGAGATCGAATCCGTATTGGGAACAGGCGTCGGCGGTAATGACGGCATGGCCCCCGGAACGGGAGAGAACCGCCAGCCGCCTGCCCCTCATCAGGGGCTGCTGGAGTATTTTGACGGCGGCAATGGCCTCCTGTTCGTCCTCCACCCGGATCACGGCCGCCTGACGGCACGATCCATCGACCACATCATCGCTGGCCGAAAGGGCGGCCGTGTGGGAGCGGGCAATGCTGGCGCTCAGGGGATTGCGGTTGGATTTCTGGAGGATAATGGGCTTGGAGGCGGACAGGGCGGCCTGGAAGAAATCCCGGCCCCGTTTGAAGCCCTCCAGATAAACGACCACCATATCCGTCGCTTCGTCCCCCAGAAAATACCGCAGAAAATCGGTTTCATCGAGTTGGAGCTTGTTGCCCATGCTGACCATCTTGCCCGGCCGCACGGAGTTTTCCGGAAGGCCCTCCAGGTAGATATGACCAAGCCCCCCGCTCTGGGCGATCATGCCCACGCGCCCACCGGGCAGACTTTGCTTGTAAAGGAGAAAGGGCATGACCAGGTTGAGATCGTAATTGACGATCCCGATGCAGTTGGGACCCACGAAACGAATGCCGTAACGTTCGGCGATTTCCAGGATCTTCGTTTCCAGGGCATCGTTCTCATCGCGGGAAAACTCGCTGAAGCCGCTGGATTCGATCACCGCGCGGCGAATGCCCCGCTTCCCGCATTCCTCGAGCAGATCCGGAATGGCGGCTGCCGGGGTAATGAAGAGGGCCACATCCGGCGTCTCCGGCAAGCTTGCAAATTCCCTGTAAATACGGATGCCGGCAATCTCGCCTTCCTCGGAACTGACCCCGTAGAGCCGGACCTTGCAGCCCAGCCGGACATTGTTCAGAATAATCAGATGCCCCAGATTTTTCTTTCTGGGCGACGCCCCGACTACCACCATGCTCTGCGGATAAAAAAAAGTCCTCATGATCCTCTCCTTCCGTCCTGCCCCGGGTCAACTGCACGAGCGATTCTTCATGAGCGGAAAAGTATTGGAAGAATGGGCTTCAAAGTCAAGCAAAAATCGGCGGAGATCGTTTCCCTTTTGAAGCGGCGACTCGCAGTAAGATTCCGGTTGCGTTCGACGGGTTAAGGGAGATAATAGGTCTCGGGTTAAAAACGGGATTCGGCATGCTCAGAGAAAAGGGACATCATCAGGAAAGGGACATGGAAGGCGGGAAAGAAAGAGAAGGGGCGCTCCTTTATTCCCCGGACGATCTGCTGATTTTCCGGGAAAGGGTCGAGACGCTGCTGCGGGGCCGGGAAGGAATCCTTGCCCCCGGTGCGGGAATGGCCGCTGCAGGCCTTGCCTTCCTGGAATGTCCCTACGGGGAGCACACCCTGGAAGGAGAGGGTCCGGAGCGGCTTGTCATCAATCTGCGCGAACTGGACTGCATGACCTTCCTGGAAAATGCCCTGGTTCTGGAGCGGCTGGTCCGAACCAGTGCGACGGCCTTTGCGGATTACGCCGCAACCCTTCAAAAGGTCCGCTACAGGAAGGGCACGTTAAACGGCTATGCCTCCCGCCTCCACTATTTTTCCGACTGGCTTAGCGATGCACAGGACAAGGGGTTCGTCCGCACGATGACGGAATCCCTCGGAGGGCAGCCTCTGCTGAAGCCGATCTCCTATATGACCCGGCACCGGGAACTTTTCCCCGCCCTGGCGGACCCTGAGACGTTTCGGCAGATGCGGGAAATCGAGGATCTGATCACGGCCAGGCCGCCCTGTTTCATTCCCCGGGAAAAGCTGCGGTCGGTCGAGGACCGGATCCAGGAGGGCGATCTTCTGGCGATCACGACGCGCATGCCCGGCATGGATGTGGCGCACGTGGGAATCGCCCTGCGGCGGAGAGGCAGGATTCACCTCCTCCACGCCTCACGGCTCGCCGGGAAGGTGCTGATCAGCCCCGAAACGCTTTACGGATACCTCATGAAAAAGAAAGAGCGCACCGGGGTCATGGTGGCGCGGGCTGTCTGAACGACATGCTGCTGTCTCCTGCCCCGGGGCACCTGCAAAACGTCGGTCCATCGGAGGGAAAAAGATTATTCCTGCTTTCCCCGGATCATGGCCAGCAGCATTTTGAAAGGCTTTTCCGCAAAAAGGGCGTGGGGAACGCTGGCGGGCATGATCAGCATCTCCCCGGAAGAAACCTTCTGCGGATTGCCTCCGATGGTAATCCTGGCTTCTCCATCAAGGAGGTAGACCATCGCATCAAAAGGGGCGGTATGCTCACTCAACCCCTGGCCGGCATCGAAGGAAAACAGCGTGACCGTTCCGGCAAGGCTGTTCAGCAGGGTTTTGCTGACTACGGAACTATCGGCGTACTCAATCTCCTTTTCCAGGTTGAAGGGAATCCCCTTCTCTTTCACTTTCGGCTTTTCCATGATCCCTCCTTGCAGGATCTCCTGTTTTTTATTCGGTTTACTCATTCCATCCCTCCCCGGCGGAGGGCCGTTAATACCCGTTTCCCCCACTTTATTACAGGCATAAAAGTGTTCTGCCTTCCTGCACCCGTTTTCCCTGGCGGCTGATCACCACGACTTCCAGGGGGATGCTTTGACCGGCAAGCTCCATCCCCCTCCTGACAATTCGCGGCAGTCCGGAACAACAGGGAACCTCCATGATGGCCACGGTAATGCTCCTCACACCGGAACGGCGGAAGATCCCTGCAAACTTCTCCACGTAGAGATCGACCTCATCAAACTTCGGGCACCCCATCAGGATCACCTTTCCCGGAAGAAGCGCCCCGTGAAGATCGGGAAAGGCGACGGGGACGCAGTCGGCTACGATGAGAAGATCGGCGCCCGAAAGGAAGGAAGCACCCTCCGGAACCAACCGGATCTTGACCGGCCAGGAAGAAAGGGCGGAAGGCCGATCTGCCGCGGAAGGGATTTCCGGGGGGATATTCAGAACCACCTGGGAGGAAGGACATCGGCGGGCCATTTCCACGGCATGAGGATCAAAGGCGTCCGCCTCCCGCTCCACGATCTTCAAAGCGCCTGTGGGACAGTCTCCGATGCAGGCGCCAAGCCCATCGCAGAGGTTGTCGGAAACGACCCTGGCCTTGCCGTTCACCAAGGCCAGGGCGCTTTCCGCACACGCCGACACGCACTGTCCGCAACCGTTGCAGAGATCCTCGTCTATTTCGATGATCTTACGGGTCGTTTTCACACTCCTACTGCCCCTTCATCATGGCCGCAATATCATCCTGCACGGTTCCAGTCGGTTTGATGTCGAATTTGTCCACCAGGACCTTGGCTACGTTTGCTGAAAGGAAAGCCGGCAGTGTAGGTCCGAGGCGAATTCCCTTGACTCCGAGAAACAGCAGGGCCAGTAAAACGGCGGCGGCCTTCTGCTCGTACCAGGCGATATCGTAGGAAACGGGCAATTCGTTGATGTCTTTCAGCCCGAAGGCCTCCTTGAGCTTGAGGGCAATCACCGCGAGCGAATAGGAATCATTGCACTGACCGGCATCGAGCACACGGGGAATTCCTCCGATGTCGCCCAGGGGAAGCTTGTTGTAGCGGTATTTGGCGCAGCCGGCCGTGAGGATCACCGTATCTCCGGGCAGGTTCTCGGCCACTTCGGTGAAGTAACTCCGGGCCTTCTGCCTTCCGTCGCAGCCGGCCATGACCACGAAACGCTTGATCGCTCCGGACTTCACTGCTTCGATCACCTTATCCGCCAATGCCAGGACCTGATGATGGGCGAACCCGCCGACAATCTTTCCGGACTCGATCTCCTGGGGCGGCTTGCATGTTTTCGCCTGTGCAATTGCGGGAGCAAAATCCTTCGCCCCGCCTTCCGGCCGGTCTGAAATATATTTAGCGCCTGGATAGTTGACCATGCCGGTGGTATAGAGCCTTTCCAGATAGGTGTTATCCTTCTTCACGGGAATGAGGCAGTTGGTGGTCAGGATAACGGGGCCGTTGAAGGATTCGAATTCCTCGTTCTGGTGCCACCACGAACCCCCATAGTTCCCCACGAAATGGCTGTATTTCTTGAAGGCCGGATAGTAGTTGGCCGGCAGCATTTCCCCGTGGGTATAGACGTCCACGCCTGTTCCTTCGGTCTGTTTGAGCAGCTCCTCCATGTCTTTCAAGTCATGGCCGGAAATCAGGATTCCAGGATTGTTTCCTACCCCGAGGTTGACCTCCGTAATCTCGGGATTTCCATAAGCGGTCGTATTGGCCTGATCCAGAAGAGCCATGGTCTTTACAGCCGTCTCCCCCGCCTTCATGACCAGGGCGATCATCTCATCCACGGAAAGATTCTTCGTGGTGGACGCCAGGGCCTCCATGATGAACCCGTAGATCTCGTCGCTTTCATGGCCGAGGATCTCCGCGTGCTCGGCATAGGCGGCGATTCCTTTGCATCCGATAATGAGCAGCTCTCGAAGGGACCGCACGTCTTCGTTTTCCGTCGCCGTGATGCGCACTTCAGCGGACTTGGCCTTGTCAAGAATGGCGTCCCTGTCCTCTGCAAACCAGGTCGCGCAATCCGGAATCGAACCGGGCAGGGCGGCTCCCACCTTGCTTTTGACGGTGTCCCGAACCTTGAACCCTTCCTTGATCCGGCCGATGATGGCATCGTCGTCCCATGCCGCATTGGTGATGGTCGTAAAAAGCGCCTTGCAGACAAAACGGCCTGCATTCCTGTCAACCGTGCCCATTTCCTTCAGCTTTTCGCCATAGATGGAAATTCCCTTGCACACGTAAATCAGGAGATCCTGAAGATCCGCAGTCTCCTCCGGTTTGCCGCACACGCCCTTGATGGTGCATCCTTGATTTTTGGCCGTTTCCTGACATTGAAAACAAAACATCTGATTCCTCCTTTCACTATGGTCAACCTGAAATTTGTCTTTCACCAGGGCTCTCTAATTGAATGATCCCCTGAATTCCTGGCGCCATTACCTCACAATCAGCAATTCTTCTCCTTGACTTAGATCAAAGAGAGAATTTTTTATTCTGTGATCGATCCGCACCTGTTTTCTTCCTGGATTGCCGGCGGCCGGGAGCTGCCCGGCCTTTCAGCCTGCCTGAACGGCCTCTCGCTAAACCAGTCCGGCCATTTTTCCGCCGAAATCCTCGCAGGCCTTTACGGCTTCTCCGTCGGGGTTCCATTGAGCGCGAAGCCCGTCATCAACGACCTGGAAACCCGCCTCCTGCAGCCGCTGGTTCAGGATTTTTACCGACTCTCCGCTCCAGCCATAGCAGCCGAAGGCCGCCGCTTTTTTCCCCTTGAATTTCAGGCCGCTGATCTCCTCAAGGATTCCAGCCACAGCCGTTAGAATTCCCCGGTTGATCGTCGGGGAGCCCACAAGGATGCCCTTTGACTTGAAGACTTCCGTAATGACGTCATTCTTGTCCGAGTGGGCCACATTGAAAAGCTTCACGTTGACCTGGGTATCCGCCTGCCTGATCCCGCGGGCAATATGCTCCGCCATGATCCGGGTACCGTTCCACATGGTGTCGTACAGGATCGAAATCTGGTTTTCCTGGTAATCGTCCGCCCACTTGAGGTACTGCTCCACAATCCGGGTGGGCTCCCTGCGCCAGATGACACCGTGACTTGTGCAGATGATATCTACGGGAAGTCCCAGGGCAAGTACCTCCTTGATCTTCCGGGCCACCATGACGCTGAAGGGCGTGAGGATATTGGCGTAATACTTGATGCACTCCATCATGAGTTCATTCTGATCCACCAGGTCATTGAACATGTATTCCGACGCGTAGTGCTGGCCGAAGGCATCGTTGCTGAAGAGGATGTTGTCCCCCGTCAGATAGCAGAACATGGTGTCCGGCCAGTGCAGCATGGGGGCCTCAAGAAAGACCAGTTCCTTGCCTCCCAGGCTCAGCCGGTCCCCCGTCTTGACGGCTTGAAAATTCCAGTTCTGATGATAGAGTCCCTTCAACGATTTGATGCCGTTTGCCGTACAGTAGATCGGCCTGTCGGGAATGCGGCGCATCAGCTCCGGCAGGGCGCCGCTGTGATCGCTCTCCCCATGGTTGGCGATGACGTAGTCGATTTTCTCCAGATCGACAACGCTCTCCAGAGCGGACACGTACTCCCCGGCGAAAGGTCCCCAGACCGTGTCGATCAGGGCCGTCTTTTCCTCTTCTACAAGGTAGGAATTATAGGTAGAACCGCGATGGGTCGAATACTCATCGCCGTGAAATCTCCGCAGTTCCCAATCGATCTTACCCACCCAACGAACATTTCCCTTGACCTTAAACGCCATGATTCCCTCCCGTTCCTGATGAAATGTTTTTGTACCCCCAACGAACCTTTTTCATGTTCTCCTTGATTTACGAAGTCATTGCCCAATATGATGCCATTTTACCCCGACAAAGATCAAGGGCAAGGAAAATTTACAGATTACAAGGGACGGACCATGGACAATGTTTTGAAGATGATCGGGGCGATTCCCCTCTTCCAGGGGCTCATCGAAGAGCAGCTTGGCCAGCTCCGGAACATTGCGCGGAACACATCTTTCAATAAGGGGGAAGTGATCTTTTCCGAAGACGATGAAGGAGAAGGGTTCTACGTGGTGGTCGCCGGGCAGGTCAAAATCTACAAGCTTTCCCAGGAAGGAAAGGAGCAGATTCTCCACATCTACGGGCCGGGAAACTCCTTTGGCGAAGTAGCGGTCTTTGCCGGAAAACACTTTCCCGCCAATGCGAAATCCCTGACGAAAAGCCACCTCCTCTTCTTCCCCCGGAAAGACTTCGTGGACCTGATCGCCGGCAATCCGTCCCTGTGCCTGAACCTTCTGGCCGACCTGTCGCTTCGGTTGAGGCAGTTTACGGTGCAGATTGAAAATCTAACCCTTAAAGAGGTCCCCGGACGGCTGGCCTCCTACCTCCTCTATCTCAGCGTTGAAGAAGGACAGGGGGATCATCTGACGCTTTCCATTTCCAAGGGGCAGCTGGCAAGCCTGCTGGGAACGATTCCCGAAACGCTCTCAAGGATCCTTGCCCGAATGAGCGGCGGCGAACTCATCGACGTGAAGGGAAAGGAGATCATGATCCTGGACCGGGTCGGCCTGCAGGAGCTGGCGGACGCGGGCCGACTGAGTGATCAGCGCCCACCGCCTGAAAGCTGATCCGTCCAGCTTTGCAGAAATTCCGGGGCAACCGAAACTTCCCGATAGATATGCCGGACGAGTTCGGCGTTCAGCTTCCGGAAATCCCGTTCGACCGGAACGACCAGCAATCCTCCCATCTCAACGCTGGCCGGGCTGATCAGGATCCGGTCAGAGCCTTCCCGGTCATAAAGATCCGGGCGATTTTTCCCTCGAGGGAACAGCAGAAGCCGCCATGCTCCTCCTTGATAAGCCGCATGGAGGTTCAGCATCGGTTCCGCCCCGGAAACGTCGGCGGCCTTCATAACCGTCAAGACCTTTTTGACGGCCCCTTCCAGGTCGGTTAAATCGGAACCCTTGATCACCAGCACGGCCCGGCCGAGGCGCTCCACCCGACAGACGGAGGCGGAAACGTGCCTGGCGATTACGGGAACGGGGCGGCCGTCATCAATCTGCGCTTCGATGGGCAGGCTGCCTGCCGGACAGGCCTGAAAGTGCAGATGGTCCGGCGCCGAGGCGCCGCAGAAAGGGCCGTTGTAGAAAACCGCCAGGGAGGGAGCGAGGTCTCGAGCCAGCAGAAGAACGGTATCGATCTGCCCTTCCAGGAATTGAGGGCGATGGATTCGATGGCTGATCACAAAATGTTGAGAAAAGATGGGGAAGGGATTGCAGAGAACGAGAAAATCCCGGCGATAGAGGATTCCCCGCTGCTCTCCGGGAAGGTTGGCCGGGCAGAGAAAACATGGGCGCGCCGCGATGGATGCCGGATCCAGGCGGGCGCCGCTGCTGACGATCCGTTGGGGATTGAACTGAAGAACCACGGAGAAATCTCCGCAGTCGATGGTGCGGAATTGAGACTGGGCAACCGCTTTATACCCGTCGGCAAGCCTCGGCCAGTCGATTTTCTGCCGGTTCAGAAGCTCCTCGCACAGATCCGGAAGTCTTGCGCCTGCCTTCATGTCTTCAGGATTGAATTCCGCGAAAATCCTGGAGTCCGACGACATATTCCGTTCCATGGCTTCCTCATCTCCGATCTTTTTTCCCTGCAACCGAAAGGGGCGTCACGGGAGTTCCCGGTTCCTTCGCTGCCGGGCCAGAATTTCCAGGGTCCGGATTCGATCCTTGAAGAGGTCGTTTCGGTTGACCTTCTCAATGGGCAGGGCGGAATCGGTATTGTCCGTCCAGCGGCGGCAGAGATACAGACTTTCGTAAATTCTTCCGATCGAATACTGCCGGGAAAGGCGCAGGGCCAAGGCGTAATCCTCTCCGTATCCAACATTGAGGAAGGGGATCTTTCGGAGCAGCTCCGTACAAAAGGCCCGCGGCGCACCGAGACCGTTGATCCGCAGGGCGTTGTTGCGGCCGTTTTCCCATGTCCATTCCCGATGGTCGATCTTGCCGGGAGGAATTTCCTCAAGTCGTTCATTGACCAGAGTGTAAGCTCCTATGACCATGGCATGGCGACCGGTCCGCAGGAGGTCCACCATCTGCTGCAGGGCATCGGGACGGCTGTAAAGGTCGTCTGAATCGAGCTGGACGGCATAGCGTCCGCACGCAGGATCTCCTATGGCGGCGTTCCAGCAGCCGCCGATGTCCAGATCGAGCCGTTCCGGAAGGCGATGCTTCAGCCCGGGACAATCCTTTGCCCGCTCGGCCAGAAGTTCGCTGGTCCCGTCGGAAGAAAAGTTGTCCATAACAATGACATTAAAAGGAAAATCCGTTTTCTGGGAAAGGGCGCTGTTCACGGCTTCGAGAATGGTCCTCTTCCTGTTGCGCACGGGGATGACGACGCTGGCTTCCACAGGAAAATCCTGAAGGCTCGGGGGTGGCATTTCGAATTCAGGAGCGAGATAAGCACCGAGACCCTTCAGATGGGCCGTCGCCACAGATTCCAATTCCCGCTGTATCTCCTGCTGATCGGCTCGAACGTAATCGAAGAGTTTTTCACCGCTGCTGCGGTCATCGATTTCCGCACGGGTACAGAGAAATTCCTGAAGGTGGAAGAAAGCGGAGTTGAGGGACAGTTTCAACCGAAGGTCGTAGAGCCCTGCCGTATTCAGAGAGGAAATCGCCCCCCGGGAATTCAGGGCCTGGGAAATCGCCGGGACGGAAAAGAGCATCAGTGGGCCGAAATCAAAGGTGTCCCGGATGCTACCCAACTGATAATCCAACAGAGGGTGATCCACCATATGCCCGTCTTTCCTCCGTTCCCGGAAATCCGCATACACCAGACCAGCCCCGGTCAGTCCGCCGACCTCCAGCAGGCGCTCCAGGGACGACGGGGGTATGTCCAAACCCAGGGCATCTGGGATCACAAGAAGCCAGGGGGTATCGATCCTGCTGAGCAGGGAATTCAGGGCATCGCCGGAGTTGAGGTCTTCCCGCGGAGCAGTCCGGCACTTTGGGAAAGCCAATTGCCGACCCGAAGATCGGGAAGAGATCCAGATGGTCTCGACAAGAGGGGACTCGACCAAAAGACGCAGCACCGGTTCGTCCGCATCCCGGATGTCCGGCATTTGAAGAAGAACAGTCAAAACAGCCACCAGGCAATACTCCTCGAGAGAAAAGTCATGATAAAGCATCTGGACAGCGGTTATCCAGAACTCTCAACCTGCGCTTATATCTCATCAGACAGTCTTCAGCAAGACAGGATTCTTCTTCCTCTCTCTTCTTTACCTCTCATGAATTCCGTCGATCACCGAATCTTTTTCATCATAATGCCATGATATCTTGCTAGTTTTTTAGAATTGGTGTATCAAGTGCCATCGATTTCTTCCACTGCTCTTAAAAGAGCGCTATTCCAGGCAGGAGACAGGCTAACCATGGACAATCGATTCTTCGAACAGCCTATTCTCAACTCCCCCTATGCATACCCTTCCCGGCACTGGGAACTTGATGATCAGGGCCAGCCGACCCAGCAGATTATCGAGAGACGCCGGAAGGCGGAATACATCACTCCCATCCCCAAACCCCGGAAACGCAAGGCCGCCGCAGCCCAAGCGGATCTCGTCTTCGACGAAGGCAAAGGACTCTCCACCCAGGACCAGCAGTATGACCCCACGCCGATCATCAATCTCCTCCGAAGCCGCGTGGACGAGTGGTGCAGCCTGCCGAACCCGAACGACTGGCAGGTGACGCCTGAAACCGCCCGTCTGCTCAAGCATTGGCGACATCATCCCTTCAGCAACATCCGCCCTTTTTTCTGCCAGGTGGAGGCAGTCGAGACGGCCATCTGGCTGACGGAGGTCGCCCCCACCGCCGGAAAGGCCGGAAAAAGATTTCTGGATCATCTGGCCGACGCCAATCACAGCGCCAATCCGGACCTGATGCGCCTGGCCCTGAAGCTGGCCACGGGTACGGGCAAGACCGCCGTCATGGCCATGCTGATCGCCTGGCAGACGATCAATGCCGTCCGCCGCCCCAACAGCCGGAAGTTTACCCGCGCCTTTCTGGTTGTCACGCCTGGCCTGACGATCCGCGATCGGCTCCGCGTCCTCCGGCCGAACGATCCGGACAGCTATTACCAGAGCCGCGAACTTGTTCCGGCCGATATGCTGGCCGATCTGGAACGGGCCAAGATTGTGATCACGAACTTCCACGCCTTCAAGCTCCGTGAACGGGTGGAACTCTCGAAAGGCGGCCGCCTGCTCCTCCAGGGGCGGCAGGGCGCGGCACTGGACACGCTGGAAACGGAAGGCCAGATGATTCAGCGGGTCATGCCCGATCTGATGGGAATGAAGAACATCCTCGTCTTCAACGACGAGGCCCATCACTGCTATCGCGCCAAACCCGAAAATGCGGAAGGGGCGGACCTGATCCATACGGGGGATCTTCGCCGCTCCACGCTGCTGTTCCATGTCACCAAGCACCTGCTTTACACCAAGTCCCGCGATCCCGGCGAGGAGCCGAAACTGCATCTCTTCGGCCAGTTGAAGCGGATCACCAAAGATTGGCTGGACAACTGCCTGGTCTGCAAGGGAGGCACTTATCCCGCCCAGTTGCTTTACCCAGGAACTGGCCGACATGGCCTGTGAGCACATCACCGCCGGGAGGACGCCAAAATAAAGAAATCGACCATGGAACCCTACTGGGTGCCCGGCGTCAACCACTCCGGCCGGTATAGCCGGTGGGCCTTCGCCGAATTTTCCGACGTCTATCGGATGGAGACCGACTTCGAGGCCAAGGTCGAGGCCGAGTTCAACCGGATGATCGAAGGCGTAACACATGGGAAAGGGTGAAATGAAGCGTGACGACCTGCTTGCCGGCATAGCCCTGGGAGAAGACAGCTCCCGTCAGTTCAAGGTCACGGTGAAGAATGTCGATTCCCTGGCCTCGGAGATGGCGGCCTTTGCCAATTCGGAAGGCGGGACGATTCTCATCGGCGTGGCAGACGACGGTTCCACGCCCGGTCTGTCGCGTGAGGATATCGTTCGGATCAACCAGCTCATCAGCAATGCGGCCAGCCAGCATGTGCGAAGCCCGCTTACCGTTCAGACGGAAAACATCCAGCTTCCCAATGGGCGACTCATCATTGCGTTAACCGTCCCCAACGGAGTCGACAAACCCTACTTTGATAAAAACGGCGTCATCTGGCTGAAAAACGGCGCCAATAAACGGCGGATCAATTCCAAGGAAGAATTGCGCCGACTCTTCCAGCTCTCCGACCAATGCCATGCCGACGAGCTGCCCACCAAAGCAGGAATAGAGAAAATCGATAAGCTGCGCTTTCGCGACTTTCTGCGCGATTTCTACAAGCTGGACTATCCGGACTCGCCTGCCGAAAGGCTGCGGCTCCTGCAGAACATGAATCTCGCCACCGAGGGAGGCATGCTGAATCTGGCCGGGGTACTCCTCTTTGCCGAACGTCCGGAGTGGATCAAGCCCCAGTTTGTCGTGAAGGCGATCCGTTATCCGGGAAACGAGATCCACGTCAGCGACTACGTCGATACGGAGGATTTTTCCGGCCCCCTGCGCAAGGTGTTCGAGAATTCCCTGGCCTTTGTCATGCGCAACCTGCACAAGGTACAGGGCGGCCGCGGCGTCAATGCCCCGGGACTGCCGGAGATCCCGGAGGCGGTTTTCGAGGAGTTGCTGGTCAACGCCCTGATCCACCGGGACTATCTGGTCAGCGCCACCATTCGCCTTTTCATCTTCGACAACCGCATCGAGATCATCAGCCCCGGTCACCTGCCCAACAACCTTACGGTGGAGAAGATCCGGACAGGGATGTCCAATATCCGCAACCCAATCCTGGTTTCGTTTGTGGCCAAGGGGCTTTTGCCCTATCACGGACTCGGCTCGGGGATCAAACGGGCGCTGGAAGAATGGCCGGATATCGACTTTACCGACGATCGGGAAGGCTGCCTGTTCACCGCCACGGTTCACCGGAAAGCGGTGGCGGGTTCGGAAGAACTCACCGGTCCACCGAAAAGTTCGGGGAAAAGTTCGGGGAAAACAGAGGAACAAATCCTCATCTCTCTTTCAGAAAGGCCAAAAATGACCATTCCGGAACTGGCCGAAGCTCTTGGCATGACGACGAGGGGAGTGGAAAAACAGATTTCGAAGTTACGCCAGGATGGCCTCCTCCGCCGCGTCGGGCCGGCCAAGGGCGGACATTGGGAAGTTATTGAAAAGAGTGAAGGATAAGCACATGGCCAAGAAGGAAAGTGTAAAATCCATCGAATCTATTACCCACGAGGCGGCCCGGCGGAAGAACAGCCCCACCGCCGAATACCAGTCAGTGATGCAAAAGGAGGAATAGAGACCCGTCCGCGTTGCCTATGAGCGCGGCTCCTCCGGACTGGAGCGGGTAAAGGACGGCCGCGACCTCGACCCGCAACTGGTGTGGCGCAGAAAAGGTAGGTCTGGTCCGACTTCGTTGTCCTTGCTTTGATAAAGCAAGTGTTGTTCAAGGGGACAATTTAACTTATTTGTAATTATTCCAACGATTATATGATGTTGACCAATTGAGGTTCTTAAATGAAGTTTTGGGTTGGGGTCACTGATAACAAATGGTATCAATTCCTTTCACAAGCACGTCCGGATGAGGTGAATTTTTGGCAACCAAGCGGTATGCCACCCTTCAAAGGTGCACCATCGGTCTCCCTTTTCTGTTCAAACTCAAACGGCCTCACAACCATATTGCTGGTGGGGGATTTTTTGTTACTTACAGCTCACTACCCCTGAGCTTGGCTTGGGATGTGTTTGGACAGAAGAACGGGTGTCTCTCGCTTGACGAACTTCGCGCACTAATCGCTCCATTGGCTTCTAGTAGACGAAGAGATGATCCAATTGGATGCACTGTTTTGGCAAATCCTTTTTTCATTGAACCAGGTGGATGGATTACAGACCTCCCCGATTGGTCGTCAAATATTGTGCGTGGGAAAATGTATGATACGACCGAAAACGCCGGTGCAACGATATGGCGCAAAGTTCAGCAACACATTTCATTATATCCCTTTGAATCAAGTAAAATCAATACGGTGACTCTGGTTGCAGAGCAGGGTGCAAAATATGGTTCTACGGTTGAAATCAGACCAAGACTCGGACAGTCTTCTTTCCGGGTTTTAGTCACGGATGCCTACCAGCGACGCTGTGCCATTACAGGCGAGAGAACATTAATGGTTTTGGAGGCGGCACACATCGTTCCCTATTCGGAAGAAGGCACACATGACGTCCGTAATGGGCTCCTGCTCCGTGCTGACTTTCATCGGCTTTTTGATGCAGGCCTGGTCAGTGTTACACCAGATCTTCGAGTCAGAGTCAGCCCAAGGATCCGAGAGGAATGGTTTAATGGCAAAGTCTACTATCGTCTCGATAACAGCCCCCTAACCATCGTACCGACACATCCATCGATGCGTCCCGATCCGGATCGCCTAGATTGGCATTATCGGAATAGATTTCAGTCATAATAGAAAGGATGATTCATGATTTCAGCAACACTTCTGGACGCATTGATTACATTTCGCCGAGAAAGAGATTGGGAACAATTTCATACCACCCGCAATCTTAGCTCGGCTTTGTGCGTTGAAGCCGCCGAATTGCTTGATATTTTCCGATGGTCTCGTGATTCCGAAATTGCAAACATCGTTGAGCAGCAAAAAGCTGAAGTCGAGAGCGAAATAGCCGATGTGGCCATATTGCTTATGTATCTGTGTCACGACCTTAACATTTGCGTTGAGGAAGCGGTTCGAAAAAAGCTTGAAATGAATCGGGAGAAATATCCTGTCAAGACTTCAAAAGGGATTTCGACTAAATATAACCGGTTGAAATAAGGGTGGTGATTTTCTCCCCTGCACTTGGCATCTTTATGGCCCAAGTCAATCAAGGATGTCCCTGTTCTGCTCACCACCTTCTCCGAAACCCTGGCTCATGCCCTGAAAACGAAATTGAGGCGTCTGATCCACCACGAACCGCGCCTCGGCGAGCGTCTGGAGATCCATGCCCTGAACGAAATCGGCTTGCGGCTCCACGAGTTGAACATCGGACACCCGCAGATTGCCTCACGGGAAAAGATCCGTCAGTTTCTCGAAGAAGCCGCCGGCGCAGTCGGGGGGCACAAATTTACACGCCATTTTCTGATGATGGAGTGGGAGGACGTGGTTGATGCCTGGCAGCTGGATTCCTGGGAGGCTTACCGCGACGCCCGTCGTCTGGGCCGGAAAACGCGTCTGCCGGAGAAGCAGCGCGCCGTCCTCTGGTCGATTTTCGAAGGAGTGCAATCGTCCCTGAAGAGCGGAAATCTGGTCACGATGGCCGGCATGTTCAACCGTGTCGCCGCCCATTTTGGACACGGTCGGAAACCGCCCTTCGACTTTGTCGTGGTCGATGAGGCTCAGGATATGGGCATCCAACCATTGCGGTTTATCGCCGCCCTCGGAACTGGACGGCCAAACAGCCTTTTCTTCGCCGGCGACCTGGGCCAGCGAATCTTCCAGCAACCCTTTTCCTGGAAGGCGCTGGGCGTCGATATCCGGGGGCGGTCCCGGACCCTGCGGATCAACTACCGGACGTCACACCAGATCCGCATGCAGGCTGACCGCCTCCTTGGACCCGAGTTATCCGACGTGGACGGGAACACGGAAGAGCGGCGCGGTATCGTTTCCGTCTTCAACGGGCCGAAACCGGCCATCACGATCTTCGACAGCCAGGAGGACGAAATCAAAGGGGTCGGGGGATGGATGATCGAGCGGATCGGTGAGGGGATGGCGCCTCATGAAATCGGCGTTTTTGTTCGTTCGGCTGCGGAGTTGGATCGGGGCCGTCGGGCTGTCGAAACGGCTGGGCTGCCATTCAAGATTCTTGATGACAAAGTCGAAACGACGGGTGGCTATGTCTCGATCAGTACGATGCACCTGGCGAAGGGCCTGGAATTCAGGGCCGTTGCCGTGATGGCCTGTGATGACGAAATCGTTCCCCTCCAGGAACGGATTGAGGCAGTGGCCGATGACACGGATCTGGAAGAGGTCTACAACACGGAGCGGCACCTGCTCTATGTCGCCTGCACCCGCGCCCGGGATCATCTCCTCGTGACGAGCGTTGCTCCAGCGTCGGAATTCCTTGATGATCTGAGGATGTGAGTTTTTTGTTGTTTTTGAATTGGGATACCTTGCAGCCGGTTACCCGGGCGGCGCCATTGGCGATATTGGGATTGCAGGGCAAACGGTCGATGCTCTCTCCTTTGTTGTAGGCCGTTATTCTTTTCAGGGAGGTCATTTGATCCTCAGCCATTGATGAAACCCTCCGCCAACTTCCTGGCCAGTTATGCCGCCTCCGAGGTGATCCATCCTTTTTTCGACCAGGATGTATAAAGTTCTCGAATTCATAAAGAGGACATCAAAAAAAGGATTTTCAAAAAATTTGACAATCTCCAAAGAACTTGCTACGTATTACTAAAATTATTATAGTAGCACCAAGACATGTAAAGAAGACTTAAATCATAGGGCAAATGCTGGAGAATTCTCTTGTTGAAACTCAATATATGGCTGCTGGGGCAAAGGAAAAGAAACGTACTCTTGCAGAAATCATAACTGCAGTTTTTTTGATCGACTGGTAGCACTTTTTTCCAGGTCACAACCTTGATAATCACGGACAAGAGAAATGTCTTATGAATGAGCTTCTGCAGGCTTTTTTGCGAATGTCGAATAAATTCTTTCCCCTCTATCTTTTGATCTCACTAACGTACCTGACCGGATTGACGCCAATCGCTTCTGCCGCAATTCCTCTGGTCACCGATGATACGGGCACCCAGGGCAAGGGGAAGTTCCAGCTGGAAGTTCTCGGAGAATACGGTTATGACAAGGACGACGGAGCCAAAGAGAATACGGAGGATTTCACGGCATCCTTCACCTATGGAATTTTCGATCCTGTTGATATTGTGCTTTCCGTTCCTTATGAGTTTGGGAGAGAAAAAGAAGGCGGGTGTACAGAAAAAGAGCAGGGACTCGCCGATCTTTCCCTGGAATTGAAGTGGCGATTTTTCGATAGGGAGGGCTTCAGCCTGGCCCTGAAGCCCGGTTTGACCCTTCCCACCGGTGATGAGGAAAAAGGACTGGGTCCGGGGAGAGCAAACGGTTATCTTTTTCTTCTCACTTCCAGAGAGGCAGCTCCTTGGGCCTTCCATTTGAATCTGGCCTACATCCGGAACGAAAACAAGACGGATGAGAGGAAGAATTTATGGCACGTTTCGCTGGCATCAAGTTATGACATTTTCAAATATTTAAAATTCGTTGGCGATCTAGGTATGGAGAAAAATCCCTACCGCTGTTCCTCCGTCGATCCGGCCTATATCCTCGGTGGCTTCATCTATTCGCCTCGCGAGAATGTTGATATCGGTCTGGGGATCAAAGGCGGCCTGACGGATGCTGAAACGGATATCTCCGTCCGTGGCGGCGTCACCTGGAGGTTTTAAATTGCATATTCCTGACGGATATTTGAGCCCACAGACCTATGTTCCCCTCTGGGGCGTGTCCCTTGCCTTCTGGTCCGTTTCTTTGAAAAAAGTCAAGAAGGAAGTATCGACGAAACAGGTTCCTTACCTGGCCATGGCGGCGGCCTTTTCCTTTCTGATCATGATGTTCAATGTCCCCGTTCCGGGAGGGACCACGGGACATGCCGTGGGAGCCGGGATTATCGCCCTTTTTCTTGGCCCCTGGACGGCGGTGATCGCCGTTTCCGTCGTCCTCATTCTCCAGGCAATTGTCTTCGGCGATGGCGGCATCACGGCCATCGGAGCGAACTGCTTCAACATGGCGGTGATCATGCCCTTTGTTTCCTACGGGATGTTCAAACTGATCAACGGCAAAACAGGCTCCGGGACCCGCACGTCCCTGGCTGCCTTTTTTTCCGGTTACGTGGGGCTTTCGGTGGCCGCAATCGTTACGGCCGTAGAATTCGGCATTCAACCGCTTATCGCTTCCAGCCCGGATGGCAGGCCTCTTTATGCCCCGTACCCATTATCCATTGCCGTTCCGGCGATGGCGCTTGAACATCTGCTTTTGTTCAGTATCATCGAAGGGGTTGTCACGGTGCTGCTCCTTCGATATTTCCTGAAGAATGAACCGGCCCAGATTTACGCCCTGCGTGTAAAGGAGGGTTGACATGGAAAAAGGGCAGAAAAAACTCTGGATCAGCCTGATCGTTCTTGCCTTTCTTTCGCCGATCGGCATTATCCTCCCCGAAACGTTCAACGCCGGGGATGCCTGGGGGGAATGGGGCACGGACACCCTCCGGCAGCTTCTCGGCTATGTACCCGAAGGGCTGCGGAACGATGCGGAGCTATGGAAAGCCCCCATCCCCGACTACAACTTCTGGGGAGATGGAGCGTCTGCGGGCATGCAGATTCTTGCCTACATCCTTTCGGGACTTCTGGGCATCCTTCTGTGCGCTACGGTGATCTATCTCCTTTCCAGGGGGATTTTCCGGCGTGCCAGGTAAACTTCCTCCTTTCCTGCTCAGTCCGCCGCGTCCGTATCCGGCAGACTCTCCCGGAACCAAATCCGCATCTGGGGCGACATTCCTGGACAAAGGGCTAGCGGGCTGCGCCGCCCTCCTTAAAACGACCTTCGTACAGTGGGATACGGCGCGCAGGAAAGGGTTTTTCCAGAAACTGGACGCCCGGGTCAAGTTATTTTTCCTCCTTTTTTTTGTCGTTCTGATAAGCATCAAACAGAGTCTCCTTCCCGAGGTCGGCATCGCCCTTTTGATCCTGATGCTTGCCGGATTGTCCCGTCTTGACCTGTGGTCCTTCTACCGTCGGGTTTTGCTTCTGAGCTTTCTGTTCGGATTCCTCGTGGCCCTGCCCTCGTGCCTGAATGTCATTACGCCCGGCGAGATCCTCCTTCCCCTGGTCGATTTTCCAGAAGAACGCTGTTTTTTCGCCTGGTGCCTTCCGAAAACCGTCGGCATAACCCGGCAGGGACTGGAAGGCACATCGATGCTGACCCTCCGGGTCTTCAATTCTCTCTCCCTGTCCTTTCTGGTTATTTACACGACGCCCTTTTCCGAGATGATTCGTGCCCTGAAGAGCCTGAAGGTGCCGGATCTTTTTCTTCTGATTATAGCCCTTTCCTATCAGTACATTCTCATCTTCGCGAAGGTCATGGAAGATCTCCATCTCGCCAGGAAGAGCAAGCTTATCAACAATGATTCCCGTGAGGCGAGAGACTGGGTGGCGGGACGGATGGCCTTTCTTTTTCGCAGGACGAAAGGACGTTGCGAAGAGGTCTTTTCCGCCATGCTTTCTCGAGGGTTTACCGGAGAGATCAAGCTCTATGCCCCGCGAAAACTTGAGTGCGCCGATCTGGCCTGGACCGTTCTTTTGTTTTTCCCCGGAATGTTACTTCTGATTATTTAAAGATGTGTTATGGGCGATATTCTTGCCGTGAAAAATATCAGCTACCGTTACCAGGATACGATTCCAGCCCTGGTGGACGTCAGTCTCGGCATCAACGGAGGGGGAAGATACGCGGTCATTGGGGCAAACGGCTCTGGAAAGTCGACCCTCCTGCGCATCATGAGCGGCCTCCTTTACCCTGACCGGGGCACCGTAACTTTTCAGGAACGGGAAGTATCGGAAAGAACCCTGAGGAACAGGGATTTCCTTCGTTTTTTCCGGGCAGGGGTGGGATATCTTTTTCAGGATTCCGATGTGCAGCTTTTCTGTCCCACCGTCTTTGACGAGCTGATTTTCGGCCCCATGCAGCTGGGACTTGAAAAAGGAGAATCAAAAGACCGAGCTGACGAGATCATGAAAATGCTCGACCTTGAAGGCCTCAAGGACAGGCCGCCCTACATGCTGTCCGGGGGGGAAAAAAAGCGGGTCGCCTTCGGCTCCGTTCTTACCATGAATCCGCAGGTTCTTCTTCTCGACGAACCAGCCAGCGGTCTCGATCCAAGGACACAGTGCCTTCTGACCGAGCTGATCTTTGAACTCAGCCAGGCGGGCAAAACGATCCTGATCAGTACCCATGATCTGGCCCTTGTTTCTGAATTCCAGCCCACCGTGGCCGTCCTCTCCGAAGATCACCATATCGAAACGATCGGCTTCGCCGATGACATACTCCGGGACGAGGATCTGCTGCTGAAGGTGAATCTCATCCACGAGCACATACACTTCCACGGGAAAACCACGCACATCCACCGCCATTCCCATTATGCCTGGCACAGGCATCCAGAAACAGAAGACTGAATGTTCATATCATATCATGCTGTTGATGAAGAGAGGAGGTAATACGGAGGCATTTGTCCCGGCTTGGGGTGCACCCGGCAGAGATCCCGGGCATAGCGATTCAAGTGCGTCTTGAGATTTCTCTCACAGGCCCCAAAGCACTCAAGCGCAGCCTGACGAAACCCGTTCTCTGCGTAATTGCCTCAAGTGCCTCAGCCTGGGAATAATTTCCCTGTGTATCTCACAGAGAACGGATTTTCCTGCCCTTGTACCGCTCAAGAGCAATTTGTCGTGCGGACATCCTCCCTGGCAGACCGTTTTGAATTCGCACTGCCGGCACTCTCCGGGAATGTCCGGTTCCGAGACGTCGTAGTAATAGAGGGAACATTGGATGGCTTTTAAAGGATCCGGTTCAAAGATGGTCCCCGATATATGGGAATGTTCCCGGATACAGGACGTAACCGTCCCGTCAGGATGGACGGTTACGAGCCTTCTCCCGCAACCGTAAGGAGAAGACTCGATTTCCCATTCCGGAATCAGGAAATCCAGCAGGAAGGTCGTTTTGACATCGTATCCCCTGAGAATGCACTCTTCCAGCAAGTCACACAATTCATGGTATCTCTTTAACAATCTTGCTCTGTATGCCGGGTCCGATCCCCGGAACATATCCCGTTGGTACCGTAAACGGTATCCATTCTCAACGCCGAATCTTGACAGCTCCAGAAGTCTCTCCAGATTGTAATCATCCAATGTAGCAACGACTGTCTGACCAATCACATTGGATCGATCCCCGATGACTTTCATCCTTCGCGACAGTTCCTGGATCGGGGTGTCCGCGGCATTTGTGATCATATACTGGATGTCTTCCAGGTCCGCCCAATCGACGGAATCCACGAGGTCCCCGTTTGTATAGAGAGATGCCTGCATGCCATCCGTCCTTTCAAAGACGGAGTCCATGACTTTCCTGATCCTGTCCGTTCTCAACAGGGGTTCTCCGCCGAGAAAAATAACGGAATTAACCTTGATATTGTTTACCTTCCAGACTTCCGGAATCCACTCCAGCAATCGTGAAAAGGTTTTTTCGTCCATCTCCAGCGGATCTTCATCGCCGACCTGGTTGAAGGCATAACAGTATTCACATCGCCTCGTACACTTATAGGACATGAACAAGTGGAACCAGAAGAGAGGGAATTTCGCCCAGCGGCCGGTTCCCTGCACTCGCCCATTCTTCAGGGAATACATCCTCTCCAATTTTTCGGCATGTTCCGTCTGTTTTCTCATGGTCTTCTTCTTTTCTTCTTGTCCCGGGCCGAAGAACGGATGCTTGAGCCCGATTAATCGTGGCCTGCGATTGCCTGTGGGCCCAGGATCCCGCAGTTTGGAACAACGGCATTCATGATCCGGACGTGTCCGAGGAATACCTCGAGGGTAACATCTCCGGATAATTTGGCCTGGAAGCTGCGGGCAAGACCTGAAAGCTCACGGCGATCCGCATCAAACCATCCCCCCCGGTAAACGATTTCGGCCCATTGCTGATCCATTTGACGCTTCAGCTTCCGCTCAGAGAGCGTGAAGACGGCATCCTCAAGAAACTGGTGGGCGCTGTAAAGAATCGCACTGGCAGGCGATTCGTAAACACCGCGTTCCTTGTATCCCAGTTCCGGGATGGTGTCCTCGAAGACGACGATCCTTCCCACCCCATGCTTCGCACCGGTCAGGGCACAGTGTTCGATCAGTTCGTGCAGGGGCATCGATGTCCCATTGATGGCGACGGGCAGACCTTCGTCAAAACGCAGGGTAATGCGATCGGGCTCAAGAGACGATGACCGAAAATCCTGCGTGACATGAAACACCCCTTTCGCCTCGACATCCTCAAGATCGTTCAGGGGACCGCCTTCCAGGGCCCTTCCCCACAGGTTTTCATCCTCGGCGATTCCGGCGCTCTTTCCGGGAGTCATGCCATAGTGCTGGAGAATTTCTATTTTATCCTGGCGGGTCAAATTCCTGTATTTAAAGGGCGTCACGGCAACAAAATGAGGATGGAGGGTGCAATGTTTCTCGATCCGGTAGCGCGTATTCTGATATCGCGTGCAGCCGTTGATCAAGTATCGCGTTTCACCACCCTCAAACGTGAGGTAAGCCGCCGCCGCCTCAACAATGTATGCCCGGGAGAGTGGCGTGATCAGAGGATATCCCCAGTAGGAGCCGTTCATCCTAATGGCTTCCGATAAAAAATTACGGGCGAAATCGGCCCGGCCGTCAAGGGCGGTGAAGTCCAGGCCCAGGACCTTCGCGCGTTGTTCGGCTCTGCTCTTCCGGTTGACGAACCCTCCTAAATCGACGTAAAGCAGCAGCATCTCTTCCCGTTGGAGGCCAAGATCTTCTAAAGCAAGGAGCGGGGCTACCGTCGAATCGACCCCGCCGGAGTATAAGGCTACAGCACGATATTTTTTCTTGGTCACTTCAGCTCTCCTGTTAATAACGTTATTGCATCATCGGTGCGCAGAACCGTGGAAAACATCCAGCCCTGGATTGCACAAACCACCTGATGGACGACATCTGCCGACAAATCGCCTATTGGAAGCGCTGCCGTGGCGTCGCTCACAAAAACAACTTCATACCCACGGGCGTGAGCCTCGCGGGCCGTTGTATCCACGCACATGAACGAAAGCAGACCGCAGAGGTACAAGCGCGCAATGTTCCGTGACCTCAAATAGACGGCGAGATCCGTGTCATAAAAGGCGCCCGGCTTGGTTTTGGTGATGATGGGCTCGCCTTCCCGGGAAGAGACTTCGTCGGCAAATTCGAGATACCTGCTTCCGGGTGCAAACGTTACGGCTCCAGGCTTCAGGCTGACATGACGGATATGCACTACGGGGATTTCGATTTTCCTGGCCGCCTCAAGCAGCTTGAGGGAATTGGCCAGGGCCGACGCGCCATCGGGCACCCGGAGCGGGCGTCCGGCTTCAAAATATTCCCTCTGAAGGTCAATGCAGAGCAGTGCAGATGATGGCTGTTTCATGATTCCCCCTTATCAGGGCACAGAGTCTTTGCAACGATCGGACGGCTTTGTTGTCCCATGCTTGACCTTGACCATGGCCGCCCTTGCCGTTTCAACGGCCTCCTCCTGAAGAACGGCCAGTCATGATCGCCTTTTCAGACCGGTCCGGCGCCAGGACATAAACAAGAAGGACTTAGCCGTAGAAGACTAAGTCCTTCTTTGAAGATGGGAATGGACAGAATGGATCTGCCGACGCCCGCGACAGATATTTACGGCATGCTACGCTGTCGCTTCCTTGCCCTTTTTGACGATGTCCCTCTGGCCCTCCGGGGGAGGCGGGGGAACAGTCTCACCTACCAGCTTCGTAATCGCGCCGAACTGAGGCGGACAGGCGGCGAAGCAGGCACCACAGCGGATGCATTTATCCTGCTGAATGATATGAACCTGTTTCTTCTCGCTGATAATCGCTTCAACGGGGCACCGGCGCGCACAGGTCATACAGGCCTGACACTTCTGGGGATCGATGTAGTACGACAGCTTCTCGCTGAAGAGCTTCTCGACCTCCTCCGTGGTGAACAGCTTCTCCACTTCCTCGTGGCTGTACACAGGAGTCCCCAGCTTTTCGTTCGTCATCACCTTGATGTAGGGGATCTGCCGGGAAAGTTCCTCCAGCCGGGCATCGAGGTCTTCCTTGGCGATTCCTTCCTTGACGCCGAGTGGACCGATTTCCTTGATCGTCTTGACGAAGGCGTTGACGCAGTCCGCATAAAGGTTCGCTTCCGCGCCGGACATGAAGTTCAGCCGCAGCCGCTCGGGATCCATCCCGATGCGTTCCAGAAGCTTCTTCGCCAGGGCCACCATGTTCTGCGCATGGTAATTGCCGTTCGTGATGTAATTGCACTCCCCGAGGTGGCATCCGCCGACGAACACCCCGTCGCAGCCGTTCATGAAAGCACGAAGCACATGGGTTAAATCTACCCGCCCCGTGCACATGACACGGACCAGCCTCATTTCGTGTGTATATTGCAGTCTGGAAACTCCAGCCAGGTCAGCGGCGCCGTATGCTCACCAGTGGCACACGAAGCCGATGATCCGGGGCTTAAATTTTTCAGCCATTTCTTTCTCCTTCCTGAGAATCTTTCTTCCTGCTTCTATCCCATGTTGCCCTTCAACGGCTAACGGCGTTTACCCCCCAGCCGTTGAAAAGACAACCCGGTTTTATTCGACTTCCACGGCCACCTGTTCCGGAACGATCGCATCGATCTGGGCCATCAGCTCATCTTCCGTATAGTGCTTCAGATAAATCGCTCCCGTCGGACACATGGCGTTACAGAGGCCGTCACCCTTGCAGAGAACGGGATTCATGGTCGCCTTCCGGCCCTGCTTGGTCTCGCGCATCTCGATGGCCCCGTAAGTGCACACCGTCGCGCAGGCACCGCAGCCCATGCACCTCTTCTCATTCACCTCGCAGACGGAACCGGAGGCGGTGACCGTATCACGGGACAGCAGCGTCAGAACCCGGCCGGCACAACCGTAAGCCTGGTTGATCGTTTCCGTGATGTGCTTGGGATACTGAGCCAGACCGCAGAGGAACACGCCGTCGGTGGCGAACTCCACCGGCCGCAGTTTCACGTGGGCTTCCTTGAAGAAGCCGTCCAGGCTCAAAACAACTTTGAACTGCGCCGCCACTTCCTTGGTCGCTTCCGATGGAAGCGTTGCGGCGGACAGGACGAGATAATCGGCGTCCAGGGCCATATACTGACCCAGAATCGGGTCGGGAACGGTCACCCGCAGGACGGGACGCCCTTCCTCGACAACCGGCTCCACCTGGGGGGCATCCGCCGGTTCAAAGCGGATGAATTTCACGTCCTTCTCTGATGCCTCCCGGTAATAATCCTCGGAGAACCCGTAGGTCCTCATATCCCGGAAGAGGATGTAGATATCCATTTCGGGATTCTTTTCCTTCAGCTTCAGGGCATTCTTGATGGCATGGGTGCAGCAGATCCTCGAACAGTAATTCCGGTCCTCGTTTCTGCAGCCTACGCACTGGATCATCACCAGAGACTGGGCATTGCCGATCCCTTCGTCTTCCTTGACGATCTTCTCCTCCAGCTCCAGCTGCGTCATGACCCGTTCATCCTGGCCGTAGAGGTATTCGGTCGGTTTGTATTCCTCCGCACCGATCGCAAGGACGGACGCCCCGTGTTTGATCTCCGTGGTTCCCCGCGGAGACTTTACCGTCGTGACGAAATTCCCGATATAACCGGCAGCCTCTGTAATGGTCGCATCCGTATAGACATGAACCATTGGATTCTGGTAGATTTTCTGCTTCAGATCGCTCAGGTAGGCCTGAACATCCAGCCCTTCCAGGGTGTAATGGACCCGGTTGGCGTTGCCGCCCAGATCCTTCCCCTTTTCGATCAGGTAGACATCGTGCCCCTGTTCGGCGATGGAGAGGGAGCAGACCATCCCGGCGATCCCGCCGCCCACGACCAGGGCGTTGTTGTTCACGGGGAGATCGAATTCCTGCAGGGGCTGCAGCATACGGGCCCGGGCTACGGACATCCGCGTGAGGTCCTTGGCCTTCTGCGTGGCCTCTTCCTTTTCCTTCTGGTGCACCCAGGAGTTGTGCTCCCGGATATTCGCCATTTCATAGTAATACTGGTTGATCCCCGCCTCCCGGACCGTATCCCGGAACAGAGGCTCCAGGGTTCTGGGCGAACAGGCCGAGATGATCACGCGGTTGAGCCCCAGTTCCCTGGTCTTATCGGAGATCTCCTGGGCGGAGTTCGTCGCGCACGAGAACAGCTGCTCCTGGGCGTAGACCACGTTGGGCAGGGTCAGGGCGTATTCGACCACCTCGGGGACATTGACGATCCTGCCGATGTTCGCCCCGCAGTGGCACACAAAGACGCCGATCTTCGGCTCCTCAGCGGACACATCCTTCTCCTCCGGATAGATCCGCTCCGTGGACAGATTGCCCCGGCGGTAGTCGAGAAGCTCGCCGATCTGGGAGCCGGCCCCGCTGGCGCTGAACACAGACTCGGGAATGTCCAGAGGACCCTGGAAGCCGCCGCTGACAAAGATCCCCGGCTTCGTCGTCTGGATCGGATTTGTGAGATCCGTTTTGGCGAAACCGTGCTCATTGAGCTCAATGCCGAATTTTTCCGCCATCTCCAGATAATTCTTGGGCGGCGCCAGGCCGACGGCCAGGACCACCATGTCGAATTCCTCTTCCTTCACCCCTTCGTCGGGGGTGGAGTACCGAAGGATGACATTCTTGGTGACCGGGTCCTCACGGACTATGGAGACATAGCTGCGGATGAACCGGATGCCCTCCAGGGCCTGGGTCCTGTCGACGTAACGCTCGAAGTCCTTCCCATAGGAACGCACATCGTTATGAAAGATCGTGCACTCCGCCGTGGCGTCGTGGTCCTTCGTCAGGATCGCATGCTTCTGGCTGTAGGTGCAGCACACCATGGAGCAGTAGCTGTTCTCCCCTTCGGTCACCCGGCGGGAACCGATGCAGGAAAGCCACGCAAGCTTGTGGGGATGCTTCAGGTCCGAAGCCCGCAGGATCTCGCCGCCGTAGGGACCGGTGGAACCCAGCAGACGCTCGAAGTCCATCCCCGTGACCACGTTGGCAAACTCCCCGTAGTGGTATTCCTCCTTCACCTTGGGATCGAAGGGCTCCATGCCCGCCGCCAGGATGATGGCTCCCACCTTGATGTCCAGAATCTCCTCCGTCTGCTTCAAATCAATGGCGTCCGCCTTGCAGACCGCCTGGCAGATCTTGCACTTCTCTTCCTTCAGATAAAGGCAGCTCTCGTCGATATAGGTGATCAGGGGAATGGCCTGGGCAAAATACACATGGATGGCCTTGTTCTTCGAGATCTCCTGGTTGTATTGATCGGGATAAACGACGGGGCAGTATTCCACGCAAACCGTACAGCCCGTGCACTTGTCCTCGATGATGTATCGGGGTTTCCTCCTCAAGGTGATTGTGAAGTTCCCCGCCTCTCCCTTGACGCGATCCACTTCCGTGTACGTCAGGACCTCTATGTTTGGATGCCGGCCGACCTCGACCAGTTTGGGTGCGAGAATTCACATGGAGCAGTCGTTGGTGGGGAAGGTCTTGTCCAGCTGGGCCATGTGGCCGCCGATGCTGGGCGACGTCTCCACCAGGAATACCCTGAAACCCGCGGTCGCCAGATCCAGCGAGGCCTGAATGCCGCTGATCCCGCCGCCGACGACCATTACGTCTCCAAAATTGTTCTTTTCTTTTTCCATTTATATACCCTCAGCGAATTGATGAATTCGTGAAAAAAAAATATCTCATCCTCTATGTGCTAGATCACTTCCGCAATCACTTCCGAGATCTCCTTGACCTCGATCTTCTCGTCAAACCCCATGGTCACCCGGCTGTCCTCGAAGTTCGTGATGCAGTACGGACACGCCGTCACCAGCACCTCCGCGCCGACGCCCACCGCCTGATCGATCCGAAGGTCGCAGAACCGCTCCCCTTTCACCGTCTCCATCCAGATCCGGCCACCGCCGCCGCCGCAGCACAGGCTGTTGGCGTGGTGCTCCGGAAGCTCCGTGAACTCCGCTCCGGGAACCGCCTGGAGAACCTCCCGGGGCTCGGCGTAGATGCCGTTGTGCCGGCCCAGGTAACAGGGGTCGTGCCACGTCAGCTTCTTGGCGAACTCCCCGCTGAGGGTCAGCTTCCCGTCCCGGATCAATTCGGCCAGGAACTGGGAAATATGGACGATCTCGAAGTTCACCATGAACTCCGGGTACTCGTTCTTGAAGGTGTGGTAGCAATGGGGGGAAGACACCAGGATCTTCTTCACCCCGGCGTCGACAAAGGCCTTGATGTTTTCCTTGGCCAGGCGCCTGAAAACCTCTTCGTCACCCGCCTTGCGGATGCTCTCGCCGCAGCACACTTCCTTCTCGCCCAGGATGCCGAAATTGACCCCCGCCTTCTGCAGAACCTTAGCCGTGGCCACGGCCACCCTCTTCATCCTCGGGTCATAGCAGGCGTAGCAGTCCGGAAAATAGAGGATGTCCATATCCTCGGTGAACTCCGGAACGTTCAGTCCCTTGGCCCAGTCCGCCCTCTTCCCCCGCTCTTCGTTCAGGGGGTTCCCCGAACCCACGAGGCTGCCTCGAATCGACTTGATGGGCAGGACGGAATGGGGAAATACCCCGTATTCCGTGGCGATCCTCCGCAGGGCAACCCCGGATTCGATCTGCTTTACGTCCCTCGGGCACTGCTGGGGACATCTCCCGCAGGTGGTGCAGCGCCACATGTCCTCGCTCTCGATGTCCGTCAGGCCGAAGGTGGCCTCCCGGACCAGCTTGCGCATACTGAAGGTCGTCACCCGGTTCCAGGGGCAGACACTGTCGCACAACCCGCATTGAAAGCATCGCTTGAAGGCGTCTCCACCGTGCGATTTCACTTCGACGATAATCTCTTTGTAAGGAGCTATAGTCTCCATCGATTTCCTTCCTTAAATAATAATCCTGTTTCCGACTTCTTCCTCCGGCGCGGATGCAGGGCCGTCCAACGACCTGCACCCCGCCGGATTCAACCGGATAATTTCACTGGATGTCGTTACGTTACGGAGCGCTAAGCCCTCAGTCCTTCAGCTGCATCCGGGCAAAGGTGTCCTTCATCTTCTCCCAGCCGTACTTGTCCACCAAGGCAGCCAACCCTGTCTCCACATCCTCCATCTCTACGCTCTCGTCGGCCTCTTCTTCCACCTCTTCGTAGGTGAGCACGTCGCTGATGCACCATTCGACACATTTTGGAACTTCCAAAGGGGGATCGCTTTCACACATGTCGCAGCGAAGGGGGAGACCGGAATCCGGCTCTTTGAACCTGTCCCGGGCCGGACAGGCAGCCCGGCAGAAGTCGCAATCACTGTATTCCTTGCCGTCGATTATATACGTTTCCCGGCCCATGCATTCGGCTGCGGTGTACTCACCTGCAAACACTGGAAGCCAGATGTCCGAGGTAGGGTGACGGACAATCTTAATGCGGGATCTAGCCGGATTGATGACACTATATTTCGGGACCGAGTGAAAACCGGCACAAACCATCTCACAACCCCGGCAGCCATTGCACTTATCTGCATCAACCTTGATTCTCTTGATTTTCTTAGTTATTTTCGCCATCTCTCAATATCCCTCTCTTCATTAAGTCTTCCGCGACATAATCCAAATCTAATTCATGGAGTCGTTCTTTCGTGGGAACGCCATCCAGATTCCATCCCTTGTACTGATAGTATGTATCCAGCAACTCTTTCTCCAGTTCGGGATAACGTCTCTTCCAGTGATCTTCCGGCGCGTTCTCATCTTCCCTCCTGAAGCCGTACCTGAGATTCAGTGCCCGGTGCAGGTTCCTGTTGCGATTGACAATTTTCTTCAGCTTTGCTTCATCCATTTCAATCCCTGTCGCCGCCTGGATAACCCTCGGATAGTTGTGGATATGCCAGGGTGGCTTCAGGCAGAAGCCGGACATCCCGCAACAGATGCAGCAGGCGTCATCGATGTTGTGCATCATCTCCATCCAGTCGACAATCTCACTGCACATGTAAGGCGTGGGGAAGAAGGGGATCGATTTTTCTCCCCGGGGTTCCCAATCCAGAACGTACTGTTTGAAGTGATCATCGGGGAGCTGCGGCCAGTCTCTGACGAATTCCTCTCTCATCTCCATGGTGGGGAATGCCGCCTGGGGCCAGTTCCCCTCGATCTGGGTGATGCTGATCTTTTCGTTGGTCGTATACATGAGGAAATAAATGGGATCCAGCGTTCCCAGCTTGAGTGGCAGCTGCTCATGCTTCTTGATCGTATTGTGGTCAAAGGCTTCCGCCCCATTGCCGATCGCTCTGGCCGCCCAGTAGACACCGTCGGCCAGGAGATTGCCGATGCCCTGCCGATAGGCCGTCCGATCCATCAACCAAAGGAACCGCTCCTCGGTCTCTTCCGGGCAGGGTGGGTATTCGTCCGTCCCGACCAGATCTTCCTCGGTCAGAATGCCTGCCTCAATCAGCTCGACACCGAAGGCGAGGATCTGCGGCGTTGAGAAGGAGTCAAATCCATACTCCGTCGCCCGCTGCAGGGCTCTCCAGGACCAATCCAAGCTGTCGACATAAGCCGCCATGGCGTACGTCATCTTCCCGAAACATTTTGCCATGTAACGGGGCGTATCTTTGAAGGCGATCAATGCCCCGCAATGTTGGGGGCAGTTGTAGCAGCTGATCAGCCGTTTGATCCCGGCCAGCTGCGTTTCAGGCCATTCCACGGAAATGTTCTCGTCCCAGAATCCCCTTCTCCGGACGCGTGCATTTCCCCACATGAAATTTTCCGTATGCCACTTCTCATCGGTATGCACCATCTCCTGCGGCGAGCCGATCCCGGCCAGAATGGTCATGACTCCGGGGATGGGGTTGGCGTTCCGGTAATTGATGTAAGCCATCATGTCCATCATCTCTTTCATGAAGGCTTCACCGTCGTACAGGTTGATGTCCTTGGTCCCCCGCACCGCAATGGCCTTGACCTTCTTGTCTCCCATGATGGCGCCACCGCCAAGCCGGCTGGCACTCGACCGGCCCTGTTCCATGGACGCGGTGAAGCACCGATTTTCTCCCGCCGGACCTATGGCGAAGATCTGGGCATCGGGCTCTTTAAGCTCCTCGCGGATAAGATCCTGAGTTTCGTATGCACCCCTTCCCACGAGATGAGAGGCATCACGCAGCTCGACCTTGTCGTTCTTTATCCAGATATAAACCCAGTTGGGCGATTTGTTGTTCAATATTACTTTGTCGTAACCCGCGTACTTGAGTTCCGCGGACCAGAATCCTCCCGAAAACGGATACGCCAGCATCCCCGTCTGGGGGGAAACAAAGGTGACCAAGGTACGATTCGCACTCCAAGCCGGTGTGGCATTAAGAAGACCGGAGCTGAAAATCATCATGTTCCCATCGTCAAAAGCCTTCGTTTCCGGAGGGACTCTATCCCAGTGCAGCTTGACATTGGTGCCCAGCCCTCCAAGATGGGTTTCGACTAGTTTTGGATCAGTTTCGACTCGCTCTATGTTTCCCGTCGCTAAATCAATCTCCAAATTATACCCCGTCTCTGCATACCTCATATCGCTACCCCTTTAAAATATTGGTTACATTGTGACCGTTTCATAGCACAGCCCAACTGATTGTCAAGGAAAATTTGTCATATTTTGTCATTAAATAGATCGAAGTAATTTATAGAAATATTCTTCGCTTTAGGCTATCGATGACATAAGTTGATTTTCTGTTTCCATCCCCGGGAGGCTTCTGCACCCTTAGCCGCATGAAAGGTCAACATCAGGCGAGACATGTTCATTATATTGTAAATATTAATAATATATTTTTATACATCATCATTTTCTCCGTTTTGTCCTGAAATAAAACAGCCCGATCCGCTTTTTTATCCCCGAAATAAATTCTGTTATTCAATGTGAGAAAAACAGATATTTTTCTTGAAATGCGGAGCGGATTCTTATATTGGATAAACCAATTCATAATTAGAAAGATCATGAGCAAGGAGGAACAGGATATGTCTTTAGGAGCAGGAACTGTTAAGACCTACATCACCCCTAAGCCTTTCACACCGCAGAATTTCAAACCCCACCCCGCAAAAGAGACTCTGTTGATCATCAGCGAAACCGTTCGGTTCGCCCTGAAAAACCTGGGCTACTCAGTGGCGGAGGCTCCAGGTTATGACCCGGAAATCATTCGACAGATCCAGGCCGAAGGTGAGGTTATTTCGGACTTTCTGGCCAAGGTTCTGCGGGCCCGGCGGACGGCCGACAGAGATGAGCTCAAGAAGCTTACTGATACGCTGAAGGAACAGGTTTCAGCCATTTTGGCCGCCTCTGACCGGCTCAAGGCCATCGCCGCAAACACCGGCAAACCCGAATGGGTGAATGTCTACTTGCAGACCGTCGTGACCAACCTTGCAGAAGTCGATGCCATTGTAAAAGGACTTCCCTGAACGCAAGGCTCTGCAGTAAACAATCACGGAGTCCGGCAACCGATGAACTGATGGGGCGGGCGCCGCAGCCTTGAACGCGCCGGATGTGTGGAACGGTCTCAGGGAACATCGGTGACGATCGATCTGCTTATAAGCTGCCAGCGAACCCTCCGACAGATCGATGGGGTTGTCCCCGGAGCAACCCGACCTGGGAGGGAAAGAAACAAAGAAGCAACAGGCCGGCTGTATATTACGCTGTCAGGCGGCAGGAAACGCTTCCATCGCCCGTCAACACTTTTGCTCAAGGGATGAATAACTCCTGCAACCACTGCCTGATGCGCTCCTCTAAGTATTGACGGCCGGAAAAACACTTGTCCCGGCCTTGTTGGTGGTTGTCGCACTCTGAGTTTCGGATTGCTGCCCGCTGAATAAATACCTCCGTGGGCAATGATTTTTTAAAAATATTGAAGGGGAGAGATAGAATGGAAGAGATTAGCAAAGATAAACTCAGCTTGAAGGAATTCGAGAAAAAACCGGATGGCACCTGGGTTTGTGTCAGGAATGCGGACATCCAGACCAAATCGGGTAAGGTTATCAGGGTGCTTCCTGGCACCGTTTTCAAAAAAGGTTTCCCCCTCTGGGGTGGTTGTCAAGTTGCGGAAACACTTGACGAAGTGAGTTCGAGTTAAAACATTCCTGGCTGCAAGTTCCAGAGTGCCGGGAAAAACTGTTCATCGAGCGGGAGGATATCGCTCTTGCTTGCTGATGGTTGGCGGTTTCACCATCTGGCCCTTTACGCAGACGGTTTCATAAAAAAGCGGCCAAAATTTTCAACGCTCTCTATAGAATGGCCGGATATGTCTGCTGCGGCTGCTGATCGAAAGCCCGAAGCTAAGCGCCACCGGCTGGCAATTCCCTTGTGCCGAATTGCCAGCCGGTCCCCACCTGTCGTTATGGCGCTGACCAGTTCACCGAATACGGGTCCCCGCGCTTTTTCGCAAGAGACTACCACCGTATCGGCTTTCCAACCACTGGCGGTCCCTTGAGGTGAGGTTTTCCGCTGCAACCTCTAATTTCCTGAGATGGGCTACCCTCTTTTTCAACGTTCACCAGGTTGACAGAACCTGGGAAAACGAACCCCACGGCCCCCCCTTGAATCCCTCACGCCGTCGTCGGATAAGGATCGGGCATACCCTTTTTTTCCATGATTCAGCACCTGGAATAGAGACAAGTCCTTTCCGGCTTCCCGGCCCCCCGGCATGTGAATGCCGATTCTCCGCCATGGACGTCCCCCGATGCCGATGCCGACAGGGGCAGAAGAAGGAGCCGCCCTTTCCGGACTTATCAGGACACCTATCAGGTCAAGCTGGTTTTTTCCCTTCCGGATTGCTGCGGCAGCGACAGGATGCCGGCTCAATCCTAACCGGATGCTTGAAGAAGCATTCGCCTCTCTGGCGGACAGCAGATCAAGTTCCGGTCTCTTTTTCTAAGGAAATGCATTATGAAATCTCTGTCTATTGGTCTTGAAGAGGCTCTGCGATTGACCCTGGAGGGCATTATCCCCCTTTCCGCGGAAAATGTTTCCCTGGTTGAAAGCGTTGATCGCATCGCGGCCCGTGATCTTTTTGCCTTGGTCGATTCCCCCTCCACGGATTCTTCCCGCAAAGACGGCTACGCGGTCCTGGCCCATGAGGTCGCCGGGGCCACAGCCGAAAATCCTGTCCGGTTGAGGCTGCTGGGTTCCATGGCCGCTGGTGGGCAGACGGATATCCAGGTCAGGGAGGGGACGACGGTCAGGGTCTTGACGGGAGCCCGCATCCCGACCGGAGCTGACGCCGTGGTCGCGGAAGAATATGCCCGGAAAGAGCACTCCGATGTGCTGGTGGAAAGCTTTGCCCAGCCCAAGAATGTTCTGAGGCGCGGCAGTGATGTGGCCAAAGGGCAATGGATCCTCCGTGCCGGCCGGCGGATATCGCCTGTCATGGCAGGCCTCCTGGCCGCCGCAGGACATAGCAGTGTCCCCGTCTTCCGTAATCCCGTTGTCGGAATGCTCGGCACCGGCGATGAAATTGTCGAACCGGGGAACCCTCTAACGGATGGGAAACTCTACGCGAGCAACATCACGACCCTGGCCGGATGGTGCAATCGATACCGGATGAAAAGCCGTACGGCCATCGTCAGGGATGATCGTGCTGCCCTGCTGTGCGCATTGAAAAACCTGGCGGACCAAACGGATGCCCTGATCACCAGCGGCGGGGCCTGGGTGGGGGATCATGACTTGGTGGCTCATGTCCTTGAAGAGCTTGGATGGAAGAAGATTTTCCACCGGATCCGCATCGGACCCGGTAAAGCCGTTGGTTTCGGCATGCTGGATCGAAAACCCGTTTTCATCCTGGCCGGTGGCCCCCCATCCAACCTGATGGGATTTCTGCAGATCGCCCTTCCCGGAATCCTTGCCCTTGCCGGTCACACAAACCCAGGCCTGCCGACGATGACTGCCCGGCTTGCCTCGGACCTCAGCGAAGGCGAAACCGATTGGACGGATTTTTTCTTCGGCACCCTCGAAAACCATGAAGAATTACCGGATTTCCGTCCCATGGCGAAACGCAGCCGCTTGAACTCCCTTGCCGAGGCTACGGCAGTGGCCTCCATCCCGGAAGGGAAAAAGGCTCTTCCGGCGGGATCCATCATTTCCGTGCAGCTGTTGACATAGGAAACACATCACTCAGAATAAAAACCGGAATCCATGCCTGTTCACACGATCCCCGTAAGCCGGCACAACGTGCATATGGACATGCTGATATTCCTTCCCGGAATCGGGACCTTCGTTGAACCCCATGGAAAATCCGGAAGGGGCAACGTGCGTCGCTCCGCGGAGAAATTCAATACCGGAATGGCATCTTTCAATGACCCTCGTATCGGATTTTTCCGCCAAAGCAATGTAGTGTTCATACCTTTCAATAAAATTGATTCGGTGAAACTGATTAAAGAGAACCCTCCAGGCAACTTTTCGAAATTGAAGATATTCTTCATTGGTCAACTCGAAGATGCTTTCAACGTGCCTTAACGGTATAATTAAAAAGTGGCCGACATTTTTAGGACAGATCTCGACCAGCGCGGCCAGCAAACGATCGCGGTAAAAAATATTATACGCGTTCGTTTCGATCATTTCGCAAAACTGACAATACCCCATGTTCGATTAATGCCTTTCAGATGCATTCCTGTTGGTGGAGCGCATGCGAGGAAGAAATGCGTCTTTCCGGAGAGTCCATCAAGACGGGAAAGGCCGGGGGAAAAGCATCTCCGGCAAAATGGCCTGATTTCTCTGTCCTGGGGTTACAGCCCCTGGCTCTTCGACGGACGCGTTCATGCTCATATCCAGTCCGCCACATCCGTCACAACCTCCTCTATAGGATCAAAACGGTCGGTGTCAAGAGATATATGTCTTACAGGACACATGCCTTCTGCAGGCTCTTCGTGACGGGAAGACGATTATCTGTGAACGCACCCCCTCTTTTTACACCCGGCGTTAGTAGAGGTTTCAGGAGCCCCTGCCACGAGGAGTTCCGGAACATCGTTCCCAAGAGTGCATGAAGGGTTCGGAATACAGAGGATACTTCAGCGCCTTCGGCTGAGACCTTGATGAGAAGGGCTTCAGACCATGGAGGGGGAGAGAGACGGGATGCGCTCCCGTCTCAAGGTTCATGTTTCGTGCGGCTCTTTTCAGGACATTCGGAATAGATGACTTTACAGTGGGATGTTGTTGTGCTTTTTCGGAAGACGGTGCTCCGACTTTTCCTTCAGGGCCTCCAGCAGAAAGGCAATGCGTTTCCGGGTGTCCATCGGAAGGATGATTTCGTCGATGATGCCCAGGCCCGCGGCAAAGTAAGGATTGTTGAACTGCGCTTCATAGGTTTGGGCCAGCTCTTTGCGTTTGGCTGCGGAATCCTTTGCCTCCTGAATCTCCCGACGGTAAATAATGTTGCAGGCGCCTTCCGCCCCCATGACGGCAATTTCCGCGGAGGGCCAGGCCATGACGTAGTCCGCGCCGAGCTGCTTGCTGCACATGCCGATGTAGGCCCCGCCGTAATCCTTGCGGACCACGATGGTGAGCTTGGGCACCGTGGCCTCCGAATAGGCATGAAGCATCTTTGCCCCATGGGTGATGATCCCCGCCCATTCCTGGCGGGTGCCGGGAAGATATCCGGGAACATCGGCAAAGGTCAGCAGGGGGATGTTGAAGGCATCGCAGAAGCGGATGAAGCGGGCGGCCTTATCCGAAGCGCTCACATCGAGCACGCCGGCCCCGAATCGCGGGTTGTTGGCCACGACCCCCACGGGGCATCCCATAATCCGGATAAACGCGACAATCATGTTTTTAGCCCACAGGGCATGGGGCTCCAGCATCTCATGGTTGTCGGCGATTTCCAGGATGATCCTCTTCATGTCATAACTCTTTGATGGCTTGTCGGGAATGATGCTGTTCAGGTCCGGGCATTCGCGGTCCGGCTTGTCCGACGTCGGCATGATGGGCAGGGGGCTGTGGCAGCTGTCGGGAAGATAGGACAGCAGCGTTCGGATTCTGTTGATGCAATCCCGGTCGTTGTCCATGGCGAAATGGCAGACGCCGCTTTTGGTGGAATGGACCAGGGCCCCCCCCAGGGCTTCGTTGGTCACCTCTTCGCCGATGACGGCTTTGATGACATCCGGTCCCGTAATGCACATGTAACTGCTTCTTTTAACCATGAAGACCCAGTCGGTCAGGGCCGGGGAATAAACGGCCCCGCCGGCGGTGGGTCCCATGGTCGCCGTGATCTGGGGAATGTAGCCGGAGGCCAGGGTGTTTCGATAAAAGATCCCGCCGTAGCCGTCCAGGGCGGGAACACCTTCCTGGATGCGCGCCCCCCCGGAATCGTTGAGGGAAACGAAGGGCTTTTTTGCCGCGATGGCCATGTCCATCACTTTCCATATTTTTTTCGCCTGCATTTCCCCGAGACTGCCCCCGGAACAGGTAAAATCCTGGGCCGCTGCAAAGACGACGCGGCCGTCGACCCGGCCGAATCCGGTAATGACGCCTTCGGCAGGAATGTCTTTCTCTCCGAGGCCGAACAGTGTCGAACGATGCTTGGTGAAGAGCTGCACCTCCTGAAACGTCGCGGTGTCAAAAAGCAGGTCAAGTCGTTCCCTTGCGGTCAGCTTGCCCAGTTCATGCTGCTTTCTGACCATCTCCCTGCCGCCCATCCGCATTAACGTCTTTTTTCGGGATCCGTAATCCCTGATTTTTTCCGATGTGGTATTCGTCGAATTTTCCGTGGCCATAATCCCTCACAGAATGAAGTTAAATAGTTCGGGGAACCTGAAAAACCCCGGTTAAACAGGTTTTTCGAATTGACCATACTTAATTTAAAAAAGTATAATTGTACATAATTTTTTACAAAATCACCGTGGAGACGATGAAACGAAACATAAAACTTGTCCTGGAATATGACGGGACGGCCTATCGAGGCTGGCAGCGCCAGGGGCAGCAGCCGACCATCCAGAAAATTCTTGAGGAGGCCATCGGCAGAATCACGCAGGAATCCATTACACTCTATGGATCGGGACGGACCGACGCCGGGGTTCACGCCCGGCATCAGGTGGCCAACTTCAAAACGGAATCGGGAATTCCGGCGGGAAATCTCCTGCGCGGGATCAACAGCCTCCTTCCCGAAGACATTGCGATCAAGGAGATTCAGGAGGTTGAGGGGGATTTTCATTCCCGTTATTCCGCGAAGAGCAAAAGCTATCTTTACCGGATTTTCAATTCCCCGATCCGTTCCCCGCTGGAGAGACATTCCGCCTGGTTCGTCCGCGCCCCCCTCGAGTTCGATAAAATGGCCCGGGCCTTGTCCCTTCTTCACGGCAGCCATGATTTCACCTCTTTCTGCGCCGCGGGCAGCGACGTGAAATCCTGCGTCCGCACCGTTCTCAGGACGGAGATGCTCCTCGATTCCGGCCGGGTGATCTCGATCTCAATCGAAGCGGACGGCTTTCTGCGGCACATGGTCCGCAACATCGTCGGGACGCTGGTCGAACTGGGTGCGGGGGAAGAGGCCCCGGAGATCATCCAGGACATCCTGGAGGCGAGAGACCGGGGACGGGCTGGAATCACCGCGCCTCCCCAGGGCCTTTTTCTGCAGGAAGTCCGGTATTGACCGCCGCCTTCCGGCGCGGGAATAGGAAAAGAGAGATACGTAGAAAGAGAGAAGGCACCCGACTCCCATGGTCCATGCGATTCCAGATTGCGGCTTTGCACAGGCCTATGTCATCTCCGGAGCAGACGGCCTGATGGTCGTTGACGTGGGCAGCATCGGCGCCGCGAGGGATGTCGAACGGTTTCTTGCCGGCCGTCCGGACCTGTCCATCGAAGATGTCCGGTTTGTTACGGCGACCCATTTTCATATCGACCATATTGGCGGAATGGGAACTTTCCTGGAAAAATGTCCGCCATCGACAGAGATCCTCTTTTCTCCCCTGGTTGGGGAGTACTTCCACGGGAAAAGAAAACTGTCCCTGATCCGGAGCTGGTTCGTCGGTTTTATGCCCGCCTCCCTGTGGTGCAGCCGCTACGTCAGGAGGTTTGACCATCTGCGCGTTGAAAGCCTCTCCGGAATTCCTCTCCCGGGATTGAGAAATCTGATCAAACCGCCCTGCCCGGAAACGCGGATCCGGTACTTCGATCTGGACCTTTTTCCGTCTCGGAATCCGGCCGATGGACGGCGAAAGTGCCCCCAAGCCTGCCCTGTCGGTTTCGGTGATTGGAAAGTCATAGAAACACCGGGCCATACCGAAGATTCCCTCAGCTTTTACAACCCTGTCACGAGGGAGCTGATCTGCGGCGACCTGGTGATCAACACGGTCAAAAACGGTCCGGGCAGGCTGAACACCTTCTGCTGGAGCCGGAAGATAACGAAAAGGACCTATGACAAGCTCCGGACGGGGCTTGTCCCCCGGATTCTTTATCCCGGACATGGGTACAGGATCGCTCACCCCCAGAATGCCCTGGCAGACGTCGAAGTTTCACGGCTGTTCCTGCGGCGGCGGGTGTGCCCTTGAGCCCTTCTCTTCGGCATTGCATCGGGCAATCGTTTCTGATAGCCTCAAGCCCTGGGCAGGGATGCCGGAAAGCCGCGGAAGGCCATCCCACCCGGGCCGCGATGGCCCTTTCCTTAAAAGATCCCAATGAACTGGAGCAACTCTTTGAGCCGCAGAATTCACCTTCTTCCCGAAACGCTGACCCATAGAATCGCCGCCGGCGAAGTCGTGGAAAGACCGGCGTCCATCGTCAAAGAGCTCATGGAAAATGCCCTCGATGCCGGGGCGACGGAGATCACCATTGAACTGGAACAGGGCGGCTGCGGACTGATCCGCATTTCCGACAACGGGAGCGGCATCAGCGCCGAGGATGTTCCGCTGGCCTTTGCCCGTCACGCCACCAGCAAAATTGCGGAGTTCGACGATCTCTACCGGGTGCGGTCCTTCGGCTTCCGCGGGGAAGCCCTGGCAAGCATCGCCTCCATATCCCGGACGGAGCTGGTGACCCGGACCCCGGAGGCGCTGGCGGGTATACGGATCATTGTCGAAGCGGGAAAAATGATCGAAAGAGCAGAGGCGGGCTGCCCCGTCGGGACGACCGTGACGGTGAGCCGGATCTTCGATTCCGTGCCCGTTCGCAAGAAATTCCTCAAATCCGAAAACACGGAGCGGTCGTACTGCCTCGATGTGATTACCCGGCTGGCCCTGGCAAACCCCGAGGTTCGAGTCCGGGTTCTCGCCAAGGGGCGGGAACTCTTCTCCTACCCGGCAACGCCCCGCCTGGCGGAGCGGATCGCCATCGTCCTCGGACAGAGGGACTCCCAACGGATGCGGCCGATTGAGGGCGCCACCGCCGGGCTCAAGGTTTACGGATTTGCCTCCCAGCCCGACCTGACCTGTGCAACGACGAAGCAGATCTACACGTTTGTCAACCGGCGGCACGTCAAGGATTACCTTCTCAACCATGCGGTCATGACGGCCTACCGAAGGGTCATCGAGCCGCGGCGCTACCCGGCGGCGGTTCTCTATATCGATCTGGATCCGGCCGATGTGGATGTGAACGTCCACCCCGCAAAGCTGGAAGTGCGCTTCCGGCAGCCGCGGATCGTCTACGAGGCGGTTGTCGAGGCCCTGTCCCTCATGCTCCGCGGCTTGGCTCAGCCCCCTTCCATCGAGCACTCCCACGGGCCTTCCGGGGCCCTCGAGGAAAGCCCCATGCTGCGGGAGGAATACACATCCCGGGTTTCCGAGGCGTTGCGGCGGTATTCCCTGGCTTCGGGAAGCCGGAAGCTGATGTATGGGAAGGGACACGAGCCAGGAACGGGAATGCAATCGGCTGTCAGCCCCGAGATGGGATTGCAGGCCCGGACGGCTTGGCCGCCGTCCCGGACCCGGAAATCGGAAGGAGATCCTGCAGCGCCTGATCTGTTCGAGCCGGCTCCGCCGCGGAATCTTTCCCGTCCCGTCTTTACCGACCTGGACTGTATCGGCTCTCTCTGGGAGACCTATCTGATTTTCCCCTCCCCCGAAGGAATGATCCTGGTCGACCAGCATGCCGCCCATGAGCGGGTCCTCTTTGAAAAGATCAAAGGCGGGGCCGAGAGGGGAAAGCAGGCCGTTCAAGGGCTTTTGATCCCTGAAGTCCTCAGCCTGTCCAAGGCTGACTTTGAACGGATTTCCGACCTGATCCCTCTGCTTGAGGAGGCCGGTGTCGAAGCGGAGCCCTTCGGCGGCGACTCGGTGGTTGTCAAGGCCCTGCCCGCCCTGTTGGCCCATCTGGAAGCGGGGGCGCTCGCAAAGGATCTGATCTCCGAATTTTCCGAACGGGAGCGGGCTCTTTCCCTTGCAGAAAAGAGGGACAGAATTTACGCCTTCCTGGCCTGCCGGGGAGCGGTCAAGGCCGGTCACCACCTGACCCGTGAAGAAGTGGGGCAGTTGTGCCGGGATCTGGATTCCACCCCCTTTGCCGCCACGTGCCCTCACGGAAGACCGGTCTATGTTCTCTATCCCCAGCGGGAGATCGAACGGATGTTCAAGCGCCGGTAATGCATGGGAGCGGGCAGGATAACATGATCAGGGAGCAAGAAAAGCCCCGCCTCATCGTGGTGATGGGTCCCACCGCCGCAGGCAAAACCCGGACGGCCATCGCCCTGGCGGAGTTCTGCAACGGCGAAATCGTCAGCGCCGATTCCATGCAGGTCTATCGCCATATGGACATCGGAACGGCGAAGCCGACACCCGCCGAACAAGGTCAGGTTCGTCACCATCTCATCGACATCGTGAATCCCGATGAACCCTTCAGTGCAGCCTCCTTCATGGAGCGGGCCAGGGCCGCCATCACCGATCTCCATCGCCGGGGAAAGGGAATCGTCGTGACAGGGGGAACAGGTCTTTATATCCGCGCCCTCCTGGGGGGGCTCTTCGATGGTCCCGGTGCCGATGAGGCACTGCGCCGATCCTATGCCGCCATTCTGGAGCGGGAGGGAAAACCCGGCCTGTACGAGATCCTGAAAACGAAGGACAGTCGCGCCGCAGCGATCATCCATCCCAACGATGTGGCGCGGACAGTCAGGGCCCTGGAGGTCCTGGAACTCACCGGCGTCTCGATCGTGGACCAGCAGCAGGATCATGGTTTTGCCCAGCGGCCCTATTCGGTCCTGAAAATCGGTCTGCGGATGGAACGTCCCCGCCTTTATGAGCGCATCGAAGCCAGGACGGATCAAATGATGGCGCTGGGATTCCTCGAAGAAGTTCAGGGCCTGCTGGATATGGGCTTTTCCGGGGATCTCAAGCCTATGCAGGCCCTGGGCTACCGGCAGTTGGTCAGGGTCCTGAAAGGCACCCTTGGCCTTGAGGAAGCGGTAACTTCGATCAAGCGGGAAACCCGGCGCTACGCCAAGCGCCAGCTGACCTGGTTCGGCGCTGATCCGGAGATTTCCTGGTTTGACGCCGGGGACAGGGAGGGGATTCTTCAGTCTGCCCGACGCCTTCTGGAGAGAAATCCCACCAGCAGATCCCCCCTCCAGAGCGGGGGAACACTGCAAAATCCCTTGACTTAGACAAGGGATAAAGATAAGGATGCGCCTTGAAATAACAAGTTCTTGCATTCGAATAGAAATCTACTCGAAAGGGCGCAGGGCCGACTTCCCGAAGGTGGGACAAGGGAGCATCAGGGCGGCATACCTGCCGCCCTTGTCATTTTTGGAGCACCTGTCATGGACAAAGGGTCTTTAAGCAAAGCGTATGAACCTCGGGAAGTTGAGGAAAGATGGTACCAATACTGGCTGGATGCCGGCTTTTTTCATGCGGAGGACGAAGGGGAAAAACCTCCTTTCGCCATTGTGATCCCGCCGCCCAATGTGACGGGAATCCTCCACATGGGGCATGCCCTGAACAACACGCTTCAGGACATCATCGTCCGCTTCAAGCGCATGCAGGGTTTCAATACCCTCTGGATGCCGGGAATGGATCATGCGGGCATCGCCACACAGAACGTCGTGGAACAGGAACTGGCCCGGGAGGGGTTGACACGCCATGATCTCGGCCGGGAGAAGTTCATCGAGCGGGTCTGGGAGTGGAAGGCCAAGTTCGGCGGGGTCATCATCAATCAGTTGAAGAGGCTGGGATGCTCCTGCGACTGGGAGCGTCAGCGGTTCACCATGGACGACGGGCTGTCCCGTGCCGTCCGGGAAGTTTTTGTCCGCCTCTACAATGAGGATTTGATCTATCAGGGGGATTACATCGTCAACTGGTGCCCCCGCTGCCACACCGCCATCTCCGATCTCGAAGTCGAGTACAAGGAGGAGGCCGGCTCCCTCTGGAACATCCGCTACCCCCTTGCCGACGGCAGCGGTGAGATCACCGTGGCGACCACCCGCCCGGAAACGATGCTGGGAGATACGGCGGTGGCGGTTCACCCCGACGATCCCCGTTACAAGGATCTCGTGGGCAGGAACGTGCTCCTTCCCCTGGTGAACCGCAGAATTCCCATCATTGCCGATGACTACGTGACCATGGATTTCGGTTCCGGGGCGGTAAAAATCACGCCGTCCTCCGACCCCGCCGACTTTGCCATGGCCGAACGGCATTCGCTGGAAATCATCAACATCATGGACGGAAACGCCGCCATCAACGAAAACGGCGGCCCCTACCAGGGTCAGGACCGCTACGAATGCCGGAAGAACGTCGTGGCCGATCTGGAGAAGCAGGGTTTTCTGATCAGCGTTGAGCCGTACATGCATAACGTGGGACAGTGCTACCGCTGCAAAACCGACATCGAACCCGCCGTTTCCAAACAGTGGTTCGTCAAGATCAAGCCCCTGGCCAAATCGGCCATCAGCGCCGTGGTGAAGGGGAAAACCCGCATTGTCCCGCCCATGTGGGAAGCGACCTATTACGAATGGATGAACAACATCCGGGATTGGTGCATCTCCCGGCAGATCTGGTGGGGACACCGCATCCCCGTCTGGTACTGCGATTCCTGCGGGAAGATGATCGTCTCCACGCAGGATCCCGATGCCTGCCCCGATTGCGGGAATGCCTCCCTCCGGCAGGAGGAAGATGTCCTGGATACGTGGTTCAGCTCCGCCCTCTGGCCCTTTTCCACCCTGGGCTGGCCGGACTCGACGCCCGCCCTGAAAACATTTTATCCCACCTCGCTCTTAATCACCGGGTTCGACATCCTCTTCTTCTGGGTGGCCCGGATGATGATGATGGGCAAATACATCATGCATGACGTTCCCTTCCGGGACGTTTATCTCCACGCCCTGGTGCGGGACGAAAAGGGGGAGAAGATGAGCAAGTCCAAGGGGAACAGCATCAACCCCCTGGACATGATCGACAAGTATGGAACCGATGCCTTCCGGTTCACCTTGGCCGCCTTTTCCGCACAGGGAAGGGATGTCCGGATGTCCGAGGAGCGCATCGAAGGCTATAAATTCTTCGTGAACAAGATCTGGAACGCCGCCCGCTTCTCCCTGATGAATCTTGAAGATTATCCGGCTGAAGGAAGTGTTGTCGCCACAGCGGAAAAATCCCTGAAGGATCAATGGATTTTGAGCCGGCTTCAGAAAACTGCCAGCGAGGTTGTCCGCAGCCTCAGCGAATACCGTTTCAACGACGCCGCCGCTGCCGTTTACGCCTTCTTCTGGCATGAGCTCTGCGACTGGTATCTGGAGCTTGCCAAACCCGCCCTGTACGGCAGGGAAACACCGGAAAGGCGCCTGGCGGCCCAGGCCACCCTGAAAGAGGTTCTTCAGGACGGACTGAAGCTTCTCCACCCCTTCATGCCCTTCGTCACGGAAGAGATCTGGCAGAAGCTTTCCCATGACGGGACATCCATCATGGTCAGCACGTTCCCCGAGGCCGATGAAGGAAAAATCGACGATGAGGCGGAACGGCAGATGGGCCTGGTCATGGATGTGATCACCTCCATCCGCAACATCCGGGGCGAGATGGGAATTTCCCCTTCCCGGAAGCTCCGGACCGTTCTTTCCGCTCCTCAGGACGGGGAAAAGGCGCTGATGACGGCGGCGCAGGGCGACATCATCAATCTGGCCGCTCTGGCGGAGCTGGAAATCCAGGGAGACATGGAGGAACCCAGGGGCGTGGCCACCGGCGTGGTCGGCTCCATGCGCGTTTTTGTCCACCTGGAAGGCCTCATCAACATCGCCGAGGAAAAAGCCCGGCTGGAAAAGGAAATGGCAAAACTGGACAAGGACCTGGCACAGGTTTCCCGAAAACTCGCCAACCGTGATTTTCTGGCAAAGGCGGCTGAGGCCGTCATCCGGAAGGAAGAAGAAAAGCACAAGGCCCTGCGGGAAAAGCACGTCCTTTTGAAAGCGGCCTACAAGAAATTTCAGACCATGGAAGAACGTTAGGAGTTTCCCATGATGCTTTCTGTACCGAAATTCATGATGGAGACCCTGATCCGTGCCGCCCTGGCGGAAGACATCGGCTCAGGTGACGTGACCACGGCATCCGTACTGACCGGGCAGGAAAAGGGGCATGCGCGGGTGGTGGCCAAATCGGACCTGGTGGTTGCCGGCGGGGACATCTTTGGCGAGGTTTTTCTCCTGGTCGATGACCGGATCCAAAGAACATCCTGTCTGCCGGACGGTATGCAGGTCCAGCGGGGGCAGGTGGTTGCCGAAATTTCAGGCCCCCTGGCCGGCATTCTGATGGCGGAGCGGGTGGCCCTGAATTTCTTCCAGAGGATGTGCGGCATCGCCACGGCAACCCGGCAATATGTGGAAGCCGTTTCCGGGACGAAGGCAAAGATTCTGGACACCCGGAAAACCGTTCCGGGGCTGCGCATCCTGGACAAATACGCCGTGCGGATCGGCGGAGGAACCAACCACCGCTTCGGCCTCGGCAACTGCATCCTGATCAAGGAGAATCACATTGAGGCGGCGGGCGGCATCGGCGAGGCCGTATCCCGGACCCGGCAGGCGGCGTCCCACACCCTGAAAATCGAAGTGGAAGTGAAAAATTTTCAGGAATTGGACGAAGCCCTCGCCGCAGGGGCCGATATCATCATGCTGGACAACATGAGCGTTGCGGATATGCGGAAGGCTGTCCGAAAGGTCAACGGCAGGGTCCCCCTGGAGGCGTCGGGAAACGTCACGCTGGCAACGGTCCGGCAGATCGCCGAAACGGGTGTGGATTTCATCTCCTCCGGCGCCTTGACGCATTCGGTAAAGGCGGCGGACCTGTCGCTTCTGGTGAGCTCTCAGGGGTGAAGCATGACCGAAAAGACTCTACAAGTCCTGCCATCGGATCTCAATGAAACCGCTTTACGGGAAAGGCTTCAGGGAAGGCGGATCGGGCGGACCGTTCATGTGTATCCGGAGATTGATTCCACCAACAGCGCCGCCTTTTCGCTGGGACATTCCGGGGCGGAAGAAGGGACCGTCGTAATCGCCGATTCGCAGTCGCAGGGACGGGGGCGCCTCCGGAGACCCTGGCAGTCCCCTCCCGGCCGCAACCTGTACACCTCCATTCTCCTCAAACCCCCTATCGAACCCGCTGTCGCGCCTCAACTGACGCTCCTGGCCGGGGTGGCCGTCGCGGATCTCCTGTCGACGTACTGTCCGGGCTCCATTCGACTCAAATGGCCCAATGATGTTCAGATCGAGGGGAAAAAGGTCTGCGGCATCCTGACGGAGATGAGGACTTCCGGTCACGGGATTGACTATGTTGTGGTGGGCATCGGGATCAACGTCAACATCAGGAAGGACGATTTCGACGAGAGCTTCCGGAACCTGGCGACATCCCTCCGGGACGAAACGGGGGGTCGCATGCTCTCACGCCTGGATCTTGCCGTTGGCCTGTATGAGCATGTTGAAAGGCGCTATGCCCGCTATCTGGCCGAAGGCTTCGGCCCTCTGAGGGAAAGCTGGCTTCAGTATGCCCGCATTGTCGGGGAGCCCATCGAGGTGATCTTCCGGGACGAACTCCAGGCTGGAGAAGTGATCGGGCTGGAGGAAAGCGGTGCCCTGCTGCTCCGGGACGACGACGGCAGGGAAGCGCGCGTCCTTGCCGGCGATGCGACGGTTAAGAAAAAATGAAAAGGACGGCCTATGCTTTTAGTCATTGATGTGGGAAACACCAACACGGTTCTCGGCGTGTTCGACGGAGAGGAACTGGTCCATGACTGGAGGATCCGAACCGTTATCGAACACACGGTGGATGAGTACGGCATGCTCATGTACAACCTCTACAAATCCAGCAAGATCAGCTCGAAGGCGATTCAGCACATCATCATCTCCTGCGTTGTGCCGCCGATGCTTCATATCCTGGAACGGGTCTGCGAGAAGTATTTTCAGGTAGAGCCCCTGATCGTCGGCCCGGGGATCAAAACCGGAATGCCTATCTTCTACGACAATCCTCGGGAGGTTGGAGCAGACCGGATCGTCAACGCTGTAGCGGCCTATGAAAAATACCGACAGGAAGCCATCGTCGTCGATTTCGGAACGGCCACCACCTTTGACTATGTTTCCCAGAAGGGCGAGTACATGGGCGGATGCATCGCGCCGGGGATCGTCATCTCCAGTGAAGCCCTTTTCAAACGAGCCTCCAAGCTGCCCAGGGTCGATTTCAGTACGCCGAAATCCATCATCGCCAAGGATACGGTCAGCAGCATGCAGGCGGGGATCATCTTCGGCTACGCCGGCCTCGTGGACGGGATCGTGGCCCGCATGAGAGAGGAGATCCAGTCCAATCCCCTGGTGATTGCCACGGGCGGTCTGGCCAGGGTCGTTCAAAGCGAGGCGAAAAGCATCGGCATCGTGGATGAAATGCTCACCCTGGACGGGCTCCGCCTGATCTACATGAGAAACCGCTGATCAGCAAACGCCTTTTCTCAAGGTCGTCTATCAATACGGTTTCTGTAGAGGAAATGGCCTTCCAGTCGGGAGAGGCGCCTGCTCCGGTCGAATGTCGGTCGACATTCAAGAACCGGCCTGAGGAGCAAATACGGGGGACACGATGGCCTGGTGGTTCTGTGTTTGGAGACAGCCTCTTTTGCTGTCAGGCCATCCTGAAACGAGATGAGAGAGTCGGTCAAAACGGCCAAGCCCTCTCATCCCGAATGGTCTACGAATGACGGAACTTTCTCCTGAGAGCCGCAAGACCTGCCAGGCCGGGTGCAAACAGGAGAAGGGCGGAGGGCAGCGGGACGGGAGCCGTCTCTATGATGCCGCAATAGTTGACTTGACCCCCATTGAGGTCATTCCATTCCCCTTTGCTGTTCCAGTTCATAACGTAATAATCTTCACCACCGAAATCGTTGGGCTCCCCACCAGCCCAGTTCGTGTAGGTAACCGCTTCGCCTGAGATCCATTCCCATGTTCCCTCTGTAACTCGGTCGGTAAAACCGATCCAGAGATTGCTCGCGGCAAACTGTCCTTGCAGCCACGACTGCTCAGCCGCATCGTTGATGGATCCGAGATGGATCCGAATGATCCTCTTGCACTTGTTTCTGGATTCCACCTCCCCTCCGGCACCTGGTCTGAAAAATTCTTGGATCCTCTTGACCAAGGAACTTTTTCTCACCATCCTTTGACGGGAGGCCACTTCGGCTCTCTTTCACGGACGGGAAACAGCCTCCTTTTTTCCGTAACCCGTCTGGATTTCATGAAAATTACAGCTCTTTACACAAGGTGTCAATTGAGGAAATTCCTGATTTATGGCTCAGTTTATAGAGTTCCGTTCATAATGAATTTTACCTAGGCCGTGCTGGTTGAGCGCTGAGAACAAGAGACGGCAACAGCGAACGACTGGCAGAAAAGGCGAAGCAACGGGACATTGCCGCGGGCAGGACCATGTCATTGACGTGACAGACCGGTTCATGTCAGGAGTGAAAGTTCAGCCCGGTTTTGTTCATGGATGATGCAGTGGTGATTGATCTTTGCCCCTTAATCCTTTATAAAATAAGAACGCCTCGAGCAAAACGGGCATGCCGGATTTCTCTTCAAACGGCAGAAAACGGGGGTTGTCATGATTCTCCGAAGACGTTTCCGGATCTTCTTCTTGTTATCCCTGATCGTATTTCCGTTTTACATAACGGGTTGCACTTCCGTTATCTCCAAACCGGTTCGGGACCGCGTGAATCCCGGTATCACCTTCCAGGAGCTGAAGGGCAATCCGGAGCGGCACGCCGGCACGATGGTCCTGCTGGGCGGGGAGATTGTGGCAACGACGGTGAGAAAGGAGGCAAGCTGGATTGAGGTCGTCCAGAAACCTCTCGGCTGGGAGGATCAGCCCAGGACGACCGACCTCAGTCACGGCCGTTTTCTGGTCCTGTTCCAGGGGTTCCTGGACCCGGCGATCTATGCAAGGGGGCGGAAGATCACGGTTGCCGGTGAGGTTCAGGGTACAAAGGTTCTCCCCCTCGGCGAGATCGAATATACCTATCCTGTCATACTTCCGAAAGAACTTCATGTCTGGAAGCCGGTGGAGATCCATGACGGACCGAGGTTTGGCATCGGCATCGGCATTGGAGTGGGAGGCGTCATCCGATGAAAAGATCTTTGATCCTTGCCCTGTTCTCTCTTATCCTGGCAACGGCCTGTGCGCCTTTTCCCCAGAATCTGATGAGGGATGCACAACTCGCCGTATCCGTATCCGATGTCCAGAAGGAACCCGATCGCTACCGTGGGGAAGTGGTCATCTGGGGCGGCGTCGTTATCGACGCCTTGAACCGCCGGGATGAAACCGTCCTTAAGGTCATGCAGACGGATCTCGATTTTCAAAAGCGTCCCACCAATACCGCCAGATCACCTGGGCGATTTCTGGTGCGCTGCAAGGGTTTTCTCGACCCGTACATCTACAGCAAAGGGCGTGAAATAACGATTGCAGGCGTCATCATCGGGAAGGAAGAGCAGAACATTGGAGAGATTCTCTATGCCTATCCCGTCTTGGAAGCCCAGGAAATCCGCCTGTGGGAAGAGAGACAGGATCCCCAGTACTGGGGGCCGCCCTACGGGTGGGGCTATCCCTATCCATGGTGGCCGGGATATCCATACTGGTGGTGAGTATCGAAACCGGAGGTCGCCTGGAGACCGCCTCTTTGTCCTCCCCGTTGCAGGCAAATTTGTGTATGCCGGGTTGCCTTCATGATCGCACCCCCGGGATAGCCCGCCCTTCAAACCCAAGGCATCACAGCCGCATCATTCCTCAAGTTTTGCCCCGACCTGCCGAATAACTTAATATCAACCAAATCATTTTAAAGATGTCGTCCTTCGGGTTTCACGAATAGCGATTATCCCGCCGCCCCTGTTGAACAGCGTCATGGGTTTCAACAGGCCGCAGCGGGTTATATGCCATGCCGTCAAGGGATCATGCATCCTCATCCCTTGCCGGCGCTGAAGATGGAAGGATAACGGACTAATCCCTTGAGGAAGAACAAATAACGGATGAGAGGAACCGATGATGAAAGTGATGGTGATGGCAGCCCCCCCCGCTGGAGATGAAAAAAGAAATCTGGATACAGACCGCTTAATTCACAACGCCCTGAGTTCGCTCGGGGAGGGAATGGGGAAGGCATTGGACGGCCACGCCAGGGAAGATGTTCTTTTGGTTCTGGTGGATGGCGGCAGCGGGAAGCTCCAGGATATGGCCAACCGCATCAAGGAGAGTCTTGAAATCTCATGAACAAAGAAAAGGATTCTGCCGCACTGGTATGAACCAAGCTTCTTCAGGCCAAGCTTCCATAAGGAAGATTCCGGATTTACTGTGGCGATTGCCCCCTGAGACAGACCGGGCACGGCATACGCGTCGTCAGTCCAGAAGGCGAGATGGATCAGATGGACCCCTGTCAGCCCCTCGATGAACGGGAACAGTTCACAGGGGCTTTGTTATGCCCGGAAAGGCTACGCTCAGGAATTACAGAATACCAGAAGGACGGCGTAACATCTTCCCCCGGAATCATGCAATTTAACCCATGGATAGAGCCGGACATTCGGGAACAATTGTTTGCTTCTTCGGGCATAATTTTCTAAATTGCAACAGGTGGTGCTTGAAAGAGCGGCGACAGGAACCGGCTGGACTTTCGCTCCGCAAAGGCGCACTGTTCCGGCCGTTTGCCTTGAAGCGGCTGATCGGAAACGCCAACAGAATAGAACATTGAGGAGGGAAGAGGATGAAGGTATTGGGCATCAACGCCAGCCCCCGCGGATCGAGAAGCCAGACGCTCCGGTTGGTCAAGGCTGTTCTCGATGGGGCGGAATCCAGGGGATTGGACGTGGAGCTGGTGGATCTTGGTCTGTTGGAGATCAATTACTGCAAGGGGTGTTTTGCCTGTTACAGAACGGGAAGATGTCCCCAGAAGGATGACTTTCAGGACCTCTATGCAAAGATGCTGGGCGCTGACGGTTTGGTGATGGGCTCTCCGAACTATATCCGGTCGGTTACCGCCCAGATGAAGAGCCTGTTCGATCGGATGGCCGACACAATCCACTGCCAGCTGTTTTCCGGAAAATATGGCGCGGCCGTCGCAACATCCGGAGGGCTTGGCCAGGATCATCTTGTCCGTGAATATTTGAGTGACGTTCTGTTCTCCTTCGGATCGTTTGTTTCCGGTACCGCTGGAACATCCATGGCAGAGGGGCCGGAGGCTTTCGCGGATGCCGAGAAACGGTCCTTTCAGCTCGGGGAATCCCTGGCCGAGGATCTCAAGACAGGGAAAGGCTACCCGGATCAGCAACAGGCCCTGGCTGAGAGCGCAGCATACTTTCACGCCCTTGTCCAGATGCACAGGGACGAGTGGCTCCACGAGGCTGCCTACTGGGACAGGATCACCAGACAGCCGGGAGAAGGGCGACAAAAATGAGAAGCTGAACAGAAAGGGGAGGAATCATGGACAAGGACCTTTTCAAGGTATACCGATTATTTTTGAAGGACAGCATCCGCAAGGTTGTCGATTTTTCCCAGACCGACCAGAATAGAGGCATCAAACCGCCCCCCTTGGAAAAGCCCTTTGCAGAGGATGCCGTACGAGTCGACCTTCCGCGAAACGTGCAATTCGGGAAGATCGGACAGATCGATCTGGCGGCGGCGATCGGAAACCGGGAAAGCCGCAGGGCCTATCGCCGATCTCCTCTTTCCCTCGATGAGATGTCCTTCCTGCTCTGGGCAACCCAGGGGGTCAAGGAGAAACTCGATCCCGGCCACGCCCTGAGAACCGTACCTTCCGCAGGATGCCGCCACGCCCTGGAAACCTACCTGGTCATTCTCAATGTCTCGGGAATGGAACAGGGCGTTTATCGTTATCTTCCCCTGGAGCATCAGCTCCTCCTTGAATTTACCGAAAAGAACCTGGAGCGGAAAATCGTTCGTGCCGCCCTGGATCAGCCCTATCCGGGCGAGGCTGCCGTCACCTTTGTCTGGACGGCCGTTCCCTATCGGATGGAATGGCGCTACGGACTCGCCGCCCACAAGGTCATTGCTCTTGACGCCGGTCATGTCTGCCAGAATCTCTATCTTGCCTGTGAAGCCATCGGCGCAGGAGCCTGTGCGATCGGCGCCTACGACCAGAGTCGAATGGACAAGCTGCTCCGGGTGGACGGCGAAGAAGAATTTGCGATCTATCTGGCTTCCGTGGGCAGGAGAAATTGATCCGATGATGAAAACAAAGGGGCATTGCATCGAATTTTTCTAAAGAGGCATGAATTTTATGACAGGAATGAGGACGGAAGAAGACCTACTGGGAACACTCGAACTTCCCGCGAACTGCTACTGGGGCATCCACACCCAAAGAGCGCTGAGCAATTTCCCGATCAGCGGAACCCCGGTGAATCCGGCGCTCATCAAGGCACTGGCCCTGGTGAAAAAAGCCTGTTGCCAGGCCAATGCCGGACTGCGTTATCTGCCGACGGACAAGGCGGAGGCCATCCTTGCCGCCTGTGACGACATTGCCGCGGGAAAACCCTCGGATGCTTTTCCCGTTGACGCCCTGCAGGGCGGGGCGGGCACCTCGACCAACATGAACCTCAACGAAGTCATCGCCAACCTGGCCATAGAAAAACTCGGCGGGAAGAAGGGGGATTACCGGCTCGTTCATCCCCTGGATCACGTCAATCTCCATCAGTCCACCAACGACACCTATCCAACGGCCATCCGCATCGCCGGAATCCAGGGTCTGCGGCGTCTGAGTTCGTCCGTTGCCCGCCTTCAGGGAGCCTTTCAGGACAGGGAGAGGGCCTTCGGTGAAATCGTCACGATCAGCCGCACGGAACTGCAGGAGGCCGTTCCCGTCACATTGGGCGCGGAGTTCTCCGCCTTTGCTGAAGCCCTTTCTCGGGACCGCTGGCGCACTTACAAGTGCGAGGAAAGGCTCCGTGTCGTCAATATCGGCGGAACGGCCGTGGGCACGGGGCTGACCGCCCCGCGGGATTACATCTTTCTCGTCATCGAAAAGCTCCGCGAGGTGACGGGGCTGGGGCTGGCCCGCGGCGAGAATCTCATGGGGGAGACGGCCCATGCAGACACCTTCGTGGAGGTTTCCGGCATCCTCAAGGCCCATGCGGCCAACCTGATCAAAATCGCCAACGATCTGAGACTGCTCAACTTCACCGGGGAGATTTCCCTCCCGCCCCTGCAGGCCGGCTCCTCGGTCATGCCCGGAAAAGTCAATCCTGTCCTGATGGAAGCCGCCATGCAGGCGGGCATCAAGGTCATGGCCAACGATGTGATCATTGCCGAGACGGTGAGCCGGGGAACCTGGCAGATCAACGAGTTCCTGCCGCTTCTTTCCCACGCCCTGCTTGAGTCCCTGCATCTTCTGGACAGCATCGACGAGCTGCTGGCGGGCCACATCCTTCGGATTGTCCCCGACAGGGACCGCTGTCAATTCCACCTCGACCGCAGCCCCATGATCCTCACCGCCCTGCTTCCTTTTCTCGGTTATGAACGGGCAACAGAGCTGATTGCGACGTTTCACCGGGAAAAGCATGCCAATGTGCGAGCCTTCCTGGAAGTGAAACTCGGCAGGGAACTGGTCGAAAAACTCCTGTCGCCCTATGCGTTGACCGCGCTGGGCTACCGTAAGGAAACATCCCCCCCGCGTTGAGACCCGTTCCTGGACTTGTGGATGTTGTTTCACCGCCATCCCGGTCAGCCCCCCGGGAAAATGCCGACCCAAAATAGGTTGACAGGATTTTGCCGTTATAGGATAAGAAAAAATCTTTTTTGCTTCCTGTAATACGGCTCTCTCTTTTGATACCTGAGGGGAAGGATGACGTTCTAACCTCGAGGGGGATGAAATATCTTTAGGAAATGCATCTGGAACCTCCCGATTTCGGAAAGACGGATTTGCAGGAAGCAGGGGGATGAGGATACGATCCGGCATTTGCGACTAGAGAGGTTTGATTCCCTGCGGGACTCAAACCTCTTTTTTTATGGAAAAATTCCATGAACAGAAGAATCGGCACCATCAGCATCATCATTACTCAGCGGTCCGCACAGGCCGCTTCGGTCAACAGGATTCTGTCTGAATACGGCGACATTATCATCGGGCGGATGGGCCTTCCCTACCCCCCTTCCGGACTGCACATCCTGTCGCTCATTGTTCATGGCACCACGGACGAGATCGGAGCCATGACGGGAAAGCTGGGGACCCTGACAGGCGTCAAGGTCAAATCGGCGCTTCAGAAAACCTCATAACATCGAAAGGAATGATTTCATGAAAGATTTCATAAGAGATGGGGAAATTGAGGATCTGCTGGTAAAATCGGAATCCCCCGATCACAAGCACGTTCTTGACATCATTGAAAAATCAAAAAAATTAAAGGGGCTGACGGTGGAAGAGACGGCGGTCCTTCTGCAGACCGAGGACCCGGAGCTGCTCCAGGCGATTTTCGAAGCGGCCAGGGAAATCAAGCAAGGCATATACGGCAATCGTCTCGTTCTGTTCGCACCCCTGTATATCGCCAACTACTGTTCAAACAACTGCCTGTACTGCGGCTTCCGTAGAGACAACCAGGATCTCAACCGGGTCGCCCTCACCATGGATCAGATCGCGGAAGAAGTCCGGGCAATCGAGAGAGAGGGACATAAACGCCTTCTGATGCTCTGCGGGGAACATCCCAGCCGCTCCAGCCTTGATTATTTTATCGAGGCCATTGAGACGGCCTATGCCACCCGCACCGACGAGGGTGGCGAAATCCGGCGCATCAACGTGGAGATCGCCCCCATGAGCGCACCCGACTTCAGGCGCTTGAAGGCGGCCAGCATCGGCACCTATGTCCTCTTTCAGGAGACCTATCATCACGAAACCTACAAGACCATGCATCCCAGCGGCCCCAAGGCTGATTTCGCCTGGCGGCTCACGGCGATGCACCGGGCGCAGGAAGGGGGGATCGATGACGTCGGGATAGGTGCCCTTTTCGGATTGTACGATTACCGTTACGAAGTCCTGGGGCTTCTCATTCATGCCCGGACCCTGGAGGCGGACTGCGGCGTCGGCCCCCACACCATTTCCATTCCCAGGCTGGAGCCTGCTTTTAATGCCCCGGCCGCCATTTCCCCACCCTGCCCGGTCAGCGATGATGAGTTTAAAAAGCTCGTGGCCATTATCCGAATGGCGGTTCCTTATACCGGCATGATCCTGAGCACGCGGGAATCGCCTGAAATCCGGACGGCCGTCTTTGAGCTGGGAATTTCTCAGATCAGTGCGGGCTCGAGAACAAATCCCGGAGGCTACACGAAGGATTCCAGCGAAAATTTCCGCGCCGCGCAGTTCAATCTCGGAGACACGAGAACGGCGGACGAGGTCATCCATGACATCGCGATCAGGGGGCATATCCCGAGCTTCTGTACGGCCTGTTACCGCCTCGGACGGACGGGCCGGGATTTCATGGACCTGGCCAAACCCGGCCTGATTCAGCACTTCTGCCGCAGCAACGCCATGATGACCTTCAAGGAATATCTCATGGATTATGCCTCTCCCAGGACCCTGGAGGTGGGAGAGCGCCTGCTGGCCCAGCTTCTGGCGGAGACCGAAAAGCCGGAAACGCGGCGGATTCTTGAGGAGCGTCTCGAAAGAATCGAACAGGGCGAACGGGATCTCTTCATATGAACGGCCTCTCCCTTCGCGGCGGCTCGGGCATAAGAAACCGATGACGTTGACTTCAAAGACGGAAGAATGCCTGGAACGGCTTCAGGAAGCGGGCCCGCCCCGGCGTGAGGATCTCATCGCCCTTCTTTCCCTGCGGGATGAGAAAGCCCTGCAGCCGCTTTTTTTTGCGGCCGATGCCCGAAGAAAAGAAACCGTCGGGGATGTCGTTCATCTTCGCGGCATCGTCGAGTTTTCGAATTATTGTGAGCGGAACTGCCTGTACTGCGGCCTGCGGCAGGCAAACCGGCAGTTGAAGCGCTACCGGATGACCGATCGGGAAATCCTGGAAGCGGCTTTTGCCGTCAAGAGGGCGAACATCGGGACGCTGGTTCTGCAATCCGGAGAAGATCCCTTTTACGACGCGGAAAAGCTCTGCCGCCTGATCGAATCCATCAAAAGGGAGACCGGTCTGGTCATCACCCTTTCCCTTGGGGAACGGCCGCGGGAGGAATACCAGGCATTCCGGCAAGCCGGAGCCGACCGCTATCTGCTCAAACACGAAACGGCTTCGCCGTCCCTGTACCATCGCCTTCGCCCCGGTTCCCGGCTCGAAAACAGGCTGACGTGCCTGGGGTGGCTCAAAGACCTGGGCTTTGAAACGGGTTCGGGAAATATGGTGGGGCTGCCCGGTCAGGATGCCGCCGTTCTGGCTGACGACATTTCCCTGATCGACTCCTTGAATGCGGATATGGCAGGGATCGGCCCTTTCCTCCCTCATCCGCAGACCCCCCTGTCCTCCTGTCCCCCCGGGGAGGTTCTGCCGGTTCTGACCATCCTGGCGCTTGTCCGGCTGACCCGTCCGGTCATCCATCTTCCCGCCACCACCGCCATGTCCGTCCTTCATCCCGAAGGGCGTTTGAAGGCCCTTGCCTCCGGCGCCAACGTGTTCATGCCGGATTTTACCCCGCCGGCATACCGCCGCCTCTATGATCTCTATCCCGGCCGATCGGCCGATTCTGGAGACCCCTTATCCATCCTGAATCTCCTGGAAAAAGAATTGAACCGTTACGGCCGCACGATTCTTCCATAAATACAATAAACTCTGAAGAGATAGAGAATATCATTGCGTCGGCAAATAAATATATAAATTAAATGTGTTCCGCGCTATCCTACAAATATGGAAAAGACAGACGCACGCAAGCATAGCCCAGAGACCCAACATCAGATACGGAAACAGATTATTCGACTTCGTAAGCAGGGTTTTTCCAACCGAGCAGTAGCTGAGGGTGTGGGCATCAGTGAAAGTCATGCCAGCACGATATGGCAGCGCTACAAGAAGGAAGGCGGTAAGGCAATCCAGCTTGGAAGACGCGGTCGCCGCACAGGAGGGCAACGGACACTTTCCTCGGATCAAGAAAGGGAAATTCAAAAGGCATTGATTGACAAGATGCCGGACCAGATGAAAATGCCCTTTGCCCTGTGGACGCGAGATGCCGTGAGATTGTTGATCAAGCGGCTCTATAAAGTCGATATGCCTATCCGGACGGTTGGAGAATATCTCCATCGCTGGGGGTTGACCACACAGAAACCGGTAAAGCGCGCCAACGAGCAGAATACTGAGGCAGTGAAGAAGTGGCTGGATGAGGATTATCCGATCATAGCCACGCGAGCGAAGCAACAGAAGGCAGAAATTCACTGGGGTGATGAGACGGGTGTTCAGACAGGTGCCAATCGTGTCCGGGGTTTTGCCCCCAAAGGAGAAAAACCGGTCATCAGGATGGTAGCTAAAAAGAGCCGTGTCAGCATGATATCGTCCATCACCAATGGCGGCAAAGTTCGTTTCATGATGTACCAAAATGCCATGAATGCCGAGCTTTTGATCAAGTCATGACTCGTCTGATCAAAGGTTCCGACCGGAAGATCTTTCTCATTCTGGGTAATCTTCGTGTTCATCATGGCAAAATTGTCAAGCAATGGCTGGAGGAACATAAGGAACAGGCAGAGGTTTTCTATCTTCCTTCCTATTCACCCTGAGTTCCCGAGAAAGTGTAACGAGCAATAGAGTAAGTCTTCGATAGGACGGAGAGAAGAGCGATTTCTTCTTGCATTGCACATCGTTACAATGCATATAATTGTAACGAGAGGGGGATCGCATATGCCGGCTATCGTCTATCAGACCAACAAAAAGACAGGGGTCACCTACGCATACGAATCGATTTCCTACTGGGACAAGGATAAACGACAGTCTCGGGCGAAGCGCAAATGCATCGGGAGACTGGATCCCCAAACGCAAGAAGTCGTTCCAACCAGAAAAAAAGCACAAGACATCGCCGGAGAAAAAATCAAGCGAGGGCCAGTGCCGATAACAAGGACCGCGCGGAGTTTTTATGGCGCCACCTATCTTTTTGACCGCATCGGAGAGGACACGGGTGTGACGGAAGATCTGAAGACATGCTTCCCCGAGAGTTATCGACAGATCCTGTCCATTGCCTATTACCTGATACTTGAGGATAGAAATCCTCTGAGTCGATTTTCCCGATGGGCCGCAATCCATCGCCACCCTCATGGCGCGGTTATCCTCTCACAGCGGAGCAGCGAACTCTTCGCATCCATTACCGAGGAAGCCCGGCAACGATTTTTCCGGATTCAGGGGAAACGGCGGGTAGAGAGGGAATATCTTGCCTACGACAGTACGTCCGTTTCCAGTTATTCCAAATGTCTCAGGCAGGTGCGTTGCGGGAACAGCAAGAATCACGAACTCCTGGAACAGATCAACCTGGCTTTGCTTTTCGGGCAAGAATCCCGTTTGCCTTTCTATTACCGGAAACTGGCAGGAAACATTCCCGATGTGAAAACCCTGAGAAAAGTTCTGGCCGACATGAACACCCTGGGATATGAGAAGATCAACGTGGTCATGGATCGGGGCTTTTTCAGTGCCGCCAGCATCAACGACCTGTATCGGCATCATATCACGTTTCTGATTGCCGCCAGGTTATCGCTGAAGCTTGTGCAGACCCATTTGGAATCCGTTCGGGATAAAATGCGCAACTGGACCTATTACCATCAGAACTACCAACTTTACGCCTATTCCTTACCGATTACATGGAGCTATGTCCAGGATCGACCCTATCGAGGGGACACGCTCAACGCGGATCGCCGGATGTACCTTCATCTGTATTATTCCCCTGATCGGGCTTTGGAAGATGAAAAAGCCTTCAATAGTCGGTTGGCCAATTTGCAGGCGGAGTTGGAAAGCGATCAGCGCCATCCTGATCACGAGAAGCAGTACGCCCAATATTTTGAGATGAAAACCACACCGGTTCGAGGCATGAAAATCATTGCCAAGGAAGAGGCCATTGCAGAGGCGAAACGCAACTACGGTTACTTCGCTCTGTTGAGCAACGAAATCAAAGACCCTATTGAGGCCCTTTCGACCTACAGGAACAAGGACCTTGTGGAAAAGGCCTTCGAAAATCTGAAAGAACGGCTGAACCTCCACCGCCTGTCTGTTTCCTCAGAACAAAGCTTGGACGGCAAGCTGTTTGTGCAGTTCATCGCCCTCATCTTTCTATCCTACATCAGCCGTAAAATGCAGGAAAACAAACTCTTCAAGGACTATACCCTAACAGGAAGTTTTAGATGAACTCGACAGGATCGAGTGCTTTGAAGTGCCGGGGAAGAAACTACAGCTTGGTGAAACAACGAAACACCAAATGGATCTCTACGCAAAACTGGGCGCCACACCTCCCCCCTCGCTACAATGATCCGGGAATTCAGGAAGCATATGTAAACTTGTGCGAAAGTCGAGTTATTCATCTCCACGCACCGGACATGTAATGATAAATTACAAATAATCTGTCTTGACAAGATCTCCATATTCAATCATATTCCGTGTTGTTTTATTTAGCATAAAAATCAGCATCAGGAGGCTTCATGAAAATTATTATCGACGGAAAGGAAATCGAGTTCAGCCCCGGACAGACGATATACCAGGTAGCCAAGTCTGCCGGTATCCATATCCCCGTATTGTGCCACCAGGAACAGGTTAAACCCGTTGGCGCCTGCCGCGTGTGCGTGGTCGAGATTGAGGGGGCGCGCTCCTTGATGGCCGCCTGTGCGATGCCCGCAGGCGACGGGATGGTTGTGTCCACGAATACCGAGCGGGTGCGGAACGCCCGCAGGATCATCGTGGAGATGCTCATGACCCAGGGCCACCACAACTGCATCACCTGCGAATCGAGCGGTGACTGTGTTCTGCAGGATCTGGCCTATGAACTCGGCCTCGACGCTCCGCGCTTCGATGGGCCTGCGACCCTCCTTCCCGGTGAAACGGGCAATGAAATGATCGTGCGCGACATGAACAAGTGCGTCCTCTGCGGCCTTTGCGTGCGGGCCTGCAACGAGATCCAGGTCAATCTGGTCCTCGATTATATCGGCAGAGGATCGAACTCCAAGGTCGGGCCTCCCTTCGGCCAGCGTTATGAAGAATCGAACTGCGTCTTTTGCGGGGAATGCCTGCGTGTTTGCCCTGTTGGAGCCCTGTACGAAAAGCAGGGGCGTTTCCAGGGCCGAACCAGGGACCTGGAAAAGGTCCGGACCACCTGCAGCTACTGCGGGGTCGGCTGCCAGATGGATGTCCGCGTCAAGAATGGCAAAATCGTCAAGGTAACCACGGACCGTGAAGGGATGCCCGCGCCGAATTTCGGCAGCCTGTGCATCAAGGGACGGTTCGGTTACGATTATGTTCACCATCCCGAACGTTTGACCAAGCCCTTGATTCGAAGGGATGGAGAGCTGAAGGAGGCCTCCTGGGACGAGGCCGCAGGTTTTGTGGGTGAAAAGCTGGCTTCGATCAAACAAGCTCACGGGGCCGATGCCATCGCGGGGCTGTCATCGGCGCGCTGCACCAACGAAGAGAATTACCTGTTCCAGAAGCTCCTTCGCGCGGTGGTCGGCACCAACAATGTGGACCATTGTGCCCGTCTCTGACACAGCTCCACAGTGGCCGGTCTGGCCGCTTCCTTCGGTTCCGGAGCCATGACCAACTCGATCACCGACCTGGGCCAAAGCGACTGCTTTCTGATCACGGGGTCAAATACCACAGAGAATCATCCTGTCATTGCAACAGTCGTCAAACGCGCCATAACCCAGCGGGGCGCCAAGCTCATTCTGGCCGATCCGCGCAACATCGAACTGGCTAAGTTCGCCACAGTGCACCTGCGCCAGAAACCGGGGACGGACATCGCCTGGATCAACGGCCTGATAAACATCATCATCGATGAAGATCTCCTGGACAGTAAATTCGTTTCCGAGCGCACCGAGAATTTTGAGGCCGTCAAGGAGGCTGTGAAAAAATATACACCCGAGTATGTCGAAAGCATTACATCAATACCAGGAGAGGATCTCATCGAAGCCGCCCGGCTCTATGCAAAGGCAGGGGCCGCTTCCATCCTTTACGCTATGGGCATCACACAGCATATCACCGGCACGGATGCGGTGAAATCCCTGGCCAACCTGGCCATGATCACAGGCAATATCGGGAAACCCGGCACAGGAGTCAATCCCCTTCGGGGCCAGAACAATGTTCAGGGAGCCTGCGACATGGGCTGCCTGCCCGGCAATTTCACCGCGTATCTGCAGGTGGCCAACGAGGAACATCGCAGGAAATTCGAGGATGCATGGGGAGTGGAACTGAATCCCAATCCGGGGCTCACCATTCCCAGGATCATCGAGGGGGCAGGAGCAGGAACCATCAAGGCTCTCCTGGTCATGGGCGAAAATCCCATGATGTCCGACCCTGATCTGTCCCATGTCGAACATTGCCTGTCGAAGCTGGATCTGCTGGTTGTGCAGGATATCTTCCTCAACGAAACTGCTTTACTGGCTGATGTCGTTCTGCCTTCATGCACATGGGCCGAAAAGGAAGGCACGTTCACCAATACCGAGCGCCGGGTCCAGATGGTTCGCAAGGCCGTAAGCGCTCCGGGTGAGGCCAGGAATGACTGGGAAATCCTGAAGCTCCTGGCGAACAAAATGGGGGCTGGCTGGAAATACGCAACAGCAAAAGATGTCATGGACGAGATCAACAATGTGACCGCCTCGTACAAGGGCATTACCTACGAGCGCATTGGCAAGACCGGCATTCAGTGGCCCTGTCCCACCCTCGATCACCCCGGCACGCCCATTCTGCACGGAATCACCTTCACGAGAGGAAAGGGCCTCTTCTCGGTCACCGAATACGTTCCGGCCGCCGAGCAGACGGATGAGCAGTTCCCCTTCGTACTGACGACGGGCCGCATCCTGTACCAATACCACACCGCCACCATGAGCCGCCGCTCTCTGGGGCTTGTCTCCCGGACACCGGAGGCCTTTGTGGAAATACACCCCTCTGACGCGAAAGAGCTGGGAATCAAGCCGGGTGACGAGATCGAAGTGTCCTCGCGACGAGGTTCGATTACGCTCAAAGCTGACGTCGGAAAGCGCGTTGAGAAAGGTGTGGTCTTTATTCCCTTCCACTACAGCGAAGCCGCTGTCAACCGGCTGACCATCGCAGCCCTCGACCCGGTGGCCGATATACCGGAGTACAAGGTCTGCGCCGTTAAGCTTAGGAAATGCGCTTAATCAAAAGTTCATCTCCCCCGTTAAGGTATTCAGGAGTAAGACGAGCATAATCGTTTATCTCCTGAATACCTTTCGTTTTTCCTTAAGACGCTCCTTTGGAGACACGCTTGTCATCTGAGGAGATTTTTTTCCTTGAATTTATTTTCAATTGCCTATAAAGGGGGGAGCGTATTTTAGAGTGGGGATTTTATATTGATTCAAGGAGGTATTCATAGGTGAGTAACGAAAATTTAGAGAGCAAGCGTTGGATCATTGCCGGAGCTGCCATCGTCATGCAGCTGTGTCTGGGTACTGTCTATGCCTGGTCAGTTTTCAAAAAACCTCTCATGACCGTTCACGGATGGAGTGAGCCGAGCACCCAGGCCACCATGATGATTCTGATGGCCATGATCGGCATCTCCGCTGCGTTCGGCGGCATGCTGGTGGACAAGAAGGGGCCGAAGTTCGTCGCTACGATCGGCGGTATCCTTTTCGGCCTTGGAACCCTGATAGCCGGCTACGCCGACCAGGTAGGGAGCCTGCCGCTGCTGTGGCTCGGCTTTGGTGTCATAGCCGGCCTGGGTAACGGGTTCGGCTATGTGACCCCGATCGCCACCCTCATCCGCTGGTTTCCTGACAAGCGCGGCCTGGTCACGGGGCTGGCCGTCATGGGCTTCGGCGCCGGCGCGTTTTTCATGGGTAAAATCGCCCCCGGCATGATCCTCTCCATGGGAATGGCTAAAACATTCTACATCTGGGGCGTTATCTTCCTGATTGCCGTAACAGGCGCCGCTCAGTTCTACAAGAACCCGCCCGCAGGATGGCTGCCCAAGGGATTTTCTCCTTCAGCCGGAGGTGGTGTTTCCGCGGCCGATTCCTTCACCTTTAACCAGGCCCTTAAAACTCCCCAGTGGTATTTGCTTTGGGGAATGCTGTTCCTGAACGTCTCCGCCGGACTGGGACTGATTTCCCAGTTGTCCCCCCTGGCGCAGGATGTCATTAAAAAGGCGACGCCGGGGATCACCCCCGAAGCGCTGGCCGTGGCCGGTGGTTCCATTGTCGCGATTTCAGCTATTTTCAACGGCCTGGGCCGTCTCTTCTGGGCCTGGACCTCCGATCTGATCGGGAGGAAAGGGGTTTTCATGACCATGTTCGCCACCCAGGCTGCCCTTTACATTTACCTGCCTCAGATTGCCAATGTGACGATGTATACCATTGCCGCCTGCTACCTTCTCGCCTGTTACGGCGGCGGATTTGCAACCATGCCCGCCTTTGCCGCGGATTCCTTCGGACCCGCCAATATCGGCAGAATCTATGGCATGATGCTGACGGCGTGGGGTTGCGCCGGTGTTGCCGGACCGCTCGTTTTCTCAAGCCCGGCGATCAAGCCTGTTGCACTTTATGTGGCCGCGGGTCTTTTGATTGCCGGTTTTGTTCTGGCACTGATCTACAAGAAGCCTGAAAAGGCCTAAGGAAACCCTTCATCAGGGAAATATCTTATATCTTAAAAGAAGGGCGCCGTTGAAAGAGATGATAAACGGCGCCCTTCTTTGCGTCATCTTCCCGTCCACTTATTCTGGGTCATGCTGCGTTTTCCCCGGCCTTCATGGTTCCTCGTTAACACCCACAAGGGGAAGCTCCTTTTCAAGGGAGAAATAGACGAGGAACCTCTTGCGAGTGTTATTGCCCTCAGAATCCTGGCGATATTTCCGTCTTGACAGGGATTCAATCTTGTCCGGATCGGATTCTTCTTTTGTCTTAAGGAGATACAGCCGCTTCCCTTTCCAGGTCTGACCGGCCTCAATAAACAGATAGACGGCATGCGGATTGGATTGAAGATTCTGATGCGTCAGGCGGTCGGCAGTTATAAAGGCAATCTGTCCATCCTCCAGAATGTGGGGTCTGCTGTATATCGCAGCATCGACTTTCCCGGCTGAGTCCGCCGTAGCCAGGATTCCCGTTCCCTCCGTCTGATCGAAATAAGCTTTCAGATCCATGATGTTCCATCCTTTCTGGTCTGTGTACAACTGTTGGTTTTTATGGCCTTAGCCCTCTTTCGCCGCATCCGTCACAACGCGGTCCATCCCCGGTGGTGCTGATTCAACCTCTGTTCGAGTGAATCTCCTCTATCAAGAATAATAATATTAATCATTTTTCCAAAAAAATAAATTCCAGGTCTTTAAAAAAATGAAGACAATTTATCAAATTTTTTAGCGTGCTGTCTTGCTCGGAAATGAAAACGGAAGAAAACAAAACTCTTGACAGTCGCCGTCGAGATGCCGTAGCAAAAGATCAGAAATCGGAGAGGGGCTGGAAATGGCTGAGATTAAAAGTACGCTGGATCTGATCATGGAAAGGACGAAAGGACTGACCATGACGGAGGAGGAAAAAAAGGCCCTGAATTCCCGTGAACTCGGAGGCAAAGTCAAGGGATGGGTGCAGAAATGCATCGATGGGACCCTGGATCTTGCGCGTCTCAAGGAGGAAATACAACAGGAAAAAGCCAAAGAGCCTGAGCTGCGGCCTGCCCTCCTGAAGGAGCTTCTTGACAGGGTCGATCCAGACGGCAACAGTGAACGGGTTTTCCAGATGATGGAAAGCATTCTGCATCGTGACACCGCCCCCCTGCGGGAGCTGATCGGTGGATACCGAACCGAACTCAGTGAAAAAGAGCGGGAGCTGGCGGCAAAGGCAATAAGCGATCTGTCGCAACAGGGCATTTCCGGTTCAGCGGTGGTTCCGAACCTTGATCGGGATCCCCTGTGGATAAAGGTTCGGGAGCAGTTAAAGGACCGTTCCATTCAGAAAATCCGGTCGGCGGTAGCGCGTTAAAGATAGCTGAACCAGAAGGATTCAATTCTTTCGAAATTTCTCCGGACCGCTTCCCGGCCGACAACAACGTTTCCATGCCCCGGGAGAAGGACCTCAACGTCCAATTGGCTGATTCGTATGAGACTCTCCTTCATCAGTTTTCCGTCTCCACCGGGAAGGTCGGTGGTGCCGATTCCATCTTCAAAGGCCACATCCCCGCAGAAGAGGGCTTTCTTTTCCGGCCAGTAAAGGCACAGCGAACCGGGTGAATGCCCCGGCGTAACAAGAACCTGAAGCCGCACCCGGCCGATGTCCAATTCCCCCGCCTGCAGCAGGATGTCCGGCTCCGGCATTGGGAAGGAAAGGCTGGCCAGCTTGGTGAAATACAGAAAATCTTCCTGGCCCATCATGGACAGAGTCGGCTTTCGGAACATCGTCATGGCATCGAGATGATCGGGATGTGCATGAGTGGCGAGAACGACATCAATCTGCCCGGTTGAGAGGTTTAAAGCTGAAAGGCCCCGCCGCACCTCACCGAAGAGATGGCCGTATCCCGGGTCAATAAGGATCGTTTTATCTCCGAGAATTAAAAAAGTATTGCTGTTGTTCTCCCTGTTGCTTTCCCAAAGGAAGGCATAGAGATCAGCCTGGATTTTTGTCAGCATCGACCGTTTTTTCCTTCATTAAAATGTGATTTCCAGCTTCACTTCCGGCTCAAAGATCTCACCGAGAGATTGAAGTCTCCTCCTTGAAGACATATCCGAAAAACCCGAAGTCAAAGCCTCCAGCATTTCCAGGCGGTTTTTTTCCTCCGCCCTTCCGCTGATGTCGCGCATGGGACCGGTATTCTCCAGGGGAGAGAGGGAGAGAGAAAAAAAGCTCCAGCTGTTGATGTCACTAGATTGCCGTTCTTTTCCGCTTGGCTCCCCTTCCTGAGGGGATAACGGCGGAAACATGCCGGAATCCGGAATATCCATGGGCGGAAAAGGAGGGGGTACCCGATCATTTTCCTGGATGGGAGAGCTCAGCAACAGATCGCCCCTGATATGGAAAGGGCTCCTGGGGGAAAAAACCCCCTGTGCACAGCAGTTCCAAGCGGGCAGATACAACAGGAAGAAAATCGCCACGAGCGGGAAAACCGTCCCGATCCATTTCCGGTGCGTCTTCATCTGCGTCCTTCTTTTCCGTATCCTAGAAAAAGGAGGATTCTCTGGGCAATTTAAGGGACTGATTGGCGTACAACGGATCGTTCAATTTCATCTTATTCAAAGACAGAAGGACGTTGAGCGGTGTTTTATGCTTGCGGGCGATTGTATCCAGGGTATCCCCCCGCTTCACCCTGTAGGTGATGTGGCCGGTTGCCTTCCTCCGGGTGCTGGTTGCCTCCGCTGCCGGGACGGTTCGCTCCTCCTGGGATTCAGCAACCACCGCGGTTTCGGGAATCTTGATTGTCGTTCCTGCCAGAAGAGCATCGCCGATCTTCATGCTGTTGAGCCTGCAAAGTTCCCCCACCGTCGTACGGTGTTCCCGGGCGATGGAGCCCAGGCTGTCTCCCCGCCGGACCTCGTATGACGATGTTGAAGATGCGCCTCGAAGGGAGTCCCGGTTTTTTGCGATTTTCACTGCCCTGTCCGCGGACCCGCCATCGGGAACGCCGTCACCATGGCCATCGTCTTTCACCTTTATCCTGTTCCCGGCATACAGGGGATCCTTCCAGGTTCGTCCGTTCAGCTTCAGCAGGTTGTCCGGCGTTGTTCGGTAACGTCGGGCAATGGTAGCCAGAGTTTCACCTCTCTTGATCTTATGGAAGACGCTCCCCTGCCCTTCCGGTTCTGAAATCTGTGATAAACTGGATTTTTTTATCTCCCTTTTCCCTGTCTCCTCCGAGGTCTCAGAGGTTACTGATTGTGCAATCTTCAGTCGCTTTCCTGCAAGCAATGGATCTGAAATCCCCATCGAGTTCAATCGCGCCAATTCGGAAAGGGACATCTCGTAGCGGAGGGCAATCTTCAGCAGGGTTTCCCCCCTCTTCACTCTATGGAACTGAACGGAAGAAGCACTTGGTCCCTTCGCCTTACCGGAAGAGGGTCTCGGAGCCGATGAGGCGGCGACTGCCACTCCCTTTTTCCCAGCTCCGGCACCCTGCTCATGACGGACCAGAACGGCGGGTGACGCCGGTGGCGTCAAGGGAAGTGACGGTTCAAATTCCAGGATCGCGTTTCCCACAGTTTCCGCTATCCTTGATTGAAAAACCGGATCTTTCAGCCACTCTTCCTCCTCCATGTTGGAAATGTAAGCCGTTTCCACAAGAACCGAAGGTATTTCGGGAAGCTTCAATACCCGCAGCTGGGCTTCCTGCACGGCCTTGAATTTCACATGACCCACCCTCTCAAGGTGATTCAACACCAACGTTCCAAAGTTTTTTGACATGTTCCGGGTATTGGTCTGACACATATTCAGGATGATGGGATCAGAAGCTTCATGGGAATCGCCATTGGGGGAACCACCGACCATGTCGGCAAGGTTTTCCTTGTTTGCCAGAATCCTGGCCGCCGCGCTGCTTGCCCCGTCCACGGAAAGGCAGTAGACGGAACTGCCCCGCGCGTCCCTGTTAGCAGCGGCATCAGCGTGAATGCTGATAAACATCGCTGCGCCATATTCCCGTGCGATCTTCAGCCGTTTTTTAAAAGGGACATAGTAGTCGCCGTCACGGGTCAAGAAGGCGCGATAACCCGGTTGCTGGTTTAAATGGGTCCTGAGTTTCCTGCTGATCTCCAGAACGACATCCTTCTCATAGGTTCCCCCCTGGCCGATTGCCCCCGGATCATCCCCGCCATGCCCCGGATCGATCACGATAATTCGATCTCTTTGCTGCTGCCTGGCCTCAGCTCTCTCCTCCAGCTCCTTTTTTTCGACATCCGGAAATTCGATGTCGATAACGATCCGGTACGGTTTGTCTTTAACCCTCTTTAAATTAAAAACCCTTGTTTTTACTTTTTTATCGAGGAAAAAATCCACTTTATGCCGATATTTGCCGACGGATTCGTGCTGTATTTTTTCAATGCCCTTTTTATTCAAAAGAATGGAATTCGGTATGGATTCCTGTACCTCGCAGTTGCGGAAATAAAGAGACAGAACCTGCCCCTTTTTCACCATCTGATAACGTGTTCTTTCGCAGGTATCAATGACTATCCGGGTATGGTCGGGCGCCACCCAGTGGCGGATATTGAGGATGGCATTGGCGGCCAGGACATCAGGGGGGAGGAGGCAGCACAGGCTCATCATCAGCCAGATAGCGGCCATCAGTCTACCTGATGTGCGGACAAAACGATGTGGATCTGTCATCATCCCTCCAAGCAAGCCCACAATCTGCTCATGTTGTGGTACGGAACAGGAATTTTAGATGATACTTACGTGATATTCAACTCTGTTATTTCTGGTAATTTCTTATATATTCAAAATTAACGCCACATCAAACAAAACAATTAGCAGAATTCATCCATGATTTCAACCCATTCCCCTGAAAAAAAACTTTAAAATTTGACTTTTACCCCATGAAGCTGAATGGAGGTCGTCTTTCGTGGAACCGCCAGTAAAATATGGCCTTGACAGATTCAGGGAAAAATGCCAGAAGAGTGCCTCCTATTTTGTCTGTCTTTACCATAAGATGGATCCTACAAATCTGCGAAGTCACAGGGGCGATTAGCTCAGTAGGATAGAGCGTTGGTCTCCGGAACCAAAGGCCGCGCGTTCGAATCGCGCATCGCCCACCATAAAATAAAGGGGTTGTGCAAAATGCTCAACCCCCTTTATTTTTTCTCTGCTACCCGATTGCTGCCCAAAACGAAAAATCTCCCAAATTTAACCCTTCGAGAAAGCAAATATTTTCTTGCGGATTAGCATCCCCTATTAGGATATGTCCAACATCTCCCATGCATCTCCTCGACATCAAGGTACGCGGGCAAGACGCTACCGTCGGCCGGACCATGGTGTCTTCCATTCGGAAAAGTAGATTACGGATTGGTCCCTCGGAAATGGAAAGATATGATATCGCATTTCACCATGACCGTGCTATTATCCGTTGCTTTCAGGAAAGATCCGAATCATAATTTTTAAAGGATTTAGAATCACAGCATCCCCGAAGGGTGAAGAGGATGGAGCGGGAGCTGAAAACAGTCGGCATCATGATTGACATGTACTGCCGGCATTCCCATGGGTTGGATCAACGCTGCGGGGACTGTGAGGAACTATTTGAATATGCCGCACAGAGATATCTCAGATGCCCCTTCGGCAAGGACAAACCGGTGTGTGCGAAATGCAGGATCCACTGCTATCACCCGCAAATGAGGGATAAAATCAGGGCTGTCATGAAATTTTCGGGACCGAGGATGATCTTCTTCCATTCGATCCTTGCAGTGAGGCACCTGATAGCAACCCGGCAAGAGCCGCCGGGTTCAACAGGAACGAAAAAATCAGCTCCCCCGCACAATACCTGATTTGCAAGAGAGCGAACTTGGATTGACCGTCCCCCTTCCCTTTCATCTTCTCACGATTGAGATGCATCAAGGCTCGCACAGGCATTTTTCAATACTGGCACGTTGTGCGGCGGCCATCAACGGCATTCTCTTCCACAACAGCGTTCTCATACCGGATTTGGGAGCAAATACCCCATCAACCAGGAAATGCACGAACCTGTCCCACCTGTTTTACCTGGAGAGCCCCGTTCTTAAAGGGCGTTCAGAAAGTCCTCAGCCAACCGGGCGATCTCACGGGCGTGATCCGTTCCATTAATGCAGCGTCTGGCGTTAACAAAATCCGTCTTGTTCTTGTTGATGTAATCCGTGATTTTACGGCCTGTAAACGTCCCTGTCTTGAAACCATGAACCAGAACGAAGAGCGCGATATCAGCGTCCATTGCCCGGTCCGGATTGCTGACCAGGTCCACCCCTAAAATCTGTGAATATTTCTTGTAGTTGTTGTCCCAGGTCAATTGGACATATCCACGGCCATAATAAGGGTAATACCGGAAGTTATTTTTCCTCCATTCTTCGCTTTTCCAATAGGCTTCCCGAACCGGCTTGAAGGTGTGGTTCGTTTCCCATTCCACGGTCGCCAGGACATAGGCGATCTGAGCATTGGATCCGATATCCTGCTTTCTGCATTCCCTCCTTATCGCATCGATGGTTCCTTCCCTGGTACTGAAGTCGTTGTCCTGAGCCTCCCCGGCATCCTCAACCCGTTTCTGAAGCGCAGCGATAAAGTCAGGGTTGATCAGGACCGGGTCCTCCTCATAGACATCCGCCTTGAACTCGGACCAGGCGCTGCGGGTTTTCGGGCCCACCAAGCCGTCAATGTCACCGACCGGATAGCCCAGCTGGTTCAAAGCCGTCTGCAGCTCTTTGATCTGCTCCTCTGTCAGTTTATTGATGTCCGTCTTCCTGGTAATCGCCACAAGTTCCTTGAGTTTCATAGCATCACCCCCCCTTTTTGGCTGGACAAAAACATCAAATGTTTCTCACCATTACAACTTCATTGACAGGGCTCCCGTTTCATTTGCCCTTGAAGGGTGCAGGATTCCGGCATGGCATCATCCGGTTCTCGGAAGCGATTTTTTTGACCTTGAACACTTTGCCATCGGATCGGACAAATCTCCCCGATATAAATTGATGATCGTCGAATTCAAAACGATCCTGCAACACGTCTTTTCCCTCTGAAACGAAAATGTATTTCCCATCCTCCGTTTCTCTCTCGAAGAAGAAGACCATGAAACCTGTTCCCCTTGCCCACCGCACTTCAAAGGCCATCTTGATCGGTTTTACTGTACACGAGGTGCTCCCGACCTGGTATTTTCCCTCAAACTCGCTTTCCTGTTCAGCAGATGCGTAACACGCGATGAAGAGGATCAAGCCGGCAGCAAGAAATACTTTGATCGCACGCATATCTGCGTCCTCCTCGGATGAAGATATCCTGGATTCCCGATGGATAACAGGCGCAAAGATTTCGTTCAACGAATCCAGCATCCATGCTTCTTTTTTTCCCATGACGCCCGGGGCAGGCACAAGAACCGGCCGAAACAATCAGCCGGTCATATCATTTTTTACGATCTGATCATCGCACAATCGTGGATTAAGATCAATGGCCGTTGACAAAGGAGAAATCACAATCGTCAGGGATAGCGCCCGCAACCGGCTCCTGCGGATGTAGTCGCATGCGGGGGCTCATTTCGTCCACAAAGAATTTGGCTTTTGAATATCGCCGATATTGATTAAACTGGCGATGACTGATAATGAATTTTCTGTGCCCCGTATCTCGCCTCGACGCCTCGGCCAGGGACGAATATGGGAGCAAACCCCGGAAAGGAACGACTCATGAACAAGGACACATTTCGGAAAGAGTTGCACAGATTTGCGGATTGGATAGCGGACTACTACGAAAATGTGGAGGGATATCCCGTTAAATCAAAAGTTCAGCCGGGCGAAATACTTTCAGAACTGAACAGGGGAAACTGCTTCGAACACGTGGGAATGGACACCCTCCTTGCAGATTTTGAGCGCATTCTTCTCCCGGGCATTACACACTGGCAAAGCCCGAATTTTTATGCCTATTTTCCTGCGAATACCAGCCCCCCGTCCATCCTGGCGGAGATGCTCACCGCCGCCCTCGCCCAACAGTGCATGATATGGGAAACATCCCCCGCAGCAGCGGAACTCGAGGAGTATGTCATGATGCAGCTCAGGGACATGATCGGACTTCCGGAAACGTTCACCGGCGTGATTCAGGACAGCGCTTCAACGGCCACCCTGACGGCGCTGCTCATGGCCAGGGAAAGGGCAACGGGCTACGGCATCAATGACAGGGGATTTGCCGGCGAGCGATTCCGGCTCTATTGCTCTGAAGAGGCTCATTCGTCCGTCGAAAAGGGCGTCAAAATCGCGGGTTTCGGAAAAGACAACCTGGTAAAGGTACCTGTGGACGGCAATTTCGCCATGCTTCCCGATGAATTGGAAATCAGGATACACAATGACGTGCAGGCCGGCTTCGTTCCCCTGGCCGTCGTATCGGCAATGGGAACGACGGGATCGACGGCATTCGACCCGATCCGCGCGATCGGGAAAGTTGCCTCGAAGTACGGGCTCTTTCATCACGTAGACGGCGCCATGGCAGGCACCGCCCTGATTCTCCCCGAAATGCGCCATCTCGCCGATGGTGTGGAGCTGGTCGATTCCTTTGTTTTCAATCCCCACAAGTGGATGTTCACCAATTTCGACTGCTCCGCCTTTTACGTGAAAGATCCTGACGAGCTGATCCGAACGTTTTCGATCACCCCCGAGTACCTGAAAACGAAGCGGGATGAGGAAGTGAACAACTACCGCGATTGGGGGATTCCTCTCGGCAGGAGATTCCGGGCCTTGAAGCTGTGGTTTGTCATCCGCGGTTACGGCAGGGAAGGATTGCAGGCCATGATTCGGGAGCATCTGAGGCTGGCTGGGCTTTTTGCCGAAAAGCTGAACAGCAGGAAGGATTTTCAGCTGCTTGCTCCCGTTGCGATCAACACGGTCTGCTTTCGCTATGTTCCGCTCAATTACGGAGGTGACCTCAACGAATTGAACGCCAGGCTGCTTGAACGATTGAACAGCTCCGGAAAGCTCTATCTGACCCACACGAAACTCAGGGATCAGTACACCCTGCGCCTCGTCGTGGGCCAAACCAATACGGCGGAGAGGCATATTAACGAAGCCTTCGACTTTATCGTGCGGCAGGCCGAAGAGCTATGCGGCAAGGAGTCCTGACGGCCGTCCAGTCTCCAGGGACGACGCGGGAGTAATCATTCCTGCTTGAAAAATCGGTCAGCGGCGCGGTTCTTTCACTGCGGGCGGTTGTCGGGGCTGTAGATGCCGGCATCGATGACGGTCTTGACCCTCATGATTTATTCCTTGACTTTGAGCAGAGATATACCGATAAATTAAGGAAATCAAACAGTGCGATAGGTCAACATCTGGAAGCTGGAGCTTTTATCCGGGCAGGGTCGAGGTGAGGGACAGGCAATTCATCATCTCCAACAGTCACTTCACGATGTGGAAATCTTATTCCTAAAGAAAGGATGGATCAGAATGAGCGATGTCATAGGTGTTGCGTGGTTCAAGGATGAGCGTACATACCGTGAGGCCCTTGATGTCTTTACCGACCCCGGGAATATGCCCGCACGTTATGAAGACTGGAGAACCCTCGTCCGAAAGCAGTGTGAATTGATTAAAAGCGGCGGAAATGTTGCGATTCGCGCAGACATCGATCCGCAAACCATTGTCCAGTGGTGCAATGCCCATGGATTCAAGGCCGATTCCCAGGGCAGAACGGCCTTCGCCAACCATGTCGCCCTTGAATATCAGAAGACCGGGCAGGGAATCATCATCGAATAATCCCTGGAGATCCTCCCGCTCATCCTCCGCCGGGCCGGATGGCCGGTGGTAATGTATTGGAGCCTGGCCCCCGGAACGGATCTCTATGTCCAACGCTTAACGCCGGCTCGACGCCGGCCGGACGCTTTTGCAGCAAGTGCATCACCTCGGGCCGCTGACGTCGGGAAATCAATAGCGGATAAACCACTCATCCAGATGAGCGGCATAGATGAGGATAAAAATGCTGCCCTGCCGCGTTTTGACCTTGTAATAATCCATAACGGGCCTCTCCGGCTCTCTTCCCCCCTCGTACCAGCGATCCAGAATTTCCATGATCTCCCACCGGCTTTTCCGGAACTCAAAGGAAAGGGGATATTCATTGACCTTGTAACCGCTGCGGCATGTCACTTGAATTCGTTCGTATTCCATATCTTCCTTTTTTCAAGCTCTGTACCGGCTTCGGAGATCTTCGGGGACAGGAGCCCCGGAAACAGTCGGAACGCCTTCTCCGTATTCCATTGACAGGACAGGCTGGTTCTTTTTATACTTCTTCCGAAAATTCCTGATGCCGGGATAAGGACCAAAGGCGGCCCACAGGTCTTGATGGGCGTTTCTCCAAGAATCATCCCATGCGGGAAGGGAAAGGATCCGTGCAACTCGACGATAATGCGCTGCTGGTACTGAAGGAACGGTACCTCCTTAAGGATGAGGACGGAACTCTTCTGGAGACGCCGGACGGGCTCTTCCGCCGGGTCGCCGCAGCCGTATCCCGGTCCGAGGACGACACCCCGGACGGATGCCGGGAGAAAATGAACGAGGCCTTCTATTCCATGATGGCCAACCTGGAATTTCTTCCGAATTCTCCGACGCTTATGAATGCAGGCCGCCCTTACGGTCAGCTTGCCGCCTGCTTTGTCCTTCCCGTTGAAGACTCCCTGGATTCCATTTTCGAGTCCGTGAAGCTCACCGCCAAAATACATCAAACAGGAGGCGGAACAGGATTTTCCTTCTCGCGCCTGCGGCCGAAAAACGATGTCGTCCGCTCGAACCTCGGAGTCGCCAGCGGCCCGGTGTCTTTTATCCGCGTCTTCAACTGTGCAACCGAGGCGATCAAGCAGGGCGGCACCCGGCGCGGTGCGAACATGGGCATTCTGCGGATCGACCACCCCGACATCGAGGAATTTGTAACCGTCAAGAGGGATCTTGCAGAACTCACCAATTTCAATCTCTCCGTGGCGCTCACCGACAATTTCATGCAGTGCTTCAATGAGGACGGCCTTTTTCCCCTTCAAAATCCGCGGACGAAAAAAGTTGCGAGGACAATCAGGGCCAGGGAACTGCTGAGGCTGATCGCCGAATCGGCATGGGCGTCCGGCGAACCTGGGGCGATCTTCCTTGACGCCATCAACCGGGCCAACCCGACCCCCCATCTGGGAGAAATCGAGGCCACCAACCCCTGCGCCGAACAGCCGCTGCTTCCCTACGAATCCTGCTGCCTCGGATCCATCAACCTTTCCCGGCTGGTCAGGGAGAGAGACATCAACTGGGAACGGCTTTCAGAGCTGACCCACCTGGGGGTCCGCTTCCTCGATGATGTCATCGACGCCGGGACTTATCCTTCAAACGAAATACGAGGGATGACCCTGGGAAACCGCAAGATCGGCCTCGGCGTCATGGGTTTTGCCCACCTTCTCATCCGGCTGGGCATTCCCTACGACTCTCCCGACGCCGTACAGACGGCGGAAAAACTTATGCGGTTCATCCAGAAGGAATCCAAAATCGCCTCCGGCCGGCTGGCGGAAAGGCGCGGCCCTTTCCCCAATTACAAGGGAAGCGTCTGGGACGGAAAAAACCTCTTACAGCGAAACGCGACGACCACAACCATCGCTCCCACCGGCACCTTGAGCCTGCTTGCGGGAACGTCCGGCGGCATCGAACCCATTTTCGACATCCATTACAGGAGAATTTTGCTTGGCGGGATCGAGATCGAAGTGGAAGATCCGCTCTGGAGGGAAGTCAAGAGCCGCCCCCATGGGAAGGATATGCGGAGGCGGCTTTTCCGCGGGGCTTACTCAATTGCCCCCAGCGGACATCTGAACATTCAGAGGGCTTTCCAGATTTCCGTCGACAATGCCGTTTCCAAAACCGTCAATCTCCCGGAAACGGCCACGGTCGAAGACGTTCTTCAAATCTATGTGAAGGCCCACCGGATGGGGCTCAAGGGAATCACCGTATTCCGGAACAAGAGCCGCGATTACCAGATTCTTTCCTGCGGAACCCATCAGATCTGTTAGTCCTCCATGCGCGTTACGAGGATTTTGTCGACCCGGCGGCCATCCATATCGACCACTTCGCATCTCAATCCCCGCCATTCGAAATGCTGCCCTTCAACGGGAACCGTTCCGATTTTCGACATGACGAACCCGCCCACCGTGTTCATCCCCATCTGATCCTCTTCGTCCATCTCTCCCACTTCCATATAGTCCATGAACTCATCCAGGGGCAGGCTCCCGGCGATGAGCCATGAGCCGTCTTCCCGCTCCACGATTTCCTTCTCGCCAGCCGGCGCGTCTTCGATATCCTCGAAAACGGATCCCAGGATATCGTCGAAGGTGACCAGACCGAGAATCTCCCCGTACTCATCCACCACGAAGGCGATGTGCAGTCCCGTTTTCTTGAAGAGTTCCATGACCTTGACGGCCGGCGTCGTCTCGGAGACATAAAGGGGTTTCCGGCATATCTCCTTCAGGTTAATGGGTCTTCCCTCCATGGTGAGGGCCAGGAGTTCCTTCGCCCGCATCACCCCCAAAACATTGTCCAGGGAATCCTGCACGATGGGATAGAAGGAATATTTGTGCTCGGCGATTTTGCGCTTTGTTTCCTCAAGGCTTTCATTCAGATCGAGCCAGACGATGTCGGTTCTGTGGGTCATCAGATAGGCCACCTTCCGGTCGGCCAGGCGAAAGACGCGTTCGATCGTCTCCTGTTCGAACTCCTGGAAGGTCCCCGCCTGTGTCCCCTGGTCAAGGAGAAGCTTGATCTCCTCTTCCGTTATGGTCGGCTCCGTGGAGGGTTCGACGTGAAAAAGACGCAGGATCAGATTGGTCGAACCGCTCAGCAGAAGCACAAGGGGATGGGTTACCTGGGAAAGGCGCTTGATCGGTCCGGCAACGAGGCGAGCCACCCGTTCCGGGTTGTTGAGAGCAAGCCGCTTCGGGACCAGTTCACCGAGAATCACCGACAAATAGGTAATCGCAACGACAACGATCAAGAAGGATATCGTCTTGCCGTATGGGGCGAGCTGGGGGAAAACGGATAAGTACCCCGTAAGCACCTTGGCGACCGTCGCGCCACCGTAGGCACCTGCCAGAATGCCGACAAAGGTGATTCCGATCTGGATGGTGGAAAGGAAGCTGTCCGGAGATTCGGAAAGCTCCAGAGCGATGCGTGACTTCTGATCCCCTTCTTTCGCCAGCCTCTCCAGTCGGGCCTTCCTGGCCGAGACAAGGGCAAGCTCAGACAAGGAGAGCCCTCCATTCAAGAGAACAAGAAAAAAGATCAGCAATATCTCAAACCACACTGAATTCATGCAAGATTACCTGGGAGAAGATTCGCGGCCTTCCACTTATACAATTGTGATGCCTGAATGTGCAAACAATTTATTTCAGGGTGCATCGAGATCCGGGTGCTTGAAAAACGGGTTGATCCATCTTCCGCTTGTCCTGTAAGCCTATGGGTACAAATCGGGAGTGCAGGTGTGAGAAGCGTAGGCCCTATCCTCTGTTGTCCATCTTTGTTCGTCGGGCATCAAGCGCAAACAATCCGGCCGGCCCGTAACATTCAAGCGGGAGAATAAACCGTCACCCTATTTAGTCGATTCTTCATGATAAATCAAATTATTTTCCTGTAACTGATTGATTCTTATCAGCATAATGGATGGATGACAAAAATCTGATCACGGTCTGGCAAAAAACTCTCTTGACGGCCGGCCCGGTTTTCGATATACATGATAAAAATTCTAAAGTAATAATGGTTATAACTTAAAAATGAAAGATGCCAAACTCACAGGTCTGAAGCTGACCCCGCAGCGATTGGCCATTCTGGAATACCTGAGTGGAAACAGGGAGCATCCCTCCGCCGCGGATATCTATGCCGCCGTATCGGAGAAATTTCCCACCATGTCTTTCGCCACGGTCTACAACACGCTGAAGGCCCTCAGAGACAGGGATCATGTTCTCGAACTGGCCATCGACGGAGGCAAAAGGCGATACGATCCGGAAACGATCCGTCATCACCACCTGATTTGCACGGAATGTCGAAAGATTGTTGACATCTATGTGGAGTTTGATCTGAGCGTCCCGGAGGCCGAACGGGACGGCTTTGATATCGCAGGCAATCATGTCGATTTCTACGGCGTCTGCCGGAACTGCAGGGAAAGCGGATCCGAGCAGAAGGCGGCATCGCGCAAAGGGAGAAAAACCTAGAGGGGAGCCCGCAGAAAATCCCTTTCTCCAAGGGACGGCACGTCCGGAAGAAACGAAACAATCAGGAGCCTGCTCCGGGTGCAGCGCCCGGGGTTTCATATCCATTCAATCTCAAGCAAGGAGGAAACATTTATGGCATCGTTGAAAGGCACAAAAACCGAACAGAATCTGCTCAAATCTTTTGCAGGAGAATCGCAGGCGAGAAACCGCTACAACTATTTCGCCTCTCAAGCCAAAAAGGAAGGTTACGAACAGATTTCCTTCATCTTTTCCGACACGGCCGACAATGAGAAGGAGCATGCGAAACGGTTCTTCAAGTTTCTGGAAGGAGGAATGGTGGAAATCACCGCTTCCTTCCCCGCCGGAGTCATCGGTTCCACGGCGGAGAACCTGGCTGCGGCTGCGGATGGAGAACATGAAGAGTGGTCGGACCTCTATCCCGAATTCGCCCGGATCGCTGATGAAGAGGGATTTCCGGAAATTGCAGGAGTATGGAGGGAAATCGCGGAGGCGGAAACCGGCCACGAAATCCGCTACCGGAAGCTCCTGGCCAATGTTCAGGAAGGAAAGGTCTTCAAAAAAGATGCGTCCGTGAAGTGGCGGTGCAGAAATTGCGGCTATATCAGCGAAGGCGTTGAGGCCCCCGAAATATGCCCGGCCTGTGACCATGAGCAGGCCTATCAGGAACTGTTCGTCGAGAACTATTGAGCCTGCTCCCCTGAAAGGACGTTCAGCTTCGATGCGGAAGAGGCGCCTCGCCCTGCGCCGCAACAACGCCTCTTCCGGGATGGACATAAAAAAACGGGGGCTTATCCTGATCCGGGCAAGCCCCCGTTTCCTGTTAACGTCCCGGGGGTTCCCCCCAAGGGGTCTATGCGAAACAACCGCAGATGAATAACCCGGTCATAAAAGACCTTTTATTGGAAAATTCCACAGACGACATAGGCATCCATGCCGTCCACTTTCTGGACCCATGACTTCTTTACCTGCACCTTTTTGGTGGCAGGATTCATCCAGTTGTATTCCGCCCAGCCGCCTCCCTGGGTTTTTGCGATTTCAATCTGCTCTTTCACAAAGAGCTTACCGGTGACGGAGTCCTTCGATTCCAGAAGACTCTTGCCCGCCAGCCCGGGATTTGCGCCATGCATCAGGACGACGCCGTTAAAATCGACAAACGTAATGTAAAGCTCGCCTTTTGTAAATTGGCCGTTTGGGTTGCCAAACTCCGCCGCCGCCTTTTCTTTTCCGTTGTCCTTCGCAAAGGCTGCGGCACTCTGGGCCAATACTTTCGCCTCATCGAGTGTCGCCGCATTGGCAATGAACGCTGCTGCAAAGATGAAAATTCCGACCAAGACCAGACTACGAACCAACTTTCCCATAGTAACCTCCATCCTTTTGAATTTAGCGCTTATGCGCAACGGCATTTTGATTGTTAAAAAGTTGAAAGTCAAGACAAAAGAAACGAAATATTCCCCTGACGTCATGGATCACATCATTTCTCAATCATCGGCCAACGATCGTTTCCATCGTCCTTCGAACATCCTGTGGCATGCCCCAGGAGTAATCGGTCAGGATTTTCCGGTACACCTCCTTCCACTTCGGGCTCTCCCTGTTCATCAGGGCCTCCCGGTTGTTAAGAAGAAGCTGACGGATTTCCGACACATTATGATAATCAGACCAGATGTTCTCAGCCGATGAAAATGCCTGAATGGCGGACTCAACATCCCGGGATATCAGGCGCTGAAACCCCAGGATTTCCCACTCTTTGGCCATTCCCGGGCTTTTTGCGCTCACATCGGGCCGGTTCGGGAGTTCCAAAGGTTTCCCCGGTTCGATGCGGCCCGTCTGAGGGATGGTCCGCTGAATCTGTTGGATGTCTTTTTTAACGGCTGTCTGCGTCTTATCAATCCGGCTCAATGCACCCCTGGCGATGTCGGAAACCCTGGCGGGATCAGATGAAGAAGCGAGTATTTCCTCGAGGGATGCCTTCTGGTTGAGGAGTTCCTGCTGCAGCGAATCCTGCAGGACGTTGACTTTATCGCTTACTTGGTCACCCACTTCAAGGACCCCTCCAATCTTGAAGGTCCGGCTTTGGAGCATTTCTTTAAAATCATTCCCCAGCCAGAGAACCCCGGCGATGATCAAAACTGGCCATACGAGAGCCTTGATCGCTTCAAGAATAAACTCGGGTCGGCTTTTTTCCGTCATTTCCGCCTCCATCCCGCTCTTTTATTTGTCGATGGAAAGATCCCGCCTGGCCAGTTTAACGACCAGCATCCCGGAAGCGGTTTACCGCCGCGCGGACCAGCCCGGCTTCGAAGAAGCACAGGCGGAGCAAAGAGAAAAAAGACCGCTTTTCGGGCAACTCTCTTTTCACAAAGTCCTCCCCATCCACCGTCTTTCTACGGCTTGAATGCCCCGGTCTCCACCCACTCATTTTTGATCAGAGACCACCAGTCATCAGCCAGACCCCTGGTAACATACTCATAGGGCAGCCATCCATAGCCCTCGTCGCCCCATCCCTTCCCCCAGGAATTTCGGATCAGGAGTGCGCCGGTTGTTTCAATTCCATTTTTATTGGCATTTTTGATTTTCATGCTGTCATCATAGCCAACGGCAACGACGGCGTGACCGCCCTCCAGATTCTCCCCGCGGGTCGGGTAGGGAATCCGGCCGCCATTGTCGTCCGCCTGGGAAATGGACGTGTAGACCGTAAAACCGAACATGGACGGAAGGCCGGCGGCCAGTTTGGTTTTAATCCGGTGGAGCAGAACCTCTTCCGTTGTTCCGAGAGGATCGAGGCGATAGTATCGAATCGCCTGATAATTCGCGGCGAATCCGTAGCAGAAGGCCGGCGGCTCGACATCGAAATCCTTGGTCCTGTATGGCCAGTACTCTTCAGGCGGGACGCCGAAAAGCGCCAGGGCCCCCATGGTTGAGCGCAGGTAGGCACCCGTGTCGCCCGTTTCCTTCATGAGGTTGCGGGTGACCTTGTACAGGAAGAGCCGCGAAGCATCGATGTGCTTGCCGAAGGCCCTTTTTTCAAAATACTCGACGATGGCAACCCCTGCATTGGCGGTGCAGGAACCGAGGTCCTCCTGGTCCTCTACGGGAGAGCACCACTCGCGAAGATCTTTCTTTGCCGGCAGTTTAGCCTTGGAAGATCTGCTCAACCCCATTTTCGTGAACATGGCCTTGAGGGAATCCTTCTGCCCCTGGGCTTTCTGCTTTGGCGTCACCTCGTCGTGCTCCTCCGTGTAATCCCGGAAATCGGGATAATCCGGCCGCCATCCCATTCCTCTTTTAACGTTCGCATCCGCCATATCTGTTACCTCCTTTTTTTGTTTTTTCTGCAACGATTGAGAATTCTGTTCATTGGCAGTCATGAAATCGATTCATCCGGTTAACGAGCACCCTGGTATTGCGCAGAAGCACAGGGACATGGAAATCCCTTTTTTCTCTGCCGCCCGGAACGCCCTTTTCAATGCCGGCATCGCTTCCAGTGTTGAGGTAAGACGGCTCTCATGAAATCCGGGCCTTGAACGCTTGCGGAGAGCACCGCAGAGGGGGCACAAAGAACGGGACGAAACGTTAAAAAGGCAGGTCTCTGGATTCCGGGCTATGGAAGACTTCAGAATCCGCCTCTATATCCTGCATACCGTGAGGTTCTCATGATCTGGACACATCCAAACGAGGACTGCTTCTGCGACGGATCCACCAAGCCGAAAGGAGGTGCGGGATTAAAAGATCGGCGGCACCCTGGCTTTGCTGGAACTTTGTTAAAGTATAAAATAGTTGTTCTCCATGTCAACAGAAAATGGCGTCTTTATTGAAGGATACGGTTCGAAGTGCGCCAGCATCACCCCGGATGCATCCCGGGGATCACGATAAGGGATGACAGAATGGCCGGCAGGGACATGCCATGCCGGCCATTCTGTTGGGAAATCAGGGGGCTTGAGCTGTTCTTTCCTTTTACAGGCGCTCCCGGGGCCTCTCGTCTTCCTCAGCAGGATAAGATGCCGCCTGAAATCAAGAAAATTACGACAAGGACACTTTCTTTATGATGTCCTGAGCGGGTTTCCAGCCGGGTTGGAATCGACAGCACCTCATCAGTCTACTGGTTAAAGCTTGACATAAAGGACGATTTCGGCAATAGATTCTACCGTTGAAGGCAAAGTGCCTATTCCTCGTTTTGAGCAAGGCAACTTTTTATTGCCCTGATGTGGCAGGGCGCGGTTTCATTCGATAGACAAACCCTCAAAATAGGTCCGTTTTTGTTATTTCGCAGCGTGCTGGCGGCGAATACCTTCTCAGCCACAAGATGGTTCGCCCTTTCTGCGGACAATACATGAAGCGTTCGTATCTTTTTTGGGGCCTTTCAAAATAAAAGGTAACTGTTCAGCACAATTTTTTTGTGATCTTTGAAAAAAGTTCTTGACACGGTTTTTGGAAAGATTTTCAAAAAATCGGTCCCGGTTTCAGCCACCTTTACAATGACTCTTTAAGGATGTCATGCGCCTCTTGATTTGCCTGCAAAGCATTCTCTAACACCGCCGGTCCGTGTTGAAAATTATTCCGTGGCCTACAGGGCATCCTGGAAGGTCAAATCGGTTCAGGAAAATCTGTGTTATTGTGGCCTATCAAAAAACACGGATGGCTGAATGACCGTTGAGAACATTAACGTAGAGAATGCGGTGCAACGGGTCAACGATCTCATTGCACAAGAGAAAAATCTGTCTCCGGCACTCAAGGCAAGCCTTGAGGTCCTGCTGCTTCTCGTGACCATTTTAACCAACCGCTTGGGGCTCACCAGCAAGAACAGCAGCAAGCCGCCGTCATCCGATCCCAATCGGAAAAAGGCGCCGAAAGAACCGGGAGCACGCAAACCGGGTGGACAGAATGGACATATCGGCACCACGCTGAAGCCCTTTCCCGAGCCTGATCTGGTCAAGGAAATCCGGGTTGACAGAGAAACCTTGCCACCAGGAAACTATCAATCAACTGGATACGAACGCCGCCGGATTGTCGATCTCGACATCAGCCTCTTTGTCACCGAATGGCGGGCCGAAATTCTGGAAGATGAGAACGGCAAGCGTTTTGTTGCACCGTTTCCAGAGGATGTTGCCAGGCCGGTGCAATACGGTATCGGCGTCAAAGCCCATGCGGTCTATATGTCCCAGTACCAGTTGATCCCGTACAACCGCATAGAGGATCACTTTCAGGACCAGATGGGAATACCGGTCAGTGCCGGGTCGATCCACAATTTCAACAAGGATGCCTCTGAACGGCTTGAGTTCTTTGAATCGTGGGGCAAAAGCCGGCTTGCGGAATCGGCATTGGTTCACAGCGATGAAACCGGCATCCATATTGATATTGATGGCGTCAGGCGTTGGTTGCATAGTGTCTCGAACGACAGCTTTACCTGCTTTTATCCCCATGCCAAACGAGGGTGCGAAGCGATGGACGAGATGGGGATATTGCCGAAGTTTCAAAGGACCCTCTGCCACGACCATTGGAAACCCTACTTCCACTATGGCGGTTTGCATGCGCTCTGCAACGCTCGTCACCTCCGCGAGCTTGAAAGAGCGGTAGAACAGGGTAATCAGCAATGGGCGGCGCAGATGATTGTCCTCCTGAAGGCAATGAACAAGGCCACCCATGAAGCAGGGGGACGCCTTGAGGAAACAGAGTCGGAACAGTTCAGAAAGCGCTACCGTGACCTGCTGCGAGAAGCCGAGTTGGAATGTCCAGCACCAGACGAAACAGCGAAAAAGAAAAAAGGCAAAACAGCACGATCAAAAGCAAGAAATCTTCTGGAACGCCTCGACTCCGAGAGGTTCGGCGTCAAGGCGCCGATCTTATCGGGAGCGTCAACAATGGAACGGCAGGACCCGGAAGCGCTATCGACCTCATGATTCATTTTCAGGGCGATGAAGAACAGCTCAGTCGCCTGAACTCCCGGCTTGAAGGCTGGAGCATCGCGCTGGCGGAGATCAATTATCTGAAAACGGGCTATGCCTCTGAAGGACTCCTGGACGCGCATATCATTACGGATGACGATATCGCCAGGAAAACATCCTACGCGGTGAGAATAAACGCCGTCACGGATCCGGCGGCTCCCCTGGCCGTTGCCGGGAAAAAGCGCAGCCGCTGCCCCCCCCCGGGCAAGACAGGAAGTCCGTTTTTTCGCGCCGACCCTGCAGGTTGCCGCAACCGTCCATAGGCTCGCATCCCTGTCGACCCCGGGATTTTCCGAAACGGGAGACATCGCCCCTTTCAGGGCTGACCGCAAAAGGCATTACAACAGGTGTGTCGGACCCATTCACAAGCCCAACCCTTCAGAGCAGTAAAGGGCGGCCTGTTGAAAGGGACTCCACAGCCTGTTCGGAATGCGGCCCCGGTATGCCCGAGCCCTTCGAGGACGGGTAAAAACTCCCGCTTCAAGGATCATGACCTGGATTTTGCAAAGGGAATGACCCATATCTCCGGCCCGAAAAACAACATCCGCAGGAATTCAACAAAAAGAGCAAGGCTGCAGGGTTGAGCCGGGAGGGATTATTGACAGAGGATACCGGAACGATGCCAGTCGACGAGAATGGAAATGGGAAAAAGAGGTGCCGCCGCCTTTCTGTTTCCCTTTTTCTGCTGCTTCTCCTTGCCCTTCAGAGCGCCTTGGCCACACCTCTTGCCGCCATGGATTTGATGGAAGCCTACATCCGGGCCAGGCAGCATGATCCGCTCTTCGGGTCCTACGTCCACGAGCATGAAGCGTCCAGGACGTTGCCGGCGCAGGGCCGCTCATTCCTTCTTCCCCAGATTCAGGCATACGGCTCCGAATCCAGATACTATTACGACAACGCCCCCTCTTACTATCGGGATTTTGACAGCGAATCCCTGGGCGTGTCCCTCAAACAGCCCATTTTCAATGTTTCCCGTTTTTATGAATACCGGCAGCACAAGGTCCGCAAGAATATGGGTGACGCGCGATTTGTCTCAGCGGAGCAGGACTTGATCCTCCGGCTTGCTGAAGCCTATTTCAACGCTCTGGCTGCGGAAAATCTGCTGGACCTCATCGATGCCGAAAAGAGGGCCGTTCTGGAACAGCGCGAACAGGCCAAGCGGATGTTCCAGGCAGGGGTATCCACGATCACCGATGTCCATGATGCTGATGCCCGCTACGACTCGGTTCTTGCAAAGGAAATCGGGGCCAGAAGCAATTGTGAGGTTAAACGGCTGGCTCTCACAAGAATCGTGGGGAATGACGCGACCGGATTGAATCCGCTCAGGGACGATGCCCCCCTGGGACTTCCCGATCCCGAGCGCCTTGAAACCTGGATCGAAGCAGCAAGGGAAAACCATCCCCTGCTGAAATCCTATGCATACCGGATTTCCTACCAGGAGGCGGAGCTCAGGAAGAACGAAGGTCAACATTGGCCAAGTCTCGACTTTGTGGGAGGCTACAATAAGACCAACACGAACAACAATCTGCAGACAAACCGCATATCGTACGGCAGCGTAGGCATTCAGCTCAATCTTCCTGTCTTCAGCGGGGGGTATACAGTGGCCAAGGTCAAGGAATCCAGGGCGATCCTGGAGAAGGCCAGGATGGAGTACGAAAATGCCCTGGCCGATATTACCCAGAAGCTCAGCGAAGCCTTTCTCGCCGTTCGGGACAGCGTGTCGCGGATCGATGCGCTGCAGACGGCGCGCAAATCGGCCTTGACCTCCCTGAAATCCAACAAAATGTCCCTGCTGGCCGGCATGCGGACAACGATCGATGTCCTGAACGCCGAGCAGGACCTCCAGGATGTCCTGATTCGACTGCTGCAGGCGCGATACGACTGCCTGCTGAACAGTGTGAGATTGAAAGCTTACTCGGGGACCATTTCAGAGAGGGATGTTCATGAAATCAACGGATGGCTGCAAACGGCGGCTGCGCAATAAGCGAACGAGGTGACCTATGCCCAACATTTTCCGGCGACCATTGCCGACGGCAGAGGGCAAAAAAAACGAACTGCGCACTATTTTATGGTCCTTTAAAAATACGTTCGCGGCGGTCGGCCTCTTCAGCTTTGTTGTCAACCTGCTGCTCCTGGTGCCGGCAATCTACATGCTGCAGATCTATGACCGCGTCCTGACAAGCCGCAACCAGGATACCCTGGTCATGCTCACCATCATCATGGTTCTGATGTATATCGGCATTGGCTTTCTGGAGTGGATTCGCTCCCAGGTCCTCATTCGGCTGGGGAACAGCATGGATCAGCACTTAAGCGGCAAGGTCTTCCAGGCAGCCTTCGAAAAGTCCCTGCGCTTCGGATCCGCCAACGCCACTCAGTATTTTCATGACCTGACGGGTGTCCGCCAGTTTCTCACCGGCAATGGCCTGTTCGCCTTTTTTGACTTCCCCTGGACCCCTCTTTTTATCCTCGTCATCTTTTTCATGCATCCTTGGCTCGGGATTTTTTCCGTCTTCAGCGCCCTGTTTCTTCTCGCCATGGCTGCGCTTACCGAGCTTGTCAGCAGAAAGCCCCTTGCCGAGGCGAACCGGCTTTACAACAGCGCCAACTCCTATGCGGGAGCCAATCTGAGAAATGCCGAAGCGATCGAGGCCATGGGAATGCTGAGTCGCGTCAGGGGGTACTGGCACCGGAAGCATGAAAGTTTCCTGAAACTCCAGGCGGCAGCCAGCGACAGGGCCAGCATCGTTTCCGCAATCACAAAGGCCTCCCGACTGACCTTTCAGTCCAGCATTCTTGGCTTAGGCGCCTACCTGGCGGTAAAGGACACCATTACCCCCGGAATGATGATTGCCGCGTCCATCCTCCTTGGAAGGGCTCTGCAGCCCGTTGAAATGGCCATCGGCACGTGGAAGCAGTTTCTTGCCACCAGGACATCTTACCTGAGACTGGGAGAAATCCTGGCCGTCCTGTCCGAACATGAGGAAGAAATGTCTCTGCCGGCCCCCACCGGGGTGTTGACGGTCAGAAACCTCGTTGCCGGCCCCCCGGGAACCGGCAGACAGATTTTAAAAGGCGTCAGCTTTGCAGCCAATCCTGGTGATGCTGTGGCGGTGATCGGGCCCAGCGCTTCAGGAAAAACAACCCTGGCGAGAATGATCGTGGGCATCTGGCCCCCTTTTTCCGGAGAGGTGAGACTGGATGGCGCGGCCATCTCAAAGTGGAACAAGAAGGAGCTGGGGCCGTACATCGGATATCTTCCCCAGGATATTGAACTCCTTGACGGCACGGTGGCCCAGAACATCGCCCGTTTTGGAGAGATCGACTCTGAGAAGGTGGTCAAGGCGGCAAAAGCGACGGGTATACACGAGATGGTGCTGCAGTTTCCGGACGGCTATGACACCCCTGTCGGAGAGGGCGGGCTGTTTCTCTCGGGGGGGCAGAAGCAGCGGATTGCCCTGGCCCGGGCAATCTACGACGACCCGGTGCTGTTTGTCCTGGATGAGCCGAACTCCAACCTCGACGAGGCGGGAGAGCTGGCCCTTCTCAAGACCATGGTCCAATTAAAAGCGGCAAAGAAAACGGTGTTTGTCATCACGCACCGCACCTCCATCCTTCGCGTCGTCGACAAGGTTCTGCTGCTGGTCAACGGGGTCAGCCAGGCCTATGGCCCGAGAGACGAAGTCCTCGCCCGCCTGAAAAAGGTGCCGACCCGGCAGCCGCCTCAGGTCCTGCAGGCAGGACAGGGAAAAGGATGAAGGGACTTTCAAGGGGCATTATGAACGGCAGCGAAAAACAGGCTTTGAACGCCGGGGAAAAGACACCCCTGAAAACAAACACAAGGCCGATCATCCTGATCGCCCTTGCGGGTTTGATTTTCGGATTGGGGACGTTTCTGGCATGGGCTTCCCTTGCCCCCCTGGATGAGGGCGTGGTGGCTCATGGCGAAGTTGCCGTCGTTTCCAATAAAAAAACAATCCAGCATCAATATGGGGGAACGATTTCAGAAATCCTTGTCAGGGAAGGAGACCGGGTCAGGAAGGAACAGGTGCTCATCCGGCTCAACAATGCGCAGCCAAAAGCGAATCTGGCCGAGATTCGAGGCGAATACTACCAGGCGCTCGCCCTGGAAGCCAGACTGCTGGCGGAAAGGAGCAGAGCGGGAGCCATCGCGTATCCCGAGGAAATCACCGCCATGAGCCATCTGCCTGAAATCGCGGATCTGGTCAGAACGCAGCAGCAGCTCTTCAATGCCAGGCGTGGCACCCTGCACACCGAACTCAACATCCTCAAGGAAAACATCGAGGGCATGAAGGAATACATTCGCAGGCTTGAAGAACTTCAGATGTCCCGGACCAGACAGATGGAACTCCTGAGCACGGAGATGAACTCGTTGAGGGACCTGGCGGATCAGGGCTACTACCCCCGGAGCAAAATTCTGGAAACGGAAAGACTGCTGGCCGAGCTCAGCGGAAAACGGAGCGAAGATCTCGGAAATATCGCCAGGGCGAAAAAGGCCATGAGCGAGTACAAGCTCACCATCGTGCGCCGCGAACAGGAATTCACCCAGGATGTGGAGACCCAGCTCAGCGAGGTTCAGAAAAAGCTGGCGGCCCTGAGGGACCAGTACGCAGCGACACAGGACGTTCTTGAGAAAACGGAGATCAGGGCGCCGGAAGAGGGAACGGTCGTGGGCCTTTCCGTGCACACGGCGGGTGGGGTGATCATGCCGGGGAATCCGGTCATGAGCATCGTTCCGGCAAACGAGGAGCTCATCGTGGAGGCAAAGGTGATGCCCACGGACAGAGACCGGGTGCGGGAAACGCTCAAAGTCGACCTGATGTTCACTTCCTTTGACGCTAAAAAGACCCCCGTCATCGACGGAGAGGTCATCCTGGTTTCCGCAGACCGGTTTACCGATGAGGCCACGAGGATCCCCTATTACCTGTGCCGGATCCGGCTTACGAAGCAGGGGCTGCAGAAGCTGGGGACCCGGGATCTTCAGCCCGGCATGCCCGTGCAGGTCGTCATAAAGACAGGGGAAAGGACCCTGATAAACTACCTTGTAAAGCCCCTTTTTGACCGGATTTCCGTCTCCTTCAAGGAGCGGTGAATTTCGCCCCGGTGCTCGCCGCGCACCTGGCAGCGAGAAAGGCGCCGGGGGAAAAACCTTTTTTTTAAGGCCCCCATCCGACAACCGGATTTCAGGGACCCGGCCTTGCCCGCTCCGAGCTCCGTTCTCAACTTTTATTCCTGAAATATCTGAAACCTGCCTCAAACAGAAGCCTCTTAGGCTTGGGGAAAAAACCACCCGGCCACTTTTAAACCCCCTGTGGATTTGCAATAAAAATCATGATACGAAATGTTCCGCAAAGGGTCCTGACCCTTTTCAGCAGGCGATACGGCAGGTTCATCGACGCTGGATTGCCGAAAGCGGGACGGGGCTGAAAGCGCAATTTCATCAATAACGAAGAAGACCGTGTTCATGGCCAGTTTAAGAGAGATATTGAATCCCGAATCGGTGGCGCTCATTGGAGCGACAGAGCAGGAGAACTCCATAGGCAGAGTGGTCCTGGCGAACCTTTCCCGGACAGCGAATCGCCCGCTCTATTTTGTGAATCCCAACAGACAGACCATTCTCGGAGCCCGGTGCTTCCCGTCGATCAGGGATGTGCCCTCCCGCGTCACCCTGGCCGTTATCGTAACCCCGGCAGCCACCGTCCCGGGCATCATCGAAGCGTGTGGAAAGGCGGGTGTTTCAGTCGCCATCATCCTTTCCTCAAATTTCACCGAGGAGGAGCAGAGGGAACTGGCGGAGAACATTCTCGCCGCACGCAGGGAGTCCGGCATGAGAACGATCGGGCCCAATTCCCTGGGGATGATCCTTCCCCACAACGGCCTCAATGCCACTTTTCTCAAGACGAACCCCAAACCCGGAAACATCGCACTCATCGCACCCGTTCTCGGCGATGCGATCCTCGACTGGGGGGATACAATGGGAATAGGCTTCAGCATGTTCGCCTCCCTCGGCTCCCGGATAGACGTCGGGTACGGGGATCTCATCGATTTTCTGACGTACCACTACACGACAAGAAGTCTCATGATCTACATGGAAACCGTGGGGGACGCGAAACGATTCATAAGCGCCGCACGCGGCTTTGCGCTGAGCAAACCTATCGTCGTGCTCAAACCGGGCCGTTCAAAAGCCGGGGCATCCTTCGTCGAGATGCGGTCGGGAAGATCGGCGGGAAACGATTCCGTCTATGACGCCGTGTTCCGGAGAATCGGCATCGTGAGGGTGGCTGAGGTGATGGATCTCTTCAATATGGCAAAAGTCCTCGATTCGTCCTGCCTGCCCAGAGGGTCCCGGCTCGCCGTCATCACCAACGCCGGGGATGTCGGAATCATGGCCACGGACACCCTGGCCGAGCTGGGAGGAGAGCTGGCCTGCATCTCCAGCGGAGACTCAGGCCGTGAAGATGTTCTCCTGCCGGAACAATGGTGTCGGGATGATCCTGTCGACATGGGAGGAGCGGACGATGCCAGACGCTATAGGAACACCCTGGATCTCTGCCTCGGCGATGACGGGGTGGACGGCATCATGGTGATCTATACGCCGCGGGTTTTTGCCGGGGCCATGGACCTGGCCCAGGCCATTATCCAAGCCGCCAGGAAGACCCGGAAGCCGATCATCGTCACCTGGGTGGGCGGCGCACGCGCCGCCGAAGGCCGCCGCATCCTTCTGCACAACAATGTACCGGCCTATGCCACCCCCGAAGAAGCGGTAAAGACCTATCTTTACATGTACCGGTATCACAGGAATCTTGAACTCATCTATGAGACGCCGGCCGAGGGAACCCAGACAGGGGCCCCTCTTCTGAATTATCTCAAGACGGTTGTCCGGAAGGCCATCCGAGACGGGAAACGGACCCTCTCCCGCCGGCATGCCTTCGACCTTATCAGGAACTATCGAATTCGCACCCTCAGGACAACCATTGTGTCGGACATCGACCAGCTTCGCCGGGAAATCCCGGGCCTGGGCCTCCCTCTGTCCCTCAGGATCCAGCCCCTCACCGGGGAGAAAGAAGAACAGGCGATCCCCTTGACCGCCACCGGGGACGTTGACGACGCCTGCCGGCAGGCGGGACAGCGGTTGCGCGATGGAGGCGTGGAAGTCATCCTTCAGAATACGCCGGCACCGGCGGCCTTGAGGCTTAAGCTCGAATCGAGAAGAGACCCCGAGTTCCACACCATCCTGATCATCAGCCCCGGCGCCGGCGGCCCCGACGATGAACGCATCGGCCTGCCGCCTCTCAACCGGACCCTGGCCCGGCGCCTGCTTGAAGGTACGGGAATCTATCCCGTTTTAAAAAATGCCGATGAGGGTCGGCAGATTCTTTCCCGGCTTGAGGATACCCTCCTGGGATTTTCCGATCTGGTTGTTGATTTTGCGGAGATCGAGCGCATGGAGCTTGTCCTGTGGATTGAACAATCCGAGGTGCTGGCAGGGGATGTGATGGTCGCCCTTGCTTCTGTTTCCGAGGAATCCGGGCCCTATTCGCACCTCGTGATCACCCCTTATCCCTTGCACTACATAACGACGTGGAATCTTCTCGACGGGACGGAAGTTCTCCTGAGGCCTGTCCGTCCGGAGGACAAGCTCATGTCCCAAGAGATGCTTGATTCCCTCTCGGAGGAGACGTTGCGCAACCGATATTTCGGCGTCCGGGAAATAACCGACGATCTTGTTGTACGGTCCTGCAACATGGACTATGACCGGGAGATAGCCATCCTGGCTGAAATCAGGAGGAACGGGAAAAAGTGCATGATCGGGGGAAGCCGTCTCATCCACCATCCCGACACCGGGATCGGCGAGTTTGCCATCCTGGTTCACGATCATTACCACGGCATGGGCCTGGGGGCAAAACTGATCGACATTCTCATCGGAATAGCCCGGGATAAGCATCTCCACAAGATCGAGGGGCTTGTGTTGACCGAAAACGGAAAGATGCTTGGCCTGTGCCGGAAACTGGGGTTTCAGGTCAAGCCTGAACCCGAGGGCGTATCAAAAGTCATCCTGTCCCTTGATACCTGAACATCAGCGGAAAGGGCGGCCTTAACCTGCACAGACAAGGAGGAGCAATGAAAAGAGAATCCGTAGCGTTTGGACTCGCCGTTCTCATGATCACGGCACTGCCCGGCTTTTCGGAGGGCAAGATCATCTTAAAAACTCAAAGGGATAAGGTAAGCTATGCCATCGGTTACGGCATAGGAAGTGACTTTAAGGAAAAATCCATCGGCATCAATCCGAATGTCCTTTTGAAGGGAATTACAGACGCCCTTTCAGGATCCACAAGGTCCTTGACACAAGCCGAAATGGATCAGATCATGATGAGCTTTTCGCAGGACCTCCAGGCAAGGCAAAGGGAATCCTTTGAAAAGGCAAGGGCCGTCAACAGAAAGGAAGGCTCGGAATTTCTCGAAAAGAACAAGCTCAAGGAGGGCGTAAAAGTCACCCCGAGCGGCCTGCAGTACAGGGTGGTCAAGGAGGGCACAGGAGACAACCCGAAACCGGGCGATACGGTAACCGTCCATTACAGGGGCACGCTCATCGACGGGACGGAATTTGACAGCTCCTACAAGCGCAATCAGCCAGCCACGTTTTCTCTTGCAGGAGTCATCCGGGGATGGACTGAAGGCCTGCAGCTCATGAAGGCAGGGGGAACATATGAACTCGTCATCCCTTCCGATCTTGCTTACGGCGAGAGAGGCGCAGGCCATCTCATCGGACCGGATGCCGTTCTGATTTTCACCGTAGATCTCATTTCCATTGAAAAGGAAGGATGACAGAGGGCCTTTCATTGCTGATGCAGGGAGACCTGCACCCGATAACAGCCGCCAGGTGGAATCGGGGAATTTTTTAAACGGATATTCCGTCGAGGTCTTCCTTCATGGATTCCGGGCCATTATCGAGCCTTCGGCCCTCGCGGCGGACGGCGAGCATCGGACTTCCAGGGAGGCAAGTGCGCCTATGTCTTCTCATGGATCAGGGAATCAAACATTCGATACTGGCGTTTCGCCCAGTAGAGGATGAACAGGAATGCGATGGCGTTGGCAAGCGGCTGGGCCATCCAGACGCCGTTGATGCCGAACCAGGGAGGTAGGAGCCACAGAAAGGGGATTAAAAAAAGGATTTCGCGACCGACCAGCAGGACCATGGCGGCTTTTCCCTGTCCGAGACCGATGAACATGTTGATCCACATCAGGCTGGGAGCGGCTGTGATCAGTATCAGAAAATTGATGCGCAGGGCTGTTGCCGTGAGCCTTCGCAGCTCCATGTCATCGGAGAAGAGCGTCGCAATGGCCGGAGCAAAGGCCTCCACGATCAGAAAACAGACCATGGCAATCGCAAAGGAAATTTTTACGGCGATCGCCACCGCCTCCATCAGTCTAACAGGAAGATTCGCCCCTTCACTGAAGGCAACCATCGGCATCAGGCCATGACCGATGCCGTAAAGCGGAATCATGACCAGGCCACTCATTCGGGAGACAATGCCCAGAGTGGCCACGGCAAGGTTGCTGTATCCGCCAAGGACATGATTGTGAAGAAGCATTCCAAGGCTGAGCACGAGATTGATGATCATGGAGGGAAATCCCGTCGAGTAGATGGACAGAATAATCCGGTAATCCGGACGGAGATAATGCCATTTCAGCTGATATTTGGAGCTTTTCTGCCGCAAGAAATAAAAGGCAAGCGCTGCACCCGATATCTGGGAAATCACCGCGGCCATGGCGGCTCCCTCAATTCCCAGCCGGGGGAAGGGACCCCAGCCGAAGATGAGTATAGGATCCAGGATACCGCTGACGGCCGAGGTCATAAGAGCGCAATACATCACGAGATGAGGCCTGCCTTCCGCCCGGAAGAGATTGCTGGCCATCATGATCAGAAACAGAAACGGCACGCCGGGCAGCAGTGTCAGGAGATACCGGCGGGACAGGGGCAGAATTTCCGTTGTGGCGCCGAAATATGTCAAAATGAGATCCGGCCCGGCCATCCCCAGGCTGATGAACAGCGCTCCGAGCACAGCCGAAAGAAAAAAAACCTGGCCGGCTGTCTGTCGGGCCTTCCGGTTTTCCTCCGCACCGAACATCCTGGCGGCGTATGAGCCTGCACCCAATCCCGTTCCCACGCCGACTCCGCCTAAAATCACCTGTATGGGAAGGCTTATGGTTAAGGCCGCAAGGGCATTCGAGCTGAGCCTGGCAAGCCAGAAGGCGTCTATGAGGTAATAGACGTTTACGACCAGCACGGTGGCGATGGACGGCCAGCTCATTTGCAGCAGAAGAGGCAGGATGGGACCCTCCGCCATATTCAGACTTTTATTGTTCATAACGATGTGATTTACAGTAAAATTCTGTTTTAGGCAAACGATCGGTGCCTGTTCGGAGCTGCGGACGGACCTGCCGAACCCGTCGTCGCCCCGGCAAAAGCGCATCGGATCAGCCGGGATGAACCGGCTCTGAAGCTTACGCTCCGCGGCCGCACAGACTGGCTCAGCACCGAGGTGCTGCGAGCTGCCGGCGCCCTTGGGAAATCCTTTCAGCAGGTATGAACGTACATGAAAAAAGATAGACAACTTTGGCAAAAAATGAAGTAATATGATGGCTCGTTCCGTTTGGGACATCCGAAAAAATGTTAAATTTCCGCGAAAAAGACGCGGATCCGTACAGCAGGGAGCCTTTATGCCAGGAATTTTTGAAATCAGCGTTGAAGAGCAGTTTTCCGCCGCCCACGCGCTGCGGGATTACCCGGGAAACTGCGAGCACCTCCATGGACACAACTGGGCCGTCCGGGTCACCGTCGAGTGCCGGGAGCTCAATGAGATCGGAATCGGCATTGATTTTCGAGAGGTGAAGCAGACGGTTCGAGAGGCGCTCCACCGACTGGACCACATCAACCTGAACGAACTGCCGCCTTTCCAGAAGGCCAACCCCTCGTCGGAAAACATCGCCCGCCACCTCTATTTGGAGCTGAGCGGGAAGCTCAACAGGGATACGATACGGGTTTCGCGGGTCAGAGTTTCCGAAACACCGACCAGCAGCGCCACCTATCGGGAGGACTGAAGCGGGTCACACATTTTCTCTTTGCGGATCGGACGGCGACAGAAGAGGATCAGACTGAGAAGATCCTTCGATGATGGGAAGCAGGGAAATGTTTTTCGAGCGTATCGATGATCGGAATCCCGTAAATCACCGTATCCGGCCGGAAATCCATCCGCGAAAACGCTTTTTGAAGAGGGTTGCCCACGGAAAGCCTTCAACCTCTCAGGCAACAACTCAGCCTGCTCCCAATTCCATGGCGATATGGACTGCAACCTTGAAATGTTCCGGGAATAACCAGGAGGACACGGTGCGGATCCTCTTCACGAGCGATTTACATGGAATGATTTGGTTGTACGATTCGCTTGTAGACCTCTCCGAGCAGTGCGGGCCCGATCTGATCATTCTGGGGGAGATCTGCTGCCCAGGCTGGACAAACATGGAAATTTGCTCGATGCTCAAAGGCACTTTGCCATCACTGTTTTCCCCTCGTATTGTTTGAAAATGCACGACATCAATCCGGATGTCGACATCGGGGTGATCCTGGGGAACGACGACTGTCAGATGGTGACGAGGGAATCGGAGGACCTTCACCGGACAGGATTGATCCGGCTCGTCGATAACAGCGCCTGGAAGACCAGGCACTCATGGCAGGTCATCGGGACGAGCCTGGTTCCGGAAACCCCGTTTCACCTGAAGGACTTCGAAAGACGCGACTGCGAAGCGGATCCTGTGCGCTATCCTTCGGTACAGGCCATGTATTCCTCAGATCAGGGTATCGGCATCCTTTCCAGTTCGGCGTGGTTTTAATCCCGTGCATCCATTGAAACCGAACGGATGAAACCGAACTGACAAGACTGCCCACGGCAGTCGCTTATGACCGGACGGTGTTTGTTTCGCATTCGCCTCCGTATTCAACGCCATTGGACCTGGCCGTGAACGGAATCCATGAGGAGTGACGTGTCCTTAAAGGTCAACGAAATCTTTTACAGCATTCAGGGGGAATCGTCCTTTATCGGCATTCCCTGCGTCCTGGTGCGGCTCACCGGCTGCAATCTCCGCTGCTCCTATTGCGATACCCGCTACGCCTACGAGGGAGGGACCTTGTGGGAACTTTCCGACCTGCTTGGCCGGATCGCATCTCACCGATGCCGTCTGGTGGAAATCACCGGAGGGGAGCCGCTGCTCCAGGCGGAAACCCCGGCCTTGATCCGGAGCCTTCTGGAGGGAGGATATGCGGTTCTCCTGGAGACCAATGGATCTCTGCCCATCCGGGGGATTGACCGGCGCTGTGTGCGCATCGTCGATATCAAATGCCCTTCAAGCGGAGAAAGCCACAGGAACGATTTCAGCATCCTCGACGATCTGACGGAACGGGACGAAATCAAGTTTGTCCTGGGCGAGAGAGGGGATTATGAATTTGCCCGGGACATCCTTCTTTCCAGGAACCTGGCGGCGAAAACGCGGAATCCACCGCTCCTGTCCCCCGTCACGGAGCGCCTGGATCCGAAACGGCTGGCTCGGTGGATCCTCGAAGATCATCTTTCGGTCCGCCTCCAGCTCCAGCTCCACAAAATCCTCTGGGGGAAGGATGCCCGGGGCGTTTGAAAAAAAAAGATAAAGGAAAAAAGACGAGGACACGCCAATGAATTCAGATCGAAGGGCCGTCATCCTTCTCAGTGGAGGGCTGGATTCCACCACGACCATGGCCATCGCCAAGGCGGAAGGCTATGAGCTTTACGCCCTCACGTTCCAGTACGGGCAGCGCCATGCCATCGAGCTGGAGGCGGCGCGGCGCATCGCCAATGCCCTGGGCGCAAAGGAACATCTCATTGTTCCCCTTGATTTAAGCATTATTGGAGGATCGGCCCTCACCGGTCACCTTGAGGTCCCGAAAAGGGATTCCCCCGAGGAAGGGGAAGGGGTGGAAATTCCCGTAACGTACGTCCCCGCCAGAAACACCATCTTTCTCTCCTATGCCCTCGCATGGGCGGAGGTCCTGCAGACCGGTGAGATCTTTATCGGGGTGAACGCCGTGGATTACAGCGGCTATCCCGACTGCCGCCCCGAATACATCGCGGCCTTCGAGACCATGGCCAATCTCGCCACCAAGGCATGCACGGAGGGCGGGATGCACCTGAAAATCCGCACTCCGCTGATCCTGCTCTCCAAAGCGGACATCATTCGAAAAGGAATGGCCCTGGGCGTGGACTATGGAATGACGCACACCTGCTACGACCCTCTTCCCGATGGAAGGGCCTGCGGCCGATGCGACAGCTGCCACCTGCGCCGGAAGGGATTCCGGGAGGCCGGTTACGAAGATCCGGCATTTTCCGAAAAGTAGCACAGGATCTCAGGCCTCTGCCTTGCCTTTCGTGAGGACTCCGAGGATCAGGCGTTCAAAATCCTCCAGGGGATCGACGGTCATCTCGATGCGCAGTGCAAAGCAGGGAATGGCAGGCAAATCGAGGGACATCACTTTCATCTGATCCTTCTCCGTGGTCACGATCATGTCCCCGCGGACGTCCTTGGCCGCCTGCGCAACAGCGGCGATATCGCTGGATGAATAGCGATGATGGTCCGGGAAGGCAAGGAACGCGGCAATATCGGCCCCCAGGGATTCCAGGGTACCGCGGAAGCGCTCCGGAGCAGCGATGCCGGCGAAGGCGCAGATCCTCCTTCCCTTCAGATCACGAAGTTCCCTGCTCCGGCCCTTGTTCAGGGAAACCAGGGAAGAGGGCCGATGGGTCCCTCGAAAGGCCGGAAGAGAACGCTTAAAAATCCGCTCTGTATCGTTGCAGCCATCTGGTTCGCTCCGGGTATCCCCCGGGGTTCCCCTTCGCTCCCCTGTCCGGACGAGGAGATCAGCCCGCTTCATGGCCCGGTCCGGTGGTTCGCGCAACGGTCCCCGCGGCAGAAGATAACCGTTTCCCCAGGGACGGTCGATATCCAGCAATACGATATTGAGGTCCCGGAACAGACGGCGATGCTGGAATCCGTCATCGAGGATCAGAACATCGGCACCCAGGCGCGCTATGGCCGCCTTTCCCGTCAGGCGACGGTCCGGACCGGTCAGAACGGGAACGCCCGGGCAGCTTCGGGCGATCAGCACCGGCTCATCGCCTCCCGCATGGGGCCCCAGCAGGACGGAAACCCCATCGCTGACGATATTGACCGGCGCCGCCCCCGTACTGCCGTAACCCCGGCTCAGCACCGCCGGACGATAGCCGTTTCCCCGGAGCATCCGGGCCAGCAAAACCACCATGGGCGTCTTTCCCGTACCGCCCGCCGTTACGTTCCCGACGCTGATCACCCTGCAGGGCAGCTTTGCCGATCTCAGAAGCTCCCGGTCATAAAGACCGTTCCGCAGGGAAACCCCGACCCGGTAAACATGGGAGAAGATCTCAAGCAGCAGGGCAAAGGGACTCCCGCCTTTGCGAGTCCCCGGCTCCTCCCAGAGCTGGCGGCAACGTTCACGAATCTTCACGGGAATATCCTGTAGCCGGGGACTACTTCAGGTCCATTTCCTCCCCCGCTTTGTTCTCTTTGAATTGCAGCTGGTGCAGTTTGCAATACTCACCCTGCCTGGCCAGCAGCGTATCGTGAGAGCCCTCTTCCACGATTTCCCCCCTGACCAGCACGACAATCCGGTCGGCCGTGCGGATCGTGGAAAGGCGGTGGGCGATCACCAGGGTCGTCCTCCCCTTCATCAGGCGCTCCAAGGCATCCTGAACCTCCATCTCGGCCTCGGTATCAAGCGAGGATGTGGCCTCATCGAGGATCAGGATCGGGGCATTTTTCAGCAGCGCCCTGGCAATGGAGATTCGCTGCCGCTCGCCGCCGGACAGCCGGGTCCCCTGTTCTCCGATCACCGTATCGTATTGTTCGGGAAGGTTCTGGATGAACTCATGGGCATTGGCCGCCCTGGCCGCCTCGATGATCTCCTTCTCCGAGCAGTCGCGGCTTCCATAGGAAATGTTGTTCCGGACCGTATCGTTGAACAGGATGGTCTGCTGGGTCACGATCCCGATCTGGCGGCGCAGCGACAGCAGGGTCACATCCCGGATGTCGTGGCCGTCAATGAGGATCTGCCCGTCGGATACGTCGTAAAATCTGGGGATCAGATTGACCAGCGTCGTCTTGCCTCCGCCGCTCATTCCGACAAAGGCGATCACTTCACCGGCACGGATGGTCAAATTGATATTTCTGAGCACCGGGGTTGCGTTGTAGGAAAAGGAAACATTTCGGATTTCGATCTTTTCGACGATGCGGGGAAGGTCCACGGCATGCTCTCTGTCAAGAATGTCGGGAACGAGATCCAGAATGTGAAAGACCCTCTGGGCGCCGGCTATCCCTTTTTGAATGGTGTTGTTGACGTTTGTCAATCTTTTGACCGGTTCATACAGCATGATCAGCGCCGTCAGAAAGGAAAAAAAGGTTCCCGGGGTGGAGGAGCCGTGAATAACCTGGTAGCCTCCGTAAAAAATGATCGCGGCGATGCCGATCCCTCCCAGGAACTCCATGAACGGGCTGGAAATCGCGTTGATGGAAACGGACTTCAAAGCCAGGCGCATCAGCTTCTCGTTTTCCCTGGCGAAGCGCATGTTCTCATAGGCCTCCATGCAGAAGGCCTTGACGATGCGCGTGCCGGAAATGGTCTCCTGGAGCAGCGTGGTAAGGCCGGCCATGGTGACCTGGGTTTTCGTCGCATTCCGTCTCATCTTCTCTCCGAACTTGGCAATGGGATAGATGGTCAGGGGAAAGACGAACATGGCGATGATGGCCAGCTGCCAGTCCCGGTAGAAAATGACGAAGACAAGGAAGATCAGGGTAAAGGTGTCCTTGAGGAGACTGGTCACCGCCTCGGAAACGGCATGCTGGATGGAAGTGACATCGTTGGTGATCCGCGACATGAGCTCCCCTGTGTGATGCTTGGCAAAGAATCTCAGGGACTGCCTCTGGATCTGCTCATACAAATGGTACCGCAGGTCGGCGACGATGCGCTGACCGATGAAGCTCATCAGAATCGTCTGAAAATAACTGCAGGATCCCTTGACCGCGTAGATCAGAATGACGGCCAGGGGAATCCAGAGGAGCATTTCCGCATTCCTTTTGAGGAAAATGTCATCCAGGGCCGGCTTGACGAGAAAAGCCAGCGCAGAGGTAAGGGCGCCCACGACCAGCATGCAGACCATGGCGACGGCAAACCGGGGAATGTGGGGTTTGGTCAATTTCAAAAGACGCTTAAAGATATCCATTGTTTTCCTTGCAAAAGTCCCTGCGCTCAGGCCTTCCTTACCGGCCGGGTTCCCCGCAGACCCACGTTATCCCCGGGGTCTCTGCAGAAGCGACAAGGCCATATCGGCCGCCCGCCGGGCCGCACCCGGCCGGCCGAGTTTTTCCCGGAGCTGCGAAAGCTCCTCCTTGATGATTCTTCTCCGGTCGGCATCGCCGAGGATCGCCAGGACTTCCGCTGCGATGCGCTCCGGGTTGGCCTGGTGCTGGATCAGCTCCGGGGCCACGGTCTTTCCGGCCACAATATTCACCAGGCCGATATGATCCACAGAAATGAGCATCCGTCCAATCAGATAGGAAAGGGCTGAAACTTTGTAGATAACGACCAGGGGAGTCCCCAGAAGCGCTGTTTCCAGGGTGGCCGTTCCGGACACCACCACAGCTGCATCAGCCGCGGCCACCGCGTCATACGTGGCACCTCGAACCAGGCGAATCTCAGGCACATCCACCCCCTGCATCCGGCTCTCCATCCAGGCCGGGTCCAGCGTGTCGGCCAGGGGGAGGAGAAACTGCACGGGCTGGATCTTCCCGGCGATGAGCCGCACCGCCTTCAGCATGCCCGGAAGCAGCCGGGTGACCTCCCCCTTCCGGCTTCCCGGCAAGAGCGCTACCGTCGTTACGTTGTCCCGCAGTCCCAGCCGGCGAAGGGTTTCGCTGCGCGAAGAGCTTACCTGGACGGCATCGAGAAGGGGGTGGCCGACAAAGGAGGCATCAACACCCGACTTCCGGTAGAGCGGCTCCTCGAAGGGAAGGATGACCGCCATGCGGTCCACAACGCGGCCGAGGGTCTTGATCCTTCCTCTCCGCCAGGCCCAGATCTGGGGAGAAATGTAATAAAAAACGGGAATACCGTTTTTCTTTGCAGATCGTGCAAGGGGAAGATTGAAGTCGGGATAATCGATGAGAATGACGAGATCGGGTTTTTGGAACCGCATCGACTTTTTCAGGCGGCTCATGACAGACAGAATGACCCGCAGCTTGGACAGCACTTCCGTCAACCCCACAACGGCCATGTTCCCCGCATCGGCCCACAAGTCCACGCCGGCCTCCCTCATACGGCCGCCTCCGACGCCGTAAAAGGAAAGCCCCGGGTTCTTCCGCATCATCGCGCGGACCAGGGAAGACCCGTGAAGGTCTCCGGATGCCTCTCCCGCCACAATAAGGATGCGCTTTGAACTCAAGGGAAGGATTCGCTCTTCATCTCAGGCTTCTGCGGGCCGATTCAATTCTGTCGACAATGTTCAAAGCCACTTCAAGAGACTGGCGGCCCTCCTCCCCCGTCACGGGAGGCGGCATGCCGGTTTTGACGGCCCGGACAAAGGCCTGGATTTCTTCTTCAAGGGGGTCATGCTTCGGGATATTCAACGGATTCGCAACAATTTCGACTTTACCATCGGGAAACCGCCTCGTTCTAAGAGAGGACACCTCACGCTTGGCGCAGTCGGCGGAATGGTAACCATTCGTTTCAAAGAACCGGATCTTCTGCATGGTCTTGGCCGTCACCCTGCTGGCCGTCAGGTTCGCCACACATCCGTCGGCAAAGGTCACACGGGCATTGGCAATGTCGATCTTCTCGGATAGAACGGAAACGCCGACGGCAGCGACATCCGTCACCGACGACTGGACAAAATGGAGGATCAGATCCAGATCGTGAACCATGAGGTCGAGAACCACGTCCACATCGGTTCCCCGTTCGAAGAAAGGGTGAAGCCGGTGGGCCTCAATAAAGACCGGCTTTTTCATCACTCCTTCCAGCGCAACAATGGCCGGGTTGAACCGTTCCACAAAACCGATCTGAAAGGCCAGGCGTTGCTTCTCGGCCAGGGCAACCAGTTCATCGGCCTGCGCCAGGGTTTCCGTAATCGGCTTTTCCAGAAGCACATGAACCCCGGCTTCAAGAAAATCGTGCGCTACCGCGTAATGCGCTCCCGTCGGCACGGCAATGCTCACCGCGTCCACCCGCCCCAGGAGCCGGCGATGATCGCTCAGCGCCTCGCACCCGAACTGGTCCGCCGCCTTCCGGGCGCGTTCCGTCTGGCTGTCTGACGCACCGACGATTTCGACGTCTTCGATTCTGGCGTATTTCTGTAAATGGTAATTGCCCAGATGCCCGATTCCGACAACTCCCACCCGTATTCTGCTCATCCCTCTTTTCCCTGTCTCTGCGCTAGTGGCAGACGCCCCGTTCCGACGTCTGGATGAACTCAATGAAATTGCGCACCTCCGGTGTATCCGTTACGGTTGTCCTCACCCGTTCCAGAGCGGCCTCAAGCCGCAGAGGTGAACGGAAGATGATCCGATAGGCTTCCTTCAGAGCCGCAATGGTCTCCTTGCTGAACCCCCGTCGCTCCAGTCCGATGAGATTGAGTCCATAGAGTTTTGCGTGATTGCCCGCCGCCGTCACATAGGGCGGGATATCCTGAGTCACCGCAGATGCCCCTCCGATGATGCAGTGCGCCCCTATCCTCGTGAACTGGTGAATGCCGACCATGCCGCTGATGATGGCGTAGTCGTCGACATGAATATGCCCGGCCAGATGGGATGCATTGGAAATGATGATATTGTTCCCCAGTTTGCAGTTATGGGCAACATGACAATAGGCCATGATGAGGTTGTGATCTCCGATCAGGGTAACGCCGATATCCGCCGACGTGGCCCGGTTCACGGTCACATATTCACGGAACACATTATGGTTTCCGATGACAACCCGCGTCTTTTCCCCTTCGTACTTCAAATCCTGAGGATCGCCGCCCAGAGAGCAGAAGGATGAAATCCTGCAGTCCTCACCGATATCCGTATCCCGTTCAATAACGACGTGCGATCCGAGAATCGTATTTTTCCCGATGGTCACACCGGGACCGATTACGCTGTACGCTCCGACTTCAACACCCTCCGCCAGGCTGGCCTCGGGTGACACGACTGCTGTGGAATGAATCCTCATGGTTGATTTGTTTCCTCTTTTGCCTTAGCTCATGAACGTTACTTCTTTTTTTCCAGATGCTCACTGAACTGCCCTTCCAGCACCTCCAAGCGCTTTAATGCATGGTTCAGTGTCGTGCGCATCTCCGGCAACCGTGGCACACAGGACATTGCTCTCAGCCAGGTTCGGTGGGGCATGCACGGCGAACCGGAAACGATGGAACGGGCCTTCACATCTTCATGAACGCCGCTCTGAGCACCGACCATGGCGAAATCACCGATATCCAGATGGCCTACGAGCCCCGCCTGTCCGCCGAGAATCACGCTTTGACCCAGGTGGGTGCTGCCGGAAATGCCGACCTGGGAAACGATGATCGATTTTTCTCCGATCACCACGTTGTGGGCAATCTGAACGAGATTGTCGATTTTAACGCCCCTCTGAATCCAGGTCCGGCCGAGGGTTGCCCGATCGATGGTCGTATTGGAACCGATCTCCACATCGTCATCGATCTGGACAATGCCGATCTGGGGGATTTTCAGATTGTCGCGCCCCGGATTGGCAAAGCCGAAGCCGTCACTCCCTACCACCACACCAGCATGGAGAATGACCCGCCTGCCAATGAGGCATCGCCGGTAAACGCACACATTGGGGTAGAGAACGGAATCTTCACCGATGACGGCCTCGCGGCCGATAAATACGCCGGGATAGAGAACAGCCCCCGCTTCGATCCTGGCCCCCCGGCCGACGTAGACCCCGGGGTATACCGTGGCCGACGGAGCAATCTCAGCGCCCTCCTCAATCATCGCCCGGCCGCTGACGGCGGGAATTTCCTTCTCCTCCGGGTAAAACAAAGCCAGCAGCCTGCCGAGGGCTGCGTAAGGGTCGTCAACTTGAACCAGGTTTCTGCCGGGGCTTTCCGTGTCTCTGGAAACGAGGACCGCTGAGGCCTTTGTGGTCAGCAGCTTCTGTTCGTACTGCGCATTGGCGACAAAGGTGATATCTCCCGGACCGGCTTCGTCAATTCCCCGAACCGAGCCAATGAGAGCTTGATCATCCCCGACAACCGTTCCCCCCAGAAAAGAGGCGATTTCATTGAGCGTCTTTTTCACTTCCCCGTTCATATTCCTTTCTGGAACGGATTACTTTTCCATTCGTTCTTTCCGATCCTTCATCACCAGCCGTTACTTTTTCGGCTTGTAGGTCCGATCGAATTCTTCGATAACGCGCTTGGTCAAATCATTTTCCCTGGAGAAAAAGGGCACGGGAACCGATCCGACATCCAGGATGACCGTAAACTTCTCCTTCGTCCCGATGTCACTGATGACCTTCATGATCTCCGGCAGCAGAGTCTTGGAAAGCTCCTGGTCCCGTTTCTGCATTTCTTCATTGGCATCCTTGACCATCTGCTGATAATCGCGAAGCTTCTTCTGGTAGGCGTTTTCCTTTTCTCTCAGGGCCGCCTCCTTCAGGACGGAACGCTGCTTATCCAGATCTTCCTTGAGTTTTCTAAGTTCCGCCTCCTTGGCCGAAATCTGCGCCCTGTTTTTTTCAAAGGTCTTTTTTAATTCCTCAGAGGCCTTTTTCCCCTCCACGGAATTCAGCATAACCTCCCGAACGTCCACAAATCCGATTTTTTCAGCGGCCAGGGCCGCGGGTAGCGAACACAGAAAAACAAAACCAAAGACCAACAGCGAAATCCTCATAAGTTTATCTTTCATGAAAAAACTCTCCTTAACTGTGAAATAAACGGATCTGACCATCCCTTACATGAACATGCCGATGGTGAATTCCCAGCGGCTCGCCGGTTCGTCCTCCTCGCGGTCAAGCACATAGCCCCATTCCAGGCGGAGCGGTCCAATGGGGGAATACCAGCGGATGCCGACGCCCGCCGTCTGGCGAAGATCGCCAAGATCGTAACCGCTTTCCCAGGCATTTCCGGCATCAAAAAAGATGACCCCCTTCATCCCCGCATTCTTGATCAGCGGAAAGACAAAATCCACGTTGACGTTGAACATCGTCTTGCCGCCGATCACGTCGCCCTCCTCGTCCTTGGGCCCCACATCACGCAATCCGCGGAGAGAGTTGATTCCCCCAAGGTAAAACCGCTCATAAATGGGGAGCCTTTCGCCGCTGTGGGCCGAGATGTACCCCGCCCGGGCCCTGGTTCCCAGAACGGTTTCCAGCGGGAGAGGGAAGAACCAGGTGGAACTTAACGTGTATTTCGTGAACCCCACGGTTCCCCCCAGGGGACCGCCGGTATATTCCACCGCAATCGTGTTTTTCGATCCCTTCGATGGAAACATGTTGTCATCCGTCGTGTCCCGACCCAGCGACAAGGTCACTCCGCTCGTCGTGTTCTCGCCTTCCTGGTCCTTGACATAGTTCGAAGCGTCCCCATCGACGTTCGTGACGTCATCCAGCGAATACCGGTAAGCGATGTAGCCGTTGATCTGATATTGCGGCCAGAGGGGATATCCCAGCGTGACACCCCCGCCCTTTGAATCCAGATCGTAGGAGTTGTATTCCCTCTCCAGGTTCCAAAGATCAAACTTGCTCCACAGGGGCATATCCATCAGGTAAGGCTCTATAAAGGACAGCTGATACAGGGTGGTTTTCGAACCCAGATTTGCCTTGAGGCTCAGGATCTGCCCTCTGCCGAAGAGGTTCTGCTGGGATATCTGCGCCGTCAGCATGGCGCGGTCCTGGGCGCTGTAACCGGCTCCCAGGCTGAGAAGGCCGGTCTGCTTTTCCTTGACCCGGATATTGACATCCGTTTTGCTTTCATCCGGACCTTTCTCCGTCTGAAAGTCGATTTCTTCAAAATAGCGCAGCCGGTTGAGGTTTGCGTAGCTCTTCTTCAGATTCGAGCTGTTGTAGAGCTCTCCCTCCTTGATGGCCAACTCGCGTCGGATGACCTTGTCCCTCGTCTTGGTGTTTCCGGTTATTTCAATGCGGTTGAAGTAGACATGCTGCCCTTTCGTAATATCGAACATGACATCCACGGACTGGGTTTTTTCCTGAGGGACCGTCCGGGGGCTGACATCGGCATAGGCATAACCCTCATCATTGCATGCCTGGGTCAGATAATCGATGTCCTTCATGATCGCTTCGCGGTCGAAATGCTCCTTTTTGGCGATTTTCAGCTTAGACAGCAGGTCCTTCCGGGAAACGGTCAGTTCGTCGCCTGTGATCTCAACCGTTCCGACGCGATACCTCTCTCCTTCCGTAATGGGAATCTTGACATAGATGCCCTTCCGGTCATAGGAAATTTCCGGTTCTCCGACCTTCGCGTTCATGAACCCATTGTTCAGATAAAAAACATTGAGTTTGGCAACATCCTGCGTGAGCTGTTCCCTTTTGAGTATCCCGGAATCGGTAAAGAAAGAAAGGATGCCCTTTTCCGTGGTGCTGAGCATGTTGCGGAGTTCTTTTTCCGTGTAGGTCTTATTTCCCTCAAAGCTGATCTTTTCGATAAACAGCCTGTCATGCTCCTTGATCCTGTAAACGACACGCATGTCCTTGGGTCCGGAAGATTCAATCCGATCCAGGACCTCGGCATTGTAGTACCCTTTGCTGTCGTAGAGCTCCTTGATCTTCTGGACATCGGCCTTTACCTTCTCCGCATTGAGAATCTGTTTGGGCTTCGCGCTTATGACCGCTTCAATGTCACTTCGGCTGAGCGCCTTGTTGCCCTCGATCTGAACCTCCGCGATCATGGCCTTTTCCTGAACGCTGAAGACCAGAATCCGGCCTTCGGAGGTGCTTTTCGTCTCCGCCGACACATCATTAAAATATCCCATCTTGTAGATGGCCTTGATGTCTGCTGAAACATCCTCCTCGGAAAAAAGGCTGCCCTGCCGGCTCTTCAGCACCTGTTCGATGGCGCTGGACCCGATCTTCCGGTTGCCCTGGATCTCGACCCTGGCGATGCGCAATTCCGGTGCGATCTTGAGAAGAACGGTCGATTTGAGCTCCGCCGCAAGCTTGTCGATTGCGCTCCGTTTCCCCTGGACAAACAGGGGCGGCAGGGCCGTTGACCGGCGGATGTCCAGAACCCGGATATCCGCACTGAGGCTTTCCCCGAATTCAGAAAGGCTTCCCAGAACGACATAAGCGGCGCCCGTCATGCTCCCGATCTTAAAGCCCAGGGCTTCGGTGACCGCCTGACCGGCCAGGGCGTCCGCAAAAGATTTTTCCTCAACCAGCTGGACATTTTTGGATTTACGGAATTCGCTGGACAGCTGCCGGGACATCGCCTCCTGCAATGAGGCCTTCTCCGCGGAGGTAAAAATATCGAAGGGCAGGACGGCAATGCGCGCCGCCTCTCCGGCGATGGAAATTCCTGCTCCCAGCAGAAAGGCTGCAAGCCCGATCACAAAGATTCCGCATATCACTAGAGATAGTTTCTTATGCACAGGCATATATTTCCCCATCCCGCAAGCCAATGCTTCGCGACATTCTGCCGGCCAAGGACTGGTTGTGGGTTACCACAATCAGGGTAATCCCCTTTTGCCGGTTCAGTTCCAGAAGAATATCTTCAATTTTTCGGCCGGTTTCCGTATCGAGATTCCCCGTGGGTTCATCAGCAAGAAGAATTTCCGGCTCCATGATCAGCGCCCGGGCAACGGCAACCCTCTGCTGCTCGCCACCGGAAAGTTCCGAAGGTTTGTGCGTCATCCTATCACCAAGGCCTACATCATGCAATATCGTTTCAGCCTTCGCAAGAGCGTCGCGCCGTGACATCCCGTGGATCAGGGCCGGCATCATCGTATTTTCAAGGCTGTTGAACTCGGGCAACAGGTTGTGAAATTGAAAGACGAAACCGATCGTCCGGTTTCTGAAGGACGCCAGCTTTTTTTCCTGCCAGTCAAAAACATTCAGCCCGTTAAACAGCACCGTTCCGGAGGTCGGCCTGTCCAGCGTCCCCAGGATATGGACGAATGTCGTCTTGCCTGCGCCGGAAACGCCGAGAATCGCCAGAGAATCCCCGTCGTCAATACTCAGATTGATTCCGCGAAGCACCTCGATCCGGCTGCCGTCTTTAACAAAAGTCTTCTTGAGATCATGAACCTGGATCACAACGCCCATCCCCGGAATCGTTTTCCGCCGCAACCCCTCGCCCTTCCGTCGTCTGCCCTCATGACCGGCATCCCCCCTGGTCGCCCCTATTCATTTCGCAGGGCCTCCGCCGGATCCAGCCGTGCCGCCCGGTAGGATGGATAGAGCGTGGAAAGAAACGAGATGATGAGCGATCCAATCACAATGACGGCGACATCCGTATAATCCACCCGGGAAGGCAGCTGGTTGAGATAGTAGACATCTCCCGGCAGAATCTTGAATCCGAAGAGCCGTTCGATAAAAGCGGACAACCCGGAGAGGTTGTGGGCCAGAGCCAACCCCCCCAGCATTCCCAGAGTCGTTCCAATCGTTCCGATCGTCACCCCCTGAAACACGAAGATTTTCATGATGCTTCGTGACGTGGCGCCCATGGATTTCAGGATTGCGATGTCCTTGTTCTTTTCCATGACCACCATGATCAGGGTGCTGATGATGTTGAAGGCGGCCACCAGCACGATCAGGCTGAGGATAATGAACATGACCCGCTTTTCAAGCTTGAGGGCCGAGAATAGATTCTTGTTCATTTCCATCCAGTGCCTGGCCCAGTAGGGGAAGCCCAGCTTTTTCTCGATGGTTCGGGCAATGACGTCGGCGCGATAGATGTCATCCACTTTGATCTCGATCCCCGAAACCGTATCCCCCAGGTTCAGAAATTCCTGGCAATCCGCCAGGGACACATAGGCCAGGGTGGAATCATATTCGTAAAAGCCCGAATCGAAAATGCCGACGACCACGAATTTCTTCATCCGCGGGACAAATCCCATCGGCGTGGAGACCCCCATGGGGGTGATGATATACACAGGGTCATGGAGGATCAGGCCAAGATTTTTAGCAAGCTCCTTGCCGATTACAATGCCGGGCGGAGCTTCCGCCTCCCCCGCGGCACGGTCGTGCGATTCGGTCCCCGCAAGGGCCTGGATGCTTCCCGCCTTCATACGCCCGAGATCAAGGACTCCGAAGGCGTCTTTCAAAGAAAGTCCCCTCAGAACCGCACCGCTGACGCTGCCTTCACTCTTGAGCATGGCCTGGCTGTAGATAAAGGGGGTGGAGGCCACAACCCCAGGCATCTCTTTCACCTCGCCCATGACCTGACGGTAGTTTTTCATCGTCCCCTGATATTCCATCAGAACGATGTGCGAATTAATCCCCAGGATCTTGTTGCGCAGATCCGTTTCAAACCCGTTCATCACGGCCAGCACGATAATCAGCGCCGCCACACCCAGAAAGATTCCCGCTATGGAAATAAACGTGATGATGGAAACGAAAACCTGTTTCCTTTTTGCGCGTAGATAGCGCAGATTGATGAAAAATTCATAGGACATTTTGTATAATAACCGCACCGGGTTGAAAAGAGATCTGCCGTTCAGGAAACGAAAGGCCGGATCTTATTCCACTCCCGGCTCTTTCCTCCGCATGTGGGGGAAGAGGATCACATCCCGTATGGACGGCGAATCCGTTAAAAGCATGACAAGCCGGTCAATTCCGATTCCCTCGCCGGCCGTCGGCGGCATGGCATATTCCAGAACCTGGACATAATCCTCATCCATGACGTGCGTTTCCTCGTTACCCTCTTCCCGCTCCTTGGCCTGCATGAGGAAACGTTCCCGCTGATCTTCCGGATCGTTCAACTCGGAGAAGGCATTGGCGATCTCCTTGCCGGCGATGTACAGTTCAAAGCGGTCGGTAACACCCGGATCCTCGACATTGCGCCGGGACAGAGGAGATACCTCGACGGGATAAAGGGTCACAAACGTGGGCTGCACGAGTTTCTCTTCCACAATCTCTTCAAAGATGGCGGTCACGAGTTTGCCCAGGGCGTCCGTATTCTTGACCTCCAAACCCAGCTGGCGGGCATAGGCATAGGCCTTCTCTTGATGCTCCAGGATTTCAGGGTCTATTCCACCGTAACGAAGGATGGAATCCTTCACCGAAATCCGCGTCCAAGGCGGAGTCAAATCGATCTCCATTCCCTGATACTGGAAATTCAGCGTGCCCAGAACGCGCTGCGCAACGGTAGTCAGCAGCTCCTCCGTAAAGGTCATCAGGTCTTCATAGGTTGCATAGGCCTGATAAAATTCCATCATCGTAAATTCCGGATTGTGAAAGGTGGAGATCCCCTCGTTGCGGAAATTCCGGTTGATCTCATAAACCCGCTCCAACCCCCCGGTAATGAGCCGCTTCAGGTAAAGTTCAGGGGCGATCCGGAGATACAGGTCCATTCCCAAGGCGTTGTGGTGGGTCCTGAAAGGCCTCGCTGTTGCGCCGCCCGCCTTGGGCTGCATCATGGGCGTTTCCACTTCCAGAAAATCCCGTTCGTCCATGAAACGGCGAATGGCATTGATGATCCGGCTCCGGGTCACAAAGACCTCCCGCACGCCTGGATTGACGATCAGGTCCACGTGCCGCTGCCGGTAACGGGTCTCAACATCCGTCAGACCATGCCATTTCTCCGGCAGCGGTCGAATGGCCTTGGACAGCAGCCGCAACTCATCCACCTCGATGGTCAGCTCCCCCGTTTTGGTTCGAATGGGCCTTCCGCCAATAAAAACGATATCCCCCACATCCAGCCTCTTGAAGAGGGCGTAGGCCGCATCTCCGATTCCGTTCCGGTGGAGATAGGCCTGAATTTTTCCCTTACGGTCCTGAATATTGATAAAGGCCGCTTTCCCGAAATTCCGGACGGCCATCAATCTGCCCGCCAGGGTGAACCGCTCATGAAGCCCCCCCAGGAGTTCATTATCCGCATCTTCGAATCGCTCCAGAATCGAAGCCGTCGTGTCGTCCACACGGACATCGTTCGGGTACAAATCAACCCCCTCGGCTTTCAGGGCGTCAATCTTCTCAATCCTTTTCCTAAAAAGTTCACTGTCTGCCATATCGTCACCAGAACACTGTTATAAAGCGAAGTTCACTATCGTTTTTTTCCCCGTTAGTCAAGAAGGTTTTGAAAACACAGGACAGATGCCCCGACCGTGACCTGCCGCTCACAGCGGCAGGGTTCAAATGAGATTGCTAATTCGGAGGTATTTGTGTATAGCAGAAACCATCTGCAGTTGACTTCGACAGGGGAGGATGACGGATATTCCATGATCAATAAAGCGATCTTAGTAGGCAGGCTGGGAAAGGATCCTGAAGTTCGCTACACGCCGGATGGCGCCATGGTTACGAGCTTCAGTCTGGCCACGGATGAACAGTGGAAAGATAAAAGCGGCGAAAAGGTTCAGAAAACCGAGTGGCACAACATTGTCACCTTCGGCAAGCTTGCGGAAATCTGCGGCAATTACCTGGCTAAGGGGCTGCTTGTCTATATCGAAGGGCGGATCCGCACCCGCGCCTGGGAAGGGAAGGACGGCGTCAAGCGGTATACAACGGAAATCATTGCCCAGGATATGAAGATGCTCAGCCCTAAAGGGGCTGATCGGGGTGAAAGCAGGAGCGCACCGGAAGGGCATTATTCGCCCTTCAACGACGCCTCGGCTCTGCCGGAGGATGATGTCCCCTTCTGACACATGCAACGGATTTCTTCACCCGGACACGCCGGCCGGCGGAGCGGCCCTCAGGCGGCAGACTTTCGGATTCCTATGTCGCCTGTACGGCGGCGCTCTGACCGCCTGCTGCCGGCTTTGATCTGAAACGGGAAGAAGACGACCGTGGAACGTTGAGGCGGGGCTCAGAAACCCTTACCCCCATTGCCCCGTGCCGGGAGGCGGCCGTTGTTCAGCCGGGCGGGGATATCCCGCAGGTGGTCTTATTTCGGCTCGATCTTCTTTGAAGGGGAGGTAACGTCAATTTCTTCAGGTTCGTTTGTTGCCTTCTTAAAGTTCTTGATTCCCTTGCCGATTGCGCCTCCGATCTCCGGAAGTTTGCCGGCTCCGAAAATGATCAGGATGATCACCAAAATAACCAGCAATTCAGGCATGCCAATTCCAAACATAGAGTTCTTTCTCCTTTACGCGTACATTCGGTTTTCCGCAGGAAAACGAATTCGCTTCATTTCATATGAACCATGATCATCAGCATAAAATAACATTTTATCGTTGTCAAACAGATCATGAAGTGGACAGGCCGATCGCCCGGCTTCGCTCAAGGGAGATTGAGGTGAACAACCTGCCCATGCCCCCCCAGATTTTCCAGCAGCCGATCCTGGAACAATACCCTGACACCCGCCGCATTGCCAATATCCAGGGCAAAGCGATCCTTGGCACTGAGGTCCAGCCGTTCTCCGGGTCGGAGCGTTCTTTCCGTGGTCTCCTGGCCATCGGTCCGGATCCGGAGCCAGGTCTTTTCCTTCGCTTCAATAATAAGCGTGTAGGAATTGGAGGTATGTTCACCAGCCTCCTGTAAGGGGGGCGTCTGAGCTTGTTCCGCTGGGGCCGCCTGGGGCTGAATGGCATCCGGTGCGGCCGGCAGGGGTTCCGCTGGAACCGGAGGTGTCGCAACCCCCTTGATAGCCGCCGTGCCGGCGGGCTCCTCTTCGGGAGAGGCCGTTCCTTCCAGCTTGCCCGAACCGGAATCCGGTAAAATCCGAATTTCATTGGTGTATGAAGCAAAGAGCCAGGCAAGGGCGCCGATAAAAAAAAGAACGGATACAATCAGGGCGAGACGTTTCCAGGAACGCTGTTGACCGGAAGGAAAGGTTCCGGTGAATTCCTTCTGAAGGATGGGAGGAGGCGCCTGTTCGCTTTCATGCTTGAAATAATCCAGGAAGGGCTGACTGTCCACCTGGAGAAAATCGGCATAATTCCGGACAAAGTTCCGTGTATAGACATCAGGCGGTAAAAGGTGGAACTCGCCCTTCTCCAGTGCGTCAAGGACCGAAACACTTATTTTCGTTTTTTCATGAACATCCTTCAATGAAAGCCCCTTTGCTTCCCTGACGGCTTTCAAGTCCGATACGAACGTTTTCAGTCCCTCATGAACCTGCTCTGCACTCATGGCACATCCACCTTTTTTCCTTACCTGAATCCAGGACCCATCCTGCATAACATCAAATGGAGAGCTCCGCAATACAAAGTTGCCCCCCATCGATCCGCCGGCATTAATCCTGGTTTTTTGTCTTTTTTGTGTGATAAGGGTTTTCGGCGATACGGAATCTGAACGATACAGGAGATTTTACTGGAATGAATCCATTTACCGAGTTTGCTGTTTCAGCGGCACGAAAAGCCGGAGAGCTTCTTAAAAGCCGTCTGAACACACCGCATTCCATTGATTATAAAGGAGTCGTCAACCTCGTTACGGAAGCGGACCGCATGTCCGAAGCGCTGATTCTCGATCTCATTCAGCGGCAATTCCCCGACCACTCCGTTTTGACGGAAGAGTCCCCGGAACGAGAAAGGGACTCGAGCTACCGCTGGATCATCGACCCCCTGGATGGAACGACCAACTATGCCCACGGCTATCCAGTCTTTTGCGTCTCCATCGCCTTGGAGCAGGATGGAAATATGATCGTCGGGGTTGTCTATCATCCCATGATGGATGAAATGTTTGTTTCAGAAAAGGGAAAGGGATCGTGGCTCAACGGTCAACGCATCTGGGTGTCGGACACGTCCGACCTTTCCCGAAGCCTCATCGCCACGGGGTTTCCTTATGACGTCAGGGAAAGTGAAAACAACAATCTGAATTATTTCAACTCGATGATCATGAAAGCCCAGGCGATCCGCCGCGCCGGGGCAGCCGCCCTTGACATGGCTTACCTCGCCGCCGGCCGGTTCGACGGCTTCTGGGAATTGAAGCTGATGCCTTGGGATACCGCAGCCGCCTCGCTGCTCGTCCAGGAGGCCGGGGGAATCGTCACGGATCTTCGGGGCCGGAACTTTTCATTGACAGCCCCCCACGTACTGGCATCAAACGGAAAGATCCATCAGCAGATGCTTTCCGCCCTTTCGGAAGCGCAGGAATAACAGCGGCTTATTCGGGCCACGCGGTTCGTGCTATCCTCTGGAGAGGACATCGCTGACAGCAGACTTCAAGGTCATGAGGGTGAAGGGTTTTGTAATCGCCTCCTTGAAACCGAAGTCCCTGAAGGATTGCACAATGGGGTCATTGGAATAGCCGGTCGCAATAATGGCTCGAACATCGGGATCAAACTCCAGCATTTTCTGAATGGCCTGTTTCCCGCCCATGCCCCCTCGAACGGTCAGATCGAGGATGACCAGATCGTAGGGCCGAGCGGTCGTTTTGGCGTCCCGGTACATGGCAACGGCTTCCTCCCCATTTTCGGCGGTAACCACTTCATAACCAAGGTGGTTCAGAATCTGCCCCATGACCTGTCGAACGGTTTCCTCGTCATCCATGACCAGAATCCGCCCCTGGGCACCGCCCGGTTTTTGATCGACATCTTTCAGGGAAAGAACCTTTTCTTCAATAGACGCCGGAATATAAACGGTAAACCGGGTCCCTCTGCCGATTTCTGTCGAATAGGTGATCAGACCTTCATGCTTTTTGATGATGGAATGGCAGATGGCCAGCCCCAAGCCCTTTCCCTTGATATTGCCGAAGGACTTCGTCGTAAAATACGGATCAAAGATTCTGGAGCGGTCCTCTTCCGGAATGCCCTTGCCGTGGTCCTCCACCGACCATTCCACATAGGCGCCTTCCTTGAGCGCAGGATTTTCTCCTTTCATGATGCGGATGTTTTCCGCCCGTATGGTGACGATTCCGCCTTCGGGCATGGCTTCCCGGGCATTTCTGACCAGATGGAGAACAACCTGCTGCATCTGTCCTTCATCGATCAGTGCAGGCCACAGATTTTCTGGAAATTCAAAGGAAGACTGGATGTTGGAACCGCTCAGAGCAATGCTGGCCGATTCCCGGAGAAGACGATCCAGCATGTGAATCCTCTTGAGCGGCCCTCCTCCCTCGGAAAATGTAATCAGCCTTGAAGTCAGCTCCCGGGCCTGGATGCAGGCCGCCTCCGCTCGGCTCAATTCGTTGAAAATCTGGTCATCTTTCTTGCTGATCATTTTCACCAGGGTGATGGTCCCCATGATCACGGCCAAAAGATTGTTGAAATCGTGGGCGATTCCTCCGGCAAGAATCCCGACGGACTCAAGTTTGTGGACCCTGGTGATTTCCTCGTCGATCCGTTTGCGGTCCGTAATGTCATGGATGACGGAACACAGATGCAGCTGTTCATCGATATGGATCGGGCCGACGTACACTTCGACATCCCGGACCTGGCCATCGGCCAGACGATGCTGGGAATAAAAGTGATTGCTCGTGAACTCACTCTCCCGATTTCTTTCAAAAAACTCCTGCACCTCCGTCAGCGTATCGATATCCGTCACCTTCATCCGCCTCATCATTTCCCGGCTGCAATGGTAATATTGGCAGGCCGCGGGATTGGCATCGACAATGAGACCTGTTTGGGGATTGGTCAAGAGGATGACGGTATGATTGTTCTCAAAGAGAGTCCGGTATCGTTCCTCGCTTTCCCGCCTTGACGCTTCCGCAATCTGGTACTTCCGGATCTCTTCGGAGAGCGCCAGGTTGGAATTCTCCAGTTGAACCGTGCGCTCCTGAACTCTCTGCTCAAGGTGTTTTTTCAGGATTTCCAGTTCGGAATTCTTTTTCCTCCATTCGTTGAGCATTTCCACATATTTTAAAAAGACGCTTTCATTTTCCTCTTGCGTCAATATATTGTCATTCTCCAGGTGCCTCACCCGGATGGCCATATCCTCAATCTGGCGTTGCAGAGCCTGAATCGTTTTATCCTTCGACTCGGTTTCGTTCATCTCAGAACCATCCGTCCTTTTTCATCTGTGCAATCTGCGCTTCCACTTCATCCATGATAATTTCCAGAGCCCGTTCCTTGATCTGGAGCCGATTCAGGCAGAATTCATAAGCAGGGACATCGATCAGGCTTGTTTCTGAAAATCCGACCTTTCGCAGCTGGCAGGCGCAATTCGCAACATAAACCGTGTCGGCCATCAGAAGAGCGGGGGCCGCATCTCCCGCTTCGGTGCTTTCCGCCGTTCCGATGACGCGGCATAACTCCTCGGGAAAGTTCCAGTTTTCCGCCAGCATTTTCCCAATGTCTTGATGGCAATAGCCCAGAACATCCCGTTCGGCTGAGAGCAGATCGCTTTCAGTTTTTTCCTTCGTCGCCAGAATGGAGAGAAATTCGTCATGCAAAAACTTTTCTTCCACGATAATCCCGATGTCATGAAGAAGGCCGGCCGTGTACACCCCTCCGCCGCTTTTTCGAAATTCGCGCCGGTAAAGAAGTTTACCGCAAAGGGCAACCCCGATGCAATGCTCCCAGAGCGCCGTCCGGGAATAGCCGTATGTCTTCCTTCCATTGTCCTGGAAGAGCTCGAAAAATTTCTGATTGAGGGTCAGTTCCACAATGGCGTCAAATCCGACGAAGATGATGGCATCCATGATGCTCGCGATACCCCGGCGCATTCCGTATAACGCGGAATTGGCCCGGCGGAGCACGTTGGCGGACAGGGGCGGGTCTATTTCGATGAGATTTTTCAAGTCCGTGACGCTGGAATCAGGATTATTAATGACTTCAATAAGTTTAACCAGGGTGGTTTTTAAAGAGGAAAGGTTTGACTTGTTGACGAGCAGCAGCACTTCTTCAAGGGATTTTGACATAAGCTTCAAATGCTCCGTTTAGAGTCATGGAAAGGAATGCCTGACACTCCCAAGCTAATCGAAACCCCTTCCTATTTCAAGGGAAATTGTCCCCTATCATGACATTTCTTATCAGCATTTTAATCTATTTCTTCTTTTCTCAAGACCACACGTAATCAAAAGGGAAGCGAAAGCTGCCTCCACCGCGAAAGGCAGCGGCGGCAGAAAGGCCGTTCGGCGGAACGTGCCACGCAGGCCTCTACATCGATGAAATATCCGTGCCGGTCACACCATCTATGCTCTCTCCGGAGCTTTCCCGCTTCAGGCGTTTCCGGAGGCGTTTTTTTTCTTTTCTTCATCACCGAAGCCCGCAGAAGAGGATCTTCGCCATAGTTTACCCTTTCAAAACCTTCAGTCCTCCCAGGATGGCAAAGTGGAGCTTATCTACATGATATGCCCTAAATTCTCAACATATTGTGTCTGTGTTACGGAAGTTTTTCTGATGAGAATGGATCGTTTCTTGACAGCCTTTCCTTAACTGTTGTATATCACTGCATTCTACGAGGAGGAACTCATGATTGTAAGACATCTGAATGACCCGGAAGTGCTTCAAACGACATATCGTGCCCATGGCGGCGGCATCGCCCGGATGATTCTGACCAGCCATTTCATGCAGGGCATTGAATTTCTCGCTTATGCCTATTTGCCCAAGGGGAATACGCTGGAAGCACACATCGATCCCGTTGAAGAGATCTACTTCATTCTTCAGGGCGGCGGGTTGATGCGTGTAGGCGATGACGAAAAGAGCGTAAAAGCCGGTGACGCCGTCTGGATCCCCGCCGGAGATCTCCACAGCCTGACCAACAACTCGGACGAAGACACCGTGGTCCTGGTCGTCGCCGCTTATCCACGTTGAGCCCTGAAGGGATCCGGCCATTGTCCGCCCGGGAACTTCAAATGAAACATCCAGACCGCCCTGAAATCAGCGTCGTCATTCCCGCGCACAATGAAGCCGCCAGTATCGGCGACATTGTCAAGCGCTCCTCCATCGTCCTGGAGGCCTGCAAATTATCCCATGAAATCATCGTGGTTGACGACGGCTCAGAAGACGATACGGGCGAAAACGCCAGGTCCGTCGGCGCCGAAGTGATCCGCCACCCATATCCCATCGGAAACGGAGCAGCCATCAAGACGGGCATCCGCAATACAAGGGGAAACATCCTGGTCATGCTCGACGCGGACGGGCAGCATGCCCCGGAAGACATCCCGCGTCTGCTGGAGCGGATGAACGCCTACGACATGGCAGTGGGCTCCCGCGATCGCCATTCAGCCACCCCCCTGCACCGGGATTTCGCCAATGCCGTTTACAACAAGTTCGCATCCTACGTATGCAAAAGGAAGATTGACGACCTGACCTCAGGATTTCGCGCCATAAAGGCGGTCATCGCCCGTGAATTCGTCTCCCTGCTGCCCAACACCTTTTCCTACCCGACGACATTGACTCTGGCGGTTGTGCGCTCCGGCTACAGCCTGACTTATGTCCCTATCACCACGGCCCGCCGCATCGGGAAAAGCAAGATCCGCCTTTTCAGGGATGGAGCCCGATTTCTTCTGATCCTCTTAAAGATCGCCACCCTCTTCTCTCCCATGCGGGTCTTTCTCCCGGTCAGCTTCTTCATGTTTGCAGCGGGGCTTGGATATGGTCTCTTCAGAATTTTGACTCTGGACGGACGCTATGGCCCCACCTCCGCCATGCTCTTGACCATGTCCGTGGTCGTCTTCATGGTGGGGCTGGTTTCGGAACAGGTGGCCCAACTCCGGTATGAACGCACGGATCACCGGAGCCCCCCGCGACAACAGCATAATACGGGAAAGGAACAAACCCATGAGCCTTGAAGAATCCGCCCCTCCCCTTGTCGAAACCATTTCTTCCGGGCTGGAGCCCCTTGCCCTGATCATCCGGGCAGAATATGACGAACCGGGCATCCGGTTTTTTACGCCTCCCACCTTTTCCCAGCAGGTGGCCTGCATGAAACATCCCCCCGGCCATACAATCGCTCCCCATGTTCACAACTTCCTCTTTCGACAGGTCATGTACACCCAGGAAGTCCTGATTATCCGGCGCGGCCGGATGAAGGTGAATCTCTTCTCTTCTGAGAGGGAGTTCATTGCCTCCCGGATTCTGGAAAGTGGAGATCTCATTCTGCTGTGCGGTGGAGGACATTCCTTTGAAATGCTCGAGGAGACCTCGATGATCGAGGTGAAGCAGGGGCCGTATGCCGGCGAGGAGGATAAGACACGTTTTGCAACCAGGGAGACGGACAATGATTCCCGTTAATGAACCTTTGATTGGAGCAAGGGAGGAGGAATACGTTCTGGAATGCCTCCGTACGGGGTGGATTTCCTCATCCGGTCGCTTTATTGAGAGGTTTGAAGAGGGATGGGCCACGTATTGCGGACAGAAATTCGGTATTGCCGTGAGCAACGGAACGACAGCTCTGCAGGTCGCCGTGGGCTGCCTCGGTCTGAAACCGGGGGATCTGGTTATCATACCGACCTTCACCATTATTTCCTGCGCCCTGGCCGTGATTTACAACGGGGGGATTCCGGTTCTTGCGGATTGTGACCCGAGGACCTGGTGCCTCTCCCCTGAAGGGGTTAAAGAGGCCGTGGAACGGGAAACAAAAAAAGGAAACGGCCACAGGCTGAAAGCCATCATGCCCGTTCATATTTACGGTCATCCCGTGGACATGGACCCTCTCGAAGAGTTGGCGGAGGCTTATTCCCTGGCGATCATTGAAGACGCCGCCGAGGCCCATGGCACGGAATATTTGAGCGGGCGCATGGGAAGCAGTCCGGCATGGAAGCGGTGCGGTGGACTGGGCGACCTGGGCGTATTCAGTTTTTATGCAAACAAGGCCATTACAACCGGTGAAGGGGGCATGGTCATCACCAGCAACGCAATCTTCGCCGAAAGGGCGCGTAATCTGCGCAACCTCTGCTTTCTCCCGGAGCAGCGTTTTCTGCATACTGAAGCCGGCCATAATTTCCGCATGACAAATCTCCAGGCTGCCATCGGGGTGGCGCAACTGGAACGGATAGAAGCCATCCTGGAGAAGAAAAAGGCCATCGGTAAAGCTTATTGCGAGCACCTGAAAGATATCCCCAGCCTGCAGCTTCCCGTTGAAGAGCCCTGGGCAAAATCGATCTACTGGATGTTCGGGATCGTACTCCACGAAGATACGGACATGAATGCCTCACAAATGGCACAGCGCTTGCGTGATAAAGGCATCGATACCCGGCCGTTTTTCCTCGGCATGCACGAGCAGCCCGTTTTTCAGCAGATGGGGCTTTTCGGGAACGAACACTATCCCGTTGCGGAGCGGCTGGCCCGCAGAGGGCTTTATCTGCCTTCAGGACTGACGCTCACGGAATCCCAGATTGATGAAGTTGCGGAAGCCGTAAGAGATATTTTGAGTTGAAACTCTGCGCCAACGGCAGATAAAAGACGGATCCTGGATCACGGATCCTAAAAGATTTTATTGTTTTCTTCCACATTTTGCCATGGGCAGCTCACCTTTTCAGAAAGACTATGCGGAAGCTTATGATATCCTCTATCAGGACAAGGATTATCCGTCCGAGTGCGATCTTATCGAAGAGATCTTCAGAAAATTCGCAGCGGGCAAGGTGCGGACAATTCTCGATCTGGGCTGCGGAACGGGCAATCATGCCATTCCACTGGCCTGCCGGGGATACCAGGTCACCGGGGTCGATCTCGCGGAAGACATGCTCCAGCAAGCCAGGTCAAAAGCGCAATTTCTGGCTCAAGAGCAAATAACCTTTCTCAGGGAAGATCTCCGCCGGTTCTCAATGCCCCGAAAATTCGACGCCGTCCTCATGATGTTTGCCGTATTGGGTTACCAGACAACCAATGAGGACGTTCTGGCGGCCTTGAACTCCGTCAGCCGCCACTTGAATCCCGGAGGGCTTTTCATCTGTGACGTCTGGTACGGTCCTGCCGTCCTGAGACAGAGGCCGGAGCCCAAGGAAAAGATCATCAGGACTGGAATGGACGAGATTATCCGGAGCGCATCGGGAACCCTGGATCCTTTTCGGCATCTCTGCGAAGTCCATTATCGCCTGAAGCACTTGAAAAACGGTCAGGTTCTCCAGGATACGGAAGAAAAACACACCATGCGCTACTTCTTTCCTCAGGAATTAGCCTTTTTCATTCGGCAGGCAGAAATGGAGCAAATCCACGTCAGCCATGTCGGGAATTTATCCCGTCCGCCAACGGAAGAAACCTGGAATGTCCTTGTAGCGGCAAGGAAATCGTAGCGGCTCGCGGATTGGTCATTCATGAAACTATGAATACAATTATCATTGAAGCAGGCCGTACGGAGAAAAATTACTGGGCCGACCTCTGGCATTACCGGGAGCTGTTTCTGGTTCTGGCATGGCGTGATGTCTCCGTGCGCTACAAGCAGACCCTCATCGGAATCCTCTGGGCATTCCTGAGACCTCTGCTGACGATGATTGTCTTCACGGTCATCTTTGGTCGAATCGCCAGACTTCCCAGCGACGGAAACACACCTTACGCTGTCATGGTCTTTGCTGCCATGCTGCCCTGGTCACTTTTTTCGAACTCCCTGACGGATTCGGCAAACAGCCTCATCAGCAACACAAACCTGATCAGTAAAGTGTATTTCCCCAGGCTTATCATTCCCGCAGCCACCCTGATCACATCCTTAATAGATTTTGCCATCAGTTTTGTCATTCTGATCGCAATCATGATCTATTATCACATTGTTCCCGACTGCCGCATCCTGCTGCTGCCGCTCTTCATCATTATGGCCCTGCTGGCCAGCCTGGGGCCCGGCCTCTGGATTACAGCGCTCAACGTGAAGTACCGCGATTTTCGCTATGTCATCCCCTTTGTGGTTCAATTCGGCCTTTACATTTCCCCCGTAGGATTCAGCAGCAACGTCATTCCGGAAGAATGGCGGCTGCTCTACAGCCTCAATCCCTTAGTCGGGGTCATAGACGGATTCCGCTGGTGTCTCCTGGGAGGGGAAAGCTCTCTCTATCTGCCCGGCCTCCTGCTCAGCCTTACGATCATCACCCTCTTCCTCTGGCTCGGCATCTCCCGTTTTCGCAGGACGGAGAAAACCTTTGCCGACCTGATTTAGGTTCCAAGGATCATGTCCGACATCGTCATTCGGGCCGAAAGGCTCGGCAAAAAATATATCATCGGCCGCCACGCCCAGAACGACTCCTATCTCGCGCTGCGTGACGTGCTGATGAAGAACGCCAAAAGCGTCTGGAGCAAAACCAGAGATCTTCTCCGTGGGAATCCCGTCATCCAGGGAGATGCCATGGAAGAGGTCTGGGCGCTCAAGGATGTCAGCTTTGAGATCCAGCGCGGAGAAGCGGTGGGCATCATCGGCCGCAACGGAGCCGGGAAAAGCACGCTGCTGAAGATACTGAGCCGCATAACCGAACCTTCGGCCGGACGGGTTGCCATTGACGGCCGGGTTGTAAGCCTGCTGGAAGTGGGTACCGGGTTTCACCCGGAGCTGTCCGGGCGGGAGAATATCTATCTGAACGGCACCATTCTGGGGATGACCCGGAAAGAGATCAAGCGTAAGTTCGACGAGATCGTAGCGTTTGCAGAGGTGGAAAAATACCTGGACACGCCGGTCAAGCGATACTCCAGCGGGATGTACGTGCGCTTGGCCTTCGCTGTGGCCGCTCACCTGGAGCCTGAAATCCTGGTGGTGGACGAGGTTCTGGCGGTGGGGGATCTGTCTTTCCAGAAGAAATGCCTTGGAAAAATGGAAGACGTTGCCAGAGGGGGCCGAACCGTATTGTTTGTAAGCCACAACATGGGGGCAATTCAGATGCTTTGCAGAAAGACCATGCTTCTGAAGAACGGCAGCCTCGTCATGATCCGCGATTCCGGAGACGCTATTGCTCAGTATCTGTCCGACAGCCGGAAGGATCGCGAGGGACAGATAAGACTGGCCCCAACGGGATCGGATGCATTTTTCACGGGGATTTCCATCCGGAATTCGTCAGGAGAGATCTGCAGTGAGATCGACGTCTCCCGGTCCTTAACGATTTCATTTGAATATAAAATCCTTCGTCCTATTAGAGGCTTAGAGGTTTCTTTTTCATTGTTCAACCAATGCGGCTCCAAAATTTTCTACTGCCCCCAATCCACTTCAATCCGTCATCATAAAAATGAATACCCCCCGGGGGAATATGTCGGTTCCGTTGAAATCCCCGGAAATTTTCTGGCACCGGGAAACTACACAATCACGGCCGGAATACATCAGCCCAACATTCAATTGTTTGATGGAAGACAACATGTCATTGGCTTTCAGATTGTTGAGTGCGGATCTCAGCATTATGCCTTTGGTGGACAGGACATAGGATCTGTGCTTGTTGATTTTCCGTGGATGATTCGTTGCCTGTCTGACGGTGAGAATGTATCGTTCAACTGAGTGCAGATCGCATGACCATCATGAATTTATCACTTTTGCAGAAGACGTTGAACGATGCTCTAAATTATTGGCTTTACGGAAGTGTTTCTGCGGACACTTTCAGGCATTCGCTTGTTGAAAAATGTTTCCTTCGTGTCACGCCTCTGCTGGACTGTGTAAAATCCTTTCAGCTTTGCGGAGTGGCTCTGAACATCCAGAATCTGCAAATCTATCGAGGACATGTATCATCTCGACAATATGCAGAAACATTAGCTGTTTTTTTTCAAGCCTGGGAGCGGCATATTCCCAAGACGAATACCAGCCAGACGACTGCCTCTTCAGGAAAAGATTACGCTTCATGGTTCAATGAGGGCGGATTTAAGCCTCATTACCTTCCTGTGCACATGCTCCATCGCATTCTTGATGAAGCGGGCGGGATCTTTTTCAAAAGGGCAATTGTTCACGGCAGCGTTGCCACACTGGAGGATACCATCGGTTTCAGTGATATGGACTTGGCATTTGTCGCAAAAACATCCGTACTCAAAGACCCGGCAGCCTTGCTGCGGCTTCGCAACCTGGCAAGAGAAATATTGACACTGACTTATGCCTTTGATCCCTTCATGCATCACGGCCCTTACTACATCCCCGAAATTGATTTGGCATGGTACCCGGAAGCCATGTTCCCTTCAATACTCTTTGGCTATGGAGTTGATTTGCTTGAACAAAACGATGCTCTGGAGATCTGGGCACGAGATTCCACCGATGTGTCAGATCAGATGCTGGACCTGTTTAAAGATTTCTTTCAGAGACGGGCTTCCAATCCGAACCCATTAAAAGACAGCTTTGACATTGAATGGGTGTTAGGAAGTGCCATGCTCTTGCCAACCCTTTATTACCAGAGACTTACAGGCGCCTTTCTCTTCAAGCGAGATTCTTTTCCGCGAACAGAACCCGACTTTTCTCCCGAAGAATGGGAACCCGTCAGAACTGCGACCGATGTGAGAGCAACACTGGGACCGCGCCCCAGACCCGATCGAACGCTCCTGTGGGCTTCACGCCTGCTCCGCTGGCCCTTTCTATTGCAGGAGTGGGCCAAAGGTCATTCTTCTAGTGCGCAACGGGCTCGGGAAGTACAGCATAAAATCGGCATGGATTATCCCGCAAGAGTTTTAAAGCTGCTTGAAGCAATGCAGCAACGCCTGACGCCTGAACGGACGGAATCCTGCCGGAGCTCAGAAGGAAACGTTATCCAGCAGGAGCCACATTCCTTGAGCAGCAATTTATTCCAGGGATTGGCCAATGGCCCTTTTATCGACATCCCGCGGAAAATGGTGCTCTCAAGCTACACCAGAACCGCCGATTATCTCGTCAATCATTGGGGAAAAATGCTCAAGCCTCCTGTTGCAATCTACCAGATAGGCCGTATCGCCGCCCCAGGGATATCCGATCTTGATTTCATCCTGGTTTATGGGGACAACACCATCCAGGATTGGCAGCAATACCAGCCGGAGTCCTTTCCGGAATGGATCCGATGCCGCTTGACCCATGCGCCCTATATCTGCCCCGAAAGCTCATGGGCGGATCTTCCTTGCTGGTACCCCATCTTCAATATCAGGCATCTTTGGGGCGATACGTTGGCACCGCCGTCAATGCCGGACGGCGATGCTGCAGGCGTATACTTAGGAATGCTGGTTGATTATCTTATTGTTAAAATACCCGCTGATATCCTCTGGATTGCGTGGACCAAGCCGATCAGGCTGCGCATTTTGCTCTGCATGCTCCATAGCCTTCAATATACATATCAACTGGCGGAAAAAGCCAATCTGCCGGTTCCGGATGACTATAAGGAGTATGTGTCGCGTATTGACAATTTGAGGGCTACCTGGTTTGATCTCCATCAGGAGCGTTTTGCTATGCTTGAGGAGCTCACAGAGAGGGTCTGTGAGCTCGCCGGTTACCTCATTGCACTCGTCGATCAGGTCCTATCAGAGCAGGCCTCATCAAGCGGAACATCACCATCTGCTCACGGCAAAAGCGATTCCAGGTGCGTCTCACCTTGGCAATACAAAAATGCGCTTAATATCGCAGCCGCATCGCGATGGATTTCAGATGCCATTGATTGGCCAAATCCCGCCAGCTTCCAGAATGTCCTTTCTCTATATGCATCTGTTTCACCTGCCTTGAGAGATTATCTGGAAGCACAGGGGTTTAATGTCAGGAGTGATTGGAATGGAGGGCCCTGGGGAAAAGGCCTTAAGCTCCATGCCAAGGCAATGGTCGATTACGCTGAAAAAGCCCTGGCAATGGGGATTCCTCCGCAGAAATATATCGCGCTGGGCTATCCGGGAATAAACACGAACCGCCCACTTCAGCTGAAAAGGAATCTTTCTAAACTCATTAAGATGTTAAGATAAGAAAAAAAGAATGTTGAATGAAGGAAACGTCGTCATCAACTGCGGGAGAAACACGCCACCTCAACATGGATCGTACAAGGGTTCTCATTTTAAGGCCGGATAACATCGGTGACGTTTTGCTGTTCACCGGGGCGCTCCGGCACATCCGCAATCTTTATCCTGAAGCGCATATTACACTGGCCGTGCAGGCACACATTGTCAATCTCGTCGAATTATGTCCTCACATCGACGCCTGTGTTCCTGTTGATGAGCTAACGTGGCGGGGGAAGGTTGAACATAAGGGCTTCACCGTGAAACCGGAAATGGAACGCGCCATCACCATTGCCAACAAGCTCTGGAATTTCTTTTACAGGCCCTTCGACATCGTTATTTATCCCGTCAAGTCCCCGCAAGTCCCTCATCTGAGAATTATCGACTGCCTGAATGGGGGAAAAACCTTTGGAATGACCGGCTGCAACCTCAACGCCCCGGGGAAGGGATATCCGGAAACATTGAAACCCTCTTCGCTCTTGAAAAAACAGCTCGATGTTTCCACAAGCGATCCCTGGGTACACGAACTTTTGATTACATTGGACTTTCTCGTTTTTATGGGATGCGAGGCCATCTCCCTCGATGACATCAGGCCTGAATTCTGGCTGGACGATTCAGAAAAAAATCATCTTCATGGATTACAACGGAATGGACGGAATGTCATTGGGCTGTTTCCCGGTGCTTCGCATAGGGAAAAACGCTGGGAGTCGCATAATTATGGGGAGCTTGCAAAACGTTTAGGCCAACAACAGATCTATGTTATCTTCGGAAGCTCCGAGGACAGGGAATTGGCCAAGCAAGCGGCGCTCTTTATCAAAGCAAACTGTGAGAATGCTGAAATTCTGGACTTCACAGGACAATCGACGCTTCGAACCTTGGTGAAAACCATCATGTCCTGTGATCTGCTGATCAGCATGGATACATCGGGGTTGCACATGGCCGTCGCTGCCGGCGTTCCGGCAATCGGCATTGTCGGTGGCGGTCACTTCGGCAGGTTTGTCCCTTGGGGAGATCCTGCGAAACATATCTTCCTGACGAATAAAACGGGATGTTTTCACTGCAACTGGCAATGCATTCATGACGAAGCAGAATGTATCACAGGAGTGTCTCCTCAAGAAGTTGCCATGGCTGCATCAAAACTGTTGAATTATGAATGGCAGCAGAGCTGACAAGACCAATGGATTGATATGTGTAAGATATAAGATGCAACCGTTCACCTCCGATGGCACAATCATCGTCTTACCGAAATGTTTGTATCCGCAGGCATCAGATATGCAGACATATTCCCAAAATGAGAATGGCCGCCTTTAAATGATCAGTGTAATTACCCCTGTCTATAACGGAAAACGGTACATTGAATCCTGCGTTATCAATGTGATCGAACAGGCATGTCGAGATGTGGAACATATTATCGTCGATGGCGGTTCAACCGATGGCACGATTGAAATCATCAAACACTATGCGGAACATTATAAGCACATCCGCTGGGTGTCGGAGAAGGACAGGGGACAGTCCGACGCCATGAACAAGGGAATCCGAATGGCCGACGGCGATACTCTCGGGTTCCTCAACGTGGACGATTATTACTCTCCGGGTACGCTGCAGAAGGCGATCGACCTGATGAAAACCCTTCCGGAACCTTCCTTACTCGTGGGCAACTGCCACATGTGGGGTGAGCATGGGAAACTTATCGAGACAAACAAACCGGCGCATCTCGACCTGACGCAACTTCTATCGGCAGAGGTATCCGTATTCCCTTTTCCCGTTAATCCATCAGCTTATTTCTATTCTCGATCTTTGCATGATATCATCGGTTTTTATGATATCCGTGAACACTACACCCTGGATCTGGATTTCATCCTCCGGGCGGCGATGCATGTGAAGCCCGTTTACGTTAATGAATCGTTTGGCAATTATCGGTATCTTCAAGGGACAAAAACCTTCGAGGACATGAAAAGGGGTTCTGGCGATGTACGGTTCAGACAACTGATCAAGAAGTATCGCCAGAGGCTGACCCCGGCGAAAAAGTTCAAAGTTTTTTATTTCATAATCTTAGGAAAGTTCTTCAAATTTATCCGTTATGACCCATGAATGAAGATCTTCTTGCGGGTTTTTCCGCCCTAAAATCAGTCCTCAGACAAACATTTACAAGGGGATATATTCCCAGGATTTTCGCCATCGGATTGACGAATGTCTGCAACCTGAGCTGTCCCCTGTGCATCACAGGACTGAAAAGGCAACAAAAGAGCAAACAATTCATGACCTATGAATTATTTACCTCGATCATTGACAAAATCAGAGAGTTTCATGGCCTTGTCCAGCTATACAAATGGGGAGAAAGCCTGCTGCACAAAGATTTCATAAACATTTTGGAATACTGCAATGTATATGATTTAAATACCGAGATAAGCAGCAATCTGAGCCTTCCAAACATTGATGAAAAACTGGAGGCCATGGTTCGATTTCGACTGAAACATTTAATTGTCTCTTTCGATGGCATCAACCAGGAAGATTACTCCCGGTATCGAATCGGGGGAGACTTCAATCTCGTCCTCTGGAATTTAAACAAACTATCGGATTACAAGAAGGCCTATAATAGCGTTTATCCCGTTATTTCATTACAATATCTTCGCAATAAATATACGACCAATCAAATCAAAGTAATTGCTGAGAATTATACGAAATGGGGAGCGGACAGGTATTATTCCTGCGATATGACAACCGTATTTAAAGACAGAGATACTGCCAGGGCCTTTCAGTGGTTTTCGGAAGAAGAAATCGCCAGACGCAAATATCTCGATGTCAATTTTTCGATGCTGGGAAAGAGATGCCCCTTTTTATACGATTACCTGATTGTTGAACAAGATGGAAGCATCCCTCCGTGCTGCTGGTGCACGGACCCGGCGGATGATTTCTTCCAGTGGGACAACACGATGACGATCCAGCAGATGTACAACACGGACAAATTCAAACGGGCGCGAAGAATGTTTCAAGACAGGAAGGCCGAAGAAACGCTCGTGTGCAACGACTGCAGCATTTTTCTGACCTATAGGATGCAGAAGAATAAATAACGAGAAAAAATCCATGTCCAGATCGCCTTTTGTATCGATCATTATCCCTACTTATAACCGGGCACAGATGCTTCCCGTAACATTGGACAGCTTTCTGGCTCAGGATTATCCGAGTGACCGTTATGAAATTATTATAATGGACAACAATTCAACGGATACAACCCGGGAGATCGCTTCTCATTATGTCGACAACTCGGCCGTTCCCGTAACATACCTTTTTGAACCTCGCCAGGGGGTCCATTATGCGCGAAACAGCGCGGCACAGAAGGCAGGGGGCGATATCCTGTACTTTACAGATGACGATATGGTAGCCGATAAGGCTTTACTGAGTGAGTTGGTCAAGGTGTTCGACCTGTTCCCCGAAGTCGGTTGCGCAACCGGCCTTATTCTTCCCCTGTTTAAGGAAGAACCGCCGGCCTGGATCCGCCGTTTCCTTTGGAATCATTACTTGAGTTTGACGGAAATGGACAGACCTGAGGAACTGATTGTCTCAAAAAACGATCTTGTGTTCAGTTGCCATCAAGCTATTCGACGTGAGCTTTTTTTCCAGGCAGGCGGTTTTAACCCCGAAAATACGGCCGGGGTTTGGATCGGTGACGGAGAAACAGGCCTGAATATAAAAATAAAAAATCTAGGCTATAAATTTGCGTACACATCTCATTCGATCATATATCACATGATTCCCCAAAGCAGAACCACGCTTGATTATCTGATCAAGAGAATAGGCAACCAAGGATTTTGTGATTCCTATACCGATTACAGGAAGCATAGGGAAAGAGGCCGGATTATCCCATTAATGATCAGAAGAAATGCAATAGATTTCATAAAGGCATTATCTGCTACGCTCGCCAAGGTAGCAGCAGGAAAACTTTCATGGCATTTTATACCGGCCAGGATCATGTATTTTCACAAAAGAAACGTCTACGACTTAAAATTGTATACAAATGAAAATTTTCGAAAGGCTGCGGACATTGATAATTGGATAAACAATGACTGTTTAATAAATGATGGGTGCGTCAGGACAATTTCCAGATAAAACAAAGGCGGATCGACCACCACAGACGTCCAGATGGCGCATAAGGAGGCGTTCTGGACCATAAAATCAGGTGGATTCGTGAAATAGCGGGGAAAATGACCAGAAACCGGTAAAAATCACAGGTCTTGATCGTGATGGAAACCACAGAGGAGAACGATCAAGGATGTTCCCAACAACCTGATTTGTATTTCATTGTATTAAAATTAATAGCCATAGAAGAATGCTTGTCTTGAAATGATTAAAAGGGCAAGCCACCTAGATTCACAAAGCATGGTATTTATTTAATAAAAATCAAATGGCACTTTGTTGTGCAGGCTCATGATATCGATATCGATTGACGGACTTTGACGTGACCTTGAAAAAGATCAGCAATCGAATTATCTGGCATTTCTTTTGCTCTATTACCGAATCGTCTTAATCAGTCAGTTCTTTATGAGAAATGAAAATCAATTCATCAGAAAAGATTGGGGCTATGATTAAAAAATTCAGAGCAAAGAGCGATAAAAAAGGTTTTACGTTGATCGAACTCATGATTGTCATCGCGATAATTGGCATCCTTGCAGCCATTGCCATTCCGCAGTTTTCCAAGTATCGGGAGGCTGGCTTTGTGGCCTCGATGAAGGCGGATGCCAACAGCATCAGGAATGCCGAAGAAGCCTACTTTAATTCAGACAACGGCGGTGTGTACACAGCGACCGTAGCTAACCTTTCAGCTTATGGTCTTAACAGCCTTTCTTCCGACAATACGGCAACGATCACGTTAACAGCTGGCCCTCCCGCAACGTATAAAGTGGTGGTTACCTCTACGAAGACAAATAAAACCGTCACCTTTGATAGTTCAGTCGGTGAAATTACGGCCAACTGACCACCATGACCGGCACGCGGATCACCGATTGATGAAAATATTTCCAATATGGAACTGATCCGATGCCAATTTGTCAGCTGACGAATCGCTGACTTTTTTGCCGCCATTACTACCAAGCCTGAATCGGATTGCTCCACAACGGCATCCAGTCTATCATAACAAAATAATTACTTCGTAATCACACTCCATATTTGCTCCGCCTGTTCCAGTTCCGGCGAAGAAGTCAATGGTATTATTATGAAAGAGACATTCTTGGGACTCTTAAATTTTTATTTCCCGTGGATTGTTGAACCGTTCAGTACCATGATAATAAGACCATCTTTCTTTTTCAACGGTGAGCCAACTACCGCTTCAGTAAAATGTTTCCAGCCATGCCACGTTTGGAGGCAAATTATCTCATGGAGTCATCTTGAATACATATCTGGATCAGGATAAACTCAAATCATCACGAACAAAAATAGGCATCTACCTGGGCTCTGAACCAGAATCCGGGGGAATGTTTCAGTACGGCCTTTCCATACTGGATGCTGCGGCTTCCCTGCCGAAAGATCGATACAAAACGATCATTGCCTGCACAACGGAGCGCTGGGAAGAACATCTCAAGTTTCTGGGCCTTGAGCATTTCCGGATATCACAAAATCTTTTATGGCGCATCTTCAAGGGCAAGGGGTGGCTCCTTTTAAACCTGCCGATTTCTTTCTGGCAGCGAGCGTTCTTCAATTTCAATCCTGCCTTTTCCCGGCGCCTGATTGAGGAAAGCTGTTCATTGTGGATCTTTCCTTCGCAAGATACCTGGACATATCTCCTTCCGCTTAATTCTTTGGGAATTATTCATGATCTGATGCATCGTTATGAAAGAAAATTCCCCGAAGCTGCCGCGCCACTGGAATATCTGCGTAGAGAAAAGCACTATCGGGCCATCTGCAAATACTCCAGGGGCATCCTCGTCGATTCCAACTGCGGGGGGAAACAAGTCATGGAATCCTACAAGGTCCATGCAGATCGTATCCATGTCCTGCCATACGTCCCACCGGGGTATATAAATTCGCAAGGCCATTCCATAAACTTTGATACAAAATATGAACTGCCTCGCAAGTTTTTCTTCTATCCGGCCCAGTTCTGGGAGCACAAGAATCATCACAACCTGCTTGCAGCCTTAGCCGGCCTGAAGCGCGAAATCAACGACATTCACCTTGTGCTGGTCGGATCGGCAAAAAATGCTTACAAAAAAACATTGGAATATCTCAATTCGATGGATCTTTCCAACAATGTCACCATCCTCGGCTACGTCTCCAGCGAAGACATGCCCGAACTTTACCACCGGACGCGAGCACTCATTTTTCCATCCTTTTTCGGCCCAACGAATATTCCTCCTCTGGAAGCATGTGCCACGGGATGTCCCATGGCCGTTTCAAATATCTACGGCATGCCCGAGCAGTTAGGAGATGCTGCTTTGTTTTTCAATCCAAACGCTGTAGATGAAATGATGAACGCCATGAAAAGATTATGGACCGATGACGATTTATGCAGACAGCTCAGCAGAAACGGAAAAAAACGGGCGGCCTTGTGGAATCAAAATTCATTCAACGGGAAATTCCAGACAATCATCGAAGATGTAGCGCGAACAGCTGACTCATGAAAACCGATCATCCATTCTTCAGCATTATCACCGCTTCACTGAACTGTGTCGACACGATCCGGGATACCATTGATTCCATTGCAGAACAAACATTTTCACAACTAGAACATCTCATCATTGACGGAGGTTCAACGGACGGCACCCTGGCTGTAATCAAGGATGCGGCCCGGTACCATCGAATATCCTACCTTTCAGAAAGAGATGACGGAATCGCCGATGCCTTGAACAAGGGAATCCGTATGGCAAAGGGACAATATATGTTGGTCCTGCAGGCAGATGATCGGCTTATATCCCGCGATGTCTGCGAAAAGGTTTATCCTGTTGCTGTCGGTCAAACTTATGATATTGTCAGTTACCCCGTTTTAAAAATTGGTCAGAACGGAAAGATGACTCCTTTCAACCCCATAAAAACACCTTGGTGGTATCACTTTAAAACCACATTTCCTCACTCAGGGGCGTTTGTTCATAAACGGGTTTTTGAACGGATAGGCGGCTTCAAAAAAGAGATTTCCATTGCTTTGGACTATGATTTTTTTTACCGGGCACTTGATTCGGCAAGCTGTTCCGTACTGATACAGTCTATGCCCGCCGCTGTCATTGGCTGCAATGGTGTCAGCAGCAATTCGAATTATCTGAGAAAACGGCTCAGGGAAGAACATCTCATTCAGAAAGCGAACGAAAAAAGGCTTATGTGGAAATTTATGCAACTGATCTTCAGGCAAATCTATGTCCCTTACAAGCTTACCTCAACCAGAAGAAAGCTGCCGTCACGTTAAAGACCCCATGATTCTCAGCCCCATGCCTACCGGTAACGGCGCTTTTGTCCTGCACAAAATGCTCGAATCAGGGATTAAAGGGTATCGTGTCTGCCCCTACTCTCCCATGCGGGAGTTTTTCCCGACCACCCTCCCTTTTTCATTAAAGGGCCGAAAGCCTTCCCTGATTCACACCACGTCGGATTACGGGATATTCTTCCGCCGTCCGGGGATTCCCCTAGTCCTCACACTCCACAGTTTTTTTCTAGACGCCATGATGATGCCTCACAGCACCTTGATCCAGCGCATTCATTATAAAACCGACCTGCGCTGGTTCACCCGCGCCTCCTTAAAAGCAGCCGACACGATCACCGCTGTCAGTCGGTTTCTGGCGGAAAGCGCCCATCGGGAGCTGGGAGTTACCCGGAACATTCAAGTGATTTACAACGGCATCGACACGGCCGAATTTTATCCGGCCAACAAGAAACCTGCGGGGAAGGGAATCCGGATTCTTTTTGCGGGGAATCTCCACCGACGGAAAGGGGCCTTTCTTCTCCCCGCCATTTCCCGAAAGTTGAACCCCGGCATCACCATCGGGTATACCCGCGGTTTAAGATCGAAAACACCTCTTCCATCCGTCTCCGGCCTGATAGATCTGGGAAATGTTCCCCTGAAGGAGATGCCTGAACTCTACCGGCAATACGACATGCTGCTTTTTCCTTCTGTCCGTGAGGGGTTTGGTCTGGTTCTCGCCGAAGCGATGTCTTGCGGGCTGCCGATTGTCGCATCCAACACTTCGGCCATCCCTGAACTCGTCATTGACGGCAAAGGCGGCTTCCTCTGTGAACCAGGCCATTCCGATGCCTTTGCGGAAAAGATCAACATGCTTGCCGAGATGCCCGAACTGCGGCGGGACATGGGAGAATTCAATCGCACCCGTGTAGAGCAGTACTTCACCCGAGACCGCATGATTCGGGAATATGCTAAACTTTTTGACACGATGCTTGACCGCGGTACTCCAGGGTAACCGGTTGAGGCACTACCCCGTGTCAAGACAAAAATCAGGCTCCTACAAGGAGCATTGGCACGCCTGCTTTCATCCTGTTGTGAGGAAAGTCATCTCGGTCGCTCACCGGCTGCCATAATCTTTTCAATCATCCCCTTGTATCTCTCCGCAATAATATCCCAGTCGTACCTTTCCCGAACGAAAGCCCGGCCTTGGCGCCCCAGTTCAATCCTCACATCCTGATTATTGAGCAGAAATTTGATTTTTTCCGCCAATGCCGATTCGTTTCGTTGCGGAACGATGAATCCCGTTTTTCCATCGCTCATAATATCCCGGATCGCCGGCAGATCCGTTGCGACAACACCACATTCACATCCCAGCGCCTCAACCTGGACCAGCCCGAAACCTTCCTGGTCTCCATCTGCAGCAATGATCGAGGGAAAAACCACAATTTCCGACTTCTGGTAGAGTGCAGGCAGATCCTGGTTCCCCAAGGATCCTAGAAAGGTGACGCTCGAATGCAGCCTCAAACGTTCCGCTTCTTTTCTTAGATTCTGCTCTTCCGGGCCACTGCCGACAATCAGCAGACGGGCTTCAGGATGGTCCTGCAATATGGCGGGCATGGCTCCAAGCAGATAAATCAGTCCTTTTTTTTCCACAAGCCGTCCGACAAACAGCAGCTGTCCGGGAATTCGCGCAGCGGAATTCGGTGGCGGAATAAAGGTTTTTTCAAGATCGACACCCATCGGAATGACATCGGTGATGAGTTCGCGGCTTCCCAGCCGCAGCACCTCTTCCTTCATCGCCCGGCTGACCACCGTGAGCCCTTGGGTTCGGGAAAGGACGAAGCGTTTCAGAATCCGGAACAGGCTCCCCTTTAAAGCAAACAGATCCCCGCCATGAGAAGTGCACAGGATCGGGCATTCCGCTCCTGCGCACTTCCGCGAAAGAATCGCCGCAAAACCTTGCGGAAGCAACCAGTGTGCATGGATTGCTTCATAATGGCCTGACTTGAGCAGTCGATATAGTGCGGCCAACTGGCCGGCAAGGAAAAAAGGGACCAGAAGAAAACGCCGGGGATGCTGCTTCAAACTGCCAAGAATACCGCCCTCGTAAGCGAGCTTTTCTCCCTCCCCCCAGAAATAACGGAACCGGAACACTCGGATACCGTCCATTTCCTCAACTTCTTTCGTCCCAGGCGCATGTGGTGCAAGAACATGCACGGTAAAATGGCGAGCCAGCCGCCTGGACAGCTCATAGACAAAGGGGGGTTCCCGATCTCCCGACCATCTGGGAAAGGTCGAGGTCAGGACAAGGAGGGTGGGATGGATATTTTGCATCAACGTTCAGTACTGGTGATCTTTCATATATTATCCAACAAATAAGTTATTGTGCCATCTCACTGCTGCCCCAACGTTGATTTTTGAAGATGCCGTAACTCATTAATACAAAACACGTTAACGTGTAAAATGACATTGTGGCAAGCCTGAGAGCAACCCAATCAAAACGTTATCCCCCGGGGGCATCCGGGGAAAGGTTCCCCGGAACACCGTGGCCCGTGCCAGTCGGATCATCCAATAATTTCATAAACTGCATATCCGTGAGATGCATATAACAACTTTGTACTGCTATTGAATGAACGTGCAAAGTCACATATCTGCACCTCTGAACAGTTCTCTTTTAAATATCGCTCGAACAAATCTATACGCACCAGCAGATGTGAGTATTTCTGGCTTTTGAAATAGCTTCTCAGTGATTTATCGCCACTTGATGTCTCGATCATTTCATTGATTGCCGTCATACCGAAGTAGCGGTCGTGGACATAGGCACGATCAAGATAATATCCCCTTCTTCCCATGTAAATTAAGCGAACGCAGGCGTTCTGAGGCAAATGGTCATTAATATACTTGATTGATTGATAACTATCCACATGACGCAATAAATACGCATCCCTTGTCTCATGATTTAATACATAGGGCATCGGATCAACTGACATAAAATAATTTTTCAAGTAGATCGAGTTCATCAGCAAACACAATATTAGAACAGAAAAGACCACTGACTTCAATCCATACTTCGCAAACAAGGGTCCATCCCATTTGAAGTTGAGAATGTTTCTCATTCCATGAACACACAGTATCGACAGGAAAGGCACGATGGGCAGGATATAGCGGATCCTTATAACCTCGGTAAAAAAGGCAACAAAGATCAGAAATCCTGTAAAGACTGAAAACAAAACAGTTTCCTTCCGATATTGACGATCCATAAATGAAAAAGGCAGAAAGACAATCAGGATCAGATTCAAAACCCCATCGAAGTATTGCGGGGAATCATCTTTGCCCTGGAAAAATATTCTCAGAGGCACAAGAATCGTTTCCCAGAAGCTTTCTCCATAGTACACGATTCTTGTCTGGAAAAGGCCGCTACTAGCATTTTCTTTAAGAGATTTAAGAACTTGTCCCCTAAAATCTGAAGCATTATGATGATACTCCTGAAAAATCCCGTCGAACAATGGATGGAAAGGATTTCCCGTTGAAACATAATTCATCATGTACCAGGGTGAGACGAAAAGTAAGGAGACGATGCAGAAGAGCGCTCCATATTTCAATGCCATCCCCTGCCTTCCCGTATCTCTGGCATAGATAAACACCACCATCATGTTCAGGAAGAAAAAGGCTATCAGAGAATTGTACTTGGAACCCAAGGCGAGTCCCATGCAAAGGGCGGAACAATAAAACCATTTTCCGTCTTCAAATTCAGAATCCCGCCATCGGACAAATGACAGCATACTCCCTGTGATAAAGAACGTCATCCCAAGATCGACATAAGCCATGGTTGAAAGGCGGAGAATGATGGGGGTGCTGACAAAAATCAACCCTCCCAGCAATGCCCATAGATGCCCGATTTTCCTATTCAAATGCCAATAGATAAGCAAACCGGTGCAGATACCGAATAGTAAATGGATGTAATTAGGAATGATGTCGTTATGGAAATAAAGGGGAATAGTGTAAAGCAGCTCAATGTTCATTGGGTAGTACGAGAATTCCGCCCAGGGAACATGAAAGAACTTATTGTGCAGCAGCCACAGTTTCGGAAGGGCAAGATGGTGAATCAGGGCGTCCCGGGCAGTTGGTGGAACGTTGCACAATAAAGTCAGCGGGATTAAAAAACATCCCAGGGAAGTTAATACCAGTGTTTCGATAATGCGGTTTAATTTCATATGGATCTGCACAAACAAAGGCCCTCGACCCGAACTCCGTCATCGCCTCAAAGATCTTTTCTTTCCGGTGCATTACCGCTGACCGCATTGCATGCCCGGCTGAACATCAAAAGTTCGGAAGCGGGATGAAACGTTAATTTTTCCATTCAAATATTTTTTGAGAAAATTCCCCGTAACGAAAAAGGGTGAGGAACTTCCTCACCCCTCTTCATCGGACTTCTTTCCTACGGCATGGTTCAAATCAGGAGTTCCCTTTGGTTAAACTCGGAAAGAATGGTGTTTCCATTATGACCGTCTTGGATGCTCTTCCATGACTTCGTATCGACAGTCCCCATTTAAGCCTGATTTTGGTCCTGCCAGTTTTAGTTCATCGTAGTCTGGCCGGTTGCACTGTTATAGGTAACCGTTTTTGCCGTCTTGGTTGATGCTATTGCAACTGAAAATGTGGCTGGAGGACCGGCAACTACCGTAATTGTAGGTGTATTTCCCTCGGAAGGCTGTGAATAACCGAAGTTAGCAAGATCAGCAGCAGTGCCTGTATATATGTTTTTATCCACGTAATATGCTTCCTCGGCAATCCTGATTGAGTTGGCATCAGATTTCATCGAGGCCTGATAACCACGCTCTCGATATGCGGAAAACTGCGGAATGGCAATGGCCGCCAGAATGCCGATGATCGCGATGACGATCATGAGTTCAATCAACGTGAAACCTTTTTGCCCTCTTTTCTTGGTAATTTCTGTCATCATAACTTGAATCTCCTTTTCTTTATTCAATTATTTGTTATTTTTTACAAAAATTCTAATATCTGCCCGTGACTTCTCCCAGCCCTGACACCACCTCCCTATCCTTCAAAATGTTCATTTTTTAAAATCAAATCGTATCATTATGAACTGACTGCCTATAAGAGCAATGACTGTACCAGAAGCATTACATGAACATCACCAACCAGGGGAACTTAACAAAATAGAAGTTATTTCAAACCGTTATAAATAATAAAAATTTCAAAAGGACCTTCGCTTTCTTATCAACAGTTTTGCCCTGACCTTCTCAAACAAAAAAGACCGGTGATTTTCACCGGTCTCTGGTCATTTTCCCCTGCAGCCTAAAGGATGGCCCCTTTCAGCGGTCCGCGCCTCCGCCTCCGTCCGATTTGCTTTCGTACTTGTCATAGGTATCCAAATCCGGCGTATAGATGATCACTCCGTTATCTTCCTTCATTCGTAACGCCGTCGTTGCTGTCATAATGGAATACCAGATTCCCACAGGCTTTCCTTCGAGGTCCAGAAGGGAAAAACCGAATAACCCCTGACCGATCATTGACGCCCTCGCCTTCATGGCACCGACAAGTTCTTTCATTCGGGAGGGAGTCATGTCCACAGCTTTCCAGAGGGAGGGCTCCAGCACATAACGTTTATCGAGCCCCAGCAGGGCGCTCGGATGGGTGTCCGAACCGCTGACGTAATAGTTCATTTCCGGATCTACCTGATAGCTTTCAAAGGCCTGGGCGGCTTTCGAATCCGGCGAAAATCTCCCGTAGTCGCGGAAATGCATGGCCGCACAGCCTTGCAGGACAAGCAGAAGCCCCATCAGGACTGCGACGGCAAGATGCCCACAATATCTGCTCATTGTCTCAACCTCCCCACATCACAAATTTTTTCAGAAAACACCGCCACCCCTTCCAGAATCCATCGATAAGAATGGCGCATCAGCGGGATTTACTGTTAAAGGCCGGTCCGTCTCTCCAACATCAGTTTAACATTGACAGGGGGAAAATCATAATATAAAAATCCGGAATCATGAATGTTTCTCGTTGCGGGTTTTTTTCGTTTCAAGAGACGATCAACCAAACAACTGCCTCCAATTTAGGAAGGAGAAAATATGGACACCCTTCTTTCCATCAATCTTTCGATCCCCCTGATTCAGATCGCCCTCCTGCTGATCATGAGCACCGCGGCTGTGTTGTTCGGCCGGATTAAACTCGCCCTGATTCTAAACTACGGCTTCATTCTCTACTGGGCCTACATCCTGAACATGAATGTCATCCGGGAATCCGGTCAGGCTGTTATCGATCAATTCACCCTCATTTATTTCGGTTTTGGGTTCGTCATCCTTCTTCTCGCTTCGGTCGGCTTTTTTGCTCACCACGATTAGTGTTTCCTTCAGATCCTCACGGAACGCCGGTTTTTTGTTTTTTGGGAGTGAAGGCCAGGCAGGAAGTCCCGGAATGCCGATAAACCGCCTCCGAAGGGAGGGTGAACGACATAAAACTCATGGCCCGGCAACGGTAAGGCCACCGGGAATTGTGGGTTATCAAGAAATGCCGGCAGAGAAAACAGGGCGTTTTTGTGACCGTCATTCAGCGGCTTCCCATATGAGAGGTTCTATTGCCAGTTTTCTTTGAAGGCGCTGGTTGGCGGCAGAAAGCGAATCCTCCGATGCATACACGGCAACGCCCTCTTCCTTCTGCATATCGCTGAAATAAGCGATTGCGGCACTTTGAAGGTCTTCTGCCGACGCATCCAGTATGGCTTCCCGGAATCTCCGGCGATCGTTGTCCGATATGCCTGCCAGTTCCCGGATCATGGCCACCGACCCCCGTCCGGAAGGATCCATCGGTCTGTCCAGCGCACCAATCGTTCCGACAATCGCTTTTTCCATTTCCTCCGGCGCCAGTTTTACATCGCCGATAAAGGCCATGGCCTCCTCATAAATCTCCAGGGTTTCCACAATGCGGGGGTCTCGATAGGAGAAGAAAGAAAACAATCCGCCCATGGGATCGAACTGGCACATACCGCCATAGGCGCCACCCTGGACCCGGATGCGCTTGTAGAGGAAGCCGTTGGACAAGTGGCGGGCCAGCACCAGCAAAGCAGGCGACAAGGGCGAATTGAAATTGGGGGCGCCCATGACCCTTGCCACATAGGACACCTGAGCAGGAATGGCAATGCCGGAATAAACCGGCGTTCTTTCCGGAAGCGCTGCGGATTCCTCCTTGACACTCCTTGTCAGGCAATTGACAAGGACCTTCAGCTGATTCTCCAGCAGGGAGAGGCCTTCCTCATCTCCCGTCACGTTGAGCAGCAGCTTGTCCGGGCTGAAGACCATGGACCGCAGGCATGCCAGCTTTTCCCGAAATTCGCCGGGCTTTTTCTGGAATTCCTCAGCAATGCGGCTGACGAAGCGGAGCTGCGTGCGGCCATGCCACTGCTCATCGCGCCAGGCCGGCAGAGAAAGGCCCGCCCCCGCGGCCATCCTGGCAAAGGCATGGCCCGAAGGCACGACGGCGGCGTGAAGCCCGTTTTTCTTTTCTGCAAGGAGATCGCGAATCCGGGCTTCATGGCTGAGATCTCCAGCCGTGAGGACATCTTTCAGAATTTCGATGGCATCCTCAACATTCCGATGGAGGGAGGATACGCCGAAAATCATGCGCTGCCAGGTTCCCCGGCCGTCGGCCGTCATGCCGGCGTTGAGAGACGAGCCGAGCCCCCCGGTCTTCAGGGTGATCCGCTTGGCCATCTCCTCATAGGAATAACCCGCCGCCCCCATATTGTTCGTCATCTTGCCCAGCAGAGGCAGATAAAGCTGCAGCTCCTCCGGAATGGAGGACACGTCAAAGGCCAGTTCGGCATAGGCAATCCCGTTGGTAAACAGATTGTGCATCAGGACGGGAATCCCTTCGAGAGACCTTTTCTCTGTGGGAATCGTTTCAATGCCCCGTTCGAGATCGGCAACCCGGAGCTTCGGCAGAGAGGCTACCGCGTCGGGACTGTCCGGCTCGCTCTGAAACGCCCGGAGCCGCTGCGCCGTTTCCCGGATCTCTTCACGGTTCTGATTACTCAATGATGCTTTAATGCCCGCCATTTTTTCCCGGAACCCGGATTCCTTTTCCTCGGCAATGGTCCGGCTGGGCTCCAGAATCGAAAGGACGCGGTGGGGATTGTCGAGCAGCCAGGTTTGCGTCAAGCGCTCGAAGAGGTCCGGCTGGGCCTCCCATTTTCTCCGCACATGTTCGATGATGCGGGGAAAGTTCAGTCCGGAGAGGGGATCGCCGTCATAGAGCCATGTGTGGTAAGCCCGCCCCATCAAGACAATCCCGTATGGATAGGAGCTCCGGACAATCTCCTTGCCTTGAAATTCGATCTGATGGAGAACGCCCTCGATCAGCTCCCGGTCAAATCCTTTCGCAACGGATTCTTTAAGCGAATCCATGATACAGGCCTCTACCGCTCCAGCCTTTTCCGGATCGCTTCCCCGCAAACCCACGGCAAAGAGAAGCTGGCGCAGATCTCTTTCGATGCCCGATACGGGGGAAAGGTCCTCGCCAAGGCCCGAATCGATGAGGGATTTGCGGAGCGGAGCGGCTGCGCTTCCGATCAGGATGCCCGCCAGGATTTCCAGGAGAATGGCGGTCTCCTCATCGGTGTTTTCCGTAAGCATCCAGGCCATGTTGATGGCGGTTTTTCCCGCCAGAGCCTCTTCTTTGCTCACGGGATAAACGGATCGCACCTGGGCGGGGGCCATCCAGCGGGGCTGGCAGGTCACCTCGGAATTCACGGAAGTCCGCTCAAAGCCGGCAAGCATCTCCTCAAGAAAGGCCAGATGCTCGGCCGTCGGAATATCCCCGTAGAGGAAAAACCGGGCATTGGACGGCGAGTAATAGAGGCGGTGAAAAGTCCGGAACCCTTCGTAGGTCAGCGTCGGAATCGCTTCAGGACTGCCCCCGGAATCAAAGGCGTACGGCGTATCCGGATAGATTGCTTCTTGGATCTCCTTGAACATCAGCGCTTCAGGAGAGGAATAGGCCCCCTTCATCTCGTTGTACACGATGCCCGAAATGGTGAGTTCGCTGGAGGTGTCCTCAGGATCGACGAATTCCAGGTGATGGCCTTCCTGAAGAAAGGTTTCCTCCAGGAGACGTGGGAAAAGAACCAGATCGGTATAAACCCGGGCAAGATTGAAAAAATCCCTTTTGACCTGGCTGGCCACGGGGTAGATGGTCTTGTCCGGATAGGTGAAGGCATTGATGAAGGTCTGCAGGGTTCCCCGCACCAGTTCGTTGAAGGCATCCTTGAGCGGATATTTTTCCGAACCAGCGAGGACGGAATGCTCCAGGATATGCGGCACACCGGTTGAATCCGGAGGGGGGGTCCGGAAACCGATGGAGAAGAGGTTTTCCCTGTCCATGCTGTGAAGATGAAGCAATTTTGCGCCGGTGTTTTCGTGCTCGATCTCATAGGCCGTCACCCGGAGATCGTCCATCTGTTCAACGCGCAGCACCTTGAAGCCAAAAAGTCGATCACCGGCCTTCAGGGTCGGCTCCGGGCATTTTCCCCTTTTGTCCATGTCTTCAGATCTCCTGTCAAACCAAGCTGCATCCATTCGGCTGACTCTCGCGCACCGTCTTCTCCCTGCCGCCCGATTCTCCCCTGGAATGCAACCTCGTTTCGATGGTTTTTTTCACAATATCCTTCCGTTAAATCTTTTTGAATCGACCGTCAAGGAAAAAACAGGGACAGAATCCCCCCGGGATGACCGACAAGAAACAATTCGGGGCAGATTGGCACGAAAGGTCAATCTGCCCCGAATTGTCAAGGTCTCGTCTGGGATCACCGGGCAGGCTGTTCCCTTCAATCTAGGACATAAAATAGAACCCCAGTTGCTTCTGGGACCACTGGTCCTGATTGACGAACTCGCCCCCCACCATCCGTCCCTCAACCCATTTGACCTTGGTCATTTGATTGACTTGAGTCTTGTTCCTGTCGTCCAGTGTAAAGGTGAGTTTCAGGATACAGCCGGGTTTAAAATCGTACGTCACCCGGGTCCTAAATTTTATGCCGACCCTTGAGAGATCGGTGACTTCGATTCTCCCCGCCAGCTCTTCTCCAGGCTGTTGCCGGATGAAGGTTCCTTGAAGGCTGACTTCCTTTCTGTACGATTTTCTGAATTCGCAAGTGACTTCCGACACAGCCTCGCATTTTGAACATTTGTGGTCGATGACATTTATTCCCTCGCAGAAACCATTCAAATCAACAACCGAAGTGTGTTTGCATTGGTTGCACGTGATCCATGCCATCCCTTTTTCGTTCACCAAAACCTTTTGCATTGCATCCACGGCTCCTTGTTAAATAAAAAAGGTCCTAGCAAAAAACACACCGCAGCACAGCGAATGCCGAAAAACCGGGGTATGTGCGGGCAGGCTCGACCCCCTTGACCCGTGCGATAAGTGATCGATGAAAACGGAGCCGTTAAAAGCGCCTTTCCCACGGGAATCGCCCTGACAGGCAGGGTCCAAGCCCCTGAATCTACTTCGGCCTTCCGTTACCGGCATCTGCAGAATCTTGACAGGAAAAAAATCGGGTTCTGCACGAAATCAGCCGGCTAAAATTTCCTTGACACGGAGGGCACCTCTCTCACATATTCAGCAACACAGCAACAGAACCTTATCCAGCCGATTCCGCCCGGGATCTCCCGTTGAAGCCTTCTGCCCGTCCGCTATGAAAGGAGCCTTATGGCCGCCAAAAACCGTTATGTCCTCCGCCTCATCGCTTATGCCCTGGTGGGTGCCTTGCTGTTCATTCTCTGGCGGGGCTGCCCCCACATTCAGGGCTTGTTTTCCCCGAAAACGGACGCCTCACCCCGCACTGTAGCGGCCCGCGGTGATCTGGCCGCCGACGAGAAGGCAACGATCGAGCTTTTTGAAAAATCGCGCGACTCCGTCGTCTTCATCACGACCAAGGCGCTGGTGCGCGATCGCTGGACGCGCAATGTCTTCACAGTGCCGCGCGGTACGGGTTCCGGATTTATCTGGGATCAATCCGGGCATGTCATTACCAACTTCCACGTCATCCAGGGGGCGAGTGAAGCAACGGTCAGGCTCAGCGACGGAAGCGACTACAGGGCCGCCCTGGTCGGGGCAAGCCCTTCCCATGACATCGCCGTTCTGAGGATCGGAATAGGCTTCAAGCGCTCCCCGCCGGTACCACTGGGAACGAGCAGCGACTTGAAGGTCGGCCAGAAGGTGTTCGCCATCGGCAACCCCTTCGGCCTGGACTGGACTCTAACCACCGGTATTGTCTCAGCGTTGGATCGTTCCCTCAGCGGCAATGGCGTCACCATCGAGCACCTGATTCAAACGGACGCAGCCATCAACCCCGGAAATTCGGGTGGCCCTCTCCTCGATTCCGCCGGTCGGCTCATCGGCATCAACACGGCCATTTACAGCCCGAGCGGAGCCAGTGCCGGTATCGGATTCGCCGTGCCTGTCGATACGGTGAACCGGGTTGTACCTCAACTGATCCGGAACGGGAAATACAACCGCCCGGCCCTCGGCATTCACTTGGACGAGGGAATCAATGAGCGCCTGAAACCCCTCCTGGGCCTGAAGGGGATTGTAATCCTGAAGGTATCCCCGGGGTCAGCGGCGGAACAAGCCGGCCTGAAAGGGGCGACAATCACCCCGGATGGGGGGATTGTACCGGGAGACATCATCACCGCGGTTGACGGGAAGCCGGTTGACACTGTCAGTAGGCTGCTTGCACGCCTGGACGACTTTTCCGTGGGCGACACGGTCAAGATAACGGTGCTGCGTGACGGGCGGGCACTGGAGTTCGCCGTGGCGCTGCAGCCCGGGACGTGATCCTGTGCAACACCATCTCGGCCCTGCGGATGGAAGCGAGGCAGGGGTTCGAGAACGTGGGCCCTTTACCTTCTTTCCAGTTTCGTTCCATCGGAGATATCTAATTGACAAAATCAGGGGCATGTTCTAGAGGTACAATACTAAGATAGAATGTGGTGTAATTTATATAAGGGGGAGCATATTATGAAGAAACTGTCTTTATTTTTTATTGTTCTGATGGTGATTTCAGCTTTTTCTCTTACGTCATTCGCCGCAAACACGATTAAAATAGGTATCGTGGACACGTATACCGGTCCGGCAACGACATACACCCAGGACGTTCTGGACGGCTTCAAGCTCGCCGTGGACAAGATAAACGCATCGAACGGGGTGCTGGGGAAAAAGATCGAACTTGTTACCAGGGATGACAAGTTCAAACCGGACATTGGACGCGCGATGGCCAAAGAGCTTGTGCTGAAAGAAAACGTCGATATTCTTGTGGGCACGATCAACAGCGCGTCAACCCTCGCCATTTCGGACCTTGCTGAAAAGGAAAAAATTCCCTTCTTTGTAACGTATGCAAAAAGCGACAGGATTGTGGGCGAAAAAGGCCATAGATACGTATTCAACATGAACGAGAATACGGAGATGGCGGGCAGAGCCGCCGCAGTAGCTCTTTCGAAGAAACCTTTCGTGAAGTACTGGATCGCAGGCGACGATTATGAATACGGCCATGCCATTGCCAATGCGGCATGGAACAATTTGAAGAAACTGAATCCCAGGGTGCGCAAGGTGGGTGAATCGTGGTGGAAAGTCGGAGAAGCGGATTTTACGCCTTACATTACCCAGATCATTGCCGCGAAACCGGATTTCATCATTGTAGCCACCGGCGGCTCCGGAATGGTCAACTTCCAGAAGGCCGCAAAGGCGACGGGACTCAGCCAGAAGATCCCCTTTTACCAGCACACGGCAAACGAGCTCGGCACATTGCTGCCGCAGGGCTTGAATGCTCCCGAGGGGGTTTACGGAACCTCCGCTTACTTTTTCTACATTAACTATCCGGCCAACAGGGCATTTGTCGCTGAATTCATGAAAGCCTATAACAGATATCCGAAGGGCAGCGCATACTCCGGATACATGACGGCGAGGTTTATTGCTGAAGGATTTAAAAAGGCTAAAAAGATCGACCGGGAAGCTCTGATCAACGCCCTCGAAGACATGTCCCTTGACAGCTCCGTCGGCAGAGTTCAGATAAGGAAGTGCGACCATCAGCTCCTTCTTCCCATCTATTTTGGAAAGACCAGAAAGGATCCGAAATATAATTTCCTAATTTCGAGCGAGAATCAGATCATATCAAGCAAGGATTACATCTCTTCCTGTAATGAGGTTTTAAAAGCCCGGAAGAAATAGATTGCGAGAGGACAAGGGCTTCCTTTAAGTGGATATCCTGTATGCTGTGATTCCGCCGGCGATATTAAGCCAGATCTTTGTCGGTTTAAGCCGTTCGGTCATACTTTTTATTGTTTCTTCAGGCCTGAGCCTTATTCTGGGGACGCTTCGCATCCCCAATGTCGCACACGGCTCTCTCTATATGATCGGAGCCTTTGCGGCTTATACGGTTTCAGGCTTTTTTGCCGACAGTTCGGCCGGCTTCTGGACTGCGCTTGTCCTGGCACCTCTTTTTGTGGCCCTCGTGAGCTTTATTTCGGAGCGGGCGCTTTTCCGTCATCTTTATGAGAGGGAGCATCTGATGCTCCTTCTGCTTACCTTCGCGCTCTCGCTGATTTTCAGCGATCTTGTAAAGCTGACATGGGGCGCCGAGTACAAGTCCGTTCCCGTACCGGCAATGTTCCAGGGCTATGTGCCCCTGTTCGGGGGAATGCCTTTTCCCACCTACAATTTATTTCTGCTGTGCGTGGGGCCGGTTGTCGCACTGCTTCTGTGGCTGCTAATCAGCCGGACAAAAATCGGAAAGATTGCCCGCGCCGCGGCTGTAGACAGGGAAATGGTCGGAGCCGTGGGAATTAATGTAAGCTGGGTTTTTGCAGGCGTGTTCGTGATCGGCTGCTTTCTCGCCGGCTTGGGAGGAGCGCTTGTCGCCCCGACGATAAGCGTGACACTGGGCATGGACCATTCGCTTATCATAGAAGCCTTTCTGATCGTCATCATCGGGGGACTGGGCAACATCTGGGGGGCGTTGCTCGGCGCCCTGATCTTCGGACTCACACAGTCCATGGGAATACTTATCTGGCCGAAATTCGGGATTATATTCCCCTACCTTGCCGTCGTCGTCGTTCTGATTTTCAGGCCGAGGGGGCTTCTTAAATCCACATGGTAACCGGAAATGCCACTTTAAAGAACATGCTGCCCGCGGGTTGCAAGACATGGGGCTCTCTCGGCGTAATCCTGCTTGTCCTTCTGCCCGCCGTGTTGCCGCTGTCCGCTTTCCGATTTTACATATACCTGGCTTCCGTCATCCTCCTTTACGGGCTCGCAGCGACAAGCTGCAATCTGGCCCTGGGCTACGGAGGGATCTACCAGTTCCATCATGCCGTGTTTTACGGCGCCGGCGCTTACGGAACCGCCCTTGCCATCACGAGGATGGATATCTCGCCGTGGATCGCTTTTCTCTGCGGGCCTGTCGTCTCAGCTTTGCTGGCGCTGATCATGGGGCTGGTCTGCATACGGCTTTCCAAGCTGTATTTCGGCATGCTGCAGATATCTCTCGGCTCGCTTGTGTGGGCCGTCGTCTACCGATGGTATTCCTTCACCGGCGGCGATGACGGGATCCAAGGGATACCCGTACCCGATATCCTTGCCTCCGCCAGGGGGGCTTACTACTTCGTCCTGGCGGTGGCGGGCATCAGCTTTTTTGCACTGTACAGGATCATCAAATCACCGTTCGGCATCGCCCTTCAGGGAATACGCGACAACCCCGTGCGCAGCGAAATGATAGGCATCAATGTCATGGCGCATCAGCTGGTTACGCTCGTCATTGCAGGCTTCTTTGCCGGGGTCGCCGGCGTTCTCTTTGTCGTTGTGGACAATACGGTTTTTCCGGACATGCTGTTCTGGACACTGTCCATGGAGCTGATCATCATGTGCCTGCTGGGAGGCATGTATAATTTTTTCGGTCCGCTCACCGGTGCCGCCATTGTGATCTTCATCAGGACATTCGCCGGTTCCTTTGTGGAGTTTTTGACGTCATCGGCCATTGGTCTTTTCGGAGGCGCCATAAGCGAGTCTGCCGCTGACTCGCTTATGGCAGTCGCTGCGAGTTTTTCTTCATACTGGACTCTGGTGCTGGGAGTCATCTGCATTCTGGTAATCTTTTTCGTGCCGAACGGCGTGCTTGGATTCTTCGACAGGCTCAAGCAGAAAGGCCGGGAAGCCGTGGCGGTCGGGGAGTGACTTGTGCTTATTGTCGAGGAATTGTCAAAATCATTCGACGGATTCAGGGCCGTCAACAAGGCGAATCTCGAGGTCGGGCAGGGAGAGATCATCGCCGTTATAGGCCCCAACGGAGCCGGGAAAACAACCCTGTTCAACCTGATCACCGGAGTCGTCAAGCCTGACGGCGGCCGCGTTATCTTCAAGGGTGAGGACATTACGGGGGCCCTGCCCCACGAGGTCTGCAGAAGAGGGATTTCCCGCTCCTTCCAGGTCGTAAACCTCTTCCAGAAGCTCACGGTTTTTGAGAACATCCAGGTTTCAATTCTCGCAAGAGAAAAAAGGACCTGGAACCTCTTTGCGTCGTCTTCAAAGCTGGTGCGACAGGAAACCGAGGAAATACTCAAAAGGGCGGGGCTTAAGGGGAAGGAAGGCGTTGTTGCCGCTCTGCTGTCACACGGGGATCGCAAAGTGCTCGAGATTGCAATGGCGCTGGGCGGAAATCCCCATTTCCTCATCCTTGATGAACCCACGGCGGGAATGGCACAGGATGAAGGCGAGCGCTGCATCGACCTGATCCGGACACTGTCCAGGGAGATGGGCCTTACCATCGTATTCTGCGAACATGATATGGAAATGGTTTTCGGCATAGCCGACCGGATCATGGTCATGGTGCGGGGAACAACGGTTGCCCAGGACTGCTGTGACGCGATCCGATGCAACAGGATGGTCCAGGAGGCCTATCTCGGCGGGAGCAATCATGCTTGAAGTGCTTAATATTCATACCTATTACGGATTAAGCCATATCCTTTTCAGCGAATCGCTCCATCTGGAAAGGGGGGAGATCGTAGGGCTATTCGGAAGAAACGGGGCAGGCAAAAGCACCACGATGAGAAGCATCATGGGCCTGACCCCGCCCAGGGAAGGAAGGATTATTTATAACGGGGAGGACATTACCGGCCAGAAGCCATACAGGCTCTTCAGAAAGGGCATCGGGTACGTCCCGGACGACAGGCGCGTGTTTGCGGATTTGACGGTGGATGAAAACCTCGATATTGTTTACAACAGGCGCGGCGACTGGAGCAGGAAGCGGGTTTATGACGTATTTCCGGCACTGAGTGAAATCAAATCCCGCCGCGCCGGCTTTCTGAGCGGGGGTGAACAGCAGATGCTCACGATTGCCCGCGCCCTCATGGGAAGCCCGGAGCTCATCCTCCTTGACGAACCGATAGAAGGCCTGGCCCCACTTGTCGTCCGCAGCCTCGAAGAACTCATTCTGCTGCTGCGCGACTCGGGCATCAGCATTCTACTCTCCGAGCAGAACATCAGATCCGCCGTCAAGCTCGTGAACCGCGTGTATGTAATCGATAACGGGTTCATCCGCTTTGAAGGAACGGCGGCGGAATTTGAAGCCGACGATGAAGTAAAAAAGAAATACCTGATGGTGTAATCTTCTTCTTTGAATAGCCATGAACACATCCGTTGGGACCGCCTGGTTCTCCTTTATGATATGCATGATCCTGATCGGGGTGGCCGGATCGCGCCTTTCCCGCTACGGAGATGCAATCGCCGAAAAGACAGGGACAGGCGGAACCTGGATAGGTCTGATACTCCTGGCAACCGTAACCTCACTGCCTGAACTGATGACCGGGGTCAGCTCGGTCACATTGGCGGATACACCCGATATTACCCTGGGCGACATCCTGGGGGCCTGCATTTTCAACCTCATGCTGATTGCGATCCTCGATGTCATGACCGCGGGAGAATCCCTTTACTGCCGGATAAGCCGGGGACACATCCTCTCGGCAGGTTTCGGCATCATTCTTACGGGAATCGTCGGCTTCAACCTGATGACTGGAGCCGGCGGCCGGGTGCCGTCCATCGGGCATGTCGGACTCTACTCGATCGCATTGATCGTCCTTTACGCCGTTGCCGTCCGGACTGTGTTCCGCTACGAGCAGCTCCAACGCCGGAAGCCTCCGGAAGAAACCGCGGAGCGCTATCCGGACCTGACACTACATCAGGCGATTGTTTATTGCGCTCTGTCCTCACTTGTGGTTGTCGGGGCCGGCCTGTGGCTGCCCTTTATCGGAGCGGATCTGGCCCGTGTCATGGGCTGGGAACAGAGCTTCATCGGCACATTGTTCATAGCCATCGCCACGACGGTGCCGGAGACAGTGGTGAGTATCGCCGCGCTGCGTCTCGGCGCTTTCGACATGGCCGTAAGCAATCTGCTGGGCAGCAATCTGTTCAATGTTCAGATCGTGGCTATTGACGATCTGTTCTACACAAAAGGCCCGCTGCTTTCCCACGTAGCCGCGCAGCATACCGTTTCCGCTTTTACCGTCGTCATCATGAGTGCCGTGGTGATCGTCGGTCTGATTTACCGTCCCCGGAAGCGCCTCTTTGGAACGTTTGGCTGGACCAGCCTGTTCCTGCTTGCTCTCTACATGCTCAACTCCTTCGTTCTCTATCTCTATGGACACTAGGCAGGCTGGAGAGACAAGGTAAAAGACATCCGGGAACAACTCTCGGAAAAGGGTGCTAGAACTCAGGCAATTCTGATGTCGATGTTCCGTACCGCCGAACTTCAAGGACATAATCCCATTGAGAAGCTGCTCGATATGGCCAAACTTGCCATTGAAAAAAAGGAGCTTTCAGCACATTTTTTTAAACTGGCAGCTTAGATTTTCAAAAAGCTGAAATGATACGATTATTCTATATGATATGGACCATAATCATCACCATCAAATGTTATTTCAACGTCTCGGTAATTAACAACTCTTGCACTGAGACTGTTGCATGCCGTACATGAGTTCCCAGGACCAGGATCCGGCATGACACTGTGATCCCGCATATCGTAGAGATGGATCACTGCGAAACCGACTCCCCTGAAATCGTCCTGTGCCTTGTAGAGCACGACACTGTCATCCGGGCTGAACAGCACTTGCACACCTTGACCAAGAGATGTCTCTGACACTCGAGTACGTCCAGCGGCCAAGTCACGCACATGCATCACGAACTTGTTGTCGGTTACGGAAGTATTTTGCCCGACGATCACGCCATGCATGCAATCTCCGGAGAATCCGGCACCTGTGTTTGATGTGCCAAGATGAAAGGATTCTCGCCACAAACGACTACCTCCTTCTTCGAAGTTGGCAGTGCGTTCTTCACCGTCACCGCTGATTTCAAGGGTCCGTACAATACTCCCGCTGGTACAGGTATGGCTACCGGTGATTTGCAGGGTTACATTTTGGAATGAGCCGTTTTCCCGGCCTGCTACGGCAAAATCGAAAGGCTCGCTTTCCAAAGTGCCCACGCGAGCCCTTACGGTTGCTGCACCAGGATTTATGGCTTCCGGCAAGTCACCATTCAGCTCTCTATCTCTCGGACTACTATCGACAACGGGCGAATAACTCGTCCCGCCTTGAGCAAATATCAGGGAGGATTCGACATAGGGTCTGTCGTCGCGCGGACGATAGCGAAGGTTGTTACCATGTACGGTAACCGACTCACCCGGAAAACCGGCATCAACATCTTCGATCTCCGGTGAAGCCTGTGTTTCGTTAACCAGGACAGTTACAGAATCGGTTTCAGTAACACACTTATTGACGGCTGTTAAACGATAGTTCGTGGTATGGGTTGGAGCAACTGTGTAGCTCGTTGCCCCTGTAACATCGATCGTTTCAGACTCGGAACTATTCAGTTCGAGATGGGTTGTGGTCCCGGTGATTGACCATTGCAATGTACTCGCCTCCCCTTCGTCGATCTCTTCGGGGACTGCATTAAAAGAGGTAATATTGGGTACAGCAGGTGAGCCTGTCACAGTAAAGTTGCCCAGTTCGTAAGTATCACTATCTAACATGCCAATAAACATTCCCATTCCGCTGTTCTGGCGGATTGTCACAGGACCAGTGGTAGCCCCTGGTGGCACTACAGCAATGACATTTGATTCTGAACGCGGTCCAAGTCTAATATCCAAACTCCTCACCCCGTTGAACGCTACAATATGTGTACCGAAACGGTGTCCGCCTTCCCGCATGATCGTAACCTCAGTGCAAATAGCACCGCTAGTGGGTGTAAAGTTTGTGAATTCTGATGCACAGCCTGTTATAAAGACAGAAAAAATCACCAGAGCAATATACATACAAATAATTTTTACAGTCATATCAAGGCTCCTTAAATAGGAATTCTAACGTTCTAAAATAAGAACCCACCTCTTTATCGGCTTTCATTTCGACTCTACAGCAGTTCTTCTATGCTACATTTAACGACGAGCTTTGCGGCAATTTTGGAGCCGCGAAGCGGTGGAAAAATTGTCCGACAACAGCGACTTGTTATGCAAATCCAAGATCCTTACGCATTTCTCTTAACAATGCTCGCTGAGCAGCTTCTCTGGCTGTCGTACCTGGTGGACTATCCTTCAATTCTTGAAGCTTTTGGAGCACAGCTTCCGAGGCATACAGTTGTAACTTTAACTCCCAATAGGCATATTTTTTCTTCGATTCATCGGAATCTTTGAGCGCGACTTCCCGATATGCATCGAGCAAACCATCACAGGAGGCCTTGTAGTCTAAAAGCCACATCTCCCTTAGTTTTGATCTTTGCTCGAGGAAATGTTTTATCAAAAAGGTGATCACACCACCTAAGCCAATACCGGATAGGAAAGATGTAAAGGCTCCAAATTCATTCATACTCATTCCCTGTGGCTGCATAACAAGTAATTCTATTGTTCTGTCTGCTCTTCCTTTTGTATGGATAGACTGAAAGATGAATAGACACTTCCTTAAATGTTTAACTCCAGGAACTTGAATGCCGATTACCACATCATATCACCTATACGTTTCAAGTTCCGATGAACTTTCGGAAATCACTTACTTATTATCTTGGGTGGTTAGATTAAACCCCTGACAGATTTATTTCAACAATATATTCGAACATTCGATATGTAACGCACGAATCTACAGGATGTATAGAAAGATGCCATGGTGCAGGCGATGTCGTACATGTTGGAAATCGTCCCCATGGCGACCTGATCGGTCAAATTGAAGAAATTCAAGCAGGTGCCGCAGATCAGAATTTCAACCTACATGACAAAAGAAACCGGATAGTGATCACATCTTATCCGGCTTTTTAGCCGTGCTGGGAATAGTGCTGGGGACGGCTTTTTCAGAAAAGAAAACAGGGACCGGAAAAACTTCCTAAGTCCCTGTTTTTATTGATGGCGTCCCCACGCGGAGTCGAACCGCGGTTACAGGCGTGAAAGGCCCGTGTCCTAGGCCTCTAGACGATGGGGACAAACCGGATATCTGTTGGATGTATTTTCAGCACGGAAAATTCCGTTGCGTGCGAATTTGGCCTTATACCCTGATGACGGGGAATATGTCAAGCTTCAAATCAATCTCCGCCGAATTTTCTTTGATGACGGCCAGCCATCACCCCTCCCATTCGAAGACGACGGGTTCCCTGAGAATCGCATCCCGGGCTTTGACGGCCAATTCCGCCATTTCGGGATGAGTCTCTCTCAGGGAGGCAATCTGCCTCAGATTGTCTGCGGTTCGCAGGATCAGCATGGCCATTTCTCCGTCGGACACGCCCAGAAGCTCCAGGATGCCGTCCCAGTCTTCTCCGGAAGCCCACGCATACACCGCGACACTTGTCCAGAAATAGAGGGGTTGAACAGGGAATCCGGCGGCCGTCATTCGTTCCGTCAAAGGACCGAGGTTCCGGACCAGGCGTGCAAAGGCCCGGCTCAGCTTGCGGGAGGTCCTGCGCTTATCCAGGGGGATCTCCTGATCGGAATCATATACGAACGGTGCAACCAGGGCGGCCAGCAGCTTCTCATCCTTTTCGGGAAAACCCTGAGTCCTCAGGCCTTCCGCTATCAGCAGGGGTTGATCGAGACGTAACTGAGACGCCCAGATGCCGTTATCCGTCAACCGGTCCGAAGAGTCGACGAATCCTTCGGATTTCAGAAATTCGAGATGCCGCAGGAACTCCCTCCACAAATTGTGCTTCTGGCGCTGATAGGAAGCCAGGGAGTTTTCAAAGATGTCCCGGATCGTTTCCGGGGTCTGGGACAGCAGAAGATTCAAAACCATGGAAAAATCATTCCGGATCTGGCTGAGAATCTCATCCGGCGGCTGAAAGAGAAGCTTCTTGACATGAACCAGGTCCATGAATCGTCCCGGCACCGCCAGCATGAAGCCGATATTGTCCTGCCCCCTGCGCCCCGCCCTTCCGGTCATCTGGTGAAACTCCGTCCCGCTCATGGGACAGAACTCGTGTCCGTTGAAGAGATCGGAATTGAACAGGACGATCGTCCTGGCTGGATAATTCACCCCGGCGGCCACGGTGGAGGTCGCGAAAATGGCCCGCAGATGACCCTTTTTCATCATGGTCTCCACAAAAAATTTCCATGCCGGAAGCTGTCCGCCATGATGCGAGGCAACCCGATAATCGATGAGGCAGGATAACTGCCGGTGCTGGCGCAGAAAGGGGAAACGGCTGAGGAGCTCTTCAAGATCGTAGAAAAAACGCTCACTGCCGGACTTCCCGGCAAGCCGCGTGCAGGATTTCAGGGCCGCATCGCACTCCGAACGGGATTTCAGAAAAAAGATGGCCGGCAGAAGGTCGTAACCCTCCATCAGACGGATGATATCCCCGATGTGGGGAGCAGCTGACTTACCCCCTCTGCGCGTCTTACCGGCAGCGATGTATTCCACGACCTTGCCGTACAATTTCCTTCCTTCCATGAGCGGCATCACCCGTCCCGAAGGATGGAGGAGAAGCGGAAAAAGGGGTACGGGCCTCCTCTCTTCCCGTATCACGGTACAGGGTTTTTCCCGAAGAGAGAAGAGCCAGGCGGCAATTTCCTCACCATTCCCAATCGTTGCGGACAGGAGAAGGAGGTTCACACGAACGGGCAGGTAGATCATGATCTCTTCCCAGACCACCCCCCGGTCCCGATCTCCCAGATAATGGGCCTCATCCAGAATGACCAGGTCGCAGCGCAGGTTTTCCCCCTGCTGCATCACATCGTAAAGCTGATTGCGAAGGATTTCCGTTGTCCCGACGATAATGGGGGCATCCGGATTTTCCTTCGTATCCCCCGTGAGGATTCCCACATGCTCCGCGCCGAATTGCTGGCTGAATTCCACCCATTTGGCATTGCTCAACGCCTTCAGCGGCGAGGCATACCAGCATCGTCCCCCCGCTCGGAAGACGGACAGAATGGCCTGCTCCGCGATCCAGGTTTTTCCGGAACCGGTGGGCGCCATCACCAGGCAGTCGGTTTTCTTAATGGCATCCAGGGCCTGAAGCTGAAATTCGTCCGGGATAAACTCCCTGTCCGGCGGCTTACCGATCCGGGAAAAGACGCCCTTCAGAACAGGTTCGATGGACGGTTGCAGGCGGGATAAAGAGGCGCTTCGCCTTCGCCCTCTGACCTGCGGTTTGGAGTCCGGCGAACGGTCTGCGGGAGGGGATTTCCTGCCCCCTTGTGTTTTTATTCGATGTTCCGTGGAAACATCCTCCATTACTGATTCAAATATCCGTTCATTTTTTCTATCACGGATCGGACCTGCGGTAAAGACCTGTTTCCGGAATAAACCTCTTTTTTCATTGACAAATCAGCGCTTCCAACCTAAAGATGCCCCGTCACGCAGGCTTTCAGTGCAGGAAAGGAGTCTTTCATCATGGGTATCAGGCGGAATCTCTACTGGGGCTGGTACGTTGTTCTCGGTGCTTTTCTGATCATGGGGATCAATTACGGAGCCCGTTACTGCTTCGGTATTTTTGTGAAGCCCATGTCCCTGGAATATTCATGGTCCCGTTCCGTAATTTCCCTGGGCGCGTCCCTGATGATCCTGACCTATGGAATCGGCGGCATCCTTTCCGGCTATCTGCTGGATCGGATGGCTCCGCGGAAAATCATGATGATCGGCGCCATGCTCGCCTCTTCGGGAATGGTTCTCACGGCCTTTGTGACATCGCCCTGGCAGTACTACCTGACCTATGGACTGCTCTGCGGAGCGGGAACCTCCTGTTTCGGCGTGGTCGTCTGCAGCTCCTCGGTAGGGAAATGGTTTGTGACAAACCGGGGCATGGCCATTGGAACGGCGTCCGTGGGGATCGGGGTGGGAACCATGATTCTGTCCCCCCTGCTGGGGTATATCGTCCAGGAAAGCTGGCGGAAGGGGTTTATCTTTTTAGGGCTTGTCATCCTGATCGGCGTGGCGGGTCTGGCACAGGGGCTGATGAAGAAAACGCCTCCCGATAACGATGGAGGAACATCATGCCCCGGAGCCGGGCAGGCTGGTTCAGAATCGGCCCCGGATTCGACGCAAAAGGACGGACCGGCCCTCTCCCGAACGCCGGCGCCGGCAGCCTCCCTTGCCCGGGTTTTCAGAGACTCCCGATTCTGGCTCCTTGCACTGTGCTACAGCCTGGCCGTCATGTCGGAGATGGCTATCTTTGTTCATCAAGTGGCCTTCGCAATCGACCAGGGCGTCAACAGGATCGCGGCGGCTTCTTCCCTGGGATTTCTCGGGGTGGCCAGCATCCTGGGGCGGTTTTTCTTCGGCTGGTTCAGCGACCGGATATCCGATGCCAAATATGCCTCGAGCATCGGTTTCTTCATGATGGCTCTCGGTGCAGCCATCCTTATGAATGCCGACAGCACGACCACCCTGTTTCTCTACGCCTTTTTCTTCGGCTTCGGATACGGATCCATCGCCCCGATGATGCCTATTCTTCTGGCCGATCGCTTCGGTTCGGACGTGCTGGGGACGACCTATGGCGTGCTGACCTTTTTTGCAGCCGGAATCGGCGGCAGCGCCGGTCCGCTGCTGTGCGGAATGATCTATGACCGGTATGGCTCCTACGATTACGCCTGGCGGATCAATCTTGCCGTCCTGGTGATCATCACCTTCCTCATCATGATTCTGAAGCCCCGGAATCCGGGCTCGTACAGTCCAGGGATGAACCGGACCTGTCGGACTTCTTCCTCGGAGGAATAAGCAGCCGTTCAAGCCTTTCCGACACCTTTCCGGCAAGCTGCTGAAGCAGGCTCGTATCCATCCCCGGATAATAGCGCTCCGGAGAAGCGTCTCCGAGATTGAGGCTGCCGATGAGAACCCCGTCCAGAAACAGAGGAACAACGGCAATGGATTTAAGAAAGTATTTCCGTGTTTTCGGAAACAGCTTGTAAAAGGGGCGGAGATTATCATTGGCAAGGACGGTGGCTGTGTTCCCGGAAAGAATTTCAAGGAAGGATGCCTCATCCAGAATACCCACCTGCTCCTTGAGGCTTTCCGTCATGGCAAGGCGCGCAACCAGATCATTCTTGCCAGTGTGCTGCACAAGGGTAAACCACCGGTAGGGAATGTTGAATTCGGTTTCCAGCTCCCGAAGAACCGTTTCCAGCAATTTCGAGGGGGTGTTGGCCAGATTCAGCACCAGCTCGACCTTCAGAAATTTTCTGGCAATTTCTTCATTTTTTTTCAGCGTATCCAAGATGTCACTCATATATGGCCGCTCCTTCCCCCCTTTTCTTGTACGACAAACTCTTGCGCCCTCATTTCAGGAACGCTCCTTGTCGATGACGATACCGGCTTCATGACGCGGCTCATGGACACATGCCCCGCTTCCCTGCCGTTCCGCGTCGGTCGGCTTTCACCCGGCATGGCACACGTCCGCCCCTTTCCGCCCGACCTTCATAACATGAAGTCTGCAAAGAGGACCACATGATCCGACGGCTTGTCTGCCGTCCGGGAATTCATGTCGATAGCGCATCCACTGCAGCGTTGGGCAAGGCCAGGCGTGGAAAGAATGTGGTCAATGCGCCAGCCCAGTTTTCTTTCCACCGCCCCGGGAACGCGGTAATCAAAAAAGGTGTAGCTCTGCGGCTCGCCTGGATGAAACTTCCGGAACAGGTCCTCCAGCCCCCAGGACTTCACACGGGCAAAGGCATCCCACACCTCGGGCGTAAAGCAGACATGCCCCAGAAGCCGCTTGGGGTCATGGACATCGATGCTTTCCGGGGCCACATTGAGGTCACCGCACCAGATCAGCGAATCGTCCGGCGACCAGTTCCGCTCCAGAAAGCTCCTGAAGCGGTCGTACCAGCGGAGCTTATAGGCAAACTGAGGGTTTTCCTTGCCCCGGCCTTGAGGAACATAGGTATTGATCACCCATATGCCCGAATGGCGGACGGCAATCAACCGATCCTCGTCGGCCTCCTCCCCTCCTGCCCCCAAACCGAGCAGCACGTTTTCAGGATCGCCCAGAGAAGCCACGGCAACACCGTTGTACTGTTTATTTCCCCGAAAAACGATGGAATAGCCGATATCGGAAAAGGCGCCGGCAGGAAAACGGTCATCCGCCACTTTCGTTTCCTGCATGCAGAAGACATTGGGCCGGTTTTCCTCGAGCCAGGAGAGCACGATAGGGAGACGGGATCGAATGGAATTAACGTTGTAGGTGGCGATCTTGAACCGGTCCACCGCTTTTTCCTGATTCTCCTTCATCTTGACGGCTCCTGTCTCCACCCCACGGTGCGTTCCATAAAACAGCCTCAGCAATCCTGATTCGCTTCCCCTGGCCGCCTGAACACGCCCCTTCAATCCGCGGGTGGCTGCTTCGCGTTGAGTTTTTTCAGCATCCGGGCGATCTTTTCCGGAGGCAGAATATATGACGCCGCATTCATTCCGATGGCCTCTCCCGGCATCCCGAAAACGACCGAACTCTCCCTGCTCTGTGCGATGGTAAGCATCCCCTTGTCCTTCATGGCCTTGAGTTCGTGAGCCCCGTCTCTTCCCATTCCCGTCAACAGAACCCCCGCGGCGTTCTTCCCATAGGCGCGAAGCACGGAACGGAAGAGATGGGACACGGAAGGGCGCAGCCCGTGATCCGGCTCGCCTCTCGCCAGGACAATCTTTCCGAAGCCATTCACCCCCATATGCAGGCCGTCCGGTGCGACATAGGCGTGACCCGGACGGATTTCCTGGCCGTTGACGGCAACGGAGACGGGATAATGAGAGGCCCGGGACAGCCAGTCTGCAAACCCGCCGATAAAACCCTGGGTCATATGCTGCACAATGAGGATGGGCGCCTGAAAGTTTTCGGGCAATCCCGACAGGACCGTTTTCAAAACCGTCGGCCCCCCCGTTGATGCGCCTATGGCCACAACATCGAACGGCTGTTGAACCACTTTCCCGACATCCAGGTCATCCGGAACGGTCAGGGCTGCTTCACCCCTGGAATTCCGCGCCCACCGACGCACAACCTTGACCTCGGACATGACCTTCACGGCCCGGATCAGCTCCCGCGCCCGAACATCGATGCCGACGGAAGAGGCGGACGGCTTTTCCAATACCGCCAGCGCCCCCGCTTCAATGGCCCGGAACGTCTTTTCCACCTCGGTGCTGACCCACGCCGCGCTGACGATAAGAATCGGGGTGGGGACTTCCTCCATGATCCTGCGGGTAGCCTCAAGCCCGTCCATGCCGGGCAGGATGACATCCATGGTGATCAGGTCGGGATGAAGGCGCTTCGCCTCCCTGAGGGCCTCCTCACCGCTTTCCACGGCCCCGGCGACGCGGATCTGCGAATCGGAATCCAGGATGGAAATCAGCAGATCCCGAACCACGGGGGAATCCTCCACAATCAGGACGGAAATGTTTTTGTTGTCCTCACAAAAAGGCATTCTCCGATACCTCGTTTATCCCACTCTTCTGATGACATCCAGCAAATTGCTCTGATCAAAACGACTCTTGACGATGTAGGCATTGGCGCCGACATCGATTCCCCGCTCCTTGTCCTCCCGCGATTCCAGGGCCGTGACAAGGATCACCGGCATGTCTGCGAGTTTTTTATCCGCCCGGATCCGGGCCGTTAAATCGAATCCGTTCATCCTGGGCATTTCCACATCGGAAACCACCAGATCAACGGACTCCGTCCGCAGAATCGTCAGGGCGTCGATTCCATCGACCGCCGTCATGACCCGATAGCCGGCAAATTCGAGAATATTGCGAATAAGCGTCCTGGATGTGATGGAATCCTCCACGACGAGAACCGACAGCCGCTGAGATTCCTCGGTGCTCTCCCGTCCGGGCGCCGGCCCTGAAGATCCTCCCGAATCCAGTTGCCTTATGGCGGACTTGATCAGGTCAGCCACATTCAGCACCGGAACCGCCTCGCCGGTTCCCAGTATGGTCGCCCCGGCGATATTTCGCACGCGCACAAGCGGCCCCCCCAGGGGCTTCAGGAGGAATTCCTGTTCATTCCTGATCCGGTCCAGGCCGAACGCAAGGCTTGTGCCGGCGGAGCTCAACACGGCAATCTCCACATGTTCCCGTTGCTGCACCGCATCGACGGCCTGGGGAAAGCCCAATACCGGCCCGAGTGAAACAAAGGACAGGGTCCTGTCATACAGGCGGACTGTTTCCCGGTTTTCCGCCGTCTTGATCTCCGAACGGCGGATTCGCGCCACCCGTTCCACATTTCCAGTGGGAAGAACAAAAAGCTGCCTGCCTGCCTCAACAAGAATACCCCGGAAGGTCGCCAGAATCCTCGGCAGGATGATCCGGATGGCTGTTCCCTGATCCGGTGCGGATTCCGCGGAGATGGAGCCTCCGAGTTTTTCCACCTTTTCCCGAACAATGGCCAGCCCAAGCCCCCTTCCGGAGACATCCGTCAGAATGGGTACCGTGGACAGTCCGGAGAAAAAAATCAGATTCAGCTCATTCTCCCAGGTCAGTTTGTCCGCCTCCTCCCGGGAAAGCAGGCCGCTCCTCAGGGCAGCCCCCCGGACATTGTCCAGGCGGATCCCGGCTCCATCATCCTCCAGCAGGATCTCCACCTTCCCGCTTTCCTTCGATGAAATGCACAGCCTGATTTTCCCCGACGCCGGCTTCCCCTTCTCCAGCCGCCTTTCCGGCGTTTCGATTCCATGATCAACGGCATTTCTGAGAAGGTGTATCAGGGGATCCTTCATCTCCTCCAGGATTCGCCGGTCGATTTCGGTGCCTCCGCCCTCGACCAGGAACTCCGTCTCCTTGCCCAATTCCCGGGCCAAACGTCGAACGGCATGAGGATACATGTCCAGCAGAGAGGAGAAGGGCAGAAAGAGGGTCATCTTCATGTCCTCCAGAAGATGATCGATCCTGCCGCTGAATTCATAAGAATTCTGCTGAAGAGCTCGAGAGGCGGCCTTGAACTCATGCTCCAGCGATGACAACCGCTTCTCGTTTTCTTCAAGAAAATTGATCATTTTCGAAAAAAACGGGAGCGCTTTGCCGTCAATGCCAGCCCCCTCCGCGTGTCCCGGGGCATGCCACACTTTTCTGACTTCCGCGGAAGTCCTGGTCCCCTCCAAGGCCACATCAAGGAGCTTCCACTCCAGGTCCTGCAGATCGGCATACCTGGCCCGGATATTACCTTTAAAAACAGAGAGTTCCTCCACCTGCTGGAACAGGTGGTTCAACCGTTCCGTCGGGATTCTCACCGTGTCCTCGGCCAATCCTCTCCCTTCGGCGGGGGCCGCAGCCCCTTCCGTGGCCGTGTCGGGCAGAGGGGACACCCGGCTGGTTGGTTCCTCTTCACAATGATCCTCGGGTTCCTCCAGCGCTTCTTCCGTCTTCCGCTCCGGTAACCGGCCGGATGCCGCGTCGTCCAGTTTTAAAACCGTCTGCGAGACGAGGGACGCCTCCAGCGCCCGGGAATCGGGAGATTCCGAGGCAAGGATCCGCTCCAGGATATCCATTGCCTCATAGAGAACGTCATACAGGGCAGGTGTCGCCCGCAGGGAGTCATTTTTCAGGGCGGCGAAGACATTTTCCAGCGCCTGGCAGAGAATTTCAATCTCATCCCAGTTGACGGCACGGGCGGCTCCTTTCAGACTGTGAGCCTCCCGAAAGATGGTCTCCAGGATCTCAGGATGCCGTTCCGAATCCTGGCGCCACTCCAGGTCCGCCAGCCCCGCCAGAATCGTTTTTTGATGCTCGGCGGCTTCGACGCGGAAGGTGCCCATAAGCTTTTTCAAAAAGGCTTCCTGCTTGGTTACCATGGCGCCTTACCCGGATTAGAGCCTGTACCGGTCGATCAGCTGCTTGAGCTGCTGACCGAGATCATGGAGATTCTGAGCGGCATTTTCCACCTGCTTCGCCCCGGCAACGTTCTGTGAACTGGCCTGATGGATATTCGTAATGGCAAGCACGACCTGATCCATTCCAACGAGCTGCTGCTGGCTGGACGCCGTAATTTGAGTCGCTGCCTGAGCCGATTCTTCAATGGTATCCGCCAGGCGGCGGAAAGAATCCCCCGCTTCGGACGTCTGCTTCATCCCCGTCTCAACAGCCTTGATCTCCTGCTCCGTCGACATGACCGCCTCACCGACCGCCCGCTGGATTTCGTTCAGGATGGTCCTCACCTGCGCGGTCGCCTGCTTGGACTGCTCCGCCAGGTTTCTCACTTCCTGTGCGACGACGGCAAAGCCTTTTCCCTGATCGCCCGCCTTGGCCGCCTCGATGGCCGCATTGACGGCCAGCAGATTAGACTGATCCGCTATATCGTTGACCGAGGCGATGATCTCCCCGATGGCCTGACTGCGTTCGCTCAATTTCATAATGCTTTCGGAAATGGCGTCGGTCTGGGTCCGAATGAAATTCATTCCCTCCACGGCCAGGTCGATGGCCTTCCGGCCCTGCTGGGAAACATCCGTGGCCTTCCGGGCGCTGTCAAAGACATACTTTGCCTTCTGTGTGGACAGATGGGCGGTCTGCTTGACCTCCTCCACGGTGGATGTGGTTTCGCTGACTGCTGACGCCGTCTGACCGGCCGCCGAGGCCAGCTCCGTGGTCGAGGCGGAAATCTGACTGGCCGAAGAGGCGATGACATTGACGGCTTCCCGGATGGCCTGCATCTCGCCGCGCATCGCGGTGACCATGGCGGCAAAGGCCCTGCCCATGACGTCTCTGTCTGCCGGGGTTTTCACCGTTACCGTGAGGTTTCCGTTAGCGATCTGCTGGAACAGCTCGGCTTTTTCCTGGAGAGACTGGGTCATCTTCATGAAGGACCGCGCCAGCACGCCGATTTCATCCTGACGGTTCTCGTCCGAAATCTGAACACTGAGGTCGCCCTCTGCAATCTGCTCCGCCGCTGAAACGACTTTTTCCAGCGGACGGGTCAAACTCCTCGAAAACAAGTAGAAAAAAGCGGCGGCGATCAGCAGTGAGAAGACCCCTACACCGGCGATCAGATTGCCGGTAAAGATCGCCGGCTTGAGCAGCTCCGACCGGGATATCGTCGTGAGCGCCGTCCAGCCTGCGACTTTCATGTTCGAAAAGGCAAGCACCTTGTCCACGCCCTCGAATTGATACTCCACCACCCCGGTTTCCTGCTTCGCGACTTTTTCCACCATGTGCTCCAAACCTCTGACCTGCTTGTAGTTGAGCTTCAGGATGTTCTCCTTCACGGGGTGCGCCAGTATGTAACCCTCTTTGTCCACCAGCAGGGAATACCCGGTTTGCCCGATTTTTACCCTGTTCACCATCTCCATCAGGTGGGTGACATTGATCATGCAGCTCGCCACGCCGATGATTCTTTGATTCTTTCCCGAGAAAATCGGGCAGGCGGCCATGCAGACCAGATTGCCGGTCGCTTTGGATTTGACCACATCGCCGAGGTTGCACTGGCCCTGAAGGGCCTTTCGGTAGTACTCCCGGTCCGAGGCATTGATTCCGACATCCCTTCCCTTGACACCGTCGGCGAAGACAAGCCCGTCCCGCCCGAAGAGGACAATCGTATCATAACGGTCGCCGGCGGCCTCCCGTATCTTGCCGAGTTCGCGCTGAGCGAGGGCGATTTCACTCCCGCTTGCCTCTCTGCCGGCCTCTGCCACCTTTTCCGCGGCAGCCACAACACTGTTGGAAAGTGAAATCGCCTGGGCCAGGCGCAGTTCCTCCGAAAGTCCAAGGTCGATGGTATCCGACAATACCTTGGACACATTCAGCATCTCTTCATGGGCAATAGACGAAATGCTGTCTGTCGCCTTGTAAACCGAGGCAATGCCGATCACGATCAAGGGAATGACAACAACCAGAAGGCCACCGGCCAGCAGCTTCGTCCCCAGTTTTCTCTTCATCTTTCGCCTGTACCCCTTTCTTTATATAGCCTCATCCCTCGTCATTGACCAGGATCCGGTCATCGGAGAGGATTTTTTCCGCCTGCAGCACAATTGTACCCGTATCCGTGACACCGGCCAGATAGTTTTCACGAACGCCGGTCAGGGTCGGGAGGGATGGCTGCAGGGAATCCTTCGGAATCTCCTGGATGCCCAGAAGGCCGTCGGCAACAATCCCCACCTCCATCGTTCCATGACGGACAACAATCAGTTTATGGAGGTCCGTCAATCCGCTGTCAGGAAGATCGAAAAATTTTTTAATGTCCATGACGGACAGAATCCGCCCCCGGACATTTGCGATTCCCAGGATGAAACCGGGCAACCCGGGCAGATACGTCAAATTCCGAAGCGGCATCGTCTCGGTGACGCACCGGGCTTCGATGGCATACCGCTCCCCTGCCAGCATAAAGGAAAGGACCTCCAGGCAGGGAACGGATTGAGCCGATGCCTCCGGCTCTTTCGCCAGGCGCAGGGCGCGCTCCTTCAGAATTCTTTTAATGTCTTCCCCGTCCGTAACCGGTGAAGCGTCCTTGGATTGCCTCGATTCCGCCAAATCGCCCCTCACTTAAAGAAAAGATCATCCTCCCGGTGGGAAGAAACTCTGCATCTCCGCCATCACGATAATGTCTCGTAACCTCCCGGCCGTCACCCCATCGGATTCCGGGATGATATCCTCCGGCTGATAGTTCTGCAGCATCAAAAGGGCATGTTCAAAATGCTTCGACGAGAGGGTGATCCGCCCTCTTTGCCGGGCAAGGCTACCCAGGGTAAAATGGGCCAGAACAAAATCCGGCTTCAGATAAAGGGCGCAACGAAGGGCCTTCTCCGCTTCATCAAAGGCCTTCTGCTCAATGAGAATAACAGCCCGGAGATAGTGACAGCCCGGATCAAGCTTATGAATTGAAAGTGCTTTTTCACACGCCGTTCGGGCTTCCTGGAGATTCCCCGAATCCGCATAAAGCCTGGCCATCAGTGCATACCCCTGGAAATGTTCCGGATTCTGCTCAAGAAAGGCCTTCAGGATGTCTTCGCATTCCCGGTGGCTTCCCTCCCGGAAAAGGTGCAGGGCCTTTTCACAGGGGCATTCCTCTGCTTCCTCGGCAGCCGTTTCCCCGACCGGAAGTTCAGGAGGAAGGGGCGCATTCCGTTCCAAGAGCGGATCCGCACTCCACAATGCAGCGGAAACAGTCGCATCCCCCGGCGGAACGGACGGCTCGCTCAAGGAACCGGACGGGCCGTTGGCCGCCATTCCCTCTTCAGGGGCATTCCAGGGGGAATAGAGCGCCAGTTCTCCTCCCCGATTCTCCTCCTTCTGGTAGAGAATCACCCCGGGAAAGGTGACCGAAACAAATGAAGTCGAGAGCAGATGAAAGCCTTCCGTGACACTGGGAATGGCCCAGCCGCCATCAATGAGCGCCCGGTGGAACCGTTGGATGATCCTTTTCGCCAGCGCGGGCTCCATATACATCAGGACATTCCTGCAGAAGATGATGTCCATGGCGTTCGTGTTGTTGAAGAGCGAAGGATAAGGATCCGAAGCCAGGTTAAGATAATTGAAGGTGACCATCTCCCTGATCTTGTCTGAAATCCGGTAGCTGCCGTCCATCGTCCTGGTAAAATACTGATCCTTGAGCCATTGGAAACTACCGCGGAACGACCATTCCCGGTAAATTCCCTGGGCGGCTCTTTCCAGGAAACGCGCATTGATATCCGTAGCCAGCAGGGTGATCCGCCATTTTTCAATGTCCGGAATAAGGCGTTGCAGCAGGATGGCGAGCGTGTAAGGCTCTTCACCCGTTGCACAGCCGGCGCTCCAGATCCTCAGATATTTCATGCGCCGGCGGGAAGCGATCAACTCCGGAAGAATATATTTTTCCAACGCCTCCAGGCTGATCATTTCCCGGAAAAAATAGGTTTCTCCAATCGTCAGATAGCCGGCCAGCATCTCAACCTGCCGCCGCGTCAGCTTTGTGGAAAGCAGCCAGGAGACGAACGGCTCGATGGAGCCAAAAGAGAATTCCCCCGCAGCCGACAACAGGCGCCGCTTCAGGTCCGGCAGACGATCCTGCGGAAAGTGCAGCCCCATCTGGAGGGTGATCCACTGGGTCAACTGCCGCCATTGTTCATCAGAAATCAACCGGTCCATGCCCCTCTATGAGAATTGCAGCAGTTCCAAATCCAGAAGATCATGATCCTTCGGGGAGAGATAGCTTTCCGGATTCTGAAAGATCAGGAGTTCCTCACCGTTTTTGACAATGCCCTCGACGGACTTCAGCGAACGTGTAATCTCCTTCGCAGCGGTCCACTGCCCTTCATTGCATTCCTGCAATCCAAGAACGTCATCCACCCAAAGGGCTGCCATCCGTCGCTCAAGCTGCAGAACAATCAGACGATCACTCAATTTCAGGCCTCGCTCCGGAAGACCGCAGCACAGGCGAAGGGAAACGACCGGGACGATCCCGCCCCGTATGTTGACGACCCCGGCAACAACCGAAGGCGATCCCGGCAGCGTCGTTATTTCGACCATGGGAACCACCCTCTGCACAAAGGATATGTCGAGGGCATAGTTCCGATTCTCGACGCGAAACACCAGAAGCCGGCAGGGAAAATGTTTCAAGCTCTCATTCATAAAAAAGCGGACACTGCGTTTACTATCATGTTTTTCTTGAATATTGAAGCATTCAGATTCCATCCTGAAGAGATTTTTCCCAGGTTTCGGGATGGGTCTCTGTCCGGGCTGCAAGAACAGCGCTCCGACAGCGCCTCCTGTGCGCCCTGCGGTCTGCACGGGCGCGGCCTCCGAGGTGGAGCCACCTTCTTTCTCAAAATTTTCAACACCTTTATAAACGAGAGAACCGGTTTTGTCACGAAATCGTTGAAAGAAAAAGGGCAGGCGGGGCGGCGCGGACGCTCACGGGGATTTTCTGCAGATTTCAGGGATATTCCGATAATGCCTTCCGATATTCACGAATCAGAACAGCCTTGTCGATCCCGTGATCGATGAAATCCCAGGGGAGGAATTCCGAGAGGCCCTTGGGGCGGTAGACATAAAAATCCGGATTGAGAGGAACTTTTTTCAGTGCCTGGGACCAGTTGCCCTCCAGTTGATGAACCTCTGCGAGGATTTGGCCGACCCGGCGATCCCCCAGGGAGAGCAGCGTCTGAATGTAATTCCATTTGGGGAGATCGTGAAAAACCTGCACGGGCCCCTCATTGTGAAGGGCCTTTTTGATTCTTCGAAGTTTTTTTTTAACGTCCTTCACCTCCTCCAGGGGATGCCACTGGAAAGGGGTGAAAGGCTTGGGAATGAACTGATTGACGCTCAAGGTGATCCGCCTGAAGGGTTTTTTCCCCTTTGAAAGCTGGAGGGCCTGGTGGCGGATTTTCCGCGTAAGACGAATGAGACCTTCGATGTCCGCCTCGGTTTCCGTCGGCAACCCGACCATGAAGTACAGGCGTATTTGCCGGATACCCTGTTGAACCAGGTGCTCCAGGGCAGAAAAGATATGATCCTCGGAAATTCCCTTGTTCAGGACATCCCGCAGGCGCTGTGTTCCCGCCTCCGGTGCCAGCGCCACGGTCTCCACCCCCGATTCCCGGAGCAGACCGGCCATTTCCGCAGATACTCGATCCATGCGCAGCGAACTGAGGGCAAAAGTGCCTCCCCCTTCCAGAACGCAGCGGCACAGATCGGCCAGTTGGGGATGGTCGGAAACCGCCGTGCCCAGCAGACCGATTCTCTTTCCTTCGGAAATACCCCGAACGAAAGAGGGTTCAAGGGCCTCCTTTCGCCGAAAGCGGACGGGCCGGTACACGAACCCGGCGGCACAGAAGCGGCATCCCCGTGCACAGCCGCGGCTTACCTCCGCCAGGAAGAGATCGCCGAATTCTGAACCCGGTGTTGAAATGACCTGATCGGTTCGAAACGCGGAGAGGTCCTTTTCCCATCGTCTCCGGATTTTCCGGGGCAGTGAGGAATCAACGGGCTGAACATCCTCCAGCGTCCCATCGGGCCGATAAGAAACGGAATAAAGCTGAGGGACATAAACGCCCGGCACACGCCGCTGTACGTCAAAAAGGAGCTCCCGGCGATCCGGACCCTGAATCAAGGCTTCCCGGTACAGAGCGGCCAATTCAGGAAGCGCCTCTTCCGCTTCCCCTATGAGGAAAAGATCAATGAACGAACTCAAAGGCTCGGGATTGAGGGTTACAGCAATTCCCCCGGCCATGACCAGCGGCTCGAAATCTTTGCGCAGCGAGGCCTGAAGTGAAATTCCAGCCCCCGCGAGCAGGGCGAGCACATGGGGATAATCGTTTTCAAAGGGGATGGAAAAGGCGATAATATCAAATTCTTTCAGGGGTTTCTGGGATTCCAGGCTAACCGGACTCTTCCCCCGGGGTGCATCGCCTTCTCCCGGTGGAGAGAAAAAGACCCTCTCGCAAAGACAGAAAGGCAGATCGTTCAGAAGGCTGTAGACCGCCTGGTAGCCGAGATTTGCCATTCCGATGCGGTAAGCATTCGGGTAGGCGAGACAGACCGTCAACTTGTCTCCCCAGGCCTTCCGGCAGTATCCTTTCTCCTGCGCTAAAAGCTGTTGATCCCTCTTGTGCTGCTTCCAGGACATGGCAATACCAGATCCGCATGATTCCCGCTGCGGCGATTTCTCCTTCCCGGCATGTGTGCGGTCAATGGCTCTGAATCCCGCAATCGGCTTCCGGGTAGCCCCCTGTCAAAGCCCTGGCTGCGTCCGGATCGCCTTGCCGGTCTTGTGAGATGCAACCCGGGATCAATCCGCCTGGCGCCGCAGGAATGTTGGAATTTCCAGGTCGGGATCCTCCGTATCGTCAATCAGCCCCATCCGGATGACGTTCATATCGCTGTTACCGGAAGCGCTCTTGCGCATGAACGCCGGGACGGCAATGTCGCGATTGCGGTTCGCTCCCAGGGAAGCCAGATTGGCCAGGCCCTGGCGCTTCTTTCCAACATCCTCGAAGCCGGTGGCGATGACGGTAATCCGTATCTCATCGCCCATGGATTCATCGACAACCGTACCAAAAATGATATTGGCCTCATCATGCGCCTCCGCCTGAATCAGCGAGGAGGCCTCATTGATTTCAAAGAGGGTCATGTCCGGACCGCCGGTAATGTTCAGCAGCACACCCCGCGCCCCCTGGATCGTATTGTCTTCCAGAAGCGGCGACGAAATGGCCCTCTGCGCGGCTTCCACTGCACGGTTTTCCCCGCTGGCTGAACCGGTGCCCATCAGGGCAAGCCCCATTTCCGACATGACGCTTTTCACATCGGCAAAATCCAGGTTGATCAGCCCGGGAATCGTGATCAGGTCGGAAATCCCTTTGACGGCCTGATACAGGATATCATCCGCTTTTTTGAACGTCTCAAGAAGGGAGAGGTTTCTTCCACCCAGGCTCAGGAGCCGCTGGTTGGGAACCACGATGAGGGTATCGACAATCCTTCTCAAGTCATCAATGCCTTCATCCGCCTGGCTGTTGCGCTTCTTGCCCTCGAACTGAAAGGGCTTCGTCACGACGGCTACCGTCAGGGCCCCCAGCTCCTTGGCAATTTCAGCCACGACGGGAGCTCCCCCTGTCCCCGTGCCACCGCCCTGGCCGGCGGTTACAAAAACCATGTCCGCCCCTTCAATGTGCTGACGGACCAGGTCCCGAGTCTCCATGGCGGCCCTTTTCCCCACATCCGGATTCGAACCGGCCCCAAGACCCCGGGTGACCTCCTCGCCCAGCTGAATTTTCACGGATGCGAGCGATTGCCCAAGGGCCTGCGCATCTGTGTTGGCTACGATAAAATCAACCCCCTGAAGGTTGGAGCGAATCATGGTATTAATTGCGTTTCCACCACCACCACCGATACCAACGACCTTGATCTTTGCCGAACTGAAATTTGATGATTCTGACAATTCAAACATGATTCCCCCCTAGAAGAATTCTAATAACCATTTTTTGAATCTGGCGAATGCGTCCCCCGCATTCCCTTTATCGCCTTTCCTCACAACGATCTTGGATAGATTCTTGCTGCCGTACAGGACAAGGCCGACCCCCGTTGCATGCATGGGGCTGTTCACCACATCGGTCAACCCCCCGATGCCCTTGGGATACCCTCTCCGGACCGGCATATTGAAAATCTGCTCCGCCAGCTCCGTAATGCCGTCCAGGAGGGATGTCCCACCGGTCAGCACGACGCCCGCGGCCAGAACATCTTCATAGCCGGAACGAACGATCTCTTTATACGCCATGGTCAAAATTTCTTCGGCACGCGCTTCAATGATCCGTCCCAGAATCTGCCGCGATACGGAACGGGGCTCTCTTCCCCCCACGCTGGGAACCTCAATGGTGTCCTCCTTGGAAATCATAGGCGGATAGGCGCAGCCGAAGTCGATTTTTATCTTTTCCGCCTCATTGAGGGGCGTCCTGAGGCCCGTGGCAATATCGCTGGTCACATAGTTTCCACCGACGGAAATCACCGCCGTGTGGCGGATACTCCCCTCACCAAAAACGGCGATGTTCGTCGTGCCCCCTCCGATGTCCAGCAGAGCCACTCCCAGATCCCGCTCATCATCGCTGAGAACGGCCTGGCTGGCCGCCAGATGCTCGAGGACGATGTCGTTGATGTCCAGGCCGACACGGGTGACGGATTTCTCAATATTCTGTATGGAGGTCCCTGAACCGGTCACCACATGGACCTTGGCCTCCAGCCTGACCCCGGACATGCCCACAGGGTCCCTGATCCCGTCCTGTTCATCCACAACATAGCTCTGGGCAAGGGTATGGAGAATCTGCCTGTCCAAGGGGATGGCGATCGCCTTGGCCGCTTCGATGGCCCGCTCCAAATCATCGTTTCCGACCTCCCGCCCCTTGACGGCTACAATGCCGAGGCTGTTTTGCGCCTTGATATGCCCGCCGGCGATTCCCGTGAAAACGGATCCGATTTCACACCCGGACATGCGCTCAGCCTCTTCAACCGCCTTTTTGACAGCCTCTACCGTGCTGTCGATATTGACCACGACCCCTTTTCTCAATCCGTCCGAGGGATGCGAACCAATGCCGATAATATCAATTCCCGTATCTGTTATTTCTCCGACAATGGCACAGGTCTTTGTCGTGCCTATATCCAATCCGACGATGACATTTCCCTGCATACCCATGTATTCCGTCCACCTTTCTTGATAGATGTGATGCCGATCCGATCTTCCGATTGCGCTACAGCTTGTATTCCTTCCGCAGATTTGCAGTCCCTGCGGGAGCGGGGATATTTCTCCTGGAAACAGTCACTTTCAGGGGATTTCTCAAATCGATCCGGAAGAACCCTCCACCAAGGGGACGCCGTTCCAGATCCTCGAGAATCGGAGACAGGCGCTGCAATTTGTCACCATAGCCGTCAAACCCGAGGACAAGGCACAGTCCGTTGTCGGTAAAAACCGAAAGCCCCAGAACCTCATTGCCTTGAATCTCCGATATCCGCTCAAGGGTTGGATACGATTTGGAAACCGCAAGATCGCCTAACAGGCGCAGTGCGCTCTTCAGCAGCGACTCGTTCAATTTGCCCTGAATGTAGAGACCCGTCAGCACAGGAAGATCGATTTCATCGTTCTTTCCCAGCTTCTTGAAGATAACGCCTTCCCGGTCCATCAGATAAAGATTGGCATCCTGTCGAATCACGGCGACGGCGGAACGCTCAACAATCTGAAGCACGAGGCGGTCCGGCAGCTCTCGGCCGATCGTGGCCGTCTTTATCCAGGGATTCGCTGTGATCCGCCGCAAAATGGCTTCTTCATTCAACGCCAGCAGACTCTGTGAAGACGTTACCGAACTGAGACGAAGCACTTCCTTTTCCGTGACTTCCCGGCACCCGCGAACGACTGTTTCCCGTATATGGAAACAGGGTGCGCTGATGGTGAAGTTGTAAACGAAGATCAGCAGAACGCCGATGACCATCACCGCACAGACCAGCAGAATCGACCGGGTCATGTCCAGGAAGATGGTTCTGCCGCGACGTTTCAACCGATACTTTCTTGCTTCCAGCTTTCTTCTGAAAGCCCTCTTCATCCATCCTCTCCGACAATCTGGACCTCGGCTTCCAGATGGACGTCCCGGCAGTCTCTTACCCGAATCCTGACCTCTTCCATCAGATCCATAATTTCGGCAGTCCGGGCATGCCCCAGATTGACGATAAAGTTGCCGTGCAGTTCAGAAACCATGGCATCTCCCCGGCGTGTCCCCTTCAGTCCGGCTTCCTCAATCAGCCGCCCGGCAGGCATACTTCGAGGATTTTTAAAGATGGAACCCGCATTGCGCAGGTTCAGCGGATGCTTTCTTTTTCGCAGGGAAAGGATTTCCTCAATCTTCGCCGCGATCTCTTCCCGGTTGCCCGGAGACAGAACGAACTCGGCACTGACGATCACAGCGGCATCAGGAAGAACCAGGCGACGGTACTCAAAGGAGAGATCCCGCCGGGACAGGGTCTCCAGCTCCTGGTGCTCATTCAGAACGGCAATCTCCGCCACCACGTCCTTCATTTCGATCCCATAGGCCCCGGCATTCATTCGAACCGCCCCACCGACACTACCGGGGATGCCGGCGCAGAGCTCCATGCCGGTCAGGGATTCCCGCTGGCAGAGACGCACGATCGCCGCAAGGGCGACCCCCGCTTCGGCCCGGACCCGCACCTTCCCTTCGGCACCTGGCACCCAGGACAGTTGTTTGAGCCCCTGCAGAGAGACAGCAACCCCACGGTACCCTCCATCCCGGACAAGCAGATTGGTCCCGTTGCCCAGGGCCAGAAAAGGCACCCGGCTTTTCCGAAGGAGGGAAAGCAGATGAGCCAGCTCCTGCCGATTCTGAGGGAAGACCAGGACGTCCGCAGGCCCCCCCACTCCCATGGACGTATAACGGCCCAGGGGTTCATCAAAGAGGACGGGGCCCGAAACACAGGATGTCAACTGCTCTTTGAAAGAGGCGTCAAGCGGCACGGGATTTTTTAACCTCCTTCAGTCGGTTCAACAGGGACATCCCCACGGAATTGACGCTTCCCGCGCCCTGGGTGATGACCAGATCCTCCGGCTGAACGATGGACAGCAGATAATTCGTGATTTCTTCAAAACCAGGCATGTAGAGCACTTCGCGCTGGGTGAAGGAGCGGATGCCGTCACAAAGAGCAGCCGCCGTCACCCCTTCAATGGGATCCTCGCTGGCGGGATAGATGTCCGTCACGATCAGAAGATCCGCCTCAGTAAAGGCTCCCAGAAATTCGCGGAAAAGGGCCTGGGTCCGCGTGTAACGGTGGGGTTGAAACACCACGATCATCCTGTCCTTCCATACCTGTCTCGCCGCCGCGAGCGTCGCGCTGATTTCCGTGGGGTGATGGCCATAGTCATCCACAACGGTGACTCCGGCTTCTTTTCCCTTGATCTCCAGTCTTCGGCCCACGCCGACATAACTTTTCAACCCCTCCCGGATGGCCGCCATGGTCATCTCCAGTTCCCTTGCCACCGCAACCGTGGCCAGGGAATTATAAACGTTAAAGAGACCCGGGACGGAAAGCTCCACATTTCCCAGACATTCCGTTCGGCAATAGAGCTTGTACTCCGTCGTTCCCCCGTTAAAGCGGATATCCTCCGCCCGGTAGTCCGCAGTCGGCTCCAGGCCGTATGTGAGCGTCTTCCGCTTGATGTCCGGAAGGATGGCTTTGACGTTGGGATCGTCCTGACAAAGAACGACGGATCCGTAAAAGGGAACGATATTGGCGAACTGGAGAAAGGCGGTCTTGATGTCCTCGATGTCCCGGTAATAATCGAGATGTTCCCGGTCGATATTGGTAATGACGGCCAGAGACGGAGACAGTTTCAGGAAAGAGCCGTCGCTTTCATCCGCCTCGGCCACGATGAAGTCCCCGTGGCCCATCCGGGCATTACTCCCGATGCTGCCCAGCTTTCCGCCGATCACCATGGTTGGATCCAGCCCGCCTGTGGCCATCACCGTCGCGATCATCGAGGTGGTCGTCGTCTTGCCGTGACTCCCCGATACGGCGATGGACACTTTCATCTTCAGCAGCTCCGCCAGCATTTCCGCCCTGGGTATGACGGGAATCGCCCTTCGATGCGCCTCCAGCACCTCGGGATTGTCCCGCCGGACCGCCGTTGAGGTCACCACCACATCGGTATCGCCCAGGTTAGCGGCCTGATGCCCCTGAAACACCGCAGCGCCAAGCGCAACAAGATGTTCGGTGGTGTCCGAAGTTTTCAGGTCCGATCCGCTGACGGCATAGCCCAGATTCAACAGGACCTCGGCAATTCCACTCATCCCGATACCGCCGATCCCGACGAAATGAATGCGACGTACCTTTTTGCGCATGACATCTGTTACTCTGTAGAGCCTCATGGCGTTCAACGGTATTCCCCTTTGCTGTAAGGGCTAAAATCCCTTTATGTAGTGTAAATTTTTGATCATATATACTATATGTTGTATAATGTCCACCGAAAAAAAACTTTGTTATTTCTTGATCATGGCCAGGCAAGTATCAACAATGTCCGAAGCGGCGTAAATATTTCCCATATTCGCCGCATTTGCCGCAATCTCTTTTAACCGGGAAGGATGATCATATAAATTTTTAATTTCATCCACCAGCCGGCGGCCGTCGAGCTCTTTCTCCGGAACCATGACGGCCGCCCCCGCCTTGAGCAGAACCTTGGCATTTTCAGTCTGATGGTCCCCGATGGCATAGGGAAAGGGGATGAGGATCGCCCCTTTCCCCATGGCGGTGATTTCGGCGATGGAGGTCGCACCTGCCCTGCAGATCAAAAGGTCCGCGGACTCGTAAGCGGAAGCCATGTCCTGGATGAAGGGGACAACCCGGGCATTGAAACCCCCGGCGGCATAAGCGGCCGACATGCTCTCGCAATCCCGCTCCCCCGTCTGATGGACAATGGAAAGGACCCCCTGAAGAGGCTTCAGAAAAGGCAGGGCATCCAAAACCGCTGAATTGATGGCATGCGCCCCCTGGCTGCCGCCGAATATCAGCAGGGAAAATTGATCCGTCACTTTTTCAACCACCGGCTTACCGGTGAAAAAGGCGGCCCGGATCGGATTTCCCGAAACCCTTGTCTTTTTCGCGGGGAACCATTTTCCCCCGTCGGCAAAGCTGAGAAAGACGCGATCCACAAAACAGCCGAGAATCCGATTGGTCAGACCGGGAATGGAATTCTGCTCGGCAATGGCTGTGCGAATCCCCATGAGGCGGGCCGCAGCGACAGCCGGACCCGAGGCATAGCCTCCGACTCCGATCACGATGTCCGGCCGGAAGGAGCGGATGATCCGCACCGACTGGAGGAAACTTCCCGGAAGCTTTAAAAGGGCCAGGGTCGACCGGATCAGTCCCCGGCCCTTGATGCCTTCCACGTTCAGCAATTCCAAGGGAAAACCCATTTTCTTGAGGACTTTCTGCTCGATGCCCCGGTTCGTGCCGACAAACAGGATCCTGTTTTCCTCACTGCGGCGCAGCCATTCCTCCGCAATGGCTACACCGGGGAAAAGATGGCCTCCGGTGCCGCCCCCGGCTATGAGTACCCGGACCGTCATTGCGATTCACCCTTTTTCTCTGAAAAGGTTGAAATATTCAGAAGAATGCCTATCGCGGCCAGACTCATCACCAGGGACGTCCCTCCGTAGCTGAGAAAGGGAAGGGCCAGGCCCTTGAGGGGAATCAATCCCATCACCCCGGCAATGTTGATGACGGCTTCGAGGGCAAGAAGCATGGTTAACCCCGCGGCAACCAGGGTTCCGAAGAGATCCGGGGCCTTGAACGCGATGAGGAATCCCCGGACGATGAGCACGACAAACAGGGCGATGACCACAAAAACTCCGACAAACCCCGCTTCTTCGGCAATAATGGAAAGGATGAAGTCCGTATGAGGCTCAGGAAGATAGAAAAGCTTCTGCATGCTGTCACCGACTCCCACACCGAAGGCGCCCCCGGAACCAAAGGATATCAGGGACTGAATGACCTGGAAACCCGACCGCTGGGGATCCTGCCAGGGATCAAGGAAGGCCGTCAGCCGCTTGATCCGGTAGCTTTCGTGGACCAGAAACCAGATCCCCACGGGAATGAGACCCGCCAGCAAAGCGCCGAGATGAACCAGCCTGGCACCGGCCATATAGAACATGAGCAGCAGAATGACCGACATGATGGCGCAGGTGCCGAAATCCGGCTCCAGAATGATCAGCAGCATGATGACCGCCGTGACGCTCAGCGGCACCGCCACCCCGCGGCTGAAGTTCTTCCTGTAATCAATCTTGCGGTTCAGGAAATGGGCAAGAAAGAGAATCATGCAGATTTTAACCAGCTCGGAAACCTGGAAAGAAAAAAAACCCATTCTGAGCCATCTTGTCGCGCCGCCGGCACGGATGCCCAGGTGGGGGATGAGAACCAGCGAAAGGAGGACAATGCTGACCAGGATCCCTGGATAAGCCGCCTTTTTTAGATAGTAATAGGGAATCTTCGCCATCAGAAGCATGATTCCGAAGCCGAGGACAACAAAAACGACCTGCTTTTTCAGAAAATACCACCCGTCATGATGGTGGGCCTGACTCGCCGCGGCCATGATCGAACTGGAGCTGTAAATCATGACCGTCCCGATGCTCACGAGAATCAGCACCGCCAGCAGGAGAACGAGATCCGGCCTTTTGTCCCCTTCGGGAAATTCGGAAATCGGCAGTTCCGGCAGCGATATTTTCTTTAAAAATCCGATCATGCCAGGGCCCTCACTTCCTCCTGAAAAAATTCGCCACGAGCCTTATAGTTGTTGAATTCATCGAAGCTCGCACATCCCGGAGAGAGCAGAACGACATCCCCGGCGCCGGCCTGTCCGCGGGCGGCCGCAATGGCCTCTTTCAGGGTCGGCGCCATGAGGGTGGGAACGATTTCACCGATCCGCTCCCGGATCTTTTCCCTCGCCTCGCCAAAGAGCACCAGGACCTTGACCCGGTTCGGCAGGAGGTCGCTCAGGGATTCGAAATCCCCGTCTTTGTCCCGGCCTCCCATGAGAAGGACAAGGGGTTCCGAGAAGCTTTCGATGGCCCTTTTGACGGCTCCGACATTGGTGCCCTTGGAATCGTCATAAAATTTTACGCCCCCGATCTCCCGGGTGAATTCTATCCTGTGGGCAATTCCTGAAAAATTCGCCACCGCCTGGATGACCTCTTCCCGGGTGCATCCGCAGGCGCGGCATGCCAGGATGGCGGCCATGACATTCTCGATATTGTGAGCCCCCGGCAGACGGATGATGTTCAAGGGGTAGCTCTCCCGCCCACCCTGGCCGTTGCGGTAAATCAGCTGCTCCCCTTCCCGGTACAGACCGACATCAACGCTCTGTGACGAGCTGAAAAAACGGACCCGCGACGGAAGGGATTCCGCCAAGACGGCCGAACGCGGTTCGTCGGCATTGAGGACGGCCAGATCCCCCTTCCCCTGATTATTGAAGATCCGTTCCTTGACGGCCCTGTACGCCTCGAAGGACCCGTGGTAATCGACATGATCGCAGGTCGTATTCAGAAGCAGGGCCGCAAAAGCGTGAAACGCCTCAACCCACTGAAGCTGGAAGCTGCTGACCTCGACAACCGCATAGTCAGCATCCTGCGGTCCCGCCACGTAATTGGCCAGGGGATTTCCGATGTTCCCGCCGACAAAGACTTTCCGTCCGCTCTTTGCCAGGATTTCCCCGATCAGGGTCGTGGTGGTTGTTTTTCCGTTGGTCCCGGTAATGGCGATCATGGGTGTCCGGAGATATCGGCTGGCCAGTTCCAGTTCACTCACAACGGGGATGCCTCTCTCCAGGGCTTCCTTCAGCAGGGGGTGAAGGGGCGGAACGCCGGGTGACGGCACCACCATGTCCACGGAAGACAGCGCCGAAGTGTCGTAGCGGCCCCACTCCACGCTCGCGCGGAGATCCTGCCCAAGCTGGGGAAGCACATCCTTTTCCAGGGAGAGGTCTTTTGCATCGGTAACGGCGATCCGGACGCCCCGCGCAGCCAGAAATCGTGCGGAAGCGATGCCCGTCTTCCCCCAGCCGATGATGAGAGTTTTCTGTCCCGACAGATCCATAAATGACACCCTAGCGAAGCTTTAAGGTACTGATGGCCAGCAGAGCCAGCAGGATGGAGATGATCCAGAAGCGGACGATCACTTTCGGTTCAGCCCACCCCTTCAACTCGAAATGATGATGAATCGGAGCCATCCGGAAGATGCGCTTCCCGTGCGAGAGTTTGAACCACCCGACCTGGAAGATGACGGAGAAGGTTTCCAGGACGAAAACGCCGCCCACGATGGCCAGCAGGATCTCCTGCTTGGTCGCGACGGCCAGACAGCCCAGCGCTCCCCCAAGGGAAAGAGACCCGGTATCTCCCATGAACACCTGGGCCGGGTAGGTATTGTACCAGAGGAATCCGATCCCGGCTCCCACGATAGCCCCGCAGAAAATGCTCAGTTCTCCGACGCCGGCCACACCGGGAATCTGCAGGTAGGAGGCGATTTTGTAATTCCCCGCAAAATAGGCGAAGAGCAGATAGGTCATGAAGCAGGTAATCGCCGGCCCAATGGCCAGGCCATCCAGCCCGTCCGTCAGATTCACGGCATTTGCGGCCCCGACGATGATGAAGGTCGAAAGAAGTACATAACCCCACCCCAGATCCGGCAGGGCCGTTTTAAAGAACGGAATGGCGACGATGGAGCTGAATCCCGGCTTGGCGTACAGGACAATGCTGACCAGGAGGGCGATGGCCACTTCGAAGGCAAGCCGCACGTTACCGGGCACCCCCTTGGAATTGTGACGTGTCAGTTTCCGGTAATCGTCGGCGAAGCCGATCAGTCCGTAACCCAGGGTCACCATGAGCACGAGCCAGACGTAATCGATCGTAAGATTGGCCCACAGAAGGGTCGAAGCCACAACGGCAAAGATGATCAGGATCCCGCCCATCGTCGGCGTCCCCTCCTTGGCCAGATGCGCCTCGGGACCGTCATTCCGGATGACCTGCCCCATCTTCAACGCCTGCAGCTTCCGGATCAGCCATGGTCCCAGGATAAAGCAGATGACCAGGGCGGTAATGGTGGCATAAATCGTCCGAAAGGTGATGTATCGGAAGACATTGAGATAGGAATAGGTCTCGTGCAGCGGATAAAGAAGATGATAAAGCATCCTGTCTTCCCCGTTCAGGCCGATGTTCGGTCAAGGATTTTCTTGACGATCTCTTCCATTTTCATCCTCCGTGACCCCTTGACCAGAATCCAGTCCCCCTGTTCCACGAAGGAGAGGATGGGATCAACGATTTCGTCGGCGTTCTCAAAAGAACGGATCCTTTCCCCCGGCAAGCCGCCTTTGGCGGCGCCGGCCGCCGTCGACCGGGAAAGGGGCCCTTTAAGATACAGCCTCCCAACATCCGTGGCAGCGGCTTCGAGCCCGACGGCTTCGTGAAGCTGCTCCGCAGACGGCCCCAGCTCCAGCATGTCGCCCAGGATTGCCACGCTGCGTGAGCTCCCCTTCAGAGTCTGGATGGTTTTCAAGGCTTCGCGAACGGATGCCGGGTTGGCATTGTAGGTGTCATCAACGAGAAACGCGCCATTCGGCAGGCAGTGGATTTCGAAGCGAGCGGTTACAGGACGGAAATTCCGGAGACCTTGAGAAATTTTATCGATGCCGAGCCCAGAAGCCCTGGACAACGCGGCTGCAGCCAAGGCATTGTATATGTTGTGCATACCGGAAGCAGAAAGCCGGACGGAAACCGAATCCGGACCACAGTTCAAACGGAAAGACTGCCCCGCTACGCCCTCTTTCGCAATATCCGAAGCAGTCAAATCGGCCTGGGAGATCACCCCGTAGGTCACTGTTCTTCCCGTCCACAAACGCCTCAATGGCGCCATGGCCTCATCATCTGCATTAAATACGGCCACACCGGATCTGGACATGGTGCCATAGAGATCGCCCTTCTCCTCACGGATGTTCTCGAGCGTCTTCAAGCCTTCCAGATGGGCGGGGCCGATATTGGTAACGAGCCCGATATCAGGTTCCGCTATTTCTGTCAACCGCTTGATTTCACCCCGGGCATTGGTTCCCAGCTCCACAATGGCCAGGTCGTGGCTTCGTTCCAGGCGGAGCAGGGTGAGAGGCAACCCGATCAGGTTGTTGAGGTTCCCCTCCGTTTTCAGTACGGAAAACGTCTGCTCGAGGACGGCGGCGGTCATTTCCTTGGTCGTTGTCTTTCCGGAACTGCCCGTTATGGCTATGACGGGCTGGCCGGATCGTCTCCGCCAGAAGCGGGCCAGATCGCCCAGGGCCCTTAAGGTATCCTCCACGACAATGACCGGGCAGCTTCCGGGAATTTTTGAAACCGTCTCCAGCATACCGGCATGATGGGCATCCATCAGAAGCCCGCCGGCGCCTCTCGCAATGGCCTCCCCCAGGAAATCATGGCCGTCGAAACGATCCCCCTTCAAGGGAATATAGAGATTGCCCTGAACAAGCTGCCGGCTATCGGTTGACACACCGCGGAGACGGCAAGCCGCCTCGCCCTGCAGAAGCTTTCCTCCCGTCGCCGTGACTACCTCGTCAGCCGGGAATTCCGGCCCGAATTTCTGATTCAAAGGAAGACCTCCCCATCCTGTATGGAATTGTCCTGTCCGTCTTAAACGCAGGAGAAAGAACCATTCCGCTGTACCAGATTCTCTTCTTCGGCAAAGGATCGTTCAGCTTCAGGTTATCAGGAATTATTGTGAGCTCTCAGGCGAGCAGAGGAATTCCGAACAGAGCGGACCCGCACCAAACCGGCGTCATTCATGATCGATCTTTGTGCTTGAAGGTGAACTCTCCAGGATTTCTTTCGCAGTCTCCCTGTCATCGAAATGGAGACGATTTGTTCCAATAATCTGGTAATCTTCATGCCCTTTACCGGCAATCAAAACGATATCTGAAGGCCGGGCCGACCGGATCGCCGCCTCAATGGCCTGCCGCCGATCGGGGATCACGACATATCCCCTGCCGGCCGGCTCCAATGGCCATTGCTCCGGAGATCCCTTGGGAATGGACTGACGATTGATGCCCACCTCGATATCCCCAATGATGGCCAGCGGGTCTTCCGATCTTGGATTATCGGAAGTCAGGATCGTCAGGTCGCTGTAATTTGTCGCCACTTTCCCCATGAGGGGCCTCTTTCCCCGGTCGCGGTCGCCGCCGCATCCAAAGACCGTGATCATCCGTCCTTGTTTGAAGGGGCAGAGGCTCTCAAGCACCCGCCGAAGCGCATCATCCGTGTGGGCATAATCGACGAACACCCGGGGCTGGGCCAATCCGCTCACCTTTTCGAGCCGTCCGGGCACCGCCGTCATCGTTTCGATTCCCCGGCAAATGGCCTCCGTGGGGATCCGCAGGGCAATGGCGGCGGAAACAGCGGCCAGAACATTCGACAGATTAAATTTGCCGATCAGGGGAGAGGCCATTTCGAAACTCGCGGGACCTACCTCGATGACCGCTTTGATTCCGTCGAGGGAAAGATCAAAGCAAGAGGGGCGTACATCGGCATTCTCTTCGATTCCAAAGGTAAGAGGCCTGTTCCCCGCCCCGGTTTCCCGGACGAGACGCTTCCCCCAGGGATCATCGACATTCACCACCATGGAATGTCGGCGAAGCTTCCGCCCCCCGGGAAGCACTTCCGAAAAGAAACGCTTCTTCGCCTGGTAATAATTTTCCATGGTCTTGTGGTAGTCCAGATGGTCCTGGGTGAGATTGGTAAAAATTCCAAGATCAAAACGGCAATCGTCGACGCGCCGGAGGTCAATGGCATGGGAAGATACCTCGGCAACCAGATGGGTCACGCCGCTTTCCGCCATATCCCTCAAAATCCGCTGCAGGTCCATGGATTCAGGCGTCGTGTTGGGGGCGGCCATCCTGATTCCGGGATAACGGTAATTGACGGTGCCCAGAACGCCGCAGCGGAATCCCGCCGCCGCAAAAATCGATTCAAGGATATAGGTGATGGTGGTTTTGCCGTTCGTTCCCACCACGCCGACCGCAACCAGCGATGATGAAGGATCGCCGTAGAACGTTCTCGCCAGACGCCCCAGGGCTTTCCTCCCGTTTTCCACACAAATCTTCGTGATGTCCGGGGGCGTTGTAACTTCTCTCTCGCAAACGACGACCTTGGCGCCGTGGCCTATCGCATCGTCGATATAGTCATGGCCGTCGGATTTAAGACCTGATATCGCCACAAAGAGTGAATTCGACGAACACTGCCGTGAATTGTAGCACAGGGACGTCACGTCCATCGCGCTGTCCGCGGGGCCGGTCATTCCCATAATGTCGAGTCCATTCAATAAGGCGGAAAGATTCATTTTCGGCAGCCCTTTTTTTCAATTCCCGTGACTGAAGATCACGGAGCAGGAGGCGGTCCGTGTCATCGGAGTTCCAGGCGCGGGATGCTGCTGCGTCGCCCAGCCGTTGCCTGCGATTTTGACTTCAATGCCACGCTGTTTCGCTTTTCTGAGGACATCCCGGATACTGAGGCCGAGGAAATTGGGCATCAGGGCTTCATCGGTCAGCATGTTCGCCGGCGCCACGCCGGGTGAAAGATCACCGGAAGAAGAAACCAGCTTCAGCTTCATGTTTCCGCCTTCTTCCTGGTCCAGCTCCGGAGTTGGATTGGGACGAATGTGAGGTTTAAAGCATGTCAGGATCTGTTCTCCAATCGCCTTGAAAACCGGAGCGGCGGCAACGCCACCCCAGCGGTCTTTTTGCGGTTCATCGAGAATAACCAGGATCGCAACCTGGGGGTCCTCAGCAGGGAAAAATCCCATGAACGACGTTTTCACCCGTTCGGATGAATAAGCATTCCGTGCATGATCATATTTCTGCGAGGTCCCGGTCTTTCCGGCAACGGAGACGCTCTCTATCCGGGCGTTCTTCCCTGTTCCGTCCTCCTGCCCCACGATATCGGTCATGATGGCCGTGAGATGCCTCGCCGTATTCGGCGATATGACCCGCCGAACTGCCGTGGGCGAGTAGCTGCTTACAATCTGACCCTTTTTGTCCACAAGAGCCCGAACGACATAGGGTTTCATCATGGTTCCCTGATTGGCGATCGTGGACAGCGCGGTGATAAGCTGAATGGCGGTGACCGAAATTCCCTGCCCAAAAGCGACCGTTGCCGCGTCCACCCTCGTCCAGTCGCCGACGGGGCGGAGCAGTCCCGGAATCTCCCCTGGAAGATCGATCCCTGTCCTCGCCCCGAAACCGAAGCTGCGGATATAGTCGTAAAATTTTTCCTTTCCCAGCTTTTCCGCAATCTTGACCGATCCGATATTGCTCGAATATTTAAGAATATCATGAACGGAAAGCATGGCGTGGCGCTTCCGCTTGGCTTCGTGAATTACCCGGTTGCCGATGGCATAGGCCCCATTTTCACAGTAGAAGCGGTCGCTTTCCCGGACGGCCCCCTCTTCGAGGGCGGCAGCAACCAGGAAGGGTTTGAAGGTTGATCCGGGGTCAAAGCAGTCTGTAACCGCTCTGTTCTTTTTGTTTTCCGAAGAGACGGTCCTCAGCGCATTGGGATCGAAGCCCGGAGAATTGGCCAGCGCCAGGATTTCTCCCGTCTTGGGATCCATCACAATCGCCAGCCCCCCCTTGGCTCCTTTGTCCCGGACAGCGGCTTTGAGCTGAGATTCCACAAGGTGCTGAATGCGGCTGTCTATGGTGAGAACGAGGCTCAAGCTTTCGTCAGACGAAATCGAAGCCTTTTCCACCCTGGGGAAAAGCACGTTGCCTTTTGCATCCCGCGTCCAGACAAGCTTTTCCGGTGTGCCCTTCAGGTATTGATCGTATTTGATTTCCAGCCCCTCCAGCCCGACCGAATCGTAACCTACCAAACCGACCAGCTGGCTGGCCAGTTCTCCGTTGGGATAAAATCTTTTGGGCTCCTTGACGAGAAAAATTCCCTCGATGCCCGCATCCTCCACCTTCCTGGCAATCTCGGAAGGGATTCTGCGGGCAATCCAGCAGAATCTTTTCGAGTGAAGAAGCTTTTTCATCACTTCCTGCCGGTCAATGTCGAGAATGGAGGCTATTCTGACGGCCGCATCGACGGGGCGGGCCATTTTCGAAGGATCCGCACAGACCGAATCGACCTGCAGACTCGCCGCAAGTTTTTCACCATTCCGGTCAAAAATGATCCCCCGTTCCGGCGGCAGTTGGAGGGTCTTGGTATGCTGCCTCTGTGCAAGCTCCTTCAAGGCCTTGCTGGACATAATCTGCAGATGAATGGCCCTGGAAAAAAGGGCAACGAACAAAACGACAAAAAAGACCAGCAGCGTCACCAGCCGAAACCTCAGCCATTTGACGGATTCCGTGTTCATCGCTTAGCCCCGCTTCCTCCAAGATGGATGATCTGTTCCCTCTCAGGGTAGGTCATCTGCAGTTTCTCTTTCACAATCGCTTCAATGCGACCCGGCGCCTTGAGCGTTGCAATATCAACTTTCAACTGGCGCTGTTCTTCCAGGAGCTGCCCCCTGCGATTCATCTCCTCGGCAATTTTATAATCCAGCTCCGTCATTCGAACGTGCGACCAGACATACACCAGGGCTACGCCCATCAGAACGAAGGCCGCGATGATCAGGTGCGTATACTTCACCCCCGTTGATTTGCTCTGCTCCGGCGACTCCTCGGGAGGCGGCATGTCCGGCGAATCGTCGATCGTCAAGGGCTAAATCCTTTCCGCAGTTCGCAGTCTCGCACTTCGTGATCGGGGATTGGCATCCACCTCGCTTGAGGACGGCGTGATGGGCTTTCTGTTCAAAACGGTCAACCGGGGACGTTGTCCACAGACGCAAAAGGGAATGTCGGGCGGACAGATGCACCCCTTCTCCAGAGAGCGGAACCGGGTTTTGACCATGCCGTCTTCCAGGGAGTGAAAGGAAATGATGGAAAACCGCCCCCCCGGCTTCAGGCAGTCGATCCCCTCGTGGATGGCCCTGTGAAGGTTGGAAAGTTCATTGTTAACGTAAATCCTGAGTGCCTGGAAGGTGCGCGTCGCGGGATGAATTTTCCTGTGCCGGGCAGACCCGGGCAATGCGCCGGCGACGATGGCGGCCAATTCCGTCGTTGTCCGAATCGGGGCGTCTTTCCGTTTCGCTGCAATCGCCCGGGCTATCCGACCTGCCATGATTTCTTCTCCGTACCGTCTTATGATGTCCTTCAATTCCCTTTCGGAACAGGAATGAAGAACATCATAGGCGCTTCGACCGGATTGCGGGTCCATGCGCATGTCAAGAGGCGCCTCATGAAGGAAGCTGAACCCCCTTTCCGCTGTGTCCAACTGATGGGAAGAAACCCCAAGATCCAGTAAAATACCGTCGACTTCAGAGATCTTTTCGCCTGCAAGCACGGCTCGAATATCGGCATAGTTCGCCTTGACAAGCCGCTTTCGCCGGCCAAAGGCCTCCAGGCGTTTCCCTGCGGCCTCCAGGGCCTGGCCGTCGACATCCATCCCGAGAAGAAATCCAGCGGGGGCCGATCGTTCCAGGATGAGCGCGGCGTGCCCTCCCCCGCCAACCGTTCCGTCAACGTAAATACCGCCGCTATGGCAATTCAGTGAAGCAACGGCTTCTTCAAGAAGCACAGGCTCATGATAGGAATCCCCCTCGGCCGGCATTCTCAGAGCCCGAGTTCCGTCATGTAATCCCCGAAACCATCGAGATTCCCCGATGTATCCTGACAATCCTTCTCATAGAGGTCCCGATTCCAGATTTCGATAACCCGCAGCATGCCGGCAAGGACGATCTCTTTTTCCAGGCTTGCATAGGCGCGAAGGCTTGGGGGAATCAGGACCCGCCCCTGGTTGTCGATGGTGCAGCTGACGGCGCCCGCCATGAAAAAACGCTGAAAAGACCGGCTTCTTTTGTCGAGCAGGGGGGCCTGCCGGATTTTGTCTTCGAGAAGCGACCACTCCTTTTCAGGAAAAACCATGAGATAACCGTCCCATTTCGCAATGATCAGGCGATTGTCATAGTAAGCAGCCAGAACCTCACGGAATTTAGCCGGAAAAATGATACGCCCCTTGTCATCAATGGTATGGGAATATTCTCCCCGAAAGCCAGCCATCCCACCCCTCACATCCACTTTAAACCACTTTACTCCACTAGGCTGCAAATATAAAGAGGGGATTCCTGTTTGTCAAGGAAAAATCACGCGTCTTTTTCCTTTGCAAGTCGGTATCTTAGAATAGCATCATTGTGTTCTTTCAGAGTCTTGGAAAACTGGTGGGATCCGTTGCCCTTGGACACGAAATAAAGATACTCCACCCTGGCGGGATTCAGCACAGCCAGGAAAGAGTCCTTGCCCGGATTCGCGATGGGACCCGGTGGAAGACCTTCTATGCGGTAGGTATTGTGGGAGGTTGGCATCGACAAATGACGACGCGTGATTTTTCCTTCGAAAGGCGCCATGTGGTAAACGGCTGTGGGATCGCTTTGAAGACGCATGCCTATTTTCAATCTGTTGAAAAAAACCGCTGCGATGAGAGGTTTTTCCGCACGATGGCCCGTTTCCTTGCCGATCAGAGAAGCCAGCGTGACAAATTCGTTCAAGGTCAGCCCCATCGCTCCGGCCTTATCGATCATTCCGGGATCGATGACGCTCCAGAATTGTTCCACCATGCGGCGAATCAGCTGTTCCGGGGTGATGACGTCGTCGAAAAAATAGGTATCCGGATAGAGGTAACCCTCGGCACTGCCTTCTTCAATCCCCAGGCTCCGCAAAAACGTCCGGTCCGTTGCCAGGGACAGAAATTTTTTTTCATCAACAAGATGCAGCCTGGCCAAATGGGCGGCCAGCTCCCTCAAATTCATATCCTCGGGAACGGTAATTCTGCAGACATCGGTTTCACCTCGTGAAAGTTTGTTTACAATGGCCAGCGGGGTCATCTTCCCGGAGAAGGTATATTCTCCCGATCTCAGATGTCTTGCGGCACCCTTCGTCAGAACCAGGACGCAGAAAAAGGGGGTGTTGCGAACCAGCCCCTCCTTCTGCAGCTTGTCCACCACCTCGAAAAATCCTGTTCCCGGAAGAATTCTCACCTTTTTCACTGGAAGAACCGGGTCTACCGGCCGGTCGATATAAAGGAGAAACCAGCCCGCCGTCAAATAAGCCACGATCAGCAGGAGCCGCGTCAGCAGGACGTTTTTCTTACTTCTTTTTTTTCTTTTCATGAGCCCTTTTCAACTTCGGTATCCGGTGATCTTTTTTCTTTTGAAAAGGCGTCCAGGTAAGACTGGAGGATCAGGCTAGCCGCCAGGCTGTCAACCACGGCTTTTCGCTTTTTAGGGGGAACCCCGGACCGGAAAAGGATTTCTTCCGCCTCCTTCGTCGTCAGGGTTTCATCCCATAACACGACCGGGATGCCCAGGGAGGCCTCCAGACGGTGGGCAAAGCGTGCAACCTTTTCGCACTGGATCCCCTCCGTTCCATCAAGCCGAAGGGGATAACCGATGACGATTGTCTCCACTCCATATGTCGTGACAAGAGCGGCAACGGACTCCACATCCCTTCGCCAGGATTTGTGGAGGATCGTTGTCAGAGACTGGGCCGTCAATCCAAGTTCATCGCAGAGGGCGACGCCGATCCGCTTCTCCCCATAATCAAGGCCCAGGATGCGCATATCAGGACAGACTCCTTTTTTTAAGGGGACTGCTTAACAATACCCTCCTCCCTTTGCAACAGAAAAAAACAGTTCCTGTGCGTTCAACACGCTTGAATCGTGATCATTTCCCGGTTGTTTCCGGGATTAAAGGCTTCATCGGTCTTGAAAACTACGTGGTTATGGTTTAGAGTGACGTTTAACCTTTATCGGCTTCACCATTCAGGAGGATGCACATGACTGAAATCGTAGCGATTCACGCAAGAGAGATACTGGATTCGAGAGGAAATCCCACCGTTGAAGCAGAGGTTTCCCTGCTTTCAGGAATAACCGGCCGCGCATCGGTCCCCTCCGGTGCGTCGACGGGAGAACATGAAATGCTGGAATTAAGGGACGGGGATTCCAGGCGTTATCTGGGAAAAGGCGTCACACAGGCGATCCAAAACGTCATTGAAAAGATCGCCCCGGAAATCGTCGGGAGGGATTGCCTCAATCAAAGGGAAATCGATTATGCAATGGTTGCCCTGGATGGTACGGAAAACAAAGGGTCCCTCGGCGCCAATGCCATCCTGAGCGTATCACTGGCGTGCGCCAAGGCGGCGGCGGCGGCCACGGAGCTTCCCCTTTACCGATACCTCGGCGGCGTCCAGGCCAAGGACATTCCCGTTCCCATGATGAACATCATCAATGGGGGTCAGCATGCCGACAACAATGTCGACATCCAGGAGTTTATGATCATGCCCGCAGGAGCGCCGACGTTCCGCGAAGGCCTGCGCATGAGTGCGGAAGTTTTCCACAGGCTCAAGACCGTCCTGAAAGGCAAGGGATACAACACGGCTGTTGGAGACGAGGGGGGATTCGCCCCCAACCTGAAATCCAATGAGGAAGCCCTCGCCGTGATCATTGAAGCGATCGTCCTGGCGGGCTATGAGCCGGGGAAAGACATCTTCATCGCCCTGGATGCCGCTGCCAGTTCCTTCTATAAAGACGGGAAATATCTGCTGGCCGCGGAGAAAAACCCGGAAAAAACCGCAGAGGAGATGATCCGCTTCTATGAAGACCTGGTAAACCGCTACCCGATCATCTCCCTGGAAGACGGCCTGGCTGAAGACGACTGGGAGGGCTGGAAATCTCTCACAGAGGCCCTGGGGTCCCGGATACAGATTGTCGGAGACGACCTCTTCGTTACCAACAGGAAACGTCTCGAGATGGGCATTTCCAGGGGCATTGCCAACTCCATCCTGATCAAGCTGAATCAGATCGGCTCCTTGACGGAAACCCTGGAAACGATTCAGACAGCCAAAGAAGCCGGCTATACGAACATCGTCTCCCATCGTTCCGGAGAAACGGAAGACAGTTTCATGGCGGATGTCGCCGTCGCAACGAACTGCGGCCAGATCAAGAGCGGCTCCCTGTCCCGCAGCGAGCGTCTGGCCAAGTACAATCAACTGCTGCGCATCGAAGAGGAACTGGGAAGCTACGCCGTTTACCGCGGGAAGGCCACTTTTTATTCCATCAGGTAAGGTGCCTTTCCGCACAGAACGGGTGAATCGTATACGCATGCGGCAACGTCGGGCATTTATTGAACCCTGAATTCGGGATGCTTCCAGTTCAGGGTTCGTCTTTTTCATTACCGTCGCCGGAGCCTGCGACCGCACCTTCGCTTCTCTGAGTGCACCGAAAATGCCCCGAAGCGGCAGGGCATTCCCTAACCGCATTTCATTCAGCGTCATCGTCAACAGGTCCAGGTTTCCCAGGATCAGGGAAGAAGAAGATCGGGAAAGGACTCCGGGGGGCGAACGTTCGCAGGCCAGACTCGGGGAAGGTGGAGTGAGGTTGGAGCGCCGCCTTCCGCCAGGGATTGAAAATATCTTGACGGGCTGCAGAGTTTCCTTTAGGGTTAACCTTTCTTATCATCCATTGAACGTGATGCGCAGGCGGATAACATCCACAGGACGCTGAAGGCAATGCGAAAATCATCTGAGGAAAGGGAATTTTGTGGATAAATTTACTCAAGTACCGCTGAATAAAATTGAATTCAATCAGAACAACCTCTACCGGGAAGACTCCTTCACGGATATGCAGGTCGGTTCGATCCGCGTGCTCATCCCCGTAAAACCGGACGGCTCGGAGGATTCTTCCAGAGCGGCCCTCTTCATCGGTCAGGCCCAGGTCATGTCTCCACAGGGCCCCCTGCCTCTTCAGGGCCCTATTGAGGCAAAATCCCTGAGCGAAGCCATGGATAAATTCCCGCAGGCCATGGAGCAGGCGCTGAAACAAATGCTATCCGAGGTCAGAGAGTATCAGCGTCAGCAGGAATCAGGGCTCATCCTGCCTGGCAAATGATTCCAGCAGAAGGAGCCAAGGGGGATGCTCTGTACCGCGACGGGCGTCCCTATTGTCCAGCCCCCTGGAACTCCTCGGGAAACCGCCTCCTCATGTAATGCTCCACATAATCGCGTATTTCCGTCGCGGAATTGAATGCAAGGACTTTATTCAACAGTTCGCGGGATTCCTGCAGGGTGGCATTCTGGATGATCTTCTTCATCCGGGGAATCCCCAGGGGATTCATGCTCAGCTCATCCAGTTCAAGGCCAAGAAGAATCAGCGCGTAGAGGGGTTCCCCCGCCATCTCGCCGCACATCGCCACGCGGATGCCGTTTCGGTGCCCGGCGGCTGTAATCTGTGCGATGAGCCTTAACACGGCAGGATGAAGGGGCTCGTAGAGGTAAGCGACCCGCTCGTTGATCCGGTCGATCGCCAGGACATACTGGATCAGATCATTGGTGCCGATGCTGAAAAAATCCACTTCCTTCGCCAATTCTTCCGCAACGATGCCCGCGGAAGGCACTTCAATCATCACCCCGATTTCAATATCGCGGCCGATGGGAACATGTTCTTCAATCAGGTCCCCTTTGACGATATCGAAGATGCGCTTGGCTTCATGGATCTCCTCGATGCCGGAAACCATGGGGAACATGACCCGGAGCTTGCCGAAGGCGCCGGCGCGGATAATGGCCCGCAACTGCACCTTGAACTGCTCGACTTCCTTCAGACAGAAACGTATGGCCCGCAGTCCGAGCTGAGGGTTCATTTCTTTGGCCAGTTTCGGATCGGAGGTAAACTTATCGCCACCCAGATCGAAGGTCCGAATCGTCGACCAGGCCAGTCCCTCGATTCCGACGGCCTGACGGTAATGGGCAAAATGCTCCTCCTCTGTCGGCAGACGATCCCGGTTGATATAGATGAATTCCGTCCGATAAAGGCCGATTCCTTCTGCGCCATGAAGAACCGCTGAAGGGATTTCTTCAATAAATTCTATGTTGCAGCCGATATCAACGCGGCAGCGATCTTTCGTCATGGCCGGAAGCCGGGCATATTTCAGGAAATCTTCCTGAACGAGCTCATAATGCTTCTTCTTCTCCTGGTAACGCCTGGCCACTTCCGGATCGGGATTAACGATAATCAGCCCCGATGTTCCATCAATAATCAAGTCGTCATTGGTTTTAACGACGCGCGTGATGTTCTGCAGACCCACAATGGCCGGAATTTCAATCGAACGGGCGACAATGGCGGTGTGGGATGTTTTGCCACCCATATCCGTGGCGAATCCCAGGACCTTGTGAACCATCATCTGGGCCGTATCAGCCGGAGAAAGATCCGAAGCCACAACAATAACCTCTTCCCGGATTTCGGAAAAGGGCGTTCTCTTTTCTCCCGAAAGATTGCGGAGGATTCGCTTTCCCACATACTGGATGTCACTGAATCGACTGCGGATATATTCATCCTCCACCCGGTCGAACAATTCCCGGTATTGATCCAGGGTCATTCGGACGGCCCATTCGGCATTGACGCACGATTCCTTGATATGCCCGACGGTGTGGCGGATGAACGCCTGATCCCGTAACAGCATAAGATGGACATCAATAATATACAGGGGCTCGGAACCGATCTTGCCATGAATGCCATCCTTGATGGCACGGAGCTCCCTCTCGGACTCCTTTAAAGCGGCTTCAAAGCGCTTGATTTCCTGAGGGATCAGGGATGTGTCACTCAGTTTGTACAAGGAAAGATCACTTCCCAGCGGATCAAAGAGGAAAGCCTTCCCACAGGCGATCCCCGGGGAAACACCGATCCCTTTCAACACGAACGTCTTTTTAACATCGTCCGTTATGCTCATGATTCACCAAATTTATCCTCAAAAAGCCCTTCGAGACTTTCTATGGCCTGAAGGGCATCGGCACCTTCCGCCCGGACCGTCACCCGGCTTCCTTGAGGACAGGCCAGGGTCAGGATGCCCAGGAGACTTTTTCCATTAACCTCCCGACCATCTCTTTCCAGAACAATTTTTGACTTAAATCCTCTGGCGGCACTTACAAGTTTTGCCGCAGCGCGGGCATGAAGACCCAGTTTATTTTTCAGTTCAAACGTCCGAATTTCAGTCATTTTACTGTGCACAGAAGGAAAACGATCACCACCATCCCGTACAGAATGTGCGCGGGAGACACCCCCTTCTTGACGGCCCAGAAGCACAAGAGGATACAGAAAAGCACCCCGATTTTCATGCCGATCCGCACCAGGGGAACAAGGGAAACCGCAACGTCTTTCGAGGCGATGAATGCCGCCAGAAGGGCAAGAAAGGACAGGGAAATCCAGCGGATCTTCCTTGCCTTCCCGAGAAGGTCCAAGCGCCGCACAAAATCGATCCCCATTTTACCCAATCGGTAGCCCTCGGTAAATCCCTTCCATCGCACCCATAAAGCCACCGAATTGTACATGCAGAAGGCAATCAGAGGCGCGGCAACAGATTCATGAACGGCCAGCAGCACGCCGGCCAAGGCGGACAGCGGACGATACGCTCCCCAGAAAAATGAATCCCCTATAGCCGCGTAGGGTCCGCAAAGGGCGTTTTTCAAGGTGCCGGCATCTTCATTTTGGATGGATTGCTTCTTCAGGTTTTCCTCTTCAATGTGAACAACCGAGCCAAGAATGGGGCCGGTCATATAAGGATGGCTGTTAAACAATTGCAGGTGCCGCACCAGCAACTCCTGCGTGCGCCCCCGATCACGGTTCAGCAACCGGATAAAAGGAATCAGGGCATAGACAAAACCCAGATTTTGCATTCTCCAGAAATTAAAGGACGCCTGGATCAAGAGGGACCGCAAAAAAATTGAAACCAGCCGGGAAGATTTCATCACAAAGATCCCTTAATTTCCGCAACACAGCTTACTAGCACGAAACTGCCATGAAGTCAATGAATTCGGCTGAGGCTTACAAAAATTTTCTTCCGGGAAAGGACTCGCCAAGTTTTGCTTGACAGGCCCCGATTGTTCTGTTAGTGATCACGCCCTTGGATATTAAATAAAGCTCAAGAGGTAAGAGAAATGCTTTGTTCAACAATCAAACCGGGAACCGACTGCGGATTCATGACCAAAAAAGGGTGCAGCTATGCCGGCGGTTCCTGCAAACCCGTTATCGACAGTTGCCTCGGATGCAATAAGATCGTTGAATTTGAAAGTGGAAACTACTGCAAACTCTATCCCGAGCCTGCCACCAAATGGCTCAAGGGAAAATGTCCCAGCGCTTCCCATGTCAAGCTCGAAATCAAGGAAGTCCAGGCGATCAACCCGCTGAAGGCCTCCAAGCGGGCTTCCAAGAAAAAATAATCTCTTGATTGATCGGCCGGTGAAAAATCCGGCCATAGTCAACAATAAAGCCCTTTGAAAACACAGCCTGGTCCCGCCGGGTTCCGCATTTTTCAAAGGGCTGAGGAAAAAATCGTTCGACAGGCGCGGTGTGCGCCTCGACATCCTGTATGAAGATGCCTCACTGTGGCACGGTGAGGGAAAAAATCTGTTTTATTATTCTTTGAGCCACTCCCGAAGTTGTGTCAATCCCGTCTTGATTTCCGCCAGCTTCCGAGCCGTATCCGTTTCGCCGGCTTGAGCCTCGCGTCCCCGCTTCCGCAGAAGAAGCTGTCTTTTCGCACCTTTTATCGTAAAGAACTCTTCGTAGAGGAGGGTCTTGATCGTCATCAGTTCTTGAACATCCTGTCTCCGGTACAGCCTTTGATCGGCTTTTGTCCGAACCGGCCGCACGGACTTGAATTCCGATTCCCAGTAGCGGAGGACAGAAGGCTCAACCCCAAGAATTCGGCTCACTTCGCTGATGCGGAAATATGCTTTTTCCGGGGGAAGGACATCGTTCATTATGAATTTTGTCGCTGATCCCGATCTTCAGAAATCAGATAAAAAAAATGATGTTTTCAGTTCCCCTGCCTCAACACCTGAATGAACGGTGAGTTGAATCGAAAAGGCCTGCCCGGCTTTCCGAAGTTAAGGCATACCATTTTTCCTGAAGACTTCAATCGTTGAGCGCTTTCCTGAGGACCTGGCTGGATTTGAAAGTCAAAACCCTGCGTTCTGAGATGGAAATTTCATCTCCGGTCTGCGGGTTTCTTCCTCTTCGCGATTTTTTCTCTTTAACGACAAAATTACCGAAACCGGATATCTTGATCTTTTCACCCCGCCCGAGACTTTCCTTAATGATATCAAAAACAGACTCGACGATGCGGGCCGAGTCTTTTTTGGAAAAACCCAATTTTTCATATACATTCTGAATGATATCTATCTTAGTCATTTGAGACCTCCTTGAAATGGTACAGATGCTCTGGCGCCAATCATCTGATCTGAGCTCCCGTCCGGTCAACGATCCGTTGAACGATCGTTGAGTGAACCCGGTTCACCGTATCATCCGTTAATGTCGCAGTAAAGGACCGGTACGTAAACCTCAACCCCAGACTCTTCTTTCCTTCAGGAATGCCAGCACCGGCATATACATCAAAAATACGGACTCTTTCAAGCAAATCTTCACCTGTTGAAAGGGCCATATCCAGCATGTCACCCACTTCCATGGTCGAATCGATGACGAAGGCAACATCCCTCGAGCTCTCCGGATAACGTGAAAACTCCCTGTAGGTGACACTCTGTGGAACCTCCCCGGAGATGGCATCTACATCCAATTCAAAAACCAGGGCGCGGTTCTTCAAATCCATGCGGGAAAGCACATCCGGATGAACCTCCCCCATGAACCCTATGGATTTTTCACCGAGAAAAATTCCACAGGCCCTGCCCGGATGGAGGAAGGTCTCGCGCGCCTTTGAACGGAACTGAACCCCCTTCAGCCCCAAGCTGTCGGTCAGGCTTTCAACGCAGCCTTTCAAATCGTAGAAATCGACACCCGGTTCTCCCAAAGACCACAACTCATCATCCCGCATGCCTGTCATAAGACACCCCAACCGCTTCTTCTCCGTGGGCAGTTCTCCAGGCTTCCCCTGCAGAAAGATTTTGCCGAACTCAAAAATCTTCAGATTATAATCCCCGGCATTGACATTTTCGCGCATCACCTTAAGCAGGCCGTAAATCAAGGTGGTCCGCATGACCGACTGCTCTTCCGTCAGCGGATTTGAAATCGAAACGACCTTTCTGCGCTCATCCTCAACATTCAGCGCCAGGATATCAGCGGCATCTGGAGAAATAAAGCTGTAGGTAATGACTTCAGATAATCCATTGCTTGTCAGGTGGTTCCGAATCTTTTCCTCGAGGACTCTTCTTAAACTCCTGTGAGCCGGAACCATCCCCGCTAGAGGGAGCGTCACCGGGATATGATGGTAGCCATGGATTCTTGCGATTTCTTCCACGAGATCAATCTCGCGGGTAATATCGACTCTGAAGGAGGGGGGCTTGACCAGATATTCCTCTTCTCCGCCCTCTTTCCGGCTGACTTCCATACCCAGATTTTCCAGGATTTTCGCCATGTCCGCCGCAGGGATCTTCGTTCCCAGAACAGCATTGGCTCTCCCGCAGCGCAGGGAAATTTCCTCAACGGTCTTTACCTGCCTCGGATGTTCGTCAATCCTTCCCCTGCAGATCGACCCTCCAGAGAGCTGGGCGGTCAATTGGGCGGCCCTGTCCAGCGCCCGAACAAGGCCTTCCGGATCAATCCCGCGCTCGAAGCGAAAGGCCGCATCCGTACTCATGCCCAAATCCCTGGCTGAGCGCCGGATGGAGGAGGGCGTAAAGTAGGCGCTTTCCAGGAGGATATCCCGTGTATCCGGCTTTATTTCCGAATTGAATCCCCCCATGATGCCGGCAATAGCCACCGGTTTGACGCCGTCACAGATCATCAGGGTGTCGGCCTTGAGAATACGCTCCTTTTCGTCGAGGGAGACGAATCGCTCTCCCTGCGTTGACCGCCGGACCACGATACGGTTCTCCTCCAGAAAACGGTAGTCAAAGGCATGAAGGGGCTGCCCCAGTTCCATCATGACAAAGTTCGTCACATCGACGACATTGCTGATGGAACGAAGCCCGACGGCTTCAAGGCGCAACCGCATCCACAGGGGGGAAGGCCCCACCGTTACATTCCGGACCATGCGCGCCGTATAACGCGGGCAGAGATCGGGATCAAGGATTTGCACCGAAGCAAGCCCCTGGATGTCTTCATCCCTTTCCTGGAAGCGGATCTCCGGCAGACGGACCGTCCGGCCGGTGAGAGCGGCTATTTCCCGGGCGATGCCGATCATGGAGAGGCAGTCGGAACGGTTTGGCGTGATTCCGATGTCAAAGACCGTATCCTTCAAGTCGAGGACCTCGGCAAGGTCGCCTCCCAGGGGAAGATCGGGAGACAGGATCATGATGCCTGTCGCATCTTCACCGATGGCCAATTCCTCCTCGGAGCAGAGCATCCCATCCGAGTACTCGCCACGCAGCTTTGAACGCTTTATGGTATAACCTCCCGGAATGGTCGCACCCACCCTGGCCAGGGGCACAACATCACCCTCGTGGATATTGTCCGCTCCACAGACGATGGGCAGGGTTTCAGCTCCCGTTGTCACGTCACACAGGTGAAGTTTGTCGGCGTTGGGATGGGGGCGGATTGACAGAATCTTCGCCACCACGACATGAGTAAAGGAGGGTCCAACTTCCCGCACCGCATCAACTTCGAGGCCGGTCATGGTCAGACAGTCCGCAACCTCGGCGGGCGTCAGATCAATGTCCACATAGTCTTTAAGCCATCTTAAACTTACTTGCATAATGATCTTTTACTCACGAATGAGATACCACCCTGTTATTAAAACTGCTGAAGAAACCGCCATTCGTTCTCAAAGAAAAGGCGGATGTCGGTAATCCCGTATTTGAGCATGGCAATACGCTCCACTCCCAGGCCGAAGGCAAACCCTGTAAACTCTTCCGGATCATAACCGACATTCTCAAAAACGGCAGGATCTACCATGCCCGACCCGAGGATTTCCAGCCAGCCGCTCTGCCCGCATATGCGGCAGCCGCTGCCTTTGCACATGACGCACCGGATATCCACCTCTGCGCTGGGCTCCGTAAAGGGAAAATAGCTGGGCCGGAAGCGGATCACCGTTTCCTCCCCGAAGATCTGCTTGAGAAACGCGTCGAGAATGCCCTTGAGGTCGCCGAAAGTGACGCCCCTGTCGACAAGCAGGCCCTCAACCTGATGAAACATCGGCGTATGGGAAACGTCGGAATCCGGGCGATACACGCGCCCTGGAGAAATGATTCTCACCGGGGGCGCCTGCTTCTCCATGATCCGAATCTGAACGGGAGAGGTATGGGTACGCAGCACGACCGTTTCCTCGATATAAAACGTGTCCTGCATGTCCCTGGCGGGGTGATCCTTGGGGATGTTCAGAGCCTCGAAATTGTAATAATCCTTTTCAATCTCCGGCCCGTCAACAATGGAAAAACCGATTCCTGAAAATATGGCACAAATTTCTTCGAGAACCTGTGTAACCGGATGGATCCGGCCATAGCCGCTGCGCCTGCCGGGCAGCGTGACATCAATCGCCTCTCTGCGAAGGGCGTCCTCCCTTTTCAGAGCGGCCAGGGCCCCCTGGGCTTCTTCAAAGCTTGAAGCCAGGATGTCCTTGATCTCGTTTGCCCGCTTTCCGTAAAGCTGCTTCTCCTCGATGCTTAATTGGCCTAAATTGCGCAGATACTGGGTCAGCAGTCCCTTTCTTCCCAGGAATTTGACCCTTACGGCAGACAGATCCGCTTCGGCTTTCGCCGCCTTTATCTCAGTCTCCGCCTCCTTCCGCAGTTTCTCCAGATCTTCAATCATGAAACAGGCTCACGCTTTGCGAGAAGAACGATTTCCGAAAACCCGCGGGGGTCATTAATGGCGATATCGGCCAGCACTTTTCGGTCAATCTCTACATTGGCCTTTCTCAAGCCGTCCATGAGCCGGCTGTAGGTCAGACCCTGTGCGCGCGAAGCGGCATTGATTCTGGCAATCCATAGCTTCCTGAATTCCCTCTTCCGTACCCTGCGATCCCGAAAGGCATAACTCAAAGCCCGGTCCACGGCTTCCGTCGCCGTCCGCAGCAACCGGCTCCTCGCACCAAAGAACCCTTTGGCTAATTTGAAAATCTTTCTTCTCTTTTTCTTGGCGGTAACACTTCTTTTAACCCTAGGCATGATCCTAAGCCTCCTATGTGTAATTCCACTCCCTGTTCCTCGGCTCCGAAAAGACGGCGCCTCCTACAGATAGGGAATCAGTCGTTTAATCTGCCTTTCATCCCTTTTGTCAAGAATGGCGGATTTTCTCAGGTTTCTTTTACGCTTTGTCGTTTTTGTCGTCAGAATGTGGCTGGCATTGGCATGGTGCCTCCGGACTTTTCCGCTGCCGGTCAGTTTAAAGCGCTTCGCAGCGCCACGGTGTGTTTTTAGTTTCGGCATTCTTCTCCCCTTGGTCTCCAAGCTGCCCGCAGAGGCAGTTCAGTCTGTTAGAATATCGTACAATCAAATAAAACACGGCAAACAGGATTCCCTGCCCCTAAATCCCGGAAAGGAACGAAAACCCCGCTATGTCATGATCCGCTATTTCTTAGGGGATAAAACCATCACCATACTTCTGCCTTCCAGTTTCGGCTGTTGATCTATGGTGCAGCTGTCACCCAATACACTTTTTATCTCTTCCAGGAGCCTACGCCCGATCTCCGTAAAGGCGATTTCCCTTCCCCGGAACAGGACGCTCACTTTTACCTTGTCATGCTGTTCAAGAAACTTTTTGATATGCTTGACCTTGACTTGAAGATCGTGCTCCTCAGTCTTCGGTCTCAGCCGAATCTCCTTTACCTGGATGGTGCTCTGGCTTTTCTTGGCCGTCTGAAGCTTCTTGCTCTGCTGGTACCTGAACTTTCCGTAATCCATGATCCGGCAGACAGGCGGCGCGGAAGTGGCGGCGACTTCCACCAGATCCAATCCCTCTTTCCTCGCTTCAGCCAGCGCCTCAGCCAGGGTCAATATCCCCAACTGCTCTCCCGTATGGCCGATCACCCTGACCGCGGGCACCTTGATCTCAGTATTGATCTTCAGATCCTTAGCTATTGGACACCTCCTGCATCGTTAAAAGAATATACCTGGATTTCCTTCCCCTGCCGCTGAAGCATGGCGCTTCCGTCCGCATTACAAATACCGCCTGCACCTATCCTGCACAAGCTCAATAAAGGAAGAAACCGGCATGGCTCCCAGATTGTCCCCGCCACGCTCTCGGGGCGCGACCTGCCCCGACGCCATTTCCTTGTCGCCGATCACCAGCATGTACGGTATTTTCTGGGTCTGAGCTTCTCGAATCTTATAACCCAGCTTCTCGTTTCGAAAGTCTGACTCCACGCGAATCCCGGCTTCCAGAAGCTGCGAACAGACCGTTTCTCCATACGGGATGTGCCGGTCCGTGACCGTAACGAGAACGGCCTGCACCGGAGACAGCCAAAGGGGAAAGGCCCCGCCGTAATGCTCGATCAGAATTCCCATGAACCGCTCAATCGCACCGAGAATAACGCGATGAAGCATCACAGGCCGATGTTTTTCGCCATCCGCCCCGACATACGTGAGATCAAACCTCTCCGGCAGGGTAAAGTCGCATTGGATAGTCGCACACTGCCACTTTCGCTTCAGCGCGTCCTTGAGCTTGAAATCAATCTTGGGGCCGTAAAACGCGCCGTCGCCTTCGTTGATATCATAGCTCATGGCGTTGTCCTTTAGGGCGTTCTCCAGAGCGGAAGTCGCCAAGTCCCAGTCCTCGTCGGTCCCTATGGAGTTTCCCGGCCGGGTGCTCAATTCGACTTCATATTCGAACCCGAAGATTTTCATGGCATAGCCGACAAAATCCGCGATGGCCCGGATTTCCGAATTCAGCTGTTCCGGGGTGCAAAGGATGTGGGCGTCATCCTGGGTAAACTGCCGCGCACGCATCAGGCCGTGCAGAACCCCCGTCTTTTCATGCCGGTGGACTGTGCCAAGCTCAAAGTAGCGAAGGGGAAGATCCCGATAGCTCCGCATCTTGGATTTGTAAATCAGCATATGGGAAAGGCAGTTCATCGGCTTGATCCCGTAGGATTGCCCTTCCACTTCGGTGAAATACATGTTTTCCCGATAGTGATCGAAGTGGCCGGATTTCTTCCAGAGATCCACCTTCAGAATCTGAGGCCCCATGACCATGCCATACCCGCGCTTCAAATGTTCCTTCCTCTCCCAATCCTCTATCAGGGTGCGCAGCATGGTCCCCTTGGGATGGAAGATGATCAGCCCGGCTCCCGCCTCTTCGCTGACCTGGAAAAGATCGAGATCCCTTCCCAGCTTGCGGTGGTCCCGCTTTTTGGCCTCTTCGATAATCCGGAGATACTCCTCCAGATCCTTCCGCGTGGCGAAACCGGTTCCATAGATACGCTGGAGCATCTTGTTCCGCTCGTCTCCGCGCCAGTATGCGCCGGCGACGTTGAGAAGCTTGAAGGCACGGATCATGGACGTCGAGGGGATGTGAGGCCCCCGGCAGAGATCGGTGTAGCCGCCCTGCCTGTAAAGGCTGACGGTTTTCACCTCTTCGGGCAGATCCTTTAACAGCTCGACCTTGTAAGACTCGCCCTTGCCCTGGAAAAAGGATATGGCCTCCCCGCGGGAAACCTCTTCCCGCATAAACGGAAGATCTTCCTTTATAATTTCCTGCATCCGGGTTTCTATTTTTTCGAGATCCTCCAGGGTGAAGGTGTTGTCATATTCAAAATCGTAATAAAAGCCGTCTTCAATGGCCGGACCGATACTGACCAGCACCCCGGGGAAAATATCCTGAACGGCCTGAGCCATCACATGAGATATGCTGTGCCGAAGAATTTCCAGACCTTCACGGGACGCGACATCGACCAGTTCCAGTGTTCCGTCCTCGGTGAGCGAGCGGTTCATGTCAATGAGGCCCCTGTTGAATCTGGCCGCTACGGTCACAGCAAGCACTCTCGGATCCAAGGAAGATACGACTTCCTTTACGGTGACTCCTTCCGGATAAGCCCGCTTTGATCCATCGGGTAAAACAATCTTGATTTCCTTCATAATCCCAATATTAACATCCAGGTTAAGAACTCTTTAATTCCCTTTATTAAAGAAAGGGCATCAGCGCGTTATCTTTGCGGATGCCCTTTCCCAACAGATCATATCTTCTTGAGTCGGTGAGACGAATCGCTCTGCAGGCTTGCATTGTAAAAAATGGTAGGCACGCAGGGATTTGAACCCTGGACATCCACCGCGTCAGGATGGCGCTCTCCCCCTGAGCTACGTGCCTTCACGCTTATCTTACCGCCAAACAGGGCGTAATACCTAACAACAAATCGGTCTCTTGTCAAGGCAAAAACTAAACTCCCTTGCTTTTTCCCGCCTTCTTCCCATCCCTCGGGAAGAGAACCCGGGAAAAGATTTCTCGGCCTGCCATCTGACAGGTTTACCCGTTCAGTATCCCGCACACAAAGCCCGTTGCAAAAGGCCCTACTGCAGAGAATTGATTAAGCGAATGCCACGGATCAAATAGACAATTCCGGATAGAATCGTCACCAGGGCGGTTACCCAGTACATCAGATACATTCCGCTGTATTCCCCTCCGCCGGCCAGGCCATGGACCATCAACACCATCAGCACCGTCAGAAGTTGTAACATGGTGGTGACCTTGCTGATGAAGGCGGGGCGGATTTCAACGGATATGGACATAAAGGACAGAACCGCAATGCCGAGCAAAATGATGCAATCCCTGCTGATGACGACGACGGTGAGCCACCCGGGAAGAATTCCCAGGATGGCGAGCGTCAAAAAACTGCTGGTTAACAGGGCTTTATCGGCAATGGGATCCAGATAGGCCCCCAGCTTCGTCTGCTGCTTCAGAGTGCGCGCCAGAAATCCGTCCAGCCCGTCGGACAGACCGGAAACGGCAAATACGATGAGGGCCTTGAAATACGAGCCTTCCATCAGAAAGATGACCAACACGGGGGTGAGAATAATGCGCAGCAGAGTTAAAATATTAGGTATATTCATTCGAGGATCGGCGATTCCCCCGTTGCAGAAATCGGTAAAGAATGGCCCCTTTCAATTTCCGTCAGGAATGATAAAGAACCCGATGGGATTTCCGATAGAAAATCCGCTTTAATATTGATCCGGAAGCCCATCACCTTCCATCACAAAGCCGTCCGTCCGCCACTTCACCCAAGAACCTCGGAACTGTCAGGGATTCCCTTCATCGCCTGATCAACCAGTTCCTGAATCGCGTCTTCATAGACCTGGGCGCCCTTTAACCGAAGGGAATCCTTTGACAGGCCATAGGTTCTCTTGATGGTGCTGTAGGAACTCCGCCAGAGCAACTGGCCGCTTCTGGCGCTCCGCAATTCAAAAACAGCGGAAACGGACAGAGGCGAATAGAGCCAATAATAATGGGTCCGGCTTTCCTGCAGGTCGCAATAAAGAACGGCGTCAACCTGCATCTGCCTTCCCAGTTCCCGGGAACATTCCGCTTTATCCTGTATCTCCGGCTCCTTAACCTGTTCGCCGTTCAATGTCTCATCAACAAACTGGGCCATAATTTTGGGATATCCCTTGAAGTAAAGGGCGTTCTGGATCTTTTCCCTCAAAAGCCGGGCGGCCTGCTGATCAGAAGTCTCATTGAAAACGGGGAACACGGCAATCCGATGAACCTCTTCCCTGTTGCCGTCTTTCAACACAGCGGCCGATTTTCCCGGGCCACACCCCGAAAGAATCAGCACGGTCACCAACAGCACGGAAAAGATAACATTTCTGCTTCGGTATATCATACTATACAGCCTCCTCCTCAGAATCCTGTTTCAATTTTTCGATTTCTTCTCTAATGACTCTTTCCGCAATGACCGGAATCATTTCCCGGGCCATTTTTTCAACGGTTTCCGTAATCAGTCTCCCCACTTCTTCCTGCGAAAGGCCATGGGGCTGATCCAGGATCGGCTTTTCTTCTATGGCATCGACGAGATCATGGATGATATCTGCCGGCGGTGGTTCCTTTTCATAGCCTCTGCCATCGATCACCAGGACCTCATGAGGCTCCCTGTTCCGCAAAATATCCGGCTCCTCGACAACATCGTTGAGATCATAAATTTTTGTCCGGGAGTCCTCAACGATCTCGTTAAGATCATAAATCCTGTCCCCAGGCCCCGGCAGATGCTGTTTCATCGTGCCTTTATTTATGGCGAATTCCCCGCCCCCGCTGAATTCCGGAACCTCTGAATCTCCGCTCATCCCTTTACTCTCCGGTTTTTATGATCGCTGACCCTGCAATTCTTCCGTATGCCCTTCTCTGGTTAAAACCCGAATTCTTCAGGAAATTATCATAGATATCCACTTAGTTCAATACATTATCGCTGAAGCCCCCAATTTCCATCCTTCCGGGAACCGCGAAGGAAACGCCTCAGCGATCAGGTCCGGGATTTTCAGAAATGACGGCAATCACAATTGCATAAACCCGCTTCCTGGATATTCCCGTTTCTTCGACGATCCGGTCCACGACATCCCGATCGGACAAACCGGTTTCCTCCCGATGCCGGAAATAGAGGCTTCGAACGTCTTCGTCAGACCAGGCCCTGGACTCCGGCTCCCGCCCCGCGATGACCAGTGTGATTTCCCCTTTGATCCGCCTGTCGCGCAGGCCGGCCAGAAGGTCCTGCAGCCTGCCCCGTGAAATCTCCTCATGAAGCTTTGTCAGCTCTCGCGCAATCACGATCTCCCGGTTGCCGAAAGCAGAACCGATGTCTTCCAGGGAAGCCGGCAATCGGTGGGGAGCTTCATAGAAAATCATCGTCCGTGATTCATTGTGCAACGAAGCCAGCAACTCCCTCCGCCTGTTTCCCCTGGCAGGCAGGAACCCCATGAAAACAAAGGAATCCATTGGAATACCGGAAACGCACAGGGCCGCGATACAGGCGGACGCCCCCGGGATGGGAATCACCTGGATGCCGCATTCCAGGGCCTGGCGAATCAATACAAAACCCGGATCGGAGATCCCGGGGGTTCCCGCGTCAGAGACGTAGGCCACATCATGGCCTTCCCTGAGCCGATCCATCAACGTCCGGCTCCTTTTGAATTCATTGTGCTCATAAAGGCTGATCAGGGGCGTGCTGATCGAATAAGCTTCAAAGAGCGTGCGGGTTCTCCGGGTGTCCTCGGCGGCAACCAGAGAGACCTCCTTGAGAACCCGGATCGCCCGGAGGGTGATATCCTCCAGATTGCCGATCGGTGTCGCCACAACGAAAAGTTTTCCTGATTCTTGCATACTTTATTCCTTTTTAAGATATTCCCGATGAGACAGGTTCATCCCATGATCGCTCGGATACAACATCAAGGCGGCAGACGGGTCGATGAAAGTCTCAACACTGGCACGATATTTGACATAAAAAAGATTTTACATTTTGGTGCTGATGCTATAAGGATATCGGCGTAAAATCAAGCGTCCCGAACAGCTTCTGAAGAGTCTTGAACACAAATCAACGGAAACATCCCTGCAGGCATCGTCATGCGCATATTGATTACCGGTGGAGCCGGCTTTCTTGGGTCCCATCTCTGCGAGCGGCTGCTCGCTGAGGGTCATGATATCCTCTGCCTGGACAATTTTTTCACCGGCAGCAAGGACAACATCCTTCACATGGTCAGCAATCCCCGATTCGAGCTGATCCGTCACGACATCACCCTGCCCATCTACCTGGAGGTGGACCAGATTTACAATCTCGCTTGTCCGGCTTCTCCCGTTCATTATCAGCACAACCCCATTAAAACCATCAAAACCAACGTCATGGGCGCCATCAACGCTCTGGGGATCGCCAAGCGGGTTAAAGCCAGAATTCTTCAGGCGTCCACGTCGGAGGTCTACGGTGATCCGGAGGTCCATCCCCAGCATGAAGCATACTGGGGGCGGGTCAACCCCATCGGGATACGCAGCTGTTACGATGAAGGGAAAAGGGCCGCGGAATGCCTGATGATGGACTACCGCCGCCAGAATGGCGTGGATGCGAAGATCGCCAGGATTTTCAACACCTATGGCCCCCGCATGGCCTTGAACGACGGCCGTGTCGTCAGCAATTTCATGATTCAGGCCCTCACAGGAAGGGACATCACCATTTATGGCGACGGTTCGCAGACCCGGTCATTCTGTTATGTCGATGACCTGGTCGAAGGCCTGATCCGGTTGATGAACACACCGCCGGAAATCTCAGGACCGGTCAACCTGGGCAACCCGGTGGAATTCACCATTCTCGAGCTTGCCGAAAAAATTCTCGCCATGACGGCCTCATCTTCCCGGATTCTTTTTTTGCCCCTGCCTCAGGACGATCCCATCCAACGGAAGCCGGAGATTTCTCTCGCCAGGAGGATTCTGAACTGGCAGCCGGGCACTTCGCTTGAAAAGGGATTGGAACTTGCGATATCCTATTTCCGGAACAGGCTGGGTTGAACCCCGTTGACGGAATCTCCTCAACTCATTCCAAGGATGGAGTCTTATGACATTTGAAAAGCATATCCTCTGCATCGGCGCCGGTTACGTCGGCGGCCCCACCATGGCCATGATTGCCCACCAGTGCCCGCAGTACAGAGTGACGATTGTGGACATCAACCCCGACCGCATCGCCCAGTGGAATTCCGATGTCCTGCCGATCTATGAACCGGGCCTCGATGAGCTCGTCAAGGCCACCCGGAACCGCAACCTCTTTTTCAGTACGAACATCGAACAGGGCATCCGGGAAAACGAGATCATCTTCGTCAGCGTCAACACGCCCACCAAGACCTTCGGAACGGGAGCCGGCATGGCTGCGGATCTTCAGTACTGGGAGAAGACGGCCCGCCAGATCCTGGAACACTCCACTTCGCCGAAAATCGTCGTTGAAAAAAGCACCCTCCCGGTCCGCACCGCCCAAGCCATGGAGCGCATCCTCAACACATCGCAAAACCATGTCCGGTTTGACGTCCTTTCCAACCCGGAATTTCTTGCCGAAGGAACGGCCATCAATGATTTGAAAAACCCGGATCGGGTTCTCATCGGTTCCCGGGAGACGGAAGAGGGGTTGAAAGCAAGAAACACGCTGGTTGAAATTTATGCAAACTGGGTCCCCCGGGAGAAGATTCTCACCACCAACATCTGGAGCAGTGAGCTTTCGAAGCTGGTATCCAACGCCTTTCTGGCCCAGCGGGTTTCCTCCATCAATGCCATCTCCGCCCTCTGTGAAAAGACGGAGGCCGACATATCCGAAGTGGCAAGGGCCATCGGGACGGACAGCCGCATCGGCTCCCGCTTTCTGAATGCCAGCATCGGTTTCGGGGGCTCCTGCTTCAAGAAGGATATTCTCAACCTGGTCTATCTCTGCCGATACTACGGCCTCGAGGACGTGGCCGATTACTGGGAAGGCGTCATAAAAATCAACGGCTACCAGCAGGAACGGTTTGTCAGGAACATGCTGACCGCCATGTTCAACACCTTGTCAGGCAAGCGGATCTGCCTTTTCGGGTTCGCTTTCAAGGCCAACACGGGCGATACGCGGGAAAGCCCGGCCATTTACGTCGCCCGCCGGCTTCTGGAAGAACAGGCCGAGGTCGTGATCACGGATCCCAAAGCCCTTGATAACGCCAGAATCGATCTGGCCGACGCCCGGGGCACGGTCCATTTTGTGGATGATCCCTACGAGGCTGCCAGGGGATGCCATGCCATCGCGATCATGACCGAGTGGGCGCTCTACGGCGAACTCGATTATGCTCGGCTTTACCGTCAGGCGGAGAAGCCAGCCTTTATTTTTGACGGCCGGAATATTCTGGACCCCCGACGCTGTTTTGAGCTGGGCTTCAATGTCTTTTCCATCGGGAAGCGACCCCTGACCCATTTCTAGCCTCTCAGACCCGAGGCGGCTCCCCCGGGGATCGCTCCCCCCGGGTCTCTGCCAGCCGGGATTGCGCAAACGCCAGGGCACCGGCAAAATCGCGGATTTCCCCGTTCAGGCACCGGTCACGGATTTCCTTCAGGCAGGCGCCCAGCTCCCGGTTTCCGGAAAACCCGATAGCCAGAAGATCCCGGCCCGAAATCGGCGGTCTGTAGTTCCGCCACGTTGTCACGTAGGTGGAAAAGATCTTTTTGAAGCTGGCAGATTTGGATCGCGACATGGCGTACAGAATTTCTTCCAGGGACGCTTTTTCCAGGATGTCGACCGCCTGCGACGGCAGAATGTCAGGCAGGGACGCCATTCTTCGCATGATTTCCCGAACCTTCTCCCGTGAGGAAAGGAGGATTTCGGCATCTTCTCTCCTCAATCCGAAGGCATCCCCGAGAGCGACGACGGTTTGAGGATCCATGGACTCCGTCATCGCCAGAAAGTAGAGGAACCAGACCCGGACTTTTTCGCGGGTGTAGAGAAGGCGGAACCACAGGAGCGTTTCTCGAACCGCATGGAAGGCCTCCCGCATCGGCTCATCGAAAATCAGGTCCGGATGGATCGCCTCAAGCACCTTCAATTCCCGGAGCCGGTCCATGCAGCGGATCGGATCCTCTTCCTGGAGGATCTGCCTCATTTCATGAAAGATTCTTCTTCCCGGGATATTCCGGAGGAAACCGGCGTGAACGGCAGAGGAAACCAGGGAGATCGTCTGCTTGCCCAGGGAAAAGCCGCGACGCTTCTCAAATCGAACGGCCCGGAGAATCCGGGAAGGATCCTCGACAAAGCTCAGGGAGTGCAGGACCCGGATCTTCTTTTCCCGAATATCCCGCTGGGCGCCGAAGTAATCGATCAGCTCGCCAAACCGTTGGGGATTCAAGGCCACGGCCATGGTGTTGATCGTAAAGTCCCGCCGGGAAAGATCCAGTTTCAGATTGGATTCCTCCACCTCGGGAAATGCGCCGGGCATCCGGTAATATTCCAGCCTTGCCGTGGCCACGTCAATTCTCACCCCCCCGGGAAGGCGGATCACGGCCGTCTTGTACTTTTCATGTGGAGAGACCTTGGCGCCGAAAGCGTTTCCCAGAACCCTGGCGAACACCACGCCGTCCCCTTCCACCACCAGGTCCACATCCAGATTATTGACCCTCATCACCATGTCCCGGACAATCCCTCCCACAAGAAAAAGATGGAATCCCATGGTCTCGGCCAGCTCTCCCGCCTTTTTCAGCAGTTCATAGATATTCTCCGGCATTCTTTCCCGGAGAAGGTACCGTACGGATTTTCCTGGAACCCCTGCCGATGAGCCCTGCTCAATCTTTGTCATCCGCTCGTGGAGGATCCTCATCAGGTCCGTACGGGTGATGACTCCCACGGCCTTGCGGTCCTCAACGACCGGAACCAGTCGCTGATTCCCGTCAATCACGAGGCTGCGGATCTCTCCCACGGAAGCCTCCGGACGAACGGTCCGGACATCCCGGATCATGTAGTCCCTGACCTTTGCCGCCCCCAGATCATGGCCTTGGGCACGGCTGACCACCTGGCGCGTCACGATCCCGCGGATCCGTTCATCGGAAGATTTCACGATCAGGGCGTTGATATGGTACTTGTTCAGGAGTTCGCTTGCCCTGTTGATGCTTTCGTCGAGATCGATCCCTTTGACCGGGAAGGTCATGATCTCCCGGGCGGAGAGGAGGGGCCTCGTTTCCGCCCGGATATGCCGAATCAATGACGTCTCCGCCTGATGAAGATTCAGGTCTCGCAGGGAAGCCGCCGCCGCCGACGCATGGCCGCCACCGCCGAAGAACGCGGCGACCTGCGCCGCATTGAGCTGCGGTTGGGAGCTCCGGGCCACCAGATAGATGCGATCGCCCATCTGCCCCAGTGCGAACAGGGCATCCGCGGCATACATGGCCCTCAATTTGTGGACCAGGATGGCAAAGTCTTCCACGTAACCTGGTGAAGAGGCCTTCGAAACAAGGACATGGAGGCCGTTGACCTCCAGCGTGCGGATGTTTTTGATCAGCTGGTCGAGCACATCCACCTGCTCCGCACTGAGCTCCCGGTAAATCGTCCGTGCGACCTGATCCATATCCGCCCCCCAGGTCATCAGGGCCGCCAGCGCCAGGCAATCATCCGGCGTCGTGGAGGGGAAAAGAAGAGATCCCGTATCCTCATAGAGGCCCATGGCCATGACCGTGGCAATCTCAGGGGGAGGCCGCAGCCCCCGCTCATTGAGAACCTTGACCATGAGGGCCACCGTTGAGCCCAGTTCCTCGCAGTACTCCAGATCCCCGGCAATGTCATCGGGCGACGAGCCATGGTGATCATAAAGGATAACCGTCAATCCCTCCCGGCCCAGAAGTTGGGAAAACCTGCCGATCCGGGATGCCTGCCTTGTGTCCACCACGATCATTCTCGATACGGCATCCAGATCGAGCTGCCGGGTCTTCACCATGTCCTCACGAACCAGGGATGGAGCATCCAGTAGATAATCGCGGACACTCTTCTCCTGTGAACCGGGAAAGACGATCAGGGCATCGGGATACAGAATCTTCGCCGCTAGCATGGATCCCAGGGCATCAAAATCCGTCTGAATATGAGAGGTAATGATATCCATGAAGTGTCAGTTCCTCCCGCCGGATGATTGCCCTGTCTGCCTTCCGCTGACGCGCTCCACCGGATTGCCCGCCGCTACCAGATCGATCACCGTCACTTCCGGAGGGCTGAGAAAGCGGATGGGCGGCCCCCAGGTTCCCGTTCCCCGGCTCACATGAAGGCGGGAAATGTCGGATAGGCGGAAGGAGCCCGAGTGGAAGGGGAAATACCACCGGGTGATGAGGCTGAAGGGGAAGATCTGACCCTTATGGGTATGGCCGGACAGCTGAAGATCAAACCGGTCCACGGCATGTTTGTCCACCAGGGGCAGATGCTTCAACAGGAGGGTAAAATGCTGCACCGGCATCGTGTTCAGCAGCTCCCCTTCCTCAACCGGGCGATGCCCTTCCACCGCCCGTCCGGTCGGATCGTCGATCCCCACGATATTGATCAATCCGGCAACCGTCACCCCCTCTCCCCGAAGCATCTGAAACCCCGCCTTGCGGGTGAATTCCGACGCCTGCGCAATCCCGGCGTAGAATTCATGATTGCCCGTTACCGCGTACTTGCCCAGACGCGGCCGGAGTTCCTGGAAAAGGGGAAGAACCTTCTCTATGCTGTTGATCTGTCCGTCCACAAGATCTCCGGTGGAAAGGAGAAGATCCGGCCCCGCCTCCTGAATGACCCGGACCATCCTGGAGACAAACCCGGGACCGTTCATCAGGCCGATGTGGATGTCGGAAATCTGGACAAGCCGCAGGCGGCCTGTTTCCGGGGGGATCTTGTCCGTTTGTATGGTCAGCGACTCGATCCGTATGTTGCGGGCGTCAAACCAGCCGTAAACGAAGATTCCCAAAGCCAGGAACAAGGGGAGGAAGAAGGCAAACCGGGCTGACAACAGAAAGGGAACGGCTTCCATTCTCCAGACCAACCCCGAAAGGAAAACAAGAAGGCGGCAGAGGTCAAAGGCCAGGGCAAAAGCAGCAAAGAGGAACAGTATCCCCATCCAGGCATAACCCGCATGGGACAAGATCCGGGCGGTCCACTCCAGACCGTGCCGTTCCGAAATCCGGATCAGGGCCGGGGCGACAATCATCAAGGCCATGACCGCCGCCACAAGCACGGAGATCACGGGCCCCGGGAAAAAGGCCGATCGGATCTTCCAGAAGGCGTACCCGTGAAGGCCGCCGTAAAGCAGGAAGAACATCAGCAGAAATCGAAACATACTTTTAAAATTTGACCTTCGGTGCCGCCTTGGCCGCCCCGGGCGCCTCGAAAAAGGCCGCCGTCTGAAAGCCGGACGCCGCAGCCACAAGGCTGTTGGGAAAGCGACGGACGGCCACGTTGTAGTGTTTAACCGCTTCGTTATAACGGCGCCTTTCCACGGCTATGCGATTTTCCGTACCGGCCAGTTCATCCTGAAGGCGGAGAAAGTTCACATTGGACTTGAGATCGGGATATTGCTCCACCACCACCAGAAGCCGGCTCAAGGCTCCCGAAAGTTCGTTGTTGGCCTCGATCTTTTCCGGAACCGTTGCAGCCCCTCCGACACGGGCCCGGGCATTGGTCACTTCGATCAGGACCTCCTTTTCCTGATTGGCATATCCCTTCACTGCTTCAACGAGGTTCGGGATCAGGTCATATCGGCGCTGAAGCTGGTTCTCCACCTGGGCCCAGGAGCTGTTCATGGATTCGTCCAACGTAACAAAATTATTGTATATCCCCTTGACAAAGGAATACAGAGAAAAAAGGACAACCACCGCGACCGCCGCGCCGACAAGAAAATTTCTCCCGCCTGCCGTCATACCTCCACCTCCCCGCGTCATCTGTTGTTGTTCCTGACCCTCCATCAGCCTGAACAATGGACATGAAAGGCCTGAATCCTTGTCCCGGAACGGTCAGATTCAGGCGGGAAATCGCACATTTTGGATCCCCGGCCCTGAAGGCGGATCACGCCTCTTCGGCCAGCACACACAACCTGGAAATCTGCTTCATAAGCTCATTCAACAGGCTTCCCAATACAACGGCACTGTGGCTGTCTTCCCCGTCCCGGATTTCCGCAGCCCTCAGGAAGGGTCCCAGATCAAGGGAGAAGGCCGAGGCCATGGCCTTGATCACATCCCGCCTCAAGGAAGGAATCTCCCGCCCCTTGAGATACAGAAAGGCGCCGAAAAGAGCCGTGAAAGCGGTCAGAGATCTTGCAACAAGATCCCTCATCGCGGATTGGCGCCCCTCCGATTCCAGGTAGCCTTTCCTCAGAAGAAACAGCTTTCCCTTCAGCTCCCGTTCAAGCTGCAGGCGCAATGCCCCGGAATCGATGGCAAGAGACTGCAGGACATCCTGGCCATATACCAGGCGATAGTTCTTCTTCATATTCAGAAATTCAACGGGATAGGAATCCAGGGAGGAGCTCAGATCGCTCCGGGTCAAAATCAGGGGTGCAGCCACCCTCCTGCGTCTCCATTTCCCGGCGACCGGGACCGCCCTCTCCAGGCGCTCCACGCCTGCATCGTCCACAATCAGCAGAAAGTTCAAGTCCGATTTTCCCGGTCGGTAATCTCCCGTGCAGCCGCTGCCGTAGAGGATCACGGACGTCAGCCCCTCTCCGAAAACCTGTCGATAGTCCGCCGTCATTTCGGGAAAGATTTCCTCGGGATTGTTCGGAATCTTCACCATGCTTCTATTCCCCTTAAAAATGACGGCCGGCGCCGCCTCCGCCGCTGCTGCCTCCCCCGAACCCGCCGAACCCACCCCCGAAGCTCTCAAAGCCCTCAAAATCCCCGTCACCGCCAGCTCTCCGGCGGGCACCGCTGAACAAAAGAGGATCGATTTCACGCCCCTTCCGGGTTCCCATCAGGAGGAGGAGAAGAAGAATGAACAGGATAAGGAACCATGACCCGGCCCCACCGCTCCGCTGCCCAGCCGCGCGGCCCACAGGCCGCCCGGCTTCCGGTCGGTCTGTCAGTGTCACCCCGGCTTCTTCAGCCAGAACCCCGGAAATGGCTTCGACGGAGCTGGCAAGGCCACGGCTGTATTCCCCTCGCTTCAGATAGGGAAGAACCTTTTGATCCAGAATTTCCCCCACGCGCCCGTCGGGAAGGACCCCCTCCACACCGTAACCGGTTTCAATCCAGATCGTTCTCTCCTGCAGAACCAGGACAATCAACACCCCCCGGTCTTCCCCCCGCTTCCCTATCCCCCAGAAGGAGTAAAGACGATTGGCATACTCCTGGATGTCATGGACCCCAATCGCCGAAAAGGTTGCGACAACCACGGCCGCCCCTGTTTTCTCAAGGACTTCCCGGGCAAGGGCCTCCGTCCGGGCAACATCTCCGGCGGACATCACTCCGGCAAAATCATTGACGGCTCCCCGCGGCGAGGGGATGGCATCCTGGGCCCCTGATGATCCGGAGATGAACAGAGCCGTCAGGATCGTCAACAGAACGACAGGGACATTCCTCGACCAATCCATCCGAATCGCCCGAACCACGCCTGGATTTTTCAAGGCCTTCCCGCCCTGGAAAAAAGAGGGATCAATAAACCATAACCTTCTAAAAATTAATGAGGAATATAATGTTCGATCGGCAGGCGTTGAAGACACGCGGCACGCCTGTGCCCTTTTCTTCAGATCGCTTCCATTCCGGTTATCTATTTTTCATCTCGGACATCAGGGAGTCGAAATGGGTGATGTCGATCACAGGGGAGGTTGTGAAGGAAATGCCTGTCAGCATGCTCAGTGCGGCAGACACCGCCAGGGCCTTCTGAATCGTAGGAAATTCAACGGTAAAGACCAGATCATGAATTCCCAAAACGGCATACATGGAAATCACCCGGCCTCCGTTATGTTCGATGATCTCTACGGACTTCCCGGTTCGCTCCGGCGACATCCCCTCCAAAGAATCCCGGCTGTATTTCCCGAACATCATGAATACGGGCATTTCAGCTCCCCCTTCCTCAATCGCCTGTAAAGATCTCTCCTCATCGGCCTGCTCTCCAGGATAGCGATCGGGCCGCAAAAATGGAAACAGGATTCCGCAACCATCTGCTTTTCCACGCAACAGTATAGGCATAAGGCTCCCGCGTGTCAATGAAAGACAGACTCCCGGGTGCAGGCGGAGCAGGGATGCAGCCGGATCCGAATTGCGGCGTCTGACCGCCCCTGCTGCCGGGTCAGAGCCTGGACGTGCCGGAGGACAGGGAAAAAAACGGTGCATGATTGGATGTAAACACGGGAGGATCCCGGAGGAGAATTTCCCGGATCGCCGGATGACGTTTGAATCTGCGGTCCAGAAAATGCCGGACGCGGAGTCGATCCCAGCCCAGGGGATGGATAAAATCCAGATACAGGGAAAGATCGCCGGAATAAAAAGTTCGAGTTTGCAGGGATGACACCTCCGCACTCCAGGCCGGCAGGTTAAAGACCGCCACATTCAGATAATCGATGCAGTGCGCGTGTTCGGCAACAAAGGCAAGCGTTTTCTCTGCCGATTCCCGGGATTCGGCCGGTGTACCAAAAAGCAGATACACGTAAGAGGCAATCCCTGCTTTCTTCAGCGTTTTCAACACTTCCGAGGCCCTGGTCAGAGAGATACCCTTCAAAAGGGCATCCAGCACGTTCTGATCGCCGGATTCCAGCCCCAGTTTGAGAATGACGCAGCCGGAGCGTTTCAGTAAACGGCAGAACTCCGGATCTCCAAGATGCTCTTCAATTCTCGCAAAGCCATACCAGGGCGCTCCCGGCGGCGCCTCGATCACGGCATTGAGCAGAGCCGGACTGAGGGCGTTATCCAGGAGGTGGATCAGGGCCGGTCGGTACCTTTGAACCAGGACCTGGAGCTGAGAAACGGACCGGTCCGCGGGGATGGGCGCATAGGGTTGCCCTTCAGCCTTTTCGGGGCAGAAGGCGCAGCGTCGCCAGTAGCAGCCCCGGGAGGCGCTGTAGGGCAGAATAAAGCCGGGAGCCAGATACGGATTTTTCCACACATCCCCGTAATCGGGCAGACAGTCCTCATGGTCCAACCCGCTTCCCAGCAGTTCGAGAAGGGGCCCCTCGCCTGGTCCGGCGATCATGTCGTCCACAAGTCCGGAAAAGGGGTTCCGCCAGTTGGGGGAACTCATCCAGGAGGTCACCAGCCCTCCTCCCAGAACGAGCTTCACGGAAGGGTATTCCCGCCGCAGGAACCCCATCATGGCAAAGGTGCAGAGCGCCTGGCTGAGAAAATTCAGTGAAAAGCCGATCATCGGGGGAGAAAGGGCTTCCAGCAGCCCCGACAATCGGCCGTGGAAGTAAGGATAAAAAGGATTGGCTTCCGGAAGTGATGCGGCGGCAAGCAGGTCGTCACTGCGAAGGGGCGAGAGGTCTTTCTCCTCATAGTTGGCCAGGGTCAGATGGGTGCCGGATTTTCTGCCCGTTGAGAATTCCAGGACTCGATTCAGATCACGGATCGACCGCTGGTAGCGATCGCGGTTTCGATAGCCCCCCCAATCACCAAGATCCTGAAGGTGATCCTGGAGGTGATTTCGAGCGCGGCGGGTCCAGGTATCCGAAGCAGCGCCTGTCACGGCCTTATCCGTCAGAAGATAGAGCAGTCCCTCCAGATTGGCATCCACCACGGTACAGGTCCGTCCGTGGCATCTCAGTGCGCCGGCAAGCTTCGCCAGGCCGGCAGGGGATTCACAGGGCTTGACAACAGGGGGGTGGATTAAAAGCATCGTGCCGCTTCTTCAAGAGAACCTTTGTTTTTCATGGTTTGAACGGATGTTCCAAATAGAATCGACAGAAGGCCGCGATGACAAGGGCATGATTAATCTCGCCATCCCTGATCAGTCTGGGAATCTCCGATAGAGGCTTCAGGATGACCTCGATATCCTCCTCTTCATCCTGTTGCTGCACCCCGACAGGATAAACATCCTGGGCCAGAAACGTATGGCAGAGGTTGTTCTGGATGGCTGGATTGGGATAAACAGCCCCTAAAGGGGCGAGCACGCGTTCCGCATAACCCGTTTCCTCTCGGAGTTCCCGTCGCGCAGCTTCCTCCGGAGAATCGGAATCTTCCACAAGCCCGCCGGGAATTTCCAGGGTGACACTGCGTACTCCATGGCGGTACTGCCGGATAAGGACAACGTCGTTTTGGGATGTGATGGGAATAATATTGACCCAGGGAGACGCCTCCACCACAAAAAAGTCCGAGGGCCGGCCAGTCCGGGGAGAAACGGCACGATCCTTCCGCAGGGAAAAGAGCCGGCAGAAACGTTCCGGCTCACTTGATAACAGGGTCCAGTCTTTAAGGGGCATCGCTTATCTCACTCCTTTTCTTGCAGTCAACGAGCTTGAACTTGCCAAATTTTCTGGATTTCGTTTATCATGCATTCCAGATTATTTCAATTTTCCGTGGCGACAGAATAACAAGGATCCGGGGATGAGGGGGGTTGAGAATGGAGCAGAACAAATGGCGGGTTGCGTACGTGGCTTCAGGAATGACGAATGCCCATATTATAGAAGGACGCCTGAAAACAGAGGGGATTCCCACCCACCTCATTTATGAGACGGCTGGAATCCTTTATGCCACAAATCTGGACGGCCTCGGTGAGGTAAAAATCCTGGTTCCCGCTGAAGATCTGGAAAGAGCCCTTCATGCTCTGGATCAATCTTACGAGGATGATGACCTCCAGTGACCCCTTCCTGCTTCATCCCGATGGCAGCGCCCTGGAGGGCCTGGCTGCCCTTGGAATTGGCCCCCAGCGGTTCGCGGATCAAATCCTGGATGGTCCGGTAGGTAGCCTGAACGGAAAAGGAAAAGCCCAGGAAGGCCCCGAAGGGATTTTTTCTCATGGGAATATGCCGTTCGAGACCCGAAAGATACGTGTACCACTCCAATGGGAAAAAGAGGACGCTTCCCCAGTATATGGGAACTCCAGGCAGCAGGTTTCTGACCAGACGGACAAGCTGCAATCCTCCCAGAGGTTGAACGGGGCTTTCCCCCGTTGAGGAACAGAAAAATTCTCTGTGGCCGCCATGAGGATTCATGATGGCGTACCGGTTCCACGTCCCCAGAAAGACCCTGTCCCGTGAAACGCGGACCGCCTCGCTGACGGCTTTTTGGGGATCCTCGACGAATTCCAGCGAGGCAATCATGGTTACAATATCGAATTCATTGTCGGAAAATGGAAGGTCTTCAGCCCGCCCGGCATGAATATCCGCCCGATGCCCCAGCTTCCTTTGAGCAGCCTCAACTCTTTCACGGGACGGATCAATCCCTGTAACACTGCATCCCTGATTTCTGAAGAACATGAGATGTTCTCCCGTTCCGCATCCAACATCAAGGAGCCTTTCTCCAGCACGGGGAAAGACTAGATCACGGATCAATTCCTCCCTCCGGACTTGGACAAAGCTCTCCGCGAAAGATCTCTTTTCCTTGTCCAGGGAAGGATTTATACTCCCATGCACCAGCATACCTCTCCCCATCCCCTCGCTTTTCAGCCTGTTTGTGCCTTCCTCGCCGTTTCCATTTCTAACACACTTCCATTTTGCGGGCAAGAATTGATAAGTTGCGGAGGAAAAGGTGGAATTCTCCCTTGACAGGGTCATTTTTCTTTATTAGAAATTCTGCAATAAAAAGACTTCTCGTGAAGCTGGCCTTCGATCTTTTCTGATGTTTGCAGATTTTCTAAAGGATGTCTTGCCGCTCTATCCGGATTTTTCTGGCTTCTTCTAAACCTGCTATTCCACGGAACAGTATCTTCATACATTCTCCTGGTGCAAAGGCCTGAAAACTGCGAATCGATTTGTTTGTACCGGCATAATTTTTTCATTGAGAACGTCATCGCTTTAACGATACGACCGCAATAGGTTCATTTGACGGTTCATCATATTTGAAATACAGGGGGCAGGTCATGGAAAAGATGCCAATCACGAAATCGGGTTTCGAAAATCTCAAGAAAGAGCTTGAACATCTGAAGACGGTTCTGATTCCCGCCAACATAAAGGATATCGAAACGGCAAGAGGGCACGGAGATTTGTCAGAAAACGCCGAATACACGGCGGCCAAGGAAAAGCAGTCCTTTTTGCACGGAAAACTGCAGGAGATTGAAAACAATCTCGCCCTATCCAACATCATCGATCTGAGCAAGTTAAGCAACGACAAGGTTGTTTTCGGCGCTAAGGTTGTCATTGAAGAGATCAGTTCCGGAACACAGACAAATTATCAGCTTGTGGGTCCCTTCGAATCCAACATCAATGCAAACAAGATTTCTGTTACGTCTCCCATTGGAAAGGCCTTGATCGGCAAATCGATCGGCGACGAAGTGAAGGTTCAGACACCCGGAGGAACTCGCAATTTCGAGGTTGTGGATATTATGATTGACCCGTCCGAGTTTTAATGACCTGAACCGGAAAGGGTGCTTCTTTATCCAGCGAACCTCTTCAGCAGGAAATAAAAAGCCGGCACTGAGAAAAATCCTCACTGCCGGCTTTTATGTCCCGTCTATTCTGAACTTCAGACCTCAGGCCTTCTCCGATACACCGATCCGAGTGACAGCCCTCTGCAGAGCAATGCTGAGCATCTCGAATTCCAACTCATCCTTGGACAATTTGGTCAGTTTCTCCTCGGCACGCTCTTTGGCTCTCATTGCTCTTTCTCTGTTGATCGTTTCAGCACTTTCTGCCGTTTCAACGAGAACCGTTACTTTATTCGCTGTCACTTCCGTATAGCCCGTATTAACTGCGAAATATTGTTTCTTGCCTCCTACGGTAAAGCTTAACTCACCTATTTCTACAGAACTGAGCAACGTTTCGTGCCCTCTCAACACCCCGAATTCACCTTCCGTTCCAGGTATGGTGACTTCTTCAACCTCACCGCTGAAGGCCATTTTCTCCGGGGTGACGATCTCCAATAACAGTTCTTCGGCCATTGCTTTCCCCTGTCCTTATTGCTCCTGATATTTCTTCGCTTTTTCTACCGCCTCTTCAATTCCACCGACCATGTAGAAGGCCTGTTCGGGCAATTCGTCGTACTTGCCTTCGAGAATTTCCTTGAATCCTCTGACGGTATCAGGAACGGAAACGAACTTTCCATCGACTCCCGTAAACTGCGCGGCAACGAAGAACGGCTGAGAAAGGAATCTCTGAATTTTCCGCGCCCTGTTGACGGTCAGCTTATCTTCTTCAGACAGCTCGTCCATTCCGAGAATCGCGATGATATCCTGCAGATCCTTATACTTCTGCAGAGTCACCTGGACCTGTCGAGCTACCCGGTAATGCTCCTCACCCAGCACGATGGGATCGAGAATTCTCGATGTCGAATCCAGGGGATCCACTGCGGGATAGATTCCAAGCTCTGCAATGGGTCTGGACAAAACAACCGTTCCATCAAGGTGAGCAAAGGTCGTTGCCGGAGCAGGGTCGGTCAAGTCGTCCGCAGGGACATAGACGCACTGCACGGCCGTAATTGACCCTTTATCCGTCGAGGTAATCCGTTCCTGAAGCTCGCCAAGGTCCGTAGCCAGCGTCGGCTGGTAACCGACGGCGGAGGGCATTCTTCCCAGAAGGGCGGACACTTCAGCACCAGCCTGAGTAAACCTGAAGATGTTGTCGATAAAGAGGAGCACATCCTGCCCTTCTACATCGCGGAAATACTCTGCTGCAGCCAGTGCGGTCAGAGAGACTCTCGCCCGCGCTCCCGGAGGTTCCGTCATCTGGCCGTAAATCAGAGCCGCCTGCTTGATAACGCCGGACTCCAGCATCTCTCGATAGAGGTCGTTACCCTCGCGGGTTCTCTCTCCGACGCCGGCAAACACGGAAATACCACCATGGTGCATGGCGATGTTATGAATCATTTCCATCATGACAACGGTCTTGCCGCATCCGGCTCCACCGAACAACCCCATCTTTCCGCCACGGGGAAATGGAACGAGCAAATCGATGACCTTGACTCCCGTTTCAAGAACGTGAACCGTTGTATCCTGCTCCGTAAACGAAGGGGACTCCCTGTGAATCGGCATGTGGTTCTTGGCTTCCACAGGCCCCATTCCGTCGACCGGTCTGCCCACCACATTGAGGATCCTGCCGAGACATTCCTTTCCAACGGGCACCGTAATCGGTCCACCGGTGTCCTTTGCCGGCATCCCCCGGACCAGACCATCCGTAACGTCCATGGCGATACACCGCACGACGTTGTCGCCCAGATGCTGTGCGACTTCAACAACCAGATTATCCTCCTCGTCGTTGATGACGGGATTTGTTATGGTGATGGCATTCAAAATTGCCGGCAGCTGCCCCTCTTCGAATGCAACGTCAATGACCGGCCCAATCACCTGTATAATCTTACCAATATTCATGTTAGTCTCCTTTTCGCTACGGAAATCTTAGTCCTTCAATTATGATATCGGATGTTTCCTTCTCCGATTATTCCATAACTCTTCTTGAATATTTCTAAAGTTATCCTTTCGCCAAGGCTTCTGTTCCACCAACGATATCCATCAATTCCGCCGTGATCGCGGACTGCCTCACCTTGTTGTATTGCAGGGTCAGCGTTCTGATCATCTCGTCGCAGTTCCTCGTCGCGTTATCCATGGCTGCCATCCTGGCTCCATTTTCTCCGGCGGACGTCTCAAGGAGCGCCCTGAAAATGAGGACATGGAGATACATGGACAAAAGCTTCTCAATCAATACTTCTTCAGATGGCTCATAGACATAATCGATGGTTTTATCCGGGTCCATTTCGCCTTCCTGTCCGACGGAAGGCAGAGGCAGCAACCTGACAACAACGGGCCTCTGCATGGAGACATTTCGGAACTCGTTGTAAATAATGTAGAGCTCATCGAACTCCTCGTTTACAAAGGGCGTGATGACGTCATCCGATATCTCTACGGCCAGATTAATGTCGAATTTACCGAGGATATCCGTTTTCTCGTTGATGATGGGATATTTTCTTCTGAAGTAATCCCGGCTCTTCCTCCCCACGGGCGTCAGCTCCACAGAAAGTCCCGCCGCCATCTTTTCCTTTACAAATCGTTCGGATGATTTGATCAGATTGGTATTGAAACCGCCGCAAAGTCCCCTGTCGGAACTCATGCACAGGACCCTGATCTTCTTCGGCTCCCTTGCTGCAAGCAGCGGATGGGCCTCGGGGTTCACCCGAAGCGCAAGGCTGTCCAGCACCTCCATGAATTTCATGGCGTAGGGACGAAAGCTCTCCATCCTCGCCTGAGCCGCGCGGAACTTCGACGCAGCCACCATGTTCATGGCCCGGGTAATCTGTTTTGTTTTCTGTACCGCAGCTACTTTTCTTTTAATGTCCTTTAATGCGGCCATTAAAATTACTCCTTTATCTCTGGTTGTCGGCCCGATTCAAGCCTTAACTTCCTGATTGATATCTAAAAAAATCATCTTTTTTTCAGACGAGAATGTTATCTCAGCCGGCTACAAACACGGAGTCGAAGGCGGTAAGGGCGTCCTTTAACTTCTGCTCCAGTTCGGGAGACAATACCTTCTGATCATCAATGTCCTTCATGACGGCTGCGTACTTGTTCTTCATGAACGCCAGCACCTGCGGCTCGTATTCCTTAATCTTATCCACGTCATACTTGTCAAGGAAACCGCGCGTACCCGCATAGAGAACCACGACTTCCTCAGCCAGGCTCATCGGCTGGAACTGCGGCTGCTTCAAAATTTCAACCAGACGGACTCCTCGATCGAGCTGTGCCTGGGTTGCCTTGTCCAGGTCGCTTCCAAACTGTGCAAAGGACGCCAGTTCGCGATACTGGGCGAGATCAAGTTTCAGCGTACCGGCGACCTGTTTCATGGCCTTTACCTGGGCAGCCCCGCCGACTCGTGAGACGGACAAGCCGACATTAATCGCAGGACGAATACCGGAGAAGAACAGGTTCGGCTCCAGGTAAACCTGGCCGTCCGTAATGGAGATGACGTTCGTGGGAATATAGGCCGACACGTCGCCCGCCTGGGTTTCGATGATGGGAAGTGCCGTGAGGGAACCGCCCCCCAGATCTGCGCTGACTCGAGCCGATCGTTCCAGAAGCCTTGAGTGGTTGTAAAAAATGTCTCCCGGATAGGCTTCGCGTCCAGGCGGCCTTCTCAGCAGCAGGGAAATCTGGCGGTAAGCCACGGCCTGTTTGGAAAGATCATCATAGATGATGAGGGCATCCTGGCCCCGATCACGGAAATATTCACCGATGCTGCATCCTCCATAAGCGGCGATGTACTGCAGGGTCGCCGGGTCACTGGCACAAGCGGCAACGACGCAGGTGTAAGACATCGCGTCGTGCTTCCTCAAGTTTTCGACGATCTGTGAAACCGTTGATTTCTTCTGGCCGATGGCAACATAAATGCATTTCACGCCCGTGTCCTTCTGGCGGATGATAGCATCAATTCCAATGGCCGTTTTGCCGATCTGGCGGTCACCAATGATCAGTTCCCGCTGCCCTCTACCAATGGGGGTCATGGCATCAATCGCTTTAAGGCCGGTGTACATCGGCTCATTGACGGGCTGACGCTTGATAACACCCGGGGCAATCATTTCGATTCTACTGAACTCCGTAGCTCCCAGCGGCCCTTTTCCATCAATGGGCTCTCCTGTCGCGTCGATGACTCTTCCCAGTACCGCTTCTCCAACGGGAATCTGGGCAATCTTTCCTGTCCGCTTGACAATGTCCCCTTCTTTGATGTGGGTCACTTCGCCGAGAACGGCCACACCGACATTGTCGGCTTCGAGGTTAAGAACCATTCCCATAATTCCGCCGGGAAATTCCAGCAGCTCCATGGCCATTGCATTCTCAACGCCGTATACTCTGGCAATACCATCTCCAACGGAAAGCACGGTACCGGTTTCGCTGACATCAAGCTTCCGTTCATAGTCCCGAATTTGTTTGGAAATAATCTGACTTATTTCCTCTGCCTTGATTGTATCCATGGTTTATACTGCCTCCCCCAAGAGATTCCTTATATTGTTCAATTGAGTCTTCATGCTTCCATCGTAGAGTGTATCCCCAACCCGAATGACAATTCCACCGAGCAGGGAACGATCTTCCTCAATGGTAACCTCTGTCTGCTTCCCGGTCATCTGCTCGAGACCCTTCTTGATCTCCGTTGTTGCTTCTTCCTTCAAAGGAAAGGCCGTCTTCACACTGACCCGAACTCTCTTCAAGACGTCATCCATGAGTTCACGGTAGTAATCCGCAATCTCGGCAAGCATACCTATTCTCTTCTTGTCCACGAGCAATTTCAAAAAGTTCGACGTCATTGCAGACATCTTTATCTTCTGAAGGATCGCTTCCACAACAGCCTTCTTCTCTGCCTGACCAAAGACCGGATTTGCGAGAAACTCTTTCAGATTTTTGTCTTCCTTAACGATCCGCGCGAAGCTGCTTAACTCACCATAGTACTGTTCGTAAAGCTTGTCCTCGCCGGCAATGTCAAAGAACGCCCTGGCATATCGCTTTGCAATACCGCTGTTGATCAATGTTTTCTCACCACCTTATCCAAGTAATCTTTAACCATGCTTTCATGATCTTCCGGAGTTATGGACCGCTTCAGAATATCTTCAGCCATCTGGACGGACAACTGAACGGCCTCCACTCTTAACTTGCTGCTGGCCTTCTTGTACTCCTGTTCGATTCGCGCCTGAGTGTCTTCCTTCATCTTCTCGGCAGCTTTCTTCGCGTCCTCCAGCATTCTTTCCTTTTCGGCCAATCCCTGGGATTTGATCATCTCATAAAGACCTTCGATTTCGCCGGTCGCCTTGTCCAGCTTTGCCGAATATTCCTCAAACTTCCGCTGAGCCTCTTCCTTGGCCAGTCTTGCCTCTTCCAGCACCGTTTTTATTTCTTCCCGTCTTCCGCCGAAGAAACTCTTAATTTTGCCAGCCAAGAGCCACCAGAGAAGCCCGACCAGAGCGAGGAAATTAAAGACCCGCCATCCGAAGTTGACCCAGTCTGGCCCCTCACCACCGTGTTCCCCGCCTCCCGAGGCCATCACGGCCGATGGCACCAGGACAACGAAAAGGAGGAAAGCCGGGATCAGCCAGAAACCATCCTTAGGGCAATGCAACCGCGTAAACCCTCTCATTTGATACTCCTTCCCATCACTTTTTCGGCAATTTCCGTTGCTATATTTTCCGACTGCTCACGCAGAATACGTCTTGCTTCATTGACTTCCTTCGATACTTTCGCTTCAAACTGCTCAACCATCTTGGGAATTTCCGCACGTGCAGCGTCAAGAACGCCTTTGGCCTCATCGGACCCCTGCCGGACGATCTCCTTCTTCTGTTCCAGGGCATCGTTTTTCGCCAGACGCAGCTTTTCTTCGTAACGGGCTTCTTTCTGCTCAATCGTAAGATTCAAATCCCGGATTTCCTGTTCCGCTCCCTCGATCTGCCCCTTCCTCTTCTCAAGAATCCCCATAACCGGCTTATAAAGCACGATATTCAGAATAAATATCAGCAAAAGAAAGTTCACAAGTTGTATCCAAAACGTATAATCGAGACCGATTGTCATGACGCATCCCTCTCTATCTAAAATTCAACTTCTGTTAATCTTGTTTCACGGCCATGAAAAAAATTGATAAAAAAAACCGAATGAACACTAACCCCTGTCCATCCGGTTGGGACATAACAAAACAGCGACTTCCGTGCGACCTTTCTTTGCTCGATCAGAAAACTGCTTCATATGGAAAAAAGCAAAACCCATGTGTTCATTAACTCCAAATATTATCAGTCGGCAGGCGTGTTTGCATTAACCATAACTAAAATAGAATGTCAAGAACTTTTGGATAGAAATAACGTCCTTTAAATGACGTGCCATCACGAGCATATCATCGGTTTCGAATAACATTGACCGCAACCTGATGATATCACCTGCGTCCACATTTCAGCTTCAAAATAGCCATTTATTTCCCTGCGGCATCGGAGAGGAGCACGGAGGTTGAAAAAACGGTTTTGCGCCGATTTGCTTCTCAAGGCTGAAGAATATATCTCCGCATACTGACGTTCAAGAGCAGCCCGATGCACGTAAGGAGCGAAACAACGGCAGAGCCCCCATAGCTGAGGAAAGGCAGGGGGATGCCGACAACCGGCATCATCCCCAAAACCATTCCGGTATTGATGAAGACTTCCCAGAACAGAAGCGAGGCCAGTCCGAAAGCGATCAGAGTTCCCAGAAAATCCCGGGAATGGAGGGCTATTTTCAAGCTCCAGAGGACCAGGGAGGTAAAAAGGAGAATGAGAATCCCGCCCCCCAGGAAGCCCCATTCCTCAGCGAATACGGAAAAGACAAAGTCCGTCTGCTGTTCGGGAAGGAACTGAAGCTGTGTCTGCGTCCCTTTCAGAAACCCCTTGCCCAGAATCCCCCCGGAGCCGATGGCGATCATGGACTGGATGATATGATAACCGGACCCCAGAGGATCGCGCTCAGGATTCAGGAACGTCAAAACCCTCTCCCGCTGATACTCCTTCATGAAAAACCAGCCCACCGGCATCATGAAAACAGCCAGCGTCAGAACATACAGCAGAGACTTCAGGCGTATTCCCACAAACAGAAACATGGATGCCGAGACGAAAAGCAGAATGAGCCCCGTTCCCAGATCGGGCTGCTCCAAAATCATGAGAAAGGGCACAAGAAGAAGCAAAAAGGGAATCCACAGTTCCCGTAGATAATACCCCTGCTCCAGCTTGTGCTCATCAAAATATTTCGCCAGGGCCAGGATCAGGGTCAATTTTACCAATTCAGAGGGTTGCAGCGAAAAGCTGCCCAGAGAAATCCAGCGCTGCGAGCCATGCGTTGCAAAGCCGTAGAAGAACACGATAACCAGGCAGAAAATCGCTATTCCGTGGAGAACATAAGCATACTGGCAGATGAACCGGTAATCGATGCAAAAGGCGATGCTCATGCAGAAAATGCCGATGAGCACCCACTGAAGCTGTCTGATATAAAAGGGATTCGCCTTTGCGCCTGCAAAGGAGTAGCTGGCGCTGAAAATATTCAACACCCCGATGGTGCAGAGAATGAGAACGAGAATGAGCAACGTCCAGTCAAAGTTCAGAATAAGGCGTCTGTCAAACCTCATCGGTCAGCCTCCGCGAAGATCGGCTCTTCGAAGGCCTCATCATTCATCCTGATTCCCACTGGCGCGTCTCCTTCTCCCCTCTCCCGATGTCGAGCGATTCCGGGATGCCTCCTCCAGTTTCTCCTCTTCCTCCGCAGGCATCTTATCGCCGTATTTCTTTTTCTTGTAATAGGCATCGATCACTTTCCGGGCAACGGGCGCCGCCGCCGATCCCCCGTGGCCGCCATGCTCGACAATGACCGCTACGGTGATCTCCGGATTGCGGCAGGGCGCGAAGCAGGTGAACAGGGCGTGGTCCTGGTAAATCCTTGCGGATTGCATGGCCCGTCGGGCCTTTTCGCTGGCCGGCAGTCCGACAACCTGGGCCGTCCCGGTTTTGCCGCAAACGTCCATTTCCGCACGTCGCAGTGCGCCGCCGGTCCCGCGCGGTTCGTTGACAACCCCCCACAGCCCCTGCTTCAACAGTGCAGTTGTTTTGCTGCTCATGGGAACGGTTTCCTGCTTTTCCGGCTTCATGCCCTTGATCAATCGTCCATCGGTTGCCTCGATTTTTTTGACGATCTGCGGCCGGTAAACCGTTCCGCCATTGGCCAAGGCACTGTAGGCCACGGCCAACTGGAGAGGCGTCACGGAGTTGAAGCCCTGTCCGATGGACACCGAAATGGTCTCCCCCGCCTGCCACGGCTTCTTGAATCTGGCAAGCTTCCATTCACTGGTGGGAATCACTCCAGCCTTTTCCCGGGGCAGGTCGATCCCGGTAACGGCGCCGAAGCCGAACTTTTTTGCATACCAGGCAATCCTGTCCACCCCGAGCTTTTTCCCCAGCACATAAAAATACACGTCACAGGATTCAACAATGGCCCGGTGAAGGTCCACCATCCCATGCCCGTGTTTCTGCCAGCAACGATAGGAACGGGTTCCGAAATCGAAGGAGCCGGTGCAGAGAATCGAGCTTTCCGGTGAAATCAGCCCCTCCTCCAGCGCGGCTGCCGCAACAATCAGCTTATAGGTCGAGCCGGGCGGATACTGTCCCGATATCGCCCGCTGCTCCATGGGGTGCAGCGGGTCGCGTGAGAGCATGTTCCAGTTCTCCGTTGAAATCCCCCCGTTGAACAGGTTGGGGTCGAACCCGGGTGAACTCACCATGGCATAGATGGAACCGTCACGGGGATCCATCGCCACAACCGCACCCGACTTTCCGGCCATCGCCTTCCAGGCGACCTCCTGAAGATAGGCGTCAATGGTGAGGACAAGATTGCAGCCAGCTACAGGATTGATCCTTCCCAAGCTTCGAACGGCCTTGCCGAGAGCATTCACTTCAACCTGTTCCGCCCCGTTTTTCCCCCGGAGGTAGGCATCGTAATACCGTTCTATACCGGTCTTGCCCACCATGTCGCCCGGGCTGCGAGCCCCCTTGGACCGTTCCAGTTCATCCTGGCTGACCTCACTTACATACCCCACAATGTGCGCAATCATCTCTCCGGCCACGTATTTCCGGATGGGCACAACCTCAATCGCTACACCCGGCAGCTCCAGAGAATGGGTTTCGATCAGGGCTAGTTTCTCCCGGCTGATGTTTCTGTCAATTTTTGAAGGTATAAAAGGATGGGCCTTTGCAATCGAGGAAAACTCATCCGGGATCTTCCACGATCGTGACGCATAGAGCTCGGTAAGCTTGGAAATCACCTGCTTCTTGTCTTCCGGACGATTGGGGATATAAACCAGATCGAAGGATGTCTGGTTATCGACGAGGACATGACCGCCCTTGTCCAGGATCATCCCCCGCAGGGGATTGATCTTGCGAAGTCTCACGCTGTTGCTTTCCGAGCGCTGCCGTAGCTCCGATCCCTTGATCACCTGAAGGTACCACAGCCTCAGAATGAGAAGGGACATGGCAATCAGCACAATGGCGAAAATCAGCCTGAACCGCTGCCGATAATCAGCGATTTCGTGACCTTTTATTCGACCTTTCAACCCGAACATTCAATATGTCTCCAAAGCGCCGGAACGAGTTAAAGCATACCGGACTCACGAGGGTGACCACCAGGATCTGCGGAAGGAAAACGGTGTCAAATTTGTGGAATAAATCCAGGCCCTGGATATGCTTGTAAAACAGCAGCACCACCCCGCATTCGAAAAGGGCGCAGGCGAACACGTAGGACAGGATGAATAATGCCCTTTCCGCATAGACCCTCAGCGACACCAGCATCGAGATAAAGAAGATCGACAGGTAGAGGATAATATGCAGACCGACGATCGTCCCTGTGATGACGTCCAGGAAAAACCCCAGGGCAAAACTCAACAGCCCCCCTTTCAGGACGTCCATATGGAATCCGGCATAAATCACCAGAATGAGGGAAATCTCGACACTGACCAGGTTGAGAAAGAGCAGTTCGAAAACGGTTGTTTGCAGGACAATAAATAAAAATGAAAAAAATGGCAAAAGGAGGTAGTGAATCAATCGTTCCTCCCCTTTTTGGGTGATGTGAGGACGAGGACTTCCTCGATCTTTGCAAAATTCACGGAGGGCAGCACCTCCACGGTCTGAAAGAGGCCGCTTTCTCCCCTGGCAACCCTGGAAACCGTTCCAAGCAGCCACGATTTCGGGAATACGCCGCAGATCCCGGAGGTAATGACGGCATCTCCCAAACGGACTTCTTCCATTTTCGGGACATATTTGAGAAAGCAGCGGCTGCTTCCGTCGCCCGAAAGAATTCCCTGGCCGCGACCCCCCTGAATAATCGAATCCACATTGCTGCTTTCATCGATGATCAGCAGGACCCGGGAGACATGCCCGGAGGTCTCTATTACCCTTCCCACAACCCCACGGTCGGCAACCACCGGCATTCCCGTCTTGATACCGTGGATGCTTCCCTTGTCGATCATGATCGTCTGGTGCAGAGATTTCCGGTTTCGCCCTGTGACGGATGCCGCAACCGTTTCGTAGCTGATCGAATCGCTCAGGGAGAGCAGTTTTTTGAGTCTCTGAGCCTCCAGATAACCTTCCTGATGCTGCACCAGTTGCCGGGTCAGCAACGCGTTGTGCTGAACCAGGCGCCTGTTTTCCCTTTCGAGCCCGATGAGGAAGAGATATCGCTTCCAGATGTTTTCAAGAGCTTCAACGGGGGTGTTGACGCCACGTTCCATGGTAGCGGCCAGATCCAGAACGATCTTACGGACAGGACCCAGTTCCACGGAAGGATTCACAACATGGTAAGAAAGCATGACCAAGGAAATCACAACGAGTATGGTTGCTGCGATCAGGGACCGATGTTTCTTGAAAAACAGCATGTTGCGTATTGTCTCTATGTGAAGGAGGAACGCTTGGTTAAAGCTGTGGATGAATCGGAAAATCAGGCCTGTATTGCAACTTCCTTCAGCACATCCAGTTGATCAAGCGCCATACCGGCACCGATGGCCACCGTCGTCAGGGGATCGGACGCGATGGTGATGGGAAGACCCGTCTCTTCACGGATCAGGACATCAAGTTTTCTCAGGAGAGCGCCGCCTCCCGTCAGCACGATTCCCCGGTCGACAATGTCTCCGGCCAGTTCCGGCGGAGCATTCTCCAAGGCATCCTTTATGGTGTCCACAATCGTCCGGATCGGTTCCATGATCGCCTCTCGAATCTCGTCGGAATTGATTTCCACCGTTTTGGGAATCCCGGAAATCAGATCCCTTCCCTTTACGTCGACGGTACGGATTTCATCCTCGGGATATGCGCAGCCGATGGTCGTCTTGATGATCTCGCCGGTCCGTTCACCAATCAGCAGATTGTATTTTCTCTTGATAAAATTGACGATTTCCGCATCGATCCTGTCACCCGCCACCCGGACGGACTGAGAATACACGATGCCGGCCAGGGAAATGACAGCGACTTCCGTCGTTCCACCGCCTATGTCAACGATCATTGAACTGATGGGCTCTGAAACAGGCAGCCCCGCACCGATGGCAGCCGCCATCGGCTCCTCGATGAGATATATTTCACGAGCGCCCGCTGATTCCACCGTTTCCCGGACGGCCCGCCTTTCCACCTGCGTAATTCCCGAGGGAATGGACACGATGATCCGGGGCCTGACCAAGGCCCGGCGGTTGTGCACCCTGAGAATAAAATGACGCAGCATGGCTTCCGTAATGTCAAAATCGGCGATCACCCCTTCACGCATGGGCCGGATCGCCACAATGTTGCCCGGCGTCCTTCCCAGCATCTTCTTGGCCTCGGTGCCCACGGCGAGAACCTTCTTGACGCCCCGCGAATCCTTGTGAACAGCAACAACGGAGGGTTCACTCAAAACAATCCCCTTGTTCTTGACGTAAACAAGCGTATTGGCTGTTCCCAGGTCGATGGCCAGATCGTTGGAAAACTTCCCTAAGATGAAATCGAACAGCAATGTCCTTCCTCCTAATATTCCTGTGGATTCTCTGTAAGAAGGAGCGTACTTCCCTTATTGCAGGCTGTTTCCTATATCTTATTTCATGGCCCTAATCAATGCATTTTTCCAAAATCATATTGCATTTTACAGGTGACTATAATACAAGCGGCAGGGATTGATGCCACCTCATAGGAGAAAGCAATGCTTGAACTGATGCGGAAACATGCCAAAAACTGGCTGATGAAATTCCTACTCGGAATGATCGTCATTGTCTTTATTTTTTATTTCGGTACGCAAAGGGGAAACGAGCAGACCGAAACCGTCGCCATCGTCGACGGGAAGGAAATTGCGCTGGCCCAGGTTCAGAAAGAGTACAGCGAACTCGTGGAATTCTATCGCCGGCAGTACGGCAACGACCTGCCGGATGAACTTCTGAAAGGGCTTGACCTCAAACAGAGGGCGTTGAACAACCTCATCAGCCAGGCCATCCTCGTTGAGAAAGCCGACGGACTGGGCATTGCAGCCACCGGGGAGGAAGTTCGAAGCTTCATTATGGCCTACCCCGCTTTTCAACGAGGCGGCGCCTTTGATGAAGCGTTGTATCACCGGATGCTGCGTGTGAACAGGACAACCCCGGAAGTCTTTGAAGCAGAGCAGCAGAAAATGCTGTCCGCCTTCAAGCTGGAACAACTGATTACAGAAGCGGTCAAGGTTTCAGACGAGGAAATTTTCGATTTCTTCCGGTTTCAGAATGAGCAGATCAATTTGAACTATCTGATGTTCAGCCCTGCCAGCTATAAAAGCTCCATTTCGCCTTCGAGGAAGGATCTCGAGGATTATCTGAAAGATCACGGAAGTGAATTCCGAGTTCCCGAACAGATACAGATCAAGGCGCTTTTCTTCCCGTGGAGGGATTATGCCGCATCGTCCGGGATCTCTGAGGCGGAAATTGCCGATTACTATGAGCGTCACTCCTCCAATTTTGCAAAAAAAGGAGAAAAAGCCCCCCCCATATCCGACGTGAAACCCCGCATCGTACAGGAACTGATGCAGATTTCCGGAATGGCGGCGGCGGAGGAGGCCGCCAGGACAGCCCACGACACGATCTACCAGCAGGAAAATTTTGACGCTTACGCAACCCAGAACAAGCTGAAAACCGTCACGACGGATTTCTTTACCATGGACGGCATTCCGGCTCCTTTCAACAAGCTGGCCGGCTTTCCGCAGATGGTCATGGACCTGCAGAAAGGTGACCTCGGCAAGGTCCTGTCGAATGAAGAGGGATACGTTGTCATCCAGGTCGCCTCCCGGAAACCTCCTTATGTCCCTCAATTGAAGGACATCGAGCAGGCCGTGGAAAATCGATATACGGAAATGGAAGCCCGCAACCTGTGCAAGAAAACGGCGGATGCCATGCTCAGCCGCCTTAAAAAGGGGAAATCTCTGAACCAGATCGCCCTGGCCAACAGAATGTCCGTTGAGGAAACCGGATTCTTCAAGCCGGGAGACGCCATTCCGAAACTGGGGACGAACCAGCAGCTCTCCCTGGCCCTCTATCAACTCTCAGAGGGAGCCCCCTTGCCGGAGAGCACCTTTGAGGTCAATGGCGGATTTGTGATCGTCTCCTTCAAAGAGCGGGGCAAAATTGATACGGCGGATTATGAAGCCAAGAAGGAAAATTTCAAAAAAATTCTGCTCCAGGCAAAGCGGAACGAAACCTTCACAACCTGGCTGGAAAACACGAAAGCCTTGTTGATTAAAGAAGGGAAGTTGAAATTCAAGAAGGACATCAAGGAACTGTAGCCAGCAGCACGTCCAAGACCACAGAGAAAGGGGCCCAGCTGGAAGACTGGGCCCCTTTCATTAAGCACTTCTCAACCGTGACCCTGCTTGAAGGCCAGCCAGGTCAGCTAGTTCATTCATCACTCCTTCGACAGGGAAGGGCCGTAACCGGGGAAGGGGCGACGTTCGTAACGACTATACTTGGATTTGTCGCTTCCGCACCCTGGGCAGCGCCAGCTATTTGGGACATCCTTAAATTCTGTGCCTGGCGGGATGCCCTGTTTTTTGTCCCCACGTTCCGGATCATAAAAATGATTGCAGTTTGCACACTTGTATTTTCCCATTTTCCACTCCTTTTATCTTGTGTTATCTTGTTGCCAGTGTTTCTAACATGCTGAGCATCACCATGAACAGAAAGGAAGAGCGGCACGATACAACGTCTCCTTTCCTGGCAGGACAAACCATCAGCTGAGCTTAAAACATCGAATAACGCATCGCCTTTCGCGTCCGATCAGACGGAATCAGAAGGCAGGCGTTTTTGCAAGTCAACGGAGCGCAGAGAAGGATCTGACCGCTATCGGCAATGTTTCCCGTTCAAGGATGGGCCGGGCAGCTCTCTTCTGCCCAGGCCCGGAACAATCATTTCACCTCAAGTCACGCTGTCGCTTCCTTGCCCTTTTTGACGATGTCCCTCTGGCCCTCCGGGGGAGGCGGGGGAACAGTCTCACCTACCAGCTTCGTAATCGCGCTGAACTGAGGCGGACAGGCGGCGAAGCAGGCACCACAGCGGATGCATTTATCCTGCTGAATGATATGAACCTGTTTCTTCTCGCTGATAATCGCTTCAACGGGGCACCGGCGCGCACAGGTCATACAGGCCTGACACTTCTGGGGATCGATGTAGTACGACAGCTTCTCGCTGAAGAGCTTCTCGACCTCCTCCGTGGTGAACAGCTTCTCCACTTCCTCGTGGCTGTACACAGGAGTCCCCAGCTTTTCGTTCGTCATCACCTTGATGTAGGGGATCTGCTGGGAAAGTTCCTCCAGCCGGGCATCGAGGTCTTCCTTGGCGATTCCTTCCTTGACGCCGAGTGGACCGATTTCCTTGATCGTCTTGACGAAGGCGTTGACGCAGTCCGCATAAAGGTTCGCTTCCGCGCCGGACATGAAGTTCAGCCGCAGGCGCTCGGGATCCATTCCGATGCGCTCCAGAAGCTTCTTCGCCAGGGCCACCATGTTCTGCGCATGGTAATTGCCGTTCGTGATGTAATTGCACTCCCCGAGGTGGCATCCGCCGACGAACACCCCGTCGCAGCCGTTCATGAAAGCACGAAGCACATGGGTTAAATCTACCCGCCCCGTGCACATGACACGGACCAGCCTCATTTCGTGTGTATATTGCAGTCTGGAAACTCCAGCCAGGTCAGCGGCGCCGTATGCTCACCAGTGGCACACGAAGCCGATGATCCGGGGCTTAAATTTTTCAGCCATTTCTTTCTCCTTCCTGAGATTCTTTCTTGCTGCTTCTCAACGGCCGCCTCGACCCTACTGGACTTCAGCCGCCACCTGTTCCGGAACGATCGCATCGATCTGGGCCATCAGCTCATCTTCCGTATAGTGCTTCAGATAAATCGCTCCCGTCGGACACATGGCATTACAGAGGCCGTCACCCTTGCAGAGAACGGGATTCATGGTCGCCTTCCGGCCCTGCTTGGTCTCGCGCATCTCGATGGCCCCGTAAGTGCACACCGTCGCGCAGGCACCGCAGCCCATGCACCTCTTCTCATTCACCTCGCAGACGGAACCGGAGGCGGTGACCGTATCACGGGACAGCAGCGTCAGGACCCGGCCGGCACAACCGTAAGCCTGGTTGATCGTTTCCGTGATGTGCTTGGGATACTGAGCCAGACCGCAGAGGAACACGCCGTCCGTGGCGAACTCCACCGGCCGCAGTTTCACGTGGGCTTCCTTGAAGAAGCCGTCCAGGCTCAAAACAACTTTGAACTGCGCCGCCACTTCCTTGGTCGCTTCCGATGGAAGCGTTGCGGCGGACAGGACGAGATAATCGGCGTCCAGGGCCATATACTGCCCCAGAATCGGGTCGGGAACGGTCACCCGCAGGACGGGACGCCCTTCCTCGACAACCGGCTCCACCTGGGGGGCATCCGCCGGTTCAAAGCGGATGAATTTCACGTCCTTCTCTGATGCCTCCCGGTAATAATCCTCGGAGAACCCGTAGGTCCTCATATCCCGGAAGAGGATGTAGATATCCATTTCGGGATTCTTTTCCTTCAGCTTCAGGGCATTCTTGATGGCATGGGTGCAGCAGATCCTCGAACAGTAATTCCGGTCCTCGTTTCTGCAGCCTACGCACTGGATCATCACCAGAGACTGGGCATTGCCGATCCCTTCGTCTTCCTTGACGATCTTCTCCTCCAGCTCCAGCTGCGTCATGACCCGTTCATCCTGGCCGTAGAGGTATTCGGTCGGTTTGTATTCCTCCGCACCGATCGCAAGGACGGACGCCCCGTGTTTGATCTCCGTGGTTCCCCGCGGAGACGTTACCGTCGTGACGAAATTCCCGATATAACCGGCAGCCTCTGTAATGGTCGCATCCGTATAGACATGAACCATTGGATTCTGGTAGATTTTCTGCTTCAGATCGCTCAGGTAGGCCTGAACATCCAGCCCTTCCAGGGTGTAATGGACCCGGTTGGCGTTGCCGCCCAGATCCTTCCCCTTTTCGATCAGGTAGACATCGTGCCCCTGTTCGGCGATGGAGAGGGAGCAGACCATCCCGGCGATCCCGCCGCCCACGACCAGGGCGTTGTTGTTCACGGGGAGATCGAATTCCTGCAGGGGCTGCAGCATACGGGCCCGGGCTACGGACATCCGCGTGAGGTCCTTGGCCTTCTGCGTGGCCTCTTCCTTTTCCTTCTGGTGCACCCAGGAGTTGTGCTCCCGGATATTCGCCATTTCATAGTAATACTGGTTGATCCCCGCCTCCCGGACCGTATCCCGGAACAGAGGCTCCAGGGTTCTGGGCGAACAGGCCGAGATGATCACGCGGTTGAGCCCCAGTTCCCTGGTCTTATCGGAGATCTCCTGGGCGGAGTTCGTCGCGCACGAGAACAGCTGCTCCTGGGCGTAGACCACGTTGGGCAGGGTCAGGGCGTATTCGACCACCTCGGGGACATTGACGATCCTGCCGATGTTCGCCCCGCAGTGGCACACAAAGACGCCGATCTTCGGCTCCTCAGCGGACACATCCTTCTCCTCCGGATAGATCCGCTCCGTGGACAGATTGCCCCGGCGGTAGTCGAGAAGCTCGCCGATCTGGGAGCCGGCCCCGCTGGCGCTGAACACAGACTCGGGAATGTCCAGAGGACCCTGGAAGCCGCCGCTGACAAAGATCCCCGGCTTCGTCGTCTGGATCGGATTTGTGAGATCCGTTTTGGCGAAACCGTGCTCATTGAGCTCAATGCCGAATTTTTCCGCCATCTCCAGATAATTCTTGGGCGGCGCCAGGCCGACGGCCAGGACCACCATGTCGAATTCCTCTTCCTTCACCCCTTCGTCGGGGGTGGAGTACCGAAGGATGACATTCTTGGTGACCGGGTCCTCACGGACTATGGAGACATAGCTGCGGATGAACCGGATGCCCTCCAGGGCCTGGGTCCTGTCGACGTAACGCTCGAAGTCCTTCCCATAGGAACGCACATCGTTATGAAAGATCGTGCACTCCGCCGTGGCGTCGTGGTCCTTCGTCAGGATCGCATGCTTCTGGCTGTAGGTGCAGCACACCATGGAGCAGTAGCTGTTCTCCCCTTCGGTCACCCGGCGGGAACCGATGCAGGAAAGCCACGCAAGCTTGTGGGGATGCTTCAGGTCCGAAGCCCGCAGGATCTCGCCGCCGTAGGGACCGGTGGAACCCAGCAGACGCTCGAAGTCCATCCCCGTGACCACGTTGGCAAACTCCCCGTAGTGGTATTCCTCCTTCACCTTGGGATCGAAGGGCTCCATGCCCGCCGCCAGGATGATGGCTCCCACCTTGATGTCCAGAATCTCCTCCGTCTGCTTCAAATCAATGGCGTCCGCCTTGCAGACCGCCTGGCAGATCTTGCACTTCTCTTCCTTCAGATAAAGGCAGCTCTCGTCGATATAGGTGATCAGGGGAATGGCCTGGGCAAAATACACATGGATGGCCTTGTTCTTCGAGATCTCCTGGTTGTATTGATCGGGATAAACGACGGGGCAGTATTCCACGCAAACCGTACAGCCCGTGCACTTGTCCTCGATGATGTATCGGGGTTTCCTCCTCAAGGTGATTGTGAAGTTCCCCGCCTCTCCCTTGACGCGATCCACTTCCGTGTACGTCAGGACCTCTATGTTTGGATGCCGGCCGACCTCGACCAGTTTGGGTGCGAGAATTCACATGGAGCAGTCGTTGGTGGGGAAGGTCTTGTCCAGCTGGGCCATGTGGCCGCCGATGCTGGGCGACGTCTCCACCAGGAATACCCTGAAACCCGCGGTCGCCAGATCCAGCGAGGCCTGAATGCCGCTGATCCCGCCGCCGACGACCATTACGTCTCCAAAATTGTTCTTTTCTTTTTCCATTTATATACCCTCAGCGAATTGATGAATTCGTGAAAAAAAAATATCTCATCCTCTATGTGCTAGATCACTTCCGCAATCACTTCCGAGATCTCCTTGACCTCGATCTTCTCGTCAAACCCCATGGTCACCCGGCTGTCCTCGAAGTTCGTGATGCAGTACGGACACGCCGTCACCAGCACCTCCGCGCCGACGCCCACCGCCTGATCGATCCGAAGGTCGCAGAACCGCTCCCCTTTCACCGTCTCCATCCAGATCCGGCCACCGCCGCCGCCGCAGCACAGGCTGTTGGCGTGGTGCTCCGGAAGCTCCGTGAACTCCGCTCCGGGAACCGCCTGGAGAACCTCCCGGGGCTCGGCGTAGATGCCGTTGTGCCGGCCCAGGTAACAGGGGTCGTGCCACGTCAGCTTCTTGGCGAACTCCCCGCTGAGGGTCAGCTTCCCGTCCCGGATCAATTCGGCCAGGAACTGGGAAATATGGACGATCTCGAAGTTCACCATGAACTCCGGGTACTCGTTCTTGAAGGTGTGGTAGCAATGGGGGGAAGACACCAGGATCTTCTTCACCCCGGCGTCGACAAAGGCCTTGATGTTTTCCTTGGCCAGGCGCCTGAAAACCTCTTCGTCACCCGCCTTGCGGATGCTCTCGCCGCAGCACACTTCCTTCTCGCCCAGGATGCCGAAATTGACCCCCGCCTTCTGCAGAACCTTAGCCGTGGCCACGGCCACCCTCTTCATCCTCGGGTCATAGCAGGCGTAGCAGTCCGGAAAATAGAGGATGTCCATATCCTCGGTGAACTCCGGAACGTTCAGTCCCTTGGCCCAGTCCGCCCTCTTCCCCCGCTCTTCGTTCAGGGGGTTCCCCGAACCCACGAGGCTGCCTCGAATCGACTTGATGGGCAGAACGGAATGGGGAAATACCCCGTACTCCGTGGCGATCCTCCGCAGGGCAACCCCGGATTCGATCTGCTTTACGTCCCTCGGGCACTGCTGGGGACATCTCCCGCAGGTGGTGCAGCGCCACATGTCCTCGCTCTCAATGTCCGTCAGGCCAAAGGTGGCCTCCCGGACCAGCTTGCGCATACTGAAGGTCGTCACCCGGTTCCAGGGACAGACACTGTCGCACAACCCGCATTGAAAGCATCGCTTGAAGGCGTCTCCACCGTGCGATTTCACTTCGACGATAATCTCTTTGTAAGGAGCTATAGTCTCCATCGATTTCCTTCCTTAAATAATAATCCTGTTTCCGACTTCTTCCTCCGGCGCGGATGCAGGGCCGTCCAATGACCTGCACCCCGACGGATTCAACCGGATAATTTCACTGGATGTCGTTACGTTACGGAGCGCTAAGCCCTCAGTCCTTCAGCTGCATCCGGGCGAAGGTGTCCTTCATCTTCTCCCAGCCGTACTTGTCCACCAAAGCGGCCAACCCTGTCTCCACATCCTCCATCTCCACCTGCTCCTCCACTTCCTCTTCTCTCTCTTCGTAGGTCAGGGCGTCATTGGGGCACCATCTGACGCAGAGGGGTTCTTTCTGGGGAGGATCGTCTTCACACATGTCGCATTTCAAAGGAAGACCGGAATCGGGTTCATGGAAAAGATCCCTGGACGGGCAGGCGGCCCGGCAGAAATCGCACTCATCGTATTCCTTGTCGTCGATAATATATTTTTCTCTTCCCATACATTCCGCCTCAACATAAGGGCCGGCATACATGGGGAGATACAAATCTCTCAGCGGATCACGGAAAAGCCGGATGCGGGATCTCTCAGGATTCATGACGCTGTATTTCGGGTTTGCGTGAAAGGCTGAACAGATCATCTCGCACGCCCGGCAGCCATTACACTTGGATACATCGACGTTGATCGTCTTGATAATTTTCTTTATCGTGGCCATTTTATAAAATACCTCTCTTCTCAAAGTCTTCTACAACATACCCCAAGCCCAGCTCCAGCAACGTCTCCTTGGTGGGAATCCCGTCCATGTTCCAGCCCTTGAACTCATAGTACGCATCGAGGAGCTGCTTCTCATATTCCGGAAGCCGTTTCGCCCAGTGGTCTTCAGGCGGCGTATCGTCCTCTCTTCTCCATCCTCTGCGGACATTGTTGGCCCGGACCAGCTGCCGCTCCCGCTTGGTGAAGGTGATCAGCTTTTCCTCGTCAATATCGAGACCCGTTGCATAGGCAATAATGTTCGGATAGTTGTGGATATGATAGGGCGGCTTCAGGTGGAAAGCCGAAATGCCCGTGCAGACACCGGTGGCGTCATCGATGTAGTGCATCATCTCCATCCAGTTCACGATCTCACAGCACTCCTTGATTCCCGGATAGTAGGGCATTGCGAATTCTCCCTTGGGCTCCCATTTCAGGAAGTACTCCTTGTAATGCTCAGCGGGAACATGGAACCAGTCCTTCACAAAGGCCTCCCTGTCCGCCGGATCCTTGTAGGGCATCTGGGGCCATTGGCCTTCAATCTGGGTGATGTTCAGTTTTTCATTGGTGGCATACATCAGGTAGTAAAGGGGATTGACCATGCCGAGCTTGAGAGGAGTCTGCTCATGTTTCCGGATTGTATTGTGATCGTACACTTCCGCACCTTTACCGATCTTACGGGCCGCCCAGTAGACACCATTGGCCAGGATGTCTCCGATGCCCTGGCGGCGGACGATCCGATCCATCAGCCACTCGAACCTTTCGGCATTGTCACCCATGGGACAGGGAGGATATTCTTCCGTTCCCGCAAAATCCTCATCCGTGAGAATTCCCGCTTCCCAGAGTTCCCAGGCAAAGGCGATGACCTGGGGCGTCGAGAACCCGTCCAGACCGTATTCCGTAGCCTTCTGAGCCATCGTCAAGCTGAACTCCAATGAATCCACCATGGCGCCCAGGGCATAGGTGAGCTTGGTAAAGCATTTCATCATGTAGGCAGCCTGTCCCGGAATGGTGATGACGGCGCCGCACTTGATGGGACAGTTGTAGCAGCTGATCAGCCGTGTGCGCACGCTGACCTGAGTATGTGTCCAGGCTTCCTCGATTTCCGGCGTCCAGAAATTCTTTCTCCGGGTCCGGGCATTTCCCCACACGAAATTCTCCGTGTGCCACTTCTCGTCACATTCCATCATCTCCTGGGGAGATCCGAGGATGGCCATGATGGGCATCATCTTGGGAACCGGGTTCTCCTGGCGCCACATCATGTATTCCATCATCCAGTCGCATTCCTTGTGCAATTCGGCCGGCTTATATACATTGATATCCTTGGTGCCCCGAACCGCGATGGCCTTGACGCCCTTGTCTCCCATGACGCCGCCCAGTCCCTGACGGCTGGCGCTGGAACGTCCCTGTTCGATGGATGAATACCAGACCCTGTTCTCGCCCGCCAGACCAATGGCCGCCACGTGGGCCCGCGGTTCCTTCAATTCCGCACGGATCAGATCCTGCGTCTCCACAGCCCCCTTGCCGGAAAGATGAGCGGCATCGCGGATTTCCACCTTGTCGTCTTTAATCCAGATGTAAACCAGCTTCGGGGACTTGCCGCGAAGGATGATCTTGTCATAGCCGGCATACTTCATTTCCGGCGCAAAAAATCCCCCCATCATCGAATAGGCCATGAACCGCGTCTGGGGAGAAACCGTCGTAACGATTGTGCGATTCGCCCCAGGACACATCGTGCCGCACAAAAGGCCAGCGCCGAAGATGAGCAGATTTTCGGGATCAAAGGGTTCGACTTCCGGGGGTACCCTGTCCCACATGATTTTGGCGTTGGTACCCAAGCCCCCCAGCAATGCCTCTGTGTCTCTCGGGTCCGTTTCCACCTTCTCAATGTTTCCGGTGGTCAAATCAATTTCCAAATTGTACCCAGTCTCTGCGTACCTCATGTTTTTACTCCTCTATAGATGTTCATTACAATCTGTGATGCTACCTTTATCATAACGTAATCACTTGTCAAGTATAATGTAGCTTATTTTTGGACGGCAAAGAGATTCACATCTGATTCACTTACATAAAATCAATTTTAGATTACCGCGTGATTTCATATACATATAGCAGAAGCCAAAGAGTTGAATTCAAGAAGATTCTGACGGCAGGACGAGAAATAACTTGAATGACAGGACATACAACAGGTCAGATATCATTACAAATTGTAATGTTTATTTAAACAAGTGTAATCTGTTGTCAAGAAATATCGTTTATATTTGCCTGATTTTTTCGGAAAAATGGAGAGGACGGATTATTTCCAAGGAAGAGCCATCCAGGGCGCGAGAGCAAAACCTGGCGGATCATTTTCCTGACGGATAATACGGAATAACATGATGGCAGAACTAAAAGGAAAAATAGGAGAGGCCCTGCAGCTTCCGCGAGATTCCCGCTTCCACCGCAGGATTGGTTGCGGAGGGATGAAATGAATAGGACATTTCAGGATTCGCCCCCGGAGGCGATCATCCTTTCATTCCTTTACAATGATGGTTCCCACATGTTCGCCCTTCAACGCCCGGGTAATGTTGCCCTTTTCCAGACCGTTTATGATCTGGATGCTGTTGATGACCTCACTGTTCTGCAAAATTTCGAGGCAGGGGCGCTCAATGATCAAATCGTCAAAATCCCGGGCTAGAAGTTCGGTAGCGTTGATTATAGAAACGAATTCCGCCTCGGGATTTTTTTTGGGGTCATCCGTGTACAAACCCTTTTCATCCTTGATGTATATGCAACTGCGCGCACCGATCAAGTCTGCCAGGATAATGGTTCCCACATCCGTCCGGTGCACAGGAACCCGCCACCTCTTTGCCGGAATTGCGAAATAATCGTAGGGAGGCATTCCATGCATCACCGGGATGCAACCCTGGGCAAAATAGGTTGACAATTTAATGACTTCATCATGCCCGATCTTTATTCCACCCGAGGGTGACAGCATGGTCGACACCAGCAGAGCATTCTGTTCCGAAATCGAGCTGCCGAACTTGGCGATAATGCCCGTGGGCATGCCCAGCTCCAGTCCGATGGAATAGATATGCCGGCTGCGCGTGCCGCCCCCCGTGGTGATGAGCATCTTGTGATCGTTTTTGTTGGCAACGATCTCTTCGATGATTGAGGGGAGGGCCTTGACGCCCCGGTCACAGATGGACTGTCCGCCAATTTTTATAATGTCCACATCGGGGAAAAACCGCCGCTGCGGAGCAACGGTCATGCTCTCCATAAACGACCGGCTGACGAGGCTTTCCCCCATCAGTTTACTCTTTACATGCAGACGCCGTCCGTCCCGTTCACGCCAAAGCCCCATGAGACTCCCCCCTTAGTCCTTAACTTCCACTTCCTCTTCCTTTTCCTTTTCGCCATGAGTCAACAGGACAAGCTCCGCCCCTACCGCTTCAGCAATCTGCTCCAGCTCCTTTTTGCGCATGTGTTTCGGATAGAAGGTAAGATCCAGATCCGTCACGGCAACCAGAGTGTACCGCGGCTTCTTTTCCCCTTCACCGACTTTCCGGCGTTCCCGATAAAAAATTTTACCTGCCATGGTCATACCTCCTCTGTGATGTGTTATTGCTTTTTCCGTTTTCCACCCAAACTTTCCCACTGGCCTTTACCCGTCTGAATCACGGGCAAAACGGCGCTGTGCCCCCAATGCCTGGGACGCAGCCAGCCCTTTGTGAAAACCATATCTTCCGGATGCGGGATCACGGCGTCTCTATCCAGGGAAACAACGGTAATTCCGCACTCCGTCAATCTGGACACGGACAACACTTCTGGATGGGCCCTCAGATCCCTAAACTCAATGAATCGTCCGCTCCACCCCCAGGCTGAAAGCCCTACCGCGGCGGCCGCTCCGATGATTCCGCCATTCGTCCCGCCATGGCCGGACAGATGGACTCCCCTGGCTGCCTCCAAGGCCTCCTGCTGGGTGACAATTTTTTCCGTGCATCGTTTGCCGAAAGCGATCAGGGCGGACAGAACGGGGTGCCCTTCCAAGGCCACGCATAATCCGGGATCGCTCCCCGGCAGGGATTCCCTTTCGATATGCTCGACTGCCCGCTTTAGAATTGCCTCGTTAACCGACACATCGGACATCTCGATAACCACGCAGGCAGAACTGTTGTGAGAGGTGTAAGGTATTCCGGGATCAACGAGAAGTTGCTGTCTGACCACCCCCCACAGGCGGCAGCCTCCGGGAAGGAGGTCTTCAAAGTGACGCGCCAGCTTGCCGGTCCCGATTGTCGCTTCCGCATTGTCCGTGTCATCAAATCCAATGTACAATTTCATATAGGTGTTAAATCGATCCTTCTTGATTCCCAATTATCAGTACCATGAAATTCATTTAATCTATATTGGAAGAAACATAAAGCATTTTCTTCTTCAGACCTAAGCGTGAACCAATGGATGAACCAGGATCTTCCGCCCGGCGGAAGAAGGTGGCGGAAACAAACTACGATGATTTCTTGATTACATGGATGGCCGTGGCCTTGAAGGAGGCCTTGACGGTCTGGCCTTCGCGGAGCCCCAGAGAATCAAGGGATGAGCGGGTTATGTAAGAAATGAGGTCGAAGCCGCAGTTCAGATCCACGCGGTAAAACAGTCCATGGGGCGCGATGCGGACAATCCGGCCCGAAAAGGTGTTCCGGGCGCTGCTGTGCTCTGCAGGCGAGTCCGTCGAGAGGATGACATTCTCCGGACGAACAAAGCATAGCACATCCTCCCCTTTGGGCAGATCTCCCACAGCCTCTATTTCCCGTTTGCCGACGGCGAGAATCATCCGGTCGCCTTCCAGGATTTCCCGGACGGTACCGGTTAAAACCGTATCCATCCCGACGAAGGAGGCGACAAATTCATTGATCGGATGGTTCATCACCATGTCTGCCGAACCGGTCTGGGCAACCTTCCCCTGCTGGAGCACGGCGATGCGATCGGATAGGCGCAGGGCATCCATCTGATCGTGCGTGGCCATGACCGCCGTTGTGTCCGTTTCCTGCAGAAGCCGGTTGAGGTCCGAGATCAAGCCCTCGTGCGTGGGCGGGTCCAGCGCGGAAAAGGGCTCATCGAGAAAAAGGATGGCCGGACGAATCGCGAAGGCGCGGGCGATACTGGTCCGCTGAGCCTCTCCTCCGGAGAGCTTGCACGCTGAACGTTTCGCCAGATGCGGGATTCCCAAGCGCTCCAGGTAATCTTCCGCAATCCTTGTACGCTCGCGTTTATCCACCCCCCTTATTTTCAGGCCGGAAGACACATTCTCCAAAACCGTCGTATCAAAGAGAAGCGGATCCTGGAACACAACGGCAATCTGCCGTCGATAGTCGAGTTCGCTCTGTCGATTGTTGATCTGCCGCCCGTTGAAGATCAGCGTGCCCTTGTAGAGCTTCAGCAGGCAGGACAGGGTGAGAAGGAGCGTGGATTTTCCGGAACCGTTCGGTCCAATGAGGGAAAGGACCCCTCCCTTCTTGATCTCGAAGTCCGGAATATCCAGAACGGTAATTCCTCCACGCTTGACCACAAGTCTTTTTCCCTGGAGGATCGGGGCGGACATGGTCATCGGGGGCGCTCCCGCTGCTGGATCCGTGTCAGCAGGTAATTGATCATATAGGCCAGCAATAAGAGAATGATGCTCAGGGCGATGGCCGTGTCAAAGTTTCCCCGCCCCGTCTCCATAACGGTGGCCGTCGTGAGCACCCGGGAATATCCCTTGATGTTTCCACCCACCATAATGGAGGCACCAACCTCGGAAATGACCCCGCCGAAGCCGGCCATGACGGCGGCCAGCAGGGGCAGGCGGGCCTCCCGGATGAGAAGCCAGAGCATCTGAATGCGGGTAGCCCCGAGGGCCAGGATCTGGAGGCGCAGATTGGGAGGAAGATTCTGAATGGCGGCCAGGGTGATGCCGGTAACGATCGGCGTGGCAATGACCGCCTGGGCGATAATGATGGCTGTCGGCGTATAGAGAATCTCCAGAAAGCCGAAAGGCCCGTTTCTCCACAGGAAAATGGTGACAAAGAGCCCCACCACCACCGGAGGAAGTCCCATTCCGGTGTTGATCAGGCTGACCACGAACTTTCGGCCCGGGAACCGGGTGAGGGCCACCGCGGTTCCCGATGATATGCCGAGAAAAAGACTGATCAGAGTGGCTGTTCCTGATACCCTCAGTGACAGCAGCGTGATTCCAAGGACTTCAGGATCCAGGGAAACAAGCAGCTCGATGGCCTTCAGGAAGCCTTGAAGAATCAGTTCCATTTATTTCCCCAGGTCCTCCACGCGCTTGCCTGCATCGGGGAAAAACAGGGGGGAACCGTACTTGTCCACGCCGAAGGTCTTGATGACTTTCTGGGTTTGGGCGGAAACCATGAAATCGGCGAAGGCTTTGGCGCCTGCCGCATTGACTTTCGGCCACTTGGCATGGTTGACTTCTATGACATGATAGATGTTCAGCAGGATTGGGTCTCCCTGCATGAGGATGGGAAGCCCCAGATTTTTCTGCAGGGAGAGCCATGTCCCCCGGTCGGTAAGGGTGTAGCCCTTCTTCTCCGCGGCCACATTCAGGGTCTGCCCCATGCCCAGCCCTGTCTGCTGATACCATTTTCCGCCTTCAGGGTTGATCCCCGCGGCTTTCCAGATGGCCTTTTCCTTGGCATGCGTCCCCGAATTGTCTCCCCTGGAGACAAAAAGAAATCCCCCGGCAATCTTCTTGAAAGCTTCCGGCGACGATTTGGAGCCTTTAATAGCGGCTGGATCCGCAGGCGGACCCACGATCACGAAGTCATTGTGCATGACCAGGCGGCGATTGATCCCGTATTGCCCCTCCATGAATTTCTTTTCCGCATCAGGGGAATGGACGAGGAGAACATCCGCCTCACCCTTCTGCCCCATAGCCATCGCCTGTCCGGAGCCAACGGCGATCGTCTTGACGAAATAGCCTGTTTTCTTTTCAAACATCGGGATCAGCTTGTCCAGCAGGCCTGTATCCTGGGTGCTGGTCGTGGTGGCCAGAATCAGGTTTTTCTGTTTCGGGGCCGCCGAAGCGGTCGGAGTGGCGACAAGCCCTGCAATCAGGAACAGGAGCGCAAGAAACACCAGATGACGAAAGACAGGTTTTATCGGTTTTAGCTTCATGTGTGTCCTCCTTAAGATCTTATTTTTTATGTTATCCAATGGATGAGATAAGGGGCTGCATCTTCAAAAATGCTCGTCGATTCTATCGCTCCCGCCCCTGCTTCCGGAACTTGGAACCTTAAATTTCACTGATTTCCCTGCCCTTTCCTCCAGGCATCCGAATTGGGGAAGAAAAGCGGGGCGCCGTATTTTTCCTTACCGAAGTCCCGGATAATGATCTGTCCCTTGCTGGGGTCCGTCAGCCAGTTTATGAACTGCCTTGTATCACTTGCGTTGACATTTTTGAATTTTTTCTGATTGACGGGAATCAGGCTGATATAGTTCAGCAGGGCTTCGTCCCCTTCGACGAGGATGATCAGCGCAATTTGATCCTTCAGGGCCAGGTAGGTGGCCCGGTCAATCACTGTATAGGCCTTTTTCTCATTGGTGAACTTCAGCGTGGAGGCATTTCCCTCGGAACCCTTTTCATAAACCACATACCACGATCCGGCGGGTTTGAGGTCTGCCTTTTTCCAGAGTTCCATTTCAGCCACGTGGGTCCCCGATTTGTCTCCGCGGCTGACAAAGGGTGCGCTTTTTTCCGAAATCCGCTTAAGCGCTTCCGCAGCCGTTTTCAGCCCTTTAATTCCCGCCGGATCAGCTTCGGGGCCGACGATGACGAAGTCGTTGTACATTAACGCAATCCGGTGAGTTCCATACCCTTCCTGGACGAACTTTTCCTCCAGGGATTTGGCATGAACCATGACGAGATCGACATTGCCCTTACGGGCGATATCCAGCGCCAGGCCGGTGCCGGCGCCGACGTGACGCACCCGGATTCCCCTTTCCTTTTCAAAGGCATTCTCAAGAACATCCACGATGCCGGAATCGATGGGGCCAATGGTTGAAGACAGCAGAATGAATTTGCTTCCGTCAGCGGCACCAACCAATCCAGGAAAGCCCAGCACGAGAAACGCAAAAAGATACAAAAACAGCCTCTTCATCTTCATGGAACTTCTCTCCTTTCTCATGTCACGTTGTAATTAAAACATTTCCAGATATTCGCCCAAAAGCGCCAACAGCCACACGGCTTCTGTCTACACGACCAACTAGGCATACATCAATTAAAAATCGTAGGAAGTCAATATGTTATAAATAACAGAAAACAAGATGGGCTTGTGCAGGGACCAGGCATGGGAGGGATATCGGACGAGAGAACAAGACTTGTTGGCTAGTGACAGGCCCCCTGGAACGGCTCATGGCGGAAAGGCTTTGTTTTTGCCGGGAACGGCCAGGGCCTCAGGTGGTGGAATAAAGAATCCGTCCGGAATCGGAAAAGTCGTAGCGGCTCATTCCTTCAACCCGCTGACGGAATGCCGAGTCATGGAGAACATCCATCAGAGCCTGCACGGCCTTTTCAAAAAAAATCCCCTGATCCAGCACCATGTCAAAGCGTTCGCGGGTGATGGGCACAAAATCCAGTCCCAGAAAGTTGGCGATGGCGATGGAGGCGATTCCGACATCGGTCGTTCCCGCAAGCACGGCGAGGCCGACTTCAAGGTGGGTGCACACCTCCTCATCGTAACCAGATATCAGGCTCTTATCAATGCCGAGGCGCTCCAAGTGGATGTCCAGAAGCACCCGGGTTCCAGCCCCCGACTGGCGGTTGATGAAGCGGACCTCCTTGCCCACAAGGTCTTCAAATCCCTGGATGCCCAGGGGATTGCCCCGCGCAATCACGAAGCCCAGTTCACGGTAGAAAAGATTGACCACAACGCCTCTGCGGTCGGGCACATATTGGGCCAGGTAGGGAATGTTGTATGTGTCATTCCGGGGATCCCACAAGTGGGTCCAGGCGATATCGGTATAACCGGCATTGAGGGCCAGCAGTCCGTCCCTGCTTCCCGTACTGGCCGAGAAAATATAAAATTCCGGATGTTCCTTCCGCAGAGTGGCTTGAAGAATGTCCAGCATGGGATCGTTACTGCCGGCAGCCAGAAGGGCACCTCCCATTTTCCGGCTTCTCTGCCGTGCCTCACTCAGCCCTGTCCGGGCATCCTCAAGAAGCCATTCATCTATCAAATCCTTTGGAAAAAGCCACTTCCCCGTTACCCGGGTTGCCGGAATCCGTCCGGATTTAATCAGTGCATAGACCTGCTTTTCATTGATATCCAGGTACTCCGCAACTTCCCGCGTATTCATGAGAACATTTGACATAATCGGCGTTACCATCTTCAGCCTTTATTTTTGAAACTACAGCGCTATTTTATAATCACATCGCTTTGAGCTTGCAAGGAAAAAATGTGCGGCACCGATTACCCCTACAACGACAAATGAAAGTTAATGGAATTGCTTTTTCTTTCTATGAGACAAATAGGCACGATGATTTCGCCTTTGTATTCCGGCCACTAAAGAAATGGCGCTGTCAACATCAAATTTTCGGAGGGGAAGCACGACCTCCAATAAGATCCTAAGCTGCGATAGCGTAACAGAGGGTGCTTTTTTTCCCCAACCTGATCTTGAGGTGCCAGAGAAAAAAGTGAGCCAGCATACAGGTCAATATGTGATGATGCCATCCGGAGAATTTCCTGACCTCGTACTGATCAAGCCCCAATTCCGACTTGGCTTCTTCAAAACATTGTTCGATCGCCCATCGAACGCCGCTGAGCCAGACAAAAACCGGCAGGCGGGTGCTTCTGGGAGCATTGCTGATGAAGTAAGAATAAACGGGCTCCGCACCAAGGGTTCTTTTGACAATCAGCCACACGGATTTACAGGGCAGGCCATCTCGGTGCAGAAAGATCTTTCTCCTCATAAATTCGTAAGCAATCGGCCCTTTCGCGCCCTCGGCAACGATTCTCCTGTACCAGAAGTAGTTGTTCAAATTCCGGGCAAAAGCTTCCACCGTCACCGGGGCTTTTTCAGTTTCCGAAAGAACGGTCCGAGAGCGCTGCTCTCCTTTGTAAGTGTAGGCCTTCTTGTGGGTAACGGGAGAGGTGAGCCAACAAAGCGTGTCACAGGGCACCGCAAGAAGGTAAGTCTTTCCCGGATGTTTCTCAATGGCCTCGATAAACTCGATGCTTCTACCATAGGCCGTATCGGCAACCACGTATCGAAAGGGAAGAAGTTCCTCCTTCTGGACATGATCAAGCATCTCGATGGCCAGTTCCACCTTGGTCTTAAACGTTTCGCTATCGGGCAATCGGCACTTCGACCGCCTGTCTTTGTAAGGTTCGGAAAACCACTTCTCCGGAATAAACAATCGCTTGTCCAGAAGGGCATAGCCATGAGGAGAGGCATAGGCTGCAAAAACTCCGACCTGGCAGTTTTCCACTTTTCCCAGAGAGCCGCAGTATTGACGGGAAACACCGATGGAATCATTGCCCTTCTTGACAAACGATGTCTCATCAAAAATCAAAATGCCATCGCCATGCGCCATATCATCCCCGATCAATTGATGATAACGCTTCGCGATCAGGTCTTCGTCCCATTGGGCATCGCTGATCATCCGCTGCATGGAACGGACGGTCCCACCTTCGACCGTCAATGCAATAGGCTCTATCGATTTCCTGTCCAGTTCGCTGAATTGTCCAACCATGTAATGAAAGAAATTCTCGCGAGTTTCGCTACGCGTAAAGCAACTCTGAAAGGTGCTATGAAATCCTCTCAATTCATCCATGAACCCTTCAACGTCAGTCTTTTCTACAGCGAACTTTGGTATGCTAAAAATCTCTGTTTCACTGAAATTGTTAAAGATCATGCTGTCCTCCTTCTGGATAATTGATCCTTCAGGAGGATTATTGTTCATTTAATTTTTGTTGTCAAATATTATATGTCGTTGTAGTGTTACGGCCCAGGAAACCTCTTGACTTTTCCTTGACAGTTCATTGGGCTTTTTGTGCTCACTGGGTTCTCTAACCTTCTGAATTCATTCTATCGCTCTTTGAAAAAAACGAGGTCATCTCAAAACGATGGTGTCAAATGATCGGTTGATTGTTCTTGACATAGAGGAGCGTATTTCATATTCATGGGACGCTCAGAGAGGAAGAACTGTTCCAGATGCGCCAGGATCTGTCCAGTGGTCTGGGTATCGTTTTCTTCTATAACCACCTTTTTTTACATTTTGAGGGAGAAGAAACTCTTGGTCGACATGGTCACTGCAAGGATCATCGTTCCGATGTGAACCAGATAATTGTCGGTGTCATTCTCTACAACAATGGCAACCCCGTCTGTTGCGACATGTGGCCGGAAAACACGGCGGATGTCAAGGGGCTTATTTCCATTTTCAAAAGAACCCGGAGTCGCTTTCCTAATCGGCAGATTCTGTGTTGTTTCCGACCGGGGGATGATCCGTCATGCAATGCTGGCCTGGCTGGATAAAGAACAGATCCCTTACATTCTGGGAGCCCGGATGGGCAGGGTCAGGAAAATCAAAGAGAAAGTTCTCTCCGCGAACGGAAATTGCAGGAAGGTCTTGCCGGAGAGTACATCTTCCACCGATTCTTCTCTGTTCGAGGATGAGCGCTTCGACGGGAAATGGTTCCTCCGGACCAATACAGATTTTACGCCGGGGCAGGCAGCCCTCACATACAAGGAGTTCTGGCCAGTTGGAACATGTCTTCCGGGACATAAAAATCCGTCCTGGATGCACGGCCGATCTTTCAGCGGGGCGATGAGACCACCAGGGGCCATATCCTCTTAAGTTTCTTTTCCCTAGGTATTGCGGAAGGAATTAGTCGATATTTTTGCCCTGCTCACGGGAATTCAAGACGCCTTCCGGTGCATGAAATCAGAACTTGGGATGCGTCCCGTCCATCAACAAAATGAACCTCGGGCCAACGGTCATCTGTTCATTACAGTGCCTGGGTACCATGTTCTTCACGCCATTCGTCTCCATCGGCGGACTCAGGAAATAAACGACAGATGGACAACGGTCCGCAGAGGGTTGGCCACTCATGTCCGTATTACAACCAACATGAAAAGCGATGACCGGAACATCCTTCATGTCAGGACATCATCTCTGCCGGGACTATACCATATGGTATAACACGGCAGAAAATTTATGACGTCATGGGCCTGGCCCATAGGCCGGAAAATACGATCAAGACGATTCTCTGATATTTTAAAATGTGTAGTGCCCAAATGAGCCATTGCATAAAGGTAACATCAGGACACTACTTATAATATTTTTCGTGATCGTGAAGTTGGGTTAGCGTTGAGATCCTGAGGATAAGAAGTTGAATTCCCCCCATAATAATGAGGTAGAAAATGAAAATTAATGATTGCTTGTCAGACGTTATCGCGCCCCCTGTCTCCCATCTTATCCACAGCAAGCCTCAACGGCAGACCAAGAAAAGTTCCTTTATTTTAATTCTTTTCTCGCTCTATGCCCTCCTTCTCTTTCAGCTGATTGTCCCATTGCAGGCAACGGCAGGCTGGGAACACATTGGACCGGACGGGGGAGGCGAAAATTCTGCTGTTGTCATAGCGAGTTGGTCCGGAATAGACATCATCTTTGTCGGCAACGAGTTGGGTGGTCTCTATAGGAGCATGGATCAAGGTGAGACATACACTCCATGCAACGACGAAATGAAAGTCAATCCCACAATAAATGCGCTTGCTTATAATCCAGCTGTTCCGGGCGTCCTTTACGCGGCAACAAATATAGGAATTTACAGAAGTGCCAATTATGGAGATTCCTGGACGCTTATTTTCCGGGTCAGTTCAAAATCGACACAAATGTTTACGGCTGGGGGAAATCGATTGGTGGTTGACCCATTGAATCCAAAGTTGATCTATTATGCCTCCAACATTGAGGGACTCATCAAGAGTGATGATGGGGGAGATTCGTGGCGAAATATTCAGTCAGGCGCTTTACCTGGCAACCCCAATTCCATCACCATTGGAGAAAACGGCTATCTATTTGCTGCTATTTACGATTGTGGAATTTACAAGAGTATGGATGGCGGATCGACTTGGAGCTATGTTTCCAAAAGCATACCTCAAAAAGATATTCTGACAGTGAAGGCCAGCATCACCTGCCCAAATGTCATGTATGCTGTCAGTTACATGGGGGGAGTCTACAAGAGTATCGATGGAGGAAGATCCTGGATTGCTAAAAATAATGGCATCGAATTTTCGAATACATATGACTGCTATCGCGCTTTAGTCATTGATAACGAGAATCCTAACATTGTGTACTTGTCGGCTTACCGCTATAGCAAAGTCTTCAAGACTGTCGATGGTGGAGAAACATGGATCAAATCCAAGAATTTCGTTCAGGAAGATAAGCAGTCAGACGGATGGTCCAAAAGAGATATGGCTCTCGGGGTGGCCGACCCTGATGTTCTTGTATTAGTCACTGGCAATGCTGTTTTCAAAAGCGATGACGGAGGGGTGAATTGGCTCAGAAAACAAGTAGATATGAAGTCCGGCATGGTCGTTGATGTACAGTACGATCTAAACTCTTCGACACTATGGATGGGTAATTTTGACCAAGGGCTTTACACAAGCACAGACGCAGGCAAAAGTTGGTCAAATACAGCACGAGCCTCAACGAGGGGCTTATTGGTCGACAGCCGTGTAAATCCATCGAGAATTTATTGGTCTATTAGTGATGGTATCCGGAAAAGCATTGACGGTGGAAACAGTTGGTATAACACGACTGGACATCCTGGTGGTGGGCATATTTATCCGTGCGACCGCGCCCTTTCAACAATGTATGCAACCGCCAACAACGGCAAGGTCTACAAGAGCTCGAACGGGGGTGAATCCTGGTTTCTAACTCCAGCACAACCCGCTGAAGGGCTATATTTTGTGTTTACCATTGCTGTTGATCCGGTCAATCCGTCTATCGTCTTTGCAGGAACAGTATCGCCCGATGGGGGGATATACAAATCCACAGACGGCGGCTACAAATGGAACAGGTGTTTCGCTCTGGACAACGCTAATGTTCGATCTATCGCCGTGAGCAAATCAGATCCTGCCACGCTGGTAGCCGGGTATGAACGGTGGGTTCGTTATGAAGGACTCATCTACAAAAGCGAAGATGGCGGTGCAAACTTTACGAAAGTCTGGGAACAGCAGGGCATGCCTATACAAAAAATAGAGTTCAATAATGATCACGATGGAGTTCTTTATGCGGCCATAGGCTCTGACAATCCAAAACGGGAGCTTAGCGGTGGAATCATATCGAGTAATGACTGGGGGAAAACCTGGACCTCCCTTTCCGAAAGCTTACCGATCTACGGGTTCTGGACCGTGGCTAAAATCCCCGGTGAGAACAGCACCATCATGGCCGGAGGAAACGGGAGCAGTTTATGGAAACTCAATATCAATCCAGAACCAATCGTGCACTGGGCAATGGATGAAAATACGGGTTATATTATTACCGATAGTACCCCAAACGGCATAAGCGGTACGTTATCAGGAACAACCTGGACAAAGGACAGCGCAACCGGTCTTTCAGCTCTTGCATTTAACGGAACTGGAAGCCATGTGATTGTCCAAGACAATTATGGACTTTTCAACTTCACAGATCAGTTTTCTATAAGCGCTTGGATAAAGTATCGAGCAGGTGAATACTCTGCCGCTATAGCGGGAAAGAACTTCGGCACTTATCAATTCTACGTCGATCGCTTAAAGCATCGATTGATTCTGCAAGTCAATTCGCAAACGGTTGTTATTGGGCAGCCTAACAGTCTTTCACCGGATGTCTGGCACCATGTAGTCTGCACATACGATGCGGCAACAGGATCCAAAACCTATGTCAATGGTAAACTGGACATGATCAACGCCACCTTTAAACAGAGATTGGCAACATCTTCACTGCCTTTGAAAGTAGGATCCACCGGTTATGTGCCCACCGACTTTTTCTCAGGCATTATTGATGATGTAAGGATTTATGATAAAGCGTTGGGAGAGAAAGATGTAGAAGATTTATATAGCGGTAGTATATGATTTGAAAAAAAAGGAGGGGTTATCGCCCCTTTTCAGGGGTGATAACGGTTAAGGACCAGGCCCAGCAGCTTTTCTCTCGGGATCAGCTGCGCCGCTTTGTTCACTTCGCCAAGGGGCGTCTTGTCAGCCTGCACGACCATCACGATGAAATCGGCCAGCAGGGCGAAAGTCAGTGCGTCGGCGCCCACCAGAATCGATGGAACGTCAAAAAAGATGTACCGCTCCGGATAACGCCTTTTCATTTCCACAACGAGCTCTTTCATCCGGGGGGAACCCATGATTTCGCTGCTTTCGTTGATCGTTCCCCCCCCCGAAATAAGTGTCAATTTCTCGACGCCAGGCCAGACAAAGAGGTCTTCCACCGGGCAGTCCCCGATTAAATGATCGACCAGCCCCTTGTCACTTTGAAACCCCATCATCTCATGGATGCTCTGCTTCTTGAGATCGCAGTCCACAAGCAGGGCGGTCTGCCGGAATTCCCGGGCGAAGGTGAGGGCCAGATTGATGGCCGTCAGGGTTTTTCCCTCACCGGGTAAAGCACTGGTGATCATGATCAGATTGCCGCCGGATTCCCTGGTACGATTTAAAATCTGCGTCCGCAGGATCCGATAGGCCTCAACCTCTTCCCGGCTGGGGAACATGGCCACACAGCGGTTTCTTTCCATCACCTCGGGATCCAGCGAAACGTTTCGGGACTGGGTGTAGGACGGCGAAATCCGGTCAACTTTCTCGGGAACGACATCCCCTTCCCATATCTTCAGGGTAGGCAGATGGATATCGTCGACGGAATCCGGTGAGCTTTCCGGCATCCCCGTTGAATCCGAATAGGAATCGCCCCTCGCTTCCTTGGCTTTTTCTAATGCTTTCTGTAATTTGCTCATGGAATTGACCTTCCCTTTATCTTTCGTCAGATCCTGTTTGATTTTTTTGTTGCTGTCGTCTACTCATCATCTATAGCGCCAACTGCCTCATGATCCTGGCGATCAGGATATCAAGATCCATGATCATAAAATGAAAAATCAGGAGCCCGCATACAGCGGCAACGCCGGAGAGGATCAGCATCAATTTGCGTCTCTTTTTTCCCCGCTCCCGATCTTCATTGGTCACAATCTCGGGAATCGCCGCCAGGACATTCAGCTGGGTGATCCGTTCCAGATCCTCCGGCAGGTGTGCCGACTTGTCGCTGAATTCCCTCAGGGAAGCCGTTCCGACACCTGCACCCGTACCAAGTATCAACCCGAGGAGCAGCACGACAGGGATATTCGGACTGACAGGCTCTTCAGGCAGCCGGGCCGGATCGATGAGGGTGAAGCGTTCCCCCATCTGTGTTTTTTCCAATCCCTGGGCGACTTTCGCCTCCATGCCTTTCTTCATCAGGTCGTCATATTTGGCCTGAAGATTGTTGCGCTCCATGATTAGAAGCTTGTACTGCTCTTCCGTCCGCGGTCCCGACTCGATCCGGTTCCGGTAACTGTCCCGTCTGCTTCGGGTGTCACTGATCTGATTGTTGACCGAGTTGATATCCGACCGTATGCCAGCAAGCTGCGCGGACAGCGCGATATAAGCCGGGTTATCCGATTGCCCGCCCAGGGCCGTCTGCTGGCGGCCAGAACTCAACCTTCTCTCCAGCTCTGCAATCTCCTGCTTGCTCTTGACCACATCGGGATATTCCTCGGAGTAACGGGTGCGCAGACTGACAATCTTGGCCCGCAGTTCCTTGAGCCTCTCCTTGTCCGGATTGGCAAGATCCTGGGGAACGCTGGCCAACTGAGTCAGCAGTGAACTCTCCTTTTCCTTGAGGCTGCGAAGCTGGTTGTTCAATTGATCGATCTCCTGATCGCTTCGCTGCAGCGTTTGAAGATTAAACTGAGTCAGTTCCGGAAGGGAGTTGAGATTGCTCTGCTTGAACGTGGCGATCTTCCCATCCAACTCCGCCAACTGCGTCTGGATTTGCTTCCCCTCCTCTTCAATAAATCTCGATGCCCCGGCAGACTTTTCCTCCCGGCTCTTCAGATTCTCCTCGAGATAAAGGGATGCCAGGACGTTGGCCACCTGCTGCACCACTTCCGGCTTTTCCCCTTCGTAGGACACGGTAAACGCAATGGTGGCTGCCTTTGCCCGTCCCGTACGATCGATAACATCGGCGCTGATGGTCTCGAACTGAATGCTGTCGCGCATTTTCTGGACAACCTCTTCCATGCTGGATTTGCCCCGGATATCCGCATAGAGATTGAACCGGTTGATGATCTCCATCAGCCGGTTATACGTCATGATCCGCTGGCTGATCGTCTGCAGACGCTGCTCCGCGTAGCCCGTTACCGTAGACATGACATATTCCGGCGGGATTTCCTGCTCTTCGATCAGGATGGTTGACGAAGAGCGGTACGTCGGCGGCCAGAGTACGGCGCCAACCAGGGCAATCAGAAAAATCGCAATGATCGGCAGAATGATTTCCAATTTCCGCCGCTTGACGATCCTGGCAAGCGCTTTGAATTCCAGTGTATTTTCTTCCATGAAATGACCTCGCTTTGGTTCTTCCCTATGCCGGTAGCAAACTCCCTGGTATGACCTCTATGGAACAACTACGACATCACCCCGCAAAAGCAGGATATTCTGTTCCAGCCGCTTGCCTTCGATCACACTGTCATAATCAAAGTCGAGGATGCGGGTTTTGGGTCCTTCCTGGCGGAAAATCTTGATGCTGCCGCGTTTGGCAAAGGGATTAAGCCCGCCGGCGGTGGCCAGGACCTGTAGCACGTTAATCTGGGAATTCAGAATCTGGCGTCCGGGGTTGTTCACTTTGCCGATGACATAAATGATCATGCTGTTGATCTGCTGAACGTTGACATGGAGGTCCACGTCGGGAACATATCGGGACAGATTCCCCTCGATTTCCTTTTTCAACTGGGCAACCGTCTTTCCCTCCGCGATAAGCTCCCCGATCAACGGAAAGGAAATTTTTCCGTCCGGTCGAACCACCGGCGTTTTTGTGAGGGCTTCATCTTTCCAGACAGCGACTTCCAGCACATCACCGGGTCCGATAAGATAATCCCGGTCAGACTTCACCAGCAGAGGTTCTCCCGCTGTCTTTCCGGGCGTTGCCGAGGCCTTCGTCGGCTCGGCCGCCGGCAGCGGAGCCGCCGCCAGCAGAATTCCGCCGAGGATCACCAAGGTAAACAATACGGCTATTTTTCTGACTTTCATTCAATGTCTCCCCTTAAAAGATAAAAGCAAACGGCTTGTCATGCAGAAACCTTCTTCATCCCCTGAAGTATTTAGCAAAAAATATCCCACTTATGGCTTTCCTGCATAATTCATTTTTCGAAATCTGTCAAATAATCCATCTCCTTGCTTATTTTCTTCAGCGCATTCCAAGGATGGCCAGGGCTTCCTTCCTGCCGGTAAATTCCTCTCCGCTCTGGACCGCCCAATTCAACCTTTCCCTGCCTTTGTCCACCTGGCCGGTCTTGAGAAGAACCATTCCATAGTGATAATTGAGCAGGACACTGGACGGAGCCTTTGCCAGGGCTTTTGTGAGCATCTCCTGGGCATGGCGATAGTCGCCCATTTTGTAATAGATCCAGCCAAGTGTATCCAGAACCGCCGGGTTGTTCGGCTGCTTCCCGTAAGCTTTACCAGCCAGGGCGAAGGCCCGTTTCAGATCGTCCTGTTGCGTTCCGTATTCTGTCAGCAGAAACGCCAGATCGTTAGCGGCGATCCACTGGTCGGGCTGCCTTTCCAGGATTTTCTCATACACGGCCATTGCCTGCCGGTAGGCTTCCTCGGCCTTCCGCTCATTGCCCTGAGCGTTGTAGATCTGTCCGCTCATGCTGTGGGCGAGGGCATCCATGGGATTCTGTCGGAGCCGGTTTTCCAGTACGGCGAGAGCGGCGTTGTACTTTTTCTGCTTCATGTAAATCTGCACCAGGGAAACGGAAAGTGGCGCCGACCGGGGATCCAGTTTCAGGGCTTTCTCCAACTCCGCCGCAGCCCGGTCCAGCTGGCCCTGAGCCATGTAAAGGCTGCTGAGCCGGACATACCCGGCAGGATGCGCAGGAATCTTCTTGACCACATCCCCGTAAGCCGCTGCGGCACGGGTATAATCCCTCTGCGCCAGGTAAAGATCGCCCAGTGCAAGCCCTGCATCCGGATCGTCGGGCTTCTGGCTCAATATCCGACGGATGGTCTCCTCCGCCTTGGCATAGTTCTTCTGGGCCATGTCGAGTCGAATCATCGCCTGAGTCACTTCACGGGAATCCGGGCGGATCTTCAGGGCGTTCTGCAGGGTATCGGAAGCGAGGCTGTACTCCTTGTTCATCATGTGGGCTTCCGCCAGCCGGATATGGCCGAGGATAAACTGCGGGCTCTCGCTTGTTACAGTGCGGAACTCGGCAACGGCTTCCGTTCCGTTTTTGTTGATCAGGGCAATGTTCCCCTTGGTGAAATGGGCGTCCACATCCTTGGCGCTTTCTTTGATGACTTCGTCCACATACCGTGCCGCCTCTTTAACCTCCTGGCGGGCCAGGTAAACCCGGGCCAGGGCGTTTTTCGTCTGAAGGATATAGCGGTTTCCGGGGTCCTTCTCCAGCGCCAGGCACTCCTTCAGAAGCGCCAATGACCGATCCGTCATGCCGGAATTGAAGTAAAGGTCGCTCAGGGCAAAACGCAGCTTGAAACTTTTGGGTATTGCCGCAATCCCATTTTTCAGCTCACGTTCCGCATCGGCTGGTCGCCCCTTGGAAAGGTAGAACCCCCCGGCCTGAAGCCTGTTTTCTTCGTTGCCGGGCTCAGCAGCCACCAGTTCCGAAAGAAGCACTGTTGCCTTGTCCTGCTGGCCGGCCTGCCAGTATAAATTCGCCAGATTCAACCGGTAGCGGTTGTTTTTGGGCTCCAGGGCAATCACCTTCTGGAGGGTCGCCGCCGCCTCATCGATTTTCTTTTCCCGGGAATAGAGGTCCGCCAGGGTAAGATGGAGGACGATGCTCTTGGGATTGGCTGTGATTCCTTCATTTAAAATTCCCTGGGCCTCCAACAGCCTGCTGTTCTGGAGATGGGTGGAAGCCAGCAGCAGAAAAAGCTCCGGGCGTTTTATTCCCCTCTGCTGCATCTCCTGCAAAAGGGCGAGCGCTTCCGGGCTTTTTTTCATGGAGAGCAGAGCAGAGGTCTTGAGCAGCAGGGCATCCTCATTGGCGTTAGACAGTTTCAGAACCGTTTCCGCTTTTTCCAGGGCCTTCTCCGGCTGGCGGCTCATCATGTAAAGGTTCCCCAACTGTATCTGGGCATCCTGCAGGTTCGGATTCAATTCGACGGCCTTTGAAAGCTCCCCGAAGGCTCTCCTCGGATTCTTTTTCTTCAGCTCCACCATGCCCAGCATGTAATGGGCATCGGCAAACTTGGGATCAATCTGGATGGCATTGCGGAACTCAAGCCCGGCCTTGACGAAATCTCCCTTTTCATACAGAGACTTCCCCTTATTGAAGAACTTCTGCTTCTTTTCCTCCGGTCCGCTGCAGGCTGCAACCAGGGTGATCAGGAGGGCAAAGGCCACTCCCAGAGAAAGCATTCTTTTTCTCAATTTCATACCTCCTGAAATATTTATTGATCTATACATTTTTTTAAATCCCTCTGGCGGCTACAACGGCAAAGGCCAAAAATGTAAACAGAGCCGGCTTGCCGAGTTGCTCCCGAACTTCGCCAAAGATAATCTCAAAGGCAAAAAACATCAGGATCATCTTGACCCCCAAAAGCCCGAACTGTTCCCTCAGACCGGGCAGGGCCACGAGAACCAGTGCAAGAAACACAAGCAGATAATCCATCGGGGTTGTTTTGAAACCCTTTTTGCGCCGTGTTAAACGCAGGGTAAGGAAGCTCAGAATCGCCACAATCAGAAAAGACAGGTTATAGAGATTTTCCGGTACCCCGTTCATCCAGGACGCCATACGGACATCGTTCAAATAGATCAGGAAGGGGATGAAAAAATAGAGAAAGAGGTTCAGAATCCACCGGATCCAACGCCGGCCAAGGAACCAGACGCCTGCCAGGACGACGCACCCCGCAGCAGCAAAAAGAGAAAAGTACCGGGGAATCTCTGCAGGCGCCAGGGCGAACGCGATCAGAAGGACAAAGGTGAAACTCTCCAGGGACTGGAAGGCAATCCGAATGAAAATCCCCTGTTCCCGCATTCGTCTCAGTTGCTTTTTAACCTGCTCGATCAGGAAAAATCGGGGAATGAGCCGCCCGGAGCTTTCAACTTTATGAAACAACCACAGGACAAGCCCCGCAAAGACCAGGTAGCCCCCCAGGAGGAGATTTTCCGAATGAAACCGGAGCAGATAAGCCGATGCCACCAGCAGAGACTGAAAAACGTAAATGACAAAGACGGCCTCGCTTTGATACAGACCAAGGGCCATGAGCCTGTGGTGAAAGTGCCCCTTGTCCGGAGCAAAGGGAGACCTTCCCTCCACCATGCGCTTGACCATGACCGTTGCCGTATCCAGGATCGGCCATCCGAGGATGAGGAGCGGCAGCACAGGGCTGAAGGCCGTATTTTTCTGGGTCAGCGAAAGGGAAAGGCAGACAGCGGAAAACCCCAGAAGCTGGCTTCCGGTATCCCCCATGAACAGGACAGCCGGGTGGGTATTGTACCGCAGGAATCCAAAGATGGAGCCGGCAAGGGCCGCGGAAACCAGGACGATAAAGAGATCATCGTCCATCCAGGCAAGATAGCCGATGCAGAGCAGCATCAGAAGAGCGATCCCGCCCGCCAGCCCGTCCAGGCCGTCCGTCAGGTTGAGCGCATTGGTGACGCCGACGATGACCACCACGGCCAGAAAAATGCCGATCCCCTCCATCAGGATCATGTCGTCCGGCAGCAGTGAGCCCAATCGGGTGATGCGGATTCCGCCGTAGAGGACAACAATCAGGGCGGCGGCAATCTGGGCGGCGAACTTGATTTTAAAGTCCAGTTCAAAGAGATCGTCGAGCAGGCCGAACACCACAATCACCACCGCTCCGGCCAGAAAAGCCAAGGCAAAGGTATTCGCAACGCTGTAGATCAGGACGGGAACAAGGGCCCCCAATGCCATCGCCACTCCGCCGATTCGGGGAATCGGCTTCGAGTGGACCTTGCGGGCATCGGGCTGGTCATAGATCCCGGCCCTGATGGCCACCGCAATCAGGAGGGGAATCAGCGCGATCGTGACGATCAGGGAGAGAATAAAGGAAAAAAGAACCGTCATTCGGGGATAAATAACCTCGTCGTTTAATCCGGGATGAAGGCGGGAAGAAGTGGAACCGCCTCATTGAGGAAATTCCGAATCCGCATATCCGCATCCGCCGTTTTTTCCGAACTTGCAATGGGGGTAATGACACGGACCAATGCACCATCCGTCCGCTGTCTCGTCAAGGCGTCCCAGAAATTGTAGAGTTTCAACTGGTAGAGTTTTGTCAGCACCCGGCCCCGCATGGGGAACCAGTAGTAAGCCAACTGCTTTTCGCCGTCTTTTTCCATCAATACCCGATTGACCCGCATGGATTTGCCCTTTTTAGCTTTAATGACAACTTCCTCTGCCTGGCTGAATTTCCACCCACTCCCGGGAAGGCATGTATCCGGCGAATGGATGGATTCGCCCTTTTGCTGGTTTTCATAATAAGCAGTGTAAAAGTTAACGGCACGATTCTTTCGGTCTCTGTAGTTTACAATAACATAGTCGCTTAAATCCAGCGTATCAATAAATGCCTGCTCCATAGCCTCCCTGGTACCGCTCCATTCTCCGATCTGCAAGGGAAACTCATGAAGAGGCTGCTTACCTGGCGTTTTCCCCTGGAATTCAACGCCCTCTGACAGGCCGAGCGTCAGCGCCAAAAAGATACCTGCCGCCAGGAACTGCGGCTGCAAAAAAGACCGTTTCCAGTTGCCGGAATTCATAGTTTCTTCAACCACCTCAGTGCCGCTCTCACAAACCCGGGAAGCAGTCTCAAGATCATCCTTGCCGATTTTATTGAGAATCCACATTTCCACCAGCATAATCCCTGTCGTGAACAGAAAAATCAGCCAACCAGAAAAACCGTGAAAGAAGCCCTCCGCCACGGCAGGACCCCAAAAGCTATAAAGCACGCCTGTCAGGGCAATGCGGAAACTGTTTACAAAAATTGCCACCGGTATGGATGAAAGAAAAAGGACCGCTTTCTTCCAGAACCGGGCCTTGAACCAATAGGCCAGGATGAGACTCAAAACCATCAGCGGGAACAAATAGCGCAGACCGCTGCACGCATCCACGACCTGCAGCTGGGTAAAACCGAGGTCGATTACGTTCCCTTCCCGATAAGCCGACATTCCGTAGAGGTGCAGCATCCAGACGCCAATCTGGGAAGAGATCAGCTTCAACCCCAGGGATATTTTCGTATTGATGAAATGCGGCAGGGGAAACATGGCCAGCATCATGATGAAGGCGAAACCGATGGCCTTTATTTTCCGCCAGCCCAGATGTATCCAGCACACCCCTAAAACGACCAACCAGAGAGAAAAGTATTGGGCAAAGAGTTCGCCCCCCAACTCACCCAGCCAGAAGAAAACTAACCCCAGCCCCAGAGGAAACATCCCACCCCAGGAAGGTGTTGAAGGAAGTTCCGCCAACTCCCTGCGTTTTTCCCACAGCAAGTAGAGGACGACGAAGGGAATGAGGCAGGCATAAGAGTAGTCTTCTCTTGGCCAGTCATTGAGGATCAGCCATTGGAGGCTTGACCGATAGATTACCAGAAGAAGAAGTCCGTACAAGATCCCCTTCATCCAGCTTGCCGGTTTGATTCTCTGCAGATAAATCCTGAATTCTTCCATCATCTTTTGGCTTCCTTAATTAACCTCTGTTCTTATTTTATTGTCTCAGGAACGTCCCATTAATTGTACTTTGGCGGCAATGACACGCCAGGCAAATATCGGAAGGACCTTCTGCCTTCGGATTCGCTTCGGCTCGGAAAGAAGTCGATAAAGCCATTCAAGCCCCAGGTTGCACCAGAGTTCCGGCGCGCGAGTGACGTTGCCGGTGATGGCGTCCAAAGTGCCGCCGATCCCCTGGCAAACCCTTATCGTCTTCAGAGAATCTTTATAATCAGAATACCACTTTTCCTGCATCGGTGAACCAAGAGCCAGAAAAAGAATCTCCGCATTGGAATCGTTTATTTTCTGAATCAGCTCAGACATTTGCCCATCTTTTACGTATCCGTTGGCCCGACCGGTAATCCGGATTCCCGGATATCTCTCCATAAGAATTTCAACGGCTTTACGATTCACCTCTTCCTTCGCCCCGTAGATGAATATCCGATATTTTTTTTCAGCCGCCAGTTTGCAGATTCTCTCCATAAGTTCAACTCCGGGGACTCTCGACAGCGTCGCATGGTGCAGAATACGGGCGGCCATCACGACCCCGATCCCATCAGGAATGAGTAGATCCGCGTTTTTGAATGTCTCATACAGAAGAGGATTGGCCGGAACTGAAAAATTCTTCTCCGGGTTGACGGCAAAGATGCAATGGGGCCGATCGCCATTCTCAACGAATTGCCGGACTCTCTCCAGCGCCCCCTCCATATCGACGGGATCAACCCAAAGATCAATCACAGGAAGCCTGTTACCGATCTCTATACCCTGCATGCCAAAGCCTCCAATTCCCTCCCGCTGAGTACATCCCCGGTGCAGATGGCCGTGATAAATTCGACGGCATGCACATGGCCCGCTTTTCTGCATTGCAGGACGCTGCATGCGCTCTTCATGCCATAACTCGGGGAGAACCACCCCAGAAGAGGATTTTCCTTCCCACAAAACGGCAGCAATGAATCACCTTTCAGAAGAGTGAGATAAAGAGTTATTTTCCCGTGCTGAATCCGCCACCATCCCGACTCAAATGTGACCTCGGCATCCGGGTGAAGATGGTAATTCAGTTCAAATTCGTGTTGACCGACCCCATCAAACTGATCCTTGATAATGAATGTGTTGTGATCATTGAGGATTGTTCTCGAATGCCATACGTTGTTTTTCAGCATCGCATAACCGTCATGCTTCGCTTCAATCATCATCCCGTTTTGATCTATCCTGCTTCTGGTGATCCGGGACGAATAGGCATGGCTCCAGACAAAGCCTGTCTCCTGAACGGCCTGATCCATCTTATCTACAGTCACTGTGTTGTGCGCGCGCGTGCTTTTGAAATATCTTCGATATTCAGGATTTCCGTTGTAACGGTACGTTCCGGGATCAACGAGGAAGGGCAATCCCTCTTTGGACAGAATTATGGATAGTGCATCCGCATGACCGTGATTATACAGGGGCGGCATTCCCAAGGGGCCATGATCGAAGATCAAGCGCGTACCGTTTTGCGTGCAGAAAACTGAATATCCTGACTCAGGAAAGGTTTTATGTTCAACCGGAGCAAAGTCGGATTGCATCCGGCGAGGGATAACACCCGGTGCAACGGCATAGCCATCATCGCTGTCACCCAGAGCCGGCCAATCGGCCTTGCCGGTTTGCATGACAGACAGGAAATGCTCACCCGCAGATAGTCTCGGCATGAGACTTGCCAGTTCCGGATCGCCGTTTTTCTCCAGGAAGTCAAGGCAATACCAATATAAATCCAGGACAAAGCGGTGATAATTGATAGACTGCTCAGCGGGGCCGCCGTCGGGAAGAATCTGGTGATAAGCCTCCTGCTTAAGAATCGCTTTGCCGGTTTTTAACCAGCTCTTGCCCACCGGTGAATTTCTGAAAACAATCCCAGCGAAGACAAGACCTGCGCATTCCGCAATGGTGTGATTGCCAAGGGAAGAATAAAGGGAGAGTCTGTTGGATATCCACCATGCATGGAGGTAAATGGCTTGCGCTATGCGTCGGGAATCCTCAGGATCAAGATTTTTCAGAAGCTTGAGGATGTGCAGAAAAACAGGGATCCTCAAACCGCATTCCATTGCGGAGGCGTAATGCGGACCGCAGGGGAATGGATTGGAATCGAGCCATTTTAAAACCTCGCTCCCGACAAAATCAGCGATCTGCTCCTCCTGTTCAATATCTTGCCGAGAACAGAGAAGAAGGATCAGAAGATGCTGGAGACGGGCTGGTTCCCACAATGACCGTATGTCAGTGCGAGGTCCGGTTTCCAGCATTTTATCGTAGGGTTCCTCACAAGACTTTTGGTCATCATCTAAATAAAATGTCTTTCCTGCCAGAATCCGTTCGACAAGAGATTGATCAACCTTTAGAGAAAGCCCGGGTAATAAAATGCCATCCAGGATTTGAATGCTTAGTGACGGTATGCCTTGTATAAGGAATTGCCTTCGTTTTTTTGCATACAAGGCGGATAAAGCTTGCCTGATTCGATATAATAGCTCTCCCGTCGACGCGTTCTTAAATCGGAGTAGATAAAACTTAAGATTTCTTGGGGGCATGAATCACAGCAGGTGTGAGCTCATTGCAGCAGTCTAACTTGATTATTTCTAATCGATTCCAGGATTTCGAAGGTCACCAAAGACGTGCTGTACATCTCTTTGAAAGGAATTAATGGCGGCTTCCCCTCCACGATTGCCTCAATAAACAGTCCCACTTCTGATTTCTGCCCTTTGTCCTGGCTCAGAAGATGTTTCTCTTTTTTCCTGCCACCAGCATAGATCACCATGTTCTTGAAGTCATCAATTACGGCCGTACAGCCATGCGCAAAGATTTCGATACGTTCTTTGGCAAGCCCCTTATCTCCATTTGCCAGGTAGGATATTGAGCCAATGGAACCGTTTTGAAATTTCAGTGATATAACAAGGGTATCATTCAGCTTGTTGGAAGCCGCCATCACATCCGCATACACAGAAATGGGAAGAGAGCCGTTAAGAAAGGTAAGAAAGTCGACGAAATGACAAATCTCGCCAATTACCCTGCCTCCGCCAATTTCCATGTCTTGAATCCAGGAATCGGCGGGGATGGAGCCCGAATTTATCCGGTAGGTCATGGCCATGGGACCATCTCCAAATTCTTCTTTAACTCTTTTTGCCAGGGGTGAAAACCTCCGATTGTACCCTACCATCAACCCAATTGGATTTTCTTCGTGCCGCGATGACTCATAAACAGTCTTGATGTTATCCAAATCGGTCCGGGACAAGCACAGTGGTTTTTCGACAAATACATGTTTTCCCATGTTCAGCGCTTTTAAAACATAATCTCCATGAGAATCATGACGTGTTGCGATAAAAATCGTGTTGATCACCGGACTTTCAAGGATGTCTTTCTCATTCGCTGTACAGAAATCAAATCCGTACCGGTCGGAAACAGAACGAGAACTGGTCCCCGTGGCAGTCATGACCCCGACAAGATTGATCTCCTTGCTCCTGGGAATATTGGGCAGCAGATTGCTTTGCGCATATGATCCCGCTCCAATGAAACCAACGGAAACTGGCGATTTTCTTAGTTTCGCATCTAGCGGAACTGACCGCGGGCTGTCAATTGTCAATTTTTTTTCTGTATCGTATTCTATTAAAATACCAATATACGGTTCCGACTTGGCAAGGAGCATATCATAAGCGCTTCTCGCCTCGGCCAGTTTGAACGTGTGCGTCGTCAGGTAACTCACATCCATCTTACGAGAGTGAATCAGTTCCTGAAAGGCCTGCATGTTGCGCTTTTCCGTCCAGCGCACATAGGCAGCAGGATAGTCGATCCCTTTTTCCTCATAAAGAGGATCATAGCGTCCGGGACCGTAGGAACAGGACATTTTAACCTGAAGTTCCTTCCTGTAAAAATGGGGCTCGCGATCAAATCCTGTCGGAACCGCCCCGACAACAACAACGGTTCCCTTTTTTCTTGCAATGGAACCGGCAAAATTGATCGGGTCCAGTGAATTCGCTGCGGCGGTAATGATGACTGCATCACAACCAATTCCGCCTGTATATTCCATTATTTTATTCTCAATACCTGCAGAATGACGTGTAATTGCGAGATCTGCACAGTGATCTTTTGCTATGTCGACCATAGCTTGATCGATATCGGTTCCAACGACCCTGACGCCTGATGATTTCAGAAGGAGTGCCGTAATCTGCCCCAACAAACCCAACCCGATCACAGCGCAGGTTTCTTCCAACCGAAGGTCAGCCTGTCGGACTCCCTGCAGGGCAATGGCACCCAACGTGTTGTAGGCGGCCTGTCGCAAATCTGCATCCGCATGCAGCGTGACACAGAGATTGACCGGCACCGAAACGATTTCAGCATGGCATGCCGTCAAACCACCACAGGCAACAAGATCCCCAATGGAAAATTCCGTCACTCCCATACCAACTGCCACAACCTCGCCGACAGAGGAATAACCCATTGGCGAATGGGCATCCAACTTCTTCATCACCGCGCGATAAGCCTGTTCAACCCCCTGGCTCATGGCCACATCAATAACCTGCTTCACCTGCTGGGGACGCTCCTTCGCCTTGGCCAGATAACTGCTGCGGGCCGTTTTCACGGTGCTGCCTTCAGTGCCGGCACTGATCAGGGAATAATGGTTGCGCACCAGGACACAACCCTTGGCAATCGAGGGGGCAGGCACTTCAAGTACTTGTATCTTTCCATCTTTTAATTTCTGGGTCAGTTGCAGCACGTAGTTGAACCCCCTTCATCCATAAACGCACACGGAAGATAATCGCGGATATCCAATTCCTGCTCTACAAGTTTCGCCTTGCCGATAGGGCTTTTATCTATCGTCTCTGAATAGACGATCTTGATTGCCATCCGGTCACCCATTAAGTCCTTCATCCTGTTCTTCATCAAGTGAACAAGCTCTTCATGAAAGCCTTCCCCTTTCACAATTACAATTTCAATTGCACCAGGTTTGTGTTGGTGAACTTTAATCGACTCTATCCCATGGAACGCTTTGTAGTGTGGGCCCATAATGAAACTGGTTGCACTGATCAGGGACCCATGGGCATCAACAATAAATTCCTGCTGCCTGCCGATCACTTCATCGATAAGCAAATAATTCCGTCCACAACGGCAACTCTGGGATTCAGAAAGCACAGCATAATCACCGGTACGGTATCTAATCAACGGCATTACCCTGTTATTGAAGCCCGTCGCTATAATTTCGAATAGCTCTCTTCCGGATTCATCGGTAACGCCTGTCGGCAGTAACTCGGTGTAGCCATACTGTGGGTAAAAATGAAGAACATCAGAGCACTCACACGCGCCACCAAGCGCCAAACATTCACTGTGCCCATACCAGTGATAGACCTTGCAACCCAGGATCTCTTCAATTTTTGCCTTCTGGTATGGAAATAGTTTTTCCGACCCACAAAAAACGGCCGTGGGTTTGATCTGCAATTTTCTACCCGCATTTTCCATAAGTACAGCCAATTGATACATCGTTGACGGGTATCCATGGAGAAAACGGGGCATTATCCGATTAATGGCGGTGATATAGTCATTTACAGTTGTCATGCTTAGATCAAGCGACGACGCATAGTAGATGTTAAATAACATGTCATGATCTACAAAATGTCCCTTCTTGGGTGTTCTTCCCCTTAAGTTGAATATCGCATCACCAAAACGGTATCCTACTCTACCCCATTGATCAAAAATGAATGCCTTCTCTACCTGCCGAGTTACTAAGCGATCCAAATAGAATGCCATCGGATTGCCTGTTGAACCACCTGTGTAAACTTTAAGCCGTCTATATGCCGGACCGGTTAAAAAATTCTCAAGCTCATTACGTATTGCGTTTTTGTCTATTATTGGGAAAGAGGACAAAAATGTAAAAGGATCCTTATGATCACATATTTTGGGTTGCGATATATTTCGTTGGTAAAAGGGTATATTTCTGACCGCGTGGTGAAGAATTTTGTTTAATAAAGATGATTGCAAGTCATTCAGTTTTTCCCTGGTAAAAGTTTCTGTACGTCTTAGCAGATTTTTTTTCGCAATGTATGGAGGATATCCAATAATTATACTACGCAGCATTTCAGAACTCTCTCAAAGTGAAATATTGACTGATTCTACCTGAATAGTGTTGAATATATTTTATCGAAAAAAATCAGCCTTTTAGCAGAATATTCGATCCCCCAGCACATCAGGACAGTAACTATAAGAACAAATATTCCTATGAACACACAGGATAATGCGCTTTGAGAATGTTTGTTTACTACAAGGAACATGGAATTAATCAGTAGGATATGAAAGAGATAGGCAAACAACATATTTTTCGAAAGAGGTAACGTTATCAGTCGCACTGGCCTAAGACAGTTTATTTTAATTTTTTTAGATGTCATATAAATTAAAAGCAAGATCGTCATGGTTGGAAGAACAGGAACAAAAAAGGTAATGTATGCACCGGCACCCTCATCCGTAAAAAGGATCAAATATAAATAATAGAGGAGCACCAGCACACTTAATATTGTTAATGCATTACCTTTATAAAACTTCTCCATTAAGTTATCCCAATCCTGAGGATTTACAATTTTACCTACGCATCCGCCTATAAATCCAACAAGAAGTAATTTAATATTATAAGAATCCATTATGCCCATATTCACTTTTTCCATAAATCCAAGCAGTACGAATACGCACATTGCCAAAGGGAAAACCCACTTGTCTCTGACTAAAGCAAGCAGTACGCAAGTAATAATCATAGTATAAGCAATGGGAATCAACACTTCAAAACCAAAGATATCGTGCCTTTGTCCTAGTAAAATGTCCCTTAAAATTTGGTCAGGACTCAATAGAAGTAGCTTGCCAAATCTTTCGGGAAGAAGCACCATAATACTTAAATTACACAAGAAAAATAGCACAAAAAGCTTAAAAGACCCTTTGAAATATTTGGCAAAATAAAAAGATGGACGATGATTCATATAGTCAGTATGTTTAACGCCAACCACAAAACCTGATAACAAAACAAATCCTATGAGAACGCAGGAGGTAAAGTTCCCATTGAAAGTTTTTATGTAGAATTGCTCGAATGCATGCAAAAATACCATTGATGTAACGAGAAAAGCACGAACACTGTCAAAATCATAATCGTGTTTTTCCAGCAATCGCAAAAAAAATTCCTTTCATTTTATCGTTGTGTTGAAGCGTCTCTTTTTGCGTTTCTCAGTAGCTAGCGCTTCTACAATGATAAAATCACAAGATGATTCCAATGTTATAGATTAGTTCTTATTTTGAACTATTTCAGCAATTATCCGTCTGAATTCCTGCCTGAACTTATCAAGCGTATAGTGATTGAGAAATTTTGAACGGCCATTTCGGCCTAAGGATATTCTTAACTCAGGAGAATTGATTAGATGCGCTATTTTGTCAGCTAAATCCTGCGGATCTCTTTTTTGTGCAATTAGACCTGTTTTACCATTTTCGATAATCTCAGCAATTGCCCCTTCATCTGTTGTTACAATCGCTATTCCATAAGATAAAGCCTCAAGCAATACCAAGGGGAAACAGTCCTTGCACGTGGGAAGTACAAAAATATCGGCCTTTCTTAGAAGGGCTTTTTTTTCATCACCGTAGGCAGGCCCAAGATGCTTTATAAAACCTTGCAGACCGAGTTCCTTGATACGATCCTGAATAAAAGAAACGGAGATATCCCGGGAGGGCATACCAGCTAAAAAAAGATTAAATCTAAAACCAGCCTTCACCAGAAGTCCACACGCATTCATAAAATCTAGCATCCCCTTAGAAGAAACAAAATTAGACAAATACAATATATTTGGGGTTGATGAATCGTCGGTGCGGCTTTTACTAAAATCCTCGTACTCAATTCCATTGGCTAGAGAATATATCCTACAGCCTTCCGTTAAACCATCCAAATCCTTGAACAGCAAAGGTGAGAGATGTATGATATTTGTTCGGTTAAAAAAGAGCTTGTATGCGTGCCGATATAGCCGGTTACATGCCTGTTCCCGAATTCCCTTGCCATGTAAATGATAAATAATCTCTGTTCCAAATGCCTTGAACAGGATTGCAAGCGCAAAGTCCCTAAGGTAAGAAATTCCAATGACTGCGGGAACAAAGTACACATAGTGCGGTCGAAACATGACAAGGTTGATAAGTAACTTAACCCATATGACGAGAAATTGCACAGCTTTACTAAAGCGAAAACTGCCAATATCACTGATCTCACGGGCATACCTTATTGGCAAGATCCTGCTATTTACCAAATCGCCCAGTTCAATAGAAGCAACATACTGATTCACAACGTTGGAGCCATGCATAGGTGGTGGCATGGGCATAACGAGCAACATCCTTTTTTTCATACGCTCCTTTTTCTCGACACGAAGTTACCGAGTTTCACTGTGAAGAAACTAAGCATGACCAGCATCCCTGCTTGGGATAATATATAGCTGAGTGCGGCACCGGAAAGACCGTAGTAAAAAACTAACGGATAGCAGAGCAGCAAAGAAACTGCAGCCGAACCTATCCTCGAAAGAAAAATATATTTGGGCTTGCAAATTACACGTAGATATATATCAAAGGGTTTGAAAAAGATGTTTAGAGCAATTCCGAATGACAGTAACAATAATATAAATGCGAACTCACTATACTTACCATAAACCAGGTAGAGTAGTTCTTCAGCAAAGATATTTATGATGGCAAGATAGGCCAAAAGGATTAAACTGATTGTAACAAAAAAAGAACCAAGGTTAGCCTTAAATGCCTGATCCCCTTTTTTAGCATAGATACCCGAAAAATATGGAAGTACATAATTCATCAGGCTGACAAGCAAAATAGAAACCGGCGCTACAAAATTGCGAATGGCACCTAGCGCACCGGTTGCCTCATTACCAAGAACAAACGTTACGATATATACGTATAACTGGCCAGATAATACAAAGGGGAGCCAATCCAATAGTGTCCACTTGCCATAATCGAATATCTCAATCATGACTGGTTTCTTGAACTTCATCAAATGTAGATCTAATTTTATCTTTCTTAAACCGATCAGAATGCTTGTGAGAGAACCGAGCGAAATAAAATGGAGTACGATCACAGCACTGGACAAATCAAGAAAAAAAACTGCAACAAGCGCCAGTAATCTGATTGAATAAGCGATAATATCAAGTAAAAGTGTGTTACCAATATCAAGAATAGACAAAAAGGACTTGCGCAGCAGTTCACTGCCCATGAACGCAACAGCTGTAATGTTAAGGTTCAGAAGAACTATCGCGTTTCCACCATAAGTCGTACCCCTCAGTAAAAAGAAGGAAGTAGTCAAGGCAGCTATAACAAGCAGTGAGATAATTACATGAAAAATAAGGGAGTGAAAAACCAACTCACGCCATTCTGACCTGTTTTTACGTGCTGCAATCACATTTAGAGGTGCTGATACGAGATTGTTCTGCAACCCCTCTAGTATGATGAGAGTTGTAAAGCCGAATACATACAAGCCATATTCGGCAGCAACCATAAACCTTGCTAGTGCGAGGGAAATAAGGAAATTAGTTCCTGAAATTGTTACTTGATCGGCAATTGCCAAGAAAGGCTTTCTCATTTGTAATACAGAAAGCTCAAGTGTATCAAATATTTATTGAAAAGCACTGACAAATCGATCAATGAAATACTCAAATTTAACTTCATCTTCGATGACTTTGAAACAGCCTTGTCTCAATTTTTCCATACGCTCCTTGTTAGAATAGTTGTGAATTATCCATTCTTTTATATCTTCAAGACTTCTACCTATATAACCGTTGCAATCACTCTTCAGATAAGCGATTTCCGGACCATGCCCAGCGTCTTGAAATGTTATGAAAGGCAGACCACAGATAAAACTTGTAACTATTGACAATCCAACGGCCCCAGGTTGGACCATCATATCGGCTTTCATAAGAAGCGGCACTAAACTCTCAGGCTCATTGATCGTCCCATAAAAAACAACTCTATCTTCTACCCCCTTAACTTTCGCTAATGCCTCAAGACGTTCTCTTTCTGGACCGTCACCTATAATCAAAGCACTTACTTGAGGGTATGACGTCCTCAACAGCACCACCAAATCAATTAGAATTTCAATTTTTTTTGCTTTTGTAAGTCTGCCAACCATAGCAAGCTTCAGCTTTTCTTTATCGCTGCCGATTATCTTTTCGCTCGTCCGAAATTTCGTGATATAAAATTCATATAATTTTTCATTGATTGTGTTGTTAAGTATAATTATCTTCCTCGCAGGGATTCGCCAACGGATTAGTTCTTTGTAGCCATATTCGGTGTACAACAAAATTTTAAAGGCCATTCTCATAAGGATGGTCTTCACGAATCTGTCAACAAAGAACCTAATATTCTTCTCTTTCAAATGAACATTATATCCATGTGTCCAAAAGATCAGTTTAATTTTCCGTATCCGGCAAAGAACGGCAATAAGCAGGTTAGAAAGAATCTTTAGTTCCAATCCAAGAACCACATAATTATAATCATCAAAGAGAATTTGTTTGGTTAGTTTTTGGAGTGTGAAACCACGTACTTCTGTCATATTCACATGCTCGTTTGAAAAAGGGAAAGATAACGACTCAACCAGGCCATCATTGGATAAATAAGAAGAATGAAATATTTTAATACCTGGCACCCTCTTACACAACGCTATAAACAGTTCCTCTCGATAATGAGGGATTTTCACTTGTACAATGGCTACTTTCTCGTTCATGTAAGATACCTCTGTTATTATTTATGAGAAAAAACCATGATACCCAGAATAAAAGCCCACTTGAACTTGTAGGGCTCATAATGACGCTTTCTGTCATATTTGCCAAAGCAAAGAAAAATATGAAAAAGCAGAATAACCTTGAATCTTTTAACTCAACTTCTCGTATTGCTTTTTTAATTCCCGTAAGAAAGATTAAAAGGTAGAAAGAGAAGCCTATAATTCCGAGATCTGCAAGAGCCTGCACGTATCCATTATGTAAAGCTGCTTTAAAAGTTGAACGCTCGAACATATCAAATTTATGACGTGGCATATAGATACTACCAACTTCGTTTAAATTTGGATTGAAGGCTGTTCCTCCAAGACAATAGCCAAAGCCCGTTAATCGACCCATGGCATTAGGAACCGCCTTGGACCAAAGTTCAGTCCTTCCTGAAAGCTTGCTTAATGATCCACTTCGTAAATGCTGAGGATTATGTACAAAAGCAGCAACTATCAGAATAATTATCAGGAGAATTCCTCCAATTAGTTTATAACGTGTTTTTTGATCAATTTTAAATAGCAACAGACCGATGCCTAACAGGGAAAGTACAACAGATAGCAACATCCCGCGAGAACCACTTAACACTAACGAGATAAGCGCTACAGCAACAATAATAAATTGGTACTTTTTGTGTTTTACGTTAAATAAAGCAAACCCAACAAGAGCTCCACTAGTCAGTCCAAGAAGTGATGGTTCCCCATACATCCCGTTGAAACGCTTTATGCCACCTTCAATACTATACATTTCCTTCAAGCCGAATAAACCACCGAAAACACTCCCTAAAACAATAAAAAAATATATTATCATCATTACATTCAGCGCCTTGGAACCTCGATGAACAACCAAATATTGTCCGAAGGCGCAAGCAGAAATGAGCAACCCCACTTGTAATCCTGCTTGCACAAGTGAATATAGCGAATTTACAGATCCGACTGAACTCACGAATAAAAAAATAATATAACAGAATACGCCAATAAGTGGAATAACACCGCCATTGGTTAACTTTTTAAAATTAATATGAAAGATGCTATAAAGGCCACAAATGAATAAGACAAGAATTTTAAAAGCCAGAGTATAAGAAGCTAAGGAAGCTGCATATATTTGATAATACAATATATAACTAAAAAAAAGCAGCACCATAGGTAAAGTACTAATATCTCTAATTTTTATAAAATTCATTCTGGTTTACTTTTTTGTATGAAATTTACAAGGACGCTACAGGGTCCAACCTTTCGGATGGCCCCAGCACAGAGATCTGGGCGGTATAAAACTGAGCAGGTACAGAAGTGAAAAAACTGCTCTCCCTAAGATTCAGCAAAAGATGGAAGGTGTTGTCCTGAATACGCAGCACCACAACTTAAATATTCTCATGGGCTAGGACCTTCAACCCGCATGGCACAGATGGATGATAGGAAGTTGAAGATTGATATTCATAAGCACCAATGTCAGGCAGCCCTATTATTGGACTGCCAACGTAGTCGGACATAAGTCCTACATCTATTCCAGCGTTAATGGCTGGTGAGGTGGATTGGATACGATAGTCCGAGCTAGATATGAAGAGAGGATCAGCTATTACATTATTTTCTCCACCGGTACAATAATTATAAACATATATGGATTCTGTGTTGAAAAAAATATTATAGTTGATATCCAGGTTTATTGTCGCTGATACCCCAGTTTGATATATTGCCTTGGTAACTGTGTGCATGATATTGTTTTTTATATCTATAATATAGTTATTGGTTGGAAAAGTTATCCCCCCATGAGATTTATGCATTGTGTTATTATAAATATCAATAATAGTACCCGCAGGAGAATTGCTTTGAACAGAAATGGCATAATCACTGGCTCCGGACATAATGTTACTGTAAATATGAGCATTTCCAAGTGGAGTTATAGAGTGCTTTCCACCATAAAGTTTATTATACCTTACGATTTGTCCATTAGTAATGTCCTCAGCAGAAATAATTCTGCTATTAATACCTTCAACGGCAACTCCTTGAGTGCAAATATTACGTTCAAAAATTAGTGGTTTTCCAATAATTTTTGCTGTGTTAGTTCCAATAAAACAGTGTTTGGTAGCTTTTGAGCTATGATCTAATATGTTTCTATGAATCCATCCTCCAACCATATCACCGAGTTGAATGCAATCTCCTCCAGGGGTTCCTGTTGTTTGATCAACATCATGAATGTAGCATCCACTTATTGTGGTATTTGCCCCCACGTGATAAATTCCATCATACCAAATATTATATATAGTGGAGTTTGTTACAGTTAGTCCTACACCCCGGCCATCTATTCCATTACCAGCTAAGATATCATGAATATTACAATTGTTAATTGTAACTTGTAATGCTTCTGTGGAGGCACTACTAGTCGCTCTCAGCAAAACACCTACGGTTAGGCAATTTTTTATTTCCAAACTGTCAATAACTAAGTAATTCACCCCAACTTTGGGATACAATCCGTAAGTTAGTAGGCCACCTCCATCAACGGTACCTGGATGTCCCGGATAATCACCACGATATATTATAGGATGTCCAGTTTCTCCCGACGTCGGGGGACTAATCGTTGATGTAATAACATCGCACAAATAAAAAACATCATCCTTTGTCCATGTTCCAGAATTGTGATTGCTGACACTCATGGAATCTTCATATTTCAATCCATTTCTACTCCCTGATCCATTTTGAGTAACATAGTAAGTTGCAGCACTTGCCTTTTCTATTCCCCCATAAAGGGAAACCACTAACCACAATAAGACAAACAAAAGTTCCCCAATAAAACCCTTTTTTGTTTTTCTGAAGTATCCGTCTGATATACACATATTCACATCCTTTATTTTCTATGTGGGACACAACATCCGGAAAAGTTCAAGGAGGTCATGCCAAAATGGTTGCTTTCCCCTCAGCCGCCTGGCTCAAAATACCGGCACCAACTGATCCAACGCAACACTAATTTGTTTGGAATTGTCTGATTTTCATTGACACATTCCGGGATTATTCAGGCGCTGATGTTGTTTGCTCGCATTCAAGGCAAAGCCAATAAAGAGGAATGTGTAAAGCCCCAGACTCATTACATAGTCTATAGTATTGTCTGTAGCCATTGTGATCAGGTAAAATATTAAACTCGCAATAGCCAATCCAGAATATTTTCTCTTGAATTTTTCTTCAAATGTATTTCCACTGTCACTCCTTCTGAAGACTGCCAGCAACATGGCAAGATATTGGGTCATTGCCAAAATGAAGAGAACAATGCCAGTTATACCAACCTCGCACAGCAGTCTGAGATATTCAGAGTGAATTGCACCACCCCGATGCTTTTCATAATAAAAACCTTGTGTGGCTCCAAGGCCCGCGCCGATGATCGGGCTTTGGTGAAAAAACCTTTTGAGTCCCTTTTCCCACAGCTTTGTTCTTCCTGAGGTGTGTATGTTTTTAGCAAATGCTCCTGGTTTTTTCATTAATTGAGATAAAGATGCCTCTGAAGGATTTTGAAAACTTCTTTCCTTAAGCCTATCAAAGTTAAGAAAAGCAACTGTTATTCCCAAACAGAGCAAAACGGGCAGGAGCACCTTCAGTATTGTTGACTTAGCCAACAAGAAAATTAGGACTGAGCATGCGACGATCAGTCCTACAATTGAAATCCTTGTAAAGGCCCAAAAAACCGCTATGCTAAAGATTGCAAAAAGAAGAAGGTACGTTTTTCGCCTGTCGCTGATATAGTTGGCGAGCGAAAGCATCGCTCCGCAGGCCATGCTGAAAGAAAAAGGTGCCGGACTGTGGAAAGGAGCTGTGAGTATGTTCTTGACTCTCCATTCATCAGTCGAGGCATCGCCAAGAAATCCAGTAAAATGGTTGAGTAATGCTACGAAAAGCAGGATAAGGAGCCCGATAAAAGTAGCCTTCTCGATGGTAACAGTGTTAATATTATCAACAATCATCAAATGAGCTATCAATAGAAAAATGAATGGGGACAAAAGTTTCGCGAGCATTCGGAGGCTAAATACAAAGTTCGGTGCCCAAAAAATGGAAAGAATACAAAAGAAAAAAAATAAAAGTTGAACGGGGTATCTCAAAACATCACTAATGACATTGCTTTTTCCAAAGCTTAACAGAATAAGCGCCCCTCCCAATGTACCAAATAACTGGATAGAACCTGACCCCATACCCTCCAGCGATTGTAAGAGAGCTTCTCCCTTAGAGAAAATACTCCAAGGAATTCCATTAGCGATCAATATATAAATAATGAATGTTTTTTGATTAAGTAAAGCCAGCAATAATGGCAATAAGAATATAAGAAGACTTGACAGTATATGCAAATTTATGGTCCTCTCCAGTTGAATTTAAACGTTTGCATAAGTAGGGAATTTATTTGAATGCTCAAAATGGGTAAACGCAATCAGCTAAATATACTGAACATTCCGGATTGTGAATTTCCCTAGGATGAGAAATCCGCAGTTATGCAAACGTTTCGAATTTATTTGATAGTTAACCGGATACCCGTGTCCTCTCTTATTCTATTTCTCGTTACACTTTCTTGGGAACTCAGGCTACACATCTTTTGTTATTGAAAAAGAACCACCTGAATATTTTGTGGAGACTTGGGTACTGTAATTCCAAGATATTCATATGCACCTATGTCATAACCTGAACCGGTTGGAAGTGTTGTCCCGATATAGTCACTTGAAAAACCGACGTTCGTTCCTTTATCGATAGCGGGGGAGCTTGATTGAACGCGGAAGTCACCACCAACTGCATTTACAAACATAGGATTAGCATTAATCGAATGGGCATCTCTTCTCGTCTCATAAGAATAATAACCAGCTTCATCCCCTATGATTTTCTGGTAGTCATAAGTCTTATTGTTATAAACTATAGCGTTACCACTTTTTCTGTAGAACAAGTTGTAATCAGAAGATAATCCTGACAGTGCCCCGGTGTTCTCATAAATCAACAAATCGTTAGTTATGTTACAGGAAATGATATTATTTTTTATCTCAATAGAAGATGAAAGTGGCGCGGTAAAATTCTTATAAACAACTAACCCACCTCGTTTATTAGGATCGTTAGAAGCTAATCCATCGTTGTTGTATATGATTGAATTTAGAAGTTTAGTCCCATTCATTCCGGTTCCATAACTCGGTTTAATAATCACGCCTCCAGAAAAAGCTCCGTCGTTTGTGGCAATCTTACCATTACTATGTACTATACCATAAGCCAAAACGTTGTTATATCCATAAGCGCCATCAACTACTTCAACTCCGGCTCTAGCACAATTATAGACAAGAAAATTCCTCAGCAGAACATTATTTACTTGATAGAAAAAGATACCCAAGTTATTGGCGGATACATTATCCCCAACATCGTGGACTATTATATTGCTTAAAGTGAATCCGCTTGAAATTCCGTAACCATTTATACCAATACCTTCTCGATCCAGAGCGCTAAATCCTCTTGTATCATTCTCGAATTGAGCTATGTGGTGGACATGTAGATTATCAAAGGTTATATTTGTTACGCTATAAGATGGGGTCTCCCCGTGAACCTGAATTCCGTTTCCCGAATATGAAATTTCACTATTCTGAACAGTTATATCCTCTAAGTCCCTTGTAGCAGCCTTTATATACAATCCGGTAATCCATGAATATCTAACCAGTATATTATTAAGAGTTATATGCGTAGAATCTTTAATATCAAAAGTAGCTCCATCAGTAGAATAAAGGTTACCATTTCCACCTTGTACTGTTAAATCGTTGAAAGTTACATAGTCCTTGCCATTTACATAGACTGCCCGATATCTTCTTGCCGCCTCCAACGTATATTCTGAAGCTGCATGGCCTGCGGGCGGTTTGTACCACATCTGTCCACTTGAATAGTAGTAATAATCGGCATTTACGCTAGAACTTGTATCCTTTGGAATCAATAAGCCATCACGCAACATGGTACGTACTACCACCCCATAACCAGGATATAAGTTATATGTCGCATCAATAGTAGTCCATGTTGAATTATCAACCAGATCATAACAAGAGATAATAGGATTTGCTCCACTCCCATATGCCCCGAATGTTATAACACTTTCTGGACTACCACTAGAAGGCACGGTCAGTTGTTCCCTAAATGTGCAACCTCTCTTGAGATAAATATTATCTCCTGGGTTAAAGGCTGTTATATTTAGTTTTTTGATTGTTTTCCATGCAGCATTTTCATTTGTACCAACGTTATTGTCATCTCCCGAATTACAATCAACATAGTAATTTGTACCCCACCCCAAAGCGGGGAAAAGTATGAACATAAATATCAGAACAATGTTTCTCATTATGTTGGTGCTTTTTTTACTATGCTGCAGTGGATCATGATTGTCGGGAATTGGAACACTTATCGTTGAATTGATTAAATCTCCATTCGATAACGCTATCCTATTCAACTCAATTGCGTTACGATTGTCAGCATTGATCTCTGATTCAATATTGCTTCTCTTGGCAACGGAGAAACCTAAACCATGAAAAGTCCTTGGACACATGCAATCCTTATAATGCTCAGATTCATTTTGCATTTCATTTATGGTTAGAACAAACGTCTTTTTGGGGTCGCAAGTCTTCATTGGATATCCTCCGAGTTGTTATGAATAAGTAAAGGACTCTTTTTCCTTACTTGATCATCACTCAATATCCAAAATTGTACCAATATCGAAAGTTATTCCCAAAAGTTCATATACCATCGCCGTTTGACTTACCCAGAAGTTAATTGTTCACTCAGAACGGAAATGATTCGTTCAGCGGTTTGCCCATCCCACAAATCAGGACGTCTGCCCTTACGGCTTCGGCCCTCCAGCACCTTGCTCACTTCCGCAACGATTTTCTGCGGATCATCGTGGACCAGGACATTGGTCCCCTCCGTGACGGTAATGGGGCGCTCGGTTGAATCCCGGAGGGTAACGCAGGGAATGCCGAGGACGGTGGTCTCTTCCTGGATGCCCCCGGAATCCGTCAGAACGACCTTCGCGTTGGCCATGAGCTGCAAAAAGTCCAGGTAACCGAAAGGTTCAAAACAGTGGATTTTCGGCATTAATCCATTCTGATCCCTGTAGGATGACATGTCGACGGGCAACGCATCGTGGAAAACAAAGTTCCCGTCCAGTCCGAAGGTGTGCATCTGCTTTCGGGTCCGGGGATGCATGGGAAAGATAACGGGAATGCGAAGGGCAACTTCGAGCAGACCCGCCAGAATACGGTTGAAGGTTTCACGGTTATCGACACTGGCCGGCCGATGAAGCGTCAGCAGGGCATAGGGAATCGACGGCATGGCCGGATTCTCATCGGCGTTAGAATTGGAAAGTCCCAGGAGAGAGAGGATTGACGTTTTTTTTGCCTGCTCCAGGTTGAACAGAAGGCTGTCAATCATGATATTGCCGACCAGAAAGATCTTTTCTTTTGGGATTCCCCCCCCAAGGAGATGTTCATCTCCATCGGGTGACGGAGTAAAGAGAAAATCCGAGATGGCATCGGTGACGATCCGGTTGATCTCCTCCGGCATGTCCCGGTCGAAACTGCGCAGGCCCGCTTCCACATGGGCCACGGGAATGTGCAGTTTGACAGCCGCAAGGGCGCAGGCCAGGGTGGAGTTGACATCCCCCACCACGATAACGAGATCCGGCTGTTCCTGAAGCAGGATCTTTTCGAATTCGATTAAGACCTTACCCGTCTGCTCGCCGTGATTTCCCGACCCGACCCCCAGGTGGACATCCGGCTCCGGCAACTGGAGATCGCGGAAAAAGGCATCGGACATGCGGACATCGTAATGCTGCCCCGTATGAACGAGAAACGGCTCAATCCTGTTGCCGTTCTTGTTGTTGTGCGCGGCAATGGCCCGGATCAGAGGAGCTATCTTCATAAAATTCGGCCTGGCGCCAACCACCAGGATCCATTTAAACGTATCCGCAGTTCCTTTCACTTTTGTTTCTCCCTTCAGCCATTTATCCTTGGTTGTAATACTCCCGGTACCAGGCCACAAACCGCCGGAGCCCCTCTTCGATGGGGGTCGCCGGCTGAAAGCCCACATCCCGCACCAGGTCGTCCACATCGGCATAGGTGGCTGGAACATCGCCGGCCTGGAGGGGCAGGAAATTCTTTTCGGTCTTTTTCCCCAGGCAGTTTTCCAGGACCTCGATAAAGGTCAGCAGTTCCACCGGGTTGTTGTTGCCGATGTTGTAGACTTTGAACGGTGCATAGCTGGTTCCGGGGTCGGGATAAGCGCCGCTCCAGTCCGGATTGGCCTCGGGAACCCGATCCATCACCCGCACAACGCCCTCGACAATGTCATCGATGTAGGTAAAATCGCGCTGCATTTTCCCATAGTTAAACACAGGGATGGGTCTGCCTTCGAGAATCGCCCGGGTGAAGAGAAAATAGGCCATGTCCGGACGCCCCCAGGGGCCGTACACCGTAAAAAAGCGAAGGCCCGTGGTGGGCAGTTCATAAAGGCTGGAATACGTGTGCGCCATCAGCTCATTGGCCTTTTTGGTGGCGGCATAGAGGGAAACGGGATGATCCACATTCTGGTGCACGGAGAAGGGCATTGCCGTATTGGCGCCGTAGACGGAGCTGGAGGAGGCATAGACCAGATGCCGGACTCCGGAATGGCGGCATCCCTCGAGGAGATTGATGAAACCGACGATATTGCTGTCGATGTAGGCATAGGGGTTGGTCAGAGAATAGCGCACCCCCGGCTGGGCGGCCAGGTTGACGACGATCTCGAACTTTTCGTCTGCAAAGAGCCCGTGCAACGTATCCCGCTCTTCCAAACCCTGTCGGATAAAACGGAAATTCGGGATGGGCGCCAGCCGGGCCAGTCGGGCCTCTTTCAAGCGGACGTCATAGTAGGTGTTCAGATTGTCCAGGCCGACGACGGAATGACCCTCCGTCAGCAGCCGCCGGGACAGATGAAAGCCGATGAAACCGGCGGCGCCGGTGACCAGTATTTTTTTCATGAAATTCCCTGAGTTATTCTATACGAGGATTACAAGTTTGCCTTGAGCCGGGACGAATATTTCAACTCCCAATCCCAAGCAGTTTGGATAATGAACTCCAGATCGTCGTGGCGGGGCTGCCAGCCGGTTAGGCGGCGGAGCTTCGTGCTATCCGCAATGAGCTCCGGTGGGTCTCCTGCCCGGCGGTCCGTTTCCTCGACAGGAAAATCGATCCCCGTCACCTTTTTGGCAACGGAAACCACTTCCTTCACCGAGAAGCCATGACCGTAACCGCAGTTCATAATCTCCGTTCTGCCCGTCTCGACCAGGTAGTTCAGCGCCCGGATATGGGCGTCGGCAAGATCGTCCACGTGGATGTAGTCCCGGATGCAGGTCCCATCAGCGGTGGGGTAATCCGTTCCAAAGACGGACAATTTTGGATACTCGCCGTGGGCGGTCTTGAGGGCCCGGGTGATGAGGTGGGTGGCGTCCGCATAGGCCTGCCCGATACGGCTCTGCGCATCCGCGCCGGCTACGTTGAAGTAGCGCAGGGCAATGTAGCGGAAATTCCCCGCGGAGGCGATATCCCGAAGAACGGTCTCCATCATGACCTTGGAGGTCCCATAGGGATTGATGGGATTCAGGGGCATGGTCTCATCGGCGGGCATCCGGTCGGGAATGCCGTAAACAGCGGCGGTCGAGGAGTAGATGAGATTGCGGACCCCATGGCGTTCCATGGCATCCAGGAGGTTCAGTGAATTGGAAACATTGTTGCGATAGTAGCGCAAGGGCTTCCGGACCGACTCCTCCACCTGGATCGAAGCGGCAAAGTGCAGAACCGCTTCCGGCTTGAATGCGGAAAAAGCCTCGTCCAGGCAACGGGAATCCGCCAGCTCCCCTTTTACCAGTTTGCCGTAAAGGATCGCCCAGTCGTGCCCCGTGGAAAGATTGTCATAGACGAGCAGCTCATGGCCCTCCTCGCCCAGCGCCTTCACAACATGGCTGCCGATGTAACCGGCGCCGCCCGTCACCAGAATTTTCATCCACTTCTCCTTTCACGCGCCTTTTCAGCGCTTCCGTATTCTCCATTGCACACCCGGCCCACGGCCGAGGCATTCCACAGACCCGTCATCCCGGAGATCGCGCAGTACTTTTCTGACCATATCGTGGCTGATCCCGGGACAGGTCTTTTCCAATTCGGTAAAGGTAAAAGGACCCGTAAACCCCTGGATGGCCGCTTCGATCCGCCGGGTTTTCGCCCCTCTCTCGCCTCGGGTCGCATTCAGGCGGCTCTCCAGTTCCTGGTAGGCCGCTTCAAGGATGAACAGGAGACAATCGATGTACGGCCATGGGTTGTGGCTGCCGTTCTGCCATCCCCGCGAACTCTCCTGGAGGGCCTCGTGATATCGGTTTCTGTTCTGCTCGATCAGGCGCTCAAGGCTGATGTATCGTCCCACATCGTAGCCGAGGTGGCAACTCTGGAGCCTGAGCAGCAGCCGGGACATCCGGCCGTTTCCATCGGGAAATGGGTGAAGGCACAGAAAATCAAGATTGAAAGCCGCCAACAGAAGGAGGGGGTGGACCCATTTTTCCTGGAGGGAGTGCATCCACAGGCCGACAAGATCCTCCAGCCCTTCCGGGGCGCTGACCTGCGAATCTTCTCCGCAGACAAGCACGTGAAGATGAAGCAGAGTGGCCACCGAGAAGGGCAGCTCTGCCCCCTGCCGGATGATCAGCTCCAGCGCCCTGCGATACCCTTGAATCGCCTCATCGTCCCTGCGCGGTAACCGCTTAACCGAAAGCGCCTGGCCGTGAGGCTTTGCCCTTTCCCTCATGCCGTCGTTCCGGTTCACGGAAGACGAGCTCTCCATCAGGGCGTGCTTCTGCAGGGTCATGAGCCGGGATGAGGACTGCCGTGTATACGATGTATGCCTTCCGCACGCTTCGGCCAGATCGGCAATGTGCCAGGATGTGGATGCGGGGATGGCTTCCGGTTTCCCGGAAAATCGCTGCAGGGTTTTCATGTCCGGATTCTGCCTGTTCGGGGGGTGAGGTGTTTGATCTCAGGAAAGATCTTTTGCAGGAATTCTTTTGCTGAAGCCGTCCGGCCTTAAGTGCCTGCCAGGTACAGCTCCGCCCCTTGGATTACAAAGGCTGCTGCCCGGAGGATCGCTGCCGGTATGGACATTCGGCAATGCATTTTCTGAGCCCTCCAGGAGGCCTTCACCTCCTGAACATACTTTTCGCTGCAGGATCCGTAACGCTCTGCCCCCGAAAACAACTTTTTCGCGGGGAAATGTAACACACAGGCCCAAGAAGATGCAATCAGGCAATTATGTATTATTACCCATTTTATCCCTTAATCCGACATCCTCCATAGGATTAGATTTCTCTTAAGGGTCATGGACAAAGATGAGAAAATGAAGGCGGGAGAAAAGAATTAAATCTTTCCCTCCCCAACAAGACGGGCAAAATGCTCAAAGGAACGGTCATAGGTGGATTCCGCCTCCGCGGAAAAGCAGCATCCGGGAAGCTGACGGCTTTCAAGGTGATAGCGGATGCAATCGCAGCACACCCCTTTTCTGGAACAGGAATAATACGTGCACGAACAGGACTCAAGATTCTTTTCTTTTTTGCACTCCATGCTATCCTCCTTTTGTCTTCCTTGATTCTTCCCGGATACGGCATTGAAGGCCTTCGGTGGTTCCCGCGGAATCCCTTATTCGAACAGTAGAGAAACACCACCCTTTTGTCAAGCCCGAGGCAAAACGGCGAGGGAACTTCGATGCTCTGATTGTATTTATAATGGACATTTGATAACATGCCTTCATCGCTCATTCATGAAGACTGAATTCAGCCGTTAAATCTTAACCATTGGATTGCATGCCTGAAAAGACAGAAAGGATGATGATACGCCATGTCGGACATTCAAACTCTTTTAGCCATATCCCCGGAAAATCTTCGCTGGAAACTGGACCCCCAGACCCTGCCTTTTGAAACGACAAAGGAACTCGATCCCTTGACGGAAATTATCGGCCAGGACAGAGCCCTGGAGGCATTCCGTTTCGGCCTGGGCGTCCGGAAGGAGGGCTACAACGTTTTTGTTACCGGTTCCACCGGTACGGGCCGAATGACCACAGTCCTTAAAATTCTTCAAGAAATGGCCGGGAAGGAATTCATCCCCGACGACCTCTGCTACGTTTACAACTTCAAGAATTCGGAATCGCCTCACCTGCTGCGCTTCAAGGCCGGAATGGGGCGAAAGTTCCGAGACGATATCCACTCCTTTGTGGAAAGCCTGAAAAAAGACGTCCCCATGCTCTTTGAGAGCGAAGACTACCTCACCATGAAGAAGGACATCCTTGAAAAGTACGAGGAAAAGGGAAAACAGTTCTTCAAGGACCTGGATGCCCGCGTCAAGGAGGAGGGATTTGCCATCGTTCAGATCCAAATCGGACAGATGACGCGCCCCGTGGTCATGCCCATCGTCAATGATCAGCCAACCCCCATGGAAAAGCTGGAATCCATCGTTGAGCGGGGGGAGTATCCGCAGGAAAAGTATGATGCGATCAAAGACAAGCACCATCAGCTCACGGAACAGGTGGACCGCATCTTCATGGAGATCCGGGACATGCAGCGCGAGGTGCAGAAGCAGCTGGAGGAAATGGATCGGTACGTCTTTCTCAAGAGCGTCACCAATCCAACGGATGAGCTGAAGAAGAATTACGATCATGAAAAGGTCCATGCCTATCTGGATGAGATGATCCAGGACATGGCGGACAATCTGAACGTGCTGCGCATGGGTCCTCAGCAGCCGATGGCGGTGGGAGTAGCCCTTCCCTTCACCCAGGGCAACCCTTTCCTGCCCTACTCGGTGAATCTCATCGTGGACAACGGTGACACGGAAACCCGACCCATTATCGTGGAAAACTACCCCAATTTTAAAAACCTCTTCGGCACCTTTGAACGGGTAGTCGACCGCACGGGCATCTGGACGACAGACTTCAGCCGCATCCACGCCGGTTCCCTTCTGAAGGCCAACGGAGGCTTCCTCGTCATCAATCTCCTGGATGCCATCCTGGAACCGGGAGTCTGGCAAGGTTTGAAACGCGCCCTCAAGGCAAACTGCTTTGAGCCGCAAACCTTTGATCCCTTCTACATCTTCACGACGGGCGGCATGACCCCCGAGCCGATTCCCCTGGACCTGAAGGTTGTGGTGATCAGCAACGCCTATCTCTATTATCTTTTGAATGCCTATGACGAGGATACGCAGAAGATCTTCAAGGTCCGGGCGGACTTCGCAAACACCATGGACACAACGGAAGAGACGATCCGGCAGGTGGGCCGTTACATTCGCATGAAGTCCGATGAAGACAGCCTGAGGCCCTTCGACCGGACGGCCGTCGCTGGAATCATCGAAGAGGCGGTACGCATGACCGGGCGGAAGGAAAAAATCTCCACTCACCTCCTTTCCGTCGGGGAATTGCTCATTGAGGCGGATTTTCGCGCAGAGCAAGAAGGCGCCGACATCGTTTCAGCCCGGCATGTGGAGCAGGCCATCCGGTCCAGGATTTACCGCTCCAACCTGATCGAAGAACAGATCCAGGAAATGATTGACCGCGGAACCCTGCTCATTGATACGGAAGGATCCGTTGAAGGCCAGATCAACGGCCTGTCCGTTTACATGCTGGGAGACTACGCCTTCGGAAAGCCCACCCGCATCACCGCCGTGACATCCATGGGCCGTGGCGGCGTGATCAACATTGAACGGGAGGCGGATCTTTCAGGAAGCACGCACAACAAGGGTGTGCTCATCCTGAGCGGTTACCTGAGGCGGAAGTACGCCCAGAAAAAGCCTCTGAGCATGACGGCCAGCATCGCTTTCGAACAATCCTATTCCGGCGTTGATGGAGACAGCGCGTCCTCAACCGAAATCTACGCCATCCTGTCGAGTCTTGCAGAGTGCCCGCTCCGCCAGGACCTCGCCGTCACCGGCTCCGTCAATCAAAAGGGCGAGATTCAAGCCATCGGCGGAGTCAACGAAAAAATCGAGGGGTTTTTCGACTGCTGTCGGGCAAGGAAGCTCACCGGCACGCAGGGCGTTCTGATTCCGGCCAGCAATGAGCAGGACCTCATGCTGCGCCCGGACGTCATCGAGGCCGTCGCCCGCGGAGAATTTTCCATCTACCGCGTCCACACCGTCGATCAGGGGATCGAACTGCTCACGGGAATCCCGGCAGGCGAACCCGACGCAGAGGGCGTCTACCCGGAAGGAACGATCCACGCCCGCGCTCATGACAAGCTGGAGCAATTGGCAAAGGGGTTAAAGGAATTCGGGGCGCAAGAGGACGAGCAGAAGAAAGACAACACCAGGGACAAGTGCCAGAGTTGTTGAGGAGTTTTCAGCCATGCTTAATCGGATTGAATGGGAGCGAAGCGAATTTTCGACATTGAGAGCGCAGATGGAGGAGTTGTTCGATTCCTTCTTCGGCGACCTGACGAGCCGCTATTTCATTCCTGCCGTGGGGACCTTTGCCGACGGCCAGGTTTTTGAAAACGAGCGGGAATTCATCCTGGTCATCGCATTTCCCGATATGGACAAGGATGATATCGAAGTGACGGTCCAGGGCAATAATCTGACCGTCAAGACTCTGAAGGCCGAAGATTACGAACATGATTCAGAAGGAGCATCACACCGGAAGGTGATCAAAAAGACCAGCGTCCGGAATGTCCGGCTGCCCGATGATCTGCAGACCGACCGGATCGAGGCCTCTTTTGTGGATGGAATGCTGAAGATTATCCTTCCTAAAAAAAAGGGGAGAACGCTCCAGCGGGTCAAGGTCAAACCCTGAAGGCACCGCTCATGACTGCCTTAGCCGTTGAACAGTTCCGCTACGGGCCGGACAATCTGGGTTACCTCATCTTCGGCGAGCGGAGCGCCATCGCCGTGGACGGGGGCGCCGTTGGTGAAATCCTGACGTTTCTGCAGAAGCGCCGACTCGACCTTCTGTTCGTAACAAATACGCACGGCCATTATGATCATACCCGGGGCAACGAAGACCTGCTGAGGCATTCCCGGGCGGCCTTCCTGGACTGCGCGACCCTGGCCGGCCGCGGCCGGCTGGAGCTGGAGGGGGAAATCATCACCCTTTACGCCACTCCCGGCCACACCCTCGATTCTCTGTGCTTTCACGTGGATTCGATTCTCCTCACCGGAGACACCCTGTTCAATGGAACGGTCGGCAACTGTTTTTCCGGCGATACGCACAGCTTTTACCGGTCCATCAAAAAAATCCTGACGCTGCCCCTGTCAACGGTCATCTATGCCGGGCATGATTACGTCAGGGATTCCCTGGCCATGGCCCGCCATCTCGAACCGGGCAATCCCGCCCTGGATCGGTTTCTTTCCTTTTACGATCCGAATCACGTCTATTCAACCCTGGCGGAGGAGATGAGGATCAACCCCTATCTTCGCTTCAACGACGAACCCATTGTCCGTCTCCTTCGCGAACTGGGACTCCCCTGCGACTCGGAAGAGGAGCGCTGGCAGGCCCTCATGTCATTGGAGTGAATTTTAGAACAGCAGGAGGACGCGTCACATGCGCATGGAAGCCATGATTCTGAAAAGCCTGTCCCAGTACAGGGAATCCTGGAGCCCCCTGGAGTTTGTGGAGCTTCCGATCCCGGAACCCGGCCCGGGTGAAATCCGTCTGAGGGTTTCGGCCTGTGGAGTCTGCCACACGGAGCTGGATGAAATCGAGGGCCGGACCCCCCCACCCCGTTTTCCCGTCATCCTGGGGCATGAGGTGGTCGGCAGGGTCGAAAAAAACGGGCCGAACGCCTCCGCATTCCGGATCGGCGACCGGATCGGAGTCGGCTGGATTTACTCCTCCTGCGGACAATGCCGGGAATGCCGGGAGGGGCGGGAAAATCTCTGCTCGGAATTCCGGGCGACGGGACGGGACGCCAACGGGGGGTATGCCCAGTTCATGGTGGTGCCGGAGTCGTTCGCCATCCCTCTTCCTGAAATCTTTTCCGATATCGAGGCTGCACCTCTTCTGTGCGCCGGGGCCATCGGGTACCGGTCGCTGCAGCTGACGGGGCTGGTAGACGGCCAGAGGCTCGGCCTGACGGGGTTCGGTGCCTCGGCCCACCTCGTCCTCAAGATGGTCCAACGACGATGCCCCTCGACCGACGTTTATGTATTTGCCCGCAACACCAGGGAGCAGGAATTCGCGCGGCAGCTCGGCGCTGTCTGGGCGGGAGACACCTCCGAGCCGTCTCCCCGGAAACTCGACGCCATCATCGACACAACGCCGGCCTGGAAACCCATTGTGGAAGCCCTCAAAAATCTGGAAAAGGGGGGCCGGCTCGTCATCAATGCCATCCGCAAGGAAGAACGGGACAAAAGCGAGCTGCTGAATCTGGATTATCCCGATCATCTCTGGCTGGAGAAGGAAATCAAGAGCGTGGCCAATGTAACACGCCGGGACATCAGGGAGTTCCTTGAATTAGCCGCCGAGTTTCCCCTTCACCCGGAAACACAGGAATATGAATTGCATGACGCTAACAGAGCTCTGGCTGAACTCAAGGAGGGAAAAGTCCGCGGGGGGAAAGTGCTGGTCATGCGTTGATGCATCAGCCTTTTATTTCAACGCGGAACGGGAAAGAACATCAGGGCCATGCCAGGCGTACGTCACGCCGTGCGTCGAGGGGCCGACAGACATGACTGCATCATAACTCTTCGAATTCTATGAATATGCAATGATGGAACCGATCTCCAATCAAGATACCCGTCTGGAACAGCTTTCACAATCCGTCGCCCGCATGCCGAGCCTGTCCGTCACCATGATGAAGGTTCTGGAAATCTGCAATTCCCCCGAAGCCTCGCCTGATGACCTGAACCGCGTCATCTCCCTGGACCCGGTCCTGGCCGGCAAGGTGCTCAGGCTGGTCAATTCCGCCTATTATTCCCTGCGCACCCCCGTCCAGTCATTGACCCGGGCCGTCATGCTGCTGGGCATCAACACCGTAAAAAATCTCGCTTTAAGCGCCGCCGTCCTGAAATGCCTGGAAGGGAAGGATTCCTTCCGAGGCCTGTCCTCAAATGACTTCTGGCTTCATTCTCTCGGCGTAGGGGTAGCATCTAAGTTTCTTGCCGCTGAACTGGGGGTCCCCCTGGCGGACAGGGAAGAGTACTTCGTCGCAGGGCTTCTCCACGATCTGGGTAAAATCCCCCTGAATCGTGAATATGCCATGGAATATTCGATGGCCATGAAAAAAGCGGAGGAGGAAAACAGGTCGCTGCACACGATGGAAGAGGAGATTTTCGGCTTCAACCACTGTCTTGTGGGAGAAATGATCATCAACAAGTGGCAGCTGGGGGGGTTGTTTCTCAATACGCTTCGCCATCATCACCGCCCGGCGGACGCTCAGGGCGATAAGCGTTCCTTCATTTCCATCGTTTCTCTGGCAGATTTTCTTATCAACACGCTGGGGATCGGCTCAGCGGGAAACCCGGTGAAAAACCAGGACATCCTGCCGGCCCTGATCCGGATTCATGACGCCAACATGGACCAGTCTTCGCTCTACAGCCTTCAAAGCGCGGTGCTGGAGGAAATTGAAAAGGCCAAGATCTTCCTCCAGATCAGCCAGTAGGATCGGGGCCTATTGTTCTCCGCACTGCATCAGCAGTCGGCAATATTCGGCAGCCACCCGGGCCGCCGGGTAAAGGATTTCCTCCTCCGTCCGGAAATGCAGGGTCAAGCGTTCAACAAACCGGACCTCTTCATTTCGGCCCAGGGCCAGGGCCGCACTTGAGATTCTGCGGAGAGCCTCCTCAAGATTCTTGTGGTCTTCGAAGAGTTCCTCGTAGAGCCCTCCCTTCAGATCGGCGGCAATGTCCTCCATCGACTTCACTGATTCAGGAATCCGTCCCTCCGCAAGCCGGGGCAGGGCTTCCAGAGCGGGGAGGACCCGCTCCTCCTCCTTGACGGCGTGCATGTAAAACAGCTCCATCACGGCGCGCGCCGCCGCACCAAGATCATTGTCCTCCTTCGTGAGGGCGTACAGCTGTTCCCTCAGCTCCAGATGTTCGAGCCTCAGTGTTTGAGGAACCTTCAGTTCCATAATGACCTTTCTGCCGTTGTCCCGGACGGCATTTCGAAAGAGAGGATTCGCACGACATCCCCGAATGGCCCCAAGGGGCGTTTTCCACCCCTTGGGCTCGGCATAGTGATCCCTTTTAAAAAATCCGGCTTTTATTTCTTTTATTTCGACAGGCGGCTGATCAGCTCGTCTATCAGGGCGCGCCTGCTTTTCAGAAACTGAAGATAATCTCTGTTTGCCAGCTTTGTCGCGGCTATGGACCGATCCAGGACTGGAATCGCATCCTTGAGCATGGCAATACTGCCCTCCGCTTCCTCGTCGGTCAGATCAAAGGTCGTCATGGTCTCCAGACGCCTCAACAGTTCATCGACAAGGGCGCGCCTGGCTTTCAGGAACTGGCGGAAATCCCTGTGTCCCAGATCCACAGCGGCTATCTGCCGATCCAGCGGATTAATCACGGCCTTGAGCATTGCACGGCTTTCGGCGGCTTCTTCTTCGGTCAATCGAATTGTTACCATCATCTGCCTCCTTATCATCTTCAATTCAGCGTTTTCCCCTGTTTCCCTCATCCTGTAAAACAAGGCCTCATGTCTCGCCCCCGGAGGCTCGCCTGACACGGGAAGCGACAATCCATACATATAATTGTTATTTAATAACACATTTTGTTCAGAATGTAGAAGCGAATATTCCTGCACGTCCTGAATTTCCTGAATTTCCTGAATGTCCGGAATGTCCGGAACCGCGCAGGACCGTCTCGATAGACCCTGTTTTCGCCCCTTTTCCCTTTCCACAGCGTCGTCGGAAGCCCCCTCCCATCCCCAGAACGCGTCAAAAAAAACAAATTGGACAAAAGCTTGAATCTATGGTTAATTTCTGCCTGCGTTCGATAGAAAATGGCATCGGCAGGAAATCTCCCGCAGGGCATTTCTAAATTGGCATCACAAGAGATCAGGGGGTTGTTTAAAATGACACAAAACGGTCAAAGTAAATTTATCTTGGGGATTCTGATGTTTCTGATGATGAGCTGGGTTCTGATGCCCGCTTACCCCTTTCCGGTGGCCACACTTTTATGTGAATCGGGAAAGGCTTTCGCCCGCGAAGGAACTCCAGACTCTGGGGCTCCCGCTTCTTTGGCTGATCTGACAGAGAAACTTGGTCCCTCCGTCGTGAATATCAGCACCACCAAGGTCATAAAAGGCAGATCCGGCAGAGGTTCCGGCGGGGAGGCGCCATTTGACCGATTTTTTGGCAACGATGAATTTTTCCGTCGGTTTTTTGGCGATCTTCCTGAAAGGGAACTCAAGCAGCGAAGTCTTGGATCGGGATTTATCATTTCCAGTGACGGATATATCTTCACCAACAATCACGTCGTGGAAAAAGCCGATAAAATCCGGGTAAAATTATCCTCGGGGAAAGAATATGACGCCGAAATCAAGGGAAAAGATCCAAACACCGATATCGCCCTGATCAAAATCAAGGCGGATAAGCCTCTCCCCATTGTTACACTGGGCAATTCCGACCAGCTGCGGGTCGGTGAATGGGTGTTTGCCATCGGCAATCCTTTCGGCCTGGACCACACCGTCACGACGGGCATCATCAGCGCAAAAGGGCGGATGATCGGCTCCGGACCCTATGACAATTTTCTCCAAACCGATGCGTCCATCAATCCGGGTAACAGCGGCGGCCCCCTGTTCAACATGAGCGGAGAGGTGGTGGGAATCAACACGGCAATCGTAGCCCACGGCCAGGGAATCGGCTTTGCCATTCCCATCAACATGGCCAGGGAAATTCTGGACGACCTTAAATTCAGGGGAAAGGTGACCCGCGGCTGGCTGGGAATCACCGTGCAGGACATCACGGAAGAGATCGCCGCCAACATGAAGCTGAAGAATCAGCAGGGCGCGCTGGTCAGCCAGGTTCTGGAAGGTGAACCGGGTGACCGGGCCGGCCTGAAATCGGGTGACATCATCACCCGGATTGACGGCAAGGACATCGACAGCACCAGGGATCTGCTCAACACCGTGGCCGGGCTGAAAGTGGGCAGAACGGTGCAGCTCCAGGCGCTGAGGGACGGGAAGGAGATGAACTTTTCGGCCATCGTCGGCGAGAGAAAAGACACCCTCCAGGCATCCAGGGAAGCGGTTCCCGATACACTGGGCATGACCGTCCAGGAGATCACTCCGGAGTTGGCGCGTCACCTGAAACGCAGAACACCGGGGGGCGTCATGATCACCAAGATCCGCCCGGGGTCACCGGCCGATGAGGCGGGGCTCCAGGTCCAGGACATCATCCTCTCGATCAACAGGAAGCCCATTCGTACTCTGAAGGATTACTCGAACGCCCTGGCACGGAAGCCGGAAAACAGCAGCTGGCTGCTGCTCATTCAAAGGGGGAGGACATCCTTCTTTGTGACCCTGGAAAATGCGGAGGAAAATGGAAATCCGGATCAGAATTCCGAACCGGAGCAGGACGAGGATCTGCAATAGTCAGCCGGAAAGACTTCCTCCCGGGCTGACTTCCTGGAGCTGACGGCTTTGTCATCCGCGGCGGCAGCGTCTTTCCGGAGCCTTTCATGGAAGCGGCGTCGGCTCCCCGCCGAAACCGATTGAAGGCAACCCGGCATCGAGGATGCTTTGTAACGGAGATTCTCAAATGGAACGGATCTTTGCCGTCGGGGATATCCATGGCTGCCTGCACCAGCTGAAGGGGATGATTTCCCTCCTGGATATCGACAGAGAGCACGATATCCTCGTTTTTGTCGGCGATTACATTGATCGGGGGCCCGATTCGAAAGGCGTTGTGGACTTTATCCTCGAGCTGAAACGGGATCTCAGGAATGTGGTCTGTCTTCGGGGAAATCATGAAGAATTGCTTCTCGACTTCTATCTGGAGGGGAAGGACGAGCCGCTCTTTCTCAATAACGGCGGCCTGGAAACCCTCCATTCCTATGGGTTGAAGAAAAAATCCGAGGGGCCGTCCCTCCGGCTGCCGGACACGCACCTTCAGTTCTTTCAAACCCTTCCCTTCTACTTTGAAACCGGCGATTTCCTCTTCGTCCATGCCGGGCTGCGCCCAGGACTTTCCCTGGAAGAGCAGGACCTTCATGACCTGCTCTGGATCCGCCACGAATTTTTCCTTTCAGACGCCGATTTTTCCAAGGTTGTGGTGTTCGGACACACTCCGTTCGCCCGGCCCCTGCTTACGGAACACATCATCGGCATCGATACGGGCGCGGTCTATGGAGGGAAACTGACCTGCATCGAACTTCCAGGAAGAAAGATTTATCAGGCATAGAGTGCAATGGGTGATGGAGGAAAATCAGCCCCCATCGGGCCGATGTTGGCGGGATTTGGTCTGGAGGGGGTTCAGAACTCCCGGCGGATAAAGGTGACGGCGTTGCGGAAGATCTGCAGCCCCTGCCCCTCTTCCGGTAACGTTTCCCGCGTCCAGCGGGGATGGTTGGTGGCATGCAGATAGGCCTCCGGATGGGGCATGAGACCGAAAAGGCGCCCCGTCTCATTGCAGATGCCGGCTATGGCGTCCGTGGAACCGTTGGGGTTCCGGGGGTAAGTCATTTCGGGCTCCTGGAAGGATTCGTCACAGTACTGAAAAACCACCTGATTCTGATCGTGCAGCCGCTTCAAAACCGCTTTGTCCCCAGGCACCAGTTTTCCCTCTCCGTGGCGGACGGGAAGATAAACCCCGTCCAGGCCCAGCGTAAACACGCAGGGAGAAGCGGCATCCGGTTTCAGGTAGACCCACCGGTCTTCAAATTTTCCGGAATCGTTGTAGGTCAGGGTGACGGTCTGAGTCCCGTAACCGCCATCAAAACCGGGAAGCAGACCCAGTTTCACCATCAGCTGAAACCCGTTGCAGACGCCCAGGATCAGTTTCCCTTCACCAATGAAACGCAGCAGCGAATCGTAAAGGCGCTCTTCCGTTCCCCGGACCCGGACGTGCAGCAGGCGGTTTGCGTTGGCCTTGGCGGAACCGAGATCGTCGCCATCGACAAACCCCCCGGGAAGGTTGAGAAAATGATAGTCGTCGAGACGCTTTTCCCCGCTGAGCAGTTCACTGATGTGGACGATATCCACCTCATCCGAACCGGCAAGACGGCAGGCATGGGCCATCTCCCACTCGCAGTTCGTCCCGTTTCCCGTGATCACCATGGATCTTACCCGTTGCAACATCGCCTATAACGCCCTCTGCTTACCCTGTTTGTTCCGGTACTTCCTGAGGGAGGAACCTTCCACTCAGCGTCTTTTTATCCTTATCTCCACACCCGTGAGCTTCTACAGATCGCGAAGCGTCTGCTGCCAGGCCTCCTTCAGGGAAGCCAGGTCCTCCTCCATAATGGCCGCGCCCTGCAGCCCAGTGACCACAAAGGTCCGATCCCCGGTAATGCAGCCGATACAGGCCGTCTCCGAATCGGCCATGATGGCTTCGAAGGCCTCCCTCGCCGCCGGTGCCACGGTCACGACAAACCGGCTCTGAGATTCGGAAAAGAGCAGCTCGTCATTGCGATCAATCCCCGAGGAAGGCACCCGGGAAAGATCCACGGCCATCCCGAAGCCCCCGGCAAAGGCCGTTTCCGCAAGAGCGATCCCAAGGCCGCCGTCGGCGCAATCGTGGCAGGAGGCGATCAGTCCGGCATCCATCGCCCGGCTCAGAGCCTCGTAACGGCTTCTCGCCCTGCGCGCATCAACCCGGGGCACACCGTTGCCCACAAATCCGTTCAGGGCATACCACTCCGATCCTCCCAGTTCCCTCCGTGTCTCCCCGAGAACGTAGACCAGGTCTCCCGGCTTCTTGGCGTCCATGGTCACGGCCTTGCGCACGTCTTCCATCCGGGCGATGACGGAAAAGAGCAGCGTCGGCGGAATGGATATTTTCGTTCCCCCGATCATGTAGTCATTCTTCATGCTGTCCTTCCCCGAAATGCACGGCACGCCGTAAATCCGGGTATATTCATACAGGGCTTCGTTGGCCCGCACCAGTTGTGCAAGTTTGTACTGCCCATCGGGGGTCTTCTCCGATTCCACCGGATCGCACCAGCAGAAATTGTCCAGCCCGGCCATTCTGCTCAGCGGCGCCCCGACGGCCACGGCATTCCGAACCGCCTCGTCAATGGCGCAGGCGGCCATGGCGTACGTGTCGATATCGCTGTAGCGGGGACAGATCCCGTTGGACACGACGATCCCTTCAAAGGATTCCAGAAGGGGCCGCAGAACGGCGGCATCTCCGGGACCGTCCTCGGCGATCCCCACAAGAGGCTTGACGACGCTTCCGCCCTGGACTTCATGGTCGTATTGACGAACGATCGCTTCCTTGCTGCAGATGTTGAGACGGCCCAGCAGGTCCTTGAGAGCCTGCCCCAGGTTGGACGGTTCGGGGAAATCGGGCTCCGGGTTGATGGGCGGCGTCCAGCGGGCCTTCAGCTTCATCTGGGGCAGCCCTTCATGGAGGAATTCCATATCCAGAAAGGCCACCGTCTGCCCGCCGTAGCGCACGTGGAATTTGCCCGAATCGGTAAAACGGCCCAGGACGGTCGCCTCCACGCCCATTTTGATCGCCAGGGCCTGAAAGGCTTCGATCTTTTCGGGATAGACCGCCAGGGTCATCCGCTCCTGGGCTTCGGAGATGAGGATCTCCCAGGGGTGAAGACCCGCATACTTCAGCGGCGCATTTTTCAGGTCGATCTCACATCCGCCGGACAGACTGGCCATCTCGCCCACGGAAGATGAGAGGCCGCCGGCGCCGTTGTCCGTTATGGCGCGGTACAGCCCACGGTCGCGGGCCACGAGAAGAAAGTCGGTCATCCGCTTCTGCGTGATAGGGTCCCCGATCTGGACGGCCGTAACCGGTGAATTTTCATTGAGCTCTTCCGAAGAGAAGGTCGCCCCATGGATGCCGTCCTTACCGATCCGGCCGCCGGTCATGATCACAATGTCGCCCGGATGGACCTCTTTGATGTGGGACGGTTCGCCCAGGATCCGGGCCGGCATGATTCCTCCCGTTCCGCAGTAAACCAGGGGCTTGCCGAGAAAGCGCTCATCGAAGACGAGGCAGCCGTTGACGGTGGGAATCCCGCTCTTGTTGCCTCCGTGTTCCACCCCTTCCCGCACGCCTTCATAGATGCGTCGCGGATGGAGGATACGGGGCGGCAGGGGCCCTTCATGAAAGGGGGAGGCAAAGCAGAAAACGTCCGTATTGAAGATGAGTTTCGCCCCCTTGCCGGCGCCGAAAGGATCACGGTTCACGCCCACGATGCCCGTCAGGGCGCCGCCGTAGGGATCAAGCGCCGAAGGCGAGTTGTGGGTCTCCACTTTGAAGACGAGATTGTAGTCTTCGTTGAATTTGATGATCCCGGCGTTGTCGACAAAAACGGACAGGCACCAGTCCTCGGGACCGAGCTCTTCCCGGATGGCGGCCGTAGAACCCTTGACGCAGCTTTTAAAGAGGGAGTCGATGACCCGGATGTTTCCCCGCTCATCCTCGTAGGTAATGAAGCTGTTGAAGATTTTGTGCTTGCAGTGCTCCGACCAGGTCTGGGCCAGGCACTCCAGCTCCACATCCGTGATCCCTTCGCCCAGCCCCGCCTCCCTGCGGCCGCGCCGCACCGTCTCATCCTGGAGATAATTCCGGATGATCCGCATTTCCTCTACAGTCAGCGCGAGAACACGGCGGCTGCTGATCTCCTGAAGCCGGGCATCATCATCGGGCAGGTCCACATAATCCGTTCGGGGCGCATCCGCCACGACCACCCTGGGGACATAGGGTTGGATGCTTTTCCCCGGCCGCCAGGTCCGGCCGTCCACAATCTCGAATCTTTGAATCAGGTCATTGGCGAGCAGACCCGACGCGATCTCTTCCACCTGCCCGCGTTCCAGTATCCCTGTGAGAAGATATTGACGCGACGTGTAGACCTTTACGCCGTTTTTCTGCGTCCCCTCCATCAGCAGCTGCACGGCCTCCGTTGCCGTTCGGCCGACGTTATCCGTTACGCCCGGCCTGAAACCCACTTCGATCAGCCAGTCGAAACGATCGGCCAGACTGCCGTCGATGGCATAGCGCTGAATGACCGGGTCCGAAAAAGGCCCCGCCGCGACCCGCTCCAGCAAATCGTCCGTCAGATTCCCTTCCAGGGTATAGACTTCGATCGTCTCCACCCGCTCCACGGAAAGATGGAGATCGTGGAGTATCCTGCGCCGGGTTTTTTCCCCCAGGGCGTCCCGGACCCCCGGAAGAAAGCCGACTTCAATTCTGCTGACCATGTTCTATTCTCGCTTTTCCTGTCCCACCGTTTTCTCGTCTTGATGGCCCCGGCCCGGTCTTTCGGACTGTGAGCGGATGCATCGGCAACGTGAAAGAAGAGTTTACGTACAATACCTGACCTTATAATGCAACAGGGAAAAAAGACGGATTTCAAGGGTCTTCGGCCCCGGCGTACACCGGGGCCGAACGATGATCGAGACGGGAACATCGCATGTATCAAGAACTTCCTGTTGACATCGTCCATCAACTGTGAAATTTTAGCCGCATTGTGATTGCATTTTAATCAGAATAGAGCAAAAAGGAGCGAATTTCTTCCTACCCGATGATTCACCGCTCAAGGCAGTGGCAAAAAATCATAGCCATCACGGGAACATGAATGTATCCGCGCATTGTTCAGAGACACTGCAAACGAGGAATCTTCTTGATAAAATTTACGGAAAGGAGGTGAAAATGCAGGGGAATTGATCGTCATGTCCGGCTAACGCTTTTTCCGGACATGGTTTCAGGTGGCATTTTAATTTCAGGCATTTCGCCTGAACCTGTCTTCTGTGACGGAGGCAGGAATTCTGATCTGTTCTGTATAATCTGTTATTCATAAAAAAGGGGAGAAAAAAATGGCAGATGAGTATGTTGTGAAACGCAGTTTCAATAGTCTTATTACGACAGGAATTGTTGCCGTTGTGTTGACGGTTATTGTCAGTCTTCTTTACTGGCCTGTCTGGGGCTGGATCTCCAAAGCCGTCATTCTGGCGTTCGGGGCTCCGGGGCTCCAGGAGGTCGATCCCAAGACATACAACAAGTATCTTCAGTGCTTTGCCGAGGCCACCTTCTTCTGGATGTGCATCAACGCGTGGATCTGGCAGGCCCTGGTCTTCGGCGGTTACGGGAAATATGCCGTAACGCAGCGCCAGCCCGGTGCCGGTCTCTGGTATTCCGCCGTCGGTCTGCTGGTCGGCCTAATCGGTTTTTTTGTCATTGTGGGATTTTCCGGCCTCTGGTGGCATCCTTTCAGCTTTGCCATTCTGTTTACGCCTCAGAATGCCGATGAAGTCAAACTGGCCATTGAAGGATGGGAAGCCAGCAACTTCTATGCGCTTCCGGTCATCCTGGCCAATATCGGCTATGCGGCGTTGTTCCACAAATGGCCCTTTGCCGGAAACATCAAGGCCCCCTGGGACAGCCTCGGCGCCTGGTCGCTGAGCTCCTACTTCTGCCTGCTGGTGTGGTTCGCCATCATCATTCCCAGCTTCTGGTTTCACCTGGATCTCGAAGGACATCACGTCGTATCCAAGCCCATGGGCTCCTGGCCGACCTTTGTGGCCTACGCCCAGTGCTTCATCTGGTTCTTCCTGATTCCGGCCGAGGGCGGCGAGCATTATCCCATGAAACTGTTCGCCAAGAAGCAGCCCTGGATGGGAATCATCGGTCTCATCATTACCTGGCTCGGCGCCTTTGCCATGCTTTACGTGGTGCGGGCTATCGTCAATCCGCTGAACCTGATGCCGGGAGTGCCGCCGGACGTTCCGGTTGCATCCGTGGCGCTGTCCATTGTCATCGCGACGCTGCTGTGGCATCACGTCTTTGACGATTGGCCCACGGCAGCCATGGTCCCGAATCCGGTCGCCCGGATCCTGACCCGGATCGCCATCTGGTGGGTCATCGGCCTCGCTTACGGCATCATCTGGGTGAAAATTTTCAAAATGGTCCCCTACGCCGGCACCGACATGGGGATGGGCTACCCGGTCATGGGCATCCTGGCAGGCCAGTTCGTCTGGCTCATGGCGTTCCTGTACTACAACACCTTCTTTGACAAGTGGCCCCTGGTCAGGAAAGTGCCTGCCGGTAAACAATAGGATGCTTTGCTGATCGGGCAAGCGTCCGGCCGCTTTTCATGATCCATTTATTTTTAATGGCGCCTGCTTTCAGGGACCTAAGAAGCCCCGAAGGCAGGCGCTTTTTGTTGAATGGAAACTTGTTGGAAAATCCATCTTGATCCAACCAGGGGATAATGTTAAAATTCATGTAATTTCGAGACAGTAGACGCACAGGATGACGTATAGGCAAGGGACAGCACGCTCAGTGGCTTTTAAAAGCGGGTGGCATGATGAAGAAACCAAGCCCGAGTCACAGTTTCCGCATTTCTCTGGACATGCCGGATGGATCGGATTGCCGGTCGAGCCTTGAGGCTGCGGCGCGCGGCACGGGCGGCGAGATCATGGAGATGAAGATCCTTTCCCGGCGCGACGGCAGAATCACCCGGGAAATTCTGATCCAGGCACCCGATGAAGACAGCGAAAAAAAAACGGTCGAAGCGATCCGGAATCTGAAAAACTGTCACATCCTCGAACTCATCGACTGCACCTTTCATCTCCACAGGGGGGGGAAAATCGAGATAACCAGCAAGATTACCCTCAGGGACCGCAACGATCTCGCCATGGCCTATACCCCGGGCGTCGCCCGAATCTGCATGGCCATCCAGGATGACATTGAACGGGCCGGCGATCTAACGATCAAGAAAAATGCGGTGGCGATTGTTACCGATGGGACGGCAGTCCTGGGGCTGGGTGATATCGGTCCGACGGCGGCCCTGCCCGTCATGGAGGGAAAAGCCGTTCTGTTCAAAACCTTCGGCGGCATCGACGCCTTCCCGATCTGCCTGGACACCAGGGACCCGGAAGAGATCATCTCGGCGGTAAAATGGATGGCCCCCTCTTTCGGCGGGATCAACCTGGAAGACATTTCCGCTCCCCGCTGCTTTGAAATTGAACAGCGTTTGAAAAGGGAGCTCGACATTCCCGTCTTCCACGATGATCAGCACGGCACGGCGGTCGTTATCCTGGCGGCCCTCGTGAACGCCCTGAAGCTTGTCAACAAGCGCCTCGAAGAAATTCTGGTTGTCGTAAACGGTCTGGGAGCGGCCGGGACAGCCTCCATCTTTCTGCTCCGGGCTGCCGGCGTCCGCCGGATTATCGGCTGCGACCGCAGCGGCATCCTGTATCGAGGGCGGCAGGAAAACATGAACCCTGTCAAGGCGGACCTCGCCCTGATAACCAACCCCGGGAAACGAAGAGGCACCCTCTATGACGCCCTGCGGGGCGCTGACGTTTTTATCGGTCTGTCCAGACCCGGTTTGCTTCAGGGTAAGGACATCGCCGTTATGGCCAGGGACCCCATCGTCTTTGCCATGGCCAATCCGATTCCGGAAATCATGCCGGAAGAAGCGGAAGGGTACGCAGCCCTCGTGGCCACGGGCCGCTCCGACTACGCCAACCAGGTAAACAACGTCCTGTGCTTTCCCGGCATTTTCCGGGGGGCCCTGGACTGCCACGCCCGGGACATCAACGAGGCCATGCTGCTGGCCGCCGTCCATGCCATCGCCTCCAGTGTTGAAGCAGACAAGCTCAATCGGGATCGGATCATCCCAAGCATCTTTGACCCCGCCGTGCAGCCCCGCGTTGCAGAAGCCGTAAAGGAAGCGGCGAGGGAATCGGGCGTTGCCCGTTCCCACAGTGCCTATTCCTCACCGATTGATCCGTAGGGTATATTTAAAAGGGTAATGAGAAGCGACGCTCCGCCCCGGCCATAACCGTTCATCTCCAATGGAATTTCATGGCGTTTCCTGAGAAGCGGCAGGACGGGAAGTTGTCAACGGGTGGGTGCCGAAACGGGTCGCGAAAACCCCGCCGATGCCGACGACCAGGGCAAGAATCTTGACCATCCATCCCAAAACGGGGATCCAACCCACGATCCACAGAAGGAACAATCCCCAGAAGGTCTCCTTGAGAGCCCTGGAGTTGCTTTTCTTGAACAGCGCCAGGAGCTTGCTTCCGATCAGCCGGGCGATGGAAACCAACCCAAGAAGCGCCGCACAGGCAATCAGGGTGAGTTCAAGGGGGACCAGAACGATCCCCACAACGGATATGGTCAATAAGACCGCCAGGGGGACCATGAGGATGAGAACAAGGAGCCCCCAGAGCCCCACCTGAAGCAGGTGGGTCTCGATGGCCTCCACAACCAGATTGACCGGTTTGGGAATCAGGGTGACGATCAGCAGGGCCAGTATCAACAAACCGGTGAAAACCAGGATGGAAAAAATCGTAAAGACCCATGACCACCCTTCCCAGTTGTCATTCAGGACATCGGAAATCGCCTCGGAAAGATTCGAAGAGTTGATTTCCGTCAGGGTCCCTGCGATCTGCGCCCCCTTACCCAGCACGACAACCCCCCCAAGGCAGACGACATCCCCCCCGACCTTGGCGGTGCGGCTCAGTACGATCGGCCCTCCCACAGAGACGACATGAGACTGCACGGTCCCGGAAACGGTAATCTGCCCCCCGAAGGAAATGACGTTGCGAGCCCACTGCCCTTCGGCGACATGAACATTTTCATTGATCTTGACGATCGTCTTCTTCTCGGCGGAAGCCTCCGTTACAAAGCAGAAGAGCAGGATTAATCCAAAAAGACAAACTCCGATCCGCCTCATGTTCTCCCGCCACCCCGACTGGAAGATTCTCATATGTAAAGAAGCCCCTGCTCCCGCCCCCAAAAAAGTCCGCCGGTTCAATTCGGCCCACCACTATAGCACTTCTTGACTCAGTCCGTTATTAGAGTCTCCACGCCCGTGCGCTCGGTGCTATCCCCGTTTCCATCCCTCCGAGCGCCCTGCTCCACAATCCGGAACGGCACTAGGATTCGAATCCTTCAACCATCCCCCGACGCCGGCGGATCAGCTCAAAGAAACCGGGCAACAGGGAAACAATGATGATCGCCAGAATGACAAGCGTGAAATTCTCTTTCACCAGGGGCAGGTTACCGAAGTAATAGCCGCCCAATAGAAAAAGGACAACCCAGAAAAGGCCGCCCGCGATGCTGTACGAGAGAAACCGAAGGTATGCCATTCTGCCGATTCCCGCCACAAAAGGGGAAAACGTCCGGACAATAGGGAGAAACCGTGCGAGGACAATGGTTTTTCCCCCATGCCGTTCATAAAACCTGTGGGTCCGATCGAGATATTCCCTCTTGAAAAACCGGGGATTGTTCTGATGAAAGACGCGGGGCCCGATATATTTGCCCAAGGTATAATTCACGTTGTCCCCGGCCACTGCAGCAACTGGGAGCATCAGCAACAGGAGGTCCAGCTCCAGCGCTCCGGCAGCGGCAAGAGCCCCCAGCCCGAAAAGCAGGGAATCCCCCGGAAGAAAAGGGGTCACGACCAGTCCCGTTTCGCAGAAAATAATCAGGAAAAGAATAACATAGGCCCAGACACCAAAGCTTGACACCAGGATACTCAGATACCGGTCGAGATGAACAAAAAAATCAATAACAGTGACAAGGATTTCCATGCGATAGATATTCCGTTCCTATTCCCTTTGTGAGCGCGGAGTATAGGAAAGGACTTCCGGAAAGTCAAGAAGTCCCCTGTCCTTTTTCACACTTCAGCCAGCGGGGTGGAAAGATCCCGCCCTGCCTGTCTTTCAGCGGAACAGTCTTCCCGCGATGCCGGCCACATGGCGCCCCTGGAAACGGGCTCCAGCCAGTTCATTTTCACTGGGCCATCGTTCATTCTCCGTCCCAGCTATTGTTGAAGCTCCGTAGGGTGATCCACCCGTGACTTCGTCATTCCTTGTCTGCCCCTGGAATGAATAGGGAAGGCCAACAATAATCATGCCATGATGCAGCAGAGTCGTATGAAAGCTGAGGATTGTAGATTCCTGGCCGCCATGCTGTGTTCCCGTGCTGGTGAACACACTACCGATCTTTCCGACCAGCGCCCCCCTGGCCCACAGGCCTCCCGTTGCGTCCAGGAAGGAGCGCATCTGACCGCACATGTTTCCGAAACGGGTGGGTGTGCCGAAGATGATTGCATCGGCTGCAACCAGTTCATCCGCAGCGCAGACCGGGATGTGGGAAAAGGCCTTTTGCGCGTCGAAAATGCCTATCTTTTTAAGCAACTCTTCCGGGAGTGTTTCCGGGACCCGCCGCATCACGACCTCGGCGCCCGCCATTTCTCCCGCACCTTCAGCCACGGCCTCGGCCATGCGGTGAACATGGCCATAGGCGGAATAATAAACGATCATAATCTTCATGATTGAACCTCCGTGAATGGTTGAAACCCGTTCCAATACACCCTTTTTTACATCCTTTTACAAAACCCCGATAAGGATCAGTCCGGACAGGACGGTTATCAGCCCCATTGCCCCGGTCAACCGTCCAGAAACGCGATGAGTCGCCCTGATTTCAGGAGCATGGCCCGGAAAACGGAAGGAAGATAACCCGAGCAGAAGCGTCATGAAAGCACCCAGCAGCGTGGCGCCCCCCAGCCAGGTATGGGGTGACGCAAAGTGCGCCCCGGCGGACTGCGATACCAGGAGGATGGCGGCCAGAAAGCCGCCCAGCAGAACGAAACCCGCCCCGATGCCGGCGCGCCGATGCACCTTCAACCACCAGCGTTTGCGGCGGAAAACCATGGCCACGGCCACACCGGCCAGCAGCAGTGCCATCGAGACCAGCATGAATCCGATATGCAGATAGAACAAGTTCATGGGGCCTTACCTTGCTGACGGGCTGGGCATCACGATGCTGACGGTACGGGTCCCATAGATGTTGCAGAACACCTTGACATCCACCCGGTCACCATCCGCCAATGTCATTTTGTAGACATAAACAAATCGGGATTTATCCGGTTGGCTCTTATATTCGTAAATCTCCGGTTTATCCCTGTTCTTTTGAATCTGGACCTGCTTGACATAATGAGAACCCGGGAACGGTGTGCTGTGCGTGATGGTGACCTGAAGCGCCTGCTGGTCTTTCAGGTAGGACAATTTTACGTCCCCCGGAGGATGAGCGTAGACCGACCACGGACCCATCAGCACCAACGCCGATAACCCGGCCAGATACAACCCGAACCGGAATCCGCCCCGCAAAGAAAAGGGTGAACGGCTGATCCGGACCCCGGAGGTTCTGCCTGTCCTCCGGAATATTCCTTTTTTCCCGATGCGATCTAAAAAAAACGATCTGCTCATGGCGGTTTCCCCCTTCATTCTTGGTTTTACCTCGTCAAGGCCCGGTTTTGCCGGGAGCTTTCAAGGCCATCACCTTGATCGCCTTGTTTTACAAATTAACACAAAAATGATCTGAACTAAATATCTAAAATATTTTCAATTTATTTCTTTTCACGTAGGGTTGCAGGACATCAAACCAAAGAGGCCACAACCGGTTGAAACCGGCCATGGCCTCTTTGAAAGTGACGTTTTGTAACGGGGGTGTTTTGTGTCTGTTCTTAACGGGATCGAGCTCCGGCCAATTTCTTCCTGAAGCCAGCCAGCGCGGCAAGACCCGGGGCAAATAGCCACAAAGCGCCGGGAATCGGGACCGCGCTCCCATAGGCCTGGATCTCGGATACCGAATAGGAATTGTCACCGGAAAGAGCATAGAAGCGAAGAGCATCCGTGGTAATGGGTGTTTCCAGAACATACTTTTCCGTATCGTCGGCGGGATTCGGGCGAGTCTGCATTCCACTGCCATAACCGTCATAGTTCGGCACTGTCCACGCAGTCCACCAGGAATCTGTTGCTATGTCACGGAATTGGACCATGTACTGATCATTATCATCGGCCTGGGCAATCATACTGTTGATGACATAGGTGCCGCCCAGATCGATCTCCGCATACGCGGCCGTCCCGTTCCAATAAACGGTCCCACTTGTCCAGGAAGTGCCTCTAGGGCGGAAAATCCCATCGGTCAGGGTACTCCCCGCTGCACCATACATCGTCCCATTGAGCGTAACCGCCTTTCCCAAGGCCACATTCACCTCGGCGCTCATGCCCGCTGCAGGCAAACAAACGATTGCCGCTGCAGCAAGGGCACACAACCATCCCTTAACGCTTTTCATCCTGATCATTGCCGTACCTCCTTTCAAATGTTCCTTCGTCTCCATAATCAATCTGCAGTCCTTTGTGCTTTAGCTGTAACTATTTGAATAATTCCCGAAACCTTAGTTTTCTTCGACTCAGGGCTCCAAGCCCGACAAGACCACTGCCGAGGAGCAGAACCGACGGAGGAACCGGGACAGGATTAACCTCTACCGTAGCGGCGGCAATAAAGGGAATACCGCTGCGACCTTTGTCATAGGCCGTAAATACAATGTTCGTCAGCGTTTCGTCGGAAAAATCCGCCGGCAGCCAGTAAATCTGCATGTCCAGCCTGGCCCTTCCGTTGCCGTTGTCGAATGCGGCTACGGCATTAGTACCGTCGATGATGTTATTGTAGCCGCCTGCAAAGTGATCCCGCACATTTCTTCCCTCCTCGAGATCTGCGGAATAATAGGCTCCGTCGGAACCGTTAAACTCGACTTTCCCGATAACCGTCCCGTATTCGCCACAATAGGAATTGATGAGCGTATAGGCATTGGTTGCGCCGTAGACATTCACAGGTATGGTAAGAGTTCCGTTATAAAACACATTATTTCCGGTGTTTTCTTCCACTTCCAACTTGAAAGGGACGCCGTTCCACGTGCGGAGGCCAGGGAAAACGCTGTTGTACGTACTGCCATCGCTCCACGTGGAAATATTCGTGTTCAGTGCAGGAAGTGTCAAGGTTGTGAAAGACGGTGCTGCCTGGGCAGCAACGCCAAACATCAGGCTGCCGAAAACGAAAGCAAAAAGGGCAGCCATCACAAGTTTACGCATAGATTCCTCCTTATATCTGTATGGGTTATTCTCCTCTTCTCCTACGTCTGATGACTCATTGACATGGCAACCATCTTCACATTGCCTGCGGTCAGCGGCCTCCCACCCCCTTTTCCATCCCGTCTTCTGTTATTCAATCAATCCTTCGAAATCGGTGACTTCCCAAACTCAGGCTTTCCGAAATCTCCGCCCGGAGACGGAACGTCATTTGTCCGTCGGCAGGTAAGGCAGGAAATCTGAAATTTGATATTTTAACATTACCGAAGTCAGCAGGAAAAAGTAAATACAGATAAAACCGTATTTTATCTAAGAGATTGGTGTAGAACTCCGATGATTTTCCAGGAATCCAAATCCTTAATCTCATGATCGGTTTCATGGGCTGGGTCAGACCGATCACGAAGGACCCGGATGCCCCCGACCAGATAACCAAAAGAATTGACAGATGGGTGGAAAAAGGATAGCTTAGCGCCTGACGCAGAGTTCACCTGCCCGATATTGCACAGAAAGAGGTGTTTCCCCGACGGATAAATGGATCAGAATTGCCGCCACCGGATTGGGAGCCGGTTATGCCCCCGCCGCACCGGGTACTGTGGGCACAGTCCTGGGCATTCCCCTTTATCTCGCCATTTCACTCTTGTCCCAGCCGCTTCACATCCTGGCCATCCTGGCCCTGACGGGTCTGTCCATCGGGATTTCCCAGAGGGCGGAGGCCCTTTTCATGGAGAAAGATTCTCCGCACATCGTCATTGACGAGGTGGTCGGCCTTCAGTATGCTCTCCTTCCAGCGGAACAGAACATCTCTCTGATCATCATGGGATTTCTGCTTTTCCGATTCTTCGACATCGTCAAGGTTTTTCCGGCGGGATGGGTTCAGGACAAATTGCCGGGCGGTTACGGCATCGTGGCGGATGATGTTGTGGCGGGAATTTATGGCGCTCTGCTGCTCTGGTTTTTAAGCGGATTCTGGGCATGAAAAGCCCGCGGGAGGTTTTAAACGAACAGGCTGTTGGAAGAGGGACAGGACAAGGAGGCAGGCAATGCAGGTCGGCATTCTGACCATCGGCAATGAACTGATCAGTGGCAGGACCCAGGACACGAACACCTCCCATATCGCCAGGGAGCTGAATATACAGGGATGGCAGGTCCCGATCCTGATGTCGGTGGATGACGACGAAGCCGCCATCAAAACGGCACTGGACCATATCCTGGCCCAGACGGACGCCGTCATCGTAACGGGGGGACTGGGACCGACGACAGATGACAAAACGACGGAGGCCATTGCCAGGGCTTATGGTTTGAAACTGTACCGCGATGAAACCATTCTTTCCAAAATCAAGGCCATTTTTGACCGTTACGGCCTCTACTGGGCCCCCAGCAACTCCAAGCAAGCGGATTTTCCCGAAGGGGCCGAACCCATCGCCAACCCGGTCGGGACGGCCTGGGGCTTCTCTCTGAATGTGAAGGGCAAGCTCATTGCGGTCCTTCCAGGCGTTCCGGCAGAGATGAAACGGATGCTGTCCCAGGGCGCCCTGCCGACCCTCCGCCGAACCTTCCCGGAGGCCGCCCAGGCGGTGGCCTCCCGCACCATCAAGCTCTCGGGAATATCGGAAGCCGAAGTGGATCAGCGCCTGGCCGATGCGGATCTGGAAGGCCAGGGGGTGTCCGTGGGCTTTTATCCCCATTTTCCGGAACTCCGGCTGGTCCTTACCGTCAGGAAGCCGACGGAGGAGGAAGCCCGGTCGCTACTGAAAATCGCCGAAGCTCAAGTCGTTGAAAGGCTGGAGCGCCACATCTTCGCCTACGATCTGGAAACCCTGGAAGGAACGGTTGCAGCGTTACTTTCTGAACGGAAACTGACCTTGTCCGTCGCGGAATCCTGCACGGGTGGGTTGATTACCGACCGCCTGACGGACATTTCCGGAAGTTCGATCTTTCTGGAGAGGGGCGCCGTCACCTACAGCAATCTCGCCAAAACAGAACTGCTCGGCGTTCCGGAAGAAACGCTCAGGGTGCATGGCGCAGTCAGCGAACCCACCGCCCGGCTGATGGCCGAGGGGGTTCGGAAACTGGGGCACACCGATCTCGGCCTGTCCACCACAGGCATTGCCGGACCGACCGGTGGAAGCAGGGAGAAGCCGGTGGGCACCGTGTACATAGCCCTTGCAGACGGAAGAGAAACGGTCTGCCGAAAATATCTCTTCCGGTGGGAACGGCGGCGCGTCAAAGTCGCAACCTCTCAGGCGGCTCTGACGCTGCTGAAACGATATCTTATTTCGATTCCCGGGCAGACATGATATCCGGGCAGGAACGCCTCGACGCGACATTGGCATGGAAGACGTCTGCTTTCCCGGAGTGCAGCAGTACTCCGCGTGCGCCTTTCCGCAGGGAGGGAGGCTGGCGGCGTGACTGAACTGGAGCCCATCCGGGCCTTTCTGGCCATCGAGCCGCCGGAGTCCGTGCGCCAGGCGGCAGCCACCCTGCAAAGCCGCCTGCGATACAGCCTGTCCGGCGCACTCGGTTGGGTCCGTCCGGAAGGCATGCATCTGACGCTGAAATTTTTTGGAAACATTTCCGAAGGAGACATTCCCCGGATTTCCGCCGCTGTCGAACCGGTCACGGCCCGCTTTGCCCCCCTGAATCTGGAGGTGCGGCGGCTTGGCCTTTTCCCCGATTCCAGGCGTCCGCGCGTTCTCTGGCTGGGCCTGTCAGGGGACCTGGGCGCCCTTAAGGCCCTTCAGGAAGAAGTGGACAGAGAGCTGGCCCGCTTCGGGTTTCAGCGGGAGGAGCGCCCGTTTCGTGCCCATCTGACGCTGGCCCGGATAAAATCGGCCCGAGGGTTGTCCGGCCTTGACCGGGTCATGAACAAAGCCGAGGCCTTCGAGGCAGGCCGTTTTCAGGCCGTCAGCCTGACCCTTTTCCGGAGTCGTTTGACTCCCCGGGGAGCCGTCTACAGTAAACTGGCGGACTATCCCTTCCTCAGCGGCGGAGAATTTGCATCGAGAAGCTGAAAAAATTTCACCTGTATTAATGCAGGATACTCGCGAACAGGAGATTCCCAATATTTCGTAATTTTTCCGGAGGTCATCATGGGCACAGATGGAGATAGAGCAAAGGCGGTGGATCTGGCGATCAGCCAGATTGAAAGGCAGTTCGGCAAGGGTTCGATCATGCGGCTGGGGGCCAAAGAGAAGATCGAGGACATTGCGGTCATTCCGACCGGTTCACTCAGTCTGGATATCGCCCTTGGCATCGGCGGCGTTCCGCGGGGACGGATCATCGAGATCTTCGGCCCCGAATCCGGAGGCAAAACGACCCTGGCCCTGCATATCATTGCTGAAGCTCAGAAAAAAAACGGGCTGGCGGCTTTTATCGACGCCGAGCACGCCCTGGACGTCTCCTATGCCCGGAAGATCGGCGTCAACACCGACGATCTGCTCATTTCCCAGCCGGATACCGGCGAGCAGGCCCTGGAGATAGCGGAAACCCTGGTTCGAAGCGGCGCCCTGGACGTTCTCGTCGTGGATTCCGTGGCCGCTCTGGTCCCCAAGGCGGAAATCGAAGGGGAAATGGGCGATGCCCAGATGGGGCTGCAGGCCCGGCTGATGTCCCAGGCGCTGCGCAAGCTCACGGGCAGCATCAGCAAATCGAACACAACGGTGATCTTCATCAACCAGTTGCGAATGAAGATCGGGGTGTTTTTCGGTAACCCGGAAACGACGACCGGGGGAAACGCCTTGAAGTTCTATTCATCCATGCGCCTGGACATCCGCAAGTCCGGTTCCATCAAATCGGGGCAGGATGTCATCGGCATGCGCACCAAGGTCAAGGTTGTGAAAAACAAAGTGGCTCCGCCCTTCCGGGAGACGGAATTCGATATCCTGTTCGGCGAGGGGATTTCCCAGACCGGGGACATCCTCGACCTGGCGGCGGAGAGCAACATCGTGGAAAAGAGCGGCGCCTGGTATTCCTATGAGGGGGAACGCCTTGGCCAGGGCAGGGACAATACCAGAAACTTCTTAAAAGAAAATCCCGATCTTCTGGCCCGCATTGAGGAGCAGGTGAGAATCAAATACGGCCTGAATCCCCGGCAGCCGGCTCCGGAAGAACCCGCTGGATGATCGACGACGTCCTTCCAGGGAAAGATCCCAGGGAAAAAGCGCGGCAAAAGGCCTGGCGTTTGCTGCAAATCCGGCCTCACAGTGAACGGGAGCTCTGGAAAAAGCTCCGGGACAGGGGCTTTCCACCGGAAGTCCTGGCGGACGTCTTCCAGGAGCTCAAAGACTACCGCTATCTGGATGATGCCGCTTATGCCCGCCTGAAGGCCCGGCATCTAGCCGTGGACCGGCTGCTTGGCGACCGCCGCATTGAGCTGGCCCTGCGCGAGAAGGGACTGGATGCGGACCTCATCGCCGTGGCCATCGGGGAAACCCGCCAGGACTTTCCCGAAGCGGAGGCGTTGCAGCGCTTGATTTTCCGTATGCTGAAAGGTGGTCCGCCGCCCGGACCGGGGAATCGGCATTTTCAAAAAATCGTCCGGAGTCTGGAGGGAAAGGGGTTTCCCATCGACCAGATCTTCAAGATTTTAAAGAGCATAAAAGAGGAGGAAGAGTTGAATGATTCTATCGGGGCGTGATATTCGCGAAAGTTTTTTAAGATTTTTTGAGGAAAAGAGTCACACGCGGGTCAGCAGTTCATCCCTGATCCCCAAGGACGATCCGACGCTCCTTTTCACCAATGCCGGGATGGTTCAATTCAAGAACGCCTTCCTGGGACTCGAAGACCGGGGCTACACCCGCGCCGCCTCCTGCCAGAAATGCGTCCGGGCGGGGGGGAAGCACAACGACCTGGAAAATGTCGGCTTTACCGCACGCCATCACACCTTCTTCGAGATGCTGGGCAATTTTTCCTTCGGCGACTACTTCAAAAGGGAAGCCATCTCCTTGGCCTGGGAATACCTTACCGAAGTCATGAAGCTTCCCAGGGAGCGGCTCTGGGTGACCGTTTATCTGGATGATGACGAAGCGTACCGGATCTGGCAGGACGAGATGCACATCCCGGCGGAGCGCATCGTCCGGCTGGGGGAAAAGAGCAACTTCTGGATGATGGGAGAAACCGGCCCCTGCGGTCCCTGCTCGGAAATCATCTACGACCAGGGCGAGGGAACCGGTTGCGGCCGTCCCGACTGCCACATCGAATGCGGCTGCGACCGCTACCTGGAGGTCTGGAATCTGGTCTTTACCCAGTTTGACCGGGATGAAACGGGAACGCTCACCCCGCTTCCCAAACCGAACATCGACACCGGCATGGGGCTGGAGCGCCTTGTCGCCGTCGTCCAGGGTGCAAAGAGCAACTACGACACCGATCTGTTCGCCCCGTTGATCGCAGCCATCACCGAAACGGCCAATCGGCCCTACGGGGTGAATGAGGAAGACGATGTATCGATCCGCGTCATTGCCGACCACAGCCGATCCGTCACGTTTCTCATCGGAGACGGTATCCTCCCCTCCAATGAGGGCCGGGGCTACGTCCTGAGGCGCATTCTAAGGCGGGCCGCGCGGCACGGAAAATTGCTGGGCCTGAATCGGCCCTTTCTCCACGCGATGGCGGCGATCGTTATCAAGGAAATGAAGGGCGCCTACCCGGATCTCTGTGACAAGGAATCCTATATCACAAAAGTTATTCTCAACGAGGAACAGCGCTTCATGGAAACCCTCGACGCCGGCCTGAAAATTCTCCAGGACGAGGTCGCCAGGCTGAAAACAGCAGGCAAGACCGTCATTCCGGGGGACATTGTTTTCCGCCTCTATGACACCTTCGGCTTTCCCACGGACCTGACCGCCGATATCGTGCGCCGCGACGGATTGACCCTTGATGAAGAGGGCTTCCAGAAGGCCATGGAGATTCAGCGGGAAAAGGCCCGGGAATCCTGGAAAGGCAGCGGCGAGGAGGCCGTTTCCATCCTGTACCAGAAGCTTCCCGGACAGGGAATTTCCACGGTCTTTGTGGGCTATGAAGGCGTCTGCACAGCAGAATCGAGGGTGACGGCCCTGCTGAACAAAGACGGCCTCGCCGAGGAGCTGGGGGAGGGCGAGGAAGGGGAAGTCATCGTCGCCGAAACCCCCTTCTACGGGGAGATCGGCGGGCAGATCGGAGATACGGGAGCGATCGAGGGGAAGGATTTCGTCTTCGACGTCCTTGACACCCGGCGCCCCCTGGACAACCTCATCTCCCATGTCGGCAGGGTCCGCACAGGGCGGATCAGGAAGGGAGATTCCGTCAATCTGACCGTCGCCGAAGAAAAGCGCCGGGCCACGGAGGCCAATCATTCAGGAACCCACGTGCTTCAGGCTGCCATGAAGCGGGTTCTGGGGGATCACATCAAGCAGTCCGGCTCGCTGGTCACCTCAGAACGGCTTCGCTTTGACTTCACCCACTTTTCCAGGATAGAGGACGACGAACTGGAGAGGATCGAAACCCTGGCCAATGCGGTGATCCGAAGGAATATGCCTGTCGTTACCCAGGTCCTTCCCATTGAAGAGGCTTTGAAAACCGGAGCCACGGCCGTCTTCGATGAAAAATACGGCGACCGCGTGCGGGTCGTTCGAATGGGCGACTTCAGCATGGAGCTCTGCGGCGGGACGCACATCCGGAGGACGGGAGACATAGGGTTCCTGAAGATACTTCACGAATCCGCCATTGCTGCCGGCGTGCGCCGCATCGAAGCCGTCACAGGCGGTGAGGCCGTCAAATACGCCCGTCGGGTCGAAAACGAATTGAAAAAGGCTGCAAATCTCCTCAAGTCCAATCCCTCGGAGCTTTCGGAACGCGTGGAGAAGCTGGTCAAAAACCAGAAGGAGATGGAAAAGGAGTTGGAGACGTTCAAAAGCCGGCTGGCCGCCAAGGATTCGGCCGACCTGCTCAGCCAGGCGAAGGAGATCGGGGGAATTAAGGTTCTTACCGCCGCCGTGAACGCGCCCGACGCCAAGACCCTCCGTGATTTCGGGGATAAGCTGAGGGATCGCCTCCAGTCCGGAATCATCCTGATCGGCAGCAGGGCGGAGGGAAAGGCCATGCTGCTGTGCCTGGTTACGAAGGATCTGACGGACCGCTACTCCGCCGGCAATATCATTCGGGAGATCGCCCCCATCGTCGGCGGCAGGGGCGGAGGCCGTCCGGATATGGCCCAGGCCGGCGGCCCGAATCCGGAAAATCTGGAACAGGCCTTGAAGCGCCTGGAAGAACTGATTTAGATCGGATAGGGATACCGGGGGAAATTCGGCCTTTTCAAATGGTGCCGGTTCCCCTGAAAAATAAAAAACGGTCCGAATGGATCAGGACCTTGCCTGACTTCTTCGGACCGTTTGATTATTCTATCGTCTGCTAGGTTAGTGCTTGGCCTTTTCTTCCACTTTCGCAGCGGTGTCCTTCACTGCCGCAGCGGTGCCTTCAACTCCCTTCTTGACAGCATCCTTAGCTTTTTCAGCACCTTCGCCGATCTTCTCTCCAACCTTTCCCGCAGCGTCTTTTGTAGCTTCAGCACCTTCTTCAACCTTCTTACCGGCATCCTGTACAGCATCCTTTGTTGCTTCAACCGCTTTATCAGCTTCCTTTCCGGCCTGCTCCATGGGACCTTCCTGCTTCTGACAGCCGGACACTCCAACAACAAATACCAGAACAACCATTACAGAAAACATGCCCTTCAACAATGCTACAATCGTTCTTTTCATGCTGATCCTCCTTTTATTGTCGGTAATTGGTGGATAAGATACAACAGGTTCAAATCGAAAATCAAGCAATAAAGATGTTTAAGCAATCCCGGTACCCTGCCGGACAGGTCATTTGCTTATTTTCAACCCTTCACGTTATCGGCTGTCCACGGTTGAATTGCTTCATGGCTGTCATGTTTTCTCCTCTGTTTCACTTCCCAGACAAAGCGCGCTTCACCTCTGCATAAAGATAGGTCACCTCTTCATCGGGTAGCCCCGCACCAAAGGCCAGCCGTCCCGTCCGGTGCTTGACGATAACCCCGGTGGACCTGTTCAGCCGGACCAGCGCCTTCAGCCAGCGGGGCGGAACCGGCGGCTGCGTCCCCAGATGGGGCCGGCGTGGAGGGCTCCCGGCAGAATCCATGGCCTTTTCCAACAGGCCGGAGGCGGTGCTGTAATCGAGGTCCACAATCTCCCCTGCCGGGAGCGTTGTCACCGATTTTTTCCAGGCCCCCTGCTGCGTCAAGCGCAGTTCCTGCGATGTGGCGATTATTTCCGTATAGCTTCGCAGCGCATTCACGATGTTGGAGATGAAACGGAAGAGGGGAATCAATCCGAACAGGATCAAGGCAAACCCCAGGAAAAACATCTGGACCGGAACGGGTGTCCGGGTGCGGTCGAAGAACTCCAGAAAACCCGGTCCGAAATAGAGAAGCACTCCCACTGAAATCGCAACGGGAAGAAGGAGGGTCCATTTGAAGCCGTCCCCGGGAATTCGAATAAGAACGCCGCCGGGAATCATCTCAACCCGGCTGCGCAGAGAAACCGGCCGCGTTGGCTCCTCCGTGCCGGACATTCGCCCCTGGATCCTCTCCGCCAGGGACTGCCGAAGCTCTCCGCTCTCCAGGACCGTCTTGTGGTCGCTTGTCGCCTCTTCCAGCGGCACCCGGAGCAGCTCGGCCAGGTGTACGGCCAACTGACGGGATTCACCGTAGCTGGAACCATTCTTGAGTTGAACATCGGGACAGATGGCATCTCCCTTGAGGACAATGGGATATGTATCGGGAGAATCGGAATCGCCGGATGAAAGCCCCAGTTCGACGCTTCTGAAGGACTCCAGGCGGAAATTTTCACTCTTTATCGGCATAATCAGCCACCAGCGGCGCGTCAACGTCCCTCTGGCGGCATCAAGAGTAATCCGGGTTCGTGAGAAAACGAGACAGCCACCCACAGAAGCAAAGGCCAGCCCCATGGCGATCAGTAGCGGCTTCCCCCACCAGTCCATGGATTGGGCGTTTTCCAGGGGAATCAGGCCGAGGCCAGCAAGGGTCAGAAAGATCCCCGCCGCGAAAAAGAGCAAACCGAAGAGGGTCAGACAGCCGCCTCCTTCCCGAATTTCCAGGCAGTCTCCCGAGATCCGCTCAAAGGACATTCCACTGGTTTTCCGCAAAGATGAACTCATTCTTTTACTGTCCGGAAACGGCACAGGATCGTCCCCACCCTCTAAAATGACGGAAAAGGCGCACTTCTCCGTGATGGACTTCCGTGACAGCATAAATCGGGCCTGTTATAACGCTAAGCCGACTTTCACGAAAGATCATGCTCCGCCGCTTTACGGCTGGACCAAGTAGCTGTTCCGTTGGAAGTGATGGCGATCGTTCGGTCAATAAAACGGGAGGGTGCTTCGAGTTTCTTCAGATGATTCACGCAACGGCTTAGCGCCATCCCCGATGAGGATGAAATGGTCTCGTTTCATGGGCACGGGGTCCGCTTTATGGCCGTTTTTCGGAGGCCCCCTGTCCGATAAGTCACTGTTTTCAGTCTTTTTCTCAACAAGTCGATGGCTGGCGCTGCCTGCAGGAAAATCTCCTCCGCCTTTCCAAAATCAAGCATTCGCACATCCTGGATCTGCGGCTGAACATAAATATCGGGCTTGCAGTGCTTCATCTTTTCCGCAATGGCTGAAGCCTGCATGATATTGAAAGCCCGCAGAACAGACTCAAGAGCGCCGGGAATTTCTCCTTTTCCATGGTTGCGCACCTTGCTCACATCCACGGCGATGGTGAAATCGGCCCGCTCTAAAAGGTGGTCGTAGGGCACCAGGTTAACGACGCCTCCATCCACAAGGACTCTCCCCTCGATGGACGCCGGGGCAAAGACCCCCGGCACAGCCATCGTGGCCTGCAGCGCAGGGATCAGATCGCCTTTCTCAAACACGATCTCCTCCGCAGTCCAATAGTCCGCGGCAATGACCAAAAGAGGAACCTCCAATTCTTCGAAAGTCCGAATCCTTATCTCGCTGAAGAGATACTCCAAAAATCCCTGCGTTTGAATGAACCCGCCGCGTGGAAATTCCGCGGAAAGGGCCGTGACCCATTTCAAGAGATGGTTTTTTTTCGCCATGATGTCCCGCCAGGTATCATCTTTCAGGATGAGGTGCCTGCTGATGCGTTCTCTGATCTCCCTGCCGGACATCCCGGAGGCATACAGCGCGCCGATAACCGCACCCATGCTGGTTCCTGCGATAATGCACGGCTTGATGCCTAAATCATCGAGCGTCTCCAGGACAGGAATATGCACCAAAGCTCGAACGCCGCCACCTCCCAAAGCCAAGCCGATTTTCATGGTCCCCCTTTTTTCAGTAGAATAGAACGCCGAAATCAACGGCGGCTGTAAGATCTCCGATGTTTTAAAAAACTCGTATAGTCCTGGTTTCTTGACTCTTGATACCATTGAATGCGCCGCCCGTCTTTCCGGGTCGGCACGAGTAAAATATCATGAGGAGCCTCTCATGAAATCTGAAGCAAAAGATTCTTTCAAGGGGCCTAAAATTGGCTCCAACTCTGATGGATCAACTGTTTTTGCAGAGAGCCCTTTTTGCTGCCCTTGATTTTTAAAGGCATCATCCGCTGGAGAGTTTCCAGTTAAGATTAACATGTCCGCCCACTGGTTTTTGGCCTCAAATGCTGTTTGAAATAATTCTTTTAAATCCTTTTCTTGGGGCGCTTCATCCACGACACGGAATAAAACATGCCCCAATACATAACAGCTGGCGGCATCCACCAATACATAAACATCGTAAGGTTCATCCTGGATAAACAAGAAACGTTCATTAATTCTGACTGCAATCCATGCTTCATTTACTCGAAATTGATCCGGGGTAATCATTTATATCCCATCCTTCTGCTGTTCAATTTATCGAGACTCTCAAAACAGTCCCAAATGTTTCTGAGTGGCAGATCAGACAGACAGATGATGCAATGCCGCTCTATTTCTGTTCCGTAACGTGCTTCGCTGAGAAACCGGCGATCTGTCCAACGCGGTTCGTTCAAAACGCGGACAACGCTTTCCTGTTGCCTTATCGGTTGAGGAAGCAAGAAAAACACTCATATAATGTCTGGAAAAATCGCCTGATTCGGGAGGTTCAGGGGCTTCTTGGGCATAAAAATGTCGAAACGACCAATGACCAATGGTGGACCAATGATCTTGCCCACGTGCTGAGACAGGACTGGAGCGTCTAAAAGCCCATTGGATGACCTGTTCGGGAAAGACAAAAGCCATATGTGAAAAGATTGCAGAGTTCTTCCTTGTGGCAATCGGAAACTGATGCAAGGTGACCTTACCATCCCGGCCGGGTGGTCAGAGGTCTATGGCGCTAGGCCACTTTCCAGGTCGTCCCGGTCGGGGTGTCCTTCAGGACAATCCCTTTTTCCGTCAGAATTTTACGGATTTCGTCAGCCCGCTGCCAGTTCTTTTCTGTTCTGGCCGCCCAGCGCTCGGCAATGAGCTGTTCAATCTCGGCGGGTTCGATGCCCCGTTTGCGGGTTTCCCGTTCGCGGTCCCTCTGGAAATAGAGATCGGGATCCTCCTGGAACAGCCCCAGGACGTAACCGATCTCCTTGATCGTCTTTTCCGCCAGCGCCAGGACGTTGCGTCCCGCATCGGACCTGGCAGCTTTCGCATCACTCAGGAATGCGTTGAGCTGGCGGGCGGCATCAAAAAGGTACCCGATGGCCCGGGCGGTGTTTAAATCATCGTCCATGGCCTCGACAAAACGATCCGGCAAACTCTGAATAAGGGTGAAGAGCTCAGCCGTTTTTCCCGACAGGGATTCGGGCGAAGGGGGCGCGGAATCCCCCCCGGATGCCGCTAGAAGGTCCGAAATGGCCTTCAGGGCTGTGTAGAACCGATCCATGCCCTGGCGCGCCTCCGACAGGGATTCCTCGGAAAAATCCACAGCGCTGCGGTAGTGGCTCTGGAGCATGAACAGTCGGATGGCCTCGGCGGAGTAGCGGGACAACATCTCCTGAATGGAAAAGACATTCCCCAGCGACTTGGACATCTTTTCGCTGTTGATCTTCACAAAGCCGTTATGAACCCACAGATTGGCCAGCGGCTTGCCCGTGGCCCCCTCGGACTGGGCGATTTCATTTTCATGATGGGGGAAAACCAGATCCTCGCCGCCGCCATGGATGTCAAAGCTGTCGCCGAGATACTTCTGGCTCATCACGGAGCACTCGATGTGCCAACCCGGCCGTCCCGGCCCCCAGGGGCTGTCCCAGGCAGGTTCATTGGGTTTGCTGGCCTTCCAGAGGGCAAAGTCCATGGGATTGTTCTTTTGCTCATCGACATCGATCCGGGCACCGGCCATCATGTCTTCCAATTGGCGCCCTGAAAGCTTTCCATAACCGGGGAACCGCTCCACGGCATAATAGACGTTGCCGTTCACGGCATAGGCCAGTCCGCGCTCCACGAGCTTTTCAATGAGCCTGATCATTCCGTCGATGTGTTCCGTCGCCCGTGGAGTGACCGTCGGCCGAAGAACCCCCAGGCCCGACATGTCTTCATCGTGGGCGGCGATATAGCGGTTGGAGATATCATAGATGCTCACCCCTTCCGCATTGGCGCGGGCGATGATCTTGTCGTCGACATCGGTATAATTCTTGACATAGATGACTTCGTAACCCCGGTACTCCAGGTATCTTCTCAGGACGTCAAAGACAACGGCCGACCGGGCATGACCCACGTGGCAGATGTCGTAGACGGTGATTCCGCACACATAGAGTCCGACCCGCCCCTCCTGAAGGGGAACAAGGACTTCCTTTCTGTTTCTAAGGGTGTTGTAAAGCTTCAAAGTCATGGAATCCTCCGCGTAAAAACGCCTTTTGAGACCATTCAGCGGGTCATGCCGGATCTCAGGGGAACAGAGCAATCATCTCGAGCCCCATGTCCTCCGGAAATCCACAGAGTATATTCATATTCTGGATGGCCTGACCGGCCGCGCCCTTCACCAGATTATCAATGGCCGAGACGACGATCAGGCGATGGGTCCGGGGATCGACAGCGGTGCCGATATCGCAGTAGTTGGAGCCGCGGACGAAGGCCACATTTGGAAATGTTCCCGGCCGGCATATCCGGACAAAGCGTTCTCCCGCATAAAAGTCCCGGTAAATTTCCGATAGTTCCGCTGAGGTCACCTCTCGGGTGAGCGTCGCATAGATGGTGCTCAGAATGCCCCGATCAATGGGAAGGAGGTGCGGGGTGAAGGAGATGTTCATCTCCTCACCGGCCAGGCGGCTCAACTCCTGTTCGATCTCGGGTGTGTGGCGATGGCTGCCGACCTTGTAGGCCTTGAACGCTTCGTTGACTTCGCAGAAGAGAGACCCTACCTGGGGTTCACGGCCGGCGCCGCTGGTGCCGGATTTGGAATCCACGATCACAGATGCCGGGTCAATGAGCTTGTTTTTCAAGGCGGGGGCCATTCCAAGGATGACGCTTGTCGGGTAACAGCCGGGGTTTGCCACAAAACGGGTCTTTGCCACTTCCTCCCGATACAGCTCCGGAATTCCGTAAACGGCCTCTGGAACGAGGTGAGGGGAAGCATGTTTTCCGTACCAGGATTCGTAAACGGCGATGTCCCGCAACCGATAGTCCGCGCTGAGATCGACTACCTTTTTCCCGCTTTCCCAGAAAAGCGGGGCAACCTTCATGGATTCGCTGTGGGGCAGCGCCAGAAAAATCACGTCGGCCAGTTCAGTGACCTCCTGCGGCGAAGCATCCATGAAACTCAGGGAAGTCAACCCGGAAAAAACCGGATAGACATCAGCGATGGGAAGCCCGGCATACCGCCGTGAGGTAATCGCCACCACCTCAACGCCGGAGTGACGGAGAAGCAAGCGGAGGCATTCCTGGCCCGTATAACCACTGGCGCCGTAAATCCCTATTTTAATCATAGATTATCCCTCTCTCACTCTACGGTTCCTGGTTCCGATGCCGGAGCTGGGCGCTTCCGCATGGAAGAAAGAAATTCGAATGTTCGAACAGCAAAAAAAAGGGGGCCATGGCCCCCTCTGTAACGTTCTTAGCGCTTTGAAAACTGGAAGCGTTTCCGCGCACCGGGCTGGCCGTATTTCTTCCGCTCCTTCGCCCGAGGATCCCGCGTCAGAAAACCCGCTTTTTTAAGGGGGGAACGCAGGTCTGCGTCATACTCCTGAAGGGCCCTCGAAATGGCATGCTTCACGGCTCCGGCCTGACCGGCAATCCCGCCCCCTCTGACATTGACGTAACAGTCAAAGGCATCGGGCTTTCCGACAACCTCAAAGGGCTGACGAATGAGCATCTTCAGGCTTTCCCGCGGAAAATAATCATCAAAGCCCCGTTTATTGATCGTCAGCACTCCGCTGCCTTCCTTCATATAGACCCTCGCGATGGCGCTTTTCCTTCGCCCCGTCGCATAATAGCGTTTTTCTAACATACGATTCTCCACATCCGCAAATTTACAGTATTAATCATAAGCCGGGGAAGCCATCCCCGGTCCCTACAGCGAAAGCAGCTTGGGACACTGCGCTTCGTGGCGATGGTCGTTTCCGGCATAAACCTTCAACTTCTTCAACATCCGCCTTCCCAGGGAATTTTTGGGAAGCATACCCTTTACGGCCATATTCAACACTTCAACAGGCTTTTCCTTCATCATCTTGCCCGCGGTAGTCTCTTTCAATCCGCCGGGATATCCGGAATGATGATAGTACATTTTGTCGCGAAGCTTGTTGCCTGTAAGGACCATCTTCTCCGCATTGACGACAACAATAAAATCACCGGTATCCGTATGGGGCGTGTAAACAGGTTTATGTTTACCGCGAAGCCGCCTGGCAATTTCACTGGCCATTCTTCCCAGCACCTGCCCTTCGGCATCAATCAGATACCAGTCCCGTACAACTTCAGATTCCTTCGCTTGATATGTCTTCATAGAAACACCGATCCTTGAAAATTCAAAAGCACTACCTATGCAATTTCAGGATGTTTGTCAAGAGAAAAACCGAATCGGTTTCGATATTATTCCCTTTCCATCCAGAGCCCGCCTTCCAGCGCCGATACTCCCTCATCCCTGAATGCACTTAGTTTCCAATGCCATAAAGGGAAACGGACAGAAGAAAACGCTGGTCGTCACCCTCGTCTGCAAAGCCGACATCAACGCTCCAGCACTGTCTGTGATATTTTATCAGCACGGATTTTTCCACATCTTTACCGTCCTGTTCGTTCCTCTTTATGGTAAACAGGGCGTCCAGGTCGCGAGTCAATTTTGCGTTGACCCGTAAATTGATTTCTTTCACCAAATCTTCGGTATACCGATACTGCAGATGGGCCGAATCTCCCCGTTGGTCCCTCACCACGAGATCGTAGTCCGTTTTCCACCACTCCCCGTTGTTCACGTTCAGCCTGTTGCGTGCGGAAAAGGAGAGAAAGGAGCAGGGGTCCAGATTGAGTTCCATATTGAGATCCTGGAAGTGCTCATCCTCGGGCTGTCCGACCTCATGGTAATAATGCTCCACCTTATCGATCTCATAGGTCTGAAACACCTTGAATCTCAATATTTCCCTGTATGTGGTTGTCCCGTCTTCGCCCTTCATCCTCGCCGTCAGTGTGTTGGTCAGTGCATAGGTCAGCCCGTTTGTTTCATCAATCCGCTGCACATAATCCGGGGCATCATCCTGATGGGGATCAGGAATATACGCATAGGTCAATTCCGGCTTGATCACATGCCTTAGCTTGTCGAACAGCTTCCACCCGACAGAATAAATCCGGGAGAATTCCGTATTCAGATTGGCCTCCATCCTATAGACCTGGCGGTCTCCCTGGTGGGTTCCCTCGGATGAGTTCTCTTCATCATGGTCATTCCGATCCCAGATTGTCTGCTGCACACTGAATTCCGGAACAAACCGGGCATAACGCCCCAGGCGGACGGGAAGAGTAACCACCGGCTGGACATCGTACAGGTGCCCCTTCTGTCCCTCGGACCGGTAAAAATAATCGTAGGTCCCATTCACCATTCCATACAGAGGCGTTTTCAGGAGAGGCCGCCTGACGGTATAAAGAGAGATTTCCGGATATTTCTGCAGGGTTTCGTCGTTGGACGGGCTCCTGAAATCATCGGTATAGCGCGCCAGGGCCGTAATATTGTAAAGTTCCTCATCCTTCACCATCCTTACCGTGGAATCCAGGGAGTTGAGGGCCTTGTCGGCATCGAAGGAAACCTTCCTGAACCGCTGCATCGGATCGGTGGAATAGTTGCTCTTGTAATAGTTCTGAGAGGAGAAATCCTTGAAATACCAGTTGTCGGAAACTTTATTGATGTCGGTGCGCAGGTAAAAGCCCGGGCTGAAGGTGGTCTGGGAGTTGAAGTAGAAGGACCCACGCTGTTGATCAGAGTGCCAGTCACGCTTGATGGACCCGGAAGTCTCCCTGATATCCTTGGTGTCATTCAGATAGTCCGCATAAAACGTCCCATAGGTATCCGGGCTGATCATGTAACGGAATTCCACCCCTTCCTTGAAGCCGCGCTTGGACATATACCTCTGGTAAAAGGTCGCGTCAAGGTTCTTGGAGATTTCCCAGAAGAATGGAACTTCAACATCCACGCCGTGCTTATCCCGTGAATAGGCGAGGGTGGGCATCAGCAGACCGGATTGCCGGGTCGTTTTAACGGGGAAGATGAGATAGGGGGTGTAAAATATCGGCTGATCGAGAACGTTGAATTTCCCATGTTTCACGGTCCCGTACCCGTCGATCGTCACAGCCATTTCCTTGCCCGAGATGCTCCATTCCGGGATTTCTCCATCGCATGTCGTGACTTTTCCGTCAAAAATCCGGTAATGCGCCTCCCCTTCCTTTTCGATGCGAGCCCCCTTCAAATAGACATTGTTGCGTACCATGAAAATCCGCCCATTTTCAGTGGCCCCGCTTTTTGTTTCTATATTGAAGCGAAGAGTATCCCCTTGGAGAATATCCCCCCCGCTTTTCAGGACGACATGCCCTTCGGCCAACGCTTCATTCGTCGCCTTGTTCAGGGAAACACGATCCGCTTCCAGAACCCCGTCGGTAAAGCGGATGATCACATTTCCCCTGGCAAAATACGTGTCCTCATCCTTCCTGTAATCCAAGAAATCCGATTCAATATTAACCGGTCCCTGAATCTTCCGGGTCATTGCCGAAAGGTCTTCCGCGGGAAGCAAGAGGGCCAGGAACAGGAGAATTAAAAAAAGAATTCTCCCGGTTCCACCTGCATAACGGTTGAATTTCATATTCCTGATTCCGAAAGACGCGCCATTCGGGCTCATTCTCACCTTCAACGCCGACAAATGTTCAGTTTACGCTTGTTGTCAAGGAATTCTTCCTGTCGCTTCGGCCTGTTTCCGTATATCGCTTTTTGATTTCTCCGACCAGATAAAGTGAACCGGTGACACAGATCAGGTCATCCTCTTCTGCAAGAGACAGGGCTCTTTGCAGTGCCTCCAGGCTGTCCTCCACGGCATCGGCCGCATGGCCATGATATCCTGCGATCGGGACCAACTGATCCAAGTCCACGGCTCGCCCTGTCTTCGGCTTGGTAAAAATGACATGGTGAAAAAAAGGCAGCAGTTTTTTCAGCATCATGGGATAATCCTTATCAGCAAGAACACCGAAGACGAGCAGCCGGCGCCTGTCTCCGCGGCGGCTCCGAAGAGCTTCGCAGAGCGCACTGGCCCCTGCCGGATTGTGAGCCCCGTCGACGAGGACGGTGGGCCTCTCCTGGAGAATCTCCAGGCGCCCTTCCCATTTTGCCCCGGCCAGCCCCATACGCATGTCCTGTTCATCTACCCTTCGCCCCTTGATGGCCATGAGCTCCGCCGCAGCCAGGGCAAGAGCCGCATTCCTGAGCTGATGCGCACCGGATAACGGGCAGGTAAGGTGAGGGATCTTACAGCCTATACCTGAATAGGAAAAGGCTCCAGCCCCTTTCGATCGAATCCGTATCTCCTTTCCCAGCCGGAAAAAGGGGATCCCCTTTTTCCGGCACGCCTCCGTCAGAATGCCAAGGACCGCCCTCTGATTTGCAGCACTCACGCAGACGCTCTTTTCCTTGATGATCCCCGCCTTTTCAGCGGCGATATCCTTCAGATGGCGGCCAAGGTAGTCCTGGTGATCCTGATGAACATTCGTAATCACGGATACCTCTGGATCCACCACATTGGTCGCATCAAGGCGCCCCCCCATGCCCACTTCCAGAACGGCAGCATCCACCTTTTCCTGGAAGAAATACAGGAATGCCGCCGCCGTAAGAAATTCAAAATACGTCAGAGATTCTTCAAGACAGCTGCGGACGATCTCGATGCACTCCTGCATTCTCTTTTCAGAAATCAGGCGATCGTTGATTTTGATCCGCTCGCAGATGTCGATCAGGTGAGGAGACGTATAAGTCCCGATTTTGAACCCGCTGTGCCCCAGGATAGATGACAGAATGGCGGCAACAGACCCTTTTCCGTTGGTTCCTCCAATCAGAACCGCGGGATATGCCCGTTGCGGATTGCCGATTCTTTCGAGAAGGCGCGTGATGGGCCCCAGGCCAAGGTGAACGACATCCGAGTTCAAATCCGGCAATATCGGGAGCCTGCTGTTCTTGCCCATTCGTCAATTCCGGTCTTTCTTTCAAATCCGATTCAAAACAAAAAAGCCACGGACTTTTCTTTTTGAAATCAAATCATCCATGGCTTCTTCTGACTTTTCAGCTTTTAAGCAGCTTGCTTAATCGGAGGTGACCTTGAAAACCTCGTCACCGGGACGCACGCGGCCGGATACCTTGATCCCGATGAAATCGCCGGGAACCGCTTTGTCGACCTTTTTGTTGTCCACTTCAATGGACTCAACGGTATCGGAAATATCCGTTGTGTGCCCCACGTACTTGATGGTGTCCCCGATGCTGAGTTGACCTTGCGTTATTTTTACCGCCGCAACACTCGGCTTTGCAAAAAACTTGACCACTTCACCGACTTTTTCTTCTGCCATAACGAAATCTCCTCCGTCAGCACATCTTAAAAAGCTAGCATTGTTTAGTCCTGGCCACCACGCTCGGTCTCTCGTTAACGGTTCTGGCACCCCACCGCCTTATCGAACGCACTCGATAATGGAGATCGGAGCGTTATCCCCTTCACGGTATCCCATTTTAATGATCCGGGTATATCCACCGGAGCGTTCGCGGTACCGCGGAGATATTTCATTGAACAATTTCGCCACTACATCACGATCCCGGATCACGGCAAGCGCCTGCCGTCTCGCATGCACGTCGCCCCGCTTCCCCAGGGTGATCATCTTCTCTGCAATTTTCCGTAATTCCTTCGCTCTTGTATCTGTTGTCTTCACAGATTCATACTTCAAGAAGGAAGTCACCATATTTCTCAACATGGCAGCCCGGTGGCTCGATGTTCTACCTAATTTTCTTCCTGATTTCCCGTGACGCATACGATCTTAACCCCTTTTTCGTAATGTTTATCCTTCCTCTGGGATTTCGGCTGTTTCTTCTCTCAGTTCCTTATTCCAAGGGGGAAACTCCAGTTTCATTCCAAAGGTCAAACCATACTCTGCAAGTATTTCCTTGATTTCACTCAGAGACTTCCTGCCGAAATTCTTGGTCTTGAGCATTTCGGCTTCACTCTTCTGAACGAGTTCCCCGATCTGATTGATTCCAGCATTTTTAAGGCAGTTGGCGGATCTTACCGACAGCTCCAGGTCTTCCACATGCCTCAGGAGGATATCGTTGAGATTTTCCTTTTCGCTGATTGTCTCCTCTTCCTCTTCAATCTCTTCAGTGCCGATGACCGTATGCAACCCAACAAAGACCTGTAGCTGCTGCTTCAATATCTTCGCCGCCAGCGCTATGGCATCCTCAGGAAGCACATCGCCATCCGTCCACACCTCAAGAGACAGCTTGTCATAATCGGCCACCTGCCCTACACGGGCATGCGTTACGGTATAGTTCACCTTTTTTATGGGCGAATACAGGGCGTCAATATTGATTGTCCCCTCCGGCTGGTCGATATCCCGTTCCTTTTTTGCAGGCACATAGCCTCTTCCGATGTTGACGACCATCTCCATTCGGAAGGGAATTTCACCCGATCGCGAAGCGATATAATGGTCTGTGTTCAGCACTTCCACCGTACCGTCTGTAATGATATCCGCCGCGGTGATGACGCCTTCCTTCTTTGTATCGATTCTGATGACTCTCGGACCATCGCTGAAGAGCTTCAACCGAACCCCTTTAAGATTGAGGATGATGTCGGTCACATCTTCCTTCACCCCTGGAACCGTTGAGAATTCATGAAGAACGTTATCAATTTTTACCGAAACGATTGCTGCCCCCTGGATGGAGGAAAGCAATACCCTTCTCAATGCATTACCGAGGGTGATGCCGAAGCCTCTTTCGAGCGGTTGACAGACAAATTCCCCATAAAACCTGGTATGGGTATTTTCGTCAATTTCTATTCTTCTTGGTCTGATTAAGCTGCACCAATTTTTAACCATTGTTCATTCCCTACCCTTCGGGTCTTGACAACTGACATCGTATTCAGAATACACAACGCTTTATTTTGAATAAAGCTCTACGACTAATTGTTCTTGAATTGGCATCGTCAATTCTTCGCGGGTTGGGAACATTTTTACCTTTCCCTTGAAATTCTCCTGCTCCAGCTCAAGCCATTGCGGAACTCCTCGTCTCGCAACAGTTTCCATCGCTTCGATAATTTTATTGTTGGTTCTGCTTGCCTCTGTAATTTCTATGGCGTCCCCGATATCAACCAGGTAGGAAGGGATATTCACCTTCTTCCCATTGACGGTGAAATGATTGTGCCTGACGAGCTGTCTCGCTTCATTTCTTGAATTCGCGAAACCCAGACGATAAACCATATTGTCCAGCCTTCTCTCAAGATAAAGCAAAAGATTTGTACCTGTTATTCCCTTTTTCCGGTCGGCTTTTTCAAAGTATCCCTTGAACTGCTTTTCAAGCAGCCCGTACATCCTCTTGAGCTTCTGCTTCTCCCTCAACTGCACCCCATAGTCCGACTGCTGTTTCCTTCTCAGCTGACCGTGCTCTCCAGGAGCGTATCCTCTCCGTTCAAACGCACACTTTTCACCATAACAGCGGTCTCCCTTGAGAAAGAGCTTCAAGCCTTCCCTACGGCACAGCCTGCACACGGATTCCTTATATCTTGCCAAGAATGCCTCCCTTTTCCATCATGTCTTTCATATTTATATTTATTGATTTAATCGACTAGTTTTCTGCAAATACATCTGTGGTACAGAGATCTTAGACTCTTCGTCTCTTCGGGGGACGACAACCGTTGTGCGGAATCGGAGTTACATCTCGAATCAGGGATATGGTCAACCCGGCAGCCTGCAGTGAACGCAACGCAGATTCACGACCGGAGCCAGGGCCCTTCACATAAACCTGCACCTTTCTCAAACCGTGCTCTTTCGCTTTTTTGACGCAGTCTTCAGCAGCCATCTGAGCGGCAAAGGGTGTGCTTTTCCTCGATCCTTTAAACCCCTGCATTCCGGAAGACGACCACGCGATCACGTTGCCCACCGGATCGGTAATGGTTATGATCGTGTTATTGAAAGTGGACTGTATATGCGCAATTCCCTCGGGAATATTCTTTTTTTCCTTCTTCTTGCCTGTCTTTCTGACTTGCTTTGCCATTTCCTTCCCCTGTCCAATTCTTTTGTATTCTATTTATGGTTTATTTTTTCTTTCCGGCAATGGCTCGTCTCGGACCTTTGCGTGTCCTCGCATTGGTATGAGTTCTCTGTCCTCTTACGGGTAGCCCCTTACGATGACGAAGGCCTCTGTATGCCCCCACATCCATGAGTCTCTTAATCGACATGGAAATCTCTCTTCTCAGATCTCCCTCCACTTTGTGGTCCCTGTCGATAATATTCCTGATAGCATTGATTTCAGAATCAGCAAGCTCATCACTCTTGGTATCATAGCTGATTTCCGCCATATCCAGTATTTCCTTGGCCTTGGTCCGGCCAATTCCATAGATGTATGTTAACGCTATTTCGATTCTTTTATTTTTTGGTAAATCTACTCCTGCAATTCTTGCCACCGGATTTCCTCCTGCTCACAAATTCGATATGCTATCCCTGCCGCTGCTTATGCTTTGGATTTTCGCAGATAACTCTCAGCAGTCCGCGCCTTTTGATGATCTTGCACTTATCGCAGATTTTTTTGACAGATGATCTTACTTTCACGATGTTAATTCCACCCCTCTATCTGAATATTATTTATTGCCCCAGGACGTTGATGCGCCTGACAAGCAGAGAGCTTTTCTCCGCCTGCTTTTTTATTTTGTCCGATAGACGATTCTCCCCCTTGTCAAATCGTAAGGGGACAACTCCACGGTCACTTTATCGCCGGGCAAAATTTTTATGAAATGCATCCTCATTTTACCGGAAATGTGAGCCAGAACACGATGGCCATTCTCCAACTCCACCCTGAACATCGCGTTCGGCAGGGGTTCGATCACGCGCCCCTCTACTTCTATGGGTTCTTCCTTGGCCATAACCTATCCTATCCTGTTTCTAAATCGCTACGAAAGTTCACAAATCCGCGTTCATGCGGATCCCTGATTCTGACTCACCCTTTGCCAGCCGCCAAGCTGAGAACGGCCGTTCAGTTTACGTAGCTTAATATTTCCGGTCCCTTATCCGTTATCGCAACGGTGTGTTCAAAGTGAGCAGAATTTTTACCGTCCTCCGTCACGACAGTCCAATGGTCCTTTAAAACTTTTATCTGGAATTTACCGGCATTTACCATTGGTTCAATCGCAAGGACCATCCCTTTTTTCAGCAGCATTCCCCTGCCTTTGATGCCGTAATTAGGAACCTGGGGATCCTCATGCAGGCTTTTGCCGATGCCGTGTCCTACATAATCTCTCACTACGGAAAAACCGGCGCTCTCGACGTAATTTTGTATGGCCGCCGAAATGTCTCCTAGACGATTTCCTTCCTTCGTCTCGTCAATGCCTCGATAGAGACCTTCCCTGGTCGCCTTCAGCAGCTTCGACGATTCCTCAGAGATCTTGCCAACCGGCACCGTAATCGCTGTATCTCCATAATACCCGTTGCAAAAGACACCGTAGTCGAGGCTGACAATATCCCCTTCTCTCAGGACACGTTTCGAGGGCATCCCATGAACAACCTCCTCATTCACGGAAACGCACAACCCGAAGGGAAATCCGTTGTAGCCTTTAAATGCCGGGCGCACCTTTTTCCGGGCGGCCAGTGCCTCGGCATACTGCTCGAGCTCCATGGTTCTGATGCCAGGCTCCACCAGACTTTCCAGTTCCTTCAAGACCTCGGCCGCAATCCTGCTGCTTGTCCTTATCTTCTCAATCTCTTCAGGCGCCTTGATAATAACCATTGATCCGTTCACGCGGCTGCCAAGACCGACTCCGCTACCTTCTTCTCGCGATCTTGCCCTTCTTCAGGAATCCCTCATACTGCCTCGTGAGGAGATGCGTTTCCAATTGGCCTGCCGTGTCCAGAGCAACGCCCACGACAATCAGCAGCGCCGTACCTCCGAAATAGAAGGGTACGTTGAAATACGCGATCAGGATGCTTGGCAGGACGCACACGGCAGACACGTAAATGGCGCCACTGAACGTCAACCGGGTCAAGACATCGTCTATGTATTCCGCCGTTTTCTTCCCGGGTCGGATTCCCGGGACATATCCGCCGTACTTTCTCATATTTTCGGCTACATCGGTGGGATTGAATGTTACAGCTGTGTAAAAATAGCAAAAAAAGACGATAAATCCCACATATAAAAGTTCATAGCCTATTCTTCCCGGAATTAATGCATCCGCCACGGCCTTCATCCACGGATGCGGGATAAAATTCGCGATCGTGGCGGGAAACATGATGATGGAAGAGGCGAAGATCGGCGGAATGACCCCTGCCGTATTCACTTTCAGAGGCAGGTGCGTCGACTGGCCTCCGTATACTTTCCTACCTACAACCCTCTTGGCATATTGCACGGGAATTCGTCTCTGCCCGCTTTCAACGAACACGATGGTCCCTACGACGCTGATCATCATGACAATCAGGATAATGATCAGGAAAAACCCCATCTCACCCGTCGATAAGAGACGGAACGTATTGATGATCGCTTCCGGTCCCCGACAGACGATGCCGGCGAAGATGATCAGGGAGATGCCGTTTCCTATACCCTTTTCGGTAATCTGTTCTCCGAGCCACATCAAAAACGCCGTACCGGCCGTCAAGGTCAATACGGTCATTAACCGGAATCCCCAGCCGGGCTGAAGAACGATTGACACCCCCGTGGGACCGGCCATGTTCTCCAGTCCGACGGATATTCCAAATCCCTGGATGATGCTCAGTCCGACGGTTCCATACCGGGTGTACTGGGTGATCTTTCTTCGGCCCGCCTCGCCTTCCTTTGACAGCCGCTCGAGATGAGGAATGGCCACGGTAAGGAGTTGAAGAATAATGGAAGCACTGATGTACGGCATGATCCCGAGGGCAAAGACGGACAGGTTACTCAACGCTCCGCCGGCAAACATGTCAAAGAGCCCCAGCAGCGATCCCTTTGCCTGCTCGAAAAAGGCCATCAACGCCGCCGTATCTATTCCGGGAGTTGGAATATGCGCCCCGACTCGATATACGAACAGCATCAAAAGCGTATAGAGAATTCTCTTTTGTAGCTCCGGTATTTTATTGATATTTCTTAAGCCGTCTATCAAATCAGACTACCTCGATAACCGATCCACCTGCCGCTTCAATCTTCGTTCGTGCCCCTGTACTGATCATCGCTATTTTCACCGTCAAAGGATGATCAACTTCTCCGCATCCAAGAATCTTGACGTTTTTCGCGGAATTCTTAATCAGCCCGCTTTTCCTCAGCTGATCCACATCGATGACCATGCCGGTCTCAAAGACATTCAGCTTATCAAGATTGAGCGTAGCGATATCCTTGCAGAGCCTGCTCCGGAATCCCCTTTTTGGCAAACGCCGCGTCAAGGGCATCTGTCCGCCTTCGAATCCGTCTCTGACACCACCGCCGGACCTTGAATTCTGGCCTTTGTGGCCTTTACAGGCTGTCCCGCCGTGTCCGGAACCGTTTCCTCTGCCGACTCTCTTCTTCTTTTTCCTCGAACCCGCAGGCGGCGCTAATTGACTGAGATCCATTATTCCCCTCCCTCAAGTTCCTCGCAAATCACAAGATGACTCACCTTGTTCACCATACCTCTTATTTCAGGACTGTCCTTGAGGATGACCGCCTTGTTGATCTTCAAAAGTCCCATGCCCCTAAGGATATCCCTCTGCTTGGAAGGTCTCCCGATCATACTTTTCTTGAGCGTTATCTTCAGTTTCCTAGTCAATGTACCGTCCCCTTAATTCTATAGTTCCGCTACGGTCCTGCCGCGCAGAGAAGCAATCCTTTCCGGGCTGTCCAATCGACGCAGTCCCTCAAGAGTTGCCTTAACAAGGTTATGCGGATTGTGAGAGCCTAAGCATTTTGTAAGGATATTTCGGATTCCGGCTACTTCCAGCACTGCCCTGACGGCTCCACCCGCAATCAACCCGGTTCCTTCGGATGCCGGTTTCAGAAGCACGCGCCCCGCCCCGAATTTGCCAATCACTTCGTAGGGTATGGTCCCTCTTTCGACTTCGATTCTCGTCATGCTTTTTTTGGCCTGCTCCATGCCTTTTCTGATGGCTTCAGGAACCTCGTGCGCCTTTCCCAAGCCGGCGCCGACAGACCCGTTGCCGTCACCCACAACGACAATCGCACTGAATCGAAATCGCCTTCCACCTTTCACGACCTTCGCAGTCCTGTTGATCGCGATGACCCTGTCCAGAAATTCAACTTCACCGAAATCTTTCTTATCCAATGATCAATCCCTTCAAGATGAATAGAAAATGAATTTTTGTTCTAAAATTTTAACCCTTCTTCCCTGGCACCGTCAGCTAATGCCTTCACTCTTCCATGATACAGGTAGCATGAGCGGTCAAACACGGCCTCTTGTATCCCCATAGCCTGAAGTTTCCTGGATATTTCCCGTCCAACCTCTTTGGCCGCGTCCACCTTTTTCGCTTCAAGCACCTTGCTCTTTACTTCTTCATTAATTGTAGAGGCCTGCGCAATCGTTTTCCCTACATTGTCGTCCACGGCTTGCACGTAAATATGCTTCGCGCTCCTGAAGACTGCCAGCCTCGGTCTCTCGGTCGTACCGCTGATCTTTGCACGAACCCGAGATTTTCTCTTCTTCCTGATTTCCTGAACTTTTTTCGACGCCAACTTTCTACCTCGCCGTATTACCGATATAAATTGTATTGTTTTACTTTAGACGTCATGCCCCTACAGATTTCCCGACCTTGCGTCTTACTACCTCACCGGCATATTTGATTCCCTTTCCCTTATAGGGTTCGGGTTTTTTAATTCTGCGGATGTCAGCAGCAACCTTTCCCACCTGCTCCTTGTCGATTCCGGACAGGATAATCGCTGTCTGCTTTTCGATCCTGAAATCGATCCCCTCGGGCACGGTATAGATTACAGGACTCGAAAAGCCGATGGTCAATTTAAGATTTTTCCCGTCCGCCTCCGCCTTGTATCCAACACCCACGATCTCAAGATTCTTCTCATAACCGGTATTCACACCAGTAACCATATTCTGTATCAGGGTTCTTACCAGTCCGTGATACGCCCGGTCCTGCCTGCTGTTTGAAGGCCTGTTCACCACGACCTTCCCGGGCTCCATGACAACATCGATCCGTTCCGGTATAATGGCCGCCAATTCACCGCGCGGACCGGTAACTTTTATTGTGTTTACCGTGCGCTCACATGTTACCTTCGCCGGCAGTTCTATCGGTTTTTTACCAATTCTTGACATGATAACTCTCCTGTCGTTATCCTTCTGCTACCCTATCACCAACTCCTATGCTTCCTACCAGACCTTGCAGAGCACTTCGCCACCGACGTTCTTTTCCCTGGCCTCTTTGTCTGTAATCACACCCTTCGATGTGGATATGATGGCGACACCGTATCCGTTGAGCACCTTTGGAATCTTATCCCGCTTGACATAGATCCGTCTGCTTGGTTTGCTGACCCTCTGGATGTCTTGAATGATGGTCGTCTTGCTGTCGGGATATTTCAGATAGACATTAAGAACGTCGAAGCCCTTCTCGTTCTTTTTGATGTCATATCCGCCAATATACCCGGCTTTCTTTAACACTTTCACTATGTTCAGATTGATCCCTGAATGCAGCACCTCGACACTCTTGAAACGTGCTCGATTTGCATTTCTTATCCTTGTGAGCATATCTGCGATCGGATCGGTCATCCCCATATACCTACTCCTTAAATATATTGACTACCAGCTGGATTTAATCACGCCGGGAATTTCGCCTTTTGACGATAACTGCCTCAAACATATCCTGCACATACCAAATTTCCTGTAATATGCCCTTGGCCTGCCGCATATCGCACATCTATTGTAGGTTCTCACAGAATATTTCGGCTCTCTTTTTGCCTTCGCTATCAAGGATTTTTTTGCCACTCCGACTCCTCCGGTTATTTCTCTTCCCTAGCTGTTTTCTTTAACTTCTGAAAGGAACTCCCATATGCTTCAAAAGTGCCCTTGCTTCCTCATCTGTGGCGGCATTCGTCACGATGGCGATATTCATTCCTCGAATTTTTTCTATTTTATCGTATTCAATTTCAGGAAAGATGATCTGCTCTTTTACACCGATCGAAAAATTTCCACGGCCGTCGAACGTATTGGGGGATACCCCACGGAAATCGCGAATCCGCGGAAGGGCCACGTTAATGAACCGATCGAAAAACTCATACATTCGCTCACGCCTCAACGTGACTCTGCATCCGATGGACATGCCCTTTCTCAGTTTGAACGTAGCAATCGACTTCTTGGCTTTCGTAATAACAGCCTTCTGACCCGTAATCAGTTCCAGCTCCCCGGTTGCTGTATCAAGAATCTTCACGTTCTGTATCGCCTCACCCAGCCCCATGTTTACCACAATCTTCTTCATCACCGGAACCTGCATGGGATTGCTGTATCCGAACTGTGAAATCAGAGCAGGAACGACTTCTTTTTTATAATACTCCTTTAATCTCGCCATGTCTCCACTACCTACACATCCAATATTTCACTGCATTTTTTGCAAATCCGAACTCTCTTCCCGTCCTCGAAAATCTTGATGCCGATCCTTGTTTCCTTGTTACACTTTCCGCACAGAATGCTTACATTCGATGCGTGAATCGGCCCCTCCTTCTCCACGATGCCGCCTTTTCCCATTGCATTGGCTTTCTGGTGCCTTTTTATCATGTTAAGCTTTTCTATAACGACCCTGTTATTATCCTTGAGCACCGTCAGGACTTTTCCGGTTTTCCCCTTTTCCTTTCCTGCGATGACCTTGACCAGGTCGCCTTTTTTCAAATGCTTCACTTGCATTTCCTATTCTCCATCTTCTCGTCCGCGGTTATGCCTATCATCAACAGCGCAATTTCAAGATCCCGAGTTTCAGAGCACTTCCGGCGCCAGTGATATAATCTTCATAAATTGCCTGGCCCTGAGTTCCCTTGCTACGGGGCCGAATATTCTTGTTCCAATGGGCTCCATCTGGTTGCTGATCAGAACGGCAGAATTGTCATCGAACTTCAAATAAGATCCATCCGGACGTCTGACCTCTTTTGCCGTTCGAACGATGACGGCTTTCATGACATCGCCTTTCTTGACCTTCGAATTCGGCATGGCTTCCTTTACAGCCACAACTATGACGTCACCCACGCCGGCATACCTTCGTTTCGAGCCCCCTAGCACTTTAATGCAGGCGACTTTCTTAGCACCGGAATTATCGGCCACATTAAGCACCGTTTGCATCTGTATCATAACGCGACTCCATCAACCTTCCCGTATTTTCTATCTACTTCGCCTTTTCGACGATATTGAGCATTCTCCATCTCTTCAATCTGCTGAGCGGGCGCGACTCCATGATGATCACGGTATCTCCCACCTGACATTCATTTCTTTCATCATGAGCAAGGTATTTTGTGTGCCTTTTTGTGTATTTATGAAAAACAGCATGCTTCACAAGGCGCTCGGCTCGAATGACGATGGTTTTGTCCATCTTGTTACTGACGACAACCCCTTTGATTGTTCTGTTCTTACCCCGTTCTTTCAATGCTCCTTAACCCCCTTTTCCCGCAATATCGTTTTTGCCCGGGCGATATCCTTCTTGATCTTTCCGAATGCAGCCGTAGATTCAAGTTGCCCTGAAGCACTGCGCATTCTCAGGTTAAAAAGCTCCTCAACCAGCTCGTTCTTCTTCTGCCTTATTTCATCAAGGCTTTTGTCTCTCCATTCCTTAGCCTTCATCTGACAACTCCCTAGCAAGAAACCTCGTTCCTATTGGAAGTTTATGTGATGCAAGCCGGAAAGCTTCCCTTGCCACATCCTTTGAAACTCCCTGCATCTCATAGAGCACCGTTCCCGGCTTGACGACCGCCACCCATTCCTCCGGCGCACCCTTTCCTTTTCCCATTCTCGTTTCGGCTGGTTTCTTAGTTATCGATTTATGAGGAAATATCCGTATCCATATCTTTCCGCCTCTGCGGACATGACGCGTGATGGCAATTCTGGCCGCTTCAATCTGCCTAGCCGTAATCCAGCCGCATTCCTCGGCTTGAAGTCCGTAATCTCCAAAGGATACTTTGCTGCCACGTGTTGCAGTTCCTGTTCTGCGTCCTCTCTGCAGCTTTCGATATTTAACTCTTTTTGGCATTAACATGGAACTTATCCCTCTGTTCTTTTCTGCATGGTTTTATGTTAGAACTTGGCGGATCCTATGGCCGTTCCAGTTCCTTCTTCCCCGGCAGGACTTCTCCGTGAAAGATCAGGACCTTGATGCCGATCTGTCCGTAGGCCGTCTTCGCTTCCGTGAAGCCGCTATCGATATCCGCCCTCAGTGTATGCAACGGGACTCTTCCTTCGCGGTACCATTCGGTCCGTGACATCTCAGCCCCTCCCAATCTTCCCGAACAACTGACCCGAATACCCTTCGCACCGAATTTCAGCGCGGTGAGGACGCACTTTTTCATGGCCCTTCGAAAGGCGACTCTTCTCTCCAGCTGCATTGCAATATTTTCGGCGACAAGCTGCGCATCAATCTCGGGTTTCCGTACTTCAAGGATATTGATGATGATCTCGCTCGTCGATACGTTCTCAAGGTCTTTTTTCAGCTTTTCAATCTCGGCACCCTTTTTCCCGATGATGATCCCGGGGCGCGCCGCATATATATTTACCTTGGCCTTATTGACCGCTCTTTCGATGTCAATATGGGAAATGCCCGCGTGATAAAGCTTCTTCTTGAGATACCGGCGGATTGCCAGATCCTCATACAGCATCTCCCGATAATTCTTATCGGCATACCACCTGGAATTCCAGTTCTTGTTGATTCCCAGCCTCAGACCGACAGGATTAACCTTCTGCCCCAATCTAGCACCTCCCACTCGTTACTTTTCGTCAAGTATAACGGTAATATGACTCATCCTTTTTTTGATTGATGCAGCTCGGCCCTGGGCCCTGGCGCGCCATCTCTTCAATGATGGTCCCTGATCGACGAGCACTTCCTTCACGAAGAGAATTTTCTCGTCTATGTTCGGATTCTGTGTAGCATTCGCAACCGCCGATTTTAGAACCTTTCCCACAATTTCGCCGGACCGCTTCTGAGAATAGGTCAGAATCTCCCTTGCATCTTCCACCCTTTTGCCGCGGATCAGATCCACAACCAGCCTCGCCTTCTGGGGTGACATTCTTATATATTTTGCTACTGCTCTCGCTTCCATATTTTCCGTCTCTATGATCTTTTCTTTGTCGGTTCTGTCAAAATAACCAATTTCCTATTTCCGCACTTTCGATTTTCTGTCACCTGCATGACTGAAGAATATCCTCGTGGGTGCAAACTCACCCAGTTTATGGCCGACCATGTTTTCTGTCACGAAGACCGGTATAAATTTCTTTCCGTTGTGCACCGCAAAGGTAATTCCTATCAAATCAGGGGTTATTGTTGACCGGCGCGACCAGGTTTTAATGACATTTTTATTCCCTGAAGCAACAGCCTTACTGACCTTATCAAGAAGCTTTTCATCAACAAACGGACCTTTTTTGATTGATCGTGCCACTGCCTATCCCCTTCTCTTTACGATGTATTTATCTGTATCCTTATTGGTTCGCGTTTTATGCCCCTTTGTTGGTATGCCCCAGGGAGTGCACGGATGCCTTCCCCCGGAAGACCTTCCTTCACCGCCACCCATCGGATGATCAACCGGATTCATGACCACACCCCGGACCTTGGGTCTTTTACCGCTCCATCGTGTCCGTCCCGCTTTTCCGATGCTGATATTTTCATGATCGTTGTTTCCGACCTGACCAATGGTGGCACGGCAATTGATGAAGATTTTTCTCACTTCACCCGAGGGCAGTCTTACTTGAGCGTAATTTCCTTCTTTCGCCATTAACTGCCCATACGTTCCGGCGCTTCTTATGAGCTGACCGCCCTTCCCCACCTTCAATTCTATGTTGTGGATAAGAGATCCAAGGGGAATGTTTTTCAAGGGCAGGGCATTGCCTGCTTTTATATCCGCCTTCTCGCCGCTTAAAACCTTTTCTCCAAGTTCGACTTTTGCCGGGGCAAGAATATAGCGCTTTTCTCCATCTTCGTAGTTGACCAAGGCGATCCTGGCGGACCGGTTCGGATCATACTCTATCGACGCGATTCTGCCGGGCACATCCAGCTTTTCCCGTTTGAAATCGACGAATCGATAGCGCCGCTTATGCCCGCCACCAACGTGTCTGCTCGTTATTCGTCCTAAATTGTTTCGACCGCCTGTCTTTTTAATTGTTTTCAGAAGACTCTTTTGCGGTGAATCCGATGTAATCTCTTCAAACGTCGAGCAGGTCTGATATCTTCTCCCTGGTGAGGTTGGTTTATATTTTCTGATCGCCATCCGTCTCTATCCCTTCTCTATACACCGTATATGTCAATCGAATTTCCCGGGGCAAGCGTTACGACCGCCTTTTTCCAGTCTTTTCTCTTCCCCATCGTCCGGCCCATTCTTTTCTTCTTGCCCTTAACATTTATGACATGCACGTCATCAACGACCACCTTCAGAAGTTTCTCCGCGGCCCTGCGAATCTCTATCTTGTTCGCCCTGGGATCCACTTCAAAGAAATACTTATTTTTTTCTTCCTTTTCGATGGTGCTTTTTTCAGTAACCAACATTCTCTTAATAATCGAATGCATTTCCATCATGACAGCAGCGCCCCTTCCAATTTCTTGACTGCCGGCTCCAGAATGACAAGGTGCTCATGATTCAGGACATCATAAACATTAATGCCTTCGGACCTTATCATCTTGATCCCTTCTATATTTCTGGAAGATTTTTCCAGGACCTCATTGCGCTCGTCCGTTACAAACAAGGCTTTCCTCAATCCAAACCGATCAACGACTTCCTGAAACTTCTTGGTCTTTATCTCTTCCAGCGGGAACTCCTTCAGGACGACCAGCTTCTGCCCCTGATACTTCATGGTCAGTACGGACCGCAACGCACTCTTTCGCACCTTCTTGGAAACTTTATGCTTATATTCTCTCGGCAATGGCCCGAAGACGATTCCTCCGCCCCGCCAGATGGGTGACCGGCTCGTTCCCGCCCGCGCCCGCCCGGTACCCTTTTGCCGCCAAGGCTTCTTACCGCCACCACTCACATCACTTCTACCTTTGGTCGCTGCCGTACCCAAGCGCCGTGACGCCATCTGCATTCTCACCACGTCATAAATCACCGCATCATTAACTTCGGCACCAAACACGGCATCATCAAGCTCGATCTCAGACACTTTATTTTTACTTATGTCAAATACTTCAGCAACCAACATCTTCAATTCCCCTCAAATAGCAAACATTCACGCCTTTGCAGACTGTTTTATGAATAGATAGCCGTTTCGCGCACCGGGCACGGCTCCTTTGATCATGATCAGGTTCTTTTCAGAGCGGATGCTCCAGATCATAAGATTCTTCACCGTCTTCTGCTTGTTGCCCATTTGCCCGGGCAGCTTTTTGCCTTTAAGAACCCGCGACGGGTACGCGCTGGCGCCTATGGATCCAGGGGCCCGATGAAACATCGACCCATGCGTCGCCCTTCCTCCACCAAAACCGTGGCGTTTGATGACCCCGGCGAACCCTTTTCCCTTGGTTGTTCCCGTTATATCCACGCTCTCGCCGACGCTGAACGCCTCCACCGTAATTTCCTGACCCAATTCATAGTCATCGATCGAGTCTGAACGCATTTCCTTCAAGACGCGGAAATATCCCTTGTTCGCCTTGTTAAAATGACCCTGTAACGGCTTCGTCACCTTGTTCTGCTTCATTCTGCCATAACCAAGTTGAACCGCGTCATACCCGTCTGTATCGACCGTTTTTTTCTGAGTAACCACCGATGGTTCAACTTCAACGACCGTCACCGGAACGGCAGCCCCATCCTCGGCAAATACCTGCATCATCCCGATTTTTCTGCCAATGATCATCTTTTTCATCAGATCCACTTTATCATCTACGTGTATTTTTTAAACGTTTGTTGCCCGACTACCAACGATACCGCCTGTCCGGAGAGTCCCGTCCACCGCCTGCTTGGAATCTAAGCCTTTATTTCCACATCTACGCCAGCCGACAAATCCAGTTTCATCAAGGCATCCACCGTTGATTGCGTTGGCTCTATAATGTCAATCAATCGTTTGTGCGTTCTTATCTCAAACTGCTCTCTTGATTTCTTGTCGACATGCGGGGAACGATTCACACAGTACTTGTTGATCTCCGTCGGAAGCGGCACAGGGCCCGCCACTCGAGCGCCTGTACGCCTCGCTGTCTCCACAATCTCCTCTACCGAACGATCAAGTAATTTATAATCGTACGCTCTTAGACGAATCCTAATTTTCTGATCTTTCATGTCCTCGTTCGACCCAATATCTCATCAAGTATTTCATTCAATTGCTTATTCAATGACCTTACTGACAACGCCGGCACCGACGGTTCTTCCACCCTCCCGGATGGCAAACCGCAGCTGCTCTTCCATGGCAATAGGCGTGATCAGGGTCACTTCCATCTCCACATTGTCGCCAGGCATAACCATCTCGACACCCTCAGGGAGCTTCGCCACACCGGTCACATCGGTGGTCCTGAAATAGAACTGCGGACGATAGCCTGTGAAGAACGGGGTATGCCGACCGCCTTCCTCCTTGGTCAGAACGTACACCTGAGCCATGAACTTCGTATGCGGGGTAATGGAACCCGGTTTGGCGACAACCTGGCCTCTTTCAACATCCTCCCGCTTGATGCCGCGCAGCAGCAAGCCGACATCGTCACCGGCTCTTCCCTCATCCAGGGTCTTGCGGAACATCTCCACGCCTGTGCAAACGGTCTTCTGTGTCGTACGGATCCCGACGATTTCAACTTCCTCACCGGTTTTGACGATTCCCCGGTCCACTCTTCCCGTGACAACGGTTCCACGACCGGAAATGGTAAAGACATCCCCGACAGGCATGAGAAATGGTTTATCCAGAGCGCGTTCCGGCTCAGGGATATAATTATCGACGGCGTCCATCAGTTCATAGATGGATTTCACGTCGGGATCTTCCGCACTTTCGCTTTCCAGGGCCTTCAGCGCCGACCCTCGGATAATGGGAATGTCATCTCCGGGAAATTCATATTCGTTCAGCAGTTCCCTCAACTCCAGCTCAACGAGATCAAGAAGCTCCGGGTCATCGACGAGGTCTACCTTGTTCATGTAAACCACGATGTAGGGAACCTGCACCTGCCTTGCAAGAAGGATATGTTCACGGGTCTGCGGCATGGGGCCGTCTGAAGCGGCAACCACGAGAATCGTCCCGTCCATGTGAGCCGCACCGGAAATCATGTTCTTGATATAGTCGGCGTGCCCCGGACAGTCCACATGGGCGTAGTGGCGTTTGTCCGTCTGATATTCCACATGGGAGATGTTGATCGTAACGCCTCTTTCTTTTTCTTCCGGCGCATTGTCGATGGAATCAAAGGCCCGGAATTCGGCTAAGCCTTCTTTTGCAAGCCACTTTGTGATCGCTGCCGTCAAAGTGGTTTTTCCGTGATCGACATGTCCAATGGTTCCAATATTCAAGTGCGGCTTTGTCCTTTCAAATTTCTTCTTAGCCATCCTCCGACCTCCTTAATCTTTATAATTCTCTTGAATAAGTATCATCCTTGATCCTTCAGGTCCCGCCTGCTGCGAAGCCCAAAGATGTTTTCCGGTTCCTGCATCAACGAAAGGCTGATCGACATCAGCCTTCTGCAAATATCTAGAAGCGGTAGTGGGCAAAAGCCTTATTCGCCTCTGCCATTTTATGCACGCTTTCTCTCTTTTTGATTGACCCGCCCCGGTTATTGGCTGCATCCATAAATTCACCGGCCAGTTTTTCCCTCATCGTTTTTTCAGACCGGTCGGTCGCGTTGGAGATGATCCAGCGGATGGCAAGGGCAACTCTTCGCGATGACGCCACCTCTGTGGGGACCTGATACGTCGATCCTCCCACCCGCCGCGACTTGACTTCAATGACGGGTTTCACATTGTTGACGGCCCTTTCAAACAGCTCCACGGGGGATTCCTTCGCCTTTTTCTCGATGATATCAAAAGCACCGTAAAGGATGGACTCGGCAACGCTCTTCTTCCCCTTCTTCAGAAGGTTGTTGACGAACTTTGCCACGAGGACATTCTTGTATTTCGGATCCGGCAGGATCACCCTTTTCGCAATCTCTCTTCTTCTTGGCATAATCAGAACCCCGTTCTAACTTGGCTTTTTAGCCCCGTATTTTGATCTCCCCTGTTTTCTGTCCTGAACGCCGACCGCGTCAAGGGTCCCGCGGACAATATGATATCTCACACCGGGAAGATCTTTGACACGCCCACCGCGAACCAGCACGACGGAATGCTCCTGAAGGTTATGGCCGATCCCCGGGATGTAAGAAGTCACTTCATAGCCGCTGGTCAGGCGGACCCTGGCCACTTTCCTCAACGCGGAATTGGGCTTTTTGGGTGTCGACGTGTATACCCGGACACATACCCCGCGCCTCTGCGGAGACCCTGCCAGAGCCGGCGTTGATGCTTTTTTTGCAGCCCGCAATCTCCCATTGCGAACCAACTGATTAATCGTAGGCATTACCCCTCCAGTAAACTGTACTTCAAGCAAAAATAATTTGACTAAGAAAAGTTTGGTTAACTATCAATTCGTTGCGTGCATGTCAAGAGATTTCTCGCCACCTTGATCATTCTCTTCGATTTCAGCGGATTCGACTGCATCGTCGGCAGCGGTTTTTATGCCGAGCTTCCGATACATGACAAGACCCGTCCCTGCAGGAATGAGCCTGCCCATGATGACATTTTCCTTCAGTCCACGGAGATAGTCCACCTTGCCCGCCAGGCTCGCCTCGGTCAGAACCCGTGTCGTCTCCTGGAACGATGCGGCGGAGATGAAGCTCTGCGTGCTCAGGGAGGCCTTGGTTATGCCCAGAAGGATGGGCTCACCAACAGCGGGGCGCTCACCCCGCGAAATGGCCTTTTCATTTTCTTCCTGGAACCGGAACTTCTCGACCTGCTCGTCTGCCATAAAGGGAGTGTCTCCTGGATCGATGACCTTTACCCGCCGCAGCATCTGGCGCACGATCACTTCCATATGCTTGTCATTGATCTTCACTCCCTGCAACCGGTAGACTTCCTGCACCTCATCGACAAGATAGCGGGCCAGCGCCTTCTCTCCCTTGATCATCAGAAGGTCATGGGGATTGTTTACGCCGCTCATCAGGGGCTCCCCTGCAATGACCCGGTCGCCTTCCTGGACGCTGACATGCTTCCCCTTGGGAATGAGATATTCCTTCTCCTCGCCGATTTCCGGAATGACGATGACTTTCCGTTTCCCCTTTGCATCCTTTCCATAGGACACCACCCCGTCGATCTCACTGATAACGGCGAAATCCTTGGGTTTACGCGCTTCAAAGAGCTCGGCGACCCTCGGAAGACCGCCGGTGATGTCCTTGGTCTTGGTGGTTTCTCGAGGAATTTTCGCGATAATATCGCCGGCTTTAACCTCATCCCCCTCGGACACGACAATGTTCACGCCCACGGAAAGAAGATGCCTGGCCGCGGCACTGATTCCCGGCACCTTGGCTGTTCTTCCCTTGGCGTCCTTGATGGACACCCGGGGTCTGAGGTCTGCGCCCTTGAACTCAACGATTACTTTCCGGGAAAGGCCGGTCACTTCATCAACCTGCTCCTGCATCGTCTTTCCCTCTATGATGTCGCCGAATTTGATCGTCCCGTCCACCTCTGCAAGAATGGGAATGGAGAAAGGATCCCACTCCGCCATGCGATCCCCCCTCTTGACGGAAGCGCCATCCAGCACTTTAAGGTGAGCGCCGTAGGGCACGGTATACTTTCCCCGGCTCCTCATGTGCTCATCAAGAACATGAATTTCTCCGTGGCGGCTCATGACGACCAAATCACCCGTCTTACTGGTAACATAATTGAGATCCACATATTTCACACCTCCGTCATGGCGCGAATCCAGGGTTGAATGCTCCTCAAATTTCGCCGTACCGCCGATATGAAAGGTTCTCATGGTCAGCTGAGTCCCCGGCTCTCCGATGGACTGCGCTGCAATTATTCCAACGGCCTCTCCAATGTTGACCAGGTGTCCGTGCCCCAGGTCCCTGCCGTAACATTTTGCGCAGACGCCGTATTTGGCTTTGCAGGTCAGAACCGAGCGAATGTTCACACCCTCGATGCCCGCCCGGTCTATCTTTTCTGAGAGGGCCTCATCAATTTCCTGGTTGGCCCCCACGAGGACTTCACCCGTGAAGGGATCCAGGATCTCTTCCAAGGCCACGCGTCCGAGGACCCGCTCACCCGCCGTCTCGATGATTTCTCCGCCCTCCATCAGGGCGGAGACGGAAATGCCGTCCACCGTTCCGCAATCATGCTGGGTGATGATGCAATCCTGGGCGACATCGACGAGCCGCCTCGTCAGGTAGCCGGAGTTCGCCGTTTTCAGCGCCGTATCGGCAAGGCCCTTCCTGGCGCCGTGGGTTGAAATGAAATATTGAAGGACGGTCAATCCTTCCCGGAAATTGGCCGTAATCGGCGTTTCAATGATTTCTCCGGAGGGCTTTGCCATCAACCCGCGCATACCGGCCAACTGCCGGATCTGCGCGTTGCTTCCCCGTGCTCCGGAATCAGCCATCATGTAAATCGGATTGAAGCTCTCGATGACTTTTTTTCCGTCTGTCGTAAGCTGCTCCTCTGTTTCAATCCCTCCCATCATTTCCGAAGCGATTTTTTCCGTAGCCTGGGCCCAGATATCGATGACCTTGTTGTACCGCTCGCCGTCCGTAATCAAGCCGTCCATGTACTGCTTCTGGATCTCCAGGACATCGCGGTCCGCGCGGCTGAGAATATCCCTCTTGTTTCCCGGGATGTTCAGGTTCCTGACGGCAAAAGACATCCCTGAATGGGTTGAATATTTGTAGCCAAGGTCCTTCAACCGATCGGCAAGGATAACCGTCACTTTCTCCCCGCAGGTCCGGTAGCAGTAGTCGATCAGATTGGCCAGTTCCTTCTTGTTCATCACCTTGTTGATGACATCAAAGGAGATGTCCTGCGGTATGATATCATACAGAAGGACCCGGCCCACGGTGGTCTGCTTTAATTCCCCGTTGATCCGCGCCTTTATTCTTGCGTGTAATTCCAGAGCCCCTGCGTCATAGGCGGAGCGGACTTCCTCCGGATCGGAAAAGGTCATTCCATCGCCCGTGGCATCTTCCTTCGCCCGGGTCAGATAATAGATCCCCAGGACGATATCCTGGCTGGGGATGATGATCGGCTTTCCATTGGCCGGTGAAAGAATGTTGTTTGTGGACATCATGAGCACCCGCGCCTCCGTCTGGGCCTCGATGGACAGGGGCACGTGAACGGCCATCTGGTCACCGTCGAAATCGGCGTTGAAGGCCGTGCAGACGAGGGGATGCAGCTGGATCGCCTTTCCCTCGATCAGGACCGGCTCGAATGCCTGAAGCCCCAGCCGGTGGAGTGTCGGAGCACGATTCAGCATGACCGGATATTCACGGACAACCTCATCCAAGGCATCCCACACCTCAGCCGTCTCGCGCTCCACCATTTTCTTGGCGCTCTTGACGGTCGTCACATAGCCCTTCTCCTGCAATCGGTTGTAAACGAAGGGCTTAAAGAGTTCGAGAGCCATTTTCTTCGGCAATCCGCACTGGTGCAACCGCAGATCCGGACCGACGGTGATCACGGAACGGCCGGAATAATCAACGCGTTTTCCCAGGAGATTCTGGCGGAAGCGCCCCTGCTTCCCCTTGAGCATGTCGGACAGGGACTTCAAAGGCCGCTTGTTCGTTCCCGTGATGGCCCGGCCCCTTCTGCCGTTGTCAAAAAGAACGTCCACGGCTTCCTGGAGCATTCTTTTTTCGTTTCGAATGATGATTTCGGGCGCGTTGAGCTCCTGTAAACGCTTCAGCCGGTTATTCCGGTTGATGACCCGGCGGTAAAGGTCATTCAAATCCGAGGTGGCAAAACGACCGCCGTCCAGGGGGACCAGGGGTCGCAGGTCCGGCGGAATAACGGGCAGAACGGTCAGAATCATCCACTCCGGGCGGTTCCCCGATTTGCGGAGGGCTTCGATGACCTTCAATCTCTTGATGACTTTCTTCCTCTTTGTATCCGAAGAAGCGGTCTTCAACTCCTCACGCAACTCCACGTCCATCACATCCAGGTTCACTTCTTCGAGCAGCCTTCGGACAGCCTCCGCTCCGATGCCCGCCTGGAAGGCGTCCGCACCGTACTGCTCCCGGTAATCATTGTATTCTTCATCGGAGAGCAGCTCTTTTTTTCTCAACGGCGTGTTTTTGGGATCCAGAACAATCCATGATTCGAAATAGAGGATCCGCTCCAACTCCTTCAGGGTCAGATCAAGAACATTTCCGATCCGGCTGGGAAGGCTTTTGAGGAACCAGATATGGGCAACCGGCGTAGCCAGGGTAATGTGCCCCATGCGCTCACGCCGGACCTTCGACTTGATGACTTCTACGCCGCACTTTTCACAGACCACGCCCCTGTGCTTCATCCGCTTGTAACGTCCGCAGAGGCATTCATAATCCTTGACGGGACCGAAAATCTTCGCGCAGAAGAGCCCGTCACGCTCTGGCTTGAACGTTCGATAATTGATCGTTTCGGGTTTCTTGACCTCACCGAAAGACCAGGACAGAATCTTGTCCGGTGAAGCAATGGATATCTTTATTGCGTTAAAACGGATCGGATCTTTTGGTTTTTCAAAATAGCTGAAAACATCTTCCACAGTTTTTACTCCCGGTTATATGTAACTCGATGTCGGCGATGAAGGAGGCCTTTACTATTCCTCTTCAATCAATTCCACATCAAGGCAAAGACTCTGCAGTTCTTTTACGAGAACGTTAAACGACTCCGGCAGGCCTGGTTCTGATGTATTTTCACCCTTAACAATCGCTTCATAAATCCTCGTTCGGCCGGCAACGTCATCCGACTTGACGGTCAAAAATTCCTGCAGCGAATACGCGGCGCCGTAAGCTTCCATGGCCCAGACTTCCATTTCACCGAGTCTCTGCCCGCCGAACTGGGCCTTCCCGCCCAGAGGCTGCTGAGTGACCAGTGAGTACGGACCGATGGATCTGGCGTGAATCTTATTGTCCACAAGGTGATGCAGCTTGAGCATATAGATCATACCCACCGTGATCTCCTGGTCGAAGGGTTCGCCCGTGCGGCCGTCATAGAGCGTCGCCTGCCCCTTCGACGGAAGACCCGCCAGTTCCAGCATATCCCGGATATCCTCTTCACTGGCGCCATCAAAGACCGGCGACGAAACGGCTATGCCGCGCTGAAGCCTGCGCACAAACCTCGTGACGTCCTCTTCCGTTGCCCCGTCGACAAATTTGTCAAACTCTTTCGACGAGTAGATGTTCTTCAACTCGTCCCGAACGGGGTTCCGGCTTGAATAGCGCTCCAGCAGATCATTGAGCTTTTCGCCCAGTCCTTTCGCCGCCCAGCCGAGATGCGTCTCAAGGATCTGGCCCACATTCATTCGTGAGGGAACCCCCAGGGGATTCAGCACGATGTCGACGGGCCTGCCGTCCTTGAAATAAGGCATATCCTCTTCCGGCAGGATTCTGGAAAGAACACCCTTGTTTCCATGCCGTCCCGCCATTTTATCTCCGGCTTGAAGCTTTCTCTTTATGGCGATATAGACCTTCACCATTTTGATCACTCCGGGCGGCAGTTCATCGCTGGCTTTGAGCTTCTCCATCTTCTCATTGTAGTAAGCCTCGACGAGCTCGATCTTGTTATAGAGGTTGGTCATCATGCGGACGACCGCCTTCTCGGTCTCGTCATCATCCACGAGGGAAATTTCCTTCCACAGATTCAGGGGAATCTCATTCAAAATTTCAGGGGTGATGACATCGCCTTTTTTGAGGCATATTTTCTTTCTCTTCGGATCCACAATCCGGGCACCGGACTGTTTTCCCTGAAGCAATGAGCTGACGTCCTTCTTCACGGTTTCCGTAACGATCCGGATCTCGTCATCCCGGTCCTTTTGAAGCATCGCTGCCGCTTCATCTTCAATGTACTGAGACCTCAGATCCTTCTCCGCTCCCTTGCGGGTAAAGATCTTGGCATCGATGACGGTCCCCTCGACACCCGGCGGAACACGGAGCGAGGTGTCCCTCACATCGCTGGCTTTCTCTCCGAATATGGCGCGGAGGAGTTTTTCTTCGGACGACAGCTGGGTTTCCCCCTTGGGGGTGATTTTACCCACCAGGATGTCGCCGGCCTTTACGGAGACACCCATCCGAACGATTCCGCTGTCATCGAGATTGCGGAGGGCCTCTTCGCCGACATTTGGAATATCCCTCGTGATATCCTCCTTGCCGAGCTTGGTGTCCCTGGCCATGGTTTCAAATTCTTCAATATGGATGGATGTGTAGATATCCTCCTTAACGATCCGTTCACTCACGAGGATGGAGTCTTCATAGTTGTACCCCCCCCAGGACATGAAGGCGACCATCACATTGCGGCCCAGGGCGAGTTCACCATTATCCGTGGCCGGTCCATCAGCGATGATGTCGCCTCTCTTGACCCGGTCCCCCTTGTTGACGATGGCCTTCTGGTTGAAGCAGGTATCCTGGTTGGAGCGCTGATATTTGATCAGGGTATAGATATCGACGCCTGTATCGCTGTCCTCCTTTTCTGCGTCCTCGCACTTGATGACGATTCTGGAGGCATCGACGCTCTCGACAACCCCGGATCTCCTGGCAACCACAACCGCTCCGGAATCCCGGGCGACAGCCCTTTCCATGCCGGTTCCCACGAGAGGGATCTCCGGCCTCATCAGGGGAACCGCCTGCCGCTGCATGTTCGATCCCATGAGGGCGCGGTTTGCATCGTCATGTTCAAGAAAGGGGATCAGCGTCGCCGCGACGCTGACCAGCTGATTCGGAGATACGTCAACCATGTTGACGTCCGAGGGAACCACCGAGACAAAGTCTCCACCCTTTCTTGCCGAAATCAGCTCCCCGATGAAGCTTCCGTCGGGATTCACCGGCTGGTCGGCAGGGGCGACCACCAGGTTTTCCTCTTCAATGGCTGTCAGAAATTTGATATCCGGCAGGACCCGACCCTCCTGCACCATGCGGTAAGGCGTCTCAATAAATCCGAACTCATTCACCCTGGCGTACGTGCTGAGGGAAACGATCAACCCGATATTCGGTCCTTCCGGTGTCTCCACGGGGCAGATTCGACCGTAATGGGTGGGATGAACATCCCGCACCTCAAACCCGGCCCTTTCCCGTGTCAGGCCGCCGGGGCCCAGGGCGGACAGTCTCCTCTTATGGGTAATCTCGGACAGGGGATTGGTCTGGTCCATGAACTGCGAAAGCTGGCTGCTGCCGAAAAACTCACTGACCACTGCGGACACGGGCTTTACATTGACGAGGTCATGAGGCATCATGGTTTCGATGTCCTGAAGGCTCATTTTCTCCTTGATCGCCCGTTCCATGCGCACCAGACCGATACGGTACTGGTTTTCGATCAGCTCGCCGACGGAGCGCACCCTCCTGTTACCGAGGTGATCAATGTCATCCACACTGCATTCCGGAACCCCGTTTTTAAGGTCGATGAGATATTTGACGGCGGCCATGATGTCTTCGTTTCTCAAGACCGTCACGTCCGTGGAAACATCCAGGTGAAGCTTGTAGTTCATCTTCGCCCGCCCGACCGCGGACAGATCGTAGCTTTCGTTCTCAAAGAAGAGGCTGTTGAAAAACTTCTGCGCCGTATCGGGCGTCGGCGGATTGCTTGGCCTCAAGCGGCGGTAGATTTCGATGATGGCATCACCGGAGTTCTCCGTCCGGTCAACCAGCAAGGTGTCCCGTATGGAGGTGTTTGCCATATCCTCGCCGATCTGAATGACGCTGAGCTTCCGGATCCCCTTTTCCCGGATCGCGTCAACGGCTGCGGCAGTCAACGCCTCATTGCAGCGGAAGATGACCTCTCCCGTTTCCGGATCCAGGACATCGGCCGCCAGAATTCTTCCCGGCAGCTCCTCGACCTCCAACGGAATCCGATCAACATGCTGCTCCTTGATTTTTTTGAAGATCGTCTTGGTGATGCGGCGTCCCTTCTTGAACAGGACGTCACCCGTATGAATGTCCCGAATATCGTCAGACAGCTTGTGGCCGACGAGAGATTCTTCGACAGCTACAGCGAAGGAATCTCCTTCGCAGAAGACGTGTTCCACATCATAAAAGTAATTAAGCAGATCTTCCGTGGAGTAACCCATCGCCTTGAGAAGAATGGTGACGGGCATCTTCCTGCGGCGGTCGATGCGGACATAGAGCAGATCCTTGGAATCAAATTCCAGATCCAGCCAGGATCCTCGGATGGGAATGATCCTGGCTGAATAGATCAGTTTTCCGCTTGTTAACGTTTTTCCTTTATCATGGTCGAAAAATATGCCTGGGGATCGGTGCAGCTGGCTGACGATAACGCGTTCCGTTCCATTGACGATGAAAGTCCCCTTTTCCGTCATCAGAGGAATCTCACCGAAATAAATCTCCTGCTCTTTGATGTCCCGGATGTTTTTCTGATCGGACACGCGGTCCGTATCAAAAACAACGAGCCGCACGACGATCTTAAGGGGAGCTGCATAGGTCATCCCCTTCTGAATGCACTCGTTGACGTCATAACGAACAGCCCCTATCTTATAGCTAACAAATTCCAGCGAACATTTCCCACTGAAATCCGAAATGGGAAAAACGCTTTTAAAGGCACCCTGCAGACCGTAATTCTTTCGATTTTCCGAAGCCACCTTCTCCTGGAGAAAAATCTCGTAGGACCTGACTTGAATGTCAATCAGGTTGGGAACTTCCAGAATTTCCTCGATACGGCCAAAGTTTTTTCTAAATTCGCCCATGGCATTCCTAAATAATAGTTCGGGCACAATGACTGTGCCCTTGTTATATTCAATTATTTAACTTCGACGGTCCCGCCGACTTCTTCAATCTTCTTCTTGATGTCAGCGGCCTCATCCTTGGATACCGCTTCCTTGATGGGTTTTGGTACACCTTCCACCAGGTCTTTCGCCTCTTTCAGGCCAAGGCCCGTGATGGCCCGGACAACCTTGATGACCTGGATTTTCTGATCGCCGAATCCCGTCAGGATCGCATCGAATTCCGTCTTTTCTTCGGCTGGCGCCGCCGCCTCCGCCGGGCCCGCAACCGCGGCAACCGCTACAGGGGCCGCCGCCGACACACCGAATCTCTCTTCCAGTTCCTTGACCAGCTCGGACAGTTCCAGAACGGTCATCCCTTCAATGAATTTCACAACATCTTCTTTTGTAATATCCGCCATTTTCTATCCCTTCCTGTGTGTTTTGTTTAATGTTCCTCAAGGAATGGGCCTTTAATTGCCCTCTTCCTTTTTAGCTCGATATCCATCCAGCACCCGGACAAACCCTCGCGGCACAGCGCTGAGTACATTGACCAGCTGCGTCTGAACGCCCACCATTACAGAAAGCATCTTGGCAAGCAGAATCTCCCTGCTGGGTAGTTCCGCCAACGCCTTCAACTGCTCAATCGTAATGACCTTATCGCCCAACATGCCGACTTTAAGCTCCAATTCTGCATTCTTCTTCGCGAAATCAGACAGAATCTTACTCGGCTCCACGGGATCGCCATAACTGAGAATCAAAGCCAACGGCCCTTTGAAATGGTCCTGCAATGCCTCAAGGGAAGTATCCCGTGACGCGATGTTCAAAAGGGTGTTTTTTACAACTTTCAACTCCGTGTTAGACTTCCGCAGGTCATTTCGCAGGGCTGTCATCTTGGCGACATCGATTCCTCTGAAGTTTGCCAAAACGGCCAGCTTGAATGACTTGACCTTCTGGTGGAGCTCAACGGCAACCTGCTCTTTCGTTCTCCGATCCAACCTTAACCTCCTTTCTCGCCCGCCACGCGATGGGCATGGCGGAATAAATTATCTTCCCGGGAAATCAGAACCTGTTACTAAGGAATTAAAAAAATAGGAGAACTGAGCAGCACACAGGAACATACACACAAACTTATGGCACTGAAGCATGACTCTGCTTCACTCAATAGCTATCTCGGCAGGCCGATGCGCGCATCGTTTAAACCCTGTACCTGCTGTCTCAGATTTCTCTATTTAGTGGTATGATTTCACATCTGCCTTGAACTGATTAAAACAGAAGTAATTTGAATTCTTAAAGATTTCTCAAATCCAGCGGATCGACCCTCACCCCGGGTCCCATCGTCGAGGAAACCGCAACCCCTTTGATATAGGTTCCCTTGCTGGTGGCGGGTTTCAACTTGACGATCATTTCCATGAGAGCCTGAATGTTTTCCATCAGCTTCTCCGGGCCAAAGGATACTTTTCCCACCGGGCTGTGGACGATTCCTGCCTTCTCCACCCGGAATTCGACTTTACCCGCTTTGACATCCCTGACGGCCTGGGCGACATCGAAGGTCACCGTCCCCACTTTCGGATTAGGCATCAATCCCCGGGGGCCGAGAATCTTCCCGAGCTTACCGACATTCCCCATCATATCGGGTGTTGCGATCACACGGTCGAATTCAAGCCATCCCCCCTTGATCTTTTCGATGTATTCATCGGATCCGGTGTAGTCGGCTCCCGCGTCCATGGCTTCCTTTTCCTTCTCGCCCTTCGCAAAAACCAGAACCCGCACCGATTTCCCCAATCCGTTCGGCAGAACGACGCTGCCCCGGACCATCTGATCCGCATGGGCCGGGTTCACACCGAGGCGGACAGCGGCCTCGACCGTTTCGTCAAACTTCCCCCTTGCAGAACTCGTTACAAGTTCCAGGGCTTCGGAAAGCGTATAGCGGTGTCCCGCCTCTACCTTCTCTTTCGCAGCTAGATATGTCTTTCCCCTTTTTGGCATGATTCAACCTCAATGTACAGTTTCGACCCGTCGTGACGGACAGCATCCTCTTTTTCAGGGTCTCAGCTGGTTTTTTTATAGAATCGATCTTTCCGTCTTCCCTGAAAAACACTTCAGGCAACCGCAGATGGCATGGCCCGCAGCTTAATCGGCGATCTCAATCCCCATCGATTTCGCCGTCCCTTCGACGATCCGAATCGCCCCTGCCATGTCCACGGCGTTCAAGTCCTTGTACTTCAAATCGGCAATCTCCCGCACCTGCTGTGCCGATACCGTCCCCACCTTGTCCCGCTTCGGGTCACTGGCGCCCTTGGCGATTTTTGCCGCCTGCTTCAGCAGTACGGAGGCAGGGGGCGTTTTTGTGACAAAGGTAAAGGACCGGTCCGCATAAACGGTTATCAGCACGGGGATGACCGTCCCTTCCTGGTTTTGCGTCAAAGCGTTATACGCCTTGCAGAATTCCATGATATTAACGCCATGCTGGCCCAAAGCCGGACCGACCGGCGGTGATGGTGTTGCTTTTCCCGCTTTGAGTTGAAGTTTGATATTAGCGATGACTTTCTTGGCCATAATATAACCACCTTACGTTATGATCTTGAGGCTGTCCGGACGGTTTCTTCCTGATCAGCTCTGAACAACCTGAATAAAATCCAGCTCCACCGGCGTCGGTCGACCGAAGATGCTGACAATGACTCTCAACTTTCCCTTCTCAGCCTTGACCTCGTCGATCACTCCATCGAAATTTGTAAAGGGACCATCCACGATGGTCACATGGTCACCCACTTCAAATTTGAACTTGGGCTTGGGCTTCAAGGTCCCTTCGTCGATTCTCGTTTTCAGCAGCTCCACGTCCCGGTCGGGAATAGGCGAAGGTTTCTCCCTGCTTCCGATGAATCCCGTCACCTTCGGAGTATCCTTCACAAGGTGCCACGTATCATCGTCCAGCTCCATCTTTACAAGAATGTACCCCGGAAAGAACTTGCGCTTCGACGTCTTTTTCGTACCGGACACCAGTTCGACGACATCCTCTTCGGGAATCAGGATGTCTGAAAAACGGGACTGCATGCCTGCGGCCCCTATCCGTTCCTGCAGAGACTGTTTCACCTTGCTTTCGAAACCGGAATATGTATGCACGACATACCATTTGAAAGCCATAGTATTTTAACCTAACACCAGCTTGATCGTCTTGGTAAGGCCGAAATCTACGATCCCGAGGAAGGTGGAAACAATGAAGACAACGATAATGACCACGGAGGTGGAAGCCAAGGTCTGCTTCGGCGTGGGCCACGTCACCTTTTTAAGCTCCGCCCTCGCTCCCTTTAAAAACAGGCTTATAATTTCGATATAGCCCTTCAACTTGATCATTATATTTCCCATGTCCAGGACCCTTGACCTACTAAAAAAAATGGCAGGCCAGGAGGGACTCGAACCCCCAGCATCCGGATTTGGAGTCCGGCGCTCTATCCATTAGAGCTACTGGCCTGTAAGTGTCGCGCAAATATGATTCGCCTATTTGGTCTCCCTGTGGAGCTTGTGTGAACGGCAGAACCGGCAGTATTTCTTTATTTCAAACCGACCCTGCATCGTCCTCTTGTTCTTGGTTGTCGTGTAATTCTTCTGCTTACACTCCGTACATGCCAAAATAATAATATTACGCATACCTCTCCTGCCTGCACACCACTGGAGCCCACGACCAGGATTGAACTGGTGACCTCATCCTTACCAAGGATGTGCTCTACCGACTGAGCTACGTGGGCGTTTATGATTTTATCTGCGTTACTTCCTGACTTTTCGCGGTTCGTTCCTGCCTCTCCAGGATGCAACATGCTGCGCAATCGATTTCTTCTGCCATTACGCCGGAAGACGTTATCAACCCCGCACATTCCTGAAATGGAACTAAATGGAGCGGGAAACGGGATTCGAACCCGCGACCCTCAGCTTGGAAGGCTGACGCTCTAGCCCCTGAGCTACTCCCGCTTACCGATGGAATTCGATGGATAAAACCCGGAAAGTTCCTGTACCAAACCTTCATCCTCCGTAAGGGAGGCAGTAAATGGTGGAGGGGGGAGGGTTCGAACCTCCGTAGGCTGAGCCGACAGATTTACAGTCTGCTCCCTTTGACCGCTCGGGAACCCCTCCAATTTTAAAAATACTCAATCTGGAGCTGGCGATGGGACTCGAACCCGCAACCTGCTGATTACAAATCAGCTGCTCTACCGATTGAGCTACGCCAGCACAAACTCATTCACAAGTTGCCTCAAGAGTCCGATTCTCGGAAACAATGCGAGAAAAACCCTGAAGCGGTGAACTTAATTGGATTGCCTACGTTTGTCAAGTAAATTTTAAACAATCTTTTTCCCGGTTTTCTCTGCCTTTGTGGAACAATCCAACTATTTTTTCCATCAGTCCGGCCCTGCCATCCCCCCAGGTTCTTCAATGATTTCAGCGGAAAAGGCGTAGATAGCCGCACGTTCATCCTGCCAGGCGTCGTTGGGCAACCCGGCCTTATAGCAGGTCTCCTCGAGAAAAGTCAAGGCATCCCAGCCATATTCCGTCGCTACCTGAGGCAACAGCAAGCCCGAACGATTTCCCAGCACGATGTACAGTCCATGTTTTCCGACTTCGATTTCTTCCGGGCGCTCTATTCTTTTCAAGGGTGACAGCACGGATATCTCTACGGAGATTTCCCCCAGTTCATCACGGCTCAAGGGGGAAAATCTCGGGTCTTGAAAGGCGGCGGCCAGGGCCATTTCTCTCACGGCCTGTTCAAGAGGCCTGAAGGGCTGTATATACCCGATGCAACCCCGCAATTGTCCCCGCTTCTTGAGGGTGACAAACACGCCCCTTTTCTCCTGAAGTACCGAGGGAATTCGGCTGTCCCCCGGCGTCTCGCACAATTCTCCACCAGCCTGGAGCTTCCCTTCGATCGTTGAACGGACGATCTCGAGCAGGGCCTTTCTTTCTCCTTCCGACAGGCTCATCCCTATTCCCCCCTGTAGAAAACGGAGGCGGCATATCCGACGACACCGCTTCGATCCCCGGTCACATCCCCGGAATTCGCGTACGTTAAAACTGCCGCCTTGTCCGCACCCAATCCTTTAGCCACCATCACCGTCACAGCCGCCGGCCCGCCACCGCAGGCCTCACCGACTCCCCTCTGCAGATCCCTCAATAAGCCCTTCTCGTCCATTCTGCCGAGATGATCGAGAATGCGCCTGTCCATTTTAATCGCTTCCTCGTAGTTGTGATAGTGGGACAGATCCGAGCTGCCGACAACCAGAATGTTCTGATTCCCGGCGCTGGAAATGATGGCATCGGCCAGCATTCTGCAGGTCTCTTCATCCTGATCGCCCATGATCAAAGGAACAAAGAGGAATGCCCCGAGTGCAACCTGCAGAAAGGGCAGCTGAATTTCCACGGAATGCTCCTGCAGATGTACATCCGGCAGAAAGGAAATTCGAGGGCTCCCTTCGAGAAGCCCGGCGGCGACGGACTCATGGACATTGACGATGCCCAGAGGCGTTTCATACCCTCCCTGGTTGAAAAGGGAGACACCCCGGAAGTAGGATCGGTGACTCGGACCGATCACGAAGACGACATCGTAAGCCTTCCCCGTGATCTGCTTATAGGCGTGTGCCGCAACCTGTCCGGAATACATGTATCCCGCATGGGGTGCGACGAGACCGAGAATCTCCCCCCCAATCGGGTCATCCGGCACTTTCTTGAAATAATCAAGGATATCCCGTTCGAGAATTCGAGGATTTCCCGGGTACCATGAACCTGCAATCAGGGATTTTTTAATATAGTCCATAGCGAACTCCTCCGTTCCATGGCAGCTTTCAGGCTGGAACGGTTTCTTCCAGCCGCCGCGCTGCATCTGTTGTGGCTGGTTCCTGATTCAAAGGGACGTTCCGGATCGCCCCTTGGCCAGTCCCCTGCAGGCTTCCGTTATTTCAGACGCCAGACCATGCCTTCCGGCGTATCGGCCACCACAACCCCCATCTCGAGCAGCTTCTGACGGATCTCATCCGCCTGCGCCCACCGCCCCGCAGCACGCAGGGCCTCTCTCTCCTTCATCAAGCGCCTGGCCTCCCCGCTGATCTGCTCCTCTTCAAACTTCATCACTCCGAAAACGGAATCGACCTTCTTCATGGCCTCCAGGACCGAATCGCGCTGCTCAAGGGTCAAGAGGCCCCCGGCAAGGGGGACACTGACTTTCTTGACGAAGGCGAAGAGGGCGGCCAGCGCCCCGGATATGTTCAGATCATCATCCATGGCGCCGATAAATCCCTGCCGGAGATCGTACATCGACTGCTCCAGTTCGGGATAGCCGCTGCCGGCCTTGAAGCGGATCAGACGCTGGATGAAGCCATTGAGTTTGAGGACCGTATATTTTGCCGTATCCAGGGCTCCAAACGAAAAGTTAAGCGGTTTCCGATAATGTGAGCTGAACAGGAAAAACCGGACCTCCCTGCCGGAATAGCCTTTCTTCTCCAGGTCCTCAAGGGTCAGGGCATTGTTGAGCGACCGGGACATCTTTTTTCCGCCGACCATGACCAGGTCCGTATTGATCCAGTAATTCGCGATCTTCCTGCCCGTGGCGGCCTTGCCGATGGCCATGACATTCTCGCAGTGGGGGAAGATGATATCGGAACCGCTCGCATGGATGTCGAACGTCTCCGCCAGGTAATGCCGGGCAATGGCGGCGCATTCGAGGTGCCAGCTCGGCCGGACGTTACCCCAGCGGGTTTTGAAGAACACGCCCCGCTTCAGCTCACTGAGCGTGGATCGCTTCAAGAGGGTAAAATCAACGGGGCTGTCCTTTTCATAGTAATCCAGATCAATCGTCCGTCCGTGTTGAACCCGGGTGAGGTCGACATTGGAGAGACATCCGTAATCTCTTAATTTCGAGATGTCGAAATAAACAGACCGCAGTTTTTCATAGGCAAATCCCCTCTCGACCAGTTCATCCACCAGCTCCAGCATGCAGTCAAAATTCTCGCTGGCCCGGGGATAATTCTCATCCTTTTTGATGCCGAGCTTTTCGATGTCACGGAGAAAGGCATCGGCGCAGCGGGCCGTATAGACGGCCAGATCCGTATTTTCCCGCTCGGCGCCCCGGATGGAGCGGTCCGCAAGGTCGATAATGTTCAGGACATGCTTAACCGGATAGCCTCGAAATTCGAGATAGCGGCGGATCAGGTCGGAGACCACGAACCGGCGATAGCTGCCGATGTGCGGGACTTCATGGATCGTGGGGCCGCAGGAATGCATCAGGACCATCTCCGGATTGATGGGCCGGAAGAAGGTTTTGCTCCGTGACAGGACATTGTAAAACCGGATGGTCGATTCTTCCTTGTCCATGAACAGCTCGGTGCTCAGGTACCGCTCACCGCTGTCGGGAAAGATCACAACGATGAAGCCTTCGTCCATCTCTCGAGCCTTCTGCATCGCCACGTACATGGCCGCCCCGGAACTCATCCCCGCCAGAATGCCCTCCTCCCGGGCCAACCTTCTGGCCGTCTCATAGGCATCCTCATCCTGGATATGGACTTTTTCATCAAGCCTCTGCTTATCAAAAATCCCGGGCACGTAGGATTCCTTTAAATTTTTCAGGCCCTGAATGCGGTGCTGAAGATAGGGCTCCACTCCCACCACCCGGACCTCCGGATTGTGCTCCTTCAGCCTTCGAGACAGCCCCATCGCCGTCCCTGTCGTTCCCATGGTGGCGATGACCGTGGTGACCTTCCCATCGGTCTGTTGCCAGATCTCCTCTGCCGTTCCGTAATAGTGAGCCAGGATGTTATCGGGATTGTTAAACTGGTCCGGGACGAAATAGCGGTCCGGATTTTCCCGCATCATGCTGTAGACCTCTTCAATGGCACCGTCCGTCCCCATGCCGGCCGGGGTAAAATACAGTTCGGCCCCCAGGGCCTTGAGAATTTTCTTCCTTTCCTCACTGGCCGATTCCGCCATGGCCAGGCACAACCGGTAGCCTTTGGCCGCCGCAATGAGGGCGAGCCCTATGCCCGTGTTGCCGCTGGTCGCCTCCAGTATGATTTTATCCGGGGTCAGTTCCCCCCGCTTTTCAGCTTCGCTGATCATGTACAGGGCCGTCCGGTCCTTGATGGATCCACCCGGGTTGAAACTTTCCAGCTTGGCATAGATCTTTACCTTCGGATTCGGATTCAACCTGCGAATCTCAACAAGTGGCGTATTGCCTATCGACTCAATAATATTGCTGTAGAGTTTCTTCATCTTTCTCTTTTCAGTCCAACACCGCCTTTTGATCACGGCTGTGCCGCTTGTCTGCAACACTGTTCCTACCACCGGAAAGGGACGATCCGTGGGTGTCATCTGTCAGGACGCGGGGGTGAAAATATTAATGATGGCTCTGGACTTTGCCTTTGTGAAAGTTCTGTTCGGGTGTGATCTTCATTTAATGAAATAACGGCGGCCTGCCGGCTTCCGGGTGTCGACCCCGGCGCATTGTTCGCTGTGATCTTCTCTCCGACGGGGACCTGGAATCAGCTGTCCAGCTTGGGAAGGGGAACCTTAATAAATTTCACGCCTTCGTCCTTCAACGCATCCTCTTCCCGCTTCGTCGTAGTCCCCTTGATGTTTCTCGGATCCTCCTTGCCGTGAAAGATGTTCAAGGCCACTTCCGCAAAACGCTCGCCGACATCCTCGAAGTGTTTATTGATGTATTCGTGAAATTTCTGCAGCACGCTTGGCCGATGGGCCTTGGGGGAGTTCTTTTCGGAATCCCTTCCTGAGTGTCGCGTCACGATCTTCGGCGAAGAAGGGAGTTCCCGGGCTTCAAAGCTTCCACAAACCGGACAGGCAATCATCTTCTGCTCCTTCTGTTTCTCGAAGGCCTTCCGGTCCTTGAACCACCCCTCGAATGTGTGTCCTTTTTCACATTTCAGATCATAAATAATCAAGAATACTACCTCTTTAATTATCTTTCCTCTTCAATACCATGTTAACAGTCAAAAAACAATAGAGCAGCAGCACGACGGGTCGGACAACAGGTATCTTCCAGCAGGATCTGGTGAAAAAGTCTTCAATTTACGCCATTCGACAGCGGTTTTTCAAAGGTGCAGGGAAATATTTTATTTTGGATCATGCAAATAAAGATGGACATTTCCGGATAAATTTTATATGAACATCCCCCTGTCGGGATGTGGCCCAGCTTGGTAGGGCACTGCGTTCGGGACGCAGGAGTCGCGCGTTCAAATCGCGCCATCCCGACCATTTTTATCCGCCCACCACGGAAGCCATCTGGAAGATCGGCAGATACATGGCGATGATCATTCCGCCGACAACACCCCCCAGAAACACCATCATGAAAGGTTCCAGGAGCGCGGTCATGGCACTTACCGCCGCGTCCACTTCATCATCATAAAAATCAGCGATTTTAGCCAGCATGGCATCCAACGCGCCGGTGTGCTCCCCTACCGCGATCATCTGAACAACCATGGGAGGAAACAGCCCCGATGCTTCAAGGGGTTCTGCGATCGTTTTCCCTTCACTGATACTGCGCCGCGTGTTCATCAGCGCCTCCTCGACGATCTTGTTTCCGGACGTTCTGCTCACAATGGCCAGGCCGTCGAGAATGGGAACGCCGCTGCTCATCATTGTGGAAAGGGTCCGGGTGAATTTGGCCACGGCTACCTTTTTAAGGAGCGGTCCGAAAACGGGCAGCTTCAGAAGCGCCCGGTCCACAAGAACATTCCCCTGTTCGGTTCTGTAAAACTGCTTGAAGGCGAAAATCGCGGCAATGACCGCCGCAACCATATAAACGAAATAGTGCTGCATGAATTCGCTGCAATTGACCAGGAACTGAGTCGGCGCCGGCAGGGCACCACCCATATCGGCAAACATTTTCTGGAATACGGGAATCACCTTCAGAAGCAGCAGCGTCACCACGCCGATGGAGATTACCAGGACGCTGATCGGGTACGTCATGGCTCCCTTGACCTTGCGTTTGAGTTTCATGGCTTTTTCCATATAGGTGGAAAGTCTTCCCAGGATGACATCCAGAATGCCGCCGCTTTCTCCGGCTGCAATGAGATTGACAAAGAGTTCGTCAAAAATCTGAGGGTATTTTTTCAGCGCATCCGTCAAAGAAGCTCCACCTTCAATATCTTCCTTGATGGCCGTGATGACCTTGGCGAAGGTTTTGTTGGTTTCCTGCTGCCCCAGAAGATCAAGACATTGAATCAGGGGAAGGCCGGAGTCGATCATCGTCGAAAAGATACGGGCAAAAACGACAACCTGCTTCTCTTTGACTTTCTGTTGAAGAAACGGCAGATATTCAAGAAGGTCCTTGGGCTTTTTCCTGATCGATATCGACCGATATCCCTGCCTCCGTAGCAGCCTTTTCAACGCCGCTTCATCGGCAATCTTCATTTCACCTTTCTTGACCTCACCTCTGCGGGTGGTTGCTTCCCATACTAACTCCGTCATGACGACAACTCCTTCTTATTCAGGACGCTCCGTGAAAAAAAACCGTGGCAACTCTTCCAGATAGCAAAAGGCATTGGAAGAAATTTTATTTCAAGAAACGTTCCCTGTTGTCGTCCCGGCTTGCACCCTGTTCCAACATGAGATCGATTCGGCGGGCGGAGCCGACGCGGTCACAGGCAAAATCGGGTTGGGAAGCCGAGAAGAGGGCCGATGAAAAGAAGTGGTTTGATCAGGGAAGGGGATTGTTACCGCTGTCCTGCAGGATGGCGGGATTGTTTCCGCCGGATTTCATGCAATACAATCCCCGCTGAGACGGATACATTGAGCGAATCGATTTTCCCAAGCATCGGGATGGAGATGAGGAAATCGCACTTCTTCCGGATGAGGGGCCGCATCCCCTTACCTTCAGCCCCCATGACCAGACCTACGGCCCCCGAATAATCCGGGGCCGATACGGATTGGGAGGCCTGCGCGTCAGCTCCGAAAATCCAGAAGCCCCGCGTTTTGAGTTCATCAAGGGCACGGGCCATATTGGCGACACGGGCCACCGGGAGATGGCGGACAGCCCCTGCGGAGGTTTTAATAACGGTGGCTGTCACGGAAGCCGCACGATGCTCGGGAAGGATGACCCCGTTGGCGCCGAAACAGTGCGCCGTTCGGATAAGGGCACCCAGATTGTGGGGATCTGTGATCCCGTCCAGAATGAGCACCAGATCGTACAGGCAGGACGGATGCCGATTGGCGATCACCGCATCCAGGTCCTGGTAGTGATAAGCCCTGCATATGCCGAGTACGCCCTGGTGAGAAGCCTTCCCGGTCAGTTCATCCAGGTGCGACCGCTCCCGGACCTCAACAGGCACACCCTGTTGAGCGGCCAGGATTCGAATCTCGCGGATCGCCGCTTCGGTCCGACCCCGGGCCAAAACGATTTTCTCCACGCCCCCGCGGCCGCTGATCAGCGCCTCCTTCAAAGGATTGACGCCATAAATGACTTCCATGGACATCCCTGCCGATCCGGTACGTACGTGAGGCCCATCTCGAACAAGACCCCGAATAATCCCGCCAGGGCGATAGAGAACCGCCGGCGGACATCAAGCCTGATGCGGGGCGGCCGTGGAGATCCGCCACCGGGAAAACCCCTCCAATCTGAGGGGAACTTATCCCGCCGTCAGCCCCCGGGCGATCTCTCTGCAGAGTTCATCCGCAGCAGCCACGGGGTCTTCCGCCGTCTGAATCGGCCGACCGACGACCAGGTAATCCGAGCCCCGCCGGATGGCCTCTTCAGCGGTGAGGACGCGCTTCTGATCATCTCCGGCCACCCTGGCCGATCCGCGAATCCCCGGCGTTACGATGGCAAAGCCCTCGCCGCATGCCTTCCGGATCGCCTCGACGTCCTGCGCCGATGCAACGACCCCGGAAAGACCGGCGTCCCGGGCCATGCGCGCCAGCCTCAGAACCAGCTCCGCCGTTGAGCAGGAGAAGCCCAGGGCCCTGAGATCGTCGTCGTTCAGGCTGGTCAGGACCGTCACCCCGAGAACGACCGGCTCGGGAAGCTCCCGCTTCCGCGCCGTCTCCCGCACGGCCTTCGCGGTCTCTGCCATCATGCTCATCCCGCCCAGCGCATGGACATTGAACATGGCCACCCCCATCTCCACGGCGCCTTCAGCGGCTCTGGCAACCGTATTGGGGATGTCATGGAACTTGAGATCCAGAAAAACCCGTGACCCCGCCTTCTGGATCTCCTCGACGAGCCTGGGGCCGAAACGGGTGAAGGCCTCCTTGCCGACCTTGAACAGCCCGACATGCCCCGTGAGAAGCCGGACCCAGGACATGGCCTCGTCGAATCCCCTTCCCATGTCCAAGGCAAAGATGAGCTTTTCCCGCGCCGCCTCATTCGACATAGTCTTCGTCACCGATAAATTCTGTCGTATCATCAACGATGAGCTTAAAATCTTCCTTGGCCCCCATGAGATATTCCGGGTGGGAAAAATAAACCTTGTTATCGGCAATTTCCCGGAGCGCAGCGACAATCTCCCGGTTGTTGCGTGTATTGGTTAATGGTTGCGAACCTTTCAAAAGCTGCTTGGATCGTTTCACCGCCAGCAGAACCAGGGCGAAGCGGTTCCCGGTAACTTGCAGAGCGTCTTCAACAGTTATTCTTGCCATGCTGAACAGGCCTCCCTGAAAAATATATTCCCTGTGTTAATCCTCTTTTTCCTCATCGAGGATGTCCTGAATCTGTTTTATTCTTCTTTCCGTCCGGCTTTTTTCAGCCAGATAAATCGCCTGAAGAGAGTCGACCGCCCGATCCAGTGAATCATTAAAGATGACATAATCATACCCGAGCGCCTCTTCTATTTCCTGAAGGACCTGGCCCAGGCGTTTCTTTATTTCGGCGTCCGATTCTCCCCTGTTTTGCAGCCTCGACTTCAACTCAGCCAAAGAGGGAGGCAAAACGAAGACATAGATACCACCGGAGTAATTCTTTTTCAATGTCTTTGCCCCCCTCATTTCGATATCCAGGAGCATATCCCGACCCTGATCCAAAAAGCGGTCCATCATTTTCCCGGATGTCCCGTAACAGTGACCGTAATTCTCCTCCCATTCGGCAAATTCACCCTGCTCGATCCGTTCCCGGAATTCCGCCTCGGAAATGTAGAAGTAGTCCTTTCCGTCAACTTCTCCCGGTCTGGGTTTCCTGGTGGTATAGGAAACGGAAAATTGAACCTCGGGATGCCGTTCGAAAAATTTTCGGCGGATAGACGTCTTGCCCGCACCGGAGGGAGCGGACAGGACGAGAAAGATTCCCCTGGGTCTCCCATCGGACTTATTCAATATTCTGCACCTGCTCTCTCAATTTCGCCAGTTCACTCTTGATCTCGATCACCCGCCGGGAAATTTGGGCGTCGCTGCTCTTGGAACCGATTGTATTGATCTCCCTGCCCATTTCCTGGATGAGAAAGTCAATTTTCCTTCCCACGGCCTCCGCGCTGTTCATCATGGCCTCAAATTGTTCGAGATGGCTGCGGAAACGGACGGTTTCTTCCGTAATATCGCTCCGCTCCGCCATGACCGCCACTTCCTGGGCCAGGCGCGCCTCATCGACGACCAGCCCCTTGGTCAATTCCTGAACGCGGGCTACCAGGCGGGCGTGATATTCCTCGAGGAGCACCGGCGTTCTCTGGACGATCCCGTCGAGAGATGTGCGGATATAGCCAATCCGGTCCACGAGATCCCGATAGAGGATGTCTCCTTCCGTCTTCCGCATAGCCTTCAGCTCCGCCAGCGCTTCATAAAAGACCGGCTCCACCTTTCCCCAGCAGGCCTGCAAATCGGGGATCGCCTCCACGGGGGTCATCACGTCCTTGAAGCGCGACAACAGCTCCAGGGTAATCTCATCCGCAAGATTCAATTCATTTTTCATCTCAACCAGCAGAGAAAAATAATTTTTCAACAAGGGCAGGTTGAGGGAATATCGGTTTTCACCCTCCCCTCCATTGTCGGCATCCATCTTGATGGACACATCAATCCGGCCGCGGGAAAAGTGCTCGCCGACCTTTCTTTTGATCTCCATCTCCATCGGGAGGAAAAGGTTTGGGAGGCGAAGGGACACCTCCAGGTATCGGTGATTGAGCGACCTCATCTCAACCACGATCTTTCTTGTGTTATCCGTGGATTCCGCCCGTCCATAACCGGTCATACTGCTGATCATGTCTTGTTCCCCTATTCCTTAAAATTCCTTCCACGCACGGCAGGCTGCGTCTGTTTCAGCCCTTCCGGCTCTTCAACTGCTCGACATACCTGGCGCGGATCTTGTTGAACATTTCAATCGAGGATTTTTCCGCGTAATCGGGATACGTCCAGGGAAGTGTTGAAAAGGTTTTATGACTGTACATCAGGGTCAAGTCCGCGTAAATCCCGTCCCGGAGATAGGGCCGATGGGTATACCCCTTGCCCGTGGCCAGAATCAGATGGGCCTTGGCAATGTAGCCGGGATCAATATTGACCGTCCTCTTTCCGGCCACCGCAAACCGGTCCTCCAGGGAATTGGTCCGGTTCTTGATATCGGGAAGGCTTTCCGGGGGGATGAGGCGCTCGAAGGACACAAACCGCCTCAGCAGCGAAGACCCCATCTCCTCGGCATAGTAAGACGTATAGTCGAAGGGAAGCAGGCCGCTGATGAAGTCCGTCTCCCCGTAAGTTTCGATCACGCAGGCCAGAATGTCGCGCAGTACGTCCCGATCCACGGCAAACAGACTCATGATCAGCTTGACCGCTTCAGCTTCGCGAGGCCGGCTCATAGGACCTTTTTCAACTCCTGGCGGGTCACCGTTGCCGTTCCCACCTTGCCGACGACGATGCCCGCGGCGCAGTTGGAGATCGCCGCCGCTTCCCGGAAGCTGGCCCCCGAAGCCATGCACAGGGCGAAGACACCGATCACCGTATCCCCCGCGCCGGTGACGTCAAACACCTCCCGGGCTTCCGTCGGGAAAAGGGTATGCAGAATTCCCCCCCCTTGCCCGTCTCTTTCAAAAAGGCTCATCCCTTCCTCTCCCCGCGTGATCAGCAGGGACCGGAAATTGTAGCGGGACAGCAGTTCCTTTCCGACCCGGACAAGCTCATCCCCTGTCGGCGCATCCACGCCGACGGCCCTGCCCGCTTCATGATGATTGGGGGTTATGATGTCCACCCCCGAATACAGGGACAGGTCGTTTCTCTTGGGATCGGCGCAGACCACGATATCCGTTCCGGCCACGACCTCAAGAAGGCCCGTCATCAGCTCCCTGGTGACAACCCCTTTGCCGTAATCGGAAACCACGATGGCTCCCAGTTCTCCCCGTAGCGTCCGGGCATAGGCAAGCAGTTTTTCAATGCTCTCCGCATCCGCCGTCTGCCGGCTCTCCCGATCGAACCGGACCACCTGCTGTCCGTGGGCAATAATCCTTGTCTTCAGGGTCGTCGGGCGCCCCGTTTCGACCACCAGCCCCGCCGGATCAATGTTCCTCCCGCGGAACTCTTCCCGGATCCGCTCGGCCATGGCATCCTCGCCGACGATCCCGGCGCCGTATACCCTTCCTCCCATGGCATAGATATTATTGATGACATTGGCGCAACCGCCGAGAAGGAGACGGTCCCCGGAAACATCCACAACGGGAACCGGCGCCTCGGGAGAAATCCGGGCGACCCTCCCCCGGATAAAATGATCCACCATGACATCTCCGACAACCAGCACGCGGGCCTCGGAGAAACGTTCAACAATTTCCCGCGCTCTCTTCCTGTCCAGAACTTTTTTCATATCAGATTTATCAAATATTAGATTTTCAAGCGAATTTTATTCCTTTGAGGGCGACCGATGCTAGTACCATGAGGCATGTTTGTCAAATCATTTCTTGCCCTGAAATCCCGCTCCCGGTTTTGCCGGTCTATTCCTGATTGACTTCACATGAATTATCAAGTAGAGGGAAATGCTTAGAATAATAAACAGGTTTACTCTGGGAAACGCGTTCATGATCCGGTCGATTCTCCTAATTTTTGTGGGTGTGTCCATTACCGCTTTTTTCTCTTTCTGGGCGGTGGCCTTCTCCCTCCTTGGCGCGGGCGAGAACCGCATCCACAGACTGGCGCAGCTCTGGGCCAGGATGCTGCTGGCCCTCTCCTCGATACCCGTGGAAATATCCGGCCTGCGCCATGTCCTCCTGGACAGACCCCAGATCTTTGCCGCCAATCACCAGAGCGACATCGATACCCTGGTGGCCCTGGCCTGCATTCCCGTTCAGTTCCGCTGGATCGCCAAGCAGGAGCTCTTCAGCATTCCCCTTTTCGGCACCGCCATGCGCAATGCGGGATACATTCCCATTGACCGGAGAAATCATGACAGCGCCCTGAGAAGCCTGGAGAATGCCGCCCAGATCATTCGAAGGGGCCGTTCCGTCATGACCTTCCCCGAAGGGACGAGAAGCGGCGATGGGACGATCCAGCCTTTCAAACAGGGGGTCTTTCATCTGGCGATCTCGGCCGGCGTACCTGTCGTCCCGGTAACGATCATCGGAAGCGGGGCCATCATGCGGAAACGCTCTCTGAAGATCACTCCGGGCGGCGTGAAGCTGATTTTTGACAAGCCGATCGACGCGGCGAACTATTCCATTGAAACGCGCCACCAGCTCATCGACGAGGTGCGTAATACCATTGTTGAAAATTACCGGAACGATTCATCCCCTCCCAAGCCCGGTTCGGCCGCTCACCACACCGGAATAAAAAAGGGAGTTTGAGGTGGAAACGAAATCTTCAAACCATCCGCCTTCCCGTTCTTCATGGAGGCACGAGATTCCCGGCGTCATCAGCCTGACGGCGGCCCTGTTCCTGCTGCTGTGCCTTTTTTCCTATTCCCCGCAGGACCCATCCATCGGCCATTACGTCCCGCCGGGGGGACCGGTCCATAACCTCATCGGCCGGTTCGGCGCTCACCTTTCCTATGCCCTTCTGTGGTTCTTCGGGATGAGCATTTTCCTCCTGCCCGCCGGATTGCTGACCCTCTCCATTCTGTATTTTGTCCGGCCGGATTTCAGGACAGGCAAAAAAATCTTCATTGGATTTTCCGGATTGATGCTTTCTTCCTCCGGGCTCCTTTCTCTTCTGGCTCCGGCGCTGAGCCTCCACGACGTGCAGGATCAGCCCGGCGGTCTGCTGGGAAAGGCGCTGACAGGACTGCTTTCTTCCTCCCTTGGCTCCGCCGGCACAGCGCTCCTGCTCCTGTTTGTCCTGACTGTCTCCCTGATGATCCTGTTCCGGTTCTCCCTGCTGTCCCTGGGAAGCCTCCTGAAGGCGAATCTGGCGGCGGGCGGGCCGGCCCTGATGTCCCTGTTCCGCAGGGGAAGAGCCATCCTCCCGGAAAGGAAGGAAAAGATCCCCCGCATTCATACCCGGAAGCCGGCGGCCCCGCCGGCCGGGGAAAAGGCCAACCCGCCGGAACCGCCCCCCCTCGTCCCCGTTGTGCGGCGTGGAGGAGGGTATACGCTGCCGCCCCTTACCCTGCTGGACTACAAGGAGCGCAGGGACGCGAAGGTCAGGAAGGACTCCCTGCTGGCCAACTCCCGCACCGTTGAAAAGACCCTGGCCGATTTCGGCGTGGTGGGGAAGGTCGTGGAGGTTCAGCCCGGACCCGTCGTCACCCTCTACGAGCTGGAGCCGGCGCCGGGAGTCAAGATCAACCGGATCACCACCCTTTCCGATGACCTCGCCCTGGCCCTGAAAGCGCCCAGCATCCGGATCATGGCCCCGATCCCCGGCAAGGCCGCCGTCGGCATTGAAATCCCCAACGGCAACAGGGAAACCGTCTATCTCCGGGAGGTCCTGGACAGCGAGACGTTCCGCGAATCCCGCCTCGTCCTTCCCATCGCCCTGGGCAAGGATATCGTCGGCAACCCCATGGTCGCGGACCTGACCCGCATGCCCCATCTCCTCATCGCCGGGACCACCGGATCGGGGAAGAGCGTTTCCCTCAATGCCATGATCTGCAGCATCCTGCTCAAAGCCGCGCCCGAGGATGTCAAGTTCCTCATGATCGATCCCAAGCGGCTGGAACTCTCTTCCTATGAAGGGATCCCTCATCTCCTCCACCCCGTGGTGGTGAACCCCAAGAAGGCCGCCCAGGTCCTCAAGTGGGCCGTGGAGGAGATGGAGCGGCGCTATCAGCTGATCGCCGCGTCGGGCGTGAAGAACATCGATTCCTACAACAAGGCCCTTGCGACGGCCGCGCCGCAGCAGCCCCTGCCCGGACTGGCGCCCTCCTCCGAAGGAGCGCCGCAGAGTGCATTGCCTTCCAAACTGCCCTATATCGTCATTATCATCGACGAGCTGGCGGACCTCATGATGGTCGCCCAGAAGAATGTAGAGGACTCCCTGACCCGGCTGGCCCAGATGGCCCGGGCGGCGGGCATCCACCTCATGCTGGCGACCCAGCGCCCCTCGGTGGATGTCATCACCGGCCTGATCAAGGCCAACTTCCCCACGCGCATCTCCTTCCAGGTCTCCTCCAAGGTGGATTCCCGCACCATCCTGGATCAGCAGGGCGCGGAAAGCCTGCTGGGATCCGGCGACATGCTCTTCCTGCCCCCCGGAACCGCCAAGATCTCGCGGATTCACGGGGCCTTCGTCTCCGACCGGGAGATCGAACGCATCACGGAATACATCAAGACGCAGGCACAGCCCACCTACGACGAATCCATTTCCCGCTACGAAGCGGACTCGGATATGCGGGAGGGGGAAAAGGGGAATGAGGTCGTTGACGAAAAGTATGACGAGGCCGTGGAACTGGTGACGGACCTGGGACAGGCCTCCATTTCCCTCGTCCAGCGCTACATGAAGATCGGCTACAACCGGGCCGCCCGCCTCATCGAACGGATGGAGTCGGAGGGCATCGTCGGGCCTTCCGACGGCGCGAAACCCCGGAAAGTCCTGGTCGGGAAGCTGCCGCGATGATAGAAAGCACCGTTCACGTCGTCAACCTCGGCTGCCCGAAAAATCTCGTGGATTCGGAGGTGATGGCCGCCCTGCTGGCCCAGGCCGGTTGCCGGATCGTCTCCACGCCGGAAGAGGCCGAAATCGTGCTTCTCAACACCTGCGCCTTCATCCTGCCGGCCCGGGAGGAATCCATCGATGAAATCTTCCGGCTCGCCGAATGGAAAAGGCAGGGGAACTGCAGGCATCTCATCGTTACCGGCTGCCTGCCCCAGCGCTACGGCGTGGAGCTGGCGGCGGAGATCCCCGAGGTGGACCTCTTTCTGGGGATATCGGAAGTGCCGAACATCGCCGATCATCTCCGGAAGCTGCGAGACGGGCAACTCGATGCGCAGGCAAACCGCGCCGTGGTGACCCCGCCCCTCTTCCTCATGAATGCCGGCCATCCCCGCCTCCTTTCCGCGCCGACCTTCAGCGCCTACCTCAAAATCGCCGAGGGCTGTTCGCATCGCTGCGCCTACTGCGTCATCCCCGAGATCCGGGGAAAGGCCCGCAGCCGGCCCGTCGATGATCTCCTCGAGGAGGCGCAAGGCCTGGCCGATCGCGGCATCCGGGAACTGATCCTGATCGCCCAGGACACCACCGCCTACGGCCGCGACCTGCCCGGAAGGCCCACCCTGGCCCTTCTCCTCCGGGAACTGGCCGCCCTGGAGGGCCTGGCCTGGATCCGCCTTCTCTACACCTATCCATCCGGCCTGGCGGACGAACTCTTCGCGGTCATCGCGGAGCATGACCGGATCTGCCCCTACCTGGATGTCCCGATCCAGCACATCGACGACGCCGTTCTCAAGGCCATGAAGCGCCAAGGCGACAGCCGCCGGATCCGGAAGAGGCTGAGCCGCGCCCGGGAGGTCATCCCAGGCCTCGCCCTGCGGACCTCACTCATCGTGGGTTTCCCCGGAGAGACACCGGCTCAATTCAACCGCCTCCTGGCGTTTGTCCAGGAGATCCGCTTTGATCATCTCGGGGTCTTTCCCTATTCCCCGGAAGAGGGGACGCCTGCGGACAAGCTGCCCCGCCAGGTCTCGGAGCGGACCAAAAAGGCCCGGCGCAATCTGCTCATGGAGGAGCAGGCGGTCATTTCCAACGAGATCAATTCGACCCTCGTGGGCTCCCTCCAGGAGGTGCTCATTGAAGGCCCGAGTGGCCATCCCGACTATCCCTTCGTGGGGCGCTGCCGCCGCCAGGCCCCGGAAATCGACGGGGTGACCTATGTAAAAGGCGGAAACCAGGCCCTTCCGCCCGGCTCCCTCGTCCCCTGCCGGATCGTTGCGGCAGACGACTACGATCTCTTTGCAGAGCCTGTTGGATCGCCGTATTGAAGAGGGCCGACATGCCTGATAAAAAGCGCATCTTCATCAGTTCTGTCCAGAAGGAGCTCGAACTGGAGCGGGCCGCCGTCTCAGGCCTCATTGCCACGGACCCCTTTCTGATGCAGCATTGCAGCCCGATCCTATTTGAACGGGAGCCTGCCTCTTCCCGCCCCGCTTCCATGCCCTATCTCGACAGGCTTCGCGAATGCTCCGTTTACGTGCTCCTCGTCGGAACGGAGTACGGTCGACCGGACGGGGGCCTTTCGGCCACCCACCACGAATACCGCCTCGCCCGGGAGCTCAAGCTTCCCTCCCTGATTTTTCTCAAGGGGATGACCGATGAAGGCCGCTTGCCGGAGACGCGGGCCTTCATCGAAGAGATCAAAAAGGCCGGCCACACCTACAAGAGATTTCATGATCGGGAAGACCTCAAGCCGGAAATGCTCCGGGCGCTCCTGCGCACCCTGGCCGAACAATTCGGGATTCAGGCCACCAGCGCCGAGCAAAACGAAAGCGAACACCTGATTGAAGCGGCCTCGTCCTTCGAGACAGCCATGCTGCGGGATGTGCCGGTCAGCGAACTCGATCAGCGGCTGATCGAGGAATTCAAGGGCCGGATTCCCGGCGATATCCACGAAACATGGTCTGCCGCCGAGGTGCTCCATGCCCGGGGTCTCCTGCTCCGCTGCGATCATCCGGCCGCATTCTGCGCCAGCGCAGCGGCACTCGTTCTTTTCGGCGAACATCCCGCCTTTCGTTTTCCCCAATGCGAAATCCTCGTCGATGCCTACGACGATACGCGCATCTCGGGCCGACCCAAAGGTCAGCTGAACGTAAACGCCCCGCTTCCCCATGCCCTGGAAGAGATCCTTGCCTTCATCGACGCTCACACCTTCCATCCCCGGCGCGTGGTCGGCCTCAACAGCATCCGCCTCAATGAGTATCCACAGGCGGCCATCCGGGAAGCCCTCCTGAACGCCGTTGCCCACCGCAACTACGAGGACGCTTCGCGCAAAGTCTTCGTCCGCCTCTTCAGCAACCGCATCGAGATCGCCAGCCCCGGCTACCCGCTCAAACCGATCACCCTGGCCAAATTGCGAAAAGGCAACTACCGCCCCTGTTCGAGGAATCCCCTGATCGCCCAGGGCCTCTGCATCCTGGATAAAATGGAGCAGCGGGGAACGGGCTTCGCCCGCATGCGCGACGCCATGCTCAACCACGGCCTCGATCCGCCCGTTCTCGATCAGCAGGACGGCTTTTTCGTGGTCACACTGCCCGGACCGGCCGGCAACTACGACCGCCTGAGGCCGCCTACCGATGCGCCGGGCTTCATTACTCCCGCCATGGAAGCCCGGCTCAATGAGCGACAGCGAAGAATTGTGATGCAGATCCAAGAGGGCGGCAGCGTCACCAATAAGTGGATCCGGGACACGTTCAACGTGGTGCGTGATACAGCCTATCGCGATATCCAGTTGCTTCTTGACCTGCACATCATCGAAAGGAGAGGGCGTGGGCGTTCAATCCGCTATGTTCTTACAGGAGAACGGGCGTAATCATCCGATAATCGTCCGGTGAAATTCCCTAATCATCCGATTTCGGAAATTGGGTGAGGTGTAAAACGCTTTACCGCAAATCTTTTGATATAAAAGAGAAGATCTTCCAATAGGATTGGATATCATCATGATCGAGGCCATCGGGAAGCAATTTATTCGTTGGGTTGAATTTATCAAATCCCGACACGACAGGATCTTCTGAATCAGGGGAGCGGGGTCTTTCAACCCCTTTTTCTTTAAATCTGCCCCGTTGGACCAACACCCGAAAACAGGATTTTTGAAAGCATGCCCATACCCACTGAAAACGATAGAGAAACCATCATTCGACTCCTCCAGTAAGGAAAACCCCTTCCTGAAATCTACAAGTCCCGGCTCTTTCCCTTGGAGGTCAGGGATTATGTGGCGTTGACGAAGATTGATCAGCTTGTTTACTCAGAGAAAAAACGCGGGAAGACGTCATTGCGGAAACCCTGGCCGGCCCCCTCCAGGAGGTACGCACCTTCAATACGGACAATCCCTTTCCGGATGGCTGGCGAAACATGCTCATTTTCGGCGACAACCTCATGGCCCTGAAGATTCTCTATGAAGATCAGCGCGGTCCGGACAAGTGCGGAACAGGGAAAGGGACAACCTATCGACTTTCCCGTAAGGCAGCCGCCATTCTCAATGAAGGGGTGGCCTATGACATAACGCGAAGATTGGATCTGGAAGCGATCAAGGTCCTCATCCGGTCCTTGCTTAAGGATCGTCCTCTCCGCAATTCCGACATCAGGAGCTTCACAGACTTGGGCCGCCAGCAGGTCTATCGGATCATGAAAGAGCTTGAAGCAGACGGTCTGGTCTATCAAGAGGGGCGCGGCCAAACTGCCCTGTGGCATTTGAAGCAAACATATGCGATGTCATCCAGGATATCAACATCCGCATAGCCAATGGCACCGAAACAATAAAATGAAGAATATTAAGAACTGGCAGTGGCAGGCGTAGCTCTGGAACGGACGACTTCAAAAGACGACAGGCTCTGCGTGCGGCTGGTCTGTGCAACCCCTCCCTGTCTCCCCTTGTAGTCACTGTGCAACGATTGGTGACGCACCCGCACCTGTTTCGTCTCCCTTTACATACTCCCATACCAACCCTTGAAAGTTCCTTCATGATCTTTGAAATTTCAAGGATGATCCTGCAACCTGAAATGTGAAAGGAACTCACAGAATGACCGGATATTCAAGATTACGGTGATTGGATAGCCCCCTCCAATTTCCACCTAATTCTTAGACCAAAATAAGGAATTCCAGGTATTGCCCTCCTCGGGCATTCAGGGCATATTCGGTTCAAAAGAAACGCCACCATCCTCGTGATGCGAGTTCTGAGGCTAAACAATGAGGAGGCTCCCATGAACCAGCCCCAGTGGGAAGAAGAGAGTGAAAAGCGAAGAGAGGAATCGGAGAAGCGTCACGCGCGGATGGCCAGGCTTTTTAAAGAAGACCGCCTGGCCTTTGAACGGGAGCGCAAGCGGCTTCTCGATGAGTTTTTCAGCAGTGTCGAGGATGAAGATCTGCGCCAGCGGCTGCGAGCTCTGCAGGCTTCCTTCGAAACGAAAATGAAGCACGCCGGATCAGCCCACAATCGGTTCGTGCTGGCCCAGACATTGTTCTGGGACAATTTTCACAACAACTGGGAGCCCGGCATCCTGCAGTTCAATGAATGCCTGAAGAGCCTGGAGAGAAACTACAGCGCCTTCGATGATGAGCCGGATTCTTAGAGCCCGCCGTTCTGGTAGGTGTAGGTTACGGCGACGCCGGCCGAAAACCTCTCCGAATATCGGCCTTCCGCGTTAAGATGAAACCCCCTGCCCAGGGGCACGGAAATTCCTCCATAACCGCCGATCTCCGTTTTATTCTTCATAGTGGCGTCTTCTTCCAGCAACGGGATTCCAGAAACATGGCGGGAGGAGGTCACACGGGCTTCCGAGTAATGGATGAAGGGACCGGCATACAGGATGATCCCGCGGGCGGCGGTGGCTGATACGCTGATCCCCGACGTGATCTCCCACAGATCCCTGACGTTGAGTTCCGCCTTGTAGGGGGCGCCATTCCAATGCCCCCTGACCTCGTCTCCGAAATCGCCGAAGAAGAAGGAACCCTGAAGAAAAGCGCCGATGCCGAAAGCCCCTCCCAGGGGAAGGAAGACCTTGGCCCCCAGGGCACCGAAAGGCGTTTCATTTTCCTCGAAATCATCGGGAGAAGAGGTGGTCGTATTTATCCTGGAACGGAAACCATCTTCGATCTCCAGATCGGCGATCCCGATTCTCCCGTAAACTTCCCAGAGGTGGCGGGCGCCGCCATAGGCCACCTGCGAATATACCCGGTTCTGCCGGAATACGCAGGTCCCGTTACCCTCGAATTTATCCTCATGATAGTCAAACCCAACGGTCGTGTTCAATCCGCCTTTCTCCCTTGAAAGCGACTGCGGGGGGCCGAACAGGCCGCCCGCGGCAGCAGTTCCCGGGACAGAAAAAAGGACCAACAGAAGGGACATCCCTAGAAATTTCATCAGTAGTTTCGCCATTGAGACCTCCGGAACCTCTGCATCATCCCTTGTCAGGGTTGCTCTTATTCAATCCCGCTGCCGACGCTCACGGGCATTTTTCCCTCTCCGGACGGGAGCTGTTTCGTCAGATGTTTTTTCCGCGCTTCAATTTTCTGCTTCCGGTACTGGGCAAAGGCATCCCGGATGGAGAGATAGGGGTCGATCGCCGCCCCCTTGAGCGCCTCATAATCACCAATCCTCAAGGAGGTATCGTTGACCGCCTCGTATCCCCTCACCGTCATGGGGGCATACCAGGGATTCAGATAGGAGACGGGGGAAAGGAAATGCCTTCCGGCAATGTCAACCGTATCCCGGAGGCTGGACGGTCCCAGGACCGGCCAGACGATGTAGAAGCCGGGCCCCAGGCCGTAAATCCCCAGGGTCTGTCCCAGATCGACATTCTGTTTGGGAAGATCCAGTTCGTTTTTCGATGAGGGATCCAGAAGTCCACCAACTCCCCACAGGGTGTTCACAACAAAACGTCCCGATTCCTTGACGGCGCCGCTGAAATCGGCCTGAAGCAGGCAGCTGAGAAACCGGACTGGAAAGGCGAGATTTGAGAAAAAATTCCGGACGCTGATTCTCGCGGGCTCGGGAACAACCTCGCCATAAGTCTGAGATACAGGCTTGAGCAGCCAGAAGTAGAGCTTGTCGTTAACATGGTACATGGCCCGGTTGAAAGGCTCCAGAGGGTCATAGAGGGTTACCGGCGCTTCTCCCTCTTCCTCCGGAACATAGTCCGACTCCAGATCATCGGTATGCCCATTCCTCTTTTCCTCCTCCGGAAGCTCCGGGGACGTCCCCGGAGCGACGCTTTCCGGCGCACTCCCTGCCGGCACCGCCCTGCTCTCAGGCTCAGCGGCTGAGGGTTCGGCCATTGCAGGGCTTTCGACGCTTCCCGGATCAGGCTTTGACTCTCTTGCCGGAGGTTCCTGCGAAGCCGGCTCAAGCTGGTTCGAGTTGCCCGCACTCGGGAGAAGAATCGGCGCCGAGGCTGAGGTCGCCACGGCAGACGAGGCGTCGGCACGCGGAGCACCAACGCCTGCAAGAAGAACGAGAAAAAGAACGGTCAAACAGAAATGTTTCATGGCCGGGATCCCCTTTTCCTGTGCTCTGGAGACTACGTTTCTTTCACCTTTTTCCTCAGGGTCTGAAGCATCTGTTCCGGGGTGTTTTTTGCCAGTATTTCATTGAACTGCGTACGGTAATTCTGGATCAGGCTGACGTTTTCCACAACGACGTCATAGACTTTCCAGGTATTCCCCTTCCGGATCATGCGGTATGTGAACGGAATCGTCTTTGAGGATGACAGAATTCTCGTTGTCACTTCGGCCTGGTTGTCCGAAAGCATGGTTTCCCTGTCAAAAATAACATTCTCGTTGGCATAGGCGAGAATCCTGTCCGCGTAGGTTTTTTCAAGCACCTGCCGGAAGAGGTGAACGAACTCCTCGCGCTGAGCGGCGTTGAGGCTGTTCCAGTTCCTGGCCAGGGCCCGCCTGGACAGCTCCACTTCATCGAACATGAGGACGTAAATAGCTCGGAGCTTATCCTTTTTGACCTCCTTGGCCGATGCCGGCTTAAGCGCCGGATCCTTTAGAATTTCAAGCACCTTGTTGACATGAATCTTCAGCGTGTCCGTGGCCGCACCGGCACAGGCCGGCGACGGCAACAGCGAAAGTACAAACCATAAAACGATTGCAATTCCGAGGTGTTTTTTCATGGCGAATCCTTTTCTGTCTCCTATTCAGCGCTGTCTGTCTCTTTTTTGATCTCACCGAAGGCATATTTGCCGATGAGGCTTTCGATATCCAATGCCGGATGCGTCTCAATGATCGCCCCACCCGGGCGCAGGAGTTCGCCCCCTCCTCCCGGATCGATGCTGAGATACTTGTCTCCGATCAATCCCTCCGTCTTAATCGAAGCGATGGCATCGTCATAAATCTTGATGTCCTTTTTGATCTTCATCTCCACAACCGCTCTCAGGTCCTTCTGGTCTATGAAAAGCCTTTCCACCCTGCCGATTTCGATGCCCATCATATCCACGGTGCTGCCGGCCCTCAAACCGGAGACGGAGGTAAAGCGGGCAATAAGCCTATAGGTGTCATCGCCGAACAGGGAGACATGCCCGAGCTTCACGGTCATGTAACCGATCAGAATCAATCCGAAAACAATAAAGATACCCACGGTCGTTTCCATGGCATATTTTTTCATGGCTTTACTCCTGCGTGTCGCACGTTATGCGGCCGATTTCTTTCTGCCGGTCTCTTGCGCACTCAATGACAGACTCAATTTTTTCCAGCAGGTTGCCCTGGGCCATTCCGGCAAGAACAACCAGTTCAACACACCCATCACCCATTTTGCCGACGGCCTCGCCCTGGATGCCCCGGATCCCTTCTTCCTGGAATTCATTAATAAAATCAACCATGAGGGCATCCGCTTCGGTCTGATCCGAATAGGGGAGCATGGTCACGAACTGTTGAGCATTGACCCGGGTGGAAAAACCGCCGATGGGACCAAAGTGCTTATCGATGAACAGCCCGGTGCTGTGGATCGCCTTCTGTGCCGCATCGTGTCCCAGGTTGCTGATGACGGAATCCAGCCCCTCCAGGGTAAAGATGATGATGGTGAAGCTTTCCCCCAGAGCGCCCCCTTTCATGCTTGCATGATACTGAATCTTGAACTGCCGCTTGGAGCGCAGCCCCGTCAGTTCCTGCTGCAGGCCCTCAAGACTGCGTATGACCTCATCCTTGAAGGGATGGTCAAAATCCTCCAGCTCCTCAACGGTTCCCTGAAAGACAATGGTCCGGTTGTACAGGGCCAGGATTCGATTGGAGATGAAGTAGACGTCGGGAATCTCGTGGCTGACCAGGACCGCGGTAAACCCGAATTTTCTCTGATACTGGGCGATCATGCTCAGGATGGCATTTTTCCGCACCGGGTCCTGTCCGGACGTCGGTTCATCGAAGAGGACGATCTGGGGATCGATGACCAGGGCCCGCGCCAGGGCCGCCCGCTTCTGCATGCCCCCGGAAAGTTCGGAGGGATATTTGTACATCGCGTCGATCAGCTCCGTCTGCTCGATCCGGGCCCTGACCCTGCGGTCGATTTCCGCTTTTTTGAGCCTCGTCGTTTCCCGAAGGGGCAGAGCGATATTGTCATAGACGGTCATGGAATCAAAGAGCGCGTTGTCCTGAAACATGTAGCTCATCCGGCCCAGAGCGGCATACCGTTCCTTTTTGCTCATCTGGTCCAGGGGCTGCCCCCGGAACAGGATGCTCCCTTCATCCGGTTGAAGCAGACCGATGATATGCTTGAGAAGGACGCTCTTGCCGCCACCGCTCAAACCGATGATGGTCGTGACCTCCCCCTCATAAATTTTCAGATTGACCTTTTCCAGGACGGTGAGGGATCCGAAACGCTTCGTCACGTCCCGAAATTCGATCAGTGGATTATCCATCATCAACCTCAGAGCAGAAGGGAGGTAACCACATAATCCGATACCAGGATCAGCACACAGGAGAGGACGACGGCCGAGGTCGTTGCCAGACCGACGGCTTTCGCCCCGCGGCTCTCCGAACGCATATGGGCAAAATAGCCCTGATAGCAGCAGACCGTGGCGACAATGACCGCAAAGACGAACGCCTTGACGAACCCATCGGTCACATCCTTCATCTCCACACTGGACTGCACGCGATAAAAATAGGTGCCGGCGTTGGCGCCCATGATCCAGACACCGGAAACGTAACTGCCCAGAATGCCGATCAGGTCAAAAAGGGTGGTCAGAATGGGAAAGCTGATAATGGCCGCTGCAATCCTCGGGCTGACGAGGTATCTCAGCGGATCGATGTGCATGGTGTCGAGGGCGTCAATCTGCTCGGAGATTCGCTGGATTCCGATTTCCGCGGTAATGGCGGATCCGGCCCTGGCCGTGATCATGATGGCGGTCAGGACGGGTCCCAATTCCCGGATCAGCGACAGGGCGACGAGGGTGCCTAGGGCCCCTTCCGCACCGACCTTGACCAGGGCGTGGTAGGATTGAAGGCCCAGGACCATGCCGGTAAAAAGGCCGACCAGCATGATGATCATCATGGATCTCGCCCCGATGTAATAGACCTGCTGAATCACCTTCTCCAGTTGGCGGGCACGGGGGATCCTCATGATGGCCAGCAGCAGAAAGATCACGGCAGCGCCTGCATGGTTTACCCAGTTAAGCGCCGTACTGCCCAGCAGCGCAAAGGGCAGGGTCAGCAGCCTGCCCGGCCGCCGCGGTTCCCCATTCTCAAAAGATTTCTGTATCTTCGCAGACAGCGTCATACATCAAGCCTCTATCCGGTTGGACTCTTTGACGACTTCCCCTGTCCAACATCCGTTCCATACATCATTAAACCGGATCTTATTATCAGCTCCCGGCGGAACAAGTCAAGCAGAGCTTCCCTGTTTCACAAAGGATTCATTAAATTCAACCCATTGGGATGAAGGATCGACCCCTTGGAATGAGACGGCCTGTCCGATGCGGCCCATCTCTCTTCGCTGTGTCACATCGTCAGGGGGCGCGTTCAATCCGTAAGGAGAGACATCTTCTCCGAGAGCGATGTGAAAATTGCAATTTTCATGCGCCCTTGATCAACTGGAAATCGTCACTACATTATATTCTAAAAGAAAAACAGAACACAACCGGAGGCCGACCATGCGAAAGATATTTTCAGTCATTCTGATTCTGATCCTGACGTTCGGCTGCAACGGCAATTCCCCTTCCCAGAAAGGAGCAAACACGATGACAGAGCAGAAACGCAGCACCCGGATCGCCACCTTTGCAGGTGGCTGTTTCTGGTGTGTGCAGAGCGATTTTAAAAAGGTGCCCGGTGTGATCCAGGTTGTCTCAGGATATACCGGAGGGTCAGGAGAAAACCCGACCTACGAAACCTACGGCAGAACGGGCCATGTTGAGGCTGTTCAGATCGCCTATGATCCGGAGAAGATCTCCTATGAACAGCTGCTTGATATCTTCTGGCGGCATATCGACCCCACGGATGGAGGAGGACAGTTCGTTGACCGCGGCCCCCATTACCGGAGTGTTATTTTCTATCATGACGAGGATCAGAGGAAGGCGGCAGAACGATCAAAACAGGACCTGGATCAGTCGGTGAAGTTCGCCAGGCCGGTGGCCACAGAGATTCTTCCCGCTACCCGGTTCTACGAAGCGGAGAGCTATCACCAGGACTACGACAGCAAGAACCCGCTGCACTATCAACTCTACCGTTCCGGATCCGGCCGGGACCGGTTTCGGGAAAAAGTCTGGGGCGGGGAAACCGACACGGTTCCCTCGAACAATGGCCGTGCCTGTGTCAAGCCCGGCGAGGCGACCCTGAAAAAGATCCTGACGCCCCTGCAGTACCAGGTCACGCAGCAGGAAGCTACGGAACCTCCCTTTCGTAATGAATACTGGGATAACAAGAGAGAGGGAATCTATGTGGATGTGGTTTCCGGCGAACCGCTGTTCAGTTCCCGGGACAAATATGATTCCGGAACGGGGTGGCCAAGCTTTACCAGACCTCTGGAGCCGGGCAATATCGTGGAGCGGGATGACAACCGCCTCTTTTCCCGGCGCACGGAGGTCCGCAGCCGCCATGGCGATTCCCATCTGGGTCATGTTTTTCCCGATGGACCCGGGCCGACAGGTTTGCGCTACTGCATGAATTCCGCCGCGCTGCGCTTTATCCCCAGAGAGGATCTGGAGAAGGAAGGATACGGAAACTATGTCCGGATTTTCAGCGAAGACTAACCTCTGGATAATTTTGAATCCGCAACGGGCTCATTCGTAAGGATTTTAGAAGTAAAAAATCAGGATAAGACCGATTGCTGAAAACGGCCGTATCCTGTATCTTTATTACTGAACTTTTATTTTCCCAGTGAAGCTCCAGATCCTAAGAGAGATTGCCGGCTCTTGTTCTTTTCGTGCATTCATCTGTCACCCTCTGGCAGAACCGGGAAATCGGAAAGGAGGATGTCGAATTCTTCATAGACCAAGCGGCAGGGAAATCGAAGGGCTTCAAGATGCTGCCGGCAAGGAGACCCATCAGACACCGCCCGGACAGCAATAACTTATCAGGAGGGGAGTATGAGAAAATTCATTGTATTCATTTTTGCAGCAGCCGTTTTATTGATGTCCGCGCCGAACGGGAATGCGCTGTTAACGGTTCCCTATACTGTTGACGCCAACACCGTCGCCCTTTATCACCTCGACTCCGAGACCGGGGGCGTGACTCCCGACAGCGTGGGCAACCATGACGGAGTCCTTTATGGAAACGCACAGATCACCGGTTCCGGAAAATTCGGAAGCGGTCTCGCACTGGACGGCAACGGAGACTACGTCCGCCTCGGCAATGTGCATCAGAATCCTGTGAAGGACTATACACAGGGAAGCGTCGAGGCATGGGTGAATCTGACCGGTTCCCCTTCGTACATGGTGGTGCTGGGCTCCGGCACAGAATATGGGAACAATTGGGACGATGGATGGTTTCTTGGAAGGCATGGGAGTTACTCGGACAAGCTGGTGTTCATGATCTGGAATGGGGGCTGGAATATCGCCAGCAGTGAGATGACCCTGGAAAGCCTGGTGGGCGGATGGCACCATCTCGCGGGAACATGGGGATCGAAGGGTATAGAAGTGTGGGTGGACGGTGTTCTTAAAGGGACCAACCCCACTAACGTGGCGCCCAGCAACCCGAATTATACAACGGCCCTCATCGGGACAGACTCCTGGACATGGGCGACTCCGGGAACGATCGACGAGGTCAGGATCTCCGATATCCAGCGAGACTTCACGGCCACAGCCGTTCCGCTTCCCGCCAGCCTTCTGTTCCTTGCTCCGGGGCTTGCCGTCATTGCCGGACTCAGGAGAAAACTGAAGGCATAAGCAGATACAACCATCGCGTTTACTTCTAGAAATATCGGGCAGGATCCCTTGGCGGTCCTGCCTTTTTTATGCGGCTCTTCCAGCAGGATTGGCCTCTCTTGAGGGATGAAAGAATTGACATTTCCGGCCGCATCTCCTATAGTTCCGCCGACTCTGCGATTGTCCCCGAAAATGCTTCCATCGCTTCCGGGCATCAGATCGTGGAATAACATCAACAATCCGGCTGATTTTTCCGTTTCCGGCAATCCCCTGGAGCGGGTCCGTTCAGCCGGTTACAGGACTGGAGTTATCATGCAGATTCAGGAGGTCTTTTCCCGTTACGCTTCGGAACTGAAACGCGTCGAAGAGGAAATGGAGGCCCATCTTCGTTCCGAAGTATCCGTCATCCCGGAGATCGTCAACCACCTGCTGGGCAGCGGCGGCAAGCGCTTCCGACCCCTGCTGGTTCTGGCAACGGCCGACCTCTTCGGCTACCGGGGCACGCGCTGCTACACCCTTTCCGCCGTCATCGAGTTCATCCATACGGCGAGCCTGTTCCATGACGATGTCATCGACAAGGCGGAGACCCGCCGCGGCAAGGTCTCGGCCAACAATATCTGGGGAAACGCCGCCACGGTCCTGGTGGGCGATTATCTCTATTCGAAGGCCTACCAGCTCATGGCAAAAGACGGAACCATGGAGATCATTCAGCTCATTTCGAACACCTCCAACGTCATGTCGGAAGGGGAGGTCTTTCAGCTGATCAAATGCGGCGAAGCGAACCTTTCCGAAGAGGAGTACCGGAAGATCATCGAGAAAAAGACCTCCATTCTCATCTCGGCGGCCTGCGCCCTGGGCGGCCATCTGGGCGGCGCCGGAACCGAACGGATCGAAGCGCTCAAGCAGTTCGGCCTGCGCCTGGGCTCGGCCTTCCAGATTACGGACGACACCCTGGACTATGTCGCCAGCCAGGATGAATTCGGGAAGGAAATCGGCAAGGACCTCGGCGAGGGGAAGATGACCCTCCCCCTGATCTATACCCTGAAGCGCTGTACACCGGAAGAGCGGAAATTTATCGAAGAGGCCCTGGCGGAAAGAAAAGCAAAGGAAATACCCGTGGCGGAAATCCTGGCCCTGATTTCACGATACGGCGGCATTGCCGACGCCCTTCGCTCGGCGGAAATCCTCATTGACGAGGGAAGGGCGTTTCTGGACGGGATGCCGGAGGGGCCGGCAAAGGAAGCCCTGCTGGCCATTTCCGAATACGTCCTGAAACGGAACCTTTAAGATCCCTTTTATCCTTACAGCACCTCAGGACCTGCATAGCGGCGGCGCAGATGCTCCGGCAATCCCGCCCGGTCCGCCCTTCTTGCCTCGGGCAGAAATTCGAGGATGTCCGAAGCCGTCATTCCATCTTCTCCCCGGCTTTCCGCCGCCAGGTCCCCCGACAGTCCGTGAATGAAAACCCCCTTGCAGACGGCCTCATCCAGGGGAAGCCCCTGACCGTACATGGCCGCGATCGTCCCCGTCAGCACATCCCCGGATCCCGCCGTTGCCATTCCTGCGTTCCCGCTGAGATTCACAGAGACCCGTCCATCGGGCATTCCGATGAGAGAATGGGCCCCTTTGAGAACGATGAGGGCCCGGAGATCGGCCGCCGTCTCCTGCAGAACGCCAATCCGGTTCCGCCGGATATCGGGAATGCCCTTCCCGGAGATTCTCGCCATTTCCCCCAGGTGGGGGGTGAGAATCGTCGGCGCCTTCCGTGCCCGGATTTGTTCGAGGCGGGAAGCAATCGCCGTCAGGCCGTCGCCGTCGATGAGCAGGGGGACAGGAATATCCCGGACCAGCCTCCCGACAAGGGCCTGGGTTTCCCCTTCAAGAGAAAGGCCGGGACCGAGGACGACCATGTCCATCGTGGAGGAAAGGGCAAGCAGGGCCTCGAAGTTCTCCTCCGACAGGCTGCCTGCCGCCGTTTCCCTCTGTGGGACGAAAACGATTTCTCCGCCTCGCTGGGCCATGGCGGGAATCATGGATGCCGGTGCCGCCAAACGGGAATACCCCCCTCCCGCCTTGAGAAAGGACAGGGCGGCAAAGCAGGGCGCCCCGAAATAGTTTGCCGCACCGGCAATAAAAAGGGCCTCCCCCATGCTCCCCTTGTGCGCGTCGGGATCACGCGGCGGAACAGGCGGCGGTGTGTTGATCCGGACGCGGATCGACTCTCCCGTCTGCAGATCCGGGGGAAAGGTGATATGGCAGACATGGAGTTTTCCTCCCCGGGCAAATCCGGGATACAGGAGATTGCCGATTTTCGGAAGCCCGAAGGTTACCGTGTAATCGGCCCGAACGGCGACCCCCAGGATCTCACCCGTATCGCCGTTCACGCCGGAAGGGATATCCAGGCTGAGCACTTTTTTGCCGCTGGCATTGATTCGTTCGATCACCTCTTTAAAGAGCCCCCCGACAGGGCGGTCCAGTCCGGTGCCCAGAATCGCGTCCACAATGCCATGGCAATGGGCGACATCGCCGCGGATCCGCTCCGGGGAATCCAGGCGCACCAGTGACAGGGGCAGCCGCTTTATGATTTCCAGATTGGTCCGGGCCGCTCCTTGAAATTTTTCCGGGTCGGAAAGGAGGAAAACCGTGACGGATCCCCCGTCGGACAGGATTTTCCTGGCCACGACAAAACCGTCGCCCCCGTTGTTTCCTCCGCCGCAGAAAACCGCAAATCTCCTCCCCGGGATTCCGATTTCACGATTTAAAACCGCCGCCGACGCCAATCCCGCATTCTCCATCAGAATTTCTTCCGGAATGGCCAGCTTTTCAATGGCATACCGATCCATGGCGCGCATTTCCCGAACGCTGCATACTCTCATATCGGACTCCTTGGCTTTTCGTTCCGCAATCTCTCTCTTTCTTTATCCTCAAACCGGTGGAGATGGCAAGAAGCGATCTTTGAATTTGTATTTTCCGGGAAAGGTGTGCTAGATTCTGCCTCAGGTGTTCAGGCGCAAGGATCATGCGGTGCGGAGCAACCGTCAAGCCATCGCCCGTTTCCGGACAAAAACGGCAGCCCGGCGTTACCGGACCCAAAACGGATGGGCACAGCCTCTCCGGCTCTGCCCGTAAGCAGGAGACCATCGTTTTTGATGCACATCGCTACCTCCCGAGACGAAGCGCTGGGAATGCTCAGTCTTCTGGCCGCCGTCGCTCTTTTCAGCACCGTGGAAATCGCCAGCAAACTCATTGGACCGCAGGTGGACCCCCTGATCCTGACGTTTCTGCGCTTCTTCCTCACGGGCGCGGTCCTTCTGGTGTGGTCTTTTCCCGTCCTTCGCCTGAGACTCGAACCGCTGGCGGCAGGGGATTACGGGATCTTCTGCCTGAACGGCCTGCTGGGAATCTCCCTGGCCATATCGATGTTTCACACCGCGATCCAGACGATGGACAAAGCCGCCTCCTGTGCGGTCGTCTTCAGCATAAACCCTGTTTTTGTCATGATCCTCGCGCGTTTTGTCAATGGGGAATCCTGGAATCGGCGCAAATGGATCGCCGTGGCCACGGGCGCTGCCGGGGTTTGCCTCTTTGCCGGCGAAACGGGGGCTCTTTCGCTCTCCTCCCTCGTCGGCATCGGTCAAATGCTCCTGTCGGCATTCTTTTTTGCCTTGAGCATCTGCATTTCCCGGCGCGTGGTCGGGCGGTACGGGGCGGTTGTGCTGATGGGGTTTTCCGCGCTTTTCGGAAGCCTGTTTCTTCTGCCCCTGGCCTGGCTGCGCTTTACACCGGACACCCTGACCCGCCTGGGGGATGCCTGGCTGCCCGTGCTTTATCTTGCCCTGCCGGGCACCGCCCTGGCCTACGCTCTTTATTACTTCGGGTTTCTCAATATCCCGGCGCAGAAGGGGTCCATGATGTTTTTCATCAAACCGGCACTGGCCTCGGTGCTGGCCGCCCTGCTGCTCCACGAGGACATCAATGCCTTTATGTTCGCCGGTACGGCCCTGATTCTTTTCGGGCTGGCCTTTTCCCTGGGCGGACCGGAACAGGGGCCATCAACGCAGAGAGCGCTTTGAATATGGAACTGGAACCATCAAGGAGGAAGACCAATGAACAGAGGTAAAAAACTTGGCATCATCGCAGTGGTTGTCGTCGTCCTGTGTGCCGCCCTTTACCTGGGAGGCATGTGGCATGGGAGAAGCCAGGTGAATGCCCAGAAGGAAAAATGCCTTCAGCAGCTGAAGGAAAGCGAGGCCAGACGGATTGCTGCGGAAAACAGCACCCACTTACTCAAGGCCCGGACTGCCCTCTTCCAGACGCTCTTCGACCTCGATCAAAGAAACTTCGGCCTGGCCAACGGCCATCTCCGGGAAGCGGACGCTCCCCTCTCGAAGCTGAACGCCGCAAGCCTGGGGATCGACAAGGCCCATCTGGATGAGTTAAGGCGCGAAATCGCCGGCACCAATATCCAGGTGGCCATCGATCTGGAAGTCCAGCGGAACCTCATCCTGAATTTTGAAAGACGCCTCGACAACCTGATCCCCAAACCAGCCGCCCCGTTCGTCATGCCGCCGCCAATGGCCGCACCACCCCCGCCGACGGCCGCACCGCAGGCGACTCCGGCAACTCCGGAATCAAAATAAAAGGGTAAGCGATGGAGGATTCCCGCAGCAAGGTCATGGACCTGGATGAGGCCGTCCGGACCTTTGTCCGGGACGGCAGCCACATGTCCATCGGCGGATTTTCCATCAGCCGCAATCCCATGGCGGCCGTTTACACGATCATCCGCCAGGGAATCAAAAATCTCCACTTCTATGTCCATTCCAACGGGACCGGAATCGATGAACTGATCGGCGGGGGCTGCATTTCCCGCCTGGAGATCGCCTATGGCGGCAACGGAAAGGCGGCGACCACCTGCATCCGCTTCCGGAAAGCCGTTCAGGAGGGGGAAATCCAGGTGGAGGACTACTCCAACTATCAGATGACCCTGCGTTTCGCCGCCGGTTCCATGGGCGTACCCTTCCTTCCCACCCGCTCTTCCCTGGGCACCGACATCATCAACCGGTGGGGCTTCTCGGAGGAGATGCGGCAGAAGGACCCGAAAATCGCCGGCAAAAAGCTGGTCGTTGTGGACAATCCCTTCGGCTCCTGGGCCGACGCTCCCAGGGTGGTCCTCGTTCCGGCGATCAACCCCGACGTGACGATTCTGCATGTGCAGAAGGCCGACTACCAGGGAACCTGCCGGATCCTGGGGCTTACCTATGCGGATATCGAACAGGCGAAGGCCTCGCGACACGTCATCGTGACCTGCGAAGAGCTGGTTGAACCCGGCGAGCTGAGGGAAAATCCAGGACTGAACCAGATCCCCTTTATTCACGTCAGCGCTGTCTGCCATGTCCCCTACGGCGCCTATCCAACGGCCGTCTATCGCTGCTACGATTATGACCCCGACTATCTCATCGCCTACGCCAAGGCGGCCAGGGATGAGCGGCTCTTCCGAACGTACCAGGATCAGTTCATCTACGGCGTGAGCAATCACGGAGAATTCCTGGAACGGGTCGGCCGGAAAAGGCTGGGGGAAATAAAGGCGGACCCGACTCGGGGCTACGCCACCAACCTGCAGTGGTATGACCGCGGGGAGGCGCCATGAACGGCACCTCACCGGAAATCATGACGATCATGGCCGCCAGGGAAATCCACAACGGCGACATCGTGTTCTGCGGAACGGGCATCTCCATGCTCGCCGCCATGGCGGCAAAGAACATCTCCGCCCCGGACAGCGTGATTTTCTTCGAATCCGGGGCGGTCGACGCCCTTCTGGAAGATCTTCCCTGGGCGGTGTCCGATTCCCGGGTCATGTGGGGAGCAAACTCCACCGGGGGGCTGATGGACGCCTTTGCCACCATGCAGAACAGGATTACCGGGAACCGCGTCATTGCCATCCTGGGCGCCGCCCAGATTGACATATACGGCAATCTGAACACCACAGCCATCGGCGACTACTCCAAGCCGAACACCCGCTTTGCAGGAAGCGGGGGCGGCTGCGACGTGGCCTCCTTCGTTCCCCGCTGCATCGTCTTCATGCACCACGAGAGGCGAAAGTTCGTTCGGAAACTGGACTATCTCACGAGCCCGGGAAATCTGGACGGCCCCGGAGCCCGCCGGCGGGCGGGCCTGCCGCCGGGCGGCATCACCTGCGTCGTCACCAATATGGCGGTGATGCGGTTCGATGAGGACACGAAGGAAATGTATCTGGACCGGTTCTATCCGGGCATCACGCCTCAGCAGGTCCTGGAGCACATGGAATTTGCCGTCGATATTTCCCGCGCACGGCCCGCCGATCCTCCGACGGAAGAAGAGCTGCGGATACTGCGGGGAAAATGCGATCCCCGGCGGATGCAGCTTTAAAAACCCCGTGGGGCATTCCGTCGGAGGGGCCATACCGGCCGTGCATGGCGATCAGAGCGAGAGATACCCGTCCGGTGCCAGGCTGGTTGCCAGCATGACCATATTGATGTCGCGATGCGCCAGCCATCCGCCGGTATTCCTGTGTTCGGGCATGAGCCAGTATTCCTCGATCACATCACTCAGCGGGGCATATTTGATCAGGTCTCGGGCCTGAGCATGGAGGGATCGTGTTCTCTCCGAATCTTCCGGGGCTTGCTCGAAGAGCTTCAGCAGTTTCCCCATGGCGCGGATCCCGATGGACAGCCCCAGTTCCCGGAAGGCAAGCCGGTATTGGGCGGGAAGCCGGAAAAAACTCCTCCCCTCGAACGATTCGAGGCTCGACCTCGAGGATTTCAGCAGGACCTCGAGAACGTCTTCATAGGGCAATCCCTCGTGGAGGATCAATTGAGCCAGCTTGCAGGCAAAGCTCAAGAGCTCGCCGATACCGAGGGGGTCATCGGTGGTCCAGTCCTTTCCACGGCAAAGATGAACCGTGTCTTCCACTTCCGCGTCAAGGACGGACCCGGCTGCTGGGTTGAAATGCTTCGCCGCCGTTTGCAGCTGGAGGTAGGTGACGAGTCCGTCGAGAGGATCGTGGTGCCCCATGGACGATACAAGGGGACAGGAAAGGTCTATGCTCATTTTCCAGTACATCCCTTTCCGGTTCCCTGACGGCAGGACATAGACAAACCGGGCATGGACCGCCTTTGCAAGTTCAATCGCCCAGCGGTTGTAGACGGCCTCCCCGCGGACGCGGCTCACACGATTGAGGGCGTGCATCCACTTCGTCAGATAGTGGTAGTATTGTCCATCCCGATCCCATTCCAGCTCTTCGTTATACGGTTCATCGAATCGGCGTTCGTTCATCTCCTTGCCGATTCTCAACCCGCCTGCGGTGGGATGGATCGCGCCATGCTCGTCATCAAGACCGCTGATCCAGCCGGTTCGCCTGTCATCGCCACGGTGCCGTCCGAGGATGTCATGGACCTGGCCGACCAGTTCCAATGCAAGCTGTTCAAAGCGCTTCTCCCCCGTCCTCCCGTAAAGCTCCAGAAAATTGCAGACGGCAAAGGCGTCCGTCCACAGATAACGCCGCGGCGCTCTCCCTTGCGGCTGCAGACCGGTCAGATCGGCGAAATCCAGCATGAGATTCTGAACCATGGACGTTAAGTCCTCCGGTTGCATCTTTTCCATATGAACTCCTCGAAGAGGGGATCCGTTTCCCTTCGCACACAGGAAACGGCCTCTCTTGAGTTACTCTTCCGCATGGTCGGAAGTCCATAAGCAGGGAGACTGGTGAAAAGCCCCGGAATCGATTTTACAGGTGCCGGAGGCCGTCACGATGAATTTCTGAGCTTGTCCTGGAATGGGCGCGGGAGAACGGCCGCAGAAAGAAGCACCCATCGAGACCTGCCGGCTGGACGGGCCGGTCCGCTACTCTCGGAGCCAGGCCATCATGTCCGCCGGATCCGTTGTTGGCTGCCGGCAGGAAAAATTCCGGCAGACATAGGCCGCCGCCCTGCCGTTGACCGGGGTCATGCCCCTGGCAAACTCCGGGATTCCGGAATGCTCCCCCTTTTCTACCCCGCCGGGGGACAGGAGAACCACCGTGCGTGGCAGAAAAGCCCGGCGAAGCTCCCGCAGCATCCCGCGAGTATCCTCCCCGTCAGCGTTTCCGGCAATGACGACCTCGGCCGAGGGGCCGGCCAGGTAATCCAGGGCGACCAGAAACTGGGTGTGGCCCGCGGGCAGAGAGCTGATATGGGCGGCAAAGGCCTTCCCCGTCGCCACGGCCCGCTCCTCCAGATCCACCCGGCCCGTCAGGCGGGCCAGGCGCAGCAGATTGAGCATGGCCACGGCATTTCCCGAGGGGATGGCGCCGTCGTAGCTCTCCTTCTGGCGGATCAGCAGAGGTTCACCGTCTTCGGGCGTAAAATAATATCCGCCGGATTCCCGGTCCCAGAACGAGGCATTTTGCTCTTCCTGCAGGGAAAGGGCAACCTGGAGAAGCTCTCCGTCAAAGACGGCCTCGTAGGCTTCGATCAGCCCCCAGATCACAAAGGCATAATCATCGACGCTGGCCGGCATGGCGGCCTCACCGTCCCGCCAGCGGTGAAGCAGTCGCCCCCGGGCATCCCGGAGGTTCCCGAGAATGAAGGAGACGGCATCCCCGGCCGCCTGCAGGAACAGGGGGTCTTCAAAGACGAAAGCCGCCCGGGCCATCGCGGCAATCATCAATCCATTCCAGTCCGTCAGGATCTTGTCGTCCCGAAGGGGGCGAATCCGCTGCAGCCTCCGCCGATAAAGCTTTTCCCGCGCGGATTCCATGAGCAACGAAAGGCGCTCCTCCGGGACATTCAACATCTCCGCCAGGCCCTTTCGCGGGTATGGGCAGTGCAGGACCTGCGCTCTGCCGCCCGCCTGAAGATCGTAAGCCCGGATCAGGAGGTCCGCTTCCTCCGGCGCCAGGACCTGCCGAAGCTCTTCCACCTTCCAGAGATAAAAGGCCCCCTCCTCCCCGGCGGTGTCGGCATCCTCCGCCGCATAGAAGCCGCCCCCCGGAGCGGTCATGTCCCTCAGCACGTACGTCAGAATTTCCCGCGCCGTTCTCTCATAGAACGCCCGGCCCGTGGCCGAAAAGGCCTCGGTATAGGCCAGGGCCATCAGGGCCTGATCGTAGAGCATCTTCTCGAAATGAGGCATCCGCCACTGGGCATCGGTGCTGTAGCGGTGGAAGCCGAAACCGACCGAATCGTAGATTCCCCCCTGCCGCATCGCCTCCAGGGTCTTCTCCACCATGGCCAAGGGCGGGGACTCGCCGGTCCTGTCCGCGTAACGCAGGAGGAAGAAGAGATGCTCCGCCATGGGAAACTTGGGGGCGCTGCCGAATCCGCCGTAACGCTCATCGAAGCGGCGGCGCAGATCGTCATAAGCATCCCGCAGCACCGCATCGGGAGGAATCTCCCCGCTTCCGCCCGGATCCATCCGCTGCAAAACCCCTTCAATCTCCTCGACGGAATCAAGGACCTTCTCCCGCTCCCTGCGCCAGACCTCGCCGAGCCCGGGGATCAGCGCAAGCATCCCCGCCATCCCCGGGCGGCCTTCCCGGGGGATGTAGGTCGCGGCGTAGAAGGGACGGCGATCGGGCGTCAACATGATCGTCAAGGGCCACCCGCCGCCGCCGGTCAACACCTGGCAGACGGTCATATACAGCTTGTCGATATCGGGACGCTCCTCCCGGTCCACCTTGATGGAGACAAAATTCTCATTGAGCAGCCGGGCGACCTCCTCGTTCTCGAAAGACTCATGGGCCATCACGTGGCACCAGTGGCAGGTGGAATAGCCGATGGACAGGAAAACCGGTTTATCCTCCAGCCGGGCTTTTTCAAAGGCCTCCTCGCCCCAGGGGTACCAGTCTACGGGATTGGCGGCATGCTGCAGCAGGTATGGACTTTTCTCAAATTGCAGGCGGTTTCGGAAGGAACCTTCCCGGGAAGAGTGCTCCACCATGGTCTTTCTCCTTTTTCAGGGGCAGGGGGCCCGCCCCCCGTCACGAGGGGACGGCGGCATGCAGGAGTGCTCTGGCCGCCGCCATCACGTTGTCCACCGTCAGGCCGAACTTCTCAGCAAGGACGTTGGCCGGGGCGCTGGCTCCGAAGCCATCCATTCCGATGACCGTTCCGTCCAGCCCGACATAGCGCTCCCAGCCCAGCTTGATGCCCGCTTCCACGGCGACCCGCAAACGAAGGGTCGGCGGCAGAACGGCCTCTCGGTAGGCAACCGGTTGGCGGTCAAAAAGTTCCCAGCTGGGGAGTGAGACCACCCGCACGGCAACGCCGTCGGCTGCCAGCCGCCTGCCGGCCTCCAGGACCAGAGGAACTTCGGATCCCGTTCCGATAAGAATGATCTCCGGGGCTCCCTCTCCGGATTCCCAGAGGATATAACCGCCCTTCTGCAATCCCGTTGCAGGGGCCAGGGTTTCCCTGTCCAGGACAGGCAGATTCTGCCGTGAAAAGATCAGGGCCGTCGGCCCCTTTGAATTCAGGAGCGCCTCCCGCCAGGCTTCCACGGTTTCGTGGGCATCGGCGGGACGGATGACGGTGAGGTTGGGAACGGCCCGCAGGTTCATGACCTGCTCGATGGGCTGGTGCGTCGGTCCATCCTCGCCCAGGCCTATGCTGTCGTGAGTAAAGACATAGAGGACCCTCAGGCCCATGAGGGCTGAAAGGCGCATGGGCGGCCGCATGTAATCGGCAAAGGTGAGAAAGGTGCCCGTATAGGGAAGGACTCCCCCATGGAGGGCCATTCCGACGGCGATGGCCCCCATGGCGTGCTCGCGGACTCCGTAATGGACATTGCGGCCTTCATAGCCCCACGATCCGCCGACCCGGCCCTGCAACCCCGCCGGGGAGAATCCGGGACTCTGGAAATCCCCCATCCCCTTGAGCCAGGTAAAGCAGGACGGATTGAGATCCGCCGATCCGCCCATCAGCTCCGGAACGCACGGGGCAAGGGCCTGCATCACCGTTTCACCGGCCTTGCGGGTCGCCACATCGGCGGCTCCGCCCTGGTAGACGGGCAGCGCCTTTTCCCAGTCGTCCGGCAGCCGTCCGTCCATCACCCTCTGCAGCTCCGCCGCGAGCTCCGGATACTGCCGGCCGTAGCGCTCAAACGCCGAAAGCCACTGCTCATCACGGACCTTGCCACGGTCGGCGGCCTGGCGGTAAAAATCCGAAACGTCTTCAGGCACGAAGAAGGCGGGCTCCAGCGGCCAGCTCAGATTTTTCTTGGCGGCGTCGAGTTCATCCCGGCCGAGGGGGGAACCGTGTGAATCCGCCGTCCCCTGCTTATGGGGAGCGCCGTACCCGATGGTCGTCTGCACAAACAGGATCGAAGGCCTGGACAATTCCGCCCGCGCCTGACGAAGGGCCTCATCGATGGCCGCCGGCCGGTTGCCCTCGGGAACCCTCAGAACCTGCCAGCCGTAAGCTTCATAGCGTTTACCCACATCTTCCGTAAAAGCCAGGCCCGTTGAACCGGCAAGAGAAATGCGGTTGTCATCATAGATCACGATGAGTTTTCCCAGCCCCAGGTGCCCCGCCAGGGAGCTGGCCTCGGCCGTTACCCCCTCCATGAGGTCGCCGTCGCTGGCCATGACATAGGTGAAGTGGTTGATGATCTCGTTGTCGGGGCGGTTGAATCGGGCGGAAAGATGGGCTTCGGCGATCGCCATGCCCACGGCGTTGCTCAGGCCCTGCCCGAGGGGACCCGTGGTCACCTCGATGCCCGGCGCGCAGTGATACTCAGGATGACCCGGTGTTCGGCTTTCCCATTGGCGGAAGGCCTTCAGATCGTCCAGGGAAAGGTCGTATCCCGTCAGATGGAGCATGACGTAAAGAAGCATGGAGGCGTGCCCCGCGGAAAGGACAAAGCGGTCCCGATCGATCCACAGCGGATTCGAAGGATTGTGCTTCAGGTGGCAGGCCCACAGCGTATGGGCGGCGGCGGCGGCTCCCATGGGCATGCCGGGGTGCCCTGATTTCGCCTTTTCCACGGCATCGGCGGCTAAAAAACGAATGGTGTTGATGCATCTTTCTTCCAATTCGGCTGGTCCAGACATGAGGTTTTCTATCTCCTTAAGACATTCCCAATCGCATCATGGCGATTCCGGATCCGAAGCAGCCCTTTTGCCGGCATCCCTGTCAGCTCCTCGCGCATGTCGTCAGCATGCCTGCATCGCCTCTGTTCAGCCGCCCGGCGATTCCCCCTGTTCGGTCTGTTCGGAAACCGGAATGACGAATTTCCTCGATCCTTGAATGTTATTTTCTGCGCTTATACTCCAACCCCGGCTCTTAGACAAGCACATTAGTTCCCGGCCCCTGAAGCGCATTCAAAGATCGGAAATCATGAAACAAAGAACGGATTTCCAAGAAGCCGTCCCACCGCGGCGGGAAAAATCAGGAGGGGATGGAGGGGGGAACAGGTTTCGAACCTGACGGCGCAGCCGAGAAGGGAAAGAAGGCCGAGCGAAGCCCCGGCTCTAAAGGCTGCCGCTCCCGGCGGCCATCCGGAGAAGAGCCCCGTTTATTTTCCGGCGAGTTCCCCGTCCAGCCAGGCCAGGTAGGATTCACTGCCGGCAATAATCGGCGTCACAATCACTTCCGGCACCGAATAGGACGAAAGGGAGGCAATGACCCTGTCGGCAGCTTCACAGAGATCCTCCCTTGTCTTCGCGCAAAGCCGCCATTCTCTGGCGGTTTCAACGTTTCCCTGCCAGCGGTAGATGCTGGTAATGGGCGAAATCTGGACACAGCCCGCCAGCCTCTGTTCTACCAGAACCCTGGCGATTTTCTCCGCATCCTCTTCCCGATCCACCGTGGTCGACACCTGCACATAATTCTCCATTCTTCTATTTCCTCTTAACGGTTCTTTTCTCAAGCACACCAAGGTTTCTACCCCCGGGGAGAGGCCTCCCGCACGATCTCGTACATCATAATGGCTGCGGCCTGGGGAAGGCTGAGCGATTCGCCGGCGCCCTTCCGGGGGATGTGCCACTGTTCGTCGGTCATCCGCAGCAGGGAATCGGGCAGGCCATGGCTCTCGCTTCCCAGGAGCAGCGCCGCCTTCCCCCCACAGGGATGGGGAAGCGTTCCCGCTCTGGCTGAGCTTCCCGCCACCAGGAACTCCTCTTTCAGCATCGGGATCAGCTCCTGCAGATTGACACCGGCGACGAAGGGAAGCGAGAAAAGGCTTCCCATGGAGGCTCGGATCGCCTTGGGATTGAAGGGATCCACCGAACCCTGGCCCAGGATCATGCCCGAAAAACCGAACCAGGAAGCCGAGCGCGCAAGCGCCCCCAGGTTCCCGGGATTGCGTATTTCGTGAAGCAGCAGCAGCGGCCCCTCGTCCGCTCCGGCCGTCATGTCCGCGAGCGTCGGCTTGGGGGGGATGCGGCCCACAGCCATGATCCCTTCCGGAGAGACATCCTGGGTCAGACCCGTCCACTCCCCTGCGGTCAATCCGTAGCACGGCAGAGAAGCCGGCAGCCGATCGAGGAACGCCGCCCGCTTCTCCTTCCCGCCTTCCAGGGTCAGCAAAGCCTGAACTTCCCAATCGCTTTCAAGAAGGGCTTGAACGACTTTGAGCCCTTCCGCCAGGAAAAGGCCCGCTTCCTCTCGGATTTTCGACCTGCCCAGCCGGTTCCACAGCCGGAGCTGCGCCTTCGAGGGATACAGCATCTTCAGATTCCGCGGAAGGGCCAGGAGCCGCGATAGCTGAGGCGGAATTCGACGACGACATCGCCCGTCATTTTTCTTACCTCCTCTTCAATCCGCTTATGCTGTTCAAGATTGCGCACCACCCCCCGGATCACGAGGAAGTCGTCCTTCACATCGATTTCCAGGGTGGGTACGACACAGCCGGGCGACGTCATGATTCTGGCCTTGACCCGAGTCGCCAGGGCCCTCATGGAAAGCATCCTCCACGCCTCCTCCTCGAAATCCCTCTGCTTCTCCAGCAGGCCGTCGCGAAGGCTGCAGGCGATCTCCTCCCAGTCCCGGCTGGTTGTATCGATGACCCGATCATATTCCGTGGGATCCTTCCAGTTCGCCCCATAAATCTGCTGGATCGTCACCGCCATTTCGCGATCCGCTTTTTTGGCCATCAGGGCGGCAATGTCCTCACCGACCTCTTCCTTTTTCATGATCCGCTGCACCCGGGCTTCAAAAGGAGCCGTCATGAAAACCCTCAGGGCATGGGGAATATCCTTCAACAGGATATTGCCGCCCCTCGTCATCACCACGGTATCGTTGCGAAGGGCGTAATCCAGGACGACTCTCTCGCAGAATGCGGCAAAGACGAGAAAGGACCAGTCAATCTGCTCCCAGAGGCCGGGAACGTGCGAATCGAATTTCTCGACGAGCCGCTGCATTTCCGTTCCCGCTTTCGCGGCCTCCTCAAAAATCCGGCTCAGGGGGATGTACTCATATCCCAGAAGGTTTGCAACGGAGCTTCCGATCTCGCCCCCTCCGCTCCCAAACTGTTTGGTAATCGCCAAGATGGCCATTGCGCCTCCTTATCCTCTCCGATCAATGTCCCGTCCGGGTGGCCGGGAAAAGATCCTACTTCTTTCCGTGCGCCTGCTTTATTTCCTTCACGGACAGAATCATGAAGAAACTCAATATGACGATCGTATTAAGGGGCGCAAGCCAGAAGGGATGCTCCTGACCAAAACTTTCCAGAATCATCAGGGTGCCGAGCACGCCGATGGAGTACATGGCGCCGTTTTTCAGATAGGCATACTGGGCGATCACATCAATCCCCTTGATGGTCAGTTCTCGCACCACAAACGCCCCCAGGCCGTTCCCGAGAATGATCAGCGGCACCGACAGCGTAAAGGCGAAAGCGCCGATGACGCCATCGATTGAAAAGGACGTGTCCAGGACCTCCAGATAGAGGATTTTGCTCCAGGCGCTCAAGTTGCCCGTCAGAAGCTCCCGTTCCTTTTCTTCGGCGTTCTTTTTGAATCCATCGGTAATAAAAAACGCGGAGACACCGAAGGTTGCAGCCAGCGCCAGGGTGGGATCAATCCGGATCGAGACGAAGACAAGCACCGTGGTCACCACCGAGACAATGGCATAAAACCAGACGCTCTGGCGCTTCAGGAACCGTTCGACCAGGAAGGCATAGTTCTTTTCCTCGAGAAACAGCCAGGATAAAGCCACGTAAAGCAGATAGATGCCTCCGCCCAGGAGCAGCAGGGGCTTTGATTTTTCCATCGATCTGGCCGCCTCGCCATTCTCGGAAAAGCAGGCCGTGAAAACTTCGGGAATCGTCAAGCTGGTGTTTGTCGCCCAGACAATAACAAAGGGGAGAAGTCCCCGCACCACGAAGACGGCGAAGAGGATACCCCAGAACAGGAATATCTTCCTATACTTGTATGACATGGTCCTCAAGACGGACGCATTGATAATGGCATTGTCCACACTGCAGATGATCTCAAAAATGCACAAGCCAAAAACAATAATCAACGTCTCGATGATCATGGGATTCCCTCAGTCGGATTTCCGAACCGGTTTCTCAGCGATCCTCCCGCCCCTGGACGGGGATTTGGTCAAGCACGGCAATGATCGGCCCTACGGAAAAAGTAAATCAGGACGCCGGCAGCCATCATGAGCAGGCACAGCGCCTGCCCCATGGTGAAGACACCCCCGAAGATCAGTCCCAATTGGACATCCGGTTCACGGAAAAATTCGATAAAGAACCGGACAAAGCCATAGCCGAACAGGTAGGCGACAAAGAGAAATCCGTCAAAGGGGCTTCTTCGACGGATGCTCCAGAGAACCGCAAACAGGACCAGACCTTCAAAGAAGGCTTCGTAAAGCTGCGATGGATGGCGAAGCTGATGCAGGGAATCCAGGGGGAAATACATTCCCCACGGCACGTCCGTCATCCGCCCATAGAGCTCCCCGTTGATAAAGTTGCCGATCCGGCCGAAGGTATAGCCCAGGGGGACGGCGGGAGAAAAAAGCTCGAGAATATTCCAGAAGGAGATGGCCCGTTTCCGGCAGAAGATCAGCGTCGCCAGAAGAACGCCGATCGCCCCTCCATGATAGGACATGCCGCTGATTCCCACAAACCGGATCCCGCCGGAGAACTCGAAGGGCAGAAGAATCTCCAGGGGGTGGCTCAGATAATAACTGAAATTATAGAAGAGGACATAGCCCAGCCGCGCCCCGACGATCAATCCAAGAATGGTCCAGAGCAAAAGGTCCTGAATCGTTTCGCTGGAATAGGAAAACCTCTCCTTTCGGATCCGGTACATGACCAGGACATAGGTCAAAAAAAAGGCCACCAGGTACATCAGGCTGTAATAGCGAACGGAGAAGGAGCCGATGGAAAACAGCTCCGGCCGGAGTTTGGCGGGCAGGTACTGCCAGAAGAGCAGAAAGGAATCCATGCATCAATCCCTTCTTCCCAGATAGGAATCCCCCTTCAGGTCTTCCACGTGGAGCTGAGCCGAAAAGGCCGCCGTCGCCGCATCTCCGCAGGCCGTAACGACCTGGCGCAGCAGCTTGGAAATGCAGTCCCCGCAGGCAAAGATCCCCTTCGCCGATGTTTTCATTTCGCTGTCTGCAAGGATGTATCCGCTTTCATCGCAATTCACCACATTCCGGACAAATTCCGTATTGGGCGTCAACCCCACAAAGACAAAGGCCCCGTCTGCCGGGATCACGCGCGACCGTTCAGGATCCTTGAGATTCCGGATCCGGACGCCCTCCACGAAGGCCCCGCCCTGAATTTCCTCCACCACGGAATCCCAGGCAAACCCGATCCGATCATGGGCAAGGGCTTTCTGCTGCAGAACAGGGGTCGCCCTCAGGCGGTCCCTGCGATGTACGATCGTGACCTTGCGGGCGAATTTCGTCAGGAAGAGAGCCTCCTGGACCGCGGTATCTCCGCCGCCGATGACGACAACCTCCCGGTCCCGGTAAAATGGACCGTCACAGGTGGCGCAATAGGACACGCCCTTCCCGGCAAAGGCCTCTTCTCCAGGCACTCCAAGGCGGCGCCAGTTGGCTCCCGTAGCCACAATGACGGCCAACCCCCGATACGTCCCTTTTCCGTTTACGATCCAGCCGCCTGTCGATTCTGAATCCCCCGGCCCCCTGGAAACGGCCCTGACATCGTCGGCCTGCACCGTCACCCCGAACTGGCGGGCCTGCGCTTTAAAGCGCTCAACGAGATCGTACCCGTTGACCCCTTCGGGAAATCCCGGATAGTTTTCCACCAGATCGGTCACCGTGATCTGGCTTACGGAAGACTCCCCCTCCAGCAGCAGGGTCTTCAAACCGCCCCGGGAAGCATATAGCCCCGCCGTCAGCCCTGCCGGTCCCCCGCCGACAATCACCACGTCATAACACGATTCCGGCCCTCTGATTTCTTCCATATCCCCTTCCCCCTGTCGAATACCACGCCGGCATCAGAAAGTGCCTGTGCGTTCGGTCCCCTGCATTTAATCGTTATCCCGTAAAATTGTAAAGCACAAATTTGTCGCCCTGATGCCCGCAACGGCTGCAAAACCGACTTCCCCGGCGAATTTTTTAGCCCGGCATGGATTTCGGAGCGGATCAGGAAAGCCTATAATCATTTCACAGCTATAATAAGGCTTTGAAAATATTCAGAACGGGGTGGTTTTCAGCACCGTTCAGACCGCTGCAGCCCAAGCAGGGCCAAGGATTCCGCCCAAAAAAATACTTGGAAATACCCCTTGACATTCGTGAAGGTTCATACTAAAAATAATGGAAATTTTAACTGTACGCTCGGGAAGCTGGGAGCTTGTTCCCGTGTATGGTATACAGCAAGTTGGCTTAAGACATTTTGAAGTGCAAAGGTTTACCGCCATGCTCTTTTAGGTCTTGGCGGTTTTTTGTTTCAGAGTGCCGGTCCAACGGAAAAAAATTGAGAAAGGAAGAGAGAAGCGATGCCGGAAGGGAAAGTAAAATGGTTCAATGAACAAAAGGGATTCGGCTTCATTGAAAAGGATGAGGGCGGTGACGTATTCGTTCATTACAGCGCCATTCAGAGCAGCGGGTTTAAAACCCTGTACGAGGGACAGCGCGTCAGTTTCGAGGTACAGACAGGTCAGAAAGGACCGGCGGCGGTTAATGTAAAACCTATATAACAACTTGTTGCCCAACTTGTGAGAAGGACATGAAAAAGCACTCCGGCGCAGGGTCTTCGACCCCGGGAGTGCTTTTTTGTTTTGCAGAATTGTTGCCCTGTCCTCTCCCGCCCGGAGCTGCCTCGCAGGGAAGCAGGGAAAAGGGTGGGCTTTTTTGTCTTTAATGGAATATAAACAGGGGAATTGAACCGTCCCGAACGACGTTCTTAAGGGAATTTCCCAGAAAAAAACTGGCGACTTCATTGCTGGCGCTCGTACCGATGACCAGCAGGGTCTTCTTCCCCTCTCCCATCTCCTTGACGGTCCGGTGGATCATCTCCCTGGGCCTGCCCGCCCGCACCTTCGTTCTGGTTTTCAATCCATGAGCACTCAGATACCGGTCGGCCTTCTCCAGGGTCTTGTCGCCTTCACTGGGGTCATCATTGACATTCAATAAGGTCGCCGACGGGGAAAAATGGAACAGATCGTTCATGCCGGCAAAGGCCTTCAGGGCATTGTTGGACTTCAGATTACCGTCGTAGGCGATCAGGACATCCATCTCCAGGGGAAGCTCCTCGTCCGTGACCGCAAGAAGCGGGCATCTTCCCTGGCTGACCACCTTTTCGAACGTATCCCCTGGACCCTCGATCGTTTCGAAATGAAAAAAAGTCCTCACGCCCATAATCAGGAGGTCCGCCAATTCCGATTCACGAACGATCTCCTTGGCCGGGGTTCCGCTCGTCATGATCTTTTCGTATCGTACGCCGTTGTTTCTGCAGTGCTCTTCGAATTCATCGAGCAGCTTCTCCAGTTTTTCCCGGGACTCGTTAATTTTTTCGTCGATCAATTTCTGGGCGAAGTAAAACGCTCCGATGTTCGCTCCGGCGGAGTGCCTTTCAATTCCGAAGGTGTCGACAACGCATATCCCCGCAAGCGTGGCGCCGCTCTTCTTCGCCAGGGCGATCCCGTAAGCAATGGCCCGCTGCGCATAGTTCGAATCGTCAATCCCGACCAAAATCCTCAAGCTCATGTGCGCACCTCAACGTAGTTTTTTTCATTGTTTACATGGAAACAAGCGGGGGGTCAACATCAAGTTCCGCGTCACCGAATTCTCAAGTTTTTTTTTGATGTTCCGGCCTTTCTCCACAAAAGCGCCCCGATCGGCGTCAAGTGACCTTTTATTATTTACAAACAATAACAAGATATTACATATTCAACAGCCGCATGCACTATAAGGATTTCATATATAGTAACATTGCAGTCTTTTTATGTTTATTTTTCCTGCCTGTTGTTTGTATACATCCGGAACCTGATCGTCAAGCAACCGAAGTTTTTCTTAGTAAAAATTAATAGGAAGGAGGAAAAAAAATGACTGTAGGCGAATCCATTCAATTTGCCGGCCTTGTATACCTGATTTTAATTGCCATCGGATTTGGAACCGCGGGCCTGATTAAGGCGATGTCGATGTTCTTTGGTAAAGGGAAGTAATGATCTCCATCTTTAAAAAGGTGCACTACAGAAAAAGGCACATAACCGAAATGATCATATTTTAAACGGAGAGGATAACATGTTAGACTTCGAAGTATTACAGTTGTTTCAGGGTATCGCCACCCTGGTCGCCCAGGACCCTATCCATGCGATTGCCCGCGTGGTTCTGATGCTGATGGGAATAGCCTTTGTCTATCTTGGCTACAAGGGAATCCTGGAAGCACTCATCATGATCCCCATGGGTCTGGGAATGGCGGCGGTCAACGCTTCCGTGTTGTTCCTGGCGCCGGATAAAACAGGAACCATCTTTCTCGATCCCCTGATTACGGACCCCGCAGCCCTGGTCAACATCATCCAGGTCAACTGGCTCCAGCCCATTTACACGATGAGCTTCAGCAACGGTTTGATCGCCTGCCTCGTTTTCATCGGCATCGGGGTGCTCTGCGACATCGGCTACGTTCTGGCGCGCCCTTTCAGCAGCATGTTCATCGCGCTCTGGGGTGAGCTGGGATCCGTTGCCGTCTTCCCCCTGGCCATCGCCTTCGGCATGACCCCCCAGGAAGCGGCGGCGACGGCCATCGTCGGCGGCGCCGATGGCCCCATGGTGCTCTTCACCTCCCTCATCCTGTCCCCGCATCTTTTCGTTCCCATCGGGATCGTGGCCTATCTCTACCTGAGCCTCTGTTACGGATTGTACCCCTACCTCATCAAGGCCATGATTCCGAAAAAAATGGCGGCCCTTCCCATGGACCTCAGCAAAATGCCCAAAATTACGCCCCTGCAGAAGATCATGTTTGCCGTCATTGCCTGTACGATCCTCTGCCTGCTCTTCCCGGTCGCCGGGCCGCTCTTCTCATCCTTTTTCGTGGGCATCATCATCCGGGAAGCGGGCGTCAAGCCCTACATCGAACTGCTCGAGTCCACCATTCTTTATTCATCGACCTTCTTCCTGGGCCTGATCCTCGGCGTCCTCTGCGAAGCCAACACCATTCTCGACCCCAGGGTTCTGAAGATCCTGGTCCTCGGCTCCACCGCCCTTATGGTATCTGGTGTCGGCGGTCTTATCGGCGGTATTCTCATGTATTACATCAGCGGGAAGAAATACAACCCGGTGGTGGGAATTGCCGGCGTCTCCTGTACACCGACCACGTCCAAGGTTGCCCAGAAGTACGTCGCCAAGGTTAATCCCCGTGCGATGATCATGCCCTTCGCCCTGGGCTGCAACGTCAGCGGTGTCATCACGACGGCGATCCTGGCCGGCATCTACTGCGCCCTGCTGAAATAATGTTCAAGCAGAGACGCCAGTGGTGGTGGATTGTTGGAACCTGCATTGCCCTTCTGGGGGTTGCTCTGGTGCGCCTGCTCGCCCCGGAGTACCCCCCCGGAACCACCCGCATGGTGATCAAGGCCGTTGGCTATTCAGTGGTCATTGTCGGGCTCTTCACGATCCCCCTGGCCATGCGGGAAGACGAGTAAGACGTTAAAAAGATCCAATTCTCTTGAAAATTTTCAATTCTGCCAGTCCTTCCGCTTTTTCCGCTGCAGGAAGGAGCGGAAGGAAGCACCTCAGTCACAACCGACCTTTGAAAAAAAAGACCATAACGGCTGTGCCCCTGCTGATGCGGGCTTCGGGTTTATCTTAAAACAAACTTTCCTAAACAATGGAGAATAAAGATGTTTTACGGAACATACGCTAGAATTGTATCCATCGGTCTTTTGCTGCTGCTTCTTCCTTCGCTGGCCATGGCCTCCGAAGGAAGCCACACGGTGGATTTTCCCCTGTGGAGCGGTGTCTTCTTTGTCGGACTCCTTCTCTGCATTGCCGTCATCCCCCTGATCAACGGGGACTGGTGGGGCAGGTATTTCGGCTTGGTCTCTCTCGGATTGGCCATCCCGGCGGCTCTCCTCGTCATCTTCACGGAGTGGACCCTGCTGCTGCACGTGCTTCAGGAATACATCTCCTTCATTATCCTCCTGGGGTCCCTCTTCATCATCGCCGGCGGGATTGTCATCCGCGTCGGGGCCCAGGGAACGCCGATGCTGAACGCGATCTTCCTTCTCATCGGGTCCGTCTTCGCAAGCCTTATCGGCACGACGGGCGCCAGCATGGTGCTTCTCCGGCCCCTGATCCGGGCCAACAAATGGCGGAGGTACGTGGTCCACATCTACATCTTTTTCATCTTCATCGTTTCCAATATCGGCGGGCTCCTGACGCCCCTGGGCGATCCGCCCCTGTTTCTCGGGTTTCTGCGGGGCGTACCCTTTTTCTGGACGCTGAGGCTGCTGCCCATCTGGGCCTTGGCCATCGGAATCCTCCTGATTCTCTTCTTTGCAATGGATTCTCACTTTGTGAAAAAAGAGAGCAAGGAACGGGCCCGAAGGGCGATGGAACGGCTTCCCGAAAAAAAACTGGAGATCAAGGGCAGGATCAATTTTCTCTTTCTCCTTCTCGTTATCGGCTCTTTCTTCCTTCCCCCCATTCCCTGGCTCCGTGAGGGCGTCATGATCGCGGCCGCCGGCCTGTCCGTGTATTTCACCGAAAAGGACCTGCGGGAAGAAAATGCCTTCACCTATCACCCCATCAGGGAAGTGGCGATCCTCTTCGCCGGGATCTTTGTCACCATGGTTCCCGTCCTCACCATGCTTCAGGTGCACGGCAGTCAGCTCGGTGTGATTGCTCCCTGGCAGTTCTTCTGGGTATCCGGATTGCTCTCCAGCTTTCTGGACAACGCCCCCACCTATCTCGTCTTCATGAGCACCGCCCAGAGCGTCGCCCACGCCCAGGGGATCCTTTCCGGACTCGTCGTGGGCGTCCCCGAAGCCCTGCTGAAGGCCATTTCAGCCGGATCCGTTCTGATGGGGGCAAACTCATATATCGGCAACGGTCCGAACTTCATGGTCAAGGCGATCTGCGAGGAGAACAAGGTCAGGATGCCCTCCTTCTTCGGCTATATGGCCTGGTCCACAGGCATCCTGATTCCGCTTTTTCTCTTTGTCACATGGATATTCTTCGGCTAGACAAAAGCTGAAGGGCCGGAAGGAATCCCTTCCGGCGGGGGGACACGACGGACATCCGGCGGGAATTTCTCACGATTGCCGGAAGATGTCCATTGACGGGATCTTGAGAACCGCCAACGGCATTTCCCCTTCTTTCAGACAGGACAGGGAGGAGAATCCTGCGGTTTCCTTACCGCATCAAGGGTTCCTTCCTGTCTTTGTCCGAGTTCCCGGACGCAGACGAAAAAAGCCATCCCTCTAATCCCCACCCCGATTTCCGTTTTAAACAGCTCATAGAACAGGGCCTGCCGTTTCCGTCATCCCAATTCAGGACAGGCCTTTCCCTTCCCGGCTGCGGGAACGTCGAAGCTCCCGGCGGCTCACCAAAAAGGAGCCCATTCCATCCTGAAAAACCCGGCCATTTTCACCCTATAATAACATTGATATATTTAATCATAAAATATAAATTGAATAAGCTACTTACAGAAATACATATTACCGTAAGCTTGACAGAGGCGGAAAAGAAACGTATGAACAGATCGTAAAAGCCGATCCGCGATGTCAGTCAATGAGCATGTTCAAGGTTTGTTTGTCGTGGTATTCCTGCTCTAATTATTTAATTTAATTAAAATTATATAATTAAAATTATCAGGATGAAAGGAGATGAGCGTTTCTGTCATGGCACCATCGCCGGAAGATGTTCATGACCCTTTGCCAAGGGTCGGTATCGGGATCGCAAGGGAAGAAAGAACCCCTTTGAGATCAATGGTTTATTTTATGATTCCGGTTTTTCCGGACAGAAGGAGCGTCTATGGATACGATTGATTGGACTTTGGCGATAAAAACAGCGGCCGGCGGATTCGGGCTGGTTTTCGGCATCTTGATGCTGCTGTGGATATCAGTGGAACTGACGAGAATAACCTTGGAGAAATTTTTCGGTGTCAAGAAATAGACTCCGTTCAGATCGAGTAAAGGAGGAAAAGAGGTGATTTTTGGATTAATGGAAACAGGGTTCCCGCTGTTTTACTGGGGAAACGCCCTGATGATCGTAATAGCGTTGACCTTGATATATCTTGCAATTGCAAAAGGGATGGAACCCCTTCTGCTGGTTCCGATCGGGTTTGGGATGATTCTTGTCAACCTGCCCCTCGGAGGCATGATGGACTACGAAATGATGCTGAGGGCCCCTCAGGCGGGAACGGTGATGGAAGTGTCCATGAACAAAGGGGACGGCTTCGACAAAGGCGCCATCGTATGCAAGCTTGATACAGGGGAGGTTCAAGCCCCCGTTTTCGGACGAGTCGACAGCCTGAAGGTGTCCAAAGGCCAGCGGGTGGAACAGGGGCAGGTGATAGCCTCCATTCTGACCATGGAGCAAACCAACCAGGCGGAACTGCCTTCACGCCCGGTAGGACTCCTCTCCCGGATCTTTCAGTTCGGCGTGATGTGGCAGATCCTCCCGCCCCTCATGTTTCTTTGCCTGGGCGCGCTGACGGATTTCGGTCCCATGCTCGCCAATCCCAGAACCCTGCTCCTTGGGGCGGCTGCACAGTTCGGAGTTTACCTTGCCTTCTTCATGTCTCTATTCTTCGGATTCAGCCTTACGGAAGCGGCCTCGATCGGGATCATCGGCGGAGCGGAAGGCCCCACCACGATCTACGTAACCTCCGTGCTTGCTCCGCACATCATCGGAGCTACCGCTGTGGCCTGTTATTCATACATGGCCCTTGTCCCCATCATCATTCCTCCCGTGATACGCCTCCTGACCACCAAGAAGGAGCGGCAGATCTACATGAAGCCCTCGCTCAGGAAGGTATCACGGCTGGAAAAAATCGTCTTTCCCTTGATCACATCCATTATCGTCATCCTGCTCGTGCCGACCTCCGCCCCTCTGATGGGCTGCTTCATGCTGGGGAACCTCTTCAAGGAGTGCGGCGTGACGGAAAGGCTCAACCAGACGGCGCAAACGACCTTCGTTGATCTCATCACCATCTTTCTGACCCTGGCCATAGGGGCGGCAATGCCCGCACAGAACTTTCTCCAGCCCAAGACCCTGCTGGTTCTCATCCTGGGTGTCGTCTCCTTTGCCAGCGCCGCCGCGGCAGGGGTCGTCCTCGCCAAGATCATGAACCTCTTCTTGAAGGAGAAGATCAATCCCATGATCGGGGGCGCCGGCGTTTCCGCCGTCCCCATGTCCGCCCGGGTTGTTCAGGTGATGGGTCAGGCGGAAGACAAGAAGAACTTTCTCCTGATGCACGCCATGGGGCCGAACGTCGCCGGGGCCATCGGCGCGGCGATCGCCGGTGGTGTCTTCATCGGAATACTGGGTTAAACGATCTGAGATCACGGCTGAAAGAGCGCTTTCCGTGATCCGGTAAAAACCGTGCAACAAATTCTCGGGGGGAGGCTTTTTCTGCCCCCCCTTTTTTGACGATCTTCTTATGACCATCTTTAAAAAGAAACGTTACTGGTGGTGGATTGTCGGGACATGCATCGCCCTGTCGGGTGTCGGCCTTGTGAGGCTTCTCGCTCCGGAATACCCCCCGGGCATGACACGGATCGCCATCGGGGCCACCGGTCACGCCGTGATCATTTTCGGACTGTATTCCCTGACCTTTGCAACACGCAGGGATGAGTAGAGCCCGTGGAGAGGCCGCCGGAATTTTCCGCTCCCTGCCGCTTCCCGGCAACGAGATCCTTTTTTTTCAAGGCAGGAGGGACAGGTGAGAGGCCAGGTTGATTTTCTTATGATTCAACCCGAGCTTTTTCCGGATGTGATTGCGATGTAGAGCCACGGCACCCGGGCAGACATTCATCAATTCGGCGATCTCCTTGGTTGTTCGGCCATCCTTGATCAGCAGGGCGACCTGGACCTCCCGCGGCGTCAGGTTCAGGGACTGGGAAGTCAACTTGTGGCGGAATGGGGAGGTGATTTCATTCAGATGCGCTTCCAGAATATTCATGTAGTTCATCTGGGTGGCATCGAGGGCGGTCATCTTGATCTTCTTTACATAGGGCAGCACCATGCTCTTCACGTTGGAGAGGACCTTCTCCTCCAGCTCGTTTTTATCTTCCTCCCTCTTTTTAAGTAACACCGTAAGAGCGGCATTGAGTTCCTCGAGGTTTTTCGTATTGATTTTGAGCTCTTTCTCCCTTCGTTTCAGGACCTCCTCCATCCGCTTGCGCTCAATAATCTCCTCGTGCAATTCCGCATTGACCTTCTGGAGATCCGCCGTCCTTTCCTGAACGCGCGCCTCCAGCTCTCCCAGGGTCTTCTGCAGCATCGCCTCCGCGTGCTTTCGCTGGCTGATGTCATGGTTGATCTCCAGGATGGCCAGGGGTTTTCCCTGCTCATTGCGCCTCAAGCTCCACCGGCTCTCCACCAGGATCGGACTCCCGTCCCGCCGGATCTGGTTCAGTTCCCCCTCCCACTGGCCACAGGCGATCAGGGTTTCCTCTATGTTCTTCAGGCTCTGCGGGAAGCTGGTCCTGAGAAGGGTATGGATGTTCTCGCCCCGAACGTCCCTCCGGCTCCAGCCGTACTTTTTCTCCGCACCCCGGTTCCAGAACAGAATGTGGTGATCCATGTCCAGAACCATGATCAGGTCCTCGGCCAGGTCAAGCAGTTCCGCCTGCTCCCGGAGGGCATCCGCCTGCTTCTTCAGAATATCCGCGGAAGCCGCATCGACGGGCGGAGCGGACAGTTCCTGATCAAAGAATTTCTGATACAGCACATCATATTCGACGATTTTTTCCTGGCGCATCCTTTTGTCAGGCCCCATCGTTCAACTCCGCCTTCCCGTAAGAAATTCTTTGTGATATGCTCAGTGTGCATGAATGGAAACAGGAAAAACGCTATAATGATTTTTTTTCATAGATCAAGTGATTTCACAAATTGTCGCTTTATTTTTTTCGTCCAGGGCACATATTAAGGAAAATTCGGATTGCCCGATTGCCGGAAGTGACGACGGGAAGCGGACCAATGCCCCCAGCGGCGGGCGCCGGCAAACGTCGCCCCCCCTGTTCAGGGAACATTTCAATGCTCCTCCGCCGGCTCAGGAAAGATCCCCGGGATGAAATCAACGCTCCAGATGGATGCTGTCTCAATAAAGCGGTTTAAAAAGCGCCGCCGATTGTGATAGACTAAAGAAAATTCCAGCGAGGTGATGATGATGAAGATGATGATGATTGTCTATGCGGAAACTGTTGATCAAGACGTTATGGCCGCCTTGACGCAGGTCGATATCAAGAAATACATCAAGATGGAACGCGTCATAGGAAGGTCGCCCGAGATCGAAAACATGGCCCAGGAAGGGTCGATCTACTGGACGGAGAAGTACATCCTGTTGATGCTGGCCGTCAAGGATGAAGAAGTTCAAAACGTGACGGACATGTTCCGCAAGCTGAAAAAAGAGCATCCCGTAAAGGGGGGCTATCACGTGTTCGTCGTTCCGATGGAACAGCTTCTTTAAGCGTGAAGGATGCAGGTCCCCCTCTGTTGGAAGAGGGGGCACCCAGCCGTGTCATCAGCTGATGGATAATGAGGAAGAGGGGTGAAAATCCCCCGCTGCCCCGCAGCCGTGAAGGGAACGAACGCCAAAGCAAGCCACTGTCGGAGCCGAACTCCGATGGGAAGGCTGGTCAGTAGGTCGCCTGAAGCCGGAATACCGATCCATCAATAAACTCGCGGGAGTTAGAAGATGCAGACATTTCCCTGGTTACGTCCGCCTTTTTCCCCTCCGGGAAAATGCCAATTCCCACGATATAACAATTAGTTAGCGTTTTACCGTCCCCCGGCGGATCTTGCGGAGAGCCGAGAATGCGGCCGCCCTGTTGGAGGAACGGAGAATGTCGGATTTCGTGAAATGGAATCGGCGGTCACCCTGAAGAAAGTCCTCAGAACAAGCCTGCTGCTCCTTGCGGTCCTGCTGGCCGTCTCGGCGGCCTCTCTCCTGTGCGGACCCGCGGAAACAGGCGTGCTTTCGAAAATCCGGGAGGGGCTGACAAGCGGACGCATGCCGGCCTTTGTCCTGACCCCTGGGGAGAAGACCATCCTGTTTTCTCTGCGCCTGCCCCGGATTGTTTTCGCCGGCCTGGTGGGGGCGTCGTTGTCCACGGCGGGGGTCCTTTTCCAGGCCCTGCTCCGGAACCCCCTGGCCGATCCCTATATTCTCGGAATATCGGGCGGATCAGCCCTGGGTGCGATTGTCGGAATCTTTGCCGGCCTGGGCTCCCTGCCCCTGGGAACCCCCGTTCCGGCCTTCCTGGGAGCCGCCTTCACGGTGTTCCTGGTCCTGGCGGCGGGAGGCTCGAAGAGGGGATTTTCCCCCGGGACCCTGCTGCTGGCCGGCGTCATCGTCAATGCCTTCTTCTCCGCCCTCATCATGCTGGCCCTGGCCCTGAGCAGCCATGCCGACCTTCAGAAGATCACCTTCTGGCTCATGGGCAATCTCAGCCTGGCCGGTTATCCCGAAGCGATGCTGACGGCGCTGGTCCTTGCAGCCGGCTTTGCCGTAGCCGTGCTGAACGCCCGCTCCATCAACCTGATGTCCCTGGGCGAGGAGACGGCCCTCCATCTTGGAGTCAGCGTGGGACGGATCCGGATTCTCCTCCTTCTTTCCGGCTCCCTTCTGACGTCGGTGGCCGTGGCGTTCAGCGGCACGGTAGGCTTTGTGGGGCTGATCATCCCGCACCTCATGCGGATGCTCCTCGGAGCCGATCATCGGCTGCTCCTTCCCGCATCCCTGCTGTTCGGGGCCTCCTTTCTGATCGCGGCGGACACCCTCGCCAGGACCCTTGTCCCCGACATGGACCTGCCCGTCGGGGTGGTGACGGCGCTGTGCGGGTCCCCCTATTTTCTTTACCTGCTGCGGAAAGGACGGTTTTCATCGTGGTCGTTTTGAACCTTGAAGACATCCACTTCCGTTACGAAGCCGCCGGCTGGGTGCTTCGGGGCCTTTCCTGCACCGTCGAGAAGGGGGAATTTCTGGGCATTCTCGGACCTAACGGATCGGGAAAGACCACGCTGCTGCGAATCTGCAACGGAATCCTCGCCCCTCACCAGGGGACGGTAACCGTTTCCGGGGCGGATATCCGGAAGATCCCCAGAAAGGCCCTGGCCCGGACCATGGCCTTTGTAGCCCAGGATTCCCCCGAACCGCCTCCCTTCACGGTGAGCCAATGCGTCCTCATGGGGCGGGCCCCTCACCTGGGAAGGCTGCAATTCGAAGGGGAGCGGGATTTCGCCGTCGCCCGCCGCGCCATGGAAGTCACCGGAACGCTTTCCCTGGCCTCGCGGAGCATGAATGACCTCAGCGGCGGAGAAAAAAAGCGTGCGCATATCGCCCGGGCGCTTGCCCAGGAGCCGCAGATCCTTTTCCTCGATGAATCCACGGCTCACCTGGACATGAAGCACACGGCGGCCGTTTTTGATCTGCTGAAAGGCCTGAACCGCCGGAAAAACCTGACGGTGCTCGCCGTGACCCACGACATCAACACCGCGGCGCTTTACTGTGACCGGCTTCTCCTGCTGAACCGGGGGAGTCTCCACGCACAGGGGCGTCCGGAGGAAGTGCTTACTGAGACCAACATAAGAGAGGTGTTTGAAACCCCGGTGACTATCGGCCGCAATCCGGAAACGGGATTGCCGCAGGTCTCACTGTTGCCGGAAAGTCTGTCAGATCAGAGGAAGCCGGTCAAAGCCGGCGCTGCCCCGCAACTGTAAGCGGAACGAAATCCACGGAATGCCACTGAATTTCACCGTAAATTCGGGAAGGCGTGGACGGTAGGCCAAGCCGCAAGCCAGGAGACTTATCTGACGGAAATCTCAATTCAGCCTGACCGAGGGGAAAGGAGGTTCGCATGATCCGCACACAATTCACGATATCCCCCTGAAATGCCGCCTTTTGAAGCGTCGGAACGACCCGTGGAATCTGGTGAACAACCGTTGAAATTCAAAAGGAGCAGGGGAAATGAATCAAAGGATTACGGCTATTTTGTTGTTTGTCTTGAGCGGACTCTGGTGTTTCTGTCCGCAGGTTTTCAGTCAGGGAACCGCTGACGCCGAACCCATGGAAGAGATCGTCGTCACGGCGACAAGGGACGCGGAGGAGGTCCGCTCGGTTCCCGCCAACGTCAGCGTTCTTACGGCCAAGGAGATCGAGGAATCCGGTGCGACGAGCCTTGTGGAGGTTCTCAGGAAACTGGAAAGCATTCAGATCCGGACCTACAGCGGCAACCCGTCGCAGGCGTCCATTGACCTCCGGGGCTTCGGCGGGGACAACCCCTCGGGTAAAACCCTGGTTCTGCTCGACGGTAAAAGGCTGAACAACCCGGACATGAACGCCATCAACTGGCTTCAGATTTCTCTGAGCAACATCGAACGGATTGAAGTCATCCGCGGCGCGGGCAGCGTCCTTTACGGCGATTCCGCCATCGCCGGCGTGATCAACATACTCACGAAGAAGGGCGAAGGAAAGCCTGAAGTCTCCGCTTCGTTCACCGCGGGCAGCTACGGCCTCTACAGCGGACAGGCGGGAATCCGCGGCTCGGAAGGGAAGGTTTCCTACTCCCTCAACGGCGAAAATTCGGGGATGCAGGGTTACCGGGACCGGTCGAAGTACACCTCGCGGGGGGCGGGCTTTCAACTGGGCTACGACGGCAGCGAGGCATGGAACGCCTCGCTGGCTTTGTCCTACAACCGTACGGATTTTCAACTTCCGGGATCCCTGACCAGGGCCGAATACAAAAAGGACAGGAGGCAGTCCGGCAATCCCGATGACGACGGGGAAAATCAGGACTTCCATGCGAACCTGACCCTGGAAACCCTTTTCGGCAATGCCGGGAGCTTCTCCCTCCAGTTTCTCTACGGCGCCAAGGAGATCATCTCCAGCTACAGGTCCATGTCCTCCTATTCCCGGGTAACCCTGGACTCCTACGGAATGACGCCTCGCTATGTCCTGGACAGGAACATGTTCAACCACAGGAACAAGCTCCTGGTCGGACTGGATTATTACGACGAAGGGCTGGACAAGGACGGCTATGCGGACCGGGGACAGGATGAAAGGATCAATACCGCCGAACTGTCCCGCAGGAGCCTGGGGGTCTATGTCCGCAACGAGTTCCATGTCCGGGAAGACCTGATACTGGCCCTCGGCTATCGAACGGAAAGGGCCAGAATCAAGGGAAAAGAAAGGCTGGCGGACGGAACGCTCGTCTTCGATGACGATAAGACGCATGATGCCAAGGCCTTTGAATCGGCCCTGACGTGGATGATCGGAGAAAAATCGAAGGCCTTCGCCAAGTACGCCACGGTGTTCCGTTACCCCTACCTTGATGAACAGGCCTCCTATTACGGGTATGGCTGGGACGCCTTCAATACGGATCTCGACCAGGAGAAGGGCAGGTCTTACGAGGTGGGCGTCAACCTCGTTCCAATCCTGAATCTTTCCCTGGATCTGACGCTCTACCGGATCGACATGGAAGACGAGATCTCCCCGGACCAGAACTGGGTCAATCAGAATCTTGACAAAACCCGCCACGAAGGCATTGAACTGGGCGCCTCCTATCTCTGGGAAAAGGCGGCCAGGGTCTACGCCCAGATGTCTTACCGCCGTGCGGAATTCCGCAACGGACCGAATGCCGGCAAGGACGTACCGCTGGTTTCCAATCTCCTTGGAACCGCCGGGGCGATCCTCTATCTCCCCGGCGGCTTTGAGCTGAACCCGGAGATCCGCTACGCCGGAGAGGCCTATCGGGGCGGAGACCTCAGCAACAGCGAGGACAAGATCGACGATACCACCCTGTGCAATCTTTTCCTCTATTACCGCCCGACGCTGAAGAAGCTTAAGTTCTCGGCCTTCGCCGGCGTGGAAAATCTCACCGACGAGAAACCGGTGCTGATCTATTACAACGGCTACTACCCCCTGCCGGGCATAACCGTCAAGGGTGGAATATCCTTTAAATTTTAGCCTGTTTGAACAGGATTTGGGAGAGGGAGGTCAGAAAGGGGAGCGCTATGATGAGACACCGGGCAGCAATGAAAATGCTCCGCATCGCATCCATCGTGGCCGCCCTGGCCCTCTGCCCCTTTGCCCATGCCGCCACGGTAATGGACGAAACAGGCAGGAGGGTCTTCGTTCCCGATGCTCCGCGGAGAATCGTTTCCCTGGCGCCGGACATCTCGGAAATCCTTTTTGCCCTGGGTCTGGAGAAGGAAATCGTGGGCGTATCACAGTTCAGCGACTATCCCGATGCGGCGAAGGGCAAACCGAAGGTGGGAAGCTATGTGTCCCTTTCCCTGGAACGCATCCTCTCCCTGTCGCCGGACCTGGTGATCGGCACTACCAACGGGAACCGCAGGGAAGCCGTCAATCGGCTGGAGCAGGCCGGGCTGAACGTCTACGTCGTTAATCCGGAAAGGTTTTCCGACATCTATCGCACCATCCTCAATCTCGGGAGGATCACCGGGCGGGAGACAGCCGCCAGGCAGCTGGCCGATTCGATGAGAAAAAGGGCGGAGCGCATCGTATCCCGAACGGCTTCCTGCCCGCGGCCGAAAGTCTTTGTCCAGATTGATTCCCATCCCCTGGTTACCGTGGGCGGGAGCACCATTTATTCGGAGTTGATCGCCATGGCCGGAGGGTACAACATCGCAGCCCGCGCACCGGGGAAATATCCCCGCTACAACCTGGAAGCCCTGATTTCGCAACAGCCGGACGTTATCCTGCTATCTCCCATGGTTCAAAGGGCGTCCCGGAACGGGGATCTGGATTTCTGGAGCCGCTGGCAGAGCATCCCCGCCGTGCGGAATTCCCGGATACACCTGGTGAACGCGGACCTGACCGACCGGTTTTCCCCGAGAATCGTCCAGGGGCTGGAAGAAATCGCGGGAATTCTCCATCCGGAGCGAACGGGCAGGCAACGGCCGCGGGAATGTTCCGGCCGGAGGAGATGAGCAGACGGCGATGAAGCAGGAACGGAACATAACCGCCAGAACGGCCTTCGGGAAATCCCCCCGGCCGGCCCCCCCCGGGGGAAACCTCCTCTGCGCCCTGATGGCGTCCTTTGTCGCTCACGGCCTGGTGATCCTCCTGATCGCTGCGGCGGGCGGTCTTTTTTCCGTTCCGGCAGACACCGGATCATTGAACAGGCTTAACATTACCCTGGTCTCCTGGGCGAACGCCCCTTCCAGCTCTTCGGCACACCCGGGTCAGGAAGAGTCCGCCGGGGCCGCTGCTGAGGCTGCCGGGAAAGGGATCCCCTCCGTCACGGCCGTTTCGGAAGATCACAGCGATGATGGCCGGCCTCTCAACGCCCCGCCGCCGGAAAAACCGGCAAAAAGGCTTCCCCGCCCCGCCTCGCTGCCGGGAAAGGCGCAAGACTCGGGCGCAGAGAAAACAATTTCAATCCCGGCAGGCCCTGACCTGCGGACCCGGCCTGCCGGGACGGCCCTGTCCGTGTCGTTTCCGGCAGCGGAAGGCGGACGGGACGTCGCGTCGATGTCTTCCGGTTCCGGCATGGAGCGGAACCTCGAGCCGTCCGGCCGATTCCACGCAATTTCAGGCTCCACCCTTTCCCGTTACCGGCAAACCCCTCCCCCCATCTATCCGGCCTCAGCACGGCGGAAGGGGTATGAGGGACTCGTTCTTATCTCCGTGGAGATCCTGGAAAACGGGGCGCCCGGGCAGCTGCTGGTGAAAAAGTCCTCGGGACATGTCATCCTGGATCAAGCGGCTCTTGAAGCGATCCGGAAATGGAAATTCGTCCCGGCGGAGAAAAACGGCCTTCCCGTCCGCTCCCGGGGGGATGTGCCCATCCGGTTCGTTCTCCGGGATGCCCGCTGAGGATCGCCGTGGGCGCCTTTCAGGACCCCCCGGCGACACGTCCGGGGGAAATCCGTCAACCTGCTTGACTTTTCGGTTCCGTTGCCGTTATTAAGCCCGGTGCAGGGCCGCCCCTACCCGGACGTGTCGCATCTTCCGGTCCGGGAGGAACGCAGCGGCACAACGAAAGGAATTCCATCGTCGACGACCGGGGCATGCAGGCAGAGCCTGGCGGCGATTCAGGACAGCCATGAAGACAAAGCCCTTTTCCTCTCCCTTTCTTCGATCCTACGGCTTCTCACTGCTGCTGCTCTTCTCCATTGGAATCGGCTCCGGGCTCGGGCTTCTCCTTAAAGAGGATGCGGCCCTCCTCAAGCCGCTGGGCGATATTTTCCTCAATCTCCTCTTCACCGCCCTGGTGCCCCTCGTGTTCTTTTCCATCTCCTCGGCCGTGGCGGGGATGACCAACGGTCGGCGGCTGGGCAGGATCCTCTTCTCCATGCTGGGGGTCTTTGTCCTGACGGGCGCAGTGGCTTCCGTATTCATGATGATCGGTGTTTCCTTGTATCCGCCGGCCGCTGGCGTTTCCATCACACTTCAATCCGCGGGAGAGCTCCAGTCGCTGGACACGGCGGACCAGATCGTCAGGGCCTTCACCACGCCCGATTTTCCCGATGTCCTGTCCAAGAAGAACATGTCGGCCCTGATCCTGTTCGCCATCCTGATCGGGCTTGCGACCTCCTGCCTGAAGGAGAGGGGGCGGGCCTTTGCCGATTTTCTGACTTCGGCCAGTGACGTGATGATCAAGGCCATCGATCTGATCATGTATTACGCCCCCGTGGGCCTGTGCGCCTATTTCGCCTATCTCACGGGTGTTTTCGGACCGAAGCTCCTGGGTTCTTATTTCCGGGCCATGACGCTCTATTATCCCATAACGTTTTTCTACTTCTTTGCCGGCTTTTCGATATACGCCTATCTCGCCGGGAAAGGCCCGGGGGTGCGGACCTTCTGGAGAAACATTGTTCCCCCGGCCCTGACCGCCCTGGCAACGGGCAGCAGCGTCGCCGCCATCCCCTCCAACCTGGAGGCCGCCAACCGAAGCGGCGTCCCGAAGGACATATCCGAACTCGTCATCCCCATCGGCGCCACCATTCACATGGACGGTTCCTGCCTGGCGGCCGTCCTGAAAATCGCCTTTCTCTTCGGCATCTTCAACCTGGATTTCTCCGGAACGGGGACGCTTCTGACGGCGCTGGGCATCGCCCTTCTGAGCGGAACCGTGATGAGTGGAATCCCCGGCGGCGGTTTTATTGGCGAACTGCTGATCATCTCACTCTACGGCTTCCCCCTGGAGGCCTTCCCCATCATCTCCATGATCGGCGTCCTCGTCGACCCCCCCGCCACCCTGGTCAATTCCGCCGGAGACAACGTGTGCAGCATGATGGTCGCACGGATGCTCGGGGGTCAGAGATGGATGAATACCGTCGATATTTAAACATTTTATATCGCTTGACAAGAAAGAGGTACTTACCTATAGTCCGCCCGTGCTGGGCACACGTTAGATCTTTTCCCCCGGTTTTCAATATGCAACGCATTTTTCTTCAAACTGCCCCGCGAAATCTTTTTCAGGAGGATGCTCCACCATGCCGAAGCGCGACGATCTCAGAAAAATCATGATTATCGGGTCCGGACCCATTGTCATCGGGCAGGCCTGCGAATTTGACTATTCCGGCACCCAGGCCTGCAAGGCCCTGCGGAAGCTCGGCTATGAAATTGTGCTGGTCAACTCCAATCCGGCCACGATCATGACAGACCCCGGAACAGCCGATGTCACCTACATCGAGCCCCTGAACGTCCAGTCCATGATTGAAATCATTGAAAATGAAAAGCCTGATGCCATCCTCCCCAACCTTGGGGGGCAGACGGGCCTGAACCTGACGGCCGAGTTGGCCAAGCTGGGCATTCTGGAAAAATACGGCGTCCAGGTCATCGGCGTCCAGGTGGACGCCATCGAGCGGGGCGAAGACCGGATCGCCTTCAAGGAAACGATGACCCGCCTGGGAATCGACATGCCCAGGAGCGAGCCCGCCTATACGGTGGAAGAGGCGGAGAAAATCGCCGCCCGGCTCGGCTATCCCGTCGTGGTCCGCCCGGCTTACACCATGGGAGGAACGGGAGGCGGCCTCGTCTACAACTCTGAAGAGCTCAGGACCGTTGCCAGCCGAGGCATTTCAGCCAGCCGCGTTGGTCAGATCCTGATCGAAGAGTCCGTTCTCGGCTGGGAGGAGCTGGAGCTGGAAGTCGTCCGCGACGAGAAAAACCAGATGATTACCGTGTGCTTCATCGAAAATGTCGACGCCATGGGCGTCCACACGGGGGACTCCTACTGCACGGCTCCCATGCTGACCATCGCCCCGGAGCTCCAGGAACGGCTCCGGAAATATGCCTATGCCATCGTGGAGGCCATCCAGGTCATCGGCGGAACGAACATCCAGTTCGCCCACAATCCGGAAACGGGGCGGGTTGTCATCATCGAGATCAACCCCCGGACCTCCCGCTCTTCCGCCCTGGCCTCGAAGGCCACCGGATTCCCCATTGCCTTGGTTTCCTCCATGCTTGCAGGGGGGCTCACCCTCGATGAGATCCCCTATTGGCGGGAGGGGACCCTCGACAAGTACACCCCATGGGGTGACTATGTCGTGGTGAAGTTTGCCCGGTGGGACTTCGAGAAGTTTCCCGGCGCCCAGGATAAACTCGGCACCCAGATGCGGGCCGTGGGCGAGGTCATGAGCATCGGCAAGAATTACAAGGAGGCCTTTCAGAAGGCGATCCGCTCCCTGGAAAAGGGCCGTTACGGTCTGGGATTCGCGGCGGATTTCCATGAAAAAAGCCTGGACGACCTGCTGGAGCGGCTGTCGGAGGCTTCCAGCGAACGGCAGTTCCTGATGTACGAGGCGATCCGCAAAGGCGCGGATGTGGCGATGCTCTCCAGAAAGACCCACATCAAGCGCTGGTTTATCGAGCAGATGAAGGAACTGGTCGATCTGGAGGAAGAGATCCTGAAATACAAGGGGAAGGCCCTTCCCGATGAACTGCTGGCCAGGGCGAAGAAAGACGGATTTGCGGACCGCTACCTGTCACAGATCCTCAACGTTCCGGAGCCGGAGATCCGCAGGCAGCGCTCCGCACTGGGCGTCATCGAAGCCTGGGAAGCCGTCCCCGTCAGCGGCGTGGAAAACGCGGCCTACTATTACTCCACCTACAACGGCCGGGACCAAGTGGCGGTCAGCGACCGGAAGAAGATCATGGTCCTGGGCGGCGGCCCCAACCGCATCGGCCAGGGCATCGAGTTCGACTACTGCTGCGTCCACGCGGCCTTCGCCATCCGCGACGAGGGCTACGAGTCCATTATGGTGAACTGCAATCCCGAAACGGTCTCGACGGACTACGACACCTCCAACAAGCTCTATTTCGAACCGCTCACGGTGGAGGACGTCCTGAGCATCTACGAGAAGGAAAAGCCGGAGGGGGTCATCGCCCAGTTCGGGGGCCAGACACCGCTGAACATCGCCGGCGAACTGGAAAAGGCGGGCGTCCGGATCATCGGGACCTCGCCGGAAACCATCGATCTGGCCGAGGACCGCGACCGCTTCCGAAAGATGATGCGCAGGCTGGGGATCCCCATGCCGGAGTCCGGAATGGCCATCAACCTTGAGGAAGCCCTGGTCGTCGCCAACCGGATCGGCTATCCCCTCATGGTTCGCCCTTCCTACGTGCTGGGAGGCAGGGGCATGGAAGTCGTCCATGACGAAGAGATGCTGAAGCGATACGTAGCGGCGGCGGTGGGGGTCACCCCGGAGCGCCCCATCCTCATCGACAAGTTTCTGGAAAACGCCATCGAGGCGGAGGCCGACGCCATTTCCGACGGGACGGACGCCTTTGTCCCCGCCGTGATGGAGCATATCGAGCTGGCGGGCATTCATTCCGGCGACTCCGCCTGCGTCATTCCGCCGATCAGCATCGCCCCCAAGCACATCGAAACGATCAACGAATACACCCGTACCATCGCCATCGAGTTCAAGGTGGTGGGCCTCATGAACATCCAATACGCCATTGCCGACGATGTCGTCTACATCCTGGAAGCCAACCCGCGGGCCTCCCGCACGGTTCCCCTGGTTTCCAAGATCTGCAACATCTCCATGGCCCGGATCGCCACCCAGGTCATGCTGGGAAAGAAGCTGTCGGAACTCAACCTTTCCAACCGGACGGTCCCCCACTTCGGGGTAAAGGAAGCGGTCTTCCCCTTCAACATGTTCCAGGAAGTCGATCCGCTCCTTGGACCGGAGATGCGGTCCACCGGCGAGGTCCTCGGCCTGGCCGACTCCTTCGGGCTCGCCTTTTTCAAGGCCGAGGAAGCGGCCCAGTCGGTTCTTCCCGGAGAAGGAACGGTCCTCCTGACCGTTGAGCCGCGTGACAAGGGCGGAATCCTCAGCGTCGCCAAGAAATTTCAGGAACTGGGTTTCCGGCTCATCGCCACGAAGGGGACACAGGAGTATCTGGCAGACCACGGGATCGAGGCCCAGACCATCCTGAAGATGCACGAGGGAAGGCCCAATATCGTCGACAGCATCAAAAACGGAGAGATTCAGCTCATCATCAACTCGCCGAGCGGAAGGACGAGCGCCTATGACGACTCCTACATCCGCAAGGCGGCGATCAAATACAGGGTCCCCTACATCACAACGATCGCGGCGGCGGCGGCGGCCGTCAAGGGGATCGCCACGTTCAGGCAAGGCCATGGCCGGGCGAAGTCCCTTCAGAGCTACCATCATGATATCAAATGATTCCCGGTGCTCCCCCTCCAGGGGAAGCCGAAGGGAGGAACGAGGCGGGAAGGGCAACCCCGCCGGGACCGTGAAAGCATGTGCCGAAGGGGCGGCCCCGGGTCTCTCCGCCGCCTTGAAGCAGGCGGAACAGCAGATTGAGCGGTTCCGGGAATCCGAGCGGAACCTAAAAAAATCCCGACGAACCCTTGTCGAACTGGCGGGACAGCTCACCGAGCGCGTCAAGGAGTTGAACTGCCTCTATGAGATTTCCGGCATCATGGGGAAGCAGGGCCTGACCCTGGAAGAGGCCCTGAAACGGACCGTGGATGTCATCCCCGGAGCATGGACGTATCCGGAAATTGCCTGCAGCCGGATTATCCTCAACGATTTGGAGTTTCAAAGCACCCCTTTTTCCGAAACAGTCTGGAGACAGTCGCAGCGGATCCTGCTCCAGGGCAGACAGGCGGGTTGCCTGGATGTTTTTTACAGAGAGGAAAGGCCTCTACGGGATGAAGGGCCCTTTCTGAAGGAAGAGCGGAGCCTGATCGAGGTCATCGCGGAGCGGATCGGAGAAATGGTCGTCCGGAAACGGGCCGAGGAAGCCCTCCAGGAAAGCCAGTCCCAGAACCGGGCGCTTCTCGACGCCATTCCCGATTTGATGTTTCAGGTCAATGGGGAGGGCGTGCTCCTCGGTTTTCACCGGGGACAGTTTGATCTCGCCCGGTTCATCACGCCCGACATCCTGGGCCGGAACCTGTACGACATCGAAGAGCTGAAACCGGTTCTGCCCCGACGGCTCGTGGATCAGATCATGGCCTATGTGCGCCATACCTTGGCAACGGGAGGGGTTCAGCTTTTTGAGCAGAACATCCCCCTTTCCGGAGAGCGCAGGGACTTTGAAATCCGCATGGTCCGATATCCTCCGGACAATGTCCTGGCCATTGTCCGGGACATCACCCGGAGAAAGCGCCTGGAACGGGAGATCCTGGAAATCAGCGGCAGGGAGCAGAGGCGGATCGGCCAGGACCTCCATGACAGCCTGTGTCAGCATCTGGCAGGGATCGGATTCATGGGAAAGGTCCTCGAGAAGAACATCGCCGGACACCGGGACCTGAAGCCTGCCGACGTTTCGGAAATGGTGGGACTGATCGATCAGGCCATCACAATGACGCGGGGGTTTGCCCGTGGCCTGAACCCCGTCAGGCTTGAGGCGGAGGGTCTTCGAATGGCCCTTTCTTCACTGGCCGCCAATGTGGAAAAGCTCTTCGGCATTTCCTGTCCCGTCATTTACGAGGAAGAGATACAAATCCCCGACCCTGAGGCGGCCACGCATCTCTACCGCATTGTGCAGGAGGCCTTGAACAACGCCATCAAGCACGGCAAGGCGGATACGGTGACCATCGCCCTCCGCAGGCGGGAGGACACCGTCGTCCTGACCGTTTCCGACAACGGCTGCGGCATCCGGAACGCGGTTCATCAGGGAAAAGGCATGGGGCTGAATATCATGGAGTATCGCGCCTCCATGATCGGGGCCTCCCTGGAAATCGCCGATGGCGAAACGGGGGGAACGAGGGTGACCTGCTCCTTTCCGAACCGTCGAGGAGATTGATTTCGACATGAAAAAAAAACGGGTACTCGTTGTTGATGATCATCCGATCCTCCGCAAGGGGCTTTCCCTTCTGATCAATTCGGAGCCTGACCTGAGGGTCGTTGCCGAAGCCGATAACGCCCAGCTGGCCCTGGAAAAAATCGAAGAGGACAAACCCGACCTGCTCATCGTCGACATTTCCCTCCCGGGAATCGACGGCATCGAACTCATCAAAACGGTCAGGCTGACCCATCGAAACCTGCCCGCTCTCGTGGTTTCCATGCATGATGAGTCCCTGTTCGCCGAACGGGCGCTCCGTGCGGGGGCAAGGGGCTACATCATGAAGCAGGAGGCCCTGGAAAAGGTGCTCGTGGCCATCCGCCGGGTCCTGGCCGGGGAAATCTTCGTGAGCGAAAAAATCGCCACCTCCATGCTCGAAAAGCTGGTTGCCAGCGAAGACAAAGCGATCCGTTCTCCCATTGATCTGCTGAGCAACCGGGAACTGACCGTTTTCCGGATGATCGGACAGGGTTACAAAACCAGCCAGATCGCGGAAAAGCTGCACTTGAGCGTCAAGACCATCGAATCCTACCGCGCCCACATCAAGGAAAAGCTGAAGCTGGCAGACGGCACGGATCTTCTCAAATGTGCCATTCAGTGGGTGCAGAACGCCCCCTAGGCATCGTCCGCCCAGCCTTCCTCCCCCCGGAAGCTCTTTTTTTCGATGGGAATCCTTGTTCCATCTCTATCGTTCCTTCCTCGCCCCCCTGCGTTATCCCGGAGGGTAGGCGGGCAGGATTCCGTATGACATCGCTTTCTGCTTTTCATGCCATCCTAAGGCAAAACAGCCCATGCTTTACTCCATTACCTTAGATAAAAATCAAGATTTTACCGGATTGAATAACTACTATGATCGTGTAAAGTATATCCATCGGATGGATTTCATCTTCCTCTTTGAGAAAGAAACAGGAAAAGGAGGTGTGAAGGAAGCATCACCGGAAAGAGGATTTAGTTGGCGAAAAGACGCCATCGTGTCAGAAGGTTAACCATGTCATTCAATAGATCAGCCAGGCGGTAAGGTTTCGCCACAGGGAGGGAAACATGAACAAGGCAAAAATTTTAGTCATGGCATTGCTTGCGGCTTTCATCATGGCGGCAATGGTGCCAGGCGCAGGTGCGGGACCGGTGTATATCGATCTGTCCACGGCAACCGTTGCATCCGGGGAAGAGACATCTCAAGCTGAAATTGACATGATCATCCTTCCCCTGATCGCTCCGGCGGTTGAGTTATACAGGGATGAGATCGGTGTTGAAATGGGGATGCTGGCCGGGTCCTACGAAACCACTTACACGTATATGCCGGAACCCGAGAATGCGGTCATAAGCTACACGGGGGGCACCATCATCGGTCCGGTGGCTTATCTCCTTGCCAAGGACGGCGCTGTGCCCGACACAAACCCGGATACCCATGCCTGGTACCTCTATAATCTGACGAATCTGGGGTGGACCGGCACGGAAGAGATCACCATTACCGGACTATGGCCGGACCAGGGAAGTTTCTCCCATGTCACCCTGTACGGTACGCCTGTTCCCATTCCCGCTGCGGTGTGGCTCCTGGGCAGCGGCCTGCTGGGGCTTATCGGAGTCGGTCGACGGATGAAAAAGTAATTTCCTGACTGCAGGGAAGGACGAAAGGCAAAAAGGCTGTTGATTCAACATCAACAGCCTTTTTTTATCCAGGAATACGGCTTGGCTGCCATCGACCATCTGTGGCCGGAAGAGGAACGGCCATGTCAAGACCCGCAGTACGAGCCGCTATCCGGACCGCAGAGCTCCGGATTGGAATGCGGAAATGACCGAAGCGGGAAATAATCATCTCTCCAGGCACACTTGGACGAACCGGATTGAACAAAATCGTCATGGGATTTGCATGGAATTTGTCCTGAACGATCGATTGGAGGAGACGGCGACGTGAATCCAAACAGGACGGTGATGCAGGCCGGCTTTTTTTCGCAGTTGATCAGACTATCATGAGAACGGATGGGAGAGAGGGAATCGTAACGTGAAAAAGATACGTAAATGGACATTCTTGGCGGCACTGTTTGTGGTTTTTGGCTTGGCACCGGGGCAGGCTCAAGCCGGGATGATAACCTACAGCCTGGGAACAGCCTTTACCGGCAAAGTGGACCCGAAATCCCCACTCACCCCCAACGGCTGGCTCATGGCGGCATTTGATGATGGTGGAGGCTCCGGGTCGGTGATCCTGACATTGACTTCCGGCCTCGGCGTGGCCAGTGAATTCATCAGTCAGGTGGATTTCAGCGTTCATCCGGCCATCGATCCGAGCGGCCTGGTGATCACAAGGACTGGGGGAACCTCCGACGGCACCGTGAGCAGGATCATCGCCACGGATCAGGACAAACAGACCGCCGGAGGCAGCCACGGCTATGATATCGAACTGCACTTCAAAAAGGCTTCCGTCAACCGTTTTGACGGTGTCGGAGAAACCGTCATCCTGACGCTGACCGGCAGTGGTCTTACAGTGGAAGATTTCGACTTCTGGAATGCGGGAAAGGGGGACAGCGCCCATGTTGCGGCGCACATCCAGGGCATTCCCACCCTGTGGCCCGACCCTGAAGACTCCACCTGGATCAAGGATCCTTCTCCGGTTCCTCTTCCAGCGGCGGCCTGGCTGCTCGGCTCCGGCCTACTGGGGCTTGCTGTAATCAGGAGAAGCGGCGGCCTCTTCAAAAGACAAGGTTTCTGAAACAGGCGTTCCTGAGAAAAGCCTCTGCAGACCATGCGGGGGCTCTTCTCCTTCCGGATCTCTTCATCAACATCGGGCGGGCCATCTCCCTGCCCTCTTCTTCCCTCCTGCTCCATCCCGCCGGCGGCTTTCAACTCGTCTATTTTCAAGCGTTTGCGATTTCCATGTGTCTTGGACGTTCACCAGAAAATTCCGCCCGGGAAGATACCCGAAATTTTCAGTGATTGATTTTTTTTTAACAATCCGGTATTGATCAGGGTCATATGTGAAGTTTTTCATACAGGGCTCACGGGACAAACGTTGACAGGCCCCAAACAGCAGAACAGGGCTCCCTTAGAGTTATGGGGCGTGTGTATTCAGTTTTTTTAACGGATCATTTACTTTAAGGAGGTGTTTAATGAATCGAAAACGTTTATTTGCGGGATTCAGCAAAAAATTAACCTTGATCGCCTGCCTGCTTGCTCTTCTTCTGTTCGCATCCAATGCATCGGCTTATCTTTCCTCGTACTCCTTCAATCTGATTTACGCCAGCAAGGACCTCAATGGCGGCATGATGGACGATTATGCGAAGGTGACGGTGAATCTCCAGGCCATCGATGAGGCGACGATCGTCGTCGAAGCCCTGAACGGTTACAGGCTGCAGAACCGGCTTGGTGTGCAGCTCAACGCGTTTCTTTTCAGCACGTCGAACTTAAGCGCCGGCGAATTGGCCAAGGGAGAGGAAAAGAACTTCAGTGAATTCGGAGAGTTCAATGCAGCCTTCAGCAAGCTGGGAAAGCTGGATTCATTCAGTTTTGACGTCACGAACACCACCGTTAATTCCGATTGGACCGACGCGAAAGAGGTCCTTCACATCAACGATCAGGGTTACCTGGCAGCCGCGCACATCGTACCGGAGAACGGCGAATCAGGCTATGCCGCCGGTGACGGAAAAGCCGTCGTTCCTCTTCCGGGAGCGGTCTGGCTTCTTGGAAGCGGCCTGGTCGGTCTCGCGGCATTCCGCCGACGCAAAGCATGATGTTTCTTCCTTCCGCTCCCGTTGATTCTGAACAAGGAGCTGAAGGATTTGGCGTGGCAGGGCGCTTTTGAATTTCCGCCGTTTTCTTTACCGCCTGCCGAACGGAACCGGAAAGAGGAGCCTCTGCAAACCCTGCAGAGGCTCCTCTTTTTGGTTCCGCACCATCCCAGCGGCCCCGGTACGTTTTTTTCCGTTCTTCACCCTGGCCGATCCTCCGGAAGAACCGCCTGATCCGCTCTCATAACCAGGCGCATTTAAAAAATTCCCGCAGGTCTTCCCCCGTATTATTTTTTCAATATTGATTATTGACACTATAAAAAAACGCGGATATACACTATGCAAAAATCAGCTTTAACCTCATTGTCAAACATGGGTTTTTCGGGTTTTATGGGGTCGTTTTTTCTCATAAAGGAAGAAAGGACGTGACGGAGGGGGATCGTCATTCGGCATGGCGGCCAAGATTCCGGATCCAGACGCATTTCGCGGATGGCCGGTAGGCGGAGGCTGTGACATGGCGTCAAGGTCCGCCCCCGGAACAACGCGTAAGTCCCATTATTTCAAATCGCGCAGAACGTGCCCGCGGCGGAAAATCCTCGCCATGGGCCGTGTATATGAATTTCACGAGGCCTCTCCGACCGATGCGGAAGTGGTCTTAGAAGCTATACGTTTGAAGAGTTTGCAGTGCATTATTTCTTATATGGAGGTCCCAAAAAATGTCCGTGGTCGGCGATGTTATCGACAAGATTAAACAGCAGGATCCTTATGAATTTGAATTTCATCAGGCGGTGGAAGAGGTGCTTTTCACTCTGGAGCCGACAGCTCTGAAACATCCGGAGTTTGTCAAGGCTAAAATCTATGAGCGGATCGTGGAGCCGGACCGGGTGATCTCCTTCCGCGTTCCCTGGACGGACGATAGAGGTGAGGTGCATGTCAACCGGGGATACCGGATTCAATTCAACAATGCCATCGGTCCCTATAAGGGGGGGCTGCGCTTTCATCCCTCCGTTAATCTCAGCATCCTGAAGTTCCTTGGTTTCGAACAGATCTTTAAGAATTCACTGACGACCCTTCCCATGGGCGGCGCGAAAGGCGGCTCCGACTTCGACCCCAAAGGAAAATCGGACTACGAGGTCATGCGCTTCTGCCAGTCTTTCATGCGTGAGCTTTTCCGGCACATCGGCCCCGATACGGATATCCCGGCGGGAGACATCGGTGTAGGAGCCCGGGAAATCGGTTACCTCTATGGCTATTACAAGAAACTGGCCAACGAGCATACGGGCGTTTTGACCGGCAAGAGCCTGGATTACGGCGGAAGCCTTATCCGGCCCGAGGCGACGGGCTACGGCTGCGTCTATTTCGCCGCGGAAATGCTCGCCTGGCGTGGCCTCACCTTCGAGGGTAAAACCGTGGCGATCAGCGGTTCCGGAAATGTCGCCCAGTACGCCATCGAAAAAGTCACCAGCCTGGGAGGCAAAGTCATTACCCTGTGCGACTCCAGCTCAACGATTGTCGACGAAGCAGGAATCGACCATGCAAAGTGCGAATACATCATGGAATTGAAGAATATCCGCAGAGGCCGCATCAGTGAATATGCCGATAAATACGCCGCATCAGCATGCTGCTACATCGGAGAGAGCGTCTGGGATGTGATCAAGAATCAGGGCATTCACGTCGACATCGCCCTTCCCTGCGCCACCCAGAATGAAATCGACGCCAGCCATGCGGAAGCCCTTGTGAAAAACGGCTGCATCTGCGTCTCCGAAGGCGCCAATATGCCCTCCACCCCGGAGGCGATCCGCATCTACCAGGACAATGGCGTCATCTACGGCCCCGGCAAAGCGGCCAATGCCGGCGGCGTGGCCACCTCGGGTCTGGAAATGAGCCAGAACAGCATGCGCCTTTCCTGGCCCCGTGAAGAAGTCGATACCCGGCTGCTTCAGATCATGAAAAGCATCCACACCGCCTGCCTCAATGCGGCGGCGGAATATGGAAAAGAGGGGGACTACGTGCTGGGCGCCAATATCGCCGGGTTCATGAAAGTGGCCAACAGCATGCTGGCCTACGGAGTGGTGTAACGTCCCCTTTGCCTTGAGGCGCGGTCCCGCTTGAGCCGCTGGCGGCTAGAGGCGGACTGCCCCTTTTGGCATCCCCTGCGTTCCCGAGGAGCGATTGCAGATGGTTTTGGTCACATCCTGCAATCGCTCCTCTGTTTTCTGATGCGTATCGAGAGGGGCTCGGCGGCTCATCGGAACCATTCGGTGCGCACCCGCCCTTTGCGGAAAGATTCCCCCAACCGGAACACGTTCCTATGTCCTCCATCAAGCCCGCTCAAAGACCAATCCCTGCAGCGATAAGAAAATCGCATGATCCTCTGTAAGGATTTATCCGATGAAGGACTCCATTTCGTCTTAATACTTTTCAAAATAGCGGTATCATGAAGATACCTTTTTGATGAGCCGATTCGCTCCCGAAGGCGGCCCGGGGCAAGAGCTGTTTGCTCTCCCTCCGCTCCAAACACGTTAACGAGAAAAATGTCTTCATCCGGATACTTTCGACCTGTCATAAATGACATAATATATTAATAATACAGAAGTTATTGACATCCTGCAAAGAAATAGCTATAGGGTGACTCTCATCTGACGATGGATGGGTTATCAGGTAGAAATCCAACATTGTGCACTCCGATCTGCCGATTCTTAAAGAGGTTCTCCATGGACGGCTGGCAACGGGCATTGCCGGAAACGGCGGAACCTCCCGGATTTGGAAAGGAGAAAGCGATGAACGGGGATTACATATCGAAAGGAGTGTAGAGTCATGGATGTAAGCAGAAGAGGATTCCTGAAGATCGCCGGCGGCACTCTGGCAGTCGGAGGCATCGGCTTCAGGCCTTCTTTGGCGCATGCTGAACCGCTGAAGATTCAGTATGCCAAAGAGACGACGACGATCTGTCCTTACTGTTCCGTAGGATGCAGCATCATCGTTTCCACCCGGAACGGAAAAGTGGTAAACACGGAGGGCGATCCGGACAGTCCCATCAATCGCGGCTCCCTTTGCACCAAGGGCGGATCTATCTATCAGATGGCGAACAACGAAAACCGCCTTGGCAAACCCCTTTACCGGGCACCCTACGCTACGGAATGGAAAGAGGTGGACTGGGAGTGGACCTTGGACCGCATTGCGGAAAATGTCAAGAAAAGCCGCGACAAGAGTTTCCGGGCCACCAATGACAAAGGCGAGGTCGTGAACCGGACGGAAGGAATCGCCTCCGTCGGCAGCGCCGCGCTGGATAACGAAGAGTGCTTCGTTTATCAGAAATTTCTGCGGGGGTTGGGGCTGGTCTATATCGAACACCAGGCCCGTATTTGACACAGCCCTACTGTACCGGCTCTGGGAGAGTCGTTCGGACGCGGCGCAATGACGAATCACTGGATCGATATCCGCAACAGTGATGTGATCTTAATCATGGGCAGCAACCCTGCCTCCAACCACCCCATCGCTTTCAAGTGGATCACCGCCGCCATGGAGAAAGGAGCCAAGGTCATCTGCGTGGACCCGCGGTTCACGCAATCGGCGGCAAAATCCCACATCTATGCACCTCTCCGTTCGGGGACGGACATCGCCTTTCTCGGCGGGATGATCAAGTACATTCTCGACAACAAGCTCTACTTCGAGGAGTACGTCAGGAATTACACCAACGCGACCTTCCTCGTGAATCCCGACTTGAAGCTTCCCGGCGACAACAACGGTGTCTTCTCCGGCCTGACGGACGGAAAGTACGACAAATCCACCTGGTCTTACCAGACGGAAGGGGACGGACGGATCAAGAAGGATCCCACGATGCAGGACCCCAACTGCGTGTTCCAGCTCCTGAAAAAGCACTATTCCCGCTACACGCCCGAAGTGGTCAACCAGGTGACCGGGACACCGGTTGACAAGCTGATCGAGATCTACAAGCTCTATGGATCAACGGGAACGAAGGATCGTTCCGCTGTCGAGCTCTATGCCATGGGATGGACCCAACACACCGTGGGCACCCAGAATATCCGGACCATGTGCATGATACAGCTCCTCCTGGGCAACATGGGCGTTCCCGGCGGCGGCGTGGCGGCCATGCGCGGCGAGTCCAACGTCCAGGGATCCACGGACCATGGACTGCTGTTCCACATCTGGCCGGGTTACCTCGGCACCCCCAAGGCGTCGCTGGCAACCCTGGCGGCGTACCTGGAAAAGGAGACACCGTCGACCAAGGAACCCAACAGCCTCAACTGGTGGAAGAACAAACCCAAGTATGTAGCGAGTTTCCTCCGGGCCATGTACGGAACGAACGTCACCCTGGACGAGGCCTACAACCTCCTCCCCAAGATCGACGACGGGGCCAACTACTCATGGCTCAATCTCTTCGATCAGATGTACAAGGGAAAGTTCACGGGTTTCTTCGCCTGGGGCATGAATCCCGCCTGCAGCGGCGCCCATTCCAACAAGGTCCGCCAGGCGATGACCAGGCTGGACTGGCTGGTCAATGTCAACCTCTTCGATAACGAGACCGGCTCCTTCTGGCGCGGACCGGGAATGGATCCCAAAAAGATCAAGACGGAAGTTTTCCTGCTGCCCTGCGCCGCCTCCATCGAGAAGGAGGGGAGCATCATCAACAGCGGCCGCTGGAACCAGTGGCGCTACAAGGCCATCAATCCCCCGGGCGTGGCCCTTCCCGACGGGGACATCACATCGGAAATCTACTTCAAGGTGAAAGGGCTTTACGAAAAGGAAGGCGGCCCCAATGCCGATGCCATTACCAAGCTGAGCTGGAACTACGGCCCGAAAACCTTTGACGGCCACTTCCACTTCGATCCCCACGCCGTGGCCAAGGAGATCAACGGGGTCTTCCTCGAGGACAAAACGGTGGAAAATCCCACGAAGCCCGGGGAATTCAAGGAATTCAAGAAGGGTGATCCCGTTCCCACCTTTGCCTGGCTGCAGGATGACGGGTCCACGTCCTCCGGGTGCTGGGTCTACTGCGGCTCCTACACGGACAAGAACATGTCCGCACGCCGCGAGGGGAAGAAAGATCCGACCGGTATCGGCCTTTACCCCGAATGGGCATGGGCCTGGCCGGTCAACAGGCGAATTCTCTACAATGGCGCCTCCGTCGATCCGGAAGGAAACCCCTGGAGCGCAAAGAAGGCGGCTATCAAGTGGAGCGGCGACAAGTGGGTTGGCGACGTCCCCGACGGCGCGGGTAACCCCGGCTCCGGGAGGCCGCCCTTCATCATGAAACCCGACGGCGTGGCCAGCATCTTCGGTCCTGGTCTGGCGGACGGTCCGTTCCCCGAGCACTACGAACCCCTGGAATGCCCGGTGGAAAAGAACGTCCTGTCACCCCAGAAGAACAATCCGACAATCAAGCGGTTCGACAAACCCGGCGTGGGTTCCGATCTGGACGTCTATTCCGGTGTCGATTCGTGCGATCCCAAATATCCATTCATCTGTGCGACATACCGCATCAGCGAACACTGGCAGACCGGCGTTCTGACCCGATGGTGCCCCTGGCTTGCCGAAATGCAGCCGGAAATGTGGTGCGAGATGAGCAAGGAACTGGCAAAAGAGCGGGGAATCTCCAACGGCGACAAGGTCATTGTCAGCTCCCCAAGAGGTCAGGTGGAGTGTGTGGCCATCGTAACCCCCCGTTTCAAACCGTTCAACATCGACGGGAACATTCTCCATGAGGTGGGCATTCCCTGGCATTTCGGATGGATCACGACAAAGGATCGGTCATACAACCCCGGCGACAAGAAGGCGGAAGTCTTCACCAGGGGTGACGCGGCCAACCTGCTGGTGCCGACGATCGGCGACGCCAACACGACGATCCCGGAAAGCAAGGCCTTCATGGTCAATGTGGTCAAGAAGTAAGGGGGGGAAACGAAAATGGCTGAATATGTAAAACTTATCGATGTATCTAAATGCACCGGCTGCCGGGGTTGCCAACTGGCCTGCAAGCAGTGGAATGCTCAGCCGGCGAAACAGACGGAAAATCACGGAACCTATCAGAACCCGCCCGATCTTCAGGCCAACACCTGGACGCTGATCCGCTTTCAGGAAATTGAAGAAAAGGACGGAAAACTCAAATGGCTGTTCCGAAAGGACGGCTGCATGCACTGCACCGATGCCGCCTGCGTCAAGGTCTGTCCCAGCGGCGCCCTGTACGTTACAGACATAGGGACGGTGGGCCTGAACCGGGATCTGTGCATCGGCTGCAAGGAGTGTATCTCTGCCTGCCCCTTCGACATCCCCCGGTACGACCGCAAGACGGACAAGGTCTACAAATGCGACCTCTGCCTGAGCCGCATCAAGGCCGACCTGATTCCCGCCTGCGCCAAGGCCTGCCCCACGGGGGCCATCACCTTCGGGGAAAAGGGCAAGATGATCGAAAAAGCCTATGCCCGGGCCAAGGAACTGGGCGGAGACGCCAGCGTCTACGGCGACAAGTTCGTCGGCGGCACCCATGTGATGTACGTCCTGGATGAAAAGCCCGGGGTCTATGAACACCTGCCGAAGAGCCCCAGCGTTCCGCTGTCCGTCATTCTCTGGAAGGACATCATGAAGCCCCTGAGCCTTCTGGCTGCCGGCGGCGTCATCGCCGGTTCATTCCTGCATTACATCATCCACGGGCCTAAACTTCCCGACGAGGAGACGGGCCAAGAACAGAAGGGAGGGGAATAACCATGAGAAAAGGATTAATTCAGGCCACGGACTCCTTTGAACGGATCGTGCACTGGAGCCTGGCTGTTTCATGCCTGATTCTGTGCCTGTCGGGGCTTGGAATGATGTTCCATTCCCTGAATTTTCTCGGAGAACCCTTCGGCGGCTTGAAGTCGTTGAAGTACATCCACAATATAACGGCGCTCTTCTTCATCCTGGCCCTCTTCTTCACGGTCAGCATGTGGTGGAAAGAGGCGGGGGTCTTTGTTTTTCCCGAGGACCTGGACTGGATCAAGTGCGCCGGCGGTTATCTTTGGCATGTGGACAAAGTGCCCGAGGTGGGGAAATACAATCCCGGCCAGAAGATGTTCTTCCTGGTTGTGGCAGCCGGCGGAGTGGCGATGATCTTTTCCGGATTGATCATGCTCTTTCCCCTGCACATCCCGGCCATGATCGTCCGGCTGATGTACCTGATCCATGCCGCCGGATTTGTGGCGATCTTCGCCTTTTTCTTCATCCACCTCTATCTTGGAACGGTGGGATCTCCCGGTTCGCTGCCGGCGATGCTGACGGGCTGGGTCAGCCGGCCCTGGCTGAAAAAGCAGCACGCCAAGTGGCTCAAGGAAATGGAAGAACACGGAACGCTGGTGGTTTACGGGGAGGAGAAATCGTCTTCGCACGGCCATCACGGATAAACCACATAAACCACTTCTCTCTCCAAACCTGAAAAGGGGAAGGACCCGACCTCAAAAGGCGGGTCCTTCCCCTTTTCTTTTCGGCGTACGGTTACCGGCCCGGACAAATCCAGGGGGATTTTTTCAGCATAACGTCAGGGATCAAGCCCTCATACGCTTCGACAACTCCAGGACAAGTTCGCGAATATCCTTTTTCTTCAGAAGGGCCTCCGGCGATGCCATCCCATATCGAGAGGCCATCGCCCCGAGAACCTTATTCGCCTGATCGCTGACGACGGGATCGACGCCAAAGCGAAGCAGCTGAATTTTCCTGAACAGTTCGTCCTCATGTCCCGCCCTGGCCGTCAGCAGAGTCCGCTCGATCAGCTTTTCGACGTCAAACTGCACGACGCTGCGCAACACCACACGGTCCCCGCCGCCGTAACGCCCCAGCAGGATGTCGAACTGCTGCAGGGTCCATCCGTCGATGCTTCCCATATAGCCCGCCGCAATCCCTCCCACCATGAGGACAAAATGCCTTTGGTCCCAGTGAAGGCACTGCTTGATAAGGCCAAGAACGGCGCTCCTTTCTCGTTCCGTAATTTCGATATTCCGCGCAAAACCGTCTCGTTCATCGGAAACGATCTGGGCCAGAATCAAAAGAAGTATGGCCCCGCCCCGAATCATATTCTCAGGGAGCATGGCTTTTTCCGCCCGCTTGAGAATCTTCCGGAAGTGGAAACGAATTCGCTCGGTGAGCTCATCCGTAACGCTCCCCCAGCGGTAAGCCTGATGGAGGCAAAAGCCAATCAGCCCGCTTGCCCGGGTCGTCATTACCCGGATCAGCAGGTCCACGTCACCGGTTGTCTGGACGCTCAAGTGCGTTGCCACGTTGTGCGGCAATCTCGACAAGACCGCTCCACTGATAGAATGCCACTCTTCGGAAGAAAGGCCCGCCCAGTTCAGAAGATACCCCGTCACAGCCTCAGCCTCGAGGCATTCCGCGGGATCTGCCACGATTTCATAAATTTTCACACGATCAAAGACGAAAATGTCATTGATCAGGTTTGCAATATACGCATTGACCAGCTCATAGCGCGCATCATTGTCAAGGGTCAAGGACCAGACGTAAACGATCAGGCTTTTATTCACCTTGGTAAGGACCTTCAGAAGCATCTTGTAATCATTCCTGAAGACCTTGGGGGCGTTGATCAGGTCATACAGGAGCGTCCTCAGCAAAAGCCATTCGCTCACATCCGCGACACTTCTGCCGTTCAGCCGACCCGTGCGCAGCAGACAGGCCAGCTGCAGATGATCGATATTGTCGTTGCGCAGGACCTCGATCAGCTTGCCGTAATTGATGTTGCTCCTCATCAACGTGGTGTTGAGATTCTGGATCCCGCTTCGCAACTGCTCATAATAAGCGCCGGTTTTTGCCCCGTCGGGAGATTCGTTCAGAACTTTCAGCCGTTCTCCGAAGGTTTCCTGGGCGGAATAGTCCGTCAGGAGGATAAAATCATTGACGAGCTCCAGGCTTTTCCTGCCGGTCATGCACTCCAGCAGATGCCGGCTTGGCCCTTCTTCCGTGGGTCGAGGCAATCCGCAGAGGCTCCAGACGCTCTGCCGTTCGACAGACTCGTCAAAGCTGATGAAGCGCTTCCAGGTCTTCATCATGGCCAGAAGGACATTTTCCCTCCTGTCGCCCTCTCCCGCCGATTGAAGGATGGCGAGCATGACCGCATATCCAAGGCTTAGATAAAGCGCCGGTTTCCACTGGGTCTGATCGATGAGGGGAGAGACATTGATGACAATCTCCTTTCCCTGAAGCTCCAGCATCTCCGCACCGGGCGGACCGCCGGGGACGACCCGGTAACGTTGCGTCCACAGATAATCCACGTACCGGAAGGCGTAACTCTTCGCCACCTTGTGGATGAACCCTGCAACCTCTTCCAGCCATTCCGGGCTTACAAGCCCTGCCGCGGAGGCAGGGGAAACATCAATCTCCAATCGATGCTCGTCATTGGCGGCGGAAATCCTGTCGAACCATATGCCCGTAGGGTGGATGTGGTAAATGTTCGGCTTGTTGAAAATGTCCAGGGAGGCCAACAAAAGTTCCGGTTGATCCAGATACGCGTCGATGACAATGTCTCTCAATTCGCTCTTCGGCACCTTCCGATGCTGCATGGCCAGGGAGGAGTACCTGAAGACCGCCGAGGAAAAAAGTTCCAGGTTCTCGGAATGGGCAATGGGGAGCTTCTTGATCGAATAAAAGTAGGGGATAAAAAGATTCCAATGCGCCTCGACTTCAACCTTCTCGCCATCCTGCCTGAGCTTTAACAGGGCCGTCCGGCGGGCAATGATACGGACGGTCATATCCAGCGGCGCGCCTTCCGACCAGATCTGTGCAAGCAGATGCTTTAAACGCAGCTCTCCCAGCACCCTGACGGCCTCGGACAGGGTTGCATCCTTCCCGGGAAACGAAAACGGATCAGCCGTGCCGATCCGGGTAAAACTATTCTCGTTCCTGTTCCTGCGAAACGTAATATCCGGAAGGTCCACGCTGCTGGCCGTGGCGGGATACGTTGCATACATCGGAGATCCGGCATGCGCTGCAACCGCCTGCTGCTCAGAAGCAGCCTTGCTTTCCGGACGTCGGCCCTCTCTCATTCCTATTCCCCCTTTTCTCGCCTGTACCTTCGCACGGTTCGAAAGATCCGTCAAGATTTGAAAAAGGCTGATTTTATTCTTTTTCCGGCTGGCAAACCCCGGGCGTCAGGCCGATACCGCCAGCGGCCGGCATTTTGCCGATCCTGACCGCCTTCACCGGAGGCCGGGTCCGCAGCCGCCTCCGGACCGGCGCCGCTTCCGCCCCATGAGAATCATGAATTCGCACGATAAATTCTTCCGTATTTCTGTGGATTTTTTTTGGGAACATGCCCTAAAATGGCCTGTCTTCAATCTCACTCATGATGGAGAAGAGGGCCATGACTGTTCGATCCCCATGAACTTCAGGGCGACCAGGCAGGAAAGAGCAAAGCGGGCATGAGCCCTGCAACAGGTGCTGCATCCAGAATTCGAAACCGAAGCCGACAAAATCCGCGCCTTGATCCGGGGCGGCCATTGGAAGACACTCTTTAAAGCTATGGGCATCGCAGCAGACATCGTCATTATCGTCATTGCCTCCCTGGCGGGAGGGCTGGTGGCGAAACTCTTCCGGCAGCCGCTGGTCCTGGGATACATCCTGGCCGGCATCTTTATCGGGCCGCACACCGGGGGCATCAATGTATCCAATCTCCAGGTCATCGAAAAGCTGGCGGAAATCGGCGTGGCCCTGCTGCTTTTCGCCCTGGGGCTGGAATTCTCCCTGCGGGAACTGCGGCCCGTCCGCAGAATCGCCCTTCTGGGAACCCCCATCCAGATCCTCCTGACGATCGGCTTCGGCTTCGCCATCGGCTCCTGGCAGGGGTGGGATTGGAAAACCTCCCTCTGGTTCGGGGCGCTGATCTCTCTGTCAAGCACGATGGTGATCCTCAAGACCCTCATGAGTCAGGGCTGGATGGGCACCCTTTCCAGCAGGGTCATGATCGGGATGCTCATTGTTCAGGATCTGGCCGTCGTTCCGATGATGATTGTTCTTCCGCAGTTGAGCCATCCCGAAACCGGCCTGCCGCTGCTGGCCCTGTCCATCCTGAAGGCGGCCTTATTCCTGCTGGGGATGATTTTTCTCGGCACACAGCTCATTCCCTGGATTCTCCGGCGCATTGCCGGATGGAAATCCCGGGAGCTGTTTCTCCTGTCCGTGATCGCCCTCGGCCTCGGCATCGGCTACGGGACCTACCTGTTCGGTCTGTCTTTCGCCTTCGGCGCCTTCATTGCGGGACTGGTTCTCAGCGAGTCGGACTATGGCCATCAGGCCCTGAGCGAAATCATACCTCTCCGGGATGTCTTCAGCCTGCTCTTTTTTGCTTCCGTCGGAATGCTGCTGGATCCGGCTTTTTTATGGTCCCACTTGAAAACCGTCCTGATCCTCGTGGTCCTTGTGACCGTGGGCAAGGGGCTCATCTTCGCAGGCCTGAGCCGGCTGTTTTCCTACCGCAACGTCATTCCCCTGGCCGTGGGCCTGGGGCTTTTCCAGGTGGGTGAATTCTCTTTCGTCCTGGCCCGGGTGGGCCTGAACACCTCTTCAATCAGCTCCGAACTCTATTCCCTCGTGCTCACCCTTACCGTGGCCACCATGTTTCTGACTCCCTTTCTTTCCAATCTGACGTCGCCGATCTATTCCTTCTTTCGTTCGCGGACGATTCGGGAGCCTCTGCAGACCATCAATCTGCCGGAGTCCGGAATGTCGAATCACGTGGTGATTGCGGGAGGCGGACAGGTCGGCCTGAACATCGCCAGGATCCTGCACCGGTTCGGCGTCGAGTTCGTCGTCATCGAGATCGATTTTCACCGGTTCGAACAGCTGAAAGCCCTGAATTTCCCGGCCATCTTCGGAGACGCCGGCCAGGCCTCCGTCCTGGAAACACCGCAGATCCGCCGGGCAAAGCTGCTGCTCATCACCGTACCCTCCGCCGTTGTTTCTCAGGCCATTGCGGCCCAGGCCCACACCCTTCATCCCGAGCTGAAAATTTTCGCCAGGGCGATCAGCATTGAACACATGAAAGACCTTCATGCCCGGGGCGTTTACGAAGTGGTCCAGCCGGAATTTGAAGCCAGCCTGGAGTTTACGCGTCAGGCCCTGCTGCACTTTGAATTTCCACCGGATAAGGTGCAGTCCCTTCTGGATGCGATCCGCTATGAGCTTTACGCCCCCCTCTATGATTCCGACAGTTCCTACCGGACACTCTCGCAGTTGCAGAGCGCTTCCCGGCTGCTGGAACTCAACTGGCTGCTGCTGAAGGAAGGAAGCCCCCTCATCGGCCACTCCATCGAAGAGTTGCGCATCCGCTCACTCACCGGCGCTTCCGTTGTCGCCGTGATCCGCAGTGAGGCCCTTTTCCCGAATCCCACCCCGGATTTCCAGTTCCAGGATGGGGATTTCATCGGCGTTCTGGGGGATTCCAAGCAGCTGCGTGCCTTCCAGGAATGGGATCAGGGCAGTCCAACCGGTGCAGAAACGATTTCTCCCTGAGCCGGATCGTTCCGAGCCGGCCGGACACGCCTCTCAAGGCGGCCGGCACCTCCCCGCGAACGCTTCCGGCAGGGGTGTGGTTTCCAGGATCGGGCGCCCCTATTCCGGCTCTTCCTCCTTCAAGCTCAGCAGGATCTCCCGGACCTCAGGGAGCCCCGTTGCGCTCACAAGCACCTGAACAATATCCCCCTCTTCGAGAACCGTTCCGCCGCCGGGCACAAAGAAGCTCCCGTTGCGGCTCACCAGGACAATGAGCGCATCGCGGGGAAGCCCCAACTCCACAAGCGGTCGCCCCGCAACGGCGGCATCGAAGGGGATGACCAGTTCTTCGAGCCTGGTATCATCCCCCTCTACAGGCGCATACTCGATAGGATACCGCTGCTTCCGTTCAAACGGCGCCTGGAGCCCGAGCAGCCGGGCGACGGCGGGGATGGACCACCCCTGAAACAGGGCGGAGGTGAGGACGATAAAAAAGACGACATGGAAGATGGACTCCGCTTCCGGAATACCCGCCAGCAGCGGGAAGGTGGCAAGAACGATCGGGACGGCCCCTCTCAAGCCGACCCAGGAGACCAAGATCTTCTCCCTCCATTGAAGCCGGGCGTAGAGCAGGGAGATCAGGACACCCACGGGACGGGCGACCAGCATGAGGAAAAACGAGCAGGCAAGGCCGACTCCGATCACAGGGATGATCCTGGAGGGAAAAACCAGCAATCCGAGGGTGAGAAACATGGTGATCTGACTGAGCCAGGCAAAACCGTCGAAGAATCGCAGCATGCTCTTCTTGTGGATGAATTCACTGTTTCCGGCAATCAACCCGGCGATGTAAACGGCAAGGAAGCCGCTGCCCCCGCAGACCGCCGTCGAACCGTAAATGAAAGACGCGGCCGCCATGGCGAAAACGGGATAGAACCCCTCATAAGAGGATTTCATGTGGTTGAACATCAGGACCATCAGTTTTCCCAATCCCAGGCCGAAAACAATCCCGAGACCCATCTGGACGACAAAGAGAACGGCAATGGACCGCAGGGACGTACCGGGAATCGTCATGAGCTGAAGGATGCCCACGGTGAGAAAAACAGCCATGGGATCATTGCTTCCCGATTCGAGCTCCAGAAGAGGTTTGAGCTGCCCCCGCAGGCTGATGTTCCTGGAACGGAGGACGGAAAACACCGCGGCGGCATCTGTTGAAGAAACGATCGCTCCGAGAAGCAGTCCGCTGATCAGGGAAAGCTTGAGTACGTAAAATGCGAAGAGGCCGACCAAAACCGCCGTAAGAAGAACGCCGAGAGTGGCGAGGCTTGTCGCCTGCCAGACGGTTGGCTTGACCTCCGGCCATCGGGTGTCGAGCCCCCCCGCAAAAAGGATGAAAATCAGGGCCATGACGCCGATTGCCTGGGCCAGTGCGGCATCGTCGAAATAGATCCCGCCGGGACCTTCCGAACCCGCCAGCATGCCGATGCCCAAAAAGAGCAGCAGGACAGGCACGCCCAGGTTTTCGGAAAGCCTGGCAACACCGATGCTGAGAATGATCAGGAGCGAACCGATCAGGATGACATATTCAATCGGTATCATGTTCTAACCGCCCCGCACTGCGCCACACTGCTCCGCCCCATAGAACTTCCGCTCTCCTTCATCCCGGATCCGCCACCGCAATTTTGTGCACATCCCTGCCCGAATGCGGGACACGGAAGAATTCAATCCCCCCGGCACATGGCGCACCTTGTTTCTCGCTTTTATTTTCACCTTGCGATTGTATCCTTTTGAGTCTAATTTCATAGCATAGAAGCGCAACAAATGCACACCCGCCTGCACCACTGTTTTGGGATGCGGGCTTGCGTGCGTCAATCCTGGAAAGGCAGGCCCAATAGCAATGAAGAGGTTTGATCGGCCCGGAAGAGCCGGGTTGAGGGGATGTTCGGCGGCACTCCTGGCTGTGATGCTTCTGCTCTGCCCCGCGCGACTGCTGTCCGCTGATCCGGTCAGGGTTCTCGTCGTCGGGCTGGAGGGCGAGGCCCTGAAAAACGTTCAGGCCGCCCTGGCCATCCCCCCCGGCCTGGTGCGTGAAGGCAGGGTAGACCTGCTCTGGCTGGAGCGCTTCGCCTCCCAGGCGGAGGAAAATGCCCGCAGGGCCCTGGAGCCTTTCGGCTATTACCGGGCCCAGGTGAAGGTGGTGACTGAAGCGCCGGAGGAAGGGAGCCATCTTCTGCGGGTGGAGATTTCCCCGGGCGATGCTGTTCGAGTCGACGAGGTGAAGGTGGCCATCCAGGGCTCCGGCTCACAGGAGGCCCCCCTGCAGGAGATGGCAGACGCTTTCCCCCTTAGAAAAGGGGACGTTCTCCTGCATCAGCTTTATGAACGGTCCAAGGCGGCCCTTCAGGGGCGGGCCCAGGAGATGGGCTACCGGGATGCGCATTTTTCAGTCCACGAGATCCTCATTGACGAATCCCTTTCCGCCTCCCGCATCGGGCTCGTCCTGGAAACGGGAGACCGGCACCGCTTCGGAAAGCTCACCATTCAGGGGGCTCCCGACTACCCGGAAACCTTTCTGCAGAGGTACGTAACCTTCAGAACGGGGGAGATCTTCTCTCCCGCCAGGCTCGTGGAGACCCAGCGCAACTACCTGGACTCCGAACGCTTCCGGGAGGTGCGGGTCATTCCGGGAGCAAGCGAATCCCCGGGAAACACCGTGCCTGTGACGGTCGAGCTTACCCAGGCGCCGTCCCAAAGCCTGAGGGCGGGGCTCGGTTATGGTACGGACACCGGCGCCCGCTTCACCGTCCGGTACCGCGACTTGAATCTTTTTTCCCGCGGACACGAGATATCGGAAAATCTCTTTATTTCCGAACGCCTTCAAGGGCTGGCCTCCACGTACATCATTCACGGCATCCCCGATGCCAAAAGCTTTTTCTCCGCGCAGATAAACCTCCAGCAGGAGGACATCGACGCTTACCGCAGCCGCCTGGTATCGTCGGAATTCTCCCTGAATCGAAGCTTCCGGGCCAAAATGCTCGGTGCGGCCTATCTCCGGCTTCTCTACGAAGACAGCACTCTCGGGGAGGGGAATTCACGATATTTCTCCGTTCTGCCGGGTCTGCGCCTGGCCGATGACCGTTATGACCATCCAACCCATCCCCGCAGTGGATTCCGCTACATGGTGGAGGTGCGGGGAACCCACGAAGCCCTGGGGTCGGAAATGGGCCTGTTCCAGGGAATCGCCGAGGGAAGCCGTTTGACGCCGCTGCCGTGGAGCCTGACACTCCATACCCGGGCAGCCGCAGCGCTCACGGTCCTGAGCGACCCCCTCAGCCAGCTCCCCCCGTCACTGCGCTTTTTTGCCGGCGGCGATCAGAGCGTCCGGGGGTATGCCTATAAATCCCTCGCTCCGCGGGACTCGGAGGGCGATCTGGCGGGAGGGAAGCACCTTCTGTCCGGAAGCGTTGAGCTTGAACGGGCCCTCTACAAGGACTGGAGCGTCTCTGTGTTTTACGATGCCGGGAACGCCTTCGACTCGTTCTCCTCCTTCCGGCTCCATCAGGGGGCTGGAGTCGGTGTCCACTACTACACTCCCGTCGGCGCCCTGAATTTCTCTATCGCCCGCCAGATCGGAAGGGATGATCCTTCATACCGCATCCATTTCACCGTGGGGTTCCAGCTATGAGGCGGCGGGGCTGTTTTCTGTCGCTGGGAATCCTGCTTTTCGTCCTTGGCATCGTGATGGGCGGGATGGCCTGGCTGGCCGGAACGACGGCGGGGGCCCGATGGCTGGTGAACACCCTCAGCCGCCTGGCGTCGGCCGAAATCAGCATCCGCTCCGTGGAGGGGCGGCTGTCCGACCGGCTGGATCTCTCTGGAATACGGATCGGATCGGCGCAGCAGACGGTGGAAATCGACCGGCTGGCCCTCGAATGGAATCCGCTCTATCTCTTGCTGGCGCACGTCGATATCGGCAGGATTGCCGCACGAGGCGTGAGAATCCGGGATGACGGGCCTCGAACCCCCCTTTCCCTGAAATGGCCGAAGCTGCCGGATGCGTTACATTTCGTCACGCTGGAGGTGTCGCGCCTGGGCCTGAACGGCCTCGAATACCGAAAGGGAAGCGATCCGCCCGTCATTGTTCATGAATTTTCCGGCACCGCACGATGGCAAAGCGGTCATCTCATCCTGGCGGGGGTTCGCGCCGCCATGCCGTCTCTGAAGGTGGAGGGAACGATCGACATGGGCATGAACCGCCCTTCCCTCGTGACCGACCTGACCCTCTATCCGGAGAAGTCTATCGGCGGCCTGGAGCGCTTCGTTCTGCATACCCGCCTTCAACCGGCCAGAGAGCCGGAACAGGCGGCGGGGGCATTCACCTTCGCCGGAGCAGGGGGAAATGACCAGGAGATGCCGGGCGTGGAGCTGTCAGGTGAAGCGGGCGTGGAGCAGAAGGCCCTCCGTTTCCGCAATCTCCGCCTCACCGGCGATGATCTGCACGGCACACTCACCGGTGGGGCCGCCATCGACTTCAGCTCCATCGACCCTTCGATGACGGTGGAGCTTCAGGCCGCCGGGGTCGATCTGGCCCGGCAGATCGGCACGGCGACAAACATGGAAGGAACGCTGAGCTTTGCCGGAACCACGGGAAATTACCGGGGCCGCTTTGCCATCGCCAACACCGGCCCCGGCTGGCACGCCCTTCGTTTCTCCGGCGCCTACGAGGGCCATGAAAAGGGCATGAAACTGACCTCCCTGGCGGGAACGATCCTGAAGGGAACCCTCGGGGGAGACCTGAAAATCGACTGGACCGGCGGTGTTCGCCTGGAAGGCGCCATCCGGGGAAGGAAGCTGGACCCCTCAGGCATCACCCCCGACTGGAAGGGACTCATCAATTTCGATCTGGCCGGCAGCCTGTTCAAGGCAGGGGATGCGCCCCTGCAGGGCGATCTCCAGGGGACCCTCCTCGAAAGCCGGCTTCACGGCCGGACGCTGACGGGAAATGTGCGCGGCGCCTTCGCCGGAGAGAGCATCCGGATAGAATTCCTGAACCTTCACGGCAGGGGCTTCTCTATCCATGCGGCGGGCGAACTGGACAAGCGGCTGGCCCTGGACGCAAGGATCAGCGATCTTTCCAGGCTCGTTCCCGGGGCATCCGGAACGTTGAATGCCGACGGCTGGATACGCAGGGATGAAGACCGGTTCAGCGGAGCCATCCGCGGACGCGCCCGGGCCCTGGCGTCGGACGGCCTCCGGATCGATTCGGCGGATCTGACCGCCCGAATCGGCCCGAAGCAGGACGATCCGCTGCACATGTCCGCGACACTGCACACGGTTGCCTACAACGGCCTGCGCGTCAATGCCGCCACCCTGGAAGCGCTGGGAACGGGCACGCGACACACGATCCAGGCCGCGCTGAGCGCTCCCGGCGCCGAGACGCTCCTACAACTTGCCGGCGGTTATGCCGACGGGCGGTGGCAGGGACACCTCCTCCGTTTTTCCGGCCGCGACGCTGTCGGTCCGTGGCACCTGTCCGCACCTGCAGCCCTTTCCCTGGGAAAGGAGCGGATGTCCCTGGGCCCCCTCGTCGTAACCGGGACACCCGGGGAGCGCATCGAAGCCGCCGCGGACCTCTTCCGCCCCGGCTTGCGCGGAAACGCCTCCCTGCGCATCAGTGGATTGAATCTCGCCCGCTTCGACCCCTGGCTGACGGCGGCTCAGGTGAGGGGTGTGGCAAACGGGGAGTTTCGCCTTGACCTGGCGAGCAGGGACCATTTTTCCCTGAAGGCCAGGACCGACCTCAGGGGCACCATCGGAGCTGAAGGCAGGCACATCACCGTGCGGCGGCTGGATGCGGCCCTCCTGGGTAGCGAAAAAGGGCTCAGCGGCAGGCTGGAAATCGGGCTGCAAAAGGACGGCATGCTCCACGGCACATTTTACTGCGCCTTTCCAGCCCGCTCTTTCGTGCCGGACCGGGGAGAGTTCAAGGCCAGATGGTCTCACGTCGACCTTGCCCTCCTCCGCCCCTGGCTTCCCAGTGAACCCGGCGTCGAGATCCGCGGGCTTCTGGGGGGCGGCCTCACCGGTGTGATCCGCCCTGCAAAGCGCTTTGAGCTCGCCGGATCGGCTTTCCTCGCCCAGGGGGCAATCCGCCAGCGCAGAGGGAATCTGGACATCACGGCACACATCGACAAGGCGGAGGCCACCTGGGCCTGGCGCGAAGAGTCGCTGAGCGGAACGGCAACCCTGGCCCTCGCTGATTACGGGAAGGTGCAGGGCCGATATCGGCTGCCGATCCCCGCACGCTTTCCCGCAGCCGCCAACCCGCAGGGAAGAATCGAAGGGCTCCTGACCGCCCAAATCCGGGAGAGGGGGCTTCTCGCCATCCTGTTCCCCGGAGCCGTGCAGGAAAGCCAGGGGAACCTCGAGTTGGACCTGGCGGTCGGCGGACAATGGAAGGAACCGCAGTTGGAGGGAAAGATCCGTCTGGCCAATGCGGGGGCTTACATCCCCTCGGCGGGCATCCGTCTGAAGGATGTCCAGATGTCCGGACGCCTCGAAAAGGACGCACTGCACGTTGATTCTTTCCGCGCCGTCTCCGGCCCCGGCCATGTCGGGGGAACGGCCCTCATCCGGTTGAAGGAATGGAAGGTGTCGGGCTACCGGATCACGATGGCGGGCGAGCGGTTTCGCACGGTCTATTTCCCGGAACTTCAGCTGTACGCATCACCTCGGCTCACCGTCGAGGGAACACCGGATAAGCTGGCCGTTCGCGGCGAGGTGCATCTTCCGGAGCTCCACATAGCCGGATCACCTGTTCAAGGGGTCATCCGGCCGAGTCCGGATGTGAAGATCGAAGGCCGCCCCCCCATCGAATCGAAGGCCTTTCCCCTGGATGTGGACCTGCAGATCCTTCTGACAGTAGGCGATCGGGCCTTTGTGAAACTGGCGGGAATTGATGCCCAACTGGGGGGGGCGCTGCAGATAAAGGCTCTGCGCCATATCGAACGGATCACAAGCACCGGAGAGATCCGGATCGTCAAGGGACGCTACCAGGCCTACGGTGTGACGCTGGAGATCGTTCGGGGAAGGTTCTTTTACGCCGGCGGCGCCATCGGCAGGCCGTCCCTCGATGTCCTGGCCCTCCGCACCGCCGGATCCGTCCGGGCCGGTGTCCTGGTAACGGGAACCGCGCAGTCGCCGGTGGTCAGCCTGTACTCGGAACCCTCCATGGAGGATGTGGACATCCTCAGTTATATCGTCCTCGGACGCCCTCTCGGCAGATCGGGGGAACAGGTTGACCTCCTCACCATGGCGGCGGAAAGCCTCCTGTCGGCCGGCCAGTCGGTCGTCCTGCAGGACAAGCTCGCCACCCGGCTTGGTCTCAGTTCTCTGGAGGTTTCTACCCGCAGCGAAAACGCCCCGGGCTGGGATGCCTATACGGCTCGCCCCCTTGCCTCGCCGGGCTCCGCCGCGGCGGCCTCGGAGAACAATCTCTCCCGGGCCATGGCCACCGTGGGAAAATATTTGACCCCGAAGCTCTATATCAGCTATGGTCGGTCCCTCTTTACCGGCAGCAATCGGTTCCTCCTTCGGTACGACCTTCACGGAAACTGGCAGGTTGAAACTCAGACGGGAACGGAAAGCGGAGTGGACTTCTACTACAAAATTGAATTTCGATAACTCCGGCAGGCCTCCGCTCGCGACCCGCAATGAGGGAGCGGCAAAAAACCGGCGTACACGCATCGATACAGGAAGCGGCCCGTCATGCCGGCCCGGAGAACCCGGCGTTTTTTATTGTCCTTCCATGAATTCATTGACATAAAGGATTAATTTCCCTATTTATTTCTTCAGAAGGGCGGAATTTCATCAAGGCGGCGCCGATCATGGAGGACGGAGACGATGATTGTCAAATTATCTCTCGGCGAGTTGGAGAGGGCAAGGCTGGTCCTACGGGGAGGGTCGGTCCTCGACTGGCATCGACTGGACGTGGGATCGCTCGATGAGTGCCTTGCCATCCTCCGCGCAAACGGATTCGATCTGGAAGACGAGGGGGACCGGTCATATCTGAAGAACATGCGCTTGTCCGCCATCGACTATCTCACGCGGAATTTCGGCTTCTCTTTCCTGCCGGAGATCTTCAACGCCCCATCCGCAGGCGATCTCATGCTCCTTGCGGCAGGGAAGGATTCGCTGCGGAGGCGTCAGGCCTGCGTGGTGCTGAAGGTCATGCATGTCCTCCATCACGCGGAAGCGATGGAGCTCAAGTCCCGGCTGAACATCGCCGAGCATGAACTCTACCACATCGTCGAGGATAAGGCGGTGCGCGTCATTGAGGCGATGAAAGAGCGGGGATATCCCATTGTTGATTTTCAGTGCAGCCGCAAAACCCGCGACTCCATCATCACCAAGCTGCTGCACAAGAAGCAGGGGAACAGAGCCCTCCTGTACGACATGATCCGATTCCGCATCGTTACGGCAACCGCTGAGGAGATCGTACCCGCCATCGCCTACCTGAGCATTCACCTTTTCCCCTTCCATTACACCGTGCCGGGAGAGAGCCGCAATTCGATCTTTGATTTCCGGGATTTCATCCGCAGGCATCCCCGCATCTCCAGGATGATCCCGGAATTCCAGGTGGACTTGATGTATGAGAACGAAATGCGCGGGCCATCCAATCCGGAAACAAACGACACCTTCAGAACGGCCAGCTTCGTCGTCGACATCCCCATTCGCCTGGATGACCGGCAGCTCGAACTCTGGGCTCCCGGAGCGAGGCTTTCATCGCGGGTCGTTCACGTTCTTGCCGAATTCCAGATCGTCGACGAGGCGTCCCATGCCGGGAACGAACAGGGCGAAGCCAGCCATGTCCGGTACAAGGACAGAAGATTATCCAGGGTGAAGGAGCGCCTGCTCCGGGGAAGGATGGTCTGGAACGACAAAGCCGGCGAATGAAGCACAGCTTCCCGCACCGGAGCCCTATCCTTCCGCCGGCTTGATCCAGAAATTCCAGATCCCCTGCAGCCAGGCATAAGTATACCAGACGGATACCGCAAAGATGCCCCACTGTTCGTGCTGCCACGAGGACCAGAACCAGAAGGGCTGCCCCATCAAGCCGACAACAAACCCCCAGCGCCGCCAATGCTCCCTGCGTCCCACCAGCCAGATGGACGTGCAGCTCAGCACGATGATTCCCCATTGATTGATATCGGCCAGTTCCATGGCATGACCTTCCTTTACGGAAACATTAGAAAAGCATCTCACATCCTGAACGCGGATCCCGGGCAGTCCGATCCCTTGGCCGGCACAGGGTCCGATCATGTTCGCCGGCGGAGAAATGCGGCGGCGTTTCTGCTGCAAACGGCTCTGTTCCCCGTTGAGCCGTCATCCCGCCATTACAGGGAATTGTCGAGTCTGACCGCCTCCGTCAACCGCTCGGAAAAATCCGGTATGGCCGCCCTGACGCGGACCCAGGCGGGAAGCATGGGAATTCCCACGGGATTACGGATAAATTCCTCCGTCGCCGTTTGAAGGGATTTCACAAACGCCTCTGCCGCCTCAATTTCGCTGTGCCGGTCATAACTCAGTCCGTTGATCATGGACAGGGCATGATATTTTTCGATCACGAGGCGGGATTCCTCGATATAGGCCGTGAAGAGCGTCCGGAAGAAAGACGAACTCATAACGATGCCGTCCTGGCTCAAAATCCGGAACAGGGCCTCGGCAATGTCGGTGGCCATGCGGATCAATCCGGCATCCGGGTTTGTTTTGTCCAGGACCTGATGCTTGTGCTCGTAAGATTCAGTAATTTCCACCTGGCAGATGCGGTTGAGGGAAGCGCGCTGGTAGACTTCGCTCAGAAGAGAGACTTCGAGCCCCCAGGTGGGCGAGATCCGGATGCTTCGCGCCAGGGTGCTGATCAGGGCGAATTCCCCCGAAAGGGGATAACGGAAGTTTCCCAGATAGTCCAGAAATGGGTTGTAGTTCAGGATCCGCTTCATTGCCCGGATCAGGGGGATATAGAAGAGCCGGGTGGCCCGCCCGTAGAGCCGCTCCCCTGCCCGAGCGTAATACCCCTTGCTGAATTCGAAATCAATGGCCGGATGAACCACCGGATAGACCAGCCTGGACAGAAAGTCCCTGGTGTAATTCAGAATGTCCGAGTCGTGCAGGGCGATGGCGTATACGTCTTCATCCTCCAGGACATAACCCAGGGTCATCCAGACGGACCGACCTTTTCCGGGCCGCTGGATGTTGAAATCGTTTGCCGCCAGGTCCCGATACAATTCCTGCATCCGGGGGCCGTCGTGCCAGACCACAACCACCTCCGTGGGAATCTCGCCCATCAGCTTCCTTGCCTTCTGGAACTGGCGTTCGTCCGCCCGGTCCAGCGACAGAACGATCCGCTTGAGATACCGCACCTTTTTCAGCTCCTCGATAATGACCGGCATGGAAGGCGTTTCAAACTCGGAAAAGAGAGCCGGAAGCAGAAGAACCGTATCGCGCTTTCTGGTGATCGCCACAAGCTCCTCGTCGATTTCTCCGGAAGGCCTCTCCTTCAGCCTCTGTAACGTGGTAATCATCCCGTGTTGATAAAAATCAGCCATTTCATCTTCCTCCTTTCCGTCTCCAGATTTTGATCATGTAATCCTTCTGGCGTTCGAAGGCTTCGGCCTGGGCCTCAAAATGCGCCTCCGCCTCGGTCGGGCTTTTGTCCCGCACCTCGTTGACCAGGGAGGCCACTCGCCCGTAATAGAGGGGCACCATGGTGTCCAGCACCTTGAAGCGCTGGCGCGGCGTGGCCCGGAACGCCCCCGCATAGCAGTAGACGATGCGGACCCACGTTTCGATGGGGAGGTAAAACTGGTCCCCCTGGTCAACCTCGGCCAGTTTAGAAATGGCTGTAAAATCCTCCTCATCGATGATGTTCTGCCACACCGTCCCGAAATTGTTCAACCCCACCTTGAAGTATTCGAGAAGAACTTCCTGGTTGATCTCAAAAGCCGGCGGCTCCTGACCGACGAACTCGCCGAGGGAAGGAACTTCCCGGGACCGGCGGACTTTCAGCCAGAAATCCTCGTAGCGCTCCATGAGCTGAAACGTGGTTCCCACCACCTGGCGGAACATGGGCCCCAGGTCCGCAGAGGGATCCTTCTGCCCGTGCACCTTCGCGCCAAGCTTTGCCTGGCAGATCCGAAAGCCGCCGACAATGGCCGACGTGGTCATCCAGATGTCAACCCCGAATTTGGCCACGTCCGTCTCCCAGACGTCCTGATCCAAATAAAACTTGATCAGGGCCGGAGACAGTCCGAAGTCGCCGCCTATGGGCTGCCGGATTGTTTTTCCGTAAAGGGCCCTCGTCAGGTTGTAGGCAATCGTGTTGGTGATGGTCCCATCCAGTTTATAGCGCTTGTAGTCGGGAGCGACGTAATCATATCCCTCGATCACCGGATCCAGGATGTTCCGTACCCATTCAGGGGTAATGGAAAGCAGATCGGAATCGAACACCGCAATCGCCCTGGCCCTGAGAAAAGCGGCGACCTCAAAAACGGCCCGCAGGCCGGAGCCCTTCCCGTGGCTTCCCCGGTAAACGGTGACAATGCTCTCGATGTTGTAGGATTTCGGATCGATCGCCCGGGCAAGTTCCCGCGTATCGTCCGTGGACCCCCCATCGGAAATCATGATAAGGGCCTTTCGGTCCTTGTAATAATGATCCAGGCCCTGGATGATGACTTGAACAACATGGGAAATGGTGTCGCCGCTGTCATAGGATGGAATGCCGATGACGATGTCGGCGGTCCCGAGCTGCTCGATCTTCGTCCTCACATGAGGCCTCAACGCCGAGGAAAACCGTATTGCCGTGGTCATGATTCGTTACCTCCAACCAGTAAAATCGAGATGTCCATGACATTCGTCCCTGTCGGACCGGTGACGATCACCCCCCCCGTCCGTTCCAGGAAGGAAGAGGAGTCATTCCGATCCAGAAAGTCATCAAGAGAAAGGTTCATTTCCCGGGCGCGCGTCCAGACGGAGGCGTCGACCAGCGCCCCCGCAGCCTCCGAACTTCCGTCGATGCCGTCCGTCCCGGCGCATAACAGAAGCAGTCCGCCTTGATCCCGAATTTCCCGAAGAGCCGCCAGGCAGAGCTCCTGGTTCCGGCCCCCCTTTCCGTTACCCCGAAGGGTCACCGTCGTCTCTCCGCCAAAGAGAAGGCAGAGGGGCGGCTGCTCAGGCATGCGGCTCGCCAGAAATTTCCTGCCCATGGCGACAATGGACTTTGCCGCCTCCCGCGCCTCTCCTTTCAGGCGGTCCGTCACAAGATGGGCCTCGAGCCCCAGGGACAGCGCTTTTTCCTTCGCCCTTCGCAGGGCTTTTCGATTGCTGCCCACCACAACGTGATCGATGCCGGGGTTGGCCGCCTTGGGCGTTTCTTCCATCTTCCCGGCGGGACCTTGCTCCATCAGGACCCGAAGGGCAGCGGGCGCCTTTTCCCAAAGGCCGTACCGGGCCAGGATGTCGCGGACATCCTCGATGGTGGAGCGGTCCTTATACAGCGGGGCGGATCCGATGGTCTCCAGGTCGTCGCCGATGACATCGGAAAGCACCAGAACGACCCCCCGCGCCTTCGTCATCGCTCCCAACCGGCCGCCCTTTACCAGGGAAAGATGCTTTCTTACCGCGTTCATTTCGTCGATCGGCACGCCTGCCGCAAGAAGCATCCGCGACATTTCCTGGAGATCCTGAAGGGTCAGCGGAGAAATCGGCTTCTCAATCAGGGCGGAACTTCCGCCGGACAGAAGGTAGATGAAAAAGTCCTCCTCCGAGAGCCCGGAAAGCGCGCTCATCAGTCTTTCCGCCGCATGGACGCTTCGGGCATCGGGAACGGGATGAGCGCCCACGACCACGTCAATGCGGTCCAGTTCCGCTTCGTAACTGGACACCACCAGCCCGCCGGCGACCCGGTCTCCAAGAATTTCCGTCACCGCTTTTGCCATGCCGGCGGAAGCCTTGCCGCTGCCGAAGACGAAGAGCTTCCGCCCGGGCTCCTGACCATATCGCCGATCCCCGACAATCAGCTCGTTTCCCTCGATCTTCAGGGCTTCACGGATCATGGCCTCCGGCAGCACCGCGCGGAGGGCCTCGAAAAAGATCTCATGGGCTGTCTGCTTCAAGTTCATCCAATATCCTCCCCAGGGCCTCGTTCCAACCCCGGCTTCCCGGGTCCGGGGCCTTCACCAGCCCCGGCAGCGAAGCCTCCAGCCAGCCGCGCTCCGGGTGGGGGATAAGAACGGGAACGTCCACTTCCTGCAGCATCGGCAGGTCGTTTTCACTGTCGCCGATGCCGACGGCCACGTGCTCCATCCCGAAGATCCCCCGATAGAGGGACCTCACGCCGCGCACGGCGGCCCCCTTGTCCTGCCGGTCGCCGATGAGATGGTAAAACCTTCCGCCGCGGACGATCTTCATTCCTTCCCTCGCCGCCAGGCGCTCCAACTCCGGAAGATCCGGGACGGATTTCAGGAGAAAGGGCTCCGAAAACTCCCGGGCCTTCGCCCTTTCCGCCTCTTCAACGGCAAGCCCGGAAAGTACGGCCACCTCCTGGGAAGAAAGGTCGCCGTATCCGGTAATTTTGAAGCGGCTCTTCATCGCCGCAAATACGCCGCGGATCCTTCCATACGGCAACCCCAGCGCGAGGACGAAGAAATTCCCCTGCTCCCGGAATTCCTCGGGCAGGGAGACGCTGCGGTATCCCCTCGGAACAAAAATTCCCCCGCCGTTCTCCACGATAAAGGGCTCCCGGAATCCCAGCCGGTTCTGGAGAGGCTCCACCTCCCGGCGCGTCTTGCTGGTTACGAAAACCAGGGGGATCTTCGCCCCCCGGAGCCGATCCAGGGTCGGCCGGGCTTCTTCAAAGGAGTAATCGTCATGATTCAGAAGGCTCCCGTCCAGATCCGTAAAGACCAGGATGTTCATTTCCGCCTACCCCCTTTCCGGCAGAGTGGAAACCAGTATTTTGATCGAAGGCCTTCCGGCCGCCCTTGCGGCAAGGGTTTTTCTGATCTGCAGAGGGGCGATCCGGCATTCCGCGCTGAGAAAGGAAGCGAGGGCCTCCGCCCGCTCATTGGCCAGGCGGATTCTTTCCCGGTAGGGCAGGTTCGCTTCCGCAACGGCCTCCAGGGAAATGAGAATGCGGTCGTTTCTCGCATAGGCATCCCGAAGGGGCTCCAACTCCTTTTTCATCGCCTCCGTCAGCGCTGTGGATCCCGGATTAAAAAACAGCACGGGGACAAAGGGCACCGTCTCCACTCGGAGGCGAACCGGCATATTCAAGGAGGCGCTGAAAAATTTCTCCAGCCACGTCAGTTCCTCAACCGACAGGGGGTAATCGCGGCGGATCTGAACGGTCAGAAGCAAAGCGGAGGCTTTATCCTGAAAAGCCACGGAGAAATCCGTGATCCGGGAAGGGGAGATAAGCTCTTCCGCTTCGGCCGACACCTGCCGGATCAGGGGAACAATCCCCTCCCTCGCCTCCTGAAGGATCTCCTTCGTCGGCCTGGCGGGGACGATAGCGGATGCTAATGTGATGTCCTGCTCCGCCAATCCCTGGGGCAGCACCTTAACCTGCTCGACATGAAGTCTCACTTTCCTCTTCAGTCTGTCCCGCACCTTCTGCTCAGCCAGCTCCAGTTCCCTGTCCTTGAGGTATTCAACAGCGTTGACAACCGCCTCGATCTCCAGCAGGCCCCCGTCGTCCAATTCCGTAAACTGGAATGTGGCCAGGCGCGAGCGCTTTTCCTGATTGAACTGTCGTTTCAGAGACGCTTCGACATCCCGTTTCAGCTTGATCTCGGTAACGCCCCGGGAAAGGGTGTAAACCAGCGGGACCGAGATCAAAAGGAGAAGCAGGGACAGATAGACGAGGCGGCGCTTCAATTTCTTCATGTTTTCTTCGGCGGCCATCGTGGGGCGGAATCCATAAAGGGAAAAGACAAGGCAGGTCGAAAGTACAATGGCGACAAAATTGGTGAAGAAAAGAAAAAAGGCGCCGGCGGCGATGGTCGGATTGCCGTTTCCAATACCGAATCCCGTCACGCTCAGTGGGGGTATGACGGCCGTGGCGATGGCCACTCCGGGAACGATGGTGAGATAGTTCTTCTTGGTGCAGATGGCCGCCGCACCAGCCGTTCCGGATAGAAAGGCGATCATCAGGTCAAAGATGTTGGGTGTGGTCCGGGCGCTTATTTCCCGGGTGACTTCGCTGAGGGGGGAAAGGTAGGAAGCCAGAGTGGCGATAAGGACCGTGGCAACAACGCTGATGGCCACCTTGCGGAGGGATTTCGTCCAGACCAGGGAATCCCCGGTAACGAAAGCGAATCCGAAGCTCAGAATGGGTCCCATGAGCGGAGAAATCAGCATGGCTCCGATAATGACCGGGGCGCTGTTGATCATGAGGCCGCTGAGGGCGATGAGATTGGCCAGCGTCAGGATGGTGAAATAGCCGGCCGTGATATCCAGCTCGTCATAGATATTTTTGATGATCTCCCGATGATTGATCACCGGAAGCCTCTCGCGCAGCCAACGGTTGATCCTGTATTCCAGTTTTTTAATCATCTTCACGTCCACGGAAATTGCCATCTGGTGCAGAAGCGCCGCATCCGGCATCATGCCCCTGCGGCGATCCGTTCCAGGCTTGTCATATTTTTCCGGCAGGGCGCTTCTTTGGGTCCCGCCTGGCCGACAATAGCCCATCTGTCTCTATCGGCACCACAAGCGCGGCAAACAGGCATCCAAGCGCTGCCCCGAGCCTCGCCCCTTACTTACCCCTTTCGGAGCAAACGCTTCTCGAAGCCCACGATGAGCATCACCGAGACAGCCACCGCAAGAAGGCGGATCCAGGAATCGATCCCGATCGGCGCGCTGTGGAACGCCGTGTTCATCGCCGGCACGTACGTGAAAAGAAGCTGCAGAAGAATCATGGCGGAACAACCGGCGAAGATCCAGGGATTGGAGAAGAATCCCAGTGCGAAAGGTGATTTCGTCAGGGAGCGGCAGTTAAAGAGATAAAAGAGCTCTGCCAGAACAAAGAGATTGACGGCCACCGTCCGCGCCTCCTCAAGGGTCGCCCCGTTCTTCGACAGCTCCCACTTGAACAGCCCGAAGGCCCCCAGCACCAGCAGCACCCCCACGAGAAGCATCCGGCGCACAAGCACCGGGGTCAGGATCGGCTCATCGGGAGCACGGGGCGGGCGGGCCATGATGTCAGGCTCCTTGGGCTCGAAAACGAGCATCAGGCCGAGGAGCACGGCCGTCGTCATGTTGATCCACAGGATCTGCACGGCCACGATGGGCAGCATGGTTCCCAGAAGCACTGAGGTCAGAATCACCAGGCCTTCACCGACATTGGTCGGCAGGGTCCAGACGAGGAATTTCGTGAGATTGTCGAACGTCCCGCGCCCCTCCTCCACGGCGGCCTCGATGGAGGCGAAGTTGTCGTCCGTAAGCACCATGTCCGCCGCTTCCTTGGCGACATCGGTGCCGGTGATTCCCATGGCCACGCCGATGTCGGCGCGCTTCAGCGCGGGGGCGTCGTTGACTCCGTCGCCGGTCATGGCCACGATGTGGCCGCGGGTCTGGAGGGCCTCCACGAGGCGCAGCTTCTGCTCCGGCGCCACGCGGGCATACACGGAAACCTCCTCAACGGTTTCCAGGAGTTTCGAATCGCTCATCTCGGCCAGTTCCCGCCCGGTCAGGGCCTTTTCCCCACGAACGAGCCCGATCTGGCGTGCAATGGCCGAGGCCGTAACGGCGTGGTCGCCGGTGATCATCTTGACGTTTATGCCGGCGCTGTGGCAGTTCCTGACCGCCTCTATCGCCTCGGCCCTGGGCGGGTCGATCATGCCCTGCAGACCCAGGAAGGTCATGCCGGACGCCACGTCCTCATGGGAGATCGTTTTCCTGCCTTCAGGCAGGCCCATCCGGGCAAAGGCCAGGACACGCAGCCCCTTGGCGGCCATGGCGTCCACGGCCCCGAGAATTCCGTCGGCATCGAGCTTCACCTGCTCTCCGTCGGAGGACAGAGCCAGAGAGCACCTCTCCAGCATCGCCTCCACGGAACCCTTGGCATACACAACCAGTCCGCCCTCGGGAACGGTGTGCAGGGTGGCCATGTACTGGTGCTGAGACTCGAAGGGAATCGTATCGAGGCGCGGCCGCGCTTCCGTTTCCTCCCGGTCCGAAAGCCCTCCCTTGGCAGCCGCAACCAGAAGAGCGCCCTCGGTGGGGTCCCCCTGAACGGTCCATCGTTCGTCCTTTTCCACAATCAGGCTGTCGTTGCACAGCAGACCGCAGCGGAGACACTCCAACAGGGCGGCGGAAGAAGCGTGAGAAGCGGTTCCATCAGGCGCCAGGATCCGGCCGGAAGGCGCGTATCCTCCACCGGTCACTTCAAAGAACGTCGAACCCACGGCAATCTCCTGGACGGTCATCTGGTTTTCCGTGAGCGTTCCCGTCTTGTCCGAACAGATGACCGTCGTGCTTCCCAGTGTTTCCACCGCGGGAAGCTTCCGGATGATGGCCTGCTTTCGCGCCATGCGCGCTACGCCGATGGCCAGGGTAATGGTCATGGCGGCGGGCAGCCCTTCGGGGATGGCGCCCACGGCCAAGGCGACGGAGGCCATGAACATGTCGAAGGCGCCCTGGCCCCGCAGCAGCCCCACGCCAAACGTGAGGGCCGCCAGGCCCAGGATGACATAAAGAAGAACCTTGCTGAATGCGGAGATTTTTTTGAGCAGAGGGGTTTCCAGCTCCTCCGTCGAGGAGAGGAGTTCGGAAATCCGTCCGACCTCCGTATCGTCGCCGATGGAAACGACGATGCCGCTCGCCTGGCCATAGGTGACCAGGGACGATCCATAGACCATATTCTTCCGCTCAGCCAGAATCGTATCGTGGGGCAGGACCTCCATGCACTTCTGCACGGCCACGGATTCTCCCGTGAGCGCTGATTCGTCGACCTGCAGATCCCGGATCGACAGGAGGCGCATATCCGCGGGGACCTTATCGCCGGACTGGAGCAGGACGATATCGCCCGGAACCACCTCGGCCGACGAGATCCGCCTCTTTTCCCCCGAACGCAGAACCGTGGCCTCGGTCACCATGGTCTGGGCCAGGGCCTCCATGGCCTTGACAGCCTTGGATTCCTGGAGAAAACCGATCACGGAATTGACGAGAACCACCCCGAAAATGACCCCGGCATCAACCCATTCCTGAAGCAGAAAGGTAATCAGAGCAGCCGCAAGAAGGATGTAAACGAGGGGCTGGTGAAACTGGAGGAGGAAGCGCAGAAGAGGGCCTTTGCCCTTCTTCTGCGTCAGGGTGTTGGCGCCGAACTTCTCCCGCCGGTGATTGATTTCGAAGAGGTCAAGGCCTTGGTCCTTATTGCCGTCCAGCAGATCGATGACTTCTTCCGCGGGGAGATGATGCCAGTGCTTGCCGATCAGATTGTCCATGATTTCCTTCCCCTTTCCTCAACCAGGAATTCCTTTCCAGGTTTTTTCCCGATCCTGCAGGATTCAAACGGCATGCTGCGAAAGACGCATTGAAGGTTGGCTACGGAAGCGGAGTTTAACGCGCGAGGATATAGTCCGCTTCAAGCCGCGGGCTTGACTGGAAAAAACACGGCACAGAAATCCAAATGTTAAATCTTAATATACAGTTGGCAATCCCATAAATCAAACGTTAATATGCCTTCTCCTCTACAGTCCCCGGACGGACAACACTCCGGATCAAATTTTCGATGATTTAACATCCTCATAATGATACATGTTTAAGGAAAGTTCCCCCGAGAAGGGGCTCGATGACGCGTCAAGGCCTTCACAAAGAACAGAAATCCTTAATATTGAAAAAAAAAGCATGAAAGAACACCTGATCGAAGAATCCATCCTGTTCATCAGCATCCTGAAATGGGTTGCCATTGCGACGGGCATTGGCATCATCGTGGGATTGTCCACAACCTTCTTTCTGAAGATTCTGGAGTGGGCCCTGGCCTACAGCACCGGCTATCCCTATTATTTTCTCATGCTGCCCGTCGGATTGGCCGTCAGCGCATTGACGACTCAATACCTGGAGCCGGATGCCAAAGGATACGGCATCGAAAAGGTTATCGAGGCTGTCCACCGTCGCGGGGGCAGGATCAAGGCCGCCATCGTTCCGGTCAAGCTCCTCACGGCCATCCTGACCATCGCCACGGGGGGATCGGCAGGCCAGGTCGGACCGTGCGGTCAGATCGGCGCATCCCTGGCCTCTGTGGCGGCGGAATTGTTCAGGCTCGATGAAAGAGACCGGAAAAAGATCGTCGTCTGCGGACTCAGTGCCGGTTTTGCAACGGTCCTCGGAGCGCCGTTCGCCGGCGCCATTTTCGGCGTTGAGGTTCTTTATGTCGGTGGAATCGTTTATGAAATCCTCTTGCCATCCATTATTGCCGGCATAACGGGCTACCACATTGCCCTGCTTTTCGGGATTCACTACCAGTTTTATCCCTTCGATTTCGCGCCGGCCCTGACGGAAGCCTTCATCCTTAAGATCGTGTTCTCCGGAATCTTTTTCGGGATTTGCTCCCTGCTGGTCATCGAGATTCTCAAGAAAGGGAATGCCTTTTCCCAGAAATTCGGTACATTTCTTCCTCTTCGGGGGCTTATCGGCGGAGCATTTCTCATCGGAATGACGCTGATCTTTTCAAAGCAGTTCCTCGGTACCGGTCTCGAAACGATTCAGACGGCCCTCAGGGGTGAAGAAATCATTTTTTACGCCTTCCTGGTCAAAGCGATTTTTACGAGCATCACGCTGAATTTCGGAGGCAGCGGCGGCCTCGTCATGCCGATCCTGTGCATCGGTGCGACAGCAGGAAATCTCTTCGGCGGCCTGTTCGGGCTGGACAGAGCGACCTTTGCCGCGGTCGGTTTTGTCAGCCTGCTGGCGGGAACAACCAACACCCCCATCGCTTCCAGCATCCTGGCTGTGGAATTTTTCGGCAGCGCCATCTCTCCTTACGCGGCCATTGCCTGCATCGTCAGTTTTCTCATGACGGGCCACAGAAGCGTGTTTCCCACACAGGTCCTGTCCTTTCAAAAATCCACTTCCGTCCATGTTGCAATCGGAACGGAGCTGGAGCAGATCCGCACGTCCCCTCAACTCCGGGATAAGAGCCTGACGGGATTGCTGCTGAGAATTCTAAAAAAAATCAAAGACGGCATCAGGAAAAGGCCTCATAGCGGAGAGCCGGATCCTTGAGGAATCCGGAGCGCTTCCTTCATCGGAAAGCCGTTCCCTGCATGGGTTGATCCAGGGAATCTCAACATTCCGCTCCGTCCGCCGATCCCCGGTAAACGGGACGGGTTTTCATCGTGATGCCGCTCTGAAACGCTCCGGCATTTTTTTTCGATCTCCCCGGGTTCCGATCCAGGACCCTGAAGATATTAAAGAAATTTCATCCTTTTTTCTCATTTCATTCTTGCCGACCTTGACCTGCCTGAGGTGCGCCGCCTCATAATCAAGAGTTTTTCTTGACAGATCTTTCAGAGCCTATTATATTCGTACATGAAATATTCTAACAGGAAATATTCCAACAGAAAGGATATTCGCGGCAACGGGGTGGTATCGCCTGTCTATACCAGGCGATACGCGTATTATGTCGCTTTATCCAGTCTAGGAAGGATTTATTATGCTAACGGAATCCCAGCACAAAATACTCAATGAAATCGACGGCAGCTCGATTCGGAACTGGAAGGATTGGCGATGGCAGCTCAGGCACTGCGTCAGGGATCTGGAAACGTTTGAAAACCTGCTCAATATCCAGTTGCCAACCGCTATACGTCATCACTTTACGTTGATCACCGAACAATTTCCCATGTCGATCACGCCTTATTATCTCTCTCTGATTGATGTTGATAATCTGGAAAACGATCCGGTATTCAGGCAGAGTTTCCCGGACATCAAGGAACTTCAGGTTCAGAAAACGGACATGACGGACCCGCTGCACGAGGACAGGGACAGTCCGGTTCCAGGGGTAACGCACCGGTATCCCGATCGCGTGTTGTTTCTGGTGAGCAACATGTGCTCCATGTATTGCCGTCACTGCACAAGAAAGCGCCGTGTGGGAGACCGGGACACGATCCCGAGCCGTGATCAGATCCTCCAGGGAATCGAATATATAAGAGATACGCCGCGGGTAAGGGATGTCCTCCTGAGTGGTGGCGACCCTTTTCTCCTGCCGACGGATTATTTGGACTGGATTCTCTCCGAGCTGAGAAAAATCGAGCATGTCGAAGTCATCCGGATCGGGACACGCACACCTGCTGTGCTCCCCTACCGCATCACGGATGAGCTGGTTGAAATGCTAAGGGCGCATCATCCCCTCTGGATCAACACGCACTTCAACCATCCCCGGGAATTGACAGCCTCTTCAAAACTCGCACTCAGAAAACTTGCAGATGCCGGGATTCCCCTGGGAAATCAATCCGTTCTTTTGTCCGGTGTCAACGACTGCCCCCGGATCATGCGTTCTCTGGTCCATAAACTCGTAGCCAATCGGGTTAGACCCTACTATCTCTACCAGTGCGACCTGTCGGAAGGCCTGAGCCATTTTCGAACCCCCGTGGGAAAAGGAATCGAAATTCTCGAAAGCCTCATAGGTCACACGAGCGGATTCTGCGTTCCCACCTATGTCATCGATGCCCCCGGAGGCGGAGGAAAAATTCCGGTCATGCCGAATTACCTCATCTCATGGTCTACCAACAAGGTCGTCCTGCGAAATTATGAAGGGGTCATTACCACGTATAAAGAACCCGATTCGTACGAGCCGACGTTCTGCGATCGAAATTGCACGGAATGCAATCTCCAGCTCGCCCTCGAAGATGCGGGGGAATTCCGTTCCGTGGGGATCGAAAAACTGCTGGCGGATTACGACGACACCATCGCCCTGATTCCCAGGGACAATGACCGGCACGAAAGAAGGGAAGGAAACGGTTCATGAACAGGCACGTTCCGGACCGGCTGGAAACGCTCCCATGCGGCTCCATCATCCAGCATGGTCCGTACAATGACCGGATCTACCTGTTGAAATTAGGAGACGGCTCAAACGGCGATCTCCCTTTCGACCTGGTCCGAAGAGCGGAACGGAGCGGTTATTCGAAGATCTTCGTTAAAGTTCCGTCACACCGTTCGAACTGGTTTTTCCAGGCGGGTTACGTTGAAGAGGCTTCCATCCCCGGACTCTACAACGGGTGCGATGCAGGAATATTTTTGGGGTATTACCTGGAGGGGCGGCGGGCATCCGAAACGGAAGCAGCAAACCTGGATGCAATTCTCCGCCTCGCACTCAGCAGGGCCGGAACCCCTGCGGCACCGCTCGACACAAACCGGTTCTCAATACGCCGCTGCAGGGAAAGGGATGTGGAGGAAATGGCCTCCATCTACAGGGCCGTTTTTCCGACTTATCCTTTTCCAATCCATAATCCCGCTTATCTCCTTGACACCATGCGAAGTCACGTCGACTATTTCGGGGTCGAAACAGGCAAAAAGCTGGTGGCCCTTTCTTCCGCCGAGATGGACCTGTCAGCCGAAAATGTGGAAATGACGGATTTTGCAACGCTTACCCGGTGGCAGAGTCACAGCCTGGGGGTGCATCTGCTTTTTCAAATGGAGAAAAGGATGAAACACAAAGGCATCAAGACAGCTTACACCATTTCCCGGGCAAAATCCCCGGGAATGAACATCACTTTTTCCAGGCTCGGTTATGCCTATGGAGGAAGGTTAACAAACAACACCAACATTTCCGCACATATCGAAAGCATGAACATCTGGTACAAGGCCATTTCGTAATCTCGGCAGATTTCAAGAAACCCGGGCCGCCGCAACACAGAAAGTGGACGGCCCCACGGATATAACAGCCGTTTCCCGGCCCCTCCATCGTTCAGACAAGCTGGAATCAAACGGGGTGACCGGCAACACGCCCTCATCAACCCTTTCATGGACCCGCCGATAAAAAAAGGATTTACTCATCAATTATTACAGGCTATAATTATTAAAACGAGATATTTTTTAACCCAACGGGCGTTTCATCCAGGTCAACGTGTCGTTATTCCGCCGGACTCAGTCTCTGTAGGCAAATGCTGACTCCGCATTCCGTCAGAAGCCGTGGTCAGGATCAAGAACATGCGCTGGTCAAAAATATTCCCATGGAAAAGAATTCCCGGGGGTTAAAATCCACCATCAGGAATTTCACCTCGCCTGGTGAATCACAACGGAGTCTCCGAAAGCCCGGCATGGCGCCCCAAAAAAAATCCAGGATGTTCCGGGTCGCAACGAGATGGCCGGGCGATCAGAACCCGAAATGTGGGCATTCAGGAAAACCGGAGAACAGGCTCGTCAGGCGTTTTTCATCAAAAACCGGAATGAGCAGGGAAACACCCTTTTTTCTTTTCGCTGATCCTTTGTTCTTCAACCTTCAGGTTCAGCCGCCAGCTTGATCGCTGACGGTTCATAACGGGTGTTTGTGCTTCATGGGTTAACGCATCCGGCACTTCAGCAGTCTTTGCCGGATCGCCTAATTTTCATTTTGGAAGGAGTAGCCAATGATTTCAAAAAACAAAATCGTTCTTGTCATGGCAGGCGCATCTCTCATTTTTGGCTTCACAATCATGGGCTGTGCGGAAAAAGTGGCGGTGCCGAACGAAAAGATCGCAAACGCCGAAAGGGCGATCTCGGGTGCCAGGGAAAGTAACGCCATCGTGAATGCCCCGCTCGATCTGAGAATTTCAGAGGATAAATTAAAGCAGGCAAAGGAGGCCGTGGCCGCCGAAGAGTACGTGCAGGCGGGACGCCTTGCCGATGAGGCGACTCTCGACGCCGATGTCGCCAGGGCGAAGACGCGGGCTGCAAAGGCAAAGGAGATTTCCGGGGAAATGCGTAATACGGTCGATTCCATGCGAAAAGAATTGGAGCGAAGCCATAAATAGGAGGAGCAAAAAGATGGAGAAAGTCAAAAGAAACAGATTCATCATCGTCGACATTCTGCTTTTGATGGGAATATCCTTGTTTATAGCCGGATGTGCCGGCATCACCCCCCAGGAACAGAGGGCCATAGATGCCGTAACCAAAGCGCGGGCCGCTCTTGAAGAAGCCAAGCAGAACCCCCAGATTGCTTCAGTCTCCGCCGTTCCTCTTTATGAGGCGGAGCAGACACTGAAAGAGGCGGAAAAGGTTGAGGATGACGCCGCCCAAAAGGAGCATCTGGCCTACATGTCCGAAAGAAAGACACAGCTTGCCGTTGCATCGGCGGAACGTACGCTGGCGGAGCAGGAAACCTTGAACCTTTCAAAAGAAAAGGATCAGCTGATCCTGCAGCTTCGTGAAAAGCAACTAGGCAAGGCCACGCTCACCGCAAAGGAAAAAGCGGCGGCGCTGGAAAAAGCCCGGATGGAAGCGGAGCAGAAAGCACTTGAAGTGGAGCGAAAGACAGCCGAACTTGCACGGCTGAAAGCCGAACTGGAGGAACTCAAGGCAAGGCCGACCGACCGGGGAATGGTTGTCACCCTGGGCGATATCCTTTTTGCGACGAACCGGGCCACTCTTACAGCGGGAGCCGAAAAGAACATCGATCAGTTGAGCCAGTTCATGAATAAATACCCCACTCGGAAAATCGTCATCGAAGGTCACACGGACAGCAGGGGAAGTTCGGAATATAATTTGACACTTTCCAAGCGACGGGCCGACGCAGTCAAGAAGGCCATGGTTGAAAAGGGGATTGATGAGAGCCGCATCGCGACAAAGGGTTACGGAGAAACCTCTCCGGTGGCCAGCAACAAGACCGCTGCCGGACGCCAGCAGAACCGCCGCGTTGAAGTGATCATTCTTGAAGATGCCCAGAACCCGCAATAGGAACTTCCCTATGGCCCCCTGGTAAGGAGGCAGGCAGACTTCAAAAAGGGCCTCCCGGCCATGTGTCGGGAGGCCCTTTTTCGAATGCGCCGGGCTCCGGAGCGCCTCCGGATCGTCGAAGGTCCTTTTTTTTCAGATGGGCTTATTCGTCATCGCTCCCGACGCCGCCGTTCGGAGAAGGCACAAAGAACTCGGCCTGGGGAAAGTCCCCTAAATTCCTTGCAATGCCTGCATGGAGAAAAGAATTGACCCAGTTGATAATATCGTGCCTCTTGATGAACCGCCTGAGCCTCCGCATTCGGGCCTGCCGCTCATCATCCTGCATGCGCAAGGCGGCATGAATCGTATCGGCCATCCGCTGCCTGTCATAGGGGTTGACAAGAAGCGCGTCCCGGTGGAGTTGAGAGGCGGCGCCGGCGAATTCGCTCAGGATGAGGATCCCTTTTTCCTCTATGTTGCTTGCACAGTATTCCTTCGCGATGAGATTCATGCCGTCTTTCAGCGGGGTGACCAGCGCGATCTCGCAGGTTTTGTAGTAGGCGACAAGTTCCTGGCGCGGCAATGACCGGTATATATAGTGGATCGGCGTCCAGCCGACTTCCGTGAACCTCCCGTTGATCTCCCCCACGATGCGTTCGATCTCCTGCTTGAGATTTCCATACTCTTCCACATCCACACGGCTGGGGACCACCACCTGGATCAGCGTAACCTTCCGGCGCATGTCCGGATAGCACTCCAGGGCATGGGCGAAGGCCAGAAGCCGGTGAGGAATACCCTTGGTATAGTCAAGGCGGTCCACACCAAGGACGAGCTGCCGATTGGGGAGGTTTTCGTGGATGCTCCATGCCATCTCGGCCACTTCACCGGTTCGGGCAAGGTCTTCAAATTCTCTGTAATCGATGCTGATGGGAAAGGCTCCTACGAGAACCTCGCCGTCGGGACGAAGAATCCGGTTCATGAACTTTTCCTTTGCAACCTTGTAATTGAAGAGCGCCCGAACGCATCCGACAAAATTCCTCAAATCTCTCACGGTCTGAAAGCCGACAAGGTCATATTCCATGAGCGCTTCGAGAATTTCGAAGCGCCAGGGCAGCTTGAGAAAAATGTCCAGGGGCGGGAAAGGAATATGGAGGAAGTAACCCGTCTGGCGTTTTAATCCGAGTCGCTTGAGCTCCCTGCCCACCAGGATGAGCTGGTAGTCCTGGACCCACACATAATCATTCTCGTCCGTATTCGAGACAACAGCCTGTGCAAACTTACGGTTCACCTGCTCATAGAACGGCCAGTACGAAAGATCGAAATTGCAGCGCGAAAAAAGGTCATGGAACAGGGGCCAGAGGATCTCGTTGGAGAATCCGTGATAATACTTGTTCACCTCTTCTTTCGTCAAATGGACCGGCTTCAGGGAGTATCCCGTTTCCCGGGTTCCCCTGCGGATGAGGTCCTCGAGAAGAGGACCAGCCGGCTCCTCCTCGGCATTCGTGCCCATCCAGCCGATCCATATCCCATCGCGATTTTTGAGGACCGGCCCCAGGGCTGTCACCAGACCACCGGATCCCGGTTCGATCTGCCATTTCCCCCTCTGCTCTTTTTTCAAGACAATGGGGAGGCGGTTTGATATGACGGCGAGTCTTCTCTTCTCCATGTTCAATCCTCCTGATGCCCCTCGGGGGCTAGAGCGTCCCATCCCTCAAGAAAGTCTTTCACCGCTTCGATATCGGGCAGAAAGCCCGCTGCAGTCGTGGGAACGTCGGCATTTCCAACTTTGATGCCGATGCCTCGGCCCAAAAGAACCCGGAATGCGTCTTCGTCGGTTTCATCGTCTCCGAGATAGACGCAGAAGGCGTCTTCCGGCTGGCGGGCAAGCAGGATCTGCAAGGCGCTCCCCTTGTCCAGGCCGGTGCACCTCAGTTCGACGCCGCCGTTGAACCCCCTCACTTCAAGATTGTGGAGACGGGCAATGGGGGTCCAGCTGTCCACCGCCCATTTCTCCATGGACAGCGCCTCATCGTCCACCTGCCCTCGTGTATGGAGAGCGATACTGGCCGCCTTTACTTCGAGCTGATCCTTTATTCCCCTGCGGATGCCGGTCTCCAGGGCTTTGCCAAGTCCTTCCCTCTGAATTTGAGACGGCTTCCGGATTTCCAGGGTGCCATCGGAATCGTGGAACTCGCATCCATGGCTTCCGATTGTCATGATGCCTGGCACGCCGAGAAGCTTTTCGATCTCGGCAATGGGCCTGCCGGAAGCGACGGCAATGCCGCCGGAAGTCCTGTTCCGAATCCTGGCGATAAGATCCGGGATGCCGGCCATCGGGTAGGCTTCCATCCGCGCGACCTGGAACGGGGCGACGGTTCCGTCATAGTCCAGGACGAGGAAACTCGCCCTGGCGGACTGAAGCCTCTTCCAGAAATCCGGGATGCCCCGGACCGGTATGGGAAAGACGCGCGAGGAAATCACCAGGTCTCGATCCTTTCCCGGGTTTCGAACATGACGGCATGCATCAGGGTGAGGTATTCACGGAGATGGCGCGTCACCAGGAAGTTTTCCAGGACAAAATGATGGGCCTTCTCCCCCATCTCCGTCAGCTGGTCCCGGTGCTTCAGCAGGTACCGGATTCTCAGGGCGGCGCCCTCCGGCGAGGTGACGAGGAAACCGGTGTGATGGTCCACAACCTGAAGCCGGATCCCCCCCGTATCCCCTCCGATTACCGGCTTGCTCTTCCACATCGCTTCGGTCACGGTGAGGCCGAACCCTTCCCGGGTGGACTTCTGGATCACAATGTCCGAGATTCTCTGGAAGGCGTTAATGGTCCGGTGGTCATCACTGGGAAGGAGAAGGACATGGATATCCTCGTCCGTACCGGCGTTCTCTTTGACCCGACGGATCATCTCCTCTCCTTCGGGGTCATCGGCGGCCCCTCCGCCTGCAAGGACAAGTTGAATCGGTGAAAATTCCCTCACCATCCTGTAGGCACGGATCACTCCAATGGGGTCCTTGAACCGGTCGAAGCGCGATACCTGGGTAATGATGGGCCGTTCCGGATCCAGGCCCCACTTGTGGTACATGGCCGAAAGTTCATCGTGCCCCAGATCGATGTTCTTCTCGCTCAGGGGATCGATGCTCGGGGCAACAAGGTAGAGAGGATGGGGAAGCGGCTGGGCGAACTCGGACAGCGACCAGATGCTGGCGGAGTAAGGTTCGACGAACGCCCGCAGGAATTTCCAGACCGGCCGGAACGGGCGGCTCGCATCGATGTGGCAGCGCCATATCCATTTCCCCCGCCGGTTGGGAATAAACTGCGGAAGCGCTGCTGGCTGCGGGTCGTGGATGAAAACCAGATCAGCCTCCTCAAGAGTCTTCCGGAGGGACTCAGCGTTCATCTCGTTAACCCGTTCATATTCCGCCAGATGGTCGGGATGCAGTTCCACCCTCTTACCCTGGAGGCCATTGTGCATCAGTTTCGTGAACGAAAAGAACGGATCGGTCCCGGAGATCACCTCCCATTGAGCGTCGATCCCCAACTCCCGCTTCAGGGGAATGAGCCAGTGGAGAATCTCCGCAACCCCGCCCCCTTCCCGAGTGGAATTGACATGCACGACCTTCATGCCCTGGAGATTCGCAGCGAGCAGCTCCAGGTGATGGATGACGTCCTCGCCGACAATTTGGGCATAGTTCTCCAGCAGTGTCATGACCGGCCCCGCCTTTCTCTCATGTATGCAGCAAAGACCTGATGCAGTTCATTCCGAAGCTCGCTGAGCGTCGTGAAATAGGGGTCTATGCCGGCAATGCGCATGGCAAGTTCCTGGTGCTCTTCACCATAGCCCATGAGCCATTCGGTGAAATCATTTCTTCCCAGAGGGGTTCTCCTGCGCGCATCGATTAAATGATAGAAGATGACTCCCCGTGACATATGAGGGATGTATTCACAGAGATCTTCAATGGTTGAAAACCGTTTGCCGGTGTCGAAAACGACGATCTGGGACCGGACGAAATGGAACCTCTGGGATGGTATGATCCACGAAAGCAGTTCGTTTTCATCGAGCCGCTCTTCGATGACCTCGATGAGTTCCCTGCGCAGTTCTTCGAGGTCCTTGAAACCCGTTGGATCGATCACGGCGAGCCTCTCGGCCAGTGTTTTGTCGTGAATGCCCCGCCAGGTCCAGATCGCAAAATCGTTCTGATAGAGGGGGTCGTCGAAACGGGGGCGCAAAAGGCCGCCCCAGAAATGATAATAGATGCAGCTTGTCGGTATGGTTCCCAGCCTGTCCTTGAGCTCGCGAAGAGTTACCACGTGCTCCCCGGTGGCTACCGCAATGAGTGCGCAGTCCTTCACTGCGAAAGGATCGATCTGCATGGGCCTCCTCACCAAATCACCGTTGGTTTTATCCCGCCTTCAACCTGGATCCGGGAAATCTTTGCAGCAACACCATGGGGAAAGGCTCGATTCCGGCTTCTTCCCGACATTCCGGGGCCGGGCAACCCATTCCCGGAAGCAGCTCAAAAGCGGAATGAGGGTTTGTTTTCTCTTGACATATTTTTCAGAACCGATTATCCAGCGGCAATTAATATTCTTACACGAAATATTTTACCAGAAAGGATTGTCCATGACAACAGAAAGTGGCAATGCTTATGAATATCGAATCATACGCGCTTTGCGTCGCGTCATCCGCGCCGTCCATATCCATTCCAAAAAATTAAACTCGGAGTTCGGACTGACAACGCCCCAGCTTTTGTGTCTCGGTGCATTAGCGGAATCAAGCCGGACAACCCTCACGGATCTGGCCAGGATGGTGAACCTTGGAATAAGCACGGCCAACGGGATCATTGATCGACTGGAAGCGAAGGGATATCTGACTCGAACGAGAAGTTCGGAGGATCATCGCAAGGTGTACCTGGAAATTTCCCAATCCGGAAGGGAAATCATTCTCAAAGCTCCGTCGCCGCTTCAGCACAAGCTGTCGGAGTCCCTGTCGAGGCTTCCCGAATCGGAGCAGATGGTCATCGCCGAATCCCTGGAGCAGGTGGTAAAGCTCATGGAAGCCGAGAAGCTGGACGTCTCGGCCAACCTGTTCCCCGGCGGACAGAGCTACAGAAGTTAAGATAGACATGCCGCAATTACAGCGACTTAACTGAATTCAACGGAGAGGCGGAGAGAAATCGAATGAAAAAAATCTTCATCCGGTCAACTCTTGTTTACATTCTTTTTTCCACGATTGTCCCGACGTTTTTTTTAACAGTCCTTGCCGGTTTCAATCTCCCGGAAAAAACGGATTTCGACGAAGAGATCAAGGTAACCGAATCGGAAGAATTTCACGAAATAACGGGAAAAATCAGAAAAGGTGAAACCCTCTTTGACATTTTTAAACACTACGAACTGAACCTGAACGATCTCTTCAGTTTAAAAGAAGCATCGGCAAGTATTTATAAACTCAGATATCTCCGGGTTAACCAGCCCTATCGGATTCGCCTCGATGAAAACAAACAGATAAACTCCTTCACATACTGGATCGATGAGGACACCATCCTGAATATCACCTGCGGCGAGGAAGGTTTCTGCGCGGAAAAGATCCCTGTGCCTTACGAAAAGAAGATCGAGCACATCGGCGGGGTCATCCAGGATAATCTGATTTCTGCCCTGGGGCATGGCAAAGAGTCCCTGGTGCTTGCACAGAATCTCTCCGATATCTTCGCCTGGGATATAGATTTTACAACAGACATCAGAAAGGGCGACACCTTCAGGCTGGTCGCCGAGGGGTTTTACCTCAATGGAACCCTGAAAAAATACGGCAATATTCTTTCCGCCGAGGTCATCAACAACGGAAAGGCATACCGCGCCTACCGGTTCACGGATGAAGAGGGTACGGATTATTACGATGCATCGGGGAAGTCCCTGAAAAAAACCTTCCTCAGGGCTCCATTGAACTTCAGGCGGATCAGTTCAACGTTCTCCAACGGTCGCTACCATCCGATCCTGAAGATCACCAGGCCTCATCACGGGGTCGACTATGCGGCCCCCGAAGGTACCCCTGTTTCGGCGGCAGGCGATGGATCGGTCGTTTTTGCGGGACGCCGGGGACAGTACGGCAATCTTGTGATTCTGAAGCATCCCGGCGGTTATCAGACGTATTATGGCCATTTGTCGAAAATCCACGAACGTTTAAGGCAGGGAACAGAGGTCAGCCAGGGTTCTTTGATAGGGCTCGTCGGATCAACAGGACTTGCGACGGGGCCGCATCTTCATTTCGAGATGAGGATCAACGACCGCCCCATAAATCCTTTATCGATTTCGGTTCCAAGGGGGTCGGACATCACCGTCAAATCGACGGTAAAATTTGAACGCTTGAAGGCGGAGCAGGATGTTGAACTCGCATCCATTCCTCCCGGCAACTTCCTGGCCATCGAGGGAAAAAGGCATGGCAACCCGGGAAGCAGCGAAGGGTAACGGTGTTTTTCTCCTGCTTTGATGCGGAATACCTTCGAAATAATCGACTCCGGAATGGAGACATTGGGGAAAATCCCTCCGCCTCACGAATGAATCGGAAGGGGTGTACGGAATGGATCTGAACGTTTATCTTGAAAAAATTACGGCCCTTTACCAGGGATATCAATGGCTCATCGTATTTCTGATTATATTTGTCGCGCTTCTATTTGATTTCATTCAAAAAATTGTCCTATCGCGTCTGCACAGGCGGACGCTCCTCACAGAAAACCCCTGGGACGAGGCCATTCTGACTGCTCTTCGGAAGCCTTTGAGCGCCTTGATCTGGATCATAGGCATTTCCGCTGCGGTTAACTACGTAGCACCGAAGACGGCCTTCCTGGAGTATTCCCGGGATGCTGCCCGTGCCGGCATCATCCTTGTTATCGCCTGGTTCTGCGTCAACCTCGTCCGGCAGCTTCATGACAATATCCTGGAAATTCAGCGCAAAAAGGGGAAGCCGGTTGATCCGACCACGGCAGATGCCATCGGCAAGCTTGCCCGGATATCCATTTTTATCACGGCCTCACTGATGATGCTGCAGACCCTGGGCTTCAGCATCTCCGGCGTCCTCGCCTTTGGCGGCATCGGCGGCATCGCCGTGGGCTTTGCGGCAAAGGACATCCTCTCCAACTTCTTCGGCGGATTGACGATCTTCCTCGATCGGCCTTTTGCCGTGGGGGACTGGATTCGCTCACCGGACAGAAACATCGAGGGCGTAGTGGAATACATCGGCTGGCGCCTTACCCGGATCCGAACCTTCGAAAACCGCCCCCTTTACATACCCAACTCGACCTTCACGACCATCGCGCTGGAAAACCCATCCAGAATGACCCATCGCAGGATTTATGAAACCATCGGCGTCCGCTACGATGACGCAAACAAGGTCATGGCCATCGCAAAAGATGTCCGTCAGATGCTGATCGATCACCCCGGCATTGATCCCACCCAGACACTGATCGTCAATTTCAACACCTTCGGCCCCTCGTCCCTGGATGTCATGGTCTATGCCTTCACCAGAACGAAGGTGTGGGTGGAATATCACCAGGTCAAGGAGGATGTGCTGATGAAGGTTTACCGGATTATCCTCTCCCATGGAGCGGAGGTCGCTTTCCCGACCTCGACCATCCATGTTCCCGAGCGGATATTGCTGGAACAGGTAAACCTTAGCTCCCAAAAATAAACACGGAAGGGCCATCCCAAAAAAACAGCGCCTTTATACAAGTCCGGAACTCCTGAACGATCATGAACAAGCAGCGATTCAGCAACTCCCTCTGCCGGAGAATCTGGAACTTTCCGGATCCAGATTCTCCGGTCTTGCCAATCCGAGCAGGAGATTCTGGAATGCCTGAAAACATTAAGGGCTCAACAAACGGACGGGGCAGAAGGCGCCTCCCGCAACTTGTCAATCCTTCCTGCCATTTAACAATTTCTTTTCTCGTCTACTCTTTCCGGAGGCGGTGCTCTCCTTCTTCAGCGAACGGCGGCCGCGGAGGACTCGCCCGAAAAGCGGAATGCAAAAGCCGCAACAGGTGGGCCTATCGTTTCGAACATCGTGACGGCCCCAAGCACCGTGGCTGAAATCAGGGATGCCTGATCCATGAACATCATACAGGAAGTGTCGGCTAGCCCTATCGCCAGACCTGCCATTGGAACCATGAGAAGTCCGCTCGATATTCCGTAACGAAGGGGTTTACGAAGCAGGACCGTTGCTGCGGTAACCCCGGCCGTTTTTGCAAATGTACGGGCAACTACCACCGCGAAGACTGCAGGAGCAAACTCGATCAATTCACTTACATGCAGCTTTGCACCTGCAAAAACAAACAGTACGATAAAAAAAAGCTCAAAGGCAGGACCAAAGGCCAACTCTGAAACAATATTTTCCCTCTCAATACTTTTCGCCGCAACTCCGACAACGAGCGGAACAAGGAGCATGGAAAGCTGCGTCTCCTTCGCAAAGCCAACTGCCAACATGATTGTACCTATTACAAGTGCGAGTCGGTATTGAGCTGCCTGGCGGGTCTTGATAACAAAAAAATGTAGACACCAGCCTAAAATAATCCCCAAAAGGAGCGACCCCATCAGTTGGTACAGGGGCTGAAGAATCACGGTCATCCAGTGTGAACCTACGGTGTAATGCATGAAGGGCAGAATGAAAGAGAATAACGTAAAAGAAATCAGATTATTGAGCGCAACCAGTGTCTCCGTGGATTCCGTCACTTTGCCCGATGCGCCGACTTCATTCGCCACATGCAAAAGAACCGCTGGGGATGAGGAAACGGTGATTGCGGCAACCAGTGCAGCCGTTGCGATCCCCACATCAAAAATCGAGAGGATGTAGGTTACAAGACAAAAGGTCGCAACACTTTCAACAAGAGAGACCAGAAGGAGGCTTGGTTATGTCGAAGCATGGCCATGTCGAGTGACAACCCAAGCCGATAGAGAATAAGCCCAAGGGCGATATGTATAAGAATCCCTGACTGGGCCAAGGTTTCCTGGCTCAAAATATTGATTCCGCTCGGCCCGAAGAAGAATCCGACAGCCATAAACCCCGTGATGCTTGGAAGCCAGGGGATAAGATGTGTGATGAATCCGCCAAGGGACCCGATCAGCAGGATGAGGCCAAATGCCATCAATGGCGTGATATCTGCTGGAAAGCTCGGCAAACAACTCATGGAGAACTCCGTCTGATCAGGTTAGTGTAATGGGGGAAATCATAGGAACCCCATGGAGGGATCGCCGGTTTGCTCCAATCAAAGCAAGATAAAGATGATTAGTCAAGGCTTGAGCTTGTCGCCTGGCAAATTACCTCCCCGATGGTATAGGGTCTCCTGAATAGGATTCCGTCACCGTCGCAGTAAGAGATATTTCCTGGCCTCCTCACTGAAGAGCAGAAGGAAGGCAAAGGGAAGAAGGACCAGCCACATTGCAGGGGAAAGGGGATAGGTCGAGAATACCCTGTTTCCGTAAGGGGAATAGACGATGAAGAGCTGAAGGCAGAGTTCGAAACCGATGCCGATGAAGATGAACCGGTTTGAAAAAAAACCGAGTCTGAACACGGACTCTTTCGCCGACCGGCAGGCAAAGACGTTGCCGATCTGGACGATGATGATCGCGGTGAGACACGCCGTCGTCGCCTGCAGATAGAGGACGTGATCCGGCGCTGCCTCCATCCCCCATGTCCAGCCCCCGTTGATCATGACATAGAAGAAACCGGACATGCAGGCGAAGGCTTCGATCGGCCCCAGGAAGAGATAGGCACGGGAAAGGAGCGAAAAATTGAGGAGTCTCTCGTTCCTGCTTCGGGGCGGCTGCCTCATCACCGCCGGTGTCGGCTTTTCCGTGCCGAGGGCCAGTGCCGGAAGCATGTCCGTGCCGAGGTCGACGGCCAGGATCTGCATGATCGTCAGCGGCAGCGGGATCCGGAACAGGATGTATGCGAGGTAGGGGACGGCCTCCGGGATGTTGGAGGCAAAGATGTAGGTGATAAATTTCCGGATGTTCTCGTAAACCGCCCGGCCTTCCTCAACGGCATTGACGATGGTGGCGAAATTGTCATCCAGCAGGATCATGTCCGAAGCTTCCTTCGCGACATCGGTACCCGAAATGCCCATGGAGATGCCGATATCCGCCTTTTTCAGGGCAGGCGCGTCATTGACGCCGTCGCCCGTCACAGCGACCCATTCCCCTTCCTCCTGGAGGATCGAGACGACCCTCATCTTGTGCTTCGGCGCCATGCGCGCAAAGAGGATTTCTCCGACCGAGAGTTTTTCCCGGAGTTCCCGGTCATCCATTTCCAGGAACTCCGGCCCTTCGATCACGAGCGGATCGCCCTTCACCAGGCCGATCTCGCGGGCGATGGCAACTGCCGTCCGGCTTCCATCCCCCGTGATCATGATGACCTTGATGCCCGCCTCATGGCATTTTCCAATGGCCTCCGGCACCTCAGGCCGCGGCGGGTCTTCGAGCCCGACCAGGCCGGCCAACACAAGATCCTCTTCCAGAGACGAGGGGTCCGGGGGGAGGAGATCGGAAGGATTTTTCCTGTAGGCGAAGGCCAGAACCCTCAGCCCATGATCCATGAGGGACCCATAGGCATCCAATGCCCTTTCGCGAAAGGTCTCCTCCATCCCGTATTCGACGCCGTTCACCAGGAACCGGCTGCACAGGGGCAGGATGCTCTCCATGGCCCCCTTCGAAAAGACGATTCCCGCGTCCCCCACTCTGTTCACGGTGGTCATCCTCTTCCGGTCCGAGTCGAAGGGAATCTCAAACATGCGTTCTGCACTCAGATCACCCAGGCTTTCCCTTCCAAGCCGCAGCAGGGCAGTCTCGGTGGGATCCCCCCGGTATTCATTGTCGGCGAAGCGCGCATTATTGCACAGAAGGGCCGCCTGCATCAGCGGATCATCGGCCGGCGCCATAAATCCCTGCGCATCCAGGATCGAGCCGTCTCTCCATATTTTTTCCGCGGTCATTCGATTCTGGGTCAGTGTTCCGGTCTTGTCGGTGCAGATCACGGATACGCAGCCCAGCGTCTCCGCCGAGGAGAGATTCTTGATCAAGGCCTTCCGTTTCGCCATTCTCTGGCTCGCCATGGCCAGGGAGAGGGTGACGGTGGGCAGCATCCCCTCGGGGATCAGGGCGACGGTGATGCCGACGGCAAAGATGAAATTTCCCCAGAAATCCCTCCCGATGACAAATCCGAGGCTGAAGAAAAAGATGCCGACCAGGGCGGCGATGGTCGCCACCAGGCGGGTCGCCTTGGCAATCTCCTTCTGAAGCGGGCTGAGATCCTGCTCAACGGCGCTCGTCAGATGGGCGATCCGGCCGAATTCCGTCCCCATTCCTGTTGCGAACACCAGGGCTTTTCCCGAACCGCTTATGACGCTTGTCCCGGCAAAGACAATATTGGGGCTGTCCAGAAGTTCGCCCGGCGCAGGCAGAGCATTGCGAAGGCTGGCTTCGGACTCGCCCGTCAGCGGAGCATTGTTGACCTTCAGCATGGCGCCTTCGATGAGGCGGGCGTCGGCGGGGATCCGGTCCCCTTCGGAAAGGAGCATAACATCCCCCGGGACAACCTCCCGAGACGGGACCTTCCGCTCCTTTCCTTCCCGGACAATCCGCACCGAAAAGGGCAGAAGCCTCTTCAGGGCCTCCAGGGCCTTCTCGGCGCGGTATTCCTGGATGTAGGTAAAGACGGCATTGATCACAATGACGCCGATGATGGCAAAACCGAGGGTGCCCATGTCCTCGCCGGGATGGAGATAATCGGAAAGGAAGGCGAGCCCTGCGCCGACCCAGAGGAGCAAGGCCAGGAAATGGGTAAACTGCTTCAAGAACCGGATCGCCAGGGGAGTTCTGTGCGCCTCCCGGATCTCGTTGAAACCGCTTTCCGAAAGCCTTCGGGCGGCTTCCTTTTCGGAAAGGCCGTTTTCCGAACTGACAAGGGCCCGAAGGGCCTCCTCCCGGGAAAGGCTGTTAATCTTCATGGCGGGGCTTCAGGATGATGAGGTCGCAGGGTGTCTCTCTCAGAACCTGCTCGACGGGACTGCCATTGAGCAGGGAAGCCAGAAGGCTCCGCTCGCTGGCCCCCATGATGATAAGGTCATGCCGCTTTGCAAAGGCTTCGACCGTGATGTTCCGGGCGATCCCTCCCGGCAGGTGCCGCCCTTCATGCTCGATGTCCCTCTGCGTGAGATGACTCATGAAGTGCGCGATGTCCGTTGACCTGCGCTCTTCCCATTCCGGGGGAGTGAGGTGTATCTCTCCGGAAAAGAGCTTTTCCAGAGGCTTCGGCGCATGGAAGACGAAAACCTTTGCCCCGAATGCCTTGGCCATGGCGGACACAAAAAGCGCACGTTCCCGCACGCGATTGATCCTTGCCTTCACCGGAACGAGAATCCTCCCGGGGCGCACCCTGCCGGAATGGGCAATGCGCACGAGGGCCACGGAGCAGGGAAGCTTCAGCGACAGGCTCCGGGCCACAGTGCCGGCGTAGAACCTTTTCTCAAGATCCTCTCTCCGGGTCGAGGCAAAGACAAGCCCGATCCTTTCCTGGCGGACGATTTTCCCGATCTCCCGGAGGGGATTTCCCGTGGAGGCGATGCTTTCCGCCTGGATGTTCCGTTCCAGGGCGTCGTCGAAAAGCCGCTGAATGGCTTCCTCGGCGATGTGGCGGTCATGGGGGGGCATGCCCTCCTCGGCGACAAAGCAGATATAGAGCTTTGCATGAAGCTCCTGGGCGAGGTTCAGGGCATAGCGCGCCGCCACTTCGGAATTCAGATGCTCATTGACTGCGGCAAGAATCTTTTTATACATGGTTTCCACGGAATCGCTCCGGCGGCATGGTCCCCTCATCGGCGGAAAAGGCTTCCTTCCGGGGGAAAACCCCCGAAAAGGCTCTCACGGACAAGCCTCTCAGCCCTTTGTGCCCTCGGCTCATCTTGCCGGATTTATTTTACTCCCCGACACGGACGATTTCTATGAGAAATGTGGCCGTGGATGAAAAAGATTTCCGGAAAGTCAGACCTGTCCCGCAGACGAAGCCTTCAGGGCACACCATGGCCGGCCATCGGTCACAATATCCTTGAATTCCCCGGATTCCCCCCTTATGATCAGCAGGATCAGTCGCCTATTTCCTATTCGAGGTTGGCACAGGCAATGAGCAGCGGGCTGGACCCCAAAATATTTCCCGGACTTTCGGAAGAGGAAGCGGCACAGCGCTTACTCCGGGATGGGTACAACGAGTTGCCCTCGTCCCGGGGGCGCAGCGTCTGGGCCGTCACCGGGGATGTCGTGCGGGAACCCATGTTTCTGCTGCTGGTCACCTGCGGAACCCTTTACCTTTTCCTGGGAGATGTTCATGAAGCGCTGATGCTCCTCGGTTTTGTCTTTGTCGTCATGGGCATCACGCTTTATCAGGAGCGCAAGACGGAGCGGGCCCTGGAGGCCCTGCGGGATCTTTCCAGCCCCCGCGCCCTGGTGATCCGGGATGGCCGGGAAAGACGGATTGCCGGACGGGAGGTTGTCCGGGGGGACATCCTGGTGGCGAAAGAGGGGGATCGCATTCCCGCCGATGCGGTTCTGCTCTCCTGCCTGAGCCTCTGCGTGGATGAGTCTCTCCTGACCGGAGAATCCGCACCTGTCCGGAAGTCCGCCGACCCCTGCGCCTCCGGAATGGGACGGCCGGGCGGTGACGATCTTCCCTTCATTTACTCGGGGACCCTGGCCGTTCAGGGCCAGTGCATCGCCCGGGTACTGGCCACGGGCATCCACACCGAGATCGGGAAAATCGGCAGGGCCCTGCAGGACGTTGCGCCGGAGGAATCTCTCCTGCAGAAGGAGACGGGGCGGCTGGTCCGCTATTTCTCGCTCCTTGGACTTTCCCTGTGCGCCGTGGTCATTGTCGTCTATGGGTTGACGAGGGGGGACTGGCTCCATGGGCTTCTGGCGGGCATCACCCTGGCCATGGCGACCCTGCCGGAAGAGTTTCCCGTCGTGCTTACCGTCTTCCTGGCTATCGGAGCCTGGCGCATTTCCCAGAAGCGGGTCCTCACCCGGCGCATTCCGGCCGTCGAGGCCCTTGGTTCAGCCACCGTCCTCTGTGTGGATAAAACAGGGACACTCACCGAAAACCGGATGACCGTCCGGAAACTGTTTGCCCGGAACTCCTTCTTCACGCTGGGAAATTTTGATCAGCAGATCCTGCCCGAACCTTTTCACGAGCTTGCGGAATTCAGCATCCTGGCAAGCCAGATCGACCCCTTTGATCCCATGGAAAAGGCGATCAAGCAGTTAGGTGACCTCCACCTTGCAGAAACGGAACATCTCCATTCCGACTGGACGCTGGTTCACGAGTACCCCCTCTCCCGGGAGCTGCTTTCCCTGTCCCGCGTCTGGAAATCCCCTCATGGCGGAGACTACGTCATCGCCGCCAAGGGCTCACCGGAAGCGATTGCCGATCTCTGCCACCTGAATGAAGGAGAAACGGAGAAGTTGGATCGGCACGTTCGCTGCCTTGCCGATGACGGCCTCCGGGTGCTCGGGGTCGCCAAGGCCGTTTTCGAGCCCTCGGACCTGCCCGATGGACAGCATGACTTCGTTTTCGAATTCGTGGGCCTGATTGGATTGTCCGATCCGGTGAGGGCCTTGGTCCCGGAATCGATTCGAGAATGCCGTACAGCGGGAGTCCGCGTGGTGATGATTACCGGGGACTATCCGGGAACGGCCCGGCACATCGCCCGTCAGATCGGCCTGGCACCCGTTGAGGACTGCCTGACGGGACCGGAGCTGGACGCCATGTCCGATGAGGAACTGCAGCGGCGAATTTCGGAAATCAACATCTTTGCCCGTGTCGTCCCGGAGCAGAAACTGCGGCTCGTCGAAGCCCTCAAGGCAAAGGGTGAAATCGTGGCGATGACCGGGGACGGAGTCAACGACGCCCCGGCCTTGAAGTCCGCCCATATCGGGATTGCCATGGGGGGCAGAGGGACGGATGTAGCGAGGGAGTCCGCTTCGCTGGTACTTCTCGACGACGATTTTTCGTCCATCGTCCAGGCTCTGAGACTGGGGCGCCGGATATTTTACAACATCCGAAAGGCCGTGGCCTACATCGTCGCGATCCATGTGCCGATTGCGGGATTGTCCCTGATTCCCGTACTCTGCAACTGGCCCCTCATTCTGATGCCGGTTCACATCCTGTTTCTGGAATTAATCATTGATCCGGCCTGCTCGATCGTCTTCGAAAACGAACGGGAGGAAGCAGACGTGATGACCCGCCCTCCCCGAAACCCGGCCGAACCCCTGTTGAACGCGAGAACGCTGGCCGTCAGCCTGATGCAGGGCGTCAGCGTTCTTTTTCTCCTGGTGGTCGTCTTTCTTCTCTCCTTCCATGAGGGACTTGGCGAAGGCTACGCCCGGGCGTTGACGTACACGGCCCTTATTGCCGCCAACCTCTGCCTGATTCTGACCAACCGCTCCTGGTCACGGACGATTCCGGCCACGCTGAACGCTCCCAATCCCGCGCTCTGGTGGGTGATCGGGGGAACCCTTCTCTTCATGGGACTGGTCCTGTACGCTCCCGCCCTGCGGAATCTGTTCAAATTCGACCGGCTCCATGCCCCCGATCTCTGGCTGTGCCTGGCGACGGGAGTGGTCAGCATTCTCTGGTTCGAGGGACTCAAATTCCTTCGCGGCCTCCAGAAACCGTTTTTTATGCGATGATTTCTTGACAATAAGCGTTTATAGTGATTTATGAAGTGCCGCTTAATTCTCAGATGTTGAGGAGCGGGGGACCCATTTTTTCCGGGGCGTATCACCACACATAAGGTGTAGGGCATCCTCTTCGGCCCGAGCCCGTCAGCTAACCCCGCAGGCGTCGTTGAGGAGACCTTCCCCATCATTCATCGGGATCTGCTCCTCCAAGTTCCTGTTGAATTTAAGGGGGGTGCCCAATCTTTGGAAAATCAACCTGACGAAGGCCAACCGCAGGCCTCACAGAATTCGAACATCAATTCCCAAAACCACCAGAAGGGGAAATTTCTTCTCCTCGCCCTCGGCGCCCTGGGCGTTGTCTTCGGCGACCTGGGAACCAGCCCGCTTTACACCGTCCGGGAGTGCTTCTATGGGACGCACGCGATCAGCCTTTCCCACACCAATCTCATGGGAACGCTTTCCCTGATCTTCTGGTCGATGACCATGGTCATCAGCATCAAGTACGTGGTTTTCATCATGAGGGCGGATAACCGGGGAGAAGGCGGGATTTTTGCCCTCCTCGGCCTGATCCCCAGACCGTCGAGCAATATTTCATCCGGGCAACATGCCCTCGTGATGCTGGCGGGCATTCTGGGAGCGGGGCTTCTCTGCGGCGAGGGGATCATCACCCCGGCCATCTCCGTCCTTTCCGCAATCGAGGGCCTCGAGGTGGCGACCGAGGCGGCAAAACCGATGGTGGTTCCCCTGACCTGCGCAATCCTCCTCGGGCTCTTTCTCGTGCAGCGCCGGGGCACGGCGGACATCGGTATCGTTTTCGGTCCGATCATGCTTCTGTGGTTTGCCGCCTTGAGTTGCCTGGGCTTCGTGCAGATTCTTCACGAGCCCCGGGTGCTTTCCGCGGTGAACCCGATTTTTGCCTTCAACTTTTTTTTACAGAATCATTTCCATGGATTTCTTGTGCTCGGCTCCGTGGTCCTCTGCTTTACCGGTGGAGAGGCCCTTTACGCGGACCTGGGCCATTTCGGACGCAGCGCCATCCGCTTCTCCTGGCTCGCCATCGCCTACCCGGCCCTGCTGCTCAACTACTTCGGCCAGGGAGCGCTCCTTCTTCATCACCCGGAAATGAAAGTCAACCCCTTTTACGGCGTCGTTCCCGAACCCCTGCTCTATCCGATGGTCGGCCTGGCGACGGTTGCCGCCGTGATCGCTTCGCAGGCCCTGATTTCCGGGGTCTTTTCCATCACCCAGCAGGGCATACAGCTGGGATTTCTTCCCCGCATCAGGATCGTTCACACCTCCAGCGAGATGGAGGGGCAGATCTACATCCCCTTCGTCAACTATGCGCTCATGATCAGCTGCATCGGCGTCGTTCTCGGTTTCGGCGCATCCAGCGGACTGGCAGGGGCCTATGGCCTTTCCGTGACCGGCACGATGACGATCTCCTCGTTCCTGTTCTTCCTGGTCCTGGTCTACAACCGGAAATGGCCCCTCTGGAAGGCCATTCCCCTGGTGGCCACCTTTCTTGTCTTCGATCTTTCCTATCTGGGGGCCAATTTTCTGAAAATTGTCGACGGGGGGTGGTTCACCCTTCTGGCGGCGCTGATCATAACGACCGTGATGACCACCTGGCGCAGAGGAAGGGAGGAGTTGAACCATAAGCTTCAGGGGGAAAGACTGCCGGTGGACATTTTTCTTGAAGAGGTTGCGAAGCACAAGCTTCCCCGGGTCCCGGGCACGGCGATTTTCATGACGATCTCTCCAGCGGGCATACCGCCCACCCTTCTGCACCATGTGAAGCACAACCACATGCTGCACGGGCAGGTGGTGCTCCTCAGCATCCGTTCCACAGGCGTTCCCATGGTTCCGGATCGGGAACGCGTCGCCGTTGAAGATCTGGGCCAGGGATTTTACCGCCTGGAGGCCGTCTGCGGATTCATGCAGGAGCCCGATGTGCCGAAACTTCTGAAAATCGCCGCAGCCCAGGGGCTGGCGACGGATCCCATGACGACGACCTTCTATCTCGGCAGAGAATCGCTCCTCACCACCGGGACGGCGAAAATGATGCTCTGGCGCAAATCGCTCTTTGCCTTCATGTCCCGAAACGCCGGAACCCCTGCCTCCTACTTCAACCTGCCGGTCAACCGCGTGGTGGAACTGGGCGCTCAGGTGGAAATATAACCCCCAGGAAACCCGTGGGTTGCCTTGAGAGGAATCGAACGCCCATCCGTCATAAAAATGCGGGATCTCCCGGCGGCGATTCGCATTGCCGGAGGATCCCGCATGGTTATGGGGAGGGCGCTGACGGCCCCCCCCGAAAACAGCCCCTGTGGACTGCCTGCTTGCTTTTTTGCCTGTTCCGGCCCGCCTAACGGCCCATCATGCCGGGACCGTTACCGTAGCCCATTCCGGGACCCATTCTCGGACCCTGTTCGGGGGCGAAGCAGGGTCCTCTGCGACCCAGGTTCCCAAGTTGGCCCCGCTGTTCCGGAGTCAGCAGCTGATAGACGGCCCACTGATAGCTCGTCCTCTTGTCATGGATCTGATCCCTGATGGCCCGGATTTCCTTGTCCAGGGCTGTGATTTTGGCCTGATCCAGGTTCTTTTCCAGCCAGAGGAGCCTCAAATCGCCCTTCTTGCTGTAGAGCTGATCCCGGAGGGGCTTGATGTCCTTCAAGTGCGCGGCCTGCATGTCCGTCAGCTTGGCCTTCTGTTCCACCGTCAGGTTGAGTCCCGGAACTTTGGTGACATCTGCGCAAGGACCGTCTCCATGGCCCCGCCATCCCCTGTAAGCAAAAGATGGCACAGCAACCGCAACCGCAAGAACCAACACGGCCATCACCGTCAATAATTTCTTCATGGTCATTTCTCCTTTCTAAATGTGTTTTCGTTACTCTCCTTAATGGCAACAGTTGTGCCAGGACAGAAAGAAACGCCTATATTGTTGATATTAAAGGATTATTAAGAAAATGAATTTTTCTCTTTCGATGAAGGAGAGAAAATATGGGTAAAAAGTATCCAATTGTGGTATCCAGCTGAACAGTGTGTATCCAGTTAGGACATCGGGGCATCAACAGCCCCGAAAAAGCAGAGTGCGATGGATGGACAATCTCATGAAAAAGGTTCGCAGCGGATCTTCTTTAAGGAATTTCTGGGTGATGATCCCGCCGTGGATCATCCTGGGGGCGCTCCTGGTTTTGATTCCGATCTTCGCCTTCATCACCCTGGGGAATATCCACCGGGAGAACGAACTCACCACCCGCCTGCTGATTGAAAAGGGAGAGGCCCTGATACGCTCCTTCGAGGCGGGCGCCCGAGCGGGGGCCGGCCTCGAGTGGGGCAGCGTCCAGCTTCAGAAGCTGCTGATCGAAACGGCCCGCCAGCCGGGGGTGGATTATCTCATCATCGCCGATACGCAGGGGGTCATCGTGGCGGACAGCGATCCTTCCATGGTGGGAGAGATATACGGTTGGAACCTGGATCTCAGGGCGGCCGCCCGACGCACTTCGGCAGCCTGGCGCCGGATCGCCGATGATCAGGGCACCCATACCTTTGAGGTGTACCGGGGCCTTTCTTCCCCGGGAAGCCCTTTTCCGGGATTCCAGGAGCGGGCGGATCTTCCGGACAGCAGGGGCGCTGACGACAGAGCCCCGGAAAATGCCGGCCAGCCCCGGGGCTATGTAATCTTTGTCGGGCTGGACATGGGCCCCGTCCTGGCAGCCCAGGGACAGGACACCCGGAATGCCGTTATAACCGGCGTATCGCTCCTTCTCATCGGCTTTGCCGGAATGGTTTCCCTGCTCCTGGCACAGGGCTACCGTTCGGTGCGCGGCTCCCTTTCCCGGGCCAGGGCTTTCTCCGACAGCCTGGTGAATCACATGCCCATCGGGCTTGTGGCCATGGACCCCGGGAAAAGGATCATCGCCTTCAACGAGACGGCGGAAGCCCTTTTCGGGCTGCCGGCCGGGGATGTTTTGGGGCGAACAGCCGAGGAGGCCCTGCCTGATATCATTACAGAAACGACCGAAGGCCTCGGCAAGGCTCAGCAGATCCTGGAAAGGGAAGCGGAATGCCCAGTGAACAGGGAACGGACGATCCCCCTGTCCGTCATCGCCACAAGGCTTCAGGATGACGAAGGGAATTTTTTCGGATATGCCATCCTCTTCCGGGATCTGACGGAGGTACAGCACCTCAAGAGGGAATTGGAGCACAACCGTCGGCTGGCGGCCATCGGCAGCCTGGCTTCCGGCGTGGCCCATGAAATCCGGAACCCCCTGAGCTCCATCAAGGGATTTGCCACTTACCTGCGGGAGCGCTACCGGGACAATCCCGAGGATCTCCAGGTGACGGACATTATGATCCAGGAGGTGGAGCGGCTGAACCGGGTGATCGGCCAGCTTCTGGAATTTTCCCGCCCCCTGACCCTGAACCGGAAGGAGGCGGCCATCGAACCGATTCTCCGGCATGCCCTGAAAATGATAGAAGTCCAGGCCCGGGAGAAAGGGGTGTCCCTTGAAGCCGATTTCGGCCGCACGGTGCCCGATCTTCTTCTGGACAGCGACCGTATGACCCAGGTCTTTCTCAATCTGACCCTCAATGCCCTCAACGCCATGGAAAAGGGCGGAACGCTTTCCCTCAGGGTCGTCCAGTCTGGCGATCGAACCGTCCGGGTGGACGTTTCCGACACGGGAACGGGAATCGGCAAAGAGGAACTGGGGCGGATCTTTGATCCGTATTTCACGACCCGCCCTTCCGGAACCGGCCTTGGATTGCCCATTGCCCAGCGAATCGTCGAGGCTCACGGCGGAGAGATCCTTGTCTCCAGTGAACCCGGAAGGGGAACGGTATTTTCCGTCCTTCTTCCCCGCCGAGAGGCTTCGTCCGAACCTATCGAAATGGAGTTGTCTTCATGAAAAAGAAGATTGAAATTCTAGTGGTTGATGATGATTTTGCCCACCGGACCATGCTCAGGACCCTGATCTCCGGCTGGGGATATGCCGTTTCCGAAGCCGATGACGGGGCGACGGCCATTGAAGCCGTCCATCGGCACCCGGTAGACCTGGTTCTCATGGATATCCGGATGGTGCGGGTTTCGGGAATCGAGGCCCTCGAGGAAATCCACAGGCGCAATCCGGCCATCCCCATCATCCTCATGACCGCCTATGCCTCGGTGGAGACCGCCGTGGAAGCTCTCAAGAAGGGGGCCTACGATTACCTGACCAAGCCCCTGGACTTCGACGAGCTGAGGCTTGTTATGGAACGGGGGCTGGAGCACACGCACCTGAAGGAGGAAAATCTTCTCCTGAAGGAACGCCTGGGACTCCGCTTTGACCGGCGCAATGTCATCGGTCGCAGCGAGGCCATGACCAGGCTCCTCGACCTGGCGGCCCAGGTGGCCCCGTCTGAGGCGACGGTTCTCATCACCGGCGAATCAGGGACCGGAAAGGAGATTATCGCAGCCGCCATCCATTACAACAGCCTGCGGAAGGAGGGGCCCTTCATCAAGATCAATTGCGCGGCCATTACGGAAACGCTGCTGGAATCAGAGCTCTTCGGCCATGAAAAGGGCTCCTTTACCGGAGCTGACCGCCGCAGGGAGGGAAAGTTCCGCCAGGCCAACAGCGGGACCATCCTGCTCGACGAGGTGAGCGAGATGTCCCTGTCCATGCAGGTGAAGCTGCTTCGGGTCCTCCAGGAACGGGAAATCACCCGGGTCGGCGGTGAGGAGGTCATCCCCATCGACGTGCGGGTTATTACCGCCACCAACCGGGACCTTGTCCGGGAAATCGCCGCCGGACGCTTCCGGGAAGACCTCTACTACCGGCTCAATGTGGTGACCCTCCAGGTTCCGCCCCTGCGCGAGCGCAAAGAGGACATCCCCCTTTTGGCCGTCCATTTTCTGAAGGAATTCGCCAAGAAAAACCGCAAGGAGATCAAGGGATTCACCCCTCGCGCCCTGGACCGGATGCTCCGCTACCCCTGGCCCGGCAATGTGCGGGAACTGATGAATACCGTTGAACGCGGGGTAGTTCTTTCCCGGTCGGACTATCTCGACGAGCCTGACCTCTCTCCCGTTCTCATGGAAAACGACCCCGGCGAAGAGCAACACGGGGCCGCAGTCGGGAAGTCCTCCCTTGAAAGCGTTGAGAAGGCAACCATTCTGAAAACCCTGGACGAAACCGGCGGGAACAAGAGCGAGGCGTCACGGCGGCTGGGAATCACCCGGCGGACCCTTCACCAGAAGCTGAAAAAATACGGTATGATGTAAAAGTGGAGCCGCCCCTCTAGAACAAAAATGGCCCCGAATCGCCGCAGAGACCGGCGGATTCGGGGCCCCCTGATGTAATCGGATGCAAGAGATGAAAAATCCGCGGCATCCATGAATTTTTTAACCGATGGCTGCGGATCCCCGCTCCCCGGTGCCGATCCGGACGCACTCCTGCAGGTCCAGGACAAAGATCTTCCCGTCGCCGGTCTCTCCGGTGTGGGCGCCTTTAACGATGGCCTGAATGGTCTTTTCCACAAAATCCTCGTTGACGGCGATGTCCAGCCTCACCTTCCGCAGCAGGCCGCCGGCCTCGCGCATTCCCCGGTACACCTCCGTATATCCTTTCTGGCGCCCCTGACCAAGAACATTGGAAACGGTCATGAGGTTCACGTTCACGGCTTCCAGGGCACCTTTCACTTCCTCCAGCTTGTGGGGCTGGATAATGGCCACAATCAGTTTCATGGTTTTTCTCCTCACTCTACGACCGTGTAGGCCGATTCGCACTGCTGACTCAGATCGAGCCCCAGGATTTCACTCTTCTTGTCCACTTTCATGCCCAGCAGGGCGTCGATGACCTTGAAGAGAACAAAGGTGACGACAGCGGCGTAAAGAACGGTAACCCCCACAAGCGCGAGCTGGACGAGAAATTGATGGAGGCCGCCGAAAAAGAGGCCGTCCGCACCGGCGGAATTGACCGCCTTCTCCGCCAAGAGTCCCGTGGCGATCGTGCCCCAGGCTCCGCCGACCCCGTGCACGCCGAAGGCATCGAGGGAATCGTCATAACCCAGTTTGGCCTTGACGACGGCAATGGCCATGTAGCAGATCGCGCTGGCGGCCGCCCCGATGACGATGGAGCTCAAGGGGGAAACAAAGCCGCAGGCGGGGGTGATGGCCACCAGGCCCGCCACCGCACCCGTCACAGTGCCGAGGACGGTGGGCGCGCCGTGAATCCTCCATTCGATCAGGGCCCAGGCAAAACCCGCCGCAGCCGTTGCCGTATTGGTCGTTACGAAGGCATTTGCCGCCAGCTCATTGGCGGCAAGGGCGCTTCCCGCATTGAACCCGAACCAGCCGAACCAGAGCAGCGCGCCGCCCAGGACCGTGAAAGGCAGATTGTGAGGCCGGAAGGGTTCGCTGGCATAGCCGATCCGCTTTCCAAGCAGCAGCGCCATGACCAGGGCGGATATGCCGGAACTCACATGAACGACGATTCCCCCCGCAAAATCAAGGGCGCCCAGTCTTCTCATCCAGCCGCCCGTACTCCAGACCCAGTGGGCCAGGGGATCATAGACCAGGGTGGCCCAGAGGATCGTCAGTACGAGAAAGGAGGAAAATTTCACCCGTTCCGCAAAGGCGCCGATAATCAAGGCCGGCGTGATGATGGCGAACATCGCCTGGAAGATCATAAAAACGAGATGGGGAATGGTGGCGGCATAATCCCCGTTGGGAGCGCCCCCGACCCCCTTCAGACCCGCCCAGTCCAGACCGCCGATGATTCCCCAGCCCGTATCGGGACCAAAGGCCAGGGAATATCCATAAAGGACCCACTGCAGACTGATGGCGCACATGATGATAAAGCACTGCATAAGAATGGAGAGAACATTCTTCCGCCGCACCAGCCCGCCATAGAAAAAGGCCAGGCCGGGCGTCATAACAAAAACCAGTACCGTGGACATGAGGACCCAGGCGGTATCTCCTGCATTCATGATGAGTTCCTCCTCTAGAATTTCAATCGTTTCAAAGTGCCGCAGATCTGAAAACCGGTTTCTTTATCGGCCGGCGACAAGCGGTTCCGCAAGCTTGACGCCTTGGAAAGGAACAGAGCAAAGGGAGTGCCAGGGGAAAAAATCATTTTATCTTATTGATATAACAAAACAAATACTTACCAGCCCTCGGCTCGGATACTTAATTGGAACAATATTGTTCCTTCGCGGCACTGCTTCAGACCATAATTGAACAACGGCCTGTCCAGACAGGGGGATTTCCCCTGGCGGAAACACCGGTCCCGCTCCTCCATCTTCAAGGATCAAAGCCGGATTCCGACACCCCCGGACTCCTTGTATCGCCTTTCACGGCCTGCCGGGCAAAGGCAGCTCCGCCGCAGGATTTCCCCTTGCGCTGCGGGATAAAACATGGAATGAAAGCGTGGGCTGTAAGGGGAGAGTCGATGTCGCACAGGAGATTCAATGGACTTGAGCTATACGCTTTTAAGGAGCGGAAAAAGGCGGAAGACGCTCTGCCTCCAAGTGGCAAGGGATGGCCGGATCGTCATCCGGGCCCCCTTGTTCACCCCTCAGGATGAAATCGAGAAGTTTTTTTTGAACAAACTGGACTGGCTGAGGGATCGCCTCCGAAAGAGGGACAGGCTGCCGGAGGAAAGGAGCCCTCGGGCCTTTCGGGAAGGGGAAACCTTCCTCTTTATGGGAACGGCCTATCCCCTTCGGATCGAACCGGCAGATTCCGCTTTGGAAGGCCGGCTTTTCTTCGATTCCAGGCATTTCGTTCTCGGACGGAGCGATCCGGCAAGGGGCCGGGAGATTTTTACCGCCTGGTACGGAGAGCAGGCCCGGAGACACATCGGGGAGCGACTGGAGGAATTCAGCCGGCGCCTGGAGCTCTTTCCCCGGAGTTTTCGAATTACAGCGGCAAGGAGCTTCTGGGGGTCCTGCTCAGCGGCGGACCGGCTGGCCTTCAACTGGCGGCTGATCATGGCGCCCTGCTCCGTTATCGATTATGTCATTGTCCATGAGCTTCAGCATCTCGCGGAAAAGAATCATTCCCCGGCATTCTGGAAGCGGGTCGCCCTGGTGATTCCCGATTACCGGGATCGGAAACTCTGGCTGCGCAAAAATGGCTCCTTCCTGAATCTGTGATTCCAATTCCAGATCAAAGATGGTAGCAAGATGACAGAAACATGGAAGACACGCTGATCTTCAGCGCTGAATATTTGCAGATTACTCAAGGAGACGTCGTGTGGATGAAGAGTTGATTCCTCTGTCCCTCCTGAAGGAGGGGGAAGAAGGGATTGTCCGCTCCGTCAGGGGGGGAAGAAGACTGATCAGTCGGCTGGCCAGCATGGGAATCAGCCAGAATGCCCGAATCCGGGTCCTGCAGAGCGCCGGCGGCCGGTTCATTGTCGAGGCGTCCGACGCCCGCATCGCCCTGGGATGGTTCGAGGTCGGCCATATCGGCGTGGTCCGAAGCGTCACCAGCAGGGAAGAACCCCCACCCGCCTCGGAACAGCGCCGCATCCTGGTGGCCCTCGCCGGTCAACCCAACGTCGGGAAATCGACGATCTTCAATATCCTGACCGGCCTTTCCCAGCATGTGGGCAACTGGCCCGGCAAAACGGTGGAGAAGAAGGAAGGCGTCTACATCGCCGACAATACGGAGATGCACATCGTCGATCTCCCCGGCACATACAGCCTTACGGCCTTTTCAGAGGAAGAGCGCGTTGCCAGGGATTTCATCCTTCAAAACCGCCCCGATGTCATCGCCCTGCTGATCAACGCCTCATCCCTGGAACGAAGTCTCTATCTTCTCTCGGAACTGCTTCTCCTGGGACCTCCCGTGGTCGCTGCGGTGAACATGATCGACGTGGCCGAATCCTCGGGAATCAGCATCAACATGGCAAAGCTCCGCAAATCCCTGGGCATTCCCGTCGTTCCCATGATTGCCACAAAAAATACCGGGATCAACGACCTGGTCGCCCAGATCCTTGCAACGGCCGACGGCAATGAGTCCTATCAGCCCGTTCTTCCCGGAGTGTCATCGGATCACGAGGACGTCTACCATGAGCTGCTGAACCTGATCCGCGAACATGCCACCCCGGACGCCTACCCCCCGGAATGGGTTTCCATCAAGCTGATGGAGGGAGACGGAGAAATTTCCAGGAGAGTGGAAGACCGCGTGCCGGCCTTTGTCCGGGAGCGGATCAACGCCCTCCTCATCGAACACGAAGACGCCCTGCGCGCCGTGGTCAACGGCCGCTACAGCTGGATCAAGACGATCACGGACCAGGCGGTCTCCCGGAAACGAATGGAAGAAGTGCTGCTCACCGACCGGATCGATCATGTCCTGACCCGTCCAATCTGGGGAATACCGATTCTTCTTGGCGTCTTCGGACTCATCTTTCTTCTGACCTACACCGTCGGATTCCCCCTGCAGAAGCTTCTGGAGGAGGCGGTCATCCTGCTGGGCCGTTCCCTGGAGCCTCTTTTTGTCTCTGCTCCGCTGTGGCTGAAGGGACTCGTTCTTGACGGGGTGATCGGGGGAGCAGGATCGGTCCTGACCTTCCTCCCCATCCTGGTCATCTTCTTTGCGGTCCTGGCATTGCTTGAAGACGTCGGCTACATGGCGCGGGCAGCCTTCGTGATGGACCGCTTCATGCATCTCATCGGGCTTCACGGCAAGAGCTTCATGCCCCTGTGCCTGGGTTTCGGCTGCAATGTACCGGCAATCATGGGGGCCAGGATTCTGGAATCCAGGAAAGCCCGGCTTCTCACGCTTCTGCTGATTCCCTTTGTTCCCTGCACGGCGCGCCTGGCCGTTCTGACCTTCATGACGGCCGCGCTTTTCGGCCATAAGGCAACCCTCGTTTCCTGGTCCCTGCTGACCTTGAACATCCTCGTCCTGGGCGTCGTCGGAATGGCGGCTTCAGCGCTTTTTCTCAAGGACGAGCAGACCCCTTTCATCATGGAACTTCCCCTCTACCATAAGCCCAATCCCCGAACCATCGGCATGGTGGTCTGGAGCCGTTCCCTCGCCTTTGTGAAAAAGGCGGGAACGGTGATTGTCCTCGTCTCTGTCGTGATCTGGCTGCTGTCCTACCTTCCCGAGGGTCGGCTGGAAGACAGCTTCCTGGCGCGGGGAGGAATGCTCCTGGAGCCGTTTGGGGTTCCCCTTGGCCTGGACTGGAAAATGGTGACGGCCCTGCTGACCAGCATCGTGGCAAAAGAAAACGCCGTCGCCACGCTGGGAGTCCTGTACGGAGTGGGAGACGAAGGACTTGTCCGCCTGCTGCCGTCGGTGATCAGTGCCGCATCGGGGCTCTCCTTCCTGGTTGTTCTGATGCTCTTTGTCCCCTGTGCGGCGACCGTGGCGGTGATGAAGCAGGAGATGAGAGATCGGAAGTGGTTTGTGCTGTCCCTGACTCTGACCCTGGTCATCTCCTATCTGGGGGGCATGGCCGCCTATCGAATCGCTTTCTGGCTCGGTTTGTAAAGGCGCCCCTGAAATCCGCCCGACGTTATAGGACACGCGACAGGGAAGGACCGAATGACCGTTGTGCCGGTCCTTCCTTATGGAAGAGAAGTCATTTGTGACGGGTAATGCAATCGTGAATTGTTTTTTCCGTAAATATATGCTTAGTACTCCATTAAAAATGGAGGGAAACTCAGAATGAGCTCGATCAAGCATCCGCCTATTTCTTTAACCGCAAATTTTTATCAGCTGGGAACTCCGGCTTTCCCTGCTTTCCTGTCCATGGGAGACATCGGGATGTTAATCGAAGGGGGGACAGGCCCTACGTTCCCGATCATCGTTGAACAGATAAGAACCCTGGGAATCAGCCCTGAAAGAATCAAGTATATCATCCTGACCCACACCCACGCCGATCACATAGGCGGCATTCCCCATTTCAAGCGCATATGGCCGCACATCAAGCTGATCGGCAGCAAGGTGGCCGATAAGATTTTCAAGAAAAAGGAATTGTTCTTTGATTATCTCCTGGCTGACACGGCCATCGCCCAGCTCATGAAGGCCAAGGATGAGATAGACGACCTGCCGCCTTCACTGAACGACTACCACTTTGAGCTTGATTCCAGCGTGAAGGAAGGGGACAGGATCGACCTCGGCAAGGGGGTCGTCTGGGAGGTTTACGAAACGCCGGGGCATTCGCCATGCCACATCTGCCTTTTTGAACGGTCGGAGGGCACCCTGGTTGTTGGAGACTGCACCGGATTTTATGTCCCGGAAAAGGATGCGTTCTGGCCGAATTATTTTGTATCCCTGGAAGATTATGTGAACAGCATCCGCAAGCTTGCAGCCCTGCCGGCCAATCGGGCCGTTCTGAGCCACAACTGCGTCGTATACGGAAAGGTCAGAGAGTATCTGCAGTATGCCATGGCTGCCACAGAAAAATACCATCGGGAACTTCTGGATCGACTTGCCAATGGAGAGACGGCGGAACGGATCGCCCTGGACAAGGCGAGGTTTGTCGACAGCATTACCGATATCCAGCCGTTCAAGATCATGTATGACTTGAGCAAACTCATGATCAACAGGTCACAGAAGGCCGATCCGAATCTTTCCTTCGAGCTTTAGGCGGAAGCACGCTGTGACACCCCTGGAACCCGCCGGTCTTCCGGACTCGCCTCGCTTCGGGAGCCATCCAGCTCCCGGCGCAGCATCTTCAGCAAGTCCGGGGGTTTAAACGGCTTCTGGATCAGTTTGAGTCCGGAAGTGAGAATAAAGTTGGTGTGCAGGGCATCTTCACTGTATCCGCTCATAAAGAGGCACCGGATGCCGGGATGGACGGCGCGGATCTCATCATAGACGCAGCGTCCGCCCTTCCTGGGCATGATGACATCCAGCAGCAGTAGATCGATCTCTTGCGCGTGGCCCCGGTAGATGCGCAGGGCATCTTCGCCATCGACGGCCGCAAGGACCCTGTATCCAGCCATCTTCAGTATCTCCTCGGTGAGGAAGCGGAGAGGGGCATCGTCTTCCGCCATGAGGATCGTCTCATGGCCCCCCGGAGGCAGGACTGTTTCCTCCTCGAAAAGCTCTTGCTCGGAACTTTCGATAACCGGAAGGCAGATCTTGAATCGGGCGCCTTCCCCGGGTTCGCTGTCGACCTGGACGATCCCTTCATGCTGCCGGATGATCCCGTAGACGGTGGCCAAGCCAAGGCCTGTGCCCTGCAATTTTCCCTTCGTGGTATAAAAGGGTTCGAAGATTTTGCTTTTCGTTTCCGGGTCCATTCCGCAGCCTGAATCCGTTATGCTCATCTGCACGTACCGCCCCGGTTTTGCCCCGTCATGCCGGGCGCAAACGCCGTCATCAAGCCAGGCGTTCTGAGTCTCGATGGACAGGCGCCCTCCGTCGGGCATGGCATCCCGGGCATTGACACAGAGGTTGATGAGCACCTGCTCCATCTGCCCCCGGTCGGCGTTCACCTTCCACAATGCAGAGCCGGGAAGGATGTCCAACTCGATATTTTCGCCGATGAGGCGGCGGAGCATCTTCATGAGATTGTCAATGACCGCATTCAAATCCAGCGGACCCAGCTGAAGGACCTGACGCCTGCTGAAGGCAAGCAGCTGGCGGGTCAACGCGGCCGCTTTCTCCCCGGCTTTTTCAACCTCTTTCAATTTTCTGTAATGCCTGTCCTCTGTTCCCAGTGACATCAGAACCATGTTGGTATAGCCGAGGATGGCCTGCAGGATGTTGTTAAAGTCATGGGCCACCCCGCCGGCGAGCTGACCGATGGCCTCCATCTTCTGTGCCTGGCGAAGCTGCTCTTCAAGCGCCTTGCGGGATGTGATATCCTGAAAGACGATAATTGATCCGCCGGAGTCGCTCGTTCCATCCAGATAGGATCGGCCCACCAGCGCCCAGATGGACGCCCCATCCTTTCGTCTCATCCGAAGCTCTTTCATGGCGTACTGCGTTGAATACAGAGCCTCTCCCGCCGCCCGGTAATCTTCGTCGCTGAAGTAGAGGAAGCGGGCCGTGCGCCCCACCATTTCTTCCGGCAGATAACCGAATGTCCTGAGGCAATAATCGTTGACCCTCATGATGACCCTGTCCTCACCGACGGCGCATATGGCCAGGGGAGCGGCCTGGAACAGAACTCTCCAGAGGGCTTCGTTCTGCTTACGTTCCGTAATATCGCGCGCAGAGCTGATGACGGCCTTGACCTCCCCGGAATCGTCCTTTTCCGGAATTTGAATCACATCGAGCCACAGCCCGTCCGGTTGCTGGAATTGATGGCGGATAATTTCTCCAGATACAAAGCCCCGTTCAACGATCTCATGGCCTTCGTCGCATATTTCCCGGGAAAACCCGACATCTTCAAAGGTCTTGCCGATAAACTCACCCGGTGACAGGGGAAATCCGCTATGCTCGATCACGAACCGGTTGACATAGAGGTAGCGATGATTCCGGTCGAAGCGTACGATTCCATCCCCGCAGTTTTCCACCAGGGCGCGGAAGGTCTCTTCCCTTTCCCGCAGGGCCGCCTCGGCGGCTTTACGCTGGGTGATGTCCCGGACATTGGCCAGAATCAGGGGACGATTGGCCAGCACAAGCCGCTTGACGGCAACTTCGGCCTCAAAGGTGGAGCCATCGCTGAGTCGCCTCGCCCTCTGTTCGAACTGGAACGATTCCCCCTTCATCACCCTGTCCCACAGCTCCTTCTGAAGCTCGCCAGGAGAATCCTCTGCGGGAAAACAGTCGAGAAAGGATGATTCGAGCGCCTCCTCTCTGCTGATATCATGAATTTCCAGCATCTTCTGATTGCAGTCCAGGATCCGTCCTTCGGCATCATGGACAACGATCGCGTCGTGGGTATTGTCAAAAATCGTGCGGAGAAACTGCTGCGACTCTCTCAGGTCCTGCTCTTTCCGGTTGCGGTCGGTTATATCCTCGAGGACAACCACTGTCTCCAGCGAAGGTCCTTTCGATTGAAGACGTGCAGCAGTCAAGACCATATCGCGAATGCCCCCGTCCTTCCGCCGATGTGTTGTCTGGACGGAAGCGATGCCCTGCTCGGAGACTTCCGGGTACAGCTCCCTGCCCACCCGCTCATACTCCGCGTCATCCTCGTACAAGATCCGCGTTGAGTGCCCGATGATTTCAGGCTCCGAATATCCGGTGATATCGCACCAGGCCTGGTTGACACTGCGGAAAATGCGGTCCTTCATGATGGACAGGCCTATAGGAACCGCCTTGAACGTCGCACGGAGACCCTCTTCCGCCTTCCTGCGCCTGGTGATATCCCGGTCGATGCCCCGATACCCTTCCAGATGCCCCCATTCATTGATAATGGGTATGCCGCTCGTTTCGATAACAACGATCCGGCCATCCTTATGGAGGTTGATATTTTCCAGCCTTTGAAAGGGTTTTGGCCTTTCAAGGTGTTCAGCCAGGATTTCAGCCACGCGCTCCGCCTCGCCGGGAGGCATCAGATCCGTCACAGCCCTGCCCAGGACCTCCAGGGGTTCATATCCCAGGATATCTTTGACCTTGGGGCTTGCATAGGTGTAGATACCCCGGTAATCCGTCTCCCAGATCCAGTCGCTCGTCGCCTCAACGAGCGACCGGAAACGTTCCGCGCTGTTCCTCAGCGCCCTTTCCGCCAGACAGTGGTCGGATTCCGATCGTTCCAGTTCTTTAATCCTCTGCTTCAGGCGATCATTCTCTTCAAACAGGTCTTCAATGGTTTTTGCTGAATCGTACATCCTGAGCTCCTATGCCATGACGAAGGGAAAGACGGGGAGGGGAAAAGAAATCATGGCTGGGGTTACGACAACTTTTTATGGGGCTACTGATTCCTCTTTGCATGTCAAATGAGGCGTTCGGCCTCGCGTTACCCGACAGAAAACATGGATTGAACTATTTTATTTCATTAACAATAACAGGCAAGCAACTATCATTCCTGATCATCTTTGCGCTGCCGGACAATCAAATGAAGTCCATTCCCGCCTTCAGATATCCGCCATGGTTCATTCCCGCATCTGTTTGTTCCTGCCATGCGCCCCTTTCTCTAGACATCCCGGCGGCAGGATGCTATGAATGACACTGCCGGGTTTTCGGATTTTCCAAGAGAGCCGGAAAAACGGCGCGGCAACTCCGAGGGCGGAACGAGCCGCCTTGAGACATTCCGTGAAGCAGCGGGAATATGTTCACAACCAGGCAAGGAGACGGCGTCAGATGAGATTTATTCCCAGGGAAGAAAAATTTTTCGATCTCTTCGAAGAGCTGGCGGCTAAGATCGAAGAGGGCGGCCTTGTGTTCATGGATATGCTGGAACATTACGACCAGGCGGAACCCAGGATCGCCCGGATCAAGGAAATCGAGCACGAGGCCGATGTCATCACGCACAAAACCTACGAGAAAATGCATCGGACCTTTCTCACCCCCTTTGACCGGGAGGACATCCACGCGCTCCTGAACAATATGGACACGGTCATGGATATTATCGAGGCCTGTGCCATCCGGATGCCCCTTTACAGGATCAAGGAACCGGCGCAAGAGCTCAAGGAGCTGGCCCGGATTCTCAACAAGGCCATAACCAAGGTGAAAGAGGTGGTCTATGCCCTGCGGGACAGGAAGAATGCCCCGATGATCCTTGCTGCCTGCGTGGAAATCAATACGGCGGAAAACGAAGGGGACATCGTGTTGAGACGGGCGGTTTCCCGGCTCTTTGAACAGGAGAAGGACGTGGTCGAGCTGATCAAATGGAAGGAAATTTTTGAACGGATCGAAGAAGCCACCGATGTCTGCGAGGATGTGTCCAATATCGTCGAGGGGATCGTCCTGAAAAATGCTTGACGGGTCTGCGTGACGCTTTTCCCATTCGAACAACCGGGAAACCGGAATCTCTGTGCTTTGGCGGATCTGTGGGGTCGATGGCACAGACCTGCCCCTCATCCCGGTGCGATCTTCAAATCGAAAAAGAGAAGTCCGCGGACATCATCCGCCTGACACTCCATCGACCTTGAGACGAAATGATCCCGGCAGCACATGGGAACGCTGATGAGGATCTTATTTGCGGATTATTTCACGGTGTACCCGCGACCGTCGAGGCAGGCAGACATCGCCCGCAGATAGTCCGCTTGCGTCCCCTTCGTCTGCGCTTCGGGCGGCTGCGTCGGATCGAAACCCGTCTGCTCGACAGCCCACTGATGGCATTCATACCGGTCATCCGCCTGCTGCTGCTCGCTCTGATTCAGGCGGGGATAGATGAACAAATCATCCGCCGGCGGCGGCACCTGGCTGGCCTCATCCTTCGGCGGCGGAACGACGACATAGCCGGCCCCCCGGTGGGTGTAATAGACTTCGTTGGCGTAATAATAGGGAACCCCGCCCGCCCATACCGTGGTGTAATAAGGCGGGAGGAAAGAAACATACAGGCCCGGAGGGGGAATTACGACGGAAAAATAGGCGCCGTAGGGGCGGTACCAGACACCCCTTGAATAGTAATAGTGACGCCCGCCATGATGCACATGATGGGAGTGCCGGGGCGCTTTTCGATAGGATTGGCCGTGGACGGGATAGCTGCGGTTGTGATGATAGCGCGTATCCCGATACTCACGGGAGTGGCTGCCGCCTGGAACGGCCCGCTGGGCGGAAGCGGGGGCATTTCTGTACGACTTGCCGCCGGAACCGTGCCGCACTCCTCGATCCGCAGACTCTGCCGCCGTTGACCAGCAAAGCAGCACAATCCCCGTCAGAAGAACCGACATCCACCCCCTGGCTGCGGATCCTTTTTTTTGGAATAAATTCATCATGACTCTCCACCTCCCTGAACATTTCCCGGGGGGCTTGCTCTGTCAACGCACCGTGTAACCCCGGCCTTCCATGCAGGCGGACATCGCCCTTCGGAAACGGCCCGCCTGCCCTGCAAGCTGGGCATCCCGGGTGCGGGTCTGCGCATTATAGGATTCCTCGATCCGCCGCGCCGATTCCTGCCTTGCCACGTCGGAAGCAGCCCCGACCACGGCTCCCCCTGCTGCGCCGATCAGCGCGCCCTCCCCGGCATGATAAGGGCCGCCGATCAGCGCACCCAGCACCGCACCGGCAATGGACATCGTGACGGTATCCCATCCCGGCGTCGGCATCGGCACCACGCTGACGCGCTGATTCCTGGGAATGGCCGATTTCCCCGGGTCAAATCCCGTCATCTTCACCGCCCAGTTGTAGCATTCGTAATGGTCGCGAGACTGCTTTTCAACCGTTTGCCCCTTGTTCGGGTAAAAGTACAGCTGGTTCAGAGGCAGACTGGCATGATCGCCGTCACCGGCAGGGGACGGCACGACCGCGGCAGAGGGTCCGCAATAGCAGGACGTCAGCCCCGCAGCGGTCAGGAAAAGCAAAATTCCGAAACAAAACCATGACATCCCCTTTTTGAGCCGTTGCCTTCCCTTTTTTCCTTTGCCGGATACCAACACGTTTTCTGCCTTTCATTCCCCGAAAGCTCCCGCGGACCGGAGAGGACAACGGCCTCCGTGCGGGATATGTTCTTTGACCACGATGTCCTTGAAACCTCATTCATGACCTTTTCTTCAGCAGGGAGTGTGCCGAAGGGTCCGGAACATCCCCATAAAAAAGAACCGCGCGATATGAGCTCGTTGCAGACGTTCACCCGGGAAAGCCCCGGGGCACAGTGAATAATAAGTATCCATCCGGACTATCCACCTGGGAAGAAAGTAGCCGGTCCCCAGGGCTGCCCCGGAAAAGCTCATTCATTCATCCAGGAGGCAAAGGCCGGCAGACAACGCCGCCTTGACGGCATCGGCCAGTTCCGCCGCCGTAATGCGCCGGTTGATCCGCTCATCCCTGTGGGAAAGTCCACAGGGGCGGTACTGTCCCATGACGTTGACACAGGTGGAAGGAGAGATCTCCCGGGACAGAAAATTCATGACGTCACGGGAACCGGCGATATCGTCCGGCATGACCAGATGACGCACGAGAAGCCCCCGCACGGCAAGCCCGGCTTCGTCGCACCGTAGGTCACCCACCTGGCGGTGCATCTCCTTGAGCGCCTTTGCCGCCTGTTCCCGGTAATCCGAAACATGGCAGAAGCGCCGCGCCCAGGCGTTATCCCAGAATTTGAAGTCCGGCAGATAGATGTCGACAATCCCCTCCAGCAGTTTCAGGGTTTCCACGCTTTCATAACCGCCGCAGTTGTAAACCAGAGGTATGTCCAGCCCCTGCTCGATGGCCGGAACCAACGCCTGCAGAATCTGCGGAACCACGTGGGTCGGAGTCACAAGATTGATATTGTGACATTTCATTTTCTTCAAGGCGATCATCATGGCCGCCAGCTCACCGGGCTCAACGGCCTTGCCGGCAAGACAGTGACTGATCTCATAGTTCTGGCAGAACGAGCACAGGAGGCTGCAGGAACTGAAAAAAACCGTTCCGGAACCGCAGGTTCCCACGAGCGGGGCCTCCTCCCCGAAATGGGGAGAGTAACTGGCAACGACGGCTTGGTCGCCGGTTCTGCAGATTCCTGCTTTTCCCGCCAGCCGGTCCACGCCGCAGTTGCGCGGGCAGAGCCGGCAGGAGGGAGAAATCAGCGCCATGGCCTGCTCAATTCGTTCCTGCAATATTCCTTCGCGGTACAGAAAGAGGTATGATGGCCGGTTCATAAACGAGCCCTCCGCTTTACCGGGTCAGACAACCCGATCTCAATGGGTAAAAGCCGCCTAGACAAAGGAAATTTCCCCTGAATTCCAGTGATATCCTATACCATTTTTCGGAATCAGACCAGAGCCCAAGGAGGGACTTCTTCAACGGCGTATCCCGCAATCCCCCAGGGGGCACGAAACTCCATGCCGTAACGGCCCAAGATCCTCCTTGACTTATCTTCCCCCTGTTTCATATACCTTTAAAAAGGTAAAGGGGCTTCCCCGCCGAACGAAAGGGATCACATTCGAAAGCCCGGGGTTTGAGCCGGGAACGTCCCCGAAACGGGCAGGCTCCAAAAAGAGAAGGACATTCAAGGAACCGGGAGAAGGAAATGGAAACGACGGCCAGGAAATCCCTGGATGGTTTGTTCAACGGCAGGGGGGTTGCGATCATGGGAGCCTCCGCTAAAAAGGGAAAGCCCGGCCATTCAATCGTTGAAAACTTGAGGGCTGCGGGCTTCACAGGAAACGTTTACCCTGTCAATGCCGCATCTGAATCCATCCTGGGCTTTCAGTGTTACAGGAGCCTGGAGAAGATTACCGGCCGGATCGATCTCGTGGTGATGGTTCTGCCTGCCGATGATTGTGTCGAGGCGGCCCGGGCCATTGCGCGGCGGAAAGACGGGAAAGGCGACATTTCCGCTGCCGTGGTCGTTTCCGCAGGCTTCAGCGAGTTGGGAACGGACCAGGGCCGGTCCCGCGAGAAAGCCCTGCTGGACGTCCTCGTTCCCAGAGGGATCCGGGTGGTGGGACCGAACTGCCTGGGAGTGATGGACACCTATTCCGGGGTCAATACAAATTTCGATATCGGCGCCTATCGAAGGGGCGGTCTTTCGATCATCACCCAGAGCGGGGCCTTTGCGGTCTCCTACCTGAAGTGGGCGGAGCCTGGAAGGCTTGTGGGGCTGAGCAAATTCGTGTCCCTGGGCAACATGTCGGACGTGAATGTCGTCGAGCTCCTTGGCTACCTCGCCGATGACGACCGTACGTCGGTAATCGCCCTTTACCTCGAGGGGACAAGGCAGGGGCGCGCCCTCGTCGAAACGGCGGCTCACGTGTCCAGGAAAAAGCCGATCGTCGCCTTGAAGGCGGGAAAAACCGGAATCGGCTCCGTGGCCGCGGCGAGTCATACCGGTTCTCTGGCCGGCAGATTTGAAATGTATCAGGGGGTCTTCCGGCAGGCGGGTGTCGTCCTGGCCGAAAGCGTCATCGAGTTTTATTATACTGCCGCCGCTTTTGCCAAAATGCCGTTACCCAGAGGAAATTCGATCTGTGTCTTGACCGTTCTGGGGGGGGCCGGGAACCCTGTGCGTGGATGAACTGGTCTCTTCCGGAGCTGTCCGGTTGGCCAGACTTTCGGAGAAAACAAAATCCGAGCTGCGGACCATTCTGATCCCGGCAGCCAATATCGGCAAGCCGGAGGGGTTCATCGACACAACCCCCTCCTTTACGGAAGCGCAGCATCGCGAGGTATTGAAAATTGTTCTGGGGGATCCGGCCGTTTCCGGTGTGATCTATCTTACCACGCCTCCTCTTTTCATGGATGAAGATGCCCTGGCGGAAAACATCATCGCCGCCTATGAATCCTTCGCCCCGGAAGAAAGGAAACCCCTTCTCTCCGTCATCGGCTTCGGCTCTTCCGTTCCCCGGTTGAGGAACCGGATGGAGGAAGCCGGAATGCCCACCATCGAGTACCCGGACATTGCGGCAAAAGTGATGATCAATATGGTCCGTTACAGCCGGTACAAATCACGGTTTGATGAACACTAAGCGGCTGTTCTGAAGCGTGAGGCCATTCCGGCAGAGGAGGGAGAAATGGGCTGCCACGAAGTTGTTCAGAGGGCTCTGAAAGCGGGAAGGAAGCTTTTGCCTGAACATGAAGCCTATGGGCTGTGCGGGGAATTCGGCATTCCCTTCGCCCCTGCCCGTCTTGCCGGAAATTGGGAAGAGGCGAGGCAGGCCGGCGAAGATCTGGGGTTCCCCCTTGTTCTGAAGATCGTCTCCCCTGAAGTCGTCCACAAGTCCGATTTCGGGGGAGTCCTTGTCGGCATCACCTCTCCCGCCGATCTTCGAAAGGCATACGACCGGCTCCTGGCCAATGTTCGAGAAAAAGCCGGCCATGTGGCCGTTGACGGCGTCCTCGTTCAGAAGGCCATGCCCAGGGGGGTGGAAGTGGCCGTTGGAGGTCTCAGGGATGACGTCTTCGGCCCGATGATCATGTTCGGATCAGGGGGGATTCTCATCGAGGTCTTCAAGGACGTTTCTTTCCGGATGGCGCCCTTCGATGAGGAAGAGGCTCTGCGGCAGATCAGGGATACGAAGGCCAGCGAACTTCTGGCAGGCGTCCGCGGCGCCCCGCCCTGCGATCTGGGAACCCTGGCTCGACTCATTGTGAATGCGGGCAACCTGATGTGCAGGGTTCCGGAACTTGCCGAACTGGATTTCAATCCTGTGCTGGCCTATCCCGATGGGTGCGTCGTCGTGGACGCCAGGATGATTTTGAGCGCTTAAGGACTCGGTTACTGGGGTTTCCGATAATAGCGCATCGCCTCGGGAATAAGGGCCTGAATGTTGGCGATCCGGTTTGTCGGAGCCGGATGTGTGGACAGAAATTCAACCGAACGCCCCCCGCCCTGAGCATTCATCCGCTGCCAGAGCGTTACGGCCGCCCTGGGATCGTAGCCGGCCTTGGCCATGAGCACCAGGCCGATCCGGTCTGCCTCGTTTTCCTGCAGACGGCTGTAGGGCAGGATGTATCCGACGTTTGAGCCTACTCCGTAAAGCTGAAGAAAAAGCTCCTGCGTTGCCGCCGCCTGAGTGGACAGGGCGGCGGACAACCCTATGCCCCCGAGCTGAACGAGCAGTCCCTGGCTCATCCGTTCGTTTCCGTGTTTGGCGATGGCATGGGCAACCTCGTGACCCACCACGACGGCCAGGCCTGTTTCATCCCGCGTGATGGGCAGGATCCCCGTATAAACGGCTATTTTCCCACCGGGCATGCACCAGGCGTTCACCGTCTTGTCGTCTTCGATCAGATTGAACTCCCATTTGTACAGGGCGATATCCCCTCCGTTACCGGATTCTCTCAGAAAGGATTCCGCGGCGCTGGCGATCCTCGCACCGACCCTCCGAACCATCTGCACTTTTGCCGCATCGTTGGACAGCTTTGATTTTTTCAGAACATCGGCATATTGCTGATAGCTCATGGTCACCACCTGGGAATCGGGAACAAGGCTCAGGCTGCTGCGCCCGGTGAGGGGGACCTCCGCGCAGGACAAAAGGAAAAGGATGAGGATCAGGCCTGCAATCCCCCTCCACGAAAAGATTTTGAGGGGAGTAGGTAACCGTTTCCTGCTGTTCCAAGAAATGTTCGTGTCCATGCCGTAACCTCCACGTTAACCAACATGTTATGACCGGCTTCCAGGGCCGGCCTTACTGCCAGTGCCTCAGGACAGGATATTCCTCAGGCCCAAAAAGGCGAAATAAAAGGCGAAAGCAACCAGGAAAACGGCGCAGCCGCCCAGCACATTCCGATAGAGCCGATCACTGAGGAAGGAGCGGCCCTTGGCCACGGTCCCCGAAACAAGGGCGTAAAACGCAAGATCCCCAAGGATGTGACCGGAAAAGAAAAAGGCAATCCCCACGATCCCCGACATTCGGCACTGGGCGATGTATCCCAGGCCAATCGTGGCCCACCAGATATACCAGTACGGATTGGCGAGGCTCAACAGAACCCCGTACACCATCAGGCGCCCCTGCTTCTTCCCTCCCGAATCCTGCCAGGACAGGCTCAGGGAAGGCAACGACCGAAACATTCCACAGGCCATCCAGAGAAGAATCACGGATCCGGAAAGGGCAATCCCGGTAAAGACCCCTTCTTTGAGGAGAAGAGGCGCCAGGCCGATCATCAGGGCGGCGAGCAGCGCCAGTTCCAGAATTCCGTGGCCGGCAACAATCAAGGGACCCGTCCAGAATCCCCGGCGCGCGCTTTCGCTGATTGTGGCCGTCAGCATCGGGCCGGGCATCATGGCTCCGGAAAGGGCAATCACAAAGGATGAAAAAAAAATGGTCATCAGGGCCAGCACAGGTCACGTTCCTTGCTCTTTTAATGACATGTGGAATTCAACGCATTCAAGCAGCCTTGTAAAGAAAGCCGGGCCTTTGAAATCTTGTTTTTCCAGGTAGGATTATGAAGGAAATCGTTTTAAAAAGCAACGCTCCCGGCAGGGCCCCGGGAGCGTTGCCGCTGACTTGTCGATAAAAGTTCCCGATGACGAAAAAAGCGACGACTTCGGGTAAAGATGACGTGCCCATCGGCAGCAGCCAAGCCGGCAGGATGGAGCATCAGAAGAACTCCGTTCCGGATGTGGCGGCCTGGAAGCGCCGGGGCGGCTCGTTTTTCGCAGAACCTACTTCGCCCCGAGGGGAAGCACGGTGCGGCCGAAGCTTTCGTTGAGCACCTGCCCCATGGCGCAGTAAATCGCCAGGGAACCGCACAGGACCCCTTCCCACCCCGTCATGACCGCCCAGGTGCCTTTCCATCCGAAACCGTCCCGGGCAGCCAGCATCCAGAACAGGATGGTCAAGGTCAGAAAAACGGCCTGCAGAACGCGGGTGGACTTCCAGGTGCCGAACCACATGAAAAAGGTAAACACCCCCCACATGAACAGATAGGCCGTCATGAACGCTTCGCTGTTTTTCGGAATTCCGAACTGACCGTTGAAGTAAACGAGGAAAACCAGGGTGAGCCAGAACAGGCCATAGGAGGTAAACGCCGTCGTACCGAAGGTGTTGCCTTTCTTGAACTCCATGATCCCGGCAATGACCTGAGCCATGCCGCCATAAAAGATGCCCATGGCCAGGATGCCCGCACCCAGCTCGAAGAGCCCGGCGTTGTGAAGGTTCAAAAGAACGGTTGTCATTCCAAAGCCCATAAGGCCCAGTGGTGCAGGATTCGCTAGATTGTCCGACATGATGATAAACCTCCTCAATAATTTCTGTTAGTTACACAAACGCCCCGCTAACTGGGCGAATCTTAGGGAAAGTTGCGGAGCATGTCAAATAAAATCGGCTTCTGCAATAGCGGGATCCCGTGCAATGGTTCCGGATTCTGTCACGTTTTATTGGGTAGGGGATCAACATGCGTCCTTTGATAAGGAAATAAACCTTTTTTCAAGAATTTCCTTGACAATATTTTTCTTTTTCTGATATTGGGAAACCATATTTCTTCTTAAGTATTTATAAGGAACGCGTGTCATGCTGAAAAACATTCTTCTGATACTGGGCATTATAACCGTAGTCATCGTACGCAGGGGGACTGCTGCTCGGTTTCTTTAACAACAAAATAAGGAACTGAGAGCCGCAGGCCCCTGAAAGGATCTGCGGCTCTTCTTTTTTTGGAAAAGAGCCGCATTGCATACAAATGCGGCTCTTTTGTTTTTGAACCGCGGCGATGCCTTTGAAGAAAACATGGAACGCAACACGATCCGCTTCCTTGAAATACGAAGATCCGGAGGGGACTGACCCGTTTTGGCCCTCTGCCGGGAAAGCTGTCAGGAATGAAAGGAGTATCGAAAGATCATGGACACCATCGGTGCAGATATCGTTTTACAAATCCTCCAGGAGGAAGGGGTGGAAGCCATCTTCGGCTATCCCGGGGCAAGCTCGCTGCCGCTTCACGACCGGCTGAAGGACAGCCCCATCCGTCATTACCTGACACGGCATGAACAGGCAGCCGCCCACGCCGCGGATGGGTATGCCCGTGCCACCGGGAAAGTGGGAGTGTGCCTCTCCACGTCAGGACCTGGCGCCACCAATCTGGTGACCGGCATCGCGACCGCCTTCATGGACTCTTCACCCGTGGTCGCTCTGACCTGTCAGGTCAATACCAGCCTGATGGGTCGGGATTCTTTTCAGGAAACGGACATTGTAGGAATTACGCTGCCGATCACCAAGCACAGCTATCAGGTGAATAACGTGAACAACCTGGCTTCGGTTCTGCGCCGGGCCTTTCAGCTGGCGAGGTCCGGCCGGCCGGGACCGCTGCTGGTCGATATGCCCAGGGACATCCTCGCTTCCCGGTGTGAAAAGGCGGATCCCCCGGAGGAGACTCCGTCGTCCGCCGCAGAAAAAGTCCCGTCTAATCTGGACCAGCTGGGGAAAATAGCCCGGGCGCTGAATATGAGCGAACGCCCCGTGATCATCATGGGGGGCGGTGTGAAGCTGAGCAATGCCTGCGACCTGATGCGCGCCTTGATCGAAAAGGGAGGGATCCCCTTCACCACCACCATGATGGGCGTGGGTTCGATCGCCTCCGGTAACGGCTACGATCTTGGCTTCATCGGCACCCACGGCAATGAGCTGGCAAACAGCACGGTGCACCAGTCCGATTTTATCCTGGCCGTCGGCATGCGTTTCTCCGATCGCAGCACGTCTCTCATCGATGAATTCGCGCCGCTGGCCACCATCGCCCAGATTGACATCGATCCCACCTCAATCGGAAAGAATGTCAAGGTGGCTCTGCCTTATGTGGGCGATATCCAGGAAACCATTTCGGCCCTTCTGAATCTTGTGGAGTCGAGAGACAGGTCCGCCTGGCTGCAGCGCATCCAGCAGGAGCGGGAAGCCAAGGATTTCTGCCTTCCCTTCAAGGGTTGCGGAAAGGCGGGTCATCTGATCAGTATGATCCAGGAGGCCATGCCCAAAGAAACCATCGCCGTCTCCGACGTGGGCTTGAACCAGATATGGACTCTCCGCACCTGGAAGGCCCGCACGCCGCGCGGCCTTATCACCAGCGGCGGCATGGGAACCATGGGGTTCAGCGTCCCGGCGGCAATCGGCGCCAAGATCGGCATGCCGGACAAATCCGTTGTGGCCATCTGCGGAGACGGGGGATTCTACATGAACATCCAGGAACTGGCCACCCTGAGCTATTACAAGATCCCGGTTAAAATCGTCGTCCTCAACAATCGCCACTTGGGGATGATCCGCCAGATTCAGGATCTTTTCTACGAAGGCCGCTTCAACACCATCGAACTGGGCAATCACGTGGATCTGGTGGCGGTGGCGAAGGGCTTCGGCGTCCCGGCGGAGAGAATCTCCGTGGATGAGAACCCCGAAGCGGCCCTGGCCGCCCTGGCCCGGGCGGAAGGCCCCCACCTGCTGGAGGTGGTTGTGGATGAGAACGATTACGTCTTCCCGATCATCCCCCCTGGGCAGGCGAACACGGCAATGATTCACGGAGTCGGCGACTGAGAACGGATGAAGGGGACCCAGCTCCCCGGTCCGCCGGCTTTTGAAGGAACAAGAGATACGGCGGGGATATTTTAGGGAGGAAAAGAACAGGCCATGAGCATGGAAGAACATACCATTACGATTCTGGTCAAGAACGAGCCCGGGGTGCTGTCGCGCGTTGCAGGAGTGTTCAGCGGCCGGGGATACAACATCAAGACCCTCTGCGTCGCTCCCACGGCGAACCCGGAAATTTCACGGATCACCTTGACGAGCAACGCCGATGCGGATTTTACGGAAAAGATCAAGAAGCAGCTTGATAAACTGGTTGATATTGTAGATGTTCTGGATTATACAGGCGAACGATTTCTCAAGAGGGAAATGATGCTCCTGGGTCTGAAGATTACCCCCGGACGCCACGCGGAGGCTCTTCAGGCGTTAAACACCCTGGGATGCAGGATCGTGGCCATGCGGCCGGATTACTATATTATCGAAACCTCTGGAAGTCGCTCTGAAAATGATGCGGTCTTCCAGTACTTTCAGACGTTTGATGTCGAAATGATGAATCGGACGGGATGCATCGCCATCCCGCTCAATCCCAAGAATGATCCGGAATGAATCCCTCCCGGATCCCTTGAGGACGAAGAATTTATACATAATGATAAGGGGGTATTTTTGTGAAGCTCACCGGATCGCAAATCCTATTTAAAGCCCTGCATGCAGAAGGCGTGGACACCATCTTCGGCTATCCCGGAGGGTCCGTTATCGATCTCTACGATGAAATGTACCGACAGGAAGGAATTCAACATTACCTGGTCCGCCATGAACAGGGCGCGGTCCACGCAGCGGACGGTTACGCCCGCGCAACGGGGAAAACCGGTGTCTGCCTGGTTACTTCAGGCCCCGGCGCCACCAACACCGTGACGGGGATCGCCAACGCCTACGCGGATTCCATCCCGGTGGTCATTCTGACCGGGCAGGTTCCGACCCATATGATCGGCAAGGACGCGTTTCAGGAAGTGGACATTACCGGCATTACCCGTCCCTGCACCAAGCACAATTTCCTCGTTCGAACGGTTGAAGATCTGGGTCGCAACATCCGCGAGGCCTTCCACATCGCCCGGAGCGGGCGCCCCGGTCCCGTGCTGGTGGACATTCCTAAAGATATCCTCCAGGCGACTCTGGAAGAAGAGAAGATTTCCATGGCCGTCAACCTGCCCGCAGAACCGTCCAGGGAATCCATCGATGGGGCCTGTGCAGAGGCTATCAGCCTCATCAAGGCCTCCCGCAGGCCCGTCATCTTCGTCGGCGGCGGAATCCTCCGGGGAAAGGCCGTCTCAGAACTGCGGACCTTCGTCGATGCGGTCAACGCACCGGTCACCGCCTCGCTCATGGGGCTGGGAGCCTTTCCGGGAACGGATCCACGCTGGCTCGGGATGCTGGGCATGCACGGGACGTATTACGCCAATATGGCCGTCAGCCACAGCGACCTGCTGATCGCCGTCGGAGTGCGCTTTGACGACCGCGTCACCTCCAAGGTCGCGGAATTCGCACCGAACGCCCGGATTATTCACATCGATATCGACCCCGTTTCGATCAACAAAATCGTCAAGGCCCATGTCTCCATCATCAGCGACTGCCGGGAAGCCTTGCAGCGCCTCAACACGATGGCCGGGGGCCGGGTCCTTCTTTCCGAGGATCAGACCCGGGACTGGCTGGATCAGATCACAAAATGGAAGAGGGCGGTTCCACTGGGTTACTGCCGCAGCGATAAGATCAAGCCCCAGTGTGTCATCGAAAAGCTCTACGAACTGACAAAGGGGCAGGCCATCATCACGACGGAAGTCGGGCAGAATCAGATGTGGGCGGCCCAGTTCTACCACTTCGATTACCCGGACACCTTCATCTCATCGGGTGGACTGGGTACGATGGGCTTCGGTCTTCCCGCGGCCATCGGTGCCCAGGTGGCCTTTCCGGACCGCACGGTCGTCGACATTGCCGGGGACGGCAGCATTCAGATGAACATCCAGGAACTGGCCACCGCCGTCCACTACAATCTGCCTGTCAAGGTCGTCATCCTGAACAACAGCTTTCTGGGCATGGTCCGGCAGTGGCAGGAAATGTTCTACGGAAAACGCTACTCTCAGACCCATATGAAACAGACGCTCGATTTTGTGAAGCTGGCTGAAGCCTTCGGAGCCGTCGGACTGAGAGCCACGAAGCCCGAGGAAGTGGAGGATGTCCTGCGAAAGGGACTGGAAACCCCCGGGGTCGTCATGATGGATTTTCAAGTGGAGCCGGAGGAGCAGGTTTATCCCATGGTCAGCCCGGGCGCCGCGCTGACGGACATGAAGCTTGGAAACCTGAGGCAGGAGGCCGACTGATCCAAGACGGGTTTTTTCCGCCCATACACTTCATCCAAAGAAAGGTTTGCCGTAAAATGGACATCAAGGAAAGCGTCATTTCAATCCTGGCCAGCAACAAGCCCGATGTGCTGGCCCGCATCGCCGGAACCTTCAGCGGCCGCGGCTTCAACATCGACAGCATCACCGCCAATATCACGAGAGATCCCCGGATCACGAAGATTCTCATTACGACGCACGGGGACCAGGACACGATTATAAAAATAGAAAAGCAGCTCAACCGCCTCGTCGATATCCACCAGGTTACGGATCTGACCAGCCTGGGTCTTCCCCTTCGCGAGATGATGCTGATCCGCATGCCGATGACCGGGGAAAACCAGGACAAAATCATGGAAATCGTTGACAGATACAGGGGAGAAGTGATAGAAACCGGCGCTGGATATGGCGTCCTTGAATTGGCGGGCAACAAGGAAGACATGGACAACGCCTTCGCCGCCCTGGAGCAGCTGGGCATTGATGATTTTGCCAGGACAGGCAGCATCACACTTTAGGATTGGCCGCTCAAGGGGGAACCGCATTCCCGCTTCAGCAGAAGAAATAAAGATCGTTTCTTCACATAGGGGCAATGGGCCATTGCCCCTATGTCTTATGAAACGTTCTGAAGAACATGATAAAAATACCGGGTTCAGGATATAAGGAGGCAACGTATGGCAAAAATTGATTTCGGCGGTATCGTGGAGGAGGTTATCACATCTGAAGAGTTCACGTTGGAAAAGGCGCGGCAGGTGCTGAAAAATGAGGTTGTCGCCGTTGTCGGCTACGGCATTCAGGGACGGGGCCAATCTCTGAACATGCGCGATAACGGGGTCAACGTCCTTGTCGGCGAAGGGCCCTATGCCTGGGATCAGGCGGTTGCCGACGGATTCGTCCCCGGAGAAACGCTCTTTTCCCCGGAAGAGGCAGCCAAACGGGGCACCATCATCCAGTACCTTCTCTCCGACGCAGGCCAGAAGGAAATGTGGCCGGTGATGAAAAACTGCCTGCAGCCGGGCAATGCCCTTTACTTTTCCCACGGGTTCTCCATTGTTTATAAAGAGCAGACCGGGGTGATTCCCCCGGCGGACATCGACGTCATCCTGGTGGCCCCTAAAGGCTCCGGCACGACCGTGAGGTCGAATTTCCTCGACGGCAGCGGCATCAATTCCAGTTATGCCGTTTTTCAGGACGCCACGGGCAAAGCCCGGGAACGGACCCTGGCGGTGGGGATCGCCATCGGCTCAGGCTATCTCTTTCCCACCACCTTTGAGCAGGAAGTCTACAGCGATCTAACCGGCGAGCGGGGCGTGCTCATGGGTTGCCTGGCCGGCGTCATGGAGGCCCAGTACAACGTCCTGCGCAAAAACGGCCACAGCCCCAGCGAAGCCTTCAACGAAACCGTGGAAGAGCTGACGCAGAGCCTCATCCGTCTCGTAGCGGAAAACGGCATGGACTGGATGTACGCCAACTGCAGCATCACCGCCCAGCGAGGAGCCCTGGACTGGAAGGACCGTTTCCGTGACGCCGTCGCGCCCGTCTTCGATTCCCTCTACGAAAGCGTGAAGAGCGGCCGTGAGACCCAGATCGTGCTTGAGGCCAGCCAGGCCCCGGATTATCGGGAAAAGCTGCGGAAGGAACTGGAAGTTATCCATAACAGCGAAATGTGGAAGGCCGGGGCCGCCGTGCGCAATCTGCGCCCCGAGCGGCGGAAGAAATAGCAGTTCCCATTCTGAATCATGGCGTCAAATAAGAAACGGGAAGTACATGTCGCGTCTTAACGTTTTTGCAGGGGATTAACCGGTTTCGATCAGCGGGTTAATCCCCTTTTTTTACAGGGAAACAGTTCCCGGAAGGAGAAGTCCATGCGCAGCGATATCATGAAGAAAGGTCTTGAACGGGCGCCGCACCGTTCTCTGTTTAAGGCCATGGGATATACCGATGAAGAGCTTGAGCGTCCCGTCATCGGCGTTGTCAACGCCGCAAATGAAATCATTCCCGGCCACATCCATCTGGATCGGATCGTAGAGGATGTCAAAGCGGGGATTCGCATGGCCGGCGGAACCCCGGTGGAATTTCCCGCCATCGGAATCTGCGACGGCATCGCCATGGGCCACCTGGGGATGAAATATTCCCTGGCCAGCCGGGAGCTCATCGCCGATTCCACGGAGGCTATGGTCATGGCCCATCCCTTTGACGGCCTCGTCCTTGTACCCAACTGCGACAAGATCATTCCCGGAATGCTGATGGCCGCCCTGCGTCTCAACATCCCGTCGATCTTCATAAGCGGCGGCCCCATGATGGCCGGGCGTCTGGACGGGAAGTCCGTGGACCTCATCAGCGTCTTCGAGGGAGTCGGCGCGGTCAAGGCGGGCAAGATGTCGGAAGAGGAACTGAATGCCCTGGAAGACTGCGCCTGCCCGGGCTGCGGCTCCTGCTCCGGCATGTTCACCGCCAACTCCATGAACTGCGTCACAGAGGCCCTTGGTCTGGGTCTTCCGGGAAACGGCACGATTCCGGCGGTTTTAGCGGCGCGGCGGCGTCTGGCCAAAGAGGCCGGGATGAAGATCATGGAACTGGTCGCCAGGGACATCCGCCCCCGCGACATCGCCACGCTGAGCGCCTTCAAAAACGCCCTCGCCGTGGACATGGCCCTGGGATGCTCCACCAATACGGTTCTGCACATCCCGGCCATCGCCCATGAAGCCGGTATCACCCTGGACCTCGACCTCTTCAACAGCGTCAGCGCTCAAACGCCCAACCTGTGCCATCTCAGCCCGGCCGGCCCCCATCATATCGAGGAGCTGGACGCCGCGGGAGGCATCCAGGCCGTCATGAAGGTCATCAGCGAACGGGGCGTGATCGATGAAGCGGCCCTGACGGTCACGGGAAAGACGGTCGGGGAAAACCTGGCAAAGGCCCGGGTCCTCAATGAAGAAGTGATCCGCCCGCTGAACCGCGCCTATCGCCCCGAGGGCGGCATCGCCATTCTCAGGGGGAACCTTGCCCCCGACGGCGCCGTGGTCAAGCAGTCCGGGGTGCTTCCGGAAATGATGGCCAATGAAGGCACCGCCCGGGTCTTTGATTCAGAGGATGAAGCGATTGCCGCGATCCTGGGCGGCAGGATCGTGGCGGGAGATGTTGTGGTCATCCGCTACGAGGGGCCGAAGGGCGGGCCGGGAATGCGGGAAATGCTGAGTCCCACTTCGGCCATCGCCGGCATGGGCCTGGACAGCTCCGTTGCCCTGTTGACGGACGGCCGTTTCAGCGGCGGCACCCGCGGGGCCGCCATCGGGCACATTTCCCCGGAAGCGGCAGAAGGCGGTCCCATTGCCCTGATCAGGGAAGGAGACCGCATCGCCATCAACATCCCGGAGAAGACCCTGACCCTTAACGTCGGCGATGAAGAGCTGGAGCGGAGAAGGCGGGAATGGCAGCCGAAACCGCAGCCGGCCCTGGGCGGCTACCTGGCCCGCTATGCCCGGCTTGTCACCTCGGCCAGTACGGGGGCTATCTTCAAGGATTAGGGCAGTCGGGCTGACAGGGGGTATTCAGGCCCTTGTTCCTGCAAAATCCCTCCCTTTGCCCACAGGCAAGGGCGGGATTTAACTTTTTAAAGGTTCAGCGGATGCAGCTTCTGCTTCGCAGGCCCGGAAAATAAATTCATAGAAACTCGAAGTTATTTGTGTTAGAGAAGCCGGAAAAATCAAAATCATTTTTAAAACCGGGAGGTTTTAATGAAAAAGGAAAGTAAGAACAGAAATACGTTCATCATGTTTCTGTTAGCTTTTCTCGTGGCATTTTTTGTTATCTCCGTGGTGGAGGTTCTGCGCTCCTCCTTTGCCCCCGTGGCCCCTGATGTTCAGGTCGCATCGGCGGTCCCTTCGACGGACAGCGCCGGAATGCCCGGCTCCTTTGCAGATCTTGTCGATCGATTAAAACCGGCGGTGGTCAATATCCGGACAACCCAGACGGTCCGGCCCGGGTCGAACCCCTTTTCCTCACCCTTCGGCAATAACGGATCACCTTTCGAGCGTTATTTCTGGGGGGACGAATTTTTTGAACGGTTTTTCGGAGATGTTCCCAAACGTGAGTTCAAGAAGAGGAGTCTGGGTTCCGGGTTCATTATCAGTGCTGACGGATACATTTTCACAAACAATCATGTGGTGGAAAAGGCCGATAAAATCCTGGTGAAGCTGTCCAATGGAAACGAATATGAGGCAAAGATCATCGGCAAGGATGCCAAAACGGACATCGCCCTGATCAAGATCAAGCCTACGGGGAGTTTGAATGTCGTTGAAATAGGCGATTCCGATAAACTTCGCGTGGGAGAATGGGTCCTGGCGATCGGCAATCCCTTCGGGCTGGAGCAGACCGTCACGGCGGGGATCGTGAGCGCCAAGGGAAGGGTCATCGGGGCGGGCCCCTATGATGATTTCATCCAGACGGACGCATCGATCAATCCGGGGAACAGCGGCGGCCCCCTGTTCAACATGGAGGGGAAGGTCATTGGAATTAATACGGCCATTGTCGCCCAGGGACAGGGAATCGGGTTTGCAATCCCTGTCAATATGGCCAAAATCATCCTCTCCGACCTCAAGACCAAGGGGAAGGTCTCTCGCGGCTGGCTGGGCATCTCCGTCCAGGATGTTACGGAAGACATCGCAAAGACGATGAATCAGAAAGCTCAGCAGGGCGCCCTGGTGGCAGAGGTTTTCAGGGGGGATCCGGCAAGCAACGCAGGGATCAAGCCGGGGGATATCATCGTTGAAATCAATGGGAAAAAAGTCAATAACTCACATGATCTCCTGATGATGGTTGCCGGGTTTCAAGTTGGGGACCGTGTCGATGTCAGATTTTTGCGGGAAAATCGGCTGATGAAGGCGAACGTCCTGGTTGCGGAGCGTACGGACCAGACGGAACTGGCGGCCAGAGGCGATTTATCCCGGGACAGTTACGGCATGGCGGTTCATGACATTACCCCGGAGATCGCTCAATACCTGGGATTGTCCAGCCGCACCGGGGTGGTCATCACGGATGTTCGCGAGGGAAGCCCGGCCGATGACGCGGGGCTTCAGCCTCAGGATGTGATTCTTCAGGTCAATCGCGCAAAAATTGCTTCGAAAAAAGACTACCAAAGGGAGATCTCCCGCAAGGAGGCCAAAAAGAATCTCCTGCTCCTGGTCAAACGGGGGCAATCCACCTTTTTTGTCGCCCTTCGGCCATAAGCCTTATCCGCTTTTCCCTGAAAAAAAACCCATGCCCGAAGCGTCCGTACTGTCCGTCATTTACGACAAGCTCAACAGCCACTTTGGAGACCTCCACTGGTGGCCCGGCGAGACGCCGTTCGAAGTGATGGTAGGCGCAATCCTCACTCAAAACACCGCCTGGCAGAACGTGGAACGCGCCCTGGACAATCTTAAGGCGGCCGGCTTGCTGGATCCTCAATGGCTGTATGAAACGGACTCCCGGATTTTAGAGGAGCTTATTCGTCCCGCAGGCTACTTTCGTATTAAAACGTTCCGCCTCAAGAACTTTCTCTCTTTTCTGTGTTCTCATTACGGTTGGGATCTGGAAAAAATGTTTTCCGAAGATTTATGGCTACTCCGCGATCAATTGCTCTCCGTCAACGGCATCGGAAAGGAAACGGCGGACAGCATCCTGCTTTATGCCGCCAATCAACCCATTTTTGTGATCGACACCTATACCAGGAGGATTTTTCAGCGACATGGCGTGATTGCCTCGGACATGCACTATGACGCGCTGCAAACGTTTGTTATGAAGTCCCTTCCAAAAGATGTCCCGCTTTACAACCAGTATCATGCCCTGATTGTGAACACGGGGAAAAGGTATTGCCGGACGGTGCCCCGCTGCGAAGAATGCCCTTTGAATTCCATCGGATATTATGGCTAGGAGGTTTCCGTGTTTAAGAAGATCTCCCTTTTTGCGATTCATTCCGGACTGATCCGCTGGCTTTATTACCTGGTCCGCTTTTATTTCCTGTTTTGCCGGCTTTCTGTCACGAATGACGCTTCCCTCCTTCAGCGGCTCTCCCGTCATGAGCCGTTGATCGTCTCCATCTGGCATCAACGGATTTTAGCGATCCTTCCTTATTCGCCGCGCTTCGCGCACTATTCGCCCTCGGTCATGATCAGCCGGAGCCGTGATGGCGAACTGGTTGCTCAGCTTTTTTCCTGCATGAATTTCCACCCCGTTCGAGGCTCGAGTTCCAGGGGCGGGAAAGGGGCGCTATCGTCCCTGATCCAGGAACTTCAAGAGCATCCCGCGGTGGTTCATGTTGTGGACGGTCCCCGCGGACCACGGGGAATCATCAAGCCGGGCCTCATCACCCTGGGCCAGCGATCCGGAGCGCCCATTTTCCCGATCTCCGCCTCCGCCAGTCGGGCGTGGATTCTAAACAGCTGGGACCGCTGCCTGATCCCCAAGCCCTTCAGCACCATCCATATTTCCTGGGGCGCTCCCATCTTCATCCCCCCGGATCTCGATCCGGAAAACTTTGAACGGATGCGCCTGGACGTCCAGAATCGGATGCTTTCCCTCCAGCAGGAGCAGGACGCCCGCCTGGGCTGGTATAATCTCTTCGAATGATCCTGGGATTCAGAGGGGATTCTCACTCGTAAATCCGAGCTTTCTCCTCACCCCTCAATACCGTCAAGGCAGCCTGGGCAAAGGCCAGGGCCTCCTGCTCCGGATACCGTTTCACCGGTGCGATAAAGCCGCACCTCTCTTCGATCCAGTTGACCGCGTGGGCGGATTCCAGGATCTTGCCCGTCAAGATGACCGCATCTACCTTGCCTTTCAGAACAGACGCCATGGCGGCGATCTCTTTCGAGACCTGATAGCACATGGCCTCCAGGTAAAACCCGGCTTCTTTATTCCCCGCCTGGACCTGCTTTTCAATGTCACTGATTTTGTTGGTGCCGAGATAGGCGACCATCCCCCCTTCGCCCCGGATCATTTTCAGGATCTGTTCGCGGGTGTATTGACCGGAAAAGCACAGTTCCACCAGCGACACGACGGGCAGGGCGCCACTCCGTTCCGTGGTGAAGGGTCCCTCCTCGAAGGCGTTGCTTACATCGACGAGCCTGCCGCCGGCGATGGCCGCAATGGACATCCCGCCTTCCAGGTGAGCGATGATGAGATTCAGGTCGTCCATTGCCCGATCCAGTTCCCGGGCTGCGAGTCCTGCAATCCCTTCGATATTCACCACATGGTAGACGGCGCGCCTTTGAATTCCGGGAATGCCGGATACCTTTGCCATAGGACCGAGAGATTGAGAGGCACAATGAGCGACAAAGGCCGGGATGCCTTGTTCATCGGCGATTTCCCTGGCAAGCATGCAGCCCATTCCCGCCGCATGTTCCACCCGCGACAGGATGGATTTAACATCATCGATCATTTTTTGATTAACCACGTAGGCGCCGCTTTCCCTGCGGCTTATGAAGCTTCTGCCGACAACGGCCGCCAAATCCCCTTTCCGGATATTCCATTGCCGAAGCTGTTCCTTGATGGCAGCGCAACGGTAGGGATACTGATCCAGGATCGTTGAATACTTCCTCAATTCTGCTACGGGATGGATCATCCTGGCGCTTTTAACCTCACGCTCATCTTCAAAAATGGAAATCTCGCTGCTGGTGGATCCCGGATTGATCAGCAATGTTCTGAACATATAATAACCTCCCTCCTGCTTGCTTTATCAGGATAAACACCTTGCAATCAAAAGAAATTTTTCCTATCCTTACCTTCAGCAACATTTCAGCATAGAATTCTTTCACAAAAATGTGTCCCCGATGAGATCATCAACTAAACACGGATTAAAATATTGAATATTAGACAATTGGAAACGATGTGGTGAGGTTTTCCTGCAGGTGAAAAGAGGTATGTCTGTCTTGTACGTGGCCCCCGTGACGGCAAGAACCGCAAATAATGCTTTTGTTTGAAGGGAGGATACACCATGAACGCAAAACGTTTCCTTGTCGTTATAATCGCCATATTTTGCCTGTTCACAACTGACGCATACGCAAAAACTTACAGCTCCGTAGTTGTTTACGGGGATAGCCTGTCCGACAACGGCAATTTTTTCGATGCGACCGGTCAGCCCGGATTCCCATATTACGACGGTCGCCGGTCAGACGGTCCGGTTGCGGTGGAATACCTTGCCTCATTCCTGGGGGCGCCTTTGATCGATTTCGCATGGATCGGTGCGACGACAGGGGTCGGCAATTACGCAGACAGCGGTAACGTGACGGAGTTCGGCGCATATAACCTGCCGGGCATGACGACGATGTATGGCGCAACAAAAGGGTTGCTCGGTCCCTACATGTCCGGAGGGCTTTTCGTCGTTTGGGGGGGGCCGAACGACATCCTGGCCCCCTCGCCTATGGATGGGAATGATATTTCTGCGATCGTCTCGCGGGCATTGGCAAATGAGCTGGCGATCATCGGGGAACTGAAAGAAATGGGCGCAGAAACGATTCTTGCACCGGGGATGCCGGATCTCGGCCTTACACCCTATTTTAACTCCGTGTCGCCGGAATATGCCGCCCTGGGTACCGCGATCACAAACGCTTTCAATGCCGGACTTGAGGCCATGCTTCCCTCCGATGTGCTGTATTACGATACGGCCGCACTGATGCGGTCCGTGGTGAACAATCCTTCCGCCCACGGATTCACAAACGTAACAGATGCCTGTTTCGATGGCTCAGCAGTATGTGGCGACCCGGGGACATACCTCTTCTTTGATGATTTCCATCCGACGACGGCTACTCATGAAATCCTGGGCAGAGATTTCGCGGCAACGGTCGTCCCGTTGCCCTCAGCGATCATCTTCATCTGCACTGGATTTGGCTTCCTGGCGGTCCTGCGGCGACATCTATGATGTGAGAGGTCTTGGTTCTCGGAAGATCTTGAACATTAATCAAGATATGGTAAGCTGGCGCATTGCAAGTTGCCATTTTTTGCATCAATGTATAATTTCCCATCAATAGGAGTATCTTGATTCTTTATGTCTGCGACTGGTACGACTACATGAATTTCATAAACAGGAGTTTTGATACCGCCGCAATCTTCAGTTCCATTCTTTAGTAACTTTACAGATTTAATATGCTTTTCTACTTCTTTTTTGTTCTTACCGTACGGATCACCCATTAAGATTTTTACCGCTTTTGATTTAGCTGATACCTCTGATAGCATTTTTTTCAGCCGCAATCGCATGTGTAGCCAACACAGTAAATAGAAAAACCAATACAACAGCTACAGCTCTTTTCATCATACATATCCTCCGATTTTTTAGTTTGCGACTCCGTGCCCCGCCTGTCAGACAGAAATAAGGGGTCTCAATCTTTCTGCCCAACGTGCGTGGGTCAGGCGCGCTGTAAAACGTCGCCTGCGCCTTCTGGTTCTGTCTTTGTCTTCATCATCCAAAAAGACATCGACTTCGGTTATTACCCCGCTGGGTTATATGATGTGGATAATGGGGTGCTATGATACGGGCGATTCTCGGCATGAAAAATTTCTACATTGATCCTCACCGGTTCAAACATAAATACGGGAAGCGTCCCCATATTACCCCATATTACCCATATTACCCCTGCTGCAGTCCCTCAGTTTACCTGTCCGTCTTTCCCTCACTTATCGTGGCCGCTCTCAAGATATCGTTTCCCCTTTGATCGTCGCAGACAACTTCCTCGACATCGAAGGACTCCGAAATAACAGACAGATCCGTTCAGAGAACAAAGCGACCGCACATGATTTGACCTCGATTTTTCCCGATAGGACCCTCATCGAAATATTTCGAACGCCTTTCTCTCGATCTTTCATTGAGGGATCTTGCCTCAGCCTCGGGCAATACTTATATTTAAAGCGAGGTGAGAATGATGGACAATCTTTTTTCTTCAGGAATCAATACGGCCTTGTCGATTCTGATCAGTCTTTTCTATTTCGTCCTGGTTATGCTGATGACCATTATTTTTCTGGAACGGGTATGGACCGGACCATCGCAATGGGCGATTGTTCCGGTGGTCCTGTGTTCCCTCGCCCTGTTCGGCTTCCATCCATCGATATTCCTTATCATCATCGACGCCGTGACCGGATTCTTCTCTTTCCAGGGCGTCTCCGTGATGACCGGCATGGGGATCCTGGCCGGAATGGCCAGTTGCAGCCTCTGACTTATCGTCAGTTTGCCGGAGGCAATCATGAATTTTCTCTTCAAATCAAGAACATCCCGATAAGTTCGAAGGGGCGTTTCCCTTTGTTGGAAAACAGGCAGACATGGGAAGCTCGTGAGCGACGGGGCCCCGCTCAGAAAAGCCCCCCGATGCTTCCCGCGTAATCGGTCATTTCGATCTATCCCTGACAGGTGACCGCCTTCTGCTTTGACATCCCCTTGCCGTCGACGGCACCCTCGTACTAATTCATGCCTGTTGACCCCGAGGTTGTCAATTCCTGATCCTGGAGGAGAGGCTCAACGCGAAAGGAAAGGAAGTCTTCGCTTCCCAAAGGACGCCCAGTTGAAGTATTCACCCTGATCTTTTGATCCATCAGCGTATCTGTTTGAATCAGGAATGTCCGGTAGGCTTCCCGATCTTTTTCATCAAGCCACCAACCTGTAACCAATCCGTCTTCTTGTCCCCGAATATTGGCTCGGCAACTCGACCAAAGATAGTCCTCCGGACGCGTCACCAACGCCGATTTTACAGGATTTTGCTCAATGTATCTTGTCACTGCCCATAAATAACATTCCGTATCAACAATAGTCGAAAAGAATCGGTTCTGACACAATCGACCGCTACGTTTGTATTTCCGATTGACATGCTGCGTGTACAGAAGATTTGTCCTGCCGATGCACAGGAACCACGGGAAAAATGGAAGTCGCTATCTCTTGGTTTCATCTACTAATGGTGGGAGGAGCGTTGTTGTCAGAATGGAGAATTACGCATGGAAAGAGAGTTAATGCTCCATTTCAACTGCGGGTGTTCACACCTCTCGTCGATGCGCTCCATCAGCATGTATCTGAACATATGTTATTTCGCGTCCAGCATTTGCTACGATCTCATCGGCCAGTGACGAAGGCGTTGTAAGGCCTTGAGTCATTTGCATGCCTGCCCTATGCCGCGCCATCCTGCTTGTAACGGTGACTTCTTGTTCGGAGTGGCTCTCAATGGGGAAGAAAAGGAATGGCCGACGCAAAGCAGTAAGTTCGATTGTTGTGGTACCGCCGCCTTGCACAACTGCGAGATCGCAGACAGATAGGTGCCCATAGAGGTCAGGGACCCTTCCATGCCGCTCGACGCCCTGAGGAACGTCAAACGACCGGATCGATCCGTCGCTTGCGCACAAAAATCATCCGTAGGCCCGGTAAACGGCGCCGAAGCTGACAATGTTTGCCGTCAAAGTCCCCCCTTCGGAGTCCGTCCAGCCGGCGTCAGCAGGGCCATCGTCGAAACGGGGGTACGCATGCCTAAGGGCTCATGTACACAAAACAAAGGCCACCGCGATGGGGTGGCCTTTGTTCATTCCCTGGGGCGTCAGCCCGGTGTCTGCAACTAGCGCTTCCGCCAGAACGCCAGCCCCGCGAGGCCCATGCCCAGCAGCATCAACGACGCCGGCTCCGGCACCGCCGTGGCTTCACCGTGCACCGTGAAGTCCGCTGCCATACCGGTCGGTCCGCTGACACCGGTGTAGTTCGGATCATAAACGTAGCTTTCTGTCTCAGAGTCCAAGAGTCTGTAACCGCCGCTGTTCCAGATGAGGAACTCGATCGTGTTGACGCCGCTCTGCACCGTACCGCTCACGCCGTTCTGTGAATAAGACGTTGTCCACGGATTTTCCTGACTCAGATTGTTGACGCCGAGACTCGTGCCGTTAAGCTTGATGTCGGTGAGGTAGTCATCGGAGAGCCATCGGAAGTCGAATGTCGTGCTGGTGGTCGAGCCTTCCCAGTTGAATTTGAACGCGTAGGTATAGAGCTGTGCCGTCACGTTGCCCTGCGTCGCATTTGACTGGTTGGCCGCCCACGAGATGTACTTCCCTGTAGTCAGGCTCGTATTTGGCAGAACAGGCCAGCCATTAGCAATTGTGGTGACCAGGTAGGCCGCTCCGCCGTTGACGGTGAAGGAATCATCGATCCAGTTCGAATCGACGTCCGTGCCCGTGACGTAGGTGTAATCGGCCTGCGCTGGAATGGCGAAGAGCAACGAGACCAAGCCGAGCACTACGAATACCATCAATAACTTTTTCATTTCCATACACCTCCTGTTGAATTGTCACTTCGTTCTGAGTTTATTCTAGACATAATCCGTTCCATACCTTTGTTGACCTATCAATATAGCCACATAATGAATTGATATTAATGATGAATAATTTTTTGCGAGCACCGACAACAATGCGATCATTGACGGACTATAGTGTGCGATTCGTAAATTTATCCGACAATGTTAGAGCAAATAAGCATTAAAAAAAGGCATAAACTCTCATGATTGAAGATACTTAGTTTCATATACAGAAAGTGTAAAGTATCTTTACTATCAGAGAGGAGTGGTGAGGGAAATAACTATTATTATAACTCACAACAAATGCGCGATGAATAGACCGGATGAGAAATCAGCACAGCTGTGAGAATCACGGTGAGCTGCCAAGGTGATAAGAACCAGATCGCCTGAGAGGAAATGGAGCTGTAAAAAAGTTTACGATTCCTGAATGAACTTAAACCGATGTTGTGTCACCAGAAATGTTTGGGTGCTTTCGAGATGAACAATTACCACATGAAAGTTAGCATACTTGCGGGAACCCGCCACCCAACGATAACAGGAAGCAATCCGTCAATCCGGAGTCTTTTGATTCCTGCTGCGGCAGTCTTTACATTTCATAGAACAGCCCAAAGACTCCAGATTTCGAATGTGAATTAATCAACTCTTATATGCCGTGAAGGATGTCCATCCATCTGATGGCCTCTGATTCACTGACTTTTCCAAGATAGACCTGAGTCGTTTTGAGATCCTGATGACGTAGAATAATCTTGGAAATGATCTCCAGAGGTGCCGGTGTTTCTCTTTTGCGCATCGGCGATTCAAGTCCTCCGTGGAGGTGGAAATGTCATTCTGAATCGATCTCTTGGGGGCTATTTCTTTCTCAGGTTATATTTCAACATCTTGAGCTGCAGACCTTTTCGGCTGAAACCGAGACGCCTGGCGGCGTGGGTGATGTTTCCGCTGCATTCTCCCAGGATCTTCTCGATCATCCGTTTTTCCACTTCCGCCTTTTGATTTTCGATGAAATTGCGATAGGGGCCGGGTTTTTTTTGATCCTCCGTGAAGGCCTCATCATGATGGTCTTCCAATGCCCCCTTCTTTTCACTGCGGGCCATCAGGACAAGGCGTTCCGTAAAATTCTCCATTTCCCGCAAGAGGTATGTTTCAAACTGGTCTTTATCTTTCTCTTCGGAATCAAGGATTTCCTCACCCGGCGAGTTTTTGATTTCATCGGGAACATCCTCCAGGGATATTTTTTCATCCTTGGCCAGCAGGACGATTCGTTCGACCAGGTTTTCCAGTTCCCGGATGTTGCCTGGCCAGCTGTATTTTTGAAAACAATCCAGGACCTGGGGGACTATCTCCCGAATGCTCCTGTTCAGTTTGGCATTGAAGCGATCCAGAAAATATCGGGTCAGGGACGGGATGTCCTCTTTCCTCTCCCGCAGCGGAGGCATCTTGATGGGCACTACGTTCAGCCGATAATAAAGATCCTCGCGGAAATTCCCTTCCTTGATTTCCTTCTGTAGATCCCGGTTCGTGGCCGCGATGATTCTCACATCCACATGAAGGGTTTTGACCCCGCCGACCCGCTCAAAGGTCTGGTCCTGCAGGACCTGGAGGAGTTTGACCTGCATGTCCCGGGGAAGTTCCCCGATTTCATCGAGAAAGATCGTCCCCTCATGCGCCAGTTCGAACTTGCCGGGTTTAGCCGCTGCCGCCCCCGTAAAGGCCCCCTTCTCATAGCCGAACAATTCCGATTCGATGAGGCTTTCAGCAATGGCGCCGCAGTTTATCTTGATGAAGGCGTTGTTCCTTCTGGGACTTCCCCTGTGAATGGCACGGGCGATCAGTTCCTTCCCTGTCCCGGTTTCACCGGTAATCAGGATGGTCGTCCTGGTCGCGGCAACCTGCTCGATCGTCGCGTAGATCTCCCGGATTTTTTCACTGCGCCCGACAATGCCGTAGTGGTCGATCTCATCCTCTCCCAGGATAACCTTGTCGCAGTTTTTTCTCCGTGTCCGCAGGGCTTTATCGATGACGTTAATCAATTCCCCCTGGTCGAACGGCTTGGTAATGTAATCAAAAGCCCCTTTTTTCAGGGCATCCACAGCCGTTTCGATGGTTCCATGAGCCGTAATGATAATGACCGGCATTTCCGGGTATTTCGCGGTAACGTCCTCCAAAAGCCCCAGGCCGTTGAGCCTCGGCATTTTCAAATCCGTGACCAGGACATCAAAGTTTTCCTTTTCAAGCCGGGTCTGTGCGTCCACACCGTCCACGGCTTCGGTGACCGAATATCCCTTTTTCTTCAGCATGGCATGAAGCACGACGCGCATGTTCAGCTCGTCGTCCACGATGAGCACCTTTTCCATTTTCTGCCTTTTTTCTGCTTATTCCCGCAATCCTTATTCTCTTCTGACGTTTTTCCGTCTCGATCGACCGGGGTCAGTTTTCCAGCTGTATTCTGAAAGAACTCCCCTTCCCCAGGATGGATTTCACCTTGATGACCCCGCCATGATTTCTCACGATGCGGTTGCAGATCGCCAGCCCCAGTCCGACGCCCCGCTCCTTGCTGGTGTAGAAGGGCTTGAAGATATGTTTCAGCTCCTCTTTCGCAATCCCCTTTCCCGTATCCCTCACCAGAATTTCGATCCCTTCGCTGTTTTCCCTTTCAAACCTTTTTGCGCCCAGGGTCAGGGTTCCGCCTTCCGGCATCGCTTCGATTGCGTTGAAAACGAGATTCAGGATCACCTGCATGATCTTTTCCGAATCCATCTTGATGGCCGGAAGATCTTCCTGCATTTCCTTTTTGATCGTCACACTATCGGCAATTTTCCTGGCTTCTACAAGGGAAATGATTTTATCCAGAACCGGTTCGATCCTCTGCTCCTTTTTCTCATATTTATAGGGCTTCGCGTAGGTCAAAAACTGGGACATCACGCCGTTGAGCCGATCCGTTTCCTCGATGATGACGTTGAGGATCCTCCGGTTCTCCTCGCTGTCGATCTCCGTTGCCAGGTATTGCGCCGCCCCCTTGATGGAGCCGAGGGGGTTTTTGATCTCGTGGGCCAAAACAGGGGCCATCTCCTCAAGCATCATGGACTTTTCCCTCTCAAGCCGTTCGTCGAAAGCGTACAGCGAGGTAAAGACATCCTGGCTGCCCGGGTAGAAGAAGCTGAAAATCTTCTTCATGATCACCTTCAGGGGCGTTACGGAAATCACAATGACAAAGGACGCAACCAGGATGTGCGTCAGGGGGATCGTCGACGTTTTTGTGAAGAGGGAAATGACAAGATAGAAACATCCCGTCGCCAGGAGAGTCGATATCGTGATCACCAGCGCCTTTGCCATCAGTTCGTGAAGGCGGGTCAGGTGGGGATAGGCGATAATCAGTAGGATGAAATACAGAAGCGCCGCGAGAAGAATATTCGCGAAGGGCGGCAGCTCGAGAGTTTGCGCTGCCGCAAGATTCAGCAGGCATAATCCCGCAGCAATGGCACAGGCTATCGCCAGATAAATCAACCTTCTCTTCTCCACGCCGGCGGCCTTCTTCCTGATATACAGCAGAAGCGATGAATAAATAAAGAGGGCCACACCGGCGCCATAGGCGCTCATGACAAGAACATACGCATGCCCCCTCAGGATTCCCAGCAGTTGAAGCAAATACCCCGACAGGGGAAGCGCAAAGGCCATGATCAGGGCATTTCTGTTGATGATGTTCCCTTTTTTTATGAGGGTCCGCGAAAAATTCAAACTCATTGCCGGCAGCAGGATCAAGGCCGGCTCCTCAAGGGTTTTCCAAAAACCCGCGTTTGAAACCAGATCCATGAATGAAGCGGCCCTCTCGACAAAAATATTCGCACACAACAAGGCGAAGGTGATCTTTTTCTCATCCTTGTTCTTGTTGATGATCAGCGACGTCGCGATGATCAGACTGACCGTTGCCAGAATAAACGTTTCCATTTTTTAAGCATCCCACCCCTGGCGCCTGATTTTTTCGTTCCAGATGTCCGCGCCTCCCCGGTGCGTAATCCTCTTCGCACCGCGAATTGCTTTATACACTTTTTTGATCTCTGCGTCTCCCGCCCTTTTTTTCTCTCTTTGCAACTACTTGTTTCTAAAACTCATTTATTATTTTATTCCCAATGAGCCCCTTCGGCACGTCCCATGCTATAGGAACTTGAATTTCGACAAAACTGTGGAGAGTCCTATGATTTCCGAAAACTCTATCGCCGCCGTGTTTCCCGGTCAGGGTTCCCAGCGGCCTGGAATGGGAAAAGATTTTTTTGACAGCATCCCCGTCGCCCGGCAGACCTTTGAAGAGGCCTCCGATACCCTGGGCTGGGACGTTGCAGCCCTGTGTTTTTCCGAGGATGAACGTCTCAATCTAACAGAATATACGCAGCCTTGTATCCTGGCCACAGAAATCGCCATGTTTCGCGGGATCCAGGCGCTTTACCCTTTTTCTCCATCTGTTTACGGCGGGCACAGCCTTGGTGAATTTTCCGCCCTCGTCGCTGCCGGCGTTTTTTCTTTTCCGGACACGCTGCGCATCGTGCACGAAAGAGGACGCCTGATGCAGAATGCGGTTCCCGTAGGCGTCGGAGGAATGGCCGCCGTTATTTTGAACGATCTCGATGTCCAGGAGATACGCAGCCTGCTGTCGGATCTGCCTGTCGATGTTGCAAATGAAAACTCCCTTTCCCAGGTGGTCATCAGCGGGGCCGTCGAGGCATTGCCTGCCGCAGAAAAGCGTTTATCCGAGCGGTTTACCGATCCGTCGTTCCGCGTCGTCGCGCTGCGTGTCAGCGCCCCTTTTCACAGCCGGTTCATGAAAGCCATCGGCGAACCTTTCCAGCAGGTCCTGATCGCCACCGCATCTTCCTGGCAGCCCGAAAAGGCGGCAGCAGTGACTTCCAACTACACCGGAACCTACCACCGTCCAGAGGCGGATGCTATTTTAAACGCCCTCGTTTTACAACTGAGTTCCGCCGTTCGTTGGATCGATAACATGAGAGCGTTGTCTTCCACAACCAAAACCGTCTATGAAATCGGACCCGGCAGACCGCTGAGGGACTTTTTCAAGACCATCGGCGTCTCCTGCTCTTCCATCACGGCCCTTTCCGCGGCCCAACGCCTCTTTCGTAACGCCGACAAAGCATCGAACCTTTAAACCCGTTTATTTCTCAAGAAAGGATAAGCTATGGATCTAAGCCTGAACGAAACTCAGCAGATGTACGTGAACACGGTCTCGCGATTTGTCAAGAACGAGATTCTTCCCCACGCCCTTGAGATGGACCGGAAGCACGTGTTCCCAGTGGATTTGCTTAAACAGGTCTGGGATATGGGCATCATGAATATCTCCGTCCCGGAATCCATCAAGGGGTACCATGTCGATGTGGTATCAGCCGCCTTGATCATCCGGGAACTTTCCTATGGCGATTCCGGCCTTGCAACGTCCGCCATGTGCAATGACCTGGCGAACGTCGTTATTGCCCAGCACGGATCGGAAGCTCAGCAGCAGGCCTATCTGAAGCCCTTTGTCGATGCCCCGCTGCTCTCGGCCTTCTGCCTGACGGAACCGGCCGCAGGTTCGGACAACCTTTCCATGACCTCCTATATTTCAAAGCGGGAAGACGGCAGGTATGTCCTCAACGGGTCGAAGTGTTTCATCACCAATGCCACCTATGCCTCTCAATTCACCGTTTTCTGCAAGGTGGGAAAACCTTCCAGCCAATTGATGGCCTGTGCGATCATCCCCGTTCCTCCCCTTCCCCTCGACGCGGCGTCCCCCATTGACGGGGTTCGGGAAATTCAGCTGCCCACAGGCGGAAAGATCATAGTCGGCAAACCGGAAGACAAACTTGGGCAGCGCCTGTCCAACACAGCCGGCGTGACCTTCGAGGATGTTCTGCTCGAACCCGGCCAAATTATCGGAGATCGCCGGTTGGGCTTCAAGTACGTGATCGACGTCCTGGATTTCGCCCGTCCCATGATTGCAGCCATCGGAGTCGGAGTGGCAAAAAGGGCCTTTGATCTGACCCTGTCGTATGCGAAGGAGCGCAAACTCTTCGGCCAGAGGCTCTGTGACATCCCGGTCGCCAGGCAGACCCTTGTCTCGATGTGGAAAAAGGTTGAACTTTCCGAATTGGCTCTGTTAAAATCCGCCATCAAAATCATGGAAGACGCGCCCGATAAAGGGATTTATTCGTCCCTCGCGAAAAACATGGCCGCGGAAACCGCTCTTTTCTGCTGCAACGAGGGGCTGCACCTGCACGGCGGCTACGGGTTCACCAATGAGTATGAGATTTCCAAACTCGTTCGTGATGTGCACATCATTGATATTTATGAGGGCACCCGCGAGGTTCAGGATATGATCATCGGGCGGGAACTGGTATGAGATAATTATGCTATATCTTCACGGCTTAGGTCATTTTCATCCTGAAAATGTCATCAGCAATGCTTTTCTGGAAGAACTGGACATCGGTACGAACGAAGAATGGATCATGGAGCGGGTCGGCATTGCGGCCCGCCGGACGGTCATGTCCCTCGATTATATCCGCTCCACAAAAAATGTGGATCCACGGGCGGCGATAGAGGCCTCTGACTACAATAACGCACAGATCGCCGCCTTCGCGGCGCAGATGGCCCTCGAACGCGCCGGGCTTTCTCCCGGCGATATCGGGATGGTGATTTCGGGAAGTTCCGCTTCGGATCATCTGACACCGGCGGAGGCATCGACCGTCGCCGCGGAACTGAACATCGACGTCCCCTGCTTCGACGTGAATTCGGCCTGCAGCAGCTTCGGGATGGATATTCACGTCCTGGACATGATGAAACCGGAGACTCTTCCCCCTTTCGTACTGATCGTCAATCCGGAAACCATGACCCGGAGCGTGGATTACTCGGATCGCGCCGTCGCCGTTCTTTTCGGCGATGGAGCCGCAGCGGCGGTGGTTTCAACGCGGGAGTCCTCCGGGGCCGTCTTTCTCTCCAGTTTCTGTGATTCGAAGCCCACAGCCTGGGAAAAGGTAGTTATTCCCCGGATGGGTTATTTTCGCCAGGATGGGCATGCGGTTCAGGGGTTCGCCATCCGCAAGACGACGGACTCCATCCGGGCGTTGCAGTCCGTTTACCCGGTCAACCGCTTTGTCGGCCATCAGGCCAATCTCGGGATGCTCCGCACCGCCTGCGAGCGCACTGGCATTTTGGAGGAGCAGCACTGGCACAATGTTGAATATTTTGGCAACACAGGCTGCTCCGGCGCTCCTGCTGTTCTGAGCCAGCACTGGAACGACTTTTCCCCCGGCGACCACGTGGCGGTCTGCGTTGTGGGGGGCGGTCTGACATGGGTGCATACCCTATTGAAAATTGAGGATCAATTATGACCTATGAGGAGTTTCGCGAACGCGGCAGCTTCAGCCTTGAAGATCTGCTGGCCTTTGCTTACGGTAATCTCGTGGAAAATCGCCCCGAAGGCTTTGACGCCCGCCTTCCTGCGCCCCCCTTTCTCATGATGGATCGGATTCTGACGATCACCCACGACGGTCGTCAAGGCCGCATTGTGGCGGAACAGGATATTCGCCTTGACGCGTGGTATTTTCAGTGTCATTTCTCCGGGGATCCTATCCAGCCGGGTTGTCTTTGTGTCGATGCCGTCTGGCAGTTGCTCGGGTTTTACTGTGTCTGGCGCGGGGCCCTCGGGGCGGGTAGGGCGCTCGGCTGCCAAAACGTTTCCTTCAACGGCCAGATTCGTCCGTATAACCGCTGCGTCCGCTACGAAGTGGATATCCGCCGCTTTTCCCAGTTGAAAGATTCCGGTTCCAGCGTGGTTATCGGCGATGCGAAAGTCTTTGTCGACAACGAATTGATCACGGAGATCAACAAGGCCCAGTCCGGTGTTTTCAGCGGCATCGTTTACCCGGATTATCCCAAGCACTCCCGCAATTCGACGGGAGGAATCATCAGGAGCTAATCATGAGTTCGAATAAACCAGTGGCGATAGTGACGGGGGGCGGTACGGGCATCGGCGCCGCCTGTTCCAAGGTTCTTTCCCGGGAAGGTTTCCGGGTGGGAATCAATTATATCGATATCGTTGAAGAGCAGGCCAAGGCCGTTCTTGCGGAGATTAAAGACGGATTTCTTCTCAAGGCCGACCTCACGGATGCCGGCCAGGTCGAGTCCATGCTTGCCGAAATCAAGGAGCAGGCCGGCCGTGTCGATGTGCTTCTCAATGCCGCAGGCATTTCCATCAACAAGGACATCAACAGTATGACGCTGGAGGATTTCGATCTGCAGCGGGCCATCGTCCGGGGAAGCTGGTATCTGACCAAACGGATTCTGCGGCTTTTCATGCTCCGGAAAAACAGCGGTCGCATCATCAACATCTCCAGCGTCGTCGGCCATACCGGGAACAGCGGGCAAATTCCCTACACGATGGAAAAAGCCGCCCTGGACGCCTTTACGAAGTCGCTCTGCAAGGAACTGACGGGAAGAAACATCCTGGTGAATTCCATTGCGCCGGGATTCATTGACACCCCGATGACCCAGAATCTGCCCGAGGAAGTCAAAAAGCGCATCCTGGACAGCATCCCCCTGGGGCGTCTCGGCTCTCCGGAGGAGATCGCCGATGTGGTTTCCTTCCTCGCCTGCCGGGCCTCCTATATTTCAGGGACGGTGATTCATGTCAACGGAGGCCTTTATGGGGGCTGATCGAAAAACCATGGATCTCGTGCTGAAGGCGGTTCCCCAGCAATACCCCTTCCGGTTCATCGATGAGATCATCGAGCTCGACGAGAATCACATCGTCGGCGCATACCGTTATCGCGAGGACGAGTATTTCTATACGGGACACTTTCCTGACCGTCCGATTACCCCGGGAGTGATTCTGATTGAAACGATGGCCCAGACCGGCGTCGTGGCTTTCGGGCTTTATCTGACAATGCAGCAGAAGCACAATTCTCTTGAAGAGACCAGACAATTGACAACCCTTTTTACGTTTGTAGAAAGTGTCGAATTCAATAATATTGTATCGCCCGGCGAACGGGTGGTCATCCGTGGTGAAAAAATATATTTCCGGAGAGGAAGCCTTAAAACAAAGATCAGTATGGAACGGGAAAACGGTGAAAATATCTGTTTTGGTGTACTAGCCGGGGCGGGGGTTATGTTGCATGAAACGTAGAGTCGTTATTACAGGAATGGGTGTCCTTGCACCCAACGGTCATGGTCTGGAGGAATATGAAGCGGCCCTTCGTGAAGGACGGTCCGGGATTCGCTATATTCCGGAGTTGAAGGAGCTCAATTTTGCCTGTCAGGTCGGTGGAATCCCGCAGGGTGTCGAGGCGATACGGGAGCGATATTTCGTCCCGGAACAGCTGATTTCGATGAATGAGAATATCAGCTACGCGGCAATCTCAGCGGTTGATGCCTGGAGGGATGCCGGGCTGACCGTCCCTTCATTCGATTCCGATGAGGTGGACTGGGATTCAGGCATTATCGTCGGTTCCGGCATCGGGGGGATGGACACCATCGCCAATATCGTGGTTCCCATGGTCAATGCGGGAAAAGTGAAGCGGATGGGCAGCAGCATTGTCGAACAGGTCATGAACAGCGGGACCAGTGCGCGTGTCGGCGGACTGCTGGCTCTGGGAAACCAGGTGACCTCCAACTCCTCGGCGTGCAGCACCGGCAATGAAGCCATTTTTGATGCCATGACGCGGATTCGGGCCGGATTGGCCAAGCGCATGCTGGCCGGCGGCACGGAAGGCGCCTCACCCCATATCTGGGCGGGCTTCGATGCCATGCGGGTGCTCTCCAAAAAATCGAATGACCGCCCCGAAGAGGCATCGCGGCCGATGAGCGCATCAGCCGGCGGATTTATTCCCGGATCCGGGGGGGCCCTTCTTCTTCTCGAGGACCTGGAAACGGCTCAGGCCCGCGGCGCCCGCATTTACGCGGAGCTGCTCGGAGGGCACGTCAATTGCGGCGGACACCGCATGGGGGGCTCTATGACCGCCCCCAATCCGACAGGGGTCAAGAGGTGCATCCTTGCAGCCATCGCCGACGCGGGGATTTCGGCTCAGGACATCGAGGCCATCAACGGCCACCTGACGGCCACCTTCGCTGACCCCTACGAGGTGAAGAACTGGACCGGAGCGTTAGAACGCGGTCCGGAAAATTTCCCCTACATCCAGTCAACAAAGTCCATGGTCGGTCATTGCCTTGGTGCAGCCGGGGCCATTGAGTGCGTTGCCGTTGTGCTGGAGCTCTACAAGGGGTTTCTCCATCCCTCCATCAACTGCGAGGATGTCCATCCGGAGATTACCGCTTTTTCCAAAAGCATTCCGCATCAGACGGTGGAGTGCCCGGATTTGAAAATTATCGCCAAAGCCGGCTTCGGATTTGGCGATGTGAACAGTTGCCTGATTTTTAAGAAATGGGAAGAATAAAAACAAATAAGAGCATTGAAAAGGAGCATTAAAATGGACGAAAAAAAGATTTTTGAAGAGTTGATCAACATCCTGAGGCTTTACGCCAAGGACCCCGCCCTTCTGGAAACGGCGACAAAAGATACCCACATTCTCAACGACCTCAAAGTCAATTCCGCGCGTCTTGTGGACGTCATCATCAAATGTGAGGATGTCTTTGGAATAGAGATCGATGACGACGATGCCGACAAAATCCGGACCATCGGAAATGCAATCGAAGTGGTTCAAAGCAAACTGGCTTAAGGGTTCTTCATGAAGAAAGCGGGAAATAATTCTCTCAGACTGCAATATGCTCTCGGCAGAATCGCCGTTTTTATTGTCGGTCCATTGATATATCTTGCCATACGCCTTGCGGGTTACCGAATCCGGGACATCCGCAGGATCCGCCATAAATGCCACGAGCTCTTCAAAATCCATGAAGGGCCGTGGATCATTTGTGCGAATCATCTGACGATGATCGATTCCGCCATTCTGACCTATGCCATCGCGCCGTTGTACCGTTTTCTTCTGAGCTATCAGACGCTCCCCTGGAACGTTCCGGAGCGGGCGAATTTCCAACGGAATCTCTTTCTCACGGTTGTCTGTTATCTTACAAAGTGCATTCCGATCAGCCGCGGAGCCGGTCGCCAGGAGGTCCAGTCCACACTCGACCAATGTCTTGCCGTATTGAACAGCAAGCAGAATGTCATGATTTTCCCGGAAGGGGGCCGTTCCCGGATCGGCCATGTGGACACGGAGAATTTTTCCTACGGGATTGGTCAGTTGATCGACTGCTGCAGGGAGTGCAAAGTGCTTTGCCTATACCTCCGGGGAGATCATCAGGATCAATACAGCAATCTGCCCCGGTGGGGAGAAAAGTTTTCCGTGCTGGTCGATGTCATTGAACCGGCACCAACGGAATTGAGCGGCCGCAGGGCGCACCGTCACTACGCGGCTCAATGCATACAGAAACTCGCCCATATGGAGGAACAGCATTTTGCCTCATGTCGGCAACGACATCGTGGATCTGACCCAATCCACTGCAAAAAAGAAGAGCAGAAATATTCGTTTCCTCAACCGCGTCTTCACGCCTGATGAACAGGACTTCATCCTGTCCTCATCCGCCTTCCCGGAACTGAGGCTCTGGTGCTGCTGGGCGGCCAAGGAAGCGGCTTACAAAGCCATCAGCAAGGCCTGTCCTGACATACCAGCCATCCCGAAGCTCTTTCCGGTCTCCATAGACCCTGAAGGCCATGAAGATTCCGGAACGGAATCTCCGGACATCCAGGGCCTTTTCTTTCCACGTCTGTCTGCAGGTTCCGTCTTGACGCCCGCTGGGAGGTGCTGGATCCGGATTGAATACCGCCATACCTACCTCCACTGCCTTGCCTTTACTCACGCTCCGGATACCCTGAGCGTTTTCCGTCATGTTCACTACCTTTCTTCATCCCTTCAGGGGGGGCGCGCTCCCGATACCGAGGCCGGCCGGCTGGCGGCAAGGTTCTATCTTGCGGGACTGCTTTCCGAGCATTTCGAGGACCTGGAGATTGTCCGGCAGCAGAAGGGATCTTCAGCGGCACCGCCCCGGGTCTTCTGCCGGGGCCGGCTCCTTGATGTTGACATCAGCCTGAGTCATGACGGGTTGTTTCTGGCCCATGCCTGCCTCCTGCAACCTTCCGTTCCCTGATTCGAAAGGCCTTCGTTTTGGGATTTGCACTCCTTGCCTTCCTATGGTAGTTTTTCCGGAAATGCATGTTTTGCCTGAGGGCATGTAAAGACGAGGAATCATCACCACGGCACCCTGGATTGCGGAAATTCAATGGTTACTTTTATTGAAGGCATAGGCACAAGGACGTTAAAGCTTTGCCGTTCCGCATTCGAAACGCTTTTTTTTACCTGGCAGGTCATCCTTCATCTCCTTGACCTCAAGACGTACAATAAGGCCACTCAACTGGTCATCATCACGCAGCTGTATTTTACGGCCGTACAGATACTGCCCCTGTTCATCTATATTTCCGCCCTGATGGGCCTGTTTCTGATGGGGATCGTCCTTGACTCCATCAAACAGATGGGGATGGCGGGGAATCTGGGTAATATTCTGATGGGCTTCATCTTCACGGAGGTGTGCCCCTTTATGACCGTGCTCCTGCTGGCGTTGCGCTCCGGGGCGGCGCTCAACACGGAGGTGGCGGTCATGAAGGTCAGCAAGGAATTGGATGCGCTGAATGTCTTTAGAATCGACGCCTTCGATTATATCGTTGTCCCCAGAATTTTGAGCGGAATCATTTCCGTCGTTCTTCTCAACGGCATTTTCACCCTCGTGCTTCTGGCGAGCGGGGCCCTGTTTTCGCGGATGATTTTCGGTCTGGCATTCGATGCCTACATCCGGATTCTGGTTGTATCCGCCGACTTTTCGGACCTGGTGATCCTGATCCTGAAATGCGCAACCTTCGGATTTTTTATCACCCTGCTTCCGATTCGATACGGTTTGACGGCATCGAATGAATTGTCCAGCATTCCCATAGCCGTTTTGACCGGTATGAATAACGTATTTATAGCCATCGTCGTCATTGAGGTCCTGTCATTAATCCTAAGCTCCATTTAATATTATTTGAAGATGAGAATCGCCTTGACGAGGCCCTTTCGGATTTGAAGGAGAGGCATCCGGAGAACCTCGGGCTTGTTTCAACGGACATTCCCCTGATTTCCAACTTGAATGTGTGGCTGAATATTGCTCTAATACGGCTTTACCATCTCAGCGAAAGCAGGCTGCAGGCGAAGAGGGTCGTCGTGGGTCTTCTGAACCGTTTTCAGAAGCGGGAGATCGCCGGTTTGCGAATTGCGGCGCTGGATCACTGGGAACGCTACCTGGTCAAACTGCTGCGGGCGGCGATGGTCCAGGATGCCCTGATCGTCATTGACCGGCCCTTTCGTCTCGTGCCTGATCTGCCCGATGCGGAACTGATCGAGAACAGTCTGACCCGGATCGATGACCTTTATTTCTCCTGCAGGATTTTGGATTATTCATGGAATCGCGACCGCTATAGGATAAAAGATGTTTCGGAGTCTTGAATACAAGGTCGGGCTGTTCATCCTGATCACCTCGGTGCTGATTGTTTCCGCCATCGGTTATGTGGCCTACAAGAAGGATGTTTTTTCCCGGGTGGACACGTACACACTGGCCTCCTTTTCCGGTGAAGATCTGACGGAGGGTATGCCGGTCCTCCTGTCAGGCTACAAGATCGGCAGAGTGCATGCCCTGGAACTCGGCGATGACGGGCGCATCCTGATCCGGATCAAAATTCTCCACCGGCATGCGAAATGGCTTCGGCGGGACAGCGTGTTTATCATCAACAAGCCGCTGATCGGCGATCCGCGCATCGTACTTTCCACGGGGAAAATGAGCAGTCCCCCCCTGTCCACGGAAGCGATCAAGGAAGTTGTGGTGGCCAATGACATCAACACAACCATCAAGAAACTGGAACCGGTCGTGGAGCGGCTGAACCGGATCACCATCAATATCGAAACCCTGACGGCGAACCTGGTCGACCCGAAGGGAAACGTGAATCAGATTCTGCGTCACACGGAAACACTGGCCGAGCGGCTGGCCCGCACGGATTCCCTTCTTGATCTTGCCTTGGGCAACCCGGATACGGTGTCCGCCGTACAGGAAGCACTCAAAAATACAGAGGAAATAACCACGGAGATGACCCGCATTTTAAAGACGGTGGATGCCATGGCTGTAAAATCGGATGAAGCCCTTTACGGCAAGGACGGAATTTTCCCATCCATGCGAACGCTCCTGGTGGATCTTGTGGGCAAGCTGGCCAAACTGGATCAGTTCGTTATCCATGTAAACAACGTGGGCGCCAACGTGGACGCATCGACAAAGGATCTCGGAGTGCTGCGCAGGGACATCGATGAAACGATCAGCACGATCAACAGTCTTGTCAAGGAGTTGGACAGGAAAATCCCCTTCAGGAAGGAGCCCAGGATAAAACTGCCGTGAAACGATACCTGGTTTTCATGTGTGGCTGTCTGCTTCTGTTATGCGGATGCGCCGGGAAATCCGTCCCGGAATGGAGAACGGCCAGCTTTTCCCATCTGGAACGATACAAGAGCGATTTTCTGTCGGGAAAGGACACAACGGCTGAATTTCACTTTCAAAAGGCCATTGAGGAAATTAAAAGAAGCGGCGATTTATCGCTGCTTATGACGGCTTACCTGACCCGGTCTGCGCTCCGGATCGCTGTCCTTGAAACGCCCGACCACCGGGAATATCTCGAAATCGCAAAAGCCGATCCGGCCGGTGCCGATCGTCAAAAAAACTATTATCTCTTATTGGCGGGGAGCTTCGACTCGCTCCAGAGAGAGCACCTTCCGCCCTCCTATCAGGACCTTGCCGCAGCCCTGGAGAGGGGAGACAGGGAGGAGATCTCCGGGTCGGTTCACAGAATCCGCGATGACCTCTCCCGGCTGATCGCCACGGGGCTGGCGGTCCGCTATCGAGGGGAGGACGAAGCCCTGCTGACCGGTGCAGTGGACCTCGCTTCCGTTCATGGCTGGAGGAGGCCCCTGCTGATTTATCTTGACCGCCTGAAATCGTTTTACCGGAGCCGGTCGGACATGGAAAAAGAAGAGAAAATCCGCCGGAAGATTGAATTGCTCTCAAGCCGGTCAGGCATGTGGAGCAAGCCGGGTCCAGCTTGTTGCATTCCAGAAATGCCCGGTGGCTTCGACAAGGCTTTCTGGAGTCAAGGCACCGCATTTCAGGGCAAAATAGCGATGAAAGGCCAGGCAGGGCGTTAATTCCGGATGGAACACGGTGACGAGTACCCGGTCGTTTTCCGCGGCAGCGATATAGTCCTCAAATTGCAGGAGGACCTTGACATCGCGTCCAACGCCGACGATCTTCGGAGCCCGGATGAAGGTGAGGGGGATGGCGTCCGGAGAGACCTCGGGAATTGAAGCTTCGCGATAAAAACTGTCCAGCTGCGAACCGAAACCGTTCCGTTCAATGGCCATGTCAATCAGCCCGAGATGAGGCTTTTCTCCCAGAACGCGGGTTGCCAGGAGAATCGCACCGGCACAGGTCCCCCAGATGTTCATGCCCCGATGAAAGGCAGCCAGCAAAGCCTCTTCCATTCCGAAGATCCGCATCAGCCGGGAAAGGCAGGTGCTCTCCCCCCCTGGGAGGATCAATCCCGCAATATCTTCAAAATCACCGGATTCTTTAACTCTTTTTCCGGTTATTCCCAGACGCTCCAGATGGTCCAGATGCTCGCAAACCCCTCCCTGAAGATCAAGAACACCGATTCTGTTTTGTAACAATGCTTCGCTGCAGATCATCGTGAAAAAAAACTTTTGATTTACCAGCCCCGCGTCGCCAGGATCTGATCCTCGGGTATTTGAGCGATTTCAAGCCCGGGCATGGCATCGCCCAGGTCCATGGAGGCCTCCAGGACCTTTGCCGGATCGTTGAAGTAGGCCGTCGCCTTGACAATGGCACGGGCGCGCCTGGCAGGATCCGAAGATTTGAAGATGCCCGACCCCACAAAGATGCCGTCGCAGCCTAGCTGCATCATCAAAGCGGCATCAGCCGGCGTTGCAATCCCTCCCGCGGCAAAATTCACGACGGGGAGGCGTTTGAGTGTCCGGACCTGAAGGGCAAGCTCATGGGGAATCCCGTTGTTCTTTGCAAAAGCCGTAACCTCTTCAACCGGCATGCTGGCCAGTTGCCTCGTTTCTCGATTCATGGTCCTCATGTGGCGAACCGCTTCCACAACGTTTCCCGTACCGGCTTCACCCTTCGTTCGAATCATGGCCGCGCCTTCGGCGATCCGCCGGAGCGCCTCGCCGAGATTTCGAGCACCGCAGACAAAGGGGATGGAAAACCTGGTTTTGTCGATGTGGCACTCCTCGTCAGCGGGTGTAAGAACCTCGCTTTCATCAATATAATCAATCTTGAGAGCTTCCAGGATCTGCGCCTCCACAAAGTGACCGATCCGGGCCTTTGCCATGACCGGAATTGAAACGGACTTCTTGATTTCGGAGATCATGGCTGGATCGGACATTCTTGCCACCCCGCCCTGCGCGCGAATGTCCGCCGGTACGCGCTCCAGGGCCATGACCGCCACAGCCCCCGCCTCTTCTGCGATCTTAGCCTGTTCAACATTGGTAACGTCCATGATGACGCCGCCTTTAAGCATTTGTGCCAGTTGAACATTGAGTTCATATCTTTTTGTGTCCACGATAGGTTACCTCTCCAGTTCCCGGGAATTCCAGGATATAAAGTGATTTGATTTTTATGATGATTTTGGGAATACGTCAAGAGTAAAAGCAAAATGAAAGAATTTCGAACCGGAAAGAATCCGACATTCCCATTCCGGCCCGGGGAGCGGCGGCTGCCGGCATCTTCCCCATTCCGGGATGGGCTTCACCAAAACATCCGCATTTTAACGCCCTGAGAATCCAGGTATGTCTTTATGTCCCGTATTGTATAACTGTGATAATGAACCATGGACGCAATCAGTGCCGCATCGGCTCTGCCACGGGTCAAAACGTCGCAAAGATGCTCGGGGTTGCCCGCCCCGCCGGAAGCGATAACCGGAATGCGCACATTTGATGAAATCAGGGACGTCAGATAGATCTCGTAACCTTCCCGGGTGCCGTCTGCATCAATGGAATTAAGGCATATTTCTCCGGCACCGAGGCTCTCGGCCCTTCTGGCCCACGCCAGGGCGTCAATCCCTGTAAAAATGCGGCCCCCGTGAATGACCATCTCGTAACCCGATGGAATGGATGACGATGCATCGACTTTTTTAACGTCCATACCCAGAACGATGCATTGTGAGCCGAAGGCTTTGGCCCCCTCACTGATGAGAAGAGGATTTTTGATGGCTTCCGAATTGACGCTGATCTTCTCAGCTCCCGCCAGGATCACGCGCCTCATGTCTTCGACCGTCCGGATTCCTCCGCCTACGGAGAAGGGGATCATGATGACCTCCGCCACCTGGCGGACAAGATCGATCATGATGTCCCGACTGTCTGCCGATGCGGTGATGTCATAAAAGACAAGTTCATCCGCCCCCTCTTCATAGTACCGGCGGGCCGCCTCAACAGGGTCTCCGATATCAATATTATCCTTGAATTTTATCCCCTTGGTCAATTGGCCGGCGCGGACGTCAAGACAGGGGATGATCCGTTTACTCAGCATCCGTTCCTCTCCATCCACAAAAATTCTCGAGGATCGCCAACCCGGGCCTTCCGCTCTTCTCCGGGTGAAACTGCACCGCAACGACATTTGCCGCCCCGACCGCGGAGGGAAATTCGATTCCGTAAGAAGTTGTTCCCAGGACATATTCTTCTGAATCCGGACGGGGAAAGAACGAATGCACAAAGTAAAATTCCGCATGGTCCGATATTCCGCGGAAAACGGGATGGTTTGTTCGAAAGGACACGGAATTCCACCCCATGTGGGGTATTTTCAGCAGGGCGCCGCTGCTCATCAGATCCTCGGGAAAACGTTTAACCGTGCCGGGGAGAATCCCCAAACAGGGGGTCGTGTTTTCTTCGCTGAAGTCGAAGATAATCTGAGTTCCGAGACAAATCCCCAGCAGGGGTTTCCCCTCCCGGGCGAGTTGGATAATGACCCGGTCCAGCCCTGTCCGCTTTAAATGGAACATGGCATCCCCCGCCGCACCGACTCCCGGAAAAATAACGTGGGAGGCGCTGCACAGCGTTTCATAATCCTTTGTAACGACGCACTCCTGCTTTAACCACTTGAGGGCGCGGAACACACTGGTCAAATTTCCTGCCTGGTAATCAATGATCGCGATCATAAATTCATCTGAAGGGGCCTCGCCATACTTCCCTCGTCAAAGCCGGGCAATGTCCTGTCTCCGATGTAAAAAGCCTCGCCTGACACGGAAGCCAGGCAAGGCTTTCACACTTCTCAATTGGTGCTGCTTTCCTCTATGCGAATCTTGACTCTTCTCTTCTACACCGCGCAATCGTTACGCAGGCTGAAAGACATAGGTCAGCTGCCCGTTGCTTGTCTTGGCTGGCTTGGCCGCCATCTCCATACCGACCTTCAGGGAGTCATCAGGATTGGAGACCGCCGGGTCGATGCGCCCGAACACCTTGTAATCGCCGTAATCTACGAGGGCGATGGTGTAGGGCAGTTCATCCGTGAAGCCCGTCGGCCCGTAGCGAAGCGTGCTGAAAGAAACCAGCTTTCCCTTGCCGGTGACTTCAAACCAATCCATATTGCTGGACAGAGACTTGTAACACTGAGCGCGTGGTGGGAAAAATTTCTGGCCGCAATCCTTGCAGACTGTTCCCATGATCTTTCCCTGTTCCAGGTAATCAATAAAATCGTTGACCTGCGTTACACCTGTGAAGCTTACCGTCCCAAATTTACTGAAGCGAACATCTTTATCTTTAGCCATGATTATTCTCTCCCAAAAATAGTCACACTACCGTACAAGCCGACACCACCGATGTTATGAACCAGACCGAACATCGGATCCTTCACCTGAATATTATCAGCCTCATCCCTCAGCTGACGAACGATGGTCCGAACCTGCGAACCACCCGTTGCTCCGATGGGATGCCCCTTGGAAAGAAGACCGCCGTCGATGTTGACGGGGATGCTTCCCTCTTTATAGGTCTCTTTGGCACGGACCAATTCAGGACCGCCGCCCGCCTCTGCAAAACCGAGGTTTTCAATGGCCATCATTTCGGCAATGGTAAAGCAGTCATGGACTTCAGCAACATCGATATGCTTCGGCGTAATGCCGGCCATTTTGTAAGCCTGCTTACCCGCTTCAATGCCAACCGCCAACCCGCTCAAAGATTCACGCCCGACCATGTTGACCGAGGCCGAAGCGGCGCCGACGCCGAGAATCCAGACAGGCTTCTTGCAGAATCTCTTCGCCTTCTCTTCGTTGGCGACGATGATGCAGGAACTGCCGTCGGCGTTTGCGCAGCAGTCTCCCACGCGCAGAGGGCTGGCGACCGGTCCGCCCATCTTCTGGGGATCGAGGAAATCTTCATGGGCCACTGGTTTCCGATAAACGGCGCGGTCATTCAGAACACCGTAAGTTGCTGATTTCACACGGATATTTGCGAGATCTTCCGGTTTTGTTCCGTATCTTGCGAAGTGAGCCTGGGCATGAAGGGCATAGTAGGCAGGCATCATTGTGCCGAAGGTCGATTCCCACTGAATGTCGGCGCCCCGGCCCATTCTTTCCTGGGACTCATTGGAGGTCAACTGGGACATGATCTGGAAGCCCAGAACCATAACGCAGTCATGGAGGCCGGATGCAACCAGGGAGTAAGCCAGCTTCAATCCCGTACTGCTGGATGAACAGAGGGTTTCAACATAGAAGGTCGGCTGGGGATTCAAACCCAGATATTCGGCTACAACACCAGCCGGGGATCTCTGCTTGTCATACTCGGGGGCGGAACACATGACCGTCGCGTCAACATCCGAGTTCTGTATATTTGCATCCTTCATTGCTTCACTATAAGCTTCAAACGCCAATTCCCTGATGGAACCGGGATAGCTTCGAACAAAGGTGCTTTGTCCTACGCCAATAACTGCAACTCGACTCATAAATTTCCTCCTGATCTTTTTGTTTAGTTCATCCCGTCACACAATTTTCATTGCCGGAGTAATGCTCAACAGCGGTTTTGCTACCACAAAATATCACAACTGTCAATTTATAAAAGCCAGCCTTTTGGCCTGGATTGGCCTGTCAACCTTGCCCGCAATTCCCTGCTCTTTCCGCCCGTCCTCTCCAATATTTTTCTTCCCTAAAAACAGTCCTCCAGGGGCCATTTATCCGCTATTTCACGATGAGCGGACCAGTCTCCTCTCAAAGTCGCCACGGAGAAAGATTTCCTGATCAGAGAAGAGAAGGTCTTCCTGGGAACAAAACGGGCACCGAGGGAGGCGAGATGCGAGGTGTAAACCTGGCAGTCAATCAGGGTAAAATGAAGGTTTCCAAGCAGTTGCGCCAGGAAGATCAACGCCGCCTTGAAGGCGTTTTTTTCCTTGGAAAACATGGATTCGCCGAAAAAGCAGCCTCCCAGGGAAACGCCGTACAGTCCCCCGGCCAGCTTTTCGCCGCACCAAACCTCCACGGAGTGCGCATAGCCAAGTTCATGAAGGATGCAATAGGCCTCCTCCATCCCGGCTGTAATCCATGTCCCATCCTGAGCCGGCCGGCCGACTGTTCCGCAGGCGGAAATCACGTCGTCAAAATGCTGGTCCAGGGTCATGGAAAACCGCTTCTGCTTCAGGACCTGCTTCATGCTTCGGGATATGACGATTTCCCGGGGGAAGAGAATAAAACGGGGATGGGGAGCCCACCAGAGGATGGGATCCCCATTGGAATACCAGGGAAAGATGCCCTGCCGATACGCCTCCAGAAGACGGTAGGGCGACAAATCACCGCCCACCGCCAAGAGGCCGTTTTCCATCGCCAGGGATACGGGGGGAAAGAGAATCTCTTTACCGAGCCGGAAGATCGGCATGGTCCTTCCGTTCGAGCTGTTCCTCCATCACCTTGACGACGACATCATCTTCGTCGATATCCGCATAGGCCTTGCCGCCCTGCTGCAGGCTGCCGAAAAGGACCTCGTCGACAAAGAACCGTTTGACCTTGTCCTGAATCAGTCGGGCAATCTCCCGGGCTCCGTATTCCGGGGAATAGCCCTTACGGGCCAGCCAGGCAAGGCAGGCCTCTGAAACCTCCAGTTCGACCTTCTTGTCCTGCAACTGTCTGTTGAAATCCCGGATTGCCTTCTCCACGATCTTCAACACCACCTCATCGGTCAGGGCATTGAAATTGATGACGGCATCGAGGCGGTTTCGGAACTCCGGCGAGAAGATGCGCTCGATTTCCACAAACACGGCATCCCGGTTGATTTCCTTTCCGCCGAAACCGATGGCCGGCTTTCCGATTTCCCGCGCACCGGCATTGGAGGTCATGAGAATAATGACATTGCGGAAATCGGCCTTTTTACCCGTGTTGTCCGTCAGGGTCGCGTAATCCATGATCTGGAGCAGGGTGCTGAATATATCGCTGTGCGCCTTTTCAATTTCATCGAAGAGCAGCACGGAATGCGGAGATTTCCGGATGTCCTCGGTCAGAAGGCCGCCTTCTTCGTAACCCACATAACCCGGAGGTGCGCCGATCAACTTGGCGACCGTATGCTTCTCCTGGTATTCACTCATGTCATACCGATGGAGCGGAATGCCCAGAGAGGAAGCCAACTGGCGGGCCAGCTCCGTCTTGCCGACACCCGTCGGGCCTACCAGCAGGAAGGAGCCCACGGGCTTGTCCGGCTCGCGGAAACCCGCCCGTGACCGCTTGATCGCTTCCACCAGCTGTTCGATGGCGGAATCCTGCCCGAAGATGGAGCTTTTCAGCTCGAGTTCAAGATCCCTCAATTTTTCAATTTCGGAGGAGGAAACGTTCTTCTCGGGAATCCGGGCTATCTTGGCGACGATCCGCTCCACATCATGCTGATCAATCACATGGCGGATATAATCAGCTGACGGCCGCATATTGGCGACGGCCCCTGCTTCGTCGATGACATCAATCGCCTTGTCCGGGAGCTTCCGGTCATTGATGAATTTTCCGGACAGCTCCGCGGCGGACCGCAGGGCCGCCTCCGTGTAATAGACGTGATGGTATTCCTCGTACTTGTCCTTCAGCCCTTTGAGGATCTGGAACGTCTCCTCAACGGTCGGCTCGGGAACCTCAATCTTCTGAAAACGCCGCGACAAAGCGCCGTCCTTCTCGAAATATTTTCGGTACTCGTCATACGTCGTAGAGCCGATGCACCGAAGATTTCCGTTGACCAGCGCCGGTTTGAGAATGTTGGAGGCATCCATGGAGCCGCCGGACACCGCACCTGCCCCCACGATGTTATGGATCTCATCGATAAACAGGATCACATTATCAAGTTTATTCAGTTCTGAAAGAACACGCTTCATCCGCTCTTCGAAGTCACCGCGGAATCGCGTCCCTGCCAGCAGGGCACCCATATCCAGGGCATAGATCCTGGCATGCTTCAACCGCCGGGGCACTTTTCCATGGATGATCATCTGGGCCAACCCTTCCGTCAGGGCCGTCTTCCCTACTCCCGGTTCACCCACATGAACCGGGTTATTCTTCAACCGCCTGCAGAGAACCTGGATGGTCCGATCCAGGATGTCCTCCCTGCCGATCAACGGATCCAGTTCACCGGCCATGGCCTTGGCGGTCAGGTCCGTCGTGAAGGCCTTGAGCACTTCGCTCTTCACCGTTTCCTGTTCGCGGCGGCCCGTCTCTCCGTCGGCCTTGGGATCTTCATGCTTCGGACCGTGCTCAAATTCCTTTTCCGGTATGGCCGGTATCCCGTGAGAAATATAATTCAGAAGCACAAGCCTGGTTATCCCCTCCTGGGCCAGAAAGTAGGAGGCGAAAGACTCCTTTTCCTCCAGAATGGAGACCAGGACATCCCCCAGATCCAGGACTTCTTTCTGCGACGACGAATTATGCCATACAGCCCTCTCGAGAACGCTCTGAAAACCCAGAGACTGAACGGCATCCGAATCATTCAGCTTTGCATGGGAATCATGAAGATGATGTTCCAGGGCGCTCTTTAAATGGCCCAGATTTCCCCCGCACCTCGCGATGATATCCCGCCCTTCATCAAAGAAAAGCGCGGCATAGAGCAGGTGTTCCGGGGTAATAAATTCATGGCGCCGTGATTTTGCTTCCGCATAGGCCGCCATGATAATTTGATTCAAGCTTTCACTAAGCCTCATTATTCTTACCTCTCGTTTTAAAACTTCCTGTGGCCGGGCCGGTCCCGGCCTTTCATCCGGCCAAACCGCCCGGCCGGATTTCTCCGGGGCCTCCTTTTCAGGCTTCGTCCATGCTGCACCTTAAAGGAAACTCCCTCTGCCTGGACATGCAATGAACCCGGGCAATTTTCGTGGATGCAATGTCATAGGTGTAAATTCCGCAGACGCCCAGACCCTTCCTGTGCACATCCAGCATGATCCTCGTCGCCTCTGCGGCTGATTTGTGAAAGATGGTCATCAAAATATAAACGACAAAATCCATCGTGGTATAGTCATCGTTGTGAAGCAAAACACGATACATCCTGGGCTTTAAAATCTCGTTTTCCAGCCCGATGTCCAACTCATCGCTGTGATTCGGTTCCTGGTGCATTCTCTTTCCGCTTCCCAATCAGGTACGGCCTCCTCTTCAGGAGTGCAGGAGTTCGAGTCCTTCTGCTGGCATGTTTCATGCCGGGAGAATCTTTCTTTGCCACCGAAGAAGGAATTCCTCAATAAAAGCCAATCTTCTCAACCATCTAATGGAGCATTGTACCAGTTATATAATTCAAATTCACCCAAAATTCAAATTCTTTCCCTGCTCATACAATCACGCCTGCGGCTTCCCTTGACGAATATAATGTAATCACACCTTCTCCTCATGGCAATCCCTATCGGACATAAATCTTGCGAAGTCCCTGACGGCCAATTTCACCTTGACATGAAAATGGGTTTCATATAGAAAGTCAAATTTACTTATTGAACTCTTAAGAAGGAGGAAAATTCTTGGCTACACATAAATCCGCAGAAAAGAGAAGCAAGCAGAATGAGAAACGCCGGGTGGGAAATATCTCTATAAAATCAAGAGTTAAAACCTACATCAAATCGGTGCTTACGGCTGTCGAGGCAAGGGATAAAGAGGGGGCGTTAAACGCCCTGCAAAAGGCGGTTCCTGTCATTGCCAAAGCTGGCGCAAAGGGCGTTTATCATCACAAGACCGCTTCCCGCTATATATCCAGGCTCACCCGCAAGGTCAATGTCCAGTTTGCCGCCGAGGCATAGACTTCATTTCGAAGCCCGGTTTTTTCGACATCTGGCCCCACAATTCATGAGACAGGGCGTACGGCAGCCGTCAGAATCCTGAGAGGATCAGGCTGTACGCCCTTTCCGCTGCATCGCCGGACAACTTCACCAAGGCGTTTTTCCGTTTGATTTCCATCACATTCGTTTGTTCGCCCGCCACCGTGTAGTCGTTGTAATAGTTGAAGTTCCGGACCTGCCAGAGAATCCTTTTCGACGTCCGCTCCTCAAACGTAACATCCATCACAACGGTGAGCCGCTCTTCCACAGAAAGATCCGTCTTCCCATAGGAGAGGTGAGAAGTGCTCAGGCTTCGGATATCCCCCCGGATCAGGGCATCCGCTTCCTCACGGCTGCCGGCAAGCTGAAAACGCCCCCCCCGCAGGACCTGATCCATGAAGGCGCTGCGGAAGAGGTTTTCAATCCCGGCTTCGCTGGTCCTGTTGGTAAAGGTGTCGACAAAAACCTTTTGGATGGCGGGATCGATGCTATCCTCACCGTCAGCCAGATGATATCCGCAACCGGAACTCATCCACAGCATAATCAAAGCGCACACAAGCCCGGTCCACCGTCCAGACACCCTCTGGCAATCCATCCCCTTCATGGCCTCTCCATCCACCTCTGACCGGCCGGCCTGAATTTTTCCCGAATTCCAACGCGATGGGTCATTCCAAGCCGAACGCCTCTCGACTATCCTCATCCCTTAACGACAATATTCAACAGTTTTTTCGGCACATAGACCTGCTTGATCACCGTTTTTCCTTCGATAAAACGGGATACTTTCTCATCAGCCATCGCCAAGGCTTGAATTCGATCCTCCCGCTCATCCGGTGCCACGGCAATCCGGCCCCGCACTTTGCCATTCACCTGGATGACAATGGTCATCTCATCCCTTGCTGCAACAGCCGGATCATAAACCGGCAGCGGGGTGTCCGCGAGGCAGACACCTTGATGGCCCAGCATCTGCCAGAGCTCTTCTGTAAGATGGGGCACGATCGGGGCCAGCAGGACAACAATGGCTTCGATCGTCTCCCGAACCACGGCGAGCGCCTTCCGGTCCTCCCGGGACGGCCTGGGTGTGCTGTAAAGGGTGTTGACCAGCTCCATAATGGCGCTGATGGCCGTGTTGAAATGGAAACGCTCGCCCATATCCTCCCGGACTTTTTGAATCGTCTGATGGGTCTTTCGGCGGAGACTCCTCAGATCGCCCTCCAGTTCTTCGCCGCCGCTAAAGGGTGCAATCCCCTGGAGATCGTCCAGATAGTCCATCACGATACGCCAGGTGCGACCGATGAAGCGGAAGGATCCCTCCACCCCCTGGTCGCTCCATTCCAGGTCTTTTTCAGGAGGCGCCGCAAAGAGGCAGAACATTCGGGCCGTATCCGCCCCGTACTGCCGGATGAGATAATCCGGATCGACGACGTTTTTCAGGGATTTCGACATTTTTTCGGTCTTGCCGACAATCACCCCGGCACCGCAATGGGTGCAGCGGCCTTCCGTGACCTCCTCCGGGAACAGATAGCCGTGCTCCGGACAGCGGGTGGTTTCCTTGCAGACCATTCCCTGGGTCAGAAGATTCGTGAAGGGTTCGTCCACCCCCACCAGCCCGAAATCCCGGAGCATCTTGGTGTAAAAGCGGGCATAGAGGAGATGGAGGATAGCGTGTTCAATTCCGCCGATGTACTGATCGACGGGCATCCAGTAATCCACCTGCTCCCGCTTGATGCCGGGCTTTTGATCAAAATGGGGACAGCAGTAGCGTTCAAAATACCAGGAGGATTCCACAAAGGTGTCCATCGTGTCGCTTTCCCTCCTCGCCGGACCGCCGCAGGCGGGGCAGGCCGTGTTCAGAAAATCGGGGTGCCTTGCCAGGGGCGATCCCCCTTCACCGGAGAAATCAACATCCCGGGGCAGGACGATGGGAAGGTCGGATTCCGGCACCGGCACCGTTCCGCACTTCGGACAGTTGACCATGGGGATCGGCGCTCCCCAGTACCGCTGGCGGGAGATGCCCCAGTCCCGCAACCGGTATTGGACGGTCCTTTTCCCCTTCCCCAGGGAAATCAGATAATCGGCAATCGCATCCAGGGCCTTGAGATTTTCCATCCCGTCAAAAGGACCGGAATTGATCAGAATCCCCTCCTCCACATAGGCTTCCGTCATGGTCTCCGGATCCAGCGTTTTCCCCGGCGGAGAGATGACCACCACCTTGCGGAGATTGAATTTTTCCGCAAATTCAAAGTCCCGCTGGTCATGGGTCGGCACAGCCATCACACATCCCGTGCCATAATCCGCCAGGACAAAATTGGTCGCAAAAATCGGCATCTTCCAGCCGGTCAGCGGATTGAGGCAGTAACAGTCGAGGAAGAGCCCCTGCTTTTCATAGTAATCCGAGGTCCGCATCAGTTTGTCCTGTTTTTTGACCTCCTCGGCGAAGGCCAGCGCCTCTTTTTCAAGGGCCTTCCCCTTGACCAGTTCCATGACCAGGGGATGTTCGGCGGCAATCAGCATGAAGGTGGCGCCGAACAGCGTATCCTGCCGGGTGGTGAAGACCTTGATCTCGCCCGGTCCATCCGCCATGGGAAAGGACACCTCGCAGCCGAAGCTCTTTCCGATCCAGTTCCGCTGCATGGTCAGCACCCGCTCCGGCCATCCCGTCAGCCGATCGCATCCCTCCAGGAGTTCGTCGATATAGGCGGTTATGCGAAAGAACCACTGGTCCAGGACCTTTTCCTTCACTTCGCTGCTGCAGCGCCAGCAGAGCCCGGCTTCCACCTGCTCGTTGGCCAGAACGGTTTCACACCGCGGACACCAGTTCACGCTGGATGTTTTTTTATAGACGAGGCCCTTTTCAAACATCCAGAGAAAGAAAAGCTGTTCCCAGCGATAATATTCCGGTTCACAGGTCGAAACCTCACGGTCCCAGTCATAGCTGAACCCCATCCTCTTGAGCTGCATCCTCATGTGGGCTATGTTTTCATTCGTCCAGATGGAGGGATGGATCCCCCTTTCAATGGCGGCATTTTCCGCCGGCATGCCGAAGGAGTCCCAACCCATGGGGTGCAGAACGTTGTACCCCTCCATTCGCTTGTACCGGGCCACGACATCGCCGATGGTATAGTTTCTCACATGACCGATATGGATCTTGCCGGAAGGGTAGGGAAACATCTCCAGGAGATAGTATTTCTTTTTTGCTGGGTCTTCCGTCACCTTGAACGTACCGGTTTCTTCCCAGTATCGCTGCCACTTTTCCTCAATTTCCAGAGGCATGTATTTTCTGCTCATAAGGCACTCCCCGATTAAAGTCGGTATGTTCTCTAGCATATTACGATAGCGCATTCAACACGGAAACTGTCGTCACTTTTGACTTCCCGGATTTGGGCATCCGGGAGGGCACGGTCAAACCACGCACAGGAAGCCCGCGATGGTGCATGATTCTGATGAAGGGTAGCGTACCCGGCCGTTTATCAATGGAGTGTTGCCGAAGGAGGAAGGATTGGAAGGCCGTTTCAAAAAAAATGGGGTTGCACGTCCGAAAAAGGGCGCGTTTACTGTTTTGGTTCCTCGAGGACGCCGCTCGTGATTTCCTGATCCGCTTCCTTTTTTCCAAGTTTTACATAAAGCGCGTCAAGAATCCCATTGATAAAAGAACCGGAGTTTTCGGAGCCGTAAACCTTTCCCAGGTCAATGGCCTCGTTCATCGTCACTTTGGGCGGGATGTCCGCGCAGAAGCAGAGTTCAAAAACCGCCATGCGCAGGATGCTTTTGTCGACTTTCGACATCCTCGCTATGGACCAGTTTTCGGAACAGCTGCCGATCAGGGAATCAATCTGATCCCGATGTTCCCAGGTCCCCTCGATGAGAAGGGACGAAAACGGCCTGGCGTCCACGGACGCATCGTGATGCGCCCAGTACAGCTCAATGGCCTCCCCGGCCTCCATCCCCATAACTTCCAGACTGTAAAGAACCTGCAGGGCTATTTCCCGTGCTATTCTTCTCTGACGCATGAACTCCTCTGATTCCAATGTAACATCATAGCGACCCCGGCCGCAGCGGCTCGCCCAGCTCCCGGGAAAAGCCGCCGCTCAGCGGTGTCGCTGCTGCCGCGCCACCCCGATATCATCTCCCGTCCGGAACTGGAAGAACCTCATGGCAGACATGGGCCACCGGCGGCAGAGCATCCGTCGGCCCGATATTCTCCAGGATGCGTCCCGGATAAAAGGCCTTATATCTGCCTTAACAGATCAACCATCTCAATGGCCGTCATGGCGGCGTCCCACCCCTTGTTTCCTGCCTTGGTGCCCGCCCGTTCAATAGCCTGTTCGATGGTATCCGTCGTCAAAACGCCAAAGGAGATTGGAACCCCCAGTTCCAGGCCGACGTTGGCAATCCCTTTGGAAACTTCCGCGCTGATGTAATCAAAATGCGGGGTCGAACCACGGATTACCGCCCCCAGACAGATGATGGCATCAAAGCGTTTGCTGGCGGCGAGCTTTTTAGCCACCAGCGGCAGTTCGAATGCCCCGGGAACCCGGTAAATCTGAATATCCTTTTCTTCCGCCCCGGAACGCATCAGGGCATCCAGAGCACCATCCAGAAGCCGGCTGCCGATAAAATCATTGAAACGGCTGACAGCGATGCCAATTCTCATTCCCGTTGCAATTAAACGCCCCTCTGTCGCTATCGGCATGTCATCCTCCTTTTTCTCTCGTCTGTTCCTGCAATTCCTGTCCCGGCTCTCGCTTCGCAGTCGGCCTGACCGGATTTTCGGCACAGGCTTCAGCAAACTTCAGCGCTTTATCCTGCTACCCCTTCAGGGACAGTCCCTGCGATCCCCGCTCCGGGACGCTAGATCTCCAGAATGTGTCCCATTTTTTTCTTCTTCGTGGTCAGATAACGGATATTCTTGTCCGTCGGAGTGATTTCAATGGGCACCCGCTCCGTAACCTTGATCCCATATCCTTCCAGGCCTACGATTTTCTTCGGGTTGTTGGTCATAAGGCGCATCTTCCTCACCCCGAGATCGACCAGGATCTGAGCCCCGATTCCGTAATCCCGCAGATCCGGCTTGAAGCCCAGGGCGATATTCGCCTCCACGGTATCCTGCCCATGCTCCTGAAGCTCGTAGGCCTTGATCTTATTGACCAGCCCGATTCCACGGCCTTCCTGATGCATGTAGACAATGACGCCCTTCCCCTCCTTGTCGATCATCTCCATGGCCGTATGGAGCTGATCGCCGCAGTCGCAGCGTTCGGAACCGAACACGTCTCCCGTCAGGCATTCGGAGTGGACCCGTACCAGCACCTCATCGTCCGGCTGGATATCCCCTTTGACCATGGCCAGGTGCTGGAACTTATCCACATCGTTTTCGTAGACCACCAGTTTGAATTCTCCGCCATAGCGGGTGGGTATGGTTGCCGTCGCCGCCCGGCGGATCAGCGATTCGTGCTTCATGCGGAATTCGATGAGATCGGCAATGGTCGCTATCTTCAGGCCGTGCTCCTCGGCAAAGACCTCCAGATCGGGCATTCGGGCCATCGTCCCGTCATCCTTCATGATTTCACAGATCACCCCCGCGGGCTTCAGCTTCGCCAGTCTCGCCAGGTCAACCGAGCCCTCCGTCTGACCTGTTCTGACCAGGACACCTCCCTTTTTCGCCACAATGGGAAAAACATGGCCGGGGCTGACAAGATCACCGGGCTGAACGTTATCCGCCACAGCCGCCTGGATGGTCGTTGCCCGATCCGCGGCGGAAATGCCCGTGGTCACACCGCACCGCGCTTCGATGGAAACCGTAAAGGCCGTTCCGAAGCGGGAGCGGTTGTCCTGCACCATCATTGGGAGATTCAGCTTATCGGCCATCTCCTCGTTCAAGGTCAAGCAGATCAGTCCTCTGCCATATTTCGCCATGAAATTGATCGCCTCAGGCGTTACAAACTGCGCCGCCATACAGAGATCTCCCTCATTTTCCCGGTCTTCATCGTCCACCAGAATAATCATCCTGCCGTTCCGGATGTCCTCGATGGCCTCCTCTATCTTACACAAACTCATAACTCTCTCTCCTCATTTGAAAAGCACCGGCCGGCGCGTCCGCTCTTTCAGTGCGAATCCCGCTCCCGCGCTTTCCGGAGTTTACTTGAAAAATCCCTGCTTCATCAACAGTTCCCTGGTTATGCCGCCTTCCTTTTTCTCTTCGGGATGTAACAGGCGCTCCACATATTTGCCCAGGATGTCGGTTTCGATATTGACCCGGTCCCCTTTTTTCTTGAATCCCAGGGTCGTCTTTCCCGCCGTGTGGGGGATCATGTTAACATAAAACGCATGCTCTTCACAGCGATTCACCGTCAGGCTGACCCCATCGACGGCCACGGATCCCTTGGGAACCAGATAGCGGCTCAAGCCGTGCTCCACATCAATCCGGAAAATAACGGAACCGGATTTGACGGTCCGCTCCTGAATCCGTCCCAGGCCGTCGACATGACCCAGGACAATATGCCCCCCTAGAAAATCGGTGGGGCGCAGGGCTTTTTCCAGATTGGCCGACTCTCCCGGTGAAAAAAAGGCGAGATCCGTCCGGGAGAGCGTTTCTGCGGAAACGTCGGCGTTGAAACTCCGGCGGCCCACGGCGGTAACGGTCAGGCAGGCTCCATTCACGGCCACGCTGTCGCCGATGCGGACATCCGAAAGATCCATGTCCGTCCCAATTTCCAGTACAGCATCCTCACCCCGCCGGGACAGGCGCAGGACGGTCCCCATCGCTTGAATAATGCCCGTAAACATCCTCGATCTTCCTATGACCCGTCCTCTTTTTTACCGTCCTGAAATTCCTTGAGCTCCTCAAGGAAATCTTTGACATCGCGGAACTGCCGATAAACGGAGGCAAACCGCACATAGGCGACCGCATCCAGATCCTTGAGAACCTGCATCACTTTTTCACCGATGCTTGAAGATGAAATTTCTTCGCCGGAATACTCCTGGCAGAAGCGCTCCACCTCCGCCACGAGAGATTCGATGCTTTCCGTACTGATGGGCCGTTTTTGGCAGGCTTTCCGGATTCCGCTCCGGATTTTGTTGCGGTCAAAGGCTTCCCGGCGGCCGTCCGTTTTGACCACGGTCGGGAGAATTTCTTCAATGTACTCATACGTCGTAAAGCGTCGGCCGCAGTCCAGACACTCCCGCCTTCGCCGGATGGCGCTGCCGTCCCGGCTCACCCGGGAATCCATCACCTTGCTCTCCGTGTAGCCACAGAAGGGGCATTTCATAGGGTTTTCACCTGGATTCCCGCCTCAGCGAAAATTTCATCGGCCAGCTTGTCGCTGTATCCATCCAGAATCACGATGGAAACGATTCCGGCATTAATGATCATCTTTGCACAGATCCCGCAGGGATGATTCGTGCAGTAAAGGGTCGCGCCTGCGGTGCCGACTCCGTGCAGGGCCGCCTGGATAATGGCATTCTGCTCGGCATGAAGCCCCCGGCAAAGCTCATGCCGCTCCCCTGAGGGGATGTTGAGCTGATCGCGCAGGCATCCGACCTCCAGACAATGGCGCAATCCCGTAGGGGCGCCGTTGTACCCCGTGGATAAAATCCGGCGCTCCCTCACGAGCAGGGCTCCGACCCTGCGCCTTGTGCACGTGGAACGCCGGGCAACGAGCGATGCGATATCCATGAAGTATTCGTCCCAGTCCGGCCTGGAATGGTCCTCTGTCATGCGCCTTCGATCCGTTTGGCATAAAGGGGAAATTTCCCGCAAAGGCGGCGCACTTCTTCCCTTACCTCCTGCCGATGCCTTTCGCTGTCCCGGTTGCCCAGAACGTCGACAATCAGGCGGGCAATCTTCCGCATTTCCCCCTCTTTCATACCCCGGCTTGTCAGGGCGGGGGTGCCGATCCGGATCCCGCTGGTGACCATGGGGCCGCGGGTATCGAAGGGAATTCCGTTCTTGTTGACGGTGATCCCCGACGAATCGAGCAGTTCCTGGGCGTCCTTCCCCGTCAGTCCCTTGTCCGTCAGGTCCACAAGGAGCAGATGGTTGTCCGTTCCGCCGGAAACAAGGCGGTAGCCCTGACGAATCAGCTCCTCAGCCATCGCCTGGGCATTCTTGACGATCTGCCTCTGATATTCCTTGAATTCCTCCGTCAGGGCCTCTTTGAAGGCCACCGCCTTGGCGGCGATGGTGTGCATCAGCGGCCCCCCCTGGATACCGGGAAACACGCGGCTTCCAAGGGTTTTCTCATAGGGCGCCTGGCACATGACCAGGCCCCCCCGGGGACCCCGTAGGGTCTTGTGGGTTGTCGACGTGACATATTCGCAGACGGGGACGGGCGAGGGATGAAGCCCTGCCGCGACCAGGCCCGCAATATGAGCGATATCGGCCATCACCAAGGCGCCGACCGCATCAGCAATGGCCCGGAATTTTTCGAATTCGATGGTCCGGGAGTAGGCACTGGCGCCGACGACGATCAGCTTGGGGTTATGCTGCCTGGCAAGATCCTCCACCTGGTTGAAATCGATGCGTTCCGTCTCCCTGTCCACGCCGTAAGGAACGATGTTGTACAATTTTCCGGAAAAGTTGGCCGGGCTCCCGTGAGACAGGTGGCCGCCATGAGCGAGGTTCATTCCCAGGATGGTGTCTCCCACCGAAAGGGCGGCAAAGTAAACCGCCATGTTGGCCTGAGTCCCCGAGTGGGGCTGAACATTGACATAATCTGCGCCGAACAGTTTCCTGCAGCGCTCAATGGCCAGGTTTTCAGCCATATCGACGTACTCACAGCCTCCATAGTACCTTTTTCCAGGATACCCTTCCGCATACTTGTTGGTCATCGTGCATCCCTGGGCCTCAAGAACCGCCTCGCTGACAAAGTTTTCCGACGCGATGAGCTCCAGTTTTTCAGCCTGCCTCCGAGTTTCCAGCAGGATGGCCTCGGCGATTTCGGGATCGGTCTCTCTTAACACTGACATGAATGCTGTATCCCCTTTTCTCTGTGTTCAATCTTGCATGTTCTGCGGATGTTGACGCTTTGTCCCGGATCGAATACCGTGGGACCCACACCTGAAGGAATCTGTCCCGCCCCCTTACGGATCAAAGCCGCTTCGCGCGTCTTCAAGCGCCCGGATCTTGTCCAGGCGGCCCCGATGGCGCCCCCCTTCGAAGGGTGTTTCCAGCCAGACCGCAACGATCTCTCTGGCTGTTTCGGGCCGGGTCCGCCTGCCGGCGAGGATCAGGATGTTGGTATCGTTGTGCAGGCGGCTCAGCCGCGCCGTCTCCGTATCCAGGCAGACCGCCGCCCGGATTCCGGCGAATTTGTTGGCCACGATGGCCATGCCGACCCCTGAACCGCAGACCAGGATTCCGCGGGCAAAAAGACCTGAAGCGACGGATTTTGCCACCACCGCCCCGTAATCCGGGTAATCCACGGAGGTCTCGCTGTCCGTTCCAACATCCTGAACGATCCAGCCGTTTTCCTCCAGGAAGGATTTGATCTCTTCCTTGAGAAGAAAGCCGGCGTGATCGGCGCCGATAATGATGGTTTGAGCCATAGGGGTCTACTCGAAATATTTCGCTAAGATGATGGTTGCATTCACCCCGCCGAAGCCGAAGGTGTTGGACATGGCGATCCGGATATCGCTCTTCCGCGCTGATTGGGGAACAAAATCCAGATCAAAGCCGGAATCAGGCGTCTCAAGATTGATGGTCGGGGGAATGATCCCTGATTCAAGCGCCTTCGTGGTAAGGATCGCTTCCACGCCCCCTGTTGCGCCCAGAAGGTGACCCGTCATGGATTTTGTCGAGCTGACCAGAAGTCGACCGGCCGAGGTTCCAAATACGGTTTTGATGGCCTCCACTTCGTACCGGTCGTTAAGGGGTGTCGATGTGCCGTGGGCGTTTACATAATCGACATCGGAAGGGCCGATCCCGGCATCCTGCAAGGCGGCCTGCATGCACCGGACCGCTCCCTCATGACCGGGAGGCGGGACGGCCAGGTGAAACGCGTCGCCGGTCGTTCCGTATCCCAGAATTTCTCCATGGATTCTTGCCCCTCTCGCCCTGGCGCCATCAAGCTCTTCAAGAATCAGAATGCCGCATCCCTCGCCGATGACGAATCCGTCGCGGTCCAGGTCGAAGGGGCGGCTGGCCTTCCGCGGTTCATCGTTTCTCCGGGAAAGAGCGCCCATGGCGGTGAAGCCGGCCACAGCCATCGGGGTGATCGCGGCATCAGCTCCTCCGGCAAAAACGACATCGGCATATCCCGATGCGATGAGCCGGAAGGCGTCGCCCAGCGCGGTCGTTCCGGAAGCGCAGGCCGTGACGGGGCAGCCGATGGGTCCCCGGGCGCCGAAGCGTATGGAGACATTTCCAGCCCCCAGATTGGATAGCACCGAAGGAACGGTGAAAGGGGAGATTTTACGGGGGCCGCTGCGCAGGAGAATCTCCTTCTGCTTTTCCAGGGTGGTCAGGCCGCCGATGGCCGAACCGATCACGACACCCGCACGATGGGCCTGGGAATCCTTAAGGGTCAGCTCCGCATCGGCGGCGGCCATCTCCGCTGAAGCCAGGCAATAGAGAATAAAGGGATCGAGACGTCGCAACTCTTTTTTGCCGACGTAAGCGATCGGATCGAAGTTCTGCAGCTCCCCGGCTATGCGGGTTTCAAAATCCGAGGCGTCAAATTTCGTTATCGGTCCTATGCCGGAGCGTCCCGCGCAGATTCCAGCCCATGTCTCCGCAACGGAGTTTCCCAGGGGCGTCACAGCGCCCATACCGGTTATGACGACTCTCCTTTTCAAGGAACGCATTCCCTTCAAGTTGTTTTGTTAAATCGACGCTTCGTCACGTTCCGGTTGCCGGGCCCTGAAACAGAGCATCCCGCCCCTGGAGGCTTCCTCTCTGTCATCCTCGCACAGCCCCTGCAACATGGGGAGGCGGGACGGCCAGGCCGATCGCCCGTGATCGAAGATCCGGACCGGGGCGCTTTCAATCCCAGGTTACATTCCTCGCCTTGAGAAAATCGATTACATCCTGGATCTTACGGATCTTCTTGAGCTCTTCGGTGGAAATCTCCACATCGAAGGTGTCTTCCATCTCCAGCAGCAATTCCGCCAAATCAAGAGAATCAGCCCCGAGATCATCAATAAAGAATGCCTCAGGGACGCACTCCTCCCTTGTCACTTCCAGCTGTTCGACAATAATTTCTAGAACTTTTTCTTCCAGCGTCACCTGTTGTTCCTCCCCGCACTTTCGCTCCTGAAATCAAGTCGCTTTTCCGCGGCATCCCCCGGGATGATGTTCCCGCCGCTTCAGGTTAAAAGACGTTTTTTTTCATGACGGCTGAAGTTTTTCAAGAAGCAAAACCGCACCTGGCAGTCGCCCCGCTTCAACCGGAAAAACGGATCAGCCAAGGTCTTCCACTTTGATGACAGCCCGACCCTTGTAGGTCCCGCAGTAGGGACAGACATGGTGAGGCAGCTTGAATTTGCCGCACTGGGGACAGGCCGAAGCCTGAACGGGGCTCAGAAAATCATGCGCCCTTCTCATATTTCTTCTTGTTCTGGAATGTCTCTTTACCGGATTTGCCATGGTAATCCCTCTTTCCTTTTATATGTCATGAAAACTGATAGTGTTTAATGATTACGACCACTCTCTTCACCCATCCCGCCCCGCAGGCCCGTTTAAGGGTGAACTCTTTGGAAACAGCTCTTTCCGTTGGTATATTTCTTCAGGTTACTTCCCGGGAATCTTGAGATTTTTTAAAACGGCGAATCGGTCATCCCCCGGAGCCGCCCGGCAGCCGCAGGTTCCTGCATTGAGATTCGCGCCGCACTGGGGACACAATCCCCTGCAGGTTTCACGGCAAAGAACCTTCATGGGAATCTGAAGCATGATCTGTTCATAGATCAAAGGCGACAGATCAACGACCTCTCCCTGATAAAAGCCGAATTCCAGATCCTCCGCCTGCAGTTCCACGCCATCCTTCATGCTCTCTCTGACCGGCATCAACGTGTAACGGAAATCAAAGTCCACGGGCAACCGGACGGTCTCCAGGCAGCGGCAGCAAAGGGTCTCTACAACGGCATTGATCTTCCCCTCGACAAACACCGCCTCCCCAGCCCGGGAAACATGACAGGAGACGGCTGCCTGGGGGATGCTGAGGATGTCTGACTCGCCATCCGCCAGAAAATTCCGGAACCAGCCCTCCGTAAAATCGAAATGGAGGTCGAGGCCCGCTTCCGGCACCATCAGAACATTAATTTTCAAGATGCACCATAACTCATTAAATCGTAAGGCTTTTAACCGGAGATGCCACCTGTAACCCTGTGAATCTCTTATATAAAGGTGAGGATTAGATTATAAATATCCATCCTTGTCAAGTACAATTTGCTCGAAAACCGCCTTGACAAACCATGAACGCTGGTCCTATAAAGGTCACACTACAATTCCCTGAGGAAACGAATATAATGCAGAAAAATAAACAGGTTCGGACCCGGTTCGCCCCTTCGCCGACAGGTTACCTTCACATCGGAGGGGCGCGCACGGCCCTGTTCAGCTGGCTTTACGCCAGGCATTCGCAGGGGAAGTTCGTGCTGCGAATCGAAGACACGGACCAGCAGCGCTCCACAGAGGAATCAACCCGTGCGATTCTGGATGCCATGGAGTGGCTCGGGCTGAACTGGGATGAAGGACCCTATTTCCAGGCCGAACGGGTTACCATCCACAGGGAAATGATCCGGAAGCTGATTGACGAGGACAAGGCCTACTACTGCGTCTGCACACCCGAGGAACTGGAGGAGAAGCGGAGGCGGGCCCTTGCGGAAGGCAGGAAGCCGAAATATGACGGAACCTGCCGGGATAGAAAACTTCCCCCCTCCGATGGAGCCGTTGTCCGGTTCCGCTGCCCCCAGACAGGAACGACAATCGTCGAGGACCTCATTAAGGGGAAGATTTCCTTTAACAATGAAGAGCTGGATGATCTGATCATTCAGCGCAGCGACGGCTACCCGACCTACAATTTCGCCGTTGTGGTCGACGATGCCCAGATGAACATCACCCATGTGATCCGGGGCGACGACCATGTCAACAATACCCCGCGGCAGATTCTCCTTTACGAAGCCCTGGATTACGAGATCCCCCAGTTCGGCCATGTGCCGATGATCCTCGGCGCCGACAAGACCCGCCTCAGCAAGCGGCACGGGGCAACATCCGTCATGGCTTACAAGGAGCTGGGATATCTGCCGGAGGCCCTGGTCAATTATCTTGTTCGTCTCGGGTGGTCCCACGGAGATCAGGAAATCTTTGCCCTGGATGAACTCATCGAACTGTTCGACCTGGGAAGCATCGGCAAATCCGCCGCCGTTTTCAATCCCGACAAGCTTCTCTGGCTGAATCAGCACTACATCAAATCCTATCCGGAAGAGAAACTCCTGGATGTTCTTCAGCCTTTCTGGAAAAAATCAGGCCTTGACGTGACCGATTCCGATTATGGATTGCACATTGTCCGTGATCTGAAGGCCCGGGCGAAGACCCTTCCCGAAATGGTGGAATCCAGCCTCTTTTATTTCACCGATGAGCCGCCCATCGACGCCGATGCGGCGGCAAAATTCCTCACCCCGGAAATCGCCGACCATCTGGGAGCCATTGCGGATGAGCTGACAACGCTCTCGGATTATTCCAAGGAAGGGATTGAGGCCTTTCTCCGCAACCTGGCCGAAGCGAGGTCCATCAAGCTCAAGACAATCGCCCAGCCGCTCCGCATCGCCCTGACCGGGAAAACGGCCAGCCCAGGCCTCGATGACATCATGCTGACCCTTGGAAAAGAGCGTGTGTCTTCACGCATCCGGCGAGCGGTGTCGTACATCCGGAATCACCGCTTGTCCTGAAATCTTTTGCCTTGACTTTTTCTGTGTTGTTGCATAGAAACTGCCCTCATGGTCCCATCGTCTAGTGGTTAGGACGCTGGCCTCTCACGCCGGAAGCCGGGGTTCAACTCCCCGTGGGACTACCAATAAATACATGCAGTTATCTAATTAGATAACTGCTTTTTTTATTTGGGTGTCCCGAGGTGCGTCCCTCTTTTCCAAAAGCCTTAATCCAACGGCCAGATCATCAATCTTCTTGAGGTATATCCCTGTTGTAGTCTGCGTTTGGTGTCTCAATAACCGCTGAAGCTTTTTGATGCTGACCGGGTGAACGTCATTTAAGACCGAGGGACCACAACTATTGACAATATCTCTCAATTATTTCAAGCATCACATTGCAAATGCCGCCCTTGAGGGCACAAACAACAAGCTTAAAACCTTAAAGAAGCAGGCCTATGGATTCAGGGATATGGAATACTTCAAACTCCGACTCTATCACCTGCATACCCAGAGGTACTCATTAACCGGATGAACCAAAAGAGTGGGATGTCACACGCTGCGTCACAGTTTTGCCACGCACATGCTGGAAAACGGGGTCACGATCCGCGTCATTCAGGAACTCCTCGGCCACGCGGATGTCAAGACAACGGAGATATATACCCATGTGATGTCCCGCGATATCCGCGGTCTGCGGAGTCCGCCGGATAAGCTCATGCCCAATGCCGACGATTGATGTCAGACATTTCTTCTGAGGGCTCGGAGTAGAGGGGCGGGCTCGCTTCACAGGATATTCTTCATCGAAAAACAGGGGCGGCGTTCCTTCTTGAGGAATCGGCTCACTTCCTTGAGAATTAGCCCGTTAAGAATCCTGTTTTGATTGCGCTTCGGGCAGACACCCACGGCATGTGCCCGACGATATCTGATTGCAAGATTGCACGGCGGCCGAGACTGTCCCTCGCTTGGCTACAGGAAATTATCAATAGACATCATACAGATAATTTTTCGTGATTAGATGTCTTTATATTCCGCTTCGCTCTGTACCCCCATTCGGCCTGCGCCTCATTCCCGTTCGGCAAACAAGCGGAAATGGTTGCCTTGCCCTTCGCTGATTCACTGCGCTTAAAACTCGCGCAAAAAAGAAAGGGCTTCTCATGTTCAGTGAAACACGGGAAGCCCTTTCTTTAAAGAACGGATGTCGTTATTTTTTTGCCACGGCAGTCTTGAGCATCTTGCCGGCCGTAAACTTTGGGACCTTTTTCGCCTTGATTTTGATCGGTTTTCCTGTCTGCGGATTTCTTCCGGTTCGGGCTGCCCTTTTCGCAACCTTGAACGTGCCGAAACCGATGAGTGTTACAGATTCGCCCTTTTTAAGTGCTTCGGTCATTGATTCGAGAACACATCCCACGGCTTCCCTCGCCAGTTTCTTTTTCCCGACAACTTTCGCTACCGCTTCAACCAGATCGCCTTTATTCATCTCTACCCCTCCTCATCAATGTCGTTCGTCACTGCCCACAACACTTACACCGCACACGCACTCGCTAAATCAGCATTTAAAGGCCATTCTGCTAAAAGTCAATAGAAATGTTCTGTTAAATCAACAAATAGCGGAAGAATATTTCGAGAAACCTTCCCGGAGGGTCTTTTACAGCTCCTGTACCCGGTCGATGCGGTCCGGATGAGAGAGGGCTACTCTGAGGGTTCGTCTCTGCCCGATCTCACTACTTAGACACGAAAGGCCGCAGTCAGGCATCTGTGTAGGAGAAGACGCCGCGGCGCATGAAATCGGAGCCCATCGAAACGGCAGGGGGCGCTCAATCGCCCTTTTCCTGTTCTTCCTCTTTGATAAGCTCTTCAAGCAGTCTTTCCAATCCGTCGATGATCTGCTCCTCCGAAGGATTGACAAGCTTGGAGGACTTCTGCAGATCTTCTTCGGTAAGGCCGATTTTTTTCAGGAGTTCTTGCTTATATCTTTCCATGGGACGACTTGCTATAACATCTTTGCAGAATTGTCAAAAGGAATGCCATGAGCCTCTCCAAACAAACCGTCGGGATATTCCGTCTTGATACTTTGTCCGACCCTTTCTATAATCGCACCCGAAAGAACATCCTCACCGGATCAACCAAGAGGTGCGATTTATGAGTTCTCCGCGTTTTCCCGAACCCTATGAGCATCGGCATCCTCCCTTCTGCAACATCCGTGATCTCAATGTGAAAGAGGAAGAGGAATTGCGGGCGATTCTCGATCATCTCGCCGCCCAGGACAAGGCCCTTATCGAAATCCATCGGCAGCTTGCCGCGATCCGCAATGACCGGGAACGGTTAAACGGAACCGATGGCCCACTATAACGCAACAGCGCCCAGCGCTTTTAAGGATAAAGGAGGGTTTTCAGCATGCTGACTATCGATCAGACCATTCTGCTCGTCATTGATATCCAGGGCAATCTGGCACAGGCCATGGACGACCGGGGATCACTGTTTGAAAACGCCCGGAAAATCATCCAGGGGATACAGACCTTTGACATCCCCCTGATCGTCACCGAACAGATTCCGGCCAAACTGGGACCGACGATCCCTGAAATCGCCGACCTGTTCCAAGGCATGACCCCGATCGCCAAGGAAAGCTTCAGCTGCTTCCAGAATCCCGGCTTCCGGGAAACCCTGGAGAAAACGGGACGCCGACAGGTCCTGATGACGGGAATTGAAACACATATCTGCGTTTACCAGACCGCCCGGGATCTTCTCGCAGCGGGCTACGAAGTGTACATCGTCGCCGACGCCGTCTCCTCGCGGACAGCCCGGAACCGTGAGATCGGTTTGAAGATGATGGGGGATGCCGGCGGCAGACTCACCTGCACGGAGGCGGTCCTCTTCGAGCTTTTACGGACAGCCGCCTCCGAAAAATTTAAAGACATCTTCAGAATCGTCAAGTAGACAGCGGGGGGAAACCCCTGTTAGGCATGACAGAAAGGCAAGGAAGGGCCGAATTCAGCGGCGGAGGCGGAAAAGCCGGCCGCCGCTGCAATAAGAAACAGAAAACCCTGGACTGTTAATTGCGTGACACTAGGTGACGGACCGCCTTCTCCAGACCGTCCAGGGTCAACTCGAACATGGGAAAGACATCCTGGACAATCCCGATGGTCCAGGTATGGCGCCATTCCCACTCCGGCTGGGGATTCAGCCAGACGGCATGGCGGAAGGTCCGAGCCATCATTTTCAGCCGCTCGATGCTGGCAATAGAGGACCGATGGAAATAGTAAATCCCCCCATTCTGATGCATCAATTCCGACGGTGCCATGCTGGCGTCTCCCACCATGATCAGGCGCGTATCCGGCTCCTTGCGGAGAAAATCCTCGATGGCCTCCGCCTTGTGGCGGCGCTCCGGATCCTGCCAGACATGATCGTAGACGGTATTGTGGAAATAGTAGATCTTCAGATCCTTGAACTGGGTGCGGGCGTAACTGAACAGGGTCTGCACCACTTGAATATAGGGATCCATGGACCAGCCGCCGTTGTCGATCATCAGGATCACCTTGAGGCGGTCCGTCATCCGGCGGTCAAAGACAATCTCGACCTCGCCGGCATTGCGCATCGTTTCATAGATGGTCTTGTCCACATTGACGATGTCTTTCGGCCCCTCGGGAACCATGCGCCTCAGACGCTTCAGGGCCTCGCCCATCTGGCGCTGGGTCAGAGGGCCTTCCAGGGAATAGGACTTATAACGCCTGTCCATGGCCACCTTGATGGCCGATTTGTTCCGGGAACGGCCGCCAACGCGCATTCCTCCCGGATGGTAACCTGAATGGCCGACGGGTGAGGTCCCCCCGGTGCCGATCCACTTGTGTCCCCCGTGGTGCTCCTCTGTCTGGTCCTTGAGGCGATCGAGGAAATACTGCACCAGCTCTTCCGGGGTCATTTTCTGCATCTCCTGCTCGTCGATGCCCAGCTCCCGGGCCAACGCCCCGGGATCCTTATTCAGCCAGTCCTCCAGCATGGCCCGAACAACGTCCGATATTTCCTCGATATCGGGCTCCTCCAGGGCCACCCCTTTGAAATGATAGGCGAAGATCTGATCATAAAGATCAAAATAGCGCTCACTCTTGACCAGGATAGAGCGGGCCACCGTGTAAAAATCCTCGAGGGAGGTCACCATCCCCAATCCCAACGCCTTCTGCAGCCGGAGGAAGGAAGTCGGGGATACCGGGATCCCCTTCTCGCGCAGGGTGTAAAAAAATTGCGTAAACAAGAAAATCCCCCCTTACATTCTCAGGCGTGACATCTGTTGGGCGGCAAGATTCAAATCCGCGCTCTTCTTGAACAGGATGCCGAGGTAGGGCGAATCCCCCCTTCGCAGCTTGCCGACCTTGAAGTCCGGATCCGCTTTGAGGGCGCGAATCCAGTTGATCAGTTCCCGCGTGGCCGGCTTCTTCTCGATGCCTCGGAATTCCCGCAGCCGGTAAAAGGTGGCGATGCAGGCCTCCGCCATGTCGTCATTGATGCTGGGGAAATGGACATCCACAATCTGCCTCATGACATCGGGATCGGGGAAAGCGATGTGATGGAAGTTGCAGCGCCCCAGGAAGGGGTCCGACAGGTCCTTCTTGGCGTTGGACGTGATGATGATGACCGGCCGATGCTTCGCCTTGATCGTCTTGTCGATTTCGATGATGTCGAACTGCATCTGGTCCAGCACGTCGAGCATGTCGTCCTGAAAATCCGTATCCGCCTTATCGATTTCATCGATGAGCAGAACCGTGCGCTCATCGGCCACAAAGGCCTGGCCGATCTTGCCCATCTTGATGTACTCTTCGATATCGCTCACATCCCGTTTAGAATCACCGAAACGGCTGTCATTGAGACGCGTCAGGGTGTCATACTGATAGAGAGCCTCCAGCAGCTTCATGCTGGATTTGACGTTCAGGACAATGAGCGGCATGTTGAGGCTTTCTGCGATCGCATGGGCCAGCATGGTCTTTCCCGTGCCAGGCTCACCCTTCAGCAGCAGCGGCATTTCAATGGCAATGGAGACATTGACGATTTTGGAAAGCTCCTCGTCGAGAATATATTTCGAGGCCCCCTCGAACCGGTGTAACGACTTGTTTTCACTCATAACGGAAACTCCTTGAACTCCGGGAATCAACCCGATTTTTTGCAGGAAAGACCTGCAATATTTTTTAGGTCCGGACAGCATTTCAACTCCATTCCTTCAACCCCGCAGATATAATCATGCCATGCAGCCTTGTCAAGATCTAATATAAAATCATAAAGATAACACCATAATTTCTTATCTCTGAACTGTCCTCCTCCCGGCCGTCACCGGCGGGCCAGAAGCATTCGAACCAGGCGGGCCGGCATGGGGTCCACCGTGTGGAGAGCGCCGTGGGGACAGACTTCGATGCAGCAGAAGCAGCGGATGCATTGGTCGTAGATGAATTTCAGGGGCCGAACGCTTCCGTTGATGGCTTTCGCCGGGCAGATGTCCCAGCAGGCCCCGCAATGCCGGCAGCGATCCAGTTCGGCAACGGGCCTGGGAAGGAAGTAGAGCCTGAGAAAGCGCTGCAGGATCCGGGGGCCGTAGAGCAGAGACGGCACGGACCGGGGTAGCTCAAAAGACCTGACAGGCTCCAGCTGGCCGTCGATGGAAAGCGGCTCTTCCAGAAGCCCCCTTTCACCGGCGGTTTTCAGGACGGGGATTGCCTCCGGCTCCAGTTCCAGGATTCGGCAAACCGTTCTGTCGATGGCCAGGGCATTGTCACTTCCGATCAGCAGGCCGATCTCCTTCGGAACTCCCCGTTTTCCAGGCCCTTCCCCCTCCAGGGCCAGAATCCCGTCGAGGATTGTAACGGCAGGAGAAATCCGCTGGTAAATCTGGACCAGCAGCCGGGCGAAGAGGGGATGATTGACCCCTGTCCTCATGTGCCATTCCGGTTTGCGGTATCCTACGATGCACCCAAAGAGATTCTTGACGCCCAGCGTGAGGATCATCTGGCGGTGGGTTTTAAGCTTGGGGAGATTGATGATAAAATCCGACTCGATCGCTTCCCTGGCGATGTCGATGAATCCGAAGGGCGGGCCGATGTCGATTTTCAGGGATTCCTGAAAGGGGCGGCATTCCACGTTCAGCGGGGCCAGGGCTTCCGAAATGCCGCTTTCCTGAAGAATCCTGCCGAAGGAACCCAGCGCCGGACTGTCGGCGATGAGGGGGCGGGCGCCCCGCTCCAGGACGTATTGCGCAACGGCCTTGATGACCAGAGGATGCGTCAAGAGGGCCTGTTCAGGGGCGGCGTAGGTCATCAGATTGGGCTTGATCAGCACCCGGCTCCGGGCGGAGAGGTTCCGTCCTCCGAAACGATCCAGCATGGCGAATACCAAAGGCTGCAACGTTTCGTACCGGTACGAGGATTTTCGAATCATAACGAGAGACATGAACCGGACCAAAGCTCCTGAGTGCGGCAAAGATCGGCCATTCTATCATTAAAGGTTTTCCGGGGCCATTATTTAAATTCCCGGATATCTTATGGAGAACGGGGGCCTCACGAAGGCGGGAAGGAAAGAGAAGCGGCGACTGGATTTCGTGCCGCATCCGACGCAACGCCGTGCATCCGCCTCGGCGTTGTGCCGGTTTTCAGTATCGCGGCATCGGCCGCTGAAACTGGAAACATCAAAGGGATTGTGACAGGGAGAAAGCGGCGGCAAGAGCCAATCCGGCCACGACGTATACGAGGGCCCTGTCATAGCGGGCTGCAAATCGGATCAGCTGCTCGTCCCAATCGGAAGTCTCGACATAGCGCTGAAAGCGGCGGAGCTGCCTTCCAAGGTCAAAGGGGCACCGGGCCACGGCATTTCTTCCGCTCAAATATCCGGCGTTTCCTGCGGTCATTGTTCTCATCTCTACCCTCCTGTCACATGAAAAATCAGGTTTTCTGTCTGTTATCTCAGTCCCGCCCTAGGTATGGTATTTCCGGACGACGGCCGTGACCACCCCGGCCAGCTTCAGTTCCTGCCGAGGCCGGATGAGCGGGTAGTTCGGATTGGCCGCCTCAAGATAGACCTCGCCCTTTTCTTTTCGAAAGGTTTTCATGGTCCACTCGTCGTCCACTTCGGCAATCACCACGTCGCCGTTTTTCGGCTCCCGGCCCTTTTCCACAATCACGAGGTCCCCCGGCATAATCCCCTCCCCGATCATGGAATCGCCGGATACCTGCAGCAGAAAACTTGCTTCGGGCCTGGACACCAGGTATTCATCCAGGGAGAGGATATCCCTCAGCTCCTCTTCTTCCGGAGAGGGAAAACCGGCGGCGACCTCTCCGACCAGGGGGATGGAAAAGGGCCGCTGCTTCCAGGCAAGACGCCCCTTTGAATCCCGCTCCAGGATCTCCGCCTCGATGAGTTTGCCCACCCAGAAATGCACAACGCTTTTCGACTTTACGCCGAGGAGCGCCACCATCTCCTCATAGGTCGGCATCCGCCTGCTCTCGCGGAAGAACGCGGCAATCTGTTGTTTCACGCTCTGAACGGTTCGTTTTTCTTTCATGACTCACTATTATAGAACGACCGTTCTATTGTCAAGAAAAATCTTCCAGCCGGTTGATCTTCTTCATCCAGGTCAGGGATCCTCACAGCGAAAGATGAGTCAACTTCTGAATATGATATTGCTTAATGAACCATTTCTTCTTGACTTCACCGTGCCATTCAGACAAGATTTTTTCCTGGATCATTGCTTTGCCCCGAGGGCACGTCATCCTCCAAAAAAATGAGAAAGGAGACTGATCATGTCTTATGTCATTATCGGTGTTCATGGACTCGCAAACAAGCCGCCCCGGGAGAAACACGCCCAGGATTGGATCGCGGCGATCCGGGAAGGATTAAAAAGAAACTGCTCCCTCGACATCCAGACCATCGACTATATCCCGGTCCATTGGGCGCATCTTAATTACCCCGATCCGGTAAGCCCCGATCCCGAACCCTATGTCGCGACCCCTTCAGACCAACCGATCAAGAAATACCGGGACGGCTTTATGGACCAACTCAGAGGATATGTCTCTGATGTTCCGGGCGACATGATCCAGAAGGCCAAGGAGTGGTTCGGGTTCGGCCTGGTTACCGAGGCCGTGCTGAACAGGAAGCTGACGGACCTTGGCCTGTATTACAGCAGCCATGAAAACCGCACCGAGCTGAGGGGATTGGTGAAAGATGCCATCGACGGCAGCAAGAACCGGCGAATCACCCTCATTGCGCACTCGATGGGATCCATCATTGCGTATGATGCCCTCAGAGAGCTTGGAGACACCGATATGACGTATCGAGTCGATAATTTCGTCACGATCGGCTCCCCTCTCGGGCTTCCCACGGTTGCAGCGAGAATCGCCAAAGAATGGAACATTCTCCGCACCCCCAGCGTCGTGAAGCGGTGGGTGAATTTGTCTGACCCGAGAGATCCTGTCGCCTTTGATGCCCGCCTCCGGAATGATTATGAGGCCAACGACCGGGGCGTCAGGGTTGAAGACGACCTGATATTGAACAACTACCAGGGACCGGACGGCAAAAAGAATTATCACAAGATCTATGGCTATCTGCGTTGTCCTGAGATGAGCGAACTGCTCCGCGGCATTCTCTGACGGCGCAGCGATCCCGCCGGCCCGGTCCCACCGAAGGGTCCGCGCTTGATCGACGGGCGGGACGGCGCCGGAATCATTCGCAAACCGTTTTCCCTGGATTCAGCCGTCAAGACCGGCCGTTTGAACATGGGAAATCGCGCAGAACCTCCCGACCATTCTTCGAGAGGAATGATCGTAATCCCCCCTTGATTAAATCCGCGCACATGGATATCCTGCCCGGGTTTTTTCTAATTAGGAGCCTTTTCATGATGAAGATTCTTCTGGCCGGCTATAACCTGGATTACGAAACGATCCGGCAGCTGCAGGCTGCCCGGCCTGATCTGCGCAATCTGACCCCTGAAACCCTTTCCGCCGCCTATGCCCGCATAAGCCGCGATCCCCGGCCTGTTGATGAGCTGCGGGCCGTTGCCCGGGAGACGGTCGAAAAGGCCAGGCAGTCCAACCAGACCATCGTCTTCGGTCTGGGACACAGCTCCATTGCCGAACACGCCGTTTTCAACATCGATATCCTGGGTATTTCCCGGCTGGCGGCGGAGGAAATCGAAAAATGCCGCCTCTGTTCCTACACAGAGAAATCCCAGCGCTACATCCTGCTGGCTGACGATTTCGTGATTCCCGATGAGGTCCGGCAGGCGGGGCTGGAAGAGGCCTTCCGGGAAATGATCGGGGAGCAGAACGCCCTCTATCACGCCCTGTATGAAAAGCTTTTGCCTTACGTCCTGGAAAAGCATCCGGAAATGGCCGCCCTCCCCGCGAACCGGGCCATCCTGGAGGGATGGGCCAAGGAGGACGCCCGCTACATCGTTTCCCTGGCAACGGAGGCTCAGCTGGGGATGACCCTCAACACCCGGAATCTTGAACTCATGCTGCGGCGGCTGGCCGCCCATCCCTTAACGGAGTGCCGGGCCATCAGCCGGCAGCTTTACGAGAGGACCTTTGAAGTTGCGCCGTCCCTCATCCGCTACGCCGACCCCACCCCCTTTGACCGGGACACCCGGCCGGCTCTGCGCAGGGCAGGCGGAGCCCTGTCGGCCCGATATGCCGACGGGGAAGATCCGCAGGTTGGTGAAGGCGGGGAAGAAGGCCGGCAAATGGGCGGCGTCCGCCTGATCGAGGCCGCGCCGGACGCCGATGAACGTATCCTGGCGGCGCTGCTTCATTCCTCGTTGTCCCTGTCCCTCCACCGATGCCGGACCCTGGTGCACCGGATGAGCCCCACCGAAAAAACGGCCCTTCTGGAGGAGGCCCTCCGCTTCCTATCGGAGCATGATGCGGTTCTGAGGGAGTTTGAATATGCGGACCTGACCTTTGAGCTGACCCTCTCGGCAAGCTGCTTCGCCCAGCTCAAACGGCACCGGATGGCCACCCTTACCGTTCAGGACTACCATCCCGATCTCGGGGTCACGATTCCCGACGCCATTGTGGAAACCGGCATGGAACCAACCTTCCGGGAAGTCATTGCCCGGACGGAAGCGGTCTATCAGCGGATCGCCTCAACGGCTCCGGAAGCCGCCGCCTACATCCTCACCAATGCACACCGCCGCCGGGTCCTCCTCAAGGTCAATGCCCGGGAGCTCTACCACATGGCCCGCCTGCGGGCCGACGCTCACGCCCAGTGGGACATCCGCCGGCTTGTGAACGACATGCTCGTTCTTGCCCGGAAGGTCATGCCCCTCACCCTGATGCTGGCCACCGGCAAGGACGGCTTTCGGGACGCGCACCACGCCCTGTTCCCGTCCAGGGGATAAGGAACGGGAAAGATAGAGGATGCAGGGGTTTCGGATGATGCCGCCCTGCCGGGCATCGGCACAGTCCGTTTAAATTCCCTGCTTCTCGTATTCCTTGCGCAGCCGCTCCAGCCCCTTGCGGTAGCTTTCGCCATCGCCGTACTCGAAAAATCGGGGATAGCGGTCGTGAGCGGCCATAATCCGGCGGGCATGTTTGATGGGACACCAGTACTGCTCCGTGCGGGCGGCAACCTCCCGGAAATAGGCAGCCAGGCCATTGGCATAGGAGCAGTAGAAGCAGTTGAACTTCTCAATGGCGTTGAGATAGGGAAGATCCACACGGTCAAAGACGAGATAATCGGATCGTTTCGCTTTGGGAATGCCGTACACGGGAAAGCAGATGCCCTGGTACACAAAAATCAGCAGGTCCAGCAGCACGAAAACGAGAAAGCCGGAGTAGATCAACGGAGCCGTCAGGATGTTGAGCAGCCGCGCTTCGATCAGGAAACGGACCACGCCCTGTCTGAAACGGCGCTGCTGGAGGGCCACCTCTTCACTGAGGCGGAAGCGCTTCCTGTCGATGCTGGTCAGGAGATCTTCCCGTTTCCTCTGGAACTCAATCTCCATTTCCTCTTCAAGTTCCTTGATCTTGACGATCAGTTCATCGATCCGATGTGTCATTGCCGCCTCCTTGTTTTCCCTGGAGCCTGACAGCGTTCAGGGCTGGTTCCGATCCGATTCCAGATATTCTTTCAGGACAACGGCATTGTTGTGCTCCGTGTCCTTGGCGCTATACACGAGCGTGATCGTGCCATGGCAGGCATTCTTCCGAAGTTCTTCAACGACTTCGGGCTTATGGTCGAGTTCCCCGGCATAGCGGTCGCGGAACCCGGCCCATTTTTCCGGATCATGGCCGAACCATTTCCGGAGAGCGTCACTGGGGGCGATTTCCTTGAGCCACAGATCGATCCCAGCCGAACTCCTGGACACGCCGCGTGGCCAGAGCCGGTCCACAAGAATCCGCAATCCGTCTTCTTCCTGCGGGGCTTCATAAGCCCTTCTCAGCTTGATGTTCATAGAGCCTCAGCCCGTCAGCACTTTCCTTGAAGACCGACAGGGGTTTCCCCGCCGGATCAGACGCGTTTTCCTCTCAGAGGGCCCTCTCTTCCCGGCCAACGATTACCGTGAGCTTCCCCGTACTTTTCCTTACAAACAAACCCGGCCGATACGACATCTCCGTCGCGTTGTCTCGCCGTTGCCCTTCACAGCCCTTTCTTTTCGAACCAGGCGAACAGGGAAATCGTGGCCGCCCAGAACAGGGCGATGATGACCCATGGCGAAAGGCCCGTCACTTCCGGCAGGCCGATCTTGCCGAAGTTTTTCCACGCCAGAACGGTGGATTTGAAAAAAGGATAGAGCTCTGCATAGAGAGCTGCCCCGGCCACCATGCCCAAGGCGGCAAACAGGGCATGCCAGCGTCCTTCCCCCAGTGCGCCGACGGATGTGCCGGGGCAGAAGCCCATGATGGCCCAGCCGGCTCCGAACAGGGCGCCGCCCACCACCACGGCGCCGACATTCATGGCTTTATGGCTCAAGGTGATGATTCCTGCGTCGGATAGCAGGTTAATCCCCACCATGCCGACGAGGATCGACGAAAGCATGAATTTGAAGATGGTCATGTCCCTGAGCATCAGGGCGCCGAGCTGCTTCTCGAATCGCAGCACGCGACCTTTCTGCAGAAGAAACCCGAAGGCCACACCCGTCATCAGGCCCAGTATCTGTTCCGTGCTCATGACGCCCTCCTTCCATAGAAAATGGCCGCAACAATGACACCCACGCAGAAAAACATCGCCAGCGCCACAAAGGCACTTCCCGACAGCTGCATCATGCCGCTGAGGCCATGGCCGCTGGGGCAGCCGTCCGCCATCCGGGCGCCTACCATGGCGACAATGCCTCCGAGGAAGGCTCCGGCCGCCCTTTTTCCGACGGACGGCCCGAAGCGCTTTTTCCACACGGGGGGAACACCTTCCAGTTTAAAGCTCCTGTCGGAGAGGGACGAGACCAGCGCTCCCAGGAAAATGCCGCATACCAGCATGAATTGCCAATCGACACGCACCTTTTCCTTCTTGAAGTACTCGTTCGCCGCCACGTGCTCTCCGGCAACCGTCCGCTCCAAAAGGCCGGCGGCACGGACGAATGTCGTTGATGCTCCCAGATAGGTGCTCTTCCCCAGCAGAGCGGTCGTCGCCCATACGGAGACGACGGCCAGGAGCCCCAGAAGGGCCCCGGCGAGGTAAGGGCTCCAGCCTCGATCCTTCGTTTTTCTCTTCATCACGCGATCTCCTTTCTTCCAGAAAGATTCCAAGGGGACTGCCAGGGCGATCCTTACACGATGTTCCTGAAGCCGCTGCTCTTATTTCAGCAGCCACTGGTGCAGGAAGGCAGCTGCGGTCCAGGCGGCAAAACCCGCGGCTAGGACCTCCGGCAGTGAACACCCTTTTTTCAAACACAGAAAGGCCACAAAAAAGAACAGCAGGGTCGGCAGGATGCCCCAGAATGCCCCCTTGGCAAAGCTCTGCATGATCTGTGGATCGCCCCCGTTCTCAAGATAGACCCAGACCAGAACAAGGGCACCCGTCAACGGCATGACGCCGATCAGGCCCGCCAGCAGAGGAAACCTCCTGGCAAGGGCAGTCGCCAGGACAATAACGGACACACTGATGACCACTTTGATGAGCATCTGCATGGGGTGCTACTCATCTGTCGCCCAGAGCAGGACCCGGCGGGGACAGGCCTCCAGACACATGCCGCAGCCGATGCACTTTTCCCCGTCCAGCTGCAGAGTTACAACATGTTCCAAGCAGAGCAGCGTTTCCATCGTGCTTTTTCAACACTCCTGTCGGCTGCTTGACATTCCTCACCAAAGAATCCGGAGCGTCTTCGCGGCAATCCAGAGCGCCAGACCCGCCAGCCCTCCGGCGATCTGCAGGGGAAGAGCCAGGCGCATTTCCCTGCGCACCCCGGACAGGGAGGTAATGAGCGCAGAACCGGTAAATCGCATGGCCAGGAAGGAGGAAACGGCGGGCACAAGAAAGAGGACGGAAAAAGACTCCAGAACCCTCGGCAGAGATAGGGGGGAGGTCAGCCGGGCATTGAGCAGAAACAGGACGATGATCCAGGCGGGACACAGCCCCTTGGCGGCAAACGTCCGGCCCGGCAGCCACGGGAAAAGCGCCGGAGTGACCGTCGTCCCGGAAAAAAATGCCCCCAGCAGGGCATAGACCATGAAGAGTCCTGAATCGAAGGCAAGAGCCGTCTTCCATCCGGATTCTGCGTCTATCCCGGCGGCAAGCAGGAAAAAAAGACAGAGCGGAATCAAAAGCTTCAGGCTGGAAATCCATTCCATGGGAATAAGGGCGATCCGCTCCCGGAGGGGAAAGGTCTTTCTCCGCATGGCCTCCGTCGCCTTCATCCCGGCATCCAGGTATGCGGGAAGGTCGCAGGCCTCCACCGGGCCATAGGAAACGGTAAAGCCGGTCCGGCTTCGAACCTCTTGGGCGGCCACTCCCGAGGCTGCAAGCTGCGGCAGGATCAGCCGCCGATGCTTCACCACCTTTCCCAGCCCGCTGGACTGCAGGCGAAGGACCAGCTCCTCCGTCCCGAAATCCCCTTTCGCGGCGGCACACCAGACATTTACCCCTTGCGTGTCGAGAACGAGAATCCAGGCGGACCTGCCGGAAAGGGCCTCCCGCAGACGGTCAAAGCTCGCTTTATCGTTTGCCGAAACCACCACCGGCGACGCTTCGTCCGGTCTGCCCAGGGCGTAGAGGCCCGGATCAAGAGAGTAGTTCCTCCAGCCGATTCCAAAGCGGACCTTGAGGCTGCCGAGCAGATCCCGGCGGGAAAGATCGGCTTCCACGACGGGAACAGCGCCGATGGGTGTGTGCAGAAAACCCCGGACGAAAGATTGATGAAGGCCGGGAAGATCTGATGAAGTCCGACCCCCTTCGTCGCCAGCGGTCTTCGATGAGATCCCGGAAATGATCTTCCGGCTCTGCTGTTCCGACGGCATAACATGACTCCCGAATCGACGGAAACCTTTCCGTTCGTTTTGTCTTTTTGAATCATCTCTGATAATCACTATAGACGAATTTCCATCTCAACAAAACTTAAATTTATAATTCACAAGTTATTTTATAGAGATAGATGATTTATTGGTTCACGAGCCGGGACCTGCAACCTTACCCGCATGCTTCGTTCTCCGCTGCCTGCCGCCGGAACATGACGCCCCGGATACGGCCAAACCTGCCGACCGGAGAGGTCCTTTCTCCGGCCTCCCTCCTCTGCAGCCTGAGGACCTTGCAGGGGAGAGGCATCATTTTTTTCTGGTCTCTTTTTTAACCTTGAATGATGAAAAGGCATATGCCATACTCCGTTTCCTCATTAAAGTTGATTTTTTCTGGCTCAGGCCGGTAACGGCCTCCTTCTTTGGACTTGAATGGAGTGCAAACCGGGGTCGTTGACTTGCCTTTATACCAGTTTTTATGTCGCTCTGTGAGCGCATTACTCGCCTGACATTTTAAGGATGGTACCATGGGGAAAAAAATTTTCATCATTGACGACAATAGCCATCTCAGCATGTTTTTGGAAAAAAAGTTGACCGATGCCGGACATGAGGTCGTCACGGCCATGGACGCTCTGTCAGCCTTCAGGGCTCTGGAACATTATACCCCCGACATCATTCTCTGTGATTACTTTCTTCCGAACATCAACGGTGATGAGTTGTGCCAGAAAATCCGCCGGATGGATTCCCTGAAAAGCGTCTTTCTGGCCATCATGTCAGCGGCAGCCCATGAATTGGATCTGGATCCTTCTAGCATAGGCGCCGATGCCCTGATCGCCAAGGGTTCTTTCAAGGAGACGGAATCCCATATTTTAGCCCTCCTTGAAGATGTGCAGACCAGCGGTTCCCGCCCGGGGAAAACCGGCCGGATCGGATTGGAATGCACCAATGCGAGGCAGTTGACCAAGGAACTGATTGCCAAGAACCGATACCTGCAGACAATGCTTGACAGCATTGCGGAAGGGATCATTGAGATCTGCTCCGGCCAGATTGTTTATGTCAATGCTCCGGCCATGAAGATCCTGGACCAGACACAGGATCAGATCCTCTTTGTTCCGCTTCCCACCCTCTTTGAAGGAGAGGCGAGAACCCAGATAGAGTCGCTCCTCGGTTCCCACTCTCCGGATCAGATCCTGATCGAGCAGCCGGAAACAGAGGATGGCAAAGAACGCATCCTGTCCGTAAAAAGATTGCCCTCCTGCGGAGAGTTCAGCAACATTCTTATCCTGATCGAGGATGTCACGCGGCGGATACAGGCCGAAAAAACGCTGCGGGACTCCCACCACCATATGGAGGAACTGGTTCAGGAGCGGACGGAGGATTTGAAGCGGGCTAACGAAATGCTCAAGCAGGTCCAGAAACTGGAAGCCATCGGGACACTGGCGGGAGGCATTGCCCACGATTTCAATAATATCCTGAGCGCCATGATCGGGTACATGGAGCTCACCAAACTGACCCCCAGCCCGGAAAAGCGCCAGTTTTATCTTGACCGGGCCCTCCAGGTCAGCAATCGCGCCAAGGACATGATCAAACAAATCCTCATTTTCAGCCGCCCTCAGGATCAGGAGAAAAAGCCCATCCTCCTGGCACCGGTCATCAAGGAGGGGCTCAAGATGCTTCGGGCCACGATCCCGTCCACGATTCAGATCAATCAGCGGATTTCCGACCAGTCCCTCATGATTCTCGCCGATGCGACCCAGGTGCACCAGATCCTGATGAATCTGGCGACCAATGCCTTTCATGCCATGAGGGAACGGGGCGGCATCCTGGACATTGAACTCGCTCAGGAAAAAATCCCTCCCGGCAAGCGGCATCCGTCCATCCATCTCGCTACAGGCGAGTACGCCAGATTACGGGTCAGGGATACGGGACACGGGATCGATTCGGCGATTCTTGACCGGATTTTTGATCCCTTTTTCACCACCAAGGGCCCCGGAGAAGGAACCGGCCTGGGGTTATCCGTTGTTTACGGCATTGTCCGGGATCACGGCGGCAGGATCCATGTCGCCAGCGTACCGGGAGAGGGCACAACCATCAGTGTTTATCTGCCCCTGATTGAACCGGAAGAACCCGGAGACAACGGAGACTCGGAGCCGATCCCCAAGGGCAGCGAACGCGTCCTGTTCGTTGATGACGAAGCGGCCATTCTCGACGTGACAAAATCCATGCTCACGGCCCTCGGGTTTCATGTGACCGCCAGACAGAGCAGCGCGGAAGCGCTGGAGCTTTTTCGCGCTCAGCCCGATTCCTTTGATATTGTCATCACGGACATGACCATGCCCAACATGAGGGGAGACAAACTGGCCGAGGAGCTGTTGAAGATTCGCAGCGATATACCCATCATTCTCTGCACCGGGTACAGCGACCTGATTTCCGAAGTCAGGGCGCAGGAGATCGGCATCCGCCAATTCCTCATGAAGCCGCTGTCCCTCGGGGACCTGGCGCGGGCTGTCCGCAAAGTCCTGGTCTGAAGCGCAGGCTTCGAGATTCCGATGGACCTACATCTCCGGCCGCACCGCTCTGGGAAAGACAAGTGAAAAGGTGGATCCCTTTCCAAAGACGCTCCGGACGATCACCCGCCCCCCCTGAGCTTCAACGGCCCGCTTCACAAAAGCCAGCCCCAGTCCCGATCCTTTCACAGTTTCAGCACCTGCGACGTTCGCCCGGTAGAATTTATCGAAGATCCGGTCCCGGTCCTCGTCCCGGATCCCGTACCCCTTATCAGCCACTTCGATGATGACGGAGTCCGGCCCTTCCGCAACCCGAAGAATCACAGGCCGGTTCGGCGGACTGTACTTGAGGGCGTTCTCGATCAGATTCAAAAGGACCTGCTCGGTGACATCCCGGTCCAGAAGAACGGGAGCCATATCGGCAGGAACCTCGGCAAGGAGCTCGATGCCCTTGCCCTTCGACGCGGGCTGCATCTTGACTCGAGCCTTCCGGACGAGGTCCGGAACGGAAACGGGGGTTTTTTCCATCCGCTCCCGCCCCTCCTCCAGCCGATTGATGTCGAGGAAGGTGTTGACAAATTTGGTCAGCCGCTCCGATTCCTCCAGGACAATGCCGGCATACTGTTTGAGATCCCCCTCCAGACTGCCCGCCAGCAGTTCGCTGAAGCCCTGGATATTGGCCATGGGAGTCCTCAACTCGTGGGAGACGATTGATACGATTTGACCTTTCAGAAGCTCCACTTCCTTGACCTGCGTGATGTCGGTGAGAAGGAACAGGGAGTACGCCTTCTCCGCAACGGGCAGCAGTGAAACGTCCACCTTGAGATATCGCCTTTCCGGCCTGTCGAGAAAGACCGTAATGGCCCCCATCTGAAGCCATTGCTCAAAGGCCGGTTCGCTCGCCTCCTTTTCCAGGACATGGCCGGCCAGATCGGACAGAAAACGATCCCTGGCGTTCAGAAAGATTTCATTTTCCGCACAGAGCCGATGGATATCGCCATTGGCCAGCATCAGCCTTCCATCGGGGTCGAAAACCGCCACGCCGAAGATGTCGCTTAACAGAATCCGATCGGACAGCTCCTTTTCAAAGATCAGTTGATGCGCGATTCCATGAAGGGAAAGGGCCTGCCGCTGAATTCCCCTGGGGGTGAGAAGCCCCGCAATCCCCTCTCTGCCGTAACCCGGCTCATCCTTACCCCCCGCATTTCTCAGGTGCGGCCGGATGGTCGCATAGGTCGCACCGAGACTTTCCGCCGCTGCATGGAGTTTGAGGAGATAGGCCAGAGTCAGGAGAACCAGAAAACTGAGCATGGTTGCAGCCGGCGGGTTCCAGACATGCCAAACGAAAAAAGCGAGGAGGGTGAGCAGGGAATAAATCATCACGGCGGCGATCAGAAGAAGGAGGCAGCTCCCTTCCGCCATTCGGAAAAAAAGGCCATAAAGCAACAGGGCGACCGGAACGCCGATCAACCAGCTTGCCGCCGGGGAAACTACACGGATCTCGTTGCCAAGAAGCAGGTTGTTGACGATATTGGCCTGAACCTCTACACCCGACATACCCATCCGGGTTTCGGCATAGGGGGTTGTGACGCTGTCCACCAGTCCCATGGCTGTAATTCCAACCAGAACGATTCTGCCCCGGAAGTGGTCCTCGGGATAAGCCCCCTGGACAACATCGCAGACAGAGACGCGGGGGATGGTGCCCGGGCCGCCTGCGTAATTGATTCTCATGAGGTTTTCCTGAAAAATGGTTTTTTCGTCCTCAGGCTCCGGGGGGTGGGCTCCCCGGGAAAGGGAGCGCCCTCCCGCCAGTTCATGGACCATCGAAGCAAACGACGGCAGCAGCCGCCCCTGAAAATAGAGCGTGTGATGCACTTCCCTGGCTACCCCGTCGATCCCCCGTTCAACATGAACGTGTCCCGCAGGAAATGCAGAGAGCGCACGGGCAGGATGCTCAATCATCAGGTCCTCGTTGATCAGGATCGGCAAAACAACCGGAGGGCCTTTTTTCATGGCCTCGGCAAGAAGAGGATCAAAGGGGGAAGGCTCGGACAGGAGGATATCAAAAGCCACAATGCCGGAGGGCTTCATTTTTTCAAGGAGAGAAGCATAGCAGGTTCGTTTCAGGGGCCAGGGTCCGAGTCGGTCAAGCGTCTTCTCATCAACGGCTGCAATGAGAATTTTGTCCAGGGGCCTTTCCGGACCTCGAAAACGAAAGGCGAGATCGTAGAAATAATTGTTCATCCCTTCGAAACAACCGAGATACTCGAGGCCGAGGAGGAGCAGCAGGCATAAAGCAGCCAGAAGAATCTTCCGGATGGGCATCATGGACAGCGGTGCTCTTTCATAAAAGTCATGCCCCGGACAAGAGCTTCATGACCCTTGACGGCAGACCACGGAAGACTGAAAGCCTGCATTTCGCCAAAGATCGGAGCCCTGATCGACGGCAGGAAGCGATTTTCCGGTCCCCTTCTTCCGGGTAGCCTTAAAGGGTAAAAAGCAAAAGCAAAAGAAATAGACCGGTTCCACTCCCAATCCCAATCCATTCGGGCGGAAACCGGTTCTGGATGGCGAAACTCTGCGGCCGGGAAAAACTGCCGGTTTTGCCGCTTCCGTCGACGGAAGCGATCCGGACAAAGTAGGTTCCGGATTCCTTCGGTTTTCTGACCGATATCTCCGGCCCGTCCACCTTCTCATCGACCAGGATCTCTTGGAATCGATCGTCCCTGGCTATCTGAACATGATACTTGAAGCCTTCGCCCGCACTCCTTGACCTCAGGGTGATCATGCCGTCAGAGAAATCCGGCCAGGCGCCGGAGGATGCCTGCGGCGCGCAGGGTGCGGGAATCGCCACTGGATCGGACCAGCCTCCCGGACTGTCGTCCCTGGCAACGGAACGAATCCGGAACGAATAGGGCTTGTTTTCCAGTCCCTCAGCCCTGAATGACACGGCCGCCAGATCGGGCCTGTCCACGACAGGATTCCGGAAATCCCCGTCCTCGCTGATCTGAAGGTGATATCGTGCCGCGTCCGCGACAGACAACCACTCCAGGGTCACCGCCTTTTCTCCACCCCGGCGCTCACACCCGGAGGTAAGAAGCATCGGGGGAAGAGGATTTTCCCGGATTGTGAAAGGGAACGCTTCGGAGGGAACGCCTTCCAGGCCGATCGGATCGATGCTCTGAGTCAGGAGAAAATAGGAACCGTCGTCAAGACCGCTCATGGTCACGCGCTCGCCGCGTCTGACCTCGCGTTCCCACACCAGCTGCTTCCCCTGCTCATCCTTCGCAACCATCACGCGATAGGCTTGGGCGCCGCCGACAGAGGCGAGCGAAATGACCGGCGCCGTGTTGTAAAGAGATTCCAGGCCCAGGGGGTTCGGCGCAAGCAGGAGTTTCCGCGGGGGCAGCGGCCTGGCCGGGTTCTTTATTCTGGCGCCTTCACCCTGCGCCAGGTTGATGACCTTTGTGGCCGTATCGACGGTGACGCGGCTCTTGAGGACTTCCACACAGGTTTCATGCTCCTTGTCCACGGTGACCCGGAATTCCGTTCCTCGAACCGACGCAATCGCCGTCGGGGTGTGGATGCGAAATCGGGATGATCGCCCCATGACCGACTGGACTTTTGCTGTCACCCGCCCGGCGCTGAGGAAAAAATCGCGCAGCAGTCGGGATGTCCTGGTCTTCCAGGCTTCGATGATCGTTACCTCCGTGTGGGACCGAAGCAATAAACTGCTGCCGTCCTCATATTTGATTTCCACGGCGCCGTCCCGTCCGGTCCTCAGGTTGCTCCGGGGAGGAATATGATCCCCGGCTTTCAGGCTTATCCAGTCCCCTTTTCCTCTCAGCTGCATGCGGGCTTCTCCCTGCACCAGGGCCACACAACCTTTCAGGGGCGTCATGTTCCGGGAGGGAACAGGCTTCCCGGAATATCGACTGCCTTTAAGCCTTTTTTTCGTGCTGGAACAAACCCGGACCTTCCGATCAGCCGGCGTTCCACTGCTGTGGCCGGACTTGCTGAAGTTGCGGGAATCTTTACGGCAACCTGTATCTGGTATCTGATCGTCCTGGGTAGAGCGTTCTGCGGATGAAGACTTCATGCCGGCACTGCCGTTTGTCGGCTGGGCAACAAAGAAAAGGAGAACCATCAGAATAAGAGCACACTTTTTCATTGTACACTCCATAAATTAACTTTTTTATTCAACTTAAATAAGGAGTCAGAGATACCCGAGATCTGCATACTTGTCAAAGGAAATCAACCGATCCAAATGCCCTGCAGCATCATCTTACCGGACCGACAAAAACGAGACCTCGTTCATTCCCCGCTACAGGCTGTGGCCTAGGATCGTCATACCGAGAGGAAAGGGAACAAGCCTGAGATGGTTGCGGCAGACGGGAAGAAATGCCGCGGAGGAGGGCGGAGTTCACCGGAAACGTTCATGGCGGGGGCGTTTTTATGTCCATGGAGTCCATTTCATCGCCTGGAACTCTCCAACGGGCCTGATATGGCCGCCTCGCTTCCGGGAATCCCGCGTAAAGCGGATCATCCGAGCACAGAAAGCCTCTCCCCGGTTAAGCGGGCCGGTGCCGGAAATTGAAACCCGAAAAAACCGCCATGATCAGCCGCATCCACCGGTGGGGAGGCTTGAAGTGAGCAGAAATCCCTTCCGTCCCCCGCATTCGACGAAATCGATCCGGATAGGTCTTGCCTTATCGAGAAGGTCCCTGTTGATCGCAAAGGCGATGTTCCGGACCGTGACTGTCAGATCCTTTTCCCCGGGCTCGTCAAAAACCATCGCCAATTCAGGCCCCAGGGCATTCTGCCTCAGGATCCGGATGGTGGAGGCCCCGGTCCGGTTTTCAAGAAACGGCCTGATCGCCTCGTCGGCTTTTTCCGTCACTTCCAGAATCGTCATGATGTTTTGCCTCATGGAAATGGAGCGTTTCGATGCATGGCCTTCTCCAGGATAACGTTCTTTTGCGCCAATGCACTACTCCGGTATGGCACACATTTCGTCAACGGCCTTGGCCAGCCCGACTGACGCCGCTCTCGAAAGAACGGCATTTCCCACCGTGACTTTCAGAATTCCCCTGGCATCTAAAACAGGGAGATCGAATCGACATTCACATAAAGCAGCGTCCGCTTCCAACAAGCGACTCCTCCCATCGGTATGGAACCATTCCCTCCTTTCTTTACGAAGCTTGAAAATGGACAAGGTGATGAAAGTTGCAGGTTGAACGCGCTTCGGCGATTGCCGGAACAATCTTCCCGGCGGCGGCAACAGGATTCAACTAAAACGGGGGCCATTCCCCTCGGAGCAACGGAACAGTTATCAACCTAAATCATTCATCGTGTCAACTGTTTTTGTTTTTCAAAACGCAGGCATCCGGTGCATCCGCCGGTGGCTCCGGGGCGTGCCGCGACCGGAAGCGGGAGGTTCTCGAGGCAAAACGGGAGCGCCATGGCGCTGGATCGGCAGAAGCGGATACCTGGATCAACGGCTGTCCGGAGCCTCTGATGCCGGTCCGAAAGCGGAAAGGCAGGGCCGGTGAAGGGTCCTGCCTTTCTTTATGAAGCGGTCAGGGCGATTGGAAAAGCACGCCCATTCCCATTTGAGCCCCCTTCCGGCGGCCTTCAGGGCACCTTGAAGTTGAAGCTGTGGCACTGGCTGCGGGAGTCTTCGCTCCGGGCATGCTGGTGGTGGCAGAGGTTGCAGTCCGGCTTCCTCCCGGAATGTCCTGATCCCTGAGGGGTTAACCCCACGGCTTTTCTTTCGCCGCGTTCGTTCCGGCAATGCGCCCGAAGACGACACAGTCGGTCATGGCCACACTGCCGAGGCGCACAGCCCCGTGAACCCCGCCGGTGACCTCTCCGGCGGCGTAAAGCCCCTTGATCGGCTCCATGCCAAAGCCCGTGACCTGTGCATTCTGGTCGATCACCAATCCGCCCATGGTGTGGTGGACGCGGGGCCATAGCCTGGCGACGTAGAAAGGCGGGGTCTCCGACGCTTTGGCTTCGGGGAAGATCATGCAGCCGAAGTCATCGTCCTTTTTCTTGTCGACGAAGGCGTTCCAGCGCTTGACTTCCGTCTGGAAGGCGTCAGCGGGGATGTTGTAACTTTTCGCGATTTCCTCGAGGGTGTCGAATTTCTTGATCGCACCGGCCTCCATGCCTTTCTTCAGGGCGATTGGGAATACCTGCTTGTTTACGGCATAGGAGTCACCGAAAATGATGACAGGATGCCCGATGAGGATGATCGCATCGGCCCGCTCCTTCCGGTTCCCCGTTTCCTTGAAGAAGCGCTTGCCAGTCCCGGGGTCGATCATGGGTCCATAGCCGACGAGCCTTTCGCAGAAGAGGGGGACGTGGCCGAATCCCTTCTCATCGGGACTGGTCCAGGGGCCGAGTTGGATCCAGTCCATCTGGACGTCCATGGCGCCTGCCATGCAGGCCGCCAGCAGAGCCTCGCCCGTGGCGCCGGGTTGGTTGGTGGAGTCAAAGCGGTCCGTAAGGCGGGGGTCATGCACCTGGCGCAGACGGACGTCCTGTGAGAAGCCGCCCGAGCACAGGACCACGGCCCTGCCGGCCTTGATAAAAGCTGTCTTTCCGGTTTTGTCATCGGGGAAGCGATATCCTTTGAGCACTTCCAGACCGACAATCCTTCCTTCCCTGTTCGACAGCAGCCGCACGAGCTTGGTGCGCATTTCGAACTTTACCCCGAGGGACCGGGCCTTGACCATCATCTTGTTGACCAGCTCGGACCCGGAGGCATTGGCGGTCTGCACGGACCGCTTCACCGAGTGGCCGCCGTGAAAGTTGAGCCTCGTGAAGCTGGCGCCCACATAGTTCTCGCACCACTCGAGGGTTGCGTTGGACTGGTCGGCGACCATCCTGGCCAGTTCGGGGTGATTCAGATAGGAACCGGCCTTCATCATGTCCTTGAGCATGAGCTCGGCGGAGTCCTGGATTCCCGCTTCCTTCTGCATTTTGTTTCCTGCGGCGGCAAAATCCCCGCCGTTGATGATCGAGTTGCCGCCATGAACCGGCATTTTTTCGATCACGATCACGTTTGCGCCGCCGTTGCGCGCCTCGATGGCGGCGGCAAGTCCGGCGAATCCGCTTCCCACCACGACCACGTCCGTGGTCTGATCCCATTTGGCGGGCAGTTCTCCTCCCGCGGCGGCGGCATCACGCCCCGGAATGGCAACGCTGCCCATAGCCATTCCGGCCACGGCAGCCGCTCCTCCCACCGTCTTCATAAAATCCCGCCGCGATACGCTTTGGGCTCGCTTTGACGCTTCGCTCATGGTCCACCTCCATAGGTTAAGGTTATTTGCAGCCGCGGCGGAAAGCTCCTTTGGTTGAGCGTGGAGTGCGGGCAGCCCACGCTGGCATAGCGGGGCTTGGCTTGCGGGTCTTTCCACAGCACCGGATCATTTTTCTTGGTGGTGACCAAACCGGCCATGCCGGGGCAATGCTTACGCCGGAACCCAGGGCCTCGACAAAATTCCTTCGACTTGGTTCCATATGTACCCACCTAAGGTTGTGTGCCGATCAAAAGCGGCTTCTTGTTCGATCGGCACAGTGCTGGAATGAATGCCTGCATATTCAGGCAAATCATCGGGGTACTCTGTCAAATGGCCGCTGTCCTTCCAGTGGTCACCCGGCTGCCGGATCGGACGAACCCCTGCGCTGTCATGGACATGATCATACTTGCGTTTGATAAAGAACCTGATTTTTCCGATGGTAAAATATAGGAAATTCCTGATTATGTGTCAATAAAATTGAAGAGGATCTACCCGGTCGATGGTCCATCCCTGCTTCCGAGTTTCCCTCAGCCGTTCTTCTTCTCAGCCGGATCGTTCTCTTTTCGACGCTTTTCCATCACAGCGAAATATTCTTCATAGTGTTTCAGAATCGCATGTTCGTACTCTCTGACGCTGTTGGGGGGAATGTAATTGACTTCCCCCAACTGGCTCACCAGGTACTGAGCGGTCTCCTTATCGGGAATTTTCCCCTCCTTGTAAGCATGTTGAAAAATAGCGTTCAAACCCGTCACATTGACCTTGGATCCATCGGGAAAGAATACGGCACGGTATTCCTGGGGTTCTCCCGGTCATCAAAAACAGGGACCTAAAGTGATTTGTGGTGACATGTCAAACCTCCTGATTAATTAATGGTTATTTTTCTGGTGGTTTTCTTGCGGCGGCACGTCTGCAAAAAGCTCTGCCGCAGCCAGGAGACCCGCCTGAATAATGAGTCTCTCCGGAATTTCCTCAAAGGTGTTGCCCCCGATGATCAGGGTTCGGCACTCCGAATCGGTACAGACCCCGCAGCAGGGGCTCTGCCCCACGGAAGCTCCGACCCACTCCTCCAGGGGTTTTTCTCCAACCCAGATGCGGTTGGATTGAAGAGGATCCCGGGAAAACATGGGAAAGTTGAGGGCTTCCATTTTCAAGATCACCTCAATGCCCAGTTCGGCCAGGGATTTTTTCAGCTTGCCGACCGCGCTTTGAACGGTTTCACCGGTGATGCCACAGCGAGGGCAAGTCCGATCCTCCCCGTCAACAAGCCTTTTCCAGCGGATCGTTATGGCTTTCATCATAACCTCAAACTATCATTATCATTCATTAGACGCGCAGAAAACGATCGCGGAAGAAGAGACCCGACACGACCGACCGGATAGCCATAAGTCATCCACAGCATTGCTTACGGACACGATAGAATTTCTGTTCAAGAAGCCATTCATTGATGAGTCCTGTTGCGCAACCAACGCCGGCATCGACAAAGAGAGCATGGACAGGGCAATTCCTGGCACAGGCGCCGCACTCCATGCATGCATTGAAGTTAATTATCCGAGCCTTTCTCCCTGCGAGTGAAAAGACCTGGTGCGGACAGACCTCCAGACACCTGCCACAACCAACGCATTTTTCCGTATCCAACGCCATTGTTGACACATTGCGCAAATAGCTGAAATTTTTCATAAGAACCCCAGATTCACAGCAATGTTCCCGCCAATACAGAGATGGCACTCAAGGCAAGCGCAATTCCCATAGCCGGCATTGCAGCCCGCATCTCCTTTTTGACCCCCGAGCGCGAAGTGTAGGGGGTGCATCCGGTAAAATTTAGCGCGTAAAAGGCGCTCACTGACGGTAGGGCAAGAAAGGCAGCGACGGTCATCGGTCCGCTCCAGTCTCTCCCCCCGGCAAGAAGATAGAAGGCTGCCATCCATGCAAATCCTGTCAGAGCTCCCTTGAAGGAAAAACTCCTGCCGGGCAGCCAGGGAAGAAGCATCGGCACAATGGCAACACCGGAAATCACTGCGCCTAGATAGGCGTAGACCGTCACGAGGCCATTCTTAGGTGCCTGCAACAGTGCCGCTATGATAAACAGCGCTGCTGCCACAACAATGGTTGGCTTGAGGGCCTGCACCAATTCCACGGGGATAAGCACAGCTCGTTCCCGTAGGGTAAAAGTCTGCTCCCGCATTTCAGACGTTGTCATCATGCCGTTGTCCAGGTATGCCGGAATATCTTCAGCCCGGATGGCCGCGTACCGGATGCTGAAACCGGTTCGTCTTGTCACTTCGTAAGCCGCCACCCCCGGAGCCCCAAGGATCGGCAGAATGAGACGGCGGTGGGTGACCACCATTGCCAGATTGGACAAGTCGATGCGCCGCACCAGCTCTTCCGTGCTGAAGGTGCCTTTTCCCGCCGCACACCACACATTGATGCCATAGGTCTCAAGGACGAGAAGCCAGACATTTCGTCCTCCCAGGACGCTGCGGACGATGTCATAACTCATTTTGTAGTTGGCTGTTACCAGCACCGGATCATCCGCTGTCGGGGCGCCGATCGCATAAAGGCCCGGCGGCACCATATAGTTCATCCGACCGATACTCCACCGGGCCTTCCAACGGCCGAAATGGTCTGTAAAGGCAAGCGTCGTGGCAATCTGCGGAACCCGTCCCACTCCGGTCGTCAGCCATCTGATGAAACCGGGAACATTCTCATTTATTTCCCCACCGCCGGCAGAGGTTGGGGGACCTCAGCAGGGAGGTTTGTCGGAGTAAGCCCCTCCCGCTGAGCTTAAGCCTATCGGTGCCAGTTTCAACTGCATCTTATCGATTGTTTTCAGAGACATTTTGTCATTGAGTCCCACGGCCATGCCTATCTCCGGCGTCTGGCGCCCTTAAAAACGTTCCGAGGCTTTTCTTTCTGATGCCTCCGTAGTAAAAAAATCAATCTTCTCACCCTATAGTTGATTAGATCAACCATTTCCGGAGAAATGATTTCCCTCCGGTATACAGCAGGTTTCCCGCTGCGAACTTTCGCTAATTCCCTTCCGCTCTGAAGCCCGAACAAAGGCGCTGAGGCTGATGATGAGGATTTCCCGCATGTCCGGGTCTATGACCGCCAGAATCTCCTGCATTTTAGCCATCAGCAGATCCTCAATCCGGTTCAGAAGCGTTCGGCCTTCTTCCGTAAGAGTGACACAGCAGATCCGTCCGTCTTTCCTGTCCTGCTGACGATTCGCCAGCCCCTTGTCTTCCAGGCGTTTGGCGATGCGGGTTGCACCGCTCTTTGTAACCGCCGCACTTCTTGCGATATCCTGCATGGTGCAGCTATTCTGATGCAACGCAACCTGCAAGGCGCGAAACTCACCGTGGGAGATATTTTCGTTACAGCATCGGCCCTCAATGCTCTGCATCCCGAAGGCGTATGTTATATTTTCAATCAATCCGATTAGTTGTCTTGCTTCAGATTCGATCAATACCTTTCTCTCCGCAGTGAAGCATCCCAACATCAAGGTGCGTTTTACTGTCTGAAAGATTTTTTCTCAGAATTAGTTGCGTTTGTCAACTATAATTGAACTGCTGAAAGAAGCTGGATAGTTTTAACTTGACAAGGAAGAGTCAAGCCCAATATATTACTCAAAAAGAATATGGAGCCTTCCTTTATGAAAGAATTTCTGAAAGTGACCAAGGCCCTATCCGATCCCAATCGGGTTAAGGTGCTGAAGATGCTGCAGCACAAGGTCATGTGCGTCTGCGAGATCCAGGCCGCGTTGGGCATCGCCCAACCAACGGCCTCCAAACATCTGAAAATTCTTGAAGAAGCCGGGCTGGTTAATTCCCGGCGGGATGGGCAGTGGGTGAATTACTATCCCGCAGACGGGAAGAACAGCCCCTATGCCGCGACAATGCTGGGCAACCTGCTCCATTGGTTAGAGGATGACGAGGATGTACACCAGCTTATCGAGAAAATCCCCTGTATTCGCCGTGAAGAGATTCTTTGCCGGCGTTGAGGATGCCTGTAGGCAGGTTGCGAGATATATTACCAAATGGAAATATGATTCCATGTTTATCCGATGCGATGATTGATCTCTCTGAAACCAGATTCGCGGCGCACCTATTCTGAAAAAAGGAGGCACTATGGCACACGCAGCGGTGGAGCGACTTTCTTTTTTAGACCGGTTTTTAACCCTCTGGATTTTTCTGGCTATGTTTATCGGCGTAACTGGAGGGTACCTCTACCCCGGCATCCGGGACATCATCAACCTTTTTCAGGTCGAAACAACCAACATCCCCATTGCCATCGGGCTGATCCTGATGATGTACCCGCCCCTGGCTAAGGTGAAATACGAAAAACTGGGGCAGGTCTTTTCCAACGGCAAGGTTCTATTGCTTTCGCTCGTTCAGAACTGGATCATCGGTCCGATTCTCATGTTTCTGCTCGCAATTACTTTTCTCTCCAACTATCACAGCTACATGGTGGGTCTGATCCTCATCGGCCTGGCCCGCTGCATCGCCATGGTCATCGTCTGGAACGACCTGGCAGACGGCGATCGGGAATACTGTGCAGGCCTGGTAGCCTTTAATTCGATCTTCCAGGTCCTGTTCTTCTCCTTGTATGCCTACCTTTTCATCACAATTCTTCCCACCTGGATCGGTCTAAAAGGGGCAGTCGTTGATATCTCGATTGGACAAATCGCCCGGAGCGTTTTCATCTATCTGGGAATTCCCTTTATCGCCGGGATTATCTCCCGGTTCGTCGGCCTGAAGACAAAGGGGCAGGTTTGGTACGAAGAGACGTTCATCCCGAAGATCAGTCCCATCACTTTGATTGCCCTGCTCTTTACAATCCTCGTCATGTTCTCCCTCAAGGGAGAGTACATCGTTGAACTGCCCATGGATGTGATTCGGATCGCCCTTCCCCTGCTGATTTACTTTGTGGCGATGTTTTTCGTGTCTTTCTACCTGTCAAAGAAAGTTGGAGCGACCTATGAGGAATCCACGACCCTGAGTTTCACCGCTGCCTCCAACAACTTCGAGCTGGCTATTGCCGTGGCCATTTCCGTTTTCGGAATCAATTCCGGCGAGGCCTTCGCCTGCGTTATCGGACCGCTTCTGGAGGTCCCTGTTTTGATTTCCCTGGTCAATGTGGCCCTCTGGCTCAAAAGGAAATACTTCCCCTACGCCAAGGAGACCCTCACGGGAGTCTGCCATGTTTCCTGTAAAGATTAGCCCCACGATGAAAGGATAATGTCCATGAAAGAGCGTTACAAGCTGTTAATCATTTTACTGATTTTTCTGGGGGCTTACTATATTCCCTGGAGCCAGCCCATCGTTCGCCGGTCCGGCCTGGAGGCCTTCCTGATGCTTCAGGAATACGCCCAGCAGCATGTCCTGACCTGCCTGATCCCGGCATTTTTCATTGCGGGAGCCATCGCCGTCTTCGTTTCCCAGGCTGCGGTGCTGAAGTACTTCGGTTCAACAGCCAACAAGATTCTTTCCTACTCCGTGGCTTCGGTTTCCGGGACGGTGCTCGCCGTATGCTCCTGTACGGTTCTGCCGCTGTTTGCCGGAATTTATACCCGGGGCGCCGGCATCGGTCCCGCAACGGCGTTTCTCTATTCCGGTCCGGCCATCAATGTCCTGGCAATTGTGTTGACGGCCAGAGTTCTCGGCTGGCAGCTCGGATTGGCCCGGGCGATCGGTGCGGTAGCCTTCGCCGTTATAACGGGGCTATTGATGGCCCTGATCTTTCGCCGGGATGACGCCAATCGGACGGCGGGAAACATTTATGTTCCCGATGCGGAAGACCGTTCCCGCACCATCACGCAGGATGCCCTGTACCTGCTCACCATGGTTCTGATCCTGGTCTTTGCCGCCTTCGCCCGTCCGGCGCCCGGCGTTACGGGAATCTGGCCCTTCCTGTACGCCGCCAAGTGGATCATCACGGCCACCCTTCTCGTTGTACTGGGCATCATGCTGAAAGCCTGGTTTTCCAGGGACGAATTGACGTACTGGGTAGAAGCCACCTGGGGATTCATGAAACAGATTTTCCCCCTTCTGCTGGGCGGCGTTCTGGTGGCGGGTTTTCTTCTGGGCCGCCCCGGTTACCCCGCATTGATTCCAGAGCATTACATCCAGACCCTGGTAGGCGGCAATTCCCTCTGGGCCAATCTCTTTGCCGCCATCGTCGGCGCCTTCATGTATTTCGCAACGCTGACGGAAGTTCCCATTCTTCAAGGGCTGATCGGTTCGGGCATGGGACAGGGACCGGCCCTTTCCCTTCTGCTGGCCGGCCCGGCACTGTCCCTTCCCAACATGATCGTCATTGCCCGTGTCATGGGGGTGAAAAAGACGGCCGTTTTCTGCGTCATCATCATCGTGCTTTCCACACTGGCAGGGCTGGGTTACGGATGGCTTGTTTCCTGATGAGAAGAATCCGTTTCATCAGGCGGTATAGATAAAAACTTAGCGGAGGTTAGTACTGATGAAAATCAAAGTGTTAGGACCTGGATGCGCCCGTTGCCATCAAACGGAACAGCTGGTGCGGGAAGCCGTTGCCGAAGCCGGCGTGGATGCGGACATTGAAAAGGTAACCGATGTCATGGCCATCGCTCAATACGGCGTTCTCGGGACGCCTGCGGTGGTGATCGACGAGAAGGTCAAGTCCGTGGGAAAAATTCCGAAAAAAGAAGATGTGTTAGCATGGCTGAAGGAATGACCTCACCAGGAGAAGACCTCGTGGAAAAGGAGCGGAAAAAGAGGATCCTCTTCGTGTGCACCCACAACTCCTCCCGATCGCAGATGGCCGAAGGGCTCCTCCGCGCTTTGCGGGGGGATCGCTACGAGGCCTTCAGCGCCGGCACCGAGCCCACGGGAGTTCACCCTGGGGCCATCGAGACGATGGCGGAAATCGGAATCGACATCCGAAATCACGCGTCCAAGGGGCTCTCTTCTTTCGGGGATGAGGCCTTCGACGAGGTGGTGACCGTCTGCGGACATGCGCAGGAGACCTGTCCCATTGTCCCAGGCCCCCACAGGAAGCACCACCAGGGTTTTGAAGACCCGGCAGCGGCAACAGGGACCGAAGCCGATGTCCTTGCTGCATTCCGGCGGGTCAGGAACGAGATTCGGGACTGGATTCTCAGAACCTATTGAAACCGGTGTCATCCACCGGGCGTTAGAACTTGGAGTGTCGACAAAGGTATCGCGAAGATCAAGAAACAATATTCACTTTTCAGGGAAAGGAGGGCAATCATGGAGGATATAATCAGGATTTATGGAACGGAAACGTGCCCCTAATGCAAGCAGGCCCGTGCGGCCTATGGGGAGAGGGCCGTATTTATCAACGTCGATAGCGATCCGGCAAAGCTTGACGAGATGCTTGCCTATTCCGGCGGAAAACGTACCGTGCCCGTCATTGTGGAAGGAAACAAGGTGAAGGTCGGTTTTCTGGGGGACACGGGTGGCGCTCCGCTTTTCGGGGGTGGCTGAGCCCTATAGCAAGTTCTCTCGGGGAGAGAACCACACGAAACCATTTAATGATGGTGGATAAAGTCATGCTCGAAGTTACACAAAAAGCAGCTGAGATGATTTCGGATTTGGTGTTTTTTTCAAACTTCCAGTAGTACGAAAAGGGGCGAATCATCATGTCTCAAAAATGGAGATCATAATCGTGATAAAAAAAGCAGCAATAACGTTTTTGATACTCACAACCTTTATTCTGTTCGCTTGCACTTCGGATGCCGGCAGCGAAAAGGCACTTAAGAATGTGCCTGTCAAGGGCATGGTGACCATGGTGGATCTGGGTGCGACCCGGTGCATTCCCTGCAAGATGATGGCGCCCATCCTGGACAAAATGAAGAAACACTATACAGGGAAGGCGGCCATTGTTTTTCTGGATGTATGGGTTGATCCGAGGCCAGCGGAATATTTTCGCATCCGAACCATTCCCACACAGATTTTTTTCAATAATAAAGGTGAAGAGGTATTTCGTCACGAAGGCTTCATGAGCGAGGAAGCAATTATCACGATGCTTGCACAGCTGGGCGTTAAATAACGGGGGTGTGATCATGGAAATGTTTTTCTTGACGGTCAATGAGTGGTTGACTGCGTCATCCCTGCTGGCTGCCGTGGCGAGTTTCCTCTGGGGGATGATCAGCGTGCTGTTCAGTCCCTGTCACCTCGCCTCCATCCCTCTGATGGTCGCCTATGTGGCCGGCCAGCGCGAAACCCTCGCGCCCCGCCAGGCAGGACTTTATGCGATTCTCTTCACCGGCGGCCTGTTTTTGTCAATCGCTGCCGTTGGGAGCATCTGTGCCGGTCTGGGCCGCATGCTGGGCGATGTGGGACCTTACTGGCAGATCATCGTCGGCGTCATTCTGATCTGGGTGGCTCTGGGAATGTTCGGGGTCCAGGCCTGTTCCGTCTCCGGGAATGGCCTGCTGCAGCATTTGAACCTGGAGGGACGGAGCGGGTCATTTTTTCTTGGTCTCGCTTACGGACTGCTTTCCGGTTCCTGCACCTTCGGCTTCATCGCACCGATTCTCGCCATCATCACGATCCAGAAACAGATCGTCATGGGCCTTACGCTCATCATCCTGTTCGCCGTCGGCCACTGTCTTCCCATTGCTGTTGCCGGCACCTCCACGGCCCTGGTCGGGCGGTTGCTGGAAAGTTCCACCTGGAATTGGGCAGGCGGTTGGTTCCGGAAAAGTGCTGGTATCGTCATCATCATTCTTGGAATCTATTTTATTGGGAATCCTCTCTGGCAGCTGTTTTCGTGATGTTGAAAATTGAGGTCAGTTGCAGACATAAATGATCTCGTAATGAAAACTAAATAATTGATACTATTCAGTATTTTTGCAAAAACTACAAGTGAAAAGTTATCCATCCCATTCCACCCCATTTATGAAACGGAGGCAGGCGATGTCTTTTAAAAATGTGGCGGATGCCGACAAAAAGCTTCGGGAGGTCGGGTATATTTCTTCACAGGAAATCGCCACGGTGGTTTTCCTGGCTGGAGCGACACAGAAGCCGGTCCTCGTGGAAGGACCGGCGGGCGTGGGCAAAACGGAACTGGCCAAGGCCGTGGCAAAGGCGCTGAGGCGGGATTTGATCCGACTCCAGTGCTATGAAGGGCTCGACGAGAGCAAGGCCCTCTATGACTGGGAATATTCCAAACAGCTCCTCTACACCCAGATGCTGAAAGAAAAGATCCAGGATATCATCGCCGACGCCCGGACGCTTCCGGAGGCTATGGACCGGATCGCCGCGCAGGAGGATGCGTTTTTTTCCGATCGGTTCGTTCATCCCCGCCCCCTTCTTCAGGCCATCACCTCGGAAGAGCCTGTTGTGCTTCTCATTGATGAGATCGACAAGTCCGATCCGGAGTTCGAGGCCTTTCTCCTGGAGCTGCTCAGCGATTTTCAGGTGACCATCCCCGAGATCGGGACGAAAAGCGCCCGGAACATTCCCTTCGTGTTTCTCACGTCCAATAATTTCCGTGAATTGAGCGACACCCTCAGGCGCCGTTGTCTGTACCTGCACATCGATTACCCGGACAAGGAAAGGGAGATGGGAATCCTCGGGGTGAAATTCCCCGACATCGATCGGGCTTTCGCCGAAAAGGTCGTCGAGGCCGTCCGGACGATCCGGGGACTGGATCTGAAAAAAAAGCCCTGTGTTTCAGAAACCGTAGACTGGACGCGGGCTCTCATCGCCCTGCAGATGTTTGAAATCAAGCCGGAAGTGATCGGGGATACCCTGAATGTCCTGTGCAAGGGCGAGGCGGATGCACAGAAGGTCCGGAATCATTTCTCCCGTCCGCAGCAAGACGGTTCAAGCTCAGCCTGAAGGGGGTAGGCCATGCTTCAAGCGCTCCTGCAGTTTGCCGCCCTGTGCCGTGCGGGAGGATTGAGGGTCTCCACGTCGGAAGTCATTAACGCCGTCCGGTGCCTGGAGCTGATCGACTTCACCCCCGAAGAGCCTTTTTGTGTGGCTCTGCGGACCAACTTCGTCAAGGAGGCAAAGGACCGGGAACTTTTTGACAGAATTTATGACCTTTATTTCCACACCCTGCAAATCGGCGCGGACGACATGCGCTCCCGCGCGCTGTCCAACCGTCTGATCGATCTGGTGGACACCTTCAGCCAGGAAGCCCGGAGATCTGGTTCCGCCCTGGAGTTCCTCGATTTTCTGGCAGGCAATCGGGCCGCGTTCCTCCAGGAACTTCAGAAAATCCTGGATCTTGAGGCGGATGCCCCGGAACTTTCCTTTTCCGACATCCTATCCGCCATCCAGAAGAAGGTTCTCCACGGAAGGGCCGATCATCTTCTGACGGAAAGCGATCTCGCGGGCGCCGACATCGAGAAGCGGAGCTTTGATGATCTCCTGCTGGAACGCTTGGGCATGGCCGGTCAAATGGAGTCCGAAGTCCCGCCCGGCCAGAAGCTGCCGGGGGCGGAAGCCGACCACGCCCCCGGGCGGGCCAGAAATCTCGAGGAAGTCCCCTTTTTCCAACTCACTCGAGAAGAGGCCAGGGAGGTTCATTCGGCCATCGAACGTCTCGCCCATAAGCTGCGGGACCTAGTTTCCAGGCAGTATCGCAGAAAACGCAGTGGAATCGTCGATATCAAGCAGACACTCCGCCGAGCCACCCGTTACGAGGGCATCCCCCTGGAGCTCTTCTTCCGCCGGCGACAAAAGCGAAAAGCAAAGATCGTAGCGCTCTGCGACGTTTCCTACTCCGTTTGGAAGGCTGTTCCCTTCATGCTCAACATCCTCTATTCCATCCAGGATTGTCTGAGCCGGGTCCGGAGCTTCGTGTTCATTGCCCGCGTAACGGACGTGAGCGAAACGATGAAAGACCACGCCATCATGGATGCCATCGACCGAATCATGACCAGGTTCAAACTGGAGCTGCCGGGTTACGTGGTCTATGGCAATGGCGAGACGCGCAGCCATATCGACGAGGATCTGGAGATCTCCGATTACGGAATGGCCTTTTCCCAGTTCCAGGAAGAATTTCTGGACATTCTCGACAAGAAGACCACCGTGATCATTCTGGGCGACGGTCGAACGAATTTTCTTGATCCAAAGGCACAGATTCTGGATATAATTCGGGACCATTGCCGCCGCGTCATCTGGCTTAATCCGGAACCTGAAGGGCTCTGGGGCGTCGGCGATAGCGCCATTGAAATTTACCGCCCCTTCTGCGACGACGTCCGCTCCTGCCAGAATCTCAATGAATTGCGGACTTTCATCACCAGCCTTGTTCTTTGATCCAACAGGAACTTAGTCGGCAGAAATTGAAAAGACGCCCTGAATTATGAAGGAAGATCCCAGAGACGACACCATTGACACAACGGCGGACATCTGAAAAGATGATGCCATAGCGGCTGGCCCCGGAACGACCGATAGCGCAGGGAGGGCATTTATGGAAAAGAAAATGAGGATTTACGGAACGGAAACCTGACCCTATTGCCGGCAGGCCCGTGAGGCGTACGGCGAGAGGGCCGTTTTCATCAATGTCGACGGCAACCCGGAGAAACTGGAGGAGATGCTTGCCTCTTCCGACGGCAGACGGACCGTGCCGGTCATCGTGGATGGGGAAAACGTGATTGTCGGTTTTCTGGGGAGGTCACGCATGACGTTAGGCATTCCGCTTTTCGCCGTTGGCTGATCCGTCTGACAGGCCTCTCGGGAAGAGAGCCGCGTGAACCTATTTTAATTTCAAGGAGGGAAAAGCCATGATCGAAGTTTCGAAAAAAGCAGGGGACATGATCAAGGATTTTATGACGAACCGGCACGGGCCCACCACGGTCCGGATTCTTTTGCAGAGCTGTTGAGGCCCCGCCTCTCTGGCCATGGCTCTGGATGAGCCTCAGGAAAACGATACGGTTTTTACGCAACAGGGAATCACCTTTGCAATCGACAAAGACCTCCTGGAAAGGGCCAAACCCATCCAGCTCGATTTTGTAGAAGCCTGCGGACAGGCCGGATTTCAATTCACTTCCAGCCTGCCGGAGGAGAGCTGCGAGGGGGGTTGCTGTTCGTGAGGAGACTAGGCGCTTCGCAAACCGGACGAAGCAGGACCTTCGAAACGACAGGCAAGGCTGGGGAAATCCCTGCACGGCGGATTCCCCCGGCCTTGGCCGCAGCGGCATCAAATCGCCTGTGCAGCTCTCGGAATACCTTGTTTTTTTGATTGATTCGGCTCCACCCTTATCCGGACACATCACGCAGGCCGATATGCTCTCCTTATGAACGTCCGGGCCACGACAAACGGGGTGCATAATCCCGATCATGTTGTCATCTTCATGCCGAGTCAGGGTCCTCCACCTGAATGACAGGTTCCGGCGAGCTGCTTTTTTTTCAGCGGATTGCACGTATCATCAGGAAAACTATCCCATGAGAGTATTGCTCATTTCCGCCAATTCCGAAACGCTCTACATGACGACCCTTCCCCTGGGCCTCAATTGCGTTGCCGTTGCCGCAAGAAATGCCGGACACGACGTGCATCTGCTCGATCTCATGGGCAACGGAAACAGCGCGTCAATCATCCGGGACGCAATACGGAAGCATCAACCCCATGTCATCGGAATCTCGGTGAGGAACATCGACAACCAGAACATGGCCGACACGAGATTTCTGCTGGAACCTGTGCGCGACACCATCGCCTTGTGCCGTTCCTTCTCCGGCGCCGTGATTGTCGCGGGGGGTGCGGGGTTCAGCATCTTCCCGGAAGCGGCGCTCCGCTACCTGAAGGCGGACATGGGGATCTGCGGCGAGGGGGAAGTGGCTTTTCCGGCTCTTCTCCAGGCGCTGGAGCTGAAGAAAAATCCGTCGGGCATCGCCAGCCTCTGCCTCCCCGGCTCGAAAGTGCAAGGGGAACGCACCGAGGGAGGGGCGCTTGGGGCGCTCCCTCTCCCCGACCCTTCGCTCTGGACCGTGCCGGATGACGTCCGGGCGGAAATCTGGGTTCCCCTCCAGACCAGGCGTGGATGCCCAATGCGGTGCAGCTATTGCTCCACTCCAGCCCTCGAGGGAACCCGGATCAGGACACGTCCTGCTGATGCGGTTGTACAGTCGCTTTCCGACCATGTGGCCGCCGGCTTTAAAAATTTCTACTTTGTCGACAACACCTTCAATCTGCCGCCGAAGTATGCGAAGGATCTCTGCGGAGCGATTGCTTCCGCCGGTCTGGCAATCCATTGGCAATGCATCCTCTATCCAGGTTTTGTGGACGAAGAGCTGGTGCGGAAGATGGCGGCGGCCGGCTGTCTTGAGGTAAGCCTCGGCTTCGAAAGCGGCTTCCCTGCCATTTTGAAGAATCTCAACAAGAGGTACAACGTGGATCAGGTTCGGGCCGCTTCCGAGCTGCTCCGGAAGCACGGCATCCGTAGAATGGGCTTCCTCCTGTTCGGCGGACCCGGAGAAACCAGAGAATCGGTCCGGAAAAGCATGGATTTCGCCGATTCCCTGGAGCTCGATGCACTGGTTCTGACAAAGGGAATCCGGATCTATCCGGGAACGGCGCTGGAAAAGGTCGCCCGCAGCGAAGGCCATATCGCCGGAGGGGATGACCTGCTCATCCCGCGGTTTTATCTGGCCAGGGGCCTCGATGACTGGCTTGATCCGATGATCGGGGAGTGGGCCGCCGACCGCCCCTACTGCATGACATGACGGGGCGCCGCGAACGAAGCTCCCGAAGCGAGCCCTTAGAAGTGAAATCGGCACAGGGGCTGAAGAGAAACACTGTGACGTCAACACAGATCCTGATGAAAACCGCTAGGGGATGCATCCTGGGAAGCATCATCGCCGTTCTCCTGGGATGCGACATTCAGAAAAACATGCTCTATTACCCCGGGTCATACACCATCGCTGACATCCGGCGGTACACTGCGGAGAACGACCTGCTTCTGTGGCCCGGGCCAGACGGAGGGTATCAGGGCATCGTCAGCCGGAAAGGCCCGGCGAATTTCAAGGGCACGATCGTCATCTTTCACGGCAACGGCGGTCCCGCCATATTCCGGACCTACTATCTGGCCGCACTGGAAGCGCGGGGCTACCGCGTCGTACTGGCCGAATATCCGGGCTACGGCGGCCGTTCCGGCGAGTTGAGCGAACAGAGTTTTGTCGCCGACGCCCGGCGGGCAGCGCTTCGCGCCAAAGGGGAATTCGGCGGTCCCTTGTACCTCTGGGGAGAATCTCTGGGCTGCGGCGTGGCATCCGCCCTGGCTGCGGATAAGGAGCTGCGCCCGCAGGGCGTCGTCCTGCTTACCCCGTGGGATTCGCTGCTGGGAATAGCAAAAGCCCAGTTCCCGTGGCTCCCCGTCAAGCTCTTTCTCAGCGATCGCTATGATAATGTGGCGAACCTGGATGCTTATGGAGGCCCAGTCGCCGTCATCCTGTCCGGACGGGACGAAATCATCCCCAACAAATTGACGATGAGGCTGTATCATGCCCTTTCTCCTCCCAAGCGCATGTGGACTTTTGAAAACGCAGGGCACAATGACTGGCCGAGCCATCCCGAACTGGACTGGTGGGACGAGGTCATGGACTTTCTGAATACCGGGGGCGAAAGGTCAGGACCGTGAAGACAGGTGTCATCCCTGCCTACTGCCCGTTCAATGGAGCGCCCCACGATAGCCCTCATAGAGAAGGTTACACCGTCCCATTAGAATGATAACATGTCGACAAAGGGAATCATGTTGGAGAACACTGACGAGAGGTGACGTTATGGAAAGAAAAGGGATTGTGACATTTGCCGGAAACCCGTTGACTTTGGTGGGCAACGAGGTAAAAGTTGGTGACAGGGCACCGGAATTCACGGCCCTGGACAAGGATCTGACCGAGGTTAAGCTTTCCGATTTTGCAGGAAAGGTCAAAGTCATCAGTGTGACACCCTCCCTCGATACGCCTGTATGCGACCTCCAGGCCCGGAAGTTCAATGAGGAGGCCGGCACCCTGGGAGACGGGGTATCCGTCATCAATATCAGCATGGACCTCCCCTTTGCAATCGCTCGATTTTGCACCAGCGCCGGGATCGAGAAAATCAGGACCCTCTCGGATCATCGGGACGCATCCTTCGGCCATGCCTACGGCGTGCTTATCAAGGAATTGAGGCTCCTGGCACGTTCAATTTTTGTCATCGATCCGTCGGATGTGATCCGCTACATGGAGGTCGTATCCGAAATTGCTGATCAGCCGGACTACGGAAAGGCCCTTGCTGAGGCGGGAAAACTTTGAGGACATCGGGAAACGCGATATGAACCCGGCTGAAGACTGGCTTCAAACAACAGGGGTTGTAAACGGATGAGCGGGCCATGGATTCCCTCTGGATGTCCGCCATCGGCGAAAATGGATCCGGCGTGGTGGTTCATATTCGCAGCGCACAAGATCCTGGTGCTGGAAGAAGGCAGGTCCGTGTCCGTTCCCCTGATCGCCGATCCGGCATCGCTTGGCCTTTCGTCGATCCGGGAGAAGCACCTGGGAACGTTGGCGGGGGTTGACTGCTACTTCGCCGAGGTCTCAGAGCATGCTGCTCTCCCGTCGAAATCGGGGTTTTACGGATTGCGTGAACTCCATGGATTTCTTAGCGAGCCCTTGTTTGCCGTTGCCATGAAGGCCCTGCATCTGCTGGAGTGGGAGGAAACGGCCCGATACTGCGGTTGCTGCGGCAGCAAGATGTCCCCCGCGAAGGATGCAAACGCCCGCCAATGCCCCGGCTGCGGGATGGTGGTTTTCCCTCGTATCTCACCGGCCGTGATTATGCTGGTGGAAAAGGGCGGCCAGGTACTTCTGGCCCGCGGCACAAGATTCAAGGCGGACATGTACAGCGTTCTTGCCGGCTTCGTGGAGCCGGGTGAAACCCTTGAAAATGCCGTTCACCGTGAAATCGAGGAAGAGGTGGGCATCAAGGTTCGGGATGTCCGTTATTTCGGCAGCCAGCCCTGGCCTTTTCCCGATTCCCTGATGATCGGCTTTACCGCGAAATATGCCGGCGGCGAACTTAGAATCGACCGAACGGAAATTGCCGATGCCGGCTGGTTTCACCCGGACAATTTGCCGAACATCCCCGGAAAGATCAGCATCGCCCGCCGGTTGATCGACTGGTTCGTCGAAACGAGTCGGCAGAAAAACGCACCGACTGGACCTTAGGGGACTGGTGATGAAACGTAAGACCCTGATGGCTTTTTGTTTGGCCCTTGCCTGCCTGGCGTTTTTTGAACCGATGCCGGCCATGGCATCGCTGCCCGTTCCGGTTGAACCGGTTACGGGTTGCGTCAAGAATGCAAATATGCTCATCCGGGACCCGGAGCAGTATCGCCATGAGCGGCCTCTCCGGATCAACCCCTGCAGCAATATCCCTTTCGATTTCTCAGGCTGTGACGGGAAACTGATCCGGGCCACGGGAGGAATCGATCTCTACAACGGAACCTTTGTGTGCCCGACGGATATGGAAATCATCGGGGACTGCCCTTCAGCAGATGAGACGGCTCTGCAAAATAAAGCCACGCACCCCGGGATGCTCACCGAAGCAGAGGCAGAAAAGATCGTCTGGGATCTTCCCGAGGTGAAAGCCTTTGCGACCCGGCTGAATGGAACGGAGGTACATCCCTTTACCATGATCACCGGCAAGCCTGACGCAAAGGCAAAACCGGGAGAACCGGCCGCCGCCTATGAGGTGTACGTGGGGGAAGACCAGGGAACACACACCGTCCGCGTTATGACGTTCCTTGTCGATGCCTTCGACGGAAAGGTCTCCTTTTACGACGCGGTAACGGACCGGGTGATCCCCATCGAAGAATACAGAAGACAGGTGAAACAATGAACGCATCCGGCCATATCCTTTCCCTGAGATCGGCAATTCCCATGAAAGCAGAATCCCTTGTTGAGCCTGGGGTTCCGAAGCGGGGCCTCTTTACAGAGATCCGCAGAAGCCGTCTTTTTTTTCTGCTGGTGGTGCTGGCAACGGCTGCTTCCATCGCCTTGATGGCCGGAACCTCCATGGCGGAGGATTCCGCCGCCGAAACCGTCGCCTTTGTCCGCCAGGGCAACATCTGGATCGCCAAGGTGGACGGTACCGGTCAGCGCCGGCTGACGGATATCGGGGACTGCGGCGGGCCGGCCCTTTCAGCCGACGCCAGGCAGGTGGCCTTTTTCTGCCGCACCGAGAAGGACCTCTACCCCGATACGGGCTTCGGGCAGATCTACCTGATTGAAGCCGCGGACGGAAAGCCGCGCAGAATGAAGTTCGACGGGATTCTCGCGGCAGAGCATCCGGGATTTTCTCCTGATGGAAAGAGCCTGGTCTTCGTGGGCCTCTCGGAAGTCCGGAACGAAGGGGAGAAGGATGAAACCCGGGTCTACGCCACCATGTCGGTCAGCATCGCCGACCTCAAGACGGGAAGCACCCTGAACGTGCTACGCCATCCAGGGACGATGCTCGATGCGGGATACATCTACAGCAACCCGTCCTTTTCGCCGGACGGGCGGCTGATCCTCTGGCAGGAAAGCGGAAGCGACGTCTCGGGCGGTTTTGCCCTGGCGGATCTGAAGGGGAAGACCCTGTTCCGGTTCCCTCCCGAAGCCGAGGACTCGACACCCCACTGGAACCCGAGCCTCGCCCCCGACGGGCAGACGGTTCTCTGCTATTCTCCTGCAACATCGGAAGGCTCGGACGACACAATCCACCTGGTTGACCGGAAAACGGGAAGGCTGGTCCATGTAACGACCGGGGCCAGCCCTGCTTTTGTCCGCAGCGGCACGGCGATCGTTTTTGAACGCTGGGTCAACCGCTGGAGCGAAAAGGCTTCCTCCAATCTCTGGATCCTGGAGCTGAAGCCGGGAGCCATTCCGAAACAGATCATCGCCGACGCCTCCGAACCCGCAGGGGCGGCGCTGAAGCCTGGAAACTCGACGGGCCCTATCGAAGTCCTGTCGTCACGGAAAGCATCCCAAAAGGGTTCGAATCGTTGAAGGTAACAATGGGAACCCGCCCTGCCTGCCCGCCGGCACCCTGCCAGCGGGCGCTGGCCAAAATCGTTCCTCCACGCCCCGCCTTGAAGGTGACTCCCCCTTCATTTCCAAGCCGGACGTTGACGTTCCTTTCTTCCCCCGGCTTCAGCCGGTTGGACGGAGAGAAGGATTCCCCCTCCGTAAAGATATGAACGTTTTCCCGGGATGCGTTTTTATACTCCGCTGTCACGGAAGAGGCAGACGCCATCCCGGAAACCGGCGGCGTGGCCCTCAGGCTGCCGACGGCTGAAGACCCCGCAGGATACCCGTCAACGCGGGTGAATCCCCTGCCACCGGACTGGCTGTTGTGCGCCCAGGTCGAGGGTTCGGAATCGACAACCGTGTACGAACCCGCCGGAACGGTGATATTGGGATAGCAGATCCAGCTGGCATTTTTGACGCCGCCCTGGCCATCCATTCCCTCTGTCTGCCAGGGGCCGTACAGAACGCCGGCGGAACTGCGAAGGGCTATCGTGCCGGGACGCGATCCCCTGGCGTTGTTCCAGTGGTAATTCTGAATAAGGGTGATGACATGCGGGGTCGAAACGGTTATGACCGTCGGTTTCGTGGGGTTGTTGTAAACGCCGCCGATATTACCGCTGTCAAAAATCACCTTTGCCTTCGAGCTGTTCACAGGCGTCGTCTTAATGGGCGACGGCGCTGTTTTCTGCACCGGCGGTTTATTCGCCGCCGACTGCAGTTGCGCTATGTGGCTGTTCAAGGCCGGGTCGGGCCAGTAGTTCAGGCTGTCGCGGTACTTTGAGATCGCCTCTGCCAGTCTCCGCTGCTGCTGAAGGGAAGCACCCTCAGCCCGCAGGCGCTTGGCCTGCGCCTTGCGCCCCTCCAGATCCGCCACGTAGGCGGAGCGGGTCGGATCGGACCAGGCCTTCACGCTTTCCCTGAATTTCAAAAGGGCCTCTTCCGGCCTTGCGGCGTTCAGGGACGCCGTCGCTTCTTTCCAGAGCCGGTCGGCAAGGGTTTTCTGTTCCGCCTGCTTCGATAATTCGCGCTCCAGAAGGGCCACATGATCGGAAAGGGCCTTGTCCGGCACAAGGGCGAGGCTCTGCTTGTACCTGGCAACCGCTTCCGGATAACGCTTCGAGCTCTGGAGCTGCTCGCCTTCCGCGCGCAGCTGCCTGGCGCGGGCGGCATTCGCCTTGGCGTCGGCCTGCTTTTTCATCTCCGCTTCAATCTGCCGGATATACTCATCCAGTTTCGGATCGGGCTGGCAGCGCAGGCTCTCGCGGTATTTGCCCACGGCTTCCGAATACTGCTTCCTGGCGGCGAAGGCATCCCCCTGCCGGCGCAGTTCCAGGCATGCCTGTTTCGCGGCGGCCTGCCTGTTCAGCGTGTCCACGAGCTTTTGAACATAAGCCTCCCGTTCCCGGTTGCCCGGTGCGCAGGCGATGTTCTCCCTGAACTTCGCAGCCGCCTCCGCATGCTTCCCTGCATCGTACAGTGCCGTTCCCTCAACCCATTTCGCCTCGCATTTCCGTGCGGCCTCCTGCTGCTGCGCCCTTGTCCGCTGGAGTTCTGCGAGCTTCCACTTCAGTTTGTTCCAGTGAATCTCCATGTCGCCGTTTCGCGGACGGATCTTCAGGGCCTCTTCCGATGCGCCGATCCCTTTCTTGATCGTCTCTTCATCCAGGGGCTTGTCCGTCATGGCAAGACCGGCGGCATAAGCATAAAGCTCCTTGAACCGCTTGTCCTTGGCCGAGGCGTCCTCGAGAAGCTTATAATACTTGGCATAGTCGGGATCGGAGATGTCGCCGTTTTCATTGATCGCCTTCAGCCCTTCCGCATACTGCCTGGCGGCGGGTTCGAAATCATTGGCCTGGTAATAGCGGTCTCCGTTGGCGAAAAACGTCTTTGCATATTCCTTGGCATTGCGGCCCTTCTGCCCCTTTTCCATGGCCGCAGCGAGGTCCTCAAGCTGCCCGCGCCGCGGATCGCCCTGTTTGAAGCGCCCGGCTCGGCTTTTCAGTTCCTTCGCCACCGCGCCCAGGCCGTTGGCGTCAGCCGGGCTTCCCTTTGCAAAATTCGCCTTTGCATTTTCGTAATACTGCATCGCTTCGCGCCGCTCGGCCAACCTGGCATTGACCATCTGCAGCGACGAAGTGTACTGCTTTACATCGGCCGGAGAAAGCTCCTGGGTCATCACCTGCTTCAGGTGCGTTTCCGCCTGCTCCCATTCCTGCTCCTTGAACAGGCGCGTCCACTCTGCAAAGCTCTGCTTCGAGAACTCGGTGTACCAGGCAAGCCCCTTGTTCAGATCGTCATTGACCCGCCTCCAGACGGGGTTTTCCGTCGACTGGCCGGCCGCCAGGGGACGCAGGATGTCCTGCAGCTCCAGCATGGCTTTGTGAGCGGACCAGACCTTCTTCTGCCCGATGTAGCCGTCGAACTCCCTGGCCTTCGCCTCGATCCGGGGCCACTGCGCCGCATAGGCCTTCGCATCGCTCAGCTTCTTCTTCGCGTCGGCGTCCGCAGGGTTCAGCTTGACGGCCTGCTCCAGCCGCTTGATTGCGGTCGTGTAATCGGCCTTGTGCAGGGCGTCCCAGCCGTTCTTCTTGGCTGCGCCCCCCAGTTCGGCCAGCACGGGTGCGGCAAGGGCGGCGTCCATTTTTGCAGCCTCCTCGGCAAGGGCGACCGCCTCATCAAGTTTTCCCTGGTTGGCAAGCTGCCTGGCCTGGGAAAGCTTCTGTGTTTGCTGATTCTTCGCCTTCGCGATCTCCTCCTGCTTCTTTTTCAGAAGATCCCCGGCTTCAAGAACCGGCTTGTACTTTCCGTGGAGTTTAGCCGCTTCGTCGAGTTCCTTTTTCGCTTCGGAAATTTTACTCGACTCGATGAACTTCCTGCACGACTCCACATGGGTCAGGACCTTCTGCTTTTCCGCCGTCCAATTCCGGACCAGGGTGGCCGCCTCCGTATTTTTCGGATTCAGAGCCGCCGCCTCCCCGGCCAGCACAATCCCCTCATCTAGGCTCCCCTGAGCGACGAGCCCCTTTGCCTTCACAAGTTTTTCCACAGCCTGCCTGGCCTTGTCCGACCCCTCCAGGGCTTCTTTAGAGATGGAGATGTTCACCGATTGGGCCGCGTCACCAAGCTTCACCCCCTCGGCGTCAGTAACCTCCAGTTTCACGGTATAACTGCCGGTGTTGCTGCAATTGATGCGGATTTCGCTGCCGCTGCCCGGCATGCCGCAGCTCCCCGCCGGGTCGACCGACCAGCGGTAGCGGGGAGATTCCGGCTGGGGGGTAATGGTCGCCTTCAGGAAGATATCGCGAAACACGGTAAATTCATTTGGTTTAACCGTCACCATTCCGCATTTCTGGGCCTGACCGAGCTGCGTATCGCATTTCCAGATCTGCGGTGGCGATTCCAGGTACCGCGGTTCGCTGATGGAGACATTATAGGCCTGGGCGGTGATCGTCACTTCCTTGGTGCCGACCTCATCTCCGCCGTCCTTGGTTTTGGCGTGAACCGTCACGTTAACCGGCTTGCCGTCCTTGGGTTTGAAGGACGCCTTGTCTCCGGTGCCGCTCCAGTATCCCGGAATGTCCCACCAGAAGCCGATCATGTCCTCGCCCATGGCCGGTTGGGACTGGACCTGAAGTTTGACTTCCTGCCCGATGCTCGGCTTTTCCGGAGTCACCGTCACCGTCAGTTCGGGATTGACGACGGAAATGGGAATCTGTTCCGATTCGCCGACGGTGACCTTGCCGCCCTCCATTTCCCTCTGCACCGTCACCCAGACGGGGGTTGTTCCCGACTTTCTGAAGGTGGCCGTATTCCGTGCCTGGGACCCTCCTGAGGTCTCGTAGCTCGGATTCTTCGGGTCGCCGAAGATGGCGTCGGGATTTCTTTCCCAGAGATAGAAGAGCGTCGATCCCGTATAGGGCTTGTCGCCCGAGAAGACCTCGGCAAGAAATGTCGCCTTTCCGCCCACGGGAACGCTGTCTTCCTTGGGGCTCTCTTTGGTGAGTTTCACTGTCAAGGTGTTGCACTGGATGGTCACGGAATCCGAGGCGCTGTCACCGTCCATGTCGGTAACCGTGACGCTTGCCGCACAGGCCTTGCATTCCCTGGTATTGACGACCTTCGCCTGCGCCTCTTTCGCATCCTGGGCGCAGCCGCTCCAGACAAAGGAGTATCCGCCGCTTCCTTCGGCAGCCTCAGCCTGAAGTGTGATGATGTCGCCGAAATCGGCGGGGTTTTTCGACGGTTTGATTTTGACCGTCAGAGGCTTTTTGTATTTCTTGTTCTCCTTCTTCCTCAGGGCATCCGCTTTTTTCGGATCGTAGGTATCCTTGCCGAAGGCGCCTTCCCAGCACCCCTTGGCACAGTCACTCGGTCCGCCGAAGAAATGGCGCCTTGTGCAGCCGAAGGCCCCGGCGCCGCCGAAGCAGGGACCGCTGCTGTCGCATTCCGGAACGGACTTTCCCTGCGGATCATACCAGACGCCGATGTGGCCCGCCCATCCGCTTGAACAGCGGCACAGGCAATTGAAATACAGGTTCTTTTTTTCTTCATCCGTCGGCGGAGGGGTGCAGCCCTGCTCCAGCGAAGGCTTGGACGTTTCAACGCATCCGGCCGGGCTTTTCGCAATGACGGTCCGTGTCTGCTTCTTGGTTCCCCTGTTGCACTCGCCCCATTCGGAATACTCGTAGGAGCAGGATGGCGGCGGCGCCTTTTTGCCGTCCGCTCCATCCATCCCGGAAGCCGTACCGTCACTGGTTTTACTGACGTCATCCGTTTTCGGCTCATCCTTTTTCTGAGCCCTGGCGGTCAGCATCGACCGGGATGACGTCCCAACCGTCTTTTTCCCCGCCGTGGTGTCCATCACCGCCGCGGCGGAGATGGTATAGGACCCGGGTTCCTTGGGAGAGAAGGAGAGTGAGCTGTCGCTTCCACCCACGGGATAGTTGTTGACACGCCACTCGATGCGTGATTTGGCGAGAAGATTCTGCTGGGCCCGGTCCCTTGTGGCGACCGAAACGTTGTAGGTGACCGGTTTGCCGACTTCCGTTTCCGAGGGACCCGAAACGATAAGGGTCAATGCCGCCGTTTCCTTGGGTGCGATATCCACGGATTTCTCTTTCAGAACCTTGCCGTATTTTCCTGTCGCCGGGTTCCACCAGTCGTAGAGCCGAACCGTCAGCCGCCCTCTTCCGGAAACGATGAAGGAGGCGGAATCGGCATGAATCTCTTTTTTCTTCAACCCGCCTTCAAACCGCCAATCCCAGATCACGTCCCGATGAAGCTTTCCCGCAACCACCTTCGCGGTCGCCGAAACCTCCTCGTCCTGTTCGGGTGTGGCATTGCTCAGCAGGAGATCGATTTGCAGCTCGCCAACCAGGCAGGCCTGAAGGGCTCGGTAGGCCTTTCCTCCCTCTCCTTTCGCGATTTCGAACTCCTTCTGTGCTCCCACCAGGCGCACCTCGAAATCGCGTGCCGTGCTCTTGTAAAGGGCGGCCTCTCCGGAGGCAAGCCCGTAGGGAAGAGAAAAGACGAAGGTCATGAAGGCGTCCTGCATGGCGGCATTTTCCATGGCGGCCCGCATCGAAAAGTCCGGTGCCCGGGCCGCACGGTCGCGGGCTTCGGCATACCGCCGCTGAGCCGCCTCATAAGAGCTTCCCCATGTCGATGTCCCCCCCGCCAGGTGATCGTAGTATTCGATCAGGTTCTCGATGAAGGCCACCTTGTAGCGCAGCGGCGCCAGGAGATCGAAAACCGTTTTGTGACATTCATTGTTCCTGTCGTAGCGGGTTTCCGAATAATTCATGTCCTTCAGGAAAAGTTCGATCTGCTCGATAATCCCCTTTCTACCGGCTTCCATCATGGCGAGCATCTTGGAAATGCGCCCCTTGTCGAACTCCGGATAACCGGTAAGGTACCAGTTGGAGGGAACATAGGGCGATGACGCTTCGCTGAGCAGGTCCGTCACACGGCGGAGCTTTCCCGCCATTTCTCCATAGCTCTTCACATAATGCTCATAGATGCGCATTTTGGAAAGCGGCAGACTCTCCTGCTCCCAGACATTCTTGATGACGCGGGAGTAGGCCTCCACCGAGGCGTCGGCATTGCTCACCAGGCTGGACGTTCTCAGCTCCTCTTCGAGCCTTTTCAGCTCGTCGCGCAGGCGCGTCACTTCGGCATCGTAGTCTTTCGCGGCGCGCAGTTCGTCCTCCGCCCATTTCTTCAGATGGGAAAGGGTCTGATTCAGGGCGGCGGTCCGGACCCGGTTGTAGGAGGCGAAGAGGATCTTGCTTCCCTTGCCGCCCCGGGCCTCGATCTTGATCTTCACCAGGAACTCGTCGTCCCATTCCTTGTCGTTGAAGTCCGGATAGACGCTTTTCAGTGCGTCGCGCAGCGCCTTGACGGACGGATACTGCGGCATGATGTTCTTTTCGGCGTAGTCGCGGATGGAGTCATTGATGGTCACGTCTCCGAATTTCGCGGAGGAGTACGCGACGTTCCCCTTATCGGTGAGAAGCCATTCATAGGTAATGGGGTGGCGCAGCCCCTGGCGGTCGAAGAGCCCCTGCAGTTCCCTGGGCTTCGAATTCGTCCAGAGTCCCGATTCCACCCAGGCCTGGATGAGGTTTTGGGCCTGGCGAGCCTCGTAGGCCGCCGTCGCAACCGGTTTGGTCGCCATCAGAATGCCGGTCACCACCGCCGGCAGCTGCCCGCCGGGGACACAACCCATGATGCCGATGGTCACCCAGAGGCCCGCATCCAGGGCCTTTGACGCGTCGCCTTCATAGTATGCCTGACCGCCCGATATCAGCCCCTGGGCAAAATCACCCACAATGGGAAGGGAGGTGACCCAGGCGTTTTCCAGGGCCAGGGCCTCATCCTCCGGGCTCATCGCTGGACCGTTCAGGATATCGTAGGATTGATAGAGCGCAGCGGCCACACCCACGACCGCGTCGAAGGCGCCGACGCTGATCGACGGATCTCCCAATTTCGTATAGGCCGGATTGAACATCAGATCCCGCACCTTGGACTGCAGCTGGCGCAGCGTCCCTCCCCCCTTTGCGATGCGCGGCTGCGCCTTGGCGCAGAATCCCTTCATTTTCGCCATCTGCTCTTCGGGGCTGAGACCGGCCCGGATCTTGTTCTGGACGGCGATTTCCTCTGAACGCCAGCCGATCTTCTTCAGGTCGCTCTCAGAAGCTTCCCGCATCTCCTTCAGCAGCTTTTTCAGTTCGTCATCGGGCGACTGGAGAATCGCGGCAGGCTGAGAGCGGCGCCAGTCTTCCATCAGCCGCTCCAGGTCAAGAGTCTCGTCCAGGCTGACCATGCTCCCGGCGTTCAGGGCGATCAGTTCCTTTTTCACCCGGTTCACCTGCCCCCGCAACGCTTCCGAAAGCTCTCCACCCGCCTCGAGTGCCTCCAGGTCGGCCTTGTTCACCCGCCCCATCTTCGCGAGCATCTTGAGAATCCGGCCGGTGAGTTCGCCACCCTCATCCATCAGCCCCAGGTTCTTCAGGACAAAGCGCAGTGCGGCCTTGCCGGCATCGGTATCGCCGAATTTCGTCTTCAGTTTTTCCAGCAGCTGCTCCTGCAGGGCCTTGCCGTTGGGCGCGGTCTTCAGCTTGTTGAGTCCGGCCACGATCTCGTTGAGGTCCATGCTGCCCTTGGCCTCGCGCATGATTTTCTCGATATCGTCCAAGGAGCGGGCCGAGCTTGAACCCAGTTCGGCGACGATCCGTCCCATGTCCTTCATCATCTGGGACTCGGTCCAGCGGAAAAGCATATTGCTGATGCCGCGGTTGAAGTCATCCACATTGCCCATGCCCAGTTCGGCCAGGATCTGATTGGCGCGCGAGGGGTTGTTGCTCACCGCCTTGGCCGCCGCCAGGACCTTCAATTCCTCTTCGGTAAGATCCTGGATGGCGTTGAGCCCCATGTCCTTCCAGACGCGCATGGCGTATTTGGCGTTGTCCGAAGGGCCGCCGTGCATATGGGCAAAGAAGAGGGAATAGTCCGAGGCGATCTTGGTGAATTTGACCTGCCCGCCCCCCAGGCCTCCGAAGCCGATCCGCTCGACGATTTCGTCGGGCAGGGCCTGGATACCTCCCTGCCGGAGCGTCCACTGGCCGTTGGCATCCTGGGCAAAGACGCGGGTCCTGCCGGGATCGTCCAGGTAGGTCTTCCGGAACCACTCCTGCCCCGTCGCGCCGCCATAGTAGTCGGGATTGGAGGCCGCAGCGAAATGCGCCTTGACGTTGTTGGTCATGGCATTACGGATTTCGTCGCGGAACATGCGGACGACGTCATCCTTCGAGTCTCCCCGTGACAGGGCATCCTTTGCCTTCTTGTAGGCGTCGTGGAGGTTGCGGTAGCCGTAATTGGGCAACTCCGTCGTGCAGACGGCCAGGGTGCCCGCGGAGAGCTTTTTCGGAACTTCCCCCGGATACTTGCTGAGAATGGGATCATTCCCGGCGTTTCTGAGAATCCTGCCCGTCACCGTGTCAAAACTCGACTCGATGGCGGATGCCGCGTTGTCGCCGTTCTTGCCGAGATAGAGGATGTCGGCGTCCCGTCCCGGTTTCCAGCTTCCCGTTGCCGCGAAAACCGATTCGGCTTCGCCCAGCGACCGGGCCGCCATCTGGGCGGACTCTCCGGCAACATTCACACGGATCTGCTGCACGCGGCTCTGCAGGGCCTCTGGCAGGCGGCTCATGTTCTGTTCGTACCACTTCAGATCCCGGGTCATGAGCAGCAGGGCCGAATCCGTCGGTTTATCTCCCTTGAGGATCGACATGAGAATATGCTCGCCAAGGTCATCAGCCCGGCTTATGGAAGCCGCGCCCAATAACAGCAGGCTTGCAAGAGCAATCCAGACTGACAAAAGAATGTTGAATCTTCCCCTTCGAGTGTTACTCATGAACGCCTCCTGAATCGATAACCCTTCTGTTTTCTTCGATACGGCGGACTGCCGCCGCCTTTGACCGTTGCGAAAAAAAGCCCCCCTCCGTCGAGCACGGGGGAGGGCCGTTTTTATCCTGATGACTCATCCATGATTATTTGACGATGAACACTTTATGAGCTTCCAGTATCTTCTTGAACTCCGGATGTTTGCGCAGGTTATTGAGGTCCGGATCCTTGCGCAGGGATTCATAGTCGCTGAATCCGTTTGCAAGAGCCGCATCCAGTTCATCCAGTCCGAAGTCCACATCCCCCTTCAGCGAATAGAGGCACGCCAGATTGTAGCGGATGGAAGGGCTGTCCGATTTGAGTTCCTTGGCTTTTTTCAGATCTTCCAGGGCCTTGTTGAATTTATGCTGCTGCATATAGGCGACGCCGCGGTTTGAGTAGGCATCGGCATAGTCCGGAGCCTTTTCTATGGCCAGAGAAAATTCCTTCAAGGCGTTCCCTATGTTTTCGTCAAAAAGGGCTTTGTTCTGTGCGTTCTTCGCCGTTGAAACATAACTCAGCCCCTGCTTGATGTGGCTCTTCACCTCAATGGACGCATCCGCAGACGCTGCGGGGGCCTGCTGTTCCACCGGAGCAGGCTGCGGAGCCGCTGGAGCGGCCGGGGCGGGAGCGGGTGCTTCCTGTTTCGGCATTTCGGCTTTTTCCTTGCCATCCTGGGCCTTTTCACATCCGGTTAGAGAAAGCGATGCGCAAAACAGGGCCGCTGCCGCGAAAATCATCGTGCTGTAATGAAACTTGCTGAGCATAAAAAATATCCTCCTTCGAAATGGTTAAATTGATTAACGCCGTCTCTGCCCGAGCGGCATGTTCCATTCGCTCTGTGACGCAACAACCTGTGGATTCTGGTCGATATCGCCTCCCTTTTCCTGCTTGACCCGCTGTGTGACACGAGGCTTTGCGTAGTAAAAGGCGTTCTGCACCGCTCCGTTGTTCCTGTTGAGCCCATCGAGAAAATAATAGGTAAAGATGCTGTTGTTCAACTGATCCGACTCCCAGGACTGTTCACCGGCCCCGCTGGCGCCGATAAGGACCTTGCCCCATCCGTCCTGGCCGCCCATGGATTTCGATCCTCCCGATGCCTTCCTTTTCGGACCTTCATCGTCAAGAACGATATCCTTGGCGCCGAGCAGTCGCCTTCCGTATTGGGGTGAAAGGCCATAGCCCTCATGATCGTCGGCACCCAGCGATTTGCCGCCTGGGGGAAGAAAGCCCGGCACCTTGCTGTAGGCGCCGTTGCTGTAGCAGGCGTCCAGAATCATCACCAGCCGCTTGGCCTGCAGATTGTCGATAAAGTCCCGCAGGATTCCTTCACTGATGGACGTGTGCCACACTCTCTCCCTGGGCTTGATTTCGGTATCGTAGGTGACGATGAACACACCGCCGAATTTTTCCGGCGGCGTACCGTGGCTGCTCATATAAACCGTGACGAGATCATCGGGGCCGGCCATCCTCTTGATGCGATCGAGGGCCGCCGCGATATTCTTTCTTGTGGCATTCGCATTCGTCAGGAAGGTCACGTTCGAGGGGGGGAATCCTCCCCGGTTCGGATCGACAAGAAACCGGTAAAAGGTGTTCGCGTCATGTACGGCAAAATGCAGTTTCGGGATGTTGCTCATGAACTCCCCGACACCGACGACCAGGGCGTAGCGGTTGCGGACGGGCCCCGGAGGAGCGTCACCCCTGACCGCGGGCTTCAGGACATTGGCCCGGGAAAAGAGGTTGCTGAGTCTTCGCTCCCATTCCTTTACCTTGATATGTTCCGGCGTCACCGGTGAAACCCACCGGATGCCGACGACGGTCTGAGCGATGGAGAAGGCACGGTCCACCTGTATCTCATCTTCATAGGAACCCTTCAGCTGCACCCGCCCAAAGGGGTCAAGTTCAACGAATCCGCCACTGATGCCGCCACGGAGAAGCAGTTCATTGATCTGGTCGATGTGGGAGCTTAAAACCGGTGTATCCGCGGAACGCGCCGGAATGGTCACCATGAGCGCGACGACCAGGCACAGCAGAAAGGAAGCGGTCAAACGCGCCTTCGAAGGGTGATGCGTGCTCCCCGCCCGGCTCCGACTGCAGGGGGCGGTTTTCATGTTGCACAAAATGCTCATAAGGTCTTCCTTTTGCTCTCCATCTATTTTTTCTTTTTCGCTTTCTTCTTGACGTCGCCCTTACCCAGTGATTTTGCACCACTGACGGTCCCTTCAACGGACTCCGACGGACCCATGGCCAATCCCTTTTCAACAGTGAGATTCTGCGTCAATTGATCGGTCTTTCCGAATGCGGACACCTTGAGGGTAATGCGGTAACGGCCCTCCGGTGCATCGGCGGGGATGTCAAAGTTTCCTTCGGCACGCCTCGTTCCAATGGCGGACGTGACCTCCTGATCCACCGAGCCCAGATCCTTCCACTCATTCTTTTCGGGATCAAAAAAAGCAAGGGCCCGGGTTTCGGTCACTTTGACCTCACGTTCGCCTTCCGGCGCCATGACGTAATAGGAGCCGTTCATCTGCACTTTTCCTCCCGGGGACACACCGGAGGGATTGAGGACATAATTCTCTATTTTAATGACTTCACCCTGCGAGGTATCGTATCCTGTCCGCTTCGCCGTCTCCGCCCCCCCGGCGACGGGATAGCTCGTCAGATCCGAATAGGCCGCGAGGCATCGCCCCCAGGCGATGGCGAAGGCCAGGGCGCCGCCCACGGCGGCACCCGCCGCGGCACCGATGAGTGCCCCCTTCCCCTTGCCGGACACGGCCCCAATAAAGGCGCCTCCAAGCGCCCCTCCGATTGCGCCTACCGCGGTATAGGTGGCAATGCACCGACGCTGTGCCGATGCCCGCTCTTCCGGTGTAAGGGGCGTACCGGGCGGCGGCAGCGGCGCACAGGCTGAGAAAAGAAAGACCACTAACAGAACAGGAATCAGTCGGCGGAAATGTTTCATCTTCACGGCTTTCATCCCTCTCAGTGGTGGCGCAGCTTAACCTGCATGGTCAGTATCCCGCCCTCGGACATGGCGAACGCCGGGACAACGCCGAAATTCTTTCCGCCTTCCGATTCAAGGATGATGTCTTTGGCCCCTCTGCCGGCGGGTTTCCACCCCGTTTTCGGCGAGATGACAGCATAAGTCGTCTGCATGTTGTCTTCGACCACAATATCCTTGGCTCCCCGCAGGCTCTTCGCTCCTTCCATATTTGATGCAATTTCGATCGGCGGAGGTGGCGGCAGATCCGCAACACCGGTGGACGCCGTGCTCATGCCCGGATCAGGCGAAGAATACGAAGGGGACGAGGACGACGGAGAAGGGCCGCCGGCGGTCACGGCACCCTGCTGGCCGCCCACGATGGGGCTGGGGTTGTCGGAAAGCATGATCATCAGGGTTTCCGTTCCCGGCCTCCCGACGAACCTGAAGGTCGTTGCTTTGGGGATCTCATGCATGGTGAACGCCTCGACATATTCATTGAAGAGAATGTTCGTATTACCGGATGACCCGATGTTGAGGATGGTCATATAACCCGGCCTGTTGGTCCTTACCAGCATCTTGATCCGCTCCCCGGAGCGGAATGTACGGGCTTTCGTCACCGATGTCATTTGACCGTCATCAGAGAGCAGCATCAGCTGATAGGAGATGCCGGTGTAACGTTCCCTTGACGGCGCGGCCTGCTTTACGGTCTTTTTTGCAACGCTCCGGACGGGCGTGCTCTTGGCGGGCGTGGAAGACATGGAGACGGAAGGCCCCTCGCCGCTGTCGAAAATCGCCTTTGCGCCTGTCGGCCCGGCGCCGATGGCAGGCAGCGCAATCAGCAGTGCCAGAGCGCAGCATCCTCCGATTGTGAGAAATCGTCTTTTTTTCATGTTTCATCCTCCTCTATGGTAATGTAACATTCTGAAACTGCATGAACCCATCAATAACCGTGCCCTTTATGGTGATGTCCTCTCCAGCCGGCATCGTGGCTGCAGAGAACCCATTCGGGCTTTTCCACATGATACTTCAATGGAAAAAGCAGGGGCACTTTTCTTTTGCTTGATAATATTTCAGAAAGATCCTAGACTGCTGGATCTTCCCGTGTGGGGCAAAACAGTCAACGTACCGTAAAGTTTCCTGAAATGACAAAGCACCTGAATCTCAATATCTTGCCGATCGCAGTGAGCTGGTCGTCAAACAGCACCAAGCTCATGAAGGTCCGGCGGACCCGCGCTGATGAAAACCATGCCATCTGTCATTTTTTATTTTCAACTGCATCAACCGTTCCGTCTTCATCCTGACAGGGACAAATTTCTTTGGGACGAGGAAAACAGGGAAGTCTTTCTGAAAGCTTCCCAACGGTCCTATCTCCCGTCGCTCCGGATGTTTGCCGATCTGATCCCGCAGCATCCCGGTTTCAGGATCGCCCTGAGCATCTCGGGAACATTTCTGGAGCAGGCCCAGAGTTATGATCCGGAGGTGATCAATGCCCTGCGGAATCTTCTCGATGTCGGGAAAAAGAACCATCAAGTCGAATTCCTTGATGAAACCTATTACCATTCCCTGACCTGCCTCTTTGCCGACCCGCATAAGCAGGAATTCCGGGACCAGGTCGCTCTGCACCGGGAAAGCATGAGAAGGCTTTTTGGCGTCTATCCCCTTTCCTTCAGGGATACCGAACTGATCTTCAACGCTTCCACAGCCGACATCGTCGCCGATATGGGTTATCTCGCCATCCTGTGCGAACCGAGGCAGCATCTGCGAACGGATCATGAAACCGGCGCCATGGCCCCCAACAGAATCTTTCACGCCGGAGGATCCAAGCTGATCGTGATTCCCAGGAACCGGTCTCTCAGCAACGATATCGCCTTCCGCTTTTCCGACCACCCGCTGACGCCGGAAGACTATGCCGCCTCGATTGCCCGAGCGGACGGCGAAGTGGTCCTGCTGGGCTATGACCTGGAACACATCGGCGGCCACATCCACGAAGACAAGGGGATCTTCGAATTCTGGCGCGGACTTCCCGCCGCGCTGGAGCAGCATCCCGAAATCAGGGTCGAAACGCCTTGCCAGGCCGCTGCCCACTATAAAGACGCGCACTGTCCAACCCTGGCCCCCCGGAGTGCATCGGCCTCCTCATGGCTGGATGCCGTCAGGATGACCTTCGGCTGGCTGGAAAGCTCGACGCAATATGACCTCTTTAAAAATCTGGAAGGAATGGAAGGAGTGGCGCGCCGGGCCGGCGGCGATCTGTTGACCCGCTGGCGCACCCTGACGGCATCGGATCACATTTACTTCCTCAACGACCGGGTCGATGCGGAACAGATCCTTCGCCGCTATGACAATCCCTATGAAAATTCCACGATCCGGGCCACGGAGATCCTGACGCGGAAGATCTGCGTTCTAGAGGGCTCCATCACCCGTTTTGAGATCCTCAAGAAGGCGGATAAAACACCCATTCTTCTCATCACCCCGGAAACGGGAAGGCTTCCCAGCGACATGGGGCTGCTGGCCAAATACATCTCCGGAAAAAGCGGCGGTCAGGGCGATGTGGTCTCCGCCTTGTGCGAGGGGCTTCTGGACAGAGGCATCGAAGTTCACCTGGCCACCCTGAATCTGAAGAAACGGTTCCAACTGGAGTCCCATATGACGGAGCATCAGTGGCGGGAACTTCGCTATAAGATCGATCCCGAAAAAATCCATCTCATCAGTTCCGCCATTTTTGCCGATAATCTCAGCGCCTATTCCGGCGATGTCCTTTCAACCGCTGCCGAATTCCAGCGGCAGATCGTCAACAACGTCATCAAGACCGTCCGGGCAAAGCACGGGGGGCGGATCATCATCCACAGCCACGACTGGATGGCGGGTGGCGCCATAACCGCCTATGCCAAATCCGCCGACGTGCCCGTTCTGCATACCGTGCACAACGTATTTACGGAGAATCTTCCGCTGGAGCTGATGTCCGGGATCAATCTGAACCGCATTTCGGATCATCTCTACTACTCGGAATCCTATGGGAAAACCTGCATCGACTGCCAGGCCACGGCCATCAAAAATGCGACTCTGATCAATTTCGTGGGAGAGCATTTTCTCCGCGAGGTCGTGGAGGACTATTTTCTTGATCGGCCCATCGTTCCGACCAGTGTCCGGGACGAAGTCAAAGTGAAATATTTCGGCAACGCCGCCCAGGCGATCCTGAATGCCCCGGCCTCCGTCATGTACCCGGAAAACTGCCCGTTCCTGGTCCGGAAATACGGCCTCGACGACTCCATCATGAAGGCCAAGCGCGAAAACCTGGTGGTGTTCCAGGAAAAAACCGGATTGGACGTCAACCCTGAGGCCATTCTCTTCTTCTGGCCTTCCCGACTGGATCCGCTTCAGAAGGGCATCGAACTCCTCGAGGCAATCGCCCAGTCCTTCGTTTCAGCCCATCCGGAAGCCCAGATCGCCGTCGTGGGGGATGGAATCGGAGGCGACCGCACCCACATGGAGATTATGGGGCGCATCGCCTGCGCCTCCCAGGGGCGCATCGCCTATTATCCCTTCGATGAAGCCCTGTCGATGCTCGGATATGCCGCCGCAAGCGATGTCTTCGGAGCGTCCCTCTACGAGCCCTGCGGCCAGATTGACCAGGTGGGAAATCTCTTTGGTGCAACGGCCACCAACCGGGATACAGGCGGTTACCACGACAAGATCACGGAATTGAGGTTAAAAATGGACGGTGCTCCCCAGGATGAAGGCAACGGTTTTCTTTTCAAGAATTACGACCCGGGCGGACTGTGGTACGGCCTGGAAAGAAGCCTGAACTTTCACAAGAACCCCCTCGCCGTCCGTGAAGACCAGATCCGGCGGATCATGCGGGAAGCCCGGGAGAAATACAGCCTTCAGACAATGATCACCCAGTACCTCAGGATTTATGAAAGGCTCAACGGCGGAAGCCCCCTCTGATAAGCCTCCGTCCTCAATCTTCTTCCTTCTTTTCGCTCAGAACCGAACCGTCCGGGGGATAGTCCAGTGTACCGTCGAGCTGTGCAACCTTCCCGGGCGCATGCTCGGGGAAAGGCAGCTCGCTCCGGGTCCGCCAGCGCTGAACGGTCTCGGATGCTTCACCCTTCCTTTTTGCATCCAATCCACCGTCCCGGGTCATGTAAAGGGTCCGGGACGGGAAGGCGAAGCCGCTGCCGGCCGACTCGACAAGATCCATGACCCGCAGCAGCAGATCCTCCTGAACGGCCAGATAGGACCCATGCTCTGTTTCAAGGACATAGGCGAACATCTCCACATCGAGAGACGACTGTCCGAAGCCGATGAAACGAACGCGAACCGTTGCCGAATCCACCCGGGGATGCCGGTACAGAAGTTCACGCAGGCCTGCCAGGATGAAGCGGAGCTGATCCGCCGTCGTCTCGTAGCGAAGGTTCAACGTATGGCGGAGGAGAAAGCGGTCACGCAGAGTGAAGTTCTCGACAGCGATGGATGAAAGCTGGCCGTTTGGAACAAAGGTGACCGTGCGGTTCAGAGTCCGGATCTGAGTGGAGCGGAGGCCGATATGCTCGACGGTGCCCATGTACTCGCCGGCCTTACAGAAATCGCCAAGGCGGATGGGCTTGTCCCAGACAAGGAAGACTCCCCCGAAGAAATTCTCGATGGTCTTCTGGGCGGCAAAGGCCACGGCGATGCCGCCGATGCCGAGACCGGCCACCACGGCTGTGAGATTGATGCCGGCGAAGTAGTGGAAGCTGACCACAAGCGCCGTGATGACGGCAAGCGCCTTGAGAAGCGTCGCTGAAAGGCGGATGACGGCACTGGCGGCCTCCGGCCTGCGCTTCTCCAGGATTTCCGCCGCAACATCAACCAGTTGGATGCAGATCCAGGTCAGGCCGGCAAGAGCCATGGTCGAGGAGAGAAACGTCCAGAAGAGCCGGTCCAGCAACCAGAAACTGCCTAAGGAAAAAAGATAGATTACCCCCGCCGAAAAAAGAACAACCAGGGGCTTTCTGATCCGCCTGAGTGTTATCAGTCCCAGTTCGTCAACACGGTGGCGAATGGACTTCTGCAGCAAAGCGTAACATAACACCGTGAGAATCCAGCCGCAGAAAACGGCGGCAAGGAGCATCAGCAGAGGCAGGATCCACCGATACAGGGGAAGACCGGCCAGGCGGTTTTCCGTCAGCGCTGCGGGCAGACGCCCCTCCAACCAGGGGGCTTCGATTTCCTCATAGATCTGCGGCACGGATCGGAGCGTTTCCGAGGAAAACAGCCAGACCTTGGGGCTGTCATCCTTTTGAAGGCGCTCAAGAAGGATTTTATATTGCCCCCTTTTTGTTTTGACAGACGCCACCACCTCTTTTTGAGCGGGCAATCCGTCATCCAGATCCCCTTCGGGTTTCGTGCTCAACCTGGCCCTGGATGCGGAGCCCCTCTCATCGAGAACCCGCTGAAGTTCGAGGGCAAGTTGACGGGCGTTCTTCCCCCTCTGCCTCGTGTCGAGATATTCAATGGCCCGTTCATAGTCCTCCCTCTCCACCGCCCTCAGGAAACCGACGACCGTTCCCTGGGGTGTGCTCCGCCCCAGGGGATCGTCGAAGGATTCTTCCGCCTGTGGCACCGCCTTGCCGGCCTGGTCGCCCTCCCCCTTAACAGCGGCCCATGCACCCGATGTGATCATCAGGCAGGATATCACCGCCAGGATCAGTCCCATGGTGTGCTTTCGGATCGTTGACATGGTCTTTCTTCCTTTATTTCTTGATGTGCATTCTGTTCCCGATGTTCATAGCTTCTTACAGGAACAAAGTAAAGTCATTACGAAACCCTCTTTCCGCCATGCCGTCCCGTACCGGGCGGGGAGATGCGATGTCCCTTCGTGAGGAATACCTTTTGAATTTTGCACAGGGATGGTTTAGAAGGAGGATGATGGGATGTTCATAAGAGCATAAAAACATGACTCCGATTTTCAGAGGCCGACAATCGGTTGACCGCTGGAACGTGAGACTCCTGTAGATTAGAATACCATGGAAAATTTATGGCTCGCCTTCGGGCTGACCCTTTTTGCAGGCATGGCTACGGCGATCGGCAGCATCATCGCTTTCAAGGCGCGGAGGGCTGACTACAGGTTCCTGTCGGTATCAACCGGTTTCTCTGCCGGTGTGATGCTTTACCTGGCGTTTGTAGAGATCTTCTTCAAGGGATTGGAATCCCTCACCGACCATTATGGGGACGACTTGGGGCCCTGGATCAATGCCGCCTCCTTTTTCGGGGGGATGCTGCTGATCGGCCTGGTGGACAACCTCATCCCATCCGCCGAAAACCCCCATGAGACCCACTCTGAAGCGGAGATCATGCCGCTCCATGACGCATCGGCTCCGATCCCGGACTCCGAGTCCTCCATAAAAATGAACCCGTCGGAAAAGGGGCTCCAGAATGACAGTGCCCATTCTCGAAAGCTCATGCGGACGGGGCTTTTTTTAGCGCTGGTGATCGGGATACACAATTTTCCCGAGGGGCTGGCCACCTTCATGGCCGCCCTGCAGAACCCGGGGCTGGGCGTGGCCATTGCGGCAGCGATTGCGCTACACAACATCCCTGAGGGGATCAGCGTGTCCGTACCGATCTTCTATGCCACCGGTGACCGCAGGAGAGCCTTCCTGTATTCGGTTCTCAGCGGATTAGCCGAACCGCTCGGCGCCCTCACCGCATATGTCGCGATGCGGTTCTTTCTGGCAGACAGTTCCGGGGCGATCCCATCCCAGGTTCTTGGAATCTCCTTTGGAGTCGTGGCCGGCATCATGGTGTACATCAGCCTCGATGAGCTGCTCCCGACAAGCAGGGCCTACGGGAAAGGCCATGACAGCCTGTATGGCCTCGTCGCAGGCATGATGGTCATGGCGTTGAGCCTCCTGCTCATGAAGCCTTGACCAAGGAGAAAAGGGCTTCTTTCAGGATGGCCTCCGAAATACATCCCCCTCCTGAGCACGTCGGGCAGTTCACGGTCAATTGCCCTGAGAAACAACAAGGCCACGGGGAACGGCCATGATCCGAGGGAGCAATTCGCCGATCCGGACGGTTCCCCTTCCGCGGGGAGGTTTTCCACCCGGAAGGCCGGGACCTGCACCGCATAAACGGACGGAATTTCCTGCTGCACACTCTTGAAGGCCTTTGAAAACAAGTCATTTTGTGCCGTACCGCGCCGGCGGCCAATTAAAACGGGACAAGTTGCTAAATAAATTCAGGAATATTAAAATTTCACCTTATCTTTCTCTTCTAAAAATGATAGAATCATCCCGCAGTTGAGACCAATTGACGTCCATGGATCTGAAATCACGGACGGATAGCGTTCTCCATTATTACAATGAAACGATTTTAAAGGGAAATTCGTGCCGTGCCCTTGTCCCTAATAACTTTCAACACCGATGCGTACCAGGCAAAGGACACCTCTTCCGGCTTCGGCCAGGTGCGGAGCGGATTGCATGAACTCGTGCAATCCGTCCATGACGGTCATCTGGAAAAAGCCAGGCTGGCCTATAAAAATCTCTCTCTGACAGCGCCGGCCGTTTTTGACAGGGTCAGCCTGAAACTGACCGGGGATTATGATGCCATCGGCCGCGCCCTCGGGGAAAGCAATATTACTGAAGCGCAGAAGGCCGTTTTGCAGCTGGGTCAGGATCTTCACGACATCGGACGCGCGGAGAGCGCCTCCTCCCGGTATTCGAATACGCCCGGCCATCGGATTTTTTCCTCGTCACTGCAGAACATGATCCGGGCATACCGTCCGGAAGGCGTTCAGGGATTTCCCGTCGGCATCCATATCGACATCATGGCCTGATTTGACGCCTCGAGAATATCCGGTTTGGCGCGAACAAAACGAGGGCATAGTATGGAACAGGATCCGCCGATCGAAGAAGAAAAGTTGCGCATTCGGGAATTGATGATCGACGATCTTGCCGAGGTCTTCCACATCGGCGAGGAGATTTTTACCGCCGAGTACTCTCAAAACCTCTACCGCACCTGGGACGAGTATGAAATCACCACCCTCTTCAATTCCGACAGCGAGCTCTGCCTCGTAGCGGAGGCGGGTAACAAGATTCTTGGCTTCGCCTTGGGAACGACTGTGGAAAAGCACAACTCCCCATGGAAATACGGTTACCTCGTCTGGCTGGGAGTACGGGAGGAAGCCCAGAAGAGGCAGGTCGGCAGCCGGCTTTTTTCTGAGGTCAAACGGCGGATGAGAGAACGGGGGGTCAGGATGCTCATCATCGACACCTCGGCCGACAATCAGCCGGCTCTTTCATTCTTCGATAAGATGGGGTTCAAGGATCGCCAGGAACACCTCTTTCTCTCCCTCAACCTGTCCCGCAGGGCCAAGAGAAAATCGGTCAGGAAAAAGGTTTAATCATGACCCGTGACCCGAAGCTGTTGGAAAAAGCCATTCAGCCGGAAAGGCTGCATGAAACGCTTCTGGATCTTCTCGACATCTACTCCCCATCCGGCAAGGAAGCGGATATCACGGCCTACCTGGAAAAGCTCCTGAGGGGGGCCGGCATTGCCGTGGAGCATCAGGAGGTTGAGGAAGACCGTTACAACCTCAGCGCTGCCATGGGGCCGGGCGAACCGTTTCTCTACCTGGTCGGTCATGTGGACACCGTCGCCTCCTGGGATCTGGAGGCGTTGGGAACGCGTGAGGAAAAAGGCGTCCTGTACGGACTGGGCAGTGCCGATATGAAAGGGGGATGCGCAGCCATGGTGGAGGCCTGGCTGGCCCTTGCGGAGACCCTGCAGGTTGACGAACGGCCGCCGGTGGGCCTGCTGCTTGTCGTCGGAGAAGAAGAAAACGGCGACGGCAGCGCTGCTTTTCTGGACAGGTGCCGCCCTCCCTGGGCCGTCATCGGTGAACCCACGGGGCTGTCGGCCTGTTTTTCCCATTACGGCTACCTGGAGGCGAATTTCATCACCCGGGGCCGGCGAAGCCATTCGTCCCTGCCGGAGCTGGGCCACAATGCCGTGGAATCCATGCTGCGGCTTCTGCTGCATCTGGGTAAAAACACCCTGTTCGACCGTGACAAGTCGGATGTCGTCTATTCGATCCGGGAAATGAATTCTTCCCCGGCGGGCTTTGTCGTTCCTGACCGTTGTGAAACCTGGATCGATCTGCACCTTCCCCCGGACAGGGAGCCCATGATCATTCAGGAGGCCATCCGCCGGGGCATTGAGGGAGCGCATCGCTACATCCCTGACCTGGACGTGGAGATAAGCTTTGACGTCTCCTATGGGGGATACGATCTCGGAGCCGACAATTCCATGGCCTCCCTTTTAAAAGAGATTTATGCGGATCTGAACATCCCCTTCCGCCAGGACGCCTTCCGTTCACATTCCGACGGCAATCTCTTTTATGCGGCGGGGACCAAGCCCATTCTTCTCGGACCGGGCTCCCTGGAAACCGCACATACATCGGAAGAACAAGTGCCCTTCCGGGAAGTACTGGCAGCGGCCCGGATCTATGCCGCCCTCTGCCTGAATCTTGTGCCGGAAAAAACGGACGATCCCGCGGTGAAGTGAACCCGGAAGCGATGCGGCTTGTTCCGGCTCTTCAGGAGCTTATCAGACCCTCCAGACCGGCCGCCATTTCCCGCCCGGACTGATACCGCTCTTCCCGCTTTTTGCTCATCGCTTTTTCTACAATGGCTGCCAATTCTGTTGAAACGATGGGATTTCTTTCCAGGACGGGGGCCGGGGAACGGTTGACGATGTTGTTCATGACGGCGGCGAGAACGTCGCCCTGGAAAGGTTTGCTTCCAGTCAAAAGCTCATAGAGGACCACCCCCAGGGAGTAAAGATCGGCTCTCCCGTCCACCGTTTCCCCGTTGACCTGTTCCGGGGACATGTAATTGGGCGTACCCACGATCGTGCCGGCGCGGGTGCCTGACAGATCAGCCACCCGGGCAATGCCGAAATCCGTCACGGTCACATGGCCTGCCGAGGATATCCGGATGTTGGCCGGCTTGATGTCCCGGTGAACAACGCCCCGTTCATGGGCATAATCCAGGGCAAGGGCCACATCCCTGGAAATTCTGGCCGCCTCCGCTTGAGAGAGCAGGTTTTCTTTCGCGCAGTACTTGCTCAGATCGCAGCCCTCCAGGTACTCCATGGCGATGTAAGCCATCCCCCGGCCTTCACCCACATCGTATATCGTTACGATGTTCGGATGGGAGAGGTTGCCGGCCGCCTCCGCTTCCCGGAAGAAACGGAGCCTGGACAGGGCGATGTCGTCCCCGTCGGCGCAACGCAGAGTCTTGATCGCCACGGTCCTCTGAATCAGGGGATCCCTCCCCAGATAAACCGTTCCCATGGCGCCCTGCCCGATAACCGCAAGGATTTCATAGCGTCCGATGGTGAGTTTTGACTTTGCGGAATCCATGATCACCGTGGCGTCTCCGTCGTTTCCGCACGCCCCGGTATCACCGGCGGCAGGAGCGCCTCCGTTCTGCTTGAAAATGGTTTTCCCGGAGGAGACGGTCTGAGCGTGAATCATTCCAGCCGGGGGACGGAGGGAGAGGGCGTCCGCCTCCCGTATCTGGGACAGGAAAGCAGCCTCCTGTAAAAGCGCCTGCAATCGGCTTCGTTCTATGATTTGGCGATAGCTGGGATGGAGAACATCAGCCTTGAGATGTTCGTCGCCGGCAATCCCCTTTGCCAATTGATCCGACATGAACAGTACGAAAAGATAAGGAAATTGATCCCGCGCCACAGACAGGGATGCACGGTCTCGATAGGAAAGCACATGGTGATTGACCACGGCGTTCACCATGAGATCGGAAAACCCCCATTCGGAAAGAGCAATCCCGGCAATGACGGCATGGTTGACTCCAAAAAGCCGGTCTTCCTGCTCAAGGCTCAAGGAGTCCACATGCTCTTCCGATACCGTGGCGCCCTCGGATGTCGGCATCATCAGCAGAATCATCTTTCCGATATCATGAAGCAATCCCATGGTCAGAAGACTCCCTTGATTCAAGCCGCTGAAAAGAGAGTGGAGGTGGGCCGCGCATATGGAAGTCAGCGTGGCATGCAGCCAGATCTTTTCCATCACCGCATCCTTTTCGGGATTCGCAGTCAGGAAAAGCCGGAGCAGACCTTCGCGATAGAGAATATTCTTGACGTTGACAATGCCGAGAATCAACAGGGCATGATTGATCGAATCAAGCTTCTTGGGCATCCCAAAATAGGGAGAGTTTGCTACTTTCAGGATTTTTGCCGTCAAAACCGGATCAGAGGTCACCATTTTTGAGATATGGGATATCTGAATGTCCGGGTTGTTTAAGATATGTTGAAGTTCGTCGTGGACAGAACGGAAATTTTTCAGTTGAAAAAGTTGATCCTGGATGATGTGGACCGTTTCCGGTGAGACATTCCGATATTCCACTGGCGGCATAAACGGATAGGGATTGATGTAGTGATCCGCGTAAATATCCTCCATGGCGGCCTGGATATTGTTTTTGATCACCCAGTTCAGGGTTGAAAACCCCTCTCCCGGCGGAAGTGTCTCCTCTCCGTCGGGCTGCAGCGGAGGCAGAGCCGGAGAAGAAATGACCGTTCTGTCCATTTCCGGGAAAGACTTTGTCGGCGATTTGATGACGGCCAGGCAGGGTTTTTTCTTCTCTTTCCCCTTCAGAAGGAAAAACGCCAGAAGAAGCAGGATCAGAACCGCTGCAAAGATCACACTGATTGGCATATCTCTCCCTTGCAGAATCTTTTCTGTTGAAGACGAGCGTAAAAGACTCGATAGCGGCTTGACTTTGAGAATCCGCGGAAGCGCATTCCGTTTCGAGCCGTGAGGATGATTCTCCTCTTCCCGATGTTCTCCTCGACAACGTCGGGAATCTGCAACCTTGCCGCGCCTGCAGCCGCAAAAAGGCGGGACGGATCAATCGGCAAACGCCTTCCAACATTCCGACATCACGGCGTTTTCATTTGCCGGGTGAAACCGGCCGTTCTTTTTTTGCTTGCATTTAAAAAAAACTATAGTAACCTACAATTAGTTGAACGCTCTTCCCGACGATCCTTGACGCCCGCTTCGATCGACGGCTGTTTTTCGGAAACAAATGCTCCTCCGCTGAAACGCCATACTCCTCCCCCGTCACCCCTGGTTTCTCTCCTTCAAGACTTCGCACCGGATGCTGGATCGCCGATCCTTCTCTAAGAAAAAAATCCGTTCGCCGGAAGGAAGAAGACCTTTCGTCCTTTTAATTCCGGCTGCAAATTTCAACAAGCAAAAAAGAATCCATCGCGTTCCCCGGCATTTGCTTTTTATTAAAACCTCGACAGATGAACGTCACGGTCTCGACGAAAACATGGACAGACAAGGAGGTGGAAGAATGAAAAGCGTTAATCCCGACGGCTCCGTCACGGCCAGGGCCAGGTCACTTCTCTATCTACTTGATAAGCCCTTGACGCCGGAAGAAATCTCTCAGCAGCTTGGGCAACCCCTCTTTCATGTAAAGAACAGCCTGCATGAAATGGTTCTCTGCCGCATCATCGACCAGAAAGGTGAATGCTTTGTCATCACCGAGCACGGGAAAGAAAAGCGATAAGAGGGGAAAAGCGGATCAAGGAATGATGTTCGACGGTAAGAAAGAGGAACACCTCCCTGAAAGCGGACCGCCCAGCGGGCAGTCTCTGAATCGCCTTCAGGGAGGAAATTGGAACCGCCTTATTTCAGCCAGTCTTCTATTTCTTCAGCCTGATGGGACTCCTGCTGGACCGTAAGATCCATCTTCATCACCAAGCCGGAATGTTTTTTAAACTCCCCATCCTCCTGCAGTCGAGTGTGCCGCCCCAGAGCCTCCCGGACATCTCCCAGGGCCTTTCGAAGAGCCTGCTCCACCGCCTGCCCCGCGTCCATGCTCTCGGGAATCAGACGCGGCACCGCTCCGTCTTCGGCAACGGCCTCCGCGAAAAGGGCCAGCTGCTTCATCTTTTCCATGGACTGATCCATCAACGCCCAGCCCTTAGCGCCATCCCTCTGGGAGAGCCAGGACAGGCGGAGATGCCGGAGCATTTCGTTGTATTTGCCGATCAGCTCTTGCTGGAGCATCTCCAGAAAAGCGGGGGGAAGCTCATGGTCGCCCTGGGGAAGCCCCCCGGCATCTTCCGGGCTGAGCTTGTCCAGCATCCGCTGAAAACGCCTGGCATGGATCGCCGATTCCCAGGCCTCCCGGTGAAGCACCCTGCGTATGTGGGGATCATCCACCTTCTCCGCTTCGCCGTGGTAATGGGGAATCAGCTTTTCTTCATACTCGATGTAGGATTTGAGCATCGTCGCCCGGCTCGTGGGATCAAAGGGATAGGGCCCCGGCGTGAAATCCGGTTCGCCGCCCAGCCGGCCGATGATCATACCCAGCCAGTGCATGTGCCACATCTCCTCCCTGGAGCGGGAAAGCAGGCCCGCTCCCATCGGGGTGTCCTCCCCCTCCTGGTACGCATGGACCAGGTAGCGGATGATGGCGGCGTGTTCATCTGCAAAATCACGATTCAGCATGTCGATCAATTCCTTCGTATCCATGTAATCCTCCTCCTGAATAAATAGTTATTCCTCCTGTGGATTTTCCCTTACTGCCGGGCAGCAGAGGCGGCGATCCCTATGCCTTCCAGTCACGAAGCTCCAGTTTAAGAGACAGAAACTGCAGCATGTCCTTGAGGGTGAGAATTCCCAGCAGGCGCTCACCCTCGACCACCAGCAGGCGGCTGTTTCCCGTCCGGCTCATGATCGCCAGGGCGCGGACAGCGTCTTCATCCGGTCCAATGGTGATGTCCGGGGTGCACGGTGCGGCGATTTCGCCCACCGTGTGCTCTTTCCAATTCTCCCGGGGAATCTCCGCCGCCTGACGGACGGTGATGCACCCGGCAAGGCGGCCGTAGGAAACCACGGGAAACAACTTGTAATGATACCGGTAAACATAGTCATTGACAAACTCGTCGAGGGTCAGAGTCCGGGACACCGTCACGGGCTCCGTCACCATGAAGCGGCGCACCTTTTCCCCTTCCAGGACCTTGCGGGCTAGAAGCTGGGAATAAGACATCTGGGCCGCATTGCGCAGGAAAAAACCAATCATCAGCCACCACAGCCCCCCGATAAAATTGCCGCGGAAGATGCTGAAGATTCCAAGGAGCATCAGCACAACGCCAAAGGCGGAACCGAATCCGGAAGAAATGCGCGTCGCCCAGCGAAGATTTCCCTTCCATCCCCAGAGGAGCGAACGGAGGACCCGGCCGCCGTCCAGGGGAAACGCGGGAATCAAGTTGAATGAGGCCAGGAGCAGATTGATAAAGCCCAGGTAGGACGTGACCGCTGGAATCGTTCCCGGCCACCCCAGCTGCCTGCCCGCATAGGAGATCCCGTGAAAGGCCAGGCCCAGGAAGAAACTGGACAGTGGCCCTGCAATGGCCATGAAAAACTCGGCCCTGGCACTGGGAGGCTCATCGTCCATTTCCGCGACGCCCCCGAAGATGAACAGAGTGATTCCCTTTACGGGGATTCCATAACGGGTGGCCACCAGGGAATGACAGAGTTCGTGAAAAATGATGGAAAAAAACAGCCCCAGGGCTCCCAGGGCCCCCATGGCCCAATAGGCGCTCTCGGACACCCCCTTGTAGGAGCCGGGGAAAATGCCCTTTGCCAGAGACCAGGTGACCAGCAGGGCCAGGATAACCCAACTGGCATCAATCCGCACTTCAAACCCCAGTAGCCGGAACAGGGTGATTCGGTTTCCAAACATAGCGATACCTGGAGATTATATTGAAATTACAGCAATAATGACCGTATTCCAGGAGAAAATCAAGAGAAATAAAAGGGGGTTCGGAGCCCAGCGGGGAAAAACCTGTTGCCATTTGACCCGCTCCTCAATTATAGGACGGACAGTTCTTATCAATGAGCCATGGAGGTTTTCGGATTCTTGATCGAAGAAATCGCCGGGGGATTTTACAGAATATCCCTTCCCATGCCCTTCCGCTTGAATCATATCATGTCGTTTGCCCTGGTTTCGGAAAGGCAGGTCACGCTGTTTGATACGGACATGGATATTCCGGAGGGGTTTTCAGCGCTGGAACGTGCGCTGCAGCAGGTCGGAAGGTCCGTGTCCGACATCGACCGGATCTTTCTGACCCATTACCATGCCGATCATTGCGGCCTGGCCGGCCGATTGAAGGAAATCAGCGGCGCCCGGGTTTATCTTTCCGAGGCCGACTCCGAGGCCCTCCGGAATCAGAACCGGACGGGAGAGCTGTTTCGCCGCCTTCGGATTTTCTGCCGGGAGCAGGGCTTCCCGGAGGAACTCATCGATTCCCTGCAGGAGCTTCATCTGTATTTCACGGGGGTTACTTCTCTCATCGAGGCCGATGAACCCCTCCTCCCTTATTCCTGGCATACGGCGGGCCATCGCGCCTTTCAGGTCATCCCCGCCGCCGGTCACACGAGGGGGCAGGTCTGCTTTTTCTTTCCCCGCGAGGCGCTGCTCCTTTCCGGAGACCATGTTCTGCCGGTCATAACTCCCAACCTCAGCATCGACCTCTTTCACCCCGAGTGGCATCCCCTGGAAAGCTTTCTCGAATCTCTGAGGCGAGTCAAAAAATTAGCGGCTGATCGCACGTTTCCTTCGCACGGCCACATGATTCCCGATCTGTGCTCCCGCATCCGGGAAATTGAGGCGCATCACGAGGAGCGCAAGCAACTCATCCTGGAAGCGGTTCGCCAAGGATTTGACACGGGGCGGAAAGTCTCCCTGGACCTTTTCGGCGGCAACCTTCCGGAATTCGACCAGTATCTGGCGCTTCACGAAACCTGCGTTCACCTGCTGGAATTGAAAAGCGAAGGGCTGATTCAAGAAATCCGATCCGGCGATACCATCCGCTATCTTCCCTGAGGAAGCCTAGATGTAGGGGAAAACATGCCGGGTCACGATTTCAAAGTTATTTTTGACCCGCTCCCGGCCGATCACCATTCCCATGTGTCCGGGAAACAGAAATTCGGCATTCAATTCGGAGAGGCGCGTGATGCTCTGCTTCAGGAGACTGCCGTTACCGCCCGGGAAATCGGTCCTCCCCACATTCTGATCGAAGATCACGTCCCCGGAAAAGAGGGCGCCGGTACGCGGCCAGTACAGTGCGATTGAGCCGGGGGAGTGGCCCGGGACAAGCAGGACCTGGAAGGTTTCATCCCCGAGAATCAATTCGCCCTCATTCAGCAGAAGGTTGATCTCGATGGGAGGAACCGCCAGGCCGAACATGCGGCATAACATGGCGTTTTCGGGCCCTTTGTAAAAGGCCAGATCTTTTTCGGACAGGGCGATCTGAATCCCGGAGCCGTTGAACAGCGAACTTCCTTCGATGTGATCGGCATGGGCATGCGTATTGATGATCGTGCGGATGTCCTGCCGCTGAATTCCGTCCTTTTCCATCTCGCCGAGGAGGCGGGGGAAATATTTGGCCAGCCCCGGATCCACCAGGGCCTGGACAGATCCTCCGATGTAATAGCTGTTGCAGTTGTTGTCGAAATACTCCGTCCATTCGTAAACATAAAGATCGTCATCAAATTTCACGTTCGTTCTTCTCCTTATTTCTGGAAGCTGTATCTGCACTCATAAAAACGTCATTCCGGCTGCATCAGATTGAAACCCAGCGCGGAATCGGCCACCCGGCGCGCCGGCGTGTCCAGCAGCTCCCAAAGAACCACTTCCAGAATCTGCCACACCTTGACCCCTCTCCGGATGCACCCGGTGACGGTCCGGTCTTTCCGGCCCATGGCACAGTGCATGTGGATCTGCGGGCGGCCTTCTTCATCGGGAAAGAGCGTGCCGGTTCCCGCCACCTCATGGACATTTTCCAGCAGATGCTCCATGGGAACCACGGGAGTGGAACGGCCTTCCTCCGGACCGACGACCACCCGGCTGCCCGAATCCAGCGCACCCACGGCGATGATGGCCGCCGCGCGAATCGACTGTTCCGCGGCAAACCGCTCGATCACCTCATGGACAATTTCTCCGTCTTCGAGACGGATCACAAAGATGCGACCCTGGCGGGCCTGTGAAAATTTCATGGGTCTCTCCTGCTCATCCTTTTTTTTCTGAACTCTTCTTCAGGGAAACATCTTGCCGGGGTTGAGAATGCCCCGAGGGTCCAGCAGCTCCTTGATTTTTTTCATCGTTTCCAGGCTCTCGCCATGCTCCCTGGCCATGAACTTCTTTTTCCCCAGCCCGATGCCGTGCTCTCCAGTGCAGGTTCCCTCGAAGTCCAGGGCCGAAGAGACCACCCGGCTGTGGGCCGCCTCCACCCTCGCCCAGCGCGATTCGTCTTCGGGATCGTCCATCACGACGACGTGGATATTGCCATCGCCCGCATGTCCGAAGATGTAAGCCGTCAGGCCGGCCACGAGTTCCTTGATGAGGGCCACCAGTTCGCTGTACCGGGAAAGGGGCACGGCAACATCCATGCTCAGCGACTTCAATCCCGGGTGAGTGCGCCGGATGGACTCGTGGGTGAGATGGCGGATCTCCCAGAGCCGCTTGCGCTCTTCCGGACCGATCCCACGGTCCAGGAGGATGCAGCCGTTGTCCCGGCAGATCTCTGAAACAAAACACATCTCATCTTCAAGCCCGCGTTCACTGTACCCGCTGAACTCCATCAGCAGCGTGGGCGATTCTTCCAGGCGGAGCCCCCGGTCCCGATTGAGAACGGCAACGATGTCCCTGTCGAGGAACTCCATGGCCCCCGGCGTTATCCCGGAGCGCATAATCTCGAAGACGGTCCGGGTGGCGTGACCGAGGGTGGGAAACGTCGCCCGGACAGCCATGAAGGCGGCGGGAAGCCCTGCGAGCTTCAGGGTGGCCTCGGTCACGATCCCCAGCGTTCCCTCCGCCCCGGTAAAGAGACGGCAGAGATCATATCCAGAGGAACACTTGCGGGAGCGGCTGCCCGTCCGGATCACCTGCCCGTCGGAAAGAACGGTGGTAAGGCGCATCACGTAATCCCGGGTGGCGCCGTACCGAACGCTCCGGATCCCGCTGGCGTTGTTTCCTATCATCCCGCCCACCGTTGCCGCCGCTCCGGGATCGGGGGGAAAGAAGAGCCCTTCCGCCTCCAGAATGCGGTTGAGTTCCTTGTAGACCACCCCGGCCTCCACGTCCGCCTGAAAATCCTCGGGGCGGACCGCCAGGACCCGGTTCATTTCCTGGAAATCGAGCACGATCCCCCCGAAAACAGGGATGGGGTTTCCCTCCAGGGAACTGCCCGCCCCCCAGGGCGTCACGGGAATCCTCCGCCGGAAGGCATGGGCGACGATCCGGCTCACTTCATCGGTGCTGTGCGGCCAGAGGACAACCTCGGGAAGGCAGGGCTTATGGAAGGATTCATCATGGGAATGAAGAAAACGGACCGACTCCCCCCGGGAAATCCTTTCCCGCCCAACGATCCGGGTCAGATTGTCGATATCCCGTTCATCCAGGCAAGGTTCGGTCATCTTCGCATCCACCTCACAGCAGCCCGCTTGCTTTCGGACATGGGCGCCGGCTTCGCCTGCCTCTTCCGGATCCGTTTCCGCATCCTGTTGAGCCGCTTACGTCATGCCGGCGCGTGATCCTTGTTAATAACGTCATTAAGAAGGCCATTCTACGGGGCCTTTTGTCCCCATACCACAAAACAGGAGAAGAAAAAAGCTTTCTCCCGCACGGAACAGGACAAGCCCTTTTCAGAAGGGCCAGGACGGCACCGTTCTTCCTGTGAAGGCGGTTTATGGCTGCCGCCGTGTGCGAATTCCAAATCCGGCACACCCCAGAGCAATCCCCTTGACATCCATCCCTTGAATTGTCATCCTAACGCCGGAGTAAATCTCAATTTCGTGCAAGGAGGATCAAGTGCCGCATGGACCGTTCAGACGCCATTCAATTGTTGAATGCCTGCATTGCCAACGAAAAGATGCGCCAGCACTGCTATGCTGCCGAAGCCGTCATGCGGGCGCTGGCCCGGAAGCTCCATCAGGATGAAGACCGGTGGGGATTGGCCGGGCTTCTGCACGACCTGGATGTGGAGAAGGTAAACGCGGATCTGGCGGTGCACGGACTGGAAACCGCAAAGATCCTTGAGGAAAGGGGGGTTGACCCGGAGATCGTTGAGGCCATTGTCCTGCATAATGAAATGGCCAGCGGCAGGCCTCGGCAGTCGGATTTTCACTTTGCCCTCGCCGCCGGAGAAACCGTAACCGGCTTGATAACGGCTACGGCCCTTGTCTATCCTGACAAGAAGCTGGCCAGCGTCAAGCCCAAATCGGTCGTCAAGCGGATGAAGGAAAAGAACTTCGCGGCCTCGGTGAATCGGGATATCATCCTGGAATGCGAAAAGCTGGGGATTTCCCTGCCGGAGTTCGTGGATCTGTCCCTGAATGCCATGCAGGAGATCAGCGATCAGCTGGGACTGTAAGATCCCGGGGTCCGGAGATCCTGCTGCGGAGGTGTGACCATGTTTAAGCACATTCTGGTTCCTGTCGACTTTACACCAAAAAACAGAAAAGCCCTGGAGATTACCCTTCAGGTGGCGGCGCAGGAGAAGGCTCGCGTCAGCCTCCTCCATGTGGTAGAAAGCATCGAAGACGCTACCTTTGAAGAATTCAGAGACTTTTATACCGGCCTGCAAAAGAGCGCAGACAAGAAAATGGCCGGCCTGGTCGCCTTCTGCGAGAACCGCGGCGTCCAGGTAACCGACAAGATCGCCTTTGGCAATCGTGTCAAGGAAATCCTCAACTATGCCTCCGAAACGGGGGTGGATCTCATCGTCATGAGCTCTCACAAGCTTCACCTGGACGAGCCGTCACGGGACTGGGGAACCATCAGTTATAAAATCGGAATCCTGTCTCAGTGCCCCGTTCTCCTGGTGAAGTGAAGGAAACGCCGGTTGAACAGGGCGCATCAAATGCGGGTGCCTTCCGGAAACAACCCATGAAGCGATTCAGGCAACCATGAAGGAACCCTTGGCAAAGCAGGCTTTATTGAGGCATGAAGCGGCCGCAAACCCGACAGCTCGGCTCCCCGCGCAGCCTTCGCGGGTGCCGGTTGTCATGTTGATACAGATGTCCCTGTCCTGGATACCGTTGCCCGTGTAAACAGCACGGGGACAATAAGGTCTTTTTATCAGCGGGACGGCCGCAATAAAAAGCCTCTCCAATGTTCGTCGTCTTTTCTCAATCAAAAATTCTTTTCATCTCCTCTCTTCCTGTCTTCCTGATTTTATAGAAAAGTACATCTAGAACTTCATGCTTATTGACTTTAAAGCGAAGATAAGGTATGGTTAAACCGTTTAATTTATTGAATATATCTGTTTTTATATCCATTCAACAAATGAACCTGCTCAAGAACATTTTTTTCGGATCATCCTCCCCATCCGACATGATGATTCGAAGCATTTGATCACGCCCCATCTGACGGGGTAACAAGTGAATTATTCATTTACTTCGACCTGTTTCTTAAAAAAACAAATGACATTTTTTATGGCCTCAACAACAACTAATGAAAGGAATACAAAAAATGGCTACGATTAAAGGTACTTCCGGCAACGACACAATTACTCCCGAATCTGTTTCACCGGGAGTGACAGGCGGTATTCCTTCCGATGCGGCCGACACCATCTATGGTTACGCAGGGAATGATACGATTGATGGGGGTGGCGGCAACGACTGGATCGATGCGGGAAGCGGGGCCGATACCGTCAGAGGGGGGAATGGAGATGACACGATCTACCTCACCACCGACTTTGCCAGTGTCAGCGGTGGCGGCGGTTACGACCGGGTTTACATCAGCGGGACGGCTGGAAATTCCCTCAACCTGACTACCGCGGGCATTGAATGGATCTCCGGTGGGGACGGCAATGACAATTTCAATGGGAGTTCGCAAACGGTGGCCCTGACAATCGACGGCAATCTCGGGTCTGACGTCCTCCGGGGCGGAAACGCCAACGACTACATTTACGGCGGTGACGGAACCAACTCCCTCTACGGCAATGGAGGCAATGACCACCTTTACGGCGGCAACGGTAACGACACCGCCTCTGGAGGCAGCGGCAACGACTCGATCAACGCTTATAATGGAAACAATACCGTCTACGGTAATGACGGCAACGATTCTATTTCCACGGGCACGGGCAACGACTCCATTGTGGGTGGCCGAGGAAATGACTCGATCAATGCCGGCAGCAGCGGTATCGACAGCGTCAGCGGCGGGGATGGGGATGACACAATCACCATCAACACCGCCTTTGCCGGCGTCAGCGGCAACGACGGTTACGACCGGGTTTACATCAATGGAACCATCGGGAACACCCTCAACCTGACCACGGCGGGCATCGAGTATATTTCCGGAGGGAGCGGCGACGACAGTTTTGATGGAACCGCACAATCCGTAGACCTGACGATCGACGGAAATCTCGGCAATGACGTCCTCCGGGGCGGCAACTTCAACGACTACATCTACGGCGACAACGGAAACAACACCCTCTATGGCAATGGAGGTAACGACCGATTGTACGGCGGTACCGGCCGAGACATTGTCTACGGCGGGAGCGGCGATGATACCGTCAGCGTCGGGAACGGCAACAATTCCGTAGACGGAGGCACCGGCAACGATTCTATTTCCACGGGCACGGGCAATGACACGATTATCGGCGGGGCGGGAAACGACTCGATCAACGCCGGCAACAGCGGAGCCGACAGCGTCAGCGGCGGAGCCGGGGACGACACGATCACGGTCGGCACCGCCTTTTCCAGCCTCAGCGGCGGCGCCGGTTACGACCGGGTCTACATCAACGGGACCGTCGGGAACACCCTCAACCTGGGCACGGCGGGCATTGAATGGATTTCCGGGGGAGACGGCAACGACAATTTCGATGGGTCTTCGCAGACGGTGGCCCTGACGATCGACGGCAATCTCGGCGATGATGTCCTCCGGGGCGGCAGCGCCGATGACGACCTTTACGGCGACAACGGCAACAACTCCCTTTACGGCAATGGAGGCGACGACCGCCTGTACAGCGGCACCGGCGATGATATCTTGAACGGCGGAGCGGGTAACGATTATCTGGCAGGCGGAGCGGGTAACGACACCTATTATGTTGATAGCCTGGGCGACGCCGTCTCCGAGGCATCAGGCGCCGGCAGCGACAGAGTTTACGCCTCCGTCAACGAGACCCTTGACGCCAATGTCGAATACCTCTATCTGACCGGCACGGCGACCACCGGGACGGGCAACACCCTCAACAATTTGCTCTACGGAAACGGTTCCGACAACATTCTGTCCGGTCTTTCCGGCAACGATTCCCTGTACGGCAATGCCGGCGGCGATACTCTGTCCGGCGGCATTGGCCAAGACTATCTGAACGGCGGCACCGGCCAGGACCGTTTCGTCTTTTCCGAATCCGGATCTGCCAACCGCGACACGATCGGCGACTTTTCCCATACGGACGACACCATCGTGCTGATGGACATTCTCGATGGCGCCGAGGATTCTTCCATCACAGGGCTCTCTTTCAATGACAGCAACGTGCTGTCCTCCAGCTGGTATTTCGAAGGCACCGGTTTCAACGGCAACGGCACCCAACTCAGTGGGATCTACAATGACACGACGACCGGCAGTGTCTGGTACAACCCCACGAGTAATTCCGCCGGGGATTCCGTGTTGATCTGTATTGTCGGATCCGCAACGGCGGCTTCACTGGATAGCACGGATTTCGTCTACGCCGCATAAGGAAACTTCCATATGCTTTTTCAGGAGGGGTGCGCAAACGGCGCGCCCCTTTCTGTTTTCCGTGAGTTGTACCATACGATTCCAGAAGTCCAGTGCGGCCAAAGCACATGGGATGACGGATCCTGGGGGCACATTTCTCCAAATCAGGACTCATCGGAAAGAAATATGCTCCCGAGCCGTGAGGACGGTTGGAAAAAAATTTTTTGCCTGACGGCCTCAGTAGTGCTGGTAATGTTTCTTGATGGTGGGATTCGCCAGATCCTCCGGGGCCAGCCTGGACAGGACATCCAGGGCTGTCAGATCCAGCTTCATTTTGCGGATCTTCTTGTCGTACCGGGCGACTTTATCATTGAGCTTCTTCCGATCTTCCCTCCGCATGAAGGGCTGTGAAGACAACAGCTTCTGAATGTCCCGGCGGGCTTCGATCATCGCATCCAAGGCTTCCTTGAGGATATCGCGGTGGCTCTTTTCCTCCTGCATTTCCTCTACAGGCGGTCCCTGCTCCTGCGCAGCCGATTCCATCCTGCAGGGAAGGGGCTCAGGCTTATTTTTTCCCGGCTGCGGAGAAATCAGTTCTGCCGTCCGCCGATTGATCACCTGATAATTTTCCTTGGATCTGGCCTGGGCCTCGGTGGTCCGGATACAGACGTCCACGACAAATTCCCCCGTTTGTGTGGAAAAAGGGATAACAATGCTCGGGCTGTTCAAGATATGACGGATCGTATGGTCCCGACCGAAAATGACGGAGGGGATGGCGGCAAAGACTTTTAGCCCCATCTTCTCCATGTTGGTTCGAGCCACGCCGGAAATCATGTTGGTAAGCTCCCCAGCGGCGTCGAGCACTTCCTGCGTGGTATCCGTATACGTTTCCCCCAGCATGGATCCGGCGATTCCCCAGATGCACCCTTCGGTAAAACTGATGGCCAGGGAGCCCGTGGCATCACCCGTGATGCCGATAATTCCGGATACATCGCCCCTTGCCGTGTCATCCTTCTTCAAAAAGGGCTTTCCGGGAACAGCCTCCATGAAGGCCATGGTCTTGATGACCTCTGTAGCGCCGTCCAGAAAGGGATTGATAAATTTGACATCCATGCAATCAGGTCTCCCGCATTGGCAAATGTAAAAGGGCTTGGTGTGCCTGTCGATCAGAAAAACCGGAAACACGGCCCCCGGAACTCAACAGCTGCCGCCGGTATGCTGCAAGCAATACCAATGCCATGACAAAGGCCTGATCGTTAACATCCCTGCGATGGGGGTTCCGTCGTGAACATGCGAGCGAGAGCTTGAGGCGTATCCACGAGAAAATCGGGAGAAACGGCTTCCAGGTCGCTCCGCTCATGCCAGCCCCATGTCACCGCAACGCTTCTGATGCCGGCCCGGTGCGCTTCCCGGATATCGCCGGCGGTGTCCCCGACATAATAGACGTCCTCCTTTGCGAACCCGGTCAAATTCCACGCGTGGACGATCTTTTCCGTTTTGTTCAGAAGAAAATCCGCACCCATGACCTCTTCAAAGCATTCCGATACGCCCATCCGGGCCAGCAGCACCTCAATGACCTCTCTGCTGTTGGAAGAGATGAGCATCAGCCGGTGCCGTTCGGCCAGAGCCGGGAGAATCGATGTCACTGCCGGGAGGGGCTTGATAAGGGATGTGTCGATGTGCGGACGGATCCTGGCCAGTTCGGCCAGAAAGGCGGATAGATCGATGCCCCGGCGGGCAAGCTCCTCGTAGAAGTTGTCCTGGTAAAGGGCCAGATAGTCCGCTCGCGTTGAAACAATCGGCCTTCCGATCGCATCGAGGCATTGGTGGACAACCGCCTCGTAGACGTCCAGAGAATCAACGAGAACGCCGTCAAAATCAAAGAGGAGCAGTTTCTGAACGGGATCTTTCATGATGGTTCGAGGAAGAGTTTCTCCAGGGAGGACTCATAGGGAAACCGGGCTACCCCGGCTTCGGAAATAATGGCTTCAATGTAGCCGCCCGGGGTGACGTCGAAGGCCGGGTTGTACACGCCAACACCGACGGGGGCTATGCGGACCCCCCGGATGGCCAGCACTTCCTCGTCAGGCCGCTCCTCTATGGGAATATCGGCCCCGCTGGAAAGCTGCCGATCGATCGTGGACAGGGGGGCGGCGACGTAAAAGGGAATACTGTGGGCATCGGCCAGAACCGCCAGGGAATACGTCCCTATTTTGTTGGCGGTATCCCCGTTGGCGGCAATCCGGTCAGCCCCCACCAGAACGCAGTCCACAAGTCCCTGCTTCATGAGGAATCCTGCCATGTTGTCGGTGATCAGCGTGACCGGGATGTTTTCCTGCTGCAGCTCCCAGGCAGTCAAGCGGGCCCCCTGCAGAACGGGCCGCGTTTCATCGGCAAAGACCTGAATGGTTTTCCCTGCATCGCGGGCCGCCCGGATCACGCCCAGCGCCGTCCCGTAACCGGCCGTGGCCAGGGCCCCGGCATTGCAATGAGTCAAAATCCGGGCACCGTCGGGGATCAGGATCTGCCCGTTCCGCCCGATCCGCCTGTTGATGGCCACATCCTCCTCGGCCATTCTCAGAGCCTCGTCAACCAGTGCCTGCCGGACTTTTTCCGTTTCTCCCGTCATTGCATCAGCCATGGCTCCGGCAAAGCATCCCTTCATCCGCTCAATGGCCCAGAACAGATTTTTCGCCGTCGGCCTTGCCGCAGCAAATTGATCGCACAGGGCGTCAAACCCCTTCCGGAAGCCCTCGGGGGAATCGGCTGGAAGGGAAAGGGACCCCAGGGCGATGCCCATCGCCGCCGCCACCCCGATCGCCGGAGCGCCACGAACCGTCAAATCCTTAATGGCCGTCAGCACCTCCTGATAGCGGGTGCAGACCAGAACGCGCTCCTCCACGGGGAGAGCCTGCTGATCCAGGAGAACAACGGAATTGTTTCTCCAGGAAAGAGTTGGGATCATGACGTTTTCCCTGAGCTTTCCGGAATTTCGCGCCTCGTCATCCCGCCAGCATCTTTTTCAGGAGGTCGTTGATGACCTGGGGATTGGCCTTTCCCTGGGTCGCCTTCATGACCTGACCGACAAAATAGCCGAAAAGCTTGTCCTTCCCGGAACGGTACTGGGCCAGCTGGCCCGGATTGGCCTCCAGGATCCCCGCAATCACCGCGGCAAGCGAGGATTCGTCCGTGATCTGGACCATCCCCTTCTCTTCCACAATCGCCGGGGCCGTTTTTCCCGTCTGATACATGACCTCGATGATCTCCTTGGCCATCTTGCCGCTGATGGTCCCCTGATCGATCATCCGGATCATCTCGGCCAGGGCGGTGGAGGAGATGGGGCAATCCCGGATGTCCCGCTTTTCCTCATTGAGGAAGCGCAGCAGATCTCCCATGACCCAGTTGCTGGCCGCTTTCGGGTTTCCGGAGTGCCGGGCGGTCTCTTCATAATAATCCGCCAGTCGACGGCTCGAAGACAGCACGCCGGCATCATAGGGAGGGATGCCGTATTCGCGCACGAAACGCTCGCGCTTCTCCAGGGGCAATTCAGGCTGCTCCTTGAAAACGGTTTCCACCCATTCCGCGTAGATCCGGATCGGCACCAGGTCCGGATCCGGGAAATAGCGGTAATCATGGGCTTCTTCCTTGCTGCGCATGGAGTGGGTCACCCCCTGGCTGTCGTCCCAGAGGCGCGTTTCCTGAACCACCGTTCCGCCTCCTTCCAGGATATACTGCTGTCTCTTGATTTCATATTCCAGGGCGCGCTGGACATTGCGGAAGGAGTTCATGTTTTTCAGTTCCGTCCGGATTCCGAACTCGCTGATACCCTTGGGCCGGAGAGAAACGTTGGCGTCGCAGCGGAAGCTGCCCTCCTCCATGTTCCCGTCGCAGATTTCGAGATACACGAGGATCTCATGGAGCCGGCGAAGATAGGCCGCAGCCTCCTCTGCGCTTCGCATGTCCGGTTCGCTGACGATCTCGATCAGAGGCACCCCGGTCCGGTTGAGATCCACGTAGCTCCATGGATTATGGGCGTCATGGATCAGCTTGCCGGCATCCTCCTCCATGTGGATGCGTGTCAGACCGATCCGCTTCTTCCCGCCCTCCACTTCGATGTCCACATGGCCGAATTCCGCCAGGGGAAAGGCGTACTGGGAGATCTGGTACCCCTTTGGAAGGTCGGGGTAGAAGTAATTCTTCCGGGCAAAGCTGCATTCCTCGTTGATCCGGCAGGAGGTGGCCAGGGCCATCTTAATCCCGAATTCAACCACTTTCCTGTTCAAAACGGGCAGCACGCCGGGCATGCCCAGGCAGACCGGGCAGGTGTGACGATTGGGCGCCGCACCGAACTGCGTGGAGCAGCCGCAGAAAATCTTGGATTCCGTCAGCAGTTGGGCATGGACTTCCAGCCCGATTACAGGTTCGTATTCCATTAGAGGTTCGGCCTCCTCTTTTCGATTTGGGCATGCCTTTCATAGGCTGAAGATATCTGAAGGAGCTTACCCTCCTCAAAATGCCCCGCCACGAACTGCATGCCGATGGGCAGCCCCTTGTGCGAATAGCCGCAGGGGAGAGAAATTCCCGGAATGCCGGCAAGATTTGCAGAAATGGTAAAGATGTCGGACAGATACATCCCGATCGGATCGTCCATCTTCTCCCCGACTTTAAAGGCGGGTGTCGTGGTGGTGGGGGTGAGGATCACATCGCAATCCTTCAGGGCCTCATCAAAATCCCTCTTGATCAGCCCCCGCACCTGGGACGCCTTTTTGTAATAGGCGTCATAATACCCTGAAGAAAGGGCGTACGTTCCGAGCATGATGCGCCGCTTCACCTCCGCACCGAAGCCCGCCGACCGCGTCTTCTTGTACATGTCGAGAAGGTCCCGGCATTCGGCTGCCCGGAATCCATATTTGACGCCGTCATAACGGGCCAGGTTGGAGCTGGCCTCTGCCGGCGCTATGATGTAATATACCGCCACGCAGTAATCCGTGTGGGGGAGGGAGATTTCCCGGCATTTCGCCCCCAGTCCCTCCACGGTCTTGATGGCCTGCTCAACGGCCGCCCGCACTTCGGGGTCAATTCCCCCGACAAAGTATTCTCTTGGAATTCCCACCGTCCAGCCGTCTACGCCGCGGTTGAGATAATCTCGGTAATCGGGAACATCCACCGGGACCGAAGTGGATTCCCTTGGGTCATGGCCGGCAATGACGTTCATCAGGATGGCGCAGTCCTCCACATCCTTCGTGAAGGGTCCGATCTGATCGAGGGAGGAGGCGAAGGCGACGAGGCCAAAGCGGGAAACCCGGCCGTAAGTGGGCTTCATCCCGACAACGCCGCACAGGGCCGCAGGCTGACGGATGGAGCCGCCCGTATCCGATCCAAGGGCCGCGATGCATTCATCGGCAGCGACCGCGGCTGCGGAGCCGCCGCTGGAACCGCCCGGTATCCGCTCCAGATCCCAGGGATTCCGGGTGACGCCGTAATAGGAGGTCTCCGTTGACGAACCCATGGCGAATTCATCCATGTTCGTTTTCCCCGTGAAGATGGCCCCCGCCTCGCGCAGTTTGACGACCACCGTTGCATCGTAAGGGGGAACGAAATGTTCAAGGATGCGGGAGCCGCAGGTCGTTCGGACCCCTTGGGTGCAGTAAATGTCCTTCAGGGCAATGGGGATTCCGGTCAACGCCTTGATCTCACCGGCCCGGATCCGCTGGTCGGCGATATTCGCCTCTTCCAGGGCCGGTTGTCGCATCAGGGTTATGTAGGCATGGACCTTCTCCTCCACGGCATCGATGCGGCTGAAGACGGACTGGACAATGTCGGTGGACGTTACGTCCCCGTTCCGGATTTTATCCTGTAATTCATGAATGGTTGATGCGTAAAGTTCCATAGGCTCCTTTTTGCAGGACAGAACATGATCCGGGGCGTTGGACAACCTTTCGGCACCCTTTCTTCCGTCCCGGTATCCGCCCGAATGCGTTTACTCGATCACCTTGGGCACCCGGAAAAATTCACCCCGGGGATCCGGTGCATTGGCCAGGGAAAGATCCTGGGAAAGGGACTCCTGCACCCTGTCTTCCCGAAAGGCGTTGCTCAGGGAGATGGCATGGCTCAGGGGCTCCACCCCGGCCGTATCGACTTCATTGAGCTTATCCATGTAAAGCAGAATATCGTTTAACTGACCGGTGAACAATTCCTCTTCGGCTTCCGAAAATTCCAGCCGTGCCAGATGGGCGACGTAGGCCACTTCTTCCCTTGTGATTTTCAATGCGGTTCACCTCAGATTGACTTCAAAAATCTCCGCTCTCTTCTACACGGCGTCGATTTTAATACGGAATCGTCACCTATCACAACTGCCGGATAAAGGCAAAATATTTCCCGAAACGCCAACCCGCCCCGGCCTTTGTCCGGCGACAGCATCCTTTGCCGAAACCTTTTATTCCCGTCGTGGCCATTTCAGATCGCAGTAAATCGGAAGGCGACCGGATGGAAGCGAGGGGACAGGCACCGACAGCTGCGGTGGGAAACCGATTGCACAGCGAGAAAGGAGAACGTCTTAATCCGGCGGTCAAATAAAAAAGCCCGCCTTCGCTTCCAGAGGGAGAGACGGCGGGCTTTTCGATCTTCAGAAGGAGGACGCTATTTTCTGCGGAATCTCCCGCACCATCCAATACCTGCAAAACCAAAGCCGAAAAGCAGGATCGACGGAGGCAGAGGTACGGCGCTTCCGCCCTCCGGGGTAAAGCAGACGACCCCCCACTGATCCATTTCAGAGTATGTTCCTCCCCAGGTCATGGTGTGCTCCTGATCGTCCCAGGTGTTGTAGAAGTAAACGGTATCGTTGTCTCCATAACCGTAACCGAACATCGAGTGCCCCGTCACCTGGATCATGACGACGCGTCCCGCATCGATCTCCGCTTTATAGTCGGCGAAGGTAAATCCGTTCGCGTAGTCCTCTCCGAAAATATGCTGAGTATAAACGCTGGAAAGGGGTACAGCATATCCCGCATAATTGAGGTATTCCCAGATGCCGTAGGCGCCGTCCTTATCCTGGATGCCGTAGTCAAGGGAGTCCTTCGCGGTAAAAGCGCTTCCATCGGTGTAATAGAAAAACGTCGTCATTCCGTTTCTGTTTCCATAGGAATCCTGGCTCGTGCCCATGAAGTCCGCGAGGCTGTCATACTCGGCAACGGTCCGGCCCGCGAGATCATCTCCCGAAGCGTCGTAGCCCGATACATAGTAATGGCTCACATGGCCGGAGCTTGCAATGGCGGATTGCGCCAGGGCGCTCCAGGCGCTGATGCCGAATGTGGTTGATTCCGCCACGCCGCCCCTTACCAGGTTGCTGTAGCTGAGTCCGCCGTATCCCTTTCTGTCGTAATACCCGACCATCATGCCCGCGGAGGTGGGCGAACACCCATACCACCAATCGTAGGTAGGGGCGCCTGAGAGGATCGTACCGCCCTGTTCCGCCCGGGCCAGCAAAGGCGAGCTCAAGGTGCCGGCAAAACCTGTGGATAACAGCGAAAGGACGGCCAGGACCGAAACCGAAACTGCCGTCAGTAATTTTAAACGCCATCTTCTCATGATTTTTTCCTCGCAGATTTGAAATGTAGTGCTGAGGACGGTATAACCATAAAGTCCAGTCAAAAATCCATACCTGCAACACTGTATTTTTTCACGGAAATTAGCCTTAGAACTAAGCATTGTAATCTTTGCCGAGGATAAGGAAAAAAAGAGAAGGGATACCGGAAACCGGCAATGCTTCACCCCGCCTTCGAACTCAGGGGAATGCCCGATGTCCGCAGGCGGCCCACCCTGTATGGTCGTGCGCCTTTTCAAGGCCTTCTTCTTCCGGAAGCCTTGATCGGGGTGACACCTACCCGCTTAGCCGGGAAGACGGGCGACGCTCCCGATTCTCTCCATCAGATTGATCCCTCCTTTCCATGGGTTATGAATCTTGCGGACTTTCCGTCTTTGACCGCCGGAGTGCTCCGGTTGCTGGGCTTCCGGATCTGATAAATGATTTGACAATCCTCTGTTTCCCTATGTATAACCAATTGAAATTTATTGGAGTGGATCCGTTCATGTTTAACATCGGCATGCAGGAACTTTTATTGATTGCCGCCGTGGCGCTGCTCGTTGTCGGTCCGAAGCGGCTGCCTGATGTGGCCAAGTCTCTGGGTAAAGGGCTGGCTGAATTCCGAAAAACCGCCGAGGGTGTAACCGACAGCCTCAAAGGCACTCTTCAGGACGATGAGCCGCAGTCTCCGCAAAAAGAAGGAGAAAAGGGTGAAGACAAAGCCGCCGAGGAGAAAAAGCTTGAGGGAACAGCCTCCAATGGTTGACTCCAGCATCCCGGAATGAACCCCAGACCGGCTCCGCTCCGCCCACCTCTTTCCCTGCCGTGAAGCCCATCAATTCATATACAGAAAAGGAGAACATCCGGACGGCGCGGGAAGGCACAATCCCGGCGGAAGATGTACGCCGAGGTGCCGCAGGCAGACGCTCATGCGGGAAGGCAGGCTCCGGATATGGAACGGGAAGAACCGAAACGACCAAAGTCTTGAGGATATGAGAAGCAGTTCTTTCAACATCTATTGAAAAATCACACCTGAAAACTTATGACCTTATCCGCTGATGAAAAACTACCGTTAACGGCCCATCTGGAAGAGCTGCGCAAACGCTTTGTCCACGTCCTCATCGCTCTGGCAATCGGATTTACCCTCTGTTACACCTTCAAGGAAGAGCTTTTCCGGATCGTGACCCTCCCTCTGATCGAGGTCATGCCCAAAAACAGCTTCATGGTCTTCACGTCTCTGCCGGAAGCCTTCTTCACGTATATGAAGGTCTCCTTCTTCGCTGCACTGATTCTGACAAGCCCTTACATCCTGTTGGAAATCTGGAAATTCATCTCTCCCGGTCTCTATCCACAGGAAAAGAAATACGTTTTTCCTTTCGTTTTTCTTTCCACCCTCCTGTTCTCCGCGGGAGTGCTTTTCGGATATTTCGTCGCCTTGCCGCCGGCCTTCAAGTTCTTCATCTCTTTTTCCTCCGAATTCCTGAAACCCATGGTCACCATGCGGGAATATCTCGGACTTGCTCTGAAATTGTTATTGGCCTTCGGGCTCTGTTTCGAATTGCCGGTCTTCGTCTTTTTTCTGGCCAAAATCGGTGTCGTCAATGCCCGGATGCTCTCTACTCAGCGGCGATATGCCATCCTGCTGATCTTTATCGCCGCCGCAGTGCTCACACCGTCACCGGATCTCATCAGCCAGCTGCTAATGGCCGGCCCTCTGCTGGTTCTCTACGAGATCAGCATCCTGGTCGCCCGCTTTGCCGTACGCAAACCCCGCGCCGGCAGGAAGAAGGTGCCTGTCGAGGAAAGCAGGGAGGTTTCGGAAAGCGGCCCGGCAGCAACCGGAGAGCAGGATGAATAAGCCTCCCTTTTATCCCCCCTGGGCAAAGCGGGGCTCTGAAGGCGGCATTCTGATCGGGCTCATCCTGTTCCTCCTGCTGGCCCTGCTGGTGGGCAGCAGCATCCTCTACTATGTCGTGCTCCGGGATCTGCCGAGCATTGCCGCCTTGAAGGAGTACCGTCCGAGCATCACAACCCGGGTTTACGCCGACAACAATGAACTGATCGACGAATTCTACCTGGAAAACCGCAAGCTGGTCAAATTCACCGATCTCCCGCCCGTCATCATCCAGGCGGTCCTTGCGGCTGAGGATTCCCGGTTTTTTGAGCACAATGGCTTCGACATGCAGGGCATTTCCCGCGCCTTTTTCCGGAACCTCAAGGCGGGGAAAATTGTGCAGGGGGGCAGCACCATCACTCAGCAGGTTGCCAAAAGGCTCTATCTCTCCTCCGAAAAAAGCTACAGCCGAAAACTCAAGGAAGCCGTCCTGGCCTTCAAGATCGACCGGTCCCTTTCCAAAGAGGAGATTCTGAACATCTATCTCAACAACATCTACATGGGCCACGGCGCCTATGGCATCGAAGCGGCGGCCGAGGTCTACTTCGGGAAAAAAACGAGGAACCTCACTCTTGCCGAAGCTTCTCTTCTGGCCGGGCTTCCCAAGGCTCCGTCCAATTACGATCCTTACACCAATTATGAGGGGTCCCGGCGGCGGCAGGCTTACGTGCTGACTCGAATGGTGGAAGAGGGCTACATCAGCGAAGAAGAGAAAAACGGCGTCCTGCAGGCGCCCCTGCTTCTGAGATCGATCCGGCCCAACGACCGGCCCGCCGCCTATTTTATCGAAAATATCCGTCGTTACATCCAGGGGACATACGGAAGTGACGCCCTGTACAAGGAAGGCCTGGAGGTTTACACCACCCTGGATCTCCGCATCCAGCAGGCCGCCCGGGACGCCGTGGAACGGGGACTTCAGGAACTCGAAAGCCGCCAGGGCTACCGCCCGCACAGTGTTCAAGGCGCGCTTCTGTCCATGGATGCCCGGACGGGAGCCATCAGGGCCATGGTTGGCGGCAGGGATTTCAGCAAGAGCGAATTCAACCGCACCACCCAGTCGCGCCGGCAGCCGGGCTCCTCCTTCAAGCCCATTATTTATACGGCGGCCTTCGACCGGGGGCTGACTCCGGCCACCGCTATCGACGACTCACCCATCTCGTTCACGGACAATGCGGGGCGGGTCTGGACCCCTCAGAATTTCGACGAGGAATTCCGGGGGCCGATCTCCCTGCACAAAGCCCTCGTTCAATCCCGCAATGTGGTCACCATCAAGCTGCTTCAGGAAATCGGGGTGGACTACGCGATCGCCTATGCCGTCAACATGGGTATTGCCTCGCCGCTGTCCAGGAATCTCTCCCTTGCCCTGGGCTCCTCCGCCGTGACCCTGCAGGAACTGGTTCGGGCGTACGGAGTCCTGGCCAATGGGGGCCGGATCGTGGAGCCTTTCATGATCAAGAAGATCGTAGACCGCACCGGAAACATTTTTGAAGAGCATCCGGTCAAAGCGGAGCAGGTCATCGATCCCCGGGTCGCCTTTCTGACGACTCATATCCTGCAGGATGTCGTAGAAAGCGGGACCGGCCAACGGGTAAAAAGCATCGGCCGCCCTGTCGCCGCCAAAACCGGAACAACCGATGACGTGCGGGACGCCTGGTTCGTGGGTTATACCCCGTCCCTTGTCACCGGCGTCTGGGTCGGCTTCGACCAGCAGCGCACCCTGGGCAGCCATGAAGTTGGGGGCCGGGCCGCAGCGCCGATCTGGCTGTACTGCATGGAACAAGCCCTGGCCGGCATGCCCGCGGAAGCTTTTCCCGTTCCGGAGGGGATTGTCTTTGCCAGGAGGAGCGAGGGGGCAGCCCTGGAAGCCTTTATTGACGGCACCGTGCCGCAAGGCTGGATTCCTCTCCTCCCCGGGGAACCCTCCACGGACACGGAAGAGAATCCCGATGGAGAGGGCGATTCGCCGTTCCTGCATGACGGACCTGCGGCATCGGACAGCGACTCCATGGAGAAGAAACGGCCGCAAGGCAGAACGAAGACGGAACCATGAACGGCTGGAGGGGAAGAATCCTGAGAATCAACCTGTCTGCCGGACAATGGACGGTAGAGCATCCGGACGCGGATGTTTACGCCCGCCAGATCGGCGGCCGGGGACTGGCGGGCTCCTACCTGTGGGATGAGGCTTCTCGGCCGTGGGATGACCCGGAAATGCCCCTGCTGTTCTTTACCGGCCCCCTGGTGGACACGGCTTCACCCACTTCGGGCATGATGACCGTCATGTCCCGCTCTCCGCAGACCGGTACGGTGGGGGACGGCTTCTTCGGCGGATCGCTGGGAACGGCCCTGAAAAAAGCGGGTTGGGACGGTCTCGTCATTACCGGCCGAGCCAGGACCCTCCGGGGAATCGAAATCGAGGATGCCCGCATCACCCTCGTGGAGGCCGCGCCCCTGTCCGGAAGGAAAACGCCTGAACTCTACGCCCGCCTGAAGGGAAAAGGGGCGGTTGTCCTGGCGGGCCCGGCGGCGGAAGCCGGGGTCCGTTATGCGAACCTCATTGTAGACGGCTCCTGGGCGGCGGGCCGAAACGGCCTTGGACTTCTCTTTGCCGCAAAAAATCTGAAATACATTGCCGTCAAGGGCTCAACCACAACGAGGGTCGCCGACCCCGGGGCCTTGAAAAGGGCGCAAGAAGATGTTCAGCGCCTCCTGTCGGCTTCGCCCTTTCTTCTCGGGGACCTGGGCATCGGCCGATACGGTACGGCCGCCCTTTACGATCTCATCGATGCCCGCCGGATGATGCCCACGGACAATTTCCGCCGCACCCGCTTTGACGCCGCCCGCGGGATGAACGCCCACGCCTTTCACAAACGCTATGCCCCCCACCGGACGGGTTGCCTGGGCTGCACGATCCTCTGCAAAAGGATTGCATCCGATGGTCGGATCCTTCCCGAGTTTGAAACCCTGGCCCACTTCAGCGCCCTTCTTGGAAACGCCGAAATGGAAACGGTGATGGAGGCAAACCGGCTGTGCATCGAACTGGGCATGGATCCCATCTCGGCGGCAGCGACGCTGTCCTGCCATGGGGAAATCCGCCGACGGCACCCGGGCCCCCGGGAAATCCTCTCGCTTCTTCAGGATATCGGAGCGGGACGCGGCATCGGGAAGGCCCTGGGACAGGGGGCCGCCGTCTATGCGGAACAGTGCGGGAAGCCGGAAGCGGCCATGGCGGTGAAGGGCATGGAACTGCCTGGTTTCGATCCCCGGGGGGCCTACGGAATGGCCCTCGCCTATGCCACGTCGACGAGGGGCGGGTGCCACATGCGCGCCTATCCCATCAGTTCCGAAATCCTGCGAAAACCCGTGGCGACGAACCGCTTTACCTTCAGTGGCAAGGCCCGTATGATCAAAGGAGCGGAGGACCTTTTCGCCGCCGCCGATTCCCTTACCGCCTGCCCCTTTGTTTTCCTCGCCGCCTCCCTGGAGGAGTACGCCCGGATCTTTACCGCCGTCACCGGCCTAGAAACCTCCGCAGATGACCTTTTGTCCGCGGGGGAGCGGATCGATTACTCGGAGCGGATCATGAATTTCCGCAACGGATTCCGGGGAACCGACGACGACCTCCCTGCCCGCTTTTTCGAGGAGCCGGGAACGGGCAACGGCCACCTGGAGATTCAGCCGCTGGACCGGGATGAATTTCTCAAGGCGCGGGCGGTTTACCGGCGCATCCGCGGCCTTGACAGCGAAGGGAGGCCGACGGGGGGAAAGGCCGCTGAACTGGGTATTGCCTGGAGCGGGGAAACCGGGGGGTAAGCGCTTCATGGACCGTTTGATCCGAAAATACGCCGACAAGCTGGTCCGCTCTGGATTGGCCGAAGCGGGCGCGCCCCTGTTGGGGGCTTGGGATGCGGAGCTGATTTGGAATCGCGAGGATGAAATGCGCCCCCTGATTGAGAAGATCTTCGCAGGGCTGCACATCTCCGCCCTCCTCTTCGCACAGCCTGCCGAACCTTACCGCACCGTGGTGGACTTCCTGGCCCGGACAGCGCCATCGGGTGTTCTTCGGCCGGAGGATACGGAAACCCGGACGTTTCTCCACGATCTGCCCGTCGTGACCACCTTTGAAGCGGAAAAGCTGATCCAGGTTTTGAAAAAACGGAAGTGCGCCATCCTGCCCGGCCGTGGGATCATCGCCTGCGGGACGGTCAGCCCCGAACAGGCCTTCGTGACCTTCAGCTCCGCCTGCTTCGCCTGTTTCGTCAAATTCTTCGCCGATGTCCTCCGGGATGTCCGGGCCGGCAGCTCAAGCCCCGCACAGCAGGCGGCGTTCCGACAGGCGGTGGAGCATCTCGATCCGCCCGCTCAACGGGTTTCCCCCCTGCTGCGCGGCCCTTTCCGGGACGAGGCAACCGTTCTGACCGCCATGGAGGAAGCGGGAAAGGCCACGGTAGACTGCGGACTCGTCGATTCCTATTTCGGGAACATCTCCTGCCTCTTTGAAGACATTCTCTACATAAGCCAGACGGGCAGCTCCCTGGACGAACTGCAGGGATGCATCGATCCCGTCCCCCTGGACGGCTCCTCCTGCGCCGGCATCACCGCCTCCAGCGAGCTGAGCGCCCACCGGGCCATCGTGGCCCGGGGCACCTGCCGCACCATCCTGCACGGCCATCCGAAATTCTCCGTTGTCCTTTCCCTGGCCTGCGGAGAGAAAAACTGCGAAGTCGGGTTAAAAAGGCAATGCCACCTTTGCTGCCCCCGCCCGCGCCGGGCCGCCGGTGTTCCCATCGTCCCCGGCGAAGTGGGCACGGGCCTCCACGGCCTGTGCCACACCGTCCCTCCTGCCCTGGCCGACAGCCGGGGCGTCATCGTTTACGGGCATGGCGTCTTCACCGCCGGAAGAACCGATTTCAACGGGGCCTTATCCTCCCTCCTGGAGATCGAAAAGGGCTGCCGGGAAGAATACTTCGCACGCCTCTGATCTCAACCCTCCAAGCGCAGCGCTTCAGCATGGTGCCGCCTGCCAATGGCGTGGAGCCGCCGAAAATATGCCGTCCGGCTTACGTCACAGCGCATCCCTCTTCCTGTCTTCGATAAACCGAGGGGGAAGCCACGGTACGCCGCCAAACGCAGCAGGCCCCCGGGAAAATTTTCCCGGGGGCCTGCTCAAATGATCATCCATGGCTGGTGGACCGGGGGTTGCCCCGCCCGACAGAAGGGAGAAAGACCTACACCTTGGCCAGCTCCTTGTACTTCTCCATTCTCTCTTTCGCCTCCTGTTCCGCCTGCTTGTACAGTTTCTCCGCCACCTCGGGGAACATTCTCCTGAGGCTTGAATAACGGACCTCCCCCTGCATGAACTCCTGGAAATCGCCTTTGATTTCGGTGGCATCCAGCTGGAAGGGATTTTTGCCCTCTGCAGCCAGAAGGGGATTATAGCGGTAAAGGGGCCAGTATCCGGCCTCAACGGCTTTTTTCTGCTCCTCCTGGCTCTTGCCCATGTCGATGCCATGATTGATGCATGGCGAATAGGCGATGATCAGGGAAGGGCCGGGATAGCTTTCCGCTTCCGTAACGGCCCTGAGGAACTGGTTCTTGTTGGCTCCCATGGCCACGGAAGCGACATACACATATTCGTAGATCATGGCCATACGCCCGAGATCCTTTTTGCGCACCGGCTTGCCCTTTGCCGCAAATTTCGCGACGGCCCCGGTCGGGGTGGACTTTGATGCCTGTCCGCCCGTATTGGAATAGACCTCGGTATCCAGGACCAGAATGTTCAGATCGTGGTTCTGTGCAATCACATGGTCCAGACCGCCGAATCCGATGTCATAAGCCCAGCCGTCCCCGCCGATGGCCCAGATCGATTTCTTGACGAGCAGGTCTTTAACCCTGAGGATGCTGGTCAGAAGATCCTTCTGCAATCCGACGGATTTCGGCAGCTCCCGGGCCACCGCCTCCTCGATGGGAAATCTCAGCCCCCTCGTCTTTTCGGCATCGTTCATATTGTCCAGCCACGCGGTAAAGAGCTCCCTCAGCTCCGCGGAAATGTTTTCGTCCAGGGCCGTCCGCATATGGCGGGCGACTCGCTCCCGCCGCTGGGTAATCGCCATCTCCATTCCCAGGGTAAATTCGGCATTGTCTTCAAAGAGGGAATTGGCCCATGCCGGACCGTGCCCCTTGGCGTTGACGGTGTAGGGGCAGACCGGCGCGGAACCGCCGTAAATCGAGGAACATCCCGTGGCATTGCCGATGATCATCCGGTCACCGAAAAGCTGCGTAATCACCTTGATGTAGGGAGTCTCCCCGCACCCGGGACAGGCTCCGGAAAATTCGAACAGGGGCTGGCAGAACTGGCTGCCCTTCACAGTGGTCTTCGGCAGGAGGTTGTCCTTGATCGTGATGGTCAGGGAGAACTTGTGATTCGGCACCTGGATCTCATCCTGCAAGCTCAGGTGCTTCATGACCAGGGCCTTTTCCTTCGCCGGGCAGATATCGGCGCAGTTGCCGCATCCCGTGCAGTCCAGCGGGCTGACCTGGATCCGGTACTTCAACCCCTTGAGCTCTTTTCCAACGGCATCCAGACTTATAAAGTCCGTCGGGGCTTTTCGAAGCTCGTCCTCCGTTGCAAGCACCGGCCGAATGGCTGCGTGGGGGCACACAAAGGAGCATTGATTGCACTGGATGCAGTTCTCCGGAATCCACTCCGGCACATTGATGGCAACCCCCCGCTTTTCATAACGTGACGTCGCCGTAGGGAAGATGCCGTCGGGAGGAAGGGCGCTTACCGGCACTTCATCCCCCTTCTGGAGAATCATCGGGTTCATGACCTTGGAGACAAATTCGGGGACGATCTCATGTGTATAGGTCGCCCGGCCGGTCTCCGCCCACGATTCCGGCACCTCGATGATCTTGATCGCCTCCAGTGCCTGATCCACGGCGCTGATGTTCATGCTGACGATTTTGGAACCTTTTTTGCCGTAAGCATGCTGAATGGCCTCCTTGAGGAAATTGATCGCCTCATCCGGGGGAATGACGTTGGCGATCTTGAAGAAGGCGGCCTGCATGATCATGTTGATCCTTCCGCCAAGCCCCACCTTTTCCGCGATGCTGACTGCGTCAATGGTATAAAATTTAAGGTGTTTTTCCGCAATGATCCTCCTCAGCCTGGCGGGAATTTCCATTTCCATTTCCTCAACCGTCCAGGGAGCGTTGAGGAGGAAGATCCCGCCGTCCATGATGCCGTCCAGCAGGTCGAACTGGGTGACGTAGGCCGGGACATGGCAGGCGATAAAATCGGCGTGCTTGATCAGATAATGCGACAGGATCCTGTTGGGGGAGAAGCGGACATGGGAAACGGTGACACCCCCGGATTTTTTCGCGTCATAGGCGAAATACGCCTGGGTGAACAGGTCGGTGTTCTCGCCGATGATCTTGATCGCCTCCTTGTTCGCACCGACGGTTCCGTCGGCGCCGATGCCCCAGAATTTGCAGGATGTCGTGCCCGGAGGGGACGCCGAGAATTCTTCGCCCACTTCAAGGGAGGAATTGCTGACATCGTCGATGATGCCCACCGTGAAGGATCGCTTGGGGCTCCACTGATCCAGATTTTCGTAAACGGCCTTCACCATGGCCGGCGTGAAATCCTTACTGCCGAGCCCGTACCTTCCGCCGATGACAAGCTGTCCGGTGTTCTTTTCCAGGATCGCCGTGCTGACCTCCAGGTACAGGGGCTCTCCAACGCTCATCGGGGACTTGAGCCTGTCGAGAACGGCTATTTTCTTGACCGACCGCGGCAGAACCTTGAAGAAGTGCTCCCGGGAGAAGGGAAGGTAAAGCCGGACCTTGATGAGGCCGAGCTTGGCCCCCCGCGCGTTCAGATAATCGATGGTCCCTTCAATGACGTCGCAGCTCGATCCCATGGCGACGATGATTTTGTCCGCTTCGGGATGGCCCACGTAATCAAAGAGGTGATAGGGTCTTCCGGTCAGTTCGCTGACCTTTCTCATTTCCTCTTCCACGACGCCCGGCAGTTTCGCATAATAGGGCGAGCAGGCTTCGCGGTTCTGAAAAAAGATATCGGAGCTCTGCGATGTGCCGCGCATCTGGGGATGCTCAGGATTCATGGACCTGGCCCGGAAGCGGTCAATGGCGTACCAGTCCACGAGTCTGGCCATGTCGGCGTACTGGATCAATTCGACCTTCTGGATGACCATGGAGGTCCGGAACCCGTCAAAGCAATGGATGAATGGGAGGCTGGCCTTGATGCTCGCCAGATGGGCGACCAGCCCCAGGTCCATGACCTCCTGGGGGGAAGCCGAGGCGAGGAGGGAAAATCCCGTCTGACGGACCGCATTGATGTCCGAGTGGTCCCCGAAAATGCAGAGGGCCTGGCCGGCGATGGATCTGGCCGCCACATGGAAGACCGTCGGCAGCAGTTCACCGGCGATCTTGTACATGTCCGGCTTCATGAGCAGAAGGCCCTGCGACGCCGTGAAGGTCGTGGCAAGCGCCCCCGCCGCCAGCGCGCCGTGAACCGCGGCTGCCGCCCCAGCTTCGGACTGCATTTCCATGATTTCAAGCGGCTGGCCGAAGATGTTCTTTTTTTCACGCGCGGCCCATTCGCTGCAGTATTCCCCGATGGTGCTCGACGGCGTAATCGGATAGATCGCCGCCACTTCGCTCATCGCGTAAGCCACATGCGCGGCTATTTCATTTCCTTCCAGGGTTTTATTGTATCCGCCCATTTTCTCTCCCTTTCACGTAGATAGACCTCTAGATTAAATGCCAAATCTTCTGCCGGAAAACCTGCCTGCATCCCTGTCGGTTCCGGATGGCTTTCCGGCACTGATCGCCAAGAGCCGGGACTCCGGTTCGAAAACCCTGTTCCGGATTCGGGCCTCAGCCGTTAAAAACCTCAACGTGAACTTTCTGTCTTTTTTTCCCCGCGATTTTTCTGGATTTCGTTTCGTTAACGTTATGCTGAACGGACCGTTTAGGCTCTCTGCAACATGGTTCAAGGTTTGAAGTGAACATCATTGAAGGACAGCAACCGGATACACGCACTGCGCCGGATCCGGAAATATTTTATACCGTTTGTGATAGGAACTTTTTTACACGAAAGATAATATAGGAAAATCCTGTGACTGACAAGACAAAATCTTTCCTTTGCCCATTTCAGCGACAGGCTCTAGACACGCGGAAATCGGGAAGAAACAGACATATCTGGAATCTATTTGACGAACCCGCCGCCCGGCCTTGGATAAGAGAGGTTTGCCCCGCTTTTCATCGGGCACATCCCTCTTAAGAGGGGAGGGGGTTATAACGCGGTGGCGAGTTGACGGATCTCACGATGGACAGGCGGCTCGTGTTCCATGCCTCCCGGGAGGCCCCCGATGGTTGTCGCGCGTGTCATTCGGAAAACTTCATCCCGGATGCCTCATAATTGCGGAAGGCGCTGTATCGGCTTCTGCTGAGCGGATAATCCCAGGTGCCGCTGCGATGCCGTATGTTTCCGCCAAAGCCTGTTTTAAAGCGATACATGCCGTAAAAGGGGTGACGTGGATCGGCACCGGGAGAAACGGACCCCATGTCATAAGTCAGGCACCCCCTTTCCCGCACCAGCTTGACGGCCTCCCAGTGAATGGCATACGATCCCATCAGGTGGCGCCCTTCGCTTGCGGATGCTCCGCACAGGCACATGGCCTGCCGTCCCGAAACGGCGATCATGATTCCCGCCAGAACATCCCGGCCTTTTGCGGCCAGAAGAAAAAGGATCCCCGGATATTCGGAATGCTGCGCAGGGGCGGAAAAAAGGACGGAAAAATGCCGTAAAGAACTCGGGGGAAAGCCGTTGCGTTCGGCTGTCTGAAGGCAACGCTCGTAGAACGCGGGCAGCATGTCGGCAGAGGCGATACGTACCCAAACCCCCTTCCTCTGGCCGGGCGGATGTTGTATCGGATCTTCGGTTGCATGCCCTTGAAAAGGGCCTCTTCCGATTGATCCAGATCGATGACCAACGCGTCGGCAACGGTCAAATCCACCGGCGCTTTCCGAAGGGACCAGGTACGGGTTCCGATATTCATGCGCAATTTTCGCAGCCGCGGAGGCGGATGCCCGGACCAGCCCTCTCCGTCCGCAGCATCGACGGCATGGGGAGATTCCCAGGGGAGGTTATAGCGGATAAAGGCGACATTCGGTTCCATGTGCCTGGAAAGCCTGCCGATTATCCACACCTTGACCCCCGGTCTTGCGAAAAACAAGCAGAAATACCTGGACATCTTGAGGACCACCCTCGAAGAGATCGCCTCCCCCTTTACGAACCGCATCTTGAATCACTATCGCACCTTGACGCCGACGGAAATCGACATCTGCAACATGATCCGGAATGGATTGCGGACCAAGGAAATTGCCGAGTTGCGGGGTGTCTCGGCGGCAACGATCAGCCGTCACCGCGAACACATCCGGCGCAAACTGAACATTGCAAACGAGAACGTTAATCTGACGGCGTATCTGCAATCGCTCCCGGCGCCGGATATGCCGGACCGCCCCCGAAGGGACTCAGCCCGAAAGGGGAACCTTATTGAACCTCTTTCAATCCTTTGAGCGGATTGAGATTTTATCTCCGGGGAGCCGGTCATGAAAGATTCAACCATTTGCTCGGATTGGGATTTTGTCGCGCTGTCCGCCTCCATCGCGGGCCATGATGCATAGATTGGGGAGTTGGCGACCACAGAAATGACTCGCCCATATCCGTTGCAGCCTCATTTTCAGCGATTGAAATAGGCGTTGAGCACGTACTCCTGCACCATCCTCTGGGTGTTGAAAAAGGACCCGTTGATGGCAATGGAGTAGGCCATCATGTTCAGGTACCGATCCCGATCATGATAGAAACTGGGAATAGCGGCATGCTCCAGCTTCTCGTAAAGAGACGGGGCATCCCGTGAGTGGTCCCGCTCCTTTCCCTTTCCGTGAACTGGCTCCCCGACAGACCAGCCGGTCAGCCCCTCGATGTGGCCCTCGATCCACCAGCCATCCAGCACGCTCAGGTTCGGAACCCCATTCAGGGCCGCCTTCATCCCGCTGGTCCCGGAAGCTTCCATGGGCGGTTCGGGCGTGTTGAGCCAGATATCCACCCCGGCGGTCATGATCGCGCCCAGCGTCATATTGTAGTTTTCAAGGTAGGCCACCTTGATGTCGTGTTGCAGTTCATGCTTGGCCCAAAAGATCCTTTTGATGAGCTCCTTTCCCTCATGGTCGCGGGGATGGGCCTTGCCGCCGTATATGATCTGGATCTTGCCCACTTCATTGGAAATCCTTTTGAGCCTCTCCATATCACTGAAGAGGAGATCCGCCCGCTTGTAGGTGGCGGCACGCCGGGCAAAGCCGATTGTCAGGATGTTCTCATCCATGCCTGCCCCGGTTTCGTGGTTGACCAAGCCCATGAGCTGCTTCTTGCACTGCATGTGCGCGTTCCAGAGTTGGTCTCTGGGAACGCTCAAGGCGTAGCGCAGACTGAAATTGTCCTTTCGCCACAAAGGAATATGGCGGTCGAACAGTTCTCGAAACGGCGCGGAAACCCAGGCGGCGGCATGGACCCCGTTGGTGATGGCCTCAATGTCATAGCCTGCAAACATGAGCCTTGAGACCTCGCCGTGTTTCTTTGCCACACCGTTGACATACCGGCTCAGATGGAGGGCGAGATAGGTCATGTTGAGGGTGTGCCCTTCGTGGAGAACTCCTTCCAAAGCGAAGAAGTCGTTCCGGTCCCCAAGGACCTTTCGGGCCAGGTCGACGGGGAACCTGTCGTGCCCGGCCGGGACAGGAGTGTGGGTGGTAAAAACACATCGGCTCCGCACCGATTCCACATCCTGCTGAATGACCGATTCCCTCCCCGCCTCTTTGGCGGCCTCGTCCAGAAGAGCCAGTGTGAGCAAGGCCGCATGTCCTTCATTGAGATGGAAGGTGGCGATCTCATGATAACCCAGCGCGCGGAGTATTCGTATACCGCCGATCCCGAGAATTACCTCCTGGGAAATGCGGTAATGATCATCTCCGCCATAGAGCGACTGGGTCAATCCGCGGTCCCACTCGGAATTTTCAGAAAGATCCGCATCCAGAAAGTATATGGGAACCGCGTAGCCGCCCTCTCCGCGTACATCATAGCGCCAGGCCCGAAGATGAACAACCCGGCCTTCGATCTGCACCTGAGCTCGTGCAGACTCCTCTTCGAGCAATTTTTCAAAGGCCCAGGAGGTCGGCTCTTCCCTCTGCCACCCGTCGGCCTCCAGCCTTTGTCGAAAATAACCCTTGCGGTAGAGAAGCGTGACTGCAACCATCGGCACCCTGAGGTCCGCTGCCGAACGGATCGTGTCCCCGGCAAGGATCCCCAGCCCCCCGCTGTATGTGCATATTCTCTCGTCAATGCCGATCTCCATGGAAAAATAGGCTACAGCGCGTCGTCTTTGGTAGGACAGTTCCATATTATCCTCCTTAACCGGTTGAACGTCGTGCGCGGGCTAACACTGCCTGTTTTTGGCAATGGACATTTTCGGCCTGCGGGGAAAAGATCCTGAATTCAATGCGTTTTGATTTTTCCTTCATGGTTTTCCCTCTTCATGGAATTTGTTTCAGGCTTTGATGATTTTCATCGACAAGGCTTCACACCTGTCATCAGGCGATTCATCCTCAACCCAGACGAGGCTTTCATCCTTTTCAACCATGCCAGCCGTGACCAGCCACCGGACGGCCTTGTCGGCAAGGCCGGTTGTTCCACCATCCAGTTGGACAGGATGAACCCCATAAGAAAGGCCCAGGAAGTTGTTCGTTTTTTCATCGCCGCCATGAGCCAGTATCCAGCAGTCGGGCCTGAACCTGGAGATCAGACAGGGGGCGGCCCTGCCTTGCGTATGGGTCAGGATGAAGCGCACATTCAATGCACCGGCCGATTCAACGGCATTCAGCGTGATGACATCTTCCACGGTGGCGTCGCCAGATCCCACAGCCGCCCGGAAGTAAGCGGGCAAATCCGCCAGCACCCGGATGGTTTTTTTCTCCCGTTCGGCGGATATTGCGATCTTGCTGATCAATTCAACCGCTTCCACGGGATACCGCCCGATAGCCGTCTCTTCGGACAGCATCACTGCGTCCGTGCCGTCCAGAATGGCATTGGCCACATCGGACACCTCGGCGCGGGTCGGACGGATGTTCTCGGTCATGGAGACCAGCATCTGGGTCGCTGTTATCACGGGCCGGCCCAGACGATTCGCCTGATGGATCAGTTTTTTCTGAACGGCTGGCACGTCCTGCAAGGGAATTTGAACCCCCAGGTCCCCCCGGGCAATCATGATCGCATCCGCCGCGGAAAGAATTCCGTTGAAATTTTCGATGGCCTCGGCCCGCTCGATCTTGGCGACCACATAGACGGATTGCCCTTCTGCCTGGGCAAACCTTTTCACTTTCAGAATGTCTTCCGCTGTTTCAGCAAACGAAACACCGAAGGCATCCACCCCCTGCTGCAGGGCAAATGCGACAAAATCGAGGTCCGTATCCGATACGGCTTCGGCAACTATCTTTGCCCCGGGGATGCTCAGTCCCTTGTGGGAAAGAAGCGGACCGCCGATAACCGTCCGGCAGAAGACATCCTCACCGGACACCTTTTCCACCAGGAGTTGTATGAAACCGTCATTGAGGAAAATCAGGTCTCCAGAGGTCACACTCTCCGGCAGTCTTTTGTACTCGACAGGGATTTGGGTTGGGGTGCCCATGAGGTCTTTGACGGTCAAAACGACCTCATCCCCCTTTTCCAGCAGAAGTGGCTCCTCCAGGAGTTTCCCGATTCTTATCTTGGGGCCGGGAAGATCGGCCATGATCAGGCAATGACGCTGAAGTCTTTTCGCAACGGCCTGGATGCGCTGAATATCCTCCCTGTGGCTCTGCAGGGTTCCATGGGCGAAATTGAGCCGCGCCACATTCATGCCTTGCAGCATCAGCCGTTCCAGTAAAGCTTCCGAACGGGAGGACGGTCCGATGGTGCACACGATCTTGGTTTTGTGGGTCGGTAATCTCATGGTCGTCGCCCCTCGCTGTTCATGTATGCTGTTCTTCAAACCACTGAAATCATACTCTCATATAACCGCTCGGCATCCTCCCTGCGGCACAACTCCGTTCCCGGCGTCATGACGGCTGCCGAACCGGCCGCCACGCCGAAAAGGACGGATTCCCTGAGCGGGTTTCCCCGGGCCAGGCTCAAGGCGATACCTGCCACCATGCTGTCCCCTGCTCCGACCTTGCTCACTATGGGCACGGTGGGGGGAATGATGTGTTCGACAAAGTCTTCGGAAACCGCCAGGGCCCCCGCCGCGCCAAGGGAGATCACCAGTACCTCGCACCGGCCGCTTTTGACCATCTTTTGGGCCTCGGCCTTGATCTGCGATTCCTCTTTAATCTCCTCACCGACCAGTTCCCTGAATTCACGGACATTGGGTTTGATCAAAAACACCCCTTCCTCGAGTGCTTCTCTCAGGGCTTTACCCGAAACGTCCACGATCGTTCTTGTCCCCTTCTTCTTCCCGACACGGGCAACCCGTGCATAAAAGTCGGGAGGCGCCCCCGGCGGAAGGCTTCCGCTTGCCACCACATAATCGGGTGGGGGGTCGATGGCTGCCAGTTTCTGAAGAAAGGACTCCCATTCATTTTTCTTCAGAGTTGGTCCCGGCATTCCAAAGCGGTACTGCTGGCCGGTGGATTCCTCCAAAATGACCAGACTCTCCCGGATCATTCCCTCAATGGGAAACGGTCGATGGTCCAGACCTTCTTCATCCAGAAGTTCTTGAAGCCTCATCCCTGTCAGTCCCCCTGCAGGGTAATGGAGCAGGGATTTTCCTCCCAGTTTCTTAATGGCCCGGCAGACATTCACCCCGCCCCCTCCGGGCTCGAAACGAGGCGGCTTGCAGTAGAGTTTCCGCTCTGCAACGACGTGATCGACACTTGCGCTCTTGTCGATGGCCGGGTTCAAGGTCATGGTCACAATGGTTTTCATAAATAACCCTCCCTGTGGCAGTGCCAATACGGATTATACTGCGCGCGATTGAACAGCGCTTCCCGGATAAATCCGTCGGGATTCAACACCCCCTTAGGCTCATTGTTCGGATCGACGAGTATGACCCATTTTGTCCCGCATTTTGTGAATCCGAGTCAAAAAGACATCGGATGAGCCACCCTGTGTGGTCGGGAAAACAGATTTCCCATTTCCGAACGGCAGTGAGATGATGCTTAGAGGGTTGACGGGTTCGCCTTCACCCGCCAAGGGCACATCATTGAGATCGAGAAAATTCAGGACGCCCCGTCCTTCGACCCTTTCGATGTCGCTTTCGGCGGCAGCCATGTGCAGTTTAATAAACTGCCGGATATCCTTTTCCTTGAAGTACGAGATGGCCTCGGGCCCGAGGCGTCGATCCCGAAAGCAGGGCCAGCAGCACGTTGACGGCCACGTTGGCCCAGAGAACCGTCACCGGCAGAAAATTGGGATCTTTTCTCAGGGCCATAACGTGGTGTGCCTGCCTGTTGCCCTTGGCAACCTCGATCTGGAGTTCGAGCTTGCCGATGGCAAAAAACGCCGGATTAAGACCGGATAGCATGGCCGACGGGGAAAGATACAACACAATTCCAATCCAAAGAAACAAGGGCATGACTGAAAGGCCCTTTGGTGCAGTTTACACTTCTTGAAAGTTACCGTCAATCGCTTTTCAATGTGTATATGGAAAAATTAGACACAGATTCAGGCTGTTAGCACTTTAAAGGTCCCTGTCCGGCGATCACCCCCACAGAAAGCCAAGACGGTAGCAGCCGGATGTGAGTGCGGCTGAAACGACAAAACCCCGTGGGGATCACCCGACGGGGTCTTGCGTTCTATAAGAACCGCTGAAAATCAGCGGACGGAATTATGGCTCCCCGTGTGCAACCCTCTTCATAACCATTCTCCATTAGGCTTCAGGTCCCTAAGCCCTTATGATATCACGAGTTATCAAAGAGCGGGCCGTTCCCGGCGGACCGGAAGCGGCGCTGAATCATATTTCCCCATCTGTCTAAGGTTCATTCACCCCATCAGACGCGCCACAAAGAACTCATAGGCATAGTACCCTGAGTGCCTCCGGTGCATCTCGGGCTCCTGCGCGAGTTGATCCAACACGGCCAGCGCTTCGTCGTCGGCTCTATATTTACCGCGCAGTTCCTCGATGCGAATTTCCATCGGTGTATAGAAATCTTCCCACCAGGACTCGTCCGGCAGGGTGAAGTGGCCGATGAGCAAAAAGCTGCTTCTTTCGATTGCCGCCAGGACATCCGGAACCCGGCCCATGGCCGGATAGTCGGCATCGAAGCTCGCTTTGACCTCGGGGGGCGGGTTGTCCCTGCGCCAGACCGCGTCGGTGAAGGCGAGGTAACCGCCGGGCCGCAGCAGCCGGCTGCAGACGCGCAGGGCTTTTTCTATGCCGATGTTGTAGAGCGCCCCCTCGGACCAGACGAGGTCGAAGCTCGCAGGCGGCAGCCCGGGTTCGGCCATGTCCCTCACCATAGGCTGAATCCGCTCGGCGAGCCCTCGCATAGCGACCGTCGCACGCAGTCGCTCGATGCTCGGAGCATGGCTGTCAAGAGCCACGATGGAACCAGATATGAGCTCGGCGAGATGAAGTGTCTGCCCGCCGACGCCGCAGCCGAGGTCCAACACCACGGGCGAAGGCGGCAGGTCGCCACACAGGGCGAGCGCCTTGGCCGCGCAGTCGCGCTTGCCTGGCCCCTGCCTGGGGAGCGACTCGAAAACTTCGAAGAATATCTGCCAGAAACGTGGCGTCGGCTCACTCATATCATGCCCCATTACCCGTATCCTGTTGATCGAACACGAGCAATCGCTCCGCCAGCTCCAATGCATCCACGGGCCAAAAGCACTCGGGCCGGGGATGGCGCACATTCGGCTGTCCCGCTGCAGGGCGGCATTTGAGCAGGGATTCGACCCATTGGCCGGGGACGGCGTTCCGGCCGTACACAGCGCCCAGCAGTGCGCCACAGATGGCGGCGTTGGTGTCGGTATCTCCGCCGCGCATGACTGTGTTCACCACGGCCTCCTCCAAATTCGGAGCATGCAAGAGCTGCCACAGGGCGTTGCGGAATGCCGTCAGGACCCACCCCTGCTGGTGGACATAATCGGTGGGAGGTGCCTCGGCGGCTCCGCTGACCGCATTCAGGAGGTCCCGATCCACCTTCATTTCTTCCGTCCACGTCATGATCTGCTGATACAGGTTTCGAGCATCACTCCCGTGGCGGACGGCATGGGCAATGGCCATCGTGAACAATGCGTTGGCTTGCTGGCAAACCGGATGGGGATGGGTTATCGCTGCGTCCTGCCGTGCCCACTCGGCCACCAACTCCGGGTCATGGTTGGCTCCGAAGATGCCCAAAGGGCTGATCCGCATCATCGCGCCGTTGGCCTGGCTCTCAGGATTGGGACGGCCTCGCAAGCCGCCGGAGACTGTCATGCCGCAATCGAAAGGCCCGGAGTCCAGCCAAGAAATGTACGCTTTTCTGGCTTCCTTGGGATCGTACCTTCCCTGGTCCGCCAGCATGCGGGCCAGCAACAGCGCCATCTCAGAATCGTCGGTCGGTTGGCCGGCAATCGTGTTCCAAGTGCCTCCGTCGGCAAGTTCACGGACGCCTTTCGGGTATTCCCGCCGGATGTCATCCGGAGCCCGAAACTCGACCAGACTGCCAAGAGAGTCTCCGGCAAGCTGGCCGAGAAGACAGCCTTGGGCGCGATCCACCATCCTTGCATCACGCTTTTCGTTGATTGTGTCACGAGGTTGTCGCAAGTTATCGTCTATCCCTTCGGCGGATACGGGTCCTTGCCATATGTGTGCTCGGTCTGGATCGTCCCGTCCTGTTTGTGGATTACGACTTGTCCGAGGTCCTGGTTCTTCGCCAGTTCCTTGGCACGATCCACAGCTTCCGCTTTCGTATCGTGACTGCTCGAAGCCCTTGATGCCTTCTCTTCTTTGACCTTCCAGCCCCCGTCGGTTCCTGGGGTCACGTGATAGGTTTTGCGTTTCGTCATGTATCAGCCTCCCTTCCTGTTAGTTTGCTTCAGTGGAAAACACCTCGACAATATTCCCGTCGGGGTCGGAACATCTGAAATACAACCTCTTGGAGTTCCCCCAGAGGGACAGGGGAGATATGATTTTGGCACCCTTGCTCTTCGCGAGTTCGTACCGTTTTTCAATATCAGTCAGTTCAAAATATATGAGGGAGTGAATATCCTTCCCGCCGTATTGAGTTTTCGGATAATCCCCAGGCACGAGGACCAGTCCTTGTTCGAACACAATTACCTCTTGCATCCCTTTCTTTATGTTGAGCCCAAGGATGCCTTGATAGAAACGCACCGCCTCATCGAGTGAATGAACAGGTAGCTTGGGGCCAAAATTGAACGCTCTTGAAGTTGGCGTGGACGCCGCAGGCCCCTTTGCCACATCGGCTGCTGGGAAGGTGCCTTTCTTTATTCTGGAAAGATATAGATTCTGACCATCTTCACAGGCGATTCTATAAAATATGACTTTAAATTTCTCGCTCTTACCGACGCGTTCGCTTCTTGAAACAATGTTGCCCCTTCTTCCGTCCGGCAATTCGCAGGTCACGCCGGATTTCATCTCCAACAGCTCATCAACCCATCTATTGAGGTTTGATCGGCTGACACTTGGAATATCGGGCAGTCCAGTAGATTCACCCTTGGAGACGAGATCGGTGGCAATCTTGACCAAATACTTCGAGTCCTGCACATGATTCTGCAGTGACGCCAGCCATTCCATGCCACTGAAAGCTCCGAGCAATCCTCCGGTCATTGAGGCGATAGTGTCAGTATCTGCGCCGACCGCATGGGCAGCCGTCATCAACCCATGTATGGGGTCCGGTGCGTATCGGGATGCCAGAAAAACGGCCGCACCAGCCGCGACAGTACCGGCACCGCTGGTCTTCTGGTCGAAACACTGGAGGGCGCGCAAGGTTTCTTCATCGCTCGTCAAAGCGCCTTTGGAAAGCTCTTTCTTGCATGTTTCCAAGAGATCGATCATCTCCTTGACCACAGATCTCCAAACATTCTGGTAGCCAGGAATATGATTGCTTGCTGCTCTGATCCAGTCGTCGGTAACAGCAGAAGTCTCCGGGATTGTCTCCCATTCGGAGACGTTCCCGAGAAGGTCTTCGACTATTTCTCCGAATCCGAGTTGGTCTGTGCGTCTTATGGACTTCCAAAGCGCATAGCCATAGGCCAATGCCCCTACCAAAGCACGTGGGTGACCGTGCGTCGCGATCCCGTCAAGCATGATATTCTGGGCAAGAGGGGCGAACTCTGAGATATCGGCGTTGAAAAGGACGTGTGGAAGGATGCGCATCGCAACGCCGTTTCCACCGGCTTCGAAGTATCTCTTTGCATCGTTTGATGTCTTCTTGCCCGACCAGGGCGGGACTCCATCCGTCCACGCATCCACAGCTCTCTTTGTCGCGCCGCCTCCGCCTCTCTCATACAATGCCCAAAATGGAAGTTCGACCCGAGAGAGTCGGTTCCACCACCGAGGACCGCATTGCAATGATCTGGAAAGGCAGAGAATCAACTGGGTATCGTCACTATAGCTCCCGGCATCGATGATCTCGTCGTGTGGGTAATAGCGTCCACCCGATCTTCGTGTCCATTTCGAGAATTCGAGAAGCGGACCTTGGGGCTTACTCTCGTCCTTATAGGATCGACCTACGCGTTCGTTCGGCCACCCCAAGGCATCACCGCAAGCTGCTCCGAGCATAGCCCCAACAGCTTTGTTTAACATGAGTTTTGGCGATCTATTGGCCATGACGACCTCCATTGTCAAAGATGATCTCGTTTACACGATTTCCGCTTTGAATGGTCCTGGCCAATCCTGTTGTGCGATAGAAATCGGGAACTACGAGAATGTCCTTATCGATTGAAAGCCCCTGAAGGGTGGCGCGACAAATCTCACGCTTTGCCTGCTCTTCATCTACCACCGCAATGGCAGTAATGTCGTCGAGGGGGATTGGATCGGGAACCAAGACCTCGGCTTGAACGTTCGTCGCCGCACATGGCAGGTGTCGTGGAGGCCGGGTAAAAGTAATGCCTGGTACAGTGTTGGCGAACAGTGAAATGAAAACGTCATATCCCTCCCCAATGTAAGCTCCTCTCTCCTTTGCAGCATTGCAGGGGCAGAATTTGGTTTCTGGCTGCCACAGGAAGTCCGGCTTTATTAACAAGACAACCCAATCCTTGAACAAGTGGTCCTGCTCTCGAACCTTTGCAAAATAGTAGACATTGGGAAACTCGAGAGAGCAACAGATCAAGTCCTCGCATCCGTCCCAGCGGTCTGGATCGGTTGGATTGTGAGGCAGGTTTTCGGTTTCGAGACGGCTCCTCGAAAGGATGCCGCCACAGTCGCCGAGAATATGTGCGAGATTGCGTGACTGAGTGAAATGGCACAGCCTGGTGATACCTCGTTGTCGGCACTCCCTCTGTATCCTTGTCATGGCGAAACCCTCCCATAAAGAGAGGGCTTTGCCGGAAGCAACGGCGTCGGCTCGCCCGTGTATAGCAAGAGAAGATCCGTTCTTGCACGGGTCACGGCTACGTAGAGAAGTCGACCGTCGTGGGTCAGTGCGTCCTCTTCGCCATGTGATGCGATATGCTCTGGATCGGGTAGATTTTCTTTTTCAAGGAACGGTAGGATGACAAGATCGAATTCAAGCCCTTTTGCCGAATGATAAGTTCCATAGTAGATTCCTGGACCATCGTTCCATGAGTTCATGTCCCTGTGAAGCTTCGTGGCATAGTTGGGCAAACCGGAGCTGATGAGACGCTCCTGTTCTCGATCCTTGAAGAGAAGCGCGACACTCTTCGTTTTGCCCGATTCTTTCGCAACACGAAGAGCGACTTCGATCTGCTTCGCCCGGGTATCACACTCGGCAATCGTGGGGAGTGGCCCGTCTGCCCGCGGGGAGGTCGGTTCCACCATGTCCGCAATGCCCTCGAAATAGGGCATCTTGGAAATCGCCAACCCAAGGCGTGCAATCTGTTTTGTGTTCCTGTAGTTCTCCTTGAATTCCCAGGTCTGAGGAACGGTCAGCCCTGCGAACCGCCATGATGTGCGTTGTCCGTATATCTGTTGCGCAACATCCCCGAAAAATGTAAGCGAGCCATCATCCGGTATGGCGGATGCCAGGGAGCGGATCATCTCCGGAGAAAAGTCCTGCCCTTCGTCGATGATTATGTGACGATAACGCCGGGCTCGATCATCCTGAAGATACTCTTGCCGGACGTGGTAAGCGATGTCATCCCAGTCGTATAGTTTTCCCTGTTGCGTTCTCAGGGCGAGGTATTCTTTCAGTATCTCGAACATCACGCTTCGGAGCTTGCGTGCAAGGGTGGTTCCGACACGACCAACCCGCTCGACAGCAATGTATTGCTCCTCGGTCTCTATACCATGGCTAAGAATCCAACCGATTTCGTCCAAGAAGAAGGCGAGCGGCCTGTCGAAGAATTTGGATTTCTCATAATGTTGAGTCACATTGCCAACGGCTCTCTCGATAAGGGTGCGCCTTAAATCGGGATCGCAAATCGAGTTGAAGCTCATTTTGCCCCTGGAATTGAGGTACCCTCTGGCAAATTTGTGATAAGTCTCTATCATGACATTGCGCAACGCTAACGGCTTGAGATGGTTGAGGTACGTGACAAGCGCTTGGTTGAAGGTGAGGAGAAGGGTTCGGCCAGAGTGAGGCATATCAGCAGTGGAAAGATAGGCGGCACGATAAAGGGCCAGCGTCGTCTTCCCACTCCCTGCAGTGCCCAGAACCGCAGAGTGGCCCGCCACGGGCAGGTAAAGGACCTCTCGCTGTTTTCTTAAGGGTTTGGGCAACGATTTCGGCATCACATCACTCCGCCACACATGAAGGATAAGTTTCGGTTCCAGTCACAGTTCCTGCTCCGATTCAATATCTATGTGGGGAACGTCGTCCTTTCTATCCAGTTCGTGCTCCAATCCATCGAGCTCTTCCTTAGCTTTCTGAAGTATCAACGCTGCGCACTCCATGCAGTAGTTGTTCTTCGACATGTTCTCTTTGATGACCAGACACTTGTCACCCTGGCAGATAACGTGCTCCTGGTTCCGCGAGCAGTGCCTCCGCCGCTGGGCGGTCTCAAAACAGGCGGACACGAGAAGGCGTTTCAGCTTGGGCATCGGTCATCTCCTTGAAAGGCGCTCCTGGATTTGGGCTTGGACGTTGTCCCCGATCTGATCAATCTGGTCCAGAACCTCCTCCAGCCGTTCCAACGGAATTTCACCGCGGGTTCCGCCGTCCGCCTCGAGCCGCTCGTTGACGGCTCCGTTCACGATCATGATGACAGCCGCGTAGTTATTGGCGCTTCGCAGCTCAGGGTATGCCAGGACGATGTTGCGGCCGTTGATGGACGCGCCGAGGGCGTTCAGAATACGGCTGGCCAGTGCCCGGGAGCGCTCGTTGAGCCTTCGGCGGGCTTCCTGGCGACGACGCTGGGGCGTGACCGGTATCTCCCGTGGCTCCATGCTCTCGCGAGTCCGAGCCTGGATGAGGCGCTGGCGAAGATTTTCGCGGGAAAGCCCGAGGGCCTCAGGGTCAAGGCCGCGTCTCCGAAACTCCTGGACGAGGTCGTCGATCACAGCGTCATCCATCGGGTCGAGGTATTCCTGCTCGATGAAGTGGCTGATGATCTCGTTCTGCACCACCATGTCCGGCGTCAGGCGTCGCCGGCGGCCCGACTCATCGGCCGGAGGTCGCTCGTCGCCCGCTTCAAGCCAGCCTTGGATGAGTTCCTGGTCCTCCTGGTCGATCCGGCGGAAATCATCCCAATGGCGGTCGATGTTGAGCCCCACGTGGGAGACTGCCACGCCCCGGTTGTCCGGGTGCTGGGGATTGTTCTGGTGGATCACCCGCATGACCCTTCCGATAAACTGGACATAGGGCGACAGCGACCGGAAGGGCTGGAAGATGGCGGCCACGCTCAGGTTCGGGTGGTCAAATCCCTCGCCGAGCATCCGGACTTGGACGATGCAATCGATCCGGTCGCGCCGGAGGTCCTGGAGCACGTCCTCAATTTCCTCCGCCGGCATGTTGCTGTGGATTTCACGCGCCTGCAGACCACGTTCAGCGTAAAGGGAACGAACCTGGCGGGCATGGTCCACCGAACAGGCGACCGCGATTAGTTGGTGGAATGTGCCAGTCTCTCGAAGGTGCTGAAGCCACTGAATGCTGGCGTCAACGATGGAGCGGTTGCACTCCGGCGCGAGGGCCACGCCACGGCTGAACCATTCCTCGTCCCGGAGTTGAAGGACCTCCTCAAGGGTGTGCCGTCGGGCATCTCCTCGATAGGTGAAGGAGATCTCCTCTGGCGCGACATTTACGGCCGTGATTTGTTTGATGTAGCCTCGCACCATGGCGGTCCGGAACGGATAGGCATAAACCCGCTCGCCAGAGATCTCGCGTCCGTCGCCTCTGAAGGGGGTGGCGGTAAGGCTCACGACCTTGGCGTTGGGGAACCGCTCGAAAACTCTTTCCCAACTTCTGGCGACGTTGTGATGCCCCTCGTCCACCAGGATCAGGTCGAAGAAATCATCCGCGAAGGCCGGAAGCCAGCGGTCAGCCCGGCTGGCCAGTTGCTGGATGTTGGTAACCACGATATGCGAGCTCTCGCAGTCGTGGATGTTCGCATCCTGGCCGTCCAGGACGGCCGGGAAGGGGCCATGACTCACGTCGGTCAAAACACGCGTGGAGGTCAAGAAGCATTCCCGCCCGGCGACATCGAAGGCGGTGGAAATGCCCCGTCGAATCTCAAGGTTTGGGGCGATCACCAGTACCCGACCCTGGGCGGTCTCAAACGGCAGTAGCGCCATGAGGCCGGTTTTGCCGCAGCCCACCGGAATTTGGAGGATGGCGTGCTCGGAACTGTTCCGGAAATGTTGGCGCGTGCGAAACCATCCCTCGACCTGGGGATCGCGCAGGTTCGGGTTGCCCTGGATGAAGGGCCGCGCGTTATTGAAAAATCTGGCTATTTCCTCGTTCGTCATTAGCTACTCCCTGAGTCCCCAAGCTTGCTTCTTTTTGGTTTCTTGCGATGATCTTCACGCAGCATGACGAGATCGTCGTCCAACCCGTGGCGGAGAAGATCGAGTCTGGATGACGCGGCCACGAGATTTTCGGCGTGGACCGGCTTGATTCGGAACGGGAAGAGGCTCGGGCTGTCGATCAGATCTTTCAGCGGAGCCGAGCCGTTGGCGCGGGCATGGAGGGACGCTTCGGCCAGCCATGCGATCAGTCGGGATTCCTCAACAGCCAGCGTTGTCCCGGCGGAGTAAATGCCCTTTGCGCCGGTCTCCTGAAGCACGCCCCAGTCCAGGTACGAACGCAGCACGCGGCGGGCCGCTCGGGAAACAGTTTCCCGCTCGCCGTATTGCTCGCGAACCCGGCGCTGGACATGAGCTGCGGCAGCGGAACCCTGAAGCCTCAGAAGACGGCCGGTCTGGGTGGCTACACCCGACCAGAACGGGTAGACGGCCATGACCATCCCCCAGTGGATGGCCAGATGATCGCGTCGAGGAACACGTTTGAGTAGTTCCAGTCCTTCGATGCGCAACGACTCGAGTTCGCTCGGAACCGTCAGCCACGTCTTCAGGAGAATCGTGATGATCTTCTCACGATTGCCACGCTCGGCCTGTCCGCCTACGGACACCTTGTCCTTCAGCAAATCCTGCAAGGCTTCGTTGACCGCAGCCTTGTCATTCCCTGCCAAGACCAGGTTGGCCGTCTGCTCAAGCCATTCCAGACGCACCCGCTGACTGAATCCGATCTGGTCGGTCCGTCTGGTCATTCGCCCCTCCTGTCAATTTGGATCAGAGGGACGATGAGTTCCTCGACTGAAACGCCGCCGTGGCTCACGGTGCGCTGCTTTTCCTGGACAAACGCCTGCCGAGCAGGGGCCAGCAGGGCGAGGTAGTCCTCCGGGAGACCAACGGTTCCCCATTCCAACGCGGCTGGAAAGCGTTCTTTCACTTTTCCGCGAAGGGCCGCGTCTGGATAGATGCGGACTCGTTCGCCGCGCAGGTCCGCCACAGCCCCTTCGAATGGACGACCGCAACCTTCCGCCTCGAGGTTGCCATGATCAGAAGTCAGATAGACACGGAAGCCCCGATCCAAGAGCAGATCGAGGAGTGTGTTCAGGTACGGCTGCTTGGCCCACTGGCACACCTGGTTGTGCATCCCGGCGGTGCCCATTTCCATCCCGTGCATGATCTTGTCGACCTTGTCCACGACCAGCCCGGCGACTCTTGCCTTGGGATGAGAAAGCGCTTCGGAAACGGGTTCCAGACCGCCGTCACCGAGCCCCTTGAGGTAGACGACCTCGTTTGGCATAAGGCCCTGATCCGCCCAGAATTGCGCCCAAAGAGCGGGTTCCTTGTCCGTGGTCTGGATGCTGTTCGGAAAAAAGATGGGAGCCTTGCCTGCGAATGTTGCCTGGCGCGAGACGGAGGTAAGCGAAGGAATCCAGGCAAAGACCGCCTGCTCCCGGAATCGCAGCCCGGGCTGTTTTGAGGCAAGTGCTTCGCGGACTACCAGCCATTGGTCCAATGCAAGGCCATCCACCACGATCAGTGCGATCTTGGCGGTGCGGTCTTCTCCCATTTGGCGGGCAAGAAACCGCGGGAGGTGATGCAACATGACTGGAGGCACCGGTGGCAGGTTGACAAGCCCGGCATACCGCTTGAAAAGCCAGGCTGCGAAACCGGCATCCACCTGTGCCTGCAAGTTCTTGATGCGTTCGCCCGTCGGTTCAGAAATCGCTTCGGCCTGATCGTTCGCCAGCAGGATCGTCTCCGCCCATCCGCGGGCAAAGTGGAACCAGTCCGTGTGCTTCGCGTCCTCGGCCGGAATGGATGCCTCCAGGCTGTCGATGAGCTTGCCCAGGCGACGGGACCTGTCTTCGATGGGAGCGGTTCGAACGCCGATGCCTACCCAAGTTCTGGACAAGGTGTCCGCATGCTCGTGTGGGACCGAGTGCAGCACCCCCTCCACGAACAGGTTGTCGATGTAGACCCGGATGTCATGGTGATCGAAGGGCAGTTCGACAGGTCCATCAATGGACAGACCGTAGGGCTTCTCATCCTCACGAACGCCGGACGTCCCTTTGGCTGCTTCAAGGTCAAGGAAGATCGGCCAGCGCTCCTGGAGGAACGCGAAGAACGCCTCCCGGTCTGAAACAAGCGTCTCAAGCGGCCAGTCGTCGAAGGCGTTGCTCTGGCGCAGAAGCTGGATGAACCGATTGTCAAGGTCAGCCGGGATTCTCTGGCCGCGGTAGTGACGGCGCAACAGCACTCGCAGGAGGTCCGATGGCTGTTTGACCAGCTCGGGCGCGATTTCAAAGACGTGCCGGAGGACGAACTCCTTGGTGGCGTTGTCGCCCAACTGGCCGGGTGCATGTCTCTTCTGCGCCTCATACAAGGCATCGAGGTCCCCACGATCCAGGGCGGTCACAACCGGGTAACTGAGGTTCGGGAAGATGTCGCCGAGGTTGAAGGAGAGTCTGCGACCGGCCTGGAGGAGATCATAGGGCAACCCACTGAGGTCGCTTGCTTGCGAGCGCAATACGACGACAAGGTCCGTGTGCTCGCCGCGGTCCCAGCGTGAGCGAAACTTCGACTCGTAGGCGTAACGGAACGCGATGTGGTCTTCAAACGGGATCAGCTCGAATCCACGTTCGCGGACGCCTTCGAGAATCCCTTCTTCAAGGAGAAGTCCGTCCGGGTCGGCCACCAGGGTGAGTCGAGCGACCTTCGGGGTGAATTCCTTCAGGATTTGATCGCGCCAGCTACTCATGGCCACCGCCCTCCACCCGAATCACAAGCAGCGGCACCATTTCGGGATAGGCATGGGCTTTCTGATCGAGCTGTTCCTGGAAGCTCCGCTCTTCCTGCGAGAGGAGGTTCAGGCGATAGTTGCGGACCTGGGGCAGGCCAATCCGCTCGACGGTCTTGCGGCGCGCGGCAAAGGCGTAGTCAGCCTTCTCGCGCTCGCGTGCGATGCGCCCCCGGTGCTCTTGCACGAGCGCTTCGTAGATGGGCTTCCCGTGTTCTTCCGCGGCGCTTTGCAGCTTCTCAAAGGCAGCTTGCGAGACCGAGGTCTCCATCACTGACCGGACGTGTGTGCTTGCCGCGAGGAGTTGGTCCCACACGTGTCTGGCCGTCGGCATATAGACCATGCCGTTGTCGGCCAAGAAGAGAGGCATGATCCTTCGACGGTTCCACTCCATGGTGGCAATCGCGATCCGCCACAAGGACCAGACACCCTGAACTTCCTCGGAGAGACCTGGGATCGACACGATGGGGACCGGCTGGCCCGGCGCAAAACGTGGGAGCCGCATGGCCAGTCCGCGGACCTTCGGCTCTTCAAGGGTAAGATGCCGGGAGGCCGGAAGCCTCTCGGCTTCCTTGCCGGTGAAGACCACATTCTCATAGATCTCGCCGTCGGGCCATGTGAGGTTCCAACTCTGGCTTCTCCTCTCGGCCTGGCCGCCATGCGCCTTCAGGTAGCTCACGGTCATGCGCTCGACCCAATGGGGCAAGGGGTGAGTCAAGAGCCGCTGGGCTTCGCCAGGTTCCAGGTCCTCGGTCGCGCCAAGTACCGATGCGGTCGTGCGCGCCTCGCGAGCCTGCTCCTGCAAGCGGGCAACCACGCTCTCGACGGAGTCCTCCACCTTTTCGGGATTGAGGATCGCCTCGACATACATCTCGTCGAACATGTGACCCGCCTGGGCCGAGTCGAGGACGTCGCCGGTCTTGTCAATGCCGAACTCCTCGAATATGACGGCGAGCTTCTGCTCCAGGACCTCACGGACCCGGTGCTCAACCGAGCCCTCGAAGACGAAGTTGACCGCGCGCACCGCATGGGCCTGGCCGATACGGTCCACCCGGCCGATCCGCTGTTCGAGACGCATCGGGTTCCAGGGTATGTCGTAGTTGATCACCACGTGGCAAAACTGGAGGTTCAAGCCCTCCCCGCCAGCGTCGGTGGAGATGAGAATACGAACATCCTTGGCGAATGCCTCCTGGACCCGCTTACGCTCTTCCATGTCCATGGAGCCGTTCAGGCAGACGACCGAAAACCCGCGCTCAGTCAGGAACCGACGCAACATCTCCTGGGTTGGAACGAACTCGGTGAACACCAGCGCCTTGAGCTCCGGGTCGCTCTCCTCGGACTGGAGGCGGTAGAGCCACTCGAGTAGCGCCTCGGCCTTTGCATCCGGTCCGATCTGCTCGCATCGGGCCGCGGCCTCCAAGAGGAGCTTGACCTCGGCGCGCTCGTTCTTGAGTGCCTTGAGGCGGGTGCGGAGCAGCACATCGATCTGCTCCTGGCCGTCCAGGTCCGCCCATTCCTCCTCGGAGGTGAGCGGGAACAGTGTCAGTTGCTCCTGGGGTGCGGCGAGCGCATCGAGACGCCTTTCAAGCGTAGTGCGGATGGCGCTCGTGCTGGAGACCACCAGGCGCTGCATCAGGATCATCAGAAAGCCGATGTAGCTCCGCTTCTCCCGCATGGCCTGGTTGTAGCCTTCCCGCACGTATTCGGTGACCGCCTCGTAGAGGTGCTGCTGATTGCGGTGCCGCTCTTCCCATGAGACCGGGCCAAGCTGCGTGCGACGCGGCTTGAAAAGAGGCTTCCCATCGGCATCAATGGCGCGGCGCTTCTCGGTGCGGATGACATGCGGCTGGACCCGCTCGCGGGTGACGCTGCTGACGTCCGGGAACTCCTGGGCGTCGATCAGGGAAACCAGCCGATGAAAGGCGTCGGTTTTACCCTGGTGCGGGGTGGCCGAAAGCATCAGGAAATATGGCGCGGCCTCGGAGAGTCCCTGACCCAGTTTGAAGCGGGCCACCTGGTCTGTGCTGCCGCCGAGTCGGTGCGCTTCGTCCACGATGACCAGGTCCCAGCCGGCGGAGATCAGGTCCTCGAACCGTTCGCGATTGTGCTCGCTCACCTGAGCCGCGCTCCATCCACGGCGCTTGTCCAGGGGCTTGACCGAATCCATCGGCACGACCACCTGGGAGAACATCTGCCAGGCGTTGGCGGGCAGAACCTCCGGGTCGTGATTGCCCTTCTCGCCGTTTCCCGGGCCCGTCACCGGGACGATCCGTTTCAATGTCTTGATGTCCTCGGGAAGCACGAGCTGGAAGGTCTCCCCGAAGTGAAAGCGCATCTCGCTGACCCACTGGCTCACCAATCCCTTCGGGGCGATGACCAGCGTCCGCTTGACCAGCCCGCGAAGCTTGAGCTCCCGCAGAATGAGCCCGGCCTCGATGGTCTTGCCCAGGCCGACCTCGTCCGCCAGGAGATAGCGCACCCGGTCATTGGCGATGGCGCGGGATAGAGCGCGAATCTGGTGCGGAAGCGGGATGACGGAGGACTCGATGGGCGCGAGCAGGACGTCCTGGGTCAGGGCATCTGCCACCCGCGCGGCAGCGGCGATGTAGGCGATATCGTCCGGCGAGCCGGTGCCCGCGCTCTCCAGAGGCTTGAGCCTGGAAGCCGGGATGCGGACCACGGAGTCGCGGCCGGGCAGCCAGACGCGGCAGGTCGTCTCGCCCCAGAGCGTCTGGGCTTCGATGACCTGACAGAGCTGCCCGTGGTCCGGGCTGAAGTACCAGCTATTTGCATCAATCCGCATCATTCAACAGCTCGCTTAGCTCCAGAGCTTTGCCCTCGCACACGCGATGAGCCGCCTTTGCCAGAACCTCGGCCCTGGCGGACAGAAAAGCGTCATAGTCGTTCTTTACCCGACCGCGCCGTTCATCGTCGGGGATGCCGTCATAACCGACTGCCAACCGGGCGTAGGGAATGAGGTGCGTTCTCAGTCGCCGCTTCATTTCCTCTTCCCCAAGGGCGCAGTTGTCCGCCCGTTCCTTCAGATAGGTAATGGGGTCCTTGTCCGAGATGGTGCGGTTTGTGCGCCAAGTCACCAGAGCGCAGTTGAGCGCACGGAAGATCTGCTCATCGGGGATTCCCGCATCATCGAGCGTCGCGGCCGGAAAGAGGTGGTGATACTCTCGGGGATGCTCCTTGGATGTGATGGTGGCGACCGTCGCCCGCGCCCCGTCGGCCAGGTCCTCGGCACCGCACTTGAGCTGCAGCGACAACAACCCACGGCCAAGGATGGACTTGCGTTTCGGCCAGTCGGCCTGCAACACCATTTCCTTTGAGGGAAGCGGATACGATTCCTGGTTCAAAATCGGCACAACGTCCTCGGCTGTACCGTCGCAGAGCACTTTTCGTAATCCGCGGTAATCCTGCAGGGCGTTGGATGTAGATGACTGCTCGTAGCGCGAGGTCAGGAAAGCCCGCCAGAGATATTTTCGCAGGAGGAGCCGGGCATTGCCCAACTTGTCCGGCTGCGTCGGCAGGTGCTCCCACATCGCGGCGAGGATGGGGATGGCCGTGTAGCTCGGCAGCCGCTGGGCGTCGAAGATGCTCTCGTCTTCGAGGAAGCTCACCATACCCTTGATGCTTTTGACGACCGAATCCCACTCGTTGAGCATCCGGGTGTAGTCGATCCCCCGGTATCCCGCCTGGCTTGGGATGCGGTCCTGGCGCAGAGCCACCACGTCCAATACCAGACTCGGCAGGTCAGCGTATTCCGCCGCCCGCGGAACGGCCATGTTCAGAGCATCCACATGTTCGTGGAGCGATTTCCCGGTTTCTTCTTCCACCAGCGCCACCACGATGTCGTAGGTGGACAGGTGAACCGAACTGGTGTTCATTTTGATGAAGACGTCCAGAGCCACTTCCTTGGGCGTCTTGGCCGGCAGCGCCAGGTACGGCAGATTGAATGCCTTCACCTTGTCGCGCAGTGCGATGATCTCATCGAACAGCTTGTCTTTTTTATCGTGATCGTTTCCAACAGAGGTCGCGATCCAATGACGAATCTCCGGGAGGATGTCATCCGGTCGCAGCAGAGTGATCGGGATAAACCCTCGGTTCCAGCACTCCTTTGGATCGTCCACCCACATCGGATAGCGACTGCCGTTCTTGCTCCAGCGGGCCTGGCCGTAGACATAGGGTAGCTTCGTGGACCCATCACCGGGGTCATCCTCGAAGCCGATCAGGTAGCTCCGGTCCGCGTACTTATCGTGAAGACTGCGCCACAGGGCCGTCAGCCGCTGCTGGCCGTCCAGGAGTTGCTCGGTCACCTTTTCGCCCGACTCCGGCGCGTCGACCATGGTGCGGCTCTTGAACTTCTCCTCATCGCCGACCTCCAGGATCAGCGTCGCGCCTGAAGGCAGACCGCGCAGAACCGTCGTCAAGAGTCCGGAGACCTCTCCATGTCCCCAGGCCATGAACCTCTGGAACCGGGGCAACGTGATTTGCCGCGACCGAATGCGGTTGAACCATTCCGGCAGAAACCGGTCATGCGCATGCATGGGCAATTTCTCCTTGGATCGTCATCATGCGTCCTCCCCCGAGCGGGTGAGCGCCTGGTCGTACCACATGAGGAGCTTGGGGTCTTCCTGGAGGATGTTTTCGGGAACCTTGCGGGCCACGGTGATGATCGTGGCGTAGTCGCGCTCCTGCCATGCCTTCTTGAATCCGGCGCGGACGGCCTCAAGGCGGAACACCTTCAGACGCTTCTGGCTGGATGTCCGGTAGTCATCGAACTCCTTGAGCAGCGACCGCTCGCGCAGCTTCTCCAGGTCGCCGGCTTTGTTCGGGTCCGGCACGTACCAGCGGTCCTTGGCCTTGGTGCGCAGGGTCTCGTCGTCCTTGGGCAGGTTCCGAAGCTCTTTGAAATTCGTGGAGAGGTAGCTGTGGATCTGGTTCGGCACTTCGCCCTTGCCGTCGTAGCGGAGGAAGTTCTGTTCGAGCAGCTCGGAAAGCTCCAGCGGCTTCTCGTACTTCTGCCAGCCGCCGATCTCCTTGAGAAACTGCGGGTGGAGTTCCTGAAACGTCTGAGGCTTCTTGATGATCTGTTGTTTGAGCCACTGGATGGCCGATGACTCATCGGTAACGAAAAGCTGGAGCTGCAAAACCTCGCGTACGGTCATCCGCTTCTTATCGTATTCGGCCACCTGATCGGCAAGGAAGTACATGCCGTCACGCTCGGAGAACCGCTGGACCAGACCGGCGTAAAACTCCGTAGCGGACAAGGGCACGGTTACGCCGCGCTGGACGTGGAAGGCCACCATTCGGTCGAAAAGCAGATAATTCTGACGCTCGGCGATAACCTCGGCTTGGCCATCCTTCGACACGAAAATTGGAAGTTGCTTTAGGTGGATGCGCACAAAGTCCCAAACGCCATCTTCTTTTCCAGCTTCAAGTCTAAAGCGATCTTCGAGACCACCGTTAGGTTTGTAGGCTGAGATGATGAGGTCTTGCTTAACTGCTCCAGCTCCTTGTATTTGCTTGAAACTCTTCTGCTTCTTATCAAGCGTTCTTACATCCGCAATAATGAAGCCAGAGCTAAATAACGCCTCTTGGATTGCTGCCCACACGGCATTTTGTGAGTTATGGAACACCATTGTGAGCCACCGACCGGGCTTTAACACTCGACAATAATGAGTTAGGCATTTAGACATCAAGCTGGAGTATTCGTATAAGCCCTTCCCTTGGACGCGCGATACCACGGCTTCCGTTGCGTTGTTCGTCCACACCCGAAGCCAAGACTCCCAAATAAAATTCAGATCGGAGTAGTTGAGGTTGCCCCCAAAAGGTGGATCAGTGAATATATAATCAATCGAGTCGCTCGGGATGCAGTCAAGGCCAGTTGCTGATTGGGTGCTTATCACAAAAGGTACGGTGCTCTTCTCCCCAATGATGGGCTGGGCGTATGAAATGCTCTCTTCCCACATCTTGTTGACGTTGTATTCATATCGCAACGAAGGCACATAGAGTGTTCCTGTTGTTATCCCTGTAGTTTGGCCTTTCTTCCACTTATGGAGCCTTGAAGCCCTCGGAAGCATTCGTGATAGCATAAAGGCCATATCATAAAACGCGCACGACTCTCTCACTTCGTGCCATATGAGTGACAAGCCGATGAGCATTCGGCGAGTGTAAAAATGATGAACATGAGTTAGCCCGGTCGGATCGTTTCGCCTGGCTTCATCTCCCTCGGGCATTCTGTCAGTAGGTACCGGAAAGGGCATTGGCATCATTGCCGACCTATGCAGAACTTCGAGGTCATCAGCCTGCGGGGTCCTAACCTTTCGTCCAGAACCAACAGTGTAATTAATAAGCACGGGGACTTCTTTTACCCGACGTACACTCTGTCTGAGGAATTCATCGAAATACGTCTCGAAACTTGGTGTCAGGGACCGCTTGCTAATGTTCGCGCCACATTGTGAACAAGTCTGCGTGTCTCGCATTTCTCCAGTATCGGGCTCTACGGCAATATCCCAGAACACTAACTCTGCCGAGCACTCGGGACAAAGAAACACATCCGACCATACGGTGTAATTCACTTGGCCATTTGTACGACCATCAGGTACATCGTAGAAACGGGACGTCTTCTCTTTCAAAACATTCTTAATGCGCTGATGTTCTTTTTGGGCAACTGCTGAGTCTGTCGGGCTCATCATGCGTGACGAGATGAAAGTGGCTTCTGGACTGAGATCCGTTAATACCACATTGAGTGAGTGTTTTGATGTGTGCAGTTTCCTTGCCGCAATTCCCGTCATTCCCGAGCCAGAGAAACCGTCGAGAACGCAGGTGGCCCCTTCGGCATAGTGCTTGAGATACTCTTGGATGGCGATATAGGGAACCTTGGTGTGATATGAATGAGACCGGTAGACCGGGTCGAACTTACCTGCACTTGTATCTGCGGCGAATGGTTCCCGGCTGTATGGCTTAGACGGGTCATAAGGTGTGCCATAGTGCCTGATGAAGTCCGCGATAAACGGATTCGGGCAGGCGGTGTAGTACGGCGGATCGGAGAGCGCCAGAATGTCCTCGTCCGAGCCGATGGGGAATCCCTCGATCTTGCGGAACTCTGGGTTCTTCAGCTTCTCGCGCAACTTATCCAGAAAGTAGTCCCGTCGCTTCTGGTCATTATCAAATGTCATCCCGAGGCACTCGACGGGTCCCTGCGGCTTGGCGGCAGGTTGTATGTCGAAGATGCTCTGCTCGTATGGATTCTTTGCCATCTGCCGCTCCTTACTCGAGTACGATCCGGACTTTGCCGGGTTCCTTGCCCTTGGTAAGCCCGTCCAGGTATTCCTCGAACCGCTTCCTCATCTCCGCCGGGGTGGCTGGTGAGCCGCCCGAGAGCAGGGCGTCGCGCAGGTCCGCGATCTTGACCGAGACCTTGGTGAGCCCGGAGAGCACCTCCTGCAAGGCGTGGATGAAGTCCTGGTCCAGGTCGTCCGGCAGGGTCCGCTTCTTGATAAAGCCGTCCACCAGCTTTCGCGGCTCAGGCTTGAGCAGGCTCAGGTTCCCCTTGGTGGTCGGGTCTTCGAGGTTGGCGAGCAACGTCTGGGTCCAGTTCTCGACCAGCTTATCGAGCTCGCCGTCCAGGGCGTCCAGCATCGTCGCTGCGGGAGCCGTGGGCGGTTCCGCGCCCGGTTTGAAGTTGCAGTGCGGGCAGACCGGCGATGCTTCCAGTTCCTGCTCGGTGAGCGCAAAGCAGCTCCTCAGGCCAGCCAAGCGGTTCTGGAAATCCGACAGGTGCTGGCGGGGCATCAGGTCGATGGTGGAGAGCTTCTGCAGGTCCTTGAGCCGCTCGTCACCCATGAGCTGGGCCTTGCGCTTGTCCTCGTTCACACCGAGACGCGCTTTCGCGTGCATAGAGAGGTAGGCCAGCAGGTAGGCCTTCTTGAGGTCGCCGAGTTTGCGCTGGGTCTGCTGGCGGAATGCCGCAGCGCTCCGCTTGGCCGGGTCGCCGATCTGGGCGAGGACCTCGTCCCGCGCCGTCTTCATCTTGTCGATCCACTCGTGGCCGGTGGGCAGGACAGCCTCGGCGGTGGAGAGGTACGAGGCCGTGGACCCGAGGTCGACCACCAGTTCCTCAAGCGATTTGATCTCGGCAAGGGATTCGAGTCCACTCCGATGGGCCGTCACTTCCGAGGCGTCGTAGCGGAAATTCTTGAGCTTGCCGGTCGTGGTGTAAGCTTGCAGGGATTCGAGGAAGGTCTTGGTCTCGTCCAGTTTCGCGCGGAGCTTCTTGACTTCGTCCTCGGCCAGCAGGCTGCGACCCCAGAAGAACAGCCCGGTCTGCATGCTCTGCTGTACGAGTACCAGCCGCTCGACGGCGTTGGTGACCGCCTTCTGCAGCTCCTGAACCGGTTCGTCCTTGCCCTGAGTGACCAGTTGCGCCATGCCCGGCGTGAGTCCGAGCAGTTCGAAAAGCGCCTTGAGCGCCGGAAGGTTCCAGTCCTTGGGCCGTTCGATGTGTTTGAACTGGGTAAGTTCATCGATGCCGGTTCCGGCCAATTGCTGGAGCCCGGTGGCATCGAACTTCTTGCCAGGGATGGAGAGGACCACTTCGCCGGCATAGACCAGCGCGGCCAGCACCACCACGGCCCATTCGGGTTCGAGGCGGAGCGATTGCGGAGCGAGGTATTCCACGCCGAGGACGTCCTGGATCAGCTCGGAGCGGTTAACCACCTGTCCGTGGCCCTTCTTCTTGGCGACGCCGAGAATGTACTTGGCGTATTTGGATCGGTAGGGATCGAGCCGCTCACCGTAGAGAAGCTCCAGGGCATCCAGGACTGCGGTGCCCTGCTTGGTGCGGTTCTGTCCGGCGATGGCGCGCAGGGCGTCCTGCGCAGCCTGGGCCCGGTTCGCTCCCGTGATGAGCACCGAGAAGAACGGGTATTCGGGAGCCTGGTCCTGGAACTTCGTCCCGAGACAGATGCCCGCGGTGGTGTTCACCAGGTCGCGGAAGTTGATGCGCTCGTGGGAGCCAATGCCGGAAAGCTCCCGGATGGACTTGCCCTTGGCCCATTCGGTCAGGGACTTGGCGCGCCCCTGGTAGGTGACCTCAAAGGCTGTGGTCATGTTCTTCTGGAGCCACTGCACAAGGTCGCGCAGGAAGTTCGAGGCCTTGGATTCGTAGGTGGACTTGGCGTGGCCCGAGGCGGTGGATGCAAGGTCCAGGGCTGCGGCGTAGCTTCGAAGCGCGGTGCGGAATTCTTCGTCCGTGTTCGTCAGGCGCAGGAACAGCTCCTCGGGTTTCTTCTCGTCCTTGAAATGCGGCGCGTCAAAGGGCTGGATGAAATAGAGGTAGAAGTCCCGCGGCGGCACCGCCGTGGAGCGCTCGTTGGGTGCGCCGAAGAAAAGGTATCCCAGGCGCGCAGCCTTACGTTCCAGCCATTCGAGTTCATGCTGCCAGATCTTGTAGCCCGTCACGTAGGTCTGGTCGGTGCACTCCATGACTCGCCGGAGCGCTTCGTAGTAGTAGCGGTCGAGCTGCGAAGAATCGAGGCTCTCGGCCCGCTTCTCGATCAGCGCGTCGAAGTCGTCAGTCTTCTTGAGGTCCAGGTAATACTGGCGGTTGTCCGGATTGGAGGAAATGAACTGCCCGCTGACTGTTTTGTGGATTTCCCGCAGGACGGTCTCCACCTGGGAGAGCAGGTCGTCGGCCGGATCGCCGCCCAGTTCCTCGATACCCGGCTGGAAGAGGCACAACCCGTCGCGCAGTTCCTCCGCCGTCGCGCCCAGGGTGGCGTAAATGTCGCCCGTCGTGAGCCGGTGGACCGACAGCGCATGGATGAGCTGGGTCGCCATGGGCCTGTAGGCCGGCCGGGTAAAGGCCTGCTGGATGCGCGACTCGAGCACCATGCTGCAATCGATGACTGCCTTGATGTCCGGAACGGCGCGGAAGGACGGGTTCTCGCGCAGGGTCGTCCAGTAGCCGTCATAGGCGATGACTCCGGGCCGGTCGTCGGGCACGTTCTGGTTGAGGAGCTTCTTCATGGCCAGGGACAGGGTCTTGAGCACCTCACGCTTTTCCACCGCGGTGACCCGCTCGAAGGTGTCGATGTAGTCCGGATGCACGGGGAAGAGGCGCACGAACTCGTCCATGCGCTCGTTCATGCGGCCATAGAACTTGGCGAAGGGTGTCAGGTACTCCCGGATTCTCACCTGCTGGTCGGCGGTCTTCTTGAGCAGACGCTCGGCCACCACGAACTTGACGTCCTTGCGGGCGATGAGGATTTGCTCGAAGCGGTCCTTCACCCGGCGGATGCTGTCGGCCACAAAGGAAAAACGAGGGCTGTCGAAAATGGCTTCCTGGACACCGGCGATGAAGCGGAACCGCAGGTCCTTGCAGACCTCGCCGATCTCGCGCAGGAAGTTGAGATCGAGGATGAGTTCCTGATCCTTGCGGGTGCGCAGGTAGTCGAGCAGTTCGTCCACCACCAGGAGCAGACCGTGGTCGGGATGCTCCTGGTGGAAGGCGGTCATCATCTCTTCGAAAGAACGCTTGTTATTGGACACCTTGTCTGCGGGCGGGAAGGAATAAGACACGCCCATTGCGGCCAGGTGCTCCTCCAGTTCGGCGACGAAAATGTCGCGCAGGGACATGGTGGTTGCGCCAATCTCGGTCCGGACTACCTTGAACCGTCCGCTGATCTTGCCCGCGGCGCTGGCCACGCTCTTGTCGTTCAGATGCGTTGCGAGATCGCCGTTTTCAGCCAGGGCGGAGATCACGGACATGAGGTGCGATTTACCGGTGCCGTAGTTGCCGACGACCAGCAGCCCCTTGTTATCCATGGGCTGGTCGAACTGAAGCTGAGGAACGACCAGACTGGTCAGCTTTTCGGCCATCTCTCCGGAGATGACATAGGTCTGGACAAGCTGCCGGGCAGCAGCGGCCTCGTCGGCGTCCCGTAGCTGGACCACGGACTCGATAGGCTCGAATTGGATCAGGTCTCCGTATTTCATCGCGTCTGCCCTCCTGCGTCTTCGTTCCTTGTCTTCATGCAACGGCCTCCGGGTTCACTACCAGGAAATCTCGTAGGGGATATCGTTTGTATTCGGGGTGGTCCGGCGTTGCATAGACCATGTGCTCTCCGTCGATGGAGCCGCTCCAGGCCGCGACCACCGTCTTGTTCCGCGAGAGCCCCTGCAGGAGCCGCAACGGGTCCTGCTTGAGCGAGACATCGAAGAGGACCTCGACGTTGTCCAGAAGAACCACATCGGCTGCGGATGCGCCCACGATCTCCGCGAGGAGGCGGGGCAACTGCAAGGCCCGCTGGCGCTCGGTGAGGTCGAGCATGCGCCGGGAAAGTTCGAGGTTGACGTTGACCAGAGGGGCCGCAGTGCGTTCATGAACATCCTGCAGCGCGGCGGTCTTGCCCGAACCGGCCGGGGCCACCAGCATGACAAGCCGGTGGTACAGCTCGGCAGCCTGGCCAATTCTCTTTATGACTCTATCGGCGAGTGGCTCCGCCATTAGCGATCTCCTCCTGAACCGGGCTCGTTCGCTCGCGTTTCCTCAAGCCAGTGGTCAATGGCTCCTTTCCGGAAACGCCAGTGCCGGCCGATCTTCTGGGAGGGGATCTTGCCTTCCCGAACGAGCTTGTAGAGCGTCGACTTCGGTATTTTCAGGTAGGCGGCCAACTCTTCGATGGTCAGTACGTCACCTGGTTTTTCATCCATCAAGCGCACCTCTCTGGTCTCAATGCAAAGTTCGACCCAGCATGCCTCATATCAAGCACATAATTTACAGTTATTGACAGTTGCTGTCAAGCGCTTTTGAAAGCGCAGAGGGAAAAATCAGCGCCAGATTCCGCCGGTTAGCTCCTTGAAGCTCCCGGTCCAGCGATCCCCCATCGCATAGAGCCAGACCGGGAGCCTGGTTCCGCTTGCCCGGACAGGGACCAGAACACGGCGGTAGAGGCAGGGACCGCCGGGGTGAAACCCCTCCAGCCGGTCGATGGCCAAAAGGCGGGTTTCGGGATCGTCGAAGGTGAGAATCTCCCCGTACACGGGGGCCCAGGGCGCGCTTGTGCCCTTCTTCGGAAGCCGGTCGGGGGTTGGCTCGGGATTGGACATGCGAGCCACGACGCGCGCTTGTGTGGCCACGTCGGCGAGTGGATTGGTGGTCCCGACGGCGAGGATATCCTCCTCCGGGACCTGCAGGATCGGGATTCCGGAGGATGTCTCGAAGAGGCGGCCGCGGACCAAGGCGTCCTCCACCGCCAGGACTCCCCGGCAGAAGCGGTCGTGGTTCCAGAAACCGCGCTTCAGTGTGCCGTAGACGAAGAGTCTCAGCATTCCGTTTGTGTTCGGCTTCAAGGGTTCTGTTGAGTTCATTGCCTGGTTCATGGGGTTCGTTGGAGTGTCTGTCATGGCTCCGCGCCCTTTCTCTCTTGGGCGACGAACTCGAACGGTTCCACCGAGTACCCGGCCAGGTTCTCGCGCCGGAACACCACCAGGCTCATGGGCGGGACCGCAATCTCACGCCAGCCTTTTTCCTCCGCCAGCACGGCGTCGAGGTATGCGGGGTCCGAAGCGTAGAGAACCGCTTTGCGGCGGGGATGCCAGCGCAGTTCCAACGGCCGGTTCCCCTTGAGCACAAAGACGGTGCCCGGGTCGGTCCGGCAGGCGATGACGGCGGTGATTTGCCCGCGGCAGCGTCGGAGCCGGGCTTTGAACCGCTCGATATCCATGGCCCCGTCCCGGGCGGCGTTCGCGGCCAGGCGGAACAGAATCTCGCTGTCCACCTCGGCGAAGCGCCGCATCTTCCAGCGCCGGAACAGGTAGTCGGCGTTGTAAATGGTGCCGTTGTGGGTGCCGATCACCTCCCCGGCGCGGATCGGGTGGTTGTTGCTGTTGACCCGCTCGTCCCCTCGGGTGCGCCACCGGGTATGGCCGAGCAGGAGCGTGGCGCGGTTGTCCATGGAGGCCAGGAGTTCGGCGAAGGCCTTGTCCATCACGAACCGCTCGGCCGTCACCGGGCGTTTGAAGAGACGGTGTCCGCCGTCGACATCAAGCCATGCCGCGCCGGTGGCATGTGGACCACGCTCCTCGCTCAGCAGCAGCAGGCGCGTGAAGAGCCAGGCGAGGTGCTCCCTCTCCTCGACGCGCCGCCGTTTTTTTCCGAAGATGACGCCCGCGAGCCCGCACATCAGGATTTCCCTCCCTGCGGGTCGACGACAAAACCGCGGAAGACGCCCTCGGCATATTCCTTCGGGTGCTCCGCGATCCAGCGCGCGGCGTCGGACCATCCGAGCTCCCCGGCCAGCCGGGCGACGACCGGTCGGTCGAGCATGTTGGTCTGCCCGGAGAGTCGGACCGCGTCGATGCCCTGCCAGACAATGGCAGGAATCGGTATCCGCGCGGGCTTGTCGTCCTGTACCTCGGCAAGGCCGTGTTTGATCAATGCATCTAAAAAGGATGCGGCTTTTTCCTCTGCCGTGTCGCCCCGGACCGCCAACTCGACACCGGACAGCATCTTGGCGTTGCGCAGGACCATGTCGATGTAGTCCTCGATGTCCCGCTGGTCGGAAAAAAGGGTGGCTCCTTTCATGGCTTGAACCATCTCGGTTACCGTCTCCCCGGTGAAGACCTCGCCGTCGCCTTCAAGCGGTCGCCCGTCGAGGGCGGTGTTTCGAATCAGCACTCTCATGACGCGCCTCCTTGCGTCCCGCCGGTCTCGTCCCCCGAAAATGCCGGAGGCCGGGTTTCGGGCCCGGCCTCCGTGAGGGGTTCCACCTTTGGGGCGGATTGTTCGTTTGGTTTCACCCTGCCGCGTTTGAAGGCCGAGTCTCCTGGCAGGGCGGCGATCAGATGCTTGCGCGCTGTCTTGAACTCGTCGCCGATGAGCCCCAGGTGGAGCAGGAAGACCCGGAAGTCGTACCGGGCGCTCTGCGGGTCGAAGGACCTCTTGCGGCTCGATGCTGCCCGTCCGTTCAGCGCCTTGGCTGCCACGGCGAGGACCAGTTGGACATAGGCTTTCACCTTTCCCGCGTGGAGCGTCCCTTCGAACCAGCGGAACTCAACCGTGCCCCGGTACCAGACGTTGTGCAGGTTCACCCCGTGGTAGCGGGTGCTGTCGTAGTGCTGGGGCTGCCGGTTGTGGCAGCCGTACCAAATGTGGTTGAGCTGGTCCCTGGTCCTGGGACGGCGACGCTCGATCTGCGCGATGAGATCGTCGCTCACCGGCTTGCTGTAGCTCCGGCGGCGGGTCTCGTTCACTCCCAGAGCGGTGAGTATGAGCGCTTCCTGTTTGTAGACGATCTTGGCGAGATTCGCGAGGGTCCGGCCGTCAAAGGCCGTGGCGTCGACGTGGACGTGGATGCCGCAGCGTTCGTCCACCTTGGCTCCGCAGGCCCGCAGCGCCCGGACGACCTCCTGGAGGACGGGGATATCCTCGTAAGACAGGACGGGACTCACCACCTCGGCTCGCAGGTGGACCGGCACATTGATGAGCGAACCGTCGGACACCACTTTCCAAACCCGTCCATGGTCGTCGGTGACCTCCCAGGGGTCGAAGCTCCCCGGGCTGCCGATGTGGCGGACCTGGCCGCCCACCACCGACTGAATCGCCTGGGCCACCCGCTCGCGCGTCCGTTTGACTGTCTCGATCTCGATTCCGAAGTTGATCCGGCGTAAGTCCATGGTCTCTCCTTGCGTTCTGTAAGCCCTTTCCCGGCAAGGGATTGGCTCTTCTGTTCACACACATACAGGCTTCTTTCCGAACAGAAAGCAAGGCGAATTCGACACATAACCCCTTTGATTCCAATGAGTTATGTACATGGGAGCGTAACCCGCGGAAACACGCGGGGTTACGGGGTTTCCCGGCATCCAAAGAAAAGTGAGGTGTTCCGGAAATCAGGTCTGCTTCCAGATCGTCCCGGTGTGTTTCTCCCACTTTCCGCCGCCCGCGAGGTCGGTGTTGAACCACTCGTCGCCCATGGACGGGGCTGGGATGGCAGCGTCACGCTCGGCCTGGGTGCCGACGCCACGCCGGACAGCTTCCCGCGCAGTGAGCCCCTGACCGAGCCGGTCCGGGCCGAGCAAGTCACGCCATCCGAGGGCCGGTGCCCGCAGACGGGAAACGAAGGTCCGGTAGGCGGTCGCATCCTTGGCCGCGCGGTAAAGGAGCAGCGAGCCGTTGGCGTCCCGGACCAGACTCGGCGTATAGCATCGTTCAAAAAACGGCCCGCTGCCGTTTTTGAATACCGGGTTGATCTCGGCCTTGCGCCAGTGGACGCGATCCCACGACCATGCGTAGCCGATTCCGGCATTTCCCGCAGAGCCCCCGGAGTAGAGCATCCACCATCTTCCGTCGGAAAGCCGCTCGACGTGGGCGGCGGAGACGTAGCCGTTTGCGCCTTCCCACGGCTGTGGGTCGATCAAGCCGGAGAGGATCGGACCGTTTCCGAACAGCTTCCATACGACCGCGTCGTGGGAACAAGCCAGACCGAGGCTGTCGTTGCCGCCGGTCGAGGCGATGAAATACATGGCGTAACGCCAGGTGAAAGGTCTTCCTTCGACCGAAGTGGGCAGCGGGTTGTACCAGAGGAACGACGGCCCGTAATGACCGCGGTTCCAGACCTGGACGCTTCCCTCGGTCACCAGGTCACCGGAACACGGGGTATCGCCCGTGAACGCGGCGGGGGCAACCGACGGATCACAGACCGCTGTGCGCAGTCCGGCCATGGCATAGGGCTGGTTGGGAACGTCAGGGTTCCAGTAGAGGATGCGCAGCCGGTTTGCGGCCTCCAGCCCGCAAACCACGTGATAGCCGTTGGCCGCGATGCCGGTGACTTTTTTCTCCGTGTCCCAGATGATCCCGTCGTCGGAGAAGGCGCAAGTCGTACCAGCACCGTCTCCGTAATAGGCGATGAAGTTCCGTGGCCGGGTTCCGTCGTGGAAAGCGTCCGTGGACCGGAGAATGCGGACATAGTAAGCGCGCCCGGCCGTAAGAGGCAGGACGTGCGGGTAGCGGTGGTCGAACACGACCGGCGGCAGCCCCTCGGGCGGTTCCGCTCCGGAGGGGACCAGCAGCAGGCCGAGGTCCACGGCGCGCAGCAGGTCCGGGGTCATCGCCTGAACGACGGCGGTCTTTCCGGGCCCGAGCGTGCCGGTCAGCGCGGGCAGTTCCAGAATCGTATCGGTGTTGCTCTTGATAATGTTGCTCATAGTTGGTTCCTCCCGGCCTTCGCCGCAAGCACCGCGGCGGACAGGTCTTCATGCAGGTATCCGGCGTCCATCAGTTCCCGGTTGATCCGCCCGGCCTCGATCTCCTCCCGCTTGATGCGGGCCATGAGTTCGGCGAACGCCTCCGCGGCGTCCGGGGAGATGCCGTGTCGCTCCTCGATGCGCCGCATGCGGGCGTCGAGGTTGGCGAGCAGTTCGAGGGTGTGATCCCGGAGGACACCGTCGCGCTTCTCCTGTGGTGATGGAATGAACTCGGTCAATCCGCCTTGTCTTCGAACGATCATGACGTCCCTCCGATCAGCTCAGCGTCGCGCCGAGGGTGTGAATCCTCGGATACACGAGGTTGTTGCCGGTCATCTCCGCCTTGTAGCGGACCCTGTTTCCGTTCGGATCGGAGAAGGTTCTGGTGAGCGTGTACTCCGTCCACTCCTGGTCGATCTCCCGCGTCGTCTGGATTGACATCGGTTCCCAGGTCGCCCCGCCGTTGTTGGAGGCGAACCAGTTGATGGTGGTCCCGCTGGGGATATTCATCTGGGTATAGAGCTTGGTGGAGGAAACGCCCTGGGTGAGTTCGTTCTCGCGGTTCAGGTACGCCCCCGTCGTGTTGTTGAGATATCCGATGAGGTTCACGTCCTTGTAAATCAACGCCGGCGAGTTATTAACGGCGTTGCTGGAAAAAAGCGCCCGGACCAGCACTTGACTTGCCAGGTTGGGGAGCCGCTCCTCCTCAGCGGGCACGATGGCGTCCCAGATGACGCCGCCGTCGGTGGAATACTCCCAAGCGATGCCGGTGCCTTCAGGGCTGGAGGAATACTCGTCCAGGTTCATATCGCTGAATTGCACGCCGGTGATGGGTTGGAAGCGAACCACTCCACTGGACTGGAAGTCGTAACCGTAGATTTTCATGGTGAGATCGGAACCGTTGAGCGGGGTCCAAGTCTCGGCGTTGGAGCTTTCCAGCAGCACGCCGGCCACATAGGTCTGCCGGGTGATCACGCCGTTTTGACCCAGTTGCCCCAGGGTGGCGACGCGCATGCGGTAGTTGGTGCTGTTGGTGAGCAGCACCACCGCATAGCTGGTTCCAGCCTGAGCGTAGAAGGGATTGGCGAAGACGACCTTAGTCTCGGCGTTCAGATTCACGTCGCCTGGTGCCAGGACCTTTTCCGCGAAAATCATGCCGTTGGGCAAACCCGTGGTGACGCCGCGGATCTGCACCGTGACCGGGATGGACGGGTCCTTGGCGGTGAAGTACAGCCCTACGCTGGAGATCACCTTGTCCTGGGTGAAGCTGAACGTTTGGGCCAGAGGATCGTTTCGCACGGTGACGATCTGCGTGCGCCAGACCACCTCCACCACAGGCACGCGGATAATACGTTCTTCGATGATGCGTTCGATGCGGGTGATGATCATCGGGTCGTTGATCTGAATGCTGGCCCGGGCCGAGTAGAGTCCGTCGTTCATTTCCACGATGCGGTTGCCGTTGCGCACGTTCTCGGGGATAACGAAGGACGCGGTCACGCGGCCCGCCGTATCCGCATGGACTCCCGACGCCACCACCTGGCCGTCGCAGCGGATGGTCACGTTGTTCGCGTTGGACTGGAAATTGGACCCGACCACGGCGATCCCGGTCTGGCCTCGCCTGCCGATGTTCGGAGTGACCTCCACCGACGCGTCCGGTTTCTCGAATACCGCATAGGGGTTGATGTTTTTGACCTCGGACCAGTCGGTCTGTTCGATGAGCACACGTTCAGTGGCCGGGAGGAGCGCAAGGCTGCCCTTGAACAATGCGTTGCTCGCCGAGGGGTTTATCGTGAGCACAGTGGCTGAGGCTGTCCTGGCCGGTGCGGCGAAGCGACGGACCCGGTCGATGCGGGCACTCCACTCGCTGTGATAGATGTCGGACTGGGCGTCATTCGAGAAGTCGTCGGAATAGACGCCCTTCTTGGTCTGGGCGTCCCGGTTCTGCAGTTCATTGTTCATCTGGAACTGGGCGTCGTTGTACTTGAGGTCCTCGACGTCCTTGATGATCTCGTGGATCTGGTCCATGGTGATGCGGGTCAGTCCGAAATTAAAGACCGTCAAATCCACCGAGTTCGGCGGACAATCGACGCTGCATAGTCCGAGCGTGCCTTCCGGAACGATGGGCAGCTTCGGCCAATCCGCCGGAGCGCCTTCCAACCGTTTGATCTCGCGGGTGGTGGCGTAGATGATATCCTTGCGTCCGATGTAGTAGTCGTAGTCGATGCTGCAGTTGGAGCCGGCCACCGGCTCGTCGCCGATGTTGGTGCGGCCGAAGTTGATGATGGAAAGGTTGCCGGGTTCGACCTGCACCGGGGACATGGTCAGGCCGCTCGTGTTGGATGCGGGCGGGTTGCCGCCGACGATCACGTCCGCGCCGTCGTCCGTGTAGGACGTAACCCCGGAGGCCACGTCCTTGAGCCGCTGGAAATCCGCGCGGACCGTGTTCTGCGTGCCGCGATAGATGCGGTAACCGGTCGCGCCGCTTACTGGCAGCCAGGAGAGGCGGGTGATTTCCCCCGTCAGGGTATCGCGCGACACGACTTTGGTGGAATCATACTGAGTCTCACCGGTGGCGCTCTGAACCGTGACCAGATAAAAATACTCGTCCGCCGCCGGATGGCCCGAACGTCCGAACCAACCTCCGTCCACGTAGTCCGTCCCCTTGATCATTTGTTTGGTGTAGGTCCAGCGGACGGTGTAGGTCGTGCCGATTGCCGGTTCGTTGCCGGAGCCCAGCCAGTCGACGTAGTTGCCGGACTGCTGCCAATCCGCGCCTTCTTGAAAGACCGTCGCGCCCTGGCTCACCTCGAGGATATCCACCACCGGGTTGGGGACGAGCAGGTCCTCGCCGCCCCCGACGGAACCGCGGGTGATGTTGGAGACGATCTCGACGATGGCCTCGACCTGAGTGGTTTCCTTGAGAGGCGTGTTGTTGAGGGCATAGCGCCGGGTGCCGACCACGTAGGTCTTCTGTTCGCCGCGGACCGACTTGACCGCCGTGGACTTGGGCACCAAGGTGGTTGTGGGCATGTCCTTCTGCAGGCGGAACCCTTGGATATAGGCCCGGCCCGCATTGGTGATCACCTCGATGTTCTCACCGTCGTTGTCGCCGATGAAGCTATCGAGTCCCTTGACCAGATAACTGCCGGCCTGGTCGTAGGTCCGCTCGGCCAGGTTCTGGAGAAGCGAATTCAGCCCCTCGGCGGCGGCGAAGGCGAGCTGGTCCTCGGTGATCGACGCCACCGTGATGCGGCTTCCCGGCAGCGTCCCGAGCAGGTCCTGCAGGTAGAGATTCGATTTCTCTCGGACGGTCGCCGTCACGTCGCCGGTTTCACGGTCAAACTTGTGGACCGCGACCACCTTTCGCTGGGTCACGTTATTGGGCAAGGCCTCGCCGCTCGTGTCGTGGTCCTTGAGCGACAACACCCACTTCTCCCGCTCGGCGGTGGGTTCGCCGGTGGCTGGGTTGATGAGCACGGCATCCTGGTTGTAGCTGTAGTTGTACTTGAGCAGTTCGACATAGACGTAATCCGCGCCGCTCGTCTTGGCCGGGTCGTAGGTGAGCACCGCGCCGGGCACGCGCTCCAGACAGCCATCGATGTAGACCAGGCCTTCGGCCACGGTGAGCACGTTGGCCGCTACCGTCACGCCGAAGCCGCTGACGATGGCCCCTTCTTTGAAAAGGATGTCCGCGAGCTTCCTGCGCTCTTGGTTGATGATGTCCTGCTGCTCGTTGAGCTCCGAGTCGAGCAGGTCCCGGTCCTGGTGGTAGCGGACCCGCTTGTAGTTCTTCGCCGGGTCGAACGTATCGCGCGAAATGGACATGGTTTTTCCTCCTAAATCTTGATGACCCCGACCAGCTCCACCCGCGTGTCCGAGGTCTTGTTGAAGTCGGGGATGTTCTTCACTTCGTACAGATAGCCGGGATCGAGCACCTCACCGGTCGGATTGGTGTCCGGGTGGTAAACGCCGTTAGCCGCATAATCGGACTGGAGTCCGGCGATGTAGGCCACGTCGCCGCCGAAGAAGCCGTATTCCCGGATGGTGATGCCGTTGGCCTCGTTTTCCTCGAAGTGGAAGAAGACGCCGATGGTCTGGGTTTCCTCGGCGGTCTCGATGTAATGAATGCCGTTGACGATGAGCGTCCCTTCCGGGTCCTCCTTGAGAAAGGTGCGCTTGTACTGCTTTTTGCGGGCCCGCTCATTCTTGAGCGTCGTTTGGTCGATGTCCGGCGCGGGCGGATTGACGGGATCGGTGAACGTGGCGTCCCCGTCACCGATGGCGCAATGGGTGATGCCTTCAATGGGGTCTCCCATGAGCAGCCGCGCGGTGAGGATGCGGCCCGTTTTGACGATGAGTCCAAGTGACATTCGTATTCCTCCTTCAGGTCTGTATCGTGTGGCCTTCGCGGATCAGCACGGCGAAGACGGTCTGGCGCGCTTCCGCTTGACGGGCTGTCTCGCGCACCACAAGTTGTTTCAAGTCCGCCGTCCGCTCGATCTCGGCGAACACCGCGGAACGGGTATCGCTCCGCCGTTCGACCGGCCGGTGAATCCGGAGGGCTGTATTGGAAAGGACCATCGGGAAACGGACCACCCACCCCCGCAGGTCGAAGCTCCGCACGACCGGCTGCACGATCACGGCCTGGATGTCGGCGGGGACGTCCACCTCCGCCGTGATCCGCAGGGCCGCGTCCGCGTCTCGGCGGGTTGTCCGCGTCTCGGATGCCGCGCCGACGGCCTCGAATACAACCGCCGGGATGGCCGGCATCTGGGCGCGGTTCATCGGAATCACGGGCCCGGCGGATGGCTGGACGAAGAATCGGTTTCCATTACGGATTGCCACGTCTCAACCTCCCGGTGATTCTGTTCGCCTTGCCGACGTTCCGGACCACCCGGAACATCGGGATTGAGCGTCCGGCATTCGCCGCGATCTCCTTTTTGTTGCCTTGCCTCACCGCCATGGGATCACTCCTTCACCGCGCACCAGCCCGGACCGGACAGGTTGAAGATCTTGTAGGTGACTCCGCCGAGATCGAGGACATCTTCGGAGTCCGTGATCCCGCCGCCGTGGGCGTAGACCTCGATCAGTTCGCCCCGCAGCTCCTTGTAGGCCGCCGTCGTATGGGCAGCGAGCCACGGAAACAACGTGATGAGCCCCTGGCGCTGATCGGGATTGCTGGCGGTTTGGAAACCCCCGTGGGCCGCGCCGCACGAACCGGCCTGACCGGTCGCGCTCGCCCAGCCATCGAACTTATTGAGGGCGTAGAAGCTGCCCGGGGACTGGTAGTGACCGACGACGACCGGCTGCGGGTCCTCGCCGATCTTCGCTCCCAGCGCATAGGCTGCGACGAGGCTCGCCAGAGTGACGGTATTGGGGGATGCGACAGTATCCACCGCCGTCACCTGAACGCGCTCGATCCCGGCGTTGTCCTTGATCAGGTAATAACCCCCGACCCTGAAGATGGAAGCGTCGTTGACCTGCAGTGTGACGCCTGAACCCGGAGATGCGGCCGCCTGCGTGACGGCGACGGCTCCGGACCAGAACCGCTTCAAGAGCCCGCAGTAATGCGCGTAGTAGACGGCTGCGATCTTGGTCACGATGAAGACGTGATCCTTGTCCGCGTAAATCCAATACAGGAAAGCGGAAGCATCCACGGTCTTGATGTAGGTGTAGCTGGTGTTGAACGCTTCCTTCACCCCCGCATGTGTCGCCGCGTCCCAGTACAGGTAGGCGCGGACCGCGATTCGGTCGGCGGAGGCGTCGTTGACGAACCGGAGGAAGATGTCTTCGGCACCGCTCTCTCCCGTGGAGGCCAGCACATAACTGGGCTCGGCGTCGCCGGAGCGGTCGTCCCGAAGGGTCCAGCCGACCGTTCCCACGAGGAAGTCTTTCAGGCGGACGAGGAAATCCGCGGTGTTTGAAGCGGTCCCGGATGTGCTGTGATAGGCCATGCGTTCCTCCTACAGGATCGGGTTCTCCGTACCGGTGAGCCGGAGTTTGAGGTCGGTCTTGTTTTGCACCGGCGTTCCTGACGGCACCGTGCAGCGACGCCAGAACGAGATGGTCATGTGATGGGCCTTGTCGCCCAAGTTGAGCGGTGCGCCGTCGACGGCGGTATCGAGACCAGCCTGTGTCAGGGCCAGCGCGTACCAAGCCGACTCGTTGCCGCCGGCGACATCCACCGGTTCGATCACCAGCCCGGTATAGTCGTACCCGGAATAGACCGCGGCACCCGGATCATGGGCGGCCGGGATTGTGCCGCCATAGCCGCGTTCCACGGCAAGAATGGTCGTCCCGCCGCCGTTCAGGATGCGCATCTGTTCGTCGTCGACGACGATGATTTCGCCGTCGGTGAAGAGAGGCGCGGAAAGCTGCAGCGAGGTTCCCCCCGATGCCAGGGCCGCGGCGAGGATCGTCTGTTCGTTGGCTACGAACAGCTCCTTGTCTTTCGCTTCCCCGTCCGTGCCGTTGTAGGTGTCGTCATCGGGATTCGCGAGGTCGCCCTCGGATATCCTCTGTGCCAATGTGATGTCTTCGTACAGATGTATCGCCATCGATCTCTCCTATGCCGCCGGCCATTGGGTGACCGTGTATTGGTTCGCCGCCGCCTCGAAACAGGCTGTCACCTGGGCGTGATCGTCCCGCTGACGGAAACGCCAGCGAAGGCAAGGCTTCGACTTGCGGAAGCCCGAGGCGTTGAGCGGCATCGAGCCGAGCCGCATGGGCCGGGTCCGGTCCACGGACAGGAGCAAGCCTGTGTGATTCAGCCTGCGGCGGTTGAGCAGAAGCGTCTCCACGCGTCTTCGGCGCGGAATGCCCGTGTCCACGTCCATCTCGAAGGATGCGCGGGCCTCGGTCACATAGGCGTCGGTCAGTTCGGCGAGGTTGAGCGCCTTGTTGTTCAGGGAGAAGCCGGGCCTGCGGGCGCGCCAGCGGTCTACGATGTCCCATGCGCCGGATACCTCCGACCACTGAGCGTCGGCGTAAGCGGTGATGAAGAGGTGACGGCCCACGGCAGCGCCGGAGACCTTGTCGTCCCTTCCGAGCCTCGAATGCCCGACGCGGAACCAATGGGAGAGCCGCGACCGCTTCCCGTACCGGTGCGTGCGGCGGTCTCCCGCGAGGTCGGGCGCATCCTGGACGGCTTCCGAGAGCATGTCTTTCTGGCGGAACTTGATCCGGCAAGGCTGCGCGGAGCGGTTCAGACGGGAGCGGTTCAAATCTTGGCCCGCCAGCCGGATGAACGAGACGCCGGGTTCCACTACGGGTTTGGTTTCGATCTCGCAGCAGAACGCCGCACGTCGTTCGCTGATCCACAGGTTCGGCAGGCGTTCGGCGTTGAGGTTGCCGGTGTTCAGGCGGAACCGGGGCGAGCGGCCATGCCAGCGGGAGACGCACACCGCGGCTCGCTCGATATCCTGCATGAGCGTGGTGCCGTCGGTGATCCGCCACCAACCCCAGGTCTTGTTCTTGCGGGTGAGATGGAAATCCGTGTTCAGGGCATTGTGGTTGACCACGAACGTTTCGTGCAGATGCCCGAGGCACACCCGCTCGACGACCTTCTTTATGGCCGCCTCGAAATCCGACTCCATGGACAGGAGCGTGTAGAGCCACTGCAGGAAGAAGACCCGCGTACCCGCGGGATGATGGAAGGGCAGAGCGTCCCGGACTCCCTGGACGAGATTGTCGCTGTCGATGCGGTAGACGCCCAGGCTGTAGATCAGCCCGGGAAGCTTCGCCCGTCCGACAACCGAACGGCGGTTCAGACGCAGCGCCTTGTGGAAAGTCTCCTCGATGCGCCCTTCCCACCCGATGTCAACGAGCGATCGGCCGATGGCGGGTATGGTGCCCTTGCGCCGGTAAATCTCCACGGCCTCGCGGATGAGACGCCGCTGGGCCGACGCGTTTACGGTGGGATCGAAGCGGTGGCCGACGATCTCTCCGAGAAACGGCAGAAACCTTGCCTCGCACCGCCCGACGTCGAAGATCTCGGGGAAACGCTCGGCCAGAGCTTTGAGTTCGTCCAGGCTCGCGGCCGGGACCTTGAGAAAGGCATCCAGATCGCCGGACTCATCCTTTTCGCGGTAGAGAGGCGGAAGCAGGTCGATGAGTTTCTTTTCGAAGTAGGAGGACATCAGGACGCCCTCCGCACGTCGAGGTTGACTTGACCGAGCGCCGCGATCTGACCGGCGCGGATGTCGACGTCCTGGGTCGGCGTGTACATGCGCACGTGGCTCACGCCTCGCACGCCGTCCAGAAGCGCCACCAGATCCGAAAAATGGACCGGTGCGCCGAAGCTCATGCGGTCGAAGGCGAAGAAGTCCGCCAATGCCTGTTCGACGCGGCTCCGGACCAGGTCGAGATCCTCGCCGGCATAGGCGAACAGCTCCGCGTCAATCGAGACCGGCCGATAGACGGGATCGAAGAGGTTGATCTCGACGGTGATGACTTTGCGCGATTCCAGGTATTCGGCGAGGTCCTGCTTGAGAAGCGTCGACGGCGGACCGCCGCCGTCCGGGGCCACGGCCAGGTTGACCTGGTAGTAGCGGATGTTCTTGCAGTCGTTGACGTCGAGGACCTGGGCCTTGGCCACACCGGGGAACCCCTCCGCCAAGGCCAGATAGTCCTCCTTGGTGACCGCTTTCCAGAGCGAGCGGACCTCGGCCGGAGCCTGTTTTCGGGCGTGCTCCAGCGTCTCGCGGGCGGCTCCGCCGGTCGCGGGGAGCGGGTTGGTTACCGCGAGGGGAACCAGACCGCCGTCGAGGTAGATGGCCGTGAGAAGCTCGGTGACGAGATTTGGACCCAGGTTGCCTTCGGCTCCGAGAGTTTCGAGGTACTCGACGCGGATTTCCGCGCCAGAGCCGGGAACCGCTCCGCGCAATCCGTCGCCGAAAACGATCCGGGTGATGTCCAGCGCATCGGTCTCGGCCATGAAGTGGCGAGAAGCTGAGCCGCTTTCCTGGAAGTGGGAGACCGCGGTCCATTCCTGGTCCTGCTCCCACACACGGATCGAACCGTGTGCGATTTCCTTTCCGGCCAGGATGATCGGATCGCCCGTTTCCTCATGGGCGGTGAAGGTCTCGGTCTTGCGTTTTCCCTGGCGCGCGCCCGCATCGACGCTCGTCCGGCTCCGAGGGATCGTCGCGTCTTCGGCCGTCTCGAACACGATGTCGTTTTCTTCCAGACGGGCCCTACACGTCGTTCCTGCTGGGATCACCAGGTCTGCGTCGAGGGGCGCGGCCAGGGAAAAACGCAAAGCGGTGGTTGCGGCCACCGGCCCGTCGAGCCGGTAGCTGATGAGTTTGCAGAGATTGATGACGTTCTGCCGCTGGCGGGCGGTGGGCAGGAATGCCTCCGCCGCCTGGGCGTCGAGGTAGTAGGCCAGCATGTCTCCGATGCCGCAGAAGAGTTCCAGCAACACCACGCCGAGGTCGGACGCGTTGAAGTCCGTCCAGCGGTCGGTGAGTTGCGGCACCCGCGCCAGCAATTCCCGGCGCAGGGAGTCGTAGTCCTTGTTCGTGTAAGCGATGCTCGCTCTGCCCATTTCCGTTCGTCCGTTGCGGTTCGGTCACAAGTGATCCCGCCGGACAAACCGGACGAGGACCCGCTTGTTACTTACCGGCGACGGAGCGGAACTGTCGGGGTGGAGCGGATTGGCGCGGTTCGCGGTAAAAGGGATAGACCAGGTTGCCTTCCACTTGGCTCTGGATGACGCGGTAGGCGATACGGACCGGGAGGAGATTGCTGTCCTTGTTCAACGGAGAATCGTCGAAGGAGACGCCGGTGATGACAACCCGCTTTTCCCAGCGTTTTATGGCGTCGATTACGTAATGGCGGATCAGGCCTTTCAGCACCTCATCGTTCGGTTCGAACACAAGGTCCTTGAGCTTCGAGCCGAATTCCGGGCGCATGAAGCGTTCGCCCGGCCGGGTGCCGAGAATCTGGATGATGCTCTCGTGGATATGTTCATGTTCGGTGGAAGTGGCCGAGGAGACCTGCGCGCCCCCGGACCGCCGCTGAAAGCGGAAGGGGAACTTCAGCCCGCGTCCGAGAAAGTCCAGAACCATCAGTCACGCTCCTCGCAGATGCAGGCGGGCGAACCGCCTGAACCTGTGTCTCCATTGGAGTCATCGTCGTCCGGGAAATGGACGACCAGGTCCAACCCGTTCGCCATGGCGACATGGATCGTGCCGTCGGCCTCGATGACGCCCTTGTGACCGCTTTCCATGGCAGCGAAACTTTTGGCCCCGCCGGGTACCAGACGAACCTCGACATCCTCACCCACGCCTTCGATCCGGGAAATCCCGAGCACCACCGAGGTGCCCGCGGGGTTACCGATCATGGCTGTGCGCTCTGACTGGAACACATCCAGCCGGTATCCGCCAGGCAGCTCGATGCGGTAGCGCCCTTGCGCGGTCTGTATCGGATCGATATCCAGGGGAAGGCCCTCAATTCCGGCCGCCTCGTGGGTTACCCGAACCGCCTCGGGCCTGAGCATTAGCTCTCGGCCGTCGGGGAGCGTCACCACGCCGCCGCGCGCGGGTTCGAGAAGGGTCACAGAGCCATCCATACCGATGGCCGTCAGTCTTCCATCCGGTCCCACCCGAACCATGACGCCGTCGGCCAGTGTGAAAATGCGTCCTCCGTCGGGAAGGTCTCTCACGGCGGTGCCCGCCGGCATGGCGACGAAGGGATCAAAGTCCTGCGGCGTGGGTTGATCCACGACGTGCATGTATTGCTGAGCGCTCTCGGCGTGCGCCTCCAGTACCGTTTGAGCTTCCGCCCGAAGGGCTTCGGAGGCGTCGTGACTCTGCTGCAGAATGCCTTTGATCTCGGCCAGGCTGTCTCGAATCTGTCGGAGATATGGCTCCTCGCCCTCGCCGTCCGTCACGCCGAGACCGGCTGCAAGCAGACGCGCCAGCGCCATAAGTTCATAGTGGGATTCCGATGAACTCGTCTGCTCGATGATCGGACCGCCACCTTCCTCTCCGTACCCGTAACCGTATCCGTTTCCGACTACCATATTCCGTCAGCCTCCGATGGGTATGAGTTCGATGTTCTGGATGAACCAGCCGTCGAACTTCTGGTATTGGCCGTCGCCCGTGTCCCAAACAAACCGCAACGTGACCGTGCTTCCTGCAAATTGGGAAAGGTCGATGGTCTCGGTCCTGCGTGGGATAGGGTATGGCTTGAGCGGTGCGCCGTTCACGTCGTAGGTGGGATTGAAGCTCCTTATGAACCATCCGTTCACATAGAGTTCCAGCGTATCGAAGTAAGGCCCGTCCACGCTCTCGATCTCGCCCCAGACATCGAAGCGGAGGAGGTAGTCCCGGTCCAGGGTCACCTCCGATGCAAGCTCCCCGGTCACGCGGATATTGCTGCCGGAAGCGTCGTACCAGCCGGTGTAATAGTAAAAATGCCAGGTTCCGTCCGGCAGAAGCTCCACATAGCCGGATGACCTCCAATCGAGCACCGCCGCGGCTTTGGGTTTCTCCACGTCGACCTGGATGTATCTGCGGGATGACACCACCTCGTCCCGGATTGCCTCGGCCACGATGATGGTCGCGCCGGGTGTCGCGCCGAAGCGCAGCACACCGTTCTCGACCCTTGCGATTTCCGGATGGACGGACTCGAACCGCACCTCGCCCCCTGGCGATCCGATAACCGCCACCGGGACCGCTTGTTCCGTCTCCCGATACGGTTCCCGGATCAAGGACGGAGCAAGTTCCCAGTAAGAGATCGTATGGTTATGTTGGATACTCATAGCCATACCCGTCGTACCCTCCGCCTCCGCCTTGTCCGTAATCGACGACCTCCACCTGGATATAACGGACGCTCTCTCGATTTTCCGAGTCGTAAGCCATGACGACCGTCGCACCCGCCTGCCAACCGAGGTTCAGCCTTCCGTCTTCGTCCACCCAGGCGATGTTGGAGTCGGCGGATTCGAACTCGATCTGCCCGGTGGGAGCGCCGCGCACGGAAAGCGGTATCGTCACCGGCCATTCGGTGAGCGACACCTTGACCGTCTTGGGGAAGACGTCCCAGTAGTGAAACTGCGATTCTTCGAAATCCATCCTCGGTCCTCAGTCGTTGGTATTCAGGCTGCCGGTCACGATGATCGCGCCGCAGGCCGTGATGTCGCCGATGCGCGCGTTGGGCAGCCCCTCGGTTGCGGTGTCGAGGCTCCCCGTCACGATGGGGGTCACACCATGTCCTGGTATTGGGCAGACGTGCAGATCTCCCAGCCGCGCCGCGGGTCTTCCGTTGACGGAGGTGCGAAGAGCGCCGGTGACGATCACACCGCCGTGGCTGGAGATGTCGCCGAGTCTCGCCTGGGGTCTTGCCATGGCTATTTTCCCGTCAGGACGTGGACCAGAAAGCCGACGACGCCGCCCACGGCACCGCCGACGGTGAGCACGAGACCGACCACCTTCCACATGGTCTCGACGCCCATCTTCTCGTTGATCCCGGCCTGCAGGTTCTTGATGTCGTCGGCGTGCCGGCGTAGATCGTCCTGGATGTTGCGCACCAGAAGGTCCACGTTCTCCTTGTCCGACTTCTTCTCGATTTCGCGCTCGATCTTCTCAAGTCGAGCCTGGATTTCCCGGCGGTGGTCTTCGAGGATGCTTCGGAATTCGGCCCGCCAGGATTCGAAGGTCCGGGCCAGCATCCGCTCGCTCTGGTTCCAGTCACACGGGACACTCTCAGATCTGGTTTCATCCATTCGGTTTTCTCCTTCGAAGTGAAAAGCGGCCCCGTATCTGCAGATCGAGCTCGAACCGGTCCGACAAGCCGCGCCGACCCAACGCCCTGTTCACAGCATCCCGGGCGCAGTGGATCTGATCGATACGCATGCTTTGGGAGATCGAGTCCGCGTGAATGCGGTAGAAATAGAGCGGTTTGGGAATGCGGCGCACCTCCGTCAGTTCCGCGACGCGCAGGCAAAAGTCGTAGTCCTCGGCGCACTGGAAACTCTCGTCGATGCCGCCGACCTGATCAAAGACCGACCGCCTGATGAGCCGGAAATGGAAGGTCATGAAATCGAGAAGCATGCGATCTTTTGAATAGGGAATCCGGCAGCGCTTGCCGTACCCCGTGATCCGATCCGCCGCGTCCATGACCTGGTAGTCCGTATAGACCATGCCGACGGTCGGATTGGCGTCAAGCACCGCGACTGTTTCCTCTAATGCCGTCGGGGCGAGCATGTCGTCGCTGTCAACCCAGCACAGATAGTGACCGAAAGTGTCGGCCAGGGCCGCCTTGAGCGCTTTAGTCGCTCCCCGGTGGTCGTAGGAGGCGATGCGCACCCGGCGGTCCTTCTTGGCGTATTCAATTGCGACTTGCGCCGTCCTGTCGTTCGAGCCGTCATCCCAGATAAGAAGGTCGAAATCTTCATAGGTCTGGGCAAGAACGCTTTCGATGGCCCGACCGATGTAGCGCTCCCGGTTGTATCCTCGGATGACTATGGAAACGGTTGGATGCATCTCAATTTCCTTTAGGGATTGATCAACACCTTGTTCGTCGAGCGGATGACGATGTTCCCCATGACGGCGTCCATGAGGATCACGCTTCCGGATTTGTCCGTGGCTTGGATGCGCTCCTGACCGGCTGCCGCGTTCATCACGACGACCTGGCCGGCCTTGTCCGTGAGACGGATCATCTCGGTCATGGCGGTGGAATCGATAAGGATTTCCTGTGTGCCGCAGAGGCCCCAGATGTGGACCTTCTCCTTGCCCTTGGAGGTGTCGAGGAGAATCTTCTGCCACCGGGCGCGGGACTTGTCGCAGGACTGGATATGGATTTTCTCCTTGTCCTTCCACGCCTCCCAGCGCACGAACTGGCGGCACAGATCGGTGATCTCGATCCGGGCCTTCTGGTCTTTGATGTCCGAGTCGATGTCGAGCTGGTCGCCCTGCTCGGCGTCCTTGGTCCCCCGGCGGCGCGCATTGCCGGTCTGAACGTCGCGCTTCACGCGGCATTCCATGTGAATAATCTGTCCGGCCCGGTCGATGACCTTGAGGAACTCCTCCTCGTCCCGGTCGTCGAGAACGATGGTGTGACCGGTCTCGGTCTTGAGAAGAACCTTGCGGCGCGGGCAGTAGTACGGCGGGTGGCCGTGGTGTTTCTTGTGCTCCAGGTCGTCCCGCCGGTCGGGCTTGTGTTCGAGCTTGTCCTCACAGTCGGTGCAGGTCGGATCGGAGCACAGGCGCTTCGATTCTTCCGGTTGTTCTCCGGGGTTCGTCTTGGCCAGCCAGACGCCGGACCAGATCGGGTATTGGACGTTGCCGCCCTCGAACTCGGCCCAGACGGAAGCCCCTTCCTCGGGGATGAGAAACACGCCGATGTCTTCGTTGCCTCCGTAGGCAAAGCAGGGCCACGCCCATTCCGACCAGTTCTCCTTGCCGGTGCCGAGCACCGCAGGGATTTCGAGTCGGCAGCGGCCGAGCCGCTCCGGATCGTTGTTGTCCCGCAGGAACGCCCGGTATTTGCCATACCAGCGGTTCTTGTAGCGTTCCTCGTGCTGGCGGTCCTGTGTCTCGATCACGGTCCGTCCTCCAGGTTATTTCAGCGGCAGGAAGCCACGCAGCACCTCGCGCACGATGCGGGTGACGGTTCCGTCCGGCGTCTTCTTCGGGTCGGCCTTGGCCACGGCATGACGTAGCGCGTCCTGGGCTGCGGCTTCGAGCTTGGGTTCCTGGCCGGCGACGCCGGTTTTGACCTCTTTCGCGCCGAGTCGCTCGATAACGCCGATCACTGCATCCAGAGCCGCGGCCTTGGCCCGACCCCAGGCGGTCAGTTTGATGACGGTGATGAGCGTCACAAACAAGGTCGCGATGAGTTCCTTGTGGTCCAGGATAAAGGTCAGAATCTGTTCAAACTGCTGCATTGCGGTCACCTCCATTGGTTGTCATGGCTTCTTCGAACGAGACGTATTTGCCGTCGAGGTATCCCCATCGGGTCCGCCCCTCGCGTATGTCGACGTGAATGAATCCCCGCTCCGGGTAGACGCCGATTCCGCCGTTACGGAAGGCGGCCACCTGCTCGGCGAGTTCATACATCCCGGCGACGGACAAGCCCTTGATCACGATGTCCGCGGCGTGACCGAGCAGATGCCGACTCTGTTTAGCACCGCCCACCGCCCGGTTGTGATCGGGGCAGCGGTAGCCGCTGGTGACGCGGACGGGAGCGCCCGCGCGGTCGCGCAACTCCTGGAGCGTATCCACCAGGCGTGGATCGATCTCGGCCCTGCCGCAACACCGGCAGGCGAACTCGCTCTTCGAGAAATTCCGGCTCAAATCTCCCATGTGCTTTTCCTCCTTACAGCCTCCGCCCGCTGTCCGCGTCGATGGTCACCATCGGCGGCGGCTCTTCCTTCGGCGTGGGCGGCGCTTCCTGGTCGTTCTGCTTGCCCTTGGCCTCGTCCGACTTGTCGCCGGCCCCTTTGCCCAGGGCGTTTTTCTTGAGTTTCAGTTCGCAGTGATATCCGCCCTCGCCGAAAGCGTGGCGGACCGAATGGCAGTAGTAGACGCCCGAGAATTTGCGGCCCACGCCCTTGACCTCCACGTTCTGCTTGGCGCGCAGCGCGGGGATGCCGATGGTCACCGCGTCGGCTTCCACCTGGCGGAGTTCGGCCTCGCGGAACTTCCCCTCGGAAAGGTCCTGGGCCGGTTCCTGCCGGGGCTCCTCGTGAAAGCCCTCGGAACGGTCAAAGGTGGGGACCACCTGCCCGGACTCCTGCTCCTTGTAAGCCCCTTCGCCGGTATTCCCGTCCACCAGGTAGGTCCGCTTACCGAGGGACGTCCGCTCCGGGGTGGTCTCGTTGTTTGCCTTGTGCTCGACCGGCTCCTTCTTGCGCGGGTCCACGCCCACGGCTTTGGTCTCGACGCCCGCTCCCTTGGCCCCCTGTGATTGCGTCGAGGGGCGAAAGGAACGCAGAACGCCCTTGCGGTCGGTGAAATACTCGAGGATCGCGGCGGGCTTCTTGTCCAGATCGCGGGGATGGAAATGCAGCTCGTCGTCCTGGATGTAGAAGACGTATCCGGTGACGCCATCGCCGTCCTTGTCGCGCGCCTTTCCGGCCAGCTCCTTGAGGAACTGTGCGTCGGAAACGTTGCTCTGGGTTACGCGCAGATGGCGGGCTTTCGTGGCCGTGACCACCGGAGTGAGGCCGTTGGTCCCTGCGATCTCCTCGGCGATCTCGGAATAGAGGATGCCGGGCGCGGGCTTCTGCCAAACCTTCTGGTTCTCCTTTCCAGCCAGCTTGAAGCCTTTGTCATAGGCCTTGATATGGATGGTCGGGTCACCGTCCTCCGGAAAGTCGTAGTCGATATCCTTGATGACCGCCTTCTTGCGCGGCGAGAGGTTGCCGACATATCCGAAACGGGCGACGATCTCGTTGCCCTCCTGGAACAGGGGATCGTCGACGAACTGGAGGTTTCGGTCGGTGACCGCGAGTTCCAGGACGTCGAGTTCCTCCTCGTTGTCCTCGAAGACGAACGAGGTGATCTCCTGCGTGATATCCGCCGAAAGGGTCTGCCCCTCGATCTGGATCAGAAAAGTCGGTTTGAAGGTTTCGATATCCATGCGCCGGTCTCCAGTCGGCCCGCCTGAAGGGGCGGACTCCACCGGATACTTACCGGCGACCGGCGCGAGGTGTCGGGATGGATGGATGCGTCCGGAGACTCAGTCCAGAAGCCGCATGCTGACGTGCTCCGCCGAGGGGATGCGCAGGATGGTCCCCGGAGTCAGTTCCATGGGAAAGAAAATGTCGTTGTAGTCGCAGATGATCCACCAGAGGTAGGCCTGTCCCAAATAGCGATGGGCGAGCAAATCGACCCGGTCCCCCTCGATCACCGTGTGAAACCGGTCGTCGGGCCGGGGCTTGCTCTCGATGGGCGGACGCGTGCCCAGGAAATCTCCGTCTCCCGACGCGTAGAGAATGGATGCCGCGAATCTGGATCGACGTCCGATCATCCGCGCACCTCCGAATAGTCCACGGACTGGTCGATGTATTCCTCGAGCATCACGTCCACTTCGGCGTGCTGGGGCAGCAGGTTGTCCCGGTCGAACATGTGGAAGAACCGGGCCTTCACCTGGCGGACGACACAAAGCACGCCCGGGTAGAGGTCTCCGAACATGAAGATCACCCGGTGCGGAGCGTTCTTGAGCATGGTTCCGGCGTGTTCGGGATAGAGCAGAGAGCGCAGCCAGTCCACCGACTCCTTTACGGACCCTTTGAAGAAAACCAGCTTGAAGCCGATCTTGCGTGGCTCGCCGGCCACGTATTGGTAGCGGGGATGGCTCATACCTGGAATCTTGATGGCCGCGTAGGCCGTGCTTTTCTCGTCGACGATGTCGTTCGGGTTGTACTGGAAATCGAGATAGTCGCCTGTGTCCACGTCCACCAGGTATGCGGTGATTTCTTTCTGGTCCCAAGCCACGGCTACATCACCTCCAGCTCGACCACGGGTTTGCCCAGACGCCGGGCATGATCGACTTCCCGGCGCATGCCGTCGGAAAGGCCTTCGCCGGTGAACACCCAGACCTCGTCACAGGTTTCCATGAACGTCAGGCCGCAGGCGATACCCGCTTCGCGTTCGGAGGTTTTTCCGTCATCCAGGAAGCGCGTGTAGAGAAGGTGCGGCGCAAAGGGCGCGCAACCACGTTCCACCGCCTTCCGGCAGAGCCGTTCGGCGGTCACCGTGTTCCGGGAAACGTCCCCGGCGTACCGGCTGCAAATGAATACCCGTTTCATGCGTTCCTCACAGCGTCTCGTAGTTCTTGATCTTGCGCTCGCGCAGATCCCGGTACACGGAACGAGCCACCTGCCGTCCGTCGAGCATCGTGGTCACCGAGACCTCGATGGGCCGCTCACCAAGCTGGTCCAATTTCGACAGCAAGGATTCAAGCGCCGGGCGAAGCGTATCTCCTGGAGGTGCGGACGGCATGCCGGACTCCGGACCGAGCGATCCTTTGGTCTCGCCGAGAAGACGGGCTTGGTCGGTGGGAAGAGAGGCGGCCGGTCGCTCCATCGGAATCGCCGCTCCGGTGCTTTCCAAGGAAGAGGCGAGCGTCGGAGCTTCTCCCGCCATGACCGGTGTGAGCGCCAGGGTTCCCGCCAACATGGCCGGAGCGGCGATCTTTCCGGTCAGCCCGGTCATGAACCCGAATGCGCGGCTCATGGCCTCGGCGGGCGCGGACGCAGCTTTGGTGATACCTCCGGCCAGGGTCTGAATCAGCGCAGCACCGCTTCGGGTCAAGTCCGCGAGCGGGCCTTCCTTGGCATCGGAGAATGGCAGAAGATTCCGCACGAACGAAAGGGCCGACTTGGCGGCTTGGTACGGCGCGCTCACAGCGGACTTGATGCCGTCGCCCACCGCGGTCATGAACGCCCTGCCGCTTTCAAAAGCCGATCCCGCCAACGAGGATACGCTGGACGCCAGAGACCCAAAGGCGCTTGAAGCGGCGGTCTTTACTTGTTCCCATGCGGACGATGCGACCGATGCCAAACCCTCGAATGGGGCCTTGATCCACTCCCAGGCGCTCTGCGCCATGGTCTTGAGGGTCTCCCATGCCGTCGACGCCGTGCCGGTGATCCGGCTCCAGGCGGAGGAAACGCTCCCGGCGATCCAGTCGAAGGGCGCGGAAAGCAGCGGCCAGGACGACTGGAACAGCGAACCGATCCGGCTCCATCCACCCTGCAGATGGTTGGCGATTCCATCCCAGGCCGCGCCGGCTGAGGATTGAACCCGGTCCCAGGCTGCTCCCGCGGAACCGGCGATCCACGAAAAGGGCGTGCTGACGAGCGACCAAGCCGTGCGCCCGATGTTCCCGAGGCTCCCCCAAAATCCGGTTGCGGCGCTTGCGATGCCGTTCCAGGCGGTCCCGGCTGCGGACTGCATCCATTTGAAGGGCGCGGCCAACACGTCCGCAGCTCCACGACCGAGCGTTGTGATGCCGTTCCAAGCGCTCGATGCCGCAGTTCCGACAGTACGCCAGACGGCGGACGCGGCCTCCGCTCCTTTTCTGAACGGCCAGGTGACCGCGGAGAGGATGCCGCCTCCAAGGCTTTTCAAACCGTCCCATACCCAGCGGACCGCGTTCAGCATCCCCTGCAACGCCAGACTCAGCACCTTGCCCGGGAGAGCAAGAACACCGAGCATTCCCTTCGCCAGTGTCTTGAGAAGGGTCGCGCCGGAAGCGGTGAGGTCCGACAACGGACCGGTTTCCGCATCGGAAAACGGGAGGAGCCTGCGGAGCCACCCGAGAGCCTTCTTGAGCATCTCGAACGGATAGGTGACCGCCGACCAGATGCCTTTTCCGACGGATACGAGAATCGCCTTGCCCGCCTCGAAGAAAGTCGTGTCGCCGGATAGGAATCCCCGCACCGCGCCGAAGACCTCGGCCAGTGTCTTGACCAGAGGTAGGTTCATGAAAGCGGCAGCCAAAGACGATGCCGCGGAAGCAAAGAAACTTCCAACGGCGGAGAAGAGTCCCTTGATGAAATCCCAGACACCGACGATCACGTCCCGGGCCCAGCGGAACGGCGTGGCCAAGAAATCAAAGACCGCGCCGCCGATGGCTTTGAGCCCGTCGAGCACGGAGAGGTCACCGGTGAGGACCTGCCAGACTGTATGGACGACCCGGGCCGCCATGCGGAGCGCCTCGACCAAAAGCCGGACCGGCAGGAAGAACTTGTAGATGAACCTCCCCGCCTCGATGAAGGCGGTGACGATGGTCTTGCCGAGCCAGACGACCGCGCGCACCACCCAAGCCACCACCGTGATGACGGCCGCCAGGTTGTAGATGACGAACTTGAGGAGATACGCGCCGACCTTGGCGATCACACCGAGCACCGTGCCGAGTGTCTCGCCGAGACTCCGGTAGGAGGAGGCATCGGCGGAAGAGGCCGCCAAGCCGAAGATTTCAAGGACCGAGAAGATCGCTTTGTACAGCATGCCGTAAGCCTGCATGAGCACCCGGACCGCGGGTTCGAGAATCGCCCTGATCTTTCCGAACGCGTCGGAGAATGCCTCCCACAAGCCGGTCAGAAACTGGCGCACCCGGTAGTAGATGCGAAAGACCGTGACCACCAGTCCCATCAGTCCGGCCTGTTCGAGCTTCTGGGCCAGGTCGGCCGACATGGTCCCGGCTCCACCGGAGAGCGATGTGACGAGCGCCCGGATTCCCTGGAATACGAGTTGCACCTTTTCCCATGCGCCGAGAATGGTGTCCCTGATGCCGGCGAAGTTGGTCTCCCAAGCCCGTTTGAGGAGATAAACGGCGAGCACCACACCGCCGATGATCGCGACCACCGGAAGGAAGTACGCGGCGAACGTGCTTCCCACACCGGCGATTGCCGCGCCCATGGCGGCAAGCCCCGCCTTGATGGCGGGGAGCATCAGGCCGATGGTCCCGGCCGCGGCGATCACTCCCCCGACGACGACCAACACGGCACCCAGGGCCATGGACAAGGTCAGGAGGACCCTGGTCAACCCCGGCATCGAACGTGCGAGCTTCTGGAAAAACAGGACGGCCTTCGATATCCCCTGGATGATCGGAGTCACCACCGGCAGGAGTGTGCGGCCGAGGATTTCAGCGAGGTTTCCGACCTGCTGGCGCAAAAGCTGGAACTGACTCCCGATATCCATGTTCATGGCCTTCGCCATTTCCTCGGTGACGGCGGTGCCGCTCTTCATCGCTTGTTCGATGGAGCTGATGTTGCCCTCCAGGGACTCCATCCCCTGGGACATCTGGAGCAGGAACTTCACCGCCTCGTCGGAGCCGAAAGCCTTCTTGATCTGTACCTGTGCGGCTGCCTGGGACAGGTCCGGGAATTGTGATTTGACCTCCTGGAGGATGGGGATGATCCCTTTGAGCCTCCCACTCGAATCGATGAACGAGAGCCCCAACTGCTCTCCGGCTTCGGCAGCCTTCATGATGAAAGCCTTGTAGAGCGTTCCGGCTTCCGAACCGGGCATCGTGGTCTGCAGTTGTCCGAGAATAGCGAGTTGTTCATGGAGAGGAATGTTGGAGGAAGCGGCCACCGCACCGATGTTCTTGATCGCTTCCGCCATCTGCGCGCCGGTGGTCTTGAAAACGGCCACGGTCTGCGCCATCGCACCTGAGAATGCCTTCGCCCACTCCATGTCGGTCATGTTTGCCATGATCGGCTTGAAGATGCCGTACCCGGTGGTGAAGGTGCCGACCATCTCCTGGATGCTGGCCTTGGTGGCCTTGGCGGTGAGCGCGGCCATGGCGGAGAAGGTTCCCACCGCTTCGTCGCTCAAGCCGGCGAGCGCCGACTTTACGTCGTAGGCCGCCCCGATGAATTCGGCCTTGCTGTATCCGGCCCAGGTGTTGGTGAAGCTCTCGGCAGCGTCCTCGAGAGCGCGAAGGTCCTTGGTGCCGAGCGATGCCATCTCACCCAGGGCTTTCTGTGTCGCGGCGGTGGAGGCGATGAGTCCGACGGGCACGGCCATGAGCGCCAGCCCCGCGCCGATCATCATGGTGCCCTTTTGAATGCGGTCGAGGTTGCGCGTCATCCGTTCGCTGGAAGCCGCCACCGTCGCATCCAGGGACTGCATGGACGACTGGACCCGGGCAGCGTTTTGCGAGAACGCGTCCTTCATCGAGACGATGACACCGAGCCCGAGATCTCCGTTCATGTGCGCCTGCGCTCCATTTCTTCACGCTCAAAAGCAAGCTGCCGCTCCAGAGCCTCCACGAATTCGCGGCGGACCGAGAGCGGCAGCGCCCGTGTTTCCGAGAAACTCCAGTGGAGCCCGCCGTAGGCGAGGAAAAACGCGTCCCTTACAAGCGAACTCCAGGAAACAAAAAACCCGGTTCAGCCTCCAGCCGGGTGCGGATGCGCGTCCCGCACGATTGGCAGTCGGTCTCCACGGTCGTGTCGACACCCGCATCCACTCGCAACATTTCCTGCCGGAGGGCGCTGCGGTCACGCATTGACATGTCGTTCATGAGCTTCTTGGTCGGCGGCGCGCCAGCCACGTCGATGATCCGGATCAACATGGCGGACGAAATGGAAGGCTCTTTGAGTGCGGCCAGGCGTTTCTCCTTGTGGCCGTCCAAGTAACCGAACCGGACCTTGCCTCCGGAACCGGGCAGCGCGAAGGCAAATTCCCGTTCCTCTCCGTAAGGCGTGACCTCAAGCTCCTCGATGTTGATGGTGACGGCGTTCGCCGTCCGGCAGGCGGTGTTCGGGCAGGTCAGTTCCAGCTCGACCTCGTCGCCGAGCGAGATCTGACGCAGCCGGACCAGAATGAACAGCCGGTCCCCGGAGAGGAGGTCCAGCACATCCTTCACCGTCGGTTCGTCATTGTCCCCCAGCCGCACGATGCAGTTCTTGAGTACCTGGTTCACGGCGTCGCCGGTGCGGATGAGACGTTGGTTGGTGAGAAGCTCCTCCTCAGCCCCGGTCATCTCCCGGAGCTCGATCTCGAGACCGCTCGGCAATTCAAAGGTGTGCATGGTCTACCTCCTTCGATCAGGTCCAGTACTGGAAGCAAATGGCGAGCTTCTCGATGGTGTTATCCGTGTTCGCGCCCTCGAGTTCGTCGTACTCCAGGACCTTGATCCACGCGCCGTGCAGGGTCCACCGTCGCGTTTCGTTTCCGGTTCGGTCGTAGCGGACGAGGTCGATATCGCGCATGTAGTCGTTGGGCAGGCCGCCGACCACGGCGTTGACGTCCACCTGTTTCTTGATCCACTCTCTGGCGGCCTCGTCGGAGCCATCCTGGAGAATCCCTTTCTCCAAGGTGATGTCCTCGAACTTGACCCGTCCGGCCACCTTCTGGTCGAACATGGAACCGGCGGGAGCGAAAGCCACCTCCTCGAACTCGGTCTTGGGTTCCTGGCCTTTCTTGAAAAGCGCCACATCGAATCCGTTCACCTCGATGGCGAATTGCCAGTTCTGATACAGACTCTTGGGCATGTTGCCGCTGCGCATGACTTACCTCCTTACCCGGTCTTGAAGATCTCTTTGAAATCGGCCCCCGTGGCGGTGAGCACGAAGTTGAGCTCGATGAATTCCGCCGTCTTGGTCGGCTTGACGAAGACGCGCGCCACGAGTTCGTTACGGTCGATCACAGCCGGGGTGTTGGTCTCCTCGTCGCACTGGACGGCGAAGTCGTAGAGCCCGCCCTTGTCCTTGATGTCCTGCATGAAGGGGTTGATCAACCGGATCAGCGCGCGCCAGGTCTGCGGGTTGTTGGGTTCGAAGACCACGAAGCGCGAGGACTCGGCGATGGCTTCCTCGATGAACATCATCAGCCGCCGCACGTTCACGCGGTCGAGGGCCGAGGGCTGGCTTTGCAGCGTCTTCTGCCCCCAGATGTTGATGCCGCTGTCGGGGAAGGAGGCGATCACGTTGACGCCCTCGGGATAGAGGACGTCCCGTTCGCCCCGGCTGGTCTTGTAGCCCAGGGACAAGGCGTTGAAGACCCGGCCGCGGTCGATGCCCGCGGGCGCGTACCAGACATGGGTCTTTTTGTCGCTGCGGGCGTAGCACCCGGCCACGGCTCCGCTGGGCGGAACGAGCTTGCGCTTGCCGGTCACCGGGTCGTTGATCTCGATCCAGGGATAGTAGAGCGCGGCATAAGACGAGTTGAACGCCCCGTGGGAATACATTCCCTGGCCCTTGCGGAAATCCACCGCTTCCAGGGGTTCGAGGTGGATGGGCGCTTCGGCCAGAAGCATGAGGTCCTGGCGGTTTTCCGCATAGGTGATGCCGGCGTGGATCACCTCGGCGGTCGTGACGCCCGGAACCATGATCAGATTCAGCGCGTCGATCTCGTCGAAGGCGTAGAAGCCTGTGTGCTGGGAGGGATCGCCGGAGTAGTCGGCGTCGTCCAGTCCGGTGAGACCATCGTTCCCGCCTGAGAGTTCGAATGCTCCGATGACGGGACGGTCCGCCGGAACGCCGGATGCCGCGCCGAGGTCCTCGACGATGATGAAGTCCGACCGTTCGTTGACGACAAGCTCGACATGGTTCGGAGCCGCTTCGTCCATCGAGAGGTCCTTGAAGACCTCCACAACCTCACCCTTGTGGCGGACCACCAGGTTGAACGCGCCGGTCGGATCGAGGGAACCGTCTTCTACCTGAACGGAGAGACGCGCGCCCCAGGTTCCTTCATCCGCCGCCCGCACCTTGAGCGTGTCCATCGCGTCCATGCCTCCGGACAAGCTTGCCGAGGCTGCGGCTTGGACGATACCCGCATCCTGAGTTTCCGCCGTGACCAGCGCGGAGGCCTCCGGAGAACCGACGACCGCGGCGACCACCTGGTCCGCTGTGGAAACAGGATCGCCCGCCCCATCGGTGGCCAAGTTGACGGTGACGGCCTGTCCGAGGACGCCGATAGACAAAGGGGTGTCATTTCCCGCAGCGACGAGTTCGACGGAGACGGCGTTTCCCGCGGCCCCCGGCTGAATCGCCCGCCACGCGATGCGATCCGTGCCGACGGTGCCGGTTACAAGTGACGCCGTCGCCACGCGCCGGTCCTTGAGGACGACCTGGGCTTTCACGGCGGTCAGGGTGTTCCGATCCGTGGGGTCGGTCAGATGGGCGATGCGGTTCACGAAAAGGACGGAGCCGCCGTTGTCGAAGAACGCCCTTGCGGCGTAGGCGAGGTATCCGGCCTGCAGGTAGGAGCCGAACTTGTTGATGAACTGCTCCCAGCTCGTGACCAGAACGGGCTTATTGATAGGGCCGCGTTCGGCCACACCCACCATGCCGCAGGAGGAGGTGGATATCTGCTTGACGTAAAAGCTGAAGTCGACTTCGCGGGTATAGATGCCCGGTGAAAGATACGTGCCCATGGGTTACCTCCGTTTCCGACGTTTGCCGCTGTTTGCGCCGGTGTTCTCCGTCTCGGTCTCGACCGGCTCTTCCCGCGGCGTCTCGGGTTCGGGAACGGTCGGCGTCGCCGGCGTCAGCGACACGAAGCCCCGCTTTGCCGCGGCATCGATCTCGGGGGAAATGTCGTCCTCACCCAGCGTTCTGCGCTCGCGGGGATTCAGATGAAGCCCCCGACCGCTTCCTGCGAGGTGGAACGTGAGCGGTTGGAACAGAAGATTCTTGATTTCGATCACAGTGGTTCCTCCTTGTTTCATGGGGTATGGAGCCGATCCTCCTCGACGCCGTCCCGGAACTCGAAGCGGCGGTCTTTGATGAGCGGGCCCGTTTCGACGAGGCCGTCGTAAACCGGGCAGTCCTCGATCCGGCAGCGGCCGCTGCTCTGGCGCAGGTTGGACAGGTTCACCCGTCGCAACCCGCCCAAGGGGACGATCTCCGTCAGGTTGAGGGAGCCACGGTCTTCCACGGCCAGGACCGGATGGAGCTGATAGAAACGGGCCACCCGTTCCTGGAGGTCCAGCAGATCGCCTTCATGGCCGGCGGTGACGATGACGTCGAAGTCGAGGTGGTAGAGCCGGGGATGCCGACACTGTTCATAAACGAGGTTCGGGACATCTTTCTCCACTATGTGGGCCATGGTGCGGCGGTCGCCGTTTTCCGCCAACGCCGGTCCCTGCAGGATCAAGCTCGGGACGTTGGGCACCTCGAAGACATCGTCCGCGGCGACGAGCACCGCGTCCGGGGCGATCTCCGCTTTAATCAGGCGGATCAGGTTTTCAACGACTGTGCGAACGGTTTCCAATTCCGGTTCCTCCGGCTCAAGCGAACGTTTCCGCTGGATACCTACCGGAGCCGGACGGGAAGTGTCGGCGGGGATCAGAGCGCAGCGCGGATGGCCTGGCGGTAGTTCTCGATGATCTGCTCGCGGTACTTTTCCATCGTGGGATGCAGGAAGGGACGGGGCGGGATGACAATCACCGCGCCGTTGGGATGCTGGATGGTGGCTCCGTACTCCATCACCGCGCCAATGTTCACCAGGTCGTCGCCGTCCTTGTTGACAGTGCCGCGCAGGAGTCCCACGAAAGCCCGGTCCGAAAGGATGCGCTGAGTGATCGAATTGACGAGGAAGCCGGTGTCGATCAGGGCCTTGCTGGAGCCCTTGCGCGCGATGGTGCTCTCGGCCAACTTGACGAACGCCTTTCCGCCGGGAGCCTGGGACCGAATGCCGCGCTTGATCTCGCGGACGAGGAGAATGGCGTTCTTGATGGTCGCCTGCCGGATTGCCAGGGCGAGCCGGGCTCCGGGATTGGCGGACAGCTTCGCTTTCGCCTTTTCCCAATCACCGAAACGCTTAACTCCCATGCTGACGCACCAGCTTCAGCACCTTGTGGGTCACGACGCCGAAAAGGCGCTCTTCCACTGCGGTCTGAACCCGAAAAACGTCCGCCCCGCTGCGCACCCGGTCTTCCGGTCTCACATCCAGGGCGGGGAGCACGCAGGCCGTGGCGTCGATCTTGTTGGCGAGGTCCTCCGGCGGCGTTTCGATGAACTCGAGCGGAAAGGTCTCCACTTCAGTGAACGATGCGTCGTCCGATCCATACAATCGCTCGCCCGAAACGGCGCGCAGCAACGAGGCTTCCTGTGAGCTTGCCAGGATCAGTTCCTTTACGTCCCCGGCGGCCGCCGCTTTCTCGGGATCGCTCAAGAGGGTCACAGCTCAAGCTCGCTTCCTTGATCGTAGATGACCGGCGCAAGTCCTCCGGGGGTGATGATGTAGTCCTCGGGGGATACGGCGGCTCCCGGTTTGATTTCACTCAGCCGCTGCTTGTACACGGCCTTGAGGTCTTCCTCGAGCCCGGCCCAATGCTCGGGTTGCTTGGTTTTATCCACCCGCTTGTCGCCGCTGGAAAAGGAAAACGCATTGGCGGTCTGGGCCCGCATGACTTGACAGGCATGTATTTGGCCAAGTAAAAGCAGCAGTTCACGAGTCTCGCCTTCCGGCTCCGGAACCACCTCTCCGTTCACGACGGACAGGGAAAGCTCGAGGTCGCGAGCCAAACGATACACGCCCTTCAGGATGCATCGGGAAAGGACGTCATCTGTAAACAGCTCGCCCTGGGGGTCGGACAGGTCGGTCCGGAGAACGACGACGAGATCAGCCAGCGCCACCTTCCACCTCCGTCAGCCGCTTCTTGAGGGCGTCGATCACCGTTCGTCGTTTCTCGCCCGCCAAGTGGGCTTTAAGTTTGTCAGGGTCCTTTTCGACGCCGATCCGGGAAATAGCCTCGGCTGCGGTAAGATCGGTGATGTCCTCTCGCCGCGACTCGGCCGACGAGGTTGATTCCTCTCTCGGCTTATCATCTCCGCCGTCCATCCGCGCGAGCCTTCCCGCGGACAACGCCGATTCCATTTGGGGGGAAAGCGCGTCCGTTTCAAAGGTCTCGCCCGGATCGAGACGCAGCTTGGCGTCGGCGATGATCAGGACTCCCGGTCGGATGTTCTTCAGTTTCACCGTCACGGTTCACCTCCGTCAGCCGAGAATCTTGATCTTGGCGAGAATGTCCGGGCGGGTGATGCCTTGCCCCAGTTCCGACCAGACGAGCCAGCCCGTCTTGAAGCGGGTCTTCTGCTCGATGGCTTCGGTCTTGAGGTTTTCGCGCACCGGCAACTTGCCCACTTCCTCGTCGGGGATGAGCAGCACCTCGTCGATGGCCTGCGCAGCGGTCAACAGAATGCCGCCGGTCCCGTAGTTCTTGATGACGCCCTTGGCCCGCAGTTCGGCTTTGGTTTCCGGGTCGAGGTTCCAGCCCCGCAGGTCATTGAAACGCCGGCCCCTCATGACGATGTACTTCACCGTCAACTCGAGGTCTTCGATGATGGAGATCGCCTCGTTGAGCGCCTCCTCGGTGAGGGTCGCGCCGGTCACCTCCACGGTGTTGGCCGCGGGAACCGCCGCCGAAAGCACCGTAATGGTCCGCTTGTCGATCTCCTTGCGGATTTCGTCCGCGGCCGAGGTCTGGATGTCCATCAAAGTGCCGATGTTGCCGTTCTTGAGCACCGAAACGTCGACCATAGGTGCGGAGTGGATGCGGTTGGTGGGAAACTCCACTTCGTCCTTGCCGACTTCCTGCTCCTGAGCCTCGCCTTCGGTGGAAATCCAGTAGGCCTTCACTTTGGGCTTCTTCTGGTAAAGAGGGCGCTCTCCCTTGGGCAGAGTGTGCTTCGTGAGCAGGAGCGAAGAGATCTCCTTGCGTTTGATTTCCTGTTCGATGGGTTCGGCGATGGCCGCGGCCAGTGCGCGCATCCCTTCCGGGGACTCGAGCGCCTCGGACATCAGGCGCGCCATCGTCTCCATGTATTCCTGGCTGTGCACGTTCATGCGGATCGTCTCCATATCGTTTTCCTCCTGTAATCAGATGAGCATCCGGAACTTGATCGTTCCGCCGGAGACGGAGACGGCCCGGGCGATGACTTCCTCGCCCGCCTGCACGCCCGCGGTGAGTTTGCCGTTGGCCGAAACCTTCAGGTCGTCGCCGGGATTCACGGTCCCTTCGAAGACGTCGGTCTCGTAGACGCCGCCCATGCAGTAGATGCCGGGCATCTCTCCGTTCTTGTAGTCCTTGATCAGAATGCCGAAGGACTTGGCCGTCGGCGTGGTGTTCACGGCGAAGAGGTCGTTGCCGACGATCCTCACCACCTGGCCGAGTTGGCCGTCGCCCTGCAGGTAGCCGTCGCCGTATGCGAGGCCCCGGTGATTGGGATTGATGAAAGCCATGGTCATTCCTCCTTTGTCAGTTGGTCGAAACCGGTTCGCCGGTCGCCGTCGCCACTCGTTGCCGGTAAGCGGCCATGAAGCCGCTCTTCAGCCGGTCCTCGAGGCTCGTCTTTTTGTCTTCCACATCCTTCGGACGGACGCCCGCGTCGCTGCGCAGGGGCGGGTCGTCGCAACCGCATGACGCCTTCGCGGTTTCCGCGCCCGCTCCTCGGTCCTTCGCGTCCTTGTCCTCGGAGTGACCGCGGGAAGCGGCCTTCATCATCCGCTCGAAAGCGGCTTCGCTGGCGGCGAAGGCGTCGTCGGAAAGACCGGCCAGACGGCTCAGCTCCTGTTCGCGATCCTCGTCGCTCTCGAATGCCAGCCCGCTCTTCTCGATCTTGCGCAGGAGCTTCTGGGCCCGGCTCCTGTTCGCGGCGGCCTTTTTCTCCGCCTCCAGTTCCTCGAGCTGCTTCTGCAGCGCGAGAACCTGCTGTTTGAGTTCCTTGTTCTCCCGCTCCAACTCCTTGAGCCGGGTCTTGTCATCGGGCGCGGTCCCACCGCCGCCGTCGTCCTTCTTTTTGGCGGCTTCCGTCGCCCGTTCCTCGGTATCCTTTTGTTTCTCGTCCATTGTCGGACCTCCTTCAGAGTGGGTTGTCGAACCATCGTTTTCCGCCGCGGCGACTTTCAGGATGCGAGCGTTTTCGTCCGCGCCTTTGCGGTCGAGGAGCCCGAGCCCGGTGAAAGTGACGCCGTGGAGGATTTCGTAGACGGGCTGCCCCTGGAGCTCGCCGCCTTTGTTCTTGCGCAGGTGGACGCAGTAATCGCTCTTCGAAACGACGCGTTTGCCGCAGATCGAGCACTCGCCTTCCTCGTAGTCGCATTCCATGGAGACCTGGGAGATGATCCCTTTGCGGATGAGCTTGTAGGCCAACTGCGCGTGCGGGCTGTCGGAGACATAGAGTTCGCCCGCGCACTCGATCCGGCCGCCGCTTTCGTCCTCCACGTAATCCGCCCCCACGATGCCGCCGACGATGTCGGTGAAATCCTGGGAATGCTTCAGGTCGATCTTCTTGTTGACCGCCGTCATGTAACGGGCGGCCAGTTCGTCTGGGGTGAAGTGGTCGCCGTTCTTGTTCGTGCCGGCCCGGCAGAGGATGAAGGTGAACTGCGGATCGCCCGCGGCCTGGTCCAATGCCGCCGCTTCGGTCTGGAGCCCGGTGAACGTATCGAGCGACAGCTCTACAGGGAACGAGGTGTGACATGCCGCCGGTGCCCGCGTATCCGCTTTGGAGCGCGCCGCACCGCGTGATTTGGAAGCGACGAAGAGCAGTTCCCGGGCGTGTTTACCTTCCCGGCCGATGTCCTTGGCGATGTTGTAGTCCACCTCCATGCCGCGGACACGGACGAGACCGTAGTGCTCGGCGAAGATCTCCTTGATTTCCTCTTCCCGAGGGAAAGCCCGGTCGCGGTAAGAGAGGAGCACCGTGCCGTACTTGCCACGGGCGTCGGCCGCCATCGTCTCCATCAGGGAACGGATCGATTCCTTGGTGTAACGCGTCCGGGACGGATAGTTGCGGCGGGGATTGTCCTGGAGTTCCTTGTCCGCCCAGCGGGTCATGAGACCCTCGATGAAATGCAGGGAGTCCTCGTAATCGTTGCTGCCGAACTCGGTGACGTAGGGCGGGTCCAGATACAGAACGTCCGCGCCGAATCGCCGGACCGCTTCGGCCGCATCCAGGTTGAAGGCCTTGCACTCTTTGCCGTTGTCGAAGACCAGCCGGTTGAGCTGGCCCACAGAGCGCCGGAACGACTCGATGAACTTGGACAGCGGCGGATTGGAGAGCTGGGATTGCTCCAGGCTGGCATCCGTGTCGAGGTCTGCCTTGCGGTGCATCTTGGACCGCGAGAACTGACCGAAGGCGCTCTTAGCCTTGACGGTGGTGCCGAGCGCGGCCAGCGCCAGATCTTTCTTGTAGCCGTGAAGCTTCTGGATGTTCGCCCAGACCTGGTCGAGCCACCGGAGCACCGGCTTGGTGTAGTAATAGCCGTAGAAGTGATCGACGATAAACGTGCCCGCGTCCGCATTGGGGGCGAGGATTCGGTCCACGTCCTCGTCGCTCAGAGTCTCGCTGGAGTTCTCCACCACGGCCCGCGCCAGATGGTGGGGATACCGCAGGAGATCGTTGGCGATGACTTTCAGCCCTTTGCGTTTGAAGTGATAGGCGACGTTGGCCCCGCCCGAAAAAGCATCGAGGATGCTCTCCGCGTCCTTGGGGGCATGGCTTTCGATCCAGCCGAGCATCAGGTACTTGCTGCCCATGAAACCGGTGACGCGGACCGATTCCGCTTTCCCGGCTTGGCAGCTCAAGAGGTCCAGCGATTCGCCCAGCGGCGCATCCGCCAGAGCGATCAGGTTCTCCTCCACGCGCAGGGCGGCATCCACGGCCCGTCCGGCTTCGTGCTTGTCGATCCACTCCTTGGCTTTTTCCATGGTCCAGCCGTCCGGGTTCTTCTCCGTCTTGCGGACGAACCGGTAGGCCTGCAGCACCATGGAGCGCGGATTGCCGCCTTCGGGCACGAACTCCTTCTTCAAGCGTCCGATGATGATCGCCACGCCGTCGACGCCCTCCAGGGGCTTGCGGCGGAAGCTGTCGGGTTCGAACTCGTCCGGGTTCCGGACGCGGTAGCGGACCTCATTCTCGGTTTCCTCCCAGACGGCTTCTGCCCGCAGACTGTCCTCTGTGGACGCCTTGGCGGACCGCTCCGCGCCCTCGGCTCTGCGGCAGATGAACAGACGTTCCTTGGCGTGGGACGCCTCGCCGTGCCGGGATGTGATGGCGTAATGGTGATCGTGGGAGCGCATCGACGAATCCCGTCCCAGGGAGGCGATGATCCGTCGCATTTCCGATTCGTTCGGATAGGCATGGTCCCGGTAGGAAATGAGCCAGTGCGGGAAGTGTTTGGCATTGCCGAGGAAGGACTCGAAGAACTTAGCGGCGTTGGCGCGGGTCACGGTCTTGTGGTCGGTCTCGTAGTGTTTGGTCTTGGAGTCTTCGACAAGGGTCAGCCCCTCCCAATAGGTCATCAGTCCTTCCACGAAGTGGTAGGATTTCTCGTAGTTGGTGGTCGAAAACTCCGTGGCGTAAGGCGGATCGAAATAGGCGAGGTCGGCCTTGGCCTCCGGCAGGAAGTCGTTGATGTCCTTGCGGGATGCCTTGCACTCCTTGCCGTTGTCGAAAACGAGGGCGTTGATGCGGGCCACGTTCTTGCGCAGCCGCTCCTTGAATTCCTCCGGGGTGTCCTCGCGCTTGCCGTAGCGGGTCGACGACGAGAAATGCCCGAAGCCGCCCTTGCCGGACATGCAGGTCTTGCCCAGGGCGAAGAGAGCGATGTCTTTCTTGAAGCCCGAGAGCTTGTCGACGTTGGCACGGATCGTGTCGATCAGGCCGTGGACGCCCTTGGCGAAGAAGATGCCCTTGAAGTTGTCCCGGACGAAGGTTCCGGCCTTCGCGTTGTCCGCGAGCAGCGCCTCCAGGTCCTCATCGGAGAGACGCACCTTGTCGTTCTCGATGATCGCCCGGGCCGCGTGGTGGCAGTAGCGCAGCCGGTCGTTGGCCAGGACCCGCAGGCCCTTGGTCTTGTACATGTATGCCACGACCGCCGAACCAGAGAAGGCGTCGGCCGCGGATTCCACCCCCTCCGGCGTGTGTTTCCAAATCCAGTCGACCAGCTTCTGCTTCGAGCCGATGTAGTTGGTGATGTATTTCGGCCGCTGTTCCGGCGACGGCTCCTCGGCAGCCGCCTCGGCCTGGGCCTCGAGCGCCTCGAAGTCCAGGTCCAGGGCGGCGTCCGTTTCGAGGAGGAACGCCAGCCGTTCACGGTCGGTTGCGAAAAGCTCCATTCGGTTCTCCGGTCATGTCGCGACAAATCCGGTTGATGCCGGTGGGCGGTCGGCCCGTGCCCGGGGTGAACCCCGAAATCAGGCCGAGAGCCCTGTCGTTGGGATACCTACCGGAGACCGTCGAAAAGTGTCGGAGGGGGGATCAGGAGATGCGGCCCGACTTGATCCGGTCGATGACTGACCGGGCACAAGATTCGGTGGACGGGTATTCGTCGGTTTGGATAACGGGACCGCGCATGCCGCGGTATTTGGAAAGGGTGCCCTGATGGTACGCCAGAAAATCATCAGGCAGGCTGCGGACGCCTTGCTCCACCAGCCGGTTGACCACCCACTGAGCTTCTTCCTCGGCGTCCGCGTTTCCGGGCAGGAACTCGATCACCAGGTCCAAACCCGGTCCCAGGCCCTGAGCCCAAACGCCGATGGGTTCATAGCGCGGGTTGCGGATACGGTCGCGGAGCGCGTATTCGATCATGTATCTGAGCTTCATTCCCATTCCTCCGTAATGCGGGTGTGCTCGGTCAGAAGCTCCGCGTCGATCCGCTCGAAGCGGTCCAGGTTTCCGGCCTTATAGTCTCGCCAGCGCTTCCAGTCCGCTGCCTCGTTGGGTTCCTGGTCAGGGAAGATGAGCTCAATATGGAACCTGCGATCCCGATCATCGAGCAGATCGAGCAGGTAGGTGTCGTCCTGCGACCAGGAGACGACCTTGATGGTGTGGGCGTGTTGAAAGCCCTCGTCGTATCCGGAGAGCCGGATGAGAAGCCAGAAATCGACACGCGTCACATCCCCGCCGGCGTCGAATTGCGGGGCCACGCGGGTCACGGTGAACCCGTCCACGATACCGACCCGGACCGGCGTCCGGCCTTTGTCCGCCAGCGTCATCCAGGAGCCTCTGGTGTTGAACGGCTCGAAGAGCGCCTGCAGACGGCCTTTTTCCCTTTCGATGAATTCTTTCATGCTCACCTCACCAGCACGATGTCCTCGACCTTGCGGCCGTCGGGCAGCTTCATGATTTTGCGGTTGCGGAAGACCTCCAACAGCCGTTGTTTTTCCCGCTCGCTTCCGACCACGATCACGTCGATGTTGTCCAGCAGGGTCACCGAGTACTTGAAGATCGTCTCGTTGCTGCCTCGGCGGGCGAACTGTTTCCACTCCTCGGGCGTGCTCCCCCGGTGGTTCGAGACGTATTCGTCCCTCACCCGTCCGAAGGCATCGTGGTCATAGCTGATGGCATCCATGCGCCGGAGCATTCGATTCTTGAAGTAGAGCCCCGTGTCGGACGACCCTCCGGCCGTCGGGAGCTTCTTGATCCGGGTGAAGAAATAGCTCGCGCCGCCGGTGTCCATGTCCGCTTCCGGCGACATCCCGCCCACCGGCACACCGGCGCGCAGCTTCTCGACCGTGCTTACCATGGCTCCGTTGTTTCCCAGCGCCGCGTCGATGAACGACGCCACGTCTTCGCCGTTGGTCAAACGGTGGTGAAGGCCGTATCCCTTCATCTGCTTCTCGATGTCCGCGTCGGAAATGTCGAAGCGGTATTGATGCCTGTAGCCTGCTCGCTTGGTGGGATTCTTGAAAGCAGCCTGGTATTCACCCATGGGGTCGTAGCCCGGCGTGCGGGTGATGTCTTTCACTCCGAGCCGTTTTTCCCAGAAGCCGCGTATCTCCCGGACCCGTTCCTCCTTGCCCGCAGCCCGGCGGTCCAGCTCCTCGACCAGCCGCTTGTAGTCCGGCTCTCGGTCCACCTTGGCGAGGTAGGCTTGTTTGTGAAGATAGAGAAGCTCGGCGTCCTGCGGCGTGGCCGCACCTGCCTTGATGCCCAGCGATTCCATACGTTCCATGGCCCGCTCGAGGCTCTTGGCGTCAGGTCTGTCCGGGAGGACCATCTCGAGTTCGCCCTGCTGGGCATAGAGGTTCTTGTCCGACCACGGGCGGTAGACTGCGCGCGTGCCGTCGCCGAAGTCGATTTCGTATTGCTCGCCGGCCTTCATGGCACGACCGCGGAACAGCGCCGAGTTGTCCGCCGCCTCGTCCACGACAACGAGTTCGCCGTTCTTCAGCTCCCGTTTGGCCTGAAGCACCTTCGTCCGCCGCACGGTGAATGGAGCCTCCTTGGGTTTCTTTTCCGGCGCGGCATGTTTCTTGAGATATACATCGAACCGTCCCCCGACCGGTTTGTGTTCACGGGCGGCTTCCTGGACCTTCTCGATCCAGTCCATGTAGCTTCGGGCCATGGCCCGTTCGTCCGGGTCGGTCGAGTCAGCCAGTCGCTTCAACGCCTTCAGATGGTCCGTAGCCTTTTTGAGCGTCCCCTGGTTGTACTGCTGGTCCGTAGCGTGGTGGTTGACCGTCTTCACCGCGGACAATATGTCCTGCGCGAAAACGTCCTGCGGCAGCGCCTCACCCACCCGGGCGGTCGCAGTATCGACTCCCGCCTTGCGCAGCGCCTCAAGAAGCTTTCCCTCCGCTTCGGGCCGAACCTTCATCTTGACCACGGTCCGCTGCTTTCCCTTCAGGGTCTCGACGAAGACCAGGGCGTTCTGGTCCTCGATGTCGTCCTCGTCGAAGGGCAATACCTTCCCCTGCCAGCCGAGTGAACGGACTTCCTCAAGAAGCGCCTCCTCGGTCGGCCCCAGTCGGGTCTTCGGCAGCGCCTCCAACACATCCTCGAAACGGAAGTCCCGACGGCCCAATACGTCCGCATAGAAACCCTCGAAGTCGCGCCGCAGGTTCCGCTTCCGCGCCAGGACCGTTTCGTAGAAGGCCTGCTTGCGGGATTCGTCCCCTCCGAACCGTCCCTCGGCGTAGGGGCGCAGGATGGCCAGGTAATCCTCGTCGGCGATCTTCTCCACCTCGCGGATGTAGCGGAGAGTCGCCGCGGGATCGATCTTGACCTTGCCTTCCTTGGCGGCGCGAAAAACCGTATTGTAAAAAGGCTCTTGTTCGCCGTACTTGGCGTTCGGGTGATAGTCGACGGCCAGGCGGTCCTCGCCCAGGTATTTGAAGATCTGTCCTTTGTCGATGCCGTAGACCTTCCCGTCACGCCCCCGCAGGAATTGCTTGGCGTGGCCGTCGTGATTGGAGATCAACCAGTCGACGACGTGCTCCCGCTGAATCTGTTCGATGTCGAGGGTGGTGAGGTCTGTGAGGTCCAATCCGGCGAAGTCGAAGCGATCCTTGAGGTCGGTCCGCCACTTCTGGATGGAGCCGAGGCGTCCATTCAGGCGGATGGTGCGGACCTCGACAGCGACCGGATCGATGAGGCGTCCGATTTTGTAGGCGGCTTCTTCTCCATGTGCGATGAACTCGTCACCAGCCCGTTCAACCGGCTTGAAGAGCCAGCGGTCGCCCGCTTCATCGGTCCAGAATTCCTTGCTGTGCGCGCCGCCGACCTGCGCCTTGCCCGCGGATGTGAAGTTTCCCGATTTGCCCTTGGCGATCCAGGCCGCGTCCGCCTCCTCGAACTGCGCGCCTTTCTTGGAGAAAACCGGCGGCGACGGCTGCGTCGGTTTCGGAGTCGGCGCGGGTTTCGCAGGTTCGGGCGCGGCAACCTTCTTTTTGCCGCCGTGCTTTTCCAACCAGGCTGCGTGCTTCGTTTCGATGCCGGTCTTGGCGGCCTCGATCTTGGCCGGGTCGGTCTCCGTAAGCAGAGTGACCAGTTCGTCCTTGTTCGCCCACTGCCAGTGCTTGAGCTTGGTGTCCTTGGCCAGGGTCTTGAGGTCGCCGACCTTCATGGACGAGACCTGGTCCTGGAATAGCTTTTTCTTGATGGCGAGCTCTTTGGCGTGTCCTTCGAGTATCTCCTGCGGCAGGCCGGGCGAAGCCGCGAGCGCCGATTCCGCATCTTTCACCGCCGAGAGGAAGTCGGCGTATCCTGCGGGGGACTCCGGCACGATCACCTTTGCAGCGGTCTGTTCGACTGCCTGTTTCGCCTTGTTGATTGCGGCCTTCTCGGCTGCTTCGAGAGCTTCCTTCTTGGCCTTTTCCGCCAGTTCCTCACCGGCCGCCTTTTCCAGCGCCTTAACAAGCTGCTGCTTGTTCTTGAGCGGGCCGATGTGGTGCTTCTTCTTGGCGTCGATCAAGGTCGCGCCTTGGAGCGCCTTGTGATCGACGCCGGGTTCCAACTCGTCGAGCAGGTCGATCACGTCCTGCTTGGTCATGTTGAGGGAGACGCCCTTGGCTTTGGCCATCTCCTGCAGCTCGACCACGGTGAGGTCATGCAGCCCGCCGCTCGGCGGAATCTTCTTGAGCTGGTCCGCCAGTTGCTGCGCCTGCTTGAGGGACGCCTGTTTCTGCGCCAGGAGTTGGATCAGGTCGTCCTTGGTGCGGAGCAGGCCGATCTTATGTTCCTTGAGCTTGGCATCGAGCGCGGCTCCGGCGAGGCTGGAGTGGTCCACGCCCGGCTCCGCCGCGTCGAGCAGATGGATGAAGTCGGCTTTGGTCCGGGCGATGGAGACGCCGTTCTGCTTGGCCAGGGTCTGGAGTTGCTTCACGCTCAGAGTGTTCAGGTCGGCGATCTGTCCGCCTTCGAAGGCTGCCTTGAGCTTCGCGTCTTCCGCCGCCTTGGCCTTCGCCTGCTCTTCGATGGTCTGGGGCGGGATGATGCACGCGGCGGGTTCAGCCGCGGCTTTCGCCCCCAGCTCACCTCCGCAGATCACCAGCGGCCATGCGACCACGCTCGTGCAGCGACAGTTGGGATGGGCCGGTTGCTGGGGAAAGCGGTTCGTGTCGAACACCTTGCCGTCCAGCGGCCCGCAGACCGGGCAGACCCGCTCGTCCTCCATGGTCATCCATTCGAGCTTCCGGACTCCGACCTGGTCGTGGAACTTGAGTCGCCCCTGGTTATGGGCGCGCAGGACCTCCGTGCGGGAGATCACCTCCATGCGGTACTGGGCCTTGGTGAATACCTTGGAACCGGCATAACGGAAGGACTCCGGGTCTTTCACCACGCGCCCGAGGTCGCGGACGATGTCCTCGACGCCCTTGCCGGTAGCGACGCCGCCCATCACGACACGCTTGATGCCGTCGGCCAGCTCGCGGTTGACGTCGCCGGCCAGGACCAGGTTGTAGTTGGTCATGAAATCGAGGGCATCCGTGTCAACCAGGGTGAACACTCGGGTGGCGAGCTTGTCGATACCCTCCTGGGTCAAGTCGCGGTAGAAGGGAAGCTGTGCCGCGGCGAACTCGTCGATGCCTCGGTAGACGCCTTGGCGGAAGGATGTCTTGGCCGTTTTCCGGAAAAGCAGCGTCTGCTCCCGATGCAGGCGGCTCGTGGTCTCCTGGATGTCGGTTTGCAGTTTCTTGAGACCTTCGAGGGCGGCGAGCTTGTTGTCGGGGAGGGAGCCGAGGCTCTTGTAGCGGAGGATGGCGCGGCGCACCTCCTCTTCGGCGGCGGCGAGCATCGCGGTCAGCTCGGCGACCGTTTGCTCCGTATAGAGATTGCGGGCGCGGACGCTCTTCTCCGTGGCCAGGCGAATGGCTTCGGCTTGGGAGAGAGGACGTTTGGCCGCGAGCGCACCGATCATCCCCCGCACTCCCGGCACGCCGCCTGCCGAGACGTCGATTCTTCCTTCCTGTCAGAGCCGTGTTCCATCGCGGCGGTCTTCGGCTCGAAGAAGCGGCAGACCGGGGTGTCGAAGGTAGTTTCGTTTCGTTGGACCCGGCAGTGGTTGAGATCACCGTCGAAATGCGCGCAATCGTCGCACACGGCGGCGGCGATGCTTGCGCGGGCGAACGGCCCGGCCCACGATGCCTCGGCGCGACTTCCCGTCGGGTTCTTCGCCGGGTCGAGGCCGAGCATCTCCTGGGCCGTCTCGACGCCCATGATCCCGGCGGTCACCATATCGACGATGGGCTTGATCTGCTTTTCGTCGAGCATGTCCACCGAGCGCTTCTCAGTCTCCCGGTTGGCGGCCTCGATGTCAGGGTCGAGGTCCATCTTCAGTTGCAGGCTCGAACGGCTGATGAGCTTGCGGTCGTAGAGCTCGATGAGGAGACGCTTGAAATCGACCGCATCCGAGGGATCGAGGTCGTTGAACAGGAACTGGAGGGTCTTGTCTTCCCAGCCTTTGAGCTCCAGCCAGTCGTTAAATATCCAGTTCAGGATGATCCGGGCGGCCTGCTTGATCTCGCGGATCATCACCAGCATCTTCTGGAGGCTCACCGAGGCCGTGGCGAAGTTAGGGCCGTCCCCGGTCACCAGCGACCGCGAGAGGCCAAGCGCCACGACGATGTCCTCCTTCACTTCCTTGACCTTGTCCTCGACGTTGAGGACCTGACCCTCGGTGCCGTGGGTCTCGACCGTGACGTAGAAGGGGACGACCAAGCCGCTCTTGAGGTCCATCTTGTTGACCATGTCCCGGACCTGTTCGAGCATCTTCTGGTCGGGCATGACCATCTTCTGGCCGAACGCGCCACCGACTTTGAGTAGTCTGAAAGGCGTGGCCCAGCGCTTGGCGATGGCCTGTTCGGCCCGGCGGTAATCGCGCAGAAGTTCGATGGACTGGAAAGCGGGAAGGACGAGCGAGTTGCCCCGTGGAGAGAAAGCCGGCGCGTCCCACTTGAGGTGGAGCACCTGCTCCACGGGCAGGTCCAGCCCCTCGTCCGCGGCGGGATTGTCTTCCGGCGTCTGCCGGGCTTCGACGAGCCGCCCTTGAGCGTACTTGACCTTGACCGAAACCGGGTTGACGCAGACCAGTTCCTCCAGGTCCTTGCCATCCTTGGTGTACCGTTTGAATCCGACGGCGTCACCCTTGACCAGGAGTTGGAGAATCATGTCCTTGACGAACTCGGAGACGCTCAGGCGGTCGGCGGCATCCACGGCCTCCCACTTCACCTTCTCGTCATCGCTCGCGATCTTGATCTCTTCGCCCACGGCGAAGGTGCGCCAGGAGTTGACGCAGTTTTTCACCAGCGGCTCTTCGAGGTAATACTCCCAGGCCTTGCGCGCCCGGTCCTCCCAGGAAGCCGGGATCGCTTCGGATGCGTTGACCTTGCTGAACACGGACGGGTCCAAGGCCGCGGCGGCGGCAAGAGGGACGAGCACCAGACCGTCCGCTGAAAGCGGCGTCGGCTCAGCGCCCGATCCGGATGCCGGGCTGTCGGGTGTCAGGTTGGATCGTGTTTCCACCGGGGTCCTCTCGGTTTCTTGCCCTTGTGGGCGCGACATTCGCGCCGTGTGGCGGGGGAAGCCCGCTCCTGGGGTTATCTACCGGAGGCGGGGAAGGAACGTCGGTGGGCGGGTTGTTCGGTAGTTCCAGCGGGAGTCGGCTCCGCTTGACTTTGACACGGTGAACCCAGAGGGGAGGCTGGGTTTTGTGTATTTGCGTCAAGCACTGAATATCTCCACGAAGAATCGTGAAAGCTCCGCTCGTGTAATTCAGATAAACACCGGCTCGGTCGTCAGCGGCACCAAGGAAACCGTCTCCTCGCCCACCTGGTTGAGGACGGACTGTTCCCGGGCCAGCATGGCGCAGCGCACGGCGTCAATGACGTGGTCGTTGCCCTTTGAATAGACGATGCGTCCGTCGTGCAGTGTGTAGGTGTGGGTGGTGAACTGATCCTCGATCTCCAGGTCCTCGATGGGGAACACAAGCTGACGCCGTTGCAGCGCCCCGGCGATAAGGCTGGTCATGAATTCCTTGGTCCGTTTCCTGACCTCGTGGCCGTCGCGCACGGCCAGGGTGGTCATGCCCCCGAAGTCGTAACCGCGCAGCCGCCCCTGGAGAGCCAGGTCTTTGTACTTGTCCAGGGTCAGCAGTTCCTGCACGACAGCCATTCCGTTGCCGCCGTTGTCCACGCCGATGCCCGCGGCTGTGTAATACCGGTCCAGAAGCGCGATGGTCTGGGCGATGTGGGGATAGGAAACGTGTTCGAGATGGACGCGCAGGATCATCTTCAGCAGCGTCCGCTCGCCGATCTCCGTCTCCTGGAATACGACGATCTCGGTGGGGTCGTTGGTGTAGCCCAGGTCGCCGCCGACCCAGAACTGCCCGCTGCGGGGCGTGAGGTTGAGCAGCATCTCCAGCCGGTCGTGGGCCGCTTCCTCGGTGTCGCAATCGCGCAGCTCGGAATCGGTGATTACGATCTTCTGATACTCCAGCAGATCCTGCCGACAGAGGTTGAACTGCTCGACATTGAAGGCCCCATAGGAGGGCTTGCCGTGTTCACCGGCCACCTCGTGCTGCCAACCGGAACTGTCGCGGCCGCCGTAGAACTCCAGCAGTTCGGCCTCGCGATCTTCGGTCCACAGGGGATTGAGCCAGGAGGGCCAGCGGAAAACGTGGAACTGCTCCGACGAGGTGAGCCGGTAATAGGTGGTGTCGCGCAGGCCATTGGGCGTGGAGTAGATGCGTAGCGTCCCACCGGCCTTGAGGCACTGGCGCAGCGCCTTCCAGGCCCGTTCGGTCAGCCAGGCTCCTTCATCGACCCAGACGCGACCGACATGCAACGAACGAAAGGCGTCGCCATAGGCCCCGGCCGGGCGGAAATAGAGCACCGAACCGTTGGTGAACTCCAGCCGGAAATAGGGTTTGCGGTGGATCTTGGGCTTGCCGTACTTGGTCAGAGCGATGCTGTTCATCAGATCCGGGTTGCTGTCGAGCTGGAACTCGATCTCCTCGATGATGGTGTCGAGGTGCCCCTGGTGCGGAGCCGCGATGAGGCCCTGGCCGCCCCGGGTGGTGAAGGCGTAATGGAGCGCGTCGGTCGAGAGCACGATGGACTTGCCCACGTCCCGGCCGTCGAGGTGGATGATGTTCTTGGCCGGGCAGCGCAGGTCCTCTACCTGGTGCGGCCAGTAGTCGCGGCCTGAGCCATCCCGGTTGTAGAGATAGGCTTGCCCCCACAACACGGGATCGCTCAGGGTCGCCGCGAGTTTGCGCTCCTTGTCGGTTACCGCCATCAGTGCATTCCCGTCCTCAAGGCGCTGCCGAGGATGGTGCCCACCAGTTCCGTCAGGATCTGCTGCACGGCCAGGGTGTTCTTCCGGTCGTGGACAGCCTCCTGAATGTCGATGATGGCCTGGTCCAACTCGGCCCAGGCCTGGTACTGCTGCTGAGCCGCTTCCAGACGGCCGAGGGCGTTCTCGATCCGTCCCGCCGCCAGTTCGGTGCCGATTTCGACCAGGGCCTCACCGGCCTGGCGGACGGCATCGCTGTTTTCCTGAAGGATCTCTTTCATTGGCCTGCCTCCTGGTTTGCGCCGTTGGCCCACTGGTCAAGGGCGTCCACGGCGGACTGCAGGCGCAGGCCGACACCGGTCAGGCGCTCGGCGTCCGGGTGACCGACCTCGCGCAGGGCCTTGTTGGCCTCGGTCACGTACTCGGGCGTGTGGCGGTTGACGGTGGCCACCGCCGACTGGATCTGGGCCGGAGGCCGGTAGGTGGCGCAGCCGGTCATGATCCCGGCCAGGACCAGCGGGATGGTCCATTCGAGGGTCTTCTTCAACATGTTGATCTCCTTTGGGTTATGGGTTTGGGGCACATGCAGAAAGATCTCTGCAAACACTTGATTTCCAACGAAATAGAAGCGTCATTGGATGTGACGCGGGATGGTCCCGCATCCACGAAAAACGGAACCGGAGGCAGACCATGACCTACGACAGAAACCGCCAGCAGGCACTCAAGGCGTACCGAGAAAAGCAGGAGAACATCGCCCAGCTGATAGAGGGCATTCGCGGCAAGCTCGAAGCGGACGCGAAACAGCCGGACATCACCTGGGCGAGCGTCGGCTCCCTCGGCCACGTCGAGGAACTGCTGCAGGAGCTGGACGAGTTCCTGTCCTGAACACACCGGGCCACCGACAAAGGAGACATCGACATGACCGAATGCACCGTGCATCAAGCCGCCGAGGCTTTCATCGGCCACCTGCGGGAATCCGGAAAGAAAGAGCGGACCCTCTACACCTACCGGAAGGACCTCGACGCGGTTGAGTCCTTCTTCGGCGCGGATCGCCAGCTCGCCGAGATCCGGCTTCCCCAGGTCGGCAAGTTCTACAAATCCGATCTGCTGCTCAAACTCCCCGACGGCAGGGAGCGGGCCGAGCGCACCGTCGCCAAGACCGTCCGTGTGTTCCGCATGATGATGGTCTGGGCCAGGGAGTCGGGGCGCATCGAGGAGTTGCCTCTGCCCAAGAGCACACCCATGGGCCACAGCCGGGTGAAGGAGTCCAGCGATGAGCAACCAAACGGCTGACCTCGACCTGACGGGCGCGACGGAGGCGTTCTGTGCCCGCCTGTCGGCCGAAGGACGCTCACCTGCGACCAAAGCCGCATACCGCCGGGACCTCGCCCTGGTGGCCCGCGTGGCCGGGGAGCTGGCCCCGGGCATCGTCTGCCGGGCGGTCACGGCCAGGCTCCTCGACCAGGTGTTCTCTGCCAGGGCGGTTACCGAGAGTGAGCGCGGCCCACGCTCGGCGGCTTCGCTCCATCGGATGAAGACTGCGGTGCGGGCCTTTTTCGCCTGGGCCGCCGAGGCGGGCGTGGTCGATGACAATCCAGCCCGGTCCATCCGCATGCATCGGTTGCCGAGAAAGCTGCCGGTCTTCCTGACCGCCGCCGAAAAGAAACAGCTCCTCAAGGAGCTCAAGGGACGGACCGACTTCTCCGCGCTGCGCGACCGCGCCATGATCGAGGTGCTGTTGGGTACCGGGATCAGGCTTGGTGAGCTGGCCGCGCTCGACATGGATGACATCGACCTCGACGCCAAGCATCTGCGGGTGCGGGCCAAGGGGAATGTGCCGCAGGTCAAGTTCATCAAGAGCGACCTCCGCACATTGCTGCGCCGTTACCTGGCCGAGCGACGTCGACACGGCCGCCCGGAAATGGAAGCCCTGTTCCTGTCGAACCGGGACGGCAGACTCTGCCAGCGGCAGATAGCCAACCGGCTCGCCCACTGGCTGCGGAAGGCCGGGATCGAAAAGGAACTGACGCCGCACGGGCTGCGGCATACCTTCGCCACCCACCTCTACGGCGCGACCAATGACCTGCTCGTGGTGCAGCGGGCCTTGGGGCACCGGGACGTGTCCACCACCCAGATCTACACCCACCTCGTGGACGGTCAGCTCGAGGAAGCCCTCGAACGCCTTTGATCCTTCCGGACCCGACGATGGGAGCGGCCCCGGCTGCTCCTGTTTTCGTTGGGCGAGACAGTGTCGAAGACAGTGAGTGACAGTGCCCGCAGAAGAACACATTCGCCGATGATGAATGATCATGACGATGGCCCGCTGCCTCCCGGGCGGAGCGGGAAATATCGATTGACCGGAATTTCTCCTTTTCTGTCTGTCGGCCGCACATGGCTATAACTGCTTGGCTTGTGCGCTCCGGGCGCGGAACACACATGGCAATATCTGCTTGGCATGTGCGCGGGCCGTTGCCGCAGGAATGACTGTTTGCGGGGCTTGGCCGGTTCTGCCTGGGGCTCGACATGCCAATATTTACTTGGGTTGTGAGAGAGAGCTCCGGCGCGAACATGCCAATATCTACTTGGGTTATGCGGCTCGGCTTATGCGCACACATGCCAAGCGGATATCGGGAGCTGCAGGAGGAAATCGAGGAGTGAAAATGATGAGCGGCGGCCGGTGAATGCCGATTCCGAAAGTGCAAGGAACACGTCTTATCCGCAATTCCTGGTGAAGCTGTCTGTCGCAAGTCGCCGTGTGCCGGGGTCATCGGAAAAGCCCTCCATGGTGTTATCCGCAATTCTTTCCGCGTTTCTTGCGGCCGGAGGGTTTCGCGCCCGGGGCGTTTGCGGCCTCGGCCACCTTCTCGAGCAGCGCCGCCGCCCATTCCGCCGGAGAGGTCTGCGGGCCTTTCGGCTCCTCACCCTCACGGGCGATCTTGGTGGTCTTGAGATCCTTCATGTGGCAGCGGATCATACGGTCGAGCTTTTCGGCGGCGTCCGTGTTCCCCTCGATCTGGGCGCGGACCAGCTTCACCGAGTAGACGCCCACCAGCTCCACCTGCAGAAAGTCGCTGGACTTGTTGAACTCGAAGTCCCGGTTGAGGCGGTCGATGATCGCGTCGAACATGACCTTCTCTTCCGGCGTCAGACAGCGGTCGGCGAAGATGCCGTGACGCAGCCGGTTCTGGTTGCCCTCAGGCGCACCAGGCCCGCGCCGGGGCGGTTCGGTCTTGTCCTCGTTGCGGTGCCAGCGGTCCAGCGTCTCTTTGTCCGGTTTGTTCAGTGCCACGTGGAAATCCTGCCGAATATTGTTTTCCCAAGCCGGGATGCGGGGCGGGAGGCCGATTTAGCCTCCAAACGCGCTCCCGCCGGTTCAGGGGTTACTTACCGGAAGCGGCGGCCAACTGTCGGTCTCGATCCTGTTTTCGTTCGGCGGCTATGATCTGGTTGACCCGGCGGGTGGTCACTCCGGCGAGGTTGGAGATCTCCTGGCTGCTGATCCCCTGCAGATGAAGGGCAAGCACCAGGTCGCGGCGCTCCTGATAGAAGCGGCTCGGTGCCGGGACCCAGAGAATTCCGGTGTAGTGCTTCTGGATCTGCTCGAAGAGTTCCTCGGGCAGAACATCCTTGGCGTTGGCGTAGCGTTTCTTTTTCTTCACGGCTCAATCCTCCACTTTCTTCATCCACGGCTGCGGCACGTCCGGGGTGTAGAACCGCAGCGTGCTGGGACGCCCGGACTTCGGCCCGTGGATAATTTCGATAGAACGCTCGGTGACCTCGCCAATCTCCTGATCGCCATCGACGAAGCAGACCAGGCCGTAGTCCTCGCCGCAGGGAAACCGGAAGCGGCCCTGGTTCTGATAGAGGCGTGCCTCGGACCAGCCCTTGGCCATGGCCTCCTCACGGATGGCGTCGACCTTGGCGACAGCCTGGGAAGTCACCGGCTGCTTACATTTCCAAGCTTGGTTGCCGGGATAAATCCAGTCCTTTGTGTCAACTTCGACAGGTTTCTCCTGGGCCTCGGGACGAAGCGCGGGTGGCCGATAGTTCTTCGGGGAAAAAGAGTGCAGGACCTCCTGCAGGAGTTCCTTGCCGAACTCCCGGATGGCCAGCGCCTGCAGGGCGTTGAATCGCTTCCGCAGCGTGTTCCAGGCATCCTCGGGGAGCTTTCCGGCCTTGTGCGCGGCTTGGGCCGTGAGCATGCGGGAACGTAGCCAGGCAAAGTATTCAGGCGACAGGCGGCGACACAGCGTGCCGTCGATCTCCCGGTCTTCAGGCCAGTCGCGGGCGTCCTCGACCTCGTGAACATCGAGCCCGGTGGAGACATAGATGGCGGGCTGCGGTTGTTGCGGTGGTAATAATGGGGTTTCACATCCGGCCGAGGCTTCCTGCCCTCCGGCGGTGTGCTTGATCATGGTTTTCAGAAGGCTCATGGCTTCACGCTCCAGAAATACGGGTTAATCGCCTTTCCCGTTACTTACCGGAGCTGCCCTGAAACCGTCGGTGACCACCTGCTGCGGTGGATACGTGCGGTGGCTGCGTGGTCGTGCGGTGGAAGATTTTCTCGTCCCACCGCAGAGAGTGGTGCGTTGTTTGTTTATTGTTTTTCGATAGTTATGAAGAAAGAAAAGAGAGAGTGCGGTGGTTGCGGTGGTATTTGGGGAATGGCTCTCACGCTTGGCCGAAATTTCTCTGGCGAGGAACGCCGGATCGGTGGGTCGAAAAAATATTTCAGCCCATAGGGGGTGAGACCTCTGGATTTACCACCGCATCCACCGCAAAGGCTATGAACGCCTTGTCTGGCAAGGGTTTGGCGTGCGGTGGTCATCCACCGCAAGAGACAGCGGTGATCACCGCACCACCGCAAAACCGGAGCTGCGAATACTCAATCCGTTGTCTTTCGATTATCTATAGAAATGATAACGTTCGTTTCATGTTGACCCAGGTGCCACCGTTTACTAGTGACCTGTTGGAGGAAATGCAAATCATGGCTGATCAGCAACAGGCCACAGGGGCAATCTTTCAGGGCATTCTCTAAGCACTCGATTGCTGGAAGATCGAGATGATTTGTCGGTTCATCCATAACAATTAAATGCGGCTGACGAATAATTCCAAGCGCCAATAGCACCTTGCGCAATTCACCTGGGCTGATATCAAGGTTATGTAACAGTCGTTCAGGGCGTGACCCAAGAGCACTCACCACTGTCATAATTTTACCAAGTTGTTCATGAGAAAGGTGATTTACATCTGCCATGATTTTTCGGGTTTTCATCATGTCAATCTCTTGCGGTAAATATACCAAATGCTCATTAGGAATATCTATGTGGTTAAGAATATGTCGAATAAAAGTTGTCTTTCCCATTCCATTTGCTCCAGTAATAGCAATGCGATCGTCACGTAGCATTGAAATCTCTGGTATATGCAATTTTCTTGATTCATCGAGAGCGATTATGTCAGCAGGAATAGTAAAGAGGATTCGACGTGGAGAGACGGAACCATCGATCCAGAAATGAGTTGCATAGCGTTTCTTGATTTTTATATCAGAAATTTGTTCCTGCACATGCTTTATACGACCTTTTAATTGCTTAGCAAGACGCCCGGCATGACCATCCTGTCCTGAAACACGAGCCAGGTCGATTTTGGCACGCCCATCGCTGTCACCACGTGCCAAATGACGTTTCGATTTCTTTTTGTTGGCGCGTGAGGCTTTAGCGCAGCGACGTTTCGACTCGTCCTTTAATCGTTCCAGGTTTTGTTGCAAACTATGACGTCTATCCTGCAAACTTGATTCTTCTCGTTTAACATCTGCGGCAGCTTTCGTATAATTGCCAGGTTGTATTATGGCTTGAGGGGGGTCGAGAAAAATACATTGCTGGCAAAGAAGGTCAAGCAAATCTCGATCATGGCTAACCAGCAGGCCAATACCACGAAATGATGTAAGCGCTTCTATAAGCAGCTCACGGGCCGTAATATCAATATGATTGGTCGGTTCATCAAGAAGAAGGACATCCGGTTGTTGCCAGAGAGCGACAGCAATTTGAGCACGCTTACGCTCGCCATGACTTAGTGTCGGCCAGCGACTTACCCAATCATCGCCAATCCTTAGCTTTCCACGCAGTACGCATGCCTCTGCTTCAACCGTAGAAATCAAAAGTGATAGCTGTGCCGGAACATCGTCAGTGCGCTGCGGGCAGAAAACTATATGTCCGGACCGTTTGATAGTCCCTTGCTGTACCTGTAGATGTCCTGCCGCAAGTTGCAGAAAAGTCGTTTTCCCTGCACCGTTTGGCCCTACGATTCCTGTCCATCCTTCCGCAAGATGAACTGTGATGTCCTCAAGCAATGAGGATATTGCACTATCATAAGAAAAGGTAACGTTTTGAAAAGATATTGACATTGTTGACCTCCAAGCATGCTGTAACAAAACATACTGGACGTCCCATTCCCATGGAATCAGCTAAAATAAAAAATGCCACGTCTTAAACGTGGCATTCAAATCATAAACGCTGAAGCCACCCAAGATCTACGGAAACAGAACGCCATTTTTTGGATAATTTTAACGATCCAAAATGGGAACACGAAAATTTCGTGAAGGCTCGTTTCCGTTAGATTCTCAAGGGTATACCTCCATATAAATTTGCTTTTAACTTAGCATCACAGGATGATGGCGTCAAGTTTTGCCTTTGATTTTGATAAAGTTCAGTGTCGTCATATCATCCAGTTTGGGCAAAAAAATTCCATTTACCTGCTCTTGTGGCAGATCCGGTACTCGAAGTTCTTGGTGTGGGCGTTGCGCTGCCGGTCGATGTCAAACCCGGCGTCCCGGATGACGTCCAGGTCGTTGCTGATGCGCCGACCGAGCTGGGCGGGCTTCTTGTATTCGAACTCGAGGTTGAATTCCCGGCCGACTCTGCGCAGCGCCGCGAGCAGCCGTCCCGCCGATACCGGCTCCATGGTGTTCTCGTTCTCGAACCTCACCTGGTAGCGTTCGATGAACCCCACCACGTGGTTTGCCCGGTCGTCCTCGCCGTAGCGGGCCTTCTCGTCCAGCTCCACCGCGTTCCGGTAGGCGTGGAAAAGCGATGCGAGCGCAGTGGCAATGGGGTTCGACTCCCGCGCCATCTCCTGACTGGTGTCGTTGATGGAATGGATCTGCTCGATGAACAGCGGACTCAGATCCTCGAGTCCGGTGCTCACCTCGTGTTCCTCGGACCCGGCCAGCATCATCAGGTACATCAGGCTCAGATAATCGTTGCACCGGCGTTTGCCATGGGTCGGCATGGTTCGGTGCAGCAGGCGCATGACCTGTTTCTGGGCTCCGTCCCGGATCATTGCCAGCACATGGCTGGTTCGCTTCATGATGGCCGAAATGATCAGATCCCGGTTCTGCTGGATGGCGGAGATGACCTCCGACTCCAGAAAGCAGTCGCTGGCCTGGTTGGCGAGGTCGAAGTTGATGACGAAGGACCTTGACAGTATCTCCGAAAGCTCCCCGCACAGCGGCTCGATGCCGGTGGTGTTCAGCAGGCATTTGGTCCGCTCGGTGATGGTCTCGCTGTCGGTGCCGCTCTTGCGCTTCTCCTTGGCGATGCCGGTGATGCTGGTCAGCATGAAGGTGGTCAGATCCTCGGTCATCTGCTTGACCTCGATGTTGTCGAGGACGATGAGCGGGTTCTGCGAGCCATCGGTGTAGTTCGCCGCGTCGGTGGCCTTCTTGTGCTGGGGCTCGCCGTAAAGCAGCGTCGACGTGATCTTGCTGGCGGTGGTCTTGCCCGATCCGGCCGAACCCTCGAAGCGGGTCATGGGCCGCGTCCCGGCAAAATCGATCAGCAGGAAGCAGGAGAGCCAGGAAAGGATGAGAAAGCGATCCCCCTGCGGGCAGGTCATGTTGCCCACGAGCAGATCGACCAGGAGCCGGTCCGCCTCTTCGAGGTCGGCGTCGGGCAGGAATTTCAGCGGCTTCATCTTGCGCGAGCCGTCCAGGATGATGCCGTCCTCGTTGCCGCCGTTCTTCATGATCTGAATCTTGTCCGGGGTGATCTTGGCGATCTCGTGCTCCGGATTGTTCAGGTTGAAATAGACGGTGTAGGAGGCCACATCGGTGTGCAGCCAGGAAAATTGGTCGCGCACCTGGCCACGGATCATCGCCAGGCTGGGCAACACCTCGAAAAAAGTCCGTCCGCCGTTGGAGGTCGGCACCATGCCCGTATGCTTGTAGAGCATGGCCGCGTAATGGCGCTTGCGACCCCGATCCGGCGAATCCATCCAGTAGATGGCGTTGTCGAAATACATGAACGGCTCGCCCTGCAGGGTGTGAAAGAACTGGGCACCGTTGGCCGCGAACCAATCGTAGGCAGCCTCGGCGGCGAGCGTGAAATCGGGCGCGCCGCGCTCCTCTTCGGTGGCGAGCAGCACCTCCTCGATGCGCGCCCGGCACGATCCGGGAGATGCATCCGATGAGCGCTTTTCCCGCTTTCGTTCCTGCCTGGCCTGGGACCTCTGCTCTTTCTGCACCGCCCGCACTTGCTCGCGCAGCGTGGCCAGCGAGAGTCCCATCTTGCCGAACCGCTCCTGAACGAGTTTTAGATGGCGGTTCTGCTCCAGCGGGGTGAGGTATGCTGCTTCGCGCAGGATCGGTTCGAGCAACCGGTTGCGCTCCTCCTCCGAGACGTCCGTCGGTAGATGCGAAATGCCGAACTCCAAGGGCGTCTCGGCTTTCGCCAGCAACTCTTCGAAGTCCTGGGCCGAATGCCCCGCTACGAAGTAGTCGTTGACGTCGATTTTGGCTTCGGAGAGCAGGCGCTCGGCCTCGCGGATTTCATCCGGGGTCCGGCCGTCGAGGCGCTTGGTCAGTTCGCGGACTCCCACTGCGGCGTCGAGACCGAACCGCTCCCGCAATTCCCGGCGGGCGTTCTCGCGTGTTTCATCCAGGGGGAGAAGCGCAAGACGGGTTTGTATCCGGTGCTCGGAAAGGACCGCTGCCGTCTTGAGCGCGCCGTTCAAACCAGCCTGGGATATCTCGTTGTCCTGGCAGACGTAGACCGTTCTTACGTTGCGAAGACGCGGCAGCAGCCGCTCCCAATCCGCCTCGCGGATGCGGACGGTCACCGGCGACACCGCCGGGAAGCCATGTTCCATAAGCGAGATGCAATCGGTCACGCCCTCGGTGATGATCAACCGCTCCGGGTCGGCGAGCAGACAGTCCTCGTTGTAAAGGTGGCTGTTGTCGATGCACGGGGCGATGTGCTTGCGGGTGTTTTCGTCGTGGACCGGGAGCTTCTTGTATTTTCCTTGTTCCCATGGCTTGTCAGGCGTCCACGGTGTCTTGCGTCCGATCATGAAAACGACGCGGCCGCGGCTCCAGTAGGGAAACACGACGCGCCGGTCGAAGAATGGATCAAGTCCGTCTTGGTTGGTGGGACGGAACGCGCCGGATGCCGCCAAATCTCGCGGGGAGAAACCGCGCTCCTTGCAGGTCAACTTCCGGACGATTCCCTCGTCGCCGTCGTTGTCCGCATAGCCGATGAGGAGCCTGTCGACCGTCTCCACGGTAAGGCCGTACTTTGACCGAACCCATTCGAGTACCTCGGGGTTGTCCTTGAGCCGTCCGTGATAGTGTTCCGCCAGGGCCGTCAGCACATCGTGGACGCGCAACTCGACCAGGCGCTCCGCCTCAGCTTCGGCCAATTCCTCGGGCGAGAGTCCGTGCTTGGCCAAAGACGGCAGCCCGGCCTTGGCCGCGAGGAAATCGCGGGCATGCTGATGGCTCTCCGGCATGGGGCCGGACTGTCCTCGCGTCACCTGGCCCGATTGGATGAACTCCACGAGCTGGAGCACGTCGCCGCCGACGCCGCAGCCGAAGCAATACCAACCCTGCTTGTCGAGCATGACATGAAGGGACCGGTGCGATTGGCTGCTGTGGTTCGGACAGTCGCATTGGAGCAGGCGGTCGGATTCATGCAGGACGTGAGCGCCAAGCAGTTCCCGCGCGACCATACCGATGTCGACCTCGGTGATCCGCCGGTAATACTCCCTCACGTTGTCCTGACGTTCGAATGCCATGCGCGCTCCGCTCCAAGAATGTCCATTCGCTACCGACCGGTCGTCGCGGGAACACGGGATTCCTCAAGGCGACCTGCATCAAGCAGGAGGGCAAGGAATGTTCGGCGGTCGTCCTGTTTCCTCTTTCTGGCGCAGTTCGAGATACCCCAGCGGTCCCCGACGAGGACCGTCGTCTGTCTGGCCCGCGTGACGCCGGTGTAAAGAAGATTCCTGTGATGCATGAAGGAGTGGGCCTTGTGGACCACCACCACGGCGCATGGAAACTCGGAGCCCTGGGCCTTGTGGATCGTCAGGGCATAGGCGAGTTGGATGTCCTGCAGGTTGGGTGAACCGGCCTCTATCTCCACCGGGATGCCGTCGAAGTCCACGCTCAGGGAACCGTCGCGGCCGACGTGGAGCACCACGCCCATCGCGCCGTTCATGACGCCGATCTCGTAGTTGTTCCGGGTCTGGATGACCTTGTCATGCGCGAGAAACTTGGGCCGGCGACCTGGCGTCGTCGGGGGCGCTTCGACATTCCAGAGTCTGCGCTGCACCAGACGTTGAAGCTCGCAGTTGAGATCGCGTGTTCCCAGCGGTCCCTTGTGGGTCGGGGTCAGAAGCTGGACATCGGTCAACAAGTCGAACCCGAGGCGTTCAACGAGCACATTTTCGAAGAGGTCCAGTACGAACCGCTGCGCATCCCATTGATCGGTGAACTGATCCACGACGTACCAGGCGCGGCGGCCGGATGGTTCGGCTTCGCTCGTCTTGCGGACCTCGCCGTTCAAGACGGCGATGCTGTTCTCCTTCAGGATGCCGGCCTGCCGTACCACCTGGTCGAGGAGCACCGTGGGAACCATCCGCGAATGAACCAGGTCCCGCAACAGATTGCCCGGTCCGACGGGAGGCAGTTGGTTGTGGTCTCCAACCAGCACAACGGCGGTCCGCTCGAGATCGATGCTCTGAAAGAGGTGCCAGGCCAGGGGCACATCCACCATCGAGACCTCGTCGACGATGATCACGTCGGCGTCGATGGGATCGTCCGGTCCCCGGGCGTAGTCCTTGCCGTTGAAACCCAGCAGCCGGTGGATAGTGCCCGCTGGATGGCCGACGACCTGTTCGAGACGCTTGGCGGCCTTGCCCGTGGGCGCGGCCAGGATGACGCGCAGCCCCTGTTCCTCGTAAACGCCGGTGATGGCGGATACGGTGAAGGTCTTGCCGCTGCCCGCTCCGCCGGAGATGAGCGAAATCGAATGACGAATCGCTGTGACGGCGGCCTGCCGCTGACCCGCGTTGAGCTGCGGCGCGGTTTCAGCGACCATGTCGGGCAGGCGGTCTCGGTCGGGGAAGTGCGGGTTGGGCGCTCCGCCGTTCCGGAAGACCTTGGCCAGGTCCTCCTCCATCGCACGGATTTCGGGTTTGGCGACGAGGAACCTCCCGCCGTGGGAGACGCAGACCAAGACCTTTTCGTCGATGAGCCGGTCAAGCGCCTGCTCGATGCGGTCCCGGCTGTCGAGGACGTCCATGACCAGCAGTACGTTGGCTTGATCGACCAGCTCCTCGAACTCGATCCAGCAGTCGCCTTGGTCCAGCGATTCGTTCACGCAGTGGAGAACACCGGCCCGGATGCGCGCGGGATCGTCTTTGGCGGTGCCCATCTTCCGGGCGATCTTGTCCACGCGTTTGAAGCCGAAACCGCGGACCTCGCGCACGATGATGTAGGGATCTGCCTTGAGCAGTCCCAGCACGTCGTTGCCGAACTTTTTGACCAGGCTCGTCACCTGGTGATGGGTGAGATCGAAAGCGGCCAGCCAGGTGATCGCCTTGTTGGTCTCCCGCGTCTTGAGCCACTCCACGCGGAGCTTCTGTACGGCATCCGGCGACAGCCTTGCAGCCTCGGCGATTTGTCCGGGATCGTCGGTGATGATCCGGTCGAAATCGTGACCGAAGCGTTCGGCGATCAGACGGGCCTTGACCGGGCCGATGCCTTTCATCTCCGGGTGGTTGGCCAGGTAGTTGGCGAGACCGTCGGCGTCCAGATCGAGGTCGTATTCCATGCCCTCGACCTCGAATTGTCGGCCGTACTTCGGGTGTGTCACCCAGCGGCCGTTCAGCACGACCGGTTCGTTCTCACGGGCGAAGAGCCGACCGGCGAACTGCACCTCGTCGCCGTCTGCCGTCGCGAGACGGCCTGCGGAAAACCGCGGCCCGGTGTAAAAGACCGTCTCGACGCGGCCGCGGACGGTTACGGATTGGTTGTTTGATCTTGTTCGCATCGTCTCGATACCTTCCGGTGATACCTGTGTAGAAATTCCTCCACGAACCGGCAGGCAGCCTGCCGGTCGGAGCAGAAAAACACCGGGATGCCGAAATCGACGACGATGGAAAGCAGTGCGCCCAGGACGGCGTTGGGATGCGCTCCGGAGCGGTAGCGGCCGCCGAGAATGTCCCGGAGGTCCGCTTCCACCACGACGCACGCGGCGTCGTACTCGCAGAGACGGCGCAGCTCCCTGGTGAACCGCTTGCGGGATCGGATGACGGTGGAGACGAAATCCTCGAGAGTCTTTCGCTCCACCGCCACGGAATCCTCATGTCCTTCGACGGAGTAATCCCCGGCGGGGAGGGCGCGGCGGACGACCTCCGTGCAACCGGATTCGAAGGTGTAGGGTTCCTGCTCCCGCGTGTCGACGACGACGGTGACCCGGTCCACGTCAAAACGGGGCCAGGGCGTTGCGCGCCGCCGAGTCGTATTCGTCTCCACCGTCTTCGAGCACGATGCGCCGGTTGATGTAGACGTTCTCGTTCTCGCCGCGCGTGCGCTTGGTGATCTCGAGCTTGACGTTGATGAGCTTTTCCAGGTTGGCCGGAAGCTCGGAGAGCTTGTCCAGATTCAACCCGCAGGTGTGCAGGTCCGTCTTGAGCCACTTGATGTTTTCGCGGGTGGCCATGACGTTGTTGCGCCACAGGAGCCTGCCCCGGAACTTCGGGGCGAGGATTCGCAGCGTCCACTTGAGCATGGGGTTTCCCGAGGTCTGGGCCCGGGTCAGCTCCACCCGCTCGACGTTCACCTGGTACTTGCCGTCCGGGATGGTCTCGAACTCGCGCTCCTCGACCTCGGCATGCGCGAAATCGTCGTCGAACTGTGCGAGGTCGATGTCCTCGGTGCCGCGGGACTCGTCGAAATGTCCGTAGTCTTCGTTCTGCATTGTCTGTTCCTCCATCTATGGGATTTATTTACCGGCGGGTGCGGGCTTCTTGTCCTGCCCGTCCCCCGGTGCCGGCACCGACCGCGGGGCACTCGCCCTCGGCGCGGCCGCCGGCCTGTTGAACGCTTCAATGAAAGCCTGGAAATTGAGGTCGATGGTGTCGGGAAGCCGTCCCGTGCGGTCGCCCGCCTCGTAGTGGGGGCTGGGCTTGGTGCGCATGACGCGGCGGTAGACCGGTTTGCCGCTCTCGTCGCTCGTCACTTCCAGGTCGCAGAAGAGGATCAGGTCGACCATGCCCAGCACGATCTTGCGTGCCTTGTCGGGGAGCGTCGGGATAATGCGGATGTACTTGCCGGTCCGCGTTTCGATTTCCTTTTCCTGGGAGTGGGAGACCAAGACGAGTCCGTAGGGCAGGAAGGCCAGCTTGGTCAGGACACGGTGGAACTCGTTGTTGATCAGCGCCCAACCCTTGCCGTAGCCGAGATCGGATTCGTGTTCGATCTTGAACTTTGTGCAGATGTAATCGCTGCACATCCGGTAGGCGTTGTCGACCGTGTCGAGAATGACGGTCTTGTAAGGATGCTTGCCCTCGGCGATTTCGCCGCAGGCGGCCAGCAACTCTTCCCAGTTCCTGATGGGGACTTGAAAGACATCCAGCGAATTCAGCCCCGGTTCGGTGGCGAGAAACAGCGCGCCTTCGGACCGGGAACACCAGGTCGATTTGCCGATCTTGCTCGGGCCGTAAACCAGCACCGTGAGATCGGCGTGATCTTGCTTGGGGGGACTTTTCTTCGTAGGCAACATGTCGGTTCTCCTTTTCTATGGGGTCCTCAAAAAGCCGAAGCCTCTTCGAACGAGGTCTCGTCCCGCAGCTCTTCGTGCGGGGGGACTTTGCGGTAAAAGTTCTCGATGACGTTGGTGCTGCCGTCGGCGCGGCAGAGCGGGAAATAGGCGCAGGACCGGCGGTAGTGGAAACAGAAGGCGGTGTTCTGGTAGAAGACGCCGCGACGGCGCGCGTCGAGAAAGGCCTGGGTCAGTTCCCAGAGTTCGGACTGCAGGGTCTCGAACCGGTCGCGGGAGAGATAAAGCATCTCCCGGTGGAACATGCCCGGCTCGGTATACTTAGCGGCCAACCGCGCCTGGAACTCGTCGTCGCTTTCCGGCAGCCTGCGTTTGGCGCTGCTCTTGCCGGTCTTGGATTTGGCGATCAGATCGGCCCGCCGCGCCTCGAACTCGGCCTCGGTTTCCCCGCGTCCCTGTTGCAGACGGGCCTTGACCAGGATGTTGTAGAGGACACCCGCGATGCGGATGCCGAGCGTCTGTTCCACGTAGCGGGAGTAGAGGACGATCTGGAAGTCGGTCCAGAGCCGCTCCAGGTAGTCCGCATCCACCTGCGAGGCGGTCTTGTGCTCGATCAGGAAATGCTCGTCGCCGATCCTGACGACGCCGTCCACCTTTCCGGCCAGCACGAAGCTTCGGGATGAAGCGCCGGTGGCCGGGTTGACGATGCTCCCCTCGAAGGTCTTTTCGAGGGCGACGACATCGAACTCCTCGCTTGCATAGCAGGCCGCGTAGCCTTTCATTATTGCTGTGGCCAGGTGCCAGTCCCGCTTCTGATCCTCCTCTTGTGCGCGGTTGGCGTAGGTCCGGTCGATGAAATCGAGGACAGGCCCCAGGTCCCTGCCGCCGTGCCAGATTTCCAGGCACTTGTGGATCACCGTGCCGAAGGCCAGATTGTGGTCCCGTTCCAGGGGAACCAGTTCCTGGATGTAGCGCCACTCGCATGCCTTGCGGCAGTTGCGGAACAGGCTCCACATCGAATAGGTGGTGGTCGTTTTCGCTTCCATCAGGCGGCCCCCGTGGCTTTGAGCTCGGGGCCGACCACGGGGCCGTCACCCACGCGTTCGACTTTGAAAGCCTCTTCCCCGAACTCTCGGGTGAGGAAGCCGGTGAAGATGCGGGCGATGGCGCGGCCGACCTCGGTCGCTGCATCCACGACGCAGGAGCGTTTGTGCGAATCCAGGCAGAAGGACGCGTCCAGCCGAACCAGCGACCGGCCGTGAAGGCTCTCGGCGGCGAGCACCGCCAGGAGCAGAGACTCCTCGATGTCCCGGATCGGGACCTTGGAGTCGAAGTTGTATCGGTAAAGTTCTCGGTTCATGATCTTGCCTCCATTCCGTTCAGTAAGGTCTGTTGGAGGGCGCGCCCGGGCCGGATGCTTTCGGCGACCTCTCGGACGCCTTCCATGCATCCGACCCGGTCAATACCTACCGGAGGCGGACCCGGACCGTCGGACGATCAGAGGTAGTCCCTCAGTCCGGCGTCTTCGAAGATCGCGCGCAGCTTGTTGATGGACTCGTAGATCGTTCCCCGCGGAATCCCGGTGTCGCGGGAGATCTCCGTGACGGTGTCGGTATCGAGACGCTTGCACAGTTCACGCAGCTCGGGCGGAAGCTTCTCGATTGCTTTGCGAACGTCGAGGGAGAGATCGCGCAACTCGGAGGCAGGGCGTGAAAGTCTGCCCGTGCGGCGCAGGTAATCCTCCTGATCGATGGTCTCCATACGCTCGAGGGAGCCGCCTTCCTCGTCTTCCAAGCGGTCGTTGAGCGAACAATTGCAGAGCCGGTAATCCCGCAGTCCGGCCCTCCGCGCCTCGATGATGGTGGCGATCTTATGTTCCACCACGCGGGCGATGAAGGTGTTGCGTTGGGCGCGGTCGGGATTGTACTTGGGCAGGCGTTGGAGCAGGTCCATCAGCATCTCCTGCTCCAGGTCCTCGCGGTCGGACTCGGTGAAGCCCACCCGTCCGACCAGTTGTCTCGCCTTGTACTTGATGATCTGAACGGCATACTCGTCGATTCCTTCGTAGCGTTTGTCGAAACCCATCTGAGCCTCCTCGGGGCCGAGGAGGAGCTCGTGTGGGTGTCGACCTACGCCGGGACGACCGCTCTAAACGAAGCGAGCGGAGGTGTTGCGAGTACGCCGGTATCGGCGACACCCACAACGACCTCCGCTCTGCGGCCAGTCTGTTGTCTGGTGATGGACCGTGCTCTATGGCCGGGTCTGAATCAGACCCGGACCGCGTCCGCCACGGTCATGCGGACGGGCAATCCGTTGTCGATCATGAGTTCCTGGATCGAGAGCGAGCGCTCCCGGTCGAAGACCTCGAACAGCTCCGCCACCTTCTTTTTCAGGGCGAAGCCGTCGTTGCCGCGGGATTCGTTCGGCCCGTTGTCCTTGCCGAACAGAAACAGCCGCAGCACTGTGGGCGGGGGATCGAAAACCGGCTCGCCGTTTTGGACGCGCAGTCCCTCGATCCGTCCGTAGTTGATCTCCTGCATCAGCTCGACTAGGCGTTTCCTGGCAGGAGTCAGGGTCGCCTTTGTCACGACATCCGTCATACCGGACCTCCTTTCGCGCCCTCGGGCGCATCAACGAAAAGCCCCCTGGGAGGCGGGTCCGGCGAATGGACCTCCCAGGGGGCGTTCACCCGGATCATCCGGGCGTTTCTTCCAGGGGTGAGGGTCTCGCCGGACCGTCACCCCTCTTTGGCGAATTTTCGATGAGAGGCGCGGGACGGCCCGGCGCGTTGATGGCGAAGGACAGGAAAATGCTGAGATTTCAGGCGGATGCCTGGGCTACGGAGGGGAAACTTTTTTTAATTTTTTTTCCGGAGGCCCAGCGAAATTTCGCTGACTCGGAGAACAGACTATTCGTCGGGGGAGATGATGAAGCGTGCCTGCCAACCCTTTCCGTCATCCGTCAGGCGGAAGGGATCGCCTTCGATGCGGAAGAAATCGCGCAGGTTGGCAGCGAGGAGTTCGCGGCGTTTCTGATTGTGCCTGTGTGCCTTGTTGCTGCTCCAGTCCAGAATTCCTCGCTCATCGGCGAAGGTCTTGAGCAGCTCCCATTGAACGGTGGGGTTTCCATTTTTCTTATTGGCCATGCCCATCTGCGTGTAATTGAACACGCCTCCGGCCGTCTTCGCTTTGACCGAGACGGTATGCCCGTCCTTGAAGCGGATCGACACGTCGCCCCATGACGCGTCTGGAGGTGTGGGGAAAAAGGCTGTGGCACCGTCTTCCTTCGGCGGCGGAAGATTGACCCCGCGGAATTGCGCAAGGATTTCATCGAGTGGACGAAGGAGCCGAAGTTGTCGCTTGTCACCGATGGCAACGCTTTCCGACAGGGACACGAAACCCGACCGCTTGTCGGTCAGCCGCTTCTCCGCCTTCGCGGAGCAGAGTTCCCGTGTGGGAGACAAGAGAATGAACGGCGTGCCATTCCTCCCCAGGAGACCATCCACTGCCTCGCTGAAATCGTCGGGCTCGATCTGGATGGCCAGGTAGACCGGGAAACGGTATCCGGCGTATGGAGAGTAAACGCCGATGCGCGTCGTTCCGGGAAGGTCGGTTCCCGCGTCGGTTTCTTCGATCAGGTCGAAGACCTTGGCGAGCGCCGTGTCGAGAGCCGGACGATCCAGCTCATAGGCCACGATGTCGGCTCGTCGCAGGGCAAAGGTCTCGCATCCACGTTCGCACCTGCAGACAGCAACGATATCCTCTGAATCATGCACGACCACTTCGTGCTCACAGCCGCAGCCGCGTTGAACCATGCAGGGATGTGAAGATGCCAGTTTGCCGTTCGGACGAAGGAAGGCCTTCGCCGTCCCATAATCGTTCCCGAACCGGGCTTTCCACTCGGCATCCACCGCGGCCGCGCCGGGGACGGTTTCGAGTGCCTGCCAGAATCCGGTCGGTCTATTCCTCATCGTCTTCCTGCTCGGCAAGGATGAATCCGCGCTTGGTGAGCCAGTCTTCGACCACGGAGGCGTCACTGTCCCTGGTGTACTGCGCGATATTTGAAGGACGGATGGTCACGATCCGTGCTGCATTCGAATCCGTGAACTTCACTTGAAAGCTCGCCCGGATGATCCGCGCTTTCTGGGGTATGGCGCGCCCGCGCCCGGCGTAGGCGGCGAACACGTCGTTGGCCTTGCGTATCTCGGTCTCCTTTTCCGCGCCGCCCCAGAAGAACTGAACCTCCTTGAGCCGGACCCATTCCATGCCGTCCACGTCGGTGCAGACGATGGATGTGTCTCCGTCGCTTCGAAGTGGTTCGAGCGTGTATTTGCCGGTCTCAGGAAAGAAATCCTCCTTGTTGAACACATGGCGGCCGAACTGCCGGCGGAAGAGGTCCTTTTCCCCTTTTCCGCACGCGTGCATTCGAATCTCGCCGATGGTCGGTTCGTAAACCAACACGTCGTATTTCTCTGGACGGTAGAAGACGCTCGAAGCCTGACCGCCGTCGAGGCTGCCCTCACGCCGCAACGGATCACCGTGACGCACCAGAAACCACACGGAATCTTTCCTGGGGTAAACGAAGACCTTCGATCCCCGCCCGCGCTTTTTCTTCTCGAACCAGTCGTCGAGGTCCTTTTCGAGGGCGGAAAGCACTTTCGCTGTCGGCTGTTTGAACTTGGGGATCGGATGCGTGTCGGTCTGAAAATACTCGAAGGACCGGGGCTTCATGAGATACTGCTCGGCGTGCTTGCGCTCGAGAAGGTCCTTGTCCTGCAGATAGATCTGAACGGCAACGTCCGCCGCGGTGGGGTCGGGGTTCCCGTCGAGGGAGATGCCGTTGTTCTCCGCCTCCTGTATGAGAACGTCCATGGCTTCGGGCGTGGCCATCTCATGCACGAAGTAGAGTGTGTCGAGCAGTCCCTTCGGCGTGTCCGTATCCGGGTTCATAAGAACATTGACGAGTTGGTCGTAATCGATGCCGTCGGAGGCGGATGGCGGTGGCAACGTCAATCCTCGGCCGTCGAAGTAGGGCTTGTGAGGGTCCAGCAGAGCCAATAAGTGCTCACGCGCGATGGCCTTGAGACCGTCGGCATGAGCAAAACGCCTGAGATTGTACGTCGCCATTCGTTCTTTCCTCCTTAGTTCTTATAGCCAGGCCGTCCCTGGCGTTTGACTGTTCGAGCCGGGCCGCCTGACGGCAACGACCTTGCCGAGGATGCGGAGCCCATCGTCGGGACCCACCGGAATCGGTCGGTGTTTCGGGTTCTCCGGCCTTAGTTCGATTCTCTCGTCACGGATGAAAAGCCGTTTCACCGTGGCTTCGTCTTCCAATAGGGCAACCACGATGTCACCGTTCTCCGCCACGGCTTGCTCGCGCACCACCACCAAATCACGTTCCCGGATACCGGCATCCACCATGCTGTCGCCTGTCACCTCGAGGGCGAAACACCGACCCGAGCGGGCGATCCCGCCTTCGACCAGCACCTCGCCGACGATGTTTTCCTCGGCCAAGATGGGCTGGCCGGCCGCCACCCGGCCGACGATGGGGACGGCGACCAGATCCGGAACGTCATCCTCCGGATCGCGCAAGATGACAATGCCGCGGGCCTTTCTCTCCTCCCGCTTCAGGTAGCCCTTCCGCACGAGCTGGCTCACTTGGCCGTGGGCGCTGGCGTGCGATATCCCGAGGATGTCCGCGAGTTCCTTCATGGTCGGGGGGAACCCCCGCCTGTTCGTAAAGAGGCGAATCTCCTTCAATGTGCGGCGCTGCGGCTCGGTTATTTCCTGAACGGGGCGTCTGCCTCGTGGTCTTTGACTCATGTGATCCTCAACCATCCAAATGGCTTATCGTGAACGCCAATGGCCGCAGGGCCCATTCAGGGCAAACTACGGCCACATTACAGACTGACATTATACGACCTGATGGGCGTCAGGTCAATAGAAAATGTACATGAATCAGGGGGTTTGAGCAATTACCGACGGGGATAAGAAGAGAGATCGGTGTTCGGACGGGTGGACGGAAAAGCGGCCGGTTGCTCTGAGCAGAGGGCCTTTAGCTCATCCGCCCGGCGGTCAGCTTCGCCCACATCTTTCGTTGACGCGACCAGTGGGACACTGCGGCAATAGGACGGACCTCTTTCTCTCGAATCTGGTCACGCCCTTTGACCGTCCGGGGCAGGAAGAGGATCGCCTCCTGGATTTCCGGGGCCAGGTTGAGCAGGTTCATGATCTGGGTGATGCGCGCGCGGGTCACATAGCCGAGCCTGGCCAGGTCAGCATAGTCCCGCACCTCGCCGTGTCGGACCAGTCCGTCGAAGCGGATCGCCAAAGCCATCAGCTTCGAGATGCGGGGCAGATTCCCCGGCTCGATGGTTCGGTCTACCTCGTGTGGATGGTTGTCGCTTTTCCTGCGGTTCTTGGGTTTGAAACTGAAGGAGATCTCCAATCGGCTCAGTCCCGTTCCGTCGGATGCAGTATTTTTCATACGGACATCTCCCGATTGCGGATGTCGGCCTCGCTGCACAGCGCTTTGACTCCCGGTGAGCGGAAGGTCACGGTCACTCTACCGTCTCGCCCGTCATACCCGACGCGTTCGATAAGGAGTCGGACGATCCGTGATTGTTCTCGGGGAGACAGCGACTCCCAGACCGGGTCGAAGACCGCCAGCGCCCGGGCCATGTCCCCTTCGTCAACGGTTTCTCTCTGGATGGCGATGACCTCTTCGCGTATGGTGGTCATCCGCTGTTCTATGGTTCGAATCTGATCCTGAAGGTCGGCGAGCTGGTCCACGGCCGCCCCTCCGTTCGAGGCGGCGGTGAAGGACTCGCTCACAAGCTTCTGGACTCTGGTGTGCAGCCGTTTGAGTTCACGCTCGTGGCCGCGTTGTTCGGTTTCCAGTTCCGCCATGCGCTTGCCGCTCTCTACCCGAACCTTTGCAGCCGTCGCTGCGATGATTTCCTCATTCCTGCCTATGCCTCGGATGTGTTCGACCACGGCGGTCTCGATCTCGTGCGCGTTGAGCGACTTTGTCGGGCAAGACGACCAGCCTCGTTGCTGGGCGTTCAGGCAGACGTAGTAGCGATACCGCTTGCCGTTGTCCTTGGCCGTATAGGTATGCACCATCCCAGTGCCGCAGGGAGCGCAGTAGAGAAGCCCCTTCAGGAGGGCTCCGTACTTGTTGCGCACCTCCTTGCCGCCGGTGCTGCCGTTCCGCCGTAAAGCATCCTGCACTCGCTGCCAAAGATCGATGTCGACGATCCCATTGTGTTCGCCGTTGTAGATGGTTCCCTTGTAGTCGACCTTGCCGGTGTAAATCACGTTGGTCAGGAGCCGGAAGAGGCTGTTCTTGGTGAAAGGCTTTCCGCCACGCTCCTGACCCTTCTTGGTGGTCCACTGCTTGTTTTTCCAGCCGCGCCGTTCGATTTCCTGAACGACTGGGATCAAGGCTTTGTGCTCCAGGTAGAGCTGGTACATCCCCCGGACCTGTACTGATTCGCCCTCGTTGACGATCAGCCTTCCGCCTTTCGGGTCCACGTCATATCCGAGAACCGGCATTCCACCGACCCACTTGCCCTTGCGCCGGGCGGCGGACATCTTGTCGCGGGTGCGCTCCGAGATGATCTCCCGCTCGAACTGGGCAAAGGATAAAAGGATGTTCAAGGTGAGACGCCCCATGGAACTGGTCGTGTTGAACTGCTGGGTGACCGAGACGAAGCTCACGGAGTGCTTGTCGAAGAGCTCCATCATGCGGGCAAAGTCCAGAAGGGACCGGCTCAGCCGGTCCACCTTGTAGACCACCACGCAATCAATTCCGCCCGCCTCGATGCCGGCGAAGAGCCGCTTGAGGGCGGGCCGCTCCATGTTGCCGCCGGTGAAGCCGCCGTCGTCAAATCGGTCGGGGATGCACACCCATCCCTCGTGTCGTTGGCTCGCGATATAGGCTTCCGCGGATTCCCGCTGGGCGTCGAGGCTGTTGAACTCCTGCTCCAGCCCCTCGTCAGTGGATTTGCGGGTGTAGATGGCGCAACGTATCGTCCCGTTGGTTCTTGATGCCGACTCCCGGGCTTCTCCCCGGCCACGGTTATTGTTTCTGCTCATTCCTTTCTCCTCTCGGGTTTGCGGCTCCCGCCTCTGGCCGCGCCATCGGCGATGCCGAAGAAGAGGAACCCGTTCCACTTGCTCCCGGTGACCTCCTGCGCGATGGCGGAGAGGGACTTGTACCGTCGGCCGTCGAACTCGAAGCCGTTGTCGAGGACCTTGACCACGATGTCACGGCCTTGGAACTCGCGGGCGAGCAGAGTCCCGGGCAGCGGCAGCCTCGGGTCGTGCGACGGGGATATGCGGCTGGTCGCCGTTCTCGCTTTGACCTCAGCGGAACCCGAGGCGACCGGATCACGCGGAGACCGCGTTCTCAGGTCAGCGTCATTGGCCAGTTCCTCAGCCCTGCGCCGGGCCCGCTCCGAAAGGTCACCCTCCGCCAGGGCCTGGATACGCCAGGCGATTCGCTTGCGAAGAAACTCCTTGTGGTAGGAGCGGGTCTCTTCCTCAAAGACCTCGATGTACTTGTCCCGGAGTTCTCCGACGGTCATCCGGGAGAGCCCCTGGACCTCTTGATACGTTGTTGCTTCCATCCGAAACCTCCTTGGTTCATGGGCTTCGCCCCGCGGGCGGCCCGTCCGCACCGCAATCTCAGGGCGTTAACTCGTGAATGAATGAAGGCTTCGGTGGCCCGGAATATCAAGGCGTTTCTCCGTAAACGCCTCAGATTCTTTAACTTGCGCCACATGCTCTGCACCACTGCCGGAATCTGGGGCGATTCGGCGTCCGTTTCGATGGCGCATGTAACCCCAGGCAAGGATCGTAGCGATCTCCGATGTCACCTCGTCGAGAGAGATTGGGACGTGTTCGTTGGCCGGCATCCGGTCCTCCTCTTGCGGGAGGCCGCGGAAGGGTTCCGTCATGGATGCCGCGGGGCTGGATAGGCCGGTCATCGAGAAGGCCCTTGGAGCCCGTTCGACACCGCCTGAAGGCGATGTCGCCGGCACCCACAACGGTCTCCGATCTCACGGCTGTTTCCGCTGTCTGGTAATCCGCTTGCGCCGGACCCACTGGTCCGGCTTTCGGCAGATACCTACCGGAGGGGAATTCGAAATGTCGAAGCGGGTGTCCGGATGCAGCCGGGCTGTTAAACAAGGCGACTCGAAAAACGGAGAACGGGAGAATTCGGAAGGGACATTTTCGGAGAGCGCGCACAACCCCCAGGGTTGCACCCGGCCCCTGGACTGATGGCTTCGAAACAGAGAATCAGGGTAAATGTGCGGGCGGGGGTAAGTCGGCGTGGACACGCCTGAAACGACGAGACCCCGAGGGGATCACCCCACGGGGTCTTGCGTTAAACAAGAACCGCTGAAGTTCAGCGGATTAAATTTGGCTCCCCAGCGCGGACTCGAACCACGGACCCGATGGTTAACAGCCATCTGCTCTACCGACTGAGCTACTGAGGAGTAGTTTTTTACAATAACGGACTGACATTCCAGGAATCGGGAAGCTGTTCCCGGAGGTCCTGTCTGTCGAATACCAAAGATCGGCCCCCTTCCTCAACCGGAAGGGGAAATTCTCTTATCACAGACAAAACCCATGTGCAAGAGAATTTAAATTTTTTTAACGGCAGCTCATGCAGACCATGAGGTCCTCAAGGGGCACCCCGGTCTTGCTGCTGATGAACTGGAGCTGATCCTCCGGCGCGAAATACCGCCCGCAGACGCTGCAGGCCGCCATTTTGAAGGTGCGTCCCCAGATCGTCCGTTCGCTGCCGCCGTTGCCGGCGGTCATCTCGATGTGGCCTGTCGGGCAGACGTAGGCGCAGGCGCCGCAGCCGATACAGGCCTTGGAATCCTCCACGAAGGGGGGACCGACGATCTTGTCCTTGCCGCGGAAGGAGAATCCGATGGCTGATGCACCCACCACATCCTCGCAGGTCTTGACGCACAGCCGGCACAGGACGCACTTTCCCTTGTCCTTGTCCGGGAGGAAGCGCTTTTCGGGAGCGACCCCCAACTCTTGAGCCATCGTCCGGATCACGTCCGATTTCGGACACCGGGCCATGAGCAGCTCCAGGACGAGCCGGCGCACCCCGAGGACCCGTTCACTCTTCGTATCGACGACGATGCCGTCCTCGACCTGGTAAATGCAGGAGGTCACGATGCGCTTTCTCGACCCCTTGGCGACCTCTACGACGCACAGCCGGCACGCCCCAGATGGTTCAAGCGATTCGTGATGACACAGGGTCGGAATGTAAATCCCGTTTTCGCGGGCAGCGGCAAGAATTGTCGTTCCCGCCTCGGCTTCAATATTCTTTCCATCTATGACTAAGTTCACCATCTTGCCACCCTTTATGCTACGGTTACCGCATCAAATTTGCACGTCTCTCTGCAGACACCGCACTTGATGCATTTCGCCTGGTCGATCACATGAACCTTTTTCCGCTCGCCGCTGATTGCTTCCACGGGGCACTTCTTCGCGCAGGCCCCACAGCCTGTGCATTTCTCCGCATCGATGCCGAACTGGATCAGGGCGCGGCAGACACCGGCCGGGCACTTTTTGTCCTTGATGTGGGCCTCATACTCATCCCGGAAATAGCGAATCGTACTGAGGACGGGATTCGGTGCGCTCCCGCCGAGCGCGCACAGGGATCCGTCCTTGATGGCTTCGGCCATGCGCTCCAGGAGCTCCAGATCCCCCTTCTTGCCCTTCCCCGCACAGATGTCATGAAGGATTTCATTCATCCGGTAGATCCCTTCCCGGCAGGGAACGCACTTCCCGCAGGACTCGGACACGAGGAATTCAATGAAGTAACGGGCGATGTCGACCATGCAGGTGTTCTCGTCCATGACGATCATGCCGCCGGAGCCCATCATGGAGCCGGCTTCCCAGAGGGAGTCAAAATCTACGGGCAGGTCGATCATCGAAGCGGGAATGCAGCCCCCGGAGGGTCCGCCCGTCTGCACGGCCTTGAACTTCCTGCCGCCCGGGATACCCCCGCCGATCTCATCGATGATGTCCTTGAGCGGTATCCCCATGGGCACTTCCACGAGGCCGATGTTGTTGATCTTGCCCACGAGGGAAAAGACCTTCGTTCCCGTGCTGTTCGCTGCGCCGACGCCGGAAAACCACTTGCCGCCCCGGCCGATGATGACGGGGACATTCGCCCAGGTCTCCACGTTGTTCAGATTGGACGGCCGGTCCCAGAGCCCGTGCTCCACGGTGTGAATGTATTTGGCCCGGGGCTCGCCCGCTTTTCCCTCCAGGGAGGCCATGAGGGCCGTTGATTCTCCGCAGACAAAGGCGCCCGCGCCCTTGCCGATCTTGACGTCAAAGGCGAAGCCCGTTCCGAAGATGTTGCCGCCCAGGAACCCGGCTTTCCGGGCCTGTTCGATGGCCCGCTGGAGGTTTGCCACGGCCAGGGGGTATTCGTTGCGGACGTAGATGTAACCTTCATGGGCGCCGACCGCATAGGCCCCGATGATCATCCCTTCCAGGACACTGTGGGGATCTCCCTCCATGACGCTCCGGTCCATGTATGCCCCCGGGTCGCCCTCGTCGCCGTTGCAGATGACGTATTTGATGTCGCCTTCGGCCCGTCGGCAGCTCTCCCATTTCGTCCCCGTCGGAAAACCGCCGCCGCCCCGCCCCCGGAGGCCGGAGATCTTCACTTCGTCAATAACCTCCTCCGGCTTCATGGTCTTCAGAGCCTTATACAGGGCGGAATACCCGCCACGGGCGATATACTCCTCGATGTCTTCGGGATCGATCATTCCGCAGTTTCGCAGGGCGATCTTCAGCTGCTTGCCGTAAAAGGGAAGCTCCGAAATTTTCGGGATCCCGGAATAAGCGGCCGGTACGGCACCCTTGAAATAGGCCTTCTTCTTTCCCTCAATAATGAGCTCCTCTTCATCCATGCGATAGGTCGGAGCCACCGCGCCAAGGGTTCCATCGGCCACTTGATCCAGAAGGGCGGGAACCATCTTCGCCTTCATCCTGCTGAAGGAGAGGCGCGGCTTGCCGGGCACGATCACATCAACGAGGGGTTCGATGCAATCCATCCCCATGCTTCCCGTCTTGCTGAGGATGAAATCCAGACCGCGCTTCGCGATTTCCTTCTCAAGGGCATCGTAGACTTCCTGCGCCCCTGAGGCGATGCCGCTTGTCGCCATACCGACGAGGATCTTGGTCTTTGCCGGCATGAGACGCGTGAGGCCCCGTTTCGCAGCTTTATTCAGAGCATCTCGTGTGTTTATCGTACTCACTTTTTCACCCCTGCCTTGCGATAGTTTTTCAGAATCTTGGGAATCTCATCCTGGGTGAGATAAGGATGGATGTTACCGCCAATCCGTACCACGGGGGCGAGGCTGCAACAACCAAGGCACCGCACCTCTTCGAGGGTGAACACGGCATCCTCCGTCGTCTCCCCACAGGAGATGTTGAGATCCCTCTCCAGCCGGTCCATGAGATTGAATCCCCCCTGGACGTGGCAGGCCGTTCCGGCGCACACCTCGATGAGGTATTTCCCCCGTGGCTTCAGGCTGAAGGCATTGTAAAACGTTGCAATCTCGTAAACCCTGCTCAGGGGAACCTTGAGTTCGTCACTCACGATGGTCAAGGCCTCCTTCGGCAGGTAACGGAATTCCTCCTGGAGATCCTGCAAAACGGCAACGGCCGAACTTTCATCCCCGCCATGCCGGCCGACAATCTCCTTGACTTTCCCCCTGTCTACCTCTGTGTTCATTATCTTCCCCTTGATGTTGTCCAGCTGCTGCTTTTCCCGACCTTAACGGGAGCTCTTCACCTTGGTCATGAGCTTTTTGTATTCGAGTTTCACCCTCTCCTGGAAGTATCCGATTTCATCAGGAGTCAGATGCCGGAACCGGCCCTGGAGCTTGATGTAATCCTCCAGAGGCCTCAGCGTTTCCGGCATATCCGCACTTAATCTGTATTTCCCGTTTTCTACCTCGTAAAGAGGAAATGCGCCGGTTTCAACGGCCAGCCGCCCCATTTTGATGCAGCTTTTCGAATCGCAGCGCCAGCCGGTGGGGCAGACGGAAAGGCAATGGATGTAGGAAGGCCCCTTGATCGACCGGGCCTTTTTCACCTTGTTCATGAAATCGATGGGGTAGCTGTGGCAGGCCGTGGCCACGTAGGGTATGTTGTGGGCGACCATCATCTCGGGCATGTTCTTCTTCCAGGTCCGGTTTCCGCGACTGGCCTTCCCGGGAGGTGCGGTGGTGGTCGAAGCCCCGAAAGGCGTGGCGCCGGATCGCTGGATGCCCGTGTTCATGTAGGCCTCGTTGTCGAAGCAGACATAAAGCATGTCGTGCCCCCGCTCCATGGCGCCGGAAAGGGCCTGAAGGCCGATGTCCACCGTACCGCCGTCGCCGCCGATGCCCACCGTCTTTACATAGCGGTCTTTGATTTTCCCCTTGCGGCGCAGGACCTTCAATCCGGCCTCCACGCCGGAAGCCACGGCTGCGGCATTGGGGAACGCCACATGCATCCAGGGAAGTTTCCATGCCGTGGTGGGGTACATCGTGGAAATGACTTCCATGCAACCCGTGGCGTTTACAATGACCGTGTCTCTGCCCAACGCCTTGCACATCAGGCGAATGGCCAGGGCCTCTCCGCATCCCTGACAGGCGCGATGCCCGGCGGCAAAGTATTCTTCCTTGTCCACCAGCTTCGGCGCATAGAGGTCAAAGTTTTCAACAAGACCGGATCGGTACTGTTTTGCCGTATTCATTATTCTCTCACCCCATAAATTTCGTAGGCTTTCTCTGGTCTCTCCGCATCCGCTTTCGCCGCGGTTCTGATCATCTCCATGAAATGGTCCACCATGACATCCCGTCCGCCAAGACCGATGATGTAATTCAAAATCACGGGCCGCTTCTTTTCCTCGTACAGGGCGGAGCGAACTTCCAGGGCGACGGGGCCGCCTGCCCCGCCATAGGAGAGGCAACGATCCGTAACAACCAGGACCTTTGCTCCCTTGACCGCCTCCTTCAGTTCCTCAAAGGGAAAGGGCCGCCACAGCTTTAATTTGAGAAGGCCTGCTTTCATCCCTTCCTTCCGGAGTTCATCGATGGCCATTTCCGCGGTTTCCCCCATGGAGCCCATGGTCAGCATAAGGACTTCCGCATCCTCCGCCTCGTAGGGTTCGATGGGTTCGTATTTCCTGCCGAACTGCTCCTCCCACTCTTTCCAGACTTCAAGAATGACCTTTTTGGAATTCAGAAGAACTTCCTCGCGGCTCTTGCAGGCTTCCGTGTAGATGTCCGGAAGCCCCAGCGCGCCGAGGGTCACCGGATCGTCGGGGTTCAGTGCGGCGAAGGGTTTGAAGGGAGGCAGAAAACGGTCCACCTCTTCCTGGTCGGGCATGAGCATCGGCTCAACGACATGGGTAAGCTGAAAGCCATCGAGATTGACGTTGGTCGGCAGCATCACGTCCGGATGCTCGGCGATTTTGAAGGCCTGGATCGTCATGTCCACGGTTTCCTGCCCATTGGCGGCAAATAGGGAGATCCAGCCGATATCCCTCTGGCTCATGATGTCGCTGTGGTCGTTCCAGATGCTCAGGGGGCCGGAAAGCGCCCGGTTGCCGATGATCATAACGACGGGCAGCCTCATGGAAGAGATGATCGCCAGAATTTCCGCCATGTAGAGCAACCCCTGGGAGCTCGTTGCCGTAAAGGCGCGCGCCCCGGCTCCGGAAGCCCCCGCACAGGCGCTCATGGCCGAATGTTCCGATTCCACGGTAATGAACTCGGCATCGAGGCGCCCCTCCGCGACGATCTCGGAAAGGTGCTCCGGCACGTGCGTATTCGGGGTGATGGGATAGGCGGCAATAACATCCGGTCGACACAGGGCAGCCGCTTCGGCAGCGGCAAGCGCGATTTCCATACCTATTCGTTTCGACATGGCCTATTCCTCCCCCACCATTTTAATCGCACCAGGCCAGCATTCGTGGGCGCAGATTCCGCAGCCCTTGCAGTAATTCAGATCGGCCGCAAAATATCCTTCCTCATCCTCCGATATGCACCCTTCCGGGCAGAACAGATAGCATATGCCGCATTTGATGCATTTGGAATTGTCCCAGATCGGGCGCTCCGCCCTCCAGGTGCCGGTATGATAATCCCTGGAACTTCCAGGCCGGAAGACGATACATCCCGGATTCACTTCTTGCCAGGTTTCTGGCCATTTTTTCTCCGCCATTATATATACCTCGACCCTTGTCTGCAGATTTATACGAGTTTAACCTCATCAAAGGCTCGCTTCATCGCCGTCAGATTCTTGTTGGCAATCCGGCCGAACCGGTGTTCAATGGGTTCGCTCAGGGATTCCATCTTCACGATATCGGTCATTTTGACTAGAGCGCCCAACATGGTCGTGTTGGTAATGGGAACACCCAGTTCCGCCCAGGCAATGGCCGTTGCATCGACCAGAGCGATCCGGCCATCGAACTGAATATGCGGTTTGACTTCCGTGAAGGGCTTGTGCGTGTTGAGGATCAGAAGCCCCTCCGGCTTCAGTCCTTCCGCGACATTCACGAGGGTGATCAAACCCGGATCAAGAACAACCACGACATCGGGACGATAAATACGCTGCCGCTTCTTGATCCGTTTGTCATCCACCCGGTTGAAAGCCTCTACCGGTGCGCCGCGCCTTTCAGGGCCGAAACTCGGAAATCCCTGGGCGTACTTGCCTTCGCCGATCGCCGCCAAAGCAAGCATTTCAACAGATGTCACCGCACCCTGCCCGCCTCTTCCATGCCATCTCACTTCTATCATTGAATCTTCTCCGGGGTTGTGTTCGCGAACAAAAGGAATTTATTCGTTGTGGAACGTGTTTCAGCGCCCATGCTTATTATAAAAAAACGATTTGTTGTCAATCTTTATTTGCGGAAGTTGACATTGCAACAGTCTGTTATATAGCTGTTTTTTGATCAAGATACAACTATAGTTTGACTATTGATTCTTTTGGTGTGATAATTTTCGAATTATTTTTTCTTTTTTGCACAAGGGAAGACGCGTTTCAAGTCCGGGAGTAGGTTTTCAGGGCTTCGTCATAAAGGTCCCTTCCCTTCGTATCGTTGATCACCACCAGGGGAAGCTCGAAGACAACCAGACGGAAGATCGCCTCGGGACCGAGGTCCTCATAGGCCACTACGGCGGATTCCCGGATGCAGCGGGCCGTCAGCGCCGCAATCCCGCCGATGGCTCCGAAATAGACCGCCTTGTACTGCTTCATCGCGGATACGACTTCCGGCGAACGCCGCCCCTTGCCGATCATCCCCTTCAAACCCAGGGCCATCAGGCGCGGCGCAAACGGATCCATGCGGTAGCTGGTTGTCGGGCCGATGGACCCGGTTACCGCCCCCGGCTTCGCCGGAGCCGGACCCGCATAGAAGATCACGGCGCCCTGGACCGGAAAGGGCAGAGGCTCTCCCCGCACCGCGGCGTCGCACAGGCGGTGGTGGGCCGCATCCCGTCCGGTGTAGACGACCCCGCTGAGCAGGACCCGATCCCCAACGGAGAGGCGTTCACAGAGTTCGTCATTCAAAGGCGTTTCCAGGCGGATCGGCTCGCTCGTCATTTCAGAGCACCGCCTCCCTGTGCCGCGCCACATGGCACTGGATATTGACCGTAACGGGCAGGCTGGCGATGTGGCAGGGCATCATTTCCATGTGAACCGCCAGGGCGGTTACGCGCCCCCCATATCCCTGGGGCCCTATCCCCAATCGATTGACCCCTTCCAGGATTTCCCGCTCCATGGCAGCCAGGCGCTCGTCATGGGCATTGGCCGTCCCGAGAGGCCGAAGGAGGGCTTTTTTAGCCAGGACGCCGGACATCTCCAGGGATCCCCCGATACCCACCCCGACCAACACAGGCGGACAGGGATTGGAGCCGGCTTTGCGGACACAGGCCACCACATGATCGACAATCCCGGCTTTCCCTTCGGCGGGAACCAGCATGGCGCTGCAGCTCATATTCTCGCTGCCGCCGCCTTTCGGCATCGCGATCAGTTTGAGCCGGTCGCCGGGAACCACCTCGGTGAAAATCACCGCCGGGGTGTTGTCCCCCGTGTTCCGCCGCGAGAGGGGATCGCAGAGGGATTTGCGGAGATAGCCCTCCCGGTAGGCCTGACGGACCCCCTCCTGAACGGCTGCCTGAAAGTCGCCCCCCACGATGTGAACCTCCTGGCCCATCTCCGCGAAAACGACAGCCAGCCCCGTGTCCTGGCAGAGCGGCAGGCTTTCCTTCCTGGCGACGTCCATGTTTTCAAGAATCTTCTGCAGAACGTAGCGCCCGAGAGGCGATTCCTCCTCCTCCGCCGCCTTGGCCAGGGCATCCTGCATGTCCCGGCCCATTTCAAGGTTAGCGGCAATAAAGAGGTCCCGCAATGTCTCGGTCACGGTTCCAGCGGAAATCTCTCGCACCCGTCTCATCCTTCCTTCTGATTCTGAATTGGTGGAGCCCTTACGGCTCCTTTTCCATGCCCCTGCGGAATTCCAGGGATTTGGACAGGGTCATCCGATCCAGATAACGGAGATCACCGCCCATCGGCACCCCCTGGGCGATGCGGGTCACCGGGACATCCAGCTTCCCGATCATCCGGGCGATCAGGAGCGCCGTTGATTCGCCGGAGACGTTGGGATTCGTGGCCAGGATGACCTCGCGAACCGAGTGCTCCCGCACCCGGTCGACCAGCTCCCGCAGATGGAGCTGTTCCGGCCCGATGCCGTCCAGGGGCGAAAGGGCTCCGTGGAGGACATGGTACGTCCCGGAATAACTCCCGCTTTCCTCGATCGCCATCAGGGCGTCCGGATCTTCCACGACACAGATCAGGCTGGAATCCCGTGCGGAGTCGCGGCAGATATTGCACAGTTCGGCCTCGGCAAAATTGTAGCAGACGCTGCAGAAGCGGATTGTATTCCGCACATCGGCAATGCTGTCTGCAAGTCCCCGGGCGTCGTCTTCCGGGGCTCTCAGGATATGCATCGCCAGTCGTGTCGCTGTCTTTTCCCCGATCCCCGGAAGTTTCCCCAGCTCCGCAATCAGGCGCTTAATGGGAAGGGCGTAACCTGCCATGCCGGAACCGCCCCTCCTACATCAGCCCGGGAATGCTCATGCCCCCGGTCAGCTTGGCCATTTCCGAGGAGGTCATCTCCTGGGCCTTGCGGACGCCCTCGTTGACAGCGGCCACAATCAGGTCCTGCAGCATCTCCACGTCCTCGGAATTGACCACCTCTTTCTCGATTTTCAAGGAAACGACTTCAAAGCGACCGTTTACCGTAACCGAAACCATCCCTCCGCCCGCCGTGGCCTCCACGGTGCGGGATGCAAGATCTTCCTGGAGACGGGCCATCTTTTCCTGAAGCATCTTGGCCTGTTTCATAATGTTTCCAAAATTTGCCGCCAATGAGTTTTACCTCCTTATCCTCTTTGAATAAAACACTTCTCCTCCTCACCCCTGTTCCGGGGGCTGCTTGGCGGGGGTTCGGACCTTGACCTCCTGAACTTCCGCGCCTTCAAATACGCTCATGACCTTTTGCAGCAGAGGATGATTCAGGGCCTCCCGCCGAATTTCCTCTATGGAGTTTTTGCGGATCATGGCCTCCGATATTTTTTCAGCACCCCGGCTGCCCGGTTCCGGCTCCAGGGACTCGATCTCCACCATCACGCCGGACTGGAAAAAAGAGCCGGCAATCTCGTTCAGACGGTTCTTCTGCGCCGAGTCATTGATGGCCTCGAAAAACATGTGGTTGCGAAATCCGATCCGCAGCTTGCCGTTTTGACAGCCCAGGTATTCGCCCTGCTCAATCTGCGAAGCCAAGGGCACCGAATGCTTTTTCACGTGGTTCTTGAAATTTCCCCAGACGTCCTCCGGTTTCGCCTGCCCCCGGGATGGCTCCTTCAACTCCGGGACCGGCTCCTTAACGGATTCCACCTTCGTCGGGACTGCCGGCAGGTCCAGTGTGCGCTCCCCGGTCACCGGCGGGTCCGCCTGCCCACTCCCCTCAGAGCGCAGCGGCGGTGAAGCTGCCAGGCGGGCTTCCAACTCCTCCATGCGGGCAAGGACTTCCGCCAGGGGAAAAGCGGGCGGCAGGGCGGCCATTCTGCAGACGATCGTCTCGAGGTTCAAGCGGGGGTTGCGGCTCCGGCGGACGTTTTCCTCCTCAGCCAGGAGGATATCCAGAAGCTGCCGCAGGGTCTCCCGGGAAACCTCCGCCGCCTGCGCCTCGAGCCTCTCCAGATCGCTTCCGGAGATGTCCAGAAGCTCCTGTTTCCGCCCGACGATCCGGACCAGGAGAAGATTGCGGAAGTGCCGCAGCAGAAGCTGGTAAAAATAGGTCATGTCCAGGCCTGCGTAATATCCCTCGTCAATGATCTTCAGGCACTGCCCCGCATCGCGGTGCAGGACCGCCTCGGAAAGCTGAAAGAGGAACCGGCGATCGGTCCTGCCGAGCAGGTCCTCGACCGCCTCATCCCCGATCGTCGTCCCGGCATAAGAAATCACCTGGTCGAAGATGCTCTCGGAATCCCTCATGCTGCCGTCTCCCGCTTCGGCAATCCAGGCAAGGGCCGTGTCACTGACTTCGATTTTTTCGGCGTCCGAAATCTTTCTCAATTGCTCCACGATCTGGCGCAGAGCAAGGCGGCGGAATTCGAAGTTCTGGCAGCGGGAAAGAATGGTCGCCGGAACTTTGTGGGTTTCCGTCGTGGCAAACATGAAGACAACGTGTGCCGGGGGCTCCTCCAGGGTCTTCAGGAGGGCGTTGAAGGCCTCCCGGGTGAGCATGTGCACTTCGTCGATAATGTAGACTTTATAGCGGCAGGAGACGGGCAGGAACCGGATCCGTTCGCGGAGTTCGCGAATTTCGTCGATCCCCCGGTTGGAGGCGCCATCGATCTCCCGGACGTCAAGGGAAACGCCTTCCGTGATTTCCCGGCAGTTCGTGCAGGTGTTGCAGGGTATATCCGACGGACCCTGTTCACAGTTGATGGCCTTGGCCAGAATGCGGGCGACGGAGGTCTTTCCCACACCCCGCGGTCCGCTGAAGAGGAAGGCGTGGGCAATGCGGTCCTGGCGGATGGCATTTTTCAGGGTCTGGACCACGTGAGGCTGCCCCACCACGTCCTCGAAGACCTGGGGCCGCCATTTCCGGGCTAAAACGAGGTAATCCATAACGACTCCGAAGGAGAACACTATCCGAAGAATTTGCCGACCCCTCTTCGGAACGGGGGAATTCTCAAGACGGAAGAGCAGGTGTTCCTGCCGGCACTCTCACAATATCACTGGAAGGACAAAGATTATCAGAAAAACTCCGACAAAAGAACCGGGGTGGCACATTCTGGACCTGGGAACTTGCGGGCGGCCGCTTTTAGCTGAAAAAAAAAAGATAGCCAGGCTGATCCGCAGCACACGCTGGACATTGCTACCGCTGCTTCCTTCCGGACCTGACGGGGTTCACACGCCATCGTTGCACGGGGCCCGGCTATCTATATCCCTGAGAATCCCGTCCAGAAACCTTCTTCGCGGCGGGCGGACAACCAATTCCAGAGGAAGAAACTGGCGGAGAGAGGGGGATTCGAACCCCCGGTACATCTTTGTGGACATACACACGATTTCCAGTCGTGCCCCTTCAGCCTCTCGGGCATCTCTCCTCAAAAAACAGCCGCTGAAAAATGACGCAAGCTCCCTAACAGAAAAGCAGAAAAAACACCACCACTTTTTCAGATCACATCGCTTCTTTCGGATCACGGTGTTTACGGCGCCGCTATGGGCTCTCCCGCCGTTCTGAAATCCGGATCGGGAATGATTGGCGGAGAGAGGGGGATTCGAACCCCCGTGAGAGCTTTTGACCCCCAAATCGATTTCGAGTCGATCCCGTTACGACCACTTCGGTATCTCTCCGCAAGATTCGGTCCGCAAGTCCGTATCTTCAGCCATTCGGCGTGCCGGATGTTATCCTCTTTTCCTGGAAAAATCCACTTAAAATTTCCGCGCAGGGCGCCGACAAAACGTTCCCGGTCACTTCAACGGCATGGTTCAGCCGGCTGTCCTGGAGCACCCGGTACACGGAGGACACCGCTCCGCCCTTCGGATCGCCCGCCCCGTAGACAAGCCTTGCCAGGCGAGCCTGCAGGATAGCCCCGGCACACATGATGCAAGGTTCAAGCGTCACATAGAGGGTCATCCCTGTCAGGCGGTAATTTTTCATGATCTCGGAAGCTTCCCGGATTGCCAGAATCTCGGCATGCGCCGTGGGATCATGACGGGCAATCGGCTGGTTGTGACTTCTGGCAATCACCGAGTTTTGCCACAGGAGCACCGCCCCCACCGGCACTTCTCCTTCCGCTGCAGCCAGACGGGCCTCCTCAAGGGCGATTTCCATCCACCGCTCATCCTCTTTTGTTCCGGAATCCGGGCTGCGGGATGGAATCTCACCCCCGCGTTCCGGCTCTGCAACCCCCTTCTTCATGAATCGGAGCCACCTGTTGATTTTATGGAATTCCTATTCTATGTTCACACCATCAAGCAACGATAAGGCGATCATGTCCACAAACAAAATCCTACTCTATTCCGTCGCGATCTCCCTGATCATTCACCTTGGCGCCCTGTCCCTGGTGAGCTTGATGGAGTGGCGGGGGAAAAGACATCCGCAGCAGGTTGTGACCATTGATCTTCGCGAGATGTTCGCGGCCCGAGAGAAAAAAGCCCTCGCCCCGAAGCCGCCGGCCGCCAAACCCCGCCTGAAGGCCGTCCAGGAAGCAAAGCCCCCGGCTTCCTCCCGCAAAAACTTTCGCGAAGCCACGGTAGACTTGAACAGCCGGGAGCAGCGCTATAAGCCCTATCTGAAGGCGGTCAGAGAAAAAATCGAACAGTCCTGGATCTATCCCGAAAAGGCTGAAGCCTTGAGAGAAGAGGGGACCACCGTCATCCGGTTTTCCCTTGCGGCGACAGGGGAGGTGGTGAACGCGGCCGTCATCCGCTCATCGGGATCACCGCTTCTGGATGAGGCCACCCTGCTGGCCGTCCGCACGCCCCGCTTCGCCCCCCTGCCTGCAAATTTTCAGCTTTCCCGGTTGAATATCGTAGCGACCTTCGAATACCGCCTGGCCCCATAAATCCTGCAGGATCGCGCCGTCAGATTTCCGAGATGGTTTCCATGAGATCGCGGTTCAGTTCCAGGATCCGATCCCGCAGTTCGGTCTGCTCCACCCAGGATTTGGCCTCAAGCTGCGGCTTTCTCTGGCGCAGCTGCGCCATCCTCGCTTCCAGATCCCCGATGAGATAGGCCCAGTCGATTTTCGGCGCCGCCTTCTCCGGGAATTCCACCCGCTGAATCTCCTCGCCGATTTTCAACAGGGTTTCTTCCAGATACTCGGGAATGATCACCTTGTACCCGAACCGCTCCCGGATCCGCTCCGCCAGGACCTGCTGGGCTTCATACTCGCCGTGAACCAGGAAGACCTGCAGATTCTTGTTGCGGAAGTTGCTCACCCACTCCAGCAGCTGGCTCTGTCCCGCATGGGCCGAGAAACCGCCGATCGTGAAGATCCTGGCCTTGACGGCGACCTCTTCGTTGAGAACACGCACCCTCTTGGCGCCGTCAATGATCTTGCGGCCCGTGGTTCCCTCGGCCTGAAAGCCCACAAAGACGATGCTGGCCCCTTCCCGCCAGAGATTGTGCCGGAGGTGGTGGCGGATCCGGCCGGCATTGGCCATGCCGCTGGCGGAAATAATGATGGCCGGCCCCTCGGAGGTGTTGATGGCCATGGATTCCGCCGTCGTCGGCGTCATGCGAAGCTGGGGCAGGCGCAGGGGATCCTGCCCGTTTTTGATCAGGTCCTTTGTTTCATCGTCCAGGGAAGCGGCATTGCGGCGGAAGATTTCCGTGGCCTGGATCGCCAGGGGGCTGTCCAGGTAGATGGGCATATCCTTCGGCAGGCGGCCCTCCTGGGAAAGCAGGTTGAGGCAGTACATCATTTCCTGGGTCCTTCCGACGGCGAAGGCCGGAATGACCATTTTCTCGTTATTGTTGTAGCTATAGGCGATGGCTTCGGCCAGTTCATCGAGGCTGGCCTGTTCATTCTTGTGATCCCGGTTTCCATAGGTGGATTCAAGGAAGAGATAATCCGCCTCGGCGGTGACCCCGGGATCTTCCATGAGCAATTGTCGGGGCCTTCCGATATCGCCGGAAAAGACGAATTTTGCAGGCGCTCCGTTTTCCTTCAGCCACAATTCCAGGAAGGAGGAGCCCAGAATGTGACCGGCATCCTTGAAGTTTACCCGCACCCCCGCAAAGGGTTCAAAGGGTTGATCATGGGAGACGGTCTTGAGCAGGGGGAAAACCGCCTGGGCATCCCGCTGGGTGTACAGCGGCCCGACGCGTTTTTCGCCGAAGCGCAGGCGCTTCCTGCTTTTCCACTGCGCCTCCATCTCCTGGATGTAGGCGGAATCCAGGAGAAGAATCCTCAGCAGATCCGCCGTGGGCGGAGTCGTGAAAATCGGCCCCCGGAACCCGTTCTGTACGAGACGGGGCAGCAGGCCGGAGTGATCGATGTGGGCATGGGTGAGCAAAACAAACTCGATCTTCTGCGGCTCATAAAGCTCCGTATCCCAGTTTCTCTTTTCAATCTCCAGATTGCCCTGATGCATGCCGCAGTCAATTGCGAACCGATGCCCCGCCGTTTCCAGGATGAAGCACGATCCCGTGACGGTCCTGGCTGCACCCAAATACTTTATTTTCATGGTCAGTACCTCTTTACTGATGAATTTGAGAAGAAAAAGTCCCCGCTCCTTCGCTCAGGGAAGGAACACGCCGATCACCAACAGAATCATCCACCGGAAAAAGGCAATCACCGGGTTGAGGACCCCAAGGTAAAGCAGACCGATGATGATGAAAAATCCATACGGTTCGAGGCGGGAAAGGGTGTAACGAAATTGTTCGGAGACGAATCCCATGAGGATCTTCGAACCATCCAGGGGTGGAATGGGTATCAGGTTGAAGGCGGCCAGCATGATGTTGATCTGGGCCAGGAAGGAAAGAATCTTGGCGATGTTGCCCATCGGCGGAGGCGCCAGAACCTTCCAGGCCAGCAGGGCAAAAAACGCCACGATCATGTTGGCAATGATCCCCGCGGAAGAAACCAGGATGAAACCCCGGCGCGTGTTGGGAATGTTGGCGAGATTGACCGGAACCGGCTTCGCCCAGCCGAACCCGAAAAGAAAGAGCATGAGTGTGCCCAGCGGATCCAGATGGTTCAGAGGATTGAGTGTGAGCCTGCCCATCCATTTGGCCGTGGGATCCCCCATGCGCCAGGCTACCCAGCCGTGCGCCAGTTCGTGCAGGATCACCGAATACAGAAGAGGGACAGCCAGGAGGGCAAAGGTCACCGGATCGTTTATCAACAGGTTGAGAAGGCCCATCTCTATGTTTCCCTCATCTTGGTTGAGTTCATCCGACGTTATCAGACATTAAAGCGGAAGGTGATGATATCGCCGTCGCGGACGATATATTCCTTGCCTTCGAGGCGGACCTTGCCGGCCGCCTTGGCCTTGGCATGCGAACCGCCGCAGGCCATGAAATCATCATAGGCGACGACTTCCGCCTTGATGAAGCCCCTTTCGAAATCCTTGTGAATCGCCGCCGCAGCCCTGGGGGCCTTCGTCCCCTCCGGAATGACCCAGGCCTTCACCTCGTCTTCGCCCACGGTGAAATAGGAGATCCGCCCCAGCAGAGCAAAGGCGGCCCGGATCACCCGCCCGAAGGCAGGCTCTTCCATGCCCAGGTCCGCCAGGAATTCCTTCTGCTCTTCAGGCGGCAGTCCCGCCATCTCCGCCTCCAGTTCGCAGCAGATCCCCATCAGCGGGTCGGTCAGGCAGGCCTCCTTCTGAAAGGCGTCCACATTGGGAAATCCATCTTCAGCGACATTGAGAACAACCAGTTCCGGCCGGAGCGTCCAGAAGGAAAAGCTCGAAAGGGCGGAGCGCTCCTCCTTTGTCAGCGCCAATTCCCGGAGGGGTTTTCCCGCTTCCAGCTGCTCCTGAAGGCGCGGCATCAGCTCCACGTGGAGGGACTCCGGCGGTTTCAGGGTTTTTTTCGCCACTTTCAGCAGCCGCTCGCGGCGGTTTTCCACCACCACCAGGTCGGAGAGGATCAGTTCATCGGCCAGTTTTCGGTAGCGGTTCAGCATCGCGGAAACCGAGGAATCGGAAAAACCGTCCACGACATGAAGCAGGCCTTCGGCGGCGCTGAGCGTCTGGCGGACCGTTTCCCATGCCTTTTCGCCCGCGGCGTTCACATCCGTGAAAGGCACCCGGGCGGGAACCACCCGGAGGGGCTTGTAGATCTTCACCAATCGGTCAAACCGTTCGTCGGGAACGGAAGCCTGGCCGCGAACGCATGTCTCTCCATGAACATCCCGGCTGCGGACGCCCGTCATGATTTCAAAAAGGGTGCTCTTCCCGCTCTGTGGAAGCCCCAGAATTCCGATTTCCATGATTGATCGTTTCCTTCCTTCAGGCAAACTCCTTCTCGATGCGGGCCATGGCCTCGGCCAGCCGGTTGTCCGGGACCGTCAGGGAGATGCGGATGAAGCCTTCGCCGTACTGGCCGTAGGCCGTTCCGGAAGCCACCACCACCGCCGTCTTCTCGAAAAGGCGGTTCGTGAATTCCAGGGAAGTCATGCCAGCCGGAACGGGAACCCAGAGGTAGAAGGTGCCCCTGGGCGGCTCAAAATCAATGCCGATCTTCTTCAGCGTCTTGAGAACCAGAGTCCGGCGTTCGGCATAGATGGTCCGCATCCTGTCAATGGAGGGCGATTCATGGCGGAGGGCGAACATGCCCGCATACTGGATGGGATTGAAGATTCCCGAATCGGTGTTCTCCTTGACCTTGCTCATGGCGGCCAGAATCTCCGGGTTTCCCGAAGCCATCCCGATCCGCCAGCCGGTCATGTTATAGGGCTTGGAGAGGGAATTGAGCTCCACCCCGACCTCCTTCGCCCCATTGGCCATGAGGAAGCTCAGGCGCTCCTGCCCCTCAAAAACCATCTCTGAGTACGGGTTGTCATAGCAGACGGCAATGCCCGTTTCCCGGGCAAAGGCAACCAGCCGGTCCAGGAAAGGCCGGGTGGCGCAGGCCCCCGTGGGGTTGTTGGGATAGTTGAGGAACATGCCCCGCGCCCGCTTCAGCACGTCGGAGGGAATGTCTTCAAAAACAGGCAGATATCCGTTGGCCGGCAGAATCGGCACATTGTAGGGCTCACCCCCGGCCATGAGGATGCTGGAACGATAGGCCGGATACCCGGGATCGGTCATGAGGACAATGTCCCCGGGATTGATGCAGGCCAGGACAAAATGATGACATCCTTCCTTCGAACCGATGAGCCCCAGGATCTCTTTTTCCGGATCAAGATCGACGCCGTACCTCTCGGCATACCAGCGGGCCACCTCCTGCCGGAAGGCCAGCATCCCCTTTTCCTCATCGGTCGGATAACGGTGGTTTTCGGGATTGTGCGCCTGGCGGCAGAGCTCTTCGATGATGGGTTCCGGGGTGGGCTCCACGGGATCCCCGATGGCGAGGCTGATGACGTCGACGCCATCGGCCTTGGCTTTGTTGATTTTTTTCCGCAATTCCATGAACAGGTAGGGGGGAATCTTACCCAGTCGTTCCGCAATCTGCACCGTTCTGTCTCCTTTATAAGAATGATGAATGTTGTCAATCTCCCTGACCCAGCCAGGCCTCTTCCCAGAGCTGGCCTTCATAAACCACGCGGACCCGACCCTCCAGATAGACGTTCCGGAAGGCGCCGTCGTTCTTTTCAAAATGGATTTTCAGGACCTCACCGCTTCTCACGGTCACCTCCACCGGCGAGGTCACCTCTCCCCGCGCCGCCGCAGCCAGGGCCGAGGCCACCGATCCCGTGCCGCAGGCCAGGGTTTCGTCTTCAACGCCCCGCTCGTAAGTCCGGACGGAAAGGCTTTGAGGGCCGGTCACCGTTACGAAGTTGGCGTTCGTTCCCGCCGGCGCAAACGCCTCGGAAAAGCGGAGCGCCCTGCCATAACGGAAGACGTCAAAGTGATCCAGATCCGCTACAAAAGCCACCACGTGGGGAACGCCCGTGTTGATGCTGTCCACGGTCACCCTTTCATCCTGGAGGGGGACGATCCGGCCGGCCTCCAGCGCCGAGGGTTCGGTGAGCCTCAGTTTCACCACATCACCCCGGACTTCGGCATCGATGATCCCGGCCACGGTTTCAAAGGACATCCTCTCCCCGGCAATTCCCTGTAGGAAGGCGAACCGGGCGACACAGCGGCCTCCATTGCCGCACATCTCCACTTCACTGCCGTCGGCGTTGAAAAAGCGCCAGCGGAAGTCCGCCCGCTCCGAAGGCTCCACAAGAATCACGCCGTCGGCCCCGACGGAAACCTTCCGGCGGCAGATCGCCTGCACGAAAGCCGGCATGTCCTTGACCGCAGCCAACGTCCCTCCCCGGTTATCAAACAGGATGAAGTCATTGCCGCTGCCGCTCATCTTGAAAAAGTCCATTCTCTGCCCGCTCCTGTTCCGCCCGAAAATATTTATTCCTCTGCATAACGCATCCTGCCGCTCACGTCAACGCCGGAACTGAGTCCTTTTTTCACTTGACCTCGATTAACGGGAGCCATCGAATAAGACTTGTAATATCGAAAATAAATGGATAGTTGATATTATCATTTCAAAACGGGGAGGAATGGGTGAGCGAAGAAATTAAAGAAGAGGAAGTGCAAAATATTGAAGGTTCTCAAGAGATAGCATCATTACTTATTGCAATCTTACAACCGGCTATGGCAGGCGGATTACCTGAAGAACGAGCAAAACAAATATTTAATGAGATTTTGGGAAGTATCGACAATCTTGAAGGGGTTGTAGATGGCAAAACAGCCTTTCAGCTGCTGTTGGAAAATATAACAAGAAAATGGTACCCAATGGTAACCGGATAGATTTCAATAATATCTAGACCATTTAATCATGTTTATATCGAGGTCCTTTTCATTTTTCTGCTGCCCACAAAGAATATTTTGAGTGACCCCGAATGATACCTGTCCTTATTCGGTCTCTGAATGTGTTCATCTACCAATGCTTCAAACAGCAAGAAGTGGGATTTATCGATTACGCTTGAAACGAGTGATATTTTAAAAAGACATATCATATGTAGGAAGACGGACTTGAGTTGACAGTTACCCGATATGTCCTGCCTCGAATTGTGCTGTCGGGCATCAGATTCCTTTTGGTAATTGTGCAGCAATCAATGGAATCCAAAATTAATAGCCCCGGCTACAAAGTTTGCAGTGATATTTTTTTAAAATATTGATTTCACATTACCCCGCGTTCGACAGTTATAGGCATATTTTGACCTTTTGAATAGCGTAAGTCATTGAATTTTCACAGTCGGACTCTCAAAAAACTGAAAAACCTGTAGGCATGCGAAATATGTAATTATGCTTGACATCGTTGGTAGTCTGCGTTACATGAGTAGACATGTACGTCAGAACAATCTCCAGAAAAAACAAGAGCGGATCGACCACCACATACGTCCAGTTGGCGCATAATGTTCGGGATGCCAAAACGGGACAATCGAAAGCGGATGTTCTCTACACTTTTGGCCGCGCCGACTCCCTTGATGTCGATGCGATTCGAAGACTCACCAAGAGCCTGTCCCGCTTCCTCACTCCGGAAGAGGCTTTGCGGATTCAAGGGACGATAGAGGGTGAGGCTCCAATCCGATTCCTCAAGAGCGTTCCCATGGGTGGCGCCTATTTGCTCCGTGCTCTGTGGGAACAGTTGGGCATTCCCCAGGCTCTTTCTCAATGCATGAAGGATCGATCGTTTACGTCTCCGGTGGAATGGTCGACTTTTGCCATGGTCGCCAATCGGGCGCTGGCCCCGGATTCCAAAAGAGGCGTCGAGGAGTGGGTAAAAGAAGACGTGGCCCTGGGGAATCCTGAACCGATCGAGCTTCAGCATCTGTACCGGGCCATGGATGTTCTGCTGGAGTATCGGGAAACCATCCACAAGGAAGTCTACTTTGCCGTGGCGGATCTTTTGAACCTGGAGGTGGACCTGATCTTCTTCGATACCACTAGCACCTACTTCGAAATGGATGAAGAAGACGAGGAGGGTCTTCGGAGGTATGGTCATTCCAAGGATCACCGGCCGGATCTCCCTCAGGTGGTGATCGGTCTGGCGGTCACGAAGGAGGGCATCCCGGTAAAGTGCTGGACGATGCCGGGAAACACCTCGGACATGAAGACCGTGGAAAAGGTCAAGAGTGATCTTCTCGGCTGGAAGCTGGGCCGCTGCGTCTGGGTCATGGACCGGGGGATGAGTTCGGAGGAGAATCGTATGATCCTGCAGAAGGCCGGCGGCCATTACATCATCGGCGAGAAGCTCCGGGATAATCAGGAGATCCACCGTGAGGTTCTGGCCAAGCGGGGCAGGTTCACTTCCGTCCGGGAAAACCTGGAGATCAAGGAAGTGACCATTGGCGACGGGGAAAAGCGACGCCGGTTCATCCTGGTTCACAATCCTGAGGAGGCCAAAAAGGATCAGGCCACTCGCGAGAAGACCATCAAAAAGATTGAAGAAGCTCTGAAGTCCATCAAGGATCAGACCGGACACTGTCACACGAAGAACGTCTGCGCCCTTCTGTCCCACCGGACCATGGGCAGATACCTGCGGCAGTTGAAAAACGGGCGGATCAAAATCGACAAAGGGAAGATCAGAGAAGAGGCCCATCTGGACGGGAAATACATCATTTCCACCAGTGACGACACCCTGAGTCCTGAGGATGTGGCACTGGGGTACAAACAACTGATGGAAGTGGAGCGGGCTTTCCGAACCCTGAAAACGACTCTGGATCTGAGACCTGTTTATCACCGGAAGGATGAACGGATCGAAGCCCATGTGTTCCTCTGTTTCCTGGCACTCCTTCTGGTAAGGGTTGCCGAGAGGAAAACGAACATGCCTTGGGACCATATCAAAGCTCAAATGGAGCGCCTTCATCTTGGAGAATTTTTTTCAAAAGAAGGACGGGTATTACAGACCACCGAACCGACACCGGAACAAGTCAACATCCTAAAACTACTAAAGATATCTCCACCGCAACGTATTCGGCATATCCAGGTGACCCCTTAAAAATGTAGGCAAACGCCAAAAATTCGACAACGACTTATAACTATAATTTTACTTAAGAATTTCAATTTTGTTTACCTACCGCTGTCGAAGGTGGGATAAAGAGCGTAAAGTTGGACCTCATCTCCCACCAGAGAAGGCTCTCATAATCAGTGGTTCCTTTCGTGCCCACTTCTTTTTTGACCAAGGGCATCTGCTGCAAGCATTGCATCGAGGACTTTTTTGGGAGTAATCACACCAGCTTCGTGATGAATGGGCTGATCGGGAGTGCAGGCCTTTTCTGCTGCTTCCATCAGCTTATGTCGGTCGGCATTTCCAAGGCCAATGCCTGCAAGTGTGGTTGGCAAGCCGATGTCCTCACAGAAAGAGTAAATGATTTCTGTCTCGTCAGCCGACGTGTCCGCAAGTTGGAGGCCAACTAAAACGCCAAAGGCGACCTTTTCACCGTGGTAGAAAGAATGGGTTTCCGCCAATGCGGTGAGACCATTGTGAATGGAATGGGCCGCCGCCAATCCGGCGCTTTCAAACCCGATTCCGCTCAATAGGATATTCGCCTCAATAATTCGTTCCAGAGCTGGAGTGACAAGATGTCTCTCACTGGCGAGTTTGGCGGCTGCGCCATGTGTCAGCAGTATTTCATAACAGAGTTTGGCGATGCCGAGCCCTGCCGTTGTAGCATAACCACCGCATTCGTTTGCTGACTGGGTGCGGTCACAGGATCTAGCCTCGAACCATGTTGATAGAGCGTCTCCCATCCCAGATACAAGAAACCGTGTCGGTGCCGCCGCGATGATTGCCACATCGACAAGCACAGCCGCAGGGTTTGTCTTTTGATAACATACAGAATCGAAAACCCCGTCCTTCGAGTACAGCACCGCACACCCACTGCATGGAGCATCGGTCGAAGCGATTGAGGGAACAATGATCACCGGTATGCCTGCACGGTCGGCAGCAATTTTCGCCGTGTCAATAGTCTTGCCTCCACCCATACCGACAAGAACATCAGCATGCGTTTGCGCAAGGGTGCCGGAAAGCCGGTTCAGTTCTTCCTCGCAACATTCGCCGCAGAACACCTCGATGGGAATGGCTCGATTGAGCCAGTCGACACCGCTTTCAGGAAGTACCTTGTCCTTCACCGAGGGTGATGCCAGTATCAATCCCTGTTTACCCAGCAAATCGATCAGTACGGGTATTTGACCTATTGCACCAACACCTTGGATGTATTTGCCTGGAAATACTGCTTTCTTGAACACTGAGACCTCCTGTCTTGTTGATCATTCGGACGTTTGAATTCATTGGCGGTCAAAAACACAGCTTTGGACTTGATGCTGATGAACTCATTTATAGCTGAAATCTGGTTCATCCGACTAAAGCATACTTGGCTTCATGAATGGCCATGATTTTAAGTTTGAAGAATTCGATATCCCGGAACCCATAGGCCATCCGTTTCATGGTTTTGATTTTGTTGTTTGTGCCTTCCAATGGAGCCGACGAGATGCGGTAATCATAATAAGAGAGGATACCGGATTGAAATGCAGCAAGTGACTTTGCAAACTTTTTCAACATTTTGATCCCGGAAGTTTCCGCCCTCTTGATCCAATCAACCAATACAAGCCGTGCTTTTTCCTTGGTTGGCTGGAACCAGACCTGTCGGAGATCTTCTTTCAGGTAATAGGCGCATGAAAGGGGCTGGTTTAGCTGAAGGGCATCGTTCAAGCGGGCCCTTTCACCTTTGGATGAAGAAAGATTTTCCGGATTTTTCAGGAGAAGCCAGCGGGTACCCTTCAGGACTTTCTTCTGAAGGAGATCTTTTGCCTCCCGATAAAGGTCTCTTCTTAGCCCGGACAATTTGTCGTTGAAGAGCTTGATGACATGAAAATGGTCGAAAACAATCGTCGCTTTCTGAAGATGAGTCGATACAGCGCTGATATAAGCGGGAGACATATCCATGGCAACGGCTTCAATCTTGGCTTTGGCACGTTTGACCTTTTTCCAGAAAGAGTCAAGCGCATCGGCTCCCTTGCCATCACCGGCATAGACGATCGTCCCTTTGGTCATATCCAAAACAACGGTCAGATACCGATGCCCCTTGCGAATCGAGATCTCATCGATGGCAATTCTCCGAAGATCCTTCAGGCAGGGTCTGGAAAACCTCTTCATCAAATCTCGTTTCTGAATTTCCTTGATCACGTCCCAGGATACCGACAGATGTCCAGCTACATCCCGGATCGTCATGTGTTTCGACAATTCCAAGGCATATCGCTCAAAAGCACGGGTGCAAGAAAACCGGGGATCAGCAAATCCCAGCGACACTTGACGAATAGTACCGCAACGAAGGCACCCTACACGCTGAACATCAAGATCGAAAAACACGTTTTTGAAACCGATAGGAATGCTTCGGAACCGTCTCCGTGTCGTTCCCCGCATGATGACCTTCCTGCTTCTACAGACCGGACAACGAAGTTTGCTCCTTTTGTGGCGTATGGTGAACGTGATACTTCTTCCCTCATATCGCGTCCTGACATAATCGTAGCCGATAAGGCCGAATCCATGGTAAAGAAGACTCGTGGACATGCTTCCCCTCCGTTAATTGGAAATCTTCGAACAATTTCCTCTTGGGGTGTATGTCCATTTTTTTCAATATGAATGTACGCATCGACCGGATGAACCTGAAATCTTTCATATCAAGCAAGGCTGAAGATCTATCGCTTTCAGGAAGAAGTTGATGAATTTAGCCGGAACGTTTTTTTAAAAATGTTTGGCACCGGAAAGTGTGAGATACATCTACAGAGGATGCACTCTGAGCAATTAAAAAAAGCATCTATTACCATTTGAAATATGGACGATAAGGCATGGAAATTTCTGACCCTTCCTTTATGTCAGGCTGAACAGATGTATTCTATCACCGTCTATCTGGAAATGTAATGCGGCCGCCAAAATAGCCAAGTGCGACAACATTCAGGGCCGTAGTTACTACCAGTACATGATAAAGTCCATGAATCGGCCCTGTAGGATATGAGTCAGTAAAAAAGTATTGGTATCCAAATAGACAAAGTACGCCCAGCATGGAAAATGGAAGAAGAATAGATAAGAGAATCTTTGCCTTGAATTCAAATGAATTTTTACGTTGATAATTATAACGCCAGCTGAGATAGCCTGTCAGAATAGTAAAAGGCATTATAATTGTAGCTACAATCAGATTGAAGACACCAGCCAGCTCCGTGATCCGTAAATCAAATAAGATGCTGACGATTGAAAACAGTGCAGCGGTGACAGAAAGTGCAATAGGGAAATGAGAGGATATGGGATGGGGATGTTTGGAAAGCAATAAGGCAACCCATGCGTGGGGAAGTTCAATCGAAGTCAAAGGACTGGCGACTATCTTTCCTAACAACTTAGCTTTGGACAGTGCATCTATACCGTGCGGAGAAATTTCCATGTCTTTTGTGAGATCCGTTCCGGCCATATGTCTGCCCATGTGAAGTCCATTCTTCCATAACTTACTTTCGGGAGATACTTCGTATACATTACCTCTGTAAGCAAAAAGAATAGGCCGTCCGTTTTTTCCATCGCCCAGTTTAAGTTCTTCGGCAGTATACAGTGTCATCAGCCCTTTCCTTTCTGTCGTCAATTGATGGAACCTGACCAAGAACTCACCCTTGCATAAAAAACGGCCTCACTTCCATTCCAGGCTTCTCGTTGCGAAATGGGACCACTTCCTTTGCTTCTCTTAAAGAAAATTTATCATATTACGCCAAATTTCTGCAGCCATTATAGAGGCCAATTCTACCAAATCTATCAAAAGAAAAAAGTTACTTGCTCAGAAAAATTATCAGGACTATTATAAACGTATATTTTTAATCAGTTTCCCAGGCTAATAATAGAGGCAGTCAATTCCGTAAAAGGAGGGCGCTATGTCACTATTTGGAGTGCAGGTTTCTGTCATGGTTCACGTCCTTTTCGGCGTTTTGGGGATTCTCCTGGCGGTGGCCCTTTTTGTCTACGTCCTGAATGCGAGTGAAAAAAATATCCCCACAATTCGAGGGCTAAGCCTCTGTTTGGCTTTGTCCATGGTCGTTTCTTATGTTATCGGAGGATGGTGGTATATTGTTCACTATGCCCATGATAAGGCCATCATCCTTAATGGACCATGGGAATGGGCACATTCATTTTTCATGGAGTGGAAGGAACATTTCTTCTTCTCCCTGCTCGTTCTGAGTATTCTTCTGCCTGTCATTACCTATCGAAACAATCTCTTAATCCCTGAAAACCGGAGACTTACTCTCATTGTCACTTCACTGATCGTTCTCATTGGCCTTGCCATGGAAGGCGCGGGAGCGGTCATCAGCAGAGGGGTTCTTATGGGCTGTATGGGGAAGGTAGGGCCATGAAAAATACATTGGATAAAGCAACTATCGGGTTTGTTCTTTCTGCCGGCTTTGTAAATATTCTCAATGCCTTCCTGGTGATTTTTAAGGAACTGACACCTTCATTAAAGAAAGCCATGGCTGATGCCACTGGCCACCACTGGATAACCCATGGAATGATCATCCTTGGACTTTTTGTCATATTGGGCTTTGTCTTCTCAGGAACAATCAAGCCAGACTATCGGGTTGCTGAGAAGCTATCCCAGATGATTCTCTTGTCTGTCGTCATTGGGGGCGGCCTGATCACTGCGTTTTATCTACTTCATTGAAGGCAGTTCGCCATTAACCTCTGTGTCTATTGTGTATTGAAATCTACTACATAAGCAAGATGCGTCGGCTCAACGCTTGCAGTAAGAACTTGATGAATTTAGCCGGAATGTTTTTTCATAAAATGTTTGGCACCGGAACGTGTGGGATCTACGAGTCAAAGGAATGAAAATAATTGATGTGGATTGGCGTAATGTCCGATATCCATTGGAGCTCTGCTGTAGGGTAGATAATCAAAGAAGTAAAACGGGGATCACCCAAGTAGGCGCCCCCGCATGGTTGAACATTTCCCCACAAATTCTACCCGATTTTGATCCGGGCATCGCAGACTTCGACGCCTTTTGGGGATGCAAATATCGGGTTCAAGTCCATTTCCCGGATTTCCGGATGTTTTTCCACTAGATGGGAAACTTGCAGGATAAAGTTCTCCACCGCCGCAAGGTCGACCTTTTTTCCTCTGGGATTCTTCAAGATTTTATAACCCTGGAGATCTTCCATGATCTCCTTCGCATCCCGTGCCTCAAGAGGAATGAGCCTGAATGAAACATCCTTGAGGGCTTCAACAAAGATTCCACCCAATCCAAACATGATCACCGGGCCGAATTGTTGGTCCGTCATGGTCCCAACGATCAGTTCGAGCCCCTTGCCAAGCTTCTGGACAATAACGCCCTCCAGCCTTTTCCCAGGATGATTGGAGGTAAAAGTATGAACGATGTCCGTAAAGGCTGTCCTCACATCATCCTCATCCTTGAGAAAGACTTTTATTCCTCCGGTTTCCGTCTTGTGCACAATGTCGGGAGAGGAGACCTTGAGGGCGACGGGAAAACCTATTTGGGAAGCTATCATCACGGCCTCATTTTCATCTTTTGCAAGTACGGTTTTCAGTATGGGAATCCCTTCCTTATCAAGAAAGTCGAAAGCTTCAACACCGAGTAATAATCGTTCCATTGTTAGTTCTCCCTTGCTGACAATAGATTGGCTTTCCAAAGATTGCTCATGGCTTTCGCGGCCCGTTCAGGGGTAGGAAGGATAGCGATACCCTTTTTCCTGTCGAGCCCTTTGATCCCTTCGTCCCAAACACCGGGGGGCGATGTAATAACACTGATTACCGGTTTTTTAAACGCATCGATATTCTGAATATGCTCTGCCATCGCAGAGGCCAGGGAAAGATTCGCCGACGCGTACAAGTTGATGAAAATGGCGCCATCGATGCCTTCATCTTCGACCACTGCATTGAGGATATCGAACATGGCTTTCGGATTATACCACACAGGGCCCATGTCAACCGGATTGGTGCGGATGACGATGGGTGGAAGGTACTCATTGATCTTTTCCTTCGTTGCCGAAGAGAACGGCGAGAGACTTAATCCATATGCCTCCAGAGCATCTGCTGCTATGATTCCAGGACCTGCCTGGCCGGAAAGAACCGCAATGTGATTTCCCCTGGCGAGAGCACAGGAATCGAGCACTTTTGCCGTGTCAATCAATTCTTCTGCGGACGTAACCTCCAGAATTCCCGCCTGACGAAAAGCGCCTCTCCAAATTTCGTGATTGCCGGCAAGGGAACCGGTGTGAAATTTACTTGCGCTATCGCTTTTTACGCTTTTCCCCGATTTATAGGCGACGATAGGGTTTTTTCCTCTCAACAATCTGGCCATGTCGAGGAGTTTCCTCGGTTCATCGAGGCCCTCTATGTAAAGGGCAATGACCTTAGTGGCCTCGTCTTCTTCAATAAAAAACTGCACGGCTTCCGGGAAACCCACGTTGAGCCGGTTTCCGAGGCTCATCAATGACGATACTCCCATTCTCTGATGAATGGCCAGGAACCCACACAAGTGGCATAGTCCGCCGCTCTGGCTTATGATGGCTACGCCGCCCTTTTCCAATTGACAGAATTCAGAGGTAAAAGATGCATCAATCCCGAAGGCAATATTGGCAAAACCGGATGTATTGGGGCCAATGACCGGCAGTTCGTATTGATCGCATATTTTGCGAATCTTTTCCTGAAGGACTGCTCCCTGCGAGTCCTCAATTTCCCGGAAACCCGCCGTAATAAGCACCGCCCCTTTGACGCCCTTCTCTCCACACTGATGCAGTGTCTCGGGCACGAGCGCGGCAGGCACCACAATGATCGCAAGGTCGATTTCCCCCGGCACTTCACCTATAGAATGATAGGAATCAAGGTTCCACACTTTTCCACCTTTTGGATTTATGGGGTATATTTTACCCGCATAATGGCCGACAAGGCTCTTCATCACGTGACAACCAAGTTTGTCAAAACTGTTTGATGCCCCTATGACCACAACCGAGTCAGGAGAAAAAAGCTTCATCAGTTTTTTTGTCATCATGTGTTTCATTTCCTCCTTATTGTTGTGTGAAACCTGGGGGAGAAAAATTCCGGCCTAAAAGATGGTGCTGCAAACTCGCCGATAATGATCAGCAGCAATGTAGCATATAACGAAAACATAGAGAATCAATACATTCAGGAGGAAGAACTTGATGAATTTAGCCGGAACGTTTTTTCATAAAAATGTCTGGCAGCGGAAAGTGCGGGATACATCGACGAATCTGAACCGCCCATTGCATCACCAGTTCGACAGTTATTTATTGAGGTTAAGATTTAAGATGGCTGCACATCTGTAGCATATTTCTTTGGGTAAGGACAATGGTAGGCCTCCTTTGAGTAATCTATGTGAGAAGAATAGCTTCGAATTTTCATTCAGAAGTAATGCTTTGGAAAATACCGTCTTGACACGTTCGACGACTCTGGGATACAAAAAATTTTGGTGATGGAGTTCACCTGTAATGAACCGCCCACCCTAGGGCTGATGACTCCTACGTGGATGAAGTGATCCATCCCACGACAGGAGATTTGAACAGGGAACGATCTATTTATCAAGACAACTCCTGTCGTGGAATAACCGCAGGAGTTTTTTATGGATCGGATGCTCGACGAACTTCCCAGACACATTCATTCCGTGGAGCCTGTCCTCCATTATCTCCGGCAGGTCTGCACCCATTTTCAAATCGCCTCACTAAATCGTCCGCTGGAGGCCGCCGAAAGCCTTCTAGTCCAGAACAGGCCCATCGACGTGGCCATCCTCGGTCAGTTCAAGGCAGGAAAAAGTTCCTTTCTCAACAGTATTCTGGGCAAACCAGTCCTTCCCGTGGGCGCCATCCCGGTCACGACGGCAATTACCCGCTTGCAATACGGGGAAAAGGAGCGGGTACAAGTCCGCCATTTCGACGGGTCCGTTACCGAGGTGGCCCTTGCAGATCTTCCCGATTATACATCGGAAGCGAAAAATCCAAACAATCGGCGAAATGTCGAAGTGGTGGACATCGAACTTCCCTCTCTGATGCCGTATGCCGGTCTCCGGCTGGTGGATACCCCGGGTTTGGGAAGTGTTTTCGCCTACCATAAATCGACTTCGGAAAACTGGCTCCCCGAAGTGGGTGCAGCCCTGATGGCCGTCAGTTCCGACCGGCCCCTGTCGGAAAACGACCTGGAGCTGATTCGGGAGCTGACCCAGTACACCCCCAACATCCTGCTGTTGCTGACCAAGACGGACCTGCTCTCGACGGAGCAGCAGGACGAAGTGATCGCCTTTTTCCACCAGACCCTTCAGCGGGAACTAAATCGGGATTTTCCCCTTTACCTCTATTCCACGCAAGTCGATACGGAACATCATAAGCAGCGAATTGAGCGGGAAATACTACAGAGCCTGTCGAGCAACCGGGACAGCGAATTCCAGCGGATCCTCCGGCACAAGACCAAGTCCCTTCTGCGAAGCATCCTGGGCTACCTGGACATCGCCCTGCAGACGGCTCTTCAGGCCGATTCGGATCGGGAGGGACTGCGGGCCCAGATCCTCAATGAACAGGTCAACGAGGAACTCATGCGGGAGGAGCTTGGACTTATCGCCCGTGAAAACGCACTGCAGACCCGCCCCATGCTCAAGGCCTACCTGGACCGGTTTTACGCACCGATTTTAGAGAAGGCCGTGGCCAGACTGGAAAAAGACATCCCCTCCTGGAAGGGGAATCTCTGGCAACTGTCGCGGCACTTTGAAGCGTGGACGTCGGAAGTCATGACGGAAGAAATGTGGAAAATCTCACGATCCGAGTCTCCACATTTTTTTGGAACCCTGAAGAAATCCCACGCGAGTTTTTCCCGTTCCCTGGCCGCTTTCCGGAGGTTCCTTGATGAGAACATCCAGAAGGTGCTGGGCATCCGCCTGGCTGAGGTGGACTGGAGCATCGACGTGGCGGAACCGGAGCATCCCGATATTATCGCCACGAAATCCTTTGACATTCATCTCGATCTGATCTGGTTTCTTATTCCCATGTTTTTATTTCGCAAAGCCTTTGAACGGCACTTTGTCCGGTGCCTTCCGCGGGAGGTGGAGATGAATCTCTCCCGCCTGGCATACCAGTGGGAAAAACGAATCAATGCCGCCATTGATTCCATGAAGGAACAGGCTGTCGGTTACGTGCGGGATGAACTGGCAACCATCGATGCCCTTCTTTCAAAAACAGGAGGCCAGAGCGAGGAAATTCGACGGATCACGGAGGAACTCAAGGAGGCGTCGGAGCGCCTGGAATCTTAGGAGAAAAGGGTGGGACGGCCTTCCATGAAGCCTGCAAGACCCACCAGACACCATTTGCCGAGGCCTTACGGTAAGGCGCCCAGACCTTTCACGCCCTGAAGGACATCCTGGGGAAAAAGGGATATGCCACGAGCGTGGGCGATGAAGGCGGATTTGCCCCAAACCTGAAGAGCAACGAAGAGGCATGCGAGCTGATTCTTCAGGCCATTGAAGCGGCTGGTTTCATGCCTGGTCAGGATGTTGCCATTGCCCTGGATCCTGCCGCCAGTTCTTTTTTCGGGGACGGCGCCTATTGCCTGACAAAATCAAACTAGGGGACAAAAAACAGCGAGGAGATGATTGCGATCTATAAAGACTAGATCAAGAAATATCCCATTGTCTCGATTGAAGACGGCCTTGCCGAGAACGACTGGGAGGGTTTCAGCAGGCAAACGGCGGAACAGGGGGATCAGATTCAGATTGTCGGGGACGATATTTTCGTAACCAACACCCAATACATTGCCCGCGGCATTCAGGAGAAAACAGCCAATGCCGTCCTGATCAAGCTCAACCAGATCGGCACCGTAACGGAAACCATCGAAGCGATCAATCTCTGTCGTAAGGCTGGTTGGGCATATGTCGTTTCCCATCGTTCCGGTGAAACGGAAGACGCCATTATTGCCGATTTCACGGTAGCTATGGGAGGGGCACAGATCAAGACCGGTTCCGCCTGCCGCAGCGAACGCATCGCCAAATATAACCGACTGTTGGAAATTGAAGCCGAGCTGGGCAAAGCGGCTCTCCTTGGAAATCCTTTTCAACGCGGGTTATAAAGGGACCGCTGGTTATGGGATCCACTCATACCGGACGGATCAACAACCTTTTGATTGCCTTGGCAAATCTTCAGCTGAATGCCTAAGAATGGTAATCTATATGCAACAGAAAATATTGGATTACGTGCTGGACCGACGGTGTCACGAGGGGGGGTACTGTTTTTACAAACTGGAGGAACCCAACGGTTCGGACACGTTTTTTGCCTTATCCATCCTGAACGGGCTCGGCGCTCCGCGGGAAGATTCAAAGACGGCGGCGTACCCGCAGAAGATGCAGCATGAAGATGGCTCCTATGACTGGGATAAACGTCGCCGTTGGCGACGTCATCCTGATCGGAGAAGCCCCTGCTGGAAAACAATACCCACGGACACTGCACATCGTTTTTGAGGTTACCGAAATCCACGGTATTCGACGGGTGCAACAGGAAGCCACCTGTTCCCTGGATGTGGCCTGGGTTTCCGTGAAGAAATTACCCGACCTTGCCCTTTATCCCGATGTAGGCAAGCAGCTATATGCCTATTTCACCGCAGAATCACGGCATACCTTGACATTCATCAGTAATTGCATGGCACGGGGTTACTGGTAGCGGATCCTTAACGGCCCTTCCTTACATCTCTTCATAATAGCGAGCGACTCGATTGATGATCATGATATCTACTCTTGACAAAAACACTCGGGTTTGCATAATGGCGCGCGTTGTTTGATTTCACTTCTATTGAACAGGTGATGGGGTTCACCTTATAACCGCTTTTATTGCTGATGACTCCTGCAAAATTCTTAATAAGGAGTCACTGCATGGAAACGATTTATCTCGTCGCGGCATTCTGGTTTTTTGCCGCCGTCTTGTCCACCGTTTTAGCCAACCGCCTGAAAATCTCCATCGCCCTGATGGAAATCATCGTCGGGTCCCTCATCGGTTTCGCGGCTTTTCATCTTGATTGCTTCGACAAACTTGATCTGAATGCAGACTGGATGAAGTTCTGCACGGGAACCGGTGCCATGTTGCTGACATTTCTCGCCGGGGCGGAATTGAATCCTGACGTCATGAAATCCAAGATCAAGGAAGTGTCCATCATCGGATTGATTGGATTCTCCTCCCCCTTCATCGGCTGTTTTCTGATTTCATACTACCTCATGGGGTGGGGGTTAGAAGCGAGTTTGCTGTGCGGCATCGCTTTATCGACGACCTCCATGGCTGTCGTCTACGCCGTTATGCTCGAATACGGATTCAATAAAACCGATTTCGGCAAGGGCATCCTGGGAGCCTGCTTCGTCAATGACCTGGGGACAGTCATCGCCCTGGGGTTGATATTTGCGCCTTTTACCTATAGAACGATCCTATTCATTGCTGTAACGATCCTGTTGATTTTTACCCTACGCCCGATGACGGATTTCATCGTCAAACGATTCGCCTATAAGACTGCCGCCATTCGAGCCAAGTGGGTTTTATTCATCTTGCTGTCCATGGGGGTCCTGGCTTTGTGGTCTGGCAGCGAACCCGTGCTGCCCGCCTATGTCTTTGGGATGATCTTGGCGAAAACCATGGAAGAAGACGGTCATTTTGTCAGGAGACTCAGGACACTGACGATCGGCTTTCTAACCCCTCTCTATTTTCTTAGAGCCGGCGCCCTGGTATCCATACCGGCGTTGATCGCTATGCCCAGTATCTTTCTGGCGCTTTTCGGAAGCAAAGTTGTTACGAAGATATTTGGCCTGTATCCGGCCATCCATCGTTTCCGGGAGGACACCAAGGAAAAATGGTACTACACGTTGTTGATGTCCACCGGGCTGACATTCGGAACCATCTCCGCTCTGTACGGCTTAACTCACGACATCATCACCAAGGAACAATATTCATTTATCGTCGGGGCAGTCATCGCCAGTGCCGTGATTCCCACTTTAATCGCGAACAGATATTTTCTGCCAAGCCATCTGCTGGAAGCACCGATTCTGGATGATCAGGCGCCAGACGAAAAAGATATTACAAACAAACTGTAAATCTCGATATGTATTCCTTGATAAACTTCTGGTTGATAATCACTTAAGGAGTTGCAAATTTCACTGGAATTCAATCATCCGTTTGGAAAAAGCTGACTCCGACTTTGTATTTGAAGTCTTGCATTCAAACAAGAAAGCAAAAGAGAAAAACAAGGAAGGACTACAGCAAGGCGGGTCTCTAGAAAGACCGGCATGCCAATAGTGCCACTTTCAACCGGTATTCCATCAAATGTCCCGAATATCTGCTGAAACGCTTTGATTTTAGAAATCTTCAGGGCCGGCGCACAAGCCAAAGGGAATGGCTTCGGAAGGAAAGCGATTTTTTGAACGTATGCTCATGCCGGATGCACTAATTTCAGGGCAGGGAAATCTTGGAGGACAGGGGACCATGGGAACCTGAAGGGACGGGTGCACGCTGGTCCGAGCGGAAGCAGCTGCCGGACTGTGATTTGGCGTAGCACTTCATCTGGGAGACCGCCTCGGTCAGCTCCCCATAGTGCGACAGCCCATGGGCGCGGCGATGGGTCACCCCTCCGATGGAGACGGTCATCAGGGGAAAATGCCTTATCTGCCCCTGCCGATCCACGGATTCGATATAACCCCGTCCCCGGTCATCGGGATCATAAAAGGTCGGAATAATCTGATCGAAGGCTTCGACAATGGCTTTCGAAACGGCTTCCGCAAGGCCCACATCCATGATAAAAATGAAATCATCGCCTCCGATATGCCCGATATAGCTGCCCCGGGGCTGCCGGCTTTGAACAATGCTCAGGATGAGACGCCCCATGACGCGGAGGACCTCGTCGCCCCGGCTGAAACCGTACTTGTCGTTGAAGGGCTTGAAGTGATCCAGATCGGCATAGGCCAGGTCAAACTCCTCACCCCGGTCCAGGCGCGACTGGATTTCACGGTTGATGGAGATATTTCCCGGCAGCCGGGTGAGAGGATTGATCTCCAGCAGCCGTTCGGATCGCAGGATGCAGAGTTCAACGCGGTTGAGCACCTCCGCTTCGAGATCCTTTCTGCGGAGATAATCCTCAACGGGCAGGATATCCCAATTCAGGACTGAGTTTGGTTCACCCAGAATCGCAAGAAAGGGAAGCTGTCGGAAAAGAGGTTCAGCCTTGAACGTCCGAAGGACATCGGCCGTCGCCTCATCATTCTCCTGCCATTCGATCAACACCAGATCCGGCACGTTTGTGTAAAGAAAATCCAGGGCCTGCTGAATCCCCTTGAAGAAAACAACGGAATAAGAGGCGCACAGTTCGCGCTCCAGAAGGATGAACGTATCCGGATTTCCGCCGATCAATACGATGGTTTTTCTGCTCACCATCCCAGGTCATCCCCCATTCCCTTCATGGAATCAATGGTTCGCAGAACATCCCGGATATCCTCTTCGCTGAGATTGAGCTGCTCGAAGGCAGCGGGGGAAACCGCCGGAACCAGGGCGTCGCCGGCATAACCGAAGCCCATGCCCCGGGTCAGGATGTCCGCCAGATGGACGATGGCGGTCTCCATGGGGGCGTCCTTTGCCAGGCCGGGCTTGTGATGGAAGGCAATGACATCCGTCAGATGCTTCGGAAACTGCCATTTTTCGGCAAGCCACAGACCCACTGTCGCATGCGATTCCGAAAAATGCTCCTGTTCAGCGTCGTAGACCAGCATCCCTTTCCGTTCCGCCGTCTTCAGGACCATCCCGTAATCCTGGGGAAATTGCAGCAGGAGGATCACCTTGCCGAGGTCATGAAGCAATCCGGCCACGGACACATCCTCCGTGTTCTTCAGCCCCTTCCTGGCCGCGATGGTCCGCGCCGCGGCAGCGCAGCCGATGGAATGCTCCCGGAGGCCGATCATGGTCGTTTCCATGAGATCCAGAACCGTGACCCCCATCAGCAGCCCCTTGATCACATTGAAGCCCAGCAGCGTCACCGCGTGCGTGACGGAGGAAATCCTTCCCGGAAACCCGAAAATGGCGGAATTGACCATTTTCAGGATTCTGCTGGTAAGGACCGGGTCACTGGATATAAAGCTGCTGATTTCGCTGAGCGAAATCTTTGGATTCCCGATGATCACGGCCAGGCGTTTGATCACGTCGGGAACGGTGGGCAGCATTTCGATCTTTTCAATCTTCTGGCGCAATATCCTGATATCCATGAAATGGCCTTATCCCCGGGATTCCGTCAGCAGGTCCTCATGATTGGTAATGCTCGGTGATCTGCTCTTCCACCAGCTTCTTCAACAGCTTCATGTAGGGTTGCTGCTCCACGGGACGGAATCTCGCCTCCAGTTCCTCCATCAATTTTTCCCACGGTTCGGTCAAGGGGGCGCTGCCTTCGACCTGGATGGATTCAACGGCCATGTTTCGAATCCGCTCGATATAGCCGTCCGTCAATTCCGTCCCCTCTCCGAACAGGACCATTCCGTTTTTCATCAGGATCGGCCTGGCCAGGATCATCCCCGGCTCCAGCTTTTCCGAAGGCACTCTGCGCATGAAACTTCCCAGCTCCTTTCGCTTTCCCGGCAGGTTGTCCGCAGGTTGCCGCCTGCGGATTCCTCAGGACAAAACGCGGCCTTTCGGACTGTCCCAGGACGTTTCCTCCAGAAGTTCATCAACCGCTTCCAGCATATCCTGGAAAACAAACGGTTTGTGAAGCGTCCGATGCGCACCCAGCGCCTTGGCCAGGTTGAGAAAGGCCCTCGGACCGGCGCGGTGTCCGCCGGACATGGCGATAATTTTTACCCAGGGGAATCCCTTCCGCAGGGCCATGATGGTTTCTATTCCATCCATTTCCGGCATGATCAGGTCCGTAATGACGAGATCGGCCCCTGTCAGGCGCTGCATTTCCATGGCGGCCCTGCCGTCCGACGCTTCACACACCCCATATCCTTCCTGCTCCAGGACCTCTTTCAAAACGGTCCGGAGTTCATCATCATCTTCTACAATCAATATCTGCGGCATTTTCAACCTCCTGTTCTTTCGAACGCTCCGACATATCCCTGCGGCCGCTGCCATTGCGCTTGTGAATAAGCGGCTTGATGATCGACTCCCGGTGCCGCATTCCGTTTATTCTACAGGGAAATCTCCATTTCCTGTTCGAGAGCAAAGCAGTCCAGCCGATGCCCGCCAAGCAGGATGGCCTTGCGGCAGTCTTCCACGATGGAATCCAGCTCCGAATCCGTCCGCTCCTGGTTGTGGTGGAACAATCCCAGTTTCTTCACACCCGCATCCAGAGCCAGGCGCAGAGCGTCCCTATATACGGTGTGGCCCCATGCCTTTTTTTTCAGATAGTCCGCCTCGGTATATTCCGCATCATGGATGAGCAAATCCGCCCCTTCGGCAAACTGGCGATAATCTTCATAAAGAAGCCCGCCGGGATGGCGGTGGGTCAATTCATTGTCTGTCAATAACACGCAACTTTTGCCGGCCTCCTCAAAACGATAGCCGCCGCCGCCGTCGGGGTGGCTCAGGGGAACGGGCGTTATCCGCATGGAACCTATGTCAAAGGGTTCAACGCAGGCCGGCCGGAAAGCCAGATTGGCGCAGACGTCTCCAAGGGTGAGGGGAAAGTTCGGCGGCGCCATGATGCGCGAGATCATCTCCCGGGCGGAAATCTGGACAAAGGGGCAACCGATGAGCGTCATGCGCGTTCCCGGGTGGTAGATCGGCTTGAAGAAGGGAAATCCGATCAGATGATCCCAGTGGGCATGTGTAAAGATCAGGGTGTAGTCGAAGCGGCGCTCTTTGAGCAGGAGGTTCCCAAGCCCCCGGATCCCGGAGCCGGCATCGACGATGATAACCTCTCCCTGCTGCGTCCGAATTTCGATACAGGTTGTATCGCCTCCATACTTCAGATATTCTTTCCCGGAAACGGGAATGGACCCCCTTGCCCCCCAGCATCGAACAATCATTTCGCTTTCACTCTGGTCCTATTCAGTCGTTATACCCCTGGGAACCCTGATCCATTAACTCTTTAATTCGTTTGGATGATTCCCCTTTCTCATATCAGTGTCAAAAAATTATTTCCATACAAAAAAAGTTTTCCCTTCCGCCCCTTAACCTTCGCTTTTCCCCAATACGGCCAGGGCGATTTCGACATTGTTCAGGGGGGCGGACACCTGAAAACCGGCAACCCGGTCATGGATTTCCGCACAGATGGTCCTGGCGATCTCGATTCCCGCGTGCCGGCTTTCATCCCCGGACCCGCATCCGGCCATGCGGCGGAGGATCTCCTGCGGCACCACGACGCCGGGAACTTCATTGTTCATAAATTCCGCATTCCGATAACTCAGGAGCGGCCACACTCCGGCCAGAACGGGTATCCGCTTCGCGTATCGTTCGACACGGTCCAGAAAGCGCAGCAGGGCTTCCGCATCAAAGACGGGCTGGGTGATGGCGAATTCGGCACCGGCCTCGATCTTCTGGAAGTACCGGTCTATTTCCCGCTCCAGATCCACGGCGCAGGGGTTCGCGCCCACGCCGATCAGGATGCCCGTGGGCGGGTCCACGGGGCTGCCCCCGATATCCCATCCGGCATTCAGATTGGAAACCACTTTTGTGAGGCCGATGGCATCCACATCGAAGACGCCCGTCGCCTCCGGGCAATTTCCCAGCTTCGGAGGATCCCCGGTGATGATGAGGTAGTTGGTCAGACCGACGGCGTATCCGCCGAGCAGATCGCTCTGCATGCCGATGAGATTCCGGTCGCGGCAGCAGTAATGAACCACCGGTTCAATTCCCACCTCCTTGAGGATGACCAGGGCCGTAATCATGGGCGATACCCGGGCGCTGGCCCGGGGGCCATCGGGGATATTGATGGCGTCGATGCCGGCTTCATGGCAACGGCGGACCTTGGCAAGCATGTTGCTGAAGTCGCTGGCCCGGGGGGGAAGAATCTCCACGGACGTCACCTTCCGGCCGGAAAACATCTTTGCCGCCAGTCGCGATTTCTCCGCTGTGGGGATGATGTTCTGCTGTGCCGGAGCGGGCCGGCGGGAGACGACTTCAATGTGCTTCCGAACACCGCTGAGACCGCGGACGGCGCGGGCCGCAGTGGCGATATGCTCCGGAGTGGAGCCGCAGCAGCCGCCGATCCCGCGGACGCCCAGTTCGATGAACTTCTTGGCGTATTCGGTAAAATATTCGGGATTGGCCAGATAAAGGGTTCGGCCGCCAACGGTCCTCGGCATTCCGGCATTGGGCATCACAACCACCGGTTTGCTCACCACGGGCAGGATCTTCAGCAGGGCTTCGTACATTCCCGCCGGGCCGGTGCCGCAGTTCAGGCCGATGGCATCCACATGGGGATCGGCTTCAAGAGCGGCGGCCAGCTTTTCCGCCGGCGTTCCGGCAGCCGTTTCGCCTTCTTCGTCGACGGCAAAGGAGGCCAGGACCGGCACCCCCTCCTCCCGGGCAATCCGGGCGGCCAGCTGCAGTTCCTTCAAATCCGAAAAGGTTTCCAGAATCACAAGATCGACGCCTTCCCCGGCCAGGGCTTTCACCTGCTCCCGGAAGGCGGCTTCGACTTCCGCAATCTCGCCCCCGGCGATCACCTGGCCGCCCTGGGTACAAGGCCCGACGGAACCGGCCACATACAAGTCCGGTCCGGCCGCCTGGCGGGCCAGCTTAACGGCCGCCCGATTGATCTCGGCCACCTTTTCGGCCAGCCCGTAGGGACGCAGCTTGATCCGGTTGGCGCCGAAGGAATTGGTTTCCAGCACCTCCGCCCCGGCTTTCGCATACTGTTCATGGATTTCCCGGACCAGTCCGGGGCTCGTCAGGCACAATTCGTCGTAGCAGGTTTGAATGAAAACACCCTTGTCATAAATCATCGTTCCCATCGCCCCATCAAAAATCAGAGGGGTCTCGACCAGCCGGGAAAGAATATTCTGCAGAGCACTCATCGTGTCACCTCGAAAATCGCCAGACTCCCATTCCGCATCCATGCGCCGTACAGGTCAACCGACTTCCTGCCGGACACGGCGGCTAAAGAGCGCAGCCTCCTGCTGCCGCCGGAATTTCCTCTTTTCATAGCGTTTTTTCCCCGGCCTGTAAAATAAAAATCCCGCTTGTTGCCTTCATCGTGAGCCGCAATTCAAAACGAGATTCCTGCAACCTCGCAACGGATCGATGGGTGGTGCCGACAAGAAAGACGGCGCAGAGTGCGCCCTGGTCAGGGGTTGGAAGTACTCGTCCGGAATCCGGTATTTCTCCCTGAACTGCAGCTTCCGTGCCCCTGGCTCCGGGAAGAAGGCGTTTCGGTGAGGATTTTCACATACTACGGCACAGGCCACCCCTCCGCAAAGAGAAACCGGTTGCGGAAGGGCTTGAGGGGAAAGGAGGGAACGCCCCCGCGCGGACGGTCAGGCGCTGCTTCAAACCGTGCCGCAGGAGGCAACCTGCTCGGGGATTTGCCGGTTGCCCGAGATGCTGGTGGAGCCCCGAAGGCCCGTCAGGATCAGCCCTTTTCAGCGGGTTCGGGCGATTCTCCCCCTTCCGGAGGCTTCCGGAAAGAACTTCGGGACGGCTTGCGCCGACGCCGCTTCTTTTGTTCGCCGGAAGTCGGGACGGGCGGCGTGTCGATCTGCTCGGATTCCTCCGCGGCGGTCAGTTCCGGAGGCTGGGGGGGCGGCGTGTTCAGGGTGGCCTGGTAAAAATCGTCCACAAGCATGGCGATCAGGGCCATCTCATCCTCGTTCTGCAGCAGAGTTTTAACCAGGGGAAGAAAGCGCTGCATGTGTTCAACCTGAAGGCAGTCCCGCATTCTCAGCTTGGCCTCCAGCAGGGCGGCCACACGCTGGGAAACGATGCCCTCCACTTCCTCGTCTGCGGGCAGAGTCCTCTGCTGCAGGTTAATGCTGAAGGACTTCGCGATGTCCCGCAACCGGAACTGCTCCATTTCCGCGACAAGAGAAATGGCCGTACCGCTGGCGCCTTTGCGGCCTGTGCGGCCGGCGCGGTGAATGTAGGCTTCGGGATCCTCAGGGGGCTCATACTGAATGACATGGGACAGATCGGGGATATCGATGCCCCGTGCGGCTACATCCGTAGCCACCAGAAACCGGAGAAGCCCGTTTTTAATCCTCGCCATCACTTTTTCGCGGGCTTTCTGGGTCAACTCGGAACTCAGCTCATCGGCATCATAGCCGAACCGCTTCAGTACGACGCTCACAAAATGGACCGTGGACTTGGTGTTGCAGAAGATGATGGCGGAGACGGGATTTTCCGCCTCGATAATCCGCACCAGGGAGCGCTCCTTGCCCATACCGGGAACCACATAGTAAATATGCTCCGTCTCCGTCACATGAACCGAATCCCGGCTTAAGCTCAGCAGCTCCGGCTTCCTCAGGAATTCACCCGCCAGGCGAAGGACGTGCGCGGGAAAGGTGGCCGAAAGCAGGTAACCGTTGATCTTTCGGGGGATGAATTCCTGAATCCGCCTCATGTCCGGGTAGAACCCCATGGAAAGCATGCGGTCCGCCTCATCGAAGACGAGAATCGACAGCCTCTTAAGGGACAACGAGCCCCTCATCAGGTGGTCCAGGATCCTTCCCGGCGTTCCAATAACGAGTTGCGCCCCTCCCCGGAAAGCTTCCAGTTGGAGAGTATACCCCACGCCCCCGTAAGCTACGGCGGTCCGGATTCCCGAATTCCCGCTCAGCAGAAGGGCCTCTTTTGAAACCTGAAGGGCCAGCTCCCGCGTCGGAACGAGGATCAGGGCCTGGCAGAAGGCATCCCGGGGGTTGATACGCTCCAGGATGGGCAGGAGATAGGCGCCCGTTTTGCCGCTGCCTGTTTTGGACTGGATCATGAGATCCCGTCCGGCCAGGATGTAGGGCATCGCCTTTGCCTGGACCTCCATCAGTGAAGTCCAGCCGGCGTTGGCTGCGGCGGCCTGCATGGTCGGAGACAATTCTTCGAGACGGACCTCCGCCAGGGTGTCGGCCGGCTCCAGGACCGGCTCTTCCCGGTCGGGATTCAAGTTACTCTCTTTTGACTCTGTGAATTCGGGTTCAGAATTTTCCAGGTTGGGTTCCATAGGCATCCTTGGCAGCTATCGTTTCACTTTCTTTGAGGTTTATTGGGATATCATTTTTCAACGAGTGATCATGTCACCAAATCCGACAACATTCAATATCTAATTTTGCATCTCCCGCGCGTGAACGATGGGCCGGCTGCAGGGACGGCAGTGGGCTGCTCAATGTTTATTCCAATTCGGATTCAAAGGTGGTATCTAAGGCGCCAGGCTTGAAGAGAACCGGCGCGGGAGCCGATGCGCCGGTCGAGCATGACGAAAACCTGCTGTTGACCGCCACACAGGGCGGAACGAAAAAATAGAGGGGTGTTGGGGGACCGATGGTGCAGTTTAACGCCTTGCTGGCGGCTTTCCTGATCGTGTTTCTTCTCCGTGTTTTGCTGAGAGAGGGATTAACCCTCTTGAATATCCGCCATCTGCAGCGCCATGGACGGCGCGTCCCGGAAATGCTTCACGGCGAAATCGATGAGGGCACCCTTTCCCGGATGACGGATTATACGGTGGAGTCATCCCGATTGGCCACGTTGGAGGAAATCGCCGGCGACCTGTTGACGCTGGCCGTTCTCTTCTGCGGCGTTCTGCCCTGGCTGACCGGCGCCCTTGCCGGCATGCAGCTTCCCTTTGTCCTGTCAGGCCTTGTCTTCTTCAGCACCCTGGCGCTGGCCGGCGGCATGTTCGGCCTCCCCTTCGACCTCTACCGAATCTTCGGGATCGAAAAGCACTACGGATTCACCACCATGACCTTCCGGCTATGGCTGGCAGACCTCCTGAAAAACTTCGCCATTTCCACGATCCTCATGGGCCTGCTGGGGGGAGCCTTCCTGTCGCTGCTCCACTACGCCGAGAAATCCTGGTGGATCTGGTCCTGGCTTGTGTTCGCGTCCTTTCAGCTGCTCATGTTATGGCTTTATCCGGTGGTGATCGCCCCCCTGTTCAACCGCTACGAACCGATCCAGGATACGGATTTGAAAGAGGCCGTGATGGATCTGGCGAATCGGGCCGGGCTCGAGATATCGGGAATTTATCAGGTTGATGAAGGCAAGCGGAGCCGCCACACCAACGCGTATTTCACCGGCCTGGGAAAAACCCGGCGGATCGTCCTGTACGACACCCTTCTCGCTTCTTCCACGCAGCAGGAAATTCTGTCCGTCCTGGCTCATGAAATCGGGCACTGGAAAAAACGGCACATCCTCAAGCAGCTGATCTTCATGGAAGCCGCCTCGCTGGGGATGTTCTACCTGTTCTCCCTCCTGCTGGACTGGCCCCTGCTCTATGCCACCTTCGGCTTTCCGCAGCCCGTGACGTACGCCGGGCTTCTGCTCATCGGAATCCTGACGGGCCCCCTGTTCTTTTTTCTAAGCCCCCTTGCCGCCGCGGTGCTCCGCCGGTTCGAGCGGGAAGCGGACGACTTCAGCCGGGCCATCCTGGGCACATCAGCCCCCATGGTTTCGGCCCTGAAGCGCCTGGCCAGGGACAACCTGTCCAATCTCTTTCCTCATCCCCTGTACGTTGCGTTTCACTATTCCCACCCGCCGCTTCTGGAACGGATCACCCGCCTGATGCCCCGGCAGCCGTGAACCGGAAAACGATCCGCCCATGCCTGGAAAAGGCGGGACCTTCAAGGCTTTCCTGCCGCGGGCGACCGGCTTTTGCGGTCCGACGGTGTTCGATGAACTTGATTTTTCACATCCAAGCACTAAAATATCCCCACACATTTCGATGATGCGAGGAGAAGTCATGCCGATTTACGAATTCTACTGCCCGCAGTGCAACACGGTTTACAATTTTTTTTCTCGAAGGGTCGACACGGAAACGATTCCCAGCTGTCCCACCTGCAAAACGGTTCCCCTGACGCGCCAGATGTCGGTGTTTGCCAGAATAACACGCGGCCGCGAGGAGCCGTCGGAAGACGATATGCCCCCCATCGACGAAAGCCGGATGGAAAAGGCGATGAACATGCTGGCCGGCGAGATGGACGGAATCGATGAGGAGGATCCCCGCCAGGCGGTCCGCCTGATGCGGAAGCTGTCCGACCTGACGGGCCTTCAGCTGGGAGACGGCATGGAAGAAGCCCTGAGCCGGATGGAGCGGGGTGAAGATCCGGAACAGATCGAACAGGAAATGGCTGACCTCCTGGATTCGGAAGATCCGTTCACCCTCGCGCAGAAAACGACCAGGGGAACCAGCCGGCGCGCTCAGCCCAGGGTGGATGAAACGCTCTACGATCTGTGACGGTGAAAGTCTGCATGTTCACGAATATATCCATCCCGCAGATCGGAGGGGTCGCCCGATCCGTTCTGACGCTGGCGGCAGGCCGCCCTTCAAACGGCGCCCGCCTTCTGCAGCCGGCTGTGCGCCTCCAGGATGACGGAGTTCTATGCAACCATCCTGGACGCATATTCATCCGAAACCGGCAATGACGATGCCCTCAGCCCCCGGGACACGCTCCTCGGCTAACCGGTCAGACCGATCAGGAGGGCTCCCGTCACCATGAGCGTGGCTCCCGTCATCCTTTCCCCGATCTTTTCTTCCCGAAACCACCAGGCTCCGTACAGCACGCCGAACAGGAGGCTGGTCCTCTTCAGCGCGATCATGTAAGCCGCCTGGGTCAACGAAATAGCCAGCATGTGGCTGAAGATCGTCACGGCCACCATTCCGCCAAGAACCAGTGCCATTCCAGGATTCCGCGTTCTCAGGATCCTGTCCGGCCTCTTCCCCGTGAAGGCCAGGCCCGCCAACATCAGCGCCGTGAGGATCAGATAATAAACAATGCCGAAGTAGCTCGGGCTTGAGTGCAGAACGGCCAGCTTCCCCAGGGTGGCCGTAAAGGCATAGATGAAGGAAACCAGCAGCATCAGCCGGGAGCCGGGCTCCCGGAAAACGGCGAGCACGGGCTGCAAAGCCCCCAGCTTGAAGGAAGATATGTTGAGGCAGTACGAACCGGCGATGATCATAAGGATTCCGGCCAACCCGCCCATCCGGACGGTTTCCCCGAGAAGAAACCAGCCGGTGACGAGGATGAAGCCGGGCGTAAAGGCCAGGAAAGGCACCGAGAGGGAGAGGGGGGACACTTTCAGGGCCTTCATGTAGCACAGGAAGGCGAGCACCTCCAGGGGCAGGCCCGCCAGGACACAGGCCCAGAAAACGGCATCCGTCCGGGCGGGTGAAATGAAGAACGACGCGCCGATCAGCCAGGGAAGCGTGTAGGCCAGGCGGATCAGCCCCATTTCATAGGCGGGCCGGTCACTGAAAAATCGCTTGGTCAAGGCGTCGGACGTTGCCAGGCTCAGGGCGGCGATTAAGGATAGCAGGAAACTTAAAGCGGACAAGTTCCTCCAATGTCTCTTTTCTCATCCATTCCCTTAGAAAAAAATAAGGACATAAATCCTCTAAAATAAGCTTTTCCTTGATAGGAAATTTTTCAGCATCATTCTAAGAAGTCATCTCAACGGGAGAACGTTGCAGAAGAATCCCATCCTGGACGCAAAGGGTTCCCAAGGCATCAGAGCCGGAACAAATCCACGTAAAAAAGGACGGAACATGAACATACTAATCGTTGACGATGACATGGAAATAGTCGATCTGCTGGAATCCAGCGTCTCCCTCTGGGGCTATTCCGCCGCCAAGGCGAACAACGGCATGCAAGCTCTGAAAATGCTGCAGCAGAGTCCTTACGATGTTGTCATAACTGATGCTCAGATGCCCGGAATGACCGGTTTTGAGTTGTGCAAACAGATTTGTTTCCGATATCCCCACATGTACATTATCGGGATCACCGGCTGCCTGGAGGTGCAAAAGTTCCAGGAAGCCGGTGCAGACATCTATTTCAGAAAACCCTTTCCCCTGGAGAAACTCCAGGCCGCACTGGAACATATTTCGCCTGCGTTTCCCGCCGGGAACTGAACGCTCGAAACGGGGCGGCTAAACATTCCGCCATTCCGGGCCTGTGGAGGAAAAATGCCGCTTCCCGTCACAGGTGGTCCACCAGTTTCCCGCTGGTCATACGCAGCCTCTGGCTCATCAGGCGGCCCAGCTTGTACAGGATTTTTGCCCCGAGGATGGGGGCCTCTTCCATAAGCCGGTGAAGATTCGCCCGGGTCAGGACCAGCACGGTCGTATCTTCGGCAGCCTTCACCGAAGCGGAGCGCGGCTCCCCGTCAAAGAGGGACATTTCGCCGAAGGTCTGACCCCTCGTTATGACAGACAGCAGCTTCTCCCTTCCTTCCACATCCTCCTTGATGATGTGAACCCGCCCCTCCGCCAGGATACACATGAACGCCTCCCGGGAGCCTTCATGAATAATCGTGCCGCCCCTGACCGTTCTGGCTCCCTGGAGATAGCGGGCTAAATTTTCCACCTGCCGCCAGCTCAGTTCCGGCATCCATTGGCTGCGCTCCAGCAGCTCCGCTCTTTCCTCGAGGGACGATACCGCCGGGATCATCCCTTCCGAACGGTTCACGTTCAACACCCGTTAAATCTCCCTTCCCTGCACGGGCGGCCTGCGCTTCAAGCCGATCCGGCCCCCTGACGAGCGCCGCCATCATCTCGGCACAAAACAGACAAGGACATGATTTATTGACGTACAGCGTCATTCTTTCTCTCCCTTCCACCCGGAGAGAGAATGTTCAGTCGTCAAGTCGATGACTTCCGAAGGTGATTTTTATCATACATCCGCCATCTTCTCCTGATCGCATCGGACGGCGGCCCTGCATCCGATCCGCACCCTGTAGGTCATGATCACGGAAAAGATTCGTGACCATGAAGGCAGACAAATATCATACCCGACCCGGCCGGACCGCACAGGCGGAACAGTTATAGCATGAAGGAAAAAGATGCTTTAGCCGGAAAAGCCTTGGGAACATTGTTTGACCTTGACCGTACCGCAATGGACGTCATGCCCAGTTTAGGGTCATCATCCGAAAAGTCAATCCCGATGTGGTGATTGCTCTGAAAAAATAAGGAACACGACTATGCAAAAGGGGGAAGAGGGATGAAAGCGATTGTTGCAGATGATTCACGTTTAATACGCGGCATTATCGAAAAGACCGCCGCATCGATTGGTTTCGAAGCCGTGCAGGCCGGCAACGGCAGGGAGGCGCTGAGCCTTCTGGAAGCAAGCGGCGGCGAGATCAATCTGGTTCTCCTGGACTGGAACATGCCTCTTGTGAGCGGCATCGACGTCATCAGAAAAATGCGCGGCGACGATCGCTTCAAAAAGATTCCCGTCTTGATGATATCGACGGAATCTGAAGAAGACCGGATACAGGAAGCGATCCGCGCCGGCGCCCAGGGTTATCTCACCAAGCCCTTTACCGCGGATCAGCTGACCGATGCCATTCATCAGGTGCTGGAAAAACACTGACTCCCCTGAACACAGAATCTGTTCAGAAGCGCCATGGCATGACGGGCCGGGTCACAGCTCCCGGAAATCCATCAGGCGGTCCGGCTAATTTACCAGAAACAGAAAATGGAGATGGATTCTATGAAGAGAATACTTGGAATTGACTGCAGTCCAAAGGTCGAAAAAGTTGTTTCCGGGCTGTTCGGGGGAAACGACGATGTTCAATATGAACAATTTCATGACGGGATCGCCCTCAACGGCTATCAGATGATCATTCTGGAAATGGGCAGAAACCAGGAACACGTTGTGCAGCAGATCTGCAAGCTTCGGTATGCATGCAATTTTCAGAATATTCCCATCATTCTCATCAACGCGCGGAAAAAAGACATCCCGTCGCAACCCTACATCATCGCCGGAGCAACGGAAGTCCTGTCCCTGTCCGATCCCCTGCCCGCCTGCAGGCACATCATGAACGGATACCTGATCCCCGGCAGGGAGCCCCTCGAAGAGGAATTCGAATACCTGGACCCCTTCATCAAAAATACCTGCCATATCCTGCAGACCATGGCCTCCATCCATGTGGAGTTCAAGAAAGTCTACTTCTCCAATACCATCAGAATCTTCGGTGACGTTTCCGGCATCATGGGGCTTTCCGGCAATGCCGAGGGAACGCTCGTGGTCACGTTCTACTGGGATCTGGCCAAATCGATCGTCGCGAAGATGATGGGAATGGAAGAGGGGGAAATCGATGCGGAATTGATCCATGACGGAGTCAGCGAAATCATAAACATGATCAGCGGCTCCACGAAAAAGGAATTTGTGGGAACACCGTACCATTTCGAAATATCGCTTCCCTCGGTCGTCGTCGGCCCCGGCCACCAGATCGGCTATCTGCAGAACACCTCCGTCGCCGTGCTGATCTTCCAGGTCGGGACACAGTCCTTTGCCCTGCATGTCTGCATCAAACCGAAAACGACCCTGTCCTGAGATCGATCCAAGGCCCATGCACCAGGACCCCTGCACTTCAAAACAGTGACTTCCAATGGATATCTTCATGTCGAGATCTATGGACCTTAGAAGCTACATTCTGTTAGTCAACCGCGACAAGAAATTTCTGAACGTGGTCTGCAAATCTCTCCTCGGGGCCGGATACCCGGTGCTTACCGCCACCGCCATGAGCAGCGCCCTGAATCTGCTCTCCAACAATTCCGTAGCGCTCATCATCTGCGACAGCGAACTGGAGGATTCCAGCGGCTATGAATTCCTGGAGTTTATCAAGCACACTCCCCTCTTGAAGAAAATTCCCTTTGTCTTTTTCGTGCCCGTCCACGATCAAGGGAACGCCGGGAAGGCTTTCGGCATGGGGGCCGCCGATTTCATCGTCTATACGCCGGACAGCGGGGCCCCGAACGTCCTGATGAAACGCATCGCTGAAACACTGCCCGCCAAGACCGGCAGGGCGGGAATATCCGCATTGCCCGGCGAAGGGTTTCACCAATCCATTGCCCCGCCCCCGGAGGCCGCTTCTTCGCCGCCGCCGGCCGAGTGCCGGAAAAGCGAAAGGCTGGTCCCCAAACAGACGGTGAACATCGAACTATCCCGCGATTCCATTCTCTGGCTTCCGGGACGAATAAAAAACATCAGCAGGCAGGGCCTGCTGATAGAAACCTCCCTGCTCGGGCGGCTCGGCATGGCCCTTTACATCCGGTTCTCCCTGCCTTGCGGGACATGCGTCGTCGAGAGCCACATCCGGCACATTTCCATCAACAACCACAAGCTGTCGGCGGAAATAGGGGTGGAAACGGAGCAGTCTATCGACTGGATCGAAACATACGATTACGTCGTCAATCTGAAGGAGGAGGGGAAAAAGTCCGCAGTCAAAAAGCCATCTGCAGAGGTGGACAGGCCCATCCAGAAAAAAATTCACGCCGACATGATCATCCGGATGGCGGACAACAGGAAGGCGCCTGCCGATCCGCTATTGAACCATTCCAGCGAGCCCAGAAGCGAAAAGGCGCTGGAAATCAAGTTTTATCGCAGCCTGGTGGGAAAGAAACTGGGAAACTACAAGGCGGTGTCTTTTATCGGCGCCGGAGGCATGGGGGGTGTTTTTAAGGGATGGGATGTTGTCCTTGAACGGAACGTGGCCCTCAAGGTCATCTCCTACAATCTCTCCTCCATCGCGTCCTACAGAGACATGTTTGTCAAGGAGGCGCGCCTCGTCTCCCGTTTTACCCATCCCAACATTGCACAGATCTACTACATCGACCAGGTCGAGGATGTCCTCTACTTCGCCATGGAGCTGATCAATGGGGGGACCCTGGCAGACATCATCAAGGACCGCAATAATCTCAACACCGCCAAAGGGCTGGAACACTTCATCACCATCTGCCGGACGCTGGATTTCGTCAGCCGGCAGAACATCGTCCACCGGGACATCAAGCCCGCCAACATCATGATTGACGACCAGGGCATCTTGAAGGTCGTGGACTTCGGAGTCGCCATCGTCAATGACGGAACCGGCAGAAAAAAGAAGGCCGAGGGCCTGGTCGGCTCACCCCTTTTCGCCTCTCCGGACTCCATTATGGGCCAGCCGCTGGACTGCCGAAGTGACATCTATTCCCTGGGCGCCACGTTTTACAACGTTTTTGCAGGCGTTCCCCCCTTTGAAGGCGACTACGTCGAAGCGATCCTGTTCAAGCACCTCCATGAGGAGCTGGTTCCCCTGAAGAAGAGAAACCCCATCCTGTCAAGCGATCTATCGGATATCATAGGGAAGATGATGGCCAAGAAGCCGGAGGACCGGTATCAGGACTATCAGTCCATCATCGACGATCTCAATGTCCTGATCCATTGAACAAACTCCGCCCTCTGAATCCCCTGATCGGGGGCCCGCCGAATTGCACGGGCACCCGCTTTCCACCCCTTTTTATGCCTTCTGCCGCAATCCGCATCCCATGGATGGATCATAAAAGAACCAGGATGGATCGGCACAAAAAAATTTATGGGGCCTCTGCTCATATCTGGGGTCACATTTTGCATAGAACAGCACCTGAAGGGAAGAACATCCGCAGGAAAATGCCGAACGCCTCGTCCCTCTCATGAAACATCATATTTTGACGCTTCTGTTGGAATTTCCATCACCGGAGACGCTCCCTTTACTACGAAGCGGGTGGGACAAGAACCAGGAGGAATTATGATCCGGCTTAAAAATTCGATCGCTGCAGATGTGGTCATCGTTGTTTTCCTTGTCATTCTGCTGGCCGGTGCCTGCATCCTGCGTTGGACCCCCACGGAACGACTTGAATACAAGGCCTATGATGCCATTTCCGCCTTGAAGGATAAGACCCCGGCATCCAATGTCGTCATCATCGGGATCGACAACAACAGCATTGCCGCCATCGGCCGCTGGCCCTGGTCCAGGGGACACCTCGCCCAGATGATCAGCACACTGAAAGCTTACGGAACCAGGGTCATCGGGGTTGCCATTCCCCTTTCCGAAAAGGACCAAGGCCAGGGACTTGAGGAGATTCGCAATCTTCTCAACGGGTTGGAATCAAAGGGCGTCCGCAACGGACAGCTTTACACAAGCCTGAAAGAAGCGGAAGAGCGGCTGGATCAAGACACCATACTAGCGGCAGCCATCGCTGAGAGCAACCAGGTCGTTCTCCCCCTGTCCTTTGTCCTGGGGGGCTCCCTCGCGGCGGTGGAGGCCCTGCCCGATTATTTGATGCGGAATTCGGTGAAGCTCAGCACGACGGCCCCGAGCCTGACCGCCAGGGAACTGATTTCGCCCCTTTCTGCCTTCGCGGAACCGGCCCTGGCACTGGGGCACACCAACGTGGAGCCCGACAAGGACGGCGCCGTGCGCAGCGAACCGCTGCTCATCCATTATGAAAATCGCTATTACCCCTCCTTCGCCCTGCAGCTGACCCTGAAGTTCCTCAAATACAACCTGGAGCACATCCGCCTGGAAAACGGGTTGGAAATCGGCAGCGCCCGCATTCCCACCTTTGACAGGCATCAGATGCTGATCCATTACGGCGGGGATGTCCCTGTTTATTCCTTTGTGGATGTCATCAACCACAAAGTCCGGCCCGATGTCTTTAAAAACAGGATTGCGATTCTTGTCCTCAACGCCACCGGCCTGGGATCTTTTCAGGCCACCCCCATCGGGCCCGACACCCCGTCCTGGCTCGGGACCGCCAGCACGGTGAACAACATTCTCTACCAGAAGCACATCACGCGGCCTTCATGGGCCATCTGGCTCGAACTGGGAAGCATGGTCCTGTTCGGATGCCTGGTCATCCTGATCACCTCCAGGATGAACTTCCTGTACAGCGCCGCCGCCATGCTGGCCATGCTGGCCCTCTGGTGCGGGTCGGCCGTTTATCTCCTCGCCGGCCACGGCTGTTGGATAAAACCCGTCCATCCCGCGTTGGTCCTGATTCTCGGATATCTCGTTACGGCCTCCCGGAACTATCTCCTTTCCGAAAGCCCACGGGAGAGCATCGAGGCGGACAGCGTGGAAGCCAGCAAAATGCTCGGGCTTTCCTTTCAGGGCCAGGGAATGCTGGACATGGCCTTTGATACATTCCGGAAGTGCCCTGTTGAGGACAAAGCCACGAAAGAGCTCCTGTACAATCTCGGACTCGACTTCGAACGAAAGCGGCTTTTCTCAAAGGCTTCCGCCGTTTACAACCACATTGCCCAGGCCGGCAGCTTCAAGGACATCAATGACCGGATCCAGAGGATCAAACTGGCGGGCGATACCATCAACCATCAGCCCGCCGGGAGCAGAAAGGATGATACAGTCATTCTGCAGGAAACCGAAATCAAGCCGACGATTGGACGCTACGAGATCAGCCGGGAGCTTGGACGCGGAGCCATGGGGACGGTTTACCTGGGCAAGGATCCGAAGATAAACAGGGAAGTGGCGATCAAGACACTGCGCTATGAAGAGATTGAGGAAGAGAGGCTCCTGGAAACCAAGAAGCGGTTTTTCCTGGAGGCGGAAGCCGCGGGAAAGCTATCCCATCCCAACATTGTGACCATCTATGACGTGGGGGAGGATTCCGATCTCGCCTACATGGCCATGGAGCTGCTGGACGGAACGGACCTTGTCAGATACTGCAGCCGGGAAAGCCTCCTGCCGATCCCGGAAGTCGTCCGGATCGTAGGCCTCGTGGCCGGCGCTTTGGACTATGCCCACCGAAACGGGGTTGTGCACAGGGACATCAAACCTTCGAACATCATGATCCTCAATAATGGCGAGATCCGGGTCGCCGATTTCGGAATCGCCCGCGTCATGAGCTCTTCGAAGACCCAGACGGGCGCCGTCCTTGGGACGCCGAGCTACATGTCGCCGGAACAGATTTCGGGCCAGAAGATCGACGGCCGTTCGGACCTTTTTTCTCTGGGCGTCGTTTTTTATGAAATGCTGACCGGGGAAAAGCCATTCCAGGGAGACAGCATCGGGACCCTCATGTACAAAATCACTTCAACGGCTCCCAAGCCTCTCAGGGAGCGGGCTCCTCACCTGCCGGAGCTCTTTGCGGACATCGTGGACAAAGCCATCGAGAAGGACCTGGAGAAGCGCTACCAGAATGGCGGCGAATTCGTCTCTGACCTCGCCGTTTATGCCAACATTTAGGAGATGATCTTGAAAGTGAATATTGCCGGCCAAACCGATAAAGGGCTCATCCGACCGAACAACGAAGATGACTTTTTTCTGGACCCCAAGCGGGGGATTCTGGCTGTGGCGGATGGCATGGGAGGACACGCATCCGGAGAAGTGGCCAGCAAAATGGCTGTGGACGTTCTGCGGAATTATTTCCAGCAGTCCGGAGAAGGCAAAGCCCCCTTGATTGCCTCCTGTTACAATGAAAACTATTCGGATGAGACCAATCAGCTTTGCTCCGCCATTCAGCTGGCCAACAAGGCCATTCATGAAGCGGCAAAGAGCAATCCTCAGCTGCATGGCATGGGAACAACCCTGGCGGCCATCATGATCCAGGGCAGAAAACTGAGCATCGCCCATGTGGGAGACAGTCGGATTTACCTGGTCAGGGCAGGAGAAATTGAACAGTTGACCGACGATCATACCCTGGTATATGAGCAGGTCAAGCATGACCTGATCTCAAAAGAAGAAGCGGAACAGTCCACGATTCGGCATGTTCTGACAAGGGCGCTGGGAATTGCACCCTTTGTGGATGTCGATCTGGATGAGATGACTCTGGCGGAGGGCGATGTGCTGATTCTCTGCAGCGACGGTTTGTCCGGGATGATTTCCGATCAAGAGATTCTGCTTACGGCGGCATCCCTGGACAACCCTTCTGTAGCGTGCCAGAAGCTGATCACGATGGCCAACGAGAAGGGCGGGAAGGACAATATCACCGTTGTTACGGGTTACCTTGCCAAGAAGCGCCGGTTTGCGTCGGTTCTCAAATTTTTTAGATGGTTCAGGAGGTAAAGAATGGCGGAGGTTTTATTGAAATTCAAAGGAGCCGTTGTCAAGGAAATCCCCCTCGAGCAAGATGTCATAACCATCGGCAGAAAGCCGGACAATGATATTGTGATTGACAACCAGGCTGTCTCCGGGCATCATGCAAAGTTCACGAATGAAGGGGAATCCCTCTTCATTGAGGATACGAACAGCCTCAATGGAACATATGTCAACGGGCAGAAAATTTTCAAAAGCGAAATTTTCAACGGCGACATGGTCCTGGTAGGAATTCACACCCTGGAAGTGATTTCCGACCGAAACAGGGACACGGATCCCCGGAACGCGACCCTGAGGGGAAGATCCATGGATGAAACCATGGTGATCGCACCGCAGGATCAGAAGAATCTTCTGGCCGCCACGGGCAAGAACAAGCCTGACGTCCTGGGGGGCTTCGTGATCGTGAATGGATCCACGGAAAGAAGGGATTATCTCCTGAAGGAGAGGGTGACGACCATCGGAAAGGAAGACGGTGCGGGTATCCATCTCAGGGGCTTTTTCGCCCCCAAAGTGGCCGCGCTGGTCAACCGGAGGAAAGAGGGCTACTTCATCAATCCCTCCGGGGGTAAATCCATGAAAATCAATGGACAGGAAATGAACTCCCGTTATGACCTGAAGGACGGAGATCTTGTGGAAGTGGCAGGTCTGAAGATGCAGTTCTATGTCAAGGAAGAATAGGGGATGGCCGTCCCCGGTTCCGCAGACGGCTGAAGAGCCGCGGCCGTAACGAACGTATGAAGAAGGATTATCCGTGAGGTTTAAAAAAGCCCGTCTTATCCAGCTCCTGATTTTGATCGGGGTCGTCCTGACCTGGTCGATCACCACGGGGATGCAGGACGCCGTCAGTCCGCCTGACGCCGTTTCAGACCGCCTGCTGCAGAGGATCGTAAACGCCAAGGGACGTTCTCTTCTGAATTTTGATTACAACGATGAAGACACCGCCCGGCTCATGAAAATCCTCTATCTGGAGCGGAAGGGCCGGCCGGCCTGGGTCGGGGAAGAGGGATCGGCTGTGCTGGCGGAGAAGCTGCTCCACCTCCTGAAACGCTCCCACCGGGAAGCTCTGTACCCCCAGGATTACGGCATCGAGCGCATCGAATCTCTCATGGAAACGATTTCCCGGGACAAGGAGCAGGATCAGCCCCTGAACCCCGATCTCCTGATCGACCTGGACCTGCTGCTGACGGAAGCCTTCTTTTCCTATGCCGCGCATTACTCCGGCGGCAGGATCAATCATCAAAAGCAGTATCCCGGCTGGGTCTACAAACCGCGGCATACGGACCTCGTCAAAACGCTCAGCAAGGCCCTGGAGAGCGGAGATCTGGAGGGAACCCTCAAGGAACTGGCGCCCCGCTTTCATTATTACCAGAAGCTTCATGATATTCTGAATAATTACATAGATATAGCTGAAAATGGCGGATGGCCGACCATCCCGGCGGGCCGCACCCTGAAAAAAGGAATGCGCGACAAGCGGGTCCCCTTGCTGAAAACCCGGCTGATGGCGGTTTCGGAGAAGCCCGATTCCCTGAAGGAAACGCCCGAGGATCTGTTTGATCGGTCGCTGGAAGCCGCCGTTGCCCAGTTTCAGAAGCAATACGGCCTGAAGCAGGACGGTGCCGTCGGCTCATCCACGCTGCGGGAGCTGAATATCCCCCTGGAAGTCCGCATCTGCCAGGTCGCCGTCAATCTGGACCGGCTGCGCTGGCTGCCTTCGGAGCTGGGAGATCGCCATCTTCTGATCAACATACCGGCCTTCAATCTCGAAGTGGTGGAAAACGGCAGCGTGGTGATGAACATCCGGGCCATCGTCGGCAAGACCGACAAGCGAACCAACCTGTTGAGCAGCCGGGTTACGTCGATCGAACTGAACCCCTACTGGCGGGTCCCCAGGAGCATCGCGGTAGAGGAGTATCTTCCCAAGCTCCAGAAGAATCCGGGATATCTCTCGGGAAAGAACATGAAGGTTTTCGCGGGCGGATATTATCAAAACCGTCCCATTGCCCCGGAATCCGTCAAGTGGTCGAGATACTCCAAGGATCATTTCCCCTACTTCCTGAGGCAGGAACCGGGAGCGGGCAATCCCCTCGGCCGTGTCAAGTTCGTCTTTTCCAATGAAGCGGATATTTACATCCATGACACGTCCACGCGGAGCCTTTTTGCGCGGAACCGGCGCAGCTTCAGCCACGGCTGTATCCGCATCGAAAAGCCCGTGGATCTCGCCTCCTACCTGCTGAAAGATTCGCCCAACAACCCGTGGTCGATGCGGAGCCTCCAGGCCGAGATCCGGAAAGGAAAGAACAAGACCCTGATGCTTCCCAAGGCCGTTCCCGTCCACATCGTTTATAAAACAGTCTGGATCGACCGCGAGGGAAACCTGAATTTCCGCGCGGATCTGTACAACATCGACAACATTCCGGGAAACCTCAAACTGCTCAGGGCTTCACTCGAACGGTTCCAGAATCAGAACCGTCAGCTCCGACCGGGCGCCGAGGCATCGGGCTCCAGTTAGGAATAACGGCTCTCCAACGGCCTTTCGCCTTTCAGGCACCGTGGCCCTCCGGCCAACGGTGCCGCTTTCCTCTTCACTTCCCCTTCATACCCCCCGAGGCGACATTCGCCTTTCTCCACCCGAGGCGGTGCTGCACCAGGAATATGATCCTGGAGGCTTACCCGGGGAAAAGGGAAAATCCCTGTTCCCTCCCTGCCTTGACAACGGAAATTTGGTGACTATATTAGTGTCGGAACGTAAATATCTGAACGATATCAGGACATTGCTGAAAACGAACACTCTGCGTTTCAAAATGCTTTCCCCGGTTTGATGGGACCGGGGAAAGGGAAATTCCACGAATCGGGAAGATGTTGTGCGCATGGTTGTTGAGGATGTCCGAACAGAATAAGATTTTTATAAAATGAAATAAGGAGGAAGGCGAAATGTTTGGACCTGGAATTTGGAGAATGGGACGGATGTTGGACATGTTTCCCGAAATGACGCGCTTTCAAAAGGACATGAACAGATTCTTCTCCGGGTTGACCCAGGAGTACGACCAGCAGCATCCGCCGATCAATGTGTGGATCAGCGAGGACGACGTCCTGGTCAGGGCGGAGCTTCCCGGAATGGATCCCGGTGCGATCGAGATAACCACCAAGGGAGATCTTCTCTATATCAAGGGATCCAGGGAACCGGAGCCCCTGGAGGAAGGCTGCCGTTATCATCGCCAGGAAAGGGGATTTGGCCGTTTCAGCCGAGGACTGCAGCTTCCTTTCAATGTGGATCAGCAAAAGGTTGAAGCAAACTATGAAAAGGGAATCCTGCAGATTCATCTGCCCCGTGCGGAAGAAGACAAACCCCGCAAAATAGCCATCAAATCCGAATAGCCGAGGAGGGACGATATCTCATGGATCAGGAATATAAAAACTACGAAAAGCAGCCGGCAAAAGAGCCCGCTCAATCGGAACGGACACGGAACACGCGGATTTTCGTACCCAAGGTGGACATTTACGAAACTCCGGAAACAATGGTTCTGATTGGAGACGTACCCGGTGTTGATGAAAATTCGGTCGAAGTCATCCTGGACAAGAACGTTCTGAAAATTCATGGAACGGTTGATCCGCAGGAAAGCCAGGGGCGACGCCTCTACTATGCGGAATATGAAGTCGGTGATTATCAGCGGACCTTTACCCTTTCCGAAGACGTGGACAGGGAAAAGATTGAAGCGTCCGTGAAAAATGGCGTGCTGCGAGTCGTCCTGCACAAGGCGGCCCCTGTCGCGGCAAAGAAAATTGCCATCAAGGCAGGATAAAATACTTTCAATAAAGGAGGAACGAACCATGGCAACCAGAAGTCTTTTACCCTCTCTCCGCAGGAAAACGGAGACGCCTGCAAAGCGCGAGGAAGAGCATCCTTTCTACTCGCTGCAGCGGGAAATGAATCAGCTTTTCGATGATTTCTTCCGTGGGTTCGACCTTGAGCCCTTCGGCGCGCTGGAAGATCGCTATGCCGGTTTCACCCCCTCCATCGACGTAAGGGAAAGCGATGAAGAGCTGACCATCACGGCCGAAATCCCCGGCATTGACGAGAAGGATGTGGAGGTCCTGGTTTCCGACGATGCCGTAACGCTCAAAGGCGAGAAGAAGGAGGAACAGGAAGACAAGGGGAAGGACTATTACCGCCTGGAAAGGACATACGGTTCCTTCCACCGGGTGATCCCCCTTCCCAGGGGAATCAATCTCGAAAAGGTGGAGGCCGCCTTCAAAAACGGGGTCCTTACCGTCAAGCTCCCCAAAACGGAGGAGGCCCAGACCAAGGGCAAGAAAATTCCGATCTCCACGGAATAACCGCATCACCAAACGGTGCATGCCTTCGGGATGGCCCCCTGAGCCATCCCGTCCACCCGGCCTGACCGGCCAGTCCGCAGCAGCAGGATTTCCGGTTCTGCCCCCGTTCTGCGCGGGGCAGAACCGGCAGCCCAAAATACCCCCACAAAAAATTCCCCTCATTTTGTTGACAAGAGGCATTCCGTGATTATCTTAATGCCTGCTTACGCCGCATGGAAATTCTGCAGTACTCAGCAAAAACAGGCATGCCGGGCATGCCAATCCGATAGGGAATCATATTCTTGTTTGTTTAAGGAGGAAAGGAAATGAAGATCGTACCATTACATGATCGCGTCCTGGTGCTGCGGACGGAAAACCAGGAAAAGACAGCCGGGGGCATCATCATCCCCGACACGGCAAAGGAAAAACCCCAGGAGGGAAAGGTCATTGCCGCCGGTCCGGGAAGGCGGGACGATGAGGGCAAGCGCATCCCCCTGAACGTGAAGGAAGGGGACCGGATCCTCTTCAGCCGCTATGCCGGCACGGAGGTCAAGATCGACGGCGTCGAACACATGATCATGCGGGAAGACGATATTCTCGGCGTAATCGAATAGGTAAGGGAGGGAAACGAAATGGCTGCAAAAGAAATCAAATACGACACGACTGCCCGTGAAAAGGTCATGAAGGGCGTGGATGCCCTGGCCAATGCCGTCAAGGTCACCCTGGGCCCCCGGGGGCGGAACGTGGTGATCGAAAAATCCTGGGGAGCGCCGACCATCACCAAGGACGGGGTCACGGTCGCCAAGGAAATCGAGCTGGAAGACAAATTTGAAAACATGGGCGCCCAGATGGTCAAGGAAGTGGCATCGAAGACGTCGGACATGGCCGGTGACGGAACCACAACGGCCACGATCCTCGCCCAGGCGATTTACCGTGAAGGCTCCAAGATGGCCGCCGCCGGCATGAATCCCATGTCGCTCAAGCGGGGAATCGACAAGAGCGTGGAGCGTTTGATCGGCGAATTGAAGAAGATCTCCAAGGACATCCGGGATAAAAAGGAGATCACCCAGGTCGGAACGATTTCCGCCAACAGCGACATCACCATCGGCGAAATCATCTCCGAGGCCATGGAAAAGGTCGGCAAGGAAGGGGTCATTACCGTCGAAGAGGCGAAAAGCATGGAAACCTCCCTGGAAACCGTGGAAGGGATGCAGTTCGACCGCGGTTATGTCTCCCCCTATTTCGTCACGGATCCGGAAAAGATGGAAGTCCTCTTCGAGGATCCCTACATCCTGCTCTACGAGAAGAAAATCAGCGTCATGCAGGACCTGGTTCCCATCCTGGAACAGATCGCCCGCTCCGGAAGGCCCCTGCTCATCGTGGCCGAAGACCTGGAAGGAGAAGCCCTGGCGACGCTCGTGGTGAACAAAATCCGGGGAACCCTCAAGTGCGCGGCCGTCAAGGCGCCGGGCTTCGGCGACCGCCGAAAGGCCATGCTGGAGGACATCGCCGTTCTCACCGGCGGGCAGGTTGTCTCCGAAGAAATGGGCATCAAGCTGGAAACCATTACGCTTAACGATCTGGGAACCTGCAAGCGGCTGCACATCGACAAGGACAACACCACCATCGTGGACGGCGCCGGCAGCCACGCCGCCATCGAAGGCCGGGTCAAGCAGATCCGGACCCAGATCGAGGAAACCACCTCCGATTACGACCGGGAAAAGCTCCAGGAGCGCTTGGCCAAGCTCGTGGGCGGCGTCGCCGTGATCAAGGTCGGTGCGGCCACGGAAATCGAAATGAAGGAGAAAAAGGCCCGCGTGGAGGACGCCCTTCATGCCACGAGGGCGGCGGTGGAAGAGGGAATCGTCCCCGGCGGCGGTGTCGCCCTGCTGCGCAGCCTGCCGGCCCTGGAAGGCATCGAGTTTGCCGATGAAGACGAAAGGCACGGCCTGACCATCGTCAAACGGGCCCTTGAGGAGCCGATGCGCCAGATCGCGGCGAATGCCGGCTATGAAGGATCCATCGTCGTGGAGAAGGTCAAGGGCCAGTCCGGCAACTTCGGGTTCAACGCCGATGCCGGCGAATACACGGACATGATGGAAGCGGGGATCATCGATCCCACCAAAGTGGTCCGTTTTGCCCTTCAGAACGCGGCCTCCGTGGCTTCCCTGCTCCTCACGACGGAGGCGATGATTGCGGAAGCCCCGCAGAAAAAGGGCTCCGGGATGCCCGGCGGCATGATGCCCCCCGACATGGGAGACATGGATTACTAACACAGCAGGTTTCTTTACCCCTTTTTACAGAACCTCCCCGCCTCCATGGCGGGGAGGTTTTTTTCTGGGGAGAACCCCGTGAATTTCCATGAAGTCGTTGCGTCTCAAAAAAAAACGCGATATCCTTCAGGTCCATCTGGAGAGAAGGCTTATCAGCAGTCGGGGGGAGTCAGCCCGTGTGTGACGAAAACGAGATTCTTCAGGTCGGCAGGGGCATGCCGATCCTCACCAGCACCGGCCGCGGGGATCTTCTCGTCCGGTTTCGCGTCATCATCCCCCGGAAAAGGTGATCCGCTCCTCCAATCCAGGACCCGATGAACGTAAAAACATCGGCCGCCATCGGGTCGTTACGCTGAGAGAATTTCCCCTATGGCCCAAGAAGACCTCACCCGGCTGAAAATTGACAAGTCCGACCGGGCGGCGCAAAAAAAACGAAGGATCGCTCCCCTGTACTGGGTCGCCGCGGCCCTGCTGCTGACGATCCTTGTCCTGCTCTACGTCACGGGGCGCCTTGTTCCCGCCGTTTCCGTGGATGCCGCCGGCGTTTCCCGGATCTATCCCTCCCAGACCTTTTCCCTTCTGAACGCCAGCGGTTACGTCGTCGCCCAGCGGAAGGCCGCCGTGGCCGCCAAGATTACGGGGCGCCTCGTCGCCCTTTCGGTGGAGGAGGGAAGCCGGGTCCGGGCCGGCGAGATCATCGCCCGGCTGGAGGCTGATGATGCCCGGGCAGCACGCGATCAGGCCGCCGCCAACCTGGGCACCGCCCGCGCCCGGACAGCTTCGAGCCGGGCGGAATTGAACGACGCGACGAAGAATTACCAGAGAAAGACGGAACTTCTGCGGCGGGACGTCATTTCCCGGGCGGAATTCGATTCGGCCGAGGCCCGTTACCTGAGCGCCAGGGCCTCCGTGGCCGCTGCGGAAGCGACGCAGACGGCGGGGGAGGCCGCCCTGAGGGCCGCCTCGGTTTCCCTGGATTACAGCCTCATCCGCGCCCCCTTCGACGCCGTCGTTCTGACGAAAAACGCCGACATCGGCGACATCGTCACGCCCCTGGGCGCGGCGGCCAACGCCAAGGCGGCGGTCGTGACCATCGCGGATCTGAACTCCCTGCAGGTGGAGGCGGATGTCGCCGAATCCAACCTGGAGCTCGTCAAGACCGGCCAACCCTGTGAAATTCAGCTCGATGCCCTGCCCGATTCCCGCTTCCGCGGACAGGTCCACATGATCGTTCCCACCGCCGACCGCACCAAGGCGACCATTCTGGTCAAGGTCCGCTTTCTCGATCCCGATCCCCGGATCCTGCCGGAAATGAGCGCCAAGGTCGCCTTCCTCTCCCGTCCGCCCCGTCCGGACGAAGAGCGCCTGCGCACGGCGGTGAGCGCCTCCGCCCTGGCCAGGCGGAACGGACGTCTCCTGGCCTTCAGAATTGAAGGTGATCGCGTCCGGGAAGTCCCGGTGAAATCGGGCGAATCCTTCGGCGACCTTATCGAGGTCCTTGACGGCCTGAAGCCCGGCGACCGCGTCGTCCTCAACCCCGCAGCCCGCCTGCGGGACGGTTCGCGCATTCAGATCCGGGAGAAGTGAGGCCGGCCATGGGGAACGAAGATCGCCCTTACGCCCCGCCCATGGTTTCCATCCGGGGCGTGAGCAAATCCTACCGGCGGGGAAGCCGCCCCGTCCCCGTGCTGGAGGACATCTCCTTCGACATCGCCGAAGGGGAATTTCTGGCCCTCATGGGCCCCTCGGGCTCGGGGAAGAGCACCCTGCTCAATCTCATCGCCGGCATCGACACCGTGGACAGCGGGACGATCCTCGTGGGCGGCCTGGACATATCGGCCCTGGAGGAGGCGGAGCTGGCCCGCTGGCGGGCCACCCATGTGGGATTCATCTTTCAGTTCTACAACCTGATCCCCGTGCTCACCGCCTATGAGAACATCGAGCTCCCCCTCTACCTGACATCCCTGTCGCGCCAGGAGCGCCAGGAGCACGTGGAAATGGCCCTGCGGGTGGTGAACCTTTCCGACCGCAGCGATCACTACCCCCGCCAGCTTTCGGGAGGGGAGCAGCAGCGGGTCGCCATCGCCCGGGCCGTCATCACCGATCCGGCGGTTCTCGTTGCCGACGAACCCACCGGGGATCTGGACCGCCATTCCGCGGAGGAGATCCTCAACCTCATGGAGCGCCTCAACGAGGAGTCCGGCAAGACCATCATCATGGTGACCCACGACCCCCGGGCGGCGGAAAGGGCCGGAATCATCCGGCATCTGGAGAAGGGGACCCTGACCAATGATGCTCTTCCGTCTCCTCTTTAGAAACGCCTTCCGCAACCGGCTCCGCAGCGGGCTCACCATCCTCGGGGTCGCTCTCGCCATCCTGGCCTTCGGGCTGCTGCGCACCCTCATCGGCGCCTGGTACGCCGGCGTCGAGGCCTCGTCGGCCACCCGGCTCGTGACGCGCAACGCCATCTCCCTCATCTTCCCACTGCCGTTCTCCTACAAGGAAAAAATCCGCCAGGTCAGCGGCGTCCAGACGGTCTCCTGGGGCAACTGGTTCGGCGGGATCTACATCGACGAGAAGAACTTCTTCGCCAATTTTGCCGTCGATCCGGAAACCTATCTGGGCCTTTATCCCGAGTACACCCTCTCCCCGGAAGAAAAAGCCGCCTTTTTCCGGGACCGCAAGGGATTTGTCGCCGGGCGCAAGCTGGCGGAAAAATACCGCTGGCGGCCGGGAGACACGGTGACGCTGAAGGGAACGATTTTTCCGGGGAACTGGGATTTCGTGCTCAGGGGCGTTTATCGGGGATGGGATGAAAGCGTGGACGAGACGCAGTTCATCTTCCAGTGGGACTATCTCAACGAGACCCTGAAAAAAACGGCCCCCGGCCGGGCGGACCAGGTGGGGTTTTACATGGTGGGGGTAAACCGCCCCGAAGTGGCCGGGGAAGTAGCCGCCGCCATCGACCGGATGTTCAGGAACTCCATGGCGGAAACCCTGACGGAGACGGAAAAGGCCTTCCAGCTCGGGTTCATCGCCATGACCGGGGCCATCGTGGTGGCCATCCAGATCGTTTCCTTCGTCGTCATCATCATCATCCTGGCCGTCGTGGCCAACACCATGGCCATGACCACCCGGGAGCGCTTCGGGGAATATGCCGTGCTGAAAACCCTGGGGTTCCGCGCCAGGCACCTTGCCGCCCTCATCCTGGGAGAATCCCTGGTCATCACCCTTTCGGGCTGCGCCCTGGGGATCGCCCTGACCTATCCCGCCGCCGCACTGATCAAGACAAAACTGGGAACCTATTTCCCCATCTTCAACATATCGGCGAATACGCTCTACCTGGACCTGGCCGCCGCCCTCCTGGTGGGCGTCGTGGCCGCCCTGATCCCCCTCCAGCGGGCAATGGGAATCCGCATCGCCGAAGGACTGAGGAGGATCGCCTGATGGCTCTCCCCTTGGGCTACACCCTGCGGAATCTCTGGACAAGGCGGCTGACCACCGCCTTGACGATCTCCGGCATGGCCCTCGTGGTCTTTGTCTTCGCCGCCATTTTGATGCTCGCCGAGGGGCTGCAGACGACGCTGGTGGAAACGGGGGTTTTCGACAATGTCGTGGCCATCCGGAAAGGCTCCGTCTCGGAGGTCCAGAGCGGCGTCCCCCGCGATCAGGCGGCCATTCTCGAAACGGAACGGGAAATCGCCCTAGGTCCCGACGGCCGGCCCCTCTTCGCCAAGGAACTCGTCGTCCTGGTGACGCTGCCCAAACGGGTCAGCGGCGATCCGGGCAACGTCGTTCTCCGGGGCATCGGCCCTTCCTCCCTGCCCCTCCGCCCCCAGGTGAAGCTCATGGCCGGCCGCCTGCCCCGGCCGGGTTCCCTGGAGATGATGGCCGGCTCCGGCATCGCCAAGCGCTTCCAGGGGGGCGGCCTGAACGAAAGCCTGTGCTGCGGCATGCGGAACTGGCGGATCGTGGGGGTCTTCGATGCGGGAAACCGGGGGTACAGCTCGGAAATCTGGGGGGACGCGGACCAGCTCATGGCGGCCTTCCGCCGCCCCGCCTATTCCTCGACCATCTTCCGCCTGCGCAACTCCGGGGCCTTCGAATCCATCAGGGAGCGCCTGGAAGGAGATCCCCGCCTCACCGTCGAGGTCAAGAGAGAAACGAAGTACTATGCTGATCAGTCGGAAATGATGGCCAAGTTCCTGCGGATCGTCGGCCTGACCCTGACGTTGGTCTTTTCCCTGGGAGCCATGATCGGCGCCATGATCACCATGTACGCCGCCGTGGCCAACCGGACCGGCGAGATCGGCACCCTGCGGGCCCTGGGATTTCAGCGGCGCAGCATCCTGCTGGCCTTCCTGCTGGAGTCCCTTCTCCTGGGCCTCCTCGGCGGGGTGGTGGGCCTCTTCCTCGCATCCTTTCTCCAGTTGATCACCGTATCCACGATGAATTTCCAGACCTTCTCCGAACTGGCCTTCAGCTTTTCCCTGACGCCGGGGATCATTGGTTTCTCCATGATTTTTTCCCTGGCCATGGGGTTCGTCGGCGGCGTCCTGCCGGCCCTGCGGGCCGCCCGCATGCAGATCGTGGACGCCCTGCGGACGGGATGAAAGTGGGCTGAAAATGTAAAAAAAGGAAAGATGAAGACAAAGCTAAGTATTTATCACTTCGGAATTGGAAAATAAACTTTGCCGAAAGATAGTGCCAGGCAAGGCGGGTCGCCCCAAAAAGCAGAAAGAAATTTAATACGGGAAGCGGTTCAGACAAATTGGAGGAGCGACATGAATGAGCCAATAACGAATTCATTCGGTAATGTCTTTCTCGACCTAGGATATTCACCTGATGAAGCGGCAATTCTTCAAATGCGTGCCGATCTTATGGCTGATATTCAGAAATTCGTCACAGCAAAAAAGCTTACACAGACCAGAGCTGCCGAGATATTGGGTATAACCCAGCCTAGGGTATCCGACATTACGAGAGGCGAATGGGAGAAATTCAGTCTCGAAATGCTGATTACTCTTGCGACAAAGGCTGGGATGCACGTGACGATCAAAACAGCGGCTTAAAACAGGGCAATAAAGGCAATATAGGGAAACTTCCCGCATTTATATGCGACAACTGCTGGGAATCAATGTAGAAATTCTTCATGCCGAGAATCGCCCGTATCATAGCGCCCCATTATCCACATCATATCACCCAGCGGGGAAATAACCGCGTCGATGTCTTTTTGGATGATGCAGACAAAGCCAAGTACTTATCACTGCTGAAAGCTGCTGCCATGCTGTATTCATCGCAATGCTTCCGGCCAAAGGTCATGGTGTAAATTTATTTTACAATTACTAGAAATTCACAGAAAATTAATACGATATGTCATCGTTATACGGATCAAACTCTCCCGGAACCTCCTCCGCGTATTAAGGTCATCCCGGTACAATACATAAAGAAACACGGCATTTATCTGCACTGTGTTATTCCCTATATCAGGCTCGTTGATACTTCCGGCAAATATGTCGGCATACTTTACAATATTTGGAGCGATATTAATCCTATTTATAATCAAAAGGATATAATTCTAATGAAATTTCCGAGAGAAGGAGACATCGATAATACCTTGTTATAATAAGGTTAATAGTTATCACATGATTTTTGTTTTCCCCAACGGATTGTCGGAATTTTTTACATATTCCATCTTCTCATTAAGACCACAACGGAAATATATACATATAATCAATCGGTTATTTATTTGGCACTGGTATTGCCTATATTCCTGTAACGAAAGAAGGAGGTGATAAAATGAAAAAAATAATGGTTTTGATGGCGTTGGTTTTCATCTTTGCATCAACACCGGTGGGAGCCACTTATGTACCTCAAGGAGAGGTAGATACTGTAATTAATTATGCTCTCCTTGGAAATAGTGGAGAGGCAGAAAATGCATGGCTGGAAGGTTTAGGTTTTGTAGCGGTAGAAGAATACCAGGGAAGTGAGTTAAGTTGGATAAACCTTGAAGGGACAATATGGGCAGCAGAGCTTAAGGATACTCCTACTAATTTTTTTATTAAAATAGGGCTGGGAGGTACGACTATTTTATATGACCATTTCATGTATCAGAATAATTTGGCATTGAATTATGCAGTTATTGACTTAAAAGACTGGTATGTAAATACCGAGATTCCAACGGAATTTCCTAATAATGTTAATGTAGAAAGAGTAAGTCACATTGGGGAAGGTAATATCTCAGTTCCTGAACCCACAGCAATGCTGCTTCTTGGACTCGGTCTGGTTGGTTTGGCAGGAGTTGGAAGAAAGTTTAAGAAATAACGAGACACATAAGTGGTTTATTCCAGAAGGGCAGGGCCAAGTGGCTCTGCCCTTTTTTATTACCTGGATTTATTGGCCGCTGATGCCGATACAAACCTGACGAGATTTCCTGATCAGATCATTTCATTGACATTCCAAACAGTTTTTCCCTATACTCCCGATCAGTAAACTAAGAACACTCCCATCAAAGAAAGGCAATACCCCATGTATAGAAACTTTCGGATTGTCCCCAATATTATTTTCGGACGCGGGTCGTTCAACCAGCTGGACGATGTCCTGAAGGACCGGCGGGTTGGTGCGGATGCTTTTATGGTCTTTGTCGTCGATGACGTCTTTACGGGGAAACCGCTGGAAGGGCGGATTCCGCTGCGAGGGAAGGATCTGCTTCTGCGGGTCAATGTCGATGACGAGCCGAAGACGAAGTATATCGACGAGCTGGTAGCCCGGATCCGGGCCTATTCGCCCGTCACGCCGGCGGGGATTGTCGGGATCGGCGGCGGAAGCGCCATGGACATCGCCAAGGCCGTCTCGCTCATGCTCAACAACCCCGGTTCCTCCGCCGATTACCAGGGCTGGGACCTGATTTCGAACCCCGCCGTCTACCATGCGGCCGTTCCCACCCTCGCCGGAACGGGGGCCGAGATTTCCCGGACAACCATCCTCACGGGACCGGAAAAGAAACTGGGGATCAATTCCGACTACACCCTCTACGATCAGATTCTCCTCGATCCCGAACTGCTGGCAGGGGTGCCAAAAAATCAATGGTTCTACACCGGTATGGACTGCTACATCCATGACGTGGAATCCCTCCACGGGACGTTCATCAACGAGTTCAGCAAGGCCTACGGGGAGAAGTCCCGCGATCTGTGCCGACAGGTCTTCCTCGAGGATTCGCCGGAAAAAGACGACAAATTAATGATGGCTTCGTACTTCGGTGGCATGAGCATTGCGTATTCTCAGGTGGGGGCCTGTCATGCCCTCTCTTACGGACTCTCCTTCGTCCTGGGGATTCATCACGGCGTCGGCTGCTGCATCGCCTTTGACCAACTGGAAGACATCTACCCCGAGGGCGTCCGGGAGTTCCGTCAGATGATGGAGAAGCATGACATCCCGCTTCCCCGCAATGTGACAAAAGATCTCGATTCGGCTTCTCTGGAAAAGATGGTGACGACGGCCCTGGGCCTTGTTCCCCTCTGGGAGAATTGCCTTGGTCCCGACTGGGCGAATCTCATGACCCGGGAAAGGGCTATGGAACTCTACCGCAGGATGTAGGCAGACCCCGGAAAGCAGAGAATCCGAATCCTACTCTCTTATCAGGGATTTGGGGCGATCAATCGTGCTGCAGCATTTAGTTCTTGGATCCTCTGCGGAAAATCCGTACCGCATCGAATGGCGGGATAAGCCGTTCAGCGGGGCGGGCGCTTTCACGTGGCCTGACGGGAGCCGCTATGAAGGGCAATGGCTCGACGGGCTTCCTTCCGGGCGGGGCACGTATGTCTGGTCCGACGGCAGCTCCTACGAGGGGGAATGGCTTCGGGGCCTGCCGGAGGGAGCGGGAGAATATGTTTCTTCCGACGGGACCAGGTACCTCAACGATTGGAAGGAAGGCCGTTCTTCCAGAGTCGAAAAAGCGGGCGAACAGTCGGCAGAACTCAAAATCACCATTGAAAACCAGCACAGAACCATCTCCGAACTTCAAGAGCAGCTCGCCCGTCAAACCCGCTTTGCACAAAAGACGGACACCCTAGCCGCCAAGGAGGCCGAAGCCCGCTTCAAGGCCCTGGAAGCGGAAAAAACTTCCGCAGAAGAAAAGGCCGGAACGCTCGAACGGCAGGCGGAAGCGCTCAAGGCCGAACTGGAGTCCGAGCGCGAAGTGGGCAGAAGAGCCCTTTCCCGGCTTCAGCAGAAGCTCGAAGGGCAAACCGCCGCGGCGCAAAAGGCCGAAAGCGCGGCGGCTGAAGTGGAGGACCGCTGCAGGACCCTCGAAAGCGAAAAAACCGCCGCACAGGAACAGCTCAAAGCACTCGAGGAAAGAGCGGAAGCCCTTTCTTCCGAGCTGAAAACCACCGCCAGAGATCACCACAAAGCCCTCTCGAAGCTTCAGCATCAACTCGATCTGCAGAGCTCCGCTGTCCGGAAGGCCGAAGCGGCTGCTGCGGCGGCGGACGACCGCTGCAAGTCCCTGGAAGCCGGGAAGCTTCAGGCGGAGGAGAAGGTATGCGCCCTGGAGCAGCAGGAAAAAATCAGCGCCGCCCGGATGGAGGCCGCCCATGAGGATCACCGGAAGGCCGTAGCCGAGCTTCAGCAGCGGCTCGCGATCCAGATGGACGCCGCCCGGAAGTCCGAAGCGGAGGCCGCCGAAGCGGCGGAAAACCGCTATAAAGGCCTGGAATCGGAAAAGGTTGCGGCGGAAGAAGAGGTCACCGTCCTGAGACGGCAGGCGGAGATCCTCGCCCTCGAGCTGAATTCCACCATCGAAAACAGCCAGAAGACCATCGCCGAGCTTCAGCAGCAGCTTGCGTCGCAGATCGAAGCGGCGCAAAAGGCGGCCGACCATGCCGCCTCACAGGCCGATTCCCGATGCGCAACCCTCGAAAAGAAAAAAAATGCCGCGGAGGAAGCGGTTCAATGCCTGAAGCGGCAGATGGAAATTCTCGCCGTCGAGCTGGACTCCACCTTGGATAGCAGCAAGAAGACCATCGTAGACCTTCAGCAGCATCTCGCCCTGCAAAACATAGCCGCCAAGAAGGCCGAGGCGGATGCCGCCGCCGCACAGGAGCGATGCAGGGCCCTGGAGTCGGGAAAGCGTTCGGCGGAACAAAAGGTCAACACCCTGGAAGAGCGGTTGAAAGCGCTTGAAGCGGAGCTGGAAAATGCTCTCCAAGAGCATGCCGCGTCCGTTTCAGAGCTTCAGCGGCAGCTTGACGCGCACAGAGCCCTGGCGCAGAAGTCCGAAGAGCCGGCTGAAGCGGATACCGATGACCGGTGCCGGATCCTGGAAGAGGAGAAAACCCTCCTGGAAGGCAACGTCAGAAGCCTTGAACAGCAGATGTTCAGGCAATCGGCCGAGCTGAAGATGTCTCTCGAAGGCCATCAGAAAACCATCGCCCGGCTGGAAAAACAGCTCGCCCTGCAGGCCGGGGCGGCGCAGAAGGCCGAAGCCGCCGCCGTTCAAAACGCCGAAGGCCGAGTCAAGACCCTGGAAGCCGAAAAAATCTCCCTTGAAGAAAAGCTCACCACCCTGGAGGAGAAAAACGAAGCCGGCACGGCCAAGCTGAAGACCACCGTCAAGAACCAGAAAAAGACGATCACCGATCTCAAAAAACAGCTCGTCCTGCAGATGACGGCCACCCGGGAGACATCCGCATCGGCTGCGGATTTCGAAGACCGGTGCAACGCTCTGGAGGCTGAGAAAAACTCCCTTGAAGAACGGCTCGAATCCTCCGAACGGCATGAAAGCGAGGGCGCGGCAGAGCTGAAAACCACCATCGAGAACCAGTCGAAAACCATTACCGAACTGGCGCGGCAATTGGCCGAAGCGGATGCCCGGAACCTTTCCCTGCAGCGGAAGATGGCGTCCACGGGGACCGATTCCGTCCTTTCCCAGGGGCAGTGGTCCCGGGTCTATGAGGATGGCAGAAGTTACCAGGGAGAGATGAAGGAGGATCTGCCCGACGGCCTGGGGGTCATGGCCTATCCGGACGGCGGGCGGTACGTCGGCGAGTGGAGTGCCGGAGAGAGAAACGGCCGGGGGACCCAGACTTCCGCGGACGGCTCCTCCTACGCCGGCCAGTGGGAACGGGATGTCATGTCCGGTGAAGGCATTCTGATCGTCCCGGAGGTGCGGACCTACATGGGGACCTGGAAAAACAACCTGGCCGACGGCAAGGGGATCGAGATCCACCCTGACGGAAAGAGATACGAAGGGGAATTCAAGCGGGGCAAGTACGACGGCCGGGGGACCTTAACCCTGGCCAACGGAACACGGTACACCGGGGAGTTTAAAAACAGCCTGTCAAGTGGGAAGGGCATTCTCAAGTACCCCAACGGCGACCGCTACGAAGGCGAGTTCAGGAACAACCAGTATCACGGCCAGGGAACGCTGACCCTGATCGACGGGAGGAAGTACACGGGCGAACTGGAAAAGGGCCTTCCCCATGGCCAGGGCATCATGATCCTCGCGGATGGAAGAAAATACATCGGCGAGTTTCGAAACGGCCAGTTTGCCGACAAGAAGATTCGAGGGAAATAGAAACGTTGCAAAAGCTCATCAGGTTATTTTCCGGAAACGGCGGCATCGAGTTTCAGTGGGGCGAGGATTCCCACCTGGGGAAGGGCCTCTACGCCCATCCAGATGGGAGCAGCTATGAAGGACATTTTTCGGCGGGGCGCTTTTCAGGGGATGGCTCCTTCAAATGGCCCGACGGCAGCGAATACTCGGGCAGATGGGAGAACGGGCTTCCCTCCGGCCGGGGAATCCTGAACCTTCCCGACGGCGGCCGATATGAAGGGGAATGGAGCGCAGGCGCGATCGAGGGAACGGGGACCCTGATCCTGGCTGATGAAACGAGCTACGAAGGGCAGTGGAAAAACGGCCGAAAAGAAGGACAGGGAGTCATTTCCCTTCCCGACGGGAAAAGGTATGAAGGGCAGTGGAAAAACGACCAGTTCCACGGGCAGGGAATCCTGACCTTTCCCGACGGTTCCCGGTACGAAGGAGAATGGAAGGAAGACCAGTTTTACGGAAAGGGGATCTTGACCTTTCCCGACGGTTCTCAATATAATGGTCAATGGGAGGGCGATAAATTCAAATTTACAGCGTGACCGGTTCTCCCGCCGGTCTTTTCCGATGAATGAACGGCCTGTCCTGAAAGGCCAATCGGATGACCCACGGATTCACAGGGATGCCGACGGACCCGTCCCCGTGACGAAACAGCATAAAGAGCGGGAAAGAACGAATCACGATGACAACGAAGCTCCGCATTTACGTCGGTTCGGTTTCGATGGAACTGGAAGACGAACGCCTGATCCTCCAGAACCTGATGAACACGGACCCCTTTCTTTCCGCTTCCTGCATACCCCTCCTCTCAGATTGCGAGCCGGCCTCTCCGGGCAAAGCCCTGGAGGGATGCCTGCAATGCCTCGATGGCTGCCAGGTTTGCCTGCTTCTCATTGGAGTTGAATCGGCAGCGGCGGCACACGAACTCTCCATCCCCCATGCCGAGTACCGCCGTGCCAGGGAAAGGGGGCTTCCCATCCTCGCATTCATCAAGGGCGACCGCTCTATCCGGAGGGAAGGGGAAACCGCCGGGCTGCTGAAGGAACTCGATGCGGACGGGCTGGAATGCCGAGGTTTCGGCAATATCATCGAACTCCAGAAGGAAGTCCGGGATGCGCTGGTGGCGCTGCTTCGGGATCGGTACGAAATTTCACCGACGAGCGACGAGGATGACATCGCGGAATCGACCATCGAGGCCACCTCGGTTTTCGAATCCCGCCCCCTTGACCGGGTCCGCTGGTGCGATCTCGACATGAACGTCGCCCGCACCCTTCTCGCCTCGGCCCAGAAGTGCAGCCCCGGCGAGCTGTCCGAGGAGGACCTCCTCGCCGGTGCGATCCTGAGAGGGCTGGCCTGGTACGACTCCTCCTCCGGCGAACACTATGCCACCGCCGCCGGAATTGTCCTGCTGGCCAAAGACCCCTCGGCCGTCTTTCCCCAATGCCGCATCCTGGCGGACGCCTACAGGAGCGCGGTGCCCGACGGGGACCCGCGGGACCACGAGGACATCCGGGGTCCCATGCCGGTGGTCATTGAACGGGCGATCGGCTTCATCGACCGCAACACCCGCCACCCGATGCGCGTGGTCGGCCTCAACCGCATCCGCCTTGACGAATATCCCGTCGACGGGCTGCGCGAGGCGCTGGTCAATGCCGTGGCGCATCGGCAGTACGAAGACGCCGGCCGCAAGATCATCCTCGAAGTCTTTCCCGACCGGGTCGTGATTTCCAGCCCCGGCCTCCCGCCGCGGCCGATCACCCTGGCCAGCCTGCGCCGGGGCAGGTACCGGCCCTGTTCGCGCAATCCCGTCCTGGCCCAGTGCCTCTCCTATTTCCACCGCATCGAGGAGCGCGGCAGCGGCTTCCGCCGGATGCGCGACCACATGCTCAACCACGGGCTCGATCTGCCCCTTCTGAGCACGGACATGGGATATTTCCAGGTCACCTTTCCGGGGCCAGGCGAAGACATCGATCTCCTGCGCGTTCCGGACAGGCACGTTCGATTTTCCCCGGCCGCGGAGGCGCAGTTGAATGAACGGCAGCGGAAGATGCTGCAATGGCTGGCCGAAGGGCAGGAGCTGACGAGCCGCCAGTGCGAGGCGGCATTCGGCGTTTCCCGCCCGATCACCGCCGGCGACTTCGGGCTGCTGGTCGATCTGGGCCTGGCGGAAAAGCTGGGAGGAGGCCGCTCCACCCGCTACCGCCTGAAAAGCAGGAATCGTTAAGTAATCGTAAAGCTAAAAAGCGCTAATCGTAAACCTCCAAACTGTAACCCGGACCTGCTGATCGCCTTCTTTCATTCCCTGGTCTCTTTTTCCCGGTCGCGCTCCCTCACGAAAAGCCTTGCCAGGTCGGACAGTTCATCGGCCAGCAATTCGAGGAGATCCTCGATGGAGAGGATCCCCAGCAGGGTTTCCCTCTCATTGACAACGACGACCCGCCGGATCCCTCTTCCCCGCATATACTGGATCGTATCCCAGATGCCCCGGCTCTCCGATACGGAAAACAGCTCGGGACTCATCACATCTTCCACGAAAACGCTGTCCAGCGGCACTTCCTTGGCGATCAGCTCCACGACCAGATCCCGATCGGTGACGATCCCCACGGGCGCCACCTCGCCGTCCCGGTCTTCCACGACGACCAGTCCTCTTACATGATACTGGCGCATGAGTTTTGCCGCGTCCAGAATGCTGTCCTTCCGCCTCACGATGACCACATCGCGGTTGCAAATTTCTCCGATCGGCATCTCGTCACCTCCATAAAAATAGTTAACGCATTAGCATTATACAGGCAAGAGGCGGCCTGCACAACATCAAATCGGGAAACAGGATCACAGGGAAAAAGCAAGACCGCCAGGGACATGGAATCTATTTTGTTGTTATCTTTACATATTTGTGCTATGCGTCCCCTGTGCTGGCAAAACGGGAATGCTTGAATAAGCACCCCACAGGAAAGCAGATCTCTGATGTTCACCGACTATCAGGCAAAATATATCGCTTACGAATTGACCCGCCGATTTCCTCCGGACAGTGCGGAAAAAATGACCGCCACCCTGGTCGATGCCCAGGTTGATCTCAATCCCCATCAGATCGATGCAGCCCTTTTTGCCTTTCAATCGCCTTTTTCCAAGGGCGCTTTACTGGCAGATGAAGTGGGGCTGGGTAAAACCATCGAGGCGGGTCTTGTGCTTTCTCAGAAGTGGGCTGAACATAAGCGTCGCATTCTCGTCATAACTCCATCCAATTTGCGGAAACAGTGGTATCAGGAATTGACGGACAAGTTTTTCCTGCCCTGCCGCCTGCTGGAGTCCAAATCATACAATGATCATTGCAGGCAGGGCCGATTCCGTCCCTTCGAGGCGCCGGAAATTGTTATCTGCTCTTACCACTTTGCCAGAAGCAAGGCGAGCGATGTCCAATCCGTTCCCTGGGATCTGGTGGTCATTGATGAAGCGCATCGCCTGCGCAACGTCTATAAATCCTCCAATGTGATCGCCAGCACATTGAAGACGGCCCTGGCCGGGAAAGACAAGCTGCTTCTCACAGCCACGCCGCTGCAGAATTCCCTGCTGGAGCTCTTTGGTCTGGTCAGCTTCATCGACGAATACACCTTCGGAGACCTGAAAAGTTTCCGGGAACAGTTCACCAAGCTCAATCAAGAGCAAGTCTTCCAAACTCTCAAAACACGGCTGAAACCGGTCTGTCATCGCACGCTGCGGCGGCAGGTTTTGCCCTACATCAAATACACTCAGAGGCTGCCCATCGTTCAGGAATTTACACCGGAAGAAAGTGAGGACAGACTCTACAACCTGGTTTCGGAATATCTGCAAAGGGACAACCTGCAAGCCCTGCCGCCAAGTCAGCGTTCTCTGATGACGCTGGTCCTGCGCAAGCTTCTGGCATCCTCCACCTTCGCCATTGCGGGCGCTTTAGTTTCAATGTCCAGCAGACTTAAAGCCAAGATCCGAAAGGACTCCTTTCCCGAATCGTTCGAAGAAGAACTCGGGCAGGATTATGAAGCATTGGGAGAAACGGCCGATGAATGGAGTGAAGATGAGCCAGCAGAATCCCTCTCCCAGGAAGATCGGAAAATCATTGAACAGGAAATCGCTGATCTCGATGCCTTTGCCCGGCTGGCTACATCGATCGAGCACAATGCCAAGGGAAAGGCTCTGTTAAAAGCACTGGAAATTGCCTTTGCCAAGGCAACCGAAATCGGCGCGGCACAAAAAGCCGTCATTTTCACCGAATCGCGCCGTACCCAGAGTTACCTGTTACGCCTGCTTGCAGACAGCCCCTTTTCAGAAGGAATTGTCCTTTTCAACGGCTCCAATGCCGACGAATCCTCCCGTAAGATTTATCTGGACTGGCTGGAACGTCATCAGGGTACGGATCGGGTCAGCGGGTCGCGCACCGCCGATCTGCGCTCGGCGCTGGTTGATTATTTCCGTGAGCAGGGCCGGATCATGATCGCCACCGAAGCCGGGGCCGAAGGCATCAACCTCCAGTTCAGCTCCCTCGTCGTAAATTACGATCTCCCCTGGAACCCGCAACGGATTGAACAGCGCATCGGACGCTGCCACCGTTACGGCCAGCAGCATGACGTGGTCGTGGTCAACTTCCTCAATCGCAAAAATGCCGCCGATCTGCGGGTTTTTGAGCTTCTTTCCGAAAAGTTCAAGCTCTTCGAAGGAGTTTTCGGCGCAAGTGACGAAGTCCTCGGCGCCATCGAGTCCGGGGTGGATTTCGAAAAGCGCATCGCCGCCATTTATCAACGCTGCCGGAAACCGGAAGAAATTCAGAACGCTTTCGATCAGCTTCAGCTCGAACTCACTATGGAAATCAACGAGGCCATGGCCTACACACGTAAGCAGCTGCTGGAAAACTTTGATGATGAGGTCAGGGAAAAGCTCAGAATCCGTGACGAAGCCTCCAGGGCTTGCCTGAATCATTTCGAACGTCAGCTCATGCAGCTGACCCGCCATGAGCTGAACGGGCATGCCGAGTTCCTGGCCGATGGGGTTTTCCGATTGAACACTCCGCCCTTTCCCGAAAAGGCGGAGCAGATCCCTTTAGGCCTCTATGAATTGCCGCGACGCTCCGGAGAGGCCCATCTCTACCGACGGACCCATCCCCTTGCCGAAGCACTGCTGGAACGGGCCAAAAGCCGGGACCTGAGACCTGCCGAACTTGCCTTCGATTATTCCAGCCATGACGGCAAGGTCTCCGTTTTGGAATCCCTTATGGGCCGGGCCGGCTGGATGACGGCGTCGGTCTTCACGATTGAATCCCTCGATCATGCAGAAGACCACCTTATCGTGACCGCCCTGACCGACCAGGGTCACATGCTGGAAGAAGAAACGGCCGTTCGTCTCCTCAGCATACCGGCTCAGGTGACGGGTTATGTATCCGAACCGCCCCCTATGGCAATTTTAGAGGATGCCGCCCGACAGCGTCAGTCCGTTATTCAGAAAGAGATTTCTGCGCGCAATGCCCGTTTTTTCGAAGCCGAAGCGGAAAAACTCGACGGCTGGGCCGATGATCTGAAAGTGGGATTGGAGCGAGAAATAAAAGAACTGGATCAACAGATCAAAGAGGCGCGCCGCGCCGCCACCGCTGCGTTTACACTGGAGGAAAAGCTTGCCGGGCAGAAGCAGATCAAGGTTCTGGAATCCCAGCGCAACCAGAAGCGCCGGTCGCTATTCGATGCCCAGGATGATGTGGACCGGCAGCGGGAAGCGCTCATCGCACAGATTGAGGGCAAGTTGAGGCAAAGGGAAACCGTCCTACCGCTTTTTTTAATATGTTGGTCATTGAAGTCTTAGAATCAGCACAATATCGCTTGTATTAAAGACCAAGCTAAAGTCTCCCTTCCATAGGATACTGAATCTATAAATCAGCTTGCAAATAAACCGACGCCTCGTCTGGAAATCATTGATGTTAAATATGAAAACAGAAATTCACTTCAATCTGGAGCAGCATATTTAGCTTGACATTAGTTTGACTTTAGATTGTGCAGGGCATAAAAAAGATGATTAGATTTTAAGTCATTCGGATTGAGATTGACAGCAAGTACGGAAAAGCAGAACGGGATAATAAAAAGGGAGATGGAATATGATCAGACGATTCCAGGTGATCAACTACAAATCACTTAAAAACGTAGATGTCGGTCTGCCCAATCTTGTCGTGATTTTCGGACCGAATGCCGCCGGTAAAAGCAATCTCTTCGATGCGCTGAATCTGTTTTCCAAGATGGTCACCAAGAAAAATCTGAAAGAGGCTTTTGCCGAGCATCGCGGCGTTCCCCTGGAAGTTGTTCACTATGCATCCGGAGGAATTTCAGGCCTGAAGGAAAAAGAATATCATGATGTATCCTTCATCGGCGATATTGAAATCAGCGATCCCGTTGTTCGTGACGTTGAGGCGCGCATCCGGGAATTGAGGCGTGGCATCGAGAGCGCCGATTCTGTACCCCAGGGAAAAAGCATCATCACGCACCGTTTTCTCCGTTATGAGATTGACCTTCAAATCTCTTCTCATTCCGGTCAAGTGCGGATCATGAATGAACGCCTGACAGCCCTACGAAGAGACGGCTCTGAGAAAACGCGAACCCCTTTCATTGAAAAAGTAAACGGCAAAATCAGCCTTCGGATGGAAGGACAGGCGCACCCGACATTCCACGATATCGGACTTGACTATGCCATCGCATCGACGTCTCTCTATGCGCCGCATTACCCTCATATCACGGCGCTCCGCGAAGAGCTGTCCCGGTGCCATTTCTATTTTCTGGAACCCCGTGAACTGATGCGCCAGGGCAATGCCGTCGCCAAAGTGACCAATATCGGGCCTCGCGGCGAAGATCTCGCGGCCTTTTATTTTACCCTTCGCGAGATGCACCCTCCACAATTCAAGGCGGTCAAACTTGCCGCCATGCAGCTCCTTCCTCGGCTGAAAGACCTGGAGATCGAACGCACCGACGAGGCGGAATTGTTTCTAAGACTTTGTGAAGACAATGCCTCTTATTCAAATCGTCTGATTTCGGAAGGAACCCTGCGGGTATTGGGTCTGCTGGCCGTCCTGTCTCCGGTGACCGGCTCAACCATGATCGGCTACGAGGAGCCGGAAAACGGCGTTCACCCGAGAAGATTGAAAAATATCGCGGAACTGTTAAAAAATGCCGCCGACAGCAACCGGCAGATTCTCATCAATACCCACTCGCCCATTTTGCCGACCTACTTCAGTGACAAAGACCTGCTGGTATGTCAAAGGACGGAAGCCGGAACGGTCTTTATTCCATTTTCGACACTCGGCCCCCTGTTCCGCTCCGGAAACATTGAGCAATACCTCGAAGAGGAAATCGTGCGGGGGGATTTCGGTGGCTAAATATAAAATCTTTTTCTTTCTTGAAGATACGGCGCAGGAGTCCTTCATACCAGCTATCGTCGAACGCTTGATTCAGGATGAGGGAAAAGATATCAGCGACTACGACCTTCGCGTTCTCAGCGCCCGAGGCGGCGGTTCCATCCGCGCTTACAAGGATTTTCTCAAACAGGCGAAAAAACGAAATTATCTTGATGCCGATGTCCTGATCGTTGGATCGGACGGAAACTGCAATGGCTTTGTAAAAAGGAAGCAGCAGCTTCTCAACGCCTCCAGCGGCATCTTGTATCCGGAGATTATCTCAGCGGTTCCGGATCCTCATATTGAAAGATGGTATCTTCTGGACCGTCAAGCCCTCACCCATACCGCCGATGTGCCCATCCAAGTGGTATCGCCAACGGTTAAATGCGATAAGAATCATTATAAAACGCTCCTGAAAAAGGCTTTTGCCGACCAAGGCGTTATTCCCCTGATGGGCGGAGCCGAGTACGGCTCGCTTGTGGCAAAATCCATGGATCTTTATAATGCCGGTATCGCGGATCATTCGTTTGGTGACTTCATCGACCAGGTCCGATCGTGGCTGAAAAGGCAAAGGTGATGGAAAACAGTGAATCATAAACAGAAACTTGAACTGACCTGGATCGGAAAGGAGAATCGGCCGCGGCTGGAGCCGCGGATTCTGTTGGAAGATCCTGAAAAGTCTTACCATGCGGCGCGCAGGGTGACGGAGAAGGATCTCTTCGACAATAGGCTGATCTTCGGCGACAATCTGCTGGCCTTGAAAGCCTTGGAAGCGGAATATACGGGAAAGGTCAAATGCGTGTTCATCGATCCGCCTTACAACACCGGCAGCGCCTTCACCCATTACGACGACGGATTGGAGCATTCCATCTGGCTGTCCCTCATGCGCGACCGATTGGAGATTCTCCGAAGGCTTTTGTCCGATGATGGGTCACTCTGGATTACCATCGATGACAACGAATGCCATTATTTGAAAGTGCTGTGTGATGAAGTTTTCGGGCGGGGGAATTTCCTGAGTAATTTCATTTGGAAGAAAAGCTATGGTGGTGGCGCTAAATCGAAATGGTTCGTTGGCCTTCACGAACATGTTCTAAGTTATGTCAAGAATATAGAACAATTCCCTGAAATGTTTCTTCCACCTGATCCTGGTGCTTCGAAAAAATACTACAAATATTCGGATGAGAAGTTATCTTCAAGAGGTCCATATCGGCTGCAACCATTGGCAACAACCAGCATGGATGATCGCCCTAACTTACGTTATCCGATACACTTGCCAGGTGGTTCAGATATCTGGCCTGAAAAACAGTGGCAATGGTCGCAGGAACGGGTGCTCAAAGCAATAGCAAGTAATGAAATTGTCTTTACCGAAAAAAAGGGAAAGGTTACCGTTTCCTATAAACAATATTTGCGTGATGAGTCAGGCATGCAGCGCATGCGTAAGCCATACACTATTATTGATGGTCATTATACACAACATGGCACCTATGAAAGTATGGCGTTATTCGGATTAAATGACAAATTTTCGTTTCCGAAGCCTGAAGGGTTGATTCATTATATTCTTGAAGCCGCTACCAACCCCGGCGATCTCGTCCTCGACTCCTTCGCCGGTTCCGGCACCACCGGCTCCGTGGCCCACAAGATGGGACGACGCTGGATCATGGTGGAACTGGGCGAGCACTGCCATACCCACATCATCCCGCGCTTGAAGAAGGTCATCGACGGCGAAGACCCCGGCGGCATTACGAAAAGCGTCAAATGGAAAGGCGGCGGCGGGTTCCGCTACTACCGGCTGGCCCCGTCCCTGCTGGAAAAGGACAAATGGGGAAACTGGGTCATCAACAAAACATACAATTCTCCCATGCTGGCCGAGGCGCTCTGCAAGCTGGAGGGGTTCACCTACGCCCCCAGCGATTCCATCTATTGGCAGCATGGGCACTCTACGGAGCGGGATTTTATCTATGTGACCACGGCCAACCTGAACCACGAGCAACTGCTGCAGCTCTCCGACGAGGTGGGACCGAACCGCTCGCTCCTGGTGCTCTGCACCGCCTTCCGGGGACGGGAGGATTACCCGAGCCTGACGGTCAAGAAGATCCCCCGGCAGGTTCTTTCCCGGTGCGAGTGGGGACATGACGATTACAGCCTGCGGGTGGAGAATCTGCCCAAAGCGCCCTCCCCGCCGGAACAGGGGGATCTTTTCGAGGAGGGAGGCGATTCATGAACCGACAGGTGAACGCCATTTCTGGCCGCTTGAGCCTGCGTCCGCCACAGCGACTTTCCCTGGAAATTCTGGACCGCATCATGGAGATCGCCCCTCCGGGCAAGGAGGCCGTTCTGGGCGCCCAGCTTGCGGCCATCCAGAGCGAGTTTCCCACCGTGGCGGATTTCGAGCGGGACTTTCCCTCGCTGTGCTTTGCCCTCGCGACCGGCGTCGGGAAAACGCGGCTCATGGGGGCCTTCATCAGCTACCTGCACCTGGCCCACGGCATCGACAACTTCTTCGTCCTCGCGCCGAACCTCACCATCTACAACAAGCTCATCGCCGATTTCACGCCCAACACGCCGAAATACGTGTTCAAGGGCATCGCGGAATTTGCCACGGACGCCCCGGCGATCGTCACCGGCGACAATTACGAAGGTACGGCGGTCACGCTCTTCGACGCCTTGCTGCGCTGCAAGATCAACATCTTCAACATCTCCAAGATCAACTCCGAGGTGCGCGGCGGGAAATCGCCCCGCATCAAGCGCCTTTCCGAATATATCGGCCAGAGCTATTTCGATTACCTGGCGGGCCTGCCGGACCTGGTGCTGCTCATGGACGAATCGCACCGTTACCGGGCCAGCGCCGGGGTGCGGGCCATCAATGAGCTGAAACCGATCCTGGGCCTGGAATTGACCGCCACGCCTTTCGTGGAAACGAGCCGCGGGGCGATTCCCTTCAAGAACGTCATTTACGACTATCCCCTGGGCAAGGCGATGTCCGACGGGTTTGTGAAGGAGCCGGCCGTCGTGACCCGTAAGAATTTCAGCCCGGCCGGCATGTCTCCCCAGGAGATCGAACGGCTGAAGCTGGAGGATGGCGTCCGGCTGCATGAAAGCGTGAAAGTGGAACTGGAGACCTATGCGCGGGAAAGCGGAAAATCCATCGTGAAGCCTTTCCTGCTGGTGATTGCCCGAGATACGACCCATGCAGGCCAGTTGATGCAATTGATCCGGTCGGACGCTTTCTTTGAGGGAAGATACCGGGACAAGGTCATTCAGGTGGACTCCAGCCGGACCGGCAGGGAAGAGGAAGAGATGATCGAACGCCTGCTCCAGGTGGAAGCGACGTCGGAACCGACGGAGATCGTCATTCACGTCAACATGCTCAAAGAAGGATGGGACGTAACGAACCTCTATACCATCGTTCCCCTCCGGGCGGCCAATGCCCGCATCCTCATTGAACAGTCCATCGGCCGGGGCCTCCGCCTGCCCTACGGCAAACGGACCGGCGTCATGGCCGTGGACCGTCTGAACATCATCGCCCACGACAAGTTTCAGGAAATCATCGACGAGGCCAACCGCCCCGATTCGGCAATCCGGCTGCAGGGCGTCGTGCTGGACGAGGCGGCGCTGGGGCAGAAGACGGTCACGGTGGTATCGCAGACGAATCTGGCGACGAAACTGGGGGTCAAACCGCAACAGGCGACGGGAAGCACGACGTTGGCAGGTCAGGGGCAGGCTCAGGCTTTTCCGAAACCGGAAGAGCAGCACGTGGCGAAGATCGCCTGGGACGTTATCCGCAAGCTGGAAAATCAGCCGCAGCTCATCCCGGACATTCATTCCTTGAAAAAGCCGGAGATTCAAGCGGCCATTATAAAAACGGTAGAGGAACAGCGTCAGCCCGCGCAGTTGGAACTGGAGGGCATGACGGAAAAACCGGATATCGCAGCCGTCGTGGCCAAAACGGTCGAATTGTTTACCGAACAGACCATCAACATCCCCCGTATCCTCGTGACGCCGAAGGGGGAAGTGAAGTCGGGTTTCAAACCCTTTACGCTGTCCCTGGAGACACTGAAGTATCCGGCCGTTTCCGATGAGCTTTGGATTCAGCATCTCCGCACTCATCAAACGGAAGTGCTGGCATTGAACCGCGGCGGAATTGAAGAAGTACGTCCAGAGGATTACGTGGTGAGCGGCCTGGTCGATTTCGATGACATTTCTTATGACGATCATGCCGATCTTCTCTACAATCTGGCCGCACAGACGGTGCGGCATTTTCAAACCTATCTTTCCAAGGAAGAAACGCGGAAGGTGCTCCGCTGTTACCAGCGGGATATCGCGCGGTTCATCCATGTGCAGATGCAGGACCATTATTGGGAGGATGCGGCCGGTTACGAAGTGATCGTGAGCAAAGGTTACACGGAGCTGAAGGAAAGCGCCTATACCTGTTCCGCAGCGGAGCCGCCTATGGATTACCATGTGTCTCCTGTAGACAAGAGCAACATGGCGAAATATCTCTTCAACGGTTTTACCCGTTGCCTGTATCCGGTACAGAAGTTCGACTCGGAAGCGGAACGTCGGCTGGCCTTGATTCTAGACAGGGATTCCCTCAAGTGGTTCAAACCCGCCAAAGGCCAGTTCCAGCTCTTTTATCGTCATGGCGCCGACCATCTTGAATATCAGCCGGATTTTGTCGCGGAAACGGCGGATACAATTTTTATGCTCGAACCGAAAGCCCGGAATCAGATGGAGGATGAGATTGTGTTGGTAAAAAAGGAGGCGGCTGTTCAGTGGTGCGCCAACGCATCGAACCATGCGTTAAGCAGCGGCGGCAAACCTTGGCGTTATATTCTCATCCCCCATGACGAAATTTCCACGAACATCACCCTGGATGCCTTGGCGAAGCGATTCGGCCTGTGAATTTATATAGGGTGAAATAAGCAGATCGCTCTATAAAGACCCGCATGGCGAGTTTTCGGTCCTTGACCGGCCTTGCCCCGCGGAGAGATGACGAAGCGGCGGGGGGATTGCGTGACAATATATCAATGCATCAGACATGACCGTTAAGATCAGGAGGTTGAAATGCCGCTGGCAAAGGTGAATGGAACGGAGCTTTATTACGCGCTTGAAGGCCCCGAACAGGGGGAGGTCGTGATGTTTTCGAATTCTCTGGCATCAGACCTCAGGATATGGAAATTTCAGGCGCCTGCGTTGGCGGAAGCCGGTTACCGGCTGCTGCGTTATGACAGCCGCGGCCACGGGCAGTCGGCCTCCCCGCCCGGCCCTTACTCCATGGAAATGCTGGCCCTGGACGCCGTGGGACTGCTGGATGCTCTGGGGTTGGAGAAGGTCCATTTCTGCGGACTTTCCCTGGGGGGCATGACCGGCCAGATGATGGGGGCCTTCCATGGGGAGCGCCTGCTCTCCCTGATCCTCTCCGACACGACGTCCTGCACGGCGTCTCCGGAGGTCTGGGACGAGCGCATCCAGATGGTCCGGAAGGATGGAATGGCGGCCGTGGCTGATGCCACGATCGACCGCTGGTTCACCAGGGCGGGCCAGGAGCGCCTGCCGGAAGAGGTGAACGAGATCCGCGGGATGATCCTGAACATGTCCATCGAAGGGTTCTGCGGATGCTGCGAAGCGATCCGCCCCCTGGACCTCCGCCGGGCGATATCCGGCATTTCCGCCCGGACCCTCGTCATCGTCGGGGAGCAGGACGAGGGGACTCCCGTCTCGGAGGCGGTTTATCTGCATGAGCGAATTCTCTTCTCCGAGCTGAACGTCATTCCCGGTGCGGCCCACCTGGTCAATGTGGAACAGGCCGAACGCTTCAACGCCGCCGTCCTTGGATTTCTGAAAACCCTCAAGACGCCCTGATTTCGCGAAAAGGCGCATTCGCGGAGAAAAGATGATCCTGATTCTGGTTCGACATGGCATAACCCCCTGGAACGAGGAAAGAAGAATCCAGGGCTTAACCGATGTAGACCTGAGCGCCGCCGGGCTGGATCAAGTCCGGCGGCTTGCCCTTTCCCTGAAGGATTTCCCGATTGCTTCAATCTATTCGAGCCCCCTGGTCCGCGCCCGGAAAACGGCCGAAATCATCAACGAGTTTCACCAGGCCCCCCTTCACCTGTCATCCGATCTGACGGAAATGAACCATGGCGATTTTGAAGGCCTCACGATCCCGGAGCTGATGGCGCACCACAGGGACTTCCTCAGGAAATGGCTTGCTGATCCGGCTTCGGTAGGCATGCCCCATGGGGAATCTTTTCTGGATGTCCAAACCCGGGTCTGGAAGGTCATCGAGGGCATCCTCGCCAACTCCCGAAACGCGCTGGTCGTTGCCCACAACTTTACCCTGGCGTCCATTCTCTGCAGGATCAAAAACCTTCCCCTCGCCGAATTCCGATCCCTCTGCGTCGATCCCGCTTCCAGAACCGTCATTCGATTCTGCAACGGATCGGCGGACATCGAGTTATTCAACGACCGGCCTTATCTCAACGGCGGGCAGCCCTAGAGCATCTCCTCCAGTAAACCTCCCCGGAAAGGCCGTTCCATGGCCCGGGTATGGAGCAGTTTATGCAAGTCCAAGAGTGTTCCCGCACGAAGGGATCAACGATTTTCAAAATAAGGCGGACAAGGCCCAGTCAGGCTGACTGCCGGGGGCACGAAGCCGCTCATGAATGGAATGGAATCAAAGCATACGCCCACTTCCCGCTCAATACAATTTCACCTTTCGGATGGTGCATTCCGCCTTCTCTTTGCCCTGTCCGTGTTGACGGTGATCATCGTTTCCACGTGTCTGGCCATGCTTCGAGCCGACCGGGAACTCCGCACCGACCTGCTTCCGCAGGTCGCCATGATCGCCACGGCCATCAACCCGCAGCGGATGACTTCGCTGAAAGGAACGGCGGCAGACCTCACCTCACCCGATTATCTGCGGATCAAGGCGCAGCTGGCCAACATCCGCCGCTCCAATCCCAGGTGCCGTTTCCTGTATCTCATAAGCCGCAGGCCGGATGGCTCCATCGTTTTTCATGTGGATTCGGAACCCCATACCTCAAGGGACTGTTCACCGCCTGGACAGGTCTACAGCGAAGCCTCGAAAGAGCTTCACGCCGTTTTCGACACCGGACGGGCCGCCGTCAGAGGCCCCTATGAGGACCGCTGGGGAACCTGGGTAAGTGCATTCGTGCCACAGCCCAAACCGGCAACCGGCGGCGTACAGATGGTCTTCGGCATGGACATTGCCGCCAGCGAATGGATGTGGACCGTGGCCCTGCGGGCGGTTCCCCTGGCAGGCCTTGCCGTGGTCGCCGTCATGCTCACCCTGCTCGCAGCGTCGCTTTACGGAAAGCGCCGCGAGCTTCGCACCCGCCAGGAGGAGCTGCGGCAGGCGGAAGCGGCTCTCCGCGGCATTTTCAACGCCACTCCCATCGGTCTTGCCACGATCAAGGATCATGTCTTTCAGCGGGTCAACAAGGTCTGGTGCGACAGCTTCGGCTATTCCGAAACCGAAATCATCGGAAAAGACGCCCGGATGATGTACCGCGATGAGGCGGAGTATCGGCAGGCGGAGCGGGAGTTGTTTCTTCAGCTCTCATCGCAGGGCGTCGCCTCCATTCAGACCATCAACCGGCGCAAGGACGGCGCTCTGCGCAATGTCATTCTGAGCGCGGCGCTTCTGCCATCTGCCGCGCCTTCCCAGGAAGCGGTGGTAGCTGTCGAGGATATCACGGAGCGCAAGCGACTCGAGGAGCGGCTGAAGCGCGCCGAGAAAATGGAAGCCCTGGGAACGCTGGCCGGGGGTGTCGCCCACGATCTCAACAACGTTCTCGGGGTCATGGTCGGCTATTCGGAACTCCTCCTGGAAATGCTGCCTCCGCAGAGCCTTATGAGCAGATACGCGGATTCCATCATGAAATCCTGCGTTAAGGGCGCGGCCATTATCCAGGATCTTTTGACGCTGGCCAGAAGAGGGGTCACCGTTTCGGAAGTCGTCAATCTGAACACAGTGATTCTGGACTATCTCAAAAGTCCGGAGTTTGAAAAGATGAACTCTTACCATCCTGATGTGAAGATCGCGGCAGACCTTGACGAGAGCCTTTTGAACCTCAGGGGGTCGCCCGTTCACCTGGGGAAAATGGTCATGAACCTGGTCTCCAATGCAACCGAGGCCATCCCGGGGCGGGGAGAGGTCACGATCCGGACGGAGAACCGGCACCTGGACAAGCCCCTGCAGGGATACGAGGAGATGAAGGAGGGGGATTATCTCGTCTTGACGGTTTCCGATACCGGCAACGGGATTTCTACGGAGGACCTGGGCAAGATTTTTGAGCCCTTCTACACCAAGAAAGTGATGGGAAGAAGCGGAACCGGACTGGGATTGTCCGTCGTCTGGGGTACCGTGAAGGACCACCAGGGTCACATCGACGTTCAGAGCGAGGAGGGCAGGGGGAGCAGCTTTGCCCTTTACTTCCCGGTCACCAGGGAAGAGGTCGTCCAGCGGAGGCAGGCGATTTCGCCCGATTCCTACCGAAGCAGGGGAGAATCCATTCTCGTTGTGGATGATGTTCAGGAACAGAGGGAACTGGCGATGAGCATGCTGAGCAAGCTCGGTTATCACGTTGAGGCCGCCGCCAGCGGAGAAGAGGCCGTCGAGCGCATCCACAGGAAAAAAGCCGATCTTGTGGTGCTGGACATGATCATGGATCCGGGAATCGACGGGATGGAGACCTTCCGGAGAATCCGCGAGATCGAGCCCGGGCAGAAGGCCGTAATCGTCAGCGGCTTTTCAGAAACGGAGCGGGTACGTAACGCGCAGAAAATGGGCGCCGGAACGTTCGTCCGGAAACCTTATATCCTGGAAAAAATCGGGGTGGCCGTCCGGCATGAACTGGACCGTGCCCGGCAGGAATCCGCCCTCCCCGAAATCCCTGTATCCTGACGGACCGGCATTCTACCGAAGGCAGGATTTCTTTGGCGCGCCCTCGGGCCGACTCCTGCCGGAACGTTCAACGGCATGTTCAAACATCCCGCACATCGAGGCTGACCGCTCCGGGTTCCTCCGCAATCAGAGCGCTCCCATCGAGCCCCCTGTTATGTTGCCACATCCCCGTCAGTTCCCCGGAAGCGGGCCGTGGCTCAAAGGGTGCCCCGATGAACCCCGCCCCGAGGACGGACGGGCCCGTTTCATTTTTTTGGGAACTTTTCGAGAACCTTCCTTGTCTAAGCTTTCATAAGTCGGAAACACATTTTCGCCTCAGAGGAGATTGCCATGAAAAGATTGAGCAGACTGCTGGCCGTCCTGATCGTGACGGCCGTCATACTTCCCTGGAATGCCGCCCTGTCGCAACCGGACAGATCGGCGGAGGACCGCACCCTGTCCCCCTATTTTCTGGTAAAAAGCGACAGCCCCACCCTGGATCGGCTTCCCTTGAAAGCCACCTCCGCAGCGGTCACTATCTCCGGCGTGATCGCCGATGTAACGGTCACCCAACGCTACCGCAATGAGGGGAAAAAGCCTCTGGAGGCGGTCTATGTCTTTCCCGCCTCCACAAGGGCCGCCGTCTACGGCATGAAAATGACGATCGGCAAGCGGGTCATCGAGGCCAGAATCAAGAAGCGCGATGAGGCGCGCCGGGACTACGAGCAGGCCCGGAACGAGGGGCGGAGCGCCTCTCTCCTGGAGCAGCAGCGGCCCAATGTGTTCCAGATGAATGTGGCCAACATCCTGCCGGGAGACGAGATCGCGGTGGAGTTGAAATACACGGAACTGCTCATGCCGGAAAACCGGGTGTACGAATTCGTTTATCCCACCGTCGTCGGCCCCCGCTATTCCAATACGCAGGCCGATTCGGCGCCGCCTTCAGAATCGTGGAGCGCCAACCCCTATCTTCATTCCGGCGAAGCCCCTCCCTACGATTTTGACATATCGGTCAGCCTGGCAACGGGTCTGCCGGTCCGGGACATCTCCAGCCCCTCCCATTCCGTGAACACAGCGTTTCAAGGACCGGCCCGGGCTCAAGTCCTGCTCGATCCGTCGGAAAAGTCGGGGGGAAACCGCGATTACATCCTCCGCTACCGCCTTGACGGCGACAACGTCCAATCCGGCCTGCTCCTCTACCGGGGCGAACAGGAGAATTTCTTCCTCCTGATGATGCAGCCGCCCAGAAGGATTGCCCCCGAACAGATCCCCGGCCGGGAATACATCTTCATCGTCGATGTTTCGGGATCGATGTACGGCTTTCCCCTGGACATCTCCAAGCAGCTACTAGCCAACCTGATCGGCGGCCTGCGCCCCTCGGACCGGTTCAACGTCCTGCTCTTCTCCGGGGGTTCGTCCCTGATGTCCGAGGAGTCCCTGCCGGCCACGGCGGAAAATGTCCGGCGGGCCATTGCTCTTCTTGAGGGCCAGCGGGGCGGCGGCGGAACGGAAATACTGCCGGCCCTGAAGCGCGCCCTCTCCCTCAAAAAGCGCGAACAGGACTCGCGGACCCTGGTCGTCGTCACCGACGGCTATGTGACCGTTGAGGAAGAGGTCTTCGATCTCATCCGGCACAATCTCGACAACGCCAACCTGTTTGCCTTCGGAATCGGGACGAGCGTCAACCGCCACCTCATCGAAGGGATGGCGCGGACCGGCATGGGCGAGCCTTTCATCATCGACAAGCGGGAAACAGCGCAGTCCAGGGCGGAGCGCTTCCGCGCCATGATTTCTGCGCCGGTACTGACCCAGGTGAAGGTGGATTTTGAAGGCTTTTCCGCTTATGATGTGGAACCGGTTTCCCTGCCCGATGTTCTGGCCGAGCGTCCCGTGATCCTCTTCGGAAAATGGCGTGGGAAACCCGGTGGCCATGTGACGCTGACGGGAATCTCCGGGAAAGGACCCTATTCCGAGTCCCTCGCAGTGGCAGGGGTCACGCCGCTGCCGGAAAATGCGGCCCTTCGTTATCTCTGGGCACGCCACCGCATTGCGCTCCTTTCCGATTACAACCGGCTCCGGGAAAAGCGGGAGCGCAGCGAAGAAGTGACGAACCTGGGACTGACCTACAACCTTTTGACAGCCCATACCTCCTTCGTTGCGGTGGACAGCGAGGTTCGGCAGGGAGGCAAACCCACCACCGTGCAACAGCCGTTGCCCCTGCCCCAGGGTGTTTCAGATTACGCAGTGGGAGGCGCCATGGGAAAGGGCAGGATGTTGTCTTACGCCCCACTGGCCGCCCCGGTCCGCGAACAATCGGCCACCCTGGATAGCGCCATGCCCCCGGACGGGAAGGCGGAGAAGAAAAAGGACGGATCCGGGAAAGCCCGGCCCGGCACCGTTTCTCTATCCGTGAACAGGATCGAAGTGGCGGGAGGCCTCTCGCAGGAGGACGCAGCGGGAATCGTGAAGGGGCAGCTTTCCACCCTGGAGTCCTGCCTGGCGGGAAAGGTGTTTCACGTGAAACAGACCTTTATCCTGGTCCTTTCTCCCGACGGCACGGTTCGTAAGGTCACCGCTTCCCCGGCAGCGCTGAAGGATGCCGCTGTAAATTCCTGCCTCCTGGAGCGGATGAAGAAGTGGCGTTTTCCCGCTGCCGGAAACGGAAAAGAATCCAGGATAACGCTTACACTGGTATTAAGGACAATCCCACAGGTGCGATAGCCTCCATGGAAGCCTCGAATTCTCTGAAAGAGCAACCTCCGATCATCGAGGACGATGACCTCGAAACGGTGCTTCTTTGCCAGAAAGGGGATGTCGAGGCTTTCGGAGTTCTGGTTGACAGGCACCAGAAAAAGATGCTCAACGTTGCCTACCGGATGATCGGAGATTACGAGGAGGCCTGTGATGTCGTCCAGGAGGCCTTCCTCGCCGCCTTCCGGTCCGTTGCGAAGTTCCGGAGGGAGGCGCGTTTTTCCACCTGGCTTTACGGCATCGTGGTCAACTGCGCGAAGAACCGGCTGATCGAGCTGAAGCAGCGAAAGGCCCGGGTGCGTTCCGAAGATTTTTTCCCGGAGGCGTCCTCCGGCAAAGAAGGATACGGATGCGGTTGCCAGGCGGAGCCTCTGCAGGAGGACTCCGTCCAGGAGCGCCTGGAGAAAAAGGAACTGGAAGCCCGGGTGCAGGAATGCATCGGCCTCCTTGATGACGGCTACCGGGAAATTCTTGTCCTGCGAGACATTCAGGGCTTGTCCTACGGCGAGATTGCCGACGTTTTCAAGATCCCCCCGGGTACCGTCCGCTCGCGGCTTTTCCGGGCACGAAATTCCCTGAAAGACCTCATGCGTTCCAGAATTGGAGATTTTTCATGACTTGCCGGGATATCGAAGACAGCCTGCCCGCCTACCTGGAAGGTCTTCTCTCACCCGAGGAGAGCGCGAGGGTGCGCGATCACCTTGCCTCCTGCCCGCAGTGCTGCAAGGCCATCGCGGATCTGGAGCGGATGGGGACGATCCTGTCCGGCCTGGAGGAGGTGACGCCTCCACCCTGGCTGAAGCAGAGAATCATGACCAGGGTGCGGGACGAGGCACAGCCGGAAAAGGGGTTCTTCCGGAGGCTCTTCTCCCCGCTGCACCTGAAGATTCCCCTTTCCACCGCGGCGCTCCTCATTCTTTCAGTCCTCGCTTTCCAGGTCTATCGCACCCAGGAGCCGCAGTTCCACAGGGATGGGGACCTCCACGTCGCCCTGCCCAAGCCGGCGCTGGAGCGCTCCATGGGAGCGCAGGGGCCTTCCCGCAAGGACCATTCCCGGGCGGCCATTCCGCCTGCACCCGCCGGCGGTCCATCCGTCCCGCGGGAAACGACGCCGCCTTCGGCAGCGAAGAGCGCAAAATCCCCTCAGCCCGGCCTTGTACAGCCGACGGATCAATCCGCTCTCCGGCTGGAACAGGCTGCACCGCCGCGCCCGGATGGGGAGGGGATGCGGGACAGCGGGAAGCACCTTTCAGGGGAAGAGGATGCGGCAAAGCCGCGGAAGGGGGCAGTGGCCCTGGCGCCCTTGCCGCTGGAAACCCTTGAAAGCGTCGGCTCCCGGAAGGCTGAAGAGCCCCCCGTCTTCGCCGCCCCCCGACCATCGCTCTCCGGAGCCCTCTCTCCCCCCATGGCTCGGAAAAAATCCGGAGACGGAGAAAACACATCGGATTCCGCTGTTACCGACAGCGGCCTTCGCGGGAAAAGCGCATCGACGGCGGAAATCATAAGCCTTCTGCGGCAGTTTGATGCCTCACGGATCGAGCGCAGGACATCCGGAGGAATGGAGATCCTGACGGCGGAGCTGCCGCCCCGGCAGGTGCAAGCCCTTCTGCAGAGGCTTACAGGGTTGGGTATCACGGGCAGGGCCGTTTCGATCGGTACGGCCGATTCCCGTGCGGGGATGGTGCCCGTCCGGATAGAAGTCCCCGCCAATCGCTGACGGAACGTTCAGCCAGTCCGGCGGTTTTTGTCCGTATCCTTCCTTGACAACCCTGAAGGTTTCCCTCTATACTTCCGCAACATTTCAGAACATCGATCGGCCATTGTCAGACAGCCGACCAAAACCATTCAAGGAGACGAGGCAACCATGCAAGATACAAGTTCCAACCCCACCGTGGTCTTCAAAACCAGCCTGGGAACTTTTGAGGCGGTCCTTTATCAGGACAAGGCCCCCATCACCGTTGAAAATTTTCTGCAGTATGTAAAAGACGGTTTTTTCGACGGAACCATTTTCCACCGGATCATCCCCGGATTCATGGCCCAGGGCGGAGGATTCGACAAGGGCGGTCAGCAGAAACCCACCGGTCCTGCCATCAAGAATGAGGCGGAAAACGGCTTGAAAAACGAGCGGGGCACGCTGGCCATGGCACGGACCATGGTCATTGATTCAGCCACGTCCCAGTTCTTCATCAATTTTGTGGACAATTCCTTCCTGGATTATGCCGGCAAGAACAACTTCGGTTATGCGGTCTTCGGCAAAGTGACGGAGGGGATGGATGTGATCGATTCCATGGCCAAAGTCAAAACCGGCTCCCGGGGTCCTTTCCAGGACTGGCCCCTGGAAGATGTGCTGATTGAATCGGTCACCCGGAAGGCATAATTTTCCCACCGTTTCGGTTTCGGGCCCACAGGCAAGGGGGGCACCAGATGATGCCCCCCTTGCCTGTGCTGGAGATCGGATGAATTCATGCCGTCTTTTCCGGATTGACCGGCATCGCGGCGGATCGACCATTTACTGCAGTTTCAAGCGAATGCTCGACGTTCCATCGGGAAGCCGCTTGATGGAAAATCCATTTTTTCTGCTGAGATTGAGCATTTCCCGGTTATCCGTCAGAACCTCCCCGTAGATCTCAGGCAGCTCCTTTAACCGGGCGATGTTGAGGACCGTCTCCATCAGCTTCTGCCCGATCCCCTTTCGCTGATACCGATCATGGATGAGCACGGCGATTTCCCCGGAGCTGAAATCCGGGTTGATGATCAGTCTTGCGACACCGATGATTTTCTGTTTCCCCTGCTCCGAAATTTCAGCGACGAGGGCAATGTGCCGATCATAGTCAATGTTGCAGAACATGATCAGCCACTCGCGGGTGACGTTCCTAAAAGATGAGAAAAACCTTGTCCGGCGGGACTCTTCGGACAGGGTCTCGAGGAGCTCCCGCTCCAAAGGTTCATCTTCAGGCCGAATCGGCCGAAGGGTCACCTCTGTTCCATCAGGCAATAGAAAGGTCGTGATGAACCTCGTGGGATAAGGGGTAATCACCAGGTGCGGATAAAGGTCCGCCGATTTCCGATAGGCTTTATCGAGGATGATTCTCGCATCCAGGGCGTACAGTTTGCCGTCCGATATGGCGAGCGGGTTGATGTCAATCTCCGCAATTTCGGGAAAACCTGCGACCAGGTAGGAGAAAAGGATCAGCGTCGCCTCAAGCTCTTCGAGATCGGCCGGGGGCTTGCCGCGCCATCCCTGAACGAGCTTGTAGGCTTTCGTTTCCTCCATCAGCATCTTTGCCAGTGTCGTGTTCAGGGGAGGCAGTCCCACCGAGAAGTCCTGGATCAGTTCCGCCGTCACCCCACCCATCCCGAAGAGAATGGCGGCACCAAAATCCTTATCTTTTTTCGAGCCCAGGATCAGCTCGTAATCGATGTTCTCTATCATCTTCTGAACGGTGATTCCTTCGATCACCGCCTCCGGAACCCGTTGTCCGACCTTTGCCAGCATGCCCCCGTAGGCCTGCCTGAGCTGCTCCTCGGAGCGGATTCCGACCTCGACGCCACCGACATCGCTCTTGTGCGATATGTCCGGCGAGGCGATCTTGATGACAACGGGATATCCCAGGCGGTGGGCAACGGCCACCGCCTCCTCTTCGGAAACGGCGAGTGCAGGAACCGTGGTTGGAATGCCATAGGCGGCAAGGAACTCCTTGGACTCGTTCTCGTTGAGAAGGTATCTCTCCTCAGCGACGGCCTTCGAAATAATCTCGTTTAAGGAACCCTTCTCCTCCCGGATTCTCTTGAGGAAAGCCGGCAGGTTTTCCTGGACGACTCTCCGCACCGGCAGCTCGGAAGGGGTTTCATACAAAAGTTCGAGGTTCCTTTCATAGTTGTACAGATTGATATAGGCCTTCACGGCCCCTTCCGGGGTTTCATAATTGGGAATACCCTGCCGGGCGACCATATCCATCGCCTCACGCACCTTTCCCGCCCCCATCCAGGTCGTAATGATCGGCTTGAACGCTTTTTTCGCATTTTCAATGATCACCCGGGCCACTTCAACCGGCGGAGCCGTATCCATGGGAATGCTGATGACCAGGATGCCGTCTACCCCGGGATCGTTCAGACAGACCTGGATCGCCTGGTCAAACCGCCCGGTATCCGCATCCCCCAGCAGGTCCAGGGGATTCCCCTTGCTCCAGAAGGGCGGCAGGAAGGCATTCAACCGTTCGAGGCTCTCGTCGGAAAGCTTTGCAAGCTCTCCTCCGAAATCCATCAGGGCGTCCGTGGCCATGACACCGGGACCACCGGCTGCCGTGACGATGGCCAGCTTCCGGCCGAGGGGAAGCCTCTGGGAAGCGAGAATTTCAGCCGCGTCGAAGAGAGCGGAAATATCCTTTACCCGCACCACCCCCACTCTTTTGAACGCGGCGTCATAGATTGCGTCATCCCCGGCCATGGCGCCTGTGTGGGATCGGGCTGCTTCAGCGCTTTCCGTATATCTTCCCGGCTTGAGGACGATCACGGGCTTTCGCAGGGCAAACGCCCGAGCGGCGCTCATGAACTTTCTGGCATTTCCCACCCCTTCCATGTAAATCAGGATGCTCCGCGTCGCCTCGTCTTCTCCGAGAAAATCGATGAGATCGCCGAAGTCGATGTCGCTCATGGAACCGAGCGACGCGAACATGCTGAACCCGACGCTCTCCGAAGCCGCCCAGTCCAGGATGGCGCTGCCCAGGGCGCCGCTCTGGGATATAAAAGCAATCTTTCCCGGCAGAGGATTGGCCTTCATGAAGGTGGCGTTCAAACCGGCGTTCGGCCGAACAAACCCGAGACAATTCGGCCCGAGGATCCGCATGCCGTACTTTTTCCGGATCTCGTTCAGCTGCTGTTCCAGAGATGCTCCCTTTTCGCCGCTTTCTTTAAAGCCTGCGGAAACAATGACCAGCCCACCGACCCCCGCCCTGCCGCACTCCTCTACCAGATCGAGAACCGTTTCCGCCGGGGTCGCGATCACGGCCAGATCGACAGGCTCGGGAATGCTCGATATATTCTCAAAACATCTTTGGCCCAGCAGCACCTTCTTCTTCGGGTTGACCGGGAAGATCGTTCTATTTTTTGCCAGGAGCAGATTCGAAAGAAGAATTTTTCCAATGGAACCTTCCTGATCACTGGCGCCGATCAATGCCACACGGTCAGGATTGAATACGCTGCTCAGGTTTTTCATTTGTCACCCCCACGTGCTTCGTGATCTTCCGGACCGAGCCGGAGCGGACCCATCCAGGCACGGAAACCCCTGCAATGATCGCCTGCCTGTCAGCAACCGCTGTTCCCCCAGTTGCCCCCATCCTTTCGTGGCCGTCGGTCGCCTGCCGAAGCTCCTCAGGCGGCGCCCGCGGAGCTCTGACTCTCCTCATCGGAAAGCGGCAGCTTGCCCGTCTCCAGGGGCGGTGCTGGAGGCAGGCCTGTTGCAGCCAGGATTTCCTTCTCATCGAGGGTTTCCCGGGCCACAAGGGCCTCGGCGAGGGCGTCGAGCTGACAGCGGTATGCTCTCAGGAGCCGCTTGGCCTCCTCGTGGCTCTCGGCGATGATCCTGCGAACCTCGGCATCGATGGTTTCGGCGGTATCCTCGCTGAATGGCCTGGAGCCACCATATCCGTCCATGCCGCTCAGGTAGGGGTTATCCCGGGGCGCAAGCTGCACCAGCCCGAGGCGTTCGCTCATTCCCCAGCGCGTCACCATCCGGCGGGCCAGCCCGGTCGCCTGCTCGATGTCACTTTCGGCGCCGGTCGTCTTCGTTCCATAGACGATCTCCTCCGCCGCCCGTCCGCCCAGCATTCCAATAATCCGTGCCCGGAGGTAAGCCTCCGGATAATTGTAGCGGTCGCTTTCCGGCCGCTGGTAGGTCACGCCGAGGGCCTGACCCCGCGGTACGATCGTCACCCGGTTCACAGGGTCCGCACCGGGAACCACCAGGCCCAGAATGGCGTGCCCTCCCTCATGGTAGGCGATGCGCTCCTTGTCCGCACGGCTCAGGAGAAGGGGGCGCTCGGGGCCGAGTACGATCTTCTCCAGGGCGTCCATGAAATCCTTGTAATGGACTTCACTCTGGCCGCGCCTCGCCGCCAGCAGCGCGGCCTCGTTGACCAGGTTTTTCAGGTCGGCCCCCGAAAAGCCCGGTGTCGCAGCGGCAAGCTCTACCAGGTCCGCGATTTCGGCGAGAGGGACATTCCGGACGTGAACCTTGAGGATCGCCTCGCGGCCGGTCTTGTCCGGAAGGTTCACCACCACACGCCGGTCAAAGCGACCGGGCCTCAGGAGCGCGCGGTCGAGGACGTCCGGCTGGTTGGTCGCCGCCAGCACGATAATGCCCTGGCGGCTGGAAAAGCCGTCCATCTCGGTCAGGATCTGGTTCAGGGTCTGCTCCTGCTCGCTGGACCCGCCTATGGCCGCCGGCCCACGCGCACGGCCTATGGCATCCAGCTCATCGATGAAGATGATCGACGGCGCCTGGTCGCGGGCCTGCTGAAAGAGGTCCCGCACCCTCGCGGCGCCGACTCCGACGATCATCTCAACAAATTCCGAGGCGCTGATCGAAAAGAAGGGCACTCCGGCCTCCCCGGCAACCGCCTTCGCCAGCAGGGTCTTTCCCGTGCCCGGAGGGCCCACCAGAAGGACGCCTTTCGGAGCGGCTCCGCCAAGGCGGGTATACTTTGACGGGTCCTTGAGGAAATCCACAATCTCGACCAGTTCGTTTTCGGCCTCGTCAATGCCGGCCACGTCATTGAAGGTGATTTTCTGCCCCTCCTCCTGGTCATAGCGGCGCGCCTTGCTTTTGCCGATGCCCATGAGTCCCCCTCCAAGGCCTCCCTGCTGGGCCATACGTCGGAAGATCCAGATATAGAAGGCGATAAAGAGCAGGCCCGGACCGAAGCTGTAAAGAATCGTCGCCAGGGTGCTGCGCTCTTCTCGGAGCGGCTTGGCGCTGATTTCGACCGCATGGTCGATCAGATAGGCTTCCAGACCCTGATCGACAAAGGCGGGCAGGATGGTCTTGAAATGGTCCACCTTCCTGGGCTCTTCCTTCGTCGGCGCCTTGGCTTCGCCTTTTTCCTCCGCGGAATGAATCGTAAGAGGCACTTTGAAACGGCCGGTGATCGTTTCGCCCCGGCTGAAGATCGCCTGAACATTATACTTGCCCACCTGATCCTTGAACAGGGTATAGGGGACGATGGACGGCTGTTCCGGCGCAGGCATCAGCAGCTTGATCAAGAGGAAGTTCGCAATGAGGATGAGGGCGAACCATATCCAGGTGCTGCGCGGCGGCATCTTCGCCCAGCCGGAGCCCTTTTTGGGTTCCGGCTTGTTGTCAACGGGTTTGGAGTTCCTGTCCTGCGATTTTGTTCCGGTCAATTTCATGGCTGCTCCTTGTCATGCGCCGTGCCTTCGTGATGTTATCAAGGCCTGCCGTTCCCCCTGCTTCCTGAAGCCTTCAGGGAGTCGACCTTCCAGATATGATCCAGATATTCCCGAATGGAGCGGTCGGAAGAAAATCCGCCCATCCGGGCTACATTCAGAATGGACATGCGAAGCCACTGTCCCTGCACGAGGTATGCCTTGCCAGCCTTCTCCTGAGCTTCGAGATAGGAGGGATAGTCTGCAAGGAGGCAGTATTCGTCGCGGCTGAGGAGCTCGTTGACAAGAGGCTCGAAGAGATCGCGGTCTCCCCGGGAAAAGAAACCGGAACGGACCAGGTCGATGATTTCCCGGAGCTCCTCATTCTGTTCGTAGCTCTCCCAGGGCCTGTATCCCCGCATTTTCAGGTCTGTAACCTCCCTGGCCGTCAGGCCGAAGACCAGGAAGTTCTCCGGACCGACCGCCTCACGGATCTCCACATTGGCTCCATCGAGCGTGCCGATGGTGAGGGCGCCGTTCAGGGAGAATTTCATATTCCCCGTGCCCGACGCTTCCTTTCCTGCCGTGGAAATCTGTTCCGAAAGGTCCGCCGCAGGGTAGATGAGCTGGCCGTTCTTGACATTGAAGTCGGGAAAGAAGACGACTTTCAGCCGATCAGCGACATCGGGATCGATGTTGACAACATCGGCGATGGAGTTGATGAATTTGATGATCAGCTTGGCCCTGGCGTAGCCGGGAGCGGCCTTCCCGCCGAAGATGACCGTGCGGGGCGGGACATCCAGAGAGGGGGTTCTCTTCAGCCGGATATAGAGCGAAATGATGTGGAGGGCATTGAGGTGCTGCCTCTTGTACTCGTGGATCCTCTTCACCTGGATGTCGAACAGGCTTTCCGGATTCACGACGATTCCGGTGCGCTCCGAAATGTGCCTGGCCAGCTCCATCTTATTGCCCTGCTTCACCTTGCGCCAGGCTTCGCGAAATGCCCCGTCATCGGCGAATGATTCCAGGCCCGCGATGGAATCCTGGGAGTTGCAGACCCAGTTTTCCCCCACCGCATCGGTGATAAGGCCGGACATTCCGGGATTGCACAGAAGCATCCATCTCCGCGGAGAAACGCCGTTCGTCACGTTCAGAAATCTCTCCGGGTAGAGTTCATAAAAATCCCTCATCACGGTTTCCTTCAGCAGATCCGTGTGCAGCGCCGCCACTCCGTTGATGGCATGGCTTCCCACGGCGGCCAGGTTGGCCATGCGGACATAGCGATCATCCGCTTCTTCGATGAGGGAAAGACGCCTCAACCGTTCGCTGTCGCCAGGATAGGTCAGTCGGACATCTTCGAGGAAACGGCGATTGATCTCGAAGATGATCTCCAGATGCCGGGGAAGGACCTTCCGGAACAGCGGCAGGGGCCATTTTTCCAGGGCCTCCGGAAGAAGGGTGTGATTCGTGTAGGAAAAGGTGTTTCTCGTGATCTCCCAGGCCCGCTCCCAGTCGATCCGCTGTTTATCCACCAGGAGGCGCATCAGCTCCGCCACGGCGATCGCAGGGTGCGTATCATTCAACTGCACCGCGTATCTCCGGTCGAAGGTGGCCGGCACACCGCCCCCGAGGCGGTGAACCCGGATCATGTCCTGAAGAGAGCAGGACACAAAAAAGAACTGCTGGGAGAGTCGCAATTCCTTTCCGGGTATCGGTTCATCGTTTGGGTAGAGGACCTTCGAGATCGTCTCGGAGGCCACCTTGTCCTCCACGGCACCGTAATAATCGCCCTCATTGAAGGCCTGAAAATCGAAGGATTCGCAGGCTTCCGATTTCCAGAGCCGCAGAAGGGCGACGTTTTCCACATGGTAACCAGGGATGGGGGTGTCATGGGCGATGCCCTTGACGACCCGCTCCGGCACCCAGCGGACGCGGAAGCGGCCCAGCCGGTCATAATACGTTTCCGTGTAGCCGCCCAGGGGAACGTAATACGCAATTTCGGGGCGGACGATCTCCCAGGGATTGCCGAACGCCAACCACTTGTCGGTCACTTCGCGCTGCCACCCATCGTGGATTTCCTGGTCAAAAATGCCGAATTCATAACGGATTCCGTATCCGATGGTCGGAATTTCCAGGGTCGCGAGGGAGTCGAGAAAGCAGGCGGCCAGTCTGCCGAGTTCGCCGTTTCCCAGTCCCGGCTCCCCTTCATGGGAAATCAGGGCATCCAGATCCAGTCCGAGTCGGGCCGTTGCCTCTTTCGTCTGTTCGTACATGCCGAGGTTCAAAATGGCGTTGCCCAGATGAGGTCCCGGCAGGAACTCGGCGGAAAGGTAGCAGACGGCGCGGCTGCTTTGCTGAAGGGACTCGATGGCCATGCCCCAGCGCTCGAGCAGCCGGTCGCGGACCGTATAGGCCAGGGCCATGTACCAGTCGTTCCGGGTGGCTATTTTGGGGATCCGCGCCTGAACGTAAACCAGATTTTCAAGAATATCGTTTTTTATGGCCTCTGCAGTCAAACCGGTCCGAAGGTCTTCCCTCACTATCGGATTTTCATCGGACTTTGGAGGATGCCGTCCATTCATGTTCTCTCTCCTGTTTCTCCGGCCGCGAACCTGTTCAGGAACGATCAATCCCGGTCAAACCGCTCCAGTTTCAGGGTGACGAGATTATAGCTGTCCGGGCATTGCAGCTCGATCACATCGCCTTCCCACCAGGGAAGGTTTCCGCCGAACTGGAAGGTGGAAAGGCTGGGAAAGATATCATGGAAGAAAAATCCGCATAGCCCGGCTGGATTATGACAACAGATTTCGAAGGTCTCCCCCTTTACATGGCCCGCATTGCAGTCCCCCTTCACGTCCATAACGGTGGCGATCACCTTTTTTCCCATTCCCGGATCTTGTGCCATAATGTTTCTCCTCCTTATTCTGCAAAAATTTCCTGACAAAACATTCCAAACAACTTTTTTTCACGTCACATTCAAAACCGGAGATCGATCCGTCGAGATCCAGGGCCGGGGATCCGATAACCGGTCTTCCCGATTTATCTGAAACTCGGACTGTCCACAGATCCGGCCGTCACAGTCATAGGTGATTTCCAGAAGCCGCACGTGATCCCGCCCCCAGATCATTGCTGTGCTGCAACGGGTTCCGTAACCGTCCATGGCAATGAATTCCGCCGATAGGCTGTGCTCCTCTGCAGGAGAAACGCCGGTGTCCGGAAGCGTATCCGGCGCCGCAAGCACCCTGGAGTCGAGCAGAAGCGCCAGATCTTTCATGGATCCAGGCTGTTCCAGCCAGCGGCACAGCTTCCTCCTGGCGCTTTCGACCTTAGGCCAGCCGGGCGTGTCCAGGCAGGCGTTGCTCAGGCCGTGCAGTCCAGGTTCAACAGGCCGCGGCTGCTTTTCCGAATTCAGATGGTAAAGCTCCTCTCCATCAAACACGAGCAGGTTGAACCCGCTGTAGGATGGCCGCTCCCGGCAGATCTCATCGAGATATCGGCTGGCCGGAAGCGCAGACTGCAGAAATCCGGATACCAGTTGGCCGCGGCTCTTTTCACAGCCCCGGCGATAGGCTGGGGCGCGGATGTTCGTCAAGGCGGCAAAACGGCCGCTGCCGGCATTGACGCCGAGCCACGTCCCCAGGGCTTCAAGATCGCGCCCGGCGACAATCTCGGGCTGATCGAGCCAGCAGGACATCGCGGCGGTTCCGCGATGAAAATATTCGTCCCGGTTGGCAACCAGGATCAACGGCGTCTCCGTTTCCGGCTGCCAGTCGAAGGCAATCAGGCACATGATTGCCCCCCCGATGGGGATATGCGTTTCGAAAAGCGGCTCACACCCTCATCTCCTCTCTTCCAAAACGGACCATCTCCTCGAGAATGCGGTCCACGTCGTCGCGTGTGGTCCGCAGGTTCATGAAGCAGGCCCGCAGACAGAATTTCCCTTTCACTTCCGCCCTGCCGAGGAATGCAACCCCTTCGGACAGCAGGCGGGCCAGGACACGCTCATTCTGGCCGTCGGACAGATTGCGGCAGCGGACGCACACGGCATTCAAGGTGACCGGGGCCAGCAGTTCCAGCTCCGGCTCGGCTTCCGTTCGCGCCTCCATATATTCCGCAAGGTCACAGAGATCGTCGATCGCTTTCGCATAGGCCTTTCGCCCGAAGGCCCGCAACGACCACCAGACCTTCAGCGCCTTGAAGCTCCGCGAGAGTTGGGGGCCATATTCCGCATAGTTCAGAAAGTCGGGATCGGAGAACATGGACAGGTAGGTCGGAACGAAGCTGTAGGTGGTCCGCATGTCCTCGGCGCGCCGAACAAGGACGCAGCCGGCCTCCAGGGATGCGAAGAGAAACTTGTGCGGGTCGAGCGACAGGGAATGGGCACGGCCTGCCGGCTGCAGATGGGGGCGCCTTCTTTCGCTGAGAACCGTCAGGGCGCCGTAGGCCCCGTCAATGTGAAGCCAGAGCCCTTCCTCGTCACAGAAATCCGCCAGCTCGTCAAGGGGGTCAAACGCCCCGGTGGTCACGGTTCCCGCTGAACCGACCACGCAGAAGGGGCTGAACCCATCTCGGCGGTCCTGCATGACGGCCTCTTTGAGAAGATCCATCCGCATGCGGAACTGAGAATCGCAGGGAACATGGCGGACATGATTGAGCCCGATGCCGAGAATAACGGCCGCCTTGTCCACGCAGTTATGCACCTGGTCCGACACGTAGAGCCTCAGCGGCGATACCCTCCACTGCAGCCCGTCCATCCTGGCGGATGTTCCGAGGTACGTGTCCCGGGCAATCGCCAGGGCCGTCAGGTTCGCCATGGACCCGCCGCTCGTAATGATGCCTCCGCTCCCTTCGGGAAAGGAGAACAAGTCCTGAAACCAGGAAATGACCCGCTGTTCGATGGCATTGGCGGCAGGGGACAGCGTCCAGAGGTTGCAGTTCTGATTGAGGGTGCTTGCCAGGGCATCGGCAAAGGCCGAGATCCCGTTGGGAGAGGGAAGCACGTAAGGCAGAAAGCGCCGGTGCGCCACATGCGTCGAATTCGGCATGACAACTTCCCGGAATTCCTGGAACAGCTCCTCAAGGGATCTCCCCTCTTCAGGAAGAGGCTCCGTCATGATCGCCCGCATGGCATCCCGATCAATCTGTCCGAATCCGGGCGGATTCGAGAGATCCCCTTCATAGCCCGCCAGAAGTTCCCCCAGGAGATGGCCTGCCTTTCGGTGTGTATCAGGATCAAACAGAAGCTCATTCATTTCATGGCTCTCCTCAAGAATGTTTCGTGTCGATGCGGTTCACCGTCATGACCGACCGGCTGCATCATCCCGGCGCGCTCCGGCACACGGTCCGGACGGGGCAGGCGCCGCATCCCTTTTTCCGGCAGTGGTTCTTCCCGATGCGCAGGAGGGCGGATTCAAAATCGGGAAAATCCGCTGCCTTTCCACCGCTTTCCTTCCACCGGTTCTGCAGCAGATCGGAGGCCTGCTCCCCATCCCCGATCCCCCGGGGACAGAGACCGAGGTTTCCGGCGGCCAGCACGACCAGATCGGAGGGCAGAGGCCGCGCCTTCGGCCAGATTCCGCGCATCTCGCGCAGAAAGATGTTCACGGTCACACGGCCGATCCCCTTCGCCAACGCCTTGAGTCGCTCCTCCAGATCTCCGGCGTCGGAAGCCTCTCCGTGCAGCCGGTTGAGATCGCCACCATAGCGCTCCCGGAGCGTCCTGGAGAGCTCCAGCAGCTTGGTGGCGGTCTTGAAATCATACCTGGCGTAGCCGCCGCGGTCCAGGATCGACACCAGGCCGTCCCACCCGGTCCTCTCCATCTCCTCCGGCGTCAGGACGCCCGCCGCCTTGAAGGCCTCCATGGTCCGTTTTACGATGGTCTCGGAGATCCGGGCGCCGAACAGGACCGAGGCGAGAAACCACCGGAAGACATGGTCTGACCGGCATTCATCGAGGTCGATACCCATCTCCCGGGAGTACCTGCCGCCCGCCGCCGCGATGATCCGGGTTACGTCCATACCATTACCCGCTTTGAAACTGTCTCATGGCGCCCTGTAACGGATCCCCGGCCACCAGAGGGATTATCAGAGCATTTACGGTCCGGAATGATGATCATTACCTCAAGGACTTGACTATAAGGCAACATGCCCGGGACGGCTCTATTTCCAGCAGATCACTTGTTCTTTGGTGCCGAATTCCCCTAAAAAATAATACCTTATCAAGAGAAATGCAAGTCGGCACTGCAAGACGGTGTCGCCGGATCGGGTATGTCCCGAGGCTCTCACATAAGGGGCTTTTACTTCTTCAGCATCTTGATGATTTGGCCGCGGCTCGGTTCTTGACGCGGTGAGGCTTCAGCCTTGCGGAGATACATCGGGGGGACATTCCATTGGTGACCATCCGATGTGACCACCGTCACCGTTTTCCTGTTGTACTTGGAGATGATACCCGTAATGAGAGGGCGCCCATCGGGTTGAAACGACACCTGTTCTCCGATGCTGAACTCAAGCATCGCTCCGTGCGCCTTCATTTGGTGCAGAAACTTCAGTCTCGCAACCACCCGGTTGTTCAGGTCAATAAGTTCCGCTTCCGTGAGCCCGTCTATGTCAATCTTCATCATTTCTCAGCCCTGATTACAGAAAGATTTTCATTACATGAAAACACCGTTCCAATTGTGGACTTACTCTGAGAAGGCCTTTTCCCATCTTCTCCTTGGATTCGAGAACTTTACCTCTCCAGGATGAAACGTTCCGGGTTCATAGGGACGGCCTTTTTTCGTGTAGCGCGTAAGCCATTTCATGTGATCTTCATATTCCGGATGACCCGGATCAGATATTATTTTGAGCAGTTTATAGTATCCATGCACACCTCCGCAGTCTTCCGGCGGGCACGCCCGCTCACCGGCAATGCAACAGGGATACTTACGGCCGCTTTCTTTAAGCATGATCGCTTCAAGAAGGACATTGTGCGACCAATCGTCGCCGAAGTCGTAGTCGTAGATTGCGGATTTCCCGGGCTCCGTAAAATATTTGGTGATAGGCATCTCCCATCCGGGAAGTACTGCACGGTCAAATTTCTCTTCATCGGGAATGCCGATCTCGACGCTCGTCCTCATGTAATGCATGCGGATGTGGAATGCATGCAGATGGCAGTCAAGCCAGCCCATTGCATCCTGTATGGCAACATGCAAATCCCAGAAGGAGTAACCGGACGGCACTTGGATGACCCGCCAGATCGTTGGTTCTATTTCAAGCAACTCAATCCGGAATTGATATAACGATACCGCTGCGCTTCTTTGGCATTTATGTTCGCTCCCATCACTAAAATAATGAAATCCGTGGCACCAGTTATCATCACTCGGGACTGACCATGGCTCGCATCAGTTTCTTCCTGGATGGCCTGGAGAGCCTATCCGCAGTTCGGCATGGTCTGGAATCGCCACGGTAAGCCTTGAATCAGGAAGCGGCTTCGATCGTGTCTCCCTGGCTGGCACTATCGAGTTCAGGGCAGAACGAAACATAGCTGTTCCCTTTCCGTTCAATGATCACCGTGAGCTTTTTTGCATGGCATCTTCTCCTGCTTTCCGCTGCTCAATTTCTGATACCGTTCCATGATCAGGTAAATGCCCTGGTCGAAGATGCGGATGGTTTGGTTGAGGGTCTCTACGGCCTGGGACTGGTCGACGTTTGCAGCGAAGAGGGTCTGAAGATCCGGAAAGAGCCACATCTGGCGGCGCAGCATGAGAAGGGCCTGGATGGCCTCCTGGAGTGGGATTCCTTCTTGATAGCGGGCCTCTGCATATCGGGTAAAAAATTCTTCGAGGGCCGGATAGGGGCTCTTGTCAAAATAAATCTTGACGAATCTGTGGTAGAAACCCGCGGCGCAGTTGAGGCAGTGGTCCTTGGAAAGTTTTTGAAATGAAGGCGTTTTTGGATTTCTTCTTACCGCTTTTGCCCACTGCTCGGCAATTTCTTCGGCGTGGGATTCAACCATTTGAGCCAGTTCGTTGACAAAGACTCCCATAGTGACCTCCAAATTCGGTAAAAAAGAACGGGAAATTCAGAAAAGCACGGGTTTGGGCGGCCATCTTTTCGATGGCGCCGTTTCCGGCTATCCCTTGATGCAGCACACGGCCCGAAGGCGGGCGACCTTCCGGGAAAGTCCGGCACGATGGACCACATCGATCACATCGTCCAGCTTTTTGTAGGCCTCCGGAATTTCCTCCTTGAGTGTTCCCTTGCCCGAGGCCATGACCAGCACGCCCCGGTCGGCCATTTCCCGGGCGATCTGCCGGCCGGAGCTGGCGCGCGTCGCCTGGGCCCGGCTCATGACCCGGCCGGCACCGTGGCAGGTGCTGCCGAAGGTTTCCTGATAGGCCTTTTCCGTTCCCACCATCACGTAGGAACCCGTGCCCATGTCGCCGGGAATCAGCACGGGTTGGCCGACCTTCCGGTAGCAGACGGGCAGTGCCGGGTGGCCAGGAGGAAAGGACCGGGTGGCGCCCTTCCGGTGGACACAGAGCTCCATCATGTTGCCGTCTACGGGAAAGGTTTCCAGTTTGGCGATATTGTGACAGACGTCATAAAGGAGCTTCATGCCCAGCTCCCGGGGGCTTTTCCGCAGCGTTTTCTCGAAGGTTTCCCGCGTCCAGTGCATCAGCATCTGCCGGTTCGCCCAGGCGTAGTTCGCCGCACAGGCCATGGCGGCCAGGTAATCCCTTCCCGCCTGGGATTCCAGCCAGGAGCAGGCAAGCTGACGGTCCGGAATCGGGACACCCAGTTCACTCATTTTTTTGACCATCCGGGCCAGGTAATCATCGCAGATCTGATAGCCCAGGCCCCGCGATCCGGTGTGGATCAGCACGGCCACCTGGCCAACGGAAAGGCCGAAGACCGCGGCCACTTCCGGATCGAAGATCTCCTCCACGACTTCCACCTCGAGAAAGTGATTGCCCGATCCCAGGGTCCCAAGCTGGTCCCGCCCCCGCTCGATGGCCCTAGGGCTCACCTTGTCCGGATCGGCACCGGCCATGGCCCCGTGGTCTTCCGTCGTCTCGATGTCCTCTTCCGAACCGTAGCCCTGGCTCACCGCCCAGCGGGAGCCCTGGGTCAGAACCTGGCGCTCCTCTTTCGGGGACAGCTTGAGAACCCCCGTTGAACCGACTCCCGAGGGAATATTGTGAAAAAGGGCGACCACGAGATCCTTCAGCCGGTCCCGGATGTCCTCGAAGTTGAGCCTGGAGGTGATCATCCGGCAGCCGCAGTTGATATCGTACCCCACGCCGCCGGGGGATATCACGCCGCTTTTCGCATCGAAGGCCGCCACGCCGCCGATGGGAAAGCCGTACCCCCAGTGCATGTCCGGCATGGCCAGGGAATACTTGACGATTCCCGGAAGGTGGGCCACGTTCATGACCTGCTGCGGGCTTTCGTCATTTCCCATGGCCCGGAGGAGCGTTTCACTGCTGTAGATCAAACCGGGAACCCGCATTCCGCCGGTTCTGGGAATGGACCAGCGGCAGGCATCCAGTTTGTTCAGGGTCACGCTGATCTTAGACATCGAAGATCACCCGTCCTTTCCAGCCTTTCGGGGTGCGGACGACTTCCGCCTGGTGGTAGGTCGCCGCCTTGATCTCCATATTCAGGACATGCCTGCCGGAGTCGTAGGCTTCGCCGGACAGGGTCGCCTCCAAGGCGGTATCGGATATTTGACGAATTTGAACTTCCTTGATGAGCAGGCATCCCCCGCTCCAGAGATAGAGCGCCTCCCGGAGAAAATTGACCCAGAGATCGGCAAGGTCGGTACCTTCAACAACCAGATCACGGCTCACGCGGATCTCCACCGCATCCAGCTCCGCCATCAGTTCAAAAATGGCCCTCCCGGCGCAGGCAAACACCTCCTCCAGCGAGGATCCCTCCACGTCCATGCCGAGATCCGCCGTGTGATCGAGAAGCCGCCAGGACGCGCTCACCGGTCCTAGTCCTCCTCCGGGAAGACAGGATCGGTCGGTTCATTCTCTTCGGAAACATTCTCCTCTTCCTCACGGGTGTCGCGCTCGGCACTGGTCATGCCCACGAGCTGTTCCTCCGCATCGAGTTCGATCAGCTTGACGCCCTGGGTGCTCCGATGAATCAGGGGCACGTCTTCAATCTTCATCCGGATGATCTTGCCGCTGTTGCTCATGAGCAGCAGGTCCTCCTCGCCGGTGACCTGCAGGATGCCCGCCACCAGTCCTCCCTTGCTGGGTATGATGCGCAGATTGATCGTTCCCTTGCCGCCCCGGCTCTGCAGGCGGTACTCCGAAACCGCCGTTCGCTTTCCGTAGCCCTTTTCAGAAACGGTGATGATGGCATTGCCTTCTCGCGGGATATCCATGCCGATGACGACGTCATCTTCATCCATGGAGATTCCCTTCACACCCCGGGCCGTTCTGCCCATGGTGCGGATGTCGTCCTCGTGAAAACGGATGGCCTTGCCCTGCCGGGTGGCCAGAAAGACATCCTGACCGCCTCCCGTGAGCTTCACATCGACCAGCTCATCCCCTTCGTCGATCGTCAGGGCGATGATTCCGCCGGAACGGGGATTGGAATAGGCGGAAAGATCGGTCTTCTTGACGATCCCCGCCCGGGTGGCCATGATGACCGCCTGCCCCTCTTCGAAGGATCGCACGGGAAGAACCGCCGCCACCCGCTCCTCCGGCCCCAGATTGATCAGATTGACGATGGGTTTCCCCTTGGCCATTCTCCCAGCCTGGGGAATCTGGTAGACCTTGAGCCAGTAGAGCCGGCCGGCATTGGTGAAGATCAGGACATAATCGTGTGTGGAAGCGATGAAGAGCTTCTCCACGACATCCTCTTCCTTGGTCATCATCCCGACCTTGCCGCGCCCGCCCCGGCGCTGGGTCCTGTAGAGGCTTGAGGGATTGCGCTTGATGTACCCCCCCTGGGAGTAGGTGACCACCATGTCTTCTTCGGCGATCATATCCTCGATATTGATGTCTTCCGAGCTGGCCACGATCTCCGTCCGACGTTCATCGCCGTACCGTTCGATGATCTCTTCCGTCTCCGAGATGATCACCTCCAGGACCTTCTGGGGATCATCGAGGATTCCCTGCAACCGCTCGATTTCCTTTAAGATGGCATCGAATTCTTCCTTGATCTTGCTCTGCTCCAGTCCCGTGAGACGTTGCAGCCTCATGTCCAGGATCGCCCTGGCCTGAATGTCCGTCAGCGAGAAACGGCTGCACAGGGCGGCTGCCGCCTCCTGGGGACTCTTGGATGCCTTGATGACGGCGACCACTTCATCGATGTTATTGAGGGCGATGATGAGACCTTCCAGGATATGAGCCCGCTCCCGCGCCTTGTTGACTTCAAAGGTCGTACGCCGGACGATGACGATTTTTCGGAATTCGATAAAACTCTTCAGGACTTCAATGAGATTAAACACATAGGGCTGACCGTTTTCGATGGCCAGCATGATGATCCCGAAAGTCGATTCCATCTGGGTGTGCTTGTACAACTGATTGAGGATCACGCTGGAGTTCTCGTCACGCTTCAGATCAATCACAACCCGGATTCCCTCGCGGTCGGATTCGTCACGGAGATCGGAGATTCCGGTAATTCTCTTGTCCTTGACCAGTTCGGAGATCTTTTCGATCATGGCCGCCTTGTTGACCTGATAAGGAATCTCGGTGACCACAATGCTCTCCCGGTCATTGCGTTCATTCTTCTCGATGATCACCTTGGCCCGCATCCGGATGATGCCCCGTCCCGTCCGATAGGCAGAGAGAATTCCTTCCCGCCCGTTAATGAACCCCGCCGTGGGGAAATCCGGTCCCGGAATATAGGTCATGAGCTCTTCCAGGGTCATTTCCGGATTCCGGATGAGGGCGATGGTCCCGGAAAGAACCTCCGTGAGATTGTGCGGCGGGATGTTCGTCGCTAAACCGACCGCAATTCCCGCCGTACCGCTCAGCAGCAGGGTCGGGAGCCGCGAGGGAAGAACGGAAGGTTCCGTCAGGGATTCATCATAGTTCGGGATGAAATCCACCGTGTCTTTTTCCAGATCCGCCAGAATTTCCTCGGTGATCCGGGCCATGCGGACTTCCGTGTAACGCATGGCCGCCGGGGGATCGTCGTCGATGGACCCGAAGTTTCCCTGGCCGTCGATGAGAGGATAGCGCATGGAAAAATCCTGGGCCAGACGGACGATGGTGCCGTAGGCCGCCTGATCGCCATGGGGATGGTATTTACCGATGATATCCCCGACGATGCGAGCCGATTTCTTGTAGGGCCGGTTCCAGCGGTTTCCCATTTCGCTCATGGCAAAAAGGACGCGACGGTGAACCGGTTTGAGGCCATCGCGCACATCGGGAATGGCCCGGCCGATGATGACGCTCATGGCATAGTCCATGTAGGACTTTTTCATCTCATCTTCAATATTTACATTGATATTTCTTTGTACTGCCAATGGATCCATTCTTTTTTATTCCTCTTTCCTAGACATCCAGGTTGGACACATAAAGGGCATTCTTGTAGATGAAGTCGCGACGGGGTTCAACCTGATCCCCCATCAGCGTGGTGAAAATCTCATCGGCCTGCACAGCATCATCCACCCGGACCTGCAGAAGGGTTCTCTTCTCTGGATTCATGGTGGTTTCCCAGAGCTGTTCGGGATTCATTTCTCCCAGACCTTTATAGCGCTGGACAGAAATCCCCTTCTTGCCCACGGAGGTCACGAACTGCACCAGAGCGGACATATCCGGAAGTTCCCGGCGGTCGCTTTCCTCTCCGTCCAGAGCCACTACCGAATAGGGGGGCTTGCCGACTGCGGAAATCTGGGAAAGAAGCGCCTTGATTTCCGAGAACTTCGGCGCTCGATAGATGGATTTTCCAAAGGAAATCCTTGAAGGCTTTCCATTTTTTCCCAGGCGGAAGAACATTTTATATCCGCCGTGCTCCTCATCTGCTTCCACACCCGTTTCCATGATCTCCTCCCCGAGGGAATCCGCGGTCTGGCGGGCCGTTTCCCTCAGGAGCCCTTCATCCTCAAAGTCCTGGATGGACAAAGACGGCCGTTCGGCGAGAGAGAGGATAATCTTTCGATTGCAGTCCTCTTTTTCGAACTTCTCCAGAATGGTCTCAACCCGTAGAATCTTTTTGACCAGGTTGAGCAGGGAATTGCCGGTGACGGCCTCTTCTTTCCCGTTGGAATAAAGTTTTATCCGCTTGACGCCATTCTGGAGGATGAAGTTGTTCATTTCGTCCTCGTTATGAATGTAAAGCTCGTTTTTCTTTTCCGTGATCTTGAAAAGCGGCGGCTGGGCGATATAGAGATATCCCTTTTCCACGAGCTCCCGCATCTGGCGGAAGAAGAAGGTCAACAGGAGGGTGCGGATATGGGAACCGTCCACATCGGCATCGGTCATGATGATGACCTTGTGGTAGCGGATCCGGCTGACGTCGTAATCCTCCTCCCCGATCCCCGTCCCCAGGGCCGTAATCATGGTCTTGATTTCCTCGTTCTGAAGCATCTTGTCGAAGCGGGCCTTCTCCACATTCAGGACTTTTCCCCGCAGGGGCAGGATAGCCTGGTTGCGGCGATCACGCCCCTGCTTGGCGGAACCTCCCGCCGAATCCCCCTCCACGAGATAAATCTCGCTTCGGGCCGGGTCCCGTTCCTGGCAGTCCGCCAGCTTTCCAGGCAGCGCCCCCACCTCCAGGGCGCTCTTCCGGCGTGTCAGCTCGCGGGCCCTCCGGGCCGCTTCCCGAGCCCGCGAGGCATCGAGGCATTTGCTCAGCAGCTGCTTGGCTGTCGTGGGATTTTCCTCCAGGTAGGTGCCGATTTTTTCGTAAACGATGCCTTCCACGAGCCCCCGCACTTCGGAGTTTCCCAGCTTGGTCTTGGTCTGGCCTTCAAACTGGGGATTGGCGACCTTGACGCTGATGACGCAGGAAAGGCCTTCCCTCAGGTCCTCTCCCCGCAGCGATTCCTTCCCTTTCAAGAGATTGTTGTTGACCGCATAGTTGTTGAAGACGCGCGTCAGCGCCGACCGGAATCCGCTCAGGTGCGTTCCCCCCTCCGTCGTGTTGATGCTGTTGGCAAAGGAAAAGATGTTTTCCGTGTAGGTGTCGTTGTACTGCAGCGCCACTTCCACGGTGCAGTCCTCCCGCGCTCCGGTGACAAAAATCGGCTCTTTGTGAAGGACCTTTTTGTTGCGGTTGATGTACTCGACGAAGGAGACGATGCCCCCTTCGTAAAAGAATTCGCTTTTCCGGTCCGTACGGTCATCGATCAAGGTGATGAAGATGCCGGAGTTCAGGAAGGCCAGTTCCCGGAGTCGGTTGGCGAGGATGTCGAAATTGAATTCCAGCTCCTCAAAGATCTCCTCATCGGGCTTGAAATAAACCTTGGTTCCCCGGCCGGAGGTCTGACCGGTCACGGTCAGCGGGTTCTGGGGCACGCCGCGGACATAGGATTGCGTATAAACCTTTCCGTCCCGGCGGACATTGAGTTCCAGGGAGCTGGAAAGGGCGTTGACGACGGAGACGCCGACCCCATGAAGCCCGCCGGAAATCTTGTAGCTGTCGTTGGAGAACTTTCCCCCGGCGTGCAGCTTGGTCAAAACCACCTCAGCGGCTGAAACTCCCGTTTCATGCATATCAACGGGAATTCCCCGTCCGTTGTCCTCCACCATGATGCTGTTGTCCACCCGGATTTTCACGGTAATCCGGTCACAGTATCCGGCCGATGCCTCATCGATGCTGTTATCCACCACTTCATACACCAGGTGGTGCAGACCATCCTTGCCGATGCTGCCGATATACATGGCCGGCCGTTTTCTGACGGCTTCCAGGCCTTCCAGGATTTTAATACTTTCAGCGGAATAATTGTCCGTTGTCATTTTTTCTGATCTCTCTTCCATACTGCTCTGTTGAATCACTTTGTTATTTTTCCGTTCCTACGCCCTCAAAGCTTCAGCGGCATCACGACGCAGAGGAAACGGTCGTTGTGGACAGGAAGAATAAGCGTCGGCTTCATGAAGGCGCCGATACTCATCATCACTTCCTCTTCCCGGATCACCTCGATAGCGTCAATGAGGTAATCCACGTTGTATCCGACCTGGATCTCGTCTCCGGAGTAAGCCACTTCCAGTTCGTCATTGGCCTCTCCCACATCGGGATTGTTCGAGTTCATAACGATTTTGCTGGAGGACACCGTCATCACCACGCCGTTGTACTGCTCCGTCGAGATGACCTTCATGCGCCGGAGGGCGTGCAGAAGCAAATCGCGGTTGAGGATCACCCGGGCTCCCTGCTCGCTGGGGATCACCCGCCGATAGTCAGGATACGTCTCGTCGATCAGGCTCACCTTCAACAGGGTGTTGGCGGTCTTGAGAACAAACATTCCCCGGTCCGAACCGATCCGGATCTCTCCAGGCTCCGAATCGATGAGCTTCCGGATCTCGGCGATTCCCTTTCGGGGGAGAATGATGCCTTCCTCCAGAGAAAAGGTGGGGGTTCCCTCAAGCATGTCGAAGCATTTCGCAAGGCGGTGTCCATCCGTAGCGACCACTCTCAGAACGGTCCCCTGTTCCGTCTGCTCCGTCTCCATCAGGGCGCCGACCAGGTTCTTGCGCGTTTCATCGGTGGAGACGGCAAAGGCCGTCTTGGAAAGCAATTCCTTCAACAGGGCCGCTTGGACGGGATAAAGGGGAACCTCCTCGTCATAGACCACCGTGGGAAATTCCATGGCGGAGACGCCGGGAATCCGGTAGACGGCCTTCTGACTGGTCAGGGTGACCTGATTATGGTCATCGCAGTAGAAGTGGATGCCTTCCTCCTGAGTTTCCCGGATCATTTCGAAGAGTTTCTTCGCGGAGAGAGTGATTTCACCATCCCTGACAACCCGTGCTTCGTAACTGGCCACCAGGCTCAGTTCCCGGTCCGTAGCCACGATCTTTATCTGGCCGTCTTCTGTTTGGATCAACAGGTTCCCAAGAATGGGCATGGTGCTTTTTTTATCAACAATTCCCAGAGTTTTTTGAACACCATCCAAAAAAACCTGTCTCGAAATATCGAATTCCATGACCTTTCCCCATTTCATCCTAATTAGTTTTTTATTTTTCTTTGTTTATTTATTAAAAGATAGTTCTAGTAATAAGTCCTGTGGATTGCAGTCAAGAAACATAAATCCATTTGAATTTCGTTTTGTTATCATAAAAAAGACCTGTTGATAAGTCCCTTGTCGCCCTGTTAGTTCTTTTTAAGAAGCTGATCCTCAATTTCCTGGAGGAGCGCTTTCAACCTGGCGTCCGTCTCGAGCTGTTTGCGGATTTTGTTGTTGGCATAAATGACCGTGGAATGATCCCTGCCCCCGATCTTTTCCCCGATGTCCGGAAATGAGCTTCCCGTCAGCTTCCTGGTCAGATACATCGCCATCTGCCTGGCCATGGCGGTGCTCTTGTTCTTGCTCTGAGATTTTATGTCGGAGATTTTCACGTTGCACTTTGCGGCGACGGACTTGATGATCTCTTCAAAGCTTACCTCGTCAGCCTCCCGCTGCCTGATGATGTCTTTCAGGACTTCCTTGACCAGGTCCAGGTCGATGTTTCTTCCCGTCACCGAGGAATAGGCGGCGATCCGGACGAGAAAGCCTTCCAGTTCGCGAATGTTCGATTCGGCATGGGAAGAGATGTAATAGGCCACGTTGGTCGGGACCAGGATGTTGTTTTCCTGGGCCTTTTTTTCCAGGATGGCGATCTTGGTTTCTATCTCCGGCGGCTGGATGTCGGCAATAAGCCCCCATTCGAAACGGGAACGGAGACGGCCCTCGAGGTTGGGAATGTCCTTGGGGAATTTGTCGCTGGTGACGACGATCTGCTTGCCCGAATCGTGAAGCGTATTGAAGGTATGGAAGAATTCCTCCTGGGTTCTTTCCTTGCCGGCGATGAACTGGATGTCGTCCATGAGCAGGCAGTCGATGTTGCGGAACTTTTCCCGGAACTGCGGCATCTTGTCAAAGCGGATGGAGAGGATCAGCTCGTTCATGAATTCCTCCGCCGAGACGTAGACCACATTCATGTCGGGGTAAATGGACATGCTCAGAAGCCCGATGGCGTTGAGAAGGTGCGTCTTGCCCAGGCCCACCCCCCCATAGATGAACAGGGGGTTGTAATTCTTGGCCGGCTGTTCGGCTACGGCCACGGAGGCGGCATGGGCGAACTGATTGGAGGATCCCACAACAAAGCGTTCAAAACTGTAATTGGGGTTCAAGGTTGGGTGCACCTTCTGCCTTCGCGTTTCCTGGGGTTGAGGTTCGACGGTTTTTTTCCTACGCGCCGGATTGGTCGCGGAACGGGGATGTTTTTCCGATTCCGGAAGAATAATAAAATCGATTAAGTACTCTTTTCCCGCTGAGCTGGAGAGGGCCTGGCAAATCACCTCTCGGTAGTTTTCCGTCAGCCAGTCTTTGAAAAACTTGTTCGGCACCGATAAACTGGCGCGATTGTTCTCGATCGATGCCAGTTTCAGCGGACGAATCCAGGTTTCATAATTCTGCGAACTAATTTTTTCCTTAATGATTTTAATGCTTTCTTCCCAGATATTCTCCACTTTGTAACACCTATCCAC